>NZ_JACIDK010000003.1 GCF_014196295.1 Phenylobacterium haematophilum
GCTTCACCGACATCAATAGGGCTCCGTCCATCGAACCGAGCCCTATGAATCAGACATCTCACATCGTGAGAATCCTGAATGTCGATATCGCCTAGCCTAGGGCGGCGATGGCCTTGAGGGCGAAGGCGACGTCATCGGGCGTATTGCGGATGCTGGGCGTCAACCGCGCGTGGGAGACGCCGTAGGGCGCGGCCGAACCGATGATTCGCCATTGCCGCAGCCGCGAGACGACGCCCCGGGCCGACATGCCGGCGACGTCGAAGCTGACGATCCCGGCCGACATCGTCGGGCTGATCGGGGTCCGGACCCGCACGTGAGGCATCGCCGCCAGACCGCTCTTCAATTGACCGGCCAGATCCTGGGTGCGCTTGGCCACGTGCTCCTTGCCGATCGACTGGTGGAACTGGAAGGCGTCGGCCAGGGCCCAGACATGCTCGAAGGCCTTGAAGCCGCCTGGCGTCATGCGCGCGGCCGTGGCCGGCCCCGGATCGTAGCCCCCGATCCAGGCGGAGTAGGCGTTGGACGCCAGGAAGCTGGGGATCACCGGCGAAAGCTTCTGCAGGGCCTGGGGCGAGAAGAATACGACGCCGGTCCCGCGGGGACCGAACAGCCACTTGTGGCAGCCGGCGACCAGTACGTCGCAGCCGAGTTCGGGCAGGGTGGCGTTCTCGACGCCGAACCCGTGCACGCCATCGACGCAGAAGATGATCTGGTCGGCGGGCGGGCGGCCGGCGTTGATCGGCTTCAACGCGTCGGCGATGGCGCGGATCGGCAGCTTGAGACCGGTGGAAGAGTGCACCCAGGTCAGGGCGAGCACCCGGGTCGCCGGGGTGATCGCGCGGGTGATGCGCGAGACGATGTCGAGCGTCGAGGCCGTTTCGGCTCCGTCGTGCAGGGTGATCTTGCGGACGGAAAAGCCGTTGCGGAGAGACGAGAGGCGCAAGGATTCGTGGGTGACATAGTAGTCGTGGACGCTGGTGAGCACTTCCTGACCGTAGCGCAGCGTCAGGCTGCCGTAGAGCAGGCCGATCCCGGCGGTGGTGCTCTCGCACAGGGCGACGTGGTCCCTCGGCACGCCGAAGTAGGCGCCGGCGGCGGCGCGAGAGAGGTTCTGGCCGCGCTTGTTGTTTTGCTCGAGGTAGGTGATCGGATTTCGGTCGAGCGCCATTCGGTGGCGGGTGATCGCCTCGCGCACGGGCCGCGGATTGGCGGCGAACAGCATCGCCGAGAGGTCGACGTCGCTCCAGTCGAGGTCCCACTGCGCGCGCAGGCGGCCCCAGTCTGGGGGCGGGCGCGACCCCGGCTGCGGGGGAGCGGCCTGCGGCAGCGGCGGCTCATCGTCGAACTCGGCGGACGGAGCCTCGGTCGCGGGCGCGGCGGCCGGCGCCGGCGCGGGCGGCGGCGGGGTCTTGGGCTTGCGCGTGGGCCAGGCCGCGGCTTCGCTCGCGGCTCCGGCGACCGGGGCGGCGACGAGGCCGATGGCCAGCAAATGGCGGCGGTTCAGTTTCGGCGCTTCGCCGGCCTGTCGCATGCAGCCCTCCGGAACTCCTGAAAGGACAATGCGCAGCTTGTCGTGGGAGTTTCGGCCATCGGGTGAATCCCGCAAAGGCTCGGCTATTCGTGTCGGGGAGCCAATTCGAAGGCCAGGACGCGTGGATCTGCCAGCAGCGCCTGCGTGATCCTGTCGCTCTCCAGGGTCTTCCCGCGAAGCGTCGAAGCGAGTTCGACGCCCTGATCGGCGTCCAGAAGACGGTGCACGACGACGTCGGGCTTCATGCCGTAGGCGGCGAAGACGGCCAGGAATTCGGCCTCGGTGGGGGCCTGGGCGCGCGCGTAACGGATGACGACGTCAGCATGGTGCAACCGCGGCAAGCGGGTTCCCAGGAGCCGCAGTCCGGCCAGGACCAGCAGCGTGGCGACCGTGCCGGAGATCGCCAGGCCGTTCAGGCCGGCTCCATAGAGGAGGCCGAGGGCGCAGGTGATCCACAGCGACGCGGCGGTGGTCAGGCCGCGGATGGAAAAGCCCTCGCGGAAAATCACCCCCGCGCAGAGGAAGCCGATGCCGGTGAGCACTCCGTGCGCCATGCGCACCGGGTCGATGCGGATCACGTCGTGGGGCGTCTCGTGCATCCACTCGACCTGATAGACCGCGGCGAGCATCAGCAGAGTCGAGGCGAGGCAGACGAGAATATGCGTGCGGATGCCCGCCGCGCGGCCGCGGAACTCGCGCTCCCAGCCGATCAGACCGCCGGCTGCGATCGCCGCGAGGATGGGGATGACGTAGTCGTGCCGCCAGAAATCCATGACGTATGAACGCGCAAGCTCCGCTTAAGCTTCCGCAGTCGGCGGGCGCCGCAAAGTAGCCCATTTCTTCTTATGGAAGAGGGCCATAGGGCAGCGCTTCGGCGCATCAACGGGGCGAACATCGTGCGCAAAATCATTCTGACCTTGGCCGCCGCCGGCGCGGCGCTCGGGCTCGCAGCCTGCGGGCACAACGTCGAGCAGCGGGCCGCTACCGGGGCGGCCGCCGGACTTATCGTCGGCGGGCCCGTGGGCGCGGCCGTCGGGGCGGGCGTCGGCGTGGTGGTGAGCAAGGCCGCGGACAACTAGAGCCGTCCGCGGCGGAGAGGTTTGGCCTAGCCGAACTTCTCCATGTCCTCGTCGGAGATGTCGTAGTCGCCGTAGACGTTCTGGACGTCGTCGTCGTCGTCCAGGGCGTCGATCAGCTTGAGCAGGGTGGGGACCGACTCGGCGTCCACGTTGACGTAGTTTTTCGGCCGCCAGACGATCTTGCTGGACTTGGCTTCGCCGAGCACCGCTTCCAGCGCCGCTGCGACTTCGGCGAAGCCCTCGAAGGCGGTGTAGACTACGTGGCTCTCTTCGTCGGACTCGACGTCCTGAGCCCCGGCCTCGATGGCCGCTTCCATGACCTTGTCTTCCGAGCCGACGCTGGCCGGATAGGTCAGCTCGCCCAGGCGGTCGAACTGGAATGTCACCGAACCCGAGGCGCCGAGGTTGCCGCCGTTCTTCGAGAAGATCGAGCGGATGTTCGAGGCCGCCCTGTTGCGGTTGTCGGTCAGGCCTTCGACGATGATGTTGACGCCGCCCGGGCCGAAGCCTTCGTAGCGCACTTCCTCGTAGTTCTCGCCGTCGCCGCCGGCGCCTTTCTTGATCGCTCGCTCGATGTTGTCCTTGGGCATCGATTCGGCGCGCGCGTTGGTCACGGCCAAGCGCAGGCGGGGGTTCATGGCCGGGTCGGGCATGCCCGACTTGGCCGCGACGGTGATTTCACGCGACAGCTTGGAGAACAGCTTGGACCGGGCCGCGTCGGCGCGGCCTTTGCGGTGCATGATGTTCTTGAACTTGGAATGTCCGGCCATGTGTCTCTCTGAAAAGTCAGTGGGCGGCTTCTAACCTCAGAGGCGTTTGAACGCCAGCGGGGCCGGAACCTGCTTGCCGCACAGGGGTTAGGCCTGCGCAGACACCGGAGCCTAGCCGATGACCGACTACTTCGACGACGTGCTTGACGAAGAACCGACCGGATCCCTCGTGCGCTGGATGGACCGCCCGCCGATGCAGGTGGGGGCGGCGGCGCTGTCGGGCGCCGTGGCGGGAGCCTTCCTGCTCGGCGCCGTCGCGGCCTTGGGATTGGTCGTGCTGAGTCGACGGACGACTATTGAACCGCGACTTCGCAATCAATTCTCTCGACTGATCCACTAGCCAGCCGGAAGACGGCGTCCTGAGGCACGTCCTGCGCCCAGGTCTCGGCGCGAGACAGGCCGAGATAGGCGCCGCGGACGACGCGGCCCGAGCCGCCGTGGCTGACCACGATCACCTTGCGCTCGGGCTCCGGCGGCAGGCTGGCCAGCCAGTCGCCGACGCGAGTCTCGACGCTCTCGAAGCTCTCTCCGCCGGGCGCCGCAAACTGCCAGTCGCCGCGGCCGAAGGTGTCCGGGTGCTCGGCGGCGAGCTCGTCGCGCAGCCGTCCGTCCCACTGCCCGAACGACACCTCGATCACCCGGCGGTCGGTCTCGACGGGCAGGCCGAGGGCCTGGCCGATGAGGCCGGCGGTGTCCTGGGCGCGGCCGAGCGGGCTGGAAATGAGCCGCCAATCGTCAGGTTTTTCGATCAGCCCCTGCAGCAACCGGCCGATAGCCGCGCCTTGCGCGCGGCCTAGCGCCGTCAGCGGGGAGTCCAGATGGCCCTGCTGACGCCGCTCGGCGTTGAATACCGTTTGGCCGTGGCGGACCAGGTAGATCACGCGGCGACCGGAACGCAGGCAAGGCGTTCGACCTTGCCGCCCCAGAGGCGGAAGAGCGCGTCCTGGGGCGTGTCCTGTTCCATCGTCGCCTCGCGCGAGAGGCCCTGATAGGCGCCGCGCATCAGCACCCCGGCGATGCCGTGGCTGACGGCGATGATCTTGCGCTCAGGCTCCGGCGGCAGGTTGGCGAGCCAGGGGCGAACCCGGGCGTCTACGTCCTCGAACCGCTCGCCGTCCGGGCTGCCGAAAACCCATTCCCGGCTGGCGAAAGTCTCGGGGTGCTCGACCCGCAGGTCGGCGTACATCCGGTTCTCCCACGAACCGCATCCGACCTCGATCAGGGCCGGATCGATCTCTACCGGCAGGCGCAGCGTGCGCGAGACGATAGCGGCCGACTGGCGGGTGCGGCGCAGAGGGCTGGCGAGGATGCGCCAGCCCTCCAGGTCGCCGATCTGGTCGGCGAGCACGTTGGCCATGGCCTGGACCTGAGCCATGCCGAGCGAGGTCAGCTGGGAGTCGGTCTGGCCCTGGAGACGGCCGTCGCGGTTGTAGTCGGTCTGGCCGTGACGCAGCAGGTAGATCATTTTTTTCGACGCACGACCGGATGCGAGGAAGACAGTCCGCCGTCGACGACGATCGCCTGGCCGTTGACGTAGGAGCTTTCGTCCGAGGCCAGGAACAGGGCCGCGTTGGCGATCTCGATGGGGACGCCGCCGCGGGTCATCGGGTTGAGCTGGCCGATCTTGTCCTCGTTGCCGCGGGCGCGGGCGCCGTCGAAGATCGCCTGGGTCATGCCGGTCTCGATCAGGCCCGGGCAGATGGCGTTGACGCGCACGCCGGTGCCGTAGAACTCGTTGGCCGAGGTCTGGGCGAGGTTGATCACCCCGGCCTTCGAGGCCGAGTAGGGCGAGCCGCCGGCGCCCGAGCGGATGCCCGCCACCGAGGCGGTGCAGATGATCGAGCCCTTGCCGGTCGGGATCATCACCCGCGAGGCGTGCTTCACCAGCAGGAAGGCCCCGATCAGGTTGACCCGCAGGATCTCGGCCCAGAAGGCGCCGTCCTGCTCGTCGAAGCCGGTCCAGCCGCCGGAGATGCCGGCGTTGGCCCAGGCGACGTCGAGGCCCCCGAACTCGGCCACGGCCTTGGCCACCAGGCTCTCGACGAAGGCCTCGTCGCCGGCGTCGCCCGTCAGGGCGATGGCCTTGCCGCCGGCCTCGGTCACCAGGCGGGCGGTCTCGACCGCGCCGTCGGTCTTGTCGGCGATGACCAGGTTGGCGCCCTCGGCTGCGAACAGCAGCGAGGCGGCGCGGCCGATGCCTGAACCGGCGCCGGTGATGACGGCGGTCTTGCCGGAGAGACGTCCCATGGGGTGTTCCTTGTACTTGAAGATCAGGCGCGCGCGACGGCCGCGAGGATGGCGTCGATGAAGGTGTCGTGCAGGGCCGGCGGAAGATCGTGGCCCATACCCGGGATCACGCGCAGCTCGGCGCCGGGGATGGCCGCGGCGGTCGCCTCGCCGCCCGCCAGCCGCACCAGCGGGTCGTCGGCGCCATGCAGCACGACGGCCGGAATCTTGAGCTTCGAAAGCCGCTCGGTGCGGTCGCCGTCGCTGCGGATGGCGCCCATCTGGCGCGCCGAGCCGGTCGGATTGAAGGCGCGCGCATATTCGGCGGCGGCCCGTTCGCGAAGGGCGCCCGGCGGCCAGGGATAGCCGGGGCTGCCGATGGTCTCGCCATTGCGGACCGCGAAGTCGAGGAAGGCCTCGAAGTCCGCCTTGGGATCGGGCGGAGCGGTGTTGAGCACCGCGCCGGCTTCCGGCGTCGGGTCAAGGGTGCCGGGCGCTCCGGTGGCCGACATGATCGAGGTGATGGAGAGCACGCGGTCCGGATGATTGATCGCCAGCGCCTGGGTGATCATGCCGCCCATCGAGACGCCGGCCACATGCGCCTTGGCCACGCCCGCGGCGTCGAGCACCGCGACCGCGTCGGCGGCCATGTCGGAGAGGCTGTAGCTCTCGCCCGGCTTGAACCAGGTGGATAGACCTGTGTCGCGGTTGTCCATGCGGATGACGCGATAGCCGCGGGCGGCGAGTTTGCCGCAGAAGTCGGCCGGCCAGCGGGTCATCTGCGAGCCGAGGCCGTTGATCAGCAGGATCGTCGGGGCGGCTTCGTCGCCGAAGGATTCGTACTCAAGTTCGACCTGACCGTTCTTCGCGCGGGGCATGGGGGCTCCTTCAGAGGACGATGAAACCGAAAGTGTCATCCCGGCTGGAGCGAAGCGGAAGGCCGGGACCCATACGCTTCGATCTCTCAGGAGAGGCCCGTGCGAATGGGTCCCGGACAGGCGCTGCGCGCTTTCCGGGATGACGCCTTGTCGTTGGCGTTACGGCACCATCACCACGCGGCCGACCGCGGCGCGGCTCTCGATGTAGGCGTGGGCGCCGGCGGCGTCCGACAGCGGGAACACCTTGTCGATCAGCACTTCCAACTCGCCCTTGGCGGCGTCCTCGATCAGGCGCTGGATGTTGTCGTGAACCCGATCGGTGCCGATTTCGGCGCCCAGGAACACGCCCGACAGCGTGCGGTTGCCGCCCATCATCGAGCCGACGTCCGCGACCATCGGTTCACGGCCGGCGGCGCCGACCATCGAGACCCGGCCACGATAGGCCAGGGCGTTGATCGAGCCTTGCAGGGTGGGGCCGCCGACCGAGTCGACGATCACGTCCGCACCCTTGTTGTCGGTGAGGCGCATGACTTCCTTCACCACGTCCTCGCGGGCGTAGTTGATGCCGTGATCGAGGCCGAGGGGCTTCAGGCGTTCCAGGCGTTCGTCCGAAGACGCGGTGGCCAGGATCAGGCCCGCGCCGGCGCGCTTGGCCAGCTGGATGGCGGCGACGCCGACGCCGGACGCGCCGGCCTGGATCAGGACGGTCTCGCCGGCCTTCATGCGCCCGAACTCGAACAGGCAGTCATGGGCGGTGCCGAAGGTCACCGGAATGGCGGCGGCCTTTTGCATGTCGTAGCCGTCCGGCACGACCCAGCAATTGCGGGCGGGCACAGCGCGCAGGGCCGCGTGGCTGCCCCAGCTGTTCAGGGTGGCGACCTTCTGGCCGACCTTCAAATGGGTGACTTCGGAGCCGACCTCGATGATCTCGCCGGAGGCCTGGTATCCGACCACGTGCGGGGTGGTCATCAGTCTGCCGCCGAAGCGGCTCAGGACGTCGCCGCCTTCGATGGCGATGGCCTCGACCTTGATGATCACGCCTTTGGGGTGGCACTGCGGATCCGGGATTTCCTCGTACTTCAGGACCTCGGGACCGCCGGTTTCATAATAGACCGCCGCTTTCATGGATTTCCTCCTAATGACTTAAACAATTGTTTGAGGACGCTAGCCACGACCCAGGGGCGACGCAAGGGAAAGCGTGGCCGCCGGTCGGGCATCCGCGTCCTCACACGAGGCTGCGACGAGCACGTGGCGGTGCATCGCTTGCAGGGCTTGCCGGAACACCGTTCTCCTGTACCAGAACGGCACACCTTCGTTCGGACCGCGGCGTTAACCTAATGGCCCTGCTCGACAGTCAGGAAGTCGCGAACGATCCGCCGTCGCCCGACGCCGTGCGGCTGGTGATCGAGACCATGTACCAGGTGGCGGCCAATCCCGAGGCCTGGGAGCGGCTGATCGACGTGCTCGACGAAGACGGGCTGGGCCGCGATCCCGATCCCGAGATCCTGCGCGGCCTGGCCCTCAGCGAGGACATCGCCCGGCTGGCGAGCCGGCCCGACGAGGGGCCGACGACGACACGCCGCTCGGACATCGGTTGGCTGCTGCTGAACCCGCGCGGAAAGGTGATCGCCCACAATGGCGCCGTGCTGGCGGCGTTAGGCGGGGCGGTGTCGCGGTTGGAAATCGGACAGCCTGTCGTTTTCCGCGACCCCGACAACACCGAGGCGCTTGCAGCCGCATTGGCCCGAGCGCGCGCCCGCCAACGCGGCCAGATTATTCTGAAGCTGGAGCGCGGCGACGACGACGGGCCGGGCTTCGCCTATGTGCTCCCGGCCCGGTCGCTGCCGGGCCTTACCGATCTGCCGGCTCTGGCGGCCGAGGACGAGAGCTTTGCGGTGGTGTTCCCGGCCGCGGCCGAGGCGGGCCGGCTTTGGAGCTCGCTGTCGGAGAGCTTCGGCCTCACGCCGGCGGAGGTTCGGCTGGCGCGCAAGCTGCGCGACGGCCGCTCCTTGCAAGACGCCGCCGACGAGCTGTCTGTCAGCGTCAACACCGTGCGCAACCAGCTGCGGGCGATCTTCGACAAGATGGGTCTGAAGCGGCAGAGCGATTTGATCCGGGCCCTGACCGAGCTTTCGGCGCTGGCCGGGCTGATCGAGGCCGACGATCCGGTCCGCGCCCAGGAGGAGGCGATCGCCCAGGCGCCCCCGCTACGCTTCGTCAGCCTCGCCGACGGCCGACGGCTGGCCTATCGCGAATATGGCGACCCCGCCGGCCGGGCGGTGCTGACCTTCCACGAAGGGCTCGGCTCGAGCCTGCTGCCGCCGGAGACCGAGGCCTTGGCGCGGCGGCTGGGCTTGCGCATCGTCAGCGCCGAGCGGCCGGGCTTCGGGCAGTCCGATCCGCGGCCCGACTACAGCTTCGACGGCGTCGCCCATGACATGGTCGAACTGTGCGACCAACTCGGTCTGGAGCGATTGCAGATCGGCGCGGCGCTGTCGGGAACCCCGTCGGCGATCCAGACCGCCATCGCCCTGGGCGAGCGGGCGGAGCGGGTGCTGATCTATTCCGGCCGCCCGCCGCGCGGCGTGCCCGAGCCGACGCGCAATCCACTGACCATGATGCGCAGCCGCATCGAAGCCAATCCGTGGTTAATGGAGACCTTCCTGGCGGTGCTGCGGCTGCGGCTGTCGCCGGCGATGATGATCCGGGTGATGCAGCGTTCCAGCGCGCAGTCGCCCGGCGACCAGGCCTATCTGGCCGCGCACCCGGAAGCGGCGACCTACGTCGCGGCCTACATGACCGAGGCCCTTGCCCGTTCCAGTCGCGGGCCCGCGGACGAACTGCGGGCCTTCCGGCGGGGGCGCAACATGAGCGTAAGCGGGTTGAAGGCGCCGTTGATCGTCTGGCACGGCGAGCAGGACCGCCTGGCGCCGTTGCCGCAACTGCTGGCGTTCCTGGGCGAGCACGCCAGCGAAGTGCGTGTGCGGCCGGGCGTCGGCCACTTCATGATCTTGCGTTACTGGGACGATATCATGCGCGAACTCGCCGCCGTCCAGGCCTAGTGCATTTGGGTCATGCGCGCCCGGGCCGACACAGGGTTTGCTGCGCCTACAGCGGGTCAGGCTGCGCAGGCAACCCACTAGCAACAATTGAAGAACCGACAGCGACGGTCTGGCGCCGGCGTTGTCGAGGGCCCGCCATCAGGCTCCACCCAGCCTCGGCGGCGGGTCCGACCTTCGCCAGGGACTAACGTCCCGGACCCTGGCGTGACCACGGTCGACGACCGTGGACGGGAGCGAAGTCGTCAGGGTGTTTAGGCCCCCCGGCGCGCCCTGGTCGGCTTCGGGGGAGGTCGGCCAGCCTCCAAGGCGGCGGATACGGTCCGAAGAGGGCCGCGTCCGCCGTCTCCTCCCGCAGGCTCAGCCGTTGCGCTTCACGTAGGCGCGGATCGCGGCGATGACGCGGTCCTGATCGTCCTGCGTCAGGTAAGGGTGCATCGGCAGGCTCATGACCACCTTGGACTTGGCGTCGGTGACCGGCAGTCCGCCCGGGGCCGGATAGACCGAGTAGACATCCTGGCGGTGGATCGGGATCGGATAGTAGACGGCGGTCGGGATTTCCTGGCCCTTCAGATGGGCGATCAGACCGTCGCGGTCGTCGGTCTCGATGGTGTACTGGGCCCAGACGCTGACCCCCCCATCGATCACCTTCGGAACCTTGACCACGTCGCCTAGGCCGGCGGCGTAGCGGTCGGCGACGTGGTTCCGGGCGGCGATCTCGTCGGCGAAGATGGTCAGCTTCTGCAGCAGCACCGCGGCCTGGATGGTGTCCATGCGGCTGTTCATGCCGATGCGCAGGTTCAGGTATTTGGGGTCGTGGTCGAAGGTCTTGCCTTCGAGGTCGGACTTCACCGCCTGGCCGTGGACGCGCAGGCTGACCAGCAGGTCATGCAGGCGTTCGTCCTTGCACAGCACCGCCCCGCCGTCGCCGTAGCAGCCGAGCGGCTTGGCCGGGAAGAAGCTGGTGGTGGTGACATCGGCCCAGTGGATCGGATGCTGGCGGTTCAGGGTGCAGCCGAAGCCCTGGGCGCTGTCGGAGATCAGCTTCAGGCCGTGCTTCCTGGCCACCGCCGAGATGGCCGGATAGTCGGCCGGCTGGCCGAACAGATCGACCGCGATCACCACCTTGGGCATCAGCTTGCCTTCGGCCTTCACCGCCTCGATGGCGGCGTCCAGCGCGACGGGATCGAGGTTGTAGGTCCCGTCCAGGATGTCGACGAACACGGGCGAGGCGCCGACCAGGGGCATGACCTCGGCCGTGGCGGCGAACGTGAAAGACGGGCAGAACACCGCATCGCCGGGACCGACGCCCCATGCCATCAGCGGCAGCTGCAGCGCCTCGGTGCCCGAGCCGCAGGAGAGCACGTAGGGCGCGTCGCCGAAGGCGCCGAGCTTCTTCTCGAACTGCGCGATCTCCGGCCCCATGATGTAGGCCCCCGATCGCACGACCTTGAGGATCGCATCCTCGAGCGGCTGACCGAGGCGCGCGCGTTGAGCTTGCAGGTCGATGAAGGGGATCGGCATGGGCGAGATCTCGCGTAACGAAGCGGCGCGCTACATGGCACGCGTCGGGAGTCTAGGCCAAACACGCTTGTTTTCGGAACGTTTCGCCTGAAACGAAATGGCCCCGTGGCGTACCCCGACGCCGCCGGCAGCCGGCTGTTCGCCGAGAAGAGAAGGAGCTTGAGGACCGCCGGCGCTCAGGCGGCGATCCGTCCGTCCCGGCCCCTTTGCTCAGCGTCGGGTTGGGGCGCACGCAGGCTAGATCGCGAGGCCGAGCTCTCGGCGCAGATGGTCGCGGGTGGCCGCTTCGAAGGCTTCGGGCCAGGCGACGCCCAGGCGCTGCGCCAACGGCCGCGCTTCGGCGAGGAACAGGCGCGCGATCTCGCCCTGGGCCGCCGCCAGCGCCGCGCGCTCGGCGGCGGGGACGGGTAGAGCCTCGAGGGCGGCGCGTTGCGCGGGGTGCAGAAAGTCGTTCAGGCGCTTGGCGCCGCGGGCCGAACGGGGGACGCCGTTCGCCTCCAGCATCAGCTCGACCAGCATGCCACGTAGGAGTTCGACCCCCTGCTGGCCGACCAGCCATTCTTCGCGCCCGAGACAGGCAGGCGAAAGGCCGAGGACCCGCAGGAACTCGTGGGCGAGACGCGATATGCGGTCGGCGGCGTCTGAATCAGGGGCGGCGGGACGTGGCGGCGGCGCGGCGGTCTCGCCGAGCAGGCGGCGCAGACCCGCGCCGTCTTGGCCGGAGAACTCGGCCGGGGTCAGGAAGGCGAGGTCGAAGCGGCTCCAGCCGGGCGTGACGCCCGAGAAGATACGGCCGTGAACGAGGTGCGAGAACACCGTGGCGGGGAGGCCCAGCGCGCCGGCGGCGCAATCGCGCAGGCAGGCGGCGAGGTCGGGTCCGTCGACGACGACCGTGAGGTCGACATCGCTCCAGGCGTCGCCGGCGCCCTTGCCGAAGCTTCCCGAGAGCCAGGCCGAGCGGACACGGCCGTCGGCGGCGAGCGCGGCGAGGATCTGGTCGAGAAGCGTCTGCTGGTCTTCAGTCATGGCTGCGAGGCTGCGAGGCTGCGGCCGGGCGCGGGCGGCGGGAAACGATTTTACCACCGCCCGTCCGTGAGCATTGGGCTCAGATCTGGCGCGTGCGGCCTTCCCAATAGGGGGCGCGGACCTTGTTGCGCTGGATCTTGCCGGCTTCGGAGCGCGGCAGTTCCGTGACGAAGTCGAGGCTGCGCGGGACCTTGAAGGCCGGCAGGGCCTTGCGGCCGAAGTCCAGGATCTCCTGGGCCAGTTCCTCGGAGGGCTGGTAGCCCGGGTTCAGCAGGATCACCGCCTTGACCTGCTCGCCCCATTCGTCGTGCGGCACGCCGACCGTGGCGCTGTCGGCGACGGCGTCATGCTTGATGAGCTCATTGTCGACTTCCTGCGGGTAGATGTTCACGCCGCCGGAGATGATGGTCTCGGCGTTGCGGCCGGTGAGGAACAGGTAGTCGTCCTCGTCGAAGTAGCCGACGTCGCCCATGGTGAAGAAGTCGCCGACGCGGTTGGCGGCGGTCTTGCCCGGGTCCTTGTAGTACTGGAACCCGCCGCCGGGCGGCAGCTGGTGATAGATGCCGCCGGGCACGCCGGGCGGGCACTCGTTGCCTTCCTCGTCGAGGATCCGCACCTGCAGCAGGGCCGGACGCTTGCCGACGCTGCCCGGCTTCTTCAGCCATTCCTCGGACGAGATGGTGAAACCGGCGCCGCCTTCCGAGCCGGCGTAATACTCGCTGAGCACCGGGCCGAACCACTCGATCATGGCGTGCTTGACCTCGGGCGGGCAGGGGGCCGCGCCGTGAACGATGTATTTCACGTGGTCGACGGGATAGCGGGCCTTGACCTCGTCCGGCAGCGCCAGCAGGCGCTGGAACATGATCGGCACCAGGTGCAGGTGGGTGATCTTCTGTTCCGAGATGGTGCGCAGAACCAGTTCGGAGTCCCACTTGTCGATGAAGTGGAGCGGGGCGCCGGCGCCCATGGCCGCGCGAATGTCGAAGGCGAGCGGGGCGGCGTGATAGGCCGGGCCGGCGCAGAGTTGGACGGAATCGTCGTCGTAGCCGCGCATGCCGTACATCGCCTGCGGCGTGATGGTCGGGGCCTCGCGGAACACGCCCTTCGGACGGCCGGTGGTGCCCGAGGTGTACATCATCTGATTGCCGAGCACCGGATCGTCGATGTCCGAACCGTCCAGCGGGGCGAGCGCCTCGTCATAGCTCTGGAAGCCGGGGATATCGCCGCCGACCGCCAGCTTGAGGACCACGTTCGGGCACTGCTCGGCGGCCGGGCCGACCGACGCGACGCGCGCTTCGCCGACCAGCACCTTCGCTTCGCAGTCGTTGATGATGTAGGCGATCTCGTCGGTGGTCAGGTGCCAGTTGACCGGCGTGATGCGCAGGCCCGAGCGCAGGGTCGCAGCCTGGACCTCGATGAACTCGGCGCGGTTGGAGCAGACGATGGCCAGAGCGTCGCCGGCCTTCAGGCCGTGCTGACGGAAGAGGCGGGTCAGTTTGTTCGCCGCCGCGTTCACCTGGGCGAAGGTCCGCGAGCTGCCGTCGGGATTGACGACGGCGACCTTGTCCGGCTTCAGCCCAGCCCAGACGGCGGTGGTCATGCCGGTCGCCGCCGCCGCGTTCAGGGCGTCTTCCAGGCTCATGCGCTCTTTCAAATCTTCCATCAAATTCCTCCCGTCGCCGACGGCCGGTGAGGTCCGCGCAGCGATCTTTTCTATGATCCGAGACGGCGTTTCCCCGGCGGCCGCCACGCGAAATATGCGTTGCGGGATGGGCCGCTTCCGTTTCGGAAACCTACAATCACACGGCTCGACGCCGCCGACAACGGCGCGCGAAATCCGAACATGGATCGGATCAGCCGCGAGCGCTCGCCCAGCGCCAGGCGGCATAGCCCGCGGCGGCCGCGCACGCGGTGAGGAACGTGCCCCAGGCGATGTCCGCCAGCGTGATCTTCCACGACCAGACCTTCAGCGTCGCCTGGTTGGTGAGATCATAGGTCGCGTAGGCGACGAAGCCCAGCATCGCACCGTTCAGCGCGGCCCGCGACAGGCCCGCCCCTTCCCGCGCCGCCGGCAGCACGGCCAGGGCGACGACGCCGGCGATGTACACCAGATAGAAGACGATCGCGGCGGTCAGGTCGAAGCGCTCGGCGAGCACCGCGTCGAGGGCCGGGCGGTAGAGGCGCGGGCCGACCTGCGTCAGCCAGATCGCGTCTACGACCGCGAACGCGGCCCCGGCGGCGAGATAGGCGGAGAGGAGGGGGATCATGCCGGCGCCATCAGATAGTGGCTGACGCCCCACTCGGTCCCCGCGCGGTGGCCGAACAGGCCGGCGGTCGCCAGGAAGAACAGTCGCCAGCGTCGACTCCAGAGTACGGCGTCGTCGCCATAGGTCTGGACCAGCAGCGGACGGATGACCTCTCGCCTGCTGTCGTAGTTGGCCAGCCAATCGCGAGCGGTGCGGGCGTAATGCGTCCCGTTCCAACGCCAGTCGGCCTCCACCCGGAAGACGTCGGGAAACTGGCGGGCCAGGTCGTGGCTGGGCATGACCCCGCCGGTGAAGAAATGCCGGGCGATCCAGTCGGCCTCGTCGTCGACGTCGAATCGATAGGGCGTCGTGCGATGGGTGAAGACATGCAGGAACAGGCGGCCGTCCGGCTTCAGCCAGGTCCGCGCGCGGCCGAGCAGGGCGCGCCAGTTGGCCATGTGCTCGAACATCTCCACCGAGACGATGCGGTCGAAGTCCGTCTGCGGCGGGGAGAATTCGTTCATGTCGGCGGTGATCACCGACAGGTTGGTGAGGCCCCGTTCGGCGGCGCGGGCGCGGATGAAGGCGCCCTGACTGGCGGAGTTGGAGACAGCGACGATGCGCGCAGCGGGCAGGGCGCGGGCCATCCACAACGACAGCGACCCCCAGCCGCAGCCGAGTTCGAGGATCGTCTGGCCGTCCCGCAGCCCGGCGTGGGCTGCGGTCTCGGAGAGCGCCGCCTCCTCGGCCTGGGCCAGGGTGGTCACGCCGGGCGGATAGTAGCCGGACGAGTACTTGAGCTGCGGACCGAGCACGGCCTGGAAGAAGGCGGCAGGGAGTTCGTAGTGCTGGGCGTTGGCGGCCTGGACGTGCTCGGCGATGGGGCGGGCGGCCATCTCACGGGCGAAGTCGGCGGCGCTCTGCGCCGGACCGGCGGCAAGGTTGCGCCTAGCGCCGGCGACCAGCAGACCGATGGCCGCACGTCGTGCGGCATCGGGCAACGGGGCGCCTTCGAAGGCGTGGATCGTCGAAGCGAGCAGCCGCATGGGCGTCTCCGGTTGATTACGCACTTCAGGTAATACGACGCAGACCTGGTGTTGGATGTTGCGACCGCATCCGAGCGCGGCGGGCGGTCGCAAATTTCCGAACCGTCCGCCCGACGGCGCGAGCGTGGAGAGCACGGCGTGACTTGGGAGCCGCCATTGAAAGTCGCCGTAATCGGCTGGGACGTCGCGGACTGTCGGCCGCCCATCCGCTGAAGGGCATGGGCGTGATGTGGGCGATCCGCTGGGAAGCCTTGTGGTTGTGGGCGACGGGGGAACCGTTGCGCCGCCGGCCCGCGCCGCCGCCGCGACTCGTGACCGTCGGCGCGCACACCGACTGCTAGAAGCGGCCTTGTCACACAACCCGCAAAATCTGCGATAACGTCAAAACAAGTCTGGCGCGCAGCCGGCGTGCGCGTCAGAATGCTTCGCACACTTCAAGATGGAAACTTGCCATGAGCGAGTCACGCCCCTTCCAGCGGGGCGCGCGCAGCTCTGACTCCACCGTAGCGCGTGTGGACGTCAGCAAAATGCCGCGCGTGCTGCAACGGATCACCGCCCGGGCTCTGCATTATCCAGGCCGGATGGCGCTGGCGATCGGGTGCTCGCTAGGAGCGGCGGTCGCCAGCCTGACCCTGCCGCGGCTGTTCGGCCAGGGGGTCGATCAGGCCGGCGCGCTGCTCAAGGCCGGAGCGGCCCACGCCGGCGAGGCGCAGGGCGCGCTGGTCGCCACCGCGCTGTTGGTCATCACCGCGACCGTCATTCGCGGCGTGCTGACCATGATGACCGGCTATCAGGCGGAGTATGTCAGCCAGCGGGTCGGCTACGACCTGCGCCTTGAGTACTTCCAGCAGTTGCAGCGGCTGAGCTTCGGGTTCCACGATCGGATCCATTCGGGCGACCTGGTGACCCGCGGCATGCTCGATCTCGAGGGCGCGCGGGTGTTCATCCAGAACGGGGCGATGCAACTCGTCTCGCTGCTGCTGCTGCTCGGCTTCGCCTCCTACATGATGCTCACGACCGACCTGGTCATGGGGTTGATCGGCCTGGCGTTCGTGCCGATCGCCGGCTTTGCGCTGGGGCGGATGGGCTTCCTCCTGCGGGTCACCTGGCTGCGGGTGCAGGAACTGATGGCCGTGCTGACCCTGACCATGGAGGAGAACCTCCAGGGCATCCGCGTGGTCCGCGCCTTCGCCGGCAAGCGCTTTGAAATGGGCAAGTTCGACGCCGCCTCCAAGGACGCGCTCGAGTACTCCTACAAGCGCATCACCCTGCGCTTCCGGGCGGTCGCGGTGATGACCGTGTCGTTCTATGGCTCGATGGGCGTGCTGCTCTGGTACGGCGGCCACAAGGTGGTCGGCGGGGCGATGAGCATCGGCAAACTCACCGAGTTCCTGACCTACATGACGCTGTTGCAGACGCCGATCCGGCAGATCGCGATGATCTTCAACGCCGCGGCGCGGGCGACCTCGTCGGGAGCGCGGCTGTTCGAGGTGCTGGACCTGGAGCCGGAGATCGACGACGCGCCGGGGGCCAAGCCGCTGGCCCCGAGCGCCGGCACGTTGCGTTTCGAGCACGTCGACTTCGCGTTCGATCCGGCCGGCAAGCAGATCCTGCGCGACGTCTCATTCGAGGTGCGCGCCGGCCAGACGCTGGGGATCGTCGGCCCGCCGGGCAGCGGCAAGTCGACCATCGCCAACCTGATCCCGCGCTTCTACGACGTGACCGGCGGAGCGATCACGATCGACGGGCAGGACATCCGCGACATGACCCTGGCCAGCTTGCGCGAATACGTCGGGCTGGTTCAGCAGGAGTCGTTCCTGTTCGACGCCTCCATCGGCCATAACGTCGCTTACGCCGACCCCTGGGCCGACGACGCGCGGATCGAGGGCGCGGCGCGCACGGCCCAGATCCACGACCACATCGCCGGCCTGCCCGAGACCTACGAGACTCGGGTCGGCGAGCGCGGCGTGGCGCTGTCCGGCGGCCAGCGCCAGCGGCTGTCGATCGCGCGCGGCGTGGTGCCGGGCCCAGGCGTGATGATCTTGGACGACTCCACCGCCGCCATCGACGCGGTGACCGAGCGGCGGGTGCGCGACGCGCTGGCCGAGGCGACCGCAACGAAGGCGACGATCATCATCGCCCATCGGCTGTCCTCGCTGATGCACGCCGACCACATTGTCGTGCTGGACGACGGCCGCGTGGCCGAGCGCGGGACCCATGCCGAGCTGATCAAGGCCGGCGGCGTCTATGCCGAACTCTATGAGCTGCAGACGCGGTCCGACGCCGAGGCCGTGCTGGACGAGGACGCCGCATGAGCCAGGATCAGGTCAAGAAGCCCCGCGCCTCGCTCGGCTCGTCCGAGGGCGAGGACATCTTCGGGACCTTCGACGCCGGGGTGGCCAAGCGCTTCCTCGGCATGATGGTTCCGTATCGCCGCGCGTTCCTGGTCGCCGTCGTGGCCGTGCTGGTTTCGGCCGCCTCGGTGGTTGCCATCCCGGCGCTGATCGGGCGGGCCGTGAACGCCGCGGTGGCCCGCGACGGCCATCTGCTGGACCAGACCCTGATCGCGTTCGCGGCCCTGGTGGCGGTCTATTCGACGGCGTTCTTCATCGAACAGTGGCTGTCGGCGCGGCTGGCCCAGCGGGTGATCTTCGACATCCGCCGCAAGATGTTCGACCACTTCCAGGACGTCTCGCTGTCGTTCATGGACAAGACCCACGTCGGGCGGATCATGTCGCGGCTGCAGGGCGACGTGAACGCGCTGCAGGAGTTCCTGGAAAGCTCGACCGGCGCGGTCGGCGACGTCGCGATGCTGATCGGCATCGCCGCGGTGCTGATCAGCATGGACTGGAAGCTGGGGCTGCTGACCCTGACAGTGCTGCCGATCCTGATCGCCGTGCGGGCGGTGTGGCTGCCGTTCTCCAAGAGCAGTTTCCGCGAGGCGCGCGACGCCTCCTCGACCGCCAACTCGGCGCTGGCCGAGAACATCAACGGCGTGCGCACGGTGCAGGAGACTCGCCGCGAGGCCGTGAATTTCGACCTCTACAAGGACAAGGCCTACGACAACTTCGAGGCCCAGGCGCGGGCGTCCTGGATGACCCAGATCATGGTGCCGACGGTCGACGTGCTGACGGGCCTGGCCATGGCCATCGTCATCGTGGTCGGCGGCAACGCGGTGCTGGGCGGGCGGCTGGAAGTGGGGGTGATGGTCGCCTTCATCTTCTATGTGCAGCGGTTCTTCGACCCGGTCCGCATGCTGTCGATGCAGTACACGATCATGCAGCGGGCGATGGCTGCGGCGCACCGGATTTTCGAGGTGCTGGACGTCAAGGTGGCGATCCAGGATGCGCCGGACGCCCAGCCGCTGAGCGACGCGCCGGCCACGGTGGAATTCAAGAACGTCACCTTCGGCTACGACCCGGCGCGGCCGGTGCTGCACGACATCAGCCTGACGGTGAACCCGCGCGAGGTGGTGGCGCTGGTCGGGCCGACGGGCTCGGGCAAGACCTCGATCATCGCCCTGACCCACCGGTTCTACGAGGTCGACAAGGGGCAGGTGCTGGTCGGAGGCCAGGACGTGCGCGACGTAACCCTCGACAGCCTCGGCAAGACCATCGGCATGGTGCTGCAGGAGCCGTTCCTGTTCACCGGCACGATCGAGGAGAACATCCGCTACAACACCGAGCGGGCCAGTTTCGAGGATGTGGTCGCCGCGGCCAAGGCGGTGGCGGCGCACGACTTCATCATGAAGCTGCCGGACGGCTATCAGACCAAGCTGGGCCAGCGCGGGCGCAACATCTCGATGGGCCAGCGGCAGCTGATCTCGTTCGCCCGGGCGCTGGTCGCCGACCCGCAGATCCTGATCCTCGACGAGGCGACGGCCAACATCGACAGCTTCACGGAGCAGGCGATCCAGAAGGCGCTGAAGGTGCTGTTCGAGGGGCGGACCTGCATCGTCATCGCCCACCGGCTGGCGACCATCCGAGACGCCGACCGGATCATCGTGCTGCAACAGGGGCGCATCCTGGAGCAGGGAAGTCACGACGAGCTGATGGCGACGGGCGGGCTCTATTCGCACCTCTACACCTCGGCGCACGCCTCGTTCGACGATCAGGTGGTGGCGACGACCGGCGATGCGGAGTTCGCGACGCGGACGTGAGGCCGGCTTTGGCCGCGTGGCCGGCTGCTGTAGGTTCGGGCGCTCAAGTTTCAGGAGTTCCCATGATCCGCACCGCCGCGCTGTCGCTCGCCCTGTCGCTGCTCGCCACGAGCGCCCTGGCGCAGGACCCGATCGATCCGGCGCGGCTGTCGGAGGTGACCAAGGTGCTGGCCTCGGACGAGTTCCAGGGCCGCTCGCCGGGGACGCCCGGCGAGGCCAAGACCATCGACTACCTGGTCAAGGAGTTCAAAGCCCTGGGGCTGGAGCCGGCCGGGGACGCGGGCGCCTATACCCAGGACGTGCCGCTGCTACACACCAAGCTGAAGGACGGCGCCGTCTTCGCGCTCGACCTGAACGGCAAGCGCCGCGAACTGGCGCGCAACACCGACGTCACCGCCACCACCCTGCGGCCGGTCGATACGGTGGCGATCGACAAGGCCCAGCTGGTGTTCGTCGGCTATGGCGTGACCGCGCCCGAGCGCGGCTGGGACGACTTCAAGGGCGTCGATCTGAAGGGCAAGATCGCGGTCTTCCTGATCAACGATCCCGACTTCGAGGCCCCGGCGGACGCGGCGGTCGCCGGCATGTTCGGCGGCCAGGCGGCGACCTACTATGCGCGCTGGACCTACAAGTACGAGGAGGCCGCGCGGCGTGGGGCGGTCGGGGCGCTGATCATCCACGAGGCGCCGGGGGCGGGCTACGGCTGGTCGACGGTGATCGCCTCGAACGGCGAAGGCTTCGACATCGTCCGGGCCGATCCGGCCAAGGAGAAGGTGCTGCTGCAGGGCTGGCTGAGCGGGGCGGCCGGACGCGAGCTGCTGGCCGCCGCCGGACAGGACTTCGACGCCCTCAAGGCGAAGGCCCAGCGAGCCGACTTCCAGCCTGTGCCGCTGACCGGCGCGGCGTTCTCGGCCAGCTACGGCGTGACCCACGACCAGATCGTCAGCCGCAACGTGATCGGCAAGATCACCGGTTCGAAGCTGCCGAACGAGAGCGTGATGTTCGCCGCCCACTGGGACGCCTACGGCGTCGGCGCGCCGGACGCCCAGGGGCGCACGGTACGCCCGGGCGCGCTCGACGACGCCATCGGCGTGGCCGGGACCATGGAGATCGCCAGGGCCTTCAAGGCGGGTCCGCCGCCGGCCCGCACCCTGGTGTTCGCCGCCTGGACCGCCGAGGAGCGCGGCCTGCTCGGCTCGGAATACTATGGCGTGCATCCGACCGTGCCGCTGGAGACCATGGCCGCCAACCTGACCATGGACGTGCTGCAGCCCAACGGCCTGTCCAAGGACGTGGTGCTGATCGGGGCAGGGCAGAACGCGCTCGAGGACATGCTGGCCAAGGCGGCCGCCGCGCAGGGGCGGACGGTGACGCCGGACGCCCATCCGGAGCGGGCGCTGTTCTACCGCGCCGACCACTTCTCGCTGGCCCGCAAGGGCGTGCCGGTGCTGCTGCTGATGGGGCTGGGCGGCGGCGCGGACCTGGTCAACGGCGGCCGCGCGGCGGGCGACAAGTGGGTCACCGACTATACGGCCAGCGCCTATCACACGACCGGCGACGCTTGGTCGGCGGACTGGGACCTGTCGGGCGCGGCCCAGGACGTGGCGTTGTTCTACGAGATGGGCAAGCAGCTGGCCGCGGGCGGGACCTGGCCGAACTGGAAAGACGGCTCGGAGTTCAAGCCGCTGCGCGACGCCAGCGCCGCCAAGCGGCGCTAGATCGCGTCGTCCTTCGGCGCCCCGGCCCGGCGGTAGGCGGCGAGCAGCAGCAACAGGTCACGCTTGTTGAGGTGCAGCGCCTGGACCAGCTCCGGGCGCTGATAGACCTCGCCAGGAATGATCACGCGGCGGCCGTGCACCCTCTGGCAGTAGCCGAGATCGATGAGTCGCGAGACATAGCGGCGCGCGGTCTCGCGCGGGATGTTCAGCGAGCCGGCGATCGAGAGCACGCTGACCGGATGGCGCATGTCGTCCGGCGCGACGCCGGCTTCGAACTCCGAGAGGTGGCGCTCGGCGGCGACGTGGCTGACCGTCGCCTGGCCGATGGCCATGAACACAATGCCGAGCATCATGTCGCCCTCGAACACTTCGCTGGCGTTGGCCAGGGTGCGCAGGACAAAGGCCCCTGACAGCCGGGCGAAGAAGATGTCCGCCGGCTCCTCGGTCGGCTCAGGCGTCATGGGCGCCGCCGATCGGCCGCAACCGCACGTCCAGGCCGCTGGCGGCGAGCTCCATGCGGAACGGCTTGCTGAACGCCCAGGCCTCGGTCCCGCCGAACAGCACCCGGCGGAACGGCGGGTGGGCGAAGGGCGCGGCGGGCGCCGGCTCGGCGTACTCGCGCAGCAGCGCCTCGACGCCGGCCTTCAGGCGAAAGCCCTCCATGGTCGCGAGTCGGCCGCGCGCGAACTCGACCAACTCGTCGGTGGTCGCGGGCTCGCCCAGCGTGCGGATGCCGGTAACGATAATGATGAGAATCCGGGCCTTTTCAGCAGCACTGTGCGGCGTTCGGAAGCGATCGGTCGGGAAATTGATGATTGTCATTCGCAATTTCCCGGACGACGAATTGTAACGCCATGTAAAATCCAGATCAGATGGCGTCGGGTATACGACGCTAATGCCTCGTATCCTGACAATGAGTAGTCTATTTTCTTAAGTTCGATCATAACGCGCTCTGAAACATAAGCTGCACAACTAGGACCGATAGCCGCGCGGCGATAGCTAACAAGTCCTGAAGGTCGAGCGCGAAGGTCCCCATATTGGGGAGGCGAGGGGCCGAAAACGGCATCGGCCGCACCCTGGGGTGCGGCCGGCCGTGCAGATACAGCTTCTGGGCGCGTCGGGGGCGCTGGTCAGCCGGTCCAGCGCTTGAAGACCACGCTGGCGTTGACGCCGCCGAACCCGAAGCCGTTCGACAGCGCGTGCTCGAAGCTCGCCTGCCGCGCCTTGAGCGCTACCAGATCGAGGCCCGCGGCGTCCTCGTCGGGGTGTTCGAGGTTGAGGGTCGGCGGGATCACCTGGTCGCGCAGCGCCAGCACGGTGAAGATCGCCTCCAGCCCGCCGGCCGCGCCGAGCAGGTGGCCGGTCGCCGACTTTGTCGAGCTGATCGCCGGACCGTGGCCGGTTCCGAACACCGACTTGATGGCCGCCAACTCGCCTTTGTCGCCAACCGGAGTCGAGGTGGCGTGAGCGTTAAGGTGGCCGATGGCCGACGGCTCCAGGCCGGCCTGAGCCAGGGCCGCGCGCATGGCGCGGGCCGCGCCGTCGCCGTCCTCGGGGCCGGCGGTGAGGTGATAGGCGTCGGCGCTGGTGCCGTAGCCGACCAGTTCGGCGATCGGCTTGGCGCCGCGGGCCAGGGCGTGGTCGAGGGCTTCGATGACCATGATCCCGGCGCCTTCGCCCATCACGAAGCCGTCACGGGCGGAGTCGAACGGGCGCGAGGCCTTGGGCGGGTCGTCGTTGAAAGCCGTACCCAAGGCGCGGGCGGCGGCGAAGCCGCCGAGGCTGACGCGGTCGATGGTCGCCTCGGCCCCGCCGCAGAGCGCGATGTCGGCCTCTCCGGCGCGGATCATCCGGGCGGCGTCGCCGATGGCCTGGACGCCGGCGGCGCAGGCGGTGACGGGCGCGCCGATCGGGCCTTTGTAGCCGTGGCGGATCGACACCCAGCCGGCGGCGAGGTTGGCGAGGAACGAGGGCACGGTGAACGGCGATAGCCGCCGCACGCCGCGCTCGTCGGTGATGCGCACCGCCTCGGCGATGGCTGGGAAGCCGCCGATGCCGGTGCCGATCACGGTGGCGGTGCGATGTTTCTCGGCCTCGCTCTGTGGGGCCCAGCCGGACTGGGCGACCGCTTCGTCCGCCGCAGCGATGGCGAACTGGATGAAGCGGTCCATCTTCTTCTGGTCCTTGCCGGAGACCACCGCGTCGAGGTCGAAGCCGGCCTCGGGGTCCTCGGCGATGGACTGGACGTTCCCGGCCACCTGAGCCGGCACGTCGGGGGCGAGCTCGGCGGGCAGCCGGCGCAGGCCCGATTGTCCGCCGACCAGCCGCGCCCAGGCCTTCTCGGTTCCGGTTCCGAGCGGGGAGACCACGCCCTGTCCGGTCACGACGATTCTACGCATCTCACTCACCTTTCAGCTCTCTCGAGGGCCAAGGCCGCACGTTCCAAGCGCACCAGGGCCTGACGGGTTTCGTCGGCCTGGCCCTCCAGCAGCGCGGCCAGATCGGCCTGCGCCTGGCGCCAACTGGGGATGGTCGTTCTGATCAGGTCGGCGCCCGCTGGGGTGACCGCAAGGCGCCGGCCGCCGCGCCCGCGCCCGCCTTCGCCGGCGACGAGGCCGCGGGACTCCAGCAGCTTCAGGTTCCGCAGCAGGGCCGAGGGCTCGACACCGACCTCCTCGGCCATGGCCGCGACCGAGCCGTGCTCGCCGCGGGCGATGACGCCGAGCAGCACGTACTGGCTGATGTTGAGGCCGAACGGCTTGAGGCGCTGGTTGAACGCCCGGGTCACGGCGCGCGCGGCCTTGCGGCTGCGATGGCCGAAGCAGAACCACAGCATGTCGTCGGGCGGCTGCATTATCCGGCATATACAGGATTAATCGCGGCGACAAAAGCAGGCTCTGGTCTGGCGCCGGCCGCCCGGCTCGGAGATAACGATCCCAGGCTGGGGCGAACCGGCAAGGGGAAACACATGGAACTCATCCTCATCCGCCACGGATTGCCGGTGCGCCGCGACGACAGCGCCGATCCTGACCTGTCGGCGGAGGGCCACGAGCAGTCGCGCAAGGTCGCCGACTGGCTGGCGCACGAGGGCGCCGACGCGGTGTGGTCGAGCCCGATGCGACGCGCCGTGCAGACCGCCCAGCCGTTCGCCGAGCGCTTCGGCCACGCCATCAACATCCACGAGGGCGTCGCCGAGTTCGACCGCGACTCCGGCGCCTACATCCCGATGGAGGTGCTGAAGCGCGAGAACTACGAGGCCTGGCTGGCCATGGCCACCGGCGAGCACGCCATGGACATCGAGGCGTTCAGCGCCGCGGTGGTCGGCGGGCTGGAGGAGATGATCGCCGCCCATCCGGGCCAGCGGGTGGCGGTGTTCTGCCACGGCGGGGTGATCAACGTCTGGACCGCGCACGTCCTGGGCATGGCCCCCCGGCTGTTCTTCGAGCCCGGCTACACCAGCGTCCACCGCTATATGTGCGCCCGCGCCGGCCAGCGGAACGTCGTGGCCCTGAACGAGCGCGCGCACCTGCGGGAGGTGGCGGGAGCCTAGATCTAAATCGAGGCGATAGGGATCAGGATCGCCAGCAGGCAGACGATCGCCGTCACGGTTGAGCCCGCGGCCCAGATGGCGCCCTTTGCGAGACCGACGGCCAGCTTCGCGGAGAACCAGCGCGATTGCGCGAAGAGAAACCAGGCGGCGCCAATCACCATCACGGCGATCCCCAGCGTGTTGGACAACTGGTCATGCGCGAATATGAATAGCCCGGAATTCAGGATCAGCGCGCAGGGCGCGGCCAGATAGCACTGGGCGTAGAACGGCGCGCGCAGAGCATCACGCGAGAGAGCTTCGCGGCGGGCCCTGAGCATCATGATCGCAGCGACGAGCGGCAGCAGGCTAAAGACCAAGGCGCGAGTAAGCGCCTGGTTCTCGGGCGTACTGTTCATGGCCTTCACCACTTCCGACGTGGTGTCCGGCGCCGAATGGGTGGCGGAACTGATCGCATTCAGCAGCACGACGGTGAGCAGCAGCAGCAGCGGCGGCGAAAGCGCTCGGTCGTAGCGCCCCTCGCCCTCATCGGACTGTTCGGCGTCCGAATAGGCCATCCAGGTCATCGGGCGGGTGACGACCCGCCAGAGGGTAAGCGGATAGAAGGCCAGCCACGAGGTGGCCTCGAAGATGAAATCCTCGAAGCTCCGCAGGATCTTCATGAAGTCCATGGACGGCTCCAGGGTGATGCGGCGATCACGAGCGGCGAAGGTTATCGACAGCCTTGATCGGCCTCAATGCGGCGCCTTTGCCTGGGCCGAAGTCTCGCCGCAATGGAGCTGGTCATGATGGACATCAAGATCGACGAGACCGCGGGCTACATCGAGTTGACCGTCGACGGGGCGATCGACAAAGCGGGTTACGAGGCCGCGGTGGCGGCCATCGAGGCGCTGCTGAAGACCCATAAGAAGATCAATGCGGTCGAGGTGGTGCGCAGCTTTGCGGGCATGGAGCCGAGCCTCTGGTGGCGCGACCTGAACTACAGCTTCTCGCGGCTGGATTCGTTCGGCCGCTGTGCGGTGGTGACCGACAACGGCTGGATGGGGCCGATGGCGCGGTTCTTCGCGGCCTTCCTTTCGGTGCAGGTGCGGACTTTCGACTTGAAGGACCTGGAGACCGCGCGGGCCTGGGCCAAGGACGGCGTCTAACCGCGCAGGCGGGCCAGGGCCTCGGGGAAGCGGCGCGAGAGCGGCGCCTCCAGATCGCCGAGGCGAACGGCGTAGTCGCCGGACTTCTCGGGGCGCAGTTCGGTGACGCGGGCGGCGTTGACCAGCCAGGAGCGGTGGGTGCGCACGAAGCCGAGCGGCGCGAGCTGCGCCTCGATCGCGGTCAGCGAGGCGCGCATCAGCGGCTTTCGACCGTCGGTCAGGATGAACTCGACATAATTGCCGGCCGAGGTGGCGGCGAGAATCTCGGCCAGCGGCGTGCGAAGGATCCGCGCCCCATCGCGGATGTCGAAGGTGGCGGGCGTGCTGACGGCCGCGGCCGGCTTGGCGCCGTAGAGCCGGATCATCGCCCATAGCGCGGCCATTCCCAGCAGATAGCCGAACGCATCTTTGCGCAGCTCGTAGACGAAGCGATCGGCCAGATCGAACCGGAACGGCAGATCCAGCGCCTGGAAGGCGGCCATCCGGAGCAACATGAAGCCGGTGACGTGGGCGGTCGTAAAGGCCAGGAGCCCGGCGGACTGCACGGCGACCATCCGCCAGACCGGGCGGCTGCCGGGCGGGGCGAGGCGGAAGGCGGCGAAGGCGATCCACAGGAAGGCGAGGGCAGACACCGCGCTGGTGCTCTCTTCCAGGACCGGCATGACGGGCGGGGCCTCGGGGCGGTCGCGGAACGCCGTGAACATGTTGACGACGTTGAGCGTGACGATCGCCGCGCCGATCAGGGCGTAGGCCCGCCAGTAGATCGAGCGTGTCCCGGATGCATCCTCGCTGGTCACGGATCGCTCGCCGCCGGTTCCTGCACGGGCCCTCGCGCCCGGGCGGACTTTCACCGCTTCGGGCCTCTCGGCCAAGCCCCGCCAAAGGCCGCGCCGGCGCGAGCAGGTTCTCAGTAGCCGCGCGGAGATTGCGAAGTCGTTCGCCGCAGGACAATGATGCGCGCGCCAAGCTCGGACTTGGCGGCTTTGGGAGCAATCTCACGTGACCAATATTCGCCGACGCTTCGTGCGCGCAGCCTTGATCGTGCTGACGCCCATGCTGATCGCAGGCTGCGGGATCAACACCATCCCCACCAAGGACGAGAAGGCCAAGGCGGCCTGGGCCGAGGTGCAGAACCAGTACCAGCGCCGGGCCGATCTGATTCCGAACCTGGTCGAGACTGTGAAGGGCTATGCGACCCAGGAGCGCGAAGTGCTGACTCAGGTCACCGAGGCGCGCGCTTCTGCCACCCAGGTCAAGGTCGACGCCTCCACCATCACCGATCCCGTGCAGTTCCAGAAGTTCGCCCAGGCTCAGGACCAGCTGTCGGGCGTTCTCGGCCGGCTGATGATGATCCAGGAACGCTATCCGGACCTGAAGTCGAACCAGAACTTCATGGCGCTGCAGAGCCAGCTTGAAGGCACCGAGAACCGCATCGCCATCGCGCGGCGCGACTACAACGCCGCGGTGCAGGACTACAACACCGAGATCCGCACCTTCCCGGGCGCCCTGTGGGCCGGGACCGTGCACCGCTGGGCCAAACCGATGCAGACCTTCGCCGCCAGTGCAGCCGCGCAGACCGCGCCGAGCGTGAACTTCGGCGGCTCCGCGCCGGCCGCGCCGCCGGTCAACATGGCGCCGGCGACCCCGGCCCCGGCTCCGGCTCCCGCCCAATGACGATGCATACGGGACCGTGGGGCGCGCTGCGCCTTGCGGTCCTGGTCCTGTTCGTCTGGGTCGGCGCGGCGACCGCGGCGGCGCCCACCTTTCCCCCCCTGACCGGACGAGTGGTCGACGACGCTGACATCCTGTCGCCGGAGACCGAGGCGAAGCTGACCACCGAGCTTGCCGATCTTGAAGCCCAGACCGGCCGCCAACTGGTGGTCGCGACACTGCCTGACCTGCAGGGCTACGAGATCGAGGACTACGGCTACCAGCTGCTGCGCACCTGGGGCATCGGCAGCAAGGAGCGCAACGACGGGGCGATCCTGATCGTCGCGCCCAGCGAGAGGAAGGTGCGCATCGAGGTCGGCTACGGCCTGGAGCCGGTTCTGACCGACGCGCTGTCCAGCCTGATCATCAACCAGCGGATCATCCCCGCCTTCAAGGCGGGTCAGCTCGAGCAAGGGGTCGTCGATGGGACCGCGGCCATCGTCCAGCAGCTGTCGCTGCCCGAGGACCAGGCGGCTGCGGCGGTCGCCGAGGCGCAGAAGCAGCCTGCTGAGGGCAAGGGCGGGATCAGCTTCGGGACGATCGTCGTCATCCTCGTCATCTTCTGGCTGCTCAAGGGCGTGTTCGGCGGCCGGCGGCGCGGAAGCCTGTGGTGGTTGCCGCTGATCCTCAGCAGCGGCGGCGGGGGCGGCGGCCGCGGCGGCTGGAGCGGCGGCGGCTTTGGCGGAGGCGGCTTCAGCGGCGGCGGCGGATCCGGCGGCGGCGGCGGGGCCTCGGGGAGTTGGTAGGAATGTTGACCGAAGCCGACCGCGTTCGGATCGAGGCGGCCGTAAAGGCGGCCGAGGCCGGCACCACAGGCGAGATCTATTGCGTGGTGGCGCCTGAGTCCTCGGAGTACCTGGAGGCGCCGATCGCCTGGGGCGCGATCGCCGCCCTGGCCGCGCCGGCGGTGTTGCTGGCGGCTGGCGTGCACGTCACCGCGCCGGACGAGATCGGCGGCGGCTGGTCGGCGGCCCAGATGAGTTCGGCGGCCGAGGCTGCGGCGCGGACCGCGCTGAGCGGGGCGATCCTGTTACAGTGCGCGCTGTTCGTGGCGGTGACGATCCTCGTGGCGATCCCGGCCGTCCGCCACGTCATGACGCCTCGGGGCCTGAAGCGCGAGCGCGTGCGCCGGCGCGCCCTGGAGCAGTTCCTGGCCAAGAACCTGCAGGCCACGCGCGAGCGGACCGGGGTGTTGATCTACGTCTCTGCCCGCGAGCACATGGCCGAGCTGATTGCTGACGAGGGCATCGCCGCCAAGGTGTCGGCCGGCGCGTGGGACGAGGCGATGGCGCGGTTGATGGCGGGCTTCAAGGCCGGCCGCCCGGCCGACGGCTTCGAGGAGGCGATCGGCCTCTGCGGTGCGATCCTGGCCGAACACTTCCCACCGCGCGAGGACGACAATCCCAACGAGCTGTCGGACTCAGTGGTCGTGCTCGGCTAGCCGTAGCGCGCCTCCAGGAGGTCGATCTCGCGCACCAGCTTGCGAGCGCTCTCGTCGTCGAGCCGTCGGGCGCGGGCCAGCTTGAAGATCGCGTCGCGTTCGGCGCGTAGCCCGGCCAGGCGCAGCTGGCGCTCGATCAGGTCCATGCGGCGATTGATCTCCAGGGCCTCGGGCTCCTGGCGGCGGCTGTCGATCCGCTGGCGGTAGAGCTCCATGATCCGCCCTGACGCGTCGATGTAGAGATCGGCGTCGGCGCGGCCCTCGGCCATGCCGTGCTGGGCCTGCTCGATGGCGGTGATTGCGGCCTGGGCGGCCTCGACGCGGGCGTTGTCGATCTCGTTCTGGTGCGAGGGCTCGGGCGGAAGCTCAAGGTTCTTCAACAGCCGCGGCAGCACGATGCTGGCCAGCACCAGCGAGACGATGATCACTCCGGCGGCCAGGAAGATGGCCAGGTTACGGGCCGGGAACGGTGTGCCGTCGGCCAGGGCGAAGGGCAGGGTCAGGACGCCGGCCAGGGTGATCGCCCCGCGCACGCCCGCGACCGACGTCGCCGCGATCAGCCGCCAGCTCACGGGCGGGGGCGGCTGGCCGCGCCGCATGGCGCGGGCGATGTTCCATTTCAGTGAGAACCAAGCCCAGACGAACCGCAGGACGGCGAGGGCGGCGGTGATCGCCAGCACGTAGACGATCAGCCACCATGGCTCGTGGTGGCCGGTGACGCGGACGGTCTCGGCGGCGCGGGCCATGATCGAGGGCATCTGTTCGCCCAACAGCACGAAGATCACGCCGTTGAGGGCGAACTGGACGGTGTCCCAGACCGCCGCGCGCCGCACCCGCGTGACCGCCAGCGCCCGGCCGGTCTGTTCCGTGAAACTCATGGTCACGCCGGCGGCGACCGCCGCCAGAATGCCCGAACAATGGAAGTGCTCGGCCAGCAGGTACGCGCCGAACGGGATCAGCAGGCTGACGAGGATCTGGACGCTGGTGTCTTCGCCCAGCTTGTCGATGATCCAGTTCTTCAGCTTGGTGACGGTCCAGGTGACGCCGACGCCGATGGCCAGGCCGCCGAACGCGACCCACAGGAACGAGCCGACCGCCTCCCGCAGCGAGAAGGCGCCGGTCACCGCCGCGGCGACCGCGAAGCGCATGCAGACCAGGCCCGAGGCGTCGTTCAGCAGCGACTCGCCCTCGAGAATGTGCATGAGCCGCTTGGGAATCGGCGCGCGCGAGGCGATGGCCGAAACCGCGATCGGGTCGGTCGGCGACAGGATGGCGGCCAGGGCGAACGCTACGGCCAGCGGCATGGCCGGGATCAGCCAGTGGATCAGGAAACCGACGCCGACGACGGTGAACACCACCAGGCCCAGCGCCAGCTCCAGGATCACCGCCCCGTCTCTGAACAGGTCGTCCTTGGGGATGCGCCAGCCGTCGAGAAACAGCAGCGGCGGCAGGAACAGCAGGAAGAAGATCGACGGCTTCAGGTCGACCGTCGGGATGAACGACAGGGCGATGATCGCGCCGAGCCCGATCTGGACGAGCGGCAGCGGCATGCGCACGAGCCGCGCGAGCGGCGCGCTGACCACGACGGCCAGCAGCAGGACGAGGACCGTCGTGATCGAGGACAACGGCCGCCCTAGCCTTTGAAGCTGTCCTTGGCCGCCCGGACGGCGGCGAACGCCTCATGGTCGGCGGCGCCCGTCAGGCCCAGGCGCCCGGCCAGCTGAGGGGCGCGCAGGAACGGATTGGTGGCTTTTTCCACGCCGATGGTGGTCGGCACCGTCCACTCGCCGCGCTCGCGCGCGGCGAAGATGTCGCCTGTGCGGGCCTTCAGCGCGGGGTTGTCGTCGACCGACAGCGCGAAGCGGGCGTTGGAGGCTGTGTACTCGTGGGCGCAGTAGACCCTGGTGTCGTCGGGGAGCGCCGCCAGCCGCTGCAGGCTGTCCCACATCTGCTGCGGCGTGCCTTCGAACAGGCGTCCGCATCCGAGCGCGAACAGGGTGTCGCCGACGAAGGCGACATGATCGGCGGCGTCGAAAAAGGCGACGTGGCCCAGCGTGTGGCCGCCGCTTTCGATCACCTCGAACCGGGTCTGGCCGAGCATGACCTGATCGCCGCCGGCGACGATGCGATCAGGGGCGTGGCCGATGCGCTCGACCTCGGCGGGGCCGACCACCGTGGCGCCGGTGGCGGCCTTGATCTCGGCGTTGCCGCCAGCGTGGTCGGGGTGCCAGTGGGTGTTGAGGATCAGGTCGAGCTTCCAGCCGAGGGCCGCCAGTTCGCGCAGGATGACCGAGGCCTCCGGCGTGTCGATGCAGGCGGCCAGGCCGGTGGCGTCGTCGCGAACCAGAAAGCCGTAGTTGTCCGAGAGGCAGGGAAACTGATGGACGATGATCGACACGTGTCTCTCCTGGCCTTCTTGTCGGGGTTCTTGCGATTTAGGGTCGGCAGCCGGCCAAGTCGAGCATAAGTCTTCCGGAGCATGCGTCGCGACGTCCTCGAACTCCGCCAATTCTACGCCACCCGGCTCGGCCGCGCCGCGCGCGAAATGGTGTCGCGCAAGGTGCTGGAGACTTGGGACGACGCCCGCGACCTTGATGTGCTGGGCCTGGGCTACGCCACCCCGTTCCTTGGCCCGATCCGGCCGGCCGCGCGGCGGGTGGTGGCGGCGATGCCGGCCCAGCAGGGGGTCGAGCTTTGGCCGGCCGAGGGCGCGAACCTCGCCTGCCTTTCGGCCGAGGACGCCCTGCCGTTCCAGAACGCCTTCTTCGACCGCATCCTGGCCGTGCACGCCTTGGAAGAAAGCCCGGACCCCATCGCCCTGCTGCGCGAGGTCTGGCGCGTGCTTTCGCCCACCGGCCGGGTTGTGGTGGTCACGGCCGCGCGCAACGGCCTTTGGGCCAACGCCGAGCGCACGCCGTTCGGACACGGGCGGCCCTACACCCGCAGCCAGCTCGCCGACCTGCTGCGGGAAGCCGAGCTGGAGCCGACCGGCTGGACGCGCGCGCTCTACGTGCCGCCGGTGACCTGGATGGCCGGCTGGGCCGAAGGCTTCGAGCAGGCGGGCTCGCGGCTGTGGCCGGGGTTCGCCGGGCTGGTGCTGACCGAGGCGGTGAAGGAGAGCTTTGCGGTCAAGGCGCGGCCGTCTCGGGTGCGGGCGCCTGCCGTCCGACCGGGCCTTTCGCCCGTTCCGGCCAGTCGGGCGCCTGTTTCGCGGGCGCAGGAACCGCCGAAGTAGACAAGCGCTTGGACACGGTATCGCTTGGCCCTAGCTTGGGGCGTCTGCGGAGTCTTGGAGTAGCACCATGAAAATGATCGTCGCGGTCATCAAGCCGAGCCGCCTGGACGCGGTGCTGGAGGCCGTCACCGAGGCCGGGGCGTCGGGCCTGACGGTCACCGAGGTCCGCGGCTATGGCCGTCAGCGCGGCAAGACAGAAGTCTATCGCGGGGCCGAGTACGAGGTGAAGCTGCTGCCGAAGGTGAAGCTTGAGATCGCCGTCCCCTCCGACATCGCCGAGGCGGTGATCGAGGCGGTGGCGCGCACCGCCAACACCGGTAAGATCGGTGACGGCAAGGTGTTCGTGCTGGATCTGGAGCAGGCCCTGCGCATCCGCACCGGTGATCGCGACGCGTCCGCCATCGCCGGCTGAGGCCTAGATAAACGTCCCGTCGTTCTGGCTGGCCCGGAAAGCCGCATAGTCGGCCGGATCACCGAAGGCGTGCGCTTCGACAACCACCACCATGTTCGGGTCGGGCGGCGTCCCGGGGCCGCCCGGACGCCCATGGCCGAGCAGCAGGTAGCCGTCGAGCTGGCCGTCGCCGTCGAGGTCGACCTCGACGCGCTGGCCCGGCGTCGGCGTGAAGCTCTGGTTCCCGGCCGTGTGCATCCCCTCGAAGATGTTCGGCTGTTCCTTGTGATTGACGACGTTCACGTCGCGACCGCGATAGGTCAGGCGGTCGCCCTCGCCGGCCGAGAAGTCGAACACCACCCCCAATAGTCCGCCGCCGGGCGGCGGCGCCCCGATCGTGAAGGTGTCCGCCCCGGCCCCGCCCACGGCGATGGTCGTCGCCGACAGGTGGATCAGGTCGTCGCCGGCCCCGCCGTCGAGAATGTCGAAGCGGCCCTCGGGCGCGCCGCCGCCATCCAGCGTGTCGGCGCCGTCGCCGCCATAGAGCTGATCCGCCCCCGCGCCGCCGAGCAGGCTGTCATGGCCCGCGCCGCCCGAGAGCGTGTCGTCGCCGTCGCCGCCGCGCAAGGTGTCGTCGCCGGCCGTGCCCTCGATCACGCGGCCCTGGCGGACGTCTTCGGCGGGCGGCGCGGCGTCATGGTTCGGCTCGGTCTGCGCGTCGAGCGCGGCCGGCGCGGCGGGCGCGGTATCGGGCGTCTCGGCGGCGGGCGGTTGCGCGGCGGTGGGCGAGGCCTGGTCTTCCCCGCCGGTCGAGGCGGACGCAGGCTGCACGTCCTCGCCGGCGCCGTGATTTTGCGGGGCCAGCAGGTCCTGACGCTGGACCTCGTCGTTCGACTGGGCGCTGGCGGCGACGATCGCCAACGGCGCGGTCGCCGCGACGGCTTCGGCATGGTCGGTCGCGGCCGGCGTCGCGGCTTCGGCGTCGTCGACCTCGTGGATGAAGGTGGCGGCGACCACCAGGGCGATGAAGGTCTGCACCTGGCGGGCGCTCAGCGAGACGACGACGTCGTCGCGGGCCTCGCGCCAATCCCCGCCGAGCAGGCGGTCGCAGGCGGCCCAGAGGGTCTCGCCCTCCTGGATCGCGTCGGACGAGGCGTCGTGGATCACGAACTGGCCGTTGATCCGCGCGACGTGGATCAGCACCTCTTCCTGGTCGTCCTTGATGACGCACCAGGGATCGCCTTCGTCGGTGACCCCGTACACGACCTCGACCTTGGCGCCGCCCTCGGCCAGCCGGTCGGCCAGTTCCGACAGCCGCGCGCGTTCAGCGGCGGTCCATCCGCCGCCGGCGCTGGGCCGCGGCGCGAACGGGACGACGTTGTCCATTCCGACGGTGGTTCCTTAGCCCCTTCCCGCCAGGCGCGCGACCGGCGCATCCTGAGCGGCGTCCCCGAACAGCAGCCGGAATAGCTCCGGCTCATAATAGCGCAGCAAGGTACGGGCGAATTCGGCAGGATCGAGGCCAATCGCCTGAGCCCAGGCGCCTTGCGTCTCGATCGGGACGCGGCCAAGGCCGCTCTCCACCTGCGAGACGAAGGTGTAGTAGCGCAACCCAACGCGCTCCGCCAGTTCGGCCTGGGTCAGGCCCGCGGCTTCGCGTCCGGCCTTCAACCAGCGTCCGGCTTCCTGCCGCAGACTCTTGGTGACCGCCGCCCGCGCAGGATCGACCGCGCTTCTTGGCATGCTTCTACTCCTTCAGCTCGCGGCGCGATTGGCCGCCTGCGCATTTTGCGCATTGACCCGCCGATGTACAGTACTTACGAAACGCATTAATACGAGACGTGTAACGCCTCGTCATAGTCATAGCACGGATCTGTGGCCGCAAGCCACGTCGTGAGATCCGACTGGAGTGATCATGCGCCTTCGCCACGTCCTGTTCACCGCCGCATCGCCGCTTTGCCTGTTGGCGGGCGCGGCCCAGGCCGAAACCGTCATCTCGACCACCGTCGCAACGCCGGTCGCCACCGCCACCGCCGCCAGCGGGGCGCGCGACGACGTGAGGATAAGCACCGCCGGGACGATCCAGCCGACGTCCGCCGGCGCCGCAGTCACGCTGAACAGCAGCAACACGGTGACCAACGAGGGCACGATCAAGTTCTCGGACGTCAACGACGCCACCGGCATTCTTGGCCTGGGCGGGATGACCGGATCGATCAAGAACGCCGGCACGATCACCATCGACGAGACGACCGAGCTGAAAGACACCGACGGCGATGGGGACGTCGACGGGCCGTTCGCCACCGGCGCGCGCCGTTACGGCATCCGCGTGGTCGGCCCCGGCGCCTTCCATGGCGACGTGATTCAGTCGGGCGGTTCGATCACCGTCGAAGGCGACAATTCGGCCGCCATCTCGGTGGAGACGGCGATCGACGGATCGATCCGCACCGCCGGCGCGATCGCCGTGACCGGAAGCAACGTCTATGGCGTCCACTCCGCTAGCACGGTCGGCGGCGACGTGGCGATCCGCTCGTCGGCGGTCGTGCAGGGCGAGGGCGCGGTGGCCGTGGCCACCGATGACAACGTCGGCGGCAAGCTGATCCTGGGGGGCGCGATCTCTTCAACGGGCTTCCGCTACACCAGCCGCGGGACCGACGCGGCCGTGGCCAAGCTGGACGCCGACGACCTGCTGATCGGCGGCCCGGCCGTGCGCGTGCGCGGCGATGTGTTCGGCGGCGTCGTAGTCGACGCCCCGCCAGCCGATCTCGACAAGAACAACGCCGACGAGGACGGCGACGGCTTGGCCGACACCAGCCAGACCACCGGCGCGATCACCTCGATCGGATCGGCGCCGGCCATGCTGATCGGCTCGGATTCGCGGGCGATCCGTCTGGGCGTCGGCGGGACCGGGGTCAGCGCCTACGGCCTGAACATCAAGGGCTCGGCCCAGGCGCTCGGCATCTATGACGGCGTCTCGGCCACGGCCGTGCAAGTCGGCGGCCTCGGCGGCGGCGTGACGATCGACGGCGGCGTGCGCGTGTCGGGCGCGGTCAGCGCCACGGCCGCCAAGGCCAACGCGACCGGCCTGCGGCTTGGGTCCGGCGTCAGCACGCCGAAGATCCTGGTCGACGGCGGCTCGATCAAGGCCGCTTCTACTTCCACCGACGCGGTCGACGTCCGCGCGGTGCAGATCGACGCCGGGGCCGGCGTCTCGTACCTCGGCAACTCGGGCGAGATCACCGCGGCGATCACCGGGAGCAAGGGCGCGGCGACCGCGATTTTCGACGCATCCGGCTCGCTGAGCCTGATTGAGAACGTGAAGACCATCGGCGCCGGCTTCTCCAGCACGGACACCATCACCGGCAAGGCCGTGGCCATGGACTTGCGCGCCAACGCCAACGGCGTGACCGTCCGCCAGGGCCCGAACGCCTCGACATCAGTCACCCCGACCATCGTCGGCGACGTGCTGTTCGGTTCGGGCCCGGCCCGCCTGGAGCTGCTGGCCGGCACGATGGTCGGCGCGGTGTCGTTCGGCTCGGGCGCGGACACCCTGGTGATCGACGGCGGCGCCAGCCTGACCGGCGCGGTGACCGACGCCGGCGGCGGTCTGACCATGAACATCGCCAAGGGGCGGCTGACGGCGACCAACACCGACACCGTCAACCTGACCTCGCTGAGCCTCGGGTCGACGGGTGAGCTCGTGCTGACCGCCGATCCGACGGCCGGCAAGTCGACGACGCTGAACGTCGCCGGCGCCGCGAACCTCGCCACCGGCTCGAAGGTGGGCCTGCGCTTCAGCTCTAAGCTCAGCGAACCGACCACCTTCACCCTGATCAAGGCCGGCGCGCTGACCGCCGGGACCCTCGACCAAAGCCTGCTCGGCGCCACGCCGTGGCTCTACAAGTCCGAGCTTCGCATCGACCAGGCCAACAACTCGCTGCTGGCCGACGTGCGCCGGCGCACCGCCGCCGAGGCGGGGCTGAACTCCGCCGAGGCCGCGGCCTATGACGCCGTATTCGCCAACTTCGACCGCGACACGACGGTGCGCGACGCGTTGCTCGGCAAGACCGACGAGAAGGGTTTCGCCGGCCTCTACGACCAGTTCCTGCCCGACTTCACCGGCAGCCTGTTCCACACCCTGGCGGCGGCCTCGGACGCCACCAATCGGGCGATCGACGAGAGCGACGGCCAGCTGAACGGCGACGGCCTGCGGGTCTGGACCCAGGAGATCGCCTTCCTGGTCAAGCGCGACGTCGACCGCACCACCAACTATGACGCCGACGGCTTCGGCCTGGCCGGCGGCATCGAGGCTCCCCACACGGGCATCGGCACGCTGGGCCTGATGACCAGCTTCGTGAACGTCAATGTCGACGACGCCTTCGCCTCGGCGGCGGAGTCGCTGGGCGGCCAGGTCTATTCGGCCGGCGTCTACTGGCGCGACACGGCCGGCGGGCTGACCGCGAATCTCGGCCTGAACGGCGGCTATGCGACGCTGAAGAGCACGCGGGTGCTGTCCGACCCGGCCGCCGGCCTCAACAAGCAGTCGAAGTCGGACTGGAGCGGCCTGACCTTCGCCGCCCATGCCGGCCTGTCGTACCTGTTCGACCTCGGCCGCTTCTATTTCAAGCCCCAGGCCAACGCCGACTACTTCATGCTGAAGGAAGACGGCCGGACCGAGTCCGGCGGCGGCGCGGCGATGGATCTCTCCATCGACGAGCGTTCGAGCAACCAGCTCAGCGCCTTCGCGGGGCTAACCCTCGGAGCCCGCTTCGGCGAGGAGAGCGCCTTTGTCTGGATTCCCGAGCTGACCGCCGGCTGGCGGCAGGCAACCGGCGACGGAGTGGACGTCACGACCGCCCGCTTCGTCGCCGGAGGTCCCGCCTTCAGCCTCGCCGCACCCGACCTGTCGGGCGGCGGGCCGGTGGTGCGCCTGGCCCTGCGCGGCCAGGGGCAATACTTCGACTTCGCCCTCGAGGGCGGCGGGGAGTACCGCGACGACTACGAGGCCTATGACGGCCGGGTGGTGGTCCGCTTCCTCTTCTAGTGTGGAGTTGGGTTGAGATGACGCTCTTGGCTGGAGGTCTCCTGGCGATCGCCGCCGGGCTGGTCGGCGTGGCGCGGCGCACGCATGGGCGCCCGCCGCTCTGGCGTTCCTGGGCCGCCCTGGCCGGAGCGGTCGTCTGTCTGGTCTTCGGGATCGCGCTGGTGGTGGTCGACCCCCGCGCGATCGTGGAGACGCCGGTCCTGTTCGTGGCCGGCTTCTGCCTCTTCGAGGGGAGCCTGGCGCTCCTCAGCCTGATGGCTGCGGCGGGACGCCCGCAGCCGAAATGGCTCTCCTAACGCGGCATTGGTCCCCCCCGGGCGGAAGGTCCCCCGCCGCCCGCCGTTATTCGAAGAGGTCGCCTGGGGGCGCGGCCGGTGTGCTTGGAGGCGCCGGCTCCGCCTTTCGGCTGAGCAGGAACAGGGCGTTCTCCGCCCGCCAGTTCTCGATCGGCGCCATCGGGTCGATCTGCCGGGCCGGCTTGCCCGGGACCAGCGAGGCGCAGGCGTCGATCCGCAGCTCGAGATCCTCGCACAGCGCCGTGAAGTCGCGCAGCGTGCAGAGATGGATGTTCGGCGTCGACCACCAGGGCTCGGGCAGGGCCTTGGTCTCGGGCATCCGGCCCTTTGTCAGCAGGTCCAGCCGCACCCGCCAGTGGCCGAAGTTCGGCAGCGAGACGACGGCGCGGTCGGCGATGCGCAGCAGTTCCGACAGCACGTGCTTGGGATCGCGGACCTGCTGCAGGGTCTTGGACAGCACCGCGTAGTCGAAGGCCTTGGTCGGGAAGTTGTCGAGGTCGCGGTCGGCGTCGCCCTGCACCACGGCCAGGCCTCGCGCCAGGCAGGCGGCCACGCCTTCGCGCGACAGCTCCAGCCCCTGGCCGTCGGCGCCCTTTTCATTGGTCAGCAGCTCAAGCAACTCGCCCTCGCCGCAGCCGACGTCGAGCACCCGCGCGTGCGGGCGCACCATCCGGAGGATTTCCCTGAAGTCGTCGCGGATGGCGATCACGCAAGGCCCCGCTTGTCGGCCGCAGAGGCCAGGAAGCCGCGCAGCGCCGAATCCAGCTCCGGCTCGTCGAGGAAGAAGGCGTCGTGGCCCTTGTCGCTCTCGATCTCCGCAAAGCTGGCTCGGCAGCCGGCGGCGTTGAGCGCGCGGACGATGTCACGGCTCTCGGCCGTGGAATAGAGCCAGTCGGACGAGAACGAGAGCACGCAGAACCGCACGTGCCGGGCCTTGGCGAAGCACTCGGCCAACACCCCGCCGCAGCGCGCGGCGAGGTCGAAATAGTCCAGCGCCCGGGTGATGTAGAGATACGAGTTGGCGTCGAAGCGGTCGACGAAGCTGGCGCCCTGGTGGCGCAGGTAGCTCTCGACCTGGAAGTCGGCGTCGAAGCCCCAGGACAGGCCGTCGCGCTGCAGCTCGCGGCCGAACTTCCGCTGCAGGGCCGGCTCGGACAGGTAGGTGATGTGCGCTGCCATGCGGGCGACGGCCAGGCCCTTCTCCGGCCGTACGCCGGCCCGCTGGTAGGCGCCGCCGCGCCAGTCGGGGTCGGCCATGATCGCCTGTCGCCCGACCTCGTGGAAGGCGATGTTCTGGGCCGAGTGGCGCGCCGCCGCGGCGATGCAGATCGCCGAGAACAGCTTCTCCGGATAGTCGGCCGCCCATTGCAGGACCTGCATCCCGCCCATCGATCCGCCGACCACGGCGAACAAGGTCTCGATGCCCAGGGCCTCGATCAGCATGGCCTGGGCGCGCACCATGTCGGCGATGGTGATGACCGGAAAGGAAAGGGCGTAAGGCTCGCCGGTCGCCGGGTTCAGCGAGGCCGGTCCAGTGGACCCCATACAGCCGCCGACGACGTTGGTGGCGATGATGAAGTAGCGCTCGGGATCGAGCGGCAGGCCGGGACCGATCACCCGGTCCCACCAGCCGGGCTTGCCCGTCACCGGGTGCGGCGAGGCCGCATGCTGGTCGCCGGTCAGGGCGTGGCAGACCAGAACGGCGTTGGACTTGTCGGCGTTCAGCGTCCCGTAGGTCTTGTAGGCGATTTCCAGCGGACTGAGCAGCGCGCCCGAGTCCAGCCGCAGCGGCCGATCGGCCGGGAAGCGGTAAAGCCCGCCGCCGGTTTCGCCCTTCGGGATCGCAATCGCGCTCATCAACCGCTTGGACCGCCAAGCTCTTTCGCTGTCAACAGCTTCGCGTATCGGCTTTGGACGGCTATGACACCTTCCAGCAGCGCTCGGGGGCGCGTCAGGCAGCAAGGAGCGCGGCGGAGAGTTCATGGATCGGCTTATTCTCATGCGCCACGGGAAGGCGGAGCGCGACTCCAAGAGCGGCGAGGACTTCGACCGCAAGCTCACCGACCGCGGAGTGCGGGAATCGGCGGCGATGGCCGCCAATCTCGCGGATCTGGGACTGGTCCCCGACATCGCGCTCGTCTCGGCCGCGCAGCGCACCCGCGAGACCTGGGCGGCGGCGCAGGGCGCCTTTCCCGCCTGTGCGGCGCGCCTCGAGCGTTCGCTGTATCTGGCCGAGGAGCGGCTGGTTCGTGAACTGGCCGAGGCGGCGGGCGAAAGCTCGCGCACCGTGATGGTGGTCGGGCACAATCCGGGTCTGCAGGAACTGGCGATCCGGCTGCTGTCGGAGGGCTCGGCCCCGGCCCCTCTGATCGCCCGGGCCCACGCCGCCTTCCCCACGGCGGCCGCGGCGGTGTTCCTGTTCGACGCCGCCGGGCGGCCGGCCTACGACGGCCTGTTCTTCCCGCGGGGCTGAGATGGGACGCATCTACAAGATCCTCTCCCGGGCCGAGTGGGCGAAGGCCCAGGCCGCCGGCGTCTTCGAAGGCTCGGCCGTCGACCATGCCGACGGGTTCATCCATTTTTCGACCGCCGCGCAGGCGGCCGAGACGGCTCGGCGGCACTTCGCCGGCCAAGCCGACCTGGTGGCGCTGGAGATCGAAGCCGACGACCTGGGCGCCGCCCTGGTCTGGGAGCCGTCGCGCGGCGGGGACCTCTTCCCGCATCTCTACGGCCATCTCGCGGTCGACAAGGTGCGCGCCGTCACCGAAGCGCCGCTGGCCTCCGACGGGGTTCCGCAGCTAGGGAAGCTGCCATGAGCCTGCACGACATCGCCGCCCGCGCCATGCACGTCCTCGACCCGGAGGACGCTCATCGGCTGACCATCCGCCTGCTGGCGCTGGGGCTCGGCCCGCGCGCCGGCGGCGACGACCCGATTCTGGCGACGGAAGTGGCCGGGCTGAAGCTGCCTAACTGCGTGGGTCTGGCGCCGGGCTTCGACAAGAACGCCGAGGTGTTCGGGCCTATGCTGGCCAGCGGCTTCGGGTTCGTCGAGTGCGGCACGGTCACGCCGTTGGCCCAGGCCGGAAATCCCCGTCCGCGACTGTTCCGCCTTACCGAGGACGAGGCGGTGATCAACCGCATGGGCTTTAACAACGAGGGCCTGGAGCCGTTCGCCGCCCGCCTCGCGCGGCGCGGACCTGGCGTGGTCGGCGCCAACATCGGCGCCAACAAGGACGCCGCGGACCGTGTGGCCGACTACGTCACCGGCCTGACCCGGCTGTGGGGCCTGGCCTCGTACTTCACGATCAACATTTCCTCGCCCAACACGCCGGGCCTGCGCGCGCTGCAGACCAAGGCCGCGCTGGAAGAGTTGCTCGGCCGGCTGGCCGAGGCGCGCGATGCCTTGCCGGCCGCGGGTCGTGTCCCGATGTTCCTGAAAGTCGCGCCCGACCTCGAGGACGGCGAGGTCGAGGCCATCGTCGAGACCGTGGTCGCCAATGGGCTGGAGGGGATCATCGTCTCCAACACCACGATCAGCCGCCCGCAGCTGGCCTCGCGCTTCGCCGGCGAGGCCGGCGGGCTTTCCGGCGCCCCGCTGACCGCGCTCTCGACCAAGATGCTGGGCGCCTTCGCCCAGGCGGCCGGCGGCCGCGTGGTGCTTATCGGGGCTGGCGGCGTCGGGTCGGGCCAGGACGCCTACGCCAAGATCCGGGCCGGCGCCTCTGCGGTCCAGTTCTACTCGGCCATGGTGTTCGGCGGGCCGGGACTGGTGATCCGAATCAAACGCGAGCTCGCCGACCTGTTGCGCCGCGACGGGTTCGGCTCCGTCGCCCAGGCGGTGGGCGCCAATTGAGGTCAAAGCGCGGGCTTTCCTGCGGAATCGGCCACGCTTCGGAACGGCGCTGCGTTGCCGAACCGTTCCGGGTGCAGTAACGGGGGAGTCGTCATGGCGGACGCCCCCTCTTCCCCGGCGCCCAAGAAGCCGCCCACGCGCCGCTTTTTCTGGCCGGGCGGCCTGTCAGCGCGTCTGCTGATTCTGACCATTCTGTTCGTGGCCGGCGCCAGCGCCATCGCCCTGCCGGCTGCGCTCGCCTCGTTCGAGGAGCAGTGGCTGCTGGACCGGGTCCGCGCCGCGGAACTGGCCTCGATGGCCACCGAGGTCGCGCCCGACCAGATCCTCAGCGAGAATCTGGCCTCGCAGCTGCGCGAGGGCGCCGGCGTGCAGACCGTCGCCGTGCTCGACAACGACGGCAACCGGTTCCTGAAGGTTCCCGGCCCGCGGCTGGAGGAGCCGCCCTATCTCGTCGACCTTCGCGACCAAGCCCCGGCCTCCTGGCTGTCGGCGCCGTTCCAGACCCTGTTCGGCGGCGGTGAGCGGCGCATGGTCCGCGTGATCGCCGAGCCGCGCTTCTACAAGGCCCAGTTCATCGAGGTGGTCGCGCCCGACACCGAGCTGAAGGCCGAGCTGAGCGCCTATCTCTGGCGCCTGCTGGCGATCATGGGTTTCGTCTCGTTCCTGGCGGGCGGCCTCGTTTACCTGTCGCTCAACTACTTTCTGGTCCGCCCGATGCAGCGGATCACCCGCTCGATGGAGCGCTTCGCCGCCGACCCCGAGGACACCGCCGCCCACATCGAACCCTCCGGCCGTCGCGACGAGGTCGGCCGCGCCGAGGTGCAGCTGGAGCGGATGCAAGAGGAGCTGCGCACGGCCCTGCAATCGCGCGCGCGCCTGGCCGCCTTGGGCGAGGCGGTCGCCAAGATCAACCACGACCTGCGCAACATGCTCACCAGCGCCCAGATCGCCTCCGAGCGGCTCGCGGCGTTGAAGGACCCGCAGGTGACCCAGGCCTTGCCGCGCCTGGAGCGGGCGCTGGACCGGGCCGTGAAGCTGGCCAGCGACGTGCTGGCCTATGGCAAGACCGAGGAGGCCGCGCCCGACGTCCGATCGCTGCGCCTGGCCCAGGTGCTCGAGGACGCCGAGGAGGAGGCAAGACTCTCGCCCGACGGCGTGCGGATGATCTCGCTCGTGGACCCGGCCGAGCAGGTCGTGGCCGATCCTGACCAGCTGCACCGGATCCTGGTGAACCTGATGCGCAACGCCCGCCAGGCGATCGAGCAGCAGACAGACCGCCAGACGCCGGGCTCGGTGCAGGTCTCGCTGTTCGAGGAGGATGGGGTCAGCGTCATTCGCCTGGCTGACAACGGTCCGGGCGTGTCCGAGCGGGCCCGTGAGCGGCTGTTCCAGCCCTTCGCCGGCTCGACGCGGCAGGGCGGGGCGGGCCTGGGCCTGGCCATCGCCCATGAGCTGGCCCAGGGCCATGGCGGCGACCTGACGCTCGCCGAGACCGGGCCGCAGGGCACGGTGTTCGAGCTGCGCCTGCCGGGCGCTCCGACCCGGGCGCCGGCGCCGAAGCGCCGGCGCGCCAAGAACGCCGAGAGCTAGAAGCCCTTCGCCACGCCCTCGCGGCGCTCGTCCGCGCCCCCCTGCAGGCCCTGCGGGGTGACCATGACGCCGTGCAGGCCCGAGCCTTCGCCGCCGCTGCCTTTAAAGGCTATCCCCTTGGCCGCCAGCGCGTCGACGACGCCTGGCGCATAGCGAGCCGGCTCCGAGGCGATGTTGTCGCCGCGGGCGATCAGGTTGGGCAGGTTGAAGGCGTCCTGTACGCTCAGCTTCCAGTCCAGGATCCCGACCAGAGCCTTGAGGTTGTAGGCCAGGATCGAGTTGCCGCCCGGCGAGCCGACAGCCGCCACGAAGCGTCCCTCGCGGTCCAGCACGATGGTCGGGGCCATGGACGAGCGCGGACGCTTGCCGGGGGCCACGGCGTTGGCCGCCTTGGCGCCGTCGGCGTTGACCGGGGCCCAGGAGAAGTCGGTCAGCTGGTTGTTGAGGAAGAAGCCGCCGACCATGCGGCCGGTGCCGAAAATGCTCTCGACCGTGGTGGTCATCGACACGACGTTGCCGTCGGCGTCAACGACGACGAAGTGCGAGGTGCCGCCCGGCTCCTTGGTGGCGTCGGGGGCCAGGGCGCCTGCGCCGCGCGGCGTGCCGGGGCCGGGGGCCGGGCCGGCGACGTCGCCGATCAGGGTCGCGCGCTGAGCGACGTAGCTGTCCTCCAGCAGGCCCTCGATCGGCACCGGGGTGAAGTCCGGGTCGCCGAAGTAGCGGTCGCGGTCGGCGTACATCAGGCGGCTGGCCTGGGCGAACAAGAACCAGGCCTGCGGGTCGGTCGGGCCGCGGTCGGCGATGTCGGTGTGCGACAGGATGCCGAGCGCCTGGAGCAGGGCCGCGCCGCTGGACGGGGCGTCGGGCACGCAGACGATGTAGACGCGATAGGGCCGGCAGACCGCGTCGCCCGATTTCGGTTTGTAGGACTTGAGGTCCGCCAGCGTGATCGTGCCGGGCAGCGGGCCTTCATGCACCTTGGCGACGATGGCCTCGGCGATCGAGCCTTCCAGCAGCGCCTTGGGCCCTTCGGCGGCGATCTTGCGGACGGTGGCGGCGTACGCCGGATTCTTCAGCACGTCGCCAGCCTGGTAACGCTGGCCATCGGGCTTGGTGAAATAGGCCTTGGCGTCGGGGACGCCCGCCTGCGGGAACGGACTGGCGATCATGCCGGCCAGCCGCGGGCTGACCACGAAGCCGTCGGCGGCCAGTCGCTCGGCGTCGCCGAACAGGTCCTTCCAGGGCAGCTTGCCGTGCTGGGCCTGGGCCATCGACAGCATCGCCACCGCACCGGGCACGCCGGTCGCCTTTCCGCTGGTCACCGCCACCGGGAACGGCAGCGGCTTGCCGGACGCGTCCAGGAACATGGTGTCGGTGGCGCCGGCCGGCGCGGTCTCGCGGCCGTTGTAACCCGTCACCTTCCTGGTCTTGGCGTCGTAGTAGGTCATGAACGCGCCGCCGCCGACGCCCGAACTCTGCGGCTCGACCAGGCTGAGCACCGCCTGCACGGCCACGGCCGCGTCCACCGCCGAGCCGCCCTTGCGCAGAACGTTCAGCCCCGCCTCCACCGCCAGCGGATTGGCGGCCGAGACCATGACCTTCGGGCTTGGCGCGGTGGCGGTCGGCGCGGGCGCGGGCGCCTCCTTCGTGGCGGTCGTGGCGCAGGCGGCCAGGGCCAGGGCGAGGGGGAGGGCGGCGAAACGCTGGAGCTGAAGCACGTAGAACCCGTCGGAGGCGGAGGGGAGAAGAGCGCCACCATAGCCATCCGCGCGTGGACAACAAATGCGCCGCCGTGCTTTCGATGCCGATTATGAGCCAGATGCCCTCCGCCGCGCCCGGCGCGCGCAACCTGATCACTGACGTGCCGGGCCTCAAAGTCGGCCAGGCCAGCGACGCGGCCGCCCGCACCGGGGTCAGCGTCATCCTGCCGGACGATCGCGCCGTCGCCGGCTGCGACGTGCGCGGCGGCGGCCCCGGCACGCGCGAGACCGACGCCCTGGCGCCGGAGAACCTCGTCGATGCGGTGGACGCCATCGTGCTGTCGGGCGGCTCGGTCTACGGCCTCGCAGCCGCCGATGGCGTGGTGGGTTGGCTGGGGGCGCAGGGCCGCGGCTACGGCATGGTCAGCTCAAGCGGCGTGCCGCGCTCGCCGGTCGTGCCCGGCGCCATCCTTTACGACCTCGCCAACGGCGGCGACAAGGCGTGGGGAGAGGAGCCGCCCTATCGCCGCCTCGGCCGCGAGGCGGTGCTCGCGGCCGGCCTCGATGTCGAGCTCGGTACGGCCGGCGCGGGCTATGGCGCGATGGCCGGGGCGCTGAAGGGCGGGACGGGATCGGCCTCGGTCGTCAGCGCCGACGGAATCACCGTGGGCGCGCTGGTCTGCGTCAATTCCTTCGGGTCGGTGGTCGCGCCCGGCGGACGCGCCTTCTGGGCCGCCCCCTATGAGCTGAACGGCGAGTTCGGCGGTCTGGGCGCCGGCGACCTGCGCGCCGGCCCCGACGAGTGGGGTCTCGCCAAGTCCGATCCGAAGGCGCGGATGAACACCACAATCGCCTGCGTCGCGACCGACCTCGCCCTTACCCCGGCGCAGGCCAAGCGCGTGGCGATCATGGCCCAGGACGGCTTGGCCCGGGCGATTCGTCCGATCCATGCCCCCTTTGACGGCGACGTGGTGTTTGCGCTCTCGACCGCCCGCCGTCCGCTCCCGGCCGAGGGGGCGGACTACGTCGTGGCGCGGATCGGGGCGCTGGCGACCGACGTTCTGGCCCGGGCGACGGCTCGAGGCGTCTACGCCGCCACGCCCTGGAAGGGCGTCCGCGGCTGGCGCGATCTGCCTGTCTGACGCCTTCGGCGCTTTCGTCGCTCGCCTGGGCCCATTCGGCGATTTGGAGAACGCTGCGGCTGCGCATACAGTTTAGAGACCCGCGTTCTTAGAGTTCTGAATGGAGACCTGCCCATGCAGTGGGTGAGAACGACGGCCCTCGTGGCCGGCGCAGGCCTGTTGGCCGGCGCAGCCGACGCGCAGACCAAGCAACAGGTGACCGGCCCGGTCGCCACCTACTGGATGAGCGCCCAGACCCAGACCGGGTTCGGCGCCATGGGCGGCGGAGGCGGCGGGCGTCCTTCCATGGGCGCGATGATGGGCGCGATGATGGGCGGCGGGGGCGGCTCGAACGTCGCCAAGACCCTCACCCTGCAGCTCGGGACCTCGCGCAAGCCGACCGGCGCGCCCAGCGCCGAGCATCTGCCGCCGGCGGGGCTGCGGGCGGGCCAGAGCCTGCCGCTGGTGACCCCGAATTCTCCCGTCGGGCCGCCGCGGCAAGACAACTACATGCCCGAGAACTACAAGCCCAAGGGCAAGCTGCTGGTCTTCTGGGGCTGCGGCGAGCACGCCAAGGCCGGCCAGCCGATCGTCATCGACTTCGCCAAGGTCGCGGCGGGGCAGGCTCCGCCCGGCATGCAAGCCCTGGCCGGCCAATTCGGCACGCCGATGCAGCCGCCGTCGCCCAGCCGCAACACCACCTATGGCGAGTGGCCGAACGACAAGACCCGCACCTCGGTGCCGGGCGCCGGCTCGCTGGTCGGCGATCACCTGATCCGCGGCACCTACACCCCCGATATCAAGTTCGCGCTGGCCGCCCAGCAGGACTTCCTGGGACCGCTCAACCTGACCAAGAACCTGATGAACCCCAGCGGTTCGGGTCAGCTGGCCTGGAACGCGGTCACCAACGCCGAGGGCTATCTCGCTACGGCGGTCGGCGCGTCCGACGGCGACACGGTCGTCATGTGGTCGTCGAGCGAGGCGCAGGCCTCGGCCTTCGCCATGCCGGAGTATCTCTCTTCGGCGGATATCAAGCGCCTGGTGGCGTCGCGGGCGCTGATGGCGCCCAGCACGACCAGCTGCACCATTCCGGTGGAGTTCACCAAGGCGGCTCCGCAGGCGATGGTGCAACTGGCCGCCTATGGCGGCGAGACCAACATCTCGTACCCGCCTCGTCCGGACGACCCGAAGGTGGCCTGGAACATCGATTGGACCGTCAAGGTCCGATACAAATCCCAGACCGGCGCCATGCTGGGCATGGAGATGCCGGGCATGGGCGGCGATGACGATGACGCCGGCGTCGCTCGGGGAACTCAGGGCGGTCAAGGCGGCCAGCAGGGCAAGTCGCCCTTCGGCGTGCCAGGCGTCGGCGGCGCGATCTTGAAGGGTCTTGGCGGCCGACTTCCGGGGCTCTGAAAAGAAAATCGGCGGGGGCGAAATTTTCCGCTCGCCCCCGCTTGCCAACCGCTGCCTCGCCGACTAGGTTCCGCGCCTTCGCCGAGAGGCACTGCGCGCCCGTAGCTCAGCTGGATAGAGCATCAGACTACGAATCTGAGGGTCGGACGTTCGAATCGTTCCGGGCGCGCCATTTTCTCCTGAAATGAAAATCAACTTCGCAGGCGGGGTTCCGCCGTGGCGGCGGCTGCGCCTCCCGTGCTGCGCGATTGGGCTTGAATGTCGCGGCGAACGGCATAGCTGCGGTGCGCCGAAGGGAGCGCGCCGTTGCTCGACGTGATCAGATCGCAGGTGGCCAGGGACGGGTTCGCGCGGGTGCGCGGGCCGCAGATGCGCGAGCTGCTGGGTCCGGCTGCGCTCGCCGACTGGGACGCCTATGCGGCGAGTTGGAACGACCTGGCGGTGGACGAGTACATGGCCGACGGCGGCCGCTATCGGCGGCGGCGCTATGCGACGCTGGAAGCGCAGCCCGGGCGAACCGAGCGCCTGCCCCACCAGCCCCACTTTCAGAGCGTGGACTACAACCGCCTCAACGGCGGGGTCGAACGGTGGTTCGCGCCGATCACGCCGGCAGTGCTCGATCTGCCGCTGACGCAGGCGATCCTGGAGGCATCGTTGGACGTGTTCGGCCGCGTCGCCGGGCCGGAAGCCGGGTATCCCTGGCGCACGGAGATGCACCAGTTCCGAATCGAGGCGCGGGCCGACGAGGCCGGGCGGCCGACGCCGGAGGGCGCGCATCGCGACGGCGTCGACTGGGTGCTGGTCATGCTGGTGGCGCGCGAGAACGTCGCGGCCGGCGTCACCGACATCTTCGATCCGACCGGCGCGGCCCTGGGCAGCTTCACCCTGCTGGAGCCGCTGGACGCGGTGTTCATCGACGACCATCGCGTGTTTCATGGCGTGACGGCGATCGAAGCGGTCGATCCGAGCCGCCCGGCCTATCGCGACGTGCTGGTGACGACCTTCCGGCGCAGCGACCCCTAGGCCGCTTGGCTCGGCGCGGCGGCTGTGCGAGAGCACAGCCAGGGGCCGCAGCGCACGGCGACTTCGAACTGGGGAAGGCCGCCTTGGCACGCAGCATCGCGCTCTATCATCCGTCCGCCGGCGTGCGGCCGAAGCACAATCCGTTCGGCAAGGACGTCGCCAACGTCGAGCTGTTCAGGGCGGTGCTGCGCTATGGCGACGTCGATCGGGTGGACTTCCTGACCGGCGCCCAGGTGGCGGCCGCCGACCTCGTGGCGGGACTGGTTCCCGGTGAAGCAGTGCGCGCCCAGGTCGCCACGACCCACCTCCTCGACCAGGGGCCGCCAACCGCCGCCGGAGCGCTCGTGCGCGGGGTGCCCGAGCTGACCGACATGGCCTGGCTGCGCCGGCAGGTGGGGTTGGAGAACACCTACAGCCTGGTCGGCATGGTCCACACCCTGGCGCCGCTGGCGATGCGCGAGATGATCGCCAAGTCCGCCGTCGCTCCGATGCAGCCGTGGGACGCGCTGATCTGCACCTCGCCGGTGGTGCAGGCATCGCTGGTGGAGATGTTCGACGAGTGGACCGGCTATCTGGCCGACCGCTACGGCGGAACCAAGCAGATCCGCCCGCACTTGCCACTGCTGCCGTTGGGGGTGGAGGGCTCGGCCTTCGCCGCCCTGGCCGACCGACCGGACGTGCGCGCCGCTACCCGCGAGCAGATGGGCGTTAGACCCGACGACGTCGTGATCATGTGGGTCGGGCGGCTGTCTTTCTTCGAGAAGGCGTTCCCCCAGCCGATGTTCCGCGCCGCCGAGGAGGCGGCCAAGGCGACGGGGGGCAAGGTGCACTTCGCCCTGGTCGGCTGGTTCCCGAACCCGGAAGATCATCGATCGATGTACGAGGAGGCGGCGGCGGCCTACGCCCCCTCGGTCGCCGTGCACTACCTGAACGGCAACGACGCGGCCGTGGTCGGGGCCATGTGGGCGGCCGGGGACATATTCCTATCGCTGGTCGACAACATCCAGGAGACCTTCGGGATCACGCCGCTGGAGGCGATGGCGGCCGGCATGCCGGTGGTGGCCAGCGACTGGGACGGCTACCGCTTCACGGTGCGCGACGGGATCGACGGCTTCCTGGTGCGCTCGCTGGGCGGGCCGGTGGGGGCCGGGCAGGGGATGGTCAACCGCCACCTGCACATGGGGATGACGTACCAGTCCTATGTCGGCTCGGTGGCCCAACACACGGCGATTAATGTCGGCGACGCGGCGGCCCGCATCGGCGAACTGATCGCCTCTCCGGAGCTGCGCGCCAAGATGCGCGAAGCCGGCCGCAAGCGCATCCGCGAGACCTTCGATTGGAAGGTTGTCGTCGCCGGCTTGCAGGAACTTCTCGCTGAGCTCGAGGCGATCCGTCTGGCCGCTCAGCCGGAGGAGCTCAAATATAAGCGCAATCCGACCAAGACCGAACCGTTCGGCGCCTTCGCGCGGTTTGCGACCCAGGTGCTGGCGCCCGGCACTCGCGTGTCGGCGCGGCCCGGCGTGACCCTCGCCGATCTGGAGCGGACGCAGAACATCCGGCTCGATCACTTCGCCGCCAACTGGCGCGCCTCGCCGCAGGACAGCGCCGTCATGCTGGGCCGGCTGATCGCCGAGGGCGAGCTGAGCGTGCGCGACCTGGTCGCGCCGTTCCCGAACGGGCGTCAGCAGCTGCTGGGCATGTCCATCGTCTGGATGTGCAAGCTCGGCCTGCTGGACTGGCGATAGGCCCTATTCGGCCGCGGCCTTGAGCCCGGCCGGCGCCCGCGAGCGGTGATAGGGGCGGTCGCCCAGCACCGTGGCGCGGTTCATGATCCGGCGATGGGGCAGGTAGTCGTTGACCGCATAGTGCTGGGTCACGCGGTTGTCCCAGAAGGCGATGGCGTTCGGGCTCCAGCGCCAGCGGACCAGGAATTCCGGCTTCTGGATGTGCTCGAACAGCATGTTCAGGATCGCGTCGCTCTCCTTGCGGCGCAGGCCCTTGATCCGGTCGGTGAAGCCGAAATTGACGAACAGCCCGTCCTCGCCGGTTTCCGGGTGGGTGCGGATCACCGGGTGCAGCACCGGCGGGTGCTCGGCCACCGCCTTGGCGTGCTTGTCCTCGCCGGCGCCCTTGGCGACGATCCCGCGGGTGGGAAAGCCGCGCGCAAAGTCGTGCACCGCATCCAGCCCCGACAGGAATTCGCGGAAGGCCGGTGAAAGCGCCTCATACGCCGCCTTGGAGTTCGACCAGATGGTGTCGCCGCCCGAGGGCGGCAGCAGCTTGGCGTAGAGGATCGAGGCCATCGGCGGCGTCTCGATGAAGGTTACGTCGGTGTGCCAGCTGTCGTTGTCGGTCGGGTTGTCCTTGTGGTTGTCGAGGATGAACAGCTCCGGCGCCTCGGGCACCCCCGGATAAAGCGGATGGGTGTGCAGCGCGCCGAACCGCGCGGCGAAGTCGCGATGCTGGACCGGGGTGATGTGCTGGTCCTCGAAGAACACCACCTGGTGTTTAAGGAACGCCTGGCGGATTGCGTGCAGCAGGTCGTCGCTGACTGGCTGGGCGAGGTCCACGCCTTCGATCAGCGCCCCGATGGTCGGGGTCAGAGGGGTCACCTTGAACTGGGCCATGTCGCGTTCTCCGCCTGCTCGCCGCATCTAAGCGCGGGGCAGAGAACGGCGCTACTAGAGTCCGAAGGCGCGGCTCGCAGAAAAGATCGCCAGCCCTACCAGTCCGCCTACAAGCGTGCCGTTGACGCGGATGTACTGCAGGTCCTTGCCAACCTGCAGTTCGAGCTTGTCGACCACGCCCTTGGTGTCCCAGCTGGCCACCACCTGGGCGACGAAGCCGCCGATTTCGTGACGGCGCGGTGCGATGACCTGGCGGGCCAGTATCCGGGCCCACTCGTTCAGGCGGGCCTGTGCGGTCTCTTCGGTGTGCAGCCATTCGCCGAGCGCGGTCAGCATCTGCTCCAGCCGCTCGGTCAGGCCTGCGCCGTCGCCGTCGGCCAGGCGCTGTTCGATCTCGCGCCAGACGCCGGCGGCCTGTTCGCGTAGGGCCGGGTCGGCCAGCAGCTTGGCCTTCAGGTTCTCGCCTTTGGCGATCAGCTCGGGGTCATGGGCCAGACGGTCGATGAAGGTCTCGATCCAGGCCTTCAGCTCCTGGCGCCAGGGGTGGTCGGGTTCGCGCATCTCGACGAGCAGTTCGCCAAGCCCGGTGGTGACCTTCTGGGCGATCATCTTGTCGATGAACTTCGGCATCCACTTCCAGGACTTGGCCTCGACCTTCTGCTGGATGGTCGCCTCGTTCGCCTCGAGATAGGCCGCGAGCTTGTCGAGGCCCCAGTCGAAGGCGGCCTGGGAACGACCCTCGTTCCAGAAGGCGGCCAGCAACTTCGAGGCGGTGGGGGCGGCCGGCACGGCGCGGATGGCGGCGACCGCGGCCGAGCCGGCGGTCTCGCGAAGCATGTCGCGCGGCAGCACTTTGAGGATGGTCGGGACGAGGGCCGAGAGACGCCGGGCCAGGCGCCGCGCGTGGCGCGGCTGGCGCAGCCACTCGCCGCCCCAGCGGGCGACCTCGATCTGCTTCAAGCGGCTGTCCAGCACGTCGACGGTCAGGAAGTTGTCCGCGATGAAGCCGCCGAGCGCCTCTCCGATCCGGTCCTTGTTGCGCGGGATGATGCCGGTGTGCGGGATCGGCAGGCCGAGCGGTCGGCGGAAGATCGCCGTCACGGCGAACCAATCGGCGCAGGCCCCGACCATCGCGGCCTCCGCAAAGGCGCGGACATAGGCCAGCCATGGCCAATGGTCGTCGGCGCGGCTGGCGGCCACGAAGACGATCGCCATCGCCACCAGCAGCCCGGTGGCGATGGCCTGCATGCGCTTCAGCTCACGCAGCTTCAGTTCGTCCCGCGACGCGGCGGTCGCGATCGTGCCCGCAGCCATGCCGGACTAGATCGCAGCGTCGGCGGGGTGGCTCTTCTCGTCCTTGGCGGCCTCGTCCTTGCGGGCTTCGGTCTCCTTTCGCCGAGCCATGGCGGCCGAGATGTTGTCCGCGGTCTTGCGGATGGTCTCGGTCAGTTTGGCGTCGAACTCGTTGACGCTGCGGTTGAAGGCCGAGTCCGGGCCGAGGCTGTCGGTGATCTTGCGGCCGAGCACCGACCACTCGTCCTGCAGCTTGCGGGCGATGGCGTCGAAGTCGGCGCCCGCGCCGGCCCCGATCTTCTCGCCCAGCGCGGTCCGCGCGGCGGCGGCGATGAAGCCCGAGCGGCTCATGCCGCGGGTTTCGGCGGCCTGGTCGATACGCTTGAGCAGCCGCTCGCCGATCGAAATGTTGACGCGCACCGGGGTGTCCTCGACCGACACGTCGACCAGGAACGGGACGACCCCGGCCTCGACCGTGACGGCTTCGAGCGCGGTCGGCTTGGGCCAGTCGTGGCCGTCGTCGGCCAGGCGCTGCAATTCCTTCAGCACCGTTTCGCGGGCGGCGACGACCAGGGCGGCGATGTCGGCGCCCTCGACGGTGAGCCCGGTCAGGTCGGGGAAGCTGGCGCTGTAGCCGCCGGCCGGAGCGCTGCGGGCCAGGGCGACGAAAACGAGGGTAGTCATGGGGAGGATCCTCCGCGAATAAACGAAGAATAGACGTTGTGTAGTTTTGCGCAAATTCAAGCCGGCGTGTGCGACTTGGCCGCAGCCCCCGGAATCATGCGATCAGGCGGCATGCCCAGCCCGCCCGGATTGCCCGATTTCGACCTGCCGATGATCTTCGGCGACGCCATGGCCGGACTCGGCTTCCAATCCGGGGTCGCGCGCCTAGCCTTCGCCGCCAACGTCGCGGACGAAGCGGGCGAGGAACACAAGGTCAAGTCCGGCTACCTGATCCTGACCCCGAACTGCATGCTGGAGCTGCGCAGCCAGATTGACCAGATCCTGACCGAGCTGGAGCGTCAGGGCGTGATCAGCTTCACGCCGGATCGCCTCGACGGCTAGGGCCGAACCGCGGCCAACCGTTCGTAGAACTCATCGCCCAGGCGGACCTGGCCGGAAGCCGTCAGGTGCACGCCGTCCGCCGGCTGGCGCTCAAAGGGATCGGTGTCGGTGAGCGTGGTTTTGGCGTCGCGGCCGGCGACCCGCGCCTGGGCTTGCCGCACCGTTTCCCAGCCGGCCGGTCCGGGACGGTCGATCTGCCCGATCTGCACGATGGTGTCGGCGTCGCCCCAGCGGGCCCGCACCTGAGCCACGAAGGCGGCGAGATTGGCGGCGTAGGCGCGGGACTTGGCCGGGCTCTGCGCGTCGGTCTCGCCCTGCATCCACAGCACCGCCCGCACGCGCGGGGCCAGGCCCTGGGCGGCTAGGGCGGCCTTGGCCGCATCTATCTCGGCGGTGGCGGCGTCCCAGAGGTCGCCGTGCGAGGACGGCGACCAATCGCGGGCGGCCGGGTCCGGCGCCAGCCCCGTCTCCCCGCGGGCGTACTTGACCACGTAAAGCGGCGCGCAGGCGTGGTCCTGGCGCCAGCGGTAGGCGAACTGCGACTCAGGTCCCCAGGTCTGCGGATTGTTCGGAGCGCCGGTGTTGGCGGCCGGTTGCAGCGGGACGAAGGCGCGGGCCTGCGGGCTCCAGATCTGGGCGGAGCCGGGCGCGATGAGGTGGGATGGCAAGTCGGCGGCGCCCAAGGTGTAGCCAAGCGCGTTCGATTGGCCGGCGACGATAATCATGGCCGGCAGGCAATCCGGGGCGTTGAAGGGGATATCCAAGCGCTTCCTGTTTACTGAACGCGTGCGAATACGAATTGTATAGTGAAGGCGAGCGACCTGTTCGACCAGATCCAGTGCGCCGGGGAGGATATGGCATGACAGGTTCGAGTACGCGCACGGTGAGTCCGGGCCTGATCGTCGCCATCTGTTTCGGCATCGCCGCCCTGGAGGGCTACGACATCCAGGCCTTCGGGGTGGCTGCGCCGCATATGGCGCCTGACCTCGGTCTTGGGCCTTCTCAGCTCGGCTGGGCGGGCAGCGCGGCGATGATCGGCCTTGTGATCGGGGCGCTGTTCGGCGGCTGGGCTGCTGACCGCTACGGCCGCCGACCGGTGCTGCTGGGCTCGGTGGCGTTGTTTGGGCTGTTCTCGCTGGCCACAGCTATGGCGACGAATTTCGAGACCCTGACCCTCGCACGGCTGGCCACCGGCCTCGGGTTCGGCGGGGCGATGCCCAACCTGATCGCCATCGCCACCGAGATCAGCCCGCCAAATCGACGCGCCCTGACGACCACCAGCATGTTCTGCGGCCTGCCCGTCGGCGGGGCGCTGGTAGCCCTGGCCGCCCAGGTCGGCGAGGCGGGCGGCGTGGACTGGCGAATGCTGTTTATGATCGGCGGCGCCCTGCCGCTGATGCTGGTGCCGGTGGTCTACTTCCTTCTGCCCGAGACTCGTCCGGCGCGCGAGGGCGACGGCGCGCCGCCGGAGATGCTGACCGGCCTGTTCGGCGGGGGGAGGGGATTGGCCACGATCCTGATCTGGACGGTGTTCGCGCTCGATCTGCTGGTCACTTACCTGCTGCTGAACTGGTTGCCGCTGCTGGTCGTGGCCAAGGGCTTCTCGCCGGCCGAGGGCGCGGCCGCGGCTTTTGCATTGAACCTGGCTGCGGTTGTCGGCTCGCTGGTGCTGGGCTGGGCGGCCGACAAGGTCGGCTATCGCTGGCTGTTGATCGCGGTGTTCGCGGGTCTGGCGGCCGCGCTCTACGCCCTGGCGGAGGCGACCGGCCTGCCAATGATCCTGGCGGCGTCAGCGGCGGCCGGCTTCACGGTGATCGGCGGGCTCTACGTGCTCTACGCCCTGGCGCCGAACTACTATCCGCCGCAGTTCCGCGCCGCCGGCGCAGGCGCCTCGGTGGCCGCCGGGCGGCTGGGTTCGATCGTCGGGCCGCTGATCGCCGGCCATCTGCGGGCGGTCGGCTACGGTCCCGGAGAGGTGCTCAGCGCGCTCGCGCCGGCCGCGGCGGTGACGATGGCGGCGGTGTTCGTGCTGACCACCTACGCCAAGCCCTACCGCGACGACTGAGCCCGGCGCGCGGCGCCCGCGGCGGCGAGGGCGGCACGCTGTACGCCGTCAGGCAGGGTGGCGAACCAGGCCTGGGGCGAGAGCTGCTCGGCCACCCGGCGCTTTCCGGCTTCCGACAGGCGCGCGGCCAGCTCACGGTCGGCGCGCAGGCGGCGCAACGCCTGGGCGGCCGCCTCGACGTCCGGATCGGCCCAGGTCTGGCCGCGATAGATGCCCTGCGGGTCGTCGACGGCGATCGGCTGCGACGGGATCACCAGGGAGCAGGTCTCGTCCATGAAGTCGACATTGCCCGACCAGCCGGTGCCGATCACCGGCGTGCCGAGCGCCATGGCCTCGGCCATGGTCAGCCCGAAGCCCTCGGCCCGGTGCAGCGAGATGAGCACGTCGGCCGAGGCGATCAGGCTCTTCACCTGGGCGTAGGGCCAGACGACGTCCAGGACCTCGACATTGGCCGGCGCCTGGGCGCGCAGGCGGGCGAGGAAGTCGGGGAAGGCCGCGCCGTTCTGCGTCTTGATCACCAGCCGGGCGGTCGGGTCGTCGGGGAAGGCCTGCGCGAAGGCGGCGATCATCGCCTCGGGGTTCTTGCGCGCCGCCGAGGACTTGAAGTCGAACAGGGTGACTGCGGTGAACCGCTCGTCGCGCCGCGCCGGGACGACGTCGCGATAGTCTTCGATGAACAGCGGATGCGGCACCACGCGCACCGGGGCCTTGGCGCCGGTCAGGGCCGCGCCGGTGAAGGCGCTGGGAACCCAGACCTCCTCCAGGAAGGCGGCGTCCTTCAGCCAGGACTTCGGGGCGCGCGGCAGCTCCCAGGCCCAGTACCCATAGCGGGGCCCGCGGACGTTCTTGGGACCGAGGAAGGCGAGCGCCGCCAGCAGCTCGGGGGCGTTGACGTGAAAGATCCAGGGGCCGGGCGTGCGGGCCGCCTCCGATCCGCCGATCCAGTCGAGCTTGGCGCCGGCGATGTCCACCTGCTCGACCGGGGCGCCCAACGCCTCGAAGGCGCGGACCGCCAGCTTGGCGGAGGCGGCGATGCCGTAGGAGCCGCCGAAGTCGCCGACCACGCGGATCGGGCCGGCGCTCGTTTCTGCGTCGTGCGGGGCGCGGGCCTGATGGCGGACATAGGCCTCCAGCGCGGGGCCCAGGATCGGCTGGGCCAGGCGGCGGACAGGTTCTGGCGTCAGCGCGCGCCAGGCGCCGCGGGCCGTGGACAGCAGACTCATGCGCTGGCGGACTCCCAGGCGACGCCCTGCGCCAGCAGGGCCACGGCGTCGGCGGCGATCAGCCCCGGCGCGGTGCGGAACACGAGCTTGCCGACGCGGGCCGGCGGATCGGCGGGCGCGCCCTGGGGCGTGCGGAAGCGGCCGGCGCCAGCGTCGAACACCAGCGCCTCGCCGCCGGCGGCGTCGGGCGTCCAGCGCTCGACCGCCAGCAGGGTGTTGATGGCGCCGGCGGCCGGCGCGCGGCCGGCCTCGGCCGGCTCGCGGCGCACCGACAAGCGGGCAAGCTCGAACACCGGATGGCTGTCGACGGTGAGCGGCAGGGCCGCGACATCGACGCCGTATTCGGCCAGGCCGCCGCCGATCAGCCAGCGCAGGAAGCCGAAGCGGCCCTTGAAACTGGTCAGCGGGAACAGCCGCTGCAGGTCGCCCCGGCTTTCCCAGATCGACAGGAACAGGCGCGGGAACGGCATGCCGCGGGCCAGCTCGCGCACCGGGGCGTTGAACCCCGAGCGCAGCGCCGTGCCGACCCACTGCGGCCAGGCCGCGCGGTGGGCCAGGCCGTAGGCGGCGAAGCGGAGCTTGGCCTCGGAGAGGTCGCCGGCCACCTGGCGGGCGGCGCGAAGCGCCAGCTCCGGCTCGGCGAAAGCCTCCGGCGGGGCCAGCCGCGCGGAAAAGCGGCCGTCAATCGATTCCGGGCCCAGCAGCCAGGCCTTCAGCCCGGCCTCGTCGGCCGCGAAGCGGTCGCGCAGGTCGCGGCGCGCATGAGTCAGGGCGCTGATGGCGGGCGCCTCGGCCGCGCTGGTCAGCCAGCTGGTCAACTCGGCCGAGCCGCTTAGCCAGGGGCCGTCGAGGAGACCGCCGCGCGGCTCGCGGATCACCTCGCCGGGGCGCACGGCGGCCCAGGCCTCGGCCGCCGATGTCAGGCCGCCGCCGAAGTCCTCGCCGGCGCGGGCCGCGGCCAGCATCCGGCGACGGGTCTCGCGTGTGACGAGCTCGCCTGAAGGGAAAGCCCGATGGGCGTAGGGAATGGCCGAAGCCTCGACATGGCCGTTGCGCAGCAGCGCCTGGGCGTAGTCGGCGAGCAGGGCGGCGAGATCCGAGCGCGGCGTGACTTTGATGCGGTCCTGGTGCTTGGAGAGCAGATCCGGCCGGGTCGGGTCGAAGCCGGAGAAGTGGAAGAAGGTCAGCGGCAGGCCATCGACGCTCCAGCCGTCCGACGTGCGGGCGACCTGACGGCCTTCCAGGTTCCAATAGGCCAGGTTCAGGGTCGGAGTGCGCAGGATGGCGAGATCGCTGACCAGGCCCGGCGCCAGGTCCATCCACTTCTGGTCGGTGAACAGGCCGGCGGCGAAGTCGACGCGGCAGTCGAAGCGCAGCTTCTCGGCCCACCAATCGAGCAGGTCGAAGATCTCGGGCTCGGCCCGCATCGCCGCAAAGCCGAGGTTGAAGGACCCCGACTGAAGGATGACATGGTCGTTGGGGCTGGCTTCGCCGCGCAACGGACGGGTGGTGTGAGGGGTCAGCGCCAGCGGGGCCTTGGCCAGGCCCTCGCGCACAGCGTCGAGCGGCCGGTAGACCCAGATGTCGGGGTCGAAATAGGCGCCGGAGGTCACGCCCTCTTCCGCCAGCAGGGCCTTGAAACACAGCGGCTTGACCGCGGTGTTCAGCTCCAGCGCGTCGTAATAGGCGCACATGGCCGCGAAGTCGGGCACGACGGTCGCGGCGTCGAGGGTGCGGATGCCCGGGTCCTTGAAGGCGATCGGGCCGTCGGTGGTGACGACGACGCGGCGGATGCCCGGTTCGGCGCGCGCCAGGCTCTCCATCAGGCTGGCGGCCTGGGCGGCGTAGTTCCGCGAGACGATGGTGAAGATGAAGTCCAAGGTCGCTCCCCGGGGCGTCAGGCGGCGGCCAGCAGTTCGTCCAGCTTCTTGACGTCCATGATCGGCGAGGCGACCCCGCTTTCGATGCGCATGACCTTGTTGCAGTAGAGGCGGATCAGTTCGAGGTCGTGAGAGGCCAGCACCAGGATGCCGGCGCGCTCCATCAGTTCCAGGATCCGCTTGTGGGCGATCTTCTGGAAGTCGGCGTCGCCGACGGCGATCCACTCATCCATCAGGATGACGTCGGCGTGGACGGCGGTGGCGACCGCGAAGGCCAGCCGCGCCTGCATGCCGGCCGAATAGGTCTTCAGCGGCATCGCCAGGAACGGGCCGAGGCCGGTGAACTCGCCGATCTCCTGCATCCGGTCTTCGATCTCCTTGGCGGAGAGGCCGGCGATGCGGCCGCGCAGGCGGATGTTGTCGAGGCCCGTCGCCGACGGGTCGATGCCGAGGTTCAGGTCGAGCATGGCGGCGATCTGGCCGTGCACGTCGATGGTGCCCTCGTCAGGCTCGTAGGCCCCCGCCAGCGCGCGGAGCAGGGTGGTCTTGCCCGAGCCGTTGTGGCCGATCAGCCCCAGCCGGTCGCCGGAGCGCAGCTCGAGATTGATGTTCGACAGCGCGGTGACCTCGGTCGCGCCCATGCCGGTGCGGCCGAGCTTGCCGCCCACGGTGATGCGCGCCAGATGCTTTTTCAGCGACTTGGCGTCGACCCCGTAGACGGGGAAGCGCAGGGTCAGGTCGGTGACCCGGATGGAGACCTCGGGGCCCTTCATAGGTAGTGCACGATCCGTCGACGGGTGAGGGCGAAGGTGGCGAAGGCGCCGGTCCAGCCGGCCACCGCCAGAACCACCATGAAGATGTAGGTGCGCGGATCCACGACGTTGCCGAGCAGCGGCGCGCGGACCACCTCGAGCAGGTGATAGAACGGGTTGAGCACCAGCACGGCGTGGTCGAGCAGGCGCCCGCCGGGGAGCCAGAACACCGGGGTCATGAACATCGCGAACTGCACGACCGAGCCGACGATCTGCGGGATGTCGCGGAAGCGGGCAGAGGCGATGCCGGCCGCCAGGCTGATCCAGGAAATGTTGACCAGCAGCAGCAGCACGCCGAGCGCGCCCATCAGCACGTCCGTCTGGCGCCAGTGATCGTAGTAGACGAGCACGCCGACGATGATGATCAGGTGGTGCGCCAGGTTGATCACGTTGCGCATGACCGTCCGCCACACGAAGGTGAACATTGGAAGCGAGCTCTGGCTGAGGATGCCGGCAGCCTGCACGAAGGTCTGGCAGCCCTCGAGAATGACGTTGGCGATCAGGCCCCAGACGACGATGCCAAGTGCGACATAGGGGATGAACTCGTTGACGGGGACCTTGAACAGGTTCGCGTAGAGGAACCCGATCCCGGCCACCATCAGGCCCATGGACAGTGTGATCCAGAACGGGCCGAGGATCGATCCGCGGTAGCGTGAGACGACGTCGTGCTTGGCCAGCGACCAGGCCAGGCCGATGCGGTCGAGCGAGGCGCGCAGGTCGGCGAACGCCATGCTGAACTCGTGCATGGCCCCGCGCCGTCCGGTGCGAACCATGTGTTGTGCGGATTGCATTCAGTCTCCCGACCAAGGGCGCGCCGACGCACCCGCCGTCTGTGGCGCTCGCCGGTGGGTAACAGGTCGCATTTTGCGGCGCAAGCATGGCGCCGGACGCGGAATCCAAAGGAAAATCCGCTCCGGCGCAGGTTGCGAGCGGTTACAGCTCGCTTTCGTCCTCGAACGGCGGAGCGCTGGTCTTCATGTGGGCGTGATCGGCCCGGTACTGGTTGAAGTGGCGGCGATCGGCCGGCGAGGGCTGGGCGGTCTGGCGCACCAGGCCGCCAGCCTCCAGTTCGGCGGCCGAACGCTTGCGGACTACGAACTCGATCCCGCATTCGCCGATCGGCGTCAGGGTCTGGTCGTAGCGCGGCAGGTCGTAGCGGAAGGTCGAGTTCAGCAGCGCCACCTTCTCGACGTCGGCGGCCGGGCCTAGGTCGGAGAGGATCTCCAGCACGTTGATCGAACGGTCCGACCAGGACTTGGCCTTCAGCATCGTGAAGGTCCATTTGTGGTCGCGGTTATGAGTCGAGGGGAAAAGGCCCTGCTCGTAGAGGTCCTCGTCCGGCACGGTGACGACCAGGAAGCCGCCGGGCTTGATGGCGCCGAACCAGGCCTTCAGGCCCTGGCGCGGATCGACCAGGTGCTCCAGGCAGTGGCTGGAATGGACGAAGTCGAGGCTCTCGGGCGCCAGGCCTTCGAGGAACTGGGCGTCGCCGTCCTCCCAGTCCCAGACCCGCACGGACTTCAGGCCCGGGAAGAACGGAACGTAGAGCGACAGCGGGTCGGGCTTGCCGCCGATGTCCAGCCCCTCGCCGACGAACCAGCGACGGGTGAAGTTCGGGTCGGCCATCCGCCGGACGATGGATTTCGAAAGTTCTTTCAAGGTCTTGATCCTATCGTACGTCCCAGGATTCCGCACCGGTGGCGGTGAAGCGGGCGGCCTGGGCCACGCCGCCGAAGCCGCCGAGCAGGCGCTTGAGCCCCTCGCGACGGGTCGGGTCGACGAGGAACATCATGAACCCGCCGCCGCCGGCGCCCGACACCTTGCCGCCGAACACGCCGAAGCTCTTGGCCGCTTCGTAGACGGAATCGATCATCGGCGAGGACATGTTGTGGGCGGTCTGCTTCTTCAGGCTCCAGCCGGAATCGAGCAGCGCGCCGAACCGCGGCAGGTCGCCGGCCACCAGCGCGTCGCGCATCTCGAAGGCGCTGGCCTTGATGGCGTGCAGGCTCTCGATCGACTTGGGGGCGTGACTGCGCATGTTGGCGGTCTGCTCCTCGATGATCGCGGCGGATTCACGGCTGACCCCGGTGAAGTAGAGGACCAGGCTGGCCTCCAGCTCCTTCATCACCTTGTCCGGCACCGCAACGCTCTCGACCTCGACGCGGGCGGCGTCGAAGAAGCGCATGAGGTTCAGGCCGCCATAGGCCGCCGCGTACTGGTCCTGGGCCCCGCCGGCGAGACCCAGTTCGCGCCGCTCAATGTCGAACGCCAGCGTCGCGACCGCATGGGCGTCCATCGACAGGCCCATGAACCTGCGCATAGCCTCCACCATCGCCACCACGAGTGCGGACGACGAGCCCAGGCCCGAGCCGGGCGGGCAGTCGGCGTAGGAGACCAGGGTGAGCGGCAGGGCGCGGCCGCCGGCATGATCGGCCATAAACCGGTTGTAGACGCCCTTCAGCAGCCTCAGCGGCTCGTCGGTCGGCAGCGGCGCGATCGCGCTTGCCTGCCAGGTCTGGTCACGGTCGGCGGCGACCAGCCGGACCTGATCGTCGTCGCGGGCCTGGACGGTGACATGGGCGAACAGGTCAATGGCCGCGTTGAGCACCACCCCGCCGTGTTCGTCGCAATAGGGCGAGACGTCCGTGCTGCCGCCGCCGAAGCCGAGACGAAGGGGGGCGCGGGCGCGCACCAGTTCATGACGCATGGGGGGCGATCTGATCCCGACCTGACTGACTGCGATGAGTGGCGGGGTAGTCGCCACAGGCCAGCTTGGCAACCATCATCGGCGCCACAGATCCGCCGGGCGACTCGCGGCAATATCTTCCTTGCGACTCTGGCGAGAGCCCAGACGGCTATCTATCTGGGCTGTGGGCCGCCCAATCCTCCCCCTCGGGGGCGCTCGGAAGTTTCGTATGAAATCCATCCTCAACATTGCGAGTGCGGCGGCCATCGCTCTCACCCTTTCGGCCTGTGACCAGCCCGCGCCGTGGGCGCGCGCCGCCACGGCCCCCGAACCGGCGAAGATCGCGCTGAACCAGCGTTCGCAGGTCGTGGCCTGGAACGACGACGCTCAACGATTCGAGATCAACGGCGCGCCGCTGAAAGCCGGCCGCCTCTGGACCTTCGACGGGTCGACCGAAGGCTTCGTGGCCGGCGGCGGCGAAGTGCTGCCCGCCAGCCCAACCGGCATGGACCTGCGCAACGGCGGAACCGACTCGATGCTGCGCTCGCCCAAGGGGCTGGGCCTGGACGGCAGCCGCTATTCCCTGGTGCTCGTGCGCCTGACGCGCACGCGGGCCGGAGCCGATTGGGACGGCTCGATCTTCTATTCGACCGCCGCACATGGAGAGGCGGGCGAGTATCACGCCAAGCCGCGCGACGGCGCCGACCCGGCGGTCAACGAGACCGTGGTGCTGGTCTACGACATGGCCAACCTGAAGAAGGGCGGCGACGACTGGACCAATTCGCTGATCGACCAGATTCGCGTCGACACCGACGACCAGGCCGGCGGCGGCTTCGTGGTGCACCAGATCGCGGTCACCGAGAACCCCGGCGTCACCGCGCTCGCCCAGGCCCCAATCGGGCCGACCGCCATCGCCCAGCGCTAAGGCGTCTCAGGCCGCCTGTGCGGCGGCCAGTTCCTCCATCCGCGCCACGTAGCGCAGGCCGATCGCCCGGGCGCTGAAGTTCGTGCGGATGTGGCGGCGCGCGCGCTCGCCCAGCGCCCGTGCCCAGGCCGGATCGTCAAGCAGGCCGCCGATCAGCTCGACCGCGTGATCCACCGACGGATCGGCCCAGACCTGGCCTTCGCCGAACAGGTACGCGCCCTCGGCGACGGGGATCAGGTCGCAATCGACCAGTAGGCTCGTCTCCGGGGTCATGAAGTCGAGATTGCCCGAGTAGTTGGTGGCCACGGCCGCGCGGCCCATGACCATCGCCTCGGCCGGCCCGCGGCCGAAGCCTTCCGAGCGGTGCAGCGAGACGAAGGCGTCGCAGCAGCGGACGAGGTTCTTGATCTCGTTGTCGCTGAGTTGGCGGGTGATCGCCTGGATCTGGCCGCCCATGGCCTTGATCCGCCGCTCCAGTTCCTTGCGGGCCGGGGCGCCGTCGTCGCCGCCCTTGTACTTCACTACTGCGTGCAGCGGCGCGTGCGGCCGCTGGGCGACCAGCTTCTCGAACGCTTCCAGCATCGCGAACGGATTCTTGCGCTCGGCGTAGGACGAGAAGTCGAAGAAGAACAGGCAGACGAAGGCGTTCTCGGGAATGCCGAAGTGCCGACGGCCGAGGAAGGACGACATCGTCAGCTCGACCGATAGCGGCATGTGCGTGATCGGCCGGGTGGTCGCCGCGGCGACCGCCTCCTGGATGAACCGCGACGGCGCCCAGACTTCGTCGAACCGGTCGAGGATCTTCGCCCAGGGATCGGGATACTTCGCCAACTCCCAGGCGGGATAGATGATGTTGTAGGCGCTCTGGAAGGCGGGACCTGAGCCCAGATGTTCGAGCACCCCCATCGCCTGATCGACCTCGTCGGCGTTGATGCAGAAGAGGTTGGCCTTGGGGCTCAGCTTCGGAACGATATGGCCGGCGAACTCCCGCTCGAAGTCGGGGTCCTTGCCCCGGTCCATGCCGTAGATGTCGATGACGCCGGGCGTGGCGCCGGCGGCGCGGAAGGCGCGGAAGGCCGAACGCACGTGCTCGGCCATGCCGATGGCCGAGAACGGATGGCCGACGAGGACGAGGTCTTCAGGCGTCATGACTTGTCCAGCAGATCGGCGTCGGCGGCGTTCTTGACCGCTTCCAGCCAGGCGTGGCCGAAGCGCTGGTCGGGCTCCAGGTGCGCGCCTTCGCCCCATTCGTTCCAGGCGTTGATGAAGACGATCCGCTCTTCGCCGAAATTCTGGCGACGGGTCTCTTCGAACATCGCTTCGGTCCAGGCCTGAAAAGCGCCCGGCGTTGCGTGCTGATAGTTCCAGCCGCCGTCCTGCCGGCGGGGCGTGTTGTCCCAGGACGGCATCACCCCGCGGAAGCGCTTGTGGCCCAGCGGCTCGGTCCCGAGATAGTTGCGGACCATCTGGCGATAGTCGTTCACGCGCCCCTCGAAGCGCGCGTTGTAGAGCGGGCCGGGCGGATGGATCAGCGCGCCGTTGCCGGCCGGCGGGAACTCCACCGAGGCGTCGAAGCCGATGTCGGCCGGGTCGCTCTTGCCGCCGGCCTTCTCGAAGCTCTCGACGAACGCCAGGTAGATCTCGCCGATCCCGGCCTGGCGGCAGTGGTTGCGCCAGGCGTCCGCCCAGGCCTTGGCGTCCGGCAGCAGGCCGGGACGATAGATCAGCACCAGCGGCTTGCCGTTCACCCGGATGTAGTTCGGCCGTTGCAGGAACGGCTCCATCTCGGCGATCGAGGCCTCGGCGTCGCCTGGCTCGTAGGTCTGAGCCAGCAGCACGTCGCGCTCCTGGCCGTCCCAGGTGCGGGTCCAGTTCTCGTTGGCCCAGCAAAGGCAGAACGGGAAGTCGTCGGCGTTGCTGTCGAGCAGCGGCTCCAGCGGCGTCTCCAGGATCCGCCGCCCGCCGGTGAACCAATAGAAGTAGTGGCAGAAGCCGCCGATCCCGTAGCGGCTGGCCAGCTCGGCCTGGCGGCGCATCGCCTCGGGGTTGGACAGGTCGTAGAAGCCGAGATCGGCCGGCACATGCGGCTGGTAGTGGCCGCGATAGTTCGGCAGCGCCCGGCTGACATTGGTCCACTCGGTGAAGCCCGGGCCCCACCAGCGGTCGTTCTCGGCCACGGTGTGGAACTGCGGCAGGTGGAAGGCGATCGTGCGGACGCGGTTGAGGGCTTCCAGCCGCTCGCCCCAGCGCTCGACGAACTTCTGCTGGTTGCGCGTCGCCAGCCGGTGCTTGTAACCGCTGTCGATCGAGTTGGCGGTGATGCTCAGGTGGTGGACGATCGCCGAGGTCGGCTCGTAGATCACCCGCAGGCCCCGCTCGCGCAGCCGGAAGCAGAGGTCAGCGTCCTCGCAATAGGCCGGCGCGAAGGTCAGGTCGAAGCCGCCAAGTTCGGCGAACACCTCGCGCCGGACCATCAGGCAGGCGCCTGAGGCGTAGTCGACCTCGCGCCGCACGTTCCAACGCGGCAGCTCCGGGTCCTCGAACAGGCCGATCATCTCGGCCGCGCCGTCGACGCCGATCCGGGCGCCGGCCTCCTGCAGACGGCCGTCGGGGAACAGCATCTTCGGGGCGACCGCGCCGACGTCTGCCTCTTCGACGAACGGCGCCAGCAGCGCCGGCAACCAGCCCGGCCGCACCTGAACATCGTTGTTGAGGAACACCAGGAACTCGCCGCGCGCTTCGCTGGCGGCCCGGTTGCAGGTGCGGATGAAGCCGAGGTTCTCGGGGTTCGAGATCAGCTTCAAGCCCCGGACCTTGGCCAGCACCTTGGCGGTGTCGTCGCTGGAGGCGTCGTCGATGACGATGACCTCGACGTCGTCCAGGTCGCCGCAGCCCTGCAGCGCAGCCAGGCATTCGAGGGTGAAGGTCAGGTTGTTGTAGGCCGGAATGACGATCGAGACCTTCGGCGCCGTCGGCGCTGCGAAGGCGAGCTCGGCGGCGGCCTTGTCGACGTCGCGGGCCTCGACCTTGATCAGGTCGAACGGCTTGACGCGCACATCGCCGATCGCCCGTTCGCGGATGCGTTTACGGGCGGCCTTCAGGTCGCGATAGGCCTGGTTGTCGTAAGCGCCGGCGTCGCGAGCCCGGCCCGCGGCGCGCAGCTGTTCGAACAGGCCCGCCTCGCCCTGCGGCCGCGCCACGGTGGCGCCGGGCTCGGGCTTGGGCGTGCGGCTGAGCGCCCAATGCTCCAGCGAGGAGACCGGCTGCTCGGCCGCCTGCGGATTCTCCAGCAGATAGGCGATCTCGTTGAAGTCGGCGGCCGGCGAAACGCCCTCGAACGCGCCTTCGGTCAGGTAGTGCACCAGCGGATGGGCGCCGGCCGGCAGGTCGGCCTGCTGGTCGAGATAGTAGGCGGTGTCGAAGTGGATGCTGGGGTCGCGCCGCTCCTCGAACCCGTAGGCCAGGAAGTGCGCCAGCGCGCTGGAGCCCATCGGCGCGGCGTCGCGATACCGGTCCATGTACCAGCCCGGATCGAACAGCGGATGCGGGCTGCGGCCCTCGCTGGCGCCGCTGGTGACGTAGTGCAGCAACGGGGCGGCGTCCGCCTCGGCCACGTCCGGGTTCATCGCCAAGTACCAGACGCCGCTGAACAGCGGATGCGGCTCGTAGCCCTTGCGCCAGCCCTCGCGCAGATAGTGGACCAGCGGGTTCTCGCCGCTGTCGGCGACCTCCTCCGACTGGCCGACATAGTAGCGGACGTCGAACAGCGGGTGCGGGTCGTAGCCCTCGGTGACCCCCTTGTGCAGGTAGTGCTGCAGGGTGGTCAGGCCGGTCGCGGCGACCTTCACCGCATGGCGGCTGCGATAGTCCTTGAGGTCGAACAGCGGGTGCGGCGCGCGCCCTTCCTGGTCGCCGGCGACCAGGTAGTGAGCCAGCGGCGCCCAACGCGAGCCGCGCAGGTCGTCGTTGTTCTCCAGGTACCAGGCCTGGTCGAACAGGGCCTTCGGGTTGGCCCCGCCGTCCGGGCCGGCGCGGACATACCCGATCAGGCCGCGGGCCGGGCCGCCGTCGCGGCCGAGGCCGCCCTTCAGCTTGAAGTCCCAGACGCCCGAGCGCGCGATCAGCGCCGCGCGGCCGGGCCACTTGGCGCGGGCCAGCATCAGGTCGATGCGTTGCTCGGTCGGCCCCTTGTCGGCCAGGCCGACACGACGGGCGGCGGCTTTGCAGAAGCGGTTCCAGCGATCCTCGGCGACCACGCGCCGCGCGCGGTGCAGGTCGCGGCGGCGGGCGAGCAGGGCTTCGGCCGCGTTGTCGGGGACGGGTGTTTGGGTGTCGTTGGCCACGGTCGAGCTTCTCGGGCGCGCTGCTTAGCGGCCGGCCAGGGCCGTGTCGACCACGGCCTCGATCTTCGCGCGTTCCTGCCGCAACGTCGCCAGTTCCCGCTCGAGCGTCTTGATCTGCCGGTCCTGCACATCGCCCAGCTGGCGTTGATAGAGCAGTTCGGCGCGGGTCGAATCGAGTGTGCTGGTCACGGGCGTGACCAATACTCCCATCTGAGACTTCATTTGGGCGATCTGGGCCGCAGCGCGCTCCAGCGGGGCGCGATCGGGCGCTTCCCCCGCCGCCGCGGCGGTGAACCAGTCGAGCACCTCCTGGGCCATGGCGCCGACCATCGGCACGTCGGCGAGGGCGCCCATGCCGTCGTTGTGACGCAGATCCTTGGTCAGGAACCCGTCGATCTCGCGTGCGGAATGTTCCGTCAGGCGCGGCAGCGGCGCGCCCAGCGCCTGCTCCATTCGCACCACCTCGGCCCGCCAGTCGGCCAAAAGACCGTCATAGGAGACGAAGGCCCGCGGCAGGTCGCGGGAGCCGGCCTCGGCGGCCAGCATGTAGAGCGTCCAGACCAGCACCGATTTTTCGACCGGGAAGGCGTCGCGGCGGGCCAGCGAGCCGGCGACCGCCAGCGGATGGCGCACAGGAATGACCACGCGGGCGGCGACCTCGGCCCGCTCCAGCACCGCGCGCCACATCGGCAGCAGCACCGAGACGCGGGGATCCTTGAGCAGCGGGTGGATCGCCTCGCCGAACTCGGCCTTGAAGAGGTCGACCGCCCGCGCGGTCCAGTCGGCTTCGGCGTCCGGCGCCAGCGGCGCGTAGGGCAGGTTGAAGGGATCGTCCCAGGCGCTGCCGGCCGCGCGCAGGCGCTGGTCGTTGAACACCGAGATCTTCCACGGTTCGAAGTAGCCCTTGGCGTTGTGCTCGTCGCCCGGCATCACGTTGTCGGGCAGTTCGGCCCCGGCCAGGGCCAGCAGCTGGGCGGTCGCCGAGGTGCCGGAGCGGTGCATGCCGAGGACCAGATAGGCGGTCCGCTGGAAAGTCTGCTGCATGTCGCCTTTGTCTCGCTTGGACGTCCTCGTCGGTCCTGGGCCGATCGCCAAACCGGCGTTCTCGCCGCGATTTCAACCCGGAACCGCCAGGCTCTGGCGTTCCGCTGTATGGCCGCTCGCGCCGCGCTGCAAGGCCGACGCGGTTGATCGAGGGCCCCAACTGATGCAAACCCAGGCTTGGCGTCGCACGGAAAGATCGCACATGGCCGCCGCGGCCTCACCAGATCGCGCCCATCGTCTGCTGGTGGTGGCGATGGACTTCGACTTTTACCGCCAGGCTCATCCCGACCTGACCTATGCGGACGTGGACCCGGCTGGACACTACGGCTTAGCGGGCTGGCGCGAGAGCCGCGACCCGGCGCCATGGTTCTCGACCGACGCCTATCTCGAGCAGAACCCCGACGTGGCCGCTGCTGGGGTCAATCCGTTCGTGCACTATCTCCTCAGCGGGTGGCGCGAGGGCCGCGAGATCGCGCCGTCGATCAGGGCCGGCGATTATTTCGCCATGCTGGACGGCGCCGGCGGCGGGCGGATCACCGCCGCGGAGCACGAGGCGGCCGCCCAGTTCTTCGATCCCGCCTACTATCTGGCCATGAACCCGGACGTCGGCGCGGCGGGCGGCGATCCGCTCGACCACTTCCTGCGCCTGGGCTGGCGCGAGGGCCGAGATCCCAGCTACGATTTCTCTGTCGCCGATTATCTGGAGCTGAACCCGGACGTCGCCGCCAGCGGGCGCCATCCGTTCATTCACTATGTCGTCCAGGGACGCGACGAGAACCGGGCGACCAAGGCCGACCACGGCTTCCGCCAGCAGGTGCTGGCAACGCTCAAGCCGTTCTCCGAGCGGCTGGCCGATGCTCGCCGCTGGGCGCGGCCGGTGGACATCTCGGCCGCGGGGCGGCTGGCTGACGCCCTGCGTGGCGCACCCGGGCAGGGCCTCCACATTACCTTCAGCCAGGACGACTACAGCCGCTCGGTGGGGGGCTCGCAGCTCTGTGTGCAGCGCGAGTCGGCCGAGTTCGCGCGGCTGGGGCGCAACCATCTGCACATTCATCCCGCCAACGGCTGGCCGACGGTTCGATCTGGGGCCACCGAGACCCCGATGGGGGTGCTGCTCAACGGCGAGCGCGTCGGCGCCTTCACGCCGGCGGCCATCGCCGAGGCCCTGCGCACCGTCATACCGCCGGGGCCGCGCAGCTTCGCGATCCACAACATGCTCGGCCATTCCAGCCGCGACGTTATCGACATCGTGCGCTCGGCCGGCCTCAACAGGGGCTGGTTCTGGCTGCACGACATGGGCAGCCTCTGCGCCGGCGTTCATCTGCTGCGCAACGACGTCGAGAGCTGCGGCGCGCCGCCCGCGGACAGCGCGGCCTGCGGCATCTGCGTGTACGGTCCGGCCCGTGCGGCCCATGTGCGCGAACATCAGCGGCTGTTCGAGCGTCTCGACCTGACCATCGCCGCGCCGTCTCAGGTCGCCCTGGACGCCTGGCGGGCCGGCGGCAGGCTCGAGGCGATGAACGAGCGGGTGCTGCCGCACGCCGAACTGGTTCCGACGTCGGAGCCCGCCGCCGCGGCGGCCGCCGAGCGGCCTTTCCGCTTCGCCTTTCCCGGCACGCCGTCGGTGCACAAGGGATGGCCGATCTTCCGCCACTTGGCGGCGCGCTTCGCCGACGATCCGCGCTACGACTTCATCCACCTGGCCAGCAAGCCGGTGGCCGGGTCGCTGGCGCGGCACCACCCCGTGACGGTTACGGCGGCCGAACCGCTGGCCATGCGCCAGGCGCTGCTCGACCTGGAGGTCGATGCAGCTATGGTCTGGTCATTGTGCCTGGAGACCTTCTCCTTCGCCGCTTATGAGGCGGCGGCGGCCGGCGCGGCGGTGATCACGGGGCCTGACAGCGGTAACGTCGCCGCCTTCGTCCGCGACACCGGACACGGGCTGGTGCTCGACGACGAGCATTCGCTGGAAACGCTGTTCGAAAGCGGCGCGATCCTGGAACTCGGGCGCGGCGCGCGCCGGGGGCAAACCTTCGATCTCGCCTTCAGCAGACTGACCGCCGAGTTGGTGGAGCCATGAAGGTCACCTGCTTTTCCAGCTTCACCTTCGCATACCTCGATCGCGCCCGCGTGCTGTACGCCAGCCTGCGCAGGTTCCATCCCGACTGGACCCTGGTGGCGCTGATCACCGACGTGCCGCCGCCCAGCTTTCATCTGCGGCTGGCGGAAGAGCCGTTCGATCAGGTGGTCTACGCCCACGAACTGGACATCGCCGATTTCAAGTCGTGGCTCTTCAAGCACGACGTCGTCGAGGTCTGCACCGCCGTCAAAGGCCCGTTCCTGCACCAGGCCTGCGAGTCAGGCGCGGACGCGGTGATCTATCTGGACCCCGACACTGCGCTGTTCGGAAGCCTCGATCCGCTGCTCGCGCGCCTGGAGCACAGCGACATTCTATTGACCCCGCATCTGCTCGACGCGAATACCGAGCGGCAGGCGATCCTGGACAACGACCTTTCCGCCTCGCGGACTGGAATCTTCAACCTCGGCTTTGTGATGATCCGAACCCACGGGGAGGGCGCGCGCTTCGCCAGCTGGTGGAAAGATCGGCTGCTGGAGTTCTGTTATGACGACATTCCGGCCGGCCTGTTCGTGGACCAGAAGTGGTGCGACCACGTCCCGGCGCTGTTCGACCGCGTCGGCGTGGTGCGCGACCCCGGCTATAACGTCGCCAGCTGGAACATCAGTCAGCGGACGGTCGAGATCGGCCGCGACGGCGCCATCACGGTCAACGGCTCGCCTCTGCGGTTCTGGCACTTCACCAAGCTCGGGGCGACCGGAGACACGATGACGCGGCGCTATGCGGGCGACAATCACGCGGTCTACGAGATCTGGCGCTGGTACAAGGAACAGGTCGACGCCGCGCGCGATCCCATCATTCCCGAGCCCTATTGGGCCTATGGCGCCTACAGCGACGGCACTCCGATCCAGAAGGCGCATCGCCTGATCTGGCGCGGCCGCGCCGATCTGCGGGCGCAGATCGCCGATCCGTTCGGAGCTGAGGCGGGCGGCTTCCTTTCCTGGCTCCGCGCGGAAGGCCTCGCCGCTTGACAGGCCGGCTTCAGCACCTGACACGAATGCCGAGAATTATGGAGGGCCGGGCCATCATGGCGGCCGACAACGGGGGCCCCGCGGCCCTCGACGATACCCAGACGACCGGCGCCCTGATCGACAAGGTCGAGGCCTTGGCGCGGCGGTGCGCCACCCTGCTGGGCGCCAGCCAGCGTGTTTCCGCAGAGAGCGGCCTTAGCCGTACGCGGCTGGGCTCGGCGCTCGCCGAAGCGCTGCTCGCCCGCGAAGCGCTGGAAGCTGAGGCCCGCGAACTGGCGCTCACCGGGTATCGTGCGGTCGCGCGGCCCTTCGCCCGGCCGCGGCGCTACAATCGGATCGCGCGGCGCATCGATTCCGCGCTCGAGCGCCTCGGCGCCTTCGGGCGGGCGGCGATCATCGCACGCTCGGGTCTTTGGCGCGCCAGCGGCGGCGGACTGAACGCGATGGCGGCCTACACGCGGCGAGGGGGCGATCCCTCCGTGCAGCCGCCGGCCTTGTTCGATCAGGCCTGGTACCTGCGGATGCGGCCGGACCTGGTTGGTTCGCGCACCAGCCCGCTGCCCCACTACCTGTTGCATGGCGCGGCCGAGGGTATCGATCCGCACCCGCTGTTCGATACGGATTTCTATCGGGCGCGGAATGCGGACGTGCTGGGCGAGACCGGCCTGACGCCGCTCGAACATTTCGTGCGCGCGGGCGCAGGCGAAGGGCGCGATCCGCACCCCTTGTTCGATGTCGCCTACTACCTTCGCCAGGCGCCTGATCTGATCGCCAGCGGCGAGAACCCGATCACCCACTATGCGCGCGAGGGCGCGGCGCGTGGACTCAGTCCGCATCCGCTGTTCGCCGCCGACTACTACGCCGAAGAGGTCGCCCAGGCAGGAGCGGCCGGCGCGCCGTCGCTGACGCACTATGTAGAGGTCGGGTCCGCCGCCGGTCTGAAACCGCATCCGCTTTTCGACCCGGCCTGGTATCGCGAGCAGCACCCCGACGTCGCCTCGGTCGAGCCCCTGACGCATTTCCTGCTGGTCGGCGGCGCCGAAGGCCGCAGTCCCGGTCCGTGGTTCGACACTGCGCGCTATCTGGGCCAGCGCGTGGGCGGGTTGCCGCCGGGCCGCAACCCGCTGCTCGATTACCTGCAAGGCGGCGCCTGGCGGATCAGCGAGCCGTGGCTCGGGTGCCCGGACGCCGACTTCCTGGACTTGGCTGCCGAGTACGCCGGCCGGGCCCTGACCCCTCTTGAGCAGTGGGCCCGCCAGGGCGGTGCTCAGACGCCCAGCGCCTGAAGCTGCCGCCAGATATCTCGGTAGTAGTCTTCGACATAGTGGAATGGGCTGAGGCCCCATCGATGGCGGCTGTCGGCCAACTGCAGCGCAGTGGGGGCAGCGACGCGGACAGCCTGCGGCAGGGCGGCGGCGAACGCCGCTTGATGATGCGCCAGCACCGCATTGTAGTCGTCGATCCTGGCCGGTTTGCCCGTGAAGATTTCAACCTGTCCGAAGGGCCGGCGTGCCCCGGCCTCGTCGAGGTATTCGCTCGCCCACTGGGTCTCGTGCAGGATCAAGGCGGCTTCGGCCAACGGCGTCAACCGGAGCAGCGCCGCCATGTGGTCGAGCCCGTGCCGCCAGATCAGGTCGCTGGCTGGGCTTGTGCGCGGAATGCTGCGAGCGCCGTCGAATGCGGGTTGATCGAGGTAGCCGCTGACGTCCAACTCCCAGCTGTGCGTCGCGATGCTGCCCTGCACGCAGACAAGATCCAGCCGCTCGTCGATGAAGTCGAAGACGATGTGGGTCGGACGATGCGCGATCAGCACGCCCAGGGCGCTCTTGTGTAGGTCGGCGACCATCGAGCGATGAGGAAAGGCCGCCAGCTCCGGCGGCAGGTCCTCGCTCAGGTCCACGCCGCGGATCGGAGGCGCGAACAAGCTCGGCAGGCTCGTGCGCGAAATATAGAGCAGGTCTTCCGGCGGCGCTTCGCCCACGATCGGCCACACATCGCGGGTAATGCAGCTCCCGATTACGGCGACCCTGGGCAATCCTTACTCCTCGCGCCTCAGGCGACGGCGATTGGAACTTCGACACGCGTCGCGCGAATTTTCACGTTTGCGAGCGCCATTGACATCCTTAAGAGGCCCGATCATGTGTCGCGCGTTTTTGGCGCAATCCGCCTTGGACTTCGAGCACCTATTTCGGCCATGGTCACTCCGGCCATCGGCGGCGACCATCCACGGAACGGCGCGGCGCGCATGAAGATTTTCAATCCGTTCGCGGATATGCCCGACAATCCGCTCACCCGGGCGATCAAAGAGGGCTACAAACCGCTCGCCTACGCCGGTGGCTTCAGCTTGGTTTCGAACCTGCTGTACTTGGCGCTGCCAATCTTCACCTTCCAGATCTACGGTCGCGTGCTGTCCAGCTACAGCGTGCCGACGCTGCTGGTCCTGACCTTCATGGTGATGCTGGCGTTCCTGATTTCGGGCCTGATCGACGACTTCCGCGCCAAGGTGCTCATCAACTACGGCGTGATCATGGATCAGCGCGTGTCGGGCCGGGTGTTCACGGCGCTGTTCGACACCGTGATCCGCGGTAACCCGTCGGCGCGCTCGCAGGCGCTGCGCGACCTCGACGCCTTCCGCCAAATGCTGACCGGCCCTGCGTTCGGCACTATGTTCGACCTGCCTTGGATGCCGGTGTTCATGATCGTGCTGCTGATCATCGACCCGATCATCGGCCTAGTGACGATCGGCGGCGCGGTGCTGCTGTTCCTGATCACTCTCTTCCAGGACCGAGCGACGCGTCCGGCGCTGAAGGAGGCCAACGAGGCGGCTTTGCGTAGCTACGCCTTCACCGACGCGGCGCTCCGCAACGGCGAGGTCGTGCGCGCGATGGGCATGGTCGAGCCACTGGGCTCGCGCTGGGCTTCGTTCCGCTCGGTCACCATGGAGCGCAGCGCCAGCGCCAGCGAACGCGCCAGCGTCCTCAGCAACGTCAGCAAGTTCACGCGCCAGGCGATCCAGGTGCTGATCATCGCCATCGGCGCCTACCTCGTGGTCAAGGGCAAGATTCACTCGGGCCTGCTGTTCGCCAACATGATCCTGGCCGCCCGCGCGCTGCAGCCGATCGAGCGTCTGGTGGGCTCCTGGGACGCGCTCACCAACGGCTACCGCGCCTATCAGCGACTTAATGCGCTGTTCGCCGATTACCGGCCGACCAAGACCTCGACGACCTTGCCCAAGCCGCTTGGTCAGCTGTCGGTCGAAGGCGTGAATTTCGCGCCGCAGGGCGCCACCCGCTTCGTGCTGCAGGGCGTCAACTTCAAGATCGAACCCGGCGAGATGCTTGGGATCATCGGCCCGTCCGGCGCCGGCAAATCTTCCTTGGCCCGTCTGATGGTCGGCATCTGGCAACCGAACAGCGGCAACGTCCGCCTCGACGGCGCCGACGTCTATACCTGGGATCGCGGCGACTTCGGCCGCCACGTCGGCTACTTGCCGCAAGACACAGAGCTGTTTTCGGGCAGCATTCGCGACAACATCGCCCGCTTCCGCGCCGATGTGGACGACGAGCAGGTGGTCCGCGCCGCGCAGGTGGCCGGCGTCCACCAGCTGATCTTGCGGCTGCCGAACGGCTATGACACCGACCTCGGTGAATCCGGTCACGTGCTGTCGGCCGGTCAGCGCCAGCGCGTCGGCCTAGCGCGGGCGCTGCTCGGCAATCCCCGGCTGATCGTGCTCGACGAGCCGAACGCGGCCCTCGACGCTGAGGGCGAAGAGGCCCTGGTCAAGGCGCTCGATGCGCTGAAAGCTGGCGGCTCGACGATCGTAATCGTCTCCCACAAGCCGAGCGTGTTCCGCTCGGCCGACAAGATGTTGATGCTGCGTGACGGCCGAATGGAGATGTTCGGTCCGCGCGACCAGGTCATGGCGCGGGTCGTTCAGCCTGCCGCTCCGCGTGCGATCGAGGCCGGCCGATGAAAATGGATTTCAACGCGCCCAAGCCTTACGTCACGCCGCAGTTCGACGATAAGGACCTCGTTCCGCTCGATCCGGTCCTGGCCCAACGCATGCGCCGCCCGATCATGGCCGGCGCGGCGGTGGTCGGCGTCTTCGTGGTCGGCCTGACCCTGTTCGCAGCGGTCGCCAAGGTCGACAGCGCTGTGGTCGCGCCGGGCGTCGTGCGGGTCGAGGACAACCGTAAGACCATCCGTCACCGCGAAGGCGGCACGATCAAGTCAATCAACGTCAAGGAAGGTCAGCGCGTCCGTCAGAACCAAGTGCTTCTGACCTTCGACGAGGTGCAGCCGCGCGCCAGCACCGACGTTCTGCAGAATCAGTACGACACGCTGACCGCGCAGCTCGCACGATTCCAGGCCGAGGCGACCGATCAGAAGACGCTGGTGATCCCGGCTGAACTGACCGCGCGGGCGTCCAACGACCCGCGGGTTGCGGGAATCATCCGTGACCAGGAATTCCTGTTCACCTCGCGCCTGCAGTTCTTCGAGACCCAGGGTGCGGTCCTCGCGCAGAAGCTTCAGCAACTAGAGACCCAGATCAGCGGCGTCCAGGCGCAGGTCGATGCGGTGCGCGAATCGGACCGCCTGACCCGCGAGGAGCTGGCGGGCTACCAAACACTCTACGAGAAGGGTTATGCGCCCAAGACCCTGATCCTGCGCTACCAGCGCTCGCTGGCCGACCTGGCCGGGCGCAAGGGCCAGCTGATCGCCGAGATCACCCGTCTGCGCGAGCAGATCGGCGAGACCAGGCTGCAGATCACCACCCTCAAGGAGCAGCGGATCACCCAGGCGGCCGAAGGCCTGCGCCAGATGCAGACCGGCCTGGCCGAGGCGACCCCCAAGCTGGCCGCCGCCCGCCAGATGCTGAACGCCGCGACGGTGCGTTCGCCGGCCGATGGTTACGTGCTTGATCTGACCCAGTTCACCATCGGCGGCGTGGTCGCGCCCGGCGAGCGGCTGATGAGCGTGGTTCCGGCCAATGCGCCGCTGATCGTCACCGGGCGAATCAAGCCGCAGGATGTCGATGTCGTGAAGCCCGGCATGAAGGCGAAGGTCCGGCTCTCGGCTTTCAACGCGCGTCGGACTCCGCCGGTCGACGCCACCGTCGTGACGGTTTCCGCTGACCAGCTGGCCGACGAGAAGACCGGCGAAGGCTACTTCCGCGTCGATCTGAAGATCGATCCGCAGGAACTCGTGAAGCTACCGAAGGGCGACAAGCTGACCCCCGGCATGCCCGCTGAGACCATGATTGTTACAGGTAATCGCTCGATCCTATCCTATGTGGTCAGCCCGCTGACGGACACCATCCGGGACGCCCTGCGGGAAGACTGATCCGTTAACAATTGGTGTGCTGGAAACGCGGGCGCGGAGGGGATTTCCACCCGTTTTTGGTGTTGCGCATCAACCGAGGTTCCGATACGTCTTCCTCGGGCTCGTTTAACCTTCGCCACGACCTTGTTGTGGCCGAAGGCAAGGACCGCTGGGACCGCTCCATTGGAAAATGGTGGCCAGGCGTTTCGGGGGTCCATGTGACACAGACTGGAGAGAAGCATGGCTAACTACTTCTTTGAGACGATCACCGCGGCGCAAGCTCTTGCGTTCACGAACGCTGATCAGCTCATCTTTTCGACCGCCGGCGCGACGGCCTCCGCCGTGACGGTTTCGATCACGCCCGCGGGCGCGATCACCCCGGAAACCGTTTCGCTGACCTTCGGCGGCCGCACGGTCGTGTTCGGTACCGGCATCTACGGTGACACCGACATCGTCCTTCCGGACGGCTCGAAGTTCTTCCTGGGCAACCCGGCCGTTGTGGCCAACGAAACCATCGCTGGTGGTTCGCTGGGCGACGTGATCTGGGGCGGCGAAGGCAGCGACAACATCGACGGCGGCGCCGGCAACGACTATCTGCAAGGCAACAAGGGCAACGACACCATTGTTGGTGGCGCTGGTAACGACACCCTGCTGGGTGGCCAAGGCAACGACATCATCTCCGACACGTCGGGCACCAACTACATCCATGGCAACCTCGGTGATGACACCATCACTGGCGGTTCGGCGAACGACACCATCTACGGCGGCGCCGGAGATGATGACATTGACGCTGGCGCCGGCAACGACATCGTCTACGCCGACTCGGGTGCGGACAGTGTGATCGGCGGCCTGGGTAACGACACCATCTACGGCCTGGCGGGTTCCGACACGCTGACCGGCAACGACGGCGACGACTTCCTCGACGGCGGTGACGAAAGCGACAACCTCGACGGTGGCGACGGTAACGACACGCTCAACGGCGGCGCCGGCACCGATTCCATTCTCGGCGGCCTCGGCAACGATCTGCTGCAAGGCAACACCGGCAATGACACCCTGAACGGCAACGATGGTAACGACACCATCTCCGGCGGTCAGGACAACGACATCATCACCGATACCCTTGGCAGCAACTGGCTGCACGGCAACCTGGGTGATGACAACATCACTGCTGGCACCGGCAACGACACCATCTACGGTGGTCAAGGCGTTGACACGATCGACGCTGGTGACGGCGCGAACCTGGTCTTCGGTGACCTGGGTAACGACGACATCACCACCGGCGCTGGCACCGACACGATCTACGGCGGTGCGGGTGACGACGTTATCGACGCTGGCGCTGGCAACGACGTGATCGACGGTGGCGACGGCGACGATGACATCGACGCTGGTTCGGGCGCTGACTCGGTGCTCGGTGGCGCTGGTGCGGATAGCATCATCGGCAACGACGGCAACGACACTCTGTCGGGCGGCGAAGGCAACGACACCCTCACGGGTAACGCCGGCAACGACGTGCTCGGCGGCGGCGCGGGTGACGATATCCTCGATGGCGGCGCTGGCCAGGACACCCTGACGGGTGGCGTGGGCAACGACACCTTCGTCTTCGGCAACACCGACTCCAGCACGACGGCCGGTACGCTCGACCAGATCAATGGTTGGGAATCGGGCGACAAGCTGGACTTCACGGCGGCCGTCACGAATGCGTCCTACACCGAGATCACGTCGACCGACTACGCTTCGGCGAAGGCTACCGCCGACGCCCTGCTGAACGGCTCGATCACCGCGGTGTCGGCCCAAATTGGCAACGACGTTGTCGTGTTTGTCAGCACCGCCGCCGGTAGCGGTGCGGAAGTTGCTGTTGCTCTGGTTGGCGCCAATCTGAGCCAAATCAGCGAAGCCAACTTCATCTAAGGTCTCAGACCTTAGGGGAATTGAGGGTCGTCCTTCGGGGCGGCCCTTTTTTCATGCGTGGTGCACCCGGCGTTGTATCTGCCCGGCGGTATCGGCTGAGTGTGCTAGACAGGGCGCGCTCCACTGCGTCGCCAAAAAGAAATCGGGCGGCGAAGCAAGTGCTTCGCCGCCCGATCAATGCGACACAGCCATGGAGAGCAAGGCTGACAATCAACTGTAACGCATCGCGACTCAGCCGCCTAGGGGGGCGGCCGGTCTGCAAGAGCGACTAACGGATTTGTGAGCAGCGCCGTGACGCACGCCGTCTTCGTCAGCCAGAGAGCCGAATCGCAAAAGTCCGGCTGATCACCGCCTTGCCGTCGCGACTCACTACATAGGTCGCCTTGTACTCACCCGGGGCCCAGGATCCTCCTGCGCGTTTGCCGGTGAACATCATGTATTGGGCCTTGGCGCGATCGAGCGGCGGTTGGGCGTTCGTGGCGAGCGGCTCGCCGTCCGGGCCGACAATGGTCAGCTGCTGAATGTCGCCGCCGCGCAGATTGATCGCGCGGACATAGGCGATGAGCATCGGGGAGGCCCTGGTCGGCGGCGCGATGCCGCCGGCCTCGATCGTCTCCATTGACAAGGGGGCGGTCGCGAAGCCCGTGTTGAGCACGACGCCCGGCTTGTAGGCCATCGCCTGAGCCGCGGCGGGCGTCCACATGGCGGCTGGCGGATTGGGTCCGGAGCAGGTTTCATTCGGCAGGTCTGGCGCGGAAGGGTCCACCATCTCGCCTTTACGCCGCACGGTGACGTGGGCGTGCGGATACTCGGTATTGCCCGAGAGGCCGATTAGGGCGAGCGGCTGGCCGGACGTCACTTGGTCGCCGACCTTGACCTTCAGGCTGCCCTTCGCGACGTGGCAGTACTGGGTCTCCCAGCCGTCGCCGTGATCGACCACCACGCCGTTGCCGCAGTCCTGGCCGTCGAGGGCGGCCCGGCCGATCTTAGTGACCGAGACGTCTTCGACCCCGTCGCGCAGCCGCGCGACCCGGCCGTCGGCCGCGGCCAGCACCGCCACGCCGGCCCCCTGCGCGGCCATGTCCAAGATGCGGATGTCGACGCCGCCGTGCGCGTCATAGGTATTGGAGCCGCATCGATAATCCTGCACGCCTGGGCCCCGATCGCGGTCAACATAGTTCTGGACCTCGCAATCACGACCGACGGTGCAGGCAACCGGGAAGGCGAGGCGCGGTCCGTTCGCCGCGGCGGGCGCTGCCTGCGCCGCCTGCGATGGCGCGGCCGCCAGCTTCGCATTCGGCGCCGCGGCGGCGCGGCCGCCGTCCTCTGCCGGCGTGCACGCGGCGAGCACGCCGGCGAGGATGATCGGAACGGGTTTCAGGGCGACCTGCATGGTCCCCAGCCTCGCGGCCCCGCGGGGCCGCAATATGGCGTCACCAGAACGAAATGCCGGTAAGCCGCGCCAAGCGCGCCATGTCTTCAGCGTAGATGTCGCGCAGATAGGCGACGTCGTCGTCCGGAAGCTCGGCGCCGACTTCCTGGCCTACATGCACGTTACGATGTTCGACCGCGCCCTGCGGCGGCGCGCCCAGGAACTCGCCAACCGCATCGAGCGTCGGGCCCGGCTCTCGCCTCAGGTCCTCGGCCTGCAGCAGCAGCACCTGCTCGCGCGGGAGCAGCCGGAACAGTCGCTCGACCTGCTCGCCGTAGAAGCCGCGTTCGACATAGGAGAACTCGCGGTGCACGCCCCAGGGTTCGGCGTCGAACAGCCGCCGCCGCCCTTGCCGGATGCACCAGGAGAACGGGTGGGTCTCGACGCCGCGCGAGGTCTCCATCCGCCAGTGCGACCAGGCCCGTTCGACCGGATCGCGCAGCATGACAATGAGCTGGATCGCGGGGTTGTAGGCGGCGATGCGCTCCAGGCTGCGCGGCCAGTAGAGATAGATCGGCGTCGCCTCGCCGCGGATCGCCTGGCGCTCCCATTCGAACTGCGCGTGATAGGTCCCGTAGTCTGGCGCCGCCCAATCCACCGTCTCATCGTCAAAGAAGTGAACCTCCTTGACGCGCGAGAGCGCGATCCTCGGATTGTCGCTGAGATAGTCGTAGAGCGCCGTCGTCCCAGCTTTCTGCACGCCCGCGACGATGAAATTCACCCGTCGATCCGCCATCTCGTCCTCTAATGCCAAGCATTGCGGCGCACGGTCGCCGCGTGCGCACTGGATACGTCTTCATCGGGCCGCCGACACGCGATAAGAGACCCCGGCAGGGTAAGTGCTCAGCGACATCGCGATAGAGGCGGGGACAGCTTGATCATCAGTTCACAAAGCAGCAGCGCTGACGCGCGGTTTGGGAGCGCCCTATCGTGAAAGTCGTCTTGCTGGCCGGCGGCCTTGGCACCCGAATCTCCGAGGAAAGCCACCTGAAGCCCAAGCCGATGATCGAGGTCGGCGGCCGGCCGATCCTCTGGCACATCATGAAGCTGTTCTCGCACTACGGCTTCAACGACTTCATCGTCTGCCTTGGCTACAAGGGCTACGTGGTGAAGGAGTACTTCGCCAACTACGTCCTCCATAACGCCGATCTGACGGTCGACCTGGCCAAGGGCTCGGTCGAGTACCACGCCACCAATCACGAGCCATGGCGCGTCACCCTGGTCGACACCGGGGCCGAGACCATGACCGGGGGCCGCCTGAAGCGGGTCGCCCAATACCTGAACCCGAACGAGCCGTTCTTCCTGACCTATGGCGACGGCGTCGCGGACATCGACATCCAGGCGCTGGTGGACTTCCACAAGGCGCACGGCAAGCAGGCGACCGTCAGCGCGGTCTCTCCGCCCGGCCGCTTCGGGGCGCTGGAGATCGTCGACGGCTCGGTCAAGCGTTTCATTGAAAAACCCCCCGGCGACAATGGCTTGATCAACGGCGGCTTCTTCGTGCTGGAGCCGCAGGTCATTGAGCGCATCGCAAGCGATGCGACAGTGTGGGAACTTGAGCCGTTGGAGGGCTTGGCGCGTGAGGGCCAACTGATGGCCCGCCCGCACGACGGGTTCTGGGCCGCCATGGACACCTTGCGCGATAAGAACATCCTCGAGTCGCTGTGGGCCTCGGGCACGGCGCCCTGGAAGCTGTGGAAATGACGCGACCGAATCCCGCCTTCTGGTCGGGCAAACGGATTCTGCTGACCGGTCAGACCGGCTTCAAGGGCTCGTGGGCCGCCGCCTGGCTGGCGCAGATGGGGGCCAGGGTCACCGGCCTGGCGCTCGCGCCTAACCAGACGCCAGCGCTCTACGACCAGGCGGAGATCGGCGGCCTGATCGACTCGCACTTCATCAACCTGCGCGATCAGACCGCGGTTGAGGCGCTGGTCTCCGCGCGCCAGTACGACCTGGTGCTGCACATGGCGGCCCAGCCGATCGTGCGCACCTCGATCGAGGACCCGGTCGGCACCTTTGCCGCCAACATCATGGGCACCGCCCACCTGCTGCAGGCGCTGCGCGCGCAGTCGGCCCTGGCCGCCGTATTGGTGATCACCTCCGACAAGGTCTACGCCAATAACGAGCAGGGCCGGGCCTTCCAGGAAGGCGACGCCCTCGGCGGCAAGGATCCGTACTCCGCCTCCAAGGCCGCGGCCGAGATCGTCACTCAGTCGTTCGCGCGCAGCTTCTTCGACAAGGCCGGCGTTCCTGTCGCCACAGCTCGCGGCGGCAATGTCATCGGCGGCGGCGACTTCTCGCGCGACCGGCTGGTGGCCGACATCGTCCGCGCCGGCTTAAGCCAGACCCAGACCGTGCTGCGCCACCCGGAGGCCACCCGCCCCTGGCAGCACGTGCTCGATTGCGTCGCCGGCTACCTGGTCTATCTGGAGCGCTTGGCTACCGATCCGAGGACCCCACACGCGATGAACTTCGGCCCGCGTCCCGGCGGCCCCGAAGTCAGCGTCGGCGAGCTGGCCACCCGCGCCACCGCCGCCCTCGGCGCCCAGCCGTGGCGCCACGAACCCGACCCCAATTCGATCGAGGCCCGCGCCCTTGGCATCGACGCCAGCCTGGCTCGCCAGGTTCTGGGCTTCGAGAGCCGGCTCGATGCGCCCCAGGCCGTCGATTGGACCATGGACTGGTATCGCGCCCAGGCCGACGGCGGCGACGCCCTCAGCCTCGTCCGTCAACAGATCTCGCGTTACGAAAGCCTCTGATGACTGTGCCTGCCTGCCGCTTCTGCCGCGCCCCGCTGACCCAGACCTTCCTCGACCTGGGCGACCAGCCGCTGGCCAACTCGTATCTGACCAAGGCTCAGCTTGAGTCCGGCAAGGAGGGCTTCTACCCGTTGCACACCCGCGTTTGCGGCAACTGCTTCCTGGTCCAGGCCGACGACCCGGTCGCCGCCGACGCCATCTTCGACGAGGGCTACGCCTACTTCTCAGCCTATTCGGAGAGCTGGGTCGCCCACGCCAAGCGCTACGCCGAGGCTATGGCCAAGCGGTTCGCCTTGGGGGCGCAGTCGCTGGTCATCGAGGTCGCGTCCAACGACGGCTACCTGCTGCAGCATTTCAAGGCGATGGGCGTGCCGGTGCTGGGGGTCGAGCCGACCGCCAACACCGCTGAAGTGGCGATCAAGGAGCGGGGAATCCCCACCGAGGTCACCTTCTTCAACGACGCCACCGGCCGCGACCTGAAATCCCGCGGCGTCGCCGCCGACCTGATGGCCGGCAACAACGTCCTGGCCCACGTGCCTGACATCGGCGACTTCGTGGCGGGCTTCCAGCATGTGCTGAAGCCGCAGGGCGTGCTGACGTTCGAGTTCCCGCACCTGCTGAACCTGATCGGGAAGTTGCAGTTCGACACCATCTATCACGAGCACTACTCGTACCTGTCGCTGCTGGCGGTCGAGAAGGTGCTGCGCGCCAACGGCCTGCGGCCGTTCGACGTCGAACTGCTGCCGACCCATGGCGGGTCGCTGCGGCTGTTCTGCGCGCACGAAGCGTCCAGCCATCAGGAGACTGAAGGACTGCGCGACCTGCGCGCCCGCGAGCAGGCGGCCAACCTCGACAAGCCGGCCGGCTACGAAGGCTTCGCCGCGCGCGTCGAAGAGGTCCGCCGCGGCTTCCTCGCCTTCCTCGCCAAGGCCAAGGCCGAGGGCAAGACCGTCGCCGCCTACGGCGCGGCCGCCAAGGGCAACACCTTCCTGAACTATGCCGGCGTCACCCCCGCCGACATCGTCGCGGTGTTCGACGCCAACCCGCACAAGCAGGACCGCTTCCTGCCGGGCACGCACATCCCGATCCACGCCCCGGCCAAGGTCGCGGACTTCAAGCCGGACTATGTGATCATCCTGCCCTGGAACCTGAAGGACGAGATCATGGGCCAGCTGGCCTATATCCGGGACTGGGGCGGTCAGTTCGTCACCGCCGCGCCGGACACCAAGGTCGTCGGCTGATGAAGTTCACGGCGACGGAAATCGAAGGCCTCGTCATCGTCGATCTGGAGCCGGCCAGCGACGAACGCGGCTCCTTCGCCCGCCTGCATTGCCCGCAGGAGTTCGCCGCCGCCGGCCATCCGTTCCTCCCGACGCAGACCAGCCTGTCGCGCAACCTGAAAGCCGGCACGCTGCGCGGCATGCACTATGAGGCCGCGCCCCGTGAGGAGGCCAAGCTGGTGCGCGCGACCCGTGGCGCGATCTTCGACGTCGCTCTCGATCTGCGCCCCGCCAGCCCGACCTACCGCCGCTGGGTCGGGACCGAGCTCACCGCCGACAACGGCCGCGCGCTGCTGATCGGCAAGGGCATGGCCCACGGCTTCATCACCCTCGCCGACGACACCGACGTCATCTACCAGATTGACCAGATCTTCGAGCCCGGCCATGGCCGCGGCGTCCGTTGGAACGACCCGGCCTTCGCCATCGACTGGCCTGCGACACCGCTCGTCATCTCGCAGCGGGATGCGGGCTATCCGGACTTCGCGGTTTGAGGCAAAAGCACGCCAAGCCTACAGGAACTTAAGTAATGCAGAACGAAAAGCTCGGCGCCGCGCTCGCCCGGATTGCTGAGACCCCCGAGTGGCGTGAAGCCTTCGTCCGTCACGTCCTGGCCTTCGAAAAGGACATCGCGACGCCTGGCGTCGACCTGCGTGAAGAAGTGACCGGGCCGCTCGTGGACGCCGTGTTCCGCGAGAGCGAACTGGTCCGCAAGCAGCTGTCCAACGGGGCGGTGTTCGAGTTCCTCTATCGTTCGAAGATCGCTCGGGACTTCGTGATGTCGGAGCCGACGGTTCCGGACCACGCCTGGGAGCCGCAGACCTCGCGCATCGTCGTCGAGCTGGCCAAGCGCGCCAAGCAGGTGGTGGTCGGCGGCGCCTATTTCGGCGACCACGCCATCCTGATCGCCCGTGAAGTCGCCGGCCGCGGCGGCGTCGTCCACGCCTTCGAGCCCAACAGCGAGCAGCGCGGCCAGCTGATCCGCAACGCCGAGCTCAACGGCCTGTCCAACTTGGTGCCGCGGGCCGAGGGCCTGTGGGACTCCAGCTCGGCCAATCTGCGTCTGGTCGGCTACGACTCGTTCGCCAGCGTTGAGACCGCCGAGGCGGGCGACGCGGACTCGTTCCAGACCGTCACCATCAACGACTATCTGCAGAGCGCCGGCGTCGAGAACCTCGACCTGATCGTGCTCGACATCGAAGGCGCAGAACTGGCCGCCCTGAAGGGCGCCGAGGCCTATCTGGCGAAGCCCGCCGGCCAGGCTCCGGACATCGTCTTCGAAGTGCACCGGCACTATGTCGACTGGACCAATGGCCTGGCCGACACCGAGATCGGCCGCTTCCTGACGCAGCACGGCTATCAGCTGTTCGCCCTGCGCGATTTCAACTCGAACGTCGATCTTTCGGGCAAGCCGATCGAGCTGATCCCGGCCGACGCGGTCTATTTGGAAGGCCCGCCGCACGGCTTCAACATGATCGCGGTCAAGGACTCCTCGTCGCTGATGGCTCCGACCTATTCGATCGTCCGCGACGTTAGCCCCAAGCTGCTGCGTCACAAGGATCCGGCGCTGCACCATCCGCTCGGCGGCCTCTGAAACGCAATGGCTGAGGTTACGATACTTGGCGCGCGGGGCTTTGTCGGATCAAGGCTCCGCGCGGCGTTCGAGGCCGAAGGCGCCGACGTCTATGCACCGGCCAAAGGCGATCCGGCGATGTTCGAGCGTGACCTCGGCGCCGTTTACTACTGCGCCGGCCTGACCGCCGACTACGCGGTCAGGCCGTTCGATACCGTCGAGGCGCACGCGACCCTGGTCGCGGCCCTGGCCAGGTCAGGACGATTTTCGCGGCTGATCTACACCTCGTCCACCCGGCTCTACGACACCTCGTCCGCCGCCTTGATGGCGGAAAATCAACCGCTGATCTTTCGCCCAGACCAGCCGCGCCAAATCTACGATCTCAGCAAGGCGCTGGGTGAGAACATCACCTTGACCCAGATGGGCGGGAAGGGCGGCGTTGCGCGGCTCTCCAACGTCTTCGACTGGCAGGACGATTCGCCAGGCTTTCTGTCGGAGTGGCTGATCGCCGCGCGGTCGCAGAAGACCATCGCGCTGGAATCCAGCCCACACATCGCACGCGACTATATCCACGTCGATGACGTCGTGCGCGCGCTGCGCGCCATGATCGACGCGCCCGAACCTGGGATCGTCAATGTCGCCAGCGGCGAGCTGGTCGACAACGGCGCGATCGCCCGGACTTTCGAGCTGGCCGGCTATGGCATCACTTTCAGCGGTTCGGGCAACCCGCCGCCAGTGCCCTGCGCCGACGTCGCTAAGCTGCGCGCCCTGGGCGTCGATCCGCGCCCAGTCCGGGCCGTCATCGCCGAATATCTCGCGTCGAGAGACCACTGATGAAGCTGATCAACCACACGCATGAGAGCCTCACCGAGTATGTGGTCCGGCAGCTGGCCGCGGTCGTGCCGGACGGCTCGGAAGACCAGATGCGCCAGGTGATAGGCCGGCACGTCGACGAGGCACTGGCCCGCATCGGGCACTGCATCGACCGGGTAGCCATGTGGCGGGCAGGGGAGTTCAACTACCTGCACTCCACCCAGTACTGCCAGTTTCTGTATTACCTCTCCAATACGATCTGGCGGAATGAGCGCGACGGTCAGGCAGCCACGCGGCTGTTCCTGCTGAACAAGGCGCTGAACGCAATTGACCTCTTTTACGAAATCGACATGCCGCCGGTGTTCTTTATTGGCCATAGCGTCGGTATCGTCCTGGCCAAGGCGACCTACGGCAACTATCTGGTGCTCTACCAGAACTCCACGGTCGGCCGGCACTTGGACCGAATCCCTGTGCTGGGCGACGGAGTGATCCTCTATCCGAACACCGCAGTAATCGGCGGTTCGACGGTTGAGGACGGGGCTGTGATCTCGCAGGGGACAAGCGTCATCGACAGCCACGCGCCCGCCCGCTCGATCGCGTTTGCGGGCGAGGCCGGAAAGCTCAAGTTCCGGCGTGCTCCAGAAGCGCTTCTTTCCGAGTATTTCCGCCTCTGACGGCGCCCTCGATCATCGCGTAAAAGTCGCGCGCAAAGGCTTCGGTCTGGCCGAGCGGGCTATCCTTCATGCGTTGACGGAGGTTGGCGCGCAGCTCGCGGCGCTCGGCTTGGTTCGCCGCGAGCTTCAGCGCGATCTCGTGATACTGCTCAGGGCTGTCAGCGATGTGGTGCGCCAACCCGACATTAGTCAGGATCGAACCGCTGAGCCGTTCGAACAGCGCCTGGCCACGCAGGTTCACGACTGGAACCCCCATCCACAACGCCTCGCAAGTCGAGGTGCCGCCGGTTAGCGGGAACGGGTCGAGCGTAATGTCCACCTCGTTATAGTACTGCATGTGCACCCCGCGCACCGAGCGGAACACGAGGCGGTCGGCGTTGACACCTGCCTCTGAGAAGACTGCTTCCATGTTCCGGCGGAAACTTGGCGTATTGCCTTCAGGGCGGATGAATTCGAAACGTGAATCTGGAACGTCACGCACGATGCGCGCCCACGCGGCGAGCATTTCTTTAGAGTATTTGTGCGGGTTGTTGGCTGTACCAAAGGTAATGAAGCCAGTGCGATCTTCCGGCAATCCGTCCGTGATCGCTTGTCGATCGTTGAAGATCTGTGGTGCGAGTGCAAGCCATGTGGCGGGCATGAGCAGCGGCTTCTCGATCAGGAGACTCTGATCTGGCGGGCACAGATGAGGATCAAGCACGATGTGGTCGATAGTCGTCGGGCCCGCTGAGTGGGGGTATCCCAGCCAGCTAGCGACGAGGGGAGCTGGCTTGTAGGCGGTCACGCCAAGCTTGTTCATGTGGGTGGAGCCGCCGAGCTCAATCAAGATATCGAGATGGTCATCGGCGATCATCTGTGCCGCATCGCGGTCGGTGATATCCTTGCGCCAGCGGAAGACGTCAACGTTGTCGCTAATCTCCTTTTGAAGGGGATCCTCCCGAGCGCCTTCATAAAAGGAATAGCAGTACACTTCATACTTTTCGCGGTCGTATTGGGTGAACAACGGTAAGGCGAAGTATGCAACGGGGTGGTGCCGTAGATCGGATGACATGAAGCCGATGCGAATCTTGCCATTCGCGGGCCTAGACTCGAGACGCTTGATAGGCGTCCGTTGAGCGCGCTGTATAGCGCTGTCGCCCCAGTGCTTATGCATGGCCAGAAGGTCTCGTGCGTCGTCGAGTGATTTGACCCGCCCCAAGAGCCCAAACAGAGCAGTGTGCCGACCGGCCGCCGCCCATTTGTGACCGACTTCGCCAAACGGGCCGAGTTGCCTAACGCCCTCATAGTCCCCGACTCGAACGAAGATCTCCATGGCGACCTTCATAACCGACGGGTTTAGATCTAGGTCTGCCGTCATGCCCTCCTTGAGTAGGAGGTAGGCGCGCTCAAGGTGCTGTGCTTCGTCGCCGTAGCGCGAACGTCCAAGGCTTTCAATCAACGCCAGACGATAGTCGAACTTGCCGGGGTCTAGCTCAACCGACCGTTCCATATGTACATTGCCACGGAGGCGGTCGTAGTCGCTGATGGTAGCGCCAAGCTGATGGTGGAGCCAAGCCTCCTCGTTGTACCGATCCTGCAATTGGATGAGATAGGCCTCTGCGTCGCGGAGGCGACCTGACCGGCGCAGCGTAATAACGCGGGCCTCGCACAAACGCATGGAGTCTGGCACCACAGTCAGGGCCTGATCAATTATCGGCAGAGCTTCCGGAAAGCTCCGAAACTCGGAGATCACGGACGCGATATCCAGAAAGGCGTCGACGTAGTCCGGCTTCAACTTCACCGCCAAGTTGAGTCGCATCATCGCTTTGTCGTAGTCGCCCGAATACCAGTGGCCACGACCAAGAGAGCGCTGGAATTCGTGATTGGTAGGCTGCAGACGGACTAGCTTCGTAAACGCTTCTACAGCGGACGGGCCATCTCGAACGTCATTATGGACATTCCCGCGGTTGCTGATGGCGGAGGGGTTTTTAGGGTTGATCTTCTCCGCTTGCCGCAACGCCTTGATCGCATCGTCGAAGCGTTTCAACCGGCGCAGCGTTACCCCTCTCACGTTCCAAAGCTCATAGTCCTTCGGGTATAATTTCAGCGCAGCAGCGGTCCAACGCTCAGCGCGCGCATGTTCGTTGTGGCGGAATAGAATACTTGTGAAATTTCTGTACAGAGATACCGGAGCGTTCGGGTCGCGCTCAAGTTCGATCTCTATCATCTGCATACTCTCTTCTGTGCGCCCCTCCTTCAAAGCGGCATCGGCAGCAGCAAATCTTTCAAGTGACATTCAATATTCCTCACCCATTGCAGCGTCATGCGCGGGCGTTTTCGTGTGAACTGTAGGGCGCAACTTAGTGGCGGCGGCCGACGGCGCCAACTATGGCGCGTTTATCGGTCGCGGTAGCGCCACTTCAGGGTCAGGATCACCGCCGACAGCGCCAGACAGACGCTGTTGGCTCCGATCACCGGCCAGCTGCCGGTCAGAACGCCGTAGACCGTCCAGAGGCTGAAGCCGGTCACGGTCACGACGTACATCCGCAGGCTGATCGACGAGGCGTCCTTTTCGCGCCAGATCTTGATGATCTGCGGCGTGAAGCTCGCCATCGAGCAAAGCGCCGCGGCGGTTCCGACGATGTCGGGAATTGACAGGGCCATGGCGGCAGAACGGCCCGCCGCGGCCAAGGTTGCGCGCATGAAGAAGGGCGCGGAACCGCGGTCCCGCGCCCTCGTCACGCTTAGTCCCGGCGGGAAGGGTCAGCGCGGCTTGTAGATCTTGTCGAACACGCCGCCGTCGCCGAAGTGGGTCGCCTGGGCCTTCTTCCAGCCGCCGAACGCGTCGTCGATGGTGACGAGCGGGATCTTCGGGAACTTCTTGGCCCACTTGGCGGCCGCTTCGGGATTGCGCGGGCGGTAGTGGTTCTTGCCGATCAGGTCCTGGGCCAGCGGGCTGTAGAGGAAGTTCAGATAGCCCTCGGCGATGGTGCGGGTCTTCTTGCGGTCGACGACCTTGTCGACCAGCGCCACCGGCGGCTCGGCCAGGATCGACATCGACGGGTAGACGATGTCCACCTTGCCGGGGCCCAACTCCTCGATCGCGAGGTAGGCTTCATTCTCCCACGACAGCAGCACGTCGCCGATGCCGCGCTGGACGAAGGTGGTGGTGGAACCGCGCGCCCCGGTGTCGAGCACCGGCACGTGCTTGAACAACTCCTCGACGAAGGCCTGCGGGTTGCGGCCGTTCTTCTGGGCCCAGGCCCAGGCGGCCAGGTAGTTCCAGCGCGCGCCGCCCGAGGTCTTCGGGTTGGGAGTGATGACGTCGATGCCCGGCTTCACCAGGTCGCCCCAGTCCTTGATCTTCCAGGGATTGCCCTTGCGGACCAGGAACACGATCGTCGAGGTGTAGGGCGTCGAGTTCTGCGGCAGGCGCGACTGCCAGTTGGCAGGCAGAAGCTTGGACTTGGCGGCGATCTCGTCGATGTCGCTGGCTAGCGCCAGGGTGACGACGTCGGCCTGCAGGCCGTCGATCACCGAGCGGGCCTGCTTGCCCGACCCGCCGTGGCTCTGCTGGATCACGAGATCCTGACCGACCTTGCCTTTCCAGTACTTTGCGTAGGCGGCGTTGATGTCCTTGTAGAGCTCCCGCGTGGGGTCATAGCTCACGTTCAACAGGGTGATGGCCTTGGCCTGCGCCGCGGCGGGGCCGGCCAGAAGGGCCGGCGCGGCAACGGCCGCAGCGCCGGCGGCGGTCCCCGCGGCGAGGACGCCGCGGCGGGACGGGACTTGTCGGTTCTGGCTCATGGATCGAGGGTCCTTCGGTCTCATCGGCAAGCTGGCGCGGCCGGCCGTAGCCGCGCCAACCCGCCTATTGGGGTTAGAACGCGTACTGAGTGCGCAGCGAGTAGATGTTGAAGTCCTGCCCGACCTGGGCGCCGGCCGGCGGGGTCGCCGTCCCGGTCCCGAAGGCCGTGCCGCCGGGTGACAGACGGTCCACCGAGACGTCCTGGAAGGCCGCCTGGAACCGCAGCACGTTATTGACGTACCAGTTCAGACCCAGGGTGAAGATCTCCTGTTCACCGCCGCGGATCGCCGAGGCGACCGGCGCCGTGCCAGGCGAGCCGGCGAGATAGTTCAGGTCCAGCACCGAATAACGCAGGCCCAGCTCCCAGGCTCCCCAGGTCCCCTTCTTCAGGTCGAAGGGCTTGGCCGGGCGCGGAGCGTCGAAGGTGCCGGCCGTGTAGCGGCGCGGCTCGCCGGTGATGGTCCAGCCGGCCTGGGCGTACCAGCCCGAGAAGTCCGGATCCGACAGCGGGCCTTTGCGGTCGACCTTGATGTCGAAGTACTCGGTCTGGACGTAGAGGTTCTTCCATTGGGCGCCGAACTCGCCGCCGATGGCGGTCAGGCCGTCGGCGTCGATGTTGCCGGTGTCGATCAGGCGGGCGCCGTCGACGCGGATTTCCGGCCGGTCGCGCAGGCGGACGTTGGTGATTGCGGGCGCGCCGCTGACGTCCGGACCGCTGGCGGCGGGGTTGATGACGATCGAGGTGTTGACCCCGACGTGGATCAGGCTGTCGTCGCGGCGGAACGGCACGTAGGTCAGGCGGCCGACGAACGCGGTCTGCTCGTCGAAGCTTGAGGTGCCGATGATGTTGCCGGTGATCGCGGCGGCGCCGGTCCAGTTGTCGCCGCCGGCCAGCAGGGCGACCGCGGTGCGGCCGTCGCCAGCGGCGATGCTGCGCACGGTCTCGGCCGGCGAGGCGCGCTCGACGAACAGCGAGCCGTTGGTGGAGACCGCTTCTTCCAGGCCCGACGGCGGCGAGAAGGCCCCGATCCGCAGCTTCAGGCCGGCGACCGGGAAGCCGTACTGCACCCAGGCGGCGCTGATCTTGCCGGCCTCTTCGGTTCCCGAACCGCCGAAGTCGTAGAGGAAGTTGTAGTCGAAGGCGCCGAAGGCCTTGCCCTCGATGCCGATCCGCGCGCGCCGGAAATTGGCGCCGTCCGACAGGTCGCGGGCGTGGTCGTTCTCGTTGGCGTCGCCGTACGAGCCGCGGCGGAAGTCCGTCGCCAGGGGACCGGCGGCGGCCTGGTCGTAGTGGGCGGCGTCGAGCTGGAAGACACCGCGGAACGAGGCGGTGAAGTTCCCGTCGGCGGTCGCGATGGTCGGACGGCCGTTGGCCAGCGACACCGTCGTGGCGGTCGCTTCCTTGCGGACGTCGGCGATGTTGTTGGCGGTCGATTGCTTGAGGTCGGCGATCTGCGACTGCAGCAGCTCCAGCTGTTCCTCAAGCGCCTTGATGCGCGCGTCGGTCGCCTCGTCGGCGGCGGCCAGTCCCGGCCAGGCGAAGGCGATCGCCGCCGCCCCGGTGATGAGTTTGGTTTTCCACGTCATGTGGTTCGTGCCCCTCGTTTTGTTGGAGTTCGTTTCAAACTCGACCGCATGTAGACGCGATAATTCCCATCGGAAAAATCGAGTTTGACTTGAAGCGGTCGCAGAATTCCTGACAGCGCGTATCTGCCGCGGCCTCGCGCTTGGGTCGCTGTCATCCCGATGACATAAGGGTCGGGCTTCGTTGTTCGTGGTGTTGCAGGATCGATTCGCCTTGGCGCTTCCGCCGTCGTCTTCGCGGTCAGCTTTCCCGACCTGGCTCGGCTCGGTCGGTCCTGTCCTGACGGCCGGCGCCGCGGGCGTGTTCGCCATCCTCGGCTTTGCGCTGCTGGTCGGCGCTGACGCGCAGGCGGTCTCATGGATGCTGCTGGTGGTCTGTGGCGTCACCGGGCTGGCGGCTTGGCACGTGGCCGAGCGGGTCGGCGTCGCCGCCCCCGCCGCCAGCGCGTTCGAACGCGCCACCCACGAGGACGCGCCGCCCTATGCGAGCTTGATCGACGCCTTGCCGGATCCGGTGCTGGTGATTGCCGCCCATGAGCCAGATGACCTCACAGGGCGGCGTTTCGTGCTGGTTAACGCCGCCGCCCGGGAAACCCTCCGCGTACAATATGACGCAGGGATGCTTGTGACAGTGATCCGTGATCCCGACGTGCTCGAAGCGGTCGACAAGGCGCTGTTCGAGCAGACCGTCGCCGAGGCCGTCTACGAGATGGGCGGCGCCCAGGAACGCGTCATGCGGGCCATCGCCAAGCCTGTCGGCCAGGCAGCGGACGGCGCGCCGCTGGCCCTGCTGGTGCTGCGCGACGAAACCGACATCCGCCGGGCCGAGCGCACGCGGGCCGATTTCCTGGCCAACGCCAGCCATGAACTGCGCACGCCGCTGGCTTCGCTGGCCGGCTTCATCGAGACCCTGCGCGGCCACGCCAAAGACGACCCCGGCGCGCGCGCGAAGTTCCTGTCGATCATGCAGGCCCAGGCCGAGCGGATGTCGCGGCTGATCGACGACCTGCTGTCGCTGAGCCGCATCGAGCTCAACGAGCACATCGCTCCGCACGGCGAGGTCGACCTGATCATGGCGGTCATGGATGTGCTGGATTCGCTGGGCCCGGTGGCGCGCGACCGCGGCGTGCGTCTCGAGCCCGTCGACCTTCCCGGCCGCGGCTCGGTGATGATCGCCGGCGACCGCGACCAGATCATCCAGGTGATCCAGAACCTGGTAGACAACGCCATCAAGTACACGCCGCAGGGCCAAGCCGTGCGGATCTCGCTGCGCAGCGGCGTCTCGGCCAGCGCCGCGGCCGCGGTCGGCGATCCGCGCGCGGCCCGCTTCTCGTTGCTGACCCCTGATCGGGCCTCGGACCTCTATGCGGCGCTGCGGGTGTCGGACGCCGGCGTCGGCCTGGCGCGCGAGCATCTGCCGCGGCTGACCGAGCGCTTCTACCGCGTCGAGGGCCAGAAGAGCGGCGAGCGCTCGGGGACGGGCCTTGGCCTGGCCATCGTCAAGCACATCGTCAATCGCCACCGCGGCGGGCTGACCGTCGAGAGCGTGCAGGGCGAAGGCGCGACCTTCACCGCCTACTTCCCGATGGTGAAGGCCGAGGAGCCCGCTGCGGCCTGAGGCGGACACAAAAGTCCCCGGGCGTGGCCCGGGGATCAGTTGGCAGGGAAAGTCGGCTTCTAGAATTTGAAGGTCAGCGACGCCCCATAGGTGCGGGTCTGGCCCGGGAAGCGGACCACGACGTTGGCGTTGCTGCTGACCGCGCTCCAGTAATACTCGTCGGTCAGGTTGCGGCCCCAGAGCGACAGCTCCCAGCGGTCGTCCAGCGCGTGCACGCCGAGGCTGGCGTTGAGCACGCCGTAATCCTCGATGACGAAGCGCGGGTCGCCTTCCAGGTCGGCGTGCGACTTGGACTGGTAGCGTCCGGCGAGAGCGGCCTGCAGGCCGAGATTCTCACTCAGGTCGCGGCTGTAGAGCACAGTCAGACCGCCCTGGAACTTCGGGCTGTAGAGGAACGGCTTGCCGTCGAAGTCCATCGGCTGGCCGGCGGCGTTGATGCCGATGTAGTTCTTGACCTCGGTGTGCAGGAAGGTGGCCGAGCCGATCAGGGTCAGATCCTGCGTCGCGCGCCAGGTCACCTCGCCGTCCAGCCCGTAGGCCTCGGAGTCCGGCACGTTCGCGAGCCGCGCCAGGGCGGTGTAGATCGGGTCGGCGAAGTAGACGCTGAGCTGCTTGTCCTCGTAGTCGTAGAAAAACGCGCTGACATTGGCCTGCACCCGCCGATCGAACAGCGCCGCCTTCACCCCGACCTCGTAGGCGGTCAGCAGTTCCTGCGTCGCCGGCGCGTTCTGGGTGGAGATATTGGCCGCGTTGATCGGCGTCGCGCCGGCCTTGGCCCCGCGCGAGATCGAGCCGAACACCAGAACGCCGTCGGCCGGCGTCCAGTCCAGCGCCACGCGCCAGGCCACGTTGTCCTCGTCCAGGGTCGAGGTGACCAGGCCGAAGGCCCGCTTGGCCGGATCGAAGGTGTTGCAGTCGTTCGGCCCGATCGGCGCGACCATGCCGTAGGCGGTGAAGAATAGCGCCCGGTTCACGACGTTGACGTTGGGCAGCATGCTGCCGTTCACGTCGCGCGAGCAGCCCGCATAGTCCTGCTTGTCCTGAGTGTAGCGGAGGCCGGCGGTCAGCTTGAACTGATCGTTGATGCGATAGTCGCCATTGGCGAACAGGCTCCAGGTGTCGGTCTCGATGCGGCCGATGTCCTGATAGGTCCGGAACGACTGGTTCAGCTGCGCTGAGGTGTAGCCGCCGGAATTGAACGGCGTCGCCAGCAGCGGCTGGCCGACCGTACGGATCAGGGTGACGTTGGCGTTCTGGCCCAACAGGGTGCGGTTGGAGTCGAGGATGCGGTCGCGGGCGACATAGCCGCCGACCAGCCAGAAGAAATTCTCGCCGGAGCCTTCCAGGTGGATTTCCTGGGCGATGGATTCGATGTCGCCCTGGGCGTGCTGAATCAGGATCTCGTAGGGCGCGCCGCTCCAGTCGAACTTCGCATTGCGCTCGAGCTTGTTGTAGCTGGTCAGCGAGACCAGCTGCATGTCGCCGCCGATATTCCAGTCGATCCGCACCTTGCCGGCGTAGAAGTCGTTGTTCTCGCGCAGCGGCCCGCCGATGCCGATCCCGGCGCCGATGTCGGCCCCGCGCACGGACTGCCGAGCCCAGTCGGCCTGGTCGGCCTTGGTCGGGGCGTTGGCGGCGATGTAGGCGGCCAGACCCGGCGCGTTGAACGGGCTGCCGGTGGTGGCTGGGGTGAAGCCGACGCCCTGTGCCGCGACGGTGTCGGACTTGTTGCGCCAGGCGGTCAGCGACGCGTCGATCGACAGGGTGTCGGTGGGTTGGATCGCCAGCGAGGCGCGGCCGCCATAGCGGTGCACCTCGCCCTGGCGCTCGCCGCGGGTGTTGCTGATCTGCCAGCCCTCGTCGCTGTCCTCGGTGCGGAAGGCCAGGCGACCCTGGATGCGGTCGGCGATCGGACCGCTGACATAGCCCTCGAAGTTGTGTGTCTTGTAGTTGCCGATCTCGCCGGTGATCGCCGCTTGGAAGTCCTCGGTCGGCTTGCGGGTCACGAAGTCGATCAGGCCGGCGGTGGTGTTGCGGCCATAGAGCGTGCCTTGCGGCCCCTTGAGCACCTCGACCCGCTCAAGGTCATAGATCGGGCCGGTGTTCATCATCGGATAGGCGTAGGCGACCTCGTCGGTATAGGTCCCGACGGTCGAGGTGGCAGACATGTTGATCGTGTTGAAGCCGATCCCGCGCAGGGTGTAGGTCGGCACCCCCTGATAGCTCTGGGAGACGCTGAAGCTCGGCGCGAAGGTGCTCAGGTCCTTGACGTTGGTGACGTGCAGCTTCTCCAGGGTCTCGCCGGTGACGGCCTGGATGCCCATGCCGATGGTGTTGGCGGTCTCTTCCCGGCGCTGGGCGGTGACGACGACCGCCTCGATCTCGGTGGCGCTCTGGCCCGATGATTGGGCCGCCGTGGGCGCGGCCGAAAACAGCGCGGCCGTGCTGACGCTCAACGCCAGCAGTCCGCGCAGGCTGAATTGTCCTGGCATCTCTCTTCCCTCCTCCGGCGCCGCGCCTCTGTCGTGCGCGTGCGGCCTATCCAGGGTGGAGGGTGGGGAGTTCCTGCGACCGCGCCTAGCTGACGGATGTGATAGGGCGGGGCCGCACATCGTAATGAAACTGTCATCGAACTGTCGCAGCCCGACAGCATAAGGCGGGCAGTTTCCAGCCCGGGCGGGCAGAGGGGCGATCAGCCGCTCGTTTGTCCGGCTCGCGCAACGGCATGGACCTTCGATGCTCACCTGGATCGCCCTGACAGCGCTGCTGCTGTTCTCGCTGGCCACGTACATGGCCGGGCGCCGCCGCGCGGTGGCCGCCGCCGGCGGCAAGCCCGCGCAGCTTCACTCGCTTCCTGGCTACTACGGCAGCTACGCGGCCCTGTGGGTCGGCGTGCCCGCCGCCCTGCTTATCCTGCTGTTCGCAATGTTCGGCGGACGGCTGGAGGAGGGGCTGCTGCGGACGGATCCCCCGGCCGCGGTCCAGGAGCTGACCGCGCCGCAACAGGACGTCTTCTACGACGACGCGCGCGCCATCGCCCGCGGCGGCATGCCTAGCGAGACCGTCTACGACGGCGCGCTGAAGACGGCGCTCGAGGACAAGGCCGCCAAGTCGCAACAGCTTACCGGTCTGATCCAGTACGGCTCAATCGGCCTCGGCGCGATCCTCGCGCTGGCCGGCGCCTTCATCGCCTATCCGCGCATCTCCCCGCAGTTCCGCGCGCGCAACAAGGTCGAGGGCTGGGTCGCGGGCCTGTTTATCGTCTGCTCGGTGACGGCCATTCTCACGACCGCGGGGATCATCGCCTCGCTGGTCTGGGAAAGCTGGCGCTTCTTCCAGGCCGTGCCGATCCACGAGTTCCTGTTCGGCACCGAATGGAACCCGCAGATCGCCATGCGCGCCGACCAGTTCGCCGGCGCCGGCGCCTTCGGGGCCGTGCCGCTCTTCGTCGGCACCTTCCTGATCATGCTCATCGCCATGCTGGTCGCCGCCCCGATCGGCCTGTTCTCGGCGATCTACCTCTCGGAGTACGCCAGCCCCTGGACGCGCTCGGTGGTCAAGCCGCTGCTGGAGATCCTCGCCGGCGTGCCGACCGTGGTCTACGGCTTCTTCGCCGCCCTGACGGTGGGGCCGCTGTTCCGCTCGTTCTTCAACTGGATCGGCGCCCAGCTCGTCGGCGGCAGCTTCGATGGCCTCGCCCAGTACCTGATGCAGGTGCAGAACCAGATGGCCCTGGTCGCCGGCGCGGTGATGGGGATCATGCTGATCCCGTTCGTCTCCTCGCTCAGCGACGACATTATCAACGCCGTGCCGCAATCGCTGCGCGACGGCAGCCTGGCCATGGGCGCGACCCGCTCCGAAACGGTCAAGAAGGTGGTGCTGCCCGCCGCCCTGCCGGGGATCATGGCCGCCCTGCTGCTGGCCGTCTCCCGCGCCGTCGGCGAGACCATGATCGTCACCATGGCGGCGGGCCTGCAGGCCCGCATGACCCTCAATCCGCTGGACACCGTCACCACCGTGACCGTCCAGATCGTGACCCTCCTCACCGGCGACCAGGAGTTCGACAGCCCCAAGACCCTGTCGGCCTTCGGCCTCGGCCTCACCCTCTTCGCGGTGACGCTGATGCTGAACATCGTCGCCCTGCGCATCGTGCAGAAATACCGGGAACAGTATGACTGACGCCGCCCTGACGCCCCCCGCGAACAGCCTGCGCCAGACCGTCGAGGCGCGGCTGAAGAAGCGCCACGCCCAGGAAATGCGTTTCCGCCTCTATGGCCGCCTGGCCATCGTGGTCGCGCTTTCCTTCCTTGCGATCCTGCTCGGCCGGATCGTGACCCAGGGCTACTCGACCTTCGTCGACTACCAGCTCACCGTGCCGGTCCACCTGGACGCCAGCAAGATCGACAAGGCCGATCCGACCGGCGCCAACTACGACATGATGGTCGCCAATTCTGTGCTGGCCGAGCTGGGCGAGACCGACGACGAGTTCGGGAACAAGTCGGGCAAGGTCATGGAGATCATGTCCAACGACCTCGGCTTCCAGCTGCTGAAGATGGTGCGCGAGGATCCGAGCCTGATCGGTAGGACCGTGACCGTCACCGGCCCGGTGAAGTCCGACGCCGCCCTGTACTTCAAGGGCCAGATCAAGCGCTCCACGCCCGAGGACGAGCGCAAGCTCGACAACCAGCAGCTCGATTGGATGGACAAGCTGAAGGCCTCCGGCGCGGTCAGCTCCGGCTTCAACACCGGCTTCCTGACCCGCTCGGACTCGACCGAGCCGGAACAGGCCGGGGTTCTGGGCGCCATCGTCGGCTCGCTGATGATGCTGCTGGTCACCGCCACCCTGGCGATCCCGATCGGAGTGCTGGCCGCGACATATCTGGAGGAGTTCGCGCCGAAGAACCGCTGGACCGACCTGATCGAGGTCAACATCAACAACCTCGCGGCCGTGCCTTCGATCGTCTACGGCCTGCTCGGCCTGGCGGTGTTCATCAACTGGCTGGCGGTGCCGCGCTCCTCGCCGCTGGTCGGCGGCCTGGTGCTGGCGCTGATGTCGCTGCCGACCGTGATCATCGCGACCCGCTCGGCGCTCAAGGCCGTGCCGCCCTCGATCCGCGAAGCTGCGCTCGGGGTCGGCGCTTCTCGCACCCAGACTGTGTTCCACCACGTGCTGCCGCTGGCCATGCCCGGCGTGATGACCGGCTCGATCCTGTCGCTGGCCCACGCTCTGGGCGAGACCGCTCCGCTGCTGATGATCGGCATGGTCTCGTTCGTGCCTGGCGTGCCGGAAGGTTTCACCGGCGCCGCCACCGTCCTGCCTGTTCAGGTGTTCATCTGGGAGAACGCGTCAGAGCGCGGCTTCCATGAACGCACCGCCGCCGCCATCATCGTGCTGCTGGTCTTCATGATCGTCATGAACCTGGCCGCCATCCTAGTTCGGCGCCGCTTCGAGCGGCGGTGGTGACGCGATGCGCCTGATCCCGAGGTTTTCCATGCCCAGCCAGCGAGATGACGCCATGGCTCACGATACAGCCGCCGCCCCTGTCCACATCGCCGTAGACCGCGGCCACGCGGCCCTGCCCGACGCGCCGATCAAGATCCGCGCCCGCGACGTCAGCGTCTTCTACGGCGAGAAGCAGGCGCTGTTCGACGTGTCGCTCGACGTGCCGGAGAACTCCGTCACCGCCCTGATCGGGCCGTCGGGCTGCGGGAAGTCGACCTTCCTGCGCTCCATCAACCGGATGAACGACACAATTCCGGGCGCCAAGGTGACCGGCCGCATCGAACTGGATGGCGAGGACGTCAACGACCGCTCCATCGACCCGGTGGTGCTGCGCGCCCGCGTCGGCATGGTGTTCCAGAAGCCGAACCCGTTCCCCAAGACGATCTTCGAGAACGTCGCTTACGGTCCGCGCATCCACGGCATCGCCACCGGCAAGGCCGAGCTGGAAGCCATCGTCGAATCCTCGCTGAAGCGCGCGGGCCTCTGGGCCGAGGTCGCCGACCGCCTTCACCAGCCGGGCACCGGCCTGTCGGGCGGCCAGCAGCAGCGCCTGGTGATCGCCCGCGCCATCGCCGTTTCGCCCGAAGTGATCCTCATGGACGAGCCGTGCTCGGCCCTCGACCCGATCGCCACCGCGCGCATCGAGGAACTGATCGACGAGCTGCGCAACCAATACTGCATCGTCATCGTCACCCATTCGATGGCCCAGGCCGCGCGGGTGTCGCAGAAGACCGCCTTCTTCCATCTGGGCAAGCTGGTGGAGGCCGGACCCACCGGCGAGATCTTCACCAACCCGCGCGACAGCCGCACCCAGGACTACATCACCGGCCGCTTCGGCTAGGGGCACGGACATGAACGAGCACATCGTCAAATCCTACGAAGACGAACTGAACACCCTCACCGCCGATTGCGCGCGGATGGGCGGGCTCACCGAGGCCCAGGTCGGCGACGCCCTCGACGCGGTGGTCAAACGAGACCAGGCGCTGGCCGAGTCTGTCGTCGGCCGCGACGAGCGGCTGGACCTGCTGGAGGCCGACATCGAGCGCAAGGCGATCCGCCTGATCGCCCTGCGCCAGCCGATGGCCAACGACCTGCGCAAGACCGTCGCGGCGATGAAGATCGCCTCGAACCTCGAGCGCTGCGGGGATCTCGCCAAGAACATCGCCAAGCGGACCATGATCCTCAACGAGGCCGAGCCGATCAGCCCGCTGACCCGCTCCATCGAGCGGATGGGCCGCTTGGTGGCGGGCCGCCTGAAGGACGTGCTGGACGCCTACACCGGCTCGGACCTCGACCGCGCCCTGGCCGTCTGGTCGCGCGACGACGAGGTCGACGAGCACTACAACAGCCTGTTCCGCGAGCTGCTGACCTACATGATGGGCGACCCGCGCACGATCACCGCCTGCGCCCACCTACTGTTCGTCGCCAAGAACCTCGAGCGCATCGGCGACCACGCCACCAACATCGCCGAGATCATCCACTACGAAATCACCGGCGAGGAGATGATCTCCGCCGACCGGCCCAAGACCGACGCGCTAAGCGCCTAGGAGCCTGCTGACTTGACGCCCTTCATTCTGGTGGTCGAGGACGAAGACGCCCTCTCGACCCTGCTGCAATACAACCTCGACAAGGAAGGTTACGACGTCGTCGTGGCCGCCGACGGCGAGGAGGCCCTGACCCTGGTGTCCGAGCGTCTGCCGGACATCATCATTCTCGACTGGATGCTGCCGAAGATCTCCGGGATCGAGGTGTGCCGGCGCCTGCGCCAGCGCTCGGAAAGCCGCAACGTGCCGATCATCATGCTCACCGCCCGCGGGGAGGAGAGCGACCGGATCCGCGGCCTCGACACCGGGGCCGACGACTACATCGTCAAGCCGTTCGCGATGAGCGAGCTGTCGGCCCGCATCCGCGCGGTGCTGCGCCGCATCCGTCCGGGCCTGGCCGAGGATCGCGTGCACATCGGCGACCTGACGATCGACCGCGTGGCCCACCGGGTGAAGCGGGCGGGCAAGGAAATCCACCTCGGTCCGACCGAGTTCCGCCTGCTCGACTATCTGATGCAGCACCCAGGCCGGGTGTTCAGCCGCGAACAGCTGCTCGACGCGGTCTGGGGCTCGGACGTCTATGTCGAGGCCCGCACCGTCGACGTCCACGTCGGGCGCCTGCGCAAGGCGCTCAACAAGGAAGAGACGATGGTCGACCCGATCCGTACCGTCCGCTCTGCCGGCTATTCGCTGGACATGGACGCCTGACTTCGTTGCTCCCCCTCTGGGGGAGCTTTCAGCCGAATGGCTGACGGGGGAATCTTGCTTCAAGAACGCTCGAGAGCGGTCTTTCTCCGTCGGCTTCGCGCGCCACCTCCCCCAGTGGGGGAGGATCTAACTCCTACGCGTCGTCACGCTTGTAGATCGATCGCTTCGGCCGCTCCATCACCCGACGCAGCATCGGCTCGAAGGCCTCCAGCGGCATCGACTCGTAGGCCGGATCGAAGCTGTTCTGGTCGTACAGGTGGCAGAACTGCGCGGTGTATTCGAAGTCCGGATGGCCGCGGAACTGCTCGCGCATGTCGCGGTCCAGGCCCAGGTGGTGGAAGAAGTAGTAGCCCTGGAAGATGCCGTGCTTGTCGAGCATCCAGTGGTTCCGCTCCGACACGTACGGCTTCATGATCACGGCGCCGATCTCGGCGTGGTTGGCCGGGCCCAAGATGTCGCCGATGTCGTGCATCAGCGCACAGACCACGTATTCCTCGTCGCGGCCGTCCTTGAAGGCGCGGGTCGCGGTCTGCAGCGAATGCTCCAGCCGGTCGACCGGATAGCCGCCGTCGTCGCCCTGCAGCATCTTCAGATGGCCGATCAGCCGGTCGGGCAGGGTGCGGTTGAACGGGCCGGCGGCCTTCATGATGGCCATCCAGTCGTCCTGGGTGCCCTCGGTCATGGCCGTGAATTGCGCCTTCGCCTGGATCTCGCCGTCGGCCATGGCGGCCTCCCTCTCGTTGTTTGCGCCATCGTGCGGCGGTCTGAAGGGGGCGTCAAAACAAAAGGACCCGCCGGCGCGGGGCGGGCGGGTCCGAATGCGGTCTTGTCGTCAGGGCTTAGGCGGTGGCCAGCGCGCCCTTGCGACGGTTGGCGCGGATCGCGACGCCGGCGCCCGTGAAGCCGATGATCATCATAGCCCAGGTGGCCGGTTCCGGAACCGCCGAGCCGAAGGTCAGAGTGCCGCTGTACGAGCCGTTGCCGCCGCTCCAGCCGAACACTTCCAGCTTCTGCGCGCCGGCCGTGATCGGCAGATTGAAGAGCGAGCGGAATTCCACGTTGCCTTCCGAGACCAGGTCCAGCGCGACGCCGTTCAGCTTCACCGAGGAGAAGTTGATGTTGGTCGAGGGGGCGCCCAGGGTAAGGATCGAGCTGATGGTCGCGCCGCCGGCGCCGTTGGTCGGGAAGACGAAGTCGAACACGTGCGAGAAGTCGCCGCCAGCGACGGCAGTGTCCCCGAACACGCCGGTGATCGAGCCGTCAGCGGCCGGGGCGGTCAGGTTGACGTATTGCGCGGCGTTGGCGGCCGGAGCGGCGGCCAACATCGAGACGGCGAGTGCGGCCCCGACAAACAGCTTCTTCATAGGGTACTCCAGCTTACTGTGCGCCAAGCCTGATCACGACCTAAAATTGTGCTCTGTGGGACGACGCTATTGGAGCGCGCAACTAGCCAGCCGCGACCTTTTGGCGCAACAGTCTTAGCAAGAATTTACCATGAAAAATTGTAACGACTTAACCATGGCGCGCGTGACGCGCGCGGAACGGGCATAATTCTGCGCGTTTCCCGCGCACCTCACGACCATCGCGGGAATGTATATGCACCGACCGCCACCGCTTGAGCCGCGCGCGGGGAACCGCTAGATGGAAGGCCTTGGTCCGCCCCGCCCAAACGGCGCGCGACCGGTGCGGGCGTAGCTCAGGGGTAGAGCGTCAGCTTCCCAAGCTGAATGTCGTGGGTTCGAATCCCATCGCCCGCTCCAATTTTTCGAAGACTTAAGATCAGCGTTCTGGAGTGATCGCCGATTGTCCGTTCGACGCGGAGAACGCCGCTGCGGGCGTGAGCAGCGCGTCGCGGGTCAGAACGCCTGCGACGTCGGGCTCCAGCTGCGCAGGGCGATGGAGCCGCGGGTCAGGGGATGATCTCGCCGCGCGACGGCGCAGGTCACCCCCTCCATGCGGATGTCGAGCATGTGAAAATTGTGCCGCGCGCCGTCATCGACGGTCGAGACCTCCCGCCATCGGTCGAAGTCCACCGAATGGAACCCGACCGTTACGCGCTGCGGGTCATAAGCGACGCCCTTGCCGAGCGATTTCAGGATGGCTTCCTTGCGGACCCAGAGCCGCAGGAGATCGGCTTGCGCCAGGTCGCGTTCGCGCGGGTCCGCCAGCTCGTCGGGCGAGAGGACGTGGGTCACCTCATCGCGGGTCAGGCCGATTGATCCGGTCTCCAGGTCGATGCCGACCTCACGCTCGGGGTCCACCGCGATCACAGCTAGATCGTCCGAATGCGCCAGGCTGAAGTAAGGCCCGCCCGGGACGCTGAGTTTACCCCAGTCGTTTACGACGAACGTCACCTCGGAAGGGGGGCGGGTCAGATAGCCGGCCAGAACGCTTCGCAGCGCGGCGTGCGCCACGACATAGCGCCGCCGCAGGTGATCGAAATGAAAGGACTGAGCTCTGGCGAGCTCGTCTGGCGAAAGGCAAGCTGCAAGCCCCGTCGTGGCCGGGCCGGAAAGATCAATTTGGATCAAATCCAGAATGACGCTGCTCCCCCTATCGTCGTCAGCTGACCGCGCCCAGCCTCTCCGTCAACAGGATTCATTTAGACGTGCAGGGGCTTCGGAAGTCTTTAATTAACCCATATCTGTTCTTAGTTCGTTGTCGAAATTCAACTGCAAAAAATTTGTTACGCGGGTAACATTCGCGCTGCGTCCTAGGCATCGCACTAGCTAGTCTTTTCAGTATGTAGCTAGATAAGCTTCCTGTCGCAGGAAATCCTTGTCGGCCAGAACGGCCGAACCTTGGGCGGTTCCACATGTCGAGACCAAACGCCTACTTTGTTGGGGATGGCACGCTTCTCATCCGCTGCGCGGAGGCGTTCCTGGAGACAGGCGGGCAGGTGGCGGGGGTGGCGTCCACGGCGCCGCAGATCATCGCCTGGGCCCAGGAGCAGGGTCACGCCCTGCTGGGGGTTCCCGCCAAGCCGGACCTGCGGCCGGGCGGAGCCGACTACCTTTTCAGCGTGGCGAACCTCTCGGTGCTGGGCCCCGACGCCCTGGCCGCCGCGCGGGTGATGGCGATCAACTTCCACGATGGTCCGCTTCCCGAACGGGGGGGGCTGAACACGCCGGCCTGGGCGATCCTCGAAGGCGCGGACGAGCACGCCGTGACGTGGCACGAGATGCTTGCGGCGGTCGATGCGGGCCGCGTGCTCAAGTCCCGCCGCTTTGCGATTGCGCCGAACGAGACGACGTTCAGCCTCAACCTCCGCTGCTACGAGGCGGGCGAGGAATCCTTCCGTGAGCTGCTGACCGATCTCGCCGCCGGGCGGCTGGAGGCCACGCCGCTCAGCGGCGTGCGCGGCTGGTACGGGCGCGCCAAACGTCCGGCGCATTTCGGAATTCTGGACTTCAGGCGACCGGCTGCCGAGCTTGGCCGGACGGTTCGGGCGCTGGATTTCGGCGCCCGCCGCAACGCCCTGGGATTGCCCAAGCTGCTGCTGGGCGAGCGGCTCGTGGCGGTCCGCAAGCTTGATCGGGCCGGGGAGGGCCGGGGCGAGCCCGGTCAGGTCCTAGCCCTGGACGAGACCTCGATCACCGTAATGGCCGGCGACGGCGCGATCGTGCTGAGCGGCCTGTCGGGCATGGCCGGCGAGGCGCTCGATCCCATGACGCTCGGCGTGGCGGTGGGCGCGGTGCTGCCGGCGCCGGCCGCGCTCGAGGCTTCGATGCTGCGCGGCGTCGGCGCCTCCGAAGGCTTCTGGGAAGACGTCCTCGAAAACGCCAACCCGCTGCTTCCACCGTTCCCTCGCGACCATGCCGCGGGGCCGGGGCAGGCCGCGCTCGCTGTCGGCCAGGTGTCGCCGCAAGCCCTCGGCGCGGCCTGGGCCGCCTGGCTGGTCGCGCTGACCGGCCAGGCACGCGTGACGCTGGCGATGGAGGCCGCAGCGGCCGGCCCGGCCTTGTCGCGCCGGTTTCCGCTCACGGTGGATCTCGACCCCGCCGGCACGGCGCAGTCGGCGCTCGCCGCCTTTGCGCAGGCCTTGGCGCGGGCGCAGGCAGAGGCTCCGATGGCCGCCGACCTGCCCTTGCGGCTGGAGGGCCAGGCAGCCGTTCAAGCGGCGCTCGCGGCCTTGGCCGTGGTGGTCGCCGGCCAACCAAACGCGCCCGGCGCCGACCTGACGCTCAGCGTCGATCCGCCGGCGATCAGCGTTCGCGCCGGCCTGCATGCGCCCGATGTCCTCGGCGCGATGGCGGCCGACTTCAGCACCTTCTGCAACGCATTCCTCGGCGCCCCGCAGGCCCAATTGGCCGCCCTGCCGCTGGGCGGCGACGTCTCGGCGTCCTCCGCCGCCGGACCGGGCCAGAACCCGGCCACGATCCACGCCCTGATCGCCGCCATGGCGCGCGAAATTTCAGACGCCATCGCCGTCGAGGATGGCGGCCGCAAGCTGACCTACGGCGAGCTTGAGGCGCGGGCGACCCGCCTGGCCGGCGCCCTGGCCGCGCGCGGCGCGCGGGCCGGCTCGGTGGTCGGGCTCTATCTTGGCCGCAGCGTCGACCTGGTAGTCTCGATCCTGGCCGTTCTCAAGACCGGCGCGGCCTATCTGCCGCTCGACCCGTCCTATCCGGCCGACCGGATCGCCTTCATGCTCGAGGATTCCGCCGCCGCGCTGGTGGTGGCGGACACCGGCGCGGCGCTGCCCGGCTTCCTCGATCCGGCGCGCGTGGTTTCTCATACGGCCGAGCAGGACCTGCCCGCCGTGCAGGGCGCGCCCGGCGACCTGGCCTACCTGATCTACACGTCCGGTTCGACGGGCCGGCCGAAGGGCGTGATGATCGAGCATCGCAACGTCACCAACTTCTTCGCGGGCATGGATCGCGTCGTGCCGCTCGAACGGGGCGCGCGGCTGCTGGCGGTCACCTCGATGTCGTTCGACATCTCGGTGCTCGAACTCCTGTGGACGCTGACCCGCGGGGCGACCATCGTGCTGCAGGGCGGCGGCGGCCAGGCCGACCTGCCGGCCTTCTCGCTGTTCTATTTCGCCGCCCAGTCGGGCGGGGCCGACAGCTACCGCGTCCTGTTCGAGGGCGCGCGCTTCGCCGATGAGAACGGCTTCGAAGCGATCTGGACGCCGGAACGCCACTTCCACGAGTTCGGCGGCCTCTATCCCAGCCCGGCGATCAGTTCGGCCGCCCTGGCCGGCATGACCAAGAACGTCAAGCTGCGGGCCGGCTCAGTCGTGGCCCCGCTGCATCATCCGGTGTCGATCGCCGAAAGCTGGGCCCTGGTCGACAACCTATCCGGCGGTCGGGTCGGCATCGCGATCGCCTCGGGCTGGCAGCCGAACGACTTCATCCTCCGGCCCGAGAACTTCGCCGACCGCAAGTCAATCGCGCTCGGAACCGTGGAGACGCTTCGCCGGCTGTGGGCGGGCGAGGCGATGGAATTTCCGGGCCCTGACGGCAAGCCGGTCGCCGTGAACATCCATCCGCGCCCGGTGCAGAAGGAAATTCCCGTCTGGATCACCGCGGCAGGCAATATCGAAACCTTCGCCGAGGCCGGTCGCCTCGGGTGCGGGGTGCTCACCCACCTGCTCGGCCAGTCGATCGAGGAGCTCAAGGCGAAGATCGGCGGCTACCGGCAGGCCCGCGCCGAGGCGGGCTTCGATGGCCCCGGCCACGTCGTGCTGATGCTCCACACCTTCGTCTCTGAAGACGAGGAAACCGTGCTGGCGACCGCGCGCCAGCCGATGAAGTCCTACCTGAACAGCGCCGTCGACCTGGTGCGCCGCGCCTCGTGGACTTTCCCGACCTTCGTCTCGCGCGCCGAGGCCGCGGGCGGCAGCCCGCAGGATATCCTCGAGAGCCAGGACCTGACGCCGGAAGAACTCGACGCGCTGCTGGATCACGCCTTCGAGCGGTACTACCGCCAGTCCGGCCTGTTCGGCACGCCGGAGACCGCCAAGGACATCGTGCGCGAGGTGACGGCGGCGGGGGTCGATGAGATCGCCTGTCTGATCGACTTCGGCATCGAGTCCGAGACCGTGCTGGCCAACCTCAAGCACATCCGCACGCTGATGAGCGAGCTCGAAAAGGATGGAGGGGTCGGCCACAAGAGTTCGGTGGCCGAGGACATTCTGCAGAACGGCGTCACCCACCTGCAGTGCACGCCGTCGATGGCCGCCTATCTCGCCGCCGACGCGGCGGGCCGACGGGCGCTGCAGCAGCTCGAATGCCTGATGGTCGGCGGCGAGGCGCTGCCGCCGGACCTCGCACGCGAGCTGCGGGCCGGCTTCTCCGGGCAGCTGCTCAACATGTACGGGCCCACCGAGACGACGATCTGGTCGTCGGTCGCCAGGCTCGACGCGGTGGGCGAGCGGGTGCCGCTCGGCGAGCCGATCGCCAATACCGACCTGAGCGTGCGCGCACCCGGCGGCCAGGTCGCCCCGCGTCAGGTCGAAGGCGAACTGTGGATCGCCGGCGCCGGCGTATCGCGCGGCTATTGGCGGCGGCCCGAACTGACGGCCGAACGCTTCGTCGAACGTGACGGCCAGCGCTGGTATCGGACCGGCGATCTGGTGCGGATGCAGCGCGACGGCGCGCTGGATTTCCTGGGCCGGACCGACAACCAGGTGAAGGTCCGCGGCCACCGCATCGAGCTTGGCGAGATCGAGGCGGTGATCGCCGAGTCGGGTACGGTCCGCCAGGTTGCGGTCAAGATGGCCGAGTTCGGCGAGAACGACGTGCGGCTCCTCGCCTACGTCACGCCGGGCGACACGCCGCCCAGCGAGCGCGACCTGCGGGCGCGGCTGGCCGACAAGCTGCCGGAGTTCATGCGGCCCTCGCAGATCGTCATCCTTGAGCGGATGCCGATGACGCCGAACGGCAAGATCGATCGCAAGGCCCTGCCGCTTCCCAAGGCCGCCTCCGAACGGGGCGAAATGGTTGCCGCCGCGGGCGACATGGAATCGGCGGTGGCGGCGATCTGGCGCGACGCGCTCGGCCTCGAGGAGATCTCCGTCACCGAGAACGTCTTCGATCTCGGCGCGCACTCCCTGCTGGCTGTGCAGGTGCAGCGACGCATGAAGCAGCATCTGGCCCGCGACATCGCCATCACCGACATCTTCCGGTTCCCGACGGTCCGCGCGATCGCCGCGCACCTCTCGAGCGACGCCGCCCCGGCCAACTCCGCCGCCGACCGCGGCGCGGCCCGCGCCGCCGCAAGGCTGGCCAGAATGGGTCGCAGGTAGGATCGGGGAGGCGGGGACGTGGATCGACATGATGCGAGCGCGGCGCCCGGCAATAGGATCGCCATCGTCGGACGGGCGGGGCGATTTCCTGCGGCGCGCAATGTCGAAGAGTTCTGGGCGATGTTGCGCGATGCGCGCAACGCCGCGCAGCGCCTGACCGACGCCGAGTTGCTGGCCCGCGGCGTCAGCCGCCAGCAGCTTGCTGATCCGAACTATGTACGGGTGGCCAACGTCCTGCCGGACATGGAATGCTTCGACGCCGGCTTCTTCGGGTTCTCCCCCCGCGAGGCCTCGATCCTCGATCCGCAGCATCGGCATTTCCTGGAGTGCGGCTGGGAGGCTTTCGAGGACGCAGGCTACGTGCCGGAGAAGTTCGATGGCCGCATCGGCGTATTCGCCGGTTCGGGCATGCAGGCCTATCTGCCGTTCAACCTGCTGAGCAATCCGGACCTGGTCGAGGAAATCGGCCTGTTCCTGCTGCGCCACACCGGCAACGACAAGGACTTCCTGACCACCCGGCTGTCCTACCTGCTGAACCTGACCGGTCCGTCGGTGGCGGTGCAGACGGCCTGCTCCACCTCGCTGGTGGCGGTGCACACGGCGATCTCCTCGCTGCTCAACATGGAATGCGACATGGCCCTCGCCGGCGGGGTGACCATCGAGCTCCCGCACCGTGTCGGCTACCGCTACAGCGAAGGCGAAATTCTATCCCCGGACGGCCTCTGCCGCGCCTTCGACGACGACAGCAAGGGGACGGTGTTCGGCTCCGGCGCGGCCCTGGTGGTGCTGCGCCGCTACGAGGACGCCGTGGCCGACGGCGACGACATCAAGGCCGTCATCCTGGCCAGCGCCGTCAACAACGACGGCTCGGGCAAGGCCAGCTACCTGGCCCCCTCGGTGGACGGCCAGGCCGAGGCCGCGGCCGAGGCGCTGGCGCTGTCGGGCGTGTCGCCGGGCGACATCTCCTACATCGAGACGCATGGCACCGGCACGCCGATCGGCGACCCGATCGAGCTGGCCGCCCTGCAGGAGGTCTATGGCGCCGCGCCGAAGGCCGCGATCGGCATCGGCTCGGTGAAGACCAACATCGGCCATCTCGACACCGCCGCCGGCGCGGCCAGCCTGATCAAGGTCGTCGAGGCGATGCGTCACCGCACCCTGCCGGCCAGCCTGAATTTCTCCACGCCCAACAGCCGGTTCGATTTCGACGGCAGCCCGTTCCGCGTGGTCGCCCAGGGCGGCGCCTGGGAGCCCGGCGGCCCGCTGCGTGCGGCGGTCAACTCGCTCGGCGTAGGCGGCACCAATGCGCACGTCATCCTGGAGGAGGCGCCACGCCGCGCCGCCCAGGCCGATGACGGGGCCTGGAAGCTGTTCTCCTTCAGCGCCCGCACCCGGGCCGATCTCGACCGCACGCGCGAGCGCTGGGCCGCCTGGTTGGACGGCGAGGTCCCGAACCTGCGCGACGTCGCCTTCACGCTGCGGGAGGGCCGCCGCGCGTTCGGCGAGCGCTTCACGGTCGCCGCCCGCAACGCGCAGGAACTGCAGGCGGCGGTGAGTGCGCGCAGTTCTGCCTACCGCCAGCAGGGCAGCGCCGGGGACAGCGCCCCGCGTATCGTGTTCCTCTTTCCGGGCGGCGGCGCGCAATATCCGGGCGCCGGCGCCGGAATGCTGGCCGCGTTCCCGGTGTTCGGCGAGGCCGTCCGCGCCTGTTTCGCGGCCCTGCCGGCGACCGCGCCGGCCGACCTTTACGATGTCATGTTCCGCCGCGATCGCGACGACGCTGAAGCCAAGGCGAAGCTCGAACGTTCCAGCTACGCGATTCCGGCGCTGTTCATTCTCGAATACGCCTACACTCAGCTCTGGCTGTCCTGGGGCGTGAAGCCCGACGTCGTGCTCGCCCACTCGGTTGGCGAGTATGCCGGGGCGGTTGCGGCGGGGACCATGCAACTCGCCGACGCGCTGAAGCTCGTCGCCCTGCGCGGCAAGGTGATGGACGCCGCGCCGGCCGGCGCGATGACCTCCGTCCCGCTGTCCCTGGAGCGCGTGCAGCCCCATCTCGGCGACCGGCTGGATATCGCGGCCGTCAACACCCCCGAAACGACGGTGGTCTCCGGCCAGGTCGCCGACATCGAGCGGCTGGAAGCCGACCTCGCCAAGGCCGGCGTCGAAGCGCGGCGGATCCATATCGAGGTCGCAGCCCATTCGCGGCAGCTGGACGGCCAGCTCGAACCGTTCCGCGCCGGCTTCGAGGGCGTGGCCTTCGAACGGCCGACCGTGCCGATGGCCTCGTCGATGCGCGGCGGCTGGGCCAAGGACGAGGACCTGAGCTCCGCCGAATACTGGGTGCAGCACCTGCGCAACACGGTGCGCTTCGCTGACGCGGCCCGCACGGTCCTGGCGGGCGAGCCGAGCATCGTCATCGAGGTCGGGCCCGGACAGACGCTCGGGCCCCTGCTGGAAGCCTGCGACGTGCCGGTTCCGCCGCGTGCGGTGCTTTATTCCTCGCCGCGACCGCGCGATGCGACCGACGAGGTCGGAGTCGCGCTCGCCGCGCTCGGCGGGGTCTGGGCGAACGGCGCCGAGGTGGACTGGTCGTTGGCCGTCCCTGCGGGCGGCGCGCGCGTTTCGCTGCCGACCTACGCCTTCGCCAAGGATCGCCATTGGGTCGAGCCGGGTCGGGGCGCCGCCCGCGAAACCGCCGAGGAAGCCCCTGAGCTCGTCCGTCGGCCAGACATTCCCGAATGGTTCGAGGAACTCGGCTGGAGCGAGCAGGCGCGGGGCGGCCGGCCGCCCAGCCTGGACGGCGACTGGCTGGTCTTCGCCGGCGCCGATCCGCTGTCCGAGGCGGTGCTGGAGAGGCTGGGGGCCGCGGGCGCGGGCCTCGCCACAGTCCGCGCCGGCGCGGCGTTCGGCCGATCCGGCGAGGCCTTCACCTTGCGTCCGCAGGCGCAGGACGACTTCGAGGCGCTGTCCAACGCGCTGCCCTCGCCGCCGTCCCGCATCCTCTATCTGTGGGGGCTCGATCCCGCCCTCGCCGACGCGGCGTTCTCCGGCGCCTATCTTCTCGCCCGGCTGCTGCAGCAGGCCGACCTGGAGCAGGCGACGCACCTGACCTTCGTCGCCCAGGGCGCGGCGAGCGTCGCGGGGGAGCCGCTCGTCAATCCGCAGGCCGCCGCCTTGCTCGGCCCGGTTCGGGTCGCCCCGCGCGAGATCCCGGGCCTGAGCTCGGTGCTGGTCGATGTCGGCGAAGGCGCCGGTCTGGACGCGTTGCTGGCGGAAGCCGCCGCGCCGGGCGACTCTGATCATGTGGCGCTGCGCGCCGGCCGCTTCGTCCGCTCGCGCAAGGCCGCTCCGGTGGTCAAGCCGCGGGACCTGCCGCAGCGCCTGCGCAAGAACGGCGTCTATCTGATAACCGGCGGCACGGGCGGCATCGGCCGCGAGATGGTCCGCTGGCTGGCGGAGAAGGCGCAGGCGCGGCTGATCGTGCTGTCGCGCCACGCCGAGGAAGACGCGAGCGTCCGCGCCGAAATCGAGGCGCTCGGCGGCGAGGTGATATTCGTCCCGGTCGACCTGACCGATCCCGAGGCCACCACGCGCGCGCTGGAGAGCGCGGCCGAGCGTTTCGGCGCGCCGAACGGCGTCGTTCACGCGGCCGGCGTTCTCGACGATGCGCCCCTTGCGCTCCAGCCGCTGGCCGCGGCGCTCGCTGTCATGGAACCGAAGCTCATCGGGGCGCGGACCCTTGACCGGCTCTACCCCGACGGCAGCCTCGACTTCTTCGCGGTGGTGTCGTCGACCTCGGTGCTGCTGGGCGGGGCAGGTCAGACTTCCTATGCGGGCGCCAACGCCGCGTTGGAGGCCATCGCGGCCAGCCGCAAGGACGGGTTCTCGATCGCCTGGGGCGCATGGCGCGACACCGGCATGGCCGCGCGCGCCTATGGCGCGGGTTCGGTGGCGGGGGGAGATCCCCTGCTGGGCGCCCGCAAGGACGTCGCCGACGGCTCGATCCTGTTCGAGAGCGTGATCGATCCGGAGACCGATTGGCGCGTCCTCGATCATGTCGTCAACGGCGCCTCGGTGCTGCCGGGCTCGGCCTATATGGAACTCGCCTACGCCGCGGCGAACGCGGTGATGGCCCAGCGTCCGTTCGTGCTCGACGCGCTGCAGTTCGCCACCGCCATGACCTTCGAGCGCATGCCGCGCCGCGTCGTGCTGCGGCTCGATCCCGCGCCGGACGGCTATGAGCTGGTCGTCGAGAGCCGCGCGGCCATGAGCGCCGAACCGGTCGAGCACATGCGCGCGCGCATCGTCGCGCTGGACGCTGCTCCGCCGCGCCCCGAACCGATGGGCGCCTCCGACCTGCCGATGTCTGTCGTCAGCGGTCAGCCGGTGCAGAATAAGCTGATCGACTTCGGCCCGCGCTGGAGCTGCGTCGGCGATATCCGCATGGCGCAGAAGCAGGTCGTCGGCGAATTCGCGCTGTCCGACGCCTTCCACGGCGACCTGGCGCTGCACCCCTTGCATCCGGCCCTGCTCGACATGGCCGCGACCGTAGGCCTGGCTCTGGTCCCCCTGAACGGCGACCTCTATGCGCCGATGTCGATCGGCCGCATGCAGGTCTTCGGGCCGCTGGCGGACCGTCTCGTGGCCCATGGCGAACTGATCGCCAGCGAGGAGGGGCGCTACGCCTCGTTCAAGGTCGCCATCTGCGGCGCGGACGGCGAGGTGCTCGTGCAACTCGAGGACTTCGCCCTGCGCGCGATCGCCGACGGCCGGCTGGCGGGGGCGCAACCGCGCCAGAGCGTCAGCAGCCAGGTGCTGTCCACCGGCATCCGACGGCTGGAGGCGCCCGAGCTGTTCGCCCGCGTCTTCGACCACCCGGCCCGTCAGATCGTGGTGTCGCCAGTTTCGATCGACCTGCTCCGGCTGGCGATGCTGGAGATCCCGGAGGCCGGCCAACCGCAGCGCCAGAACCAGCCGCAGCAGGAGATCGCCGATCCGGTCACCGCGCGGCTGGCCGCGATCTGGAGCGACATCCTGGGCGTCGCCGGCATCGCGCCGGAGGACGACTTCTTCGCGCTCGGCGGCCACTCGCTGAACGCAGTGCGGATGATTGCGCGGGTGCGCAAGGAGTTCGGCGTGTCCTTGCCGCTCGGCAAGCTGTTCGAGGCGCCGCGGCTGGAAGCCTTCGCAGCCCTGCTCGGGGCCGGCGCTAGCCCGCCCCAACAGGTCGTGCAGGCGCCGAGCGAGCTTCCCGCCGCCCAACGGAGCCTGGAGCCTCGGCGCGTCGCCATGACCGAGGGCCAGCGCGAGATCGCCGGCAGCATCCTCGTGGAGCGCTCGACCCTCATCGCCTACAACCTGTCCTTCTCGATGCACGTCGCAGGCGCCATCGAGCTGCCCGCCTTGCGCACGGCGCTCAACGCGCTGGTCGATCGACATGAGGTGCTGCGGGCGTCCTTTGATCTCGAAAACGCGACGCTCACCATCGGGCCGCAGGGCGGTTTCGAACTGAGCGAGAACGACTTGTCGCGGCTGGGCGGCCAGCTCGCCGAGGCGCAGCGCGATGCGCTGCTGCGCGATGCGGCCGGCGCGCCGTTCGACTTGGCCAGCGGTCCGCTGCTGCGGGTGCTGTCGCTGCGGCTGCCGGAGGGGCGCTCGGAACTGGTGCTCATCGTGCACCACATGGTCTGCGACGGCTGGTCGGCCGGCGTGCTGATGCGGGACCTCGCCGTGCTCTACACCGCGGCGCTCGAGGGGAGGGCGGCCGCCTTGCCGCCGGCCCAGGGCGTCAGCGCCCTTGTCGAGGCCGAGGCGCAATGGCGCGGATCGGCTGAGGCCGAGACGCATCGCCGGTTCTGGCTGGACAAGTACGCCAGCTCGCTGCCGGTCATGGACCTGACGTTCGACAAGCCGCATCCGGCGACGACGACGACCGCGGCGGCCCGGGTCGTCACCCGGCTCGACGCCGAGCTGGAAGCGGCCCTGCGCGGCGTGGCGCAGCGGGCCGACACGCCGCTGCGCAACCTGATCTTCGCCAGCTTCCGCTACTACCTGTCGATGATGGTGGGCTCTCCCGACGTGACCGTCGGCATCCCGGTCGCCGGTCAGATCGCCCACGGGCTGGACGACATCGTCGCCCACGGCGTCAGCTTCCTGCCCGTGCGCGCCACCATCGAACGCGGCGCTTCGCTGCGCGACCTGCTGAGCCAGGCGCGCCGGGACATGCTCGAGGCGGTGGAGCACCAGAACTACACGCACGGCGCCCTGGTGCGCGACCTGCAGGCGCCGCGCAGTTCCGCGCGCCACCTGCTGGCGCCGGTGGTGGTCAATATCGACGGCCTCGCGGATCTGGAGAACATCGCTCTCGGCGCCGCGCCCGTCCGCATCGAGGTCAATTCGACCGGCCACGAGTTCTTCGATCTGTTCTTCAATCAGTTCGACGCGCCCGGCCGGGTCGAGCTGACCTGGAACTACAAGACCGACCTCTTCCTCGAAGCCACCATCCAGTTGCATGCCGGCAACGTGCTGGCGCTCCTGCGGGCGATCGCCGAGACGCCGGATGCGATGGACCGGCCGATGGCCGCCCTGCTGTCGCATGGCCGCCAGGTCGCCCCGGCCAGCGGCGAGCACGCCGATCCGGGCGCCGCCGGGCCGCAGACCGTGACCGAGGTCTTCCGCGGCGTCGCGGCCGCGCACGCGGGCAAGGTCGCCGTGCGCTTCGGCGACCAGACCCTGACCTATGCCGAGCTCGACCAGCGGTCAGACGCGCTGGCCGCGATGCTGGCCGAGGCGGGCGTCGGCCCGGGACAGCTGGTGGGGATCTCGTCCCACCGTTCGCTGTCGCTAGTGGTCGCGGTGCTGGGCGTCCTGAAGGCCGGCGCCGGCTATGCGCCGTTCGACGTCAGCCTGCCCGAGGACCGGCTGCGCTTCATGGCGCGCGACACCGGCATCACGGTGCTGCTCGGCGATTGCCCGGCGGCCGCGCAGGAGGGCGTGCGCATCATTCACTGGCGCGAGTTCCCGCAAGCGCCTGTCGCCGCGCCGGCCGTCGAGGTCACCGGCGAGTCCATCGCCTATGTGATGTTCACTTCCGGCACGACCGGGACGCCGAAGGGCGTCGTGCTGCCGCACCGTTCGATCATCCGCATGCTGTGCGACACCGACTGGCTGGAAATGTCGGACAAGACCGTCACGCTGCATTCCTCCGCCTTCGCCTTCGACACCTCGATCATCGACCTGTTCGCCTCGCTGCTGCATGGCGGGACGCTGGTGGTGCCGCCGGACGGGACGTTGTCGATCTCGCAGCTCGCCGACGCCATCCAGAGCCACGGCGTCAATACGCTCTGGCTGACCTCAGGCTTGTTCCACGCCATCGCCGACGTCCGCCCGCAGACCTTCGCCAGCGTGAAGCAGGTGATCGTCGGCGGCGACATCGTCTCGCCCGTCCATGTCGGACGCGTCATGGCCGCGTGCCCGAACGTCGTCGTCATCAATGGCTACGGGCCGACGGAAAGCTGCGTGACCAACGCGCACAAGGTCACGCAGGCCGATTTGTCCCGCGGCATGGCGCTGCCCATCGGCCGCGCCATCCCCGGCACGCAGTCCTACATTCTCGACGAGAACCTGAACCCGGTGCCCGACGGGATCATCGGCGAGCTGGGCATCGCCGGGCGCGGCCTGGCGCTGGGCTACTGGAACCGCCCGGAGCTGACGGCCGAGAAGTTCGTCATCGCCCCCTGGGACCCGACCCTGAAGCTCTATCGGTCCGGCGACCTGGTGCTGAACCCCGGCGACGGCGTACTGCGCTTCTTCGGACGGGCCGACACCCAGGTGAAGGTCCGCGGCTTCCGGGTGGAGCTGACCGAGATCGAGCAGGCGCTGGACGCCCATCCGGCCATTCGCCAGTCGGTCGTCGCCGCGTCGGTGCCGGAGGGACAGACGGACAAGGTGCTGGCCGCCTATTTCGTGGCCCAAGGCGCCGCGCCGCCGGCCGCCGAGCTGCGGGGCTTCCTGTCCGCGCGCCTGCCGGAGTTCGCCATCCCATCCTTCTTCGTGGCGGTGGACGAAATCCCGCTCAACGCCAACGGCAAGCCGGACCGGCGGGCCCTGCCGGCCCTGCGCAGCCAGGGCGCTGAGGACGACGCCGACGCTACGCTGAGCGGCGAGACCGAGGTCCGCCTGGCCAAGATCTGGTCCGCCGTCCTGGGCGTGAAGGAGATCTCGGCCGACGCCAACTTCTTCCAGATGGGCGGGCACTCGCTGCTTGCGGTGCGGCTGTTCGATCGCGTCCGCAGCGAGTTCGGGCACGACCTGCCGCTTTCGACCCTGTTTAGCAACCAGACCCTGCGCGCGCTGGCGGCGCTGCTCGACGCCTCCAGCCCGGCGCCGCCGACGGAAGCCAATCCGGACGCCGAGTGGGACACCAGCGCGATCATCCATCCCGGACCGGGAGGCGACAACCGTCCGCTGTTCATCGCCGGCGGCGTCGGCGGCAACGTCAACAACCTCATGGAGCTCGGCGCGCAGCTTGGGCTCTACCGTGCGGTAGTGGGCTTCCAGACCCGCGGCGTGCTCGGCCACACTCCGCACGAGACCATCGAGGAGATGGCGGCCGCGAACATTCGATACATGCGCCGGCATCAGCCTACCGGCCCCTATCTGCTGGCCGGCTATTCGGGCGGCTCGCTGACTGCCTTCGAAATGGCGCGCCAGCTTGAAGAGGCGGGCGAGCAGGTCGAGCGGCTGTTCGTGCTCGACACCTATGCGCCGGGCTTCGCCAAGGAGTTCCGTCCGCCGGTCAGGCTCGGGATGGGCGAGTGGTTGCTCGACGAGTTCCAGATGCTGCGGATTGAGGGGCTGCCGCTGTTCTTCGAGCGGCGGGCCAGGGCCTTGCGTCAACGGATCATGCGCGGCCGCCTGCTCACCTTCTTCAAGAATCCCAGCCTGTCGCATTCGCGCTACCAGATCATGCAGGACATCTGGATGGCGGCGGCCCGCAAGTACGAAGGCGGCAAGATCAGCGCGCCGGTCACCCTGTTCCGCACCCGGCCGCAGCGCCTGCTGGCGCGCCGCGCCCTGGAGCTCGACCCGACCCTCGGCTGGGGCGCGGTCTCGAATCCCTCGACCGTCGAGACGCCGTGGGTCGAGGGCGACCATCTGGGCATGCTAAAGGATCAGAACGCCCGCATGCTGGCGAACCTGATCGAGAGCCGGATCACGCCTCAGGGGGGCGGCGCGACGACCCTTGAGATGAAGGACTCCATCGCATCGATCAGTCCCAACCTGGCGAGGTCGGCATGATGGCCGTTGGGGATTTCCAGGTACTCCTTCGGACCGGGAGCCTCCTGGTATAGCCGCCGCGCGCGGGCGACCGGCAGGGACTCGTCCAACGCGCCGTGAACGAACAGCTTGGGGGCGCCAATCGCTTGGACGTGGTCGATGATGTCATAGCGTTCGGCCCACATCACCTGACAGAACGGGAAGCCCTTGTAGGCGTCCTGATAGTATTGGCAGGTGCGGTAGGGCGAGGCTTCCAACACCACCGCCTCGAACGGCCGCGCCGCCGCCAGGCGGCTGCCCACGCCGGCCCCGAGGCTGAAGCCGTGCAGGACGCGCCGGTTCGCCGGAACCGTCTGTCCCATCAGGTCGTCGAGCTGGTCGTAGAAGGCGAGCGCGTCGCGGGCGAAGTTCATCTCGCTGGACTTGCCGCCGGTCGCGCCAGAGCCGCGATACTCCATCACCGCCAACCCGAAGCCCTGCTCCTGCAACGCCCGCAGGCGCTCGAACGACGCGTCCACGCCCGCGCCATTGCCGTGGAAGCTCATGATCACCGGCTTGCCCGGCTGCGGCATGGCCAGCCGGGCCCCGATCATCTGGCCGTCGCTGGAGCGGAACTGGACGGTCTTCACGTCGTCGGCCGGAGGGCCTTCGTCGGCGCCGCCGAAACGATATATCCCGTAGTTCTGGAACGCCCACACGCCGGCGAACAGCAGCGCGGTCGCGATAAGCAGCGCGGTCACGACGAGATTGAACATCGACATGCGAGCGCCCCTGCAGCGGCCATATCCGGCCCCGGCGCGCCTCTCCTCAGAAACCGCGGCCGGTCAAATTTATACGCACGCCAGGCGAGCAAGTCATAGCTCCGCCGAAGACCGTCAGCCCTTGAGCACCAGCGGCAGTCCCGCTGCGACCAGCACCGCGCGGTCGGCGGCCGCGGCCATCGCCTGGTTCATCCAGCCGGCCTCGTCGCGGAACCGGCGGGCCAGGGCGTTGTCGGGCACGATGCCCTGGCCGACCTCGTTGGAGACGACGTAGAGCGCCGCCGGACTGGCCTTCAGCGCCGCGGCCAGGTCGCCGACCTTCTGCGCAAGGTCGGCTTCGGCCAGCAGGTGGTTGGTCAGCCACAGCGTCAGGCAGTCGACGACCGCCACATCGCCGGCGTCCAGCGCCGCGACCGCCTCGGCCAGCTCCAGCGGCGCCTCGACCGTAACCCAGCCCGCGCCGCGCTCGGCCTGATGGCGGGCGATCCGCTGCGCCATCTCAACGTCGTGGGCCTGCGCCGTCGCGATCATCACCCTGCGATTTCCGGCGTGGTTCCACGCCTCCCGAAGGGCGTAGCTGGTCTTGCCGGATCGCGCGCCGCCGAGGACGAAGGTCAGGCTCATGGGATTGACGCTCCGCATGGCAGAGCCTAGGCAGGCCCCGCGACAGGTTCCCCGAGAGGGGATTAATAGGGAACTCAGGTGTGAAACCTGGGCTGCCCCCGCAACTGTAAGCGGCGAGCCCGCGCGTCATATGCCACTGGACGACAGTCTGGGAAGGCGGCGCGCATAGGCTGTGACCCGTGAGCCAGGAGACCTGCCTGACGCGGTCGTCCTTCGCATGCTCGGTGGGAGCGCGCGAACGGGGAAGCTTCCCGAGAGACGACGTCCGTCGACCTGCGTGCAAGCGCGGGTCATGTCGTCATGCGTCAGGGGGATAACCCGATGAAGACCGTTCTACTCGCCACCACCGCCGCGATTTGCGGCCTCAGCACCGCCGCGTTCGCTCAGACCGCCGCGCCGGTCGCCATCGCCAGCGTCGGCGAACTGGTGGTCACCGCCAACCGCAATCCGCAGGCCGCCGAGCGCGTCGGCCAGAGCGTCAGCGTGTTCGATCACGAGGCTATCAGGGCCGCCCAGACGGTCGACATGTCGACCCTGCTGGCGTCGATGCCGGGTGTGTCTTTCTCCCGTAACGGCGGCGTCGGCGGCTCGACCTCGGTGCGCATCCGTGGGGCCGAGGCTGATCAAACCGTGGTGATCATCGACGGCGTGAAGCTCAACGACCCGTCGACGACCGGCGGCGGATACAACTTCTCCAACCTGCTGGCCGGCGACATCGGCCGCATCGAGGTGCTGCGCGGCGCCCAGTCGACCCTGTGGGGCAGCCAGGCCATCGGCGGCGTCGTCAACATCATCACCCGCGAGGCGGACGGCCCGTTCGAGGTCGACGCGGCCGCCGAGGGCGGCTCGATGGGAACGACCTATTTCCGCGCCGGGGCCGGCGGCAAGACCGAGCGCTTGGCCTGGCGCCTCGCCGCCGGCCGCTACGACACCGATGGCGTCTCGTCCTATCGTCTCGGCCAGGAGAAGGACGGCTACGAGAACACCGGCGTCAGCGGCCGCGCGCTGTTCACCGCCACCGAGAACCTCTCCTTCGACCTGCGCGGCGTCTATTCCAAGGGGCGCAACGGCTTCGACGGCTTCCCGCCGCCGACCTACAGCTTCGGCGACACCCGCGAGACCGGCGAGACCGAGGAGTTCGTCGGCTACGGCGCGGTGAACTTCAACCTGTTCGACGGCGCTCTCACCAACCGCCTCGCCTACGCCTACACGCGCACCGACCGCCAGAACACCAATCCGGACCAGGCGGTGACCACCACCACCTTCGACGCCCGCGGCGAGAACAAGCGCTGGGAGTACCAGGGCGTCTGGACGATCAACGACGCCTGGACCGCGACCTTCGGCGGCGAGACCGAGGACGCTTCGATGCGCTCCGCATCGCCCAGCGCCTTCGCCCCCAATCCGCCGGCGATCCGAGCCAAGGCCGGCATCGACGGCATCTACGCCCAGGTGCAGGGCGAGGTGTTGACCGGCCTCACCCTGACCGCCGGCCTGCGCCGCGACAGCCACGACACCTTCGGAGACGCGACGCTCGGCCAGCTCGCCGCGGCCTGGTCGCTCAACGACGGGAACACCGTGCTGCGCGCCAGCTTCGGTCAGGGCTTCAAGGCACCGACCCTCTACCAGCTCTATTCGGAGTACGGGAACCAGGCCCTGGAAGCCGAAGAGGCCGACGGCTGGGACGCGGGCATCGAGCAGCGCTTCGCAGGTCGCTTCCTGGTCCGCGCGACCTGGTTCAACCGCGAGACCGACAACCAGATCGACTACTTCTCCTGCACCGCCACGACCACCGATCCGATGTGCGTAGTGAACGGCGTGCGCCGGTTCGGCTATTACGCCAACACCGCCCAGACCAAGGCCCATGGGGTGGAACTGGAGGGCAGCGCCGATCTCGGCCCGCTGGAAGTCAGCGCCAACTACACCTGGACCGACACCGAGAACGACTCGCCCGGCAACGCGAACCGCGGCAAGCAACTCGCCCGCCGGCCCGAGCACCAGGCCAACGTCCAGGCGACCTACACCTGGGAGAACCGGGCCAGCCTCGGCGGTTCGATCCGCTATGTCGGCGCCAGCTTCGACAACGCCGCGAATAGCTACGTCCTGCAGGCCCACACCCTGCTGGACCTGCGTGCGTCGTATCCGGTCAACGAGACCTTCGAGGTCTACGGCCGCGTCGAGAACGCCTTCGACGACGACTATGAGACCACCCGTAACTACGGTTCGCCCGGCCGGGGCGTGTACGCTGGTGTCCGCGCCCGCTTCTGATCGCGACGCGGGGGTCTTCCTCCGCCACGGCGGCCGCCTGGCGGCGGCCAAGGGAGCGTTTCCGGACGCTCCCGCGCCGTGGCTCGACCTGTCGACGGGGATCAACCCGCGGGCCTATCCAGCTCCGCGGGCGACCCCGGAGGCGCTGCGCCGCCTGCCTGATCCGGAGGAGGTGAGGGCGCTTGAAGCCGTCGCCGCCCGCGCCTTCGGGGTCGACGCCGACCGGGTGGTCGCCACTCCCGGTACGGAAGCGGCCCTGCGCGTGCTGCCGCGGATCCTCGGGGCCCGCTCAGCCGCCATCGTCTCGCCGACCTATGGCGGTCACGCGGAAGCCTGGCGGCTGGCCGGAGCCAAGGTGAAGGCCGTCACGCCCGACCAGATCGCCGCCAGCGCCGCTGAAGCGGTGGTGCTGGTTCGTCCGAACAATCCCGACGGAGCGGTGGTCTGCGCACCGGACCTCGCCGGCCGATGGCTGATTGTCGACGAGGCGTTCGTCGAGACCGCGCCGCAGCTCAGCGTCGCCGCCGAGGCCGGTCCGCGTACCATCGTCCTGCGCTCGTTCGGCAAGTTCTACGGCCTGCCAGGCGTGCGGCTCGGCTTCGTAATCGCCGAGCCGGGCCTGGCCGCGCGTGTCGCGGCCCAGTTCGGCGACTGGCCGGTCGGCGCCGAAGCGATCGCCGCGGGCCTCGCCGCCTATGCCGACGACGCCTGGGCCGAGCGTACGCGCCTCCGTCTGGCCGCCGACGCGGCGCGGCTCAACGGCCTGCTGATCGCGAGCGGCTTCAACGTGCTGGGCGGGACCTCGCTGTTCCGGCTGGCGTCGGCGCCGGACGCCGGTCGCCGCTTCGAGCATCTCGCCCGCTACGGGGTGCTCACGCGGCCCTTTCCCGATCAGCCGACCTGGCTCAGGTTCGGCCTGCCGAAACCCAAGGACTGGCCGCGCCTGAAGGCGGCCCTGGAGAGCTTCCGCCCATGAGCGACGACGAAGACCGCAAGAACGCGGAACACAAGGCCGCCATGCAGGCGCTCAAGGCCGAGCGCGACGCGATGATGGCCGAGAAGACCGATGCGCCGGGCCTGCTGCTGGTCCACACCGGTGACGGCAAGGGCAAGTCCACCGCCGCTTTCGGCATGGTCGCCCGCGCCCTCGGCTGGAACCAGAAGATCGGGATCGTCCAGTACATTAAGGGCAAGTGGATCACCGGCGAGCGCCAGTTCTACAAGCGCTTCCCGGAGAGCGTCCGCTACGAGATCATGGGCCAGGGCTTCACCTGGGACACCCAGGACCGCGCCCGCGACATCGAGGCTGCCGAGGCCGCGTGGGCGACCTCGCTGGAGATGCTGCACGACCCGGAACTCGACCTCGTCATCCTCGACGAGCTGAATATCGCCCTGCGCTACGACTATCTCGACATCGCCAAGGTGGTCGCCGATCTCCAGGCTCGCCCGCGCGACAAGCACGTGGTTGTCACCGGTCGCAACGCCAAGCCCGAACTGATCGCGATCGCCGACCTCGTCACCGAGATGACCCTGGTCAAGCATCCGTTCGACCAGGGCATCAAGGCCCAGCGGGGCGTCGACTTTTGAGCTGGATGCTCACCCGGCGCTCGGCGCTCGCCGCGGGCGCCGTGGTGGGCCTTTCCGGGGCCTCGCCGGTCCGCGCGCCGCGGCGCGTGGTCTCGCTCAATCCCTGCCTGGACGTGATCCTCGTCCACGTGGCCGACCGCGCCCAGATCGCCGCGATCAGCCACTACTCGCACGAGCCGAGCTCCTCCAGCATCGGCCCGGCCGGCGCGACCTATCCCTTCACCTATGAGAGCGCCGAGGAGGTGCTGTCCCTGCGGCCCGACCTGGTGCTGACCGGCCGCCACTCCTCGCCCGCCACTCGCGCGGCGCTGAAACGTCTCGGCATCCCGGCCGAGCTGTTCGCGGTGCCCAACTCGGTCGAGGAGAGTCTTGGTCAGGTCCGACAGGTGGCGCGCGCCGTGCATCGCCCCGAACGCGGCGAAGCCGTGATCGCCCAAGTCCGCGCCGCGCTGGCCGCCGCCGCGCCGCGGCACGGAACCCCGCGCCTCTCCGCGATCACCTACCAGGCCGGCGGCTTCGCCACCGCGCCAGGGACGATGATGGACGAGATGATGCGCCGCTGCGGCCTCGACAACGCCGCCGCCCGCTACGGCCTTAAGCGCACCGGCAACATCCCGCTTGAACTGCTGGTCGCCGATCCGCCCGACGTCCTGCTGGCCGGCGAGGCCGAGCCCGGCGCCCCGACCTGGGCAGACCGCGTCCTGACCCATCCCGCCCTCTCACGGGTCGCCGGGCGCATGCACCGCGCGACCTTTCCCCAGCAGCTGACCTTCTGCGGCGGCCCGGTGCTGATCCAGACCGCCCGCATGCTCGCCAAGGCCCGCGAAGACGCCCTGGCCCGACGCGGAGCCCGCGCATGATGTCAACCGACCAGCACTCCTTCTCCCCTCGCGGGAGAAGGTGGCCCCGCGCAGCGGAGTCGGATGAGGGGGCGGGGACTTTCCGCCGCCTCATATCGGCGAGGCTGCCTTCCCCTCATCCGTCAGGCTTCGCCTGCCACCTTCTCCCGCAAGGGGGGAAGGGCGACCGAGCATGCGCATGAGCAAGAGACGCACGACCCTCCTCGTCCTCGGCGTTCTGCTGGTGCTGCTGTCCGCGGTCAGCATGGCCGCCGGCCGCGTCTGGGTGCCGCTCGCCGACTGGCTGAACCCCGGCGATCCACCCTGGTCGATCATCTTCGAGCTTCGGCTGCCGCGGACCATCCTGGCGATCGTCGTCGGCGCGGCGCTCGGCATGGCCGGCGCCGCCATGCAGGGCTACACCCGCAACCCGCTGGCCGATCCCGGCGCGCTCGGCGTCTCGTCGATGGGCGCGCTCGGCGCGGTGCTGACGCTCTATCTGGGCGCCGGCGCGGCCGAGCCCTGGGTGATCACCTCGTTCGCCATGCTCGGCGCCCTGGTCGCGGTGTTCCTGCTGCTGGCGCTGTCGGGCCGCGCCTCCAGCATCGTCACCTTCGTGCTGGCCGGGGTGATCCTGCAGACCATGGCGGGCGCCGGCGTCGCCCTGGCCCTCAGTCTCGCCCCCAATCCATGGGCCGTGAACGAGATCGTCAACTGGCTGATGGGCTCGCTGGCGGACCGCAGCATGCCCGAGGTGCAGACCGCCCTGCCGCTGATCGCCGTCGGCTGCGGCCTGCTGCTGATGACCGGCCGCAGCCTCGACGCCCTGACCCTGGGCGAGACCGGCGCACGCTCGCTGGGCGTCAACATGACCGCCGTCCGCTGGATGCTGGCGCTCGGCGTGGCGCTGACCGCCGGCGCCAGCGTCGCCGTGACCGGCGTCATCGGCTTCGTCGGCCTGATCGTGCCGCACCTGCTGCGGCCCCTCGTCGGCGCCCGGCCGGGCGGCCTGCTCTGGCCTAGCGCGCTCGGCGGCGCGGTGCTGGTGCTGGCCGCCGACATCGCCGTGCGCCTGACGCCCGCGGCTGGCGAGGTGAAGCTCGGCGTCGCCATGGCCGTGCTCGGCGGGCCGTTCTTCTTCGCCCTGTTGCTGTCCCTGCGCCGGAGGATCGCATGAGCCGCTTGCAAGCCAAGGACGTCCAGGTCCGCCTCGGCGGCAAGGCCGTGGTCGACGGCGTCAGCGCCGTCTTCGAGGGCGGTACGGTGACCGCCATCCTCGGCCCCAACGGCGCGGGCAAGTCGACCTTCCTCGCCTGCCTGGCCGGCCTGCGCCGCCCGCAGTTTGGCCACGTCGACCTCGACGGCGACGACGTGCTGGCTATGCCCCCGCGCGCCCGCGCCCGCCGTATCGGCGTGCTGCCGCAGACCCAGGAGGTCGCCTGGGCGGTCGAGGCGCGGATCCTGGTCGGGCTCGGCCGCACGCCGTTCATCGGCTCCAGCGGCCTCTCGATCGAGGACGCCGCCGCCATCGACCGGGCCATGGCCGCGGCCGGGGTGGTCGAGCTGGCCGACCGCGACGTCACCACCCTGTCGGGCGGCGAGCGCGGCCGCGTGCTGATCGCCCGCGCCCTGGCCGGCGAGCCGGAATGGCTGCTGGCCGACGAACCGCTGACCGGCCTCGATCCCGGCCACCAGCTCGACGCCGGCGAGCTGCTTCGCAGCCTCGCCCACGATCAGGGCAAGGGCGTCATCGTCACTCTGCACGACCTGTCGCTCGCCGCCCGCATCGCCGACCGGGTCATCGTCATGGCCGCCGGCAAGGTGCTGGCGGACGGCCCGCCGGCCAAGGCCCTGTCGCCGCAGGTCATGGCCCGCGCCTACGGCGTGCGCGCCCGTGTGGTTGAAGGGCAGGGCGGGCCGTTGATCGAGATCGTCGGGCGTGGCGGCTGATCCCTGGATCGTCCTCGCCGCGGCGGCGGTCGAGGGCGCCTTCGGCTATCCGCGCCGTCTTCCCCATCCGGTGGTCTGGATCGGCGCGGCGCTGGGGCGGCTCGAGGCGGCGCTCAACCACGGCGGCGACCTGCGCCGCCGCGCCGCCGGGATCCTGACCCTGCTGCTGGTCGCCGGCGCCGCGGGGCTGGCCGGCTTCCTGGTCGACAGGTTCCTGCAAGGCTGGGCGCTGATCCTGACGATAGCGCTCGCCTCCACGGGCCTCGCCGCCCGCAGCCTCTACGACCATGTGGCGGCGGTAAGTCGGGCGCTGGACCCCGGCGCCAACCTGCCGCTCGCCCGCGCAGCCGTTGCGATGATCGTCGGCCGCGACACCGCTGCGCTGGACGAGGCGGGCGTCGCCGCCGCCGCCCTGGAAAGCCTGGCCGAGAGCTTCAACGACGGCGTCGTGGCCCCGCTGTTCTGGTTCCTGATCGCTGGGCCGGCCGGCCTCTTCGCCTACAAGGCGGTCAACACCGCCGACAGCATGATCGGCCACCGTGAGCAGCCCTATCGCTGCTTCGGCTGGGCCGCGGCGCGCGCCGACGACCTGATGAACCTGATCCCCGCTCGCATCGCCGGCGCCCTGATCGCCCTGGTCGCCGGCTGTGGCTGGCGGGTCATGTGGCGCGATGCGGCCAAGCACGTCTCGCCCAACTCCGGCTGGCCCGAGGCGGCGATGGCCGGCGCGCTGGGTGTGCGGCTCGGCGGCCCGGCCAGCTATGACGGCGTTCCCCACGAGCGCCCGACCTTTGGCGAGGGCCCGCGTCCGTCGCCGCTGGACCTGAGGCGGGGGCTCGGGCTCTATCTGCGCGCCTGCGCGGTCCTCGCCGCCGCGCTCGCCCTCGGAGGACTGCTGTGGCCGCGTTGATGATCCAGGGATGCGGCTCGGACGTGGGCAAGTCGGTGCTGGTCGCCGGCCTTTGCCGGGTGTTCGCCAACCAGGGCCTGCGCGTGCGGCCCTTCAAGCCGCAAAACATGTCGAACAACGCCGCGGTCACCGCCGACGGCGGCGAGATCGGCCGCGCCCAGGCCCTGCAGGCCATCGCCTGCCGCACCCCCGCCACCGTCGACATGAACCCGGTCCTGCTCAAGCCGCAGTCCGACGTCGGCGCCCAGCTCGTGGTCCGCGGCCAGATGGCCGGGACCTGGCAGGCGCGGGGCTATCAGGACCGCAAGGCCGCCCTGCTGGACGTGGTGCTGGAGAGCTTCCGCACGCTCCAGGCCGAAAGCGACCTGGTCGTCGTCGAAGGCGCCGGCAGCCCGGCCGAGACCAACCTGCGGGCCGGCGACATCGCCAATATGGGCTTCGCGCGCGCCGCCCAGGTTCCGGTGGTGCTGGTCGGCGACATCGATCGCGGCCACGTCATCGCCGCCCTGGTCGGCGCCCACACGGTTCTGGAGCCGGCCGACCGGGACATGATCACCGGCTTCCTGATCAACAAGTTCCGCGGCGATCCCAGCCTGTTCGATGACGGCCGCGCGGAGATCGTCCGCCGCACGGGTTGGGCCGACCTGGGCATGGCGCCGTGGCTCGCGGCCGCGCGCCAGCTGCCGGCCGAGGACGCGGTGGCGCTCGACCGTGTCGGCGTCCGCCAGGATCGCAAGGTGCGCATCGCCGTGCCGATGCTTTCGCGCATCGCCAATTTCGACGACTTCGACCCGCTGCGGGCCGAGCCGCAGGTCGACTTCGGCTTCGTGCCGCCCGGCTCCCCGCTGCCCGGCGACGCCGACCTGGTGATCCTGCCCGGAACCAAGGCCACCATAGCCGACCTGGCCTTCCTGCGCGCCCAGGGTTGGGACATCGACCTTCTCGCCCACGTTCGCCGCGGCGGCCGGGTGCTGGGGATCTGCGGCGGCTTCCAGATGCTGGGGCGGACGATCGCCGACCCGGACGGCGTCGAGGGGCCGCCCGGCGGCGCCCCCGGCCTTGGCCTGCTCGACGTCGAGACCGTGCTGACCGGCGAAAAGGTTCTGCGACCCGCCGCTGGTCGGCTGGCCTCGGGCGCACCGTTCGCCGGCTACGAGATCCATGTCGGCCGCACCTCCGGCCCCGCGCTCCAACGCCCTCTGCTGATCCGTGAGGACGGCGCGGGGGAGGGGGCGCTCTCGCCCGACGGCCGTATCGCCGGCGCCTACGTCCACGGCCTGTTCGACCGCGCCGAAGCCCGCGCCGCGTTGCTGGCGGAGCTGGGTGCGACCTCGGACGGCCTCGACCAGACCGCGCGCGTGGACGCGGCCCTGGACGAGATCGCCGCGGTGCTGCAGTCGTCCTTCGACATCCCCCGCCTGGCGGCCATCGCCGGCCTGGAGCTCCGCGCATGACCCCGATCGCCGCCCTCGACCGCAGCCAGGAAGCCGCGTTCCGCGCCCTGGTCGACGGCAAGGCCAAGCCGCCGGGCGCGCTCGGCAAGGTCGAGGACCTCGCCGTCCGCCTGGCGCTGATCGCTGGTCGCACCGACCCGCGCTTCGACAACGCGTTGTTGCTGGTGTTCGCTGGGGACCACGGGCTCAACGAGGCCGGCGTCTCGGCCTATCCGTCCGCCGTCACCACGGCGATGGTCGCCACTCTGCTGGCCGGCAAGGCCAGCGCCAACGCCTTCGCCGGCGCGGTCGGCGCCCAGGTGATGGTCGTCGACGCCGGCGTCGACGCCGACCTGCCGCCGCACCCGGCCTTGATCGACGCCAAGGTCCGCAAGGGCACGCGCAACGCCCAGCTCGGCCCGGCCTTGACCCCCGACGAGGTCGAGAGCGCCCTGGCCCGCGGCGCGGCGATCGCCCGCAACGCCATCGAGGCGGACGGCGTACAGGTGCTGGCGGTCGGCGAGATGGGCATCGGCAACAGCGCCAGCGCCGCCCTGATCCTGCACCGCCTGGCCCCTGCGCCGCTGGCCGACTGCATCGGCTTGGGCGCCGGCCATGACGCCGAGGGCCTGGCCCGCAAGCACGCGGTGCTGAGCCAGGCCGCGGCGCGGAGCGACGCAGCCGACCCGCGCGAGGTGTTGGCCCAGTTCGGCGGGCTCGAGATCATCGCCATGGCCGGGGCGATCCTCGGCGCGGCGGCGGCGCGCACGCCGGTGCTGATCGACGGTTTCATCGCCTCGACCGCCGCCCTTGCGGCGATCCGGCTTGAGCCGGCCTGCGCCGACTTCTGCATCTTCACCCACCGCTCGGCCGAGAAGGGCCACGCCATTGTCCTGGCCGCGGCCGGGGCCGACCCGCTGCTCGACCTCTCGATGCGGCTGGGGGAGGGGACCGGCGCGCTGCTCGCCCTGCCGATGGTCCGCGCCGCCGCGGCCATGCTGCGCGACGTCGCAAGCCTCGACGACGTTCTGGCCGGCCGTCTGTGAGCTTCGCCCTTCGTCAGTTGGGGCTGTTCCTGTGTGCGGTTCAGTTCCTGACCCGCTTGCCCACCCCGGCCCTGACCGGCTTCGAACCGGACTGGATTTCGCGAAGCGCCCGCTACTTCCCGCTGGTCGGCCTGCTGGTCGGCGGGATCTGCGCGGCGGTGTTCTGGGGCGCCTCGCAGCTCTGGACCGGCGCGCTGCCGGCCCTGCTGGCGATCGGGGTCGGGGTGCTGGTCACCGGCGCCTTCCATGAGGACGGCCTGGCCGACACCTGCGACGGCCTCGGCGGCGGCGGCACGTCAGAGCGCCGGCTGGAGATCATGAAGGATAGCCGCATCGGGACCTATGGCGCGCTCGGCCTGGGCTTCGTGCTGTCGACGAAGGTCGCCGCGCTGGCGACGCTGCCGGTGGGGCTGGGGGCCTGGACCCTGGTCGCCGCGCACGCGGGTGGCCGCGGCGCATCGGTGTTGGCCATGCGGGCTCTGGCCTATGTCCGCGACGTCGACGGCGGCAAGTGGAAACCGGCTCCGTCCGATCTCGGCTTCTGGGAGGTGCTGGCCGCCGCGACCTTCGCGGCCCTGCCGCTGGCCCTGTCGCCGGCCGGTGTGGTGTTTCAGGGTTTGCTCGCCGGGGCGCTGCTGGCGCTGGTCCTGGCGCTGGTCGCGCGCCGGCTGCTCGGCGGCTACACCGGCGACGTGCTGGGCGCGATCGAGCAGGTCTTCGAGCTTGGCTTCACGCTGGGCGTCGCCGCCGCTCTGGCCTGGCCGGTTTCCGAGCGCTGAGAATCGCGATCAAACTGCTCGACCTAGGCGGGAAGTATTCAGCTTTCATGGCGCCTGGGCGCCGCATACTGTGCTTCATACTGATTGAGTCCCTGAGACTACTGTCCGCGCGCCACGGAAATGCGTGATTGGCGGTGGATATACTCGTCCGGGGATGCGGAGACGTGGGGCGTCGGGCGAGACGATGACGGACGATGGCCAGGACGACGTCCGGGCGGCGGAAATGCGCCACCGCGCCGCCAACACCTTCCAGCTTATCTCCGCCCTCGCCCGTATGCGCGGCCAGCGGACGGCCGAACCGGAGGCCCGACGTCAGCTGGTCTGGATGGCCGACGCCATCGGCGCTCTCGGCGCGCTGGAGCGTCACCGCCGCGGGGATGGGGTCGACTTCCAGGCATATCTGCTGGAGATGGCGCCGGTCTGGCGTGTTCGGCAGGCCGCCGGTCATACCGAGGTCGTGGTCGAGGCCGAGCCGGTTATCGTTCCGGACCAGGCCGCTTCCACATTGGCGCTGATCATTCACGAGCTCGTCGCCAACGCGCTCGCCCACTCTTATCCGGAAGGCGGGGGCGGTCGGGTCGAAGTGCGGCTGTCAAAGGTCGGAGAGCGCTACGAGCTGGTCGTGCGCGATCATGGGCGCGGCTTCGATCCGGCTTCCCCTGGCGGGCGCGAGCGGTTCGGCCTGTGGTTCGTGCGAAGCCTGGCCGCCCAGGTCCGCGGCGAGTTGAAGCTCGACACCCGCGGCGGGGTCTGTGCGCAACTTCTGTTTTCGCTCTAGGCGCGCGCGGTCTCGGGCCGCGGCGGCGGGCCCAGCCGTTCGTACTGGCGGCGCACCGCCTCGTAGCACTCGCAGCTGGCTGACTGCAGGCCGTTGCGATCAACGATATCGACGACGCCCCGGCGATAGCGAATCCAGCCCTTCTCCTGCAGGCTGCGGGCGACAGCGGTCACGGTGGTGCGCTGCACCCCCAGCATGTCCGCCAGGAACTCCTGGGTCAGCGCCAGGGTGTCGCTCGAAATCCGATCATGGCAGGTCAGCAACCAGCGGCAAAAGCGCGCCTCGACCGAATGCAGCGCGTTGCAGGCCGCCGACTGGGTGGTGTGCGCCAGCAGCGCCTCGCCGTGGCGGTCGACCATTTCCCGGATGCGTGGGCTTTTGACCCATGCGTCGTGCAGTTGGCTCGAGCCGATGCGCGAACAGCGGCAGGGTGTTTGCACGATCGCCCGCGACAGCGAACGCCGCGGCGCCACCGCCGCCGACAGCCCGACCGCGCCTTCCCAGCCGATCGTGGCGCTTTCGATCGCCGCGCCGTTCTCCATCAAGGTCATCATCGAGACGACCCCGTCGTGCGGGAAGTAGACCACGTCGATGCGGTCGCCGGGCTCGTACAGCAGCCGGGCGCGCTCCAGGTCCATATGGGTGAGATGCGGCGCCACCAGCCCGAAGTCCTCGGCAGGCAGTGCGGCGAGTAAGCGATTTTGCACTGAACTCGAAGACCTTCGCAGCAGAGAATCAAGCGTCGCCATCCGGCTTGGCGTTAACCTAGTCCGAGCACTGCTTGATGACTGTCGTGAACACGACACAACTCTAAGGTCGTGCGGCGGCGGGGTCAGAACACGTGTCGAGAACTGGCGAATATAGACCGCCGTTCTTCAAAACATCGAAACGACCCGAAGTAAAACCGAGGCCCGGTTAGGGCGTCTACGGCTCAGTGGAAGTGCAGGTTCGCCCGTCCGCCCAGGTGCGGCTCGTGCTTGCGGGCGTTGGCCTTGGCGATCTCCCAGGCGAAGGTCACCGGCCCGGCCTGCGAGCACCACACTTCGGCGTCGCGGGCGTCCAGGCAGATCAGGGTGAGGCGCGGGTCGGTCTTGCCCTGCGGATGCCAGGCGGCAGCCACGGCGTTCCAGTACTTGGCGATCCGGGCCTCGTCGTGCTGCACCTTCAGGTGGCCGGTGATTGCGGCCTGCAGGTCACGCTGTTGGAACACGAACAGGCCCTCGGCGCCTTCGCCTATGCGGCGCGTCAGAGCAGTGTCGGTACGGGCGAAGAACCAGAGCCGCTCTCCTTCGCGTTCGACGAAGGCGGTCATCGGCTGCAGGATCGGACCATCCGCCAGGCCCAGCATGCCGGTCTGATGACGCTCGATGTCGTCCCACAGCTTGCGTTCGACGGCGGCGCGGTCGTTCATGTCGATGCTCATGAAGGCTCCTGCGACGATCTTGCATCGGCGCGGAACGCCCGCTGAGGGCCCGCGCGCTATAGCTTGAACCCGAAAGCAAAGTTGCGGTTCCGGCATCTTTCCCTTGCGTCACGCTTCCCAGAGCGCCGCCGCCTGGGCCATGATGGTCGAATTCTTTCGACTGCCGATTCAAAGTTGAGATCATTTCGATGAGCGAGATCGTCGTTCCCCGCCAATTCCGGGGACCTCCCTTCACGGCCAATGGCGGCTACATCTGCGGCGTGCTCTCCAACGCGGTCGGAGGCCGCGGCGTGGCGATGCTGCGCGCGGGCGTGCCGCTGGACACGGCCGTGACCCTGCAGCCCGGCGAGGGCGAAGGCGTGCTGCTGGTCAATGCCGAGGGCGCCGTGCTTGGCTCGGCCCGCCCGGCCGAGGACAGCCAGATTCCTACTCCGCCGCCGGCGCCGCCGAGCATCGAGGAGGCGCGGGCCTTCGGCGCGGCCTCGCCGTTCGCCACCCGCTCGCTGCACCGCGGCTGCTTTTCCTGCTGCGTCGAACGCGAGGCGGGCGAAGGCCTCGGCGTGTTCGTCGGCCAGATCGACGGCGCTCCGGCCGGCCACTGCGCTGGTGTCTGGACCCCGCACGCCAACTTCGCCGACGCTAATGGCGATATCCCCGACGAAGTGACCTGGGGCGCGCTCGACTGCTCGGGCTCGATGGCGTGGTGGATCAAGGCTGGCTCTCCGGTCGGCCTGCTCGGCACCATGGCCGGCGAGGTGCTGCGCAAGCCGAAGGCGGGCGAGTCCTACGTCGTCGTCGCCTGGGCGCGCGAGGTTGAGGGGCGCAAGCACTTCGCCGGCGTGGCGCTGTTCGACGGTGCTGGCGAGGTGATGGCCCGCTCTGGTCAGATCTGGATCGGCCGTCCGCCGGGCGCCCCGATGCCGCTGCCGCTTGGGGCGACTCAGCAGGCCTGACGGCCTATCCGCCCGATCAGGTTCAAGTTGACGGCGCGCCGCTAAAACGGCGCGCTGCAAGGGGTTTCGTCGTGAGTCGAGCCCCTTTTGACTTGTGATCATTGCGGCACGCCGATGGCGTTCAGCGAACAAAGTTCGCGGAACTTCCGTATATTTAACCTCTCGATAACCATGCAGGCGCAAGCTTCCCCTACGTCGCGACTAGAAGGGTCGTCCGATGTTCAAGGTGGAGTTTCACTTTCTGGGAGAGGGGCTCTGGTCCCGCGCGGCGCCGATGACGCAGACGGCGGCGACGCATCTGGCCAAGACTCTTCAGGACCTCGGCTTCGCCGACGAAGCGCGGGTCGTGCCCAGCCGCCCGGTGGAAAGCCGCGAAGAAGGCCGCACCTTCGACGTGCGCGTCTGACCGCCGCGCATTTGGGCGGGCGGACGTTTGCGCCGTGGCAATTGTTGATTGCGGCTTGAAGCGGACCGCGCGCGACTCTACGACGCGGAATCTGGGGGATTAACCGTGTCGCGTGATCGTACCTATCGCAGCCTCGAGTACCTGAGGAAAAGCGCCGCGACTTCCCGCGTGCTTAATCTGTGGCAGATCGCCCAGCGCGAGGGCGGCAAGCCCGAGCACCAGGAGAACCCGTTTTTCCGCAACTCGCTGCTGAACCGCAGCATGATCCTCAAGCACCGTGTGCGCGGCAGCGAGGTCGATCTCTTCGACTATCCGGTGCAGACCGCGACCAAGATACTGTTGCCGATCGCCGAGCGCGAGCTGCGCTACGGCGCGCGTTTCCTGTTCGTCGGCCAGCGCGACTTCGAGGAAGTGGCCGCTGCGTCCTTCGCCGAAGACCTGCGGCGCGGGTCCCGCGACCGGCTGGTGCTCGACATCATCTCCGGTCTACCCTCGCTCGATCCGTTCCTGATGCGCGAGAGCCTGAAGACCAACGGCTTCACGCCCGCCGCCTGCTACTTCAACCTCTCCGACGGCGACGTCGAGCGCATGTCGGCTTCGGCCCGGTTGGAACTCGAGCCGCTGGTGCGTATGTCGTTCGGCTCGGGCCACGCCTTCGCGGCCAAGTCGGCGACGCTGCTGTCCAAGCTGCTGTCGGACGCAGGCAGCGCCGAACTCGAGCCGCTGCGCCGGGTGATGAACATGGACGCCCAGCAGTTCCGCGAGGGCGTGTTCTGCTGGAAGGCCTTCCTTTATTACAAATGGCAGCTGCGCGACCTGCTGCCGCGGATCCGCAAGGTGGTCGACGAGATCGCGTTGATCCGCCCGGTCGGGCCGATGGAGCCCGACGACCGGGTCTATATCACCCGCATCAAGAAGGACCTGCGCGGCTGGATTTTCTCGGCCACGACGGCGGTGACGGAATCTCTGGCGGCCTACGACACCGCCTACCTGGCGATGACCGAGCGCAGCGACCCGGTGGCGTTCCGCGAGTTCCTGCTGCGTGCGCCGGCGATGTTCAACAGCCTTGGCGAGCGGCTCTCGGCCATCGAGCATGTCGCCAGCTTCTGGCGCTTCCGCTTCCCGGCCGGCCAGTTGCCCCGGATCGCCGTCGATGAGTTGATCGACATCTTCATGGACTTCGAGGCCAGCCTGAACACCGTCAGCGTCGAGCCGCTGCACATCGCATAAGAAAACGCCCCCGGCCGAGGCCGGGGGCGTCCTTGCGTCCGATATTGGCGTTCGTAATTAGAACGCGCCGACCGCGGCGATCACGCCCTGGCCGAGCGTGCCGCCGAACAGGTTCGTGGTCGAACCCAGCGAGGCGCCGGCTTGGTCGCGGTCGCGCAGGGTGCCGCCGAAGGTGTAGCGCAGGCCGATCTTGAAGGTGTCGGCCTTCAGGTCCGCGTCGTCCATCTCGCCGTGCTCGTAGGCGCCGGTGACGCTCCACGGGGTGCCGGCGAACTGGTACTCGGCGTCGGCGCCGATGTTCCACATGTCGAGGTCGCCGCCCTTGGCGTCGGCCTTGGTGTAGCCGGCGGCGCCTTGGACCTTGAAGGTGTCGGTGATGAAGTAGCGCAGCTCGGCGCGGCCGGCCCAGAAGTCCACATCGTCCAGGTCGTCCGATTGGCCGTAGCCGACTTGGCCGTACAGGGTGGTCTTCGGCGAGACGTTGAACTGGGCTTCGGCGCCGACCGCCCACAGGGTCACGTCGTCGCTCTTGTTCACGCCCAGGAAGCCGCCGGCCAGGCCGCCGTCGAAGGTCTTGTTCAGGTGGCCGGTCACGGCCCAGGTGGTGGCGTCGCCGCCATCGGCGTCAAAGTTCGTCACCGAACCATCGACGGCGCCGCGCAGCGACGAGCCGACGTCGAACGCCACCGCGCCTTCGCCTTGGAACACGTCGGCGTCGGTGTCGCCGAGCGCGCCGGCGTCGATTTCGGCGCGGCTATAGTTGGCGCCGACATGGCCGACGGTCTGGGCTTGGGCGGCGCCGGTCAGCGCGAAAAAGGCGGCCGCGGCGGCCGTCGCGATCAGTTGGGTCTTCACGTTCTTGTCCCCTTTTGGGCTTGAAACACTGGACCCCAGCTATGCCTGTCATGGCTCCGTCACAATGGCGGAACCCCTTGCATTTCACCGGTCTGCGAGTGGTGTGACCGGTCAGTCACAGTTTGCGCCACGCCCCTTGAAATGCGTTATTGGTGACCCATGGCCGGCGCCGAAACGGCAAGATTTCGCCTCGAAAGCCGTCGGTCCGGCCGCACATAGCGCCCTGCGACGCAACTCCGTGCCGCTTGCACCTGAAAAAAACCGTACGGATCGGTCGTTTGATGTCAAACGAGGTCGGAATTCGGCTTCGTGCGATCCGGCGGCCGTGCGCTCGAACGTCGGCCCCGATCGGCGCCAGGACATTTCCGGACTACCGCCGCCGCGCCCCGCGCCCTATCTGGCGGCCATGCATTCGCAAGTGACGCCCGAGAACCTGCGCGAACTGGTCGGCCGCTTCTATGGCCGCGCGCGCGCGGACGCGTTGATCGGCCCGGTGTTCAACGCCGCCATCGACGACTGGGACCATCACCTGGACCACATCGCCCAGTTCTGGGCCGCCGGCCTGCTCGGGGTCGGGCGCTTCACCGGCCGGCCGATGGCCAAGCACATGCGCCAGCCGATCACCCCGCCGATGTTCGACCGCTGGCTGGCGCTGTGGAAGGAGGCGACCGACGAGACCTATGTCCCGCCGATCGCCCAGGCGCTGCAGACCCGGGCCGGCCGCATCGCCGAGAGCTTCAAGCTCGGCATGTTCTATCGCCCGTCCGAAGATCAGGCGGCCGCGAACTAGTAGACCGACGCGTAGTTCCCCAGCGCGTTGCCGCTGGCGTCGCCGGCCCCGCTGCCGCCGTCGACCGGGATGATCGCGCCGTTTACATAGGCGGCCTTCTGCGTCGACAGGAAGATGGCCATGTCGGCGATCTCGTCCTTCTGGCCATAGCGGCGCATCGGGTTGCGGCTGGTGACCCGGGCCTCGGCCTCCGGGGTAGGGGCCAGTCGGGCCATGCCTTCGGTGTCGGCGATCGGACCCGGCGAGATGGCGTTGACCCGCACCCCGGCCGGACCCCATTCCAGCGCCAGGCACTTGGTCAGCATGTTGATCCCGGCCTTGGCCGCGCAGACGTGGGCCTGAAACATCGAGGCGCGCTCGGCTTGACCGGCGGTGATCGAGATCAGCGAGGCGCCCGGTCGGTTCAAGAACTCGAACGAGGCGCGCAGCACGTTGAACGTGCCGATCAGGTCGATGTCGACCACGGTCTTGAAGCCGTTGGCGCTCATGCCCAGGGCAGGGGCGACGAAGTTTCCCGCCGCGCCGGACAGCACGATGTCGATCGGGCCGAACTCGTCGTGGGTCCGCTTCAGCGCCGCCTCGACCGCCGCGTAGTCGCGCACGTCGGCGGCCATGCCGATGCAGGGGCCGAAGGCGGCGACCTCCTTGGCGGCCGCCTCGATCTTCTCGGGGCTGCGGCTGATGATCGCCACCTTGGCTCCGGCGGCGGCGAACCGCTTGGCGATGCCGAGGTTGATGCCGCTCGATCCGCCCGCCACGAAGGCGACCTTGCCGGCCAGTTCCTGGCTCATGTTCCTGCTCCTTGTTCCGTCCCTTGGTTGGCGTCGAGCTTATCCCTGGCGCGGCCGGCGAAGAAAGCCTGACCCCACGGAGCTTCTGTTTTCGAAAAATGGGTTTGGCGTGCGTCACGCGGGCGCTTGACGCGGGGTCCGCGGCTTGTTCATTATCACCGATAACCTAGAGGCCGCGGCGAGCGGTCCGCACCCAGGGCAAGGAAACAGATGACCGCCACCGACATGATCGCCGAGCGTCCGGCTTCCGCCGCCGTCCAACACTTCGACGTGCTCATCGTCGGGGCCGGGATTTCCGGCGTCGGCGCGGCCTATCACCTGCAGACCCAGCGTCCCGGGACCAGCTTCGTGGTGTTGGAGAGCAAGGACACCTTCGGCGGCACCTGGGTGACGCACAAGTATCCGGGCATCCGCTCGGACAGCGACCTCTACACCTTCGGCTACCGCTTCAAGCCCTGGACGGGCGCGCCGATCGCGACCGCCGCCGAGATTCTCAGCTACATGAACGAGGTGATCGAGGAGAACGACCTCGGCCGGCACATCCGCTACGGCCACAAGATCGTCGACGCCAACTGGTCCAGCGCCGACAACCTCTGGACCGTCGACGTGGTGCGCACCGATGGGACCAAGACCCAGTTCACCACCAACTTCCTGTTCATGTGCCAGGGCTACTACAAGCACGATCAGGGCTACACGCCGCAGTGGCCGGGCATGGCCGACTTCAAGGGCCAGATCGTCCATCCGCAGACCTGGCCCGACGACATCGACCTGAAGGGCAAGAACGTCATCGTGATCGGCTCGGGCGCCACCGCCGCGACCCTGGTGCCGAACATCGCCGACCAGACCGCCCACGTGACCTTGCTGCAGCGCTCGCCGACCTGGTTCGTGCCGGGCCGCAATGTCGACGAACTGGCCGACACCCTGCGCCAGCTGCAGATCGACGAGACCTGGGTGCACGAGATCGTCCGCCGCAAGCGCCTGTTCGACGGCGCGGCTTTCACCAAGCGGGCGATGGAAGAGACCGAGGCGGTCAAGGCCGAGCTGCTCGGCGGCGTGCGCGCCTTCCTCGGCGACCAGTTCGACGTCGACAAGCACTTCACCCCCAGCTACCGCCCCTGGCGCCAGCGCATCGCCTTCATCCCGGACGGCGACCTGTTCCGCGGCATCGCCTCGGGCAAGGCCTCGGTGGTCACCGACGAGATCGAGCGCTTCACCGAAAACGGCATCCTGCTGAAGTCCGGCGAGGAGCTGAAGGCCGACATCGTCATCAGCGCCACCGGCTTCGACCTCAGCGTCATGGGCGACATCCCGTTTGCGGTCGACGGCAAGCCGGTCGACTGGTCCAAGACTGTCACCTATCGCGGCATGATGTTCACCGGCGTGCCGAACCTGGCCTGGGTGTTCGGCTACTTCCGGGCCTCCTGGACCCTACGCGCCGACCTGATGGGCGACTTCGTGGCCCGCCTGCTCGGCCACATGCAGGACAAGGGCTACAAGACCGTGACCCCGGCCCTGCGGCCAGAGGACCAGGGCGAAGAACTGCGCCCGTGGATCGACCCGGAGAACTTCAATCCCGGCTATCTGATGCGCGGCATGCACCTCCTGCCCAAGAGCCTGGACAAGCCGGAGTGGCGCCACACCCAGGACTACTGGTCCGAGAAGGACGAGCTGCCGAACGTCGACCTCGACGAACCGGCCCTCGTCTACAGTTGATCCGGCTTGCGGCGTCTCCCCCTGGGAGGCGCCGCCTTTCATTCGGGCCCGGCTGAGACGCCGTGTCCGGGTTTCGCCCGATAGGCCCCCAGGCTTGACCGCATGATCCTGCCTCCCGCTTCAGGAGGCGCTCATGGACGTTCTCAAGGGCTGGGTGGACGGTGCTCCGCTGCTGGTGCTGGGTGTCGTCGTCCTGCTGCTGTTGTCCGCCGGTCTCGCCGCCGGCTTGGTCATTCGCCACCTCCACGACCGCGATCCTCGCCGAACCGGAAAGGACGATGACGGTCAGGAAGGCTACGTCGTCTCGGCCGTTCTGGGCCTGCTGGCCCTGCTGCTCGGCTTCACCTTCGCCTTGGCGGTCGATCGCTTCGAGGCGCGCCGGTCCCTGGTCCTACAGGAAGCCAACGCCATCGGCACCGCCTACCTGCGCACGCAGCTGCTGCCCCAGCCGCACCGCGAGCGGATCAGCGCCCTGCTGATCGACTACACCGAGAATCGCGTGGCGCTCGGCCAGAGCTCGGTGGCCGAGAACCCGCAATTGCTCGCCAGGAACAACAGGATCGTCACGGACCTCTGGGCCGCGACCGCCGCCGGCTTCCAGTCGATCAAGGGGCTCGACTTCTCCAGCGCCTATGTCGACAGCATGAACACGTTGATCGACCTCGACACCTCGCGCAAGGCAGCGCGGACGGTGCGGGTGCCGACCGAGGTGTTCGTGGTGCTGGTGATCTATCTGGCCGTCACCGCCGGGGTGCTGGGCTATGTGTTCGCCGGCCCGCGCGGACGGGCAGCCGCGGTGTTCATGCTGGGGCTTCTCTGGATGTCGATGCTGCTGATCGTCGACATCGACCGCCCGACCCGGGGCGGCATCCGCGAAAGTCAGCTGCCGATGCAGTGGACGTTGCAGACCCTCAAGACCACCCCGCCGGCCACCTACGATCGCTGGCTGACGCCGGAGCCCCCCGCTACGGTCCGCTAGCGGCAGCGGGTGATGGTGTCGGTCTGGCCCTTCGAGCGGATCTGGCCGCCGACCAGCACCAGGGTCTGCTCGGTGTCGGCGCACGCCTTGCGCGTGCGGCCCTTGCTCTGAACCGTCGTCACCTCGCGCCCGACCAACCGTGCGCTGGTCCCATCCTGCGAGATCTCGACCTTGTCGATCGTGCCCCGCTCGATCGAGGTCGCCCCCGCCAGGAACTTGGCCGCCTGGGCGCGGGCCTTGGGCAGGGTGCTGGTCCCATAGGGGATCATGCCGCCGTGCTTCACGTCGCGGGTCTGGTCGACGAACACCGCATCCCTGGTGAAGAGCGCGAAGTAGGCGTCCAGATCGCGGGCGTTCCAGGCCGCCTCCTGATTCTTGGCGAAGGCCCGCGCCTGCGCCTCGGTCAACCGGGGCGCAGCCTCGACGGGCGGCGCGATCAGCGCCGCCGCCAGCAGGAGAGGGGCCAGCCTCAGCGGTCCAGACCCAGCACGCGGGCGGCGTTGCCGCCCATCCACTTCTCGCGGACCGCCTGCTTCAGCGGCAGCTCATCGGTCTCGGCGACCAGTTGGTGCAGCGGCACCATCTGGGTGCCCCAGCCGGTGGCGAAGATGATCTTGTCCTGCAGGTTGCGCGCTCCGTAATAGATCAGCGCCTCATAGCCGGCGCCGGGCGCCAGCAGGTGCTTCACCCGCTTACAGGCGAAGTCGATGTAGACGTTCTTATGGCGCGAGGCGATCGCGCAGGCCTCGTCCACCCACGGCCAGCCGGTCAGCCCGGCGACGATCTTCAGCTCCGGGAACCGCACCGCCACCTCGTCCAGGTATTTCGGGTGCGCATAGTCGTACGGGCGGTCCGACAGCAGGTGCAGGCCGACCGTGATCCGAACCGGGATGTCCAACTCGACGCACTTGGCCAGGAAGGGCCAGTAGGCCGGATCGTTGATGTAGCGCTCCTCACGGTAGGACGAGATCTCGAAGCCCTTGCAGCCCCACTCGCGCACGCCGCGCTCAAGCGCCGCAACGCCCTCCTCGCCCTCGTCGCCCCAGATGCGGAACCAGGGGATCAGGCGGTCGGGATACTCGGCCGCGAACTTGGCGACGTCCTCGTTGCTGGCCCGACGTCCGGCGTTGCCGATGCAGGCGTAGCGGACCTGGGCGGTGTCGAGCATGCCGATCACCTGCTCGTGGCTCATCGCCCGGGTCATATCGACCTCGCAGAGCTTCAGCGCCAGGCTGGTCAGCCCGTCGCGTTCCTTGGCTGCGTTGAACTCCTCGAGGCTCATGCCGATCTGGGCGGCCCAGCCGGGCGCCATGTGCTGGGCGTAGCCTTCCTTGTCGAACCCGCGGCCCGACTTGATGAGCCGGACTGTGTCCTCGACCGCTTCCTTGGTCGGGGTGTCGCATTCGAAATCGATGATCATCATGGGCGTTTCGTTCCTAATGAATCGGTGGGCTCAGCGCCCTTATGCGGCGCACCCTAGCCCGCTATGCGCGGCAGGGAAGCGCTGGCGTCATGCAAGACGCAGGCTCATGTTGCGCACATGCGCCTCTACCTCTCCTCCTACCGCTTCGGCTCGGCGGTCGAGCGTCTCACAGCCCTGGTCCCGCCCGGGGCGCGGGTGGCGATGGTGTCCAACGCCCTCGACTTGGTCCCGGAGGAGTCGCGCAGGTCCTATGCCCGCAACGTCCACGACCCGCTGGCCGACCTGGCGGACATGGGCTTCGCGCCTTTCGACCTTGATCTGCGCCGCTGGTTCGGCGAGGCGGCCGGGCTGGAGCGCGACCTTGCCGATGTCGGCCTCGTCTGGGCGGTGGGCGGCAACGCCTTCCTGCTGCGCCGGGCCATGGCCCAGAGCGGACTCGACGCCATCCTGCAGCGTCGACTGGCTGAGGACAGCCTCGCCTACGGCGGCTGGAGCGCGGGCGCCTGCGTGGCCGGTCCGAGCCTGCGGGGGATCGACCTCATGGACGCGCCGGACGAGGTCGCCGACGGCTACGCCCCGGCCCCGATCTATGACGGCCTCGGCCTGGTCGATTTCGTCATCGTCCCGCACTTCGCTTCCGAGCATCCGGAGGCCGACGCGGCCTCGGTCAGCGCCGCCTGGCTGGCGCGCCAAGGCCTGGCTCATCGCACACTGCGCGACGGCGAGGCCATCGTGCGGGTGGGGGACGAGGTCGAGGTGTGCGCGTAGCGCGTACGCGGGCCGCCCGCTTCCCGCTTTACGATCCGTGTGCCGATAGGGGTTCGCCCTGGTGGTGACGAGCCTGCCGTCCCAAAGCTAGACTGTCGCAAAACGGCGGGAGTGAGGCGAATGGAGCGGACCAATCCGCTCGCCTGGCTGGTGCTGGCCGCATCGGTGATCGCAGGCGTCAGCTACATCGCCTCTTGGAACCTGGCCGGCTTTCCCGAATGGGCCGCGACCGCCTGGAAAGGCGCCGGCGTGGCGCTGCTGGCGGTCCATGCCGGCTTGCGCGCGCGCGGCCTCGACGGCTGGCTGATCTGCGCGGTAATGGCCTTCGGCGCGCTCGGCGACATCCTGCTCGAGACCCATGGCCTCAATGTCGGAGCCGTCGCCTTCCTGGTCGGCCATCTCGTCGCGATCGGCCTCTATCTGCGCAACCGCCGTTGGGGCCTGACCCTGGCCGACAAGCTGCTGATCGCGGTGCTGGTGCCAGGCACGGCGATCGCCGCCTATTTTCTGCCGACCGACCGGGCGCTCGGCGGCGGCGCGGCGCTCTACTCGCTCGGCCTGGCGATCATGGCCGCCTGCGCCTGGACCAGCCGCTTCCCTCGTATGCTGGTCGGGCTGGGCGCGCTGATGTTCGTGGTCTCGGACCTATTGATCTTCGGGCGGGCGGGACCGCTGGCCGGCGCGGCCTGGGTCGGGCTGGCGATCTGGGGCCTCTACTACTTCGGCCAGTTCCTGATCTGCGTGGGCGTGGTCGGCGGATTGACCCGCGGGCGGCGGCTCTGACGGTCAAGCTGCGACCTTTCGGCGCCCTGCGGCCGCCCACAATCCGCCCCTTTCGCCCCCAATGCAGGGCGCTCGCCGCGGTTGGGCCGCACGGACGAGGCTGTCGCCAGGGGAGGGCGAGACGATCACCGACGACCTACCCCCGATCGCCCGGGCCGAGCTCGCCCTGCGCGGCTGGCTGATGCGCCGCCGCCGGCCGGTGGTGCTGGCGCTTAGCGTCGTCCTTCACGGCCTGATCGTGCTGCCGATGATCCTGGCGCCGTCCGAGCCCATCGAGCCGGAGCCGCCGCCGATGGTCGTGCAGCTGGTCGAGATCCCCAAGCCGATCCCCATTCTCTCGCCGCCGGCTCCCGATCCGGAGCCCTCGCCGGCCCCGGCAGCCGCGCCGGTCGAAACCCCCAAGCCGACTCCCGCCAAGCCGCCGCCCAAGCGCCGGCCGACCCCGCGGCCGCCGCCGCCGGAGGTCGAGACCGTCCCCGCCAGCCGGGTCGAGGTCGCCAGCGTCGGCTCCGGGGTCGAACTCACCGACGCCCAGATCGCCGGCGCGGCCCGCGCCGGGTCGGGCTCGGGCTCAGGCGACGGAGCCGGCGGCGGCGAATGCGACATGCTGCGCTGGCTGCAGGCCAAGCTGCGCCAGGACCGCCGCGTGCAGGCGGCGATGGCCGGCGCGCATCGCGGCCGGCCGGTGATGGTCTGGAACGGCGACTGGGTGGTCCATCCCGGCCAGGAAGGCGGCGGGCTGGCCGCCGTGCGCGAGATCATGACCTGGGAGATCGCCTATGCGCCCGAGGCCTGCCGCGCCGAACGGGTCCGCGGCCTGGTGCTGATCTCGCTGCGCGACGGGGCCGGCGGCGCCCACATCGCGCTCGGCGACGGCGACTGGACCTGGAGCGATCTGATCCACGCGCGTTCGGCCGTCACCCACGGCAAGACTCTGCGCCGTTAGAACTCGACGCCCTGAGCCATGAAGGCGCTGAAGACGTCGTTGTCTTTCCGCACCGAGTAGCGGGTCGTCGGCCGCGGGACGTGGCCGTGCGGGCTGAGGCGGATGGCCTCGAAGAACGCCCGGTCCGACTGCATGCCCGGCCCCTGCGACCAGCGCCCCAGCGTGCGCAGGGCGATCAGCTTGTCGATCATCAGACAGTTCGGGTCGACGAATCCGCCGCGCGCGGCGAAGCGGCCGCGGTCAGGCCCCACCGAATCCCAGCGGTCGACCCCCAGCTCGCGGCCGGTGTCTTCCTCGATCAGCATGCGCAGGCCGTAGGCCCAGGCCTTGCCCTCGATCGCTCCGCGCAGGGCGGAGAGGTGGTCGCGGGTCCAGCTGTTGTCGTCGTCCAGATAGGCCACGTGCCGGGCGTTGGCCATGAATGTCAGGATGGTGCGCAGCGCCCCGCCGTCGGTCGCCCTATGGACGCCGCCGTGCCGGATCGAAGTTGAATAGGGCAGCGTCAGCATCAGCACGTCGACGTTCGCAGGGCGCTGCGCCAGCAGCTCCAGCAGCGCCGCCGGCGCGGGCGTGGGCGCATCGACGCCGACCAGCACCTGAATGCGTCCCTTCAGATCCTGGGCGAACACCGAGGCCAGCGCCCTCAGCAGCGACGGGCGCAGCACGCTCGGGGTGACGACGGCGACGTCGTAGGGGATTTGCGGGTCGCCGGCGCCGCCGAACCAACTCCCGAGCGATCCTGATTGCATCGACATCCTATGACGCCTGACCCGCGCGGCGGTCGGCGGCGCTTGCACCGACCGGGCGTGGGCGTGGGCGCTATTCGGCGAGGAACGCTTCGGTCTCGCGCATGAATTCGTCCAGCTTGTCGTGGTGCACCCAGTGGCCGGCGCCCTCGAAATTCACCAGCCGGGCGTTGGCGAAGTTCTCGATCCGGCCGTCCTCGACCGGGTCGGAGGCCCACGACTCCATGCCGCGCATCAGCAGCACCGGACAGGTGATGTTGCGCCACAGCTGGTGCTGGTCGGCGTGCGAGAGGCCTCCGACGCCGCCCCAGCGGGCGTGGTTGTCGAACTTCCAGGAAAAGGTGCCGTCCTCGTTCTGGTGCGCGCCATAGACGGTCAGGTGGCGGGCCTGCTCGGGCGACAGGTGCGGGTTCTCCTCGGCCATCCGCGCGGTGGCGTCGTCCAGGCTGGCGTAGCGGCGCGGCGCGCGGCCGGAGTTCTCGCGGCGGTCGGCGATCCAGCCGCGCAGCCGCGCATCGACGCTCTTCTTGGACTGCTCGGCCATCACCTTGGGCGAGGGGCCGAGGCCTTCGATGGCGACGATCTTCTTCACCTGGTCGGGGAACGTCCCGCAGTAGTTCAGCGAGATCCCCGCGCCCATCGAGTGCGAGATGATCGTCACCGGCGCCATCGCCTTCTGATGCACCAGCTGGGCGATGTCGTAGAGATAGGCGCTCATGTCGTAGCCGCCGCCGACCGCCCAGGCGCTGTCGCCGTGCCCGCGCAGGTCCGGGGCGATGATGTGATAGCGGTCGCGCAGCCGCTCGGCGACCCAGTCCCAGTTGCGGCAATGGTCGCGTCCGCCATGCACCAGCAGCAGCGGCGGCGCCCCTTCGTTGCCCCAGTCCACATAGTGCAGGCGCAGGCGCTGCGAGAAGTAGAAGTGCGACGTTGGCCCGTGCATGCGAACTCTCCGTTGTCGGAACGCAGGCCCTTAGCATCCCCTGCGCGGCAGGCTCCACTGTCTCGCGCAGCCGCGGATCGACGAAAGCCGCCGCCGGTACGACGAAATCGGCGGGAAACGCCAATCCTTACATCGGCTTAATTGGACTAACAGCGCTCGGGCGGCGCAAATGCCGGCGCTGTTTCAGGAGCCCCAGCCATGAAGTCCCTGCTCGCCGCCGCCGCCGCTGTCGCCCTGCTGGCGCCGGCCGCCGCTCACGCCGATCCCGCCGCCGACGCCCTGGCCCGCTATGTCGCCTGGCGCGGCGGCGCGCCGTTCGCGAAGGCGCAAGGGCTGGCCGTGCGCGGAACCATGGACAACGGCCGCTATCAGGGGACGGTCGAGCGCCGCATCGAGCCGGGGCGCCTGGCCGAGCACATCGCCGTCGGCTCGGCCGACATGCGCCGCGCCCTGATCGGCGAGGACGGCTGGACCGTCACCTTGAGCGGCCAGGTCGAGGACGCCGGCGAGCCCGCCGCCAAGGAGGCCGCCCGCCGCCGGCTGGCCGCCTTCGACGACGCCTTCGACGGCCGCCATGGGCAGGTGACCCTCGCCCCCGACGAGACCTTCGACGGCAAGCCGGTCCAGGTGCTGCGCGTGGCCTTCACCGGCGGCGGCGCCTACGAGCTGCTGCTCGACCCGGCCAGCGGCGCCCTGCTCGCCGACCGCATGACCGACGAGGGCGTGGCCACCACGACCCGCTACGCCGACTGGCGCATGGTCGAGGGCGTGCGCATGGCGTTCCGCCAGGTCCAGCAGACGCAGGGCGAGCCGCTGACCCTGACCACCGCCCTGACCTCGGTCGATATCGACCCGGCCCCCGACGCGGCGGCCTTCGCCCGGCCGGAGCCGCGGCGGATCTACAGCTTCCCGCAGGGCCGCGCGGCGACCGCGCCGCTCGCCTTCGAGCTCTTCCTCGGCAACCGCATCGTCATCCCGGCCGCGGTCAACGGCGTCGCCACCCCGGTCATGCTCGACAGCGGGGCCGAGGTCACCGTCCTCGACAAGGCCTATGCCGAGAAGCTCGGCATCAAGCCCGACGGCCTGGTCGCCGCCCTCGGCACCGGCGGGCGCGACGTCGCCGAGCTGGCCAGCGGCGTCACCCTGACGCTGGGCGAGGTGGAGCTGAAGGACGTCACCGTCGCGCTCATGGACCTCTCGCCGATCGCCGCCGGCATCGGCCGCCCGCTGCCGGCCATCCTCGGCAAGGAGGTGCTCAACGTCCTGACCGTCCAGCTCGACTTCGCCGGCAAGACCATCACCTTCCACGACCCCGCGCGCTATCAGGCCCCGGCCGGCGCCGTCGCCGTCCCGGTCAGCAATGTCGGCGGCCTGCACGCGATCCCGGTCTCGATCGAGGGTGCGGACCCGGTGCTCATGCACTTCGACCTCGGCAACGGCTCGCCGATGCTGGTCTATCCCAACTACTGGAAGCCCCAGGCGATGCTGGCCCGCCGCCCGGCGTCCAAGACCCTCTCCGGCGGGGTCGGGGCCGGCGGGCCGCGCGCCCGCACCATCGCCACGGTCAAGACCATCGCCATCGGCGGCGTCGAGGTGCGCGACATCCCCGCCGTGTTCGGCGACGAGGACAACAGCGTCTTCAACATCGGCCACACCTCCGGCAACGTCGGCATGCCGGTGCTCAGCCGCTTCGGCCTGACCACCGACTATGCGCGTAACCGCCTGCTGCTGACCCCGCGCCCCGACGCCCTGGCCGCCCCGTTCGTCAAGGACCGCGCCGGCGCCTTGGTCCGCCCGGCCGAAGGCGGCCTCGCCATCGCCCTGGTCGCCCCCGGCTCGCCGGCCGAGGCCGCGGGCCTGAAGGCCGGCCAGCTGATCACCGCCCTCGACGGCCGCCCGGCCTCAGAGCTCGGCGTCGCCGGCTATACCGCCCTGCGCACCGCCAAGGCGGGCGGCGTCCTGACCCTGACCCTGCAGGACGGCGCCCAGGTCCCGCTGACCTTGAAGGACTACTACTGAGGCTCGCCCACGCCTTCGTGTGTCATCCCGGTTTCGGCGCCGCCGAAGACCGGGACCGACCGGATGGGGCAGGACGCAGCTCGGCCCCGCCCGCCCGAGAAGCCTCAGTCCTCGTCCAGCAGCCCGTGCAGCCAAGGCCCGCGCGCCACCCGCCCGCCGTGGTCGCCGAACAGCGGACCGGCCTCGTCCTCGTCCCTCAGCGCCACCGGCGCCGTCCGCCCGCCTGGCCGATAGTGCTTGGGCGTCAGCCGTCCCAGCCGCTCCTGAAGCTGCGCCACCTGGGCCATGGCCGCGCCGACCTGCGTCCAGTGGCACGAGCCGGCCACATGCTCGATCTTCAGCTCCAGCCACATGCGCTGCTCCTCGCGCGCGGCCAGGTACATGGCCTCGAACACCGGGAACCGCTTCAGCCAGGTATAGACCGCCTTCAGCGACGGCATGTCCGGGCGCGCGCAGATGGCGCTCAGCGCCTGGCCGGCGGCCAGCCGCACGCACACCGCCAGCGCCGCCTCCATCGTAAAGGTGCTCTTGCGCCCGGACCCCGCCGGCCGCCGCCGGCGCAGGCCGCGCGCCACATCCTGATCGCGCCGCGCCGCCGTCGCCCGCGCCAGCGAGGCGGCCTCCATCTGCCGCTTCCAGGCCAGCTTGTCGCGGCAGGCGTCGTACATCGCCGCGAACTCCGGATGCATCTTCCGCCAGTGAAAGATGGTGGCGTAGGACGGCATGGCCGGATCGGCGGCGATCTCCCGGATCGTCAGCCCGTCGCACATCCGCTGGCAGATCTCCCAGCCGAGGTTCGGATGGTACTGGCTCGCCTTGGCGCCGCCCTTGTGGTCGATGACGGGCAGGGGCGGGGACGGAGGTCGGGCCATGGCGCGGAGCATCGCGTGGCGGAGCGTCGGAAGCGGACGTGGGCGTGCGGGCGCTGCTTAGGGCTCCTAGCCGTCATCCCAAGCTCCGCTTCCGGGTGCCTCGGCGGGAGCGTGAGCTGATGACTCGGTTTGGCTCATCGGAGGCACTGGCGAGGTTCGCTGCGCGCGCTGGGCCGGCGTGTTCAGCGATGCCGCATGGCGGCCCACGAAATGAGCGATCCAACCGCTCATTTCCGTGCCAAGAGGTACGGGACCCCTTCTAGGGTTGCCGCGCATGTTAACTTTGCTTCGGCACGACTCGGGAGAGTGCAATGCGGTTAGGCCTCGGCCTCGGCCTTGGAATCATTCCCAGTTCTGCGCGTCCACAGCCGAAGATCACAAACGGTGGACCGGAACTGCTGCTTCAGGCCGAATTAGTGCAGCCAAATGGTGCGACGGACGAGGGTGCGCTTGTCCGCGCGGTCGCGCTGCCCTGGTTAGAAATTGTGGAGCATTTGGAAAGAGATCCGGCCTTTCTTGCGCACTTCGCTCAACACCCGCGAAAATTCGAGGAATTCATCGCGGCGTCCTATGAGCGCGCTGGCTTTGATCAGATTACGCTCACACCGCAGCGTGGTGATCGCGGGCGCGATGTGATCGCCGTCAAGCATGGGTTCGGCTCGATCCGCTTCTTGGAGCAGACAAAGGCATATGCGCCAGGGCATCTCGTGACTCACGATGACATCCGCGCGATGGTCGGCGTGCTTGGCCTGGACCCAAATTCGTCTAAGGGGCTCGTCACTACCACCTCAGACTTCCAGCCGGGCATCCTCAAGCCGGACAGCGAGTTCGCGAAGATCATGCCGCACCGTCTGGAACTGAAAAACGGGGAGGCTCTGATGCGCTGGCTCAAAGAAATAAAGGCGCAGCCATGACTCTCACAGATAGAGGCTGGCGCCATGACGTGCAGGGAGCACCAGAGTGGACGAGGCGGGAGATAGGAGGGGGTTGAGCGGCTAGGAACGCGCCTCCGGGGAGGTTCCACGACCGCGCGGGCCGTCAGGTCGTCGAGGGTGGTTTCGAAGGCTTGGCCACGGGCGCTACCCCTTTGGCAGGTTGAACCTCAGCTTGAGCAACACGCTCGCCCCTTCGACTGCCCTGGGGTTTGTCTGCTGAGGCTTCAGCTTGAAGTATCTAGACAGCGCCAGTCCGGCTTGGCCGAATGCGTATCCAACGGGCGCTTGGCTCAGCACCCGGCAGTTGTCCAAGGTCTGAGCCTGAGTGATGCGGCACACGAGCTCCGTCCGGCCCTCGACGTTGCTGCGCATGGCGTAGTCCGGAAACACACGCGCAAAGTCCTCTCCGCGAGGGAGCTGCGCCCAGTCGACCTGGTTGGCGAGTAAGGCTTCCGGTGGGGGCTCCCCGGCGGTCGCGGCGACCGGCGCGGCGGCGAGCAACATGATGAAGAGCGGTTTCATGATGTGAAGCTTCACCATGAGAGGGGCGTTGTCGAGCATCGCCGATAGGTGCGCGCGCCGGCCCAGCAGATCCGCCAGTAGTGGGAGGCTGAATAGTCCCAAACAAAAACCCCGCCGGCTCGTGCCCGCGGGGTTTCGTTTGCTCTCCATGACCCCGCGCCCCGGCGGGCCGGGGCGCGAAGCTCAAGGTCTTAGTAGCCCTGGATGCGGGCGTAGCGGTCGCGGTGATACGACTGGCTGCCATAGGCCGCCTCGGCCGCACGGGCGCGCTTCAGGTAGAAGCCCGCGTCGTGGGCGTCGGTCATGCCGATGCCGCCGTGCATCTGGACCATCTCGTTGGAGACGAGGTGGAAGACGTCGCCCATCTTGGCCTTGGCCAGCGACACCAGCTCCGGCACGTCCGGGCTGCCGGCGTCGATCGCCGCCAGGGCGGCTTCGACGGCCGAGCGGGCCAGTTCCAGGTCGGTGAACATCTTGGCCGCGCGGTGCTGCAGGGCCTGGAACGAACCGATGACCTGGCCGAACTGAACGCGGACCTTCAGGTAGTCGAGGGTGGTTTCGAAGGCTTGGACCGCGGCGCCGAGCATTTCGGCGGCCAGGCCCGCGCGGGCGCGGTCGAGGGTCGCTTCCAGCACGTCCCAGCCCTTGCCCTCTTCGCCCAGCAGGGCGTCGGCCGACACTTCGACGTTGTCGAACGAGATGTTCGAGACGCCGCGGCTGTCGGCTTGCTTCAGGTTCTGCTTGGTCACGCCCTTGGCGTCGGCCGACACCAGGAACAGGCTGATGCCGTCCTTGTCGCCCGGCTTGCCGCTGGTGCGGGCCGAGACGATCAGCAGACCGGCGCCCGGACCTTCGAGCACGAAGGTCTTCTTGCCGTTCAGGGTGTAGCCGGCGCCCGACTTCTTGGCTTCCAGCGCGACCTTTTCCGGGGCGTGGTGAGCGCCTTCGTCAACGGCGAGCGTGGCGACCAGCGAACCGTCGGCGATCTTCGGCAGGTACTCGCCCTTCTGGGCGTCGTTGCCGCCCAGGATCAGGGCGCTGGCGGCGGCCAGGCCCGAGGCCAGCAGCGGCGAGGCGGTGAGCGTGCGGCCCATCTCCTCGAGGATCAGGCCCATCGACAGGTAGCCGAAGTTCGAACCGCCGAAGTCTTCCGGGATGATGACCCCGGCCCAGCCCATTTCGGCCTGCTCGTTCCAGGCGGCGGCGTCGTAGCCGAGCTCGACGCCCGAGTCGCGCATCTTGCGGAAGGCGGTGACCGGGCTCTTTTCCTGGACCCAGCTCTTCGCCGCGTCGCGGAGCATGCTCTGTTCTTCGTTCAGAACGGCCATGTCTTAAATCCTATTCTCGAAAATTCTGTGGTTGTTCTGATGGTTAGTTGTTTTGCGTCAGGTCGGGCAGGCCGAGGATGCGCTTGGAGATGATGTTGTTCTGCACCTCCTGCGAACCGCCATAGATCGTGGTGGCCTTGCCGCCGAGCCACGAGCGCACGGCGCCCAGTTCTTCGCCGGTGAAGGCGTCGCCTTCCCAGCCCAGGCCCTGGTGACCCATGATCTCGAGGGTCAGTTCGGCCTTGTCCTGCATCCAGCGGGTGCCGGCGTTCTTCATGATCGAGGTCGCCGCCGACGGGCCGGAATTGCCCTTGGCTTCCATCATCGCGCGCACGGCGGTCTGCTGGAAGGCGCGGCCGTCGATCTCGTTCAGGATGATGCGGGTGCGCAGGTCGCTGTCGGCCACGCGGCCTTGTTCGTCCACGCCCACATAGTCCTTGGCCAGCTTCGGCAGGCCGCGGCCGCCGGCATAGCCGCCGCCGCCGGCGCCCGACAGGCCCGAACGCTCGTGCTGCAGCAGGCGCTTGGCGATGGTCCAGCCGCCGTTCAGCGGGCCGACCAGGTTCTTCTTGTCGGCGATGGCGTCGGTGAAGAAGGTTTCGCAGAAGGGCGAGTTGCCGGCGATCAGCGGGATCGGGCGGACTTCGACGCCCGGCTGGTGCATGGTGAACAGCACGAAGGAGATGCCTTCATGCTTCTTGCTGGTGTCCGTACGCACCAGGCAGAAGCACCAGTCGGCGTATTGAGCGCCCGAAGTCCAGATCTTTTGCCCGTTGATCACGAAGTGATCGCCCTTGTCTTCAGCTTTACACTGAAGAGAGGCCAGGTCAGAACCGGCGCCCGGCTCGGAGAAACCTTGGCACCACTGAAGGTCACCGCGGCAGATCGGCGGAATGTGTTCTTTCTTCTGATCTTCGGTGCCGTACTCAAGCAGAGTCGGGCCGAACATCATGACGCCCATGCCGCCGATCGGGTTGTAGGCGCCGGCGCGCTGGAATTCCTGCATGACCACGCGGCCCTCGGCCGCCGACAGGCCGCCGCCGCCGTATTCGGCCGGCCAGGTCGGGGTGCCCCAGCCCTTGGCGCCCACGGCCTTGCGCCAGGCTTCCTGGTCCGGGCTCGGGTTGCTGCGCTCTTCGCGCATCATCGGGTTGGGCTTGCCCTTGAGCGAAGCGGGGAAGTTGGCTTCGACCCAGCCGCGCACTTCCGAACGGAAGGCGTCGAGATCGCCGCCGCCAAAATCTGCCATTGAAATAGTCTCCCAGAAAAATCAGGTCGTTTGAAAACTCGCGGCCGCCCGCGCCATGCGAAATGACATGGCGCAAACGGCCTGGTTCGGGATCACCCTAGTGGTTCTGCGTCAGGTCGGGGAGTCCCAGGATACGCTTGGAAATAATGTTGTTCTGCACTTCGTTGGAGCCGCCGTAGATCGAGCCGGCCTTGCCCGACAGCCAGGTGCGGACCGCGGTGCGCTCCTCCTCGCTGAACGCGTCGCCTTCCCAGCCCAGGCCCTGGTGGCCCATGACCTCGAGGGTCAGTTCGGCGCGGTCCTGGGTCGCCTTCATGAAGGCGTTCTTCATGATCGAGGTGGCGGCCGACGGGCCGGAATTGCCCTTCGACTCCAGCGCCGCGCGGACCACGGTCTGGGCGACGGCGCGCTGGTCGATCTCGTTGAGGATGATGCGGGTGCGCAGATCCGGATCGTCCAGGCGGCCCTTCTCGTCCTCGCCGACGTACTTCTTGGCCAGCACGCCCAGCGAGACGGTGGCGCCGCCGCCGCCGCGGCCGCCGTTCATGCCGCTGCGCTCGTGCTGCAGCAGGCGCTTGGCCACCGTCCAGCCGCCGTTCAGCGGGCCGATCAGGTTTTCCTTCGGCACCTTTACGTCGGTGAAGAAGGTCTCGCAGAAGGGCGAGTTGCCGGCGATCAGGCGGATCGGGCGGACTTCGACGCCCGGCTGGTGCATGTCGAAGACGACAAACGAGATGCCTTCATGCTTGCGGGTCTGGTCGGTGCGGACAAGACAGAAGATCTTGTCGGCGTATTGGCCGCCGCTTGTCCAAATCTTCGAGCCGTTGACGATCCAGTGATCGCCCTTGTCTTCCGCCTTCGTCTGCAGAGAGGCGAGGTCTGAACCGGCGCCGGGCTCGCTGAAACCTTGGCACCACCGCACCTTACCGGTGGCGATGTCGGGGATATACTTCTGCTTCTGTTCTTCGGTGCCGTATTCCAGCAGGGTCGGGCCGAACATGCCCACGCCCATGCCGCCGATCGGGTTCACCGCGCCGATCTTGGCCATCTCCTGGGCCAGGACCCGCGCCTCGGCGGCGCTGAGTCCGCCGCCGCCATAGGCCTTCGGCCAGGTCGGAACGCCCCAACCCTTGGCGCCCATGCGCTCCTTCCAGAGCGCGTGGTCGCCCGTGGGGGCTTCCGGGCTCATGATCGCGGCGGTCTGAGCCGCCACGTCCTTGCCCAGGGACTTCGGGAAATTCGCCTCGAGCCACTCCTTGGCTTCGGCGCGGAAGGCTTCCAAATCGGGGCCGCCAAAGTCAGCCATGAAAATTCTCCCTAATATTCATTATCTTAGCGACGATTATAGTTCGCGCTCCCGTTTCCGGGCCGGTCTATGAAATCACTTGGGATCGGGAAGGCCCAGCACTCGTTTCGAAACGACGTTCAGATTGATCTCCGAAGTGCCGCCTTCGATCGAGTTGCCCTTCGAGCGCAGCCAGGTGCGGACGGCCGCCAGTTCGGGGGCTTCGTAGCCTTCGCCCTCCCAGCCGCCGCCGGCCGCGCCCAGCGCTTCGACGATCAGTTCGTTGCGGTCCATGGCCACCTTGGCGCCCATGTACTTCATGATCGAGGTGGCGGCCGACGGGCCGTTGCCGGCCTTGGCTTCGTCGGCGGCGCGGCGGACGGTCTGCTGGAAGCTCTGCACTTCCATCAGGTGCTCGGTGATGCGGCGGCGCAGGTCGCTGTCGGCCAGGCGGCCGGTCTCGTCGAGGCCGACGTACTGGGTCGCCGCGCTCTTGACGGTCAGGGCGTTGACCGGCGCGCCGATCGAGCCGCCGCCGAGGCCGGCCGAGATGTTGTCGCGCTCGAACTGCAGCAGGCGCTTGGCCACCGTCCAGCCGCCGTTCAGCGGGCCGAACAGCTGGTTCTTGGGGACGACGACGTCGGTGAAGAAAGTCTCGCAGAACGGCGAGGTGCCGTTGATCAGCCGGATCGGACGGACCTCGACGCCCGGCGTGGTCATGTCGATCAGCAGGAACGAGATGCCCTCATGCTTCTTCGAGGTGTCCGTCCGCACCAGGCAGAAGCACCAGTCGGCGAGATTCGCGCCGCTCGTCCAAATCTTGGAGCCGTTGACCAGATAGGTCTCGCCCTTGTCCTCGGCGCGGGTCTGCAGGCTGGCGAGGTCGGAGCCCGAGCCGGGCTCGGAGTAGCCCTGGCACCAGCGGACGTCGCCGTTGATGATGCCCGGCAGGTGCTGGCGCTTCAGTTCCTCGGTGCCGTACTCGATCAGGGTCGGGCCGAACATCATCACGCCCATGCCGCCGATCGGGTTGCGGGCGCCGATCTTGGCCATTTCCTCGTGCAGCACGCGGGCCTGCTGGCGGCTCAGGCCGCCGCCTCCGTATTCGGCCGGCCAGGTCGGCACGCCCCAGCCCTTGGCGCCCATGGCCTTGCGCCAAGCCAGCGCGTCTGGCGTCTCTTCGCCGCCGCTCGCCTTGGCGGTCTGGGCGGCCGGATCGGCGGCCAGGGCCTTGGGGAAGTTCGCCTCAAGCCAGGCCGCCGCCTCGTTGCGGAAGGCCTGCAGGTCGTCGCCGCCAAAGTCAGCCATGGGAAATCTCGCCTCTCGAAATCAGGTCGATCAAATCAAGGACGGGGCTCGAAGAACAGGGCCCCGCCGTTCACACTTACTTGGGGTCGGGCAGGCCGAGAACCCGCTTGGACACCACGTTGAGGTTCACCTCGGACGTGCCGCCCTCGATGGAGTTGCCCTTGGAGCGCAGCCAGCCGTGGGTCGCGGTCAGCTCCAGCGGGGTGTAGGCCTCGCCCTCCCAGCCGAGTCCCTGCGCGCCCATGGCTTCGACCATCAGCTCCGACCGCTCCTGGGCGAAGGTCGCCGCGGCGTACTTGATGATCGAGGTGGCGGCGCTGGGGCCGTTGGAGGCCTTCGACTCCGCCGCCACGCGGGCGATGGTCTTGTAGAAGCAGTCGAAGTCCATCTTGTTCTTGGTGATGCGCGTGCGCAGGTCGGGATCGGCCAGGGCGCCGGTTTCGTCCGCGCCGACGTAGGTCTTGGCGATCTGGCCGAGGTCGCCGGCCGCGCCGCCCGCGCCGCCGCCGCCGCCGAAGCCGCCGGAGATGTTCTGGCGCTCGTACTGCAGCAGGCGCTTGGCGATCTCCCACCCGCCGTTGACCTTGCCGACCAGGGCGGCCTTGGGCAGCTTCACATCCGTGAAGAAGGTCTCGCAGAACGGGCTCTCGCCCGAGATCAGCTGGATCGGCCGCGTCTCGACGCCGGGGGTCTTCATATCAATAAGCACGAAGGAGATTCCTTCGTGCTTTTTCGAAGTATCGGTACGGACCAGGCAGAAGCACCAGTCGGCCTTGTTGGCGTAAGAAGTCCAGATTTTCTGGCCGTTGATCAGCCAATGGTCGCCCTTGTCCTCGCACTTGGTCTGCAGGCCGGCGAGGTCGGAGCCCGCGCCCGGTTCGGAATAGCCCTGGCACCATCGGGTTTCGCCGCGGACGATCTTGGGCAGGTACTCCTGCTTCTGCTCCTCGGTGCCGTATTCGAGCAGCACCGGACCCAGCATCCAGATCCCGAACGAGGCCAGCGGCTGACGGTAGCGGCCGGCGCTGAGCTCCTGGTCGAGGATGCGGGCTTCCTGCGGCGAGAGGCCGCCGCCGCCGTAGGCCTTGGGCCAGGTCGGCGCCGTCCAGCCCTGCTGCGCCATGCGCTGCATCCAGACGATCTGCGGGTCGTCGGAGCCCGCGAAGGCGCGGCCGCCCCAAATCGCCTCAGGGTCGGTCCTGGCGTTCGGATCGCGCAATTCGGGCGGATAGTTGGCTTCGAGCCAGGCCTTCACCTCGCCGCGGAACGCATCGAGATCGCCGCCGCCAAAGTCGGCCATGAATTCCTCCCGTATCGGAACGCCTTTACGCGCGGGCACATTAGCGCCGGGCGTTGCAAGAGCAAGCGGAACGAAACGCTTGTTTGACTGAAGCGGTCGCCCCTGCCCAGGCGGCAAATCACGATATATACGGGCGCAAGGGGCGGCCATTTGGAGGGCGGATGAGGTTTTGGCGTGAACTGAGGCCGGCGGCCTTCGCCGCGGCGCCGTCAACAGCAGCGATCTTGGCCCTGCTGGCGGGAACCATGCTCCTCGCCTCGGGCGCGACGCCCACCATCCCCGACCGTTTCTTCCAGATCTATGAGATCAGCCCCGTGGTGCTGATCGAGGTCAGCCACTTCCTGTCCAGCATCCTGGGTCTGGTCCTGGTGCTGCTGGCCTTCGGGCTGAGAGCCCGCCTCGACGGCGCCTGGTGGGCGACGCTGTTCACCCTGATCATCGCCAGCCCGCTGGCGCTGCTGAAAGCTTTCGCCTGGGAGGAGGCGCTGGCGTTGGCGCTGTTCGCCGTCCTGCTGCTGCCGTTCCACGGCGCGTTCCCGCGCAAGGCGCGGCTGCTCAGCATGGAAGTCACCCCCGGCTGGCTGATCTCGGCCTTCGCGGTGATGGTCGGCGCCGGCCTGCTCGGCCTCTGGTCGTTCCAGCACGCCGACTACGGCGACAAGCCGTTCTGGGCGGTGATGGCCGACGCCGATGCGGCCCGCGCCATCCGCGGTTGGGTCGGGGCGGCGATTCTGCTGCTGGCGTTCGGGATCTGGCGGCTGTTCGCCTCGGCCGCGACGCCCAAGGTGGTCGGCGAGGACGATCCTGAGCTGGAGCGTGTCCGCGCCATCCTGGCCAAGGCCGAGGAGGCCGAGCCCGGCTCCAATCTGGCGCTGCTGGGCGACAAACGGTTCCTGTTCTCGCCATCGGGCGAAAGCTTCCTGATGTTTGGCGTGCGCGGCCGGTCCTGGATTTCCCTCGGCGCGCCGGTGGGGCGGCGCGACGAGTGCATGGACCTGCTCTGGCGCTTTCGCGAACTGGCCGACGCTCATGCCGCGCGTCCGGGTTTCTATGGCCTGGACGCCGAAGACCTGCCCGACGTCGTCGAGCTCGGCTTTGCGATCGCCAAGGTCGGCGAGAGCGCCGCCGTGGCGTTGGACACCTTCACGATCGAGGGCACCAAGCGCGGCAACCTGAGGCGCGCCTGGCGCCAGGCGGGCGAGGCCGGCGCCACGTTCGAGGTCGTGCCCCCCGACCGGGTGAACGAAATCATGCCGCAGTTGCAGGCGATCTCCGACGCTTGGCTGGTGCATCATGCGGGCGGGGACAAGAGCTTCTCGATGGGCGGCTTCTACCCGTCCTACGTGGCCGAATTCCCGGTCGGCATCGTCCGCTTCGAGGGCAAGATCATCGCCTTCGCCACGCTCTGGATCACCGCCAACAAGAGCGCCTTCTCGATGGACCTGATGCGGTACATCGACGAAGGCCCGAGGCGGATCATGGACTACCTCTTCGTCGAATTGATCGAGTGGGGGCGGCGGGAAGGCTATCAGGCGATCGAGTTCGGCATGGCTCCGCTCTCGGGTCTCGACGACCGGCCGCTGGCGCCGGTGCTCTCCCGGGTTGGCGCGCTGATCTTCGAGCGGGGCGAGGAGATCTACAATTTCCAGGGCGTGCGGGCCTACAAGGGCAAATATGACCCAGTCTGGCGGCCGCGCTACATGGCGGCTCCCAACAAGTGGGCGATCCCGCTGCTGCTGGCCGACATGGGTCTGCTGACCTCCGGCGGGGTGGCGGGCTTGGCCAAACGGCCGAAGAAGTCCGACGAAGCCGCCGGTCTGCAGAACGCGGCGTGAGCTAGGGGGCGGTCAGCGTCCGGTCGTCACGCCCAGCAGGTTCACGGCGTGGACGATCATGAACAGCGCGAACGCGCTCGCCGTCACCATGATGAAGCGCCACGGCACCAGCCGAGGGCCCTTGATCGGGTCGGACGGCTTAGAGCCCCGCCAACCGGCGAAGGCGGCGAGCGCGAGCAGGACGCCGCATAGCGCCAGGGTGACGTTCAGATCCATTTTCGTGCGCCTACAGCAGGCCGAAGGCGGGTGCAAAGGTGAACCCGTCATTAACGCTTAACGGCCTCTTAACCACGTTGAGGCTTGTTTTCCCTAGGGGCCCCTGCGCCATCCACAGACTTTCGCTGCGGTCCCAACATCTAGTGTTAACCTTCCGTTTACACACCAGGGATCGGTGGTAGCGTCCAGAATGGGCTGGGAGAACGATTCGGTATGACGTCGGGTGCGCCCTGGAGCGTCAAGGGGATCGACCCTAAGGCGAGGGAGGTCGCGAAGGACCTCGCGCGCCGGTCCGGCATGACCCTCGGCGAATGGCTGAACCGCATGATCCTTGAGGATGACGCGCCCGAGGAAATCACTTCGCAGTCGTATTTCGAGGAGCGTCCCGCGCGCTCGGAGCGCGTCTACTTGGAGACGCCGCGTGCGCCGGAAGCCGCGCCGGTGGCGGTGATGGAGCCGCCGCCCGGCCGCTTCGAAGCCGTCCAGCATCCAGGCGACGAAATGGGGCGCGTGGCGATGGCGCTCGATCGCCTGAGCGGCAAGTTCGATCGCGCCCAGCCGCGGCTGACCCCGGAGTCCATCGCCGCCGAGAACGTGCTGCGCGAGGCGATGGCCCGCATCGAGGCCGCCGAGCGGGACGCGGTGGCCGTCGCCGCCCGCTTTGAGGGCGCCGTGCAGGAAGCGCGCGCCGAGAACACCCGCCTCGCCGAACGTCTGCGCAGGGTCGAGGCCGAAGCCGCCGGGCCGCGCTCGGCCGAAGCGCTGCGCTCGCTGGAAGCGGCGCTCGGCAAGGTCGCCAACCATCTCTACGAGGGCGAAGGCCGCACCCGCGACAGCCTGCAGGCTATGGAACAGCGGATCGACCAGATCTTCGCCTCCGGCGGCGCCGATCCGGCCAGCCTGCTCGAGGAGGTCGTCGACCGGGTCGACGCCCGCCTGACCGACGCTGAGACGCGGACGTCGGAAGCGCTGGTCAATCTGGGCCAGGCCTTCGCCAATCTCGACGCCCGCATGGGCGCGGCCGAGAAGGCGATCGGTCCCGAAGTCGAGCGCCGGATCGAGGCCTTGGCGGCGACCCTGTCGCGCCGAGTCGAGAACGTCCGAGGCGAGATCGCCAAGGGCCTGCAGGAAGCTGCCGGCGGCCGTTTGGACCGCATGGAGCGCCAGCTCGGCGAGATGGCCGAGACCGTGCGCAAGTCCGAGCAAGCCGCGGGCGAGGCTATCGAGCGCATGGGCCGCGAGGTCCTGACCGTTGCCGACACGCTGAACCGCCAGGTTCAGGCCGCCGAACACCGCAGCGCCGACGCCATCGAGCAGGTCGGCGGCGAGGTCGCCCGCATAGCCCAGGCGATGGAGCAGCGGCTGGGCCGCTCGGAAGGCGCGCACGCCGAGGCGCTGGAGAAGCTGGGCGCGGAGATCGGCCGCATCACCGACCGTCTGACCGAGCGGATCGGCAGTTCGGAGCGCCGCGCCGCACAGGCCATCGACGACGTCGGCGAGCAGGTCGCCCGGGTCAGCGAGCGGATCAGCCAGCGCCAGGAGCGCTCAGTCGAAGACCTCGCCGACCGTATCCGTCAGAGCGAGGAGCGCACCGCGCGCCTGCTCGACGAAGCACGAGAGAAGATCGACCGCAGCCTGGCGGAATCGCATCGCCGGATGAGCGAGCAGGCCGCCGCCGCGCCGGCTGCGCCGCGGCTGACCCGCGAGGAGCCGGCGGCGACGCCGTTCGACCACGATCCGTTCCGCGAACTTGGCCCCGTCGCCGCTCCTCGGCCCGAAGGCTTGGCGCTGCAGGCGTTCGCGGCGCCCGAGCTCCCGGCCGGCGCGTTCGGTGCGGCTGTGGGCGACCCCGAGGCCGACGACGACACGGCCGAAACGCCCGTCGCCGCCGACTTCCCGCAAACCGCGAACGCGCCTGTGTTTGACGCAGTCGATTTCGAGGCGGCCGACGGCTTCGATCCGATCGAGGAGACGGCGGCGGCGACAGCCGAGATCGAGCCCGACGGCCAGACCTCTGCGGACGCGCTCGAAGTCGAGCTTCCCGAACCGCAGGCCAACGCCGACCCGTTCGCCGCCGCCGCCTGGATGTCGCCGGCCGGGTCCGAGCCTGCGCCTGACGGCGCCGAGATCGTCGCCGCCGAACCAGTCGAAGCCCCCGGAGAGCCCGCCGAGCTGGCCCGTCCGCTGTCGACGCGCGAAGTCATCGAGCAGGCGCGGGCCGCGGCGCGCGCCGCCTCCAGCCCCTCCGAAACCAAGCGCAAGAGCGGCAAGATCGAGAAGCTTCCCCGCAAGGAGAAGGAGGGCGGCCGCTCGCTGTTGTCGGGTCTCAGCTTGCGCAAGCGGGCGGTGGGATCCTCGTCGCTGCAGACTGCCCTGCTGGTGGCCGGCGGCGCGGCGTTCCTGAGCCTGGGCGCCGCCAGCTATTTCGTCGCCGACGCCGAACCCGGCGGCGCGCCGCCCAAGCGGGTGGCCGATGCGCTGGCGGTGTTCGCCAGCGACCAGGCCGGCGAGATCGCCGGCGGTGAAGCAGACACCACGCCGAACCCGACCACCGTCCGCGCCGCTGTGGCGCTGGCCCCGCAGCCGCTCAACGCGCCCGGGACGCCGGCCCCTGCTTCCGCCGCCTCTGTGGAAGACCCCGCGGCGGTGGCCAACCTTTACGCCGAAGCGCTGCGCGCGATCGAAACGTCAGAGCCGGGCGGCCTCGACAAGCTGCGCAAGGCGGCGAACCTCGGCCATTCGCCGGCTCAGTTCTATCTCGCCAAGCTCTACACGGACGGCGGCGCCGGCCTGAAGAAGGACCTGGTCGAGGCGCGCCGCTGGACCGAGCGCGCTGCCGAAGGCGGCAATCGCGCGGCCATGCACAACCTCGGTATCGCCCTGGCCCAGGGGACCGGCGGGACCAAGAACCTGACCCTGGCGGCCGAGTGGTTCCGCAAGGCGGCGGATCTCGGTCTGGTCGACAGCCAGTACAATCTTGGCGTCCTCTACGAGCAGGGGCGGGGCGTCACCCAGAACGCGGCCGAAGCCTACAAATGGTATCTGATTGCGGCCCGCAGCCGGGATGAATTGGCGCTCGACAACGCCGCGCGGGTGCGCGCCGGCCTCTCGGCCGAAGCGCGCGCGGTCGCCGAGCGCTCGGCCCAAGGGTTCCGGCCTGTCACGCCGAGCACAGCGGTCGCGGCCACGCCAACCGCGTCGAGCAATGATGTCGCCACCGCCCAACGGGCGCTGTCGCGGCTGGCCTACTACCAGGGTCCGACCGACGGCAATGTCTCGCCGGCGCTGACCATGGCGATCGCCGCCTATCAGCGTCACCAGGGAATGGCGGCCACCGGTTCGCTCGATCCCGTCACGCTTTCGCGGCTTCAGGTCTTCACGCGGTGACGCGCGCCGGGTAAGGGGCGCCCTTGGATTTCTACCTGCCCATAGCGGAAGTCTCGGTGAACGCGCCGCTGCTGATCGCGCTCGGCGCGGCGGTGGGCTTCATCTCGGGCCTGTTCGGAATCGGCGGCGGCTTCCTGATGACGCCGGTGCTGGTGTTTCTAGGCATCCCGCCCGCGGTGGCGGTCGCCAGCGAAGCCAACCACGTCGCCGCGTCCTCGACCTCCAGCGTAATCTCCTACACTCGGCGCAAGGCGGTCGACTTCCGCATGGGCGGCGTCTTGGCGGCTGGCGGCGCGGTCGGGTCTCTGCTGGGCGTCGAGGTGTTCCGCTGGCTGCGACTGCTGGGCCAGGCTGATCTCGTCGTCTCGCTGTCGTACCTGATCTTCCTGGGCGTCATCGGCGCGCTGATGCTGTGGGAATCGCTCGGCTCGATCCTGCGTCGCCGGCGCGGCGATGCGCCGAAGCCGCGGAAGGACCGGCGGCCGCCCTGGCTCTACGGCCTGCCGTTCAAGGTGCGGTTCCCGCGATCGCGGCTCTACATCAGCGTCATTCCGCCGATCCTGCTGGGCGTGTTCGTCGGCATCCTGTCGGCGATCATGGGGGTCGGCGGCGGCTTCGTGCTGGTCCCGGCGATGGTCTACATTCTGCGCATGCCGGCTGGGGTGGTGGTCGGCACCAGCCTGTTCCAGATCATCATCACCACCTCGCTGACCAGCGTGCTGCAGGCCGGACGCAACCAGACCGTCGACGTGGTGCTGGCGACCCTGCTGCTGATCGGCGGGGTGCTGGGCGCGCAGGTCGGCGCGCGGGCCTCGTCGCGCTTCCGGGCCGAAGAACTGCGTGCGCTGCTGGCGCTGATCGTGCTGGCTGTGGGTCTGCGGATGGGGCTGGGCCTGTTCTTCACGCCCTCCGAGCCGTTCGTGCTGATGGCGGGGAACGGCTGATGGCGCTCGACGCAGGCCCGCCCCCGACTCCGCCGCCGGCCGCCGTGTCGGCCGCGCTGACCACGACCAACGTGCGGGTGACCTCCAGCTTCCGCGGGGCGCGCATCGTACTCTATGGGGCGGTGCTCGATCCGACCCAGAAGCCCAGCGACGTCGTGGTGATCGTGCGCGGCCCCGAGGCGCCGGTTCGCATGGCGCGCAAGACCCGCATCGCCGGAGTCTGGGTCAATTCGCGGCCGGTGGTGTTCGAAGGCGCGCCCGGCTTCTACATGGCCGCTTCGACCCGCCCGCTGGACCAGATCGCCAACTTCAGCACCCTGCGGCGGTTGGGTGCGGGAATCGACCACCTGCGGATCAATGCGCCGATGGAGCAGCGCACCGAGACCCGCTACGGCGTGCGGGACGTGGTGGTCAGCGGCTTGGGGGCCGACTACCTTGACTGGCGACGTGCGGTGGTGCGGCTGAAGGAGGCCAGCGGCCTCTACGCCGCCGACTCCCGAGGGGTCAACTTCGTCGACAAGGGATTGTTCAAGGCCGAGATCGACCTGCCGACCGGGGCGCCGATCGGGGTCTATTCCGCCGACATCTACCTGTTCCAGGACGGCCAGCCCGTCTCGAGCCGCACCCGGGGCCTGACCGTCGAGAAGGCCGGTGTCGAGCGGGCGCTTTATCTGTTCGCCCATCAAAGGCCATGGTCGTACGGTCTGGCTTCGGTGGCGATCGCCCTCGCCGCGGGCTGGGCGGCCTCTGTCGCCTTCCGGAGGAACTGACCGCTTGGAAACCGACGGCCACCTGCACGCCGTGACCGCCGCGCCGCGTCCCCTCTGGGTGATCGCGCTGGCCGGACTGGCGCCGTTCCCGATCTCCGCCCTCACCTATGTCTATGGCGACGCCGAAGTGAGCGGCCCGGCGCTGACCGTGCTGCTGACCTGGTCGGCGATCGTGCTGGGGTTCCTCGGTGGGATCCGCTGGGGGCTCGAGAGCGGCCGGGCGAGCCCGCGCTGGACGCGGCTGGCGACCTCGGTCATCTCGCCGACGGCGGCCTGGACGCTGATCTTCGCCCGCGGCTCGGTGGAGACCGCCTGGCTGCTGTGCGGCTTCCTGGCCGCGTTCATCCTGCAGTGGCTGTACGACCATGCCGCACCCGACGTGCCGGCCCGCTTCCCGCGGCTGATGACCACCCTGACGCTCGGCGCCTGCCTGTCGCTGGGCCTGGCGCTCGAACAGGCGATGCGGATGTAGCCCTGATCGAAGTCGAACTTCGTCCCCGTGCGACCTCAGTCGCCGGCGACGGAGCGCCAGCCCACGGCGTGCACCCGGCCGGCCCCAAGCGCCCCGCAGAGCGGCGGACGTGCGAACAATCCCGAGAACGCTTCGTCGCGGATGCTGAGGCCGCCGGCATAGGCGCCGAAGGCCGGCACCACCATACGCGCGCCATCGGTGACGAAGCAGCGCCGTCGCACGCTGCCGCGCGAGGCCACCACCCGCGCGCAGGGGTGGAGGTGGCCGGCGACCTCGCCGTCCTGGCGGCCTGGGGTCGGTTCATGGCGCAGGACCAGGCTCTCGACGCCGATCTCGTCGGCGACCTCGCCGGGCAGATGGCGGGGGCCGTCGGCGTCGTGGTTGCCCACCACCCAGATCATCCGCGTCAAACCGGACAGCGCGCGCAGGCCCTCGGCGTCGTCGCGGGCGAGACGGTCCTCGGAGGCGCGGTCGTGGAAGGTGTCGCCGAGCAGCACGACGGCGTCCGGCTGGGCGGCGACCACCTCGGCCTGCAGCCGGCGCAGGGTGTCGCGGGTGTCGTAGGGCGGCAGCATCTGGCCACGCATGGCGTAGGCCGAGCCCTTTTCCAGGTGCAGGTCGGCGACCACGAGCATCCGCGCGGACTCGATCCACAGCGCGCCGCTGTGCCGCAGGGTGACGGCGGTTCCGTTCAGGCCGGTGCGCAGGCCGCCGCAGGGGCTTGGTGCGAAGGCGTAGGGGGCGGGGGAGGCCAGCGCGCTCACGACATCGCCTCGGCGATCAGGTCGTCCTGGGCTTCGGCCAGGATCATCTCGCCGGCGTCGCCGGGCGACCGCTCCTTGCCGATTTCCAGCAGGATCGGGACCGAGAACGGGGAGAGGTGCGCCAGCGGCGCATGGCGAATGTGGCCCTTGATCCGCGCCAGCATCTGGCCGAGCCGGGCGACGTCGATCATGCCGGTGGCGGCGTCGTCGCGCGCGCAGCGCAGCAGCAGGTGGTCAGGTTGGTGGCGGCGCAGCACGTCGTAGATCAGGTCCGTCGAAAAGGTCACTTGGCGGCCGGTCTTCTCGTGACCGGGGAAGCGTCGCTCGATGAGTCCCGAGATGATCGCACAACCCTTGAAGGCGCGCTTCATCATGAAGCTTTCGGCGAGCCAGGCTTCCAGGTCGTCGCCGAGCATGTCCTCGCCGAACAACTCGTCGAAGTCGAGGCCGTCCATCGGCTTCAGCGCCCAGATCGCCATCGCGTAGTCGTTGCAGACGAAACCGAGGGGGGCCGCGCCCAGCCGTTCCAGCCGGCGGGTCAGGAGCATGGCCAGCGTGGTGTGGGCCAAGCGGCCCTCGAACGGATAGACCACCAGGAAGTGCCGCTTCCCGCGCGGGAAGGTCTCCAGCAGCATCTCGTCAGCCGGCGGGATCAGCGACAGGTCGCGCTGGGCTTCGAGCCATTCGCGCACGTCCGGCGGCAGGACCCGCCAGTGCTCCTGGTCGAACATCAGCTCGCGAACCCGGCCGGCCAGGAAGGTCGAAAGCGCGAACTTCGAGCCGCCCCAGGACGGCATCTTCGGGTCCTTGTTCACGGCGGGGCTGACCAGCACCTCGACGCCGGTGACCGCGACCAGGGCCCAGACCTGGCCGGCGAAGACGAAGGTGTCGCCGGGCTCGAGCATCTCCAGCATGCCCTCCTCGACCTCGCCGATCTTGCGGCCGGCGCGGCCGCGGCCCATCGAAATGCGCACCGCCAGCATGGCCGGAGACACGATGGCGCCGACATTGAGCCGGTGGCGCTGTGCGGTCTCGGCGTTGCGCACAGTCCAACGGCCGTCGAGGGTCTTCACGATCCGGCGGAAGCGGTCATAGGTCTTCAGCGCGTAACCGCCGGTCGAGACGAAGTCGACGACCTGCTCGAAGTCTTCCCAGCTGAGGTCGCGGTAAGGGCCGGCGCTGGTTATCTCGTCGTAGAGCGCCACCAGATCGAAGGCCTCGGAGCAGGCGCAGCCCATGACGTGCTGGGCCAGGACGTCGAGCGCGCCGACACGGCTGGCCTCGCCGTCGAAGCGGTTCTCGGCGATCGCCTCGCGGGCGGCCTGGCACTCGAGCATCTCGAAGCGGTTGGCCGGGACGAACAGGGCGCGCGAGGGCTCGTCCAGCCGGTGGTTGGCGCGGCCGATGCGCTGGACCATGCGGCTGGCGCCCTTGGGGCTGGCCAACTGGATGACCAGGTCGACGTCGCCCCAGTCGATGCCAAGGTCGAGCGTCGAGGTGCAGACCACGGCGCGCAGTTCGCCGCGGGCCATGGCGGCTTCGACCTTGCGGCGCTGCTCGGCGGCCAGGCTGCCGTGGTGCAGGGCGATGGGAAGATTGTCGTCGTTCAGCCGCCAGAGCTCCTGGAACGCGAACTCGGCCTGGAAGCGGGTGTTGACGAAGACCAGGGCGGTGCGGGCCTGCTTGATGGCGTCGTAGACCTCATCCATCGCGTGCTTGGCGGTGTGGCCGGCCCAGGGAACCTTGCCCTCGGACAGCAGCATGTCGACGATCGGCGGCGCGCCGGCGGGGCCGCGGACGAGGGCGACGGCCTCGTGGGTGTCGGCGGCGCGGCCATAGCCCATCCAACGGCGGATCACATCGGGATCGTCGACCGTCGCCGAGAGGCCGACGCGGCGCAGGTTCGGCGCGAACTGCTGCAGCCGCGCCAGGTCCAGCGCCAGCAGGTCGCCGCGCTTGGAGCCGTGCAGGGTGTGGATCTCGTCTAGGATCACGCAGGACAGGCTCTCGAAGTAGAGCCGCGCGCCTTCCCAGGCGCAGAACAGCGCGAGTTGTTCGGGGGTGGTCAGCAGGATGTCCGGCGGCTTCACCCGCTGGCGCTGGCGGCGCGATATGCCGGTGTCGCCGGTGCGGCTCTCGGCGACGATCGGCAGGCCCATCTGGAGGATCGGCGCCATCAGGTTGCGCTCGACGTCGACGGCCAGCGCCTTGAGGGGCGAGATGTAGAGCGTGTGGATGCCGCGCGGGGCGTTGGCCGGCGGGCGTTCGGCGAGTTCGATCAGGCTGGGCAGGAAGCCGGCCAGGGTCTTGCCGCCGCCGGTCGGGGCGATGAGCAGCGCGTCGCGGCCCTGTCGGGCCTGGGCGACCATGTCGAGTTGGTGCGCGCGCGGGCTCCAGCCGCGGTCGGCGAACCAGGCGGCGAACTTATCGGGCAGGAGGTCGGTCGGGAGCGCTGCTGCGTCAGCCATCGCCCCATATGATGTTCGCGTTACGTTTCGCGCAAGCGTCGCTTACCGGGAACGGCCGAAGACCTTGAGCAATCGACCGAGGAAGCCTTCGGAACTCGGTTCGGCGGTTCCGTCAGAGGCCGCGATGAAGAACTGCAAATCCTCGCTGCCTTCGCCTTCCGGAGTCCAGCCTCCGATGGCGGCGACCAAGGCCTCGGGCAGATCGAACAAGTCCTCGTCAGGCTCGTCGCCGTCGTTGGCTTCGGCCCGGCGTTCGGCCAGCAGGCGGTCACGGATCACAGCAAACTCCGGCGGCGGCGCGCCCTCGACCGTCAAGCCGCTGCCTTCCGCGGGGTAGAGGACCGACCAGACGCAGTCTCCGTCGCGGTAGCCCCAGGCGTTGCTGTCGCCGACATGAGTCTCGAACCGTCCGGCCACCAACGAGGTTCCCGCGGAGAGGTCCGCGAGACGCTCTGGCTTGAGCCAGCCGTATCGCGCGATGACGACAACTCGGCCTTTGGAGGTGGTCGCCCACGCCACGTCACGTCCGATGCGGTCGGTCTTCCGGCCGGTGTCGACGTATCCCAGGCGTCTCAGGGCCTCGTCCTTGTCGAGCCCTTCGATCGAAGCCAAGTCGAGCGCGAATCCCATTTGCCCACCCGTCTGAATTGCGCAACCAGTCGTAAGTTCGTGGTTTGTTCGAGTCAAGTTTGAGTTGCGCAGCGGCGTCCCTGAGTCGGTGGTCGCCGCCCGCGGGGGGCGTAGACTTCGCGCCGTCACGCACAAGCTGACAGGAGCCGAGCATGTCTCAGTCATACCCGGGTGAGTGCTTTTGCGGCGCCGTGAAAATCGAGGTCACGGGCCAACCGGCAGCCATGGGCTATTGCCATTGCAGATCCTGCCGATCGTGGTCCGGAGGGCCGGTCAACGCCTTCAGTCTATGGGAGCCGTCGGCCGTAAAGGTCGTATCGGGTGAGGAATACGTGGCGACCTTCGCCAAGACCGAGATGAGCGAACGAAAGTATTGCAGCAAATGCGGCGGCCACCTGATGGCCAATCATCCGCCGCTGAAGCTGGTCGACGTGTTCGCCGCCACGATACCGACCCTCGAATTCGCGCCCGGCGTCCATGTCAATTACGCCGAGACCGTGTTGCGGATGAAGGACGGCTTGCCGAAACTGAAGGACTTTCCGGCCGAGTTCGGCGGCTCCGGCGAGGCCATCGGCGAGTAAATGCGGCCTATCGGCAGGTTTTGAACGTTCCCTTTTAGTTTCCTGCCGAAAGCGGCTAGCAAGGCGGGGTGAACGCCCCGGCACCGAGTCTGGATCTTGCGCCCGCCCTGGTGGTGTTGCCGGGGCCGCGGGGCGGCGTCGCCGACGCGACCGGCGGCCAGGCGATCCGTGCGCCCGACGCCCGCGATTTGCTGCAGCGCGGCCCGGTGCTGGTCGCCCACGCCTCGATGACCGCGCGGCGGCTGGGGCTCAACGCGCCGCCGCGGATGCCCGGCCTGTTCGACGCGCTCGAGCTCTACGCCTTCGCTCGGCCGGCGACCTTCTGCGCGCCGTCGTCGGTGGGTCTGGCCTTGGCGCTCGGCCAATCCGAACCGAAGGGGGCGCAGGCTCAGGCCGAGGCGCTGCGCGCGGCCTGTACGCAATTGCTGAACGAGATCGCCGCCACGCCGCAGCCGAGCCGCGAGGAAGCGCTGGCCTTGGCTGAGACGATGATGCGGGCCGGCTGGGCCTGGGGGCCTTCGGTGGTGGCGGCCTTGCGCTCGGCCCCGGTCGGCAACCAGTTCCGGACCTCGGGCCTCGACGTTTGGACGCGCATCGCCGAGTGGGAAGACCAGGCGCCGCCCGGCGAGGCCAATTCGCGGCCCATCGCTCCGGAGGACGCCGGCAAGCGGCTGGCCGAGCTGCTGCAACGCTCGGGCCTCGACGAGACGCGGCCGGCCCAGGCCGAGTACGCGCAGGAGGCGGCCTTCGCCTTCGCCCCGCGCGAACGCGACGGCGAGCCGCGGATGATGCTGGCCGAGGCGGGCACCGGGGTCGGCAAGACCCTCGGCTACCTGGCGCCGGCCTCGCTGTGGGCCGAGGCCAACGGGCCCTCGGTCTGGGTCTCGACCTACACTCGCGCCCTGCAGCGGCAGATCGAGCGCGAGAGCCATTCGATCTTTCCCGACCCCAAGGTCCGCGCCAAGAAGGCCGTGGTCCGCAAGGGGCGCGAGAACTATCTCTGCCTGCTGAACTTCCAGGACATGGCCAACACCGCCCAGCAGGGCGGGGCCGACCTGATCGGCATGGCGCTGACCGCGCGCTGGGCGCGGGCCACCCGCGACGGCGACATGACCGGCGGCGATTTCCCGGCCTGGCTGCCGACGTTGTTCGCGGTTCCGGCCGCGGGGCAGGCGAGCGCCGCCAACCTGGTCGATCGCCGCGGCGAGTGCGTCCACACCGGTTGTCAGCACTACCGGGCCTGCTTCGTCGAGAAGGCGATCCGCGGTTCGCGCAAGGCCGACCTGGTGATCGCCAACCACGCCCTGGTGCTGACCCAGGCTGCGTTCGACGGGGCCCGGGCGGCGCGCGGCTCGAAGGCCGACGGCGAGACCACCCAGCTCAAGCGCATCGTCTTCGACGAGGGCCACCACCTGTTCGACGCCGCCGACGCCGCCTTCGCCGCGGCGCTGTCGGGGCAGGAGACCGCCGAGCTGCGCCGCTGGATCCGCGGGCCGGAAGGCCGGGGACGTCGCGGGCGCGGGCTGGAAGCGCGGCTGATGGACATGCTGGGCGACCGCGACGACGCCCGCGAGGCGCTGGTCTCGGCCATCCAGGCGGCCTCCGCGCTGCCGGGCGAGGGCTGGTCGGGGCGCATCGCGCCGCCGAACGGCGAGGTCAATCCGATCGGGCCGATCGAGGCCTTCCTGGTGGCGGTGATCGAACAGCTGCGGGCGCGGGCCGCGCCGTCGGACGTGGGCATGGAATGCGCTGCGCGCCCGGCTCTGGACCTGGTCCGCGCCACGGCCCGCGAGGCCGCCGGGGCGCTGGCCAAGATCGAGGCCCCGCTGCTGGCCCTGGCCCGGCACCTGGAGGACCTGCTGGACGAGGAAGCCAGCCAGATCGTCACCAGCGACCGCGGCCGGATCGAAGGCGCGCTGCGGGGCCTCGACCGCCGCTGCCGGATGCTGCTGCCGGCCTGGCGCTCGATGCTTCGGGCCATCGACGAGGACGCCGAGGACGATCCGGACTTCGTCGACTGGTTCGACGCCACCTTCCTCTATGGCCGGGTGGTGGACGCCGCCTGCCGCCGCCACTGGGTCGATCCGACCGAACCGCTGACCAACGCCGTCATCGCCCCGGCGCACGGGGTGCTGGTGACCAGCGCCACCTTGACCGACCCCACACTGGACGACCCGTTCGCCCTGGCCGAGATGCGCACCGGCGCCGCCCGGCTGCCGGATCGGCCCAAGACCCTGAAGCTGACCTCGCCGTTCGACTACGCCGCCAATGCGCGGGCCTATGTGGTCACCGACATCGGCCGCGACGACCCGCGCCAGGTGGCCGCGGCCATGCGCGAGCTGTTCCTGGCGGCCGGGGGCGGGGGGCTGGGCCTCTTCACCGCCATCCGCCGGCTGCGCGCGGTTCATGAGCGGATCGCCGCCCCCCTGGCCGACAAGGGTCTGGCGCTCTACGCCCAGCACGTCGACCCGCTGGAGGTCGGGGCGCTGGTCGACATCTTCCGGGCGGAAGAGGACGCCTGCCTGCTGGGCACCGACGCGGTGCGCGACGGGGTGGACGTGCCGGGCCGCTCGCTGCGGCTGCTGGCCTTCGACCGGGTGCCGTGGCCGCGGCCCGACATCCTGCACAAGGCCCGCCGCACCCGCTTCGGCGGCAAGGTCTATGACGACAACGTCGCCCGCGCCCGCATCAGCCAGGCCTTCGGGCGGCTGATCCGCCGCGCCGACGACAAGGGCGTGTTCGTGATGCTGGACGCCGCGGCCCCGACGCGGCTGTTCTCGGGCCTGCCCGAAGGCGTGCGCGTCGACCGGCTGGGGCTGGTCGAGGTCATCGAGGCGGTGACGGAGTTCCTGGGGCCGGCGGCGGCGGTGGAAGATCCGTCGTGACGCAGGCCGGGCGCACGGTTGGACGTGCTCCGCACGCCTCGTCGTCAGTGAGAGTGGTTTACGCGTTCATCCTCGCGCCGGCGCTTGTTCCGGCCGGGTGGATCATCGCAGCGCTCGTGCTTGGGAGCCAAGGTTGGGTGAGCATTGGCCTTCTAACCTTGGTCTTCTTTGCGTACCTGCCGGCGTTGGTCCTGGGCGTGCCGACGTATCTCATCGCGCGACGGCGAGGCGTTCGGCTGACGTCGCTGCGCGCGACGATCACCGGCGCACTGGTCGCCTCCGCGCCATGGTTGGTGGTTGCTGTCGGGCTAGGGCCTAGATCCGCCGCGCTCTGGCTAGTCGCGATCGCGGCGGCGGCGGGTTCGGTGAGCGGGCTCGCCTTTTGGGTGGTCGCGGCGTGGGGCTCACGCCGACAGGTTTGACCTCAGAGTGTCATCCCGGAAGGCGCGTCAGCGCTTGTCCGGGACCCTTTCGCGCTGGAGCGGGAGAATGGCGCGCGGCCGAGCCGTGTCCCGACTCATCCGGTGTTCATGGGTCCCGGTCTTCGGCTGCCGAAACCGGGATGACAGCGGGTGGATGTGTATTCCTCCCCTGCGAAGCGGGGAGGAAACACTTAGCCGCGCAGGAAAGTTTTGCTTGCCAGGTTCGCTGCCAGATAGTTAGCTCGTGCGGAAACTAATTGGAGCCGAGCCGATGAGCCTGGTGCTGCACTTCCATCCGTTGTCGTCCTACTGCCACAAGGTGCTGATCGGGCTCTATGAGCGCGGGACGCCGTTCGAGGCGCGGGTGCTCGATCTCTCGCAGACGGCGGAGGAGTTCGCGGCGTTGTGGCCGACCGCGAAGATCCCGCTGCTGGTCGACGGGAAGCGGGTGGTGCCGGAGACCAGCATCCAGCTCGAGTATCTGGATGCGCACTATCCCGGTCCGCCGATGCTGCCGACGGACGCCGAGGCGCGGCTGGAGGCGCGGCTGTGGGATCGCCTCCTCGACCAGTACGTGATGACGCCGATGCAGAAGATCGTCGCCGACCGGATGCGGGCGGGGGACGAGAAGGACCCGCGCGGGGTCGAGAACGCCCGCGACATGCTGCAGATGGCCTATGGTCTGATCGAGGGGCATATGGCGGGCCGCAGCTGGGCGGCGGGCGCAGACTTCAGCCTGGCCGACTGCGCGGCCGCGCCCGCGCTGTTCTACGCTGGCATCGTCGAGCCTTGGGGCGAGGAGCGGCGTGAACTGGCCGCCTATTTCGAGCGGCTGGTCGCGCGGCCGTCGGTGGCGCGGACGCTTAGCGAGGCGCGGCCGTTCTTCGAATATTTCCCCTATCGCGAGCTGATGCCTGCGCGCTTCCTGGAGGAGGCGTGACCGGCGTCGAGGCGCTGGACCGGGTGTTCACGGCCCTGGCCGATCCGGGCCGGCGCGCGATGATCGACCGGCTGGCGAGCGGCCCGGCCTCGGCCAGCGAACTGGCGGCGCCGACGACGCTGGCGCTGCCGTCGGTGATGAAGCACCTGGCGGTGCTGGAGGCCAGCGGCATGGTCTCCTCGCAGAAGGCCGGGCGGGTGCGGACCTATCGTCTGGCACCTGACGCCTTCGCCGGGCTGGAGGCCTGGGTGGCGCAGCGCAAGCGGGCCTGGAACGCGCAGTTCGACCGGCTGGACGCCTATCTGGCGCAGACCAAGAGCGGAGACGAGCGATGACCTCTGCGAGCCACACCAGCTTCGTGATCGAGCGCCGGTTCGCCGCGTCGCCAGCTGCGGTGTTCGGCGCCTGGGCCGACCTGGAGGCCAAGAAGCGCTGGTCCGACTGTCACGCCGAGGAAGGCGAGACGGAGCTGACCATGGATTTCCGGCCCGGCGGGCGGGAGAGCTATCGCGCGCAGCTGCCCGACGGGGTGAGCCAGCGGGTCGAGAAGGTGTTCTTCGACATCGTCCAGGATGCGCGGATCGTCTTCGCCTATGACATCGAGATCGGCGGCAAGCGGCTGTCGGCCTCGTTGGTGACGGTCGAGTTCAGCGCCGAGCGCGAAGCGACCTTCATGCGGATGACCGAGCAGCTGGCCTATTTCGACGGCCACGACGACCTGGAGGATCGCATCCACGGCACCCGCGAGGGGATCGAGCGGCTGGCGCTGGAGGTCGAGGCGGCCGGCGCCCACTGAGCGCTCTCCTGAGCGGAGGTCAGTGGGCCGAGCTCTTGGAGAAGACGTTGATCACCAACACGCCGGCGACGATCAGGCCCATGCCGACCATGGCCGGCGGATCGAGCCGCTGCTTGAACAACACCCAGGCGATGATGGTGATCAGCACGATGCCGACGCCCGACCAGATCGCGTAGCCGACCCCGACCGGGACCGTCTTCATCGAGTGCGACAGGCAGTAGAAGGCGACGCCGTAGCCGACCGCCGTGAGCAGGGACGGGCCCAGCTTCGAGAAGCTGTCGGAGGCCTTGAGGGCGGTGGTGGCGATCACCTCCGCGACGATGGCCAGACCCAGCCAAGCGTAACCGTTCATCCCTGCTCCTTCGTCGAACTACCCGCTTGTGCAGATGGCCAAGCGGGTGGAAGCATATAGGCGGTCGGGGTCACAAGCGCCCGCTCCCAAGAGGCGGGCGCCTCCAGTTGGGAGGGCCCATAGGATGGGCAGACCAGGTTCCGGCGCCGCACGCGCCATCGCCCTCGTCGGCGCGGCGGGAGCCGGTAAGACAACCCTTATGGAAGCCATGCTGTTCGCGGCCGGTGCGATCCCGCGCCAGGGCGAGGTCGGCTCGGCCAGCGTCGGGGACGCCAGTCCCGAGGCGCGGGCCCGCGGGCAGTCGATCGAGTTCAACGTCGCGGGCTTCGAGTTCATGGGCGACCGCTATGCGGTGATCGACTGTCCCGGATCGCCGGAGTTCGCCGGGACGGAGGACTATGTGCTGCCGGCGGTGGATCTGGCGATCATCGTCGCCGATCCGAACCCGATGCGGGCGCATCTGCTGCAGCCGATCTTCAAGGAACTGGAGGCGCGGCGCACGCCGCACGCGGTGTTCGTCAACAAGATCGACCAGGCGCGCGGCGGGCTGGACGAGCTGATGGCGGCGATGGCCCCGGCGTCCGGAAACCGGCTGGTCGCCCGGCAGATCCCGATGGTCGAGAAAGAGCACGTGACCGGGTTCGTCGACCTGGCGCTGGAGCGGGCCTTCATCTACCGGCCGGGTCAGCCGAGCCAGCAGGTCGATCTCGCCGGCGACATGGCGGCGTTGGAGGCCGATGCGCGGTTCCGCATGCTCGAGCAGCTGGCCGATTTCGACGACACGCTGATGGAGCAGTTGCTGTCGGATCTCAGTCCGGAGCGGGACGCGGTGTTCGCCGACCTGGTGGCGGATCTGGCGCAGGGGTTGATCACCCCGGTGTTCTTTGGTTCGGCGCTGAACGGGTTCGGGGTGCGGCGGCTGTTGAAGGCGCTGCGGCACGAGACCCCGGACGTCGTCGCGGCCGCCGCCCGCATGGGACTGGACGGGCCCTGCACCTACATCTTCAAGACCTCGTACGCCGGCCAGGCGGGCAAGATCGCCTATGGTCGGGTGATGCAGGGCGAACTGGCCGACGGCCAGGAGCTGACCCTGGGCGGCGGCGACAAGGCGCGGGCCAGCGGCCTGACCACGTTCTCCTCGCCCAGCGGTAAGAAGACCGACAAGGCGCTGGAAGGCGAGGTGGTGGCGATCGGCAAGCTGGAGGCGGCGAGCCCCGGCATGGTGGTTTCGATGGACGGGAAGGCGCGCACCCTGGCGCAGCCGGCGTTCCCGCCGGCGACGCTCTTCTCGATGTCGATCTCGGCCAAGGACCGCAAGGACGACGTGCGGCTGTCGGCGGCGCTGAACAAGCTGGCGGAAGAGGACCCGGCGATCGTCATCGCCCAGGATCCGGCCACCCAGGAGACTATCGTCTCCGGCCGCGGCGAGGCGCACCTGCAGGTGCTGCTGGAGCGGCTGAAGCGGCGGTTCGGCGTGGAGGCGGCGACCGGCCGGCCGAAGGTCTCCTACCAGGAGAGCTTGCGCAAACCGGTGACACAGCGCGGGCGGCACAAGAAGCAGACCGGCGGCCACGGTCAGTTCGGCGACGTGGTGCTGGAAATCCGGCCGCGGGCGCGCGGCGAGGGCTTTTCGTTCTCGCAGAAGATCACCGGCGGGGTGGTGCCCAAGCAGTGGATCCCCTCGGTCGAGCAGGGCGTGCGCGACGCCATGGAGCGCGGGGCGTTCGGGTTCCCGGTGACCGACGTCGAGGTGGTGCTGGTCGACGGCTCCTACCACAGCGTCGACTCCTCGGAGATGAGCTTCCGGGCGGCGGGGCGGCTGGCGATGAGCGAGGGCCTGCGGGCCGCCGCGCCCTATCTGCTGGAGCCGGTCGAGAAGCTGGTCATCCACGCGCCGCAGGCCTCGACCTCGAAGATCACCCAGGCGGTGACCGCGCGGCGCGGCCAGATCCTCGGCTTTTCCCCGCGTGAAGGCTGGAGCGGCTGGGACGAGATCGAGGTCTGCCTGCCGCGGGCCGAGCGCCAGGACCTGATCCAGGAGCTGCGCGGACTGACCCAGGGGCTGGGCGAGTTTACGGCGGAGTTCGACCACATGGCCGAGCTGCCCGGCAAGCTGGCCGAGCAGGTGACCAAGGGCGGCGAGCAGCACGTGGCCTAGTGCTTGCCGCGGTCGCGTCCGAAGTTGGGTTCGGCGCTTTCCTGACCGGCGGCGATGATGCCGCGGCGGATTTCGCGGGTGCGGCTGAAGAGGTCGTAGAGCTTGTCGGCCTCGCCCCAGCGGATGGCGCGCGACAGCGCCTGGAGGTCCTCGGTGAAGCGGCCGAGGATTTCCAGGACCGCGTCCTTGTTGGCCACGAAGACGTCGCGCCACATGGTCGGGTCGGAGGCGGCGATGCGGGTGAAGTCGCGGAAGCCGCCGGCCGAGTACTTCATCACCTCGGCCTGGGTGACCTCCTCCATGTCGGCGGCGGTGCCGACGATGTTGTAGGCGATCAGGTGGGGCAGGTGGCTGGTCACGGCCAGGACCAGGTCGTGGTGGCCGGCGTCCATCTGTTCGACATTGGCGCCGAGCGCGCGCCAGAACTCGGCCAGGCGGCCGGTCGCCTCGACATAGGCTTCGTCGTCGCGCGGCTGGGGCGTCAGGATCACCCAGCGGTTCTGGAACAGTTCGGCGAGGCCGGCGTCAGGGCCGGAGTGCTCAGTGCCGGCGATCGGGTGGCCGGGAATGACGAAGACGTCTTCGGGCAGAGCCTTGGCCATCGCCTCGGCGACGCTGCCCTTGACCGAGCCGACGTCGGTGACCGTGGCGCCCGGCTTCAGCGCGGACGCGGCGGCGGCGGCGGCCTGGCCCATCGCCAGCACGGGAACGGCCAGGACCACGAGGTCGGCGTCCTTGACCGCCTCGGCGATGTCGCCGGTGACCTCGTCGGCGTAGCCGAGCTCGAGGATGCGCGCGCGGTGCGCCTCGCTGGCGTCGGCGACGAAGACGTGGCCGACGGCGCCGGCCTCGCGGGCGGCGCGGATCACCGACGAGCCGATCAGGCCGCAGCCGATCACCGCCATGCGCGGATAGATCACGCTCACTGCGCGGCTCCCTTCATGAATTCGGCCAGGGCCTCGACGACGGCGCGGTTGTGCACTTCCAGGCCGATGGTGATGCGCAGGTGGTTGGGCAGGCCGTAGCCGGCCACGTAGCGGGTGATCAGGCCGCGGGCGCTGAGGAAGGCGTCGGCCTCCTTGGCGGTCTTGCCCGGGGTGGCCGGGAAGCCGACCAGCACGAAGTTGGCGGCCGAGGGCAGCGGCTCGAGGCCGAGGCCGCCGAGCTGCTGGGCCAGCCACGGGCGCCACTGATTCACGAGGGCCAGCGAGCGGCGCTGGAAGTCCGCATCGCCGAGCGCGGCGACGGCGGCGAGCTGGGCCGGGATGTTGACGTTGAACGGCAGGCGGATGCGGTCGACGGCGGCCGCCATCTCCCGCGGCATGTAGGCCCAGCCGACCCGCAGCGCGGCCAGGCCGTGCAGCTTGGAGAAGGTGCGGGTGACGACGACGTTCTCGAACTCGCGGACCATCGACATGCCGTCCTCGTAGGCCGGGTCGTCGCAGAACTCGGCATAGGCGCCGTCGAGGCAGAGCACGACGCTGGGCGGCAGGCCCGCGTGCAGGCGGCGGATCTCTTCGCCGGAGTTCCAGGTGCCGGTCGGGTTGGCCGGGTTGGCGACGAAGACGATGCGGGTGCGCTCGTCGACCAGCTTCAGGAGCTCGTCGACGTCGATGCGGTAGCCGGGCTCGGGCGCCATGCGCACCTCCGCCTGGCAGGCGCGCGCGCCGATGGCGTAGGCGCCGAAGCCGAACTCGCCCTGGACGATGTTGTCGCCCGGTTCGAGGAAGGTCTGGTTCAGCATCTGGAAGATCTCGTCCGAGCCGCAGCCGAACAGCAGGCGATCAGGCTCCAGGCCGTAGGTCGCCGCCAGCGCCTCGCGCAGGATGGTCGAGCGCCCGTCCGGGTACATCTGCAGTTGGTCGAAAGCGGTCGAGAACGCCTCGCGCGCGGCCGGGCTGGAGCCGAGAATGTTCTCGTTCGCCGACAGCTTCAGCGGATGCTCGACCCCTTCGACCTTCGACTTGCCCGGTACGTAGGGGGCGATGTCGAGGATGCCCGGCTTGGGCGTCGGGCGCGGGGCGGAGGCGCGGTCGAGAACGGTGTCGGACATGGGTTTTGCGGCGATGGGAGGGAGCGCCGTCTTACACGTCGATCGGCGCCGGCGCAGCCCCGATGACTCCGGTCAGCCGGCCAGGCGCGCGGGCCAGGCGCTCGTCGCCGGGCTGGTAGAAGCCCATCAGCGCGAACAGCTTGAGACCGCCGGCTTCGGCGATCAGATCGCCGGCGACGCCATCGCGGCCGAGCGCGTTCTCGATAGCCTGGGCCGTGCCGCCGGCGTCGGTGACCCAGTAGGTCAGGTCCGCGCCGGTGGGTTCGACCTCGACCTCGGCGACGGCCAGGGCGACGTTTGGGCCCCAGGCCGCCAGGCACGGCAGGGCCGCAAAGACCTTGAGCCGCGGCTCGGCCAGCAGACGGCCCCACCAGGGGGTGTCGGACGAGAGGGCGAGCACGGCGACGCCGCCGAGAGTCTTGGCGCCGGCGATGGCGTCTTCGGGGCGGGCGACCTGGCGCAGCGAGGGCGCCGCGCCGAAACGCAGGCGCGCGCCTTCGACCGCGCGGCCGGGATCGCGACCGCCGAAGACGGAGATGTGGAACGGGCCCTGACGCGACAGGCTGTCGCCGATCAGTTCGCGCCAGATGCGGACGACCAGGCTGGGACGGGCGGCGTTGCGCGGCTTGTCGAGCAGGGCGCGCAGGAGCTGGGCCTCACGCCCGGGGCGGAGGGCGAACTTGTCGGCGTCGCCGGCGGCGGCTTTGGCGGCGGCGACCTGGACGGCAAGGCCCGCGCGCTCGTCCACCAGCGCCAGCAGCTGGGCGTCGATCGCGTCGATACGCGCGCGCACGGCCTCGAGGGTGGGCGGAGCGGACTTGGGATCGGCCTTGGCCATACTTTCCCCCGAAAACGAAGTTTCGGCGCATAGGTCATCGCAGACGATGGCGCAATAGGCCCCTTCGCCGCAAAAAAGTTGCACGGGAAACCTGTTGCCGTGTGGGGCGGCGCGGCGCCCTAGCGCGGTTTGCGGAACACCAGGGTGAACTGGTCGGTCTTGCCGCGGATGGACGGGTCGAAGACGTTGGTGGTGTGCGGATCGGCGGCTTCGTGGAACAGCGGGCTTTCGCTCTCCAGCACGAAGCCGGCGGCCTTGAGGTCGCTCTTCACCGCCGCGGGATCGATGCGATGCAGGCTGTCGGCGGCGCTTATGCCGGAGCCGGGCAGGGCGGCGTGGTCGACCACCAGCAGCACGCCGCCGGGCTTCAGCGACTTGAAGAGCTCGGCGTCGACCTTGGCGGCGGTCCCGGAAGGGAAGGGCTTCAGATAGAGGTCGTGGTAGTTCTGGACGGTGACGATGGCGTCGAGGCCGTCGGGCAGGTCGAGCTGCTGGAAGCTGGCGTCGAGCGGGGTGACGTTCTTGTAGGCGTCGGCGACCTTCTTGAGGTTCTCGCCATATGAAGCCTGGAACTTGATGAACTCCGCCGGCTGGTAGGCGTACACGTGGCCGGTCGGGCCGACGGCGGCCGACAGGATGCGGGTGACGTAGCCGCCGCCGATCACGAAGTCGGCCACCTTGTCGCCGGTCTTGATGTCGGCCAGGGCCAGCAGCTCGGCGGGCTTACGGGCGGCGTCGCGGGCCACGTCGGCGGCGGGGCGGGCCGGATCGGCCAGGGCCGCGGCGATGTTGGTTGGCGGCGCGGCGAGCGCGGGGACCGCCAGGCCGGCGGCGAGCATGAGGGCGAGGATGCTGGTGCGGGTGGTCATGGGGACGCCTCTGCTTTTGCCGTCAAGCTAGCCGCGCGCGGACGCTTCGGGAATATCGTTGTTATCGGTTGGAGCGAGTCAGCGGCTCGGCTCACATAGCTGCGTGACGAGGGGGATGCGCCATGGTTCTGGATCGACGGAATTTCCTGACCGGCGCGGCCGGCGCCGGACTGGTGCTGAGCCTTGGAGGCGCGGCGGCCGCGCAGGTCGAGGGCCTGAGCAAGATCACCGGCGGGGCGGTTCCGATCTCGCCGCAGGAGCGGGCGGCGCGGATGGCCAAGATCCAGCGGCTGATGAAGGCGTCGGGACTTTCGGCGCTGGTGGTCGAGGCCGGCGCGTCGCTGACCTACTTCACTGGAGTGCGCTGGTGGCGCAGCGAGCGGGTGACAGCGGCGATCATCCCGGTCGAGGGCGAGACCCTGATCGTCACCCCGCACTTCGAGGAGCCGTCGGTGCGCGAGACCCTGGCGGTCCCCGCGCAGGTGCGGGTCTGGCAGGAGGACGAGGACCCGGCCCTGGTCGTCGCCGACTGGCTGAAGGCGCGCAAGCTCGCCGCGGGCAAGATCGGGGTCGAGGAGACGGTCCGCTTCTTCGTCCATGACGGCCTGGCGCGGCGGATGCCCGACGTGCGGTTCGTGTCCGGCGCCGACGTCGTGCGCGGTTGCCGAATGATCAAGTCGCCGGCCGAACTGGCGCTGATGCAGCTGGCCGCCGACGTGACGATGGCCGCCTATCGCTACACTCACGGCAAGGTCGAGCGCGGCATGAGCCACGCCGACGTCGGGGCGATCATGCACAAGGCGACCCGCGCCCTGGGCGGCTCGCCCGAATTCGAGATGGTGCTGGTCGGCCCGGACGCAGCCCTGCCGCACGGTTCGGAGAAGCCGCAGGTCGTGCGCGAGGGCGAGATCGTGCTGATGGACTGCGGCTGCACCGTCGAAGGCTACCAGTCCGACATCTCGCGAACCTTCGTGTTCGGCGAGCCGACGGCCGCCCAGCGCAAGGTCTGGAACGAGGTGGCGCGCGGCCAGCAGATCGCCTTCGAGACCGCCCAGGTCGGGGTCGCCGCCGGCGCCGTCGACGACGCCGTGCGCCGCTACTACGAGAGCCTGGGCTATGGGCCGGACTACGGCCTGCCGGGCTTGTCGCACCGGACCGGGCACGGCATCGGCATGGAGGGCCACGAGCCAATCAACTTCGTGCGCGGCGAGGCGACGAAGCTGGCGCCGGGCATGTGCCTGTCCAACGAGCCGGGGCTCTATCTGCCCGGCCGATTCGGGGTGCGGCTGGAGGACTGCCTCTATATGACCGAGCAGGGGCCGCGCTGGTTCTCCACGCCGCCGACCTCGATCGACCGGCCGATGGGCTGACATCCTGCTGACAGGTTCTGGCGCCGGGGGCGGCGATGATGCGTTTCGTCATCGCGCGTCTGGAGCATCGCCATGGGCAAGCACATCGCCTTCATCGTCATCGACAACTTCGCCGATTGGGAGCACGCGCAGCTGAGCGCCGCGGCACGGACCTATTTCGACGGGGCGACCTCGTTCCACACGCCGGGCGGGCGGCCGGTCACCTCGATGGGCGGCATGACCATCGACCCCGGATCGGCCATCGAGGACCTGACGCCGGACGCGTACGACGCGCTGGTGGTGATCGGGTCGGACGGCTGGACCGGCGACGACGCGCCCGACATCGCCCCGGTGCTGCGGGCCGCGGACGAGGCCGGCAAAGTGGTCGGAGCGATCTGCGCCGGGACGGTGGCGGCGGCGCGCGCCGGTCTGTTGGACAGCCGGCGCCACACCTCCAACGCGCTCGACTTCATGCGCTGCTATACGCCCGGCTACCGGGCCTGGGACCTCTATGTCGACACCCCGGCGGCGGTGCGCGACGGCACCCTGGTGACGGCGGCCGGCTCGGCGCCGGTCACCTTCACGATCGAGGTGCTGGGCGCGCTGCATCCCGAGCGGGCCGACAGCCTGGCGCAGTTCCGGGCGATGTGCGCGGCGGAGCTGGCGGGGTGATCTACGAGCCTAGTTCAAGATGTCGTCCCGGAAAGCCCGCAGGGCTTGTCGGGGACGCATTCGCGCGGGAAGGGGCGACGGCCCGGGGCCGAGCCGAGTTCTAATTCATCTGATGTCATCCCGGTCTTGCTGCGCAGACCGGGATGACACGCGATGGGGCGACCGCGGTGAGGCGTCAGTACACCTTCGGGGCCGGGCCGATGGCGACCGGGCCGAGGGTGGTCTGGCCGGCCTGGAATGTGACGTTGGCGCGGGCGAGGTCGTCATTGCCCTGGCGGGCGGCGGCGACCGCCGAGGCGGCCATGGCGGCTTCCGGACGGATGACGCCGGTCTCGGCCATGGCGCCGAGCGCCTTGGGCGCTTCGCGCAGGGTGACGTCGAGCGAGCCGTTCAGGCGGCCGTCATAGCCGACGCTGAGCACGCCGGACTGAGCGCCGAGCACCGCTTCTCCGGCGGTGATCCCGGCTTGGCGCACGGTCATGCGACCGCCCGCGGTGGTCCAGGCGCGGACCGCCTCGGGCCAGTTGGCGCCCTGGAAGGCGCTGATCTTCGAGAGCAGCGAATCCCACGAGATCGAGATCGGCTTGTCGCCGGCGACGCGGGCGAACAGTCCGGAGAGCCGGGCTTTGCCGGCGTCGACCTTGAAGAACACCGCGGCCTGATCGTCGGGGCCGGGCCGGAAGTGGAACTCAACCTTGTCGGCGGCCGACAGCGCGAATGGCTGGGCCCCCGGCGTCGGCGAGAAGGTCAACTTGGTCCCCTCGAACGAGAAGCGCGGCAGCGGCTGGTCGAGACCGGCGAGGCTGGCGTGGATCACCTCGCCCTTCACGTCGACCGGACCGCCGATCGGGCGGGTGAAGGTCAGGCCGCCCGGCGTGGCCACCACCCAGGTGGACAGGCCATGCATGTACGCCTGGGCTTCGAGCTTCGGGGCGGCCAGCGCCCAGCCGGACGGCTCGCGGATCTTGGCGTCGTCGAGCTGGATGTTGAGCCGGAACGGGTAGCCGTAGATCCGCTTGCTGCTCCAGGCGACGTCGTAGCCGGCTTTGCGCAGCTGTTCGGCGCCGGCCTCGAGCCGCTTGTCCGCCTCGCCGCGGGCATAGAGCCACAGGCCGCTCCAGCCGATGGCGGCGACACCGGCGATGATGAACGGGATGTAGAGCGCTGCGCGTCGGGGTTTGCGGCGGTGCGCCGGATCGGGCACAGGGGAGGAAGACGGAGCGGGATTATCGCGGCGGGCCATGTCGGTTGAGCGTTGGGTCTTCGGTTACGGGTCGCTGATGTGGCGTCCGGGGTTCGAGTTCGTCGAGCGCCAGAGCGCCACCCTACACGGGCGGCGGCGCGCCTTCTGCATCTATTCGGTGCACCATCGCGGCACCTACGAGCGGCCGGGCCTGGTGCTGGGCCTGGCGCCGGGCGGCGCGGTGCGCGGCGCGGCCTATCGGGTCGCGGAGGAACACTGGCCGGCGACCTACGAGTACCTGCGCGAACGTGAGCAGCCGACCGAGACCTATGTCGAGGCCAAGGCCAACATCCGGCTGGCGAACGGCCATCGGGTCGAGACGCTGGTGTTCTTGTCCGACGTGCATCACCCGCAATGGGCGGGGGCGCTGTCGCTCGAGCGGCAGGCCGAGCTGATCGCCGGGGCCCACGGCCTGTCGGGCCGCAATGTCGACTATCTGCGCGACCTGGTCGCCCACCTCTGCGAGATGGGGATGCACGATCAGGCGATGGAGAAGCTGCTCGGCATGGTCGAGGCGCGCGAGCTGGCGGCGCGGTAAGGAATTCTCCCTCCCCAGGTGAGAGGGGAGATTCACGTCACAGGGTCAGCAGCGCGTTCGAGGCGGTTTCGGTGCGCTCCTGCAGGGTGCGCATGAATTCGGCGCGCTTTAGGCCCGGCTGGATCGGCTCGAGGTACTCAAAGACGATGATCCCCGGCTTGCGGGTGAAGCCGTGCTTGGGCCAGTGGACGCCGGCGTTGGTGGCGATCGGGTGCACCGGCACGTCGATCTCGCGGTAGAGGGCGGCTATGCCGGGCTTATAGTCGGGGGCCGCCCCCGGCGCGGTGCGCGTGCCCTCAGGGGCGATGATCACCTGCCGGTGTTCGGCGAAGCGTTCCTGGGCGTCCTTGACCAGCTTGCGCAGGGCGGCCGAGTGGCCCTCGCGATCGACGACGATCATCTTGGCCTTCAGTGCGTACCAGCTGAAGAACGGGATCCACATCAGCTCCTTCTTCATGACGAAGCAGGCGTCGGGCATGAAAGCGAACTGGGCGAATACGTCGAACATGCACTGGTGCTTGGGGGCCAGCAGGGCCGCGCCGGTCGGCATGTGCTCGCGGCCGCGGACCTCGACCTTGATGTCGCAGACCACGCGCAGCAGGAAGATGATGCCCTTTGCCCAGCCGCGCATCATCTCCGTGCACCAGCTGCGCGGAGCCGGCAGGACGACGATCGCACAGCCGACAGCGACGAGGACCGACCACAGATAGAACAGGAAGGCGAACGCCAGGGAGCGCAGGGTGGTCAAACAGGTCAGCCTTTCTTCGGCGCGTCGTTGCGGGGGCCAAGGCCCAATACGGCCTCGCGGCCCAGGATCGCCAGATACTTGCAGTACTCGGTCACCATCAACCGCGCAGCTCCGCTGGTACGCCACCAGCGGCCTGCGTTCATCACCGAGGTGGCGACCGGATAGGGGGTAAGTCGCTTGTCGGGCATGGCGCCGCGCAGTTCCAGCATGGCGCGCGGCATGTGGTAGTCGGCGGTGACCACGATCAGGCTGTCGAAGCGCATGGCCCGCGCCCACTCCTGGGTCTCGCGGGCGTTGCCAAGGGTGTTGGCGGCGTCGAAGCCGAGATCGACGCAGCAGTCGTAGAGCCGGCGCACGGCGCGGCTGACCACGCGAATGTCCTCACGCGAGGCCTCGCGGCTGACGCCGGAGACCAGCATGCGGCGGGCCTTGCCGTCGGCCAGCAGCTCCATGGCTGCGCCGATGCGTTCGTTGGAGCCGGCCCCGGTCAGGGCGACGACGCCGTCGGCGCGCGGCGGCTGCGGCGCCGGGGTCGAGCGCTCGACCCGCTCGGCGAAGGCGAGCAGTCCGGCCGCCCAGATAACGGCCGCGACGAGGAGGGCGCTCAGGCCTTTCACGCCAGCTCCCGGACCATGGCCTGGGCGGTGAAGCGGGCGGCCAAGGCGGCGACGCCGCCGGCCACCAGCGGCGCGGGCAGGACGGACAGGAGATCGATCCAGGCGATCGGCAGCACCGGCGTCAAACCTTGGCCTCCACCCGCCAAACGCAACAGAGCCCCCATGATCGCCGCCCCGCCGGCTCCGAACAAGCCCGCCAACGCCGCCATGCGCGCGAAGCGGACCTGAAACAGGCGGGCGATGAAGCTGTCCTCGGCGCCGGAAAGGTGCAGCACCTCGACCACCTCGCGGCGGGCGGCGAGGCCGGCGCGGGTCGCGAAGGCGACGACGGCGGCGGCGGCCACGGCGATCAGGCCGAACACGGCCAGCCCGACCCAGCGGGCGGTGCGGGCCGAGCGCTGAATATCGGCCATCCAGACCGAATGATCGTCGACGACGGCGTCGAGTCCCTGCGCCTTCAGCGCCTGATCCAGGGTCGCGGCGCTCGCCGGTCGCTCGCGGGTCAGCTGCACGGCGACCAGCCTCGGCACCGGCAGATCTGAGAGGTCGGCGTCGCCGAGCCAGGGAGCGATCAGCGCCTCGGCCTTCTCGCGCTCGATGGCGCGGGCCTCGGCGACCCCGTCGACCCCGGCCAGGGTTTCTGCGGCGCGGGCGGCCGCGCCGTCGGGCGTCTCGTTGGCCTTGGGCCGCACGATGATCGTCGCCTGACCTTCGAGCTGGTCGGTCCAGTCGCGGGCGGCGCGGTCGGCGGCGAGCACCGCCAGCAGGGTCAGGCATGCGAGAAAGCAGAGCACCGCGACGACGAAGGTCAGCGAAGCGTCGCGGGCGTCGGACTCGGGCAGGAACGGGGCGGGCCGCCAGCGGGCGACGTCGAATTCGCTCATCGGCGCGTCCCCTGTGCGACCAGCCGGCCGCGTTCCAGATGCAGGACCGGCATACCCGAGCGGGCGACGAGGTCCTGGTCGTGGGTGGCGAACAGCACGGTGGCGCCCAGGCGGTTCAACTCGACGAACAGCTTGAGGATTCGCAGCGCCATCTCGGGGTCGACGTTGCCGGTCGGCTCATCGGCCAGCAGAATCTCTGGGCGGTTGACGACGGCGCGGGCGATGGCCAGGCGTTGGCGCTCGCCGCCGGCCAGGGTGGCGGGCATGGCGTGCATGCGGTCCTTGAGACCGACCCAGGCCAGCAGCTCGGCGACGTCGTCGCGGTAGGTGTCGGGCTTGCGGCCCTCGATGCGCAGCGGCAGGGCGGTGTTGTCGAACACTGACAGGTGATCGAGCAGCTTGAACTCCTGGTACACCACCCCGATGCGGCGGCGCAGGAACGGCTGGGCCTCGCGCGCGATTGTGGAGACGTCCTGGCCGAACAGGTGCATGAGTCCCTTGGACGGCTTGGCCGCCAGGAACAGAAGCTTCAACAGCGAGGTCTTGCCCGCTCCCGAAGCGCCGGTGACGAAGTGGAACGACCCCGGCTGCAGGGAGAAGGTCAGGTCCTTCAAGGTCTCGGGGGCGCGGCCATAGCGCATCGACACATCATCGAAGCGGACAACGGCGTGATCGGCGTCGATGGCGCCTGTGGCGTTCGGGTTTCTGGACATGGGGGCCGAAATCGGCGACCTCGGTGGAGGTTGCTGGAGCGTCCGATTCGGCTGTCATGATACTGACCTGTCCAGACTGCGCCACCAGCTATTTCGTGGACGATTCCAAGATCCCCGCGGATGGCCGGTTGGTGAAGTGCGCCAGTTGTGGCGCGCGCTGGACTGCGACCCCTGCGTCCCCCGAAGACTCGCTGGAACTGGAGACCTCCGAAGAGGAGGGGGCGGTCGCGCGCGAACCGGCGCCCGAGCCTGTCGAGGAAAGGCCGGTCCGTGAGCTGAGCGGCGACGAGCTGCCGCGCGCGTTCCGCGCCAAGGCCGATACCGACCGGCGGGTGCGCGAGGCGGCGGCCACCGGGGTGATCTGGGCCGGCATGGCCGCAGCGCTGGTGCTGATGATCGCGCTGGGGATCATCTTCCGCGTCGACGTCGTGCGGCTGTGGCCGCGCACGGCCAGCGCCTATGCCGGCGTCGGCCTGCCGGTGAACAGCCTGGGCCTGGTCATCGAGGGCGTGCGCTTCGAGCCGTCGCTGCAGGACGGGCATGCGGCGCTGTCGGTCTCGGGCATGATCCGCAACATCGAGAACGAGCCGGTGGTGACCCCGCCGCTGCGCATCAGCCTGCTGGACGCCGAGGGCAAGGCGGTGGCGACCAAGATCGCTCGCCCGGCCGATGCGCGCATACCGCCGGGCGAGACCCGTCATTTCGCAATTGCGCTGCTCGACCCGCCGGCGAGCGCCAAGGAGCTCGAGGTGGCGTTTGCGCCGCGCGAGCCGGTGAGCCTGAATGTCAAGCAGGGCGACCCGGCCCCCGCCGTCGCCAAGCCGGCTGGCCCGACCCTGCGTCCCGCCGCCGAGCCGCCGGCCCTGGCCCCGGTCGAAGCCCGACCGCTGCCGCCGGGCAGCCCCGACGCGTTGCCGACCCATGACTGACGCTCCAATCGTCCTGCTGACCGAACAGGAGGTGGCCGGGCGCGTCGAGGCGCTGGCCCGGCAGATCGCGCCGGTGATCGACGACGAGACGGTGGCGGTCTGCCTGCTGACGGGCGGGCTGTGGTTCGCCTCGGACCTGACGCGGGCGCTGGCCCGAGCCGGGCGCCATGTGCGTTTCGATGCCCTGTGGCTGGCCTCCTACGGTGACGAACGCGCCAGCCTGGGGCGCTGCGAGGTGCGGGCCGACCTGCAGCGGCCGCTGGCTGGCCGCACGGCGCTGGTCATCGACGACGTCATCGACACCGGCCTGTCGCTGTCGGAAGCGCACCGGCTGGTGCGCGACGCCGGCGCCAGCCGGGTGCTGACCGCGGTGTTCGCCAGCAAGCCCTGGCCGACGCCGCGGGCGATCGTCCCGGACTTCGTGGCCTGGGAGGCGCCGGCCCGGTTCCTGGTCGGCTACGGCATGGACGCGGCGGGCGCGCTGCGCGGCCTGCCGTACATCGGCGCGATGGACTAGGCGGCGGTCGCGGCCAGCACGGCCGCCTGATCGGCGCGCGCGCACCAGGCCGCTACGGTGAACATCAGTTCGGCCGGCTGGATCGGCTTGGGATGGACGTCGTCGAACCCTTGGGCGATCAGCCGTTCGCACTCGTCGGACATGGCGTCGGCGGTCAGGGCCAGGACCGGGATGCTGCGTATCCCGGCCTCTCCGGCGCGGATGCGGCGCAGGGCCTCGACGCCGTCCATGCGCGGCATGTGGACGTCCATCAGTACGACGTCGAAGTGGGCCGCGCGCAACAGGTCGAGGCCGTCGGCCCCGTCGTCGGCGAGGCTGACCACCGCGCCGGCCGCCTCGAGGATGGCGCGGGCGACGGCCTGATTGACCTTGTTGTCGTCGACGACCAGCACCTGGCGGCCTTCGAGACTGACGGTGTCGAGCGCGGCCTGGGCCGGGGCCGGCGGCGCGCAGGCCGGCAGCGGCAGCGCGACCCGGAAGGTCGAGCCTGAGCCGGGTTCGCTTTCGACCGAAATCGAACCGCCCATCATCTCGGCCAACTGCCGGCAGATGGAGAGGCCAAGCCCGGTGCCGCCGTACCGGCGGGTGGTCGAGATCTCGGCCTGCGAGAAGGCCTGGAACAACTTTTCCTGCTGATCGCGGCGCATGCCGACGCCGGTGTCAGTGACGATGATCTCGATCCCCTGCGGGACGAGGCCGACGATGCGGACGGCGACCGAGCCCTGCTCGGTGAACTTCAGGGCGTTGGAGATGAGGTTGAGCAGGATCTGGCGCACGCGCACCGGATCGCCGACCAGCCAGGTCGGCGCGTCGGCGTCGATGTCGAGCGACAGTTCCAGCCCCTTCTGGCGGGCGGTCTCGCTCCAAAGCAGGAAGGTCTGTCGGCCCATCTTCTCGAGGTCGAAGCCGACGCTTTCGAGGTTCAGCTTTCCAGCCTCGATCTTCGACAGGTCGAGGATGTCGTTGAGGATCGCCATCAGGCCGTCTCCCGACTGGACGATCATGTCGAGATAGTCGGCCTGCTGGCGGTTGAGCTTGGTGGCGGCTAGGGCGTGGGCCATGCCGAGCACGCCGTTCATCGGGGTGCGCAGTTCGTGGCTCATCATCGCCAGGAAGGCCGACTTGGCGCGGCTGGCCTCCTGGGCCTCGGCCTGAGCCTTTTCAAGCGCCAGGGCGTTGGCGCGCAGGGCGCGCGAAACGTGGATCACGCAGATCGCGAGGGCGACCAGCGCGCCGGCGGCGAAGACGCCGCCGCGGCCGCTGAAGTCCCCCGAGGTGAGGGGGGCGATCGCCAGGGCGGCGGCCGGAAACGGGATGATGGCGAGAAACGCCGCGCGGCTGAGGGCGGCGTACTTCAGCCCTTCGAGCAGGATGCCGAACATCACCAGCAGGGCGCCGAAGCGCGCGGCCTCCGAGCCGTAGATCCAGCAGCCGACGGCCATGCCGGTCCAGATAACGCTGAAGGCGACCGCAGGGGCCAGCCGTTCCCAGCGTGTCTTGCTGCGATCCTTACGGATGTTGCGGGTGAAGCTGAGATGGCTCGCCAGGAGGACCACTTCGAGCACGGCGCTGACGGCGATCCAGGCGCCGACGGCCTTCCAGCCGAACTGGTGGCCGAGCAGCGCCCCCACCAGGGTGGCGAGGACCAGACGGTTGAGACGGCTGCGCTTGCTCTGGGCGAGCGTCGCGCCGTCCTTGCCATCGTCCAGCATCTCGTTCAACGCCACGTTCCGACCCGCACCCGCCCCAAGTCCCGCGACAATTTGCAGCACGGAGTTTCAAGATAGGGTTAGCGCGCGAGTTACTGCCAGGGCGCGGGAGCCTCCCTGGCCAGCATGTCCTCGTAGGTCGGGCGCGGGCGCACGACGGCGTAGGCGCCGCCCTTGACCAGCACCTCAGGCACCAGCAGGCGGCTGTTGTACTCGCTGGACATCACCGCGCCGTAGGCGCCCGCGCTGAGGAAGGCGACTAGGTCGCCGGCCTGCAACGGCGGCAGGGCCCGCTCGCGTGTGAAGGTGTCGCCGGTCTCGCAGATCGGCCCGACCACGTCATAGACCACCGGCTCGCCCTCGCGCGGGCGGACCGGGACGATCTCGTGATAGGCGTCGTACATGGCCGGGCGGATCAGGTCGTTCATCGCCGCATCGAGGACGACGAACTTCTTGCCTTCGGGCCGCTCGTGGATGTGCTGGACCTGGGCCAGCAGGACGCCGGCGTTGGCTGCGATCATCCGGCCGGGCTCGAAGGCGTAGCCGACATCGAGGCCGTTCATCGTCTTGGCGATCATGCGGGCGTAGTCGGCCGGCGAGGGCGGTTCGGGCTGATTGAAGTAAGGCACGCCGAGACCGCCGCCGAGGTCGAGGCGCTTGACCGACAGCCCCTCGCCGCGCAGGCGCTCGACGAGGCCGCGCATCTTCGCGAAGGCCTGGGCCATCGGCTCGAGGTCGGTGATCTGGCTGCCGATGTGGCAGGTGACGCCGACGGGGTTGAGGCCCGCGTCGTTGGAGGCGTTGGCGTAGAGGCGCTCGGCCTCGGAGAACGAGACGCCGAACTTGTTGTCGGACTTGCCGGTCGAGATCTTGGCGTGGCCGCCGGCAGAGACGTCCGGATTGACGCGGATGGCGATGGTGGCGCGGGTTCCCAGCGACTGGGCGACCTGGCTGGCCAGGCGCATTTCCGGCTCGGACTCGACGTTGATCTCGCCGACCCCGGCCTTGAGGGCGAAGGCGAGTTCGCCCTCGGTCTTGCCCACGCCGGAGAAGACGATCTTCTCAGGCGGCACGCCGGCGGCCAGGGCGCGGCGGACCTCGCCCTCGGAGACCGTGTCCGCGCCTGCGCCCAGTCTGGCCAGGGTGCGCAGGACGGCGAGGTTGGAGTTGGCCTTGACCGCGAAGGCGATCAGCGGATCGCCGCCGTCGTCGCCCTTGATGCCTTCGGCGACCAGGGCGTCGCGCAGCACCGTGTAGTGCCGCTCGAAGGTGGCGGTCGAATAGACATAAACGGGGGTGCCGACCGCCGAAGCGACGTCGGCCAGGGACACGCCCTCACAGAAGAGCTCGCCGCCCTTCAGCTCAAAATGATTCATCGCGGGTTCGCGTACGGGTCGGGCAGGGCGCCTTGCGGGGCGCTGGCGGTCGGGTTCTGGGCGGAATCGATCGGCAGGGTGCGCGGCGGCGCGGGCCGGTCGTCGCGGGTGCGCGGATCGACGGTGCGTACGGCGCGGGCCGGATCGGCGCCGGCGTCGGCGCCCGAGCCCTTGCCGAACATCGGGCCGGGGCGTTCAAGGTCGCCCATCTTGCCGCAGCCCGCGAGGGCGGCCGCGCCGATCAGAGCGATCGTGGCGAGGGGATGAAGTTTCATCAGAGCTTCTCCTTCCAACGCGCGATCTGGGCGCGGACCTGCTCCGGCGATGTGCCGCCGTAGCTCATGCGGCTGGCGGCCGACGCCTGGGGCGTCAGCACGTCAAAGACTGCCGCGGTGATGCGCGGCTCGATGGCTTGCAGTTCGGCGAGCGGCAGGCCGGGCAGATCGACGCCCAGACCCTCAGCCTTCTTCACCGCAGCCCCGGTCACATGGTGAGCGTCGCGGAACGGCATGTCGAGGGTGCGCACCAGCCAGTCGGCCAGATCGGTGGCCGTGGAGAAGCCGGCGCCGGCGGCGGCGGCCATGCGATCAGCGTTCGGCTCGAGGTCAGCGACCATGCCGGTCATGGCGGCCAGCGACAGTTCCAGAGCGTCGAAGGCCTCGAAGGTCGGGACCTTGTCCTCCTGCATGTCCTTCGAATAGGTCAGCGGCAGCCCCTTCATGACCACGGTCAACTGGGTCAGCGAACCCAGCACGCGGCCGACCTTGGCGCGGATCAGCTCGGCCGCGTCCGGGTTCTTCTTCTGCGGCATGATCGACGAGCCGGTGGTGAAGGCGTCGGTCAGCTTCACGAAGCCGAACTGCGGCGTCATCCAGATCACGATCTCTTCGGCCAGGCGCGACAGGTGCACGGCGCAGAGACTGGCGGCCGACAGGCTTTCGATCGCAAAGTCGCGGTCCGAGACGCTGTCGAGCGAGTTGGCGGTCGGGGCGGCGAAGCCCAGGGCCTGGGCGGTCGCATGTCGGTCGATCGGAAACGGCGAGCCGGCGAGGGCGGCGGCGCCGAGCGGACACTCGTTCATCCGCGCCCGGGCGTCGGCGAAACGCGAAGCATCGCGGCCGAACATCTCTACATAGGCCATCAGGTGGTGGCCGAAGGTCACCGGCTGGGCCGGCTGCAGGTGAGTGAAGCCCGGCATCAGGGTCGCTGCGTGCGGCTCGGCCTTGGCGACCAGGGCGCGTTGCAGCGCCTGAATCTGTTGGACCGTGCGGTCACAGGCGTCGCGGACCCAGAGCCGGAAGTCGAGCGCCACCTGGTCGTTGCGCGAGCGGGCGGTGTGCAGGCGCCCGGCCGCGGGGCCGATCAACTCGCGCAGCCGCGCCTCGACATTCATGTGAATGTCTTCGTATTCGTCGCGGAAAGGGAAGGTCCCAGCGGCGATCTCGGCCTCGATGGCCTGCAGCCCGCCCTGGATGGCCGCTTCGTCCTCGCTTGAAATCACGCCCTGCTTGAGCAACATCGCGGCGTGCGCGCGGGATCCGGCCAGGTCCTGGGCCGCGAGCCGCTTGTCGAAGCCGATGGAGACGTTGATCGCCTGCATCAGTTCGGCCGGCTTGGACGAAAACCGTCCGCCCCACATGGCCTGGCCCCCGTCTTGGGGCGCTTGCGCCGAATTGCCGGCGCCAGTCGAGGAAGAGTGCGTCATATGAACGAGAAGTCTGCCGAGAAAGCCGTTGGCGAACCCAAGGCATTCCCGTTGAAATGGGCGCTTCGGGGCGTCGCCGTCGCCGGCGTCGCCGCGGTTGTCTACATCATCGTCCAGGCTTCCATAAACCCCCAGCGGGAAACCGACCTCAAGTCTCTCGCCAAGGGCGAGATGGCCAAGTTCGAGACGCCGCTGGAAGCGACCTCGCCGCCGACCACCAGCTTCCTAGACGCCAACGGCGCGCCCAAGCGCATCGCCGACTTCAAGGGGCAGGTGACGATCGTCAATCTGTGGGCCACCTGGTGCGGGCCCTGCGTGATCGAAATGCCGACCCTGGCCAAGCTGGCCGCCAGCTATGAGGGCAAGCCGGTCCAGGTCGTGGCGATAAGCGTGGATCGTCCGCAGGACGCGGACAAGGCCCGCGCCTTCATCGCCAAACATGCGCCGCTGGTCTTCTACCATGACCCGAAGATGGCCCTGCCGTTCGCCTTCAAGCCGCCCGCCGCCGGCATGCCGACGACGGTGATCTACGGCGCCGACGGGGTCGAGCGCGGCCGGCTGGCCGGCGACGCCGATTGGTCGGGCAAGGACGCGAAGGCCCTTATCGACAAAGTTCTGGCGGAAAATTGACCCGCGTTCTCTGTTGACCGCCCAGCCTGGCCGTGTGCAAAAATTTGGCCCGCAATCCGAACTTGGGCCTGCAGACGTTCATTTCCCGCCCTTGCGGACCGAACCAGCCTTCCCAGACTTGAGATTGTTTCAGGGTGCGCGCCGCGCGTGCCTTGTTTGGAACGCTAGTCAGGGAGACGAAAGCGTTATGGCCACCGGGACGGTCAAGTGGTTCAACACCACCAAGGGTTACGGCTTCATTCAGCCGGATAATGGGGGCAAGGACGTCTTCGTCCACGTCTCCGCGGTCGAGCGTGCGGGCCTGCGCAGCCTGAATGAAGGCCAGAAGCTCGAGTTCGTCGAGCGGGAAGAGCGCGGCAAGATCGCCGCCGTCGACCTGAAGCCGCTCTAAACCCGCTGCAGCTATTCGAGGACGAGCGTCGGTCTCCTAAGGCCGGCGCTCGTTTCGTTTACGCCACTTCCTTCTGCCGCGCCCGCTGGCCGGCGTCGGGGTCGGTCATCACCCGCAGAAGATTGACCAGGGAAGACCTGGCTTCCTGCGGCGGGCGCTCGAATGCGCTCAGCAGTTCCAGAGCGCCTGGCGTGCGCATCCGGCTGAGCAGATCGACGTCGCCTTCGCCGGCCGGGGTGTCCAGAACGTCCATCAGGTCCACAACCCGGCATCGCAACGCCCGTGCAATCTGGACGAGCCGGGAAAACGAGATCCGGTTGGCGCCGTTCTCGTACTTCTGGATCTGCTGGAAGCTTACGCCGCACTGTTCGGCAAGCGCCTCCTGCGACATGCCGATCGTCCTTCGCCGGATCCGGACCGCCGCGCCGAGCGCCACGTCCATGGGATCTGGAGTCTTGTTTGAAGGTTCAGCAGACATTGTGGTCTCCTCACCCAAAGGTCCGCCAACGGAGTGAAGGCTCGGAGGAGCGCTTTGGATTCAAAGGGAGTTAAGGCCCATATTTCACCTTTGAAAAGAGTACTGTTGGCGCATTTCTCGACGATAGTCGAGCATGCTCAGCGAACGTGTTTTGCCGTTCTCGAGTACTCGCGACCCGAAAGCTTTGCCCCGCCAATAAATTGGGGCGCGCAGGCGACTGAAGGGCGAGATTTCGGCCTCTTTCGTCCCAGGATCGGCGCCTTGCGGCCTCAGTCACGGTTGTGTCCCCGGCGCCGGTCAGGTTGAGCTCACTCACCCATAGCGCCGAATACTTCGCCTTATGGATGAGTCCGGCGACCATTTGAAGCAGGGCCTTAGAAGGGGCGAGCACCTACCGCCGGGCTGCAAATCTCGTGAACTGCGCAACCTGCACACTGCTGCAGCCGGCGGGACCTTTGGCTGCGACTTGGGCCGGCGGGCGGCCTCCCGGCGTGGCGCGTGATTTACTCGCGGGGTTAAATCGCCATACTCGGGGCATGTCCAAGTCTGGGTCGAGATGAATAGGGCCTCGGTCGCGTACGTCGGCGTGCTGCTGTTGTTGGCGGGTTGTGCGTCGAACAGGATCGACGTGCTCGAAAGCGGCGCGCGGCCGGACCTGCGGGTTCGCGGCCTGGCGCTGACGCCCGACGACGGCGCCGGGCGTCCGGTGGCCGCGAAGCTGCAGGCAGCGGGCGTGGCTGTGCGCGAGACGCCGGGCGACGGCTATCTGGTTGAACTGAGCTACAGCGAGCGGCCTCAAAAGGTCGGCGCCTATGCCGGGCCGCGGCCGGCGGCCGACGCTGCGCCCGACGCCTGGGTGGCGCCGCCTCAGGCGCGACCGTGGTGGGCGCCGCGCAGCCGTCAGCTGTGCACCTTGACGGCGCGGGTGGTCGAACCGGCCAGCGGAATAGAGGCCTACCGCGTGCGCGCCAGCACCAAGGGGCGGGCGCCGGACTGCGGGGACGCCTCGGAGGGCCTCAACACCGCGGTCGCGGGGTTGTTGGCTCCGGCGTCCTAAACGCTCGCCAGCGGCAGGCGGACGGTAAAGCTGGAGCCCTGGCCAAGGGTGCTGGCGCAGTCGATGCGCCCGCCGTGCCGCTGGACCACCGCGTGGACGAAAGAGAGTCCCAGCCCGACCCCGTCGATCCGCTCGCCGCCCTTGGGGCGCACGCGGTGGAAGCGCATGAACAGGTTGGCGACCTGGGCCGGGGTCATGCCTTCGCCCTGGTCGGCGATGGTGCAGACCGCTTCGTCGCCCTCGATCCGCACCGCGCAGTCGACACGGCCGCCGGCCGGCGAATACTTGATGGCGTTGTCGACGAGGTTGATCAGCGTGCGGGTCAGCAGGGCGCGGTCGCCCTCGACGAGAACCTCGCCGTCGGTCTCAGCGGCGACGACGCTGACCTGGCGGGACGAGGACTGCGGCCAGAGGTCGTCGACCGCGTCGAGCAGCACCTCGGCCAGATCCAGCACCTCGACGGAATAGGCGTCGGCCTCGGCGCGGGCCAGGTTCACGAAGTTGTCGGCCAGCGACAGGGTGCGGCGGGCATAGCCGGCGATGCGGTCGGCGACCGGGGCGGCGACCGCGGCCTTGGCCTCGGAGCTGCCGAGCAGGGTCAGGATCGAGACCTGCGGCGAGCGCATGTCGTGGGTCAGCAGTTCGAGGATGTGCTCACGCTGGCGGCCGGCGTCCTTGAGGGCGGTGATGTCGGTGAAGCGGACGATCCAGCCGACCTGCGCGCCGTCGGCCTCGCTGAGCGGGGTGCGACGGATGGCGAAGCTGCGGCCGTCGGGCACGGTCAGCTCGACGTCGCCGGCCTCGCCTGTCAGGTCGAGGTCCTGCGCCTCCGGCGACAGGCCGCCGATGACCTCGACGACCGGACGATCGACGGGGGAGTCTGCGAACAGTGCTTCAGCCTCGCGGTTGGCGATCAGCACGTGGCCGTCGAGGCCGGTGACCAGGGTGGCGTCGGGCAGGCCCTGCAGGGCGTCGAGCACCTGGCGGCGCAGGTCGCGGGCGCGGTCGATGGCCGCGCGCATCAGCGCCACCTGGCGGTCGATGACGTCGGTGGGCGGGCCGCCGCGGCGCTGGGCGAGGGCCGAGAGCAGGTCGGGCTCCTGCGAGAAGGCGCGCAGCTCCTGCAGCATGTAGGCGCTGGTCGCCTCCAGCCGCCGCCAGCTCCAAAGCGGATAGACCAGCAGCAGACCGGCCAGCGCCGCGGTGGGCGGAGCCCAGACCTGGGCCTGCAGCAGCAGCACGGCGGCGGCGGCGACCGTGGCCGCCACCAGGCCGCCGCCGAGCAGCAGGTTGGCGCGCGGCCGCAGCAGCAGGAAGCCGGCCAGCGCCAGGGCCAGCGGGGTCAGTGAGAACGCCAGCAGCTGACCCGGTCCGGCCGGCGCGATCGCTCGTCCGGTGAGCAGGGTGTCGAGCAGATTCGCCTGGAGCTCGATGCCCGACATGATCTCGGTGTGGTGCGACAGCGGCGTGGCGTAGCGGTCGCCGAGCCCGTCGGCGGTGGCGCCGACCAGGACCAGCTTGTCCTTGAGGAAGTCGGCCGGCGTGGCGCCATTGACGACGTCGATGAACGAAACGGTGCGGAAGTGGCCCGGCGGACCGGCGAACGAGATCAGCAGCGGCGCCTCGCGGACCAGCGGACGGCCGGCCGGACCGGGCGCGACGCCGGCGCTGGCCGGCAGGGCGGTTCCTTCGGCTGCGGCCTGCATGAAGGCCATCAGGTGCGGCCAGACGCGGGCGCCGTCGCGCTCGAGCATGTAGGTGCGGCGGATAACCCCGTCGCTGTCGAAGTCCACATTGACCTGGCCGAGGCCGGCGGCGCCGCTGGCCAGGGGCGCGATCGGGCCCAGCACCTCGTAGGGCGCGCCGTTCGGGCCGGGGACGTCGAAAGTCAGCGGCAGGAAGACCGGCGGCCCGGCGGCCAGCGCCCTGGCCAGCGCTGCGTCGGCGCCGGGCGTCGGGTCGGCCTCGACCAGCAGCACGTCGTAAGCGACCGCACGCGGGCGATAGCCGGCCAGGGTTTCGAGCAGCGCCTGGTGGCGGGCCCGCGGCCAGGGCCAGCGGCCGAACTCGGCGATGCTGCGGTTGTCGATGGCGACGACGACGATGTCCTCGTGCGGGGCGCGCACGCCCCAGCCCGACACGGTGTCGAAGACCACGTTGTCGCCGCGCTCAGTTGCGCGGGTCAGCACCAGCGTCGCGACAAGGGCGGAGGCCGCCAGCGCCACCAGCGCCCACTCGGCGATCACTCGCCGGCGTGCGGACCGGGCCGCAAGCTTGCCGGCGCGCGCGTTCAACGTCCGATTTCGAACCGCTCGGGGGGCGTCCATTTCTCGTAGTAGCCCCCGCCGGCGAAGGTCCGCGACATCACGCGCCAAGTGTACACCCCCGGCGGCAGGTCGGTGACGGTCAACTCCTGCAGGGTCAAGCCGGCTTCGTCGACGACGGGAGCCTCTGCGCCCTCCCGCAGGACCTGGAGCCGATAGGTTCGCTCGCCGCCGCCGGCCGCCTGCCAGCGGAACTTGTAGCGGCGCACGCCGCCGTCGCGCGAGGCGACCGGCGTGTCGGCGCGCAGGGTGTTGAGGCGCCGCTCGAAGGCGTAGGTGGCCGGCAGGCCGAGCAGGCCGTTGTCGTCCAGCGCCGCCAGCCGCAGGAAGTAGGTCCCATCCGGCAGCTCGCCGAGCGTCACCGTCTGGCCGTCGGCGGAGGTCTCCTCGAGCACCTCGACGAAGCCGGCGTCCATGGCCAGGCGCACATGGTAGCCGCGGGTCGCGGCCGGCGCGGCGATCTGGAAGCGGACCGTCTGCTCGTCCTGGACTTTGCCAGGATCGGCGAGGGTCGGCGCGGGCGCGAGAACGATCGGACCGGAGACGCCCTCGGCAGTGGCGACCGCGCCATGGGCGGCCGCGACATCGGCGCCGTTGTGATCGGCCCTGACCGCGACCAAGCCTTCGATGACCTCTGTGCTGGCCCGGCCGGCCTGTTCGTCATAGGCGACGCGGAACTCGGTGCCGCGCACGGCCGAGACCGACATCGGCGTGCGCACAGTGTAGCTGTCGCGAGGATCGCGCAGCGGCGTGACGTCGGATTCCAGCCGTCCGCCCTGGACCTGCAGGTCGCGGCGAACGACCCCGGTCATTTCGACCAGCGTCATCTTGCCCAGCCGCACCCGGCTCTGCGAGGGCAGCGACAAATGCGTGCCGTCCGGCAGGTCAAGGCGCAGGAAGGCGTTGGGCCCAGTGGCGACGACGGCGCCTTCCTTGAGCATCATGCCGGTGGAGACCGGCAGGGTGCGGCCGCCGGCTGTGACCGTGACCGCCCCACGGAAGCCCGCGACTCGAGCTTCGATCGTGGTGATCTTCAAGAGACGCGCCGGGACTTTGAGCTGGCTGCCGACCTTCAGCCGGCGTGGGTCGGCGATGCGGTTCAGGCGCTGGACGGCGCGATAGTCGCCGCCTGCGAAGTAGCGGCGGCCCAGTTCGTAGAGCGTATCGCCCGGCCGGACGACATAGCGTTCGACCGGCTCGGCCGCGAGGGCGGGCGCCACGGCGATCGCATGCAGCGCCAGGCCGGCGATCGCCGCCGGTTTCCAGATCATTCCGCAGCCTCTTCCGGAGCCTCTTCGGTCAGCCGTTCGAGCCGGTAACCGTAGCTGTAGACCGGCGCCAGGCGGTAGCCGTTCTGCGGGCGCAACTCCAGCTTGGAGCGGATGCGCGAGATGTGCATGTCGAGCGTCCGGGTGGGCAGGTCGGGATTGCGGCCCCAGATCGCCTCGAGAATGTGACCGCGCGACAGCGCCCGGTGGACGTTGCGGAACATCAGTAGCGCCAAGCCGAACTCCTTGGCGGTCAGCGGCACCGGCTCGCCGTTTCGGGTCACCTGCTCCGCCGGCAGGTTGAAGCGGTACTCGCCATGGGTCTCGATCCCGCCCGTTGCACGATCGGGATAGCTGCGGCGGAGCAGGGCGTTGACGCGGGCCAGCAGCACGCCCGACTGCACCGGCTTGACCACATAGTCGTCGGCGCCGCCGTTCAGGCCGGCGACGACGTCGGCCTCGGCCGAGCGGCTGGTCAGCAGCAGGATCGGCGGGCAGGGCGTCAGGTTCTTGTGCGCCCAGGCGACCACGTCCAGACCGCTCATGTCGGGCAGGTTCCAGTCGAGCACAAGCAGGTCAAAGGTTTCCCGACGCAGCGCCGCGATCAGCGGCGTGGCCAAATGAAAACACTGACAGTTGTGCCCGCCGCTCACCAACAGGCGAGCGATCGCCTCTCTCTGGGCGTCGTCGTCTTCCAACGCCGCAATTCTCATACGCATGCTCGATCGAGATCGTCATCGACGCCGCAAATGGTCAGCGCCAAATGGAGAACTACAGCCATGGTCCGGCTTGGGCCGGTAAACAAGTGTAAATGCGCCGGAAGTTTACACCTGTCGGCCAGGGTCCTGGACTACCCATGGGGCGAGTTTCGTCTACCCCCGTGTGTTTCCATGAGTATCGCCGCCTACATCGCCGGCCTGTCGTTGGTCTGGCTCATCATGGTGTTGTCGCTGGGATTCGCTCTCAAGCGGTGTCTCGCCAGCAGCCCTCCGGCGGACAATCGCTGACGTGACGGCGTTCGTGGATACGCCCTATCCCGGCCTATCGCAGCAGGATCAGCTGACCTACTGGCTGCTGCGGCTGAGCGAGTCCCTGCACCGTCTCAACCAGGGCCTGCTCTGGGCCGGGGCCTCGCCCGGCGAGTTCGGTCGCCTGATGACTGCGCCGCAGTTCGAGACCAGTCCCCTGGCCATGGACGTCGCCCATGCATCGCGCGCTATGCGCCGCTTCGCCGACCTGATGTTCGTGTCCGACCCCCAGGCCGCGCCCGACAACGACCGTTCGGTCTGGGAAGATCTGATGCGGGCCTTGCGGGTGCTGCTGGCGACCTGCTCCGAGGACAGCGAGCTTTGGGCGGTCGACCCGGACGAGACGCTCAACCCGGTTCTGACCCGCGAACTGCGGACCACGGTCTATGCGGTCGAGCGCCTCAGCGGCCACTTCGAGCGGGTGCACTAGACCCTTATCCGTTTCAGGTAAGACCACCTGAAGCGGGATAGGGCGGGCCCATCTAGGCGGCGGTCACGGGCGGCAGGCGATAGTCGCCTTCCAGCATCGCGGCTTTCGGCAGGTACGCGCGCATGAACAGGGCGAACGGGCCATCGGGCGCCGGGAGCCAGTTGCTCTCGCGTTCCTCGCCCGGATGGGCGTGGCCGATCCAGATGTCTAGCGAGCCGTCCTCGTTGTAGGTGAGGCCGGGCGTGCGGTCGCCGATCGCGTAGCGGTCGATCGGATTGTCGGTGAAAAAGAACTGCCCCTCGGGCGTCGCCTCGTAAAGGCTGAGCGACCAGAAGCTGTCCACCGCGGGCAGCCGGTCGGCGGGGAAGTGCAGGCGCCAGGACTTGGCGCCGTCATAGAGCCCGCGGCTCTCGCCTTGGGCGCGCATGTACATGGCTTCGACCGGCGGGAGGGCCGCTAGCCCGGCCAGCGCGACCGCCGCCCGGTAGCCGTAGCTCTGGCCGAAGTCGCCGAGATCCGAGCGCGGATAGGACCAGCCGTCGACCCAGTTCACGCCGCCGATGCCGGAGGTTCTGATCATGGTGCGGGCCTGGGCGATGCCTGCCTCGATGGCCGCCGCTTCGTCGGCGCTGAAGCGCGAGGCGTCGAACGCGCCGCCGCCGAGACCGAGCACGGCGATCCGGCGCAGCAGCGCCAGATCGGTGACCGGCGGCGGGTTGGCGACCAGCAAGGCGTCCAGGCTGGCGAAGTACTCATTCCACGGCGCGCTGCGACGGGCGTGAACGGGCGCTGCAGACGCCGGCGGGCCCTGCAGCGAGATCCCGGCCTGGACGGCCCGGGCGGCTTCCAGGTCGAAGGGGCCGTCGACCAGGATTCGGGCCAGGGCCCAGACATGGTTGGTCGGCGAGCGCAGGGTGTTGGGGCCCTCGCTGGCGTCCTGCGGGCCGATCAGGCGGAAGGTCACCGCGTCCGGACCGGTGGTGCGGGTGCCGAGGATCGCGAAGTTGTTGGTATAGGCGTCCATCAGGGCCAGCGAGAGGTAGCGCTCGCCCGAGGCCGGAAGCGAAATCGTCACCGGACCTTCGCTGAGGTCGATCTGGGCGCTGGTGTAGAGGGTGTCGTTGTTGGGCGTGGTGACCGCCCGCATCTTGTGATTGGCCAGGTTGCGCATGTGGCCGAAGGTGTTCAGCGATCCGCCGAAGCCGACGCTGCTGCCGCGGGTGGCGGCGATCTCGATGAGCGGCAGTCCGTAGATCCAGGCTTCGCAGGCGGCCTCACGCAGACGGTCGAGTTCGCTGGACAGCGGGGAAGCTTGGACGCCTGTCATCGATGGTTTCTCCCTGGCCGCATGGTGTCCGGAGCGGCGGCCCTGCGGCTGGGCGACCGGGCCGCGCAACCTGCCCGCGGCGGTCAAGCCTGGCAATGTACGGAAGCGCAGCGCTAGACTTTGCGCAGCCAGAAGGAGGCTCCGTAAAGGTTCAGCCCCTCCAGCGGGCCGCCGCGGAACAGACTGGCGGCGTGATCGGACAGGGCCGGGTCCTGGCCGGCGTACCAGGCTGGGAACAGAATCTCGAAGGCGTCGGACCCGAACAGCAACGCGGCCGCCAGAAGGTACTGTTCGTTCCAGAGCCGCTCGACGTGTCCGCCGATGTAGTCGTCGGGTAGGTAAATATCGTGGATCTGGACGATCACCCCCGGCTTCAGGCGCGGCAGGATGTCGAGGAAGAAGGCGGTGACGTCCGAGCCTTGGAAGGCGCGATGCGACGAGTCCAGGAAGAAGATGTCGCCTGGGTCGAGCACGTCGAACATGGCCGGGTCACAAGTTTCGAGCGGTTTGCGCAGCACCTGGTCGCACAGGGCGTCGATCTCGTTTCGGGGCTGGGGATCGATGGAAATCAGCTTGGTCCGCAGGCCGTAGCGCCTGACCGCCCGTCGCGCGAACTTGGTGGAGACGCCTGACCCGACCTCTACGAAGCGGTTCGGGTTCGACTGCCGCAGCATGCTGGTCAGCACCATGCCGTCGAGCGGCGGAAACCAGCCGTTCATCCAGAACGGATCGTGGGAGTCGTAGTGGCCGTTCCAGCCGATGTCGGCGAAGTCTGCCTGGATCTCGGCGATGGCCGCGTACTGCCGGATGTAGCTTTCCCGCCCCGCGTCGATGAGTTCGAGAAGTCGGGGGTGCGAGGGCCGGCCCGCGCCGTAGCGGACGATGGCGCGGTACGGATAGTCGGAGAGCTTGAAATCGTGCACCGCCCGCTCGGTGGCGAAGGCGATGTCGGCCGGCGGGGCCGTCGGCGGCCCGTGCATGGCTCGGCCGTAGGCCTCAGCCGCCTCGTCGACCGCGCCCATCCGGTGCAGGGCGGCGGCCAAGTCGCCCCAGGCCTTGGGCGGCGTATCCGGATCGGCGGTGGCCTGGCGCAGGAGTTCGACGCCCTCGTCGCGCCGGCCGAGCTTGAAGAGCGTCACGCCCAGGAACCGCTGGGCGTGCGGGTGGTTCGGCGTCTCCGCCAGCATCTGGCGGAAGATCTGCTCGGCATGGTGCAGGAAGTGCTCGCGGAGCCGGAGAATCCCGAGTTGCAGCAGGCGCTCCAACCTTGGGGGATCCGGCTCGGACATGTTCAGGCCCTGCGCCGTTCCAGTTCCTGCTCCCAACGCAGGGCGTCGGCGACGATGACCGACAGTTTGTCGAAGCGCGGCCGCCAGGCGAACTCGGTCCGGATGCGGGCATTGTCGGCGATGACCGAGCCGAGGTCGCCGGGACGGCGGCCTCCGATGACGTACGGGATCTGGCGGCCGGCGGCGGCGCTGACGGCACCGACCACGTCGAGCACCGAATGGCCGCGGCCGTAACCGCAGTTGAGAACGTGGCTGACGCCGGGTTCGTCGAACAGCCGCTGAAGCGCCAGGATATGCACGGCGGCCAGGTCGCTGACGTGGATGTAGTCGCGCACGCCGGTGCCGTCGTGGGTGGCGAAGTCGTCGCCGTGGACGATGAGCGCGTCGCGCTTGCCGACCGCCACCTCGACCGCCGCCTTCATGAGGTGCGTGGCGCCGATGCCCGAAGGCCCGGCCCGGCCAAGGGCGTCGGCGCCGGCGACGTTGAAGTAGCGCAGCGCACAATAGTTGAAGTCCGCCGTCGCCGCGGCGACGTCGGCCAACATCCGTTCAGTCATGAGCTTCGAACGGCCGTAGGGCGTTTCGGGTTCGACCCGATCGCGCTCCGTCACAGGCCGCTCGGGCGTGACCCCGTAGACGGCGGCGGTTGAAGAGAAGACGAAATGGCGGACGCCTTCGCCGATCACGCTTTCCAGCAGGGCGCGGCTGGCTGCGGTGTTGTTGCGATAGTACTTGAGCGGGTCGGCGACCGACTCCGGCGCGACGGTGGAGCCGGCGAAGTGCAGCACCCCGCCGACGCCATGTTCGTGGATCGTCCGGCGGACCAGCGCATCGTCCTCGATCGCGCCCGCGACAAAGGTGGCGCGGGGATCGACGGCCCATCTGAAGCCGGTGACCAGATTGTCGATGACGACGGTGGGGTAGCCTGCGTCGAGCAGTTCCAAGACGGCGTGGCTGCCGATGTAGCCGGCGCCGCCGGTGACCAGGATGGCGGGTTTGGTCCGCCGGGCGTCAATCGCCATTGATCTTCCTCCCTAGGGCGCGAATCTCGGCTTCGACGCGCGCGCCCCAGACGTTCCAGCGCAGCCGATTCTCAAACGCCGCGCGGGCCGCGCGGGTCATGGCGAGATAGCGGGGCTGGTCGGCCCAGATTTCACGAATGCCGGCCACATAATCCTCGACCGCTGCGTCGGCCCCGAAAAGCAGGCCGTTTGAGCCATTCTGGACGATGGCGCTGACCCCGCCGGTGTCGCGGGCGATCGACGGCAGGCCGAAGGCGCAGGCCTCGCAGTAGACGAGGCCGAACGCCTCCTGCTGGCTGGGCATGAACAGGAATGACGAGGTGCGGAAGAGGTTCTCCAGCTGCGCGGCCTGTTCGGGATCGGTCTTGCTGAGATGGCCATGGTGGACCACACCCGGGACGCCGAAAGTCTCGGCGGGCTTGCAGCCGACGATGTGCAGTTCGGCGTCGCCGATGTGCCTGCGCAACTCGCGGAACACCTGCAGCACGAGAGCGCCGCCCTTGCGGGGCCAGTCGTAGCCGACGAACAGGAGCTTGAGCTTGTCGCCCTGCGACACGCGAGCGTAGGCGGCCGGCTCGACGTCGAAGTTCGCGCCAAGCGGGGCGACGCCGAACCGCTCGGGCGGGACGCCGTAGTACTCGGCCGCGGATCTGGCCGCCCAATCGGAAGTCAGCATGATCGGCTGGTTGCGGTTGATCAGGTGGCGCTGCAGCGCGTTGCCGATGCGCCGGCTGCGGCCGTTGAGCGGGCGATACTTCGGGTAGTAGTCGACCAGCGGGCCGAAAAGGGCGTCGGCGACGTGCAGCACGGGCCACTTGGGATCGATGTAGGCGACCTTGTGGGCCGCGCCGATCGAGATCACAGCGTCGGCGTCAGCCTCAGTCAGGCGCTTGTCGAGCCAGTGGCCGAAGGCACGGGTGACCACCGGTTCGCGCGAAACCAGCACGCCGATCGCCGCCAGGCTGGAGGCGTAGCGCAGACCCTCATCGAGCCGCGGGGTGTCGATAACAGTCAGGTCGTTGAAGCGCCGGCTGAGTTCGCGCAGCGCATAATAGGGAATGCCGCTCCACGAGGAGCGGTTGAACGGACTTCCCAGCGAGACAAAGGCGATACGCACAATGACTCCCGCTCACCAGCACATTGGCTCTAGGCCGAAGGCGATCAAAGGTATTTGTATAGTGTAGTTCGAAATCTGCACGTTTTCACCGCGAAGTTGGATCATGCCGAACCTGGTTTCTGTCGTCGTGCCCGCGTACAACGCCACCGCAACCCTGGCCGAAACGTTGCGCTCGGCGTTGCGGCAGACCCATGCCGACCTCGAGGTCATCGTCGTCGACGACGGTTCGAAGGACGGCACCCGCGCGCTGGCCGAGTCCTTTGCGGCCGAAGACCCGCGAGTGCGTGTGATCTCCAAGCCCAACGGCGGAGTGGCGGCGGCCCGCAACGCCGGCATCGATGCCGCGCGCGGTGATTTCATCGCGCCGCTGGATGCCGACGACCTCTGGCATCCGGACAAGCTGCGGCTCCAGCTCGAGCGCTTCACGAACGGACCGGCCAGCCTGGGCCTGGTGTACAATTGGTATCGCCGCATCGACACGTCCGGCCGCATCATCGACGCCTCGGCCGCGCCGGTGGTGGAGGGCTGGGTGCTGTACCGGCACCTGGACTGGAACTTCGTCTCGAACGGCAGCACCCCGCTGATTCGGCGCAGCGCGCTGGGCGACCTGCGCTACGATCCGGGGCTTAACGCGGCCAACGCCCAGGGGTGCGAGGACTATCTCATCCAGCTGCAGGTCGCCCTGAAGCACCAGTTCGCATGCGTGCCAGCCTATCTGACCGGATACCGCCGGACTGACGGGGCGATGACAGAGGATGTCGGGCGCATGATCCGTTCGCACATCCAGATGTACCGGGTGATGTGGCCCGAGCTCGACGACACGGCGCGCAATCTGGCGCGGCGGCGTATGGCCACTTTCTTCGCCGAGTACGCCCGCAACCGCGCCCGGCGCGGTCTGGCGCGCGAGGCGCTCGCGGCCGTCGGCGAGGCATTCGCGCATGACCCGTTTGGCGCCCCCCACAAGCTGGTTGAGCAGGCGCGACTGGCGATTGTCTACCTCGGTCGTCGGAGCACCGGAGGTGCGGAGAGGGTGATCGATCCCCGCCACTTCGACGCCTACTCCGACACCGAGGTCGACACGGCCTGGGATTCGAGGCGCCGGCTTCAACGGTTCAGAAGCCTGGCTGCGCTCGACGCCGCGTACGATCCGCACATGGTGGGACGCCCCGTTAGTTAGGACCCATAAACAGCGGGGCGGGCGCGAGGGCGGGCGCGGTCTTCTGCTCGCCGAGCTGCAGCTTGAACCATTCAAGCGTGCGCCGGATCCCATCCTCGTAAGGGATGTCCGCCGACCAGCCCGGAAGAATCTGGTTCATCCGCGTCAGATCCGGCCGGCGATTGGTCGGGTCCTGCGGCACCGGCGGCAGGAATTCGATCGACGAGCCAGGCACGAGCTTGGTGATGTATTCGGCGACTTCCAACACCGATATCTCGCGGTCGTTGCCGACGTTGAGCGGGCCTGGATAGGTGACCTGGTCGCGCCAGAAGTAACGTTCGAGCGCGTCGATGATGTCGTCCACATAGCCCCAGCTGCGCGACTGCAGGCCATCGCCATAGACGGTGAGCTTGCCGCTGGTCAGAGCTTGGCCAAGAAAGTTCGACACCGCGCGGCCGTCATCGATCCGCGTGCGCGGGCCATAGACGTTGAATAGTCGCACGATGCGGATGTCGATGCCGTAGACGCGGCGGCATTCGAACAGGAGCGACTCCGTGCAGCGCTTGCTTTCGTCGTAAGATGAGCGCGGGCCGGTGCAGTCGACCGAGCCGCGATAGTCCTCGGGCTGCGGCGAAATCAGCGGGTCGCCATAGACCTCAGACGTCGAGGCGAAAGAGAACCGGCCGCCCTTAACCAGCAGGTTGCGCAGGTTCAGGGCGCCGCCGAGGTTGGCCTGGATCACGCCGACCGGGTCGCGCATGTACCAGGGTGGCGAGGCCGGCGAGGCGAGATGGATGATTTCGTCGAAGCGCTCGGAGGTGGAGAAGTGCTCCGCCGGCGCGACCTCAAGGTGCAGGCGCGGGTCCGAGATGTGCTTGAGATTGTCCCGCGTGCCCGTCCAAAGGTTGTCAACCACGACGATGCGGTCGACATCCGACCTCAGCAGGAGCCGGTCGATCAGGTGCGAGCCAAGGAAGCCGCAACCACCAGCAACGAGAACTGCCTTTCCCACATTCACCCCCAGTTGTGAACGGTAGAGCCAAGCCCCCCCCAGCAGTAAGCCGGTCCGACGACCCGTCAGCTAGGGCTGTCGACTTCCTGAAAAGGGGTGGAGCAAAAGGTACGCGATAACCCGAGACTTATAGACTGAACATTAGTCGATTTACGATCGGATACATCCCGAAAAAACATCATTCTCCATTTCGGAGAATTCCGACCGAATGCGTACCTTAGCGGTCAGGAGTTTCTGAGCAGTTACAGTCGAGGTCGAATCCGCGCCCACTTCGCAGACGGGCATTGCCTGGACTCTTCTTGCGCCAGACGACGTCTCGGCTCCCAATGCGCTCAGAGAAGCTTTGCTGTGCCAGTTGGGTGAATTTTTAGTATCTTATAAGGGGTGTTGCTGACATCGCCGCCGCGTGGGCGCAAGCAATAGTTAAGTGAAGGGCAGGCTTAGATTTATTAGGTCGCCATTGCACTTATCTGGGCGCGATGCGGTGGAAAAATTATCGCTTAAGTTGTCAAATGTAAAAATTGGCGACGACGCCGATATCAGTATTCTAATAATTACATACAACCACGCCGATTATATTTCCTCGGCGCTCGACGGCGTGCTGGCCCAGCGCACCGATAAGAGGGTCGAAGTGATTGTCAGCGAGGACAGTTCAACGGACGCCACGCGGACGATCCTTGCCCGTTACGTTGAACGGCATCCACAAATCCGCACGTTGGCGTCGCCGCAAAACCTGCGCTCCAACGAGGTGGTCGCCAGGGCGATCCGCGCCGCGCGCGGCCGCTACATTTGCCTGCTGGACGGTGACGATTACTGGACCGATCACGATAAGCTGCAGCGTCAGGCCGGAATGCTCGACGCCGACCCGACGCTTTCGGCCGTGTTTCACAACGCCCTGGTGGACGACGGGGAAGGCGTGCCCTCGCGTCGCTGGACGCCCGCCGACCAGCAAATGCGCAATGACGTTGACGAACTCTGGGGCGGCAACCCGTTCGCGACCTGCGCGGGTATGATGCGGCGCGAGGCGCTGAGTAAGCTCGGCGACTGGTACGCGGACTTCTTCCCGATCACCGACTGGCCGCTCTACATCCTCTGCGCGGCGTGGGGGCCGATCGCCTTTGTGGACGAGCCGATCGGCGGCTACCGGCTGCATCCGGGGGGCATGTTCTCCTCGCTGCCGGGCCAGGAAAAGCTCGATCGCATCGAGGGGTTCTACCGGCGCATGCGGGCGGTCTCGCCGCGCGACCAGCAGCGCGCTGCTCGCGGCGGCGCCAGCCGCTACTTCTTCGAATGGGCCGAGGTCTACGCCGCGCGTGGCGAGACGCAGATGGCCCGCGACTGTCTCTGGCGGGCGCTGCGCGCCGGCGGCGCCAGCCAGCTCAGCGCGCGCAGCTTGCTGCGCGTATCCCGGCGCGTGTGGGGGAGCGGAGAAAGACGATGAACACCTCCCTTCAGCGCGCCCAGATCGAACCGATCATGGACAATCTGCCAAGACCGGACTGGTCGGTGATGATCCCCACCTACAATTGCGCCAGCTATCTGGCCGAGACGCTGCACAGCGTGCTCGATCAGGCGCCTGGTCCCGAAGAGATGCAGATCGAGGTGGTCGACGATGGGTCGGCCGATGACCCCGAGGCGATCGTTCGCACCGTAGGCGGCGATCGCGTGAGCTTTTTCAGGCAGCCGCAGAACGTCGGGCACATCCTTAACTTCGCAACCTGTCTGACCCGCGCGCGTGGGCGTTATGTGCACCTGCTGCACGGCGACGATCGCGTCGAGCGGGGTTTCTATCAGGCCTTGCAGCAAGGCTTCGAGAGTTCCCCCGACGTCGGAGCGGCATTCTGCCGACACCGCTACATCGACGGCGAGGGCCACGAGCTTTCGGTTCCGGACGCAGAGCAGCCGCGGGCCGGCATCCTGGCCGGCGGCGTGGAGCGGCTGGCCGAGGAGCAGCGGATCATGACCCCCTCGATCACTGTCCGGCGCGAGGTCTACGAAGAGTTGGGCGGCTTCGATCCGCGGCTCGTCTGTTCGGAGGACTGGGAGATGTGGGTGCGCATCGCTGCGCGCTATCCGATCTGGTACGAGCCGGAGGTGCTGGCCGGCTACCGTATGCACCAGGAGTCGAATACCGGCCGCCATTTCCGAATGGCCGAGGAGCTTGGCTACACCCGCCGCGCTATTGAGATGTTCACGCCCTATTTGCCGCCGGAACGGGCGCGGGACATAGCCCGGCGGGCACGGTTGACCTATGCCGGCACGGCCCTCAACAATGCCCGTAAGTTCGCGCGGAACGGAGATCGACAGGGGATGCAGGCGCATTTGCTGGAGGCGGTCAAAATGAGTGCGACCCCAGGCGTCATGCGGCAGGCCGCCAGCATCGCCCTGAGGGGCGGCTTCGTGGCCGGCAACGCGTAGACTGCATGATCCGTATTGGACTGTCGGGATGCGGTGCGGTCAGCGCGCGCTACTATGCGCCCGCGCTGGCCGCATTGGCGGCCGCCGGCGAGGCGCGGCTAGTCGCCGTGTTCGATCCCGACGTCCCAGCGATGCAGGCGATGGGCGATCGCCTGCAGGGCCGGCGCTTATGCGCCAGCTATGACGAGTTGCTGGCCGCGGGCCTCGACCTGGTCCTTGTCGCCTCGCCGCCGCGCCGCCACGCCGAGCAGACGCTCGCCGCATTGGCCGTGGGTCTGGCGGTGCACTGCGAGAAGCCGCTGGCCATGTCGGGAGACGAAGCGGCGGCGATGATGGCCGCGGCGACGGCCGCCGGGCGGCCATTGACCGAAGGATTGGTGCGCCGGCAGTTCCCGTCGGTGCGCGCCATTGCCGACCTGCTGCGACGGCAGGCGATCGGCGACCTAATCTCGGTGGACGTCTTCGAGGGCGGCCCGTTCGACTGGCCGGTGAGTTCGCAGCGCTATTTCAGCCGCGCTGAGAGCGGCGGGGGCGTCTTGCGCGACCTTGGTCCGCATGTGTTTGACTTGCTGATCGGCTGGCTTGGCGAGCCGCAACTGATCTCCGCCGCCGACGACGCCAGGGGCGGGGTCGAAGCCAATGCGCGGGTCGAGCTGGGTTTCGGCGCCGCGCGCGCTAATGTCCGGCTCAGCCGCGACTGGGCACGGCCCAACCGCTTCGTCTTCAATGGTTCGTCCGGCGCCATCGCCTGGACGCCGTATGAGACGAACCGACTCGAATTGCGCCTTGAGGGGCAGTCGGCGGCCTTGATCCTGGAGGGCGCGGGCGAGTTCCAGGACGCGTTCACCGCCCAATTGCGGGCCGCAATCGTCCCCTCGAGCGGCGTCGGCCGGGGGCAGGCGCCCGGCGTCGAGGCGTTGCGGCTTATCGATCTCTGTTATGCGCGCCGCCAGCAGATGGCCGAGCCATGGATCGACGGCGGGCGCGCGGCATGACGAATATCGCCATCGTCGGCGCCAACGGCTTCGTCGGGAACCGCGCCGTCGAAATGCTGCATCTCTCAGGCCAGGCCCATGTGCGCCCCATCGTGCGCCGCGCCAGCGCCGCAGCCCTGCCGCGACGGTTCGATCTCGACGTGCGGGTGGCGGACGCAGGCGACCGCGCCGCCATGGCCGCCGCGCTGGAGGGCTGCGACGTGGTGGTCTCGGCGGTCGCGGGCGATCCGCAGACTATCGTCGGCGCCGTCGCGCCGGTCTACCGCGCGGCCGAGGATGCCGGCGTTCGGCGGCTGGTTTATCTGAGCAGCGCATCGGTGCATGGCCAGTCGCCCACCGTCGACGTCGACGAAGACAGCCCCCTCAGCGAGCGCCAGCCGATGGATTACAACAACGCCAAGGTGCGGGCCGAGCGCCTGTTGGCCGAGTTGCGCCGCGCCGGCCGCGTGGAGACGGTGGTTTTGCGTCCCGGCATCGTGTTCGGACCCCGCTCGCAGTGGGTGGGCGGGTGGGCCGACGAGCTGTTGGCTGGTGAGGCCTACGTCGTCAACGGCGCGCGCGGCGCCTGCAATTCCATATATGTCGACAACCTCGTCCACGCGATCGGCCTGGCGGCGACATCCGAGCGCGCCGACGGGCGGACCTATCTGCTGGGGGATCGAGAGAAGCCGATCTGGCGCGAGCTCTATGGACCTATCGCCGCCGCGTTGGGCGTCGATTTGGATTCCCTTCCGGACATGCCGGCCTCGGCGGCGGCCGTCCCGGCGCCCCCCTCGGGGCTGGAGAGGCTGCGGCGTTCTAGGCTGGTCAACGGGCTCGCCGGCGCCCTGCCGCGACCGGTCCGTGTCGGAATCGGAGCGGGGCTAAAGTCCTACCGGGCCCGCCGCTCCCCGCCCCCAGGCCGCAACGCCCGCGGCCCCGAAGTCTCGCTGGAACGCGTTTTGCTGCAGACTGGAGAGGTCTGGATTCCGTGGACACGCGCGGAGGTGGAACTTGGTTACGTTCCTGTCGTATCGTTCGATGAGGGGCTGCGCCGTTCCATCGCGTGGCTCAAGTACGCAGGATATCCAGTCGTATCGTAAGGGGACAGGGTGGGGCGATGTCTGCAAGCGTAGCGGTGATCATACCGACCTATAATCACGCGCACTATCTGGCTGCGGCGATCGAGAGCGCGCTTGGCCAGACCACGCCGCCGACGGAAATCATCGTTGTGGACGACGGATCGCGCGACGACCCGGCCGCGGTCACGGCCGCCTATTCGTCGGTGAAGCTGATCCGCCAGGAGAACCAGGGCCTGTCGGCGGCGCGTAACACCGGCATGCGCGCAGCGACCAGCGAGTATCTCGTCTTTCTCGATGCGGACGACCAGTTGATGCCCGACGCGCTGGCCAAGCAGTTGGAGCTCTTCGCGCAGCATCCGGACTGCGGCATGGTCTACGGCTCGTATTGCTATGTCGACGCCGTCACCCGGCAGATCACGCCGGTGACCCTGTTTCCGCCCGGCGAGGATCCGTTCGCGACCTTCCTGCGCTGCAACTGCATCGGCATGCATGCGACGGTGATGTATCGCGCCGACCGGCTGCAAGCGGTCGGCGCGTTCGACGCCTCGCTGCGCGCCTGCGAGGACTACGACACCTATCTGCGCATGTCGCGCAACTACGCCATCGCCGCGCGACCCGAGATGATGGCCGAGTACTGGCAGCACGATCAGAACATGTCGCGCGACAGCGCGATGATGCTGCGCTCGGTGCTCGGCGTCGTGCGCCGTTACCGAAGCGCGGCCGAGGAGCGGCCCGAGTGGCGGGCCGCCGTACGCGAGGGCGAGGCGCGCTGGATCCGCTTCTACTCCGACACTTGGCTGATGAACCTGCTGGCGAACCGCAAGCCGGCTGGGCTTGCGCCGCTGATGCGCCAGGCGATTGGGATCACGCGGATCGCGCCGCGCGCCCTGCCGGCCAGCGCCGCTCGCATGGCGATCTCCAATGCGCGCGAACGGTTGCGCTCGGTCCGCTCGGCGTTGCGCCGTCGACGGGCGCAACGTGCCGGAGGTCAGAATGGCCCCGCCTAGGGTCAGCGTCATCATCATCGTCTACAACGGCGAAGCCTATCTCGCCGAGGCGATCGACAGCGTGCTGGCGCAAAGCTGGCCGAATTTCGAGCTGTTGGTGGTCGACGACGGGTCGAGCGACGGCAGCCGCGAGCTGACGCAGCGCTACGTGGACGCGTATCCTGAGCAGGTGCGATTGCTGCGCCATCCGGGCGGCGTCAACCGGGGCATGAGCGCGACGCGCAATCTGGGCTTGGCCCACGCCAAGGGCGAGCTGATCGCCTTCCTCGACGCCGACGATGTCTGGGCGCCGGGCAAGCTGGCCGAGCAGGTCGCGATCTTGGACCAGCAGCCCGAAGTCGGGATGGTATATGGGCGTGCGCTGATCTGGCATGCTTGGCGGCCCGACGCCGCCGAAGAGGATTTCGTCTACGACCTCGGTGTGGAGCCCGACCAGGTTTACCGGCCGCCGCACCTGTTTCATCTTCAGCTCAAGAATGTCTACCAGACGCCGACCTCGAGCGGCTCACTGCTGCGAAAGTCCCTGGTCGACGGAGTCGGCGGCTTCGAGGCAGCATTCAAGGGCATGTTCGAGGACCAAGTTTTCTACGCCAAGGCGTTGCTGGCGGCCCCGACCTATGTCGCCGACGCAGTTTGGTTCAAGTATCGGCAGCATCCGCAGAGCGCGACGGCGGAGTCCGCAGCGGCGGGCGCCGACGATAAAGCGCGGCTGCGCTATCTCGGCTGGCTGTCGCGCTACCTGGCGGCGCAGCGGGCGGACCCGCAGGCGCGCCAGGCCGTGCGGAGCACGATCGCCGATCTGCGCCTGAGGATGGCTAAGAACGTTGTCAGGCGCATGCTCGGAAAGGCGCCCCGTTGATGGCCGAAGTGTCGGTGATCACGCCGTTCCTCAACGCTGAGGCCTACATTGAACAGGCGATCGCCTCGGTGCAGGCCCAAACCTTCGGCGATTGGGAGCTGCTCTTGGTGGACGACGGTTCTAGCGACGCCAGCCCCCGGATGGCTGCGGCCGCGGCGGCGGCCGACGGGCGGATCCGGGTCATCGCGCCCGATCCGGCGCGGCGCGGCGCGGCCGCCGCGCGCAACCGCGGCATGGATGCGGCGCGCGGGCGTTTCATCGCCTTTCTTGACGCGGACGACCTGTTCGAGCCGACCAAGCTCGCCTTCGAGCTGTCCATGCTGGAGCGGGCCCCTGAGGCGGCCTGGATGTACGGCCCGACGCTGTGGTGGTGGGAGGGCGAGACCCCTCGCACTTGGACCGAGACCATGCGTCGCTTCGCCGGGCGGGCGCATCCGGCGCCCGCGCTGTTCAACGCTGTGTTGCTAGGGCAGCAGGGTGACGTGCCGTGCACCTGCGCGGTGCTGATCCGCCGCTCGGCCATCGAGCAGGTCGGCGGCTTTGAGGAGCAGTTCGCGCTCTATGAGGACCAGAGCCTATGGGCCAAGCTGCTGCTGCGCTATCCAGTCTACGTCGCCGACCAGTTCCAGTCGCGTTACCGACAGCATCCTGATTCGACCTCGAACAAGGCTACGGAGGGCGGAGACTACGACCGCTACCGGCCGCACGCGGCGCGGATCGCGTTCCTGAATTGGGCGGCCGAGCACGCGCGGCGCCACGGGCTGATGACGCCGCAGACCGAGCGAGCCTTCCGGCTAGCCTTCGCGCCCTATGATCTGCCGGAGTGGCCGCTCGGCCCCAGCGATCGAATCGCCCTGGCGACGCGGCGGGCGTCGGAGGCGGCCGTCCGCGCGCGTCGCGCGGTACGCCGCTCAGTACGCGGCATGGTCGGCCGCTAGGCGCGACGCGAGCCGGTCAGGTAGAAGGCAAGTCCCGAGAGATAGCCGCGGAACTCGAGGCCGAGGAAACGGTCGCGGGGCTGCGAGCGCCGCAGCGCCCGGCGTGCGTAACGCGCCGGGAGGCTGACAAAAGCGCGCCGCAGGTCGCCGAGTCGGCGGTTGCGCTCGAACTGCACCAGCAGGGCTGCGGAGTGTCCGCGCATGTAGCTGAATAGCTGGCGCGCCAGACCGTCTTCCGACGCGCGATGATAGTGGAATGCGACCGATGACGGTTCGTAGCGGCAGACATATCCATGGGCGAGCAGCCGGTGCCAAAACTCGGAGTCGCCCGAGCAGCCGGCCCGGCCGACGTCTAGCCGCTCGTCGAACAGGCCAGCCTTGGCGAACACCTCGCGGCGGAAGGCCATGCTGGCGCCGGCTCCGATCTCCCACGCGGGAAAGGCCCGCCGCTCGGCCTCGAACGCCTGGGGCGTATAGTCCTTCGGCGCGTAGCCGCGCGCAAAGCTCCAATAGGTCTCGAAGTGAAGCTGGGCGGGCGTCGCGAGCTCGGCCGGGAGCACCAGGCCGGTGACGGCGCCGATCGCTGGCGTTTCGAAGCCCGCGACCAGGTTCTGCAGCCAGTTCGGGTGCAGCAACACGTCGTCGTCGGTGTAGGCGACGATCTCGCCGTGGGCGGTCGCTGCGCCGGTGTTGCGGGCGTAGTCGAGGCCCGGCCGATCTTCGCGGACATAGACAACGTTGGCGTCCTGCGCGACCGCGCGAGTGGCGCCGCCGGCCGAAGCGTTGTCGACGACGATTACCTCCAGCGGCCGCAGGGTTTGAGAAGGCAAGGAAGCAAGGCAACGCCTGAGCTCATCCGGGCGATCGCGCGTGCAGATGACCACGCTGACCGACGGTGGCCGGGGCGACATACTGGGCCGCTCGCCCCGCGTCGCGGGCTGGGAGCGGCGGGTGACGCCGTCAATGCCGGTCAGGGCCTGGGCCACGGGCAGGCCCTGGTCCCAGAAGACGGTCATCGCCGTGGTGGGGTCGGGCTCGGCGGACGCCGGGCGATGGCTGACGCCCGGCGTGGCGACGCCGGGGCCAATCAGGTCGCTGGAAAGCGGGCTGTTCACCGTTGCCGGTCCGACGGATCAGGCGACGACGGCCGGAAGAGGCTCAGCGCTCCACTCGAAGCGCGGACGCAACACCCCTTCCCATTCGCCGTACCAGCCGTGGCGATCACGGTCGCTGTCCAGCAGTTCGAAGAGCATCACGTCCGGCAGATCGAGCACCTCTTCGTCGCCTTGGCGCAGGATCAGATGCAGGCGGTACTCATCGGCGTTCAGCAGATCGCCGGGAATCTGGCAGCTGATGCGATGGCGTCCGGGGGTCTGAGCCCAGGTCGATGGCGGGCTCGATACATCGAAGACCACCACTCCGCTTTGATTGAGCAATCGAAGATCAAAGCGCAAGGGTTGCGAGCCGCCGAGCCATTCATAGTCCAATGCGATCTGAAACGGCGTGTGCACGTCGATGAGTTTCGGCTGGTTTTCGTCGAGCGACAAAGCCTGGATCGCATGCAGCTTTGCAGAGCCGCCCGTGGGCGCGGTTTCCTGCGACCACATGCGGAACCCGGATGGCCCTTCGGCGCCGGCGCGCAGATAGGCCGAGAGGACCTCATGCGTGCGGCCGTCGGCCGCCACCTTGCCACCCTGCAGCAGGATTGCGCGCGGGCAGAGCGATTGGATGGCTGTGATGTTGTGGCTGACGAAAAGCACGGTGCGGCCGTCGTGCGCCATCTCGCCCATTCGCGCCAAGCACTTCTGCTGGAAGCCGATGTCGCCGACGGCGAGGACTTCGTCGATTAGCAGAATGTCCGTCTCAAGGTGCGCGGCCACCGCGAAGGCGAGGCGCGTATACATGCCGCTCGAGTAGCGCTTGACAGGCGTGTCGATGAAGTCTGCGACCTCAGCGAAGGCGACGATCTCGTCGAACCTGCGGGCGATCTGCTGGCGCGACATGCCCAGGATGGCGCCGTTGAGGAAGACGTTGTCGCGGCCCGATAGCTCGGGATGGAAGCCGGTTCCAACCTCAAGCAGCGAGCCGACGTGGCCGCGAAAGCGCACCTCGCCGGAGGTCGGTTCGGTAATCTGCGAGAGGATTTTCAGCAGCGTGCTCTTGCCCGCCCCGTTCTTGCCGACGACTCCCACGATTTCGCCGCGCTTGATGTCGAAAGAGACGCCCTTGAGCGCCCAGAAGTCCTCCGGCCGCGGGCGCTGTTCGCCGCGCAGCAGTTCCGGCAGGCGTTTGACGCCCATGGAAATTGTCTGGCGCAGATTTGTGGAGCCGGCCCCGCCCAAGCGATAGCGCTTGGTGAGGTCGTCGACCTTAATAGCCCATGGCCGCTCGTTCTTCATATGATGTCCGCGAAGCTGCTCTCGATCCGTCGGAAGACGAAGAGACCCATGATCAGCATGACCAGCGCGCTGGCGGTGGACAGGGCGACCAGATCAAGTGGGAAGGGGCCGGTGTTCAGCATGGCCCAGCGATAACCCTCGACGACGCCGGTCATCGGGTTAAGGCCGAGCAGCACGCGCCACTTCTCAGGGGCCATGCTCGCCGGATAGGCGACCGGCGTTGCGAACATCCAGAGCTGGACGAGCAGCGGCATCATCTGGCGCACGTCGCGGAACCGGACGTTGATCGCCGCCAGACCCGCGCCGACGCCGACGGTGGCCACGATGGCCAACAGGGTGAAGGGAATGACGAAGACGACCTTCCAGGTCGGCCAGACGCCGTAGAAGGCTAGCATCGCGATCAGGAAAGCGAAGGAGATCGCCAGGTCGGCCAGGCCGCGGACCACCGCGGCGATCGGCAGGATCAGGCGTGGGAAGTACACCTTTTCGATCAGCTGGGTGTTGCCGATCAGGCTGTTCACGGCGCCGTTCACCGCCTGGCTGAAATAGGTCCAGATGACCAGGGCTGTGAAGCTGAACAGCGGATAGGGCACGCCGTCGGACGGCAGCTTGGCCAGCTTACCAAACACGACCGTGAACACGACCATGGTCGCCAAGGGCTGGATGATCGCCCACGCGCTGCCGAGGATGGTCTGCTGATAGCGGACCTTGAGGTCGCGCCAGACGAGAAACATCAGCAGGTCTCGATAGAGGAACAGTTCGCCAAGATTTAGCGAGCGCCAGCCGCTGGTCGGGCGCACGACCGTTTCCCGCAGCAGGTGCGGCGGCGCCTCATGGTTCGGGACTACGGCGCTGTCAGCCATGTCGTTACGAACTCCTTTGTGGTTCCCGAGCATTGGCCGGACGGGGTGTCCACATCAAGACTCCAGTTGCGAAGGCATTGACCATGACCGATGCTTAGGGAGTGTTAATATTGAAGGGCGATAGTCAATTGCTGCTTCGCTATTGAGAATTTTCCCCGCCGCTTTTGAGGAATGCTGTGTTGACCGACGGCCGCCGGCGCCATGCCTTGATGTCGAAAATCGACCGCCGTGTCGGCGCGGGCCTGTTCTTGAGGTTCCTTAGCACTGAGCCGGTGAGCCGGCGGTTCGGCTACGATCGCGGCACTCCGATCGACCGATACTATATCGAGAACTTCCTGGCGCGGCAGTCCGCCGAAATCCGCGGGAGGGCGTTGGAGATCGGCGACGCCGCCTACTGCCGACGGTTCGGAGGCGCGCGGGTAACCCGTCAAGAAGTGCTGCACGTCAAGGCCGGCAATCCGGAGGCCACGATCGTCGGCGACCTGTCCGAGCCGGGCGTGTTACCTGAGGGCGGACTCGACTGCATCGTGCTTACCCAGACCCTGCACCTGATCTACGATATGAAGGCCGCCGTTGAGGGCATGCACCGTGGACTACGGTCCGGCGGTGTTGCGCTGGTGACGGTGCCGGGCATCAGCCCGGTCGCTGAAGACCAGTGGGGCACGACCTGGTACTGGTCACTGACTGCGCTGTCGGCCAAGCGACTGTTCGGCGAGGTCTTCGGACCCGAGAACGTCGAGGTGGAGACGTATGGCAACGCCTTTTCCGCGACCGCCTTTCTTCAGGGATTGGCTCACGAGGAGGTCAGCAAACGCAAGCTCGATCTCGTCGATGATGGCTATCCGGTCACTATCACGATCAAAGCGCGCCGCGGCGCCTAGGCGCTGAGGACGGCGCTCAAGCGCCGCGCAGGCCAGTCGCCGACCTGCAGCCGTGGCAGGCGCAGGCGGTCGGCGCCCTTGCGCACGACGTCGGCGTCGGTGGTGACCGCGACAGCGAAGCCGGCATCGCGCACCACGTCCACAGTCACGTCGCTGTAGTCGCCAAACGGATAGGCGAAGGTCGAGGGCGTCGAGCCCAGCAGTTCGGCGCAGACCTCGCGGCTAGTTTCGATCTCGATGCGCTGTTCCTCGCGGCTGAGCTCGCTGAGCGCCGGGTGGTTCACCGAGTGCGCCCCGAAGCTGATCACGCCCTCAGATGCCAGGGTCTGGATCTCCTCGCGGGTCATGCTGCGATGGCTGGATCTGCGAGCCGACGGCATGCCGTGACGCTGAGCCAGATCGGCCAACAGCGCCCGGCGTTCGACTGGGTCGAGCAGCCGCATCGCCTGCCAGAGCGCCTTGTAGGCGGCTTGGCGTTGCGGATTGGGGGCGTGAAGGTCGCCGACCGCGCCGAGGTCGAACGCATGGCGCTGGCCGTCAACCTCGACGTTCATCGACGTGACCGGCGCGCCGACCACGATGCGTTCCAGGTCGTCCCACCAATATTCATGTTCGGCGGAGATCGCGCTGGTGGCGAGGAAGACCGTCGCCGGCAGGCCGTGGGCGGCGAGGAGCGGCGCCGCATTGTGGCCGTTGCAGGCGTAGCCGTCGTCGAAGGTGATGGCGATGGCGTCACGGGGTAGGTCGCCCCGAGCGTGGCGTTCGGCGAACTCGACCAGCGGCAGCACCGTGCGGCGGCGCTTGAGCCAGGCGAGCTGCTCGTCGAAGCGGGCCGGCGTGACGGCCAGTTCCCAAGGGTCGTAACCGGGCTCGTTGACGCGGTGATACATGAGGATGGCCGGCCCGGCGGGCAGGCCGAAGGTGCGCCGGCCGGCCGTCGCCAGGCGGTTCCTTACCTTGCGCGCGATACGTCTGATCCTGGACATCCGAGACCATTTCCCAGCACAGCGATGCCTGCGTACGAATTAAACGCCCAAAAGCCTTAGTCGAGAATGAAGTTCGCGCCGTCCTTGCGCGATGGCCCAAAGAAAGCGGCCCGGAGCGTGAGCTCCGGGCCGTTCCCTTTAGTCGTCGATGCGGGACGCTTAGGCGAACTGGTTCATCGTGTTGTGGACGCCGCCGGCCTTCAGCGCGGCTTCGCCGGCGAAGTATTCCTTGTGATCGTCACCGATGTCCGAGCCGGACATGTTCTGGTGCTTCACGCAGGCGATGCCCTGGCGGATTTCCTGACGCTGGACGCCCTTCACGTAGCCCAGCATGCCTTGCGAACCGAAGTACTCTTTGGCCAGGTTGTCGGTCGACAGGGCCGCGGTGTGGTAGGTCGGCAGGGTGATCAGGTGGTGGAAGATGCCCGCGCGCTTGGCGCCGTCCGCCTGGAAGGTGCGGATGCGCTCGTCGGCTTCGGCCGCCAGTTCGGTGGCGTCGTAGTCCACGCTCATCAGGCCGTTGCGGTCGTAGGACGAGACGTCCTTACCGGCGGCCTTCCACGCGTCGTAGACTTGCTGACGGAAGTTCAGGGTCCAGTTGAACGACGGGCTGTTGTTGTAGACCAGCTTGGCGTTCGGGATGACTTCGCGGATGCGGTCCATCATGCCGGCGATCTGCTCGACGTGCGGCTTTTCGGTTTCGATCCACAGCAGATCGGCGCCGTTCTGCAGCGAGGTGATCGAGTCCAGGACGCAGCGGTCTTCGCCGGTGCCTTCACGGAACTGGAACAGGTTGCTCGGCAGACGCTTCGGACGCAGCAGCTTGCCTTCGCGGTTGATGATCACGTCGCCGTTCTTGAGGTCGGCGGGGGCGATCTCTTCGCAGTCCAGGAAGCTGTTGTACTGGTCGCCCAGGTCGCCCGGGGTGTGGCTGACGGCGATCTGCTTGGTCAGGCCGGCGCCCAGCGAGTCGGTGCGGGTCACGATGACGCCGTCGTCGACGCCGAGTTCGAGGAAGGCGTAGCGGCAGGCGCGGACCTTGGCCAGGAAGTCTTCATGCGGGACGGTGACCTTGCCGTCCTGGTGGCCGCACTGCTTTTCGTCCGAGACCTGGTTTTCGATCTGCAGGGCGCAGGCGCCCGCTTCGATCATCTTCTTGGCCAGGAGGTAGGTGGCTTCGGCGTTGCCGAAACCGGCGTCGATGTCGGCGATAACCGGAACGACGTGGGTCTGATAGTTGTCGACCGCGTCGATCAGTTCCTGCTCGCGCTTCTTGTCGCCGGCCGCGCGGGCGGCGTCGAGTTCGCGGAACATGCCGCCGAGCTCACGGGCGTCGGCTTGGCGCAGGAAGGTGTACAGCTCTTCGATCAGCGCCGGCACGGAGGTCTTCTCGTGCATCGACTGGTCCGGCAGCGGGCCGAATTCCGAGCGCAGGGCGGCGACCATCCAGCCCGACAGGTACAGGTAGCGGCGGTCGGTGTTGCCGAAGTGCTTCTTGATCGAGATCAGCTTCTGCTGGCCGATGAAGCCGTGCCAGCAGCCCAGCGACTGGGTGTACTTGCCGGCGTCCAGGTCATAGGCCGCCATGTCCTTGCGCATGATCGCGGCGTTGTACTTGGCGATCTCCAGGCCGGTCTTGAAGCGGTTCTGCAGACGCATGCGGGCCACGGATTCGGCGTTGATGCCGTCCCAGGTGCCGTTCTTGCTTTTGATGAGCTGGCTCATCTCGATGATGTGGTCTTGATAAGACATGTGCCTCTTCCGCGATCAGCCGGGGGAACTCGGCCCGGTGCTGGCGGTCACCTAGGGCGGCGGCGCGCCGGTGTGGAGTCGCCGCGAGGTGCGGATGTAAGACTTTACGGACGATCTCTGTAATGCTGTAATGTTTCGACAATAGCAGGAGTAAGAAATGGTCGCCGAACGCCGCCTCTATGTCGGGCCGAGCCTGCGCCGACTGCGCCGGGATCACGGCCTGACGCAGGCGGACATGGCCGCGGACCTGGAAGTCTCGCCCTCTTACATCGCGCTGCTGGAGCGCAATCATCGGCCGCTGAGCGCCGAGATGCTGCTGCGGCTGTCACAGACCTACAAGATGGACATGGCGACCCTGGCCGGCGACGGTGGGTCGGACGACGCAGCGCGGCTGCAGGCGGTGCTGAAGGACCCGATGTTCGGCGACATCGATCTGCCTACCCTGGAGAGCACCGACGTCACCACCAACTTCCCGGGCATCACCGAAGCGCTGCTGCGGCTCTACACCGCCTACAAGGAAGAGCAGCTGGCGCTGGCCGACCGCGGCGCTGAAGGCCCGGCCGGCGACGCCGCCCAGGGGCCGGACGCAGCCGATCCGGTGGCGGAGTCGCGACGATTCCTGGCTGCGAGGCGCAACTCGTTCCCGGTGCTGGACGACGCGGCCGAGCGGCTGGCCCAGCAGGTCGCCGCCCACGAAAGCATCGCGGCCTATCTGAAGGCGCGGCACAATCTGCGGGTCCGGCGCATCCCGTCGAGTTTCATGGTCGGCTCGATCCGGCGGCTCGACTGGCACCGCAAGGAGCTGCTGCTCGACGACTCGCTCGACACCGCCAGCCAAGTGTTCCAGCTGGCCCTGCAGCTGGCCTATCTGGAGATGCGCGAGGATGTCGATGCGGTCGCCGCCGAAGGGACCTTCGCCAGCGAGAGCGGCGAGCGGCTGACCCGCCGGGCGCTCGCGAGTTATGCGGCAGCCGCGATCCTGATGCCCTACACGGCCTTCGCCAAGGCCGTGGAGGCGCGCCGCTACGACGTCGAAGCCCTGGCCCGCCAGTTCGGGGCCAGCTTCGAGCAGACCGCGCACCGGCTGACCACCCTGCAGAAGCCCGGCCACGAGCGGGTGCCTTTCTTCTTCATCCGCGTCGACCCGGCCGGCAACGTCTCCAAGCGCCTGGACGGCGCCGGCTTTCCGTTCGCGCGCCACGGGGGCGGCTGTCCGCTGTGGTCGGTGCACCAGGCGTTCAAGACCCCGCGCGAGATCGTCACCCAATGGCTGGAGCTGCCGGACGGCGAGCGGTTCTTTTCGATCGCCCGCACGGTCACCGCCGGCGGCGGGGCGTTCGGCACGCCGCGGGTCGAGCGGGCGATCGCGCTCGGCTGCTCGGCCGAGCACGCGCACCGGCTGATCTACACCCAGGATCGCCCGGGACCGGAGAGCGCCACGCCGATCGGCGTCACCTGCCGGCTCTGCCATCGTACGGAATGCACAGCACGCTCGGCCCCTCCTATCGGCCGCCAGATCCTGGCCGACGACATCCGGCGCACGAGCGCGCCGTTCGGCTTTTCCGACGCCTGAGGCAAATTCTGCCCGTGGCGCGCCAAAGCGTCGCCCCGCACGAACAAAACGCTTCAAACCGGCGCGCTTCCGTGCAGTAAAGCGCCGGAATGGTCCGGCTCGCTGCACTGCGGCGAAGCCGAAGGACGCTTTAGTTGGGGACACGGATCGCATGAACATCAGCAAATCCCTCACGGTCGACGACACGCTGCACGCCTTCGTGGAAGGCGAGCTGCTGCCGGGGACGGGCGTAGCTTCCGACGCCTTCTGGGCCGCGCTGGAAAAGGTGCTGGCCGACTTCACCCCTCGCAACGCCGCGCTGCTGCAGCGCCGCGACGAGCTGCAGGCGCAGATCGATGGCTGGTGGCGCGAGCGCCGCGGCAAGCCGCTGGACGTCGCCGAGGAAACCGCCTTCCTGCGCGAGATCGGCTACCTGCTGCCCGAACCCGCCGCCTTCGAGATCATCACCCAGAACGTCGATCCCGAGATCGCGTCTATCGCCGGGCCGCAGCTGGTGGTGCCGGTGTCCAACGGCCGTTTCGCGCTCAACGCCGCCAACGCGCGGTGGGGCAGCCTCTATGACGCGCTCTACGGCACCGATGCGCTCGAACCGCCGACCGGTGGTAAGGGCTATGATCCGGTGCGCGGCGCCAAGGTGGTGGCGTTCGCCCGGGGCTTCCTGGACCGCGCCGCGCCGCTGGCCTCCGGCTCGCATGCCGACGCCGTGGCGTACGTGGTTTCGGGGCAGAGCCTGGTCGTGCGCCTGAAGGACGGCCAGGAGGTCGCGCTGGCGACCCCGGCGCAGTTCGTCGGCTATCGCGGGGAAGCCGCCGCGCCGGCCGGCGTTCTGCTGGTTCACAACAGCCTGCACCTCGAGATCCTGATCGACCGTTCTCACAACATCGGCAAGGACGACCCCGCCGGCGTCTCCGACGTGCTCGTCGAGGCTGCGCTGACCGCGATCCAGGACTGTGAGGACTCCGTCGCCGCCGTGGACGCCGAGGACAAGACCAACGTCTACCGCAACTGGCTGGGCCTGATGCGCGGCGACCTGACCTCGACCTTCACCAAGGGCGGCCAGACCGAAACTCGTCGCCTGGAGGAGGATCGCTCCTACACTGCGGCCGGCGGCGGCGACATCACCCTGCGCGGCCGCAGCCTGATGCTGGTGCGCAATGTCGGCCACCACATGCTGACCGACGCGGTGACTTTCGACGGCCAGCCGGTGTTCGAAACCGCGGTCGACGCCCTGGTGACGGTCGCCGCCGCCCTGCATGACCTGAAGGGCGCGCGCCGCAACAGCACGGCTGGTTCGGTCTATGTCGTGAAGCCGAAGATGCATGGGCCTGACGAGGTCGCTCTGGCCGTGCGTCTGTTCGACCTGGTCGAGGACGCTCTGGGCCTCGAACGCAACACCGTGAAGCTGGGGATCATGGACGAGGAGCGCCGCACCAGCGCCAATCTCGCCGCCTGCATCCACGCCGCGCGCGAACGCATCGTATTCATCAACACCGGCTTCCTCGACCGCACGGGCGACGAGATCCACACGGCCATGGAAGCGGGCCCGGTGGTCCGCAAGGACGCGATCAAGGCCGAGGCCTGGCTGCCGGCCTATGAAAAGCGCAACGTCGAGATCGGCCTGGCCACGGGCTTCCCCGGCCGCGCCCAGATCGGCAAGGGCATGTGGGCGGCGCCCGACATGATGAAGGACATGCTTGCGGCCAAGGTCGGACACCCGAAGGCCGGCGCCAACACCGCCTGGGTGCCGTCGCCGACCGCCGCCGTGCTGCATGCGCTGCACTATCACGAGGTCGACGTGCCGGCGCTCCAGGCCACGATGCTCAAGTCCGCCGCCAAGACCGGGACCGACGACCTGCTGACCCCGCCGCTGGCCAAGTCGAACTGGAACGCCGCTGACGTCCAGCAGGAGCTGGACAACAACGCTCAAGGCATCCTCGGCTATGTCGTGCGCTGGATCGACCAGGGCGTCGGGTGCTCGAAGGTGCCGGACATCCATGACGTCGGGCTGATGGAAGACCGCGCCACCTTGCGCATTTCCAGCCAGCACATGGCCAACTGGCTGCACCACGGGGTCTGCACCGAGGAACAGGTGCGCGAGACCTTCGGCCGGATGGCCAAGGTGGTCGACGCCCAGAACGCGGGCGACGCCGCTTATCAGCCGATGGCGACTGACCCAGCCGCCAGCATCGCCTATCAGGCGGCGCTCGAGTTGGTGTTCGAAGGCCGCGCCCAGCCGAACGGCTACACCGAGCACGTGCTGACCCGCCGGCGCCGCGAGCGCAAGGCGCAGCTGGCCGGGGCTTAAAATCGGGACCCGTGCCGCAGCTTTGGTCTGCGGCGCGGCCTGACCGGGCGCGGGCCGGAGGTTCGCGGCGCCTGACCTTCGCCTTAACGATGAAGGCGGCGACCCCGCTCTTGTTCGCTGCCAGCCGCCTGTCGCCCCAATTCGGTCGCGCCCGTCGAGTCGACCCGTAGCAACGAGTCTGGGCACGGCCCGTTCCGACCACGTATAAGCGCGCGGCGACGCAGCGGAATGGGCGCGCGTCTCCAGCGATACTGAGGTCGGAGTTACATACAGATGAGCACGGTGCTTGTGATCGGAGCCGGTGGCGTGGGCTCGGTTGCGGTCCACAAGATGGCGATGAATCCCGACGTGTTCTCACAGATCACGTTGGCGAGCCGTCGCCGTTCGAAGTGCGATGCGATCGCTGCGTCGGTGAAGCAACGCACCGGCGTGGACGTGCGCACGGCCGAGCTGGACGCCGACGACGTCGCTGCGACCACGGCGCTCATCGAGGAGGTGAAGCCTGGGCTCGTCGTGAACCTGGCGCTGCCCTACCAGGACCTGGCGATCATGGACGCCTGCCTCAAGGCGGGCGCGAACTATCTCGACACCGCCAACTACGAGCCGCGGGACGAGGCGAAGTTCGAGTACAGCTGGCAGTGGGCGTACCAGGACCGGTTCAAGGACGCCGGCCTGATGGCGGTTCTCGGCTGCGGCTTCGATCCCGGCGCGACGTCGGTGTTCGCCACCTATGTCCGCAAGCATCTGCTGGACCGGATCGACACGCTCGACATCCTCGACTGCAACGGCGGCGACCACGGCCACCCGTTCGCCACCAACTTCAATCCCGAGATCAATCTGCGCGAGGTCACCGCACCGTCCCGCCATTGGGAGAACGGCCAGTGGGTCGAAGGGCCGGCGCTAGCGCACAAGCAGGCGTTCGACTTCGCCGAGGTCGGCGTGCGCAACATGTACTTGATGTACCATGAGGAGCTGGAGTCGCTGGCCAAATTCTATCCGGAAATCAAGCGGATCCGCTTCTGGATGACCTTCGGCGACAGCTACCTGAAACACCTGGAAGTGCTGGGCAATGTGGGGATGACCCGCATCGACCCGGTGAAGTTCCAGGGCGTCGAGATCATCCCGCTGCAGTTCCTGAAGGCGCTGCTGCCCGAGCCCTCGACGCTGGGCGCGGTGACGCGCGGCAAGACCAACATCGGGGTCATCGCCACCGGTCAGAAGGACGGCGCCCAGAAGACCGTTTACGTCTACAACGTCTGCGACCACGAAGAAGCCTATGCCGAGACCGGCAACCAGGCGGTCAGCTACACCACCGGCGTGCCCGCGATGATCGGGGCGTCGCTGATGCTGACCGGCGCCTGGAAGGGCGCCGGGGTGTTCAACATGGAGCAGCTCGATCCCGACCCGTTCATGGCGCTGATGAACAGCCAGGGCCTGCCCTGGAAGGTCGAGACTCTGGCCGCGCCGTTGGCCTTCTGATCGCCGCCGTTATGGAGACCCAAGCCGGCGGCCCGGGCGCCTTCGCCCAATTCGACCTTGGCCGCGTGCCGTCGCCCTGCTTCGTCGTCGACGAAGAGGCGGTGCGTCGCAACCTCGTCGTTCTGAAGGACATCGCCGATCGCAGCGGCGCCAAGGTGCTGCTGGCGCTGAAGGCGTTCTCGATGTGGGCGGTCGCCGACCTCGTGGCGGAGCATCTGCATGGGACCTGCGCCTCCGGACTGTGGGAGGCCCGGCTGGCGCGCGAGCACTACAAGGGCGAGCTGACGACCTATTCGCCGGCCTATCGCGCCGACGATCTGCCCGAGATCCTGCGTCTGTCCGACACGGTGATCTTCAACTCGCCGGCGCAGATCGCGCGCTTCGCGGGCCTGATCGCCGAGGCCCGCGTGCGGGGCGAAGTCTTCGAGGTGGGCCTGCGGCTGAACCCGGAGTGGAGCGAGGCCGAGGTCGCCAAGTACGACCCGTGTTGCACGGGATCGCGGCTTGGCTTTCCGGTGTCGCAGTTGCGGCCGGAACATCTAAACGGCGTAGACGGCCTGCATATCCATGCCCTCTGCGAACAGAACTTCGCGCCGCTGCAGCGGATCTGGAATGCGGTGGAACCGCAGCTCGCGCCGATGATGGCCGGGCTGAAGTGGGTGAACCTCGGCGGCGGCCACCACGTCACCCGAGCAGACTACGCGCGTGATGACCTCATCGCCTTCGTGCGCGACATCCGCGAGCGCCACGGGATAGACGTCTTGCTTGAGCCCGGCGAGGCGATCGCGCTGGACGCCGGCATCCTGGTCGGCGAGGTGCTCGACGTCTTCGACAACGACGTGCAGGTCGCGATCACCGACATCTCGGCGACCTGTCACATGCCCGACGTGCTGGAGGCGCCCTACCGCCCGGCGATGCTGAACGAAGCGGAAGCTGGCGTTTCGGTTCGCCTGGGCGGGCCGTCCTGCCTGGCGGGCGACGTCATCGGCGACTACGTCTTCGCGACGACGCCGGCGCCGGGCGCGCGGATCGCGTTCCTGGACCAGGCCCACTATTCGATGGTCAAGACCACGACCTTCAACGGCGTGCCGCTGCCGTCTATCGCGCTGTGGAACAGTCGGACCGACGCGCTGCGGCTGGTGCGCCAATTCGACTACGTCGACTTCCGCGATCGGCTGTCCTGAGCCGCTTCCACGCCAGCTGCCGCGCGCTCAGCGGCCCGCTGCTATCACGTCGATGTTCAGCGCAGCGCCGCCGCCGGCGATCTGGATAAGGCGGTCGATGTTGGGGTGCGCGCCCGGGCGGTTGCGGGCGTCGGCGGTATGTTCGCCGAATACGGCCAGGCCATGTTCTGCGGCCTGTGCGTCCAGGACGCCGAAGGACTGTTTTAGGTACTGATAGACCGCCAGCGAACCCTGCTTGCCCGGCTGGTTCTCGATGCTGGCGATCACGTTTCCGCTCGCCTCCACCAGGTCGATGCGTTGCACGCCGTCGATAGCGGGCAGTTGCGGGAGGTTGTCCTTGAAAGCCGCACCGGGTTGAATCATCGCCAGCCTGTCTCGCTTACTGTGGGATCGCCGCCCAATGTCAGCGGCACGAGGCATCGAATAGTCGACGAGGCGTGACCCCCGCAACGTGTCGACGCCGCTCGCACAAAATCTGGCCGAGACAGTCGCCCCGGCGTCTTCCACCGCGCGGGGCGGCGACGCCGGGCTTCAGGGCGACGATGGCCCGTCGGCGCCTCCGACTGCTCGGTAAAGGTCGACGCGATTCACCGCGGCGGCGAGCTGGTTGGCGACATAGGCGCTCTGGGCGGTGAACAGGGAGCGCTGGGCGACCAGGTTGGCCAGGAAGGTGTCGACGCCGCCGCGATAGCGGGCCTCGGTCAAGGTCATGGTGTCTTGGGCGGCGTTGAGCTGGGTGCGGGTGGCGGTGAGTTCCTCGGCGAGCGTTCCCTGACGAGCCAGGGCGTCGGCGGTTTCACGGAACCCGGACTGAATGGCTTTCTCGTACGCAGCCAGCGCCGCGTCGCGCTGCGCTTGGGAAGCGGCGACTCCGGCGAGGCCGGCGCCGGCGCGGAAGATCGGAAGGGTCACCGAAGGGGTGAACGAGCGCGTAAAGGCGCCGTCGTTGAACAGCGACGAAAGCGCGGGACTGGCGTAGCCGAGCGCGCCGGTCAGCGAGATGGTCGGGAACAGCGCTGCGCGCGCCGCGCCGATCTCGGCGTTGGCGGCGCGCAGGCCGTATTCGGCCTGAACCACATCCGGACGCCGCAACAGCACTTGCGACGGCAGGCCGACCGGCAGGGTCTTCAGGCCTTGGCTGGCGTCCTCAATCGACGACGCCATCAGGTTCTGGTCGAGCGGCGCCCCGAGCAGCAACTGCAGGGCGTTGAGGTCCTGGGCCAGCGCCGTGCGCAGCGAGGCGACATCGGCCTGGGCGGCGGCGAGCACGGTCTCGGCTTGGCGCAGGTCGGTGCGCGGGGCGATGCCGCCCTTCAGCCTGGCCCGGGTCAGCCTGACGCTGCTTTCGGCGCTAACTACGGTGTCCTGGGCGATCTTCAGACGGCTGGCGTCGGCGCCATAGGTGAGCCAGACCTCGGCGACGTCGCCCAGCAGGGTCAGGCGGGTGGCGCGGGTGGCCGCCTCGGTGGCGAAGTAGCGGTTGAGCGCCGCGTCGCTCAGCGAGCGCACGCGGCCGAACAGGTCGAGTTCGAAGGCGGTGACCCCGACCTGGGCGCTGTAGGCCTCGACATTGGGGGCCGAACCGCCGCCGGTTCGGGTGTAGCGGCCGTCGACATCGACCTGTGGAAGGCGCTCGGCGCGTTGGATCCGGTACTGGGCACGCGCCGCCAGGATGTTGGCGCTGGCCGCCCGCAGGTCGCGGTTGTTGGCCAATGCCTGAACCATCAGCGTCTGCAGGCGTGGGTCGGTGAAGACATCGCGATAGCCGACCTTCGGCAGCTCGGCTTCGCTTTGCATCAGGTAGGGATCGCCGGCCGGCCACGACGCGGGAGTGGGCAGTTGCGGCTGCTGATAGCGCGGGGCCAGGGAGCAGCCTGCGAGACTCAGGCCGACGAGAAGGACGAGCGCGCGTTTCATGCAGGCTCCAGTTCGTTGGAGTCGCCCCGGCCCTTGCGCATCGCGCGGAAGCCTTGCCGGACCATCACGAAGAACAGCGGGATATAGAAGATCGCCAGAATGGTGGCGGTCAGCATGCCGCCGATGACCGCGGTGCCGATGGCGATGCGGCTGTTGGCGCCGGCGCCGGTCGAGATGGCGAGCGGCAGGACGCCGAAGATGAAGGCCAGGCTGGTCATCAGGATCGGCCGCAGTCGGGTGCGCGCGGCCTGGATCACCGCCTCCATGGCGGACGCCCCGCGCCGCTCGGCCTGCTCGGCGAACTCGACGATCAGGATGGCGTTCTTGGCCGCCAGCCCCATGGTCGTGAGCAGGCCGATCTGGAGATAGACGTCGTTGATCAGGCCGCGCAGCGTCACCGCCAACACTGCTCCGACCAGTCCGAGCGGGACCACGAGGAGCACGGCGAGCGGGATCGACCAGCTCTCGTAAAGCGCCGCCAGGCAGAGGAACACGACGAGCAGCGCAAGCCCGTAGAGGATCGGCGCCTGGCCCGAGGACAGCCGCTCCTGGAACGAGAGGCCCGACCAGGCGATGCTGGTGCCGGGGATGTCGGCGGCCAGCTTCTCGATCGCTGCCATGGCCTGGCCGGAGCTGCCGCCCGGCGCGGCCGAGCCCTGGAATTCGTAGGACGGAATGCCGTTGAAGCGCGACAGGGTCGTCGGCGCCTGCGACCACGAGATGCTGGCGAAGGACGAGAACGGCGCCATCTGGCCGTTCGAACCCCGGACGTACCACTCCTCCAGGTTGGATGGATCGGCGCGGTAGGGCGCGTCGCCCTGGACGTAGACCCGCTTGACCCGGCCGCGGTCGACGAAATCGTTGACGTAGCGGCCGCCCCAGGCCGTCGACAGGGTCGCGTTGACGTCGGCCTGGCTGAGGCCGAGGGCGGCCAGCTTGCGGGCGTCCATGTCGATCTTCAGCGTCGCGATGTCGGGCAGTTCGGTCAGGCGCACCGAGGCCAGGGCGGGATCGCGGCGTGCTGCTTCCAGCAGCTTGTCTCGGGCGGCGTTGAAGTCGGCCTGGGACATGCCGCTGGAGTTCTGCAACTCCATGGTGAAGCCGTCGGATTGCCCGAGGCCGCGAATGGCCGGCGGGATCAGGGCGAAGACGCGGGCGTCGCGGAAGTTCTGGAAGGCGGCCGAGGCGCGGGCGACAACAGCGTCGGCGGTGTTGTCCTTGCCTTTGCGTGCGGACCAGTCGACGAGGTTGATGAAGCCCTGGCCCGTGTTCTGGCCGCTGGCGCCGCCCCCCCCGCCGCTGACGGTGAACATGGTGCGGACGTTGGCGTCCTCGTGCTCGCGGAAATAGTTCTCGACCTGGCGCTGGACTTCGACGGTCCGCGCCTGGGTCGCTCCGGCCGGGAGTTGGAACTGGACACTGGCCGCGCCCTGGTCCTCGGTCGGCAGGAAGCCCGTCGGAAGCCGGATGAACAGCACGCAGAGGAGCGCCACGATCACGACGTAGACGCCGAGCGCCAGGACGCGACGGCCGAGGATCGCGCGCACCGAGCGTCGGTAGGCGTCGGCCATGCGATCGAAATTGGTGTTGAAGCTCTTTGAGCTGCGATGGATGAAGCCGGCCGCGTCGGGAAAACGGCGGCCGAACCAGCCGTCGTGAATCTCGTGGGCCTCGCGCTTGCGCTTCAGCAGGTTCGCGGTGATGGCCGGGCTGAGCGTCAGGGCGACGAAGACCGACAGCAGCATGGCCGAGATGATGGTCAGCGAGAATTGCCGGTAGATCACCCCCGTCGAGCCGCCGAAGAAGGCCATCGGCAGAAACACCGCCGACAGCACCAGGGCGATGGCGATCAGCGCCATGGTGATCTCGTCCATGGATCGGATCGTGGCTTCCCGCGGCGTGAGCTCGGGGTCTTCCTCCATCAGCCGTTCGACGTTCTCGACCACCACAATGGCGTCGTCGACCAGCAGGCCGATGGCGAGCACCATGCCGAACAGCGTCATGGTGTTGATGGAGAACCCGGCGACGTAAAGCACGCCGAACGTCCCAAGCAGCACCACCGGGACCGCGATGGCCGGCACCAGGGTCGCGCGCCAACTCTGCAGGAACACAAACATCACGATGACGACGAGGACGATGGCCTCGGCCAGCGTCTTCACCACCTCTGCGATCGACAGCTTGATGAAGTCGGTCGTGTCGTTGGCGTAAGCGAACTTCAGGCCGGCCGGGAATTCCTTCGAGAGCTCCTCGACCTTGGCCTTGACCAGATCGGCGGTCTTGAGGGCGTCCGCGCCCGGGGCGAGCAGGATCGCCAGGCCGGCCCCGGGGTGCTGGTTCACGCGGCTGCGGGCGTTGTAGTTTTCCGACCCCAACTCGACCCGCGCCACGTCGGCCAGCAGGACGGCCGCGCCGCTGGGCTGGCTCTTCAGGACGATCTTCGCGAACTGCTCAGGCGTCTGCAGCCGCGACTGAGCGGTCACCGTCGCATTGAGCATCTGGGAGTCGGGCTGTGGCTGGCCGCCGATCTCGCCGGCCGCGACCTCGGTGTTCTGGTTCTGAATGGCGGTCACGACGTCACCCGGCGTCAGCTGGTAGCTCGCCAGTCGGTCTGGATTGAGCCAGACGCGCATGGCGTACTGCGAGCCGAAGACGTTGGTGTCGCCGACGCCCTTGAGCCGCGAGATCGGGTCCTGGAGGTTGGAGACGAGGTAGTCTGAGACGTCCCGATTGGTCATCCGGTCGGTCTCGTCATAGACCCCGACGATCAGGAGGTTGTCCGGGTTGGATTTGCGGACCACCAGCCCCTGCTGCTGCACCTGGCTGGGCAGGCGCGAGACCGCCTGCTGCACCTGGTTCTGCACCTGCACCTGGGCGATGTCGGGATCGACGCCCTTGTCGAAGGTGACGGTGATCGTGACCTGGCCGCGCGAGGTGGACGAGGAGGCGAAGTAGAGCAGGCCGTCGATCCCGGTGAGGGACTGTTCGAGGACCTGGGTGACGCTGTTCTGGATCGTCTCGGCCGAGGCGCCGGGATAGGTCGCGCGAATGGACACCTGAGGGGGGGCGACGTCGGGATACTGGGCGACCGGCAGGAACCGGATGGCGCCTAGGCCGGCCAGCATGATGATGATGGCGATCACCCAGGCGAAGATCGGCCGATCGACGAAGATGCGCGAGAGCATGGTCAGGCGCCCCCTGCGACGGAGCCCTTGGTCTGCCCACCGGCCTTGCCGGGCGGCGCCTCGATGCGTTGCGGGGTGTCCGCCGGAACCGGCTTCAGGGGCTTGCCGGGCTGAACGTTGGCCAGGCCCTGAGTGATCACTCGGTCGCCGGGGTTGAGGCCCGTGGTGACGACCCAGTAGGCGCCTTGGGTTCGTTCGGCGGTGATGTCGCGCCGCTCCGCCTTGTCGCCGGCGCCGACGACGTAGACGCTGGCGGCCCCCTTGGGATCACGCGCGACCGCGGTCTGCGGCACCAGATAGGCCGACGTGGCCACCGCCTGGTTGAAGCTGGCGCGGACGAACATGCCCGGAAGCAGGACGCCCTTGGGGTTGGCGATGCGGGCGCGGAGCGTGACCGTACCGGTGGACTCGTCGACCACCGCTTCGGAGAACTCAACGGCGCCGACCTGGTCGTAAGTGCTCCCGTCCTCGAGCGTAAGTTTCACCGCCGCGCTTCCGGGCGAGAGCCCGCCCGCGGCCAGCGCCCGGCGTAGGGCCAAGAGGTCGCCGCTCGACTGCTGGATGTCGACGAACATCGGATCGAGCTGCTGGATGGTCGTCAGCGGATTGGCTTGGCTGGTGGTGACCAGCGCGCCGACGGTGGAGAGAGAACGGCCGATGCGACCGCTGATCGGGGCCGGGACGGTGGTGAACCTCAGATTGATGCGGGCGGTCTCAAGCGCCGCGCGGGCCTGCGCGACTGAGGCCTTGGCCTGGGCCGCCTGCGCGGCGGCGTTAACGTAGTCCTGCTGGCTGACCGCCTCGATCGCCGCCAGCGGCTTGTAGCGTTCGGCCAGGGCCGAAGCCGCCGACAGACTGGCCTCCGCGCTCTGGACGTTGGCCTCCGCCTGGTTGACCGCGGCGCGGTAAAGACTGGGGTCGATCTGGTAGAGGGGCTGGCCGCGGGTGACGAGGGAACCTTCGGTGAAGAGGCGCTTTTCGATCACCCCGGAGACCTGCGGACGCACCTCGGAGCTCTGATAGGCGACGACGCGGCCGGTGAGTACGTTGGTCACATCGACCCTGGTGGGCTGGACGACCACGTACCCTACGGAGGTGGGCCCGCCCGCTGCGCCCTTGTGAGCGTCCGTCTTTGCTCCGCATGCGGCGAGGACGCCGACGCTCGCCAGCGTCGCGAGGAACGCGCCCCGCCGCTTCAAGATGCTGCGCTCGGCGAGATCTGACCGTAAGACGCTCTTGATGCAGGGGCGCGCGGTGGCATGTGTCCGTCTTCCTAACTCGGCGACGCAGTCTTCCGAAGGCACGTCTTCATTCAGCTAAAGAGAACTCTCGTCGCGTGCTCAAGGTTCTTTAGTCGCCGGAAAGCACAAGCTTATGACCCGACGTCACGAGCTTGAAATCTGTTCGCCACACCGCCGCCGGGTTGTGCCCCGCTCAGCGGCAGGGTGGAACCGCCTCAGTCCGACTTCCACGGCTTCGCCTCAGGCGCGGGTGCTAGGTTCCGCAGCGTCGTCTCGATAGCGCGAAGCGGCGAGCAGGCCGTGTTAGTGAGGCCGCTTCTGACAACGCGCTTCCATCGCATCCAGCCGCCTGAGGGCGGCGAGCACCTCTGTCAGCGGGACGGGCTCGACGGTGCCCAACAGCCACCTGAGGCGCGGTTCGTCCTGTACAGCCGATGCGTCCGACGCCCACGATGAGAGAATCTCCCGTTTCTCGCAAAGTGAGAGGTGAGGGTCCTTCACCACATCGTCGGGGTCTTGAAAGCCAACGGCAGGCCGAACGCCACGTGCGATCGCGGTCCTGAGGCTGCAGGGCTCATGGCCGCTCGGCAGGTCAAAGATCTGTTCGGTCGTCGCCAGTCGCATCATCGTTTCTCCCTTCTTCTCCTTCCTCCAAAAGGCCGCGGTCGGCGGCAGTCATGAATGGCGCGCGCCGTTCGCGCCGCCGGGGCGCCTGTCGGGCGCCCCGGTCTGAGAACCTGTCGCGAGCGTCAGGCTGCGCGATGCTCGGACGGGTTGCTCGCAATGCGACGCAACGAGGGGGACGGATCTGCGGTCCCGATCTCGATCCGCCGGGGTCTCAACGCATCTGGGACCTCGCGGGTCATATCGATCGCAAGCACGCCGTTCTCGTAGCTTGCCGACTTGACCACGACATAGTCGGCCAGCTCGAATTTGCGCTCGAAGCTGCGAGCCGCGATGCCGCGGTGCAGGAACGTGCGCGAGCCGTCCTCTTCCTTGGCCTTATGGCCGGTCACGATCAGCAGGTTCGGTTTGGTCGTGACTTCGAGCTCATCGGCCGCGAAGCCCGCGGCGGCCAAGGTGATGCGATAGCTGTCGTCGCTGGTCTTCTCGACATCATAGGGCGGATAACCCCGATCGCCCTCGCTCTTCATGGCGCTGTCGATGATGTCGGCCATGCGGTCAAAGCCGATCACCGACCGGTAGAGCGGGGAAAAATCATATGCCGTTCTCATTTCCATCTCCTCAGAACGAGCAAGTTGGACCTGAGAGGCGCCCGGAAGCGCGGGCGCCCCCTGACTGTCGTCGAGCCCTTCGGGCGCTCGACGGCGAAAAAATTAGGGAGACGGAGAACAGCGTCAAGACCTCGATCTGAGCATTTTTCGCTGAGGCCACAGGGCTCGCTGACGGCCTTCAATGAGCTCCTAAGAAGAAGCGAAATGGACCTGCAACTGCGCTGATTTCTCCAGCGGCGATCTGGACGCGGCCGATCATCGTACCCGGATGGTGCGTAGGAGATGCGCTTTGAACATCATCGTCTCATATGTCCTGACCCTGGCGATTTTCGTCCTGATCGATACCGCTTGGCTGGGGACCATGAGCGAGCGGCTTTATCGGCCGCTGCTCGGTGCAATGCTGGCCGATAATTTCCGACTGGCCCCTGCGGTCGCCTTCTATGCGCTCTATGCAGCCGGCCTGACGGTATTCGCCGTGACGCCCGGCTTGGCGCAAGCGGACTGGAAGAAGGCTCTGCTGCTAGGGGCGCTGTTTGGCCTGTTCGCGTACGGGACTTACGATCTGACCAACCTGGCGACGCTGAAGACGTGGAGCCTCAAACTGTCGCTCATCGACATGGCCTGGGGCGTGAGCGTGAGCGCGGCCTCCTCAGCGATCGCCTGCGCCCTGGCCATGCGTTGGCTGCGCGCCGCCTAGCGGCGCGGCGGGCGGGGGAAGAAGGCGCTGGTTCGCTCTGCATAGGCGGCGAAGGCCTCCGGGCGGGACCGGCGCATATGGGCTTCGAGCAGCGGCACGCCGGAAACCCGCGTTAGAAGCCAGTACATGTAGGCCGGACCGCTTAGGGCGAGCCAACCCCAGGGCCAGCCACCGCCCAGGTCGATCGCAAACAGCGGCCAGGCGCACCATCCGAGCCATTCGAAGAAGTAGTTCGGATGGCGCGACCAAGCCCAGAGGCCGGTATCGCAGATCTTGCCGCGATGAGCCGGATCGCTTTTGAAAGCAGCCAGCTGACGGTCAGCCCATCCCTCACCGATCAAGGCGGCAATGAACACGAGCACAGCCAGGCCATCTTGCGGCGAGAGGCCCGCCGCAGGCTTGCGCGCAGCTACGAGAACGCTGAGGGCGAGAAGCGCGGCGGCGGCCGCCTGCAGCATCAGGAAGGCGAACATCCGCGACTGAAAGCGGGCGCCCCAGTCCTGACGCAGCCGCGCGTAGCGGGCGTCTTCAGGCTCCGCCGCAGCACGCGCTGCGATGTGCAGGCCCAGCCGCAAGCCCCAGGCTCCGATCAAGAGCGCCGCCAGGTGTTGGCGAGACGTGGGCGGCGAGCCTTCCACCGGGAACAGCGCCACGAGGACGCCCGTCGCGCCCAGGCCCAGCGACCAAAACGCGTCGGCCCAACCGCCTTGTCCAGTGCGGCGCTGAACCACCCAGGCGGCCGTCATGACGAGCGTCATGACGAGAGCCGCTGCGGCCCACAGCGCGAGCAGGCCGCCGATCACAGCCGAATGAAGGGGCGGATCAGCCGACCCAGCCAACCGTCCGGCTGAATCTGACCGTCAAGGGCGACGACGCAGAGGCACGGCTCGTCGGACACGACGCGCGGCCGGTGCAAAACCTCCTCATCGGCCTCTTCCAGGTCGCCGACGTCGAACCGCGTGGTTTCCGTAGCGTAGGCGCCAGACAGCACGCAGGTGAGTTCGACCCCGCCATGGGTGTGTCGGGGCGTCTCTCGGCCGGGGTCTATCTTCAGTAGGATGACCCGGCAGTCGCCATCGCGCGGGGCGTGGACGTCACGCGCTCTGATGCCGGGCCCTATCCACCGCCAAGGGCCCAGGGCGTAGTTTCGCAGGGGCTCGGGCAGTTCGGGCATGTCATTCAAGGGCGGCGTCGTTCGCACCTCGCCGGCGTCGGTCTCGATCCGCGCCATCGCGCGTGCGAGCGCACCCTGAGAGAGCGCCGAGGGCTGAGCTTCCTCGAGGAACTCGCCGCCGAGCGCCTGCAGCCGTCTCACCCAGGCGTTGTTGGCTGGGCGCAAGGCGAGATGGGCGGCCAGCACCACCGCTTCGGGCGGACTCAGCGTCCCGGCGGCATAGGCGAGCAGGCGTTCTTCGGAGGGATTGCGGACAGGGTTCATTGGGACGCCTCCTCGGAAGGCTCGAGGATTCTACGCAGCTTGATCATTGCATTGCGGATGCGGGACTTGACCGTGCCCAACGGCAGATCGAGCCGCTGAGCGATTTCAGAATGCGGACTGTCCAGGAAGAAAGCGAGGCGAAGCACCTCGACCTGATCTGGATTCAGCCGCGACATGGCCTCGCGCACGCGTTCGGCGTCGTCGGCCATGACCAGCAAATCGTCCGGGCGCGCAAGGTCATCCTCGGCGAGATCGATCTGAGGCATGGGCAAAGCGCGCGCGTCGCGACGCAACGCGTCGATGCGCCGGTTGCGGGCGATGGTGAAGATCCAGGTCGCCGCGCGAGCTTTGCGCGCGTCGAACAGGTCGGCCTTGCGCCAGGCGGTCAGCATGACGTCCTGGGCGAAGTCCTCCGCCGCCGCCGCGCTGGTCCCCGACTTCATCAGCCAAGCTTTCAAGCGAGGGGCGAAGTGCTCAAATAGCTGAGAGAAAGCTTCGCGATCACGCCGCAGGGCCACGGCCTCTATCAGCCGGTCGTAGAAAAGCGTGTCGTCGGCGTCGGTTGTCATCGCGCCAACACGCTTTGCCGAGGATGCGAAAGATCGGGCTTCACCATGCATGGAGCCTAATACGGTTCGGGGAAAAATCTGGATCAATCCCGATCCGCTGGATGCGCCGGCGCGTAATGGGACTGCTCGCACCGCTGAGGGGCGCACGCTTTGCCGGAGCTTTCCATGTCGCCTTCCACCGCCGTCAGCGCCCCTTTGAAAGTCGCCGTCGTGGGCTCTGGCATCGCCGCTCTGTCCTCGGCCTGGCTGTTGTCCCAGAACCACCAAGTGACCGTTTATGAGAAGGCCGACCGGCTGGGCGGCCATTCAAACACGGTGACCGCCGAAACGTCAGCGGGGCAGATTCCCGTAGACACGGGCTTCATCTGCTTCAACGACGCGACCTATCCAAACCTCATCGCTCTCTTTTCGCATCTTGGGGTGAAGAGCCGCGCGACGGACATGTCCTTCGCAGTGTCTCAGGACGAGGGGCGTTTTGAGTACGCCGCTCCAGGCTTGTTCGCACAGCGTCGCAATCTGGTCAGTCCGCGATTCTGGTCGATGCTGAGCGAGATCCTGCGGTTTTACCGACAAGCCCCGGGCGACTTGGCGGGCCTGACAGACCCCGAACTGACCCTGGGCGATTACCTCAAGCGTCAGGGCTTCAGCGAGGCCTTCCGCGATGACCATCTGCTGCCGATGGCGGCCGCCATCTGGTCGTCGCCCGCCCACACGTTGATGGACTATCCCGCCGAGGCGTTCATCCGGTTCTGCGGCAATCACGGCCTTCTGAAGCTTGTCGATCGGCCGGCCTGGCGGACGGTGGAGGGGGGCAGCCGCACCTATGTCGAGCGACTGTCCCAGAAGATCGCCGACATACGTCTCGGCGCCGGGGTGCGGGCGGTGCGCCGTACAGACCAGGGGGTGCTGATCCATGACGACCAGGAACGTGTCGAACGCTTCGACCACGTCGTGATCGGCGCCCACGCGGACCAGGCTCTGGCCATGCTCGACGACCCGAACGATCTGGAAAGGGAGATTCTCGGCTCCATCAAATACAGCCGGAATTTCACGGTCTTGCACACCGATCGCGGCCTCATGCCCCGCCGTCGCCGCGCCTGGGCGAGTTGGAACTACATAGGTACGGGCGAGGGCCTCTGCGTCACCTATTGGATGAACCGGCTGCAGGGCCTGCCCGGCCAGGACCTGTTCGTCACCCTAAATCCGCCGCGCGCGCCCAAACCTGGGGCTCTGTTGCGCAGCGAGATCTACGAGCATCCGATTTTCAATCCCGCCGCCATCCAGGCCCAAAAGAGGCTCTGGGACCTCCAGGGTCGGGGCGGAGTGTGGTTCTGCGGAGCTTATTTCGGTGCGGGTTTCCATGAGGACGGCCTGCAATCAGGCCTGGCCGTCGCAGAACAGCTTGGCGGCGTGCGACGCCCTTGGTCAGTCGAGCACGAGAGCGGGCGCATCCATCTGTCGCGGGCTGCGCCGATCGCCATGGGGAAGGCCGCGTGATGCAGGCTTCAGCTCTCTATCTTGGCCGCGTAACTCATCAGCGAACCCGGCCGGTGACGCACAGCCTCAGCTACCGGGTCTTCTGGCTGTTGCTCGATCTTGCCGACATTGACGGGCTGAACCGTCAGTTGCGGCTATTCTCTCGCAATCGGTTCAACCTCCTGTCGTTCCACGACCGTGACCATGGCGATGGATCCGGCGAGACGCTCCGCAGCCAGATCAAGTTTTGGCTCGACAGAGCCGGGGTCGACATCGGCGACGGGCCCATCCGTCTGCTCACCATGCCTCGGGTGCTGGGATACGTATTCAATCCCATCAGCTTCTATTTCTGTCATTGGCCTGACGGGCGCCTGGCGGCGATGGTCTATGAGGTGACAAACACCTTCGGCCTGCGCCATACCTATGTCGTACCCATCCGTCCCGAGGATCAAGCCGCCGGCCTGATCCGTCAGGAGGCGGCCAAGGACCTCTACGTCTCGCCCTTCATGGGCATGGACATGAACTACGAGTTCCGCGGTCGTGCGCCGCAGGAGCGCCTGGACCTGACGGTTAGGGGTCTCGACGCCGACGGCCTGCTGATCAGCGCAGCCATGTCGGCCAGGCGCCGCCCGCTGCAGGACCTTGAACTTCTTTCCGCGGCTTTCTGCCTCCCCTTCATGACACTCAAGGTGATGGCCGCCATTCACTGGGAGGCTCTAAAGCTCTGGCTCAGAGGCGTCCCGCTCACCCGCCAGCCGGCGCCAGCGCGTGAATCCGTCACGATTCAGGCTGCCGCACCTCGCGTCCGCACCGTAGGCGGGGGCGCCCGATGATCCTTTCCGACGCCCGTCGGCCGCGACCGCTTGCGAATTTCCCCACGCACCGCGGGGCGAACCAGCCGGCTTCGCCGCTCTTCGATGTGTTCTGGCGGCGGCTTGCGGCCAACTGGACCTGGGGGCGATTGACCCTGAAGCTCCCGGACGGCTCCCAACGCGCGTTGACCGGAACGGAAGCTGGTCACTCGGCCGAATTGACGGTGAGCGACTATCGCTTCGCCGTCCGCGTGCTCAAGAGCGGCGATATCGGATTTGCCGAAGGCTATATGGCCGGTGAGTGGGACACGCCCGACCTAGCCGTCCTGCTTGAGACCCTGGTCCACAACTACGAGCACATTCGCCGTCTCTACGACGGCAGTCGGATGATCCAGGCGGTCAACTGGCTGGGAAATAAATTGAACCGCAACAGCCGCAGCGGAGCGCGCCGCAACATCCACGCCCACTATGACCTCGGGAACGCCTTCTATCAGGCGTGGCTGGATCCATCGATGACCTACTCCAGCGCGCGCTTTGAGAAGCCCGGCCAACTGCTGGAGGAGGCCCAGCGCGCCAAATACCGTTCCCTGGCGCGGATGATGGAACTCCAGCCTGGCCATAGCGTCCTGGAGATCGGGTGCGGCTGGGGCGGGTTTGCAGAATTTGCAGCGCGCGAAGTCGGCGCCGTCGTAACGGGGATCACCATCTCGCGCGAACAGTATGAGTTCGCCCGCCGCCGCATGTTCGCGGCAGGCTTGGCCGAACGGGCGGATATAAGGCTCGTGGACTATCGGGATATCGAGGGACAGTTCGACCGTGTCGCCTCGATAGAGATGTTCGAGGCGGTGGGCCGTGAATACTGGCCGGCCTATTTCGGCAAGCTCCACGATGTATTGAAGCCGGCGGGCCGGGCTGGCCTGCAGATGATCACTATTCAGGGCGACCTGTTCGACGGTTACGCCGCCCGAGCGGACTTCATCCAAAAGTATATCTTCCCAGGCGGCTTCTTGCCCTCGGAATCGATGGTGTCGCCGATCATCGCGCAGGCGGACCTGCGGTGGGAAAAGGTCGAACGCTTTGGCGGCGACTACGCCGACACCCTCGCTCAATGGTCGCGTCGTTTCGAGGCGGCCTGGGAGGAAGTGCGCGCGCAGGACGAGCGGTTCGATGAAAGCTTCCGACGCCTGTGGCGCTTCTACCTCGCCTTCTGCGAGGCGGGGTTCCGGTCCGCGCGCACCGATGTGATCCAGCTCTCGCTCGCGCGAGCGGCGTGACCCTAAAGCCAAATCAATCCCGTCCAGGAAAGCGCCCCCCATGATCGGCATACGCGACGTACGATCTCTCCTGCTGGCGGCCGCTGTCTTGACATTGCCAGCTTGCGCCACCCTTGAGCGCGGCCCTGTCGGCAATCCGGCTGTTCCAGAGCCGGCGAAGGCGGTGGACATGAACCGCTATGGCGGCCTCTGGTACGAGCTGGGCCGCTATGAGAATGGCTTCGAGCGCGGTTGCGAAGCGGTTACGGCGCACTATTCCCCCCGCGCTGATGGGCTCGTCGCAGTGACCAACGTTTGCCGAAAAGGGGGGGAGGGCGGACGCATCAAGCAGGCGAAGGCGAGGGCCAAGGTGGTTTCCGGAAGCGGCGACGCCAAGCTGAAGGTCGCTTTTTTCGGCCCATTCTATGTTGGGAACTATTGGGTGCTGGATCGTGCCGACGACTATTCATGGTCGATCGTCGGCGAGCCATCGGGCCGCTACCTTTGGCTCCTCAGCCGTTCGGCCCGGCCGTCCGCCGAGGTGCGGACCAAAATCATGACCCGAGCCGCCGAGCTGGGCTACGATCTGAGCCTTGTCCATGAGACGCGGCAATCAAGGTGACGGACATGGGCAGCGCCGAAGTTCGCATCGCGATCGCGCCTTGTGAGCAGGCTACGCTTCAGCTGGGGTGGTGACGACATTCCAACCCCCTGGCGGCCCGGGAGGGACTCGAACCCCCGACCTTCGCTTTAGGAAAGCGCTGCTCTATCCTGCTGAGCTACCGGGCCGACCGGTGGGGGTGATAGCGCAAGGCTGTTCCGGTGGGAATGGCTGCGATAGAGGGGCGTATGGGGTTCTTGAAGGTGTTTCGCCTGCTCTACGTGCAGGTTCTCGTCGCGATCGCGCTGGGCATCGCCGTCGGCGCGATCTGGCCGGACTTCGGCGTCTCGCTGAAACCGCTCGGCGACGGGTTCATCAAGCTGATCAAGATGGCCGTCGCGCCGGTGATCTTCTGCACCATCGTCGCCGGCATCGCCCGGATGAGCGACATCAAGGCCTTCGGCCGGCTGGGCGCCAAGACGCTGATCTACTTTGAAGTCGTCTCGACCCTGGCGCTGGTCATCGGCCTGGTGGTCGGCAACCTGGTCAAGCCTGGGCAGGGGTTCAACATCGACCCGAGCACCCTCGATCCCAGCATCGCCGCCGGCTACGTCGAGAAGGCCGAGCATGGCGAGAGCCTGCCCGACTACATCCTCAGCCTGATCCCGGACGCCTTCTTCGGAGCCTTCGCCGAGGGCGCGTTGCTGCAGGTCCTGGTCATCGCGATCATCACCGGGTTCGCCTGTTCGCGGCTGGGGCCGTTCGGGGACAAGGTGGCCGGGGTGCTGGAGGACGTCTCCAAGGTGTTCTTCTCGATCATCCAGGTGATTGTGAAGCTGGCCCCGATCGGGGCCTTCGGCGCCATGGGCTTCACCATCGGCAAGTACGGGCTGGCTGCGCTGTTGAAGCTCGGCGCGCTGGTGGCGACGTTCTATGCGACCTCGCTGCTGTTCGTGCTGGTCGTACTGGGCCTTATCGCTATGCTGGCCGGCTTCTCGATCTTCAAGTTCCTGCGCTACATCCGCGAAGAACTGCTGATCGTGCTGGGCACCTCTTCGTCGGAGTCGGTGCTGCCGCAGATGATGGACAAGCTGCAGCGCCTGGGCGCGGGCAAGACCACGACCGGCCTGGTGATCCCCACCGGCTACTCGTTCAATCTCGACGGCACCAACATCTACATGACCCTGGCCACCCTGTTCCTGGCGCAGGCGACCAATATCGACCTGACCCTGACCCAGGAGCTGACCCTGCTGGGGGTGGCGATGCTGACCTCGAAGGGCGCCAGCGGCGTAACCGGCGCCGGCTTCATTACGCTGGCCGCCACCCTGGCGGTGGCGCCGCAGATCCCGATCGCCTCGCTCGCGATCCTGGTCGGCGTCGACCGGTTCATGAGCGAATGCCGGGCCCTGACCAACCTGGTCGGCAACGGCGTGGCCACCCTGGTCATCGCCCGCTGGGAGGGCGATCTTGACCGTGAAACCCTGGCTAGGGAATTGGAACGCGGCCCCAGCCATGGCGCCGCCGCGCCGGTTCCCGCGCACGCTGACGCAGACTGACCCGGCGAACGCGATCAGCCCACGATTGACTTGCCTCAGGTGGCGCCGATGGGGCAGGATTCAACCTGGGGCTGGTTGTTGCGCCGCTAGGGGAGCACGCCATGTTGGAGGCGGACGCTCGGAAAGGGATGTCGGACCGCGATCCGAAGGCCCGGTCTTCGCCCTCGTCGAGGTGCGATCCGGGGGGCGTGCAGTTCCGGCTGAGGGCGCCGCTCTCGGCGCGGGTGGCGCTCGCATGACCCCGCGTGTGGTGCTGGTCGAAAACGAGCCGCTGGTCTCGATGATGATGCAGGATCTTCTGACCGACCTCGGTTGCGAGATCGTGGCCGCATTTGGGGCGCTGGAGCCAGCGCTGGCATGGCTGTCGCGCCAGGGAACGCCGCCGGACGGAGCCGTGCTGGACGTCAATCTCGGCGGGGAGACGGTGTTCCCGCTGGCCGAGGCGCTGCGTGCGCGAGGGGTGCCGTTCGTCTTCGCGACGGGTTATGGAGTCCTGCCGAGCGACGGCTATCCGGACACTCCCCTGCTGAGCAAGCCGGTCAACCAGGATCAGCTCTTGCCGGTGGTGCGGGCGTTCGCGGCCCTCGCCTAGCGCAGCTTGACGGGCCAGATCGACCCGACGGGAACCAGGATGCAGGAACGCGCCCCATCCCGTATCGCCCCCGCCGCACCGTCGCGACGGCTGCTGCTCGCCGGCCTTGGGGGGCTGCTCGCTACGCCGGTCGCCGCCCGCGTCATCCCGGGAGTCACTGAAGACGTCTGGTTGGCCTATGAGGCGCGTCTGCGTGCGCGGGCGACTGACGCCGGGGGCGGCGCCTTCCAGGGTGCGAGCGAGCGGCGGCTGCTGATCCTGACCAACGCGGCGCGGGAAGCGAACGGCGCGCCGGGCCTGGCATGGAACCCCGAACTCGCCAAGGTCGCGCGGGGACATGCGGCCGACCTCGCCGCCCGCGACTATGTCGAGCACCTGTCGCCGGAGGGGTTCGATCCCAGCCATCGGGTCGGGTTGCTCGCCCGGCGGATGATCGGCTCGGCCAGCGAAAACATCGCCTATCGCCGTGCGGCCCAGACCGCCGACGCTGACGACTTGATGGGCATCTGGCGGCGCAGTCCCTCGCACTGGTCGAACCTGCTGCGGCCTCGCTACGCCCAGGCCGGTTTCGGCGTTGTGGCGCGCGGGCAGCGGACCTACGCGGTGGGGCTTTATGCGCGGCCTGATGGCGCGCTGGGCGCGCCGCTGCCGTTCAAGCTGGCGCAGGAAGCCGAGCTCGCCGACGCCCTGCGAGCGGTCTCGCCGGCCTTCGACAGTTTCGCCTTGACCGACCCGCTCGATGAGGACGCGGCCTGGGCCCGGATCGAGGGCGTCGAGGCGCTGCCGCCGGGGATCTATCAGTTGCGGCCGCGGCGACGGGTCGACCGCGCGCGCTATCAGATCCTCTGGGGTCCGATCTTCGAACGGATCTAGGCGAGCAGCGCCTTCAGCTCGGCCCGGATCGTCGGCCAGGCCTGCGAGGTCGGGTCGATCAGTTCGAAGTGCCCGGCGTCCGGGAAGTCGATCACCCGAGCGGGGTCGCCGGCCTCAGCCGCAGCGCGGCCGTAGGCGGCGGCGAAGGCGCTGGGCACGATGTGGTCCAGGGCGCCTGAGATCACCGTCTGCGGCGCGCCCAGCGGCAGCAGCCGGGGCGGGGAGGTGTCGGCATAGACGTCGGCGTCGTCGCGCGCGCCGAAACCGACCAGGGCGTCGATGACGCCCGGGCCGCCGCACTCCTCGGGGCCATGCGCGTGATAGGCCGCCAGGTCGATGATGCCGGCCAGCGGGACGGCGCCGCGCGCTGCCAGGGGATCGGCGGCGTGGAGCGGACTGGTCGGCGCCAAGCGCGCGCGGGCCAGCGCCCAGACGGCCAGGTGGCCGCCGGCCGAGTGACCGCTGAAGACCGTGCGCGACAGATCCAGGGCGTGCGGCCTCGCAAGCTGGCGCAGGTGATCGACGGCCACGCCGACGTCGAGGAAGGTCCCCGGAAAGCCGCCGCCCTCATGGCCGATGCGGCGGTACTCGATGTTCCACACCGCCACGCCGTGCTCGCGCAGATCGGCGCAGGCGTAATCCATCAGTTCCAGCCCCGGCAGATCGGCCCGCCAGCAACCGCCGTGAATCATCGCCACGACCGGGCGGGGCCCCGCGATCTTCGGCAGCCACAGATCGCCGAACTGCAGCGGATGGCGGCCATAGGAGATGCGCAGGTCGGCGGCGTCGCGCGGGCGCGACAGCAGCTCGCTGAAGGTGATCGGCGCAGGCATGCGAGTGCTCTGAATGCGAAAACGCCCGACCTTGCGGGCGTTCCGAATGTGCGGTCGGCTGGGGCGGCTTAGGCCGCCACCGCCTTCACCAGGTTCTTGTTGAGGATCGTGATAGCCTCTTCGCGGTCGATGCGCTCGATCGCGGCGACTTCGCGGGCCATGCGGTCCAGCGCCGATTCATAGAGCTGGCGTTCCGAGTACGATTGCTCCGGCTGGTTCTCGGCGCGGTGCAGGTCGCGCACCACTTCGGCGATCGAGATCAGGTCGCCGGAGTTGATCTTGGCTTCGTATTCCTGGGCGCGGCGCGACCACATGGTGCGCTTCACGCGGGCGCGACCCTTCAGGGTGGTCAGCGCCTGGCTGACGACGTTGCCTTCGGCCAGCGAGCGCAGGCCGGCGGCGCGCGCCTTGGCGGTCGGGACGCGGAGGGTCATCTTTTCGTGGTCGAAGGTGATGACGTAAACTTCGAGAGAATAGCCGGCGACTTCCTGGGTTTCGATCCCCTGTACCTGGCCCACGCCATGAGCCGGGTAGACGACGTGATCGCCGACGGAGAATTCCAGACCGCTCTTGCTCATTCGCTCAAGTCCTTTCGACTCGTCCGTACCCGTTAAGAAGCGCTAATCGGTTCCAACAAGGCCAAAGGATACGCGCCGCAAAAACTGCGCGGTGTCTTACCCCTGTAGGAACGGAATAGACCTCTAGGACACCCTTCGCCTTTTTGCGGCGTGACACTGGCCGGGGACGGCTCTTCTGCAGAAATTGATGCGGCGCGCGTGATCGCTACCCTCACATCAGCGCAGAAGGTATCATAAAAATCAGCCGAAAGAAAGGCTTGCCCCCTTAGCGGGCGCCTAGGAGCCGCGGCCGGGCTTTTCGCTGAAGTACTTTTCAAACTTGCCGGTCTCGCGCTCGAACTCCTCGCGGTCGGCGGGCGGTTCGCCCTTCACCGTGATGTTCGGCCAGACCTTGGCGTAGTCGGTGTTGATCTTCAGCCACTTGGAGTCCGCATCGTCCTCGGTGTCCGGCTTGATGGCGTCCACCGGGCATTCCGGCTCGCAGACGCCGCAGTCGATGCACTCGTCCGGATTGATGACCAGGAAGTTCTCGCCCTCATAGAAGCAGTCGACCGGACACACCTCCACGCAGTCCATGAACTTACATTTGATGCAAGGATCCATGACGATGTAGGTCATCGCGGGGTACAGCTCCGGCCGGTCCAATCGGGCGGCGGTTTTTCCGGCTCCAGGCGCCCAAAGTCAATGCCCGGGGTCCGCAACTTATCTGGAAGGGGCTTTAGCCGCCCCCGACGGACGCAGACTTATCACCGTTTCGGTGACCGCCTCGACCGCTTGGCGCGAATAGGTCAGCGGCACATACTGCCCCTTGGCCCACAACGGAAACAGGTCGCGGAAATGCGGGCTGGCCGGGTCGCCGGACTGGCCGGGCGTGTTGATCGCCATGCTGTTGTCCCAGGCGCCGACGTCCAGCACCATCCGGAACGAGGCCCCGGCGACGACCCGGTAGTCGTTCGGCCGCCAGGTCGCGGCCAGCGGCGAAAGCGCCGTGCCGGCCATGGGCGCGGTCCCGCTGGACCAGGCTTCGCGGTCGGCGGCCGGGACCTTGGGCGTCAGCGCATGGTCGAACCGCGCCTGATGGAGCTTGCCCCAGGCCCAGGTTTTTGGATCGGGGCCGAGTTGGCCGGCGACCTCGTCATAAGCGGCCAGCAGACTTTCGGAGAGGATGGCTTCGCGCGCGGCTGCCGGATCGGCGCCGAGGCTGGCGTCCGGCGCCTCGAGCAGCGCCATGACCGCCGCGATGTCGCCATTGCCGACCGCCGCGCGGGCGGCCTGCGGCACGGCGCGGGCGACGGCCGCCTTGCCCAGGTGCTTGGTGATCCAGACCTCGTAGAGCGCAGCGCCCGCGCTGTCGGCGCTGGTCTTCTGGTCCCAGCCGGCCAGCAGCGCAATGGCGGCGGCGAGCTTGGCGTCGCTGGTCTTCACGCCGGCCAGCAGGGCGTTCATCCGACGGGCGGTGACGTCGGTCGGATCGGTCTGCAGCGCCATGGCGTCGGCCAGGGTCAGCTTGTCGCTGGCGGCAAGCACCTCCTCGATCCGCTGCATGCGCGCGGCGTTCGACCATTCGAACCCGACCTTGCGCTCAGCGTAGGGATAGTCTTTGGGCAGGTTCAGCTGGTTGGCCGAGGCGAACCAGCCCGACGCCGGGTTGTGGGTGCTGGGCAGTTCGTCGAGCTTCAGGAAGCCGGTCCACTCGTAGCGGCCGTCGCCAGGGACCGGCGTCAGGCCGTCCCAGTTGGCGCGCCGGGGGACCTTGCCGGCCGCGACCCAGCCGATGTCGCCCTTAGTGTCTGCGAACACCTGGTTCTCGGACGGCGCCCCCCAGTCTGAAAGGGCGTCCCGGAAGCTTGGCCAGTCCTTGGCGGTCATGTAGCCCATCGAGCCGAAATAGGCCGACGTTCCCGGCTCGGCCCAGACGCTGCGGACCGCGAAGGCGCGCGACTTGGCGCCGTCGGCGTAAACCACGGGGCCGTGGCGGGTGAAGTGCAGCTCGACCTTGCGCGGGGCCTGCCCCTTGACCTCGATGGTCTCGGCGACCGTGGTCATGTCGGCCCAGCCGTCGCCGTAGCGGTACTTCAGCGGCGCGCCGGCCTGCGTCTCGTAGACGTAGAGATCCTCCTGGTCGGCCGGGAAGATCGTCAGGCCGAAGGCGACCGTGCCGTTATGTCCGATGGAGACACCGGGCAGGGCCGGTTCGCCGGCCCCGATCACCGAGAAGCCGGGCGCTTCCATGTGCACGATGTAGCGCAGCGACGGGGCCGAATGCTCCCGGTGCGGGTCGTTGGCCAGGATCGGCCGACCGGTGGCGGTGCGGCTGCCGGCCACGGTCCAGTTGTTCGAGCCGATCGCCTCGGGCGGGATCTCAAGCATGGCGAGCTTGGCCTGCGAGCCGGTGAAGCGCACGCCGCGGGTGGCCAGTTCGTAGTCGCCCAGCACCGCCTCGGGGATGTCGCAGGGATCGAGCCCGGCCGGCAGCTTGGGCGTCCATTTCGGCTCGATGTGCCTGTAGAGCCGCGCGGCGTCGATGCCGGCGGCGCAGGCGATGCGGGCGCGGCCGACCTCGTTGGGGACGTTGCGGGTCAGGCCGTGGCTGCGAATGCGCACGACGTCGTCGGCGCTCCAGCGGTCGGGTTTGGTCCCGGCCACCTGGAATTCCTGGGGCAGCGGCCGTTGGCCGGCGGCGATCTCGTCGACGAAGGCGTTGAGGCCGGCGACGAAGGCCTCGGTGTTGTCCTTGGCCCCGGCGCCATAGGCGTTCCACTCGCGGACCATGTCGCCGCGATAGAGGAACAGGCGCGCGGCGCGGTCCTGGGCGACGTAGTCGGGGCCGAAGTCCTTGGCCAGCAGGCCGAGGCCCCGCTTGCGCCAGAGGTCGACCTGCCAGAGCCGGTCGCGGGCGACATTGTAGCCCTGCAGGAAGAAGGCGTCGCGGGTGTCCGCGGCATAGATGTGGGCGATGCCCCAGCGGTCGATGCGGATCTCCGCCGGCTGGGCCAGGCCGGCGACGCTCAGCGTCTCCTGCTTGGGCGCGGCGACCGCGGCGGTGGAGCTGAACAGGGCGGCGAGCAGGGCGGCGGACACAAGGCGTTGCATAAGGCCAAGCTAGGCTGCGCGGTCGCCGGCGACTAGCCCTTGGAGGCGGTGATCAGGGCGGCGCGTTCCTCGGCGCTCAGCGGCCGCCACTTGCCCTCGGGCAGATCGCCGAGCTTCAGCGGGCCGACCCGAACGCGCATCAGGTCGACGACGCGCAGTTCGACCAGCTCGGCCATCCGGCGGATCTGACGGTTGCGGCCTTCCTTGAGGACGATGTTGAGCTTCTGCTCGGTCACCTGGGTGACCTTGGCGGGGCGCAGCTTGCGGCCGTCGAGTTCAAGCCCGTGGCGCAGCAGGGCGATCTTCTGAGGCGTGATCACGCCGGTGAGGAGCACGTTGTACTCCTTGTCCATCTCCGACTCGGGCCCGATCAGGGCCTTGGCCAGCACGCCGTCCTCGGAGAGCACCAGCAGGCCGCGGGACTCGCGGTCCAGCCGGCCGAGCGGGGCCAGGTTGTTGGCGGCGGTCGGGATGGTCGCCGGCGCGTCGCCCCACAGCGCTTGGCGGGTCAGCAGCGTGACGGCCTCGACCTGATCGTCCTGCGGCAGCGACGAGACTATGCCGATCGGCTTGTGCAGCACGATCGAGAGGCTGCTGCTGAGCTTCTCCTGGGCGCTGTCGTTCAGCACCAGGGTCTGGCCCTGCAGGATCTTGCGGCCGGCGTCGTCCACCCGCTCGCCGTCGATGAACACCAGCCCCTGGGCGATCAGGCCCTCGGCCTCGCGCCGCGAGCAGACGCCGCTCTGCGCCAGCCACTTGTTGACGCGTTGGGGTTCAGGGTCGTCGTAGCGCCGGGTCCAAGCCATGGGGTCTCTCTAGGGCGCGGCCTGACCGGCGTCCATCGGGGCGTAGAGCGTCCGGGCCTCCTCGGCCGGTCCACGGCGTTCGCCCAGCGCGGCCACCTCGACGGCGATCAGGCGCCCGCCGAGGGCGAAGACCAGCCGGTCGCCGACCTTCAGCGGCCGGGCGCACTTGTCGATACGGGTCTCGCTTCCGCCGCGGGTAAGGCGCACCTTGCCCTCGTCGAGAAACTTGGCGGCCAGCGAGCGGGTCTTGAAGAACCGCGCGCGCCACAGCCAGACGTCCGCGCGGCAGGCGTCCTCGCTCACGACGCCTGGCTCCGCGCCGCCTTGGGTTTGCGCCGCCGGCGCGGGCGGCGGGCGGGCGGCGGCGCTTCCTTCAGAGCGGCGAGGGCGGCGAACGGCGAGTTGACGGGCGGCGCCGCGGCGACCTGCGGTATCGGCTTCTCCCCGCGGCGGCGCCAGACCAGCGGCTCGCCGTCCTTGGGTCTGGTGGTCGGCGCGAAGCCGAGGGTGCGCATGATCTCGCGGGCGTCGGCCTCGCTCCAGCCGAGCTCCTCGCGAGCCTGGTCCGATAGGAGGCCGGCCTTGGGCGCGGCGCGCAGCAGAGCGTCGAGCCGCTCCAGGGCTTCGACCGGGACGGCGTGGCGGCCGATGGCGCGCAGGCCGAAGGCGGCGAGGACTCTCGGCTCGGGAACCGGGCCGACGAGGCGTCCGGCGGAGGGCCGGACCTCGAGCGGGACGAAGCCCTGGGCGAAGGCCAGGGCCTGCGGCCGCAGCAGCGCCGGGAGGTAGAGACTGAACGCCCCCAGCCGCACGCCCAGCGATTTCAGGGTGCGTCGCTCGACCTGGCTCAGAGCTTTGGCGTCGGCCCGGACCGGGGCGCGATCCAGCACGCCGCCGGCCTCGATCAGCCGGTAGGCGAGTCCGCGGGCCAGGCCCTTGACCTTGCCGGTGGCTACCGCGCTCTCCAGCCTGCGCAGCGGGGCCAGCCGGCGGGCGGCCTCGGCGGCGAGGAACGCTTCCAACCGACGGGCCGCGCGTTCGCGGGCCTGTGTCGGGCCAAGCTCGCCGTAGAGCCGCACGCGCGGGGTGAACGGCGTGCCGCCAGCGAAGGCGCCGGCCGCCTCGCCGCGCCAGAGCACGACGCCGTGGGGCGTGAAGGAAAAGGCCTCGTCCGGGTCGGCCGACAGTTGGCCCAGCCGCTTGGCGATCTCGGGTGAGACGGCCGCGACGGCAGCGGCGCGCAGGGCCTTTTCCTCGATCACCGAGGCCCCCTGAGCGGGCTCGAAGGCGACGCCGCTCAGCTTGCCGACATACTGCCCTTCGACCGTCACCGCGCCGTCGGCCGCGACGCCGGCCAGCACGTCGCCGCGCACGTGCAGCGCGCGCATCAGCACGCTGGTGCGGCGGTCGACGAACCGCGCCATCAGCTTCTCGTGCAGGGTGTCGGAGAGCCGGTCTTCCAGCAGCCGGGTCTTGCCCTGCCAGCCGCCGGGATCGGCGAGCCAGTCGGGGCGGTTGGCGACATAGGCCAGGGTGCGGACGCCGGCGAGCCTGGCCGCCAGCGTGTCGATCTCGCCGTCGGTGCGGTCCAGGTGCTTATACTGACCGGCGATCCAGTCCTCCGGGACCTTGCGATTTCGGCTGGTCAACCAGCCGAAGAACTCGCGCACCAGCCGGATGTGCTCTTCGCCGGAGGTCTTGCGGAAATCGGGCGTCTGGCAGACGTCCCACAGCCGGGTCATGGCCGAGCGGTCGCGCAGCGTACGGTCGATGACCTCCGGCTCATCGGCCAGGGCGCGCAGGGTCTTCTCGTCCAGCGCCTCTGCCGACAGCTTCAGGCCCGGTTGGGCCGGCGGCGCCGAGAGCGAGCGCTGCAGGGCCGTGAGCGAGGAGAAGTCGAGGGCGGCGTTGCGCCACTCAGCGGCGGCCACGGCTTCGAAGTGGTGCTGCTCGACCGCCTCGATGAGGTCTGCGTCCATGTCCTCGCATTCGCCCGTGACGCCGAAGGTGCCGTCGCGGGTGAAGCGGCCGGCGCGGCCGGCGATCTGGCCGACCTCGGGCGGGTGCAGGAAGCGGGTGCGCTTACCGTCGAACTTTCGCAGGCCGGCGAAGGCCACATGGTCGACGTCCATGTTCAGGCCCATGCCGATGGCGTCGGTGGCGACCAGGAAGTCGACCTCGCCGGACTGGTAGAGCGCGACCTGGGCGTTGCGGGTGCGGGGGCTCAATGACCCCATGACCACCGCCGCGCCGCCGCGCTGGCGGCGGATCAGCTCGGCGATCGCATAGACCTGGTCGGCCGAGAACGCGACGACGGCCGAGCGGCGGGGCAGGCGGGTCAGCTTCTTGGGGCCGGAATAGGTCAGGCGCGAGAACCGCTCACGGGTGACGATCTCGGCGTCGGGCAGCAGCCGCCGGATCAGCGGGGCCATGGTTCCGGCGCCCATGAACATGGTCTCGAACCGGCCGCGGGCGTGCAGCAGGCGGTGGGTGAAGATGTGGCCGCGCTCGGGGTCGGCGCAGAGCTGGATTTCGTCGACGGCCAGGAACTCGACCTGGCGGCTCAGCGGCATCGCCTCGACGGTGCAGACGAAGTACTGCGCGCGGGCGGGGACGATCTTCTCCTCGCCGGTGATCAGGGCCACGCAGGAGGGGCCGCGCAGCTTGACGATGCGGTCGTAGATCTCCCGCGCCAGCAGACGCAGGGGCAGGCCGATCATGCCGCTGGCATGGCCGAGCATCCGCTCGACGGCCAGGTGGGTCTTGCCGGTATTGGTCGGTCCGAGCACCGCCACCAACTTGGGCGGGCCGAAGTCCGACAGACGCGCGCTCATGACCAGAAGGTGGGGCGGGAATCGCCGCGCGGCAAGCGGGGCTTGGCGGAGGCCGTCTGAGTTGCTCCCCCTGCGGGCCAGCTGTCGGCCGAATGGCCGACTGAGGGGGACGCTGACTCAGCAGGCCCCCTCCGTCTCGATGCTGCGCATCGATCCACCTCCCCCAGCGGGGGAGGAACTAGCGGTCGCTACTTCGCCGCGGCGATATAGTTGTCGATCACCTGGTCGAGGACCGTCAGCGGCGTGCCGCCCGAGAGCAGGCCCGCGTCGTGGAACTTGCGGATGTCGAACTTGCGGCCGAGCGCCTTCCTGGCCCGTTCGCGCGCGTTCATCCAGGTGATCTTGCCGACCATATAGCTACACGCCTGGCCCGGCCAGACGCAGTAGCGCTCGACCTCAGTGATGGCGCTGGCCTCGGCGTCGCCGATGTTGTCGACGAAGTACTTCACCGCCTGCTCGCGGCTCCAGCGCTTGTGGTGCATGCCCGAGTCGACCACTAGGCGGACGGCCCGGAACATGGCGTCGTGGATCATGCCGATGTGGCCCAGCACGTCGTTGTCGTACATGCCCATCTCGACCGCCAGTTGCTCGGCATAGAGCGCCCAGCCTTCGCTGTAGCCCGAGAAGCCGATCACCTTGCGGATCAGCGGCAGGTCGCCGGCCTCGTTGTTGAGCGCCAGCTGCAGATGGTGGCCCGGCAAACCCTCGTGATAGGTCAGGGTCGGCAGGGTCCAGGCCGGCACCTCGGCGGTGTCGCGCAGGTTGATCCAGTAGATGCCTGGCCGCGTGCCATCGAGGCTGGGCGAGAAGTAGTATCCGCCCGGAGCGCCGGCCTCGGTGGCCGGGGGAACGCGGCGGATTTCCAGCGGCGCCTTGGGCAGCTGGCCGAACCATTGCGGCAGCTTGCCCTGTATGATCTTCACCTGCTCGTTGAGCTTGGCCAGCAGCTCTTCCTTGCCGGCGTCGGTGTTCGGGTAGACCTGCTTGGGATCTTCGGCCATCGCGCGGTAGCGCTCGCCGACCGTGCCCTTGGTGTAGCCGGCCTTCTTCATGAGGGCGTCGGCCTCGGCGCCCAGGCTGGCGACCAGGTCGAGGCCGGTCTTGTGCACCTCGTCCGGGGTGATGTTCGAGGTCGTGTAGTTGCGCAGGCCCAGGCGGTAGTATTCGTCGCCGTCAGGCAGGCGCCAGCAGCCCGCATCGTGCACGGCCTTGGGCCGCAGGCCTTCCAGCAGGGCCAACTGGCGGGCGAGGGCGGGGCGGACCTTCTCGGCGTATAGGCCCTGCGCCTGACCGGCCCAGTCGCCCTCGATGTTCTTCTCCTTGGTCCGGCGCACGAGGCTGGCGACCAGCGGAGCCTTCTCGGGCTCGTAGGCCAGGAACGCCTTGAGCTGGGTGATGGACTTGTCGATCACGAAGTCCGGCGGCGTGACGCCCAGCGCCACGTCGTGGCGGACGACGTCGGCCTCCTGGTCGAGCAGGCGGCCGAAGGCCTCCATCCGGGCGACGTAGGCGTCGGCGTCTTCCTTGGCCTCGATCCGGTGCTGGGTGTCGAGGAAGTCCGGCATCTGTTGATAGGCGCCGGTCAGCTGCGAGATCACATAGGGCGAGTTCACGCCCTGGCCGCCGTACTGGAAGCGGCGGTTGGCTTCGTCCTGAACCGACAACACGAACTCGACGGTGTCGTAGTTGACCGCGTCCATGCCCTTCAGCTGCTTGCGGTCGAGGCTGCGCAGGTTCTGCAGGTCGCGGGTGGTGTTGGCCTTGTTCTCCGCCAGGGCGGTCAGCGAGAAGTCGGACAGTTCCGACTTGGTCCAGGCCAGGTCGCCCTTGTCGATGCCGAGTGCGGTGGGAAGTTCCGGCGAGCGCCGGAACGTCTGGGCCATCGCCTTGTCGAAGAAGGCGTACATCTTGGCCGCTTCGCCGGTGGGCGCGGCGGCGAGGGCGAGCTTGGGCGCGGCGGCGGCGGCGCCGAACGCGGCGGCGCTCGCCAGGAGCTGGCGACGGTTATGCATGGGATCCCCCGTAACTGTAACTTTGCAAAAGCAGTTACACCGCCGCTGGCGGGGGCTCTCATTAAATCGCGCTAATCTGGCGCCGTGGCGCGGCCGCTCAATCCAGGGTGCGGCGATAGCGGGCCATGGCCAGGGCCGTGACCACGCAGACGAAGGCGGTCAGGGCCAGCAGTTCGCGCCACATGTCCTCGATGCCTTGGCCCTTCAGCAGCGCGCCGCGCACCACGCGCAGGAAGTGTGTGACGGGCACCACCTCGCCGATCGCCTGGGCCCAGGCCGGCATGCCGCGGAACGGGAACATGAAGCCCGAGAGAAGGATCGAGGGCAGGATGTAGAACACGCTCATCTGCATGGCCTGCAGCTGGGTCCTGGCGACGGTGGACATCAGGAAGCCGAGCGCCAGCGAACCGACGATAAACAGGGCCACCCCCAGCGACAGTCCGAACCAGCCGCCCATCATCGGCACGTCGAACAGGAACCGCGCCAGCAGCAGGATGATCGCCGTCTGGACCAGGCCGACGAAGACATAGGGGGCGAGCTTGCCGGCCATCACCTCGATCGGCTCGACCGGGGTGGCCAGCAGGCTCTCCATCGTCCCGCGCTCGACCTCGCGGGTCACGGACAGGGCCGTCATCATCACCAGGGTCATCGAAAGGATGATGCCCAGCAGGCCGGGGACGATGTTGTAGGCGGTGATGGCCTCGGGGTTGTAGCGGCGGTGGACGATCACCTCGAATGGCGGGGCCGACTGGCCACGGGCGGCGAGCGCGCCCTTCAGGTCGTTGACCAGCGCCTGCTGCGGCAGGGCGGCGAGGGCGGCGACCGCCGCGCCTGTCGCCGACGGGTCGGTGGCGTCGACGTCGACCAGGATCTGGGCCCGGTCGCCGCGGGCGACGCGACGGGTGAAGTCGCCGGGGATGGTGATCGCGAACTGCACCTCGCCGCGCCGGACCATCTCGTCCAGCTCGGTCGGAGTTCGCGCCTGGGCCACGAGGTCGAAATAGGCGCTGTTCTTCAGGGCGGCGGTCATCGAGCGGGCGAAGACACTGTCTTCCTGCACCAGCAAGGCGGTCGGCAGGTGCCGCGGCTCGGAATTGATGGCGTAGCCGAACAGCAGCAGCTGGACGACCGGAATGGCCAGCATCATCGCGTACGTCAGCCGGTCGCGGGTGAGCTGCTTGAACTCCTTGATCATCACCGCCAGCACGCGGGTCATCGAGAAGCCGTTCATTTGAAGTTGTCCTCAGACGTCTCCATCAGCCGGATGAAGACGTCCTCGAGGCTGGGCTCGACCTGCCTCCACATGAACGGCGCGCGGCGGTAGGGGGCGAGCGCGGCCTCCAGCGCGGCGCGGTCAGTCCCGGAGACGTGCAGCGACTGGCCGAACGGCGCGGCCATGTCGACGCCGGGCAGTTTGCCGATCTCCACCGACAGCCGGTCGATGCCGGGGCCCTCGCCGTTCAAGGTGATCAGGTGGGTGCTTGCGATCACCTGGTCGGCCGTCCCGCGGGCGATCAGCCGGCCATAGCTGATGTAGGCGATCTCGTGACAGCGCTCGGCCTCGTCCATGTAATGGGTCGAGACCAGGACGGTCAGGCCCTCGGCCGAGAGGGCGTGGATCTCGTCCCAGAAGGTGCGCCGCGCCTTTGGATCGACCCCGGCGGTGGGTTCGTCGAGCAGCAGCAGCTTGGGTTCGTGCAGGGTGGCGGTGGCCAGCGCCAGACGCTGTTTCCAGCCGCCCGACAGCGAGCCGGCCAGCTGGCCGCGGCGCTCGATCAGGCCCAGCCGCTCCAGCGCCTGGTCGACCCGCTGCTTGCGGCGATCGAGGCTGTGGATGCGGGCGGAGAACTGAAGGTTCTCCTCGATGGTCAGGTCCTCGTAGAGCGAGAACTTCTGGGTCATGTAGCCGGCGCGGCGCTTGATCAGGTTGGCCTGGGTGATGATGTCGAGGCCAAGCGCCGTGCCCTCGCCGCTGTCGGGGGTCAGCAGGCCGCAGAGCATCCGCAGGGTCGTTGTCTTGCCCGAGCCGTTGGGGCCCAGGAAACCGCAGATCCTGCCTGCCTCGACCTGCAGCGAGACGTCCTGGACGACATGCTTGTCGCCGAAGCTCTTGTTCAGCCCGCGGACGTCGATCGCCAGCGTCACTTCGCGGGCTCCAGCGGCTGGACGTCGACGGGCTGGCCGGGGTTCAGCCGGGCCGAAGGAACCGCCTCGACCAGGAACACCATGCGGTCGCGGGCCTCGCGGCTGTAGATCACCGGCGGGGTGAATTCGGGCCGCGGGCTGATGAAGTTGACCTTGGCGCTCAGGCCGGACGGGCAGCCGTCACAGGCGAACCTGACCACCGAGCCGACCTTGTAGGCCGAGACGTCGGCCTGCGGCACGAAGAAGCGGACCTTGATGCGGTCGTCCGGCAGCAGCGCCAGGATCGGCTGGTTGGCCGCCGCCCACTCGCCGGTCTGGAAGAAGACGTCCTCGACCCGCGCGGCGCTGGGCGCCAGGGGGGCGATGTCCGCCAGCTGCGCCTGGGCGGCGGTCAGCGCGGCGTCGGCCTGGGCGACACGGCTGTCGGCGGCGCGGATCTGGTCCTCGCGCGCGCCGAGGGCGGCGGCCTGTCGCTGTTTGCGGGTGGCGGCGACCTGGGCGGCGGCGGCGTCGCGGGCGGCCTGGGCGTCGTCCAGCTGAGCCTTGGCGTAGAAGCCCTTTTCGGCCAGTGGTCGGACCCGGCGGAGGGTCGCCTCGGCGTCGCGCAGGGTCGCCTCGGCGGCGGCGACGTTGGCGTCGAACACGGCCAGCTCCACGGGGCGCTGGCCCTTGCGGGCGTCGGCGGCCTGGGCCTGTGCGGCCGAGACCTCGGCGCTGGCCTGGTCGCGCGCGCCCTGCAGCTGCGAGGGGTCGACCACGAACAGCTTCTGGCCGGCGGCGACCTCATCGCCGCGCTGGACGAGCATCTGGTCGACGCGGCCGGCCACCGGCGAGGCCAAGTACAGCGCCTCGCCTTCGACGTAGCCGGACAGCACTGGTGAGCGGTGCAGGCGCGGGAAGACCCACAGCACCGCCACCAGCACGGCGGCGACGAGCAGCAGGCCGATGACCAGAAGGCGTTGCCTCATGAGGCGGCTCCTGTGTCCGGGCGCATGCCGCGCAGCCACAGCTCCACGTGCTGCTGCGCCAGGGACGGAATGTCGAGCGGCTCGGCGCCGACGGGAACGAAAGTCTCGCGCCAGATCACCCCGAGCAGCATCGGCGAGACCAGCGAGATCGCGTAGCAGCGCGGATCGCCGGCGCGCAGTTCGCCACGGGCCTGCGCGGCGGCGATCGCGCCACTCATCGCGCCCAGCGCCGGTTCCACCAGCCGTTCGCGCCAGGTGCGGGCGAGTTCCGGAAAGTTCCGTGACTCCCCGATCACCATCTTGATGATCCCGCCGACCGGCGAGTCCGTGGCGATGCCCGCGACGATCGCCGCGAAGGCGCGCAGCAGTTCGGGGAACGAGCCCTGATCATGGGCCAGCGCCGTCTGGATGCGGCCGAGATTGGGGGCGACGCCGTGCTCGATCACGGCCCGGAAGATGTCCTCCTTGGTCGCGAAGTAGAGGTAGAGCGCGCCCTTGGAGACCCCGGCGCGGGCGGCGATGTCGTCCAGCCGCGCGGCGGCGAAGCCCTTTTCGGCGAACGCCGCCATCGCTGCGGCGATGATCTCGTCGGGCCGGTCGGTCTTGCGACGTTTGAACTTCGGCTGTCTGGCGGGGGGCATCGGTCTCGCCAATAAATAACTGACCAGTCAGTTATTAACCTCGTGCGGCCGGTTCTACAATCCTGCGGCGCCTGCACGCCCAAGACGCCCGCTCGGCGCGGGTTCCCAATCGGGCGATAATTTTTTTCCGACGGGCGTGATCGCGCGCTTTCCCAATGCGGGCTTGGGATTTTCAGCCCTAAGGCCCGGCTCGGGTAAGATCCTGAGAGGCCCTAACCCTGGCCAGTTGGCCAGGGTGCGACGGAACGTCGCCGCAACCTGTTGGCAACCATGCGCCAGGAGGACCGTTACGGACGCCGAAGTCTGCCCGTTTCATGCGGGGAAACCCTTGGCTCACCAGGGCGTGTTCGAAAGCGTCCAGACTTAAACGAAGAAACGACGGGAGAGGTCGTAAGAAAATGATCGGTACCAAAACTCGCGCCGCGGTGTTGAGCGCGCTCGCCATCGGCACGCTCGGCCTCGGCGGCTGCGCCACCAAGAAGTACGTCAACGAGCAGGTCGCCGTGGTCGACGGCAAGGTCGCTAACCACGAGACCCGCCTGGGCGAACTGGACCGCACTTCGCGCGAAGCGCTGGACCGCGCCACCGCGGCCGGCAAGCTGGCCGAAGGCAAATTCATGTACTCGGTGGTGATGTCGGACGACGCGCTGAAGTTCCCGCTGGGCAAGGCGACGCTGTCGCCGGAAGCCGAGTCGCGGCTGTCGGCCTTCGCCGAACGCCTGAAGGGCGAGAACAAGAACGTCTACGTCGAAGTGCAAGGCCACACCGACGCCACCGGTTCGCCGGAAGGCAACATGCGCCTGGCCCAAGAGCGCGCCGAGACCGTTCGCCGCTACCTGAACAAGCAGGGCGTGGCCCTGAACCGGATCGCCACCATCGCCTATGGCGAAGACGAGCCGGTCGCCCCGAACGACACCCGCGAAGGCCGCATGGCCAACCGCCGCGTCGTGCTGGTCGTCCTGTCCTAACGGGCAGGCCGCACCGCAGAATCGAAAGCCCCGCGCGCTTGCGTGCGGGGCTTTTGTCTTATTCAGCGAACGACGTTCGAGGGTTGGCCCGGCGTGGGAACACGGGCGAAACGAAGGGTGACCGAATCGGAGACTCCGCGCGATTCAGTTTTTGTTCCCTACAAGCTATTGTATCTGAAGGTCATTGGGCCACAACGCGGCCGGGCCGTCGTTAGCGGCGAGAGTCGCTTTTCTGAAGATCTGGGGCAGGCAAATGTCGGCTCCGCCTTGACGCCGCCGGGGGCCTTCGACTATATCGCCCGCTCCTTGGCGCGGGTCCGCCCGCCGTCCATCCCTTTCTCGCGTAGGTCATACAGCCATGTCGCGTCGTTGCGAACTCACCGGTGTCGGTCCCATGGTCGGCCACAACGTCAGCCACTCGAACATCAAGACGAAGCGCCGCTTCCTGCCGGCCCTGTCGCCCGCCACGCTCCAGTCCGACGCGCTGGGCCAGTCGTTCAAGCTGCGCGTCAGCAACGCTGCGCTGCGCACCCTGGACTACAAGGGCGGCCTGGACGTGTTCCTCGCCGGCGCCCGTGACGAGCAGCTGTCGCCGCGCGCTCTGAAGATCAAGCGCCAGGTCAAGGCCAAGCTGGCCGCCGCGCAGACCGCCGCCGCCTAAGTCTACGAGCTCTCTCCAGAGTTCTAAGGGCCGCCCTCCGGGGCGGCCTTTTTCGTTTCGGCGCTACGCGAAGAGCCCGTATTCGGCCTAACGTCGCCTGGCTTCCAGCGGCCAGCTAGGCGATCGGCATGGCGATCGGCGAACCTGCCGGTAGGGCCGGTTCTTGGGCCATCTACCTGCCGATAGGGCTTCATAGCTTGCCGATAGGCCGCCTAGCGGCAGGTTTCGGCTGCGAGCCTCCAGAAAGCGGCCGCTACCGCGCCGGCTTCCAGTCGAAGGCCAGCAGCAGGGTGCGCTGGCTGCTTTGAAAGTTGTCGTCCGACAAGAGGTAGAACCGCACGGAGCCGTCCTTGGCTGGGACCGCGGCGATGGCCTCGAAATTGTCGATGGTCAGGGGACGGGCCATGTCCATGCGGGCGATCTCGCCGCCGGCGTCGTGGATGGTCAGGGCGATCCGGTTGCCGCGCACCGGGTCCCAGGCCCGCAGCAGCCAGGCGGTGCGGCCCTGGGGCAGGCGGGTGACGGCGACGAGGCCGAACTCCGGCGGCTTGGCGATGGTCGGGCCGGGCGTGCAGCCGCCCGAGAGCCTGCAAGTCCAGGTCTGGCCGCTCTCCTCGCCGCCGGCGACGTAGGCGTCGGGGCCGAGCTCAGGGGCTGGTCCGAGAGCCTCCATGCCGCCGTTGGGAGGAAACGTCGCGTCGGGGGCCGGCGCCTCGCGCGGCGGAGAGCCGTCGGCCGGGTAGAGCCAGATGCGGTGGCGCTGCTCGAAGCTGATCAGCATGTCGCCGTTCGCCAGCAGGGCCATGCCCTCGGAATCGGACTCCAGCTTGCCTTGCAGCGGCTTGCCGTCGAGGCCGGCGAGGGCGCTGACGCGGCCTCCCTCCAGGCCGACCAGGCGGCCGGCCTTGTCGAGCACGAGGCTCGCCTTGACCAGGTCGCCTTCGTCGCTGACCGCGGTCAGGTCGACGCCGCCCCGCACGGCCATGTCCGAGAGGCCGTGGAAGCGGGCCGTGTCGGCCGAGGACAGCACCAGGCCTCCGGCGTAGTGGAAGTCGCCGATGCGGTCCTGGGACGGGTCGGCGGGGTTCAACGGGACCGGCGTCGCGGCGATGGCGATGGTCGGGCCGGCCGGCAGCGGCGCGGCGGGCAGGGCCGGGGTCTGCTGGGCGCAGGCGGCGAGGGCCAGCGCGGCGAGCGCGGTCAGCGTGAAACGTCGCATGGTCACTATCCCCCTCGGTCGCGGCGTGCGCGCAGTGAGAGGGGAAGTCCGACGCGGGTCAAGCCGCGGCGGCGTGCTTTTGCGGCGGAGGCGGTGGCCCCCTCACCCCGACCCTCTCCCCAAGGGGCGAGGGAGTGGGCGATGCGGCGGCTAAGCGACCGCCCGGCGGACTTCCTTGAAGGTCGAGCGGCGGGCGGGGCCGCCTTGGGGGCCTTGGGTGCTTGGCGGCGGGGCCAGGAGGCCGGCGGTCTTTCGGGTGACCTTGCGGATCTCCTCGTCGAACAGCTCGGCCAGCTGGTCGACGATGACGCCGGCCAGTTGCTCCACGTCGACGATGGTGACGGCCCGGCGGTAGTAGCGGGTGACGTCGTGGCCGATGCCGATGGCGATCAACTGCACCGGGCTCTTGTTCTCGATCTCGCCGATCACGTCCCGCAGGTGGCGCTCAAGGTAGTGGCCCGAGTTCACCGACAGGGTCGAGTCGTCGACGGGCGCGCCGTCGGAGATCACCATCAGGATGCGGCGCGCCTCGGGACGGCCGATCAGTCGCTGGTGCGCCCACATCAGCGCCTCGCCGTCGATGTTCTCCTTGAGCAGACCCTCGCGCATCATCAGGCCGAGGTTGCGGCGGGCTCGCCGCCAGGGCGCGTCGGCGGCCTTGTAGATGATGTGGCGCAGGTCGTTCAGGCGGCCCGGCTGGGCCGGCTTGCCGGCCTTCAGCCAGTCCTCGCGCGAGGAGCCGCCCTTCCAGGCGCGGGTGGTGAAGCCGAGGATCTCGGTCTTGACGCCGCAGCGCTCGAGCGTGCGGGCCAGGATGTCGGCGCAGACGGCGGCGACCATGATCGGACGGCCGCGCATCGAGCCGGAATTGTCGATCAGGATGGTGACCACCGTGTCGCGGAACTCGGTGTCTTCTTCTTCCTTGAAGGCCAGCGAGGCGGTCGGGTCGGTGATCACCCGGGTCAGGCGGGCGGTGTCGAGGATGCCCTCTTCGAGGTCGAAGCTCCACGAGCGGTTCTGCTGGGCCATCAGCTTGCGCTGCAGCTTGTTGGCCAGGCGCGAGACGACGCTGGAGAGGCTGGCCAACTGCTGGTCGAGATAGGCGCGCAGGCGCGTCAGCTCCTCGGCGTCGCAGAGCTCCTCGGCGGCCACGACCTCGTCATGGGCGGTGGTGAACACCTTGTAGGTGGCGACCTTGGCGTCGCCCTTGAGGTCGGGTCGGGCCGGCTGCTCGCCTTCGCCCATCTCCGGCGGCTCGTCGGTGTCCTCGGCGTTGGGATCGTCCTCCGCCTGCATCATCTGGCTGTCGGCGTCCTCGCTCTCGCGATGGGTCGCCTCGTTCTCGTCCATCGAGGTCTGCTGGGGCGAAGCGCCTTCGCCTTCGCCCTCGTCGCCATCGTCCTGGCTCTCGGCCTCGCCGTCCTCGCTGTCACCCTCCTCGTCGTCGGCCTGGTCCGGCGCGTCGGTGAGGTCGTCGCCCATCGAAAGGTCGCGCAAGATGGTGCGGGCGATCTTGGCGAAGGCCTTCTGGTCGTCGGCGGCCTCGGCCAGCCGATCGAGATCGGCGCCGGCCTTGGACTCCACCTCGGCGCGGAACAGGTCGACCAGCGGCTTGGCCATCGAGGGCGGCGGCTCGCCGGTCATCCGCTCGCGCGCCAGCAGGGCGACGACGTCGGCCATCGGCGGATTGGCCAGGGCTTCGAGCTGGTTCAGCGGCTTCTTGGCCCAGGCGTGCTCGTGGACCGCGCGCAGGTTGGCCTTCACGCCGCCAAGGGCGTTGGCGCCGATCGCCTCGATGCGGGCCTGTTCCAACGCGTCGTAGACCGGGGCGCCGAGCGCCGAGGCCGGGCGGCCCTTGGCATGGGCGGCGGTGTCGTGGTGGGCGAGCCGCAGAGCCATCTGGTCTGCCAGGCCGCGAATGCGGGCGGCGTCGGCCGGAGTCAGGTCGCGGGGCGGATGCGGCAGCACGGCGCGGTTGCCGGCCAGCTGCGGGCCTTCGCCCGAATAGACGATTTCCAGGTCCGGCTTCTCAGCCAGGGAGCGCGCGGCATGGGCCAGGGCGCGCTTGAAGGGCTCGACAGGGCTTTCCGGGTTCTTAGCCATGCCAGTCATTTAGAACGACGGTCCGCGTCGCCCAAGGGGAAAGAAACGCTGACGCTTGGGAAGGGCGCGTATGGCGGCGCTACCATCCCAGCGCGGCCTGGATCAGCCAGCCCAGCCATGCGGCGGCGGTGACCAGGACCAGACCCGGGATGACCCGCCAGGCGAACGCGCGCTGACCGCCGGAGAAGGCGAAGATCAGCTTGGTCGCGGTATTGCTGGTCAGGCCGACCAGGATAGGGACCACCGCGCCATCGGGGGCCATGTGGCCGGAGGCGACGAGCGAGGCGATCGAGATTCCCGCCGCGTGGGCGTCGACCAGCCCGCCGGCCGCCGCCCCGACCGCCGCGCCGGCTTGGCCGAACTGGGCGCTCAGGGCCGCCGAAACCACCAGGATGACGGCCAGCGTGCCGGCGAAGATCAAGGCGCTGGCGAGGCTGAAGGCCTCTCCGGCGTCGGCGGGGTCCTCGGGCGGCGGCTGGCGGAAGGCCCGAACCGTGAAAGCCGCGCCATAGGCGACCGCAGCCAGGCCGCCGCCGATGAGGGGGCCGGCCATGGCGTGCAGCGTCGGGGGGCTGATGACGGCGAGCAGGGCGGCCAGCTGGAGGATGGTCGCCACGGTCGAGAGCACCGCCCCGGCGACCGCCCCGGCCAGCAGGCTCGGCGTCTTGCCGGCGCGCGCCGACATCGCCCCTATGGTCGCGGTGCTGGATACGAAGCCGCCGGCGAGCCCGGCCAGCGGCAGGCCGAACCGCACGCCGAGGGTGCGGATCGCCACGTGGCCGCCCGCGCTGATCGCCAGCAGCATGACGACCACCAGCCAGATCGAGCGCGGGTTCAGCGCCTCGTAGGGGCCCATGGCGCGGTCGGGCAACAGCGGCAGCACGACCAGGGTGGCGCCGGCCAGCAGCAGGCCGCTGCGCACTTCGTCGGTGGTGAGCACCGAGCCCACGAAGTGGTGCAGCGGCGTGCGCGCGGCCAGGATGATCGCGACCACCACCCCGACCCCGGCGGCGAGCATCGGTTCAGGGACGGCCAGCGCGCCGACCAGTACGGCCAGCACCAGGGCGATCTCGGTCGTGAGGCCGGGATCGTCCTCGCCCTCGGCCCGCCAGTAGCCGAGCGCGGCGAATGCGGCGACGGCGGCGGCGACCACGGCCAGCACCAGCACGCCGCCGACCAGCAGGGCGACCGCGCCGGCCAGGGCCGCAACCGTGAAGGTGCGGATTCCCGCGGCGGAGGGGGAGGGGCGTTCCTGCTTGCGGCGTTCGCGCTCGGCCCCGATCAGCAGCCCGACGCCCAGCGCCACGGCGAGGTTGAGGATCGGTTCGATTGGCGCGCCTCCAGACGTCCGCCCGAGGGACGGCGGACGGCCAGATTATCGCGTGCGGCGGAGGTTCGAAGGAAAATTCCGCCGGCTGCCTTTCCGACTGTCGGTTGCCGCGATCCTGGCTCGTCCTAGGCTCTATCGGGCCGAAGGCCCAAACGGAGGAGATCGACGATGCGCGTGATGGTTCTGGTGAAGGCGACGGCCGATAGCGAAGCCGGCGCTATGCCGTCGAGCGACCTGCTGGAGGCGATGGGCCGCTACAACGAACTGCTGGTCGAGGCCGGCGTCATGAAGGGCGGCGACGGGCTGCAGCCGTCGTCCAAGGGCAAGCGGGTGGCGTTCGACGGCGACAAACGCGCGGTGATCGACGGTCCGTTCACCGAGACCAAGGAGATCGTCGCCGGCTACTGGCTGTGGGAGGTCAAGGACATGGACGAGGCGGTGGCCTGGGTGAAGCGCTGCCCCAATCCGATGCCCGGCCCGAGCGAGATCGAGATCCGGCCCGTCTACGAGATCGAAGACTTCGGCGAGGCCCTGACCCCGGCCGCGGCCGAGATCCACGACCGGGTCCGCGACAAGCTGGAGTCGAACTAGTCGGCGTCGGAACGGCCGGTGGACACGGGCGTTGCCCTCCACAGTCAAGGAGGCGTTCCGATGCTTAAGTGGGCTTTGATTTTTGCGGTGGTGGCGCTGATCGCCGGCGCCCTGGGATTTGGCGGTATCGCCGGCGCAGCGGCCGGCATCGCCAAGATCCTGTTCTTCATCTTCCTGGTCGGCTTCGTGGTGTTCCTGGTTCTCGGCTTCATGGCCGGGCGGAAGATCACCGGCGGATAGCCTGAAGCGGTCTCCTCTCCCCCGTGCGGGGGAGAGGAGCGCAGCGCTCTACTTCTTGGCCAGATAGGCCTGCGACTGGCTGCCGACGAGGTCGACGAGGTCGCCCATGGCCAGGTTCACGTCGATCAGGTGCAGGCCCCAATCCTTGAGGACGATCGGGCCGACCTTCACGTCGCCGGCGATGTCGTCCGTACGCGGATCGTTCGGATCAGCGTTGATCCCTACCGACAAGTATTCGAAGCCGTCCTTGGAGACGCACTCGCCGGTCAGCAGGCCGGGGACCGAGACGAACGGCGTCGTCACCTTGGCGCCGTCCTTGGTCCAGGCCGGGGGCGGAGCGGCCTCGGCGGCGATCATCGCGCCCGAGGACAGGTAGGCGTGCAGCGGCGCCTTGCCGCCGCCGAGCGCGGCCGGGTTGACGCAGGCCGCCTGCATGGCCGGGTTCGGTTCGCGCGGGACGCCGAAGCGGCTGCCCTTGGGCGGCGGCGAGGTCTCGCGGAAGCTGACATAGGCCACAGCGCAGCCGGTCTGGGTCCTGCTCTTGCAGAGCGGGATCGACTTGAAGGTTCCCGTGTCCTGGCCCTTGAGCACCGGCAGGTTGGTTCCGAGCAGCAGGGCTGAGACCAACTGCTTCTGGGCCGGCTTGCCGTCGATCTCCTTGGCGATCAGCTCGGTCAGCAGACCCGCGCCCTGGGAGTGGCCGATCAGCACGACGCCGCGGCCCTTGTTCTCGTGCTTGAGGTAGTCGTTCCAGGCGTCGGCGACGTCGTCGTAGTTGGTGGTCGGGATCGGCCCGGCCGGCGGCTTGGCGCCCGGCGCCATGCGCGCGCGCAGGGTGGTCAGGGTCACTTGCCGGTACATCGGCGCGTAGATCCGGCACTTGGAGCCGAAGCGGGCCAGCTGCTGTTCGACGACGCGGCGCTCCTCGGCGTTCGGGGTCATATCGGAGAACACGCCCGGATCGTTGGAGACGGTCGGATAGACGTAGAAGCAGTCGACCGGCGCGGCGGGGTCCGGCTTCCAGGTTTCCTGGGCCATCGACCCGTCGGCCTGGATCACCGTCGTGGTGTTGTCGATGGCGCAGGCGTCGGCGCGGCCCGGCCAGCACAGCCAGTTCTCGGTCTTCGAGTAGTCGTTACGGGCCGCAGCGGCCGGCGCCTGGGCGGCGGCCGGGACGGCGAAAGCGCTGAAAAGCAGGCCGGCGGCAGCGGCCGCTAGCGTGATCCTGGACATGTTTCCCCACCTGAAAATCTGGTCTTCGTAATGCGGCGGAGAATGCGCAGAACGCCGGTCGGGGTCCAGACGCATCCTTGAGTGTCATCCCGGAAGTCGCGCAGCGGCTGTCCGGGATCCATTCGCGCCGTGTCGGCGGAGGGGGCGCCGCCGAGCCGCATCCTGATCCCTCTGGTGTTCATGGATCCCGGTCTTGCTGCGCAAACCGGGATGACACGGGTGAAATCAGGCGACGCGCTGTTCGGCGCAAAGGCGGGTGTCGAGCGCGCGGTCGATGGCGTCGAGCAGGTGGACGATCTCGATCGGCTTGGGCACGAAGCCGTTCATGCCAGCGGCCAGGTATTCGGCGACCTGGTGGTGCATGACGTTGGCCGACAGCGCCAGGATCGGGACCGGCGGCAGGTCGCGCTCGCCTTCCAGGCGGCGGATGGCGGCGGTCGCCTCGACCCCGTTCATCACCGGCATCTGGCCGTCCATCAGGATCAGCTGGAAGTCGCCCTCGAAGAACGCCTCAACCGCCTGGGCGCCGTCGCCGACGATGGTCAGGTCGATCGGGAACGGCTCCAGCATGGTGCGCAGGATCAGCTGGTTGGTCAGGTTGTCCTCGGCCGCCAGGATGCGCAGGCGCGCGTCGGGGCGGGGAATGCGCGCCTGGGCGGATGGCAGCGGCGCGGTGGGCGCCAGGGCCGCTGCGCACCATTCCAGCGGCAGCAGCAGGGTGAAGACCGAGCCCTCGCCGGCGACGCTCTCGACGGTGAGCTCGCCGCCCATCATCGCGGCCAGCTCGTGGCTGATCGCCAGGCCGAGGCCGGTGCCGCCGTAGCGGCGGGTGGTGGAGGCGTCCACCTGGACGAACTTGTCGAACAGGTCGTGCATGCGGTCGGCGGGAATGCCGATGCCGGTGTCGGCGACGGTGATGCGGACGGCTTCGCCCCGGCGCTCGACCCGGACGGCGACCTGGCCGGCGTCGGTGAACTTCACGGCGTTGGAGACCAGGTTGGCGACCACTTGGCGCAGGCGCACGCCGTCGCCGCGCCAGACGCCGTCGGCGGCGGGGTCGAGGTCGCACCGCAGGTCGACGCCCTTGTCGGCGGCGAGCGCCGCGAACGGGGCGCAGGCGACGTGAACGGCCTGGCCTAGGTCGAACTCGTGGGCGTCGATCTGCATGCGGCCGGCCTCGATCTTCGATATGTCGAGGATGTCGTTGAGCAGCACCAGCAGGGTCTGGCCGCTCTCGCGCACCACGTCGAGCTGGCGGCGCTGGTCAGGCGTCAGGTCCTCGCGCGCCAGAATCTGGGTCATGCCGAGGATGCCGTTGAGCGGGGTGCGGATCTCGTGGCTCATATTGGCCACGAACTGGGACTTGGCGACGCTCGCGGCGGCGGCCTCGTCCCGGGCGCGGACCAGGTCGTCCATGGTCTGGCGCAGCACCAGGTCGTTGCGGTCGATCTCGTCGAACACCCGGTGGACGCGGGCGGCGAGCAGCAGGGCCGAGATCAGCAGCGCGACCATGCCGAGGACGAACAGCGGGGCGACCTGGCGCAGGACCTCCTGGCCCGGATGGCCGCCGGTCCAGGTCAGGGCGGCGATCGGCGTTTCGTCGGGGGCGCGGAACTGCACGCTGGCGACGGGCGCGCGGTTCCAGGGCACGAGCCGCACGTCGGTGACGCGCATGGCCTGGGCGACGTCCTGCAGCAGGGCGGCGTCGACGCGCCGGGCCGAGACCAACAGCCGGTCGGGCACGCCGCGCGAATTGATCGCCGGGGTTTCGGGGACGATGTTGGTGACCGCGGCCATGTAGAGCTCGTCGCCGACTGCGATGATCCCGGTGCGGGTGATCGAGCCGCCGATGCCGCGGTTACGGGCTGCGCCGCGCAGGGCCTCGAGCTCGCGCACCCTGGCGACCAGGGGCGCGGTCTCGCGCAGGAAGGCGGCGGACTGGCGCTCGCCGGCGCGGGCCCCGTCGCGCCAAGCGTAGACCGGCTGGTCCGCCTCATCGAGCACGAAGGAGGCGGCGTGACGCATGTAGGTTTCGAAGTAGCTGCCGACGTAGAGGTCGGCCCATTCGGCGTCGAAGCCGCTGCGGCCAAGCTTCTGATAGGCGTCGTCCCAGATCGAGGCCGAGATCAACTGGCCGACCAGTTCGTGCTCGCGCTCGCGCAGATAGTTCGAGATCAGCGCCCGCTCCTCGTCCACGTGGGCGCGGTCGATGACGTTGGCGGTGTAGAAGATCAGGCCCAGACAACCGGCCGCCACGATCAGCAGCACCGCCGAGGAAAACGCGACAATCCGGCTGATGGCGCGCCGGTTACGGGCGAGACTCGATCTGATCACACGACACACGCGACACCTGGTTCGCCCTAGGTGTCGCCTGCGCCGCGCTAGCAAATGGTGAATCGCGTCGGCCGGGCGGGACGTCTGCGACATCCCGCCTCAGCCGGTGACGCCACGTCAGGCCACGCGGACGCGGGCGGTGCTTTCCGGCAGGTCCTGGCCGAACGCGCGCTGGAAGAACTCGGCCACGGTGCCGCGCTCAAGCTCGTCGCACTTGTTCAGGAAGGTCAGGCGGAAGGCGAAGGCCAGGTCGCCGCCGAAGATCTCGGCGTTCTGGGCCCAGGTGATCACGGTCCGCGGGCTCATGACGGTCGAGATGTCGCCGTTCATGAAGGCGTTGCGGGTCATGTCGGCGACGCGGACCATCGCGGCGATGGTCCGCTTGCCCTCGGCGGTGTCGTAGTGCGGCGACTTGGCCAGCACGATCTCGGCTTCGACGTCGTGCGGCAGGTAGTTCAGCGTGGTGACGATCGACCAGCGGTCCATCTGACCTTGGTTGATCTGCTGGGTGCCGTGATAGAGGCCGGTGGTGTCGCCCAGACCGATGGTGTTGGTCGTCGAGAACAGCCGGAAGAACGGGTTCGGGCGGATGACGCGGTTCTGGTCGAGCAGGGTCAGCTTGCCCTGCGCTTCCAGGATGCGCTGGATCACGAACATCACGTCCGGGCGGCCGGCGTCGTATTCGTCGAACACCAGCGCCACCGGGCGCTGGATCGCCCAGGGCAGGATGCCCTCGCGGAATTCGGTGACCTGCTTGCCGTCCTTCAGGACGATGGCGTCCTTGCCGACCAGGTCGATACGCGAGACGTGGCTGTCGAGGTTGACGCGGATTAGCGGCCAGTTGAGGCGCGCGGCGACCTGTTCGATGTGGGTCGACTTGCCGGTGCCGTGATAGCCCTGGACCATCACCCGGCGGTCGAAGGCGAAGCCGGCGCATATAGCCTTGGTCGTCTCGGCGTCGAACTTGTAGGCCGGGTCGATGTCCGGGACGTGAGCGTCACGTTCGGAGAACGCGGGGACGGTCATGTCGACGTCGACGCCGAAGGTCTCGCGAACCGAGACCTTCTTGTCCGGCACCAGGGCGATGAGCTTGTCTTCTTGCGTATTGGCGAAAGAGGTCATGGCGCGGTTCGATTACAAGGTTACGGGGCCGATGCAAACGGCTGTTTGCGCATGACGTCGCGTCGGCCTGGACAGGGAAACGTCTTTAGCCGGATTCCGCGCGGACGGGCAGTCCGATCGCCCGATCGAGGCCAGCCCGGTCCAGCATGGCGCGTAATGTCAAATCTTCGGCGCGCGAGGTCAATTGTTCGGGGGTAGGCTGCGCCCAAACAGGAGGGAACGAGACCATGGGCCAGATGCTCGCCGACGCTATCGCCGTCACCCCGCAGCCAAGCGGCTTCGGCGCGCTGATCACGGGCGTGGACCTGTCGGCCCCGCTCGCGCCGGAGACGCTGAAGCAGGTCAAGGACGCCTGGGCCAAGCACGCGGTGGTGGCCTTTCCCGACCAGCCGCTGAGCCTGGAGGCGCTGGAGGCCTTCACCCTGCAGATCGGGCCGTTCGGGGTCGACCCGTTCATCAAGCCGATGGCCGGCCATCCGAACGTGCTGGAGCTGCGCCGCGAGCCGGACGAGAAGGCCAAGAACTTCGGGGCCGGCTGGCACTCGGACTGGAGCTTCCAGAAGGAGCCGCCGGCCGCGACCCTGCTGCGCTCGGAAGTCACCCCGCCGGTCGGCGGCGACACCCTGTTCGCCGACTGCGCGCGGGCTTACGACGCGCTCTCGGACGGGATGAAAGCGCTGCTGGCGCCGCTGAAGGCGGTGCACTCGGCGACCCGCGCCTATGGGACCGAAGGGGTCTTCGCCAAGGAGACCGAGGCGCGGACGATGGAGATCATCGTCTCGGCCGAGGCCGATAAGACCCTGACCCATCCGCTGGTCCGCACCCATCCGGTGACCGGCCGCAAGGCGCTGTTCGTCAGCCCGACCTACACGGTCGGCATCGAGGGCCTGACCTTCCAGGAGAGCCACGCGATCCTTGGCTATCTCTACCAGCACATGACCCAGGAGCAGTTCATCTACCGCCACAAATGGAAGCAGGGGATGCTGCTGATGTGGGACAACCGCTGCACGGTGCACTTCGCCGAGGGCGGCTATGACGGCCACCTGCGGGTCATGCACCGCACGACGGTGGCGGGCGACGCGCCGGTCTAGGGGCCCAAGCAGCGCCTTGACCACGCTGGAGCGCCGACGGCTTGTTGGCGCCTCGGCTTGGGTCCCGGCCTTCGCCGGGATGAGCGGTGTAGGTGAGGGCGCGATGCTGAAACTTGGCCCAGCGCTGGTGATGACGCCCGACCTGGACGCGGCGCTGACGTTCTATCGCGACGTCCTGGGGTTGAGCCTCAGCGCGCGGTTCGAGACCCAGCTGGTGTTCGATCTTGGCGGGCGGGCGCTGCACGTCTTCGCCTGCGCGCGGCCGGCGCCGAAGGCCGAGCACGGCGCGGACGGCGCCGGCGTGATTAGTTTCGAGGTCGAGGCGATCGAGCCGGCGATGGCGGAGCTGGCCGCCAAGGGCGTCGAGTTCCTGCATGTGCGGCCGGCCTGGAACGCCGATGCGGGGCTGGCCTATGCGGCGTTCCGCGCGCCGGGCGGGATCGTGCATGAACTGGTCGAGCGGCGGCGGGCGGCGCGATGAACGCCGATTCCGAACGGACGCCGTCGTGGCCGTGTGCTTGCTGCGGCTACGTGACCCTGAAGTTCCCCCCTTGGGAGGACGGCTATGAGGGTTGCCCAGTCTGCTGCTGGACTGACGATCAGGTGCAGACCCGCGATCCGGACTTTCGCGGTGGTGCGAACGACGTCTCGCTGACCGAGGCGAGGGAGAACTATCGCCGGATTGGCGTAAGCGATCCTCAATGGGCGACGTACGCTCACCCGCCGCGCCACGAGGAACTGGAGGCGGCCGTCAGTCGTCTTCCTCGGCCCAAACGATGAAGGCGACCTCGCCGTTCGTGCCGATCAAGCCGCCGTCGAAGGTGGCGTTGGAAATGGCGTAGCTGCTGAACGCGCTGGACTTCGCGTACTCGTGCCAGCGCCCGTTCGAAAAGAACCGCGCCTGGGGGCCAAGACGCTCGATCCCCTTGGCTAATGCTTGAACCGCCTCGGCCGAAGCGGGCCGGCCGCGCGGCATGACCATGTTATCGGCGGCGAAGAAGGCGAGCGCGTCGCGGGCCTCGTCGGCGGACAGTTCGATAAAGGCGTCCGGGGCTTCCAGGGCGTACCCCGCCATCTGCGCGATCGCCCGCAACTCGTCGTCCTGCGATGATGCGTAAGGCGCCACGCCGAACCAGGTGCGCAGGGCGCCGAAGCCGCCGCGTCCGCGGGCGACCTCGACCAGCATCGCTCCGACGAGTTCCCAACTCATCCAATTCCCCGTGCGCTCTGGCATCCGGCACCGCCTACGCGCCGCGGATCGTCATCCCGTGGTCCCTACCCGCGGAGGCCGCAGCTTCGACCCGGCGGATTGTGACCCAAAGTTTCCAAACTCCAATGTAAGCGACCCACATCAGGCCTGCGGAGGTTGCAATTCGCCCGACGGGAGCGATGCGGCTCGCCGCGTCGGCGTTCTCCAGCGCCTGAGCTGCGCACCAGGCCGACAGAAAATAGAGCCCGAGATAGGTGATGGCCGCGGGGCTGTTATAGGTCGGCCACTCAGCCACGCCCGCGAAGAACGCAAATGCAGGCGGTGCTGCAAACAGCCAGCTCCATCGCGCTGGCGCGGGCCCAGTTACGGCCTGGGCCATAGTGTAGATCGCCCAGTGCCAGAAACTCGTGATCGCCGTGGAAACGCACAACAGCGCTCCGCGCATCAAGGGTGTGATGTCTGGCGCATATTGCGCGCTGAGAGAAGCGAACCCGCCGGCCAGGAATGCGATGGTCAGAAGGGCGGGATGCGTCCGTGCCGTTCGGCGGGCGATCTCGGGTGGGGTCACGCCCCCTCCCGCCCCGCCAGCCGGGCGGCCAGGGTGCGGGTGCGTCGCAGGACGGTCCAGGCCGCGCCGGCGACGATGAGCAGCAGGCCGAGGATCAGGCTCTGGCCGTCCCAACCCCACATCGGCTCGAAGGCGGCGACGGCGCAGGTGAGGGTCAGCGCGGCCATGCGGTGCGGCTTGGCCATGGGCCCGGAGAAGTCGGCCGGGAAGCCGAGGCCGCGGCCCAGTTCGCGGACATAGGCGGTGAGCACCGCCAGCACGGCGGCGGCCCAGCCCAGCGGCGCGCCGAGGGTAAAGCCGGCGAGGCTCGCGAAGTAGCCCGCGCCGACCAGGAACAGGGCGTCGGCGATGCGGTCGGGCAGCTCGTTCCAGATCGGCCCGGAGGGGCCGCCCTTGCCGTGTTCCACCGCCACCATGCCGTCGAGCAGGTTGCAGAGCAGGCGCAGCTGGATGCAGACGCCGGCCCCGATCAGCAGCGCCCCGCGATTGAACGGCGTCTGGTCGCCGCCGGCCGCGTAGAGGAACAGCAGCAGGCCGATCAGGGCGAAGATGATGCTGCCCGCCGAGATCATGTCCGGGCTGGCGCCGGCCTTGGCCAGGCCTGAGGCAAGGCCCTGGGCCCAGCCGGTCCCGCGTGACTTCAGCGGGCGGCGGTTCTCGGGGGTTTCGGTCATTTGGGAGCCTTGGCTTGGCCGCGCGCCAGGGTCGCGGCGTAGACGACCGCGTAGAAGGTCGAGACCGACCACGGCACGGCGATGGTGCGGATGACCTCGGGCGTGCCGATCAGCTTGTGCACTGTGAGCAGCAGGGCGAGCACGGCGCCGGCGGTGATCGCCGGCGGGACGATATAGGCCAGGGCGCCCGGAAAGCGCGGGCTCATCGCCTCGAGCGCGCGCTTGAGCACCAGGGTGATCAGGCCCGAGAGCACGCCTTGCGAGACAGCGGGCAGGGCGGCGGCGGCCAGACCGTGGCCGGCGTTGGCGAAGAGCGCCCAGCCGCCCATGGCCAGGAACGCGAATCCGACATGGGCGAAGGTGGTGCCGGCGAAGGTGCGGAGCGCGCTCAAAGGTGGCAGGACGAGGCTTTGCTGCTGGGGGATGGAATCTGCGCCGCCATCGGCTGTACGGTCAAGCCAGCGAACCAGCGGGGAGCAGCGAACAGATGGATGCGGTCACGGGCTTTTTCGCCCAGCAGTCGCCGGTGGTGCTGTGGGGTCTTGGCGGGGTGCTGGCGGTGCTGACCCTGGCGGTGGGGATCACGGCGCTGCTGCCGGTGCTCAAGCCGGCCAGCGACTTCACCAACCTGCGCCAGCGGATCGCCTCGTGGTGGGTGATGATCGCGCTGCTGGCCGGGGCGCTGCTGCTGGGCTGGCAGGCGTTCACGGCGCTGATGATCGTGATCTCGTTCATCGCCCTGCGCGAGTTCCTGTCGCTGGCGCCGGTGCGGCGCGAGGACCGGCTGATCGTGCTGGCCGCGTTCGTGGCGATGGGGATCAACTACCTCTTCATCATCCTCGACGACTACGGCCTCTATCGGGTGTTCATCCCGACCTACGTGTTCCTGATCATCCCGTTCCTGATGGCCTGCATCGGCCAGACGCGCGCGTTCCTGTCGACCACGGCGACGTTCCACTGGGCCATCGTCACCTGCGTCTACAACCTCGGCTACATCGCCTTCCTGATGCGCACGCCGGCCGCCGAGGCGCAGCCGGCCGGGGCGGCGGGACTGGTGTTCTTCCTGCTGGTGGTCACCGAGGCCAACGACGTGGCGCAGTACGTCTGGGGCAAGCTGTTCGGCAAGCGCAAGATCGTGCCCAAGGTCAGCCCCAACAAGACCTGGGAGGGCTTCATCGGCGGCTGGGCGACGACCAGCGCGCTGATCTGGTTCCTGGGCCCCGTGTTCACGCCGCTGAGCGGGATCGGGCTGGCCTGCCTGGCCCTCTTCCTGCCGCTGGCGGGCTTTGCCGGCGACGTGACCATGAGCGCCATCAAGCGCGACATTGGGGTCAAGGACACCAGCGCGCTGATCCCTGGCCATGGCGGGCTGCTGGACCGGGCCGACAGCCTGACCTTCACCGCGCCGCTCTACTTCCACATCCTCGCCTACTTCGCCCTGGATCACTTCTGATGCGCTGGTTCCGCCGCCTCGTCCTGGTGCTGATCGGGCGTCCCATCGCGCGGGTGTTCACCGGGGCCGACATCATCGGGCGCGAGAAGCTGCCGCTGAAGGGGCCGGCGATCCTGGCGGCGAACCACGCCAGCCACGTCGACACCATCCTGATGCTGACGCTCTATCCGTCGAAGGGACTGGACCGGGTGCGGCCGGCGGCGGCGGCCGACTATTTCCTGCGCGGCGGGCTGATCAGCTGGCTGTCGAACACCATCATCGGCATCGTGCCGGTGGCGCGCGACAAGGCCGGGAGCGGGGTCGACGTGCTGGCCCCGGTGCGCGCGGCGCTGGAGGCCGGCGACATCGTGCTGATCTTCCCCGAAGGCACGCGCGGCGACGGCGAGGAGATGGCGCAGCTGAAGAGCGGCGTGGCGCGGCTGGCGGAGGACGTTCCGCAGGCGCCGGTCTATCCGATCTGGCTGCAGGGCGCGGGGCGGGTGCTGCCCAAGGGCGAGGCGGTGCCGGTGCCGATGAACTGCACGGTGCTGGTCGGCGACCCGCTGCACTGGCAGGGCGACCGCAAGGCGTTCCTGGAGGAACTGCGCGCGCGGCTGGAGGACCTGAAGGCCAAGGCGCCGCCGCAGCGGTGGGCTTGAGGCTCTGGACCCAAGTGTCTTCCCGGTTTGCGAAGCAAGACCGGGACCCATTGCCGCCGTGTTGCTCCAGTTCGAGCGAGCCTTGCGTGATCCGGTGTTCATGGGTCCCAGTCTTCGGCTGCGCCGAAACCGGATGACACTTCGCTAGAACCCTTCGACGTCGAGGGTCGTGGCGATGTCCGAGCCGGCGGCGAGATCCAGCCAGAGACCGACGCGGGGCATCTCCTGTTCGAAGAAGAACCGGCAGGCGGCGACCTTGCCGGCGGTGAAGGCGTCGGCGGGCAGAGCCTTGGCGGCCAGCGCCATGTCGAGCCACAGCCAGCCGACGACCGCATGACCGAAAGCGCGCAGAGCGCTGGTGGCGCCGGCCAGGGCGTGCGGGGTCAGCGGCGCGGCGATGGCGACGGCGAAGGCGGCGATCTGCTCCCAGGCGGCGAGCAGGGCCTGGGCGTTTTCGGCGAGATCGGCATGGGTCTGCGCCGCGGCGGCGGTGACCTCGATGCGGGCGCGCAGTTCCGCGAGCGCGGCCGGATCGCGGGCCAACTTGCGGCCGACCAGGTCGATGCCCTGGACGCCGGTCGTGCCCTCGTGGATCGGGTTGAGGCGGTTGTCGCGGTAGATCTGCTCGACGTCGAAGTCGCGGGTGTAGCCGTAGCCGCCGTGGATCTGGATCGCGAGGTCGTTGGCGGCCAGGCCCATTTCCGAGGGCCAGGTCTTGGCGGCGGGGGTCAGCAGGTCGAGCAGCCGGCGGGCGGTGTCGGGGGCCTGCCCGGTCTGCTCCTCGTCCAGCAAGCGCGCGCAGTAGAAGATCAGCGCCATGGCGCCTTCGGCATAGGCTTTCTGGGCCAGCAGCATGTTCCGCACGTCGGGGTGGCCGATGATGGGCGCGGGCGCATCGGCGCCGGCCGGGCGGCCCTGCAGCCGCTCCTGGGCGTAGGCCAGCGACTGGCGGTAGCCGCGATAGCCGAGCATCGCGGCCCCGAGGCCGACATTGATGCGGGCCTCGTTCATCATCTGGAACATCTGCGCCAGGCCCTGGCCGACCTCGCCGACGAGGTAGCCGACCGCGCCGGCGCGGCCGCCGGGCGCGTAGGCGCCGTCGCCGAACGCGAGCACGGTGTTGGGGATGCCGCGATAGCCCATCTTGTGATTGAGGCCGGTGACGACGACGTCGTTGCGCTCCCCGTCCAGCCGCTTGGGCACGATGAACAGCGAGATGCCCTTCACGCCCGCCAGCGGCTTGCCGTCCGGCCCCGGGGTCTTGGCCAGCACCAGGTGGACGATGTCGCCGGTGATGTCGTGGTCGGCGCCGGAAATCCACATCTTGCCGCCGCGCAGCCGGTAGCGGGCGCCAAGCGCGTCGTCGCCGTCGGGCGTGGCCAGGGTGGTGATGTCGGCCAGGGAGGAGCCGGCCTGCGGCTCGGACAGGCACATGGTGCCGAGCGCCTCGCCGGCGATCTGCGGCCGGGCGAAGGCGGCGACCTGGGCCGGCGTGCCGAACGCGGCGATCAGCCGGGCGTTGGCCATGGTCAGCATCGGAAAGGCCGAGGCCGAGATGTTGGCGGCCATGAACGCGGCCATCGAGGCGCTGGCCGTCACGATCGGCAGCTGCAGGCCGCCGAGCTCGGCCTCGAATGTCCCGGCCATCAGCCCCGCGGCGGCGTACTGGCGCACGGCGTCGGCGATCTCGGGGATGACGTGGACACCGTCCGCGTCAAGCCAGGGCTCGCGCTGGTCGGCGGGCTTGTAGGCGGGCACGAAGACGTCGGCGGCCAGGCCCTCGCTGAGGTCGAGCACCGCGTCGAGCGTCTCGCGCGAATGGTCGGCGAAGCGCGGCCGGGCGAGCAGATCCTCGACCCTCAGCCAGTCGAACAGCAGGAAGTCGAGATCACGCCGGTTCAGATGGTAGCTGCTCATCGATACGTCCTCGCGGCGCACCCGCGCGCCGGGGCGCGTGCTAGCAGACGCGCATTAACTTGCAAATTAGAACTTATTGAGCGCGGCGGCTGCTGACACGTTCTTGGCGCAGGGGGAGCATGCTCGGCGCCTGGCATGGAGGCGAGGATGATCCGGGGAAGCTGCAATTGCGGGATGGTCAGGTTCGAGCTGACCGCCCCGCCGACCATGATGGGCACGTGCCACTGCTCGCGCTGCCGCAAGGCCGCGGCCGGGACGTTCGTGCTCGTCGCCCGCGAGAGCCTGCGCTGGATTGCGGGCCGCGAGGCGGTGGCGAGTTATCTGCCCGAGCCGCCGTTCAAGTACGCCCGCTGCTTTTGCCGCCATTGCGGGACGGGGCTGGGCGAGATCGCCTCGGACGCCGAGACCTTCCCGATCGCCGCCCACTGCCTGGACGATGACCCGCAGGTGCGCAACCGCTTCCACGAGTGGGTGTCGGTCAAGCCGGCCTGGTACGAGATCTGCGACGCCGCCAAGCAGTTTCCGGAGAACCCGGGGTAGGGCGCTTCAGCCGACCCAGGGTTCGGCGAGGATCTCGGCGATGAGGTCGGGCCGCTGCAGATGGACAAGGCGGCCGGCGTCGGCGAGAGTCACGACCCGGCATCCTGGCCAGGCGTCCTGCAGCGGCGGCAGCGAGTCGGCAGGGCTGTAGAGCGGATCCTGGAGGCCGCAGACGATGGTGATGGCGCCGCCGTCCTCGAGTATGTCGACCGCCTCAGCCGGTTCGGTCCTGGCCACGGCGATGAAGCCGGCCCCGCCTTGCATGGCGCTGAGCTGGGAGGAGCGGACGTAGGCGGCGCGGACCTCGGGATCGGCCAGCGTGGCGCGGTCCACGGCGCTGGCCTGAAGCGACTTCAGGGCGAGGCGCTCGACGATGGCGGCCGAGGCGTTTCGGCTGAGATAGCGGGCGAGGCCTTCGATCAGCCATGGGGTCGCGTAGACCAGTCCCTTGATCTGGCCGACCAGACCGCCGCGGCGGCGGTCGGCGCTGGCCGGCGGTTCAGGATTGAGGATGACCGCGCCGCGGACCCTGTTGGCGTGGCGCGCGAGCAGCCGGGAGACCACCAGCCCGGCGTTGCGCGCCAGAACGGACGCCGTGGGCAGATTCAGCGCGTCCATGACATCGACCAGATCCTGGGCCGACTGGACCAGGTAGTCGCCCTCGACCATGTCGGTCAGCCCAAAGCCGGGGCGATCCAAGGCGATCGGCCGCAGCCCCCTGGCCTGCAAGGCGCGCACGAAGGTTTGCGGATTGTGGCGGCCCGTGGCGGCGGTGTGCAGGATCAGCACCGGCGCGGCGCCGGGAGGGCCGTGGTCGGCGATGGCGATGCGGCCCCGCCGCCCTTGGCGCGCGATCAGCTTCAGCGGTTCGCCGACGTCGCGGGCGAAGCCGATCTCGGTGGCGCAGACCATGGCGTTGAGCAGGCGCAGTTCGCCGACCAGCCCAGCCAGTGCGGCGGCGCTGGCTACGGCGCAACTGCCGAAGACCGTCTTCAGCTCAGCCTTGACGAGGTGCTGCGAGATCCGCAGTCGTCGGCCGACATCGACTCTCTCCAGGCCCTCGGCGAGCAGGATGGCGGTCCGGGCCTGCCTGGGCGTCAGGCCGAACAGCTCGATCAGCCAGTGATCGACGTCGCCCTGGGGCATCGTCTGGCCGGCGTGAACGGCGACGCAGAGGGCGACGAACTCCCCCTGCCTGCGCACGCCAGCCTTGCGCATCGCCGACTTGAGCGACTTGCGCGCGGTCTCATAGGCGACGCCGGCGGTCTTTGCGGCCAGCCGCAGGTCGCCGGTGCGAACCAGGCCGCTGGTCACGCGAGCCTCGAGGCCGGTCAGGCCCAGGCGCTGAGTGAAGGCCGTGCTGCCGGCGCCGAGCCGTCCGGCCGGCGCGCAGGCGACGACTACGTGGCTGACGGCGCCGGTCTCGATGCGGCGGCGCACCGACCCGGAGATGGGCCAGCCGCGGGCCTGGTCGGCCGGCGCGACGGCGACAGGGAAGACCCGGCCGTCGGCGTCGGCCGCCAGGCAGATCCGCGCCGCGCCCGACGGCCTCGGCGTCAAGGCGTCACCAGGTCCGGCGAGCTTCCAGGCCTGAAAACGGTCGTCCACGAGGCCGAGCGTCCCGTCGCGGCCGCAGGTCGCCGAGGCGAAGGTCTCAGGGTCTATGACGACCGGGCCGCCGAGCGCCTTGGTCGGCGCATCGCCCGGGCGGCTCTCGACCGTGCTGAGCAGGTCCGCCGGAAGATCCTGCTCGGCTGCCGGGCGTGCGGTGAGCGGGTTCAAGAATCCAGACGCCTTCGATGTGCGGCGCCCATGTCGCCAAGTCCTACCGCCCGACCGTCGCACAACACCGATCGCCGAGCCAAGCGGCGCGATCGCCCCCAAATGGGGAGGGGCGCCACGGAGGGTTGCGCCTAGTCGTCACGGTGCGGCTTTCGATCGGCCGCGCTTCAGGGGGGGCGACTGGCATGGTTCAACTCAATCGGCGCAGAATTTCGTTCGGGCTGATCGCCTCGGGGCTGGCGCCGCCGGCCGCCGCGCGGGCGCAGAGCGTCAAGTCGCAGCAAGCCGCAGCGATGGCGGGGGTCAACAACGTCGCCGTCGGCAGCTTCACCATCGCCTTCCTGACCGACCGGACCGACACCGCCCGCGCCGGCGGCGGGCTTATGGGCGGCGGCTTCGGGGGACGATCCACGGCCCGCAGCGCCCTGGAGGGCGTCAGCGACGCCGATTTCCAGCGGGTGACGGACGCCGCCTACGAGGACTTCCTGGGACAGCTGCGAAAGTCCGGCTACGCGCCTGGCGACCGAGCGGCGGTGGTGGAGGCGTTCGGACGCAGCAACGCCGCGCCGCTGGAGAACGGGCTGGAGCGCGACGTCATTCTGGCCAGAGACTCTCGGGCCAAGGCGAAGGTTTTTTCGCCAAGCTCGATCGGCGGCGTCTGGCTGCCGAGAGAAGTGCTTGGCCAGATCAGCGCGCCCGGCTTCGCCGGCAACCGCAGCGCCATCGGCATCAGCATGGGCGGCGCCAGCTATGCGCGTTCGAGCGGGCAGGCGGTGGTCAACGCCTTCTACATCGTCGACTTCGCCAATGCCGAGACCTATGGCGGCTGGTTCCGGAACAGCTCGGCCGTCTCGGTAAAGGCAGGCCTGGCGATCGTCCCGGAAGTGTCGAAGGTGTTCGCCTATGCGCCCAGCGGCCGCATCGCGATGGCGACGCTGTCGGAGCCCGTGGCGGTGGGCGGCGATTTCGGCACCTTCGACGACAGCACCACCGGCGGACACAAGGCCGCGGAGTTCGCGGCGAACGCCATCGGGGTGCTTGGCGGCGTCGGCACCAGCTCCACTCGCCGGTACACGATGCGGGCGGAGCCGGAACGCTGGTCGGCCGGGGCCGTCGAACTGTCCAGTTCGGCGAGCAAGGTCCTGATCCAGGGCATGGGCGGCCGCTGATCGCGGCGCCGGGCGGGAGCGAACCTCCTGCCCGGCCCTCAGGCCATCTTGGCTTTCTTCAGCATCTGGTAGGCCTTGATCACCCGCTGGAGCTTGTGCTCGGCCGAGCGGTCGCCGCCGTTGGAGTCGGGGTGGGTGCGCTTGACCAGCTCGATGTAGCGGGCGCGGATGGTCGGGCCGTCGGCGTCCTCGTCGAGGTCGAGGTCGGCCAGGGCGTTGCGCTCGAGCTTGCCGAGGCGGCGGGCCGGCTCGGCCTTGGCCTGCGGCCGCGAGCTGGCGCCGAACAGGCTGAACGGGTCGGCATAGCCCTCACCCTTGCCGAAGCCATGGGCGGCCCCGGCGGCCTCACGCGAGAACTTGCTGGCCTTGAACTGCCAGGTCGGGCGGTCCCCGACCGCGCTCTGAGCCTGGCGCTTGCGGATCTCGCCCTCGCTCATGCCGGCGAAGAAGTCCCACTGCTTGTTGTACTCGGCCGCGTGCGGCTGGCAGAACCAGTAGTGCTCGTTGAGCATGTCGCGGGATTTCGGCGCGCGCGCCGTCGCCGCCGTCCGGCAGCCCGGATGTTCGCAAGCCCGTTCGCCGGGCTTGAGCGCATAAACATCGTCATTCCGCTTGGCCTCCTCCTCGGAACCGGGGGGACGCACACGGATATCGACGAACTTAGGCTTGTATTGAAACGCGCCGGCCATGGCCCAAGTATGAAGCTCCCTGAGTCCCTTTCAAGAATTGAACATCGATACGATGGGCGCCATATTTGAGGCCATCCACCACAAGCTTGACGCGGCGTTTTCGCCCACCCGCCTGGAAGTCGTCGACGACTCCGACCGGCATGCCGGTCATAGCGGCGCTCGGGAGGGCGGCGAAAGCCACTTCAATGTGTTGATCGAGTCCGCGGCCTTCGCCGGGGTGTCGAAGGTGGTGCGCCAGCGGCTGGTCTACAAGGCCCTGGCGGACGAACTGGCCGGTCCGGTGCACGCGCTTTCGGTAAAGGCGCTGGCGCCCGGAGAGGCGGCCTAAAAAACAATACCGGGGACCAGAACGAGCGTTTGAACGTTCGTTGCTGGGCCCGCATAATAGCAGTGTATGTGAGCGCTCACATCAGGGGAGGTGGGGATGCAAACGACGATCACGGTCAATGGGACGGCGCAAACGCTCGACGTCGATCCGCGGACCACCCTGCTTGACGCCCTGCGCGAGCATCTGGGGCTTACCGGATCGAAGAAGGGCTGCGACCACGGCCAATGCGGCGCGTGCACCGTGCTTGTGAACGGGGTGCGAATCAACTCCTGCCTCTCGATCCTGGCGATGCACGACGGCGACCAGGTCACCACCATCGAGGGCCTGGGCCAGCCGGGCGCGCTGCATCCGGTGCAGCAGGCGTTCCTGGAGAACGACGCCCTGCAGTGCGGCTACTGCACCCCCGGGCAGATCTGCTCGACGGTCGGCATGCTGCAGGAGGCGGCGGACGGCTGGGCCAGCCGTGAGACCGCCGACCTGACCGCGCCGACGGCGCTGACCGACGCTGAGATCCGTGAGCGGATGAGCGGCAACATCTGTCGCTGCTCGGCCTATCCGCAGATCCTGGCGGCGATCCGCGACCTGGCCGGAGAGGTCGCATGAAGCCGTTCACCTACGAGCGGGCCAGCAACGCCCAGGCCGCAGTGAAGGCGGTGGCCGAGACCCCCGGCGCGAAGTTCCTCGCCGGCGGCACCAACCTGCTGGACCTGATGAAGCTGGAGATCGAGCGGCCGACCCACCTGGTCGACGTCGGACGGCTGCCGTTCGCCGGCATCGAGGCGACCGCCGAGGGCGGCCTGCGGATCGGCGGGGCGATGACCAACGCCAGACTGGCGGCGCATCCGAAGGTGCGCGAGCTCTATCCGGTGCTGGCGCGGGCGATCCTGGCCGGGGCCTCGGGCCAGCTGCGCAACAAGGCGACGACGGCCGGCAACCTGCTGCAGCGGACGCGCTGCGACTATTTCTACGACACGGCCAAGCCTTGCAATAAGCGCGAGCCCGGCTCGGGCTGCAGCGCGATCGGCGGGCCGGGCGGCTATGGCGCGATCTTCGGCGCCAGCGAGGCCTGCATCGCGACACACACCTCGGACATGGCGGTGGCGCTGACCGCGCTCGACGCCAGCGTCGAGACCATGACCCCGGATGGCGGGACGCGGACGATCAAGGTCGAGGCGTTGCACCGGCTGCCCGGCGCGACGCCGCAGGTGGAGACGGACCTGGCGGCCGGCGAACTGATCACCACGGTGGTGCTGCCGCCGCCGCCGGCCGGCGGCCAGGCCTACGCCAAGGTCCGCGACCGGGCGTCCTACGCCCACGGCCTGGCCATGGTGGCGGTGGCCGGGGGACGGGTGGCGTTCGGCGCCGTGGCCGCCAAGCCCTGGCGCGCCGAGCAGGCCGAGGCCGCGCTGGCCGCCGGCGCGAGCCCGGCCGAGGCTGCGACCGCCGAAATGGCCCGCGCGGGAGCCGACGACCGCCGCACGCACAAGATCGCCCTGGTCCGCCGGCTGGCGGCCGCGACCATCGAAGACGCCGGGAGCGCCCGATGACCTCTGTCCGCGACTGGGCCGAGCCCAACCCCGTCACCGAGAACCGCGGCGGCGTGATCGGCAAGGGCGTCGACCGCTACGAAGGGGCGCTCAAGGTCACCGGGACCGCGCCCTATGCCTATGACACCGTGGCCCCCTCTCCGCCGGCCATCGGCGTGCTGGTCACCGCGACGATCCCGCGCGGAAAGGTGACGTCGGTGGATACGGCCGCCGCCGAAGCCGCGCCGGGCGTGCAACTGGTCTGGACGCACCTGAACGTTCCGACCCAGGCGCCGCGCGGGACGCGGGCCAATCCGCGCAGCCAGCGGGCCTCGAACCCGGCGCTCGGGAGCGATCGGGTCGAATACTACGGCCAGAGCGTCGCCTTCGTGGTGGCCGACACCTTCGAGAACGCCAGGGCTGCGGCCGAGCTGGTCAAGGTCGAGTATGCGGCCGAGCCGGCGGTGGTCGACTTCCTGGCCAGCTTCGACCAGGCGACCCTGCCGCCGGACGAGGAGGACGTGCATATCGGCGACTTCCACGGCGCCTACGCCGCGGCGCCGGTGACCGTCGACGAGACCTATTTCAGCCCGGTCCAGAACCACGTGCAGATGGAGCCTTGCGCCACCATCGCCTGGTGGGAGGGCGACAAGGTCACGGTCCACACCTCGATCCAGATGGTGAAGGGCGGCCAGCACGCCCTTGCCGAGACCCTGGCGATCCCCTCGAGCGACGTGCACCTGCTGACCCGCTACATCGGCGGCGGGTTCGGCGGGAAGGGCCAGCCCTATGACGACCTGATCCTGTCCGCGCTGGCGGCGCGGGCCCTGAAGCGGCCGGTCAAGGTCGCCTACACGCGCCAGCAGATGTTCCACGGCACCATTCACCGCCCGGCGGTGAACATGCGGGTTCGGCTGGGCGCCGAGCCGGACGGACGGCTGACCGCCTTCGCCGTCGAGGCGACGACGCACTGCGCGCGGGAGGCGACCTTCACCGAGCACGCGGCTAATTTCTCGCGCAACCTCTATGCGGCGCCCAATCGGCTGACCGGCCACCGGCTGGTGCGAATGGACCTGCCGCACGCCGGGCCGATGCGCGCGCCGGGCGAGGCGCCGGGCATGCTCAGCCTGGAATGCGCGATGGACGAGTTGGCCGAGAAGCTGGGCCTCGACCCGATCGAACTGCGCATCCGCAACGAGCCGGAGATCGACCCGGAGACCGGCAAGCCGTTCTCGATCCGCCAACTCGTGCGCTGCATGACCGAGGGCGCGCAGCGGTTCGGCTGGGAGCGCCGCAACCCGGTCCCCGGCCAGGTGCGCGACGGGCGCTGGATGGTCGGCATGGGCATGGCCGCGGCGATCCGCGGAAACTTCCTGCTGCCGGCCAAGGCCGGGGTGCGGATCGACGCCGGCGGGATCATCACCCTGCGCCAGGGCATGACCGACATCGGCACCGGCACCTATACGATTCTGCAGCAGATCACCGCAGAGACCCTGGGGGTCCCGCTGGGCCATGTGCGGGTCGAGATCGGCGATAGCGACTTCCCGCCGGCCCCCGGGTCAGGCGGCCAGTTCGGGGCGGCGACGGCGGGCTCGGCGGCGTTCGAGGCTGGGATGAACCTGCGCCGGGCGTTGACCGAACTGGCGGTCGGCGATCCGAACTCGCCGCTCTACGGCGGACCGGCCGAGTACGTGACGTTCGAGAACGGCAACATCGCCATCGAGAACCGCAGCGAGACGCTGGCGGCGCTGGTGCGGCGGGCCGCGCCGGAGGGCGTCTATGTCGAGGGCTCGATCGCTCCGGCGGCCGACGCGCGGGACTATTCACAGCACACCTACGGCGCGCACTTCGCCGAGGTGGGGGTGAATCAGATCACCGGCGAGGTGCGGCTGCGCAAGATGTTCGGCGTGTTCGCCGCCGGGCGGATCCTCAACGCCAAGACCGCCAAGAGCCAGATCACCGGCGGGATGATCTGGGGCGTCGGCACGGCGCTGACCGAGGTCAACGCCGTGGATCCGCGCTTCGGCTCGTTCGTGAACCAGGACATGGCCGAGTACCTGGCGCCGGTGCACGCCGACATCGTCGACCTGGATTCGATGTTCCTAGACGAGGCCGACGACAAGGCCAACCCGATGGGCATCAAGGGGGTCGGAGAGCTGGGCATCGCCGGGGCCGGGGCGGCGATCGCCAACGCCATCTACAACGCCACCGGCGTGCGGCTGCGCGACTATCCGATGACCCCGGACAAGGTGCTGGCCGGGCTGATGGCGAAGGGGCTGTAACGATTTGAGAATGTCATCCCGGAAGCCGCCCAGCGGCTGTCCGGGACCCATTCGCGCCGTGGCGGCGGAAGAGGGCGCGGCCGCGCCATAGCTTTCGAGATCTGGTGTCTATGGGGCCCGGTCTTGCTGCGCAAACCGGGATGACAGCTGTGGGCGCTACCCCACCCTCGGCAGGAGTTCGCCGAGGATGCGGGCGAGGTCGCCTTCGCGGAAGGGCTTCTGGAGGACGGGCGAGCCCTTGTCGGCGTCGCGCAGGCCGGCGTCGCCGTAGCCGGTGGCGAAGGCGAAAGGGGCGCCTTTTTCGCGCAGCAGGTCGGCCAGCGGGAAGATCGGCTGGCCGCCGAGGTTCACGTCCAGCACCGCGCAGTCGAGTTCTTCGTTATTGGCCAGCTCGATGGCCTCTTCGAGCCGGGAGGCTGGCCCGACCACCTTGCAGCCGAGGTCTTGAAGCATGTCCTCGATCAGCATCGAGACCATCATCTCATCTTCGACCACTAAGACCCGCAGGCCGGCCAGATCGCTAAGTCCGGTCATTCGGAGGGCTCCAAGACGTGAAGGGGAAGGTCCATCCGGCAGGACAACCCGGTCGGATGATAGTCCAGTCGAACGCGGCCAGCCAATTCTCCCGCAAGTCCGCGTTCGAGAAGTCGGCTGCCGAAGCCCTGGCGGTCCGGCTTGACCACTGCGGGTCCGCCGGACTCGGTCCACTCGATCATCAGGCGGCGGTCCGACGGCTGGTCGTCGAGGCGCAGGCGCAACGCGACGTGGCCGGCCGGCGTCGACAGCGCGCCGTATTTGACGGCGTTGGTCGCCAACTCGTGGAAAGCCATGCCGAGCGCCACCGCAGCCTTGGGCCGCAGGCGCACGTCCTGCTCGCCCTGGATGGTGAACCGCGCGCCGCCGCCCTGGCGTCCGCCGCTGTAGGGGCGCAGCTCGGCGGCCAGGATGTCGAACAGGCTGGCGCCTTCCCAGTTCTGGGCGGTGAGCAGGTTGTGGGTCTGGGACAGGGCCATAAGCCGGGCTTCGAACGCCTTGTAATAGGTGTCGATATCCTTGGCGTTAACCAAGCTCTGGCGGGCCAGGGATTGCACCGAGGCCAGGGTGTTTTTGACCCGATGGTTCAGCTCGTTGAGCAGCAGTCGTTGGCGCTCCTCGGCCAGCACGCGCTCGCGGACCTCGGCGCGCGCGGCCTGGTGCAGGCGGACATTGTCGATGGCGACGGCGGCCTGGGCCCCGACCCCAGCCATCAGGTGCTCCAGACGTTCGGAGAAGCGGCCCGGTTCGGGATGGCCGAACAGCAGCGCGCCCAGCACCTCGCCCGAACGGGAGATCACCGGCACGCCCATATAGCTGCGCACCGGCAAATGGCCCTTAGGCATGCCGTGGAACGGGGCGTTGCGGCCGTAGCGTGGGTCGGTGGTGATGTCGTCGCTGCGCAGGATGCCTTCACCGTCGAAGGTCGGGGCGAAAACCGCGGTCCTGCGGACCATCGGGAAGTGGTCGAAGGCCGAGCGCGGCGCGCCCGACAGCGAGTAGAGGGTCAGCGTATCGCCGTTGTCGTCGAAGGCCGTATAGAAAAAGGCGCCGAAGGCGGCGCCGGTCAGCTCCACGCCGCCGTCGACGACGATCTGCACGACCTGATCAAGATCGCCGCCGGCCCCGATGGCCGCAGCGATGCGGTTGAGAGCGTCGGCGCGGACGGTCTCTTCGGCGAGGGCCGCGCGAGCGCTCGCCAGGCGCGCTTCCAGCGCCTCGATCCTGGCGGACGTCGTCTCAGTCATGCTCACGGTATCGCACGGCGCCCCAGACTGTGCCGAGTTGGGCAGCAAACGAAGGTTGTTTTACCAGCTAGGTCAAGAGGCTAACCAAACCGACTAGTCCGGCTCGCGTGGCGGGGTCGGCCAGATCTTCATGGAGGTGATCTGATTGCGTTCACGCCGGACGATCTGGAAGCGGTGACCGTAGAAGGTCCAGGTCTGGCCCACCTTGGGAATGGTCTGGGCCTCGTGAATGACCAGGCCGGCGACGGTGACAGCGTCGTCGTCGGGCAGGTCCCAGTCGAGGGCGCGATTGAGGTCGCGGATCGCCACCCAGCCATCGACGACCACCGAGCCGTCGGTCTGACGGCGCACGCCGTCGAGGGCGCTGTCGTGCTCATCCTCGATCTCGCCGACGATCTCCTCAAGGATGTCCTCGAGCGTGATCAGGCCCTGCAGGGCCCCGTACTCGTCGACGACCAGGGCGAAATGGTTCTGGCGTTTGAGGAAGGCGGCAAGCTGGTCCTTGAGCGAAGTGGTCTCGGGGATGAACCACGGCTCGCGGGCGAGGGCCGGCAGGTCGATGCTTTCGAGCGGCGCGGCGGCCAGGGCGGTCAGCACGTCCTTAGCGTGCAGCACGCCGACGATGTTCTCCGGGTCGTCGCGGTAGAGCGGAACGCGGCTGTGGCCGGTCTCCAAGAGCTCGCCCAGCAACTGCTTGGGCGACAGGGCCGCGTCGATCATCGAGATCGAGCGCCGGTGGACCATGACCTGGGTCACGTCCATCTCCGACAGGTCGAGCACGCCGCCGAGCATGTGGCGGTCGCTGGCTTCCACCAGGCCTTCGGAGTGGTGGTACTCGACCGCGCCGCGGATCTCCTCGTGGGCGGCCAGCACGTCGGTCTCCATCGACAGCTTGATGCCGAACGGGCGCAGGGTCAGGCGAACGATCCACTGGGCGCCGTTGGCGAGGGGGCCGAAGATCCGCACCACCCACCAGGTGGGGATCGACAGGAAGCGGGCGACGTCGTCGGCGCGGGCGATGGCCAGGGTCTTGGGCAGGATCTCGCTGAACACGACGATCAGCACTGTCATCACCACGGTGGCGAGCAGCGCGCCGACCGGGCCCGGGAAGGCGGCGGACAGCGCCAGGGTGGTGAGCGCCGAGGCGCCGATGTTGATCACGTTGTTCGAAAGCAGAATGGCCCCGATCATCTTCTCCTGATCGGCCATCATGCGATTGATGCGCTTGGCGGCGCGGTCGCCCTCCCGCTCCAACTGATGCATCCGCGCCCGGCTGGCGGCGGTCATCGAGGTTTCGGCGGCGGAGATGAGGCCGGAGAGCGAGAGCAGGATGACCAGCGCGGGGGCCAGACCCGCGAGGACGGCGACGATCGTCACGGATGCGCGCCTTCGGCGACCAGAAACTGGCGCACCGCTTCGCCATCGACGTTCTTGGCGACGAAGGCGTCGCCCAGAGCACGCGCGAGGATGAAGGTCAGGCGCCCGCCCTCGGCCTTCTTGTCCTGAGCCATGTGGCGCACGAGCTTGCGCGCGTCGAAGGCGCCTGAGCCGACCTGGTCGAGGCGCGTGGGCAGGCCGGCGGCGGCGATGGCGGTCTCGGCGCGCTGGGCGTCCTGGGCCGAGCACAGGCCTTGCGCGGCCGAGAAGCGGAAGGCGATGGCGCTGCCGGCGGCCACGGCCTCGCCGTGCAGCAGGGCCTCGCCGTAGCCGGTCTCGGCCTCCAGCGCGTGGCCGAAGGTGTGGCCGAGGTTGAGCAGGGCGCGGCGGCCGGCTTCCTTTTCGTCGGCTTCGACGATCTCGGCCTTCATCTCGACCGAGCGGGCGACGGCGTAGGCGAGCGCGTCAGGATCGCGCGCGAGCACGGCCGCGCCGTTGGCCTCCAGCCACTCGAAGAAGGCGAAGTCTCCGAGTAGGCCGTACTTGATGATCTCGGCGTAGCCGGCGCGCATCTCGCGGTCGGGCAGGGTGGCCAGCAGGTCGAGGTCGGCCAGGACCAGCCGGGGCTGGTGGAAGGCGCCGATCAGGTTCTTGCCGCGCGGAGTGTCGATGGCGGTCTTGCCGCCGACCGACGAGTCCACCTGGGCCAGCAGGGTGGTCGGGATCTGGATGAAGTCGACGCCGCGCTTGTAGATCGCAGCTGCGAAGCCCGCGAGGTCCCCGACCACGCCGCCGCCGAAGGCGATGATCAGGTCGCCGCGGTCCAGTTCCAGCTCCAGAAGTCGGTCGCAGACGTCCGAAAGCCCGTCCCAGCTCTTGGTCGGTTCGCCGGGCGGGACGACGATGGACTGGGACGAAATCCCGGCCGCGGCGAGGGCGTCGGTAAGGGCTTGGCCATGCAGCTTCCACACCGTCTCGTCGCTGACGATGGCGGTGCGGCCCTGCTTGAGCAGCGGGGCGAGCAGCACGCCGGCCCGGCCGAGCAGGTCCCCGCCAACCACGACGTCGTAGGCCCGATCGCCGAGGCCAACGCGGACGGTGCGGCTCATGGGGCTTGTTCCTCGAGGTGGCGGGTCAGGGCGCGGATCACCTGGTCGACGGTGACGTGATGGGCCGTGTCGCCGGTTTCGACAGTGATGTCGGCCTCGGCGTAGACAGGATAGCGTTTCTCGGCGAGCTCGGTGAGCACGGCCAGCGGGTCCTTGCCCGAGAGCAGCGGGCGGCTGTCCTTGCGCGAGACCCGACGGACCAGCACTTCGAGGTCCGCCTTCAGCCAGACCGAGATCGAGCGTTCCTTGATCAGCGCGCGGGTCTCGTCGTTCATGAAGGCCCCGCCGCCGGTGGCCAGCACGTGCGGCGGGTTTTCCAGCAGCCGGGCGATCACCCGGCGTTCGCCTTCGCGGAAGGCGGGCTCGCCCATCTCGGCGAAGATATCGGGAATGGAGCGGCCGGCGGCGGCCTCGATCTCGACGTCGGCGTCCTTGAACGGCAGGTCGAGCGCGTTGGCGAGGCGGCGGCCGACGCTTGATTTGCCGACCCCCATCAGGCCCACGAGGGTGATGGTGCGGGCGCGCAGCGGTGTGTAACGGTCCATGAACGGCCAGGGTCTTACACGAGCATGTGCCTCGACGCCAAGTTGACCGTACTGCAAAGCTGGCAGGGATGAGCCGTAAGCTTACTGTCCTGACGCTCGGCGCCCTTCTGATCGGCGCCGATCCCGCCCTTGCTCAGCCAGCCGTGGAAGTGACGCCGCTGGCGGCGCCCGACTTCTTCGCCAACGGCGCGCGCGACACCGGACTGCCCGCCGACCTGTGGCGCGGCGCTTCGGTCGAGACGGCCCGCACGGTGCTGCCGCTGATCGCGGTCAAGCCGCTGTCGCCGGCCGCCGCAGCGCTGGCCCGGCGGGTGCTGGCGACCGGCGCCAACGGCCCGGAGGGCGCAGGTCAGGACCGCGACCTGGCCGGTGTGCGGATCGCCGCGCTGGTCGCCCAGGGCGGGGTCAAGGACGCCGGGACGATCCTGTCGCGGACCTCGGGCCTGGAAAGCAATCCGGCGATGGCGCAGGCCGGCGCCGAGGCGGCGCTGCTGGCCGGCCAGGACGAGCGCGCCTGCGACATCGGGGAGCGCCTGGCGAGCGGCCGCGAGGAGATCTACTGGCTGCGGCTGCGAGCCTATTGCCTGGCGCGCGACGGCCAGTCCGACGCGGCGCGTGTGACCTTCGATCTGGCCCAGGGCGTGGCGCGCGACGCTGTGTACGGGCGGCTGATGGGCGCCAAGCTGGCCGGGACCGGGAATCCGGGCGCGGCTTCGCTGCGGGGCGGACTGGACTACGCTCTGTCGCGCAGCCTGGGGCTGGACCTCGCCGCCGCGACGCCGGCGCCGGCGGTGGCCGCGGCCCTGGCGGCGGAAGAGCCAGGGGCGGCGACCTGGAGCATCGAAAGCGGGCCGGGGCCGTTGCAGGCGGCGATGGCGGCGGTGGCCGTCGGCGACCTGGCCGGGGCCCAGACCCTGCGCGCCGGGCTGACGGCCGACGCCACGCCGGTGAACGAGCTGGCGCTGCTGGACGGCCTGATCGCAGCAGCGGGCGGCAAGGCGGACGGCCCGACCTTGGACCGGCTGGTCGAGCGCGGCGCGGTCGCCGACGCCAAGACCCGCGGCAAGATGCAGAACGCGGCGATCCTGCTGGCGGCACTGGGCGCGCCGATGACGCCGCAGGCGCGCGGAGAGTTCGCCAAGTTCGCCGGCGCCGAGGCCGGTAAGGCGACGGTGGCGCGGGGCCTGGCTCTGGACCTGGCCGGCGAGGCCAGGCTGATGGGCGAGACCGCGTTGCTGGCGCTGTGGATCAGCGCCGACGCGGGAGCAGCCGGACCTGCGACCGGCGACCGCGCGCGGATCGTCCGCGCCCTGCGGGCCGCGGGGCTGGAAGCCGATGCGCGGGCCTTCGCCGTGGAAGGGTTGCTGGCGCAGAGATGAACGGCGCCGGCTGGATCGAAGCCTTCCTGGAGATGATGGCCGGCGAGCGGGCCAGCGCCCGCAACACGCTGACCGCCTATGGGAAGGATCTGGCCGATGCGCAGGCGTTTCTCAAAGGGCGCGGCGTTGATCTGAGCACCGCGGGAGCCGAGCAGATCGAGGCTTATTTCGCCGCGCTGAGCGACCGCGGCATGTCGCCGGCGACGGCGGCGCGGCGGCGCTCGGCCGTGCGGCAGTTCTATCGGTTCGTGCTGGGCGAGGGCTGGCGGAGCGATGATCCCTCGCGGCGGGTCGACGCCCCCAAGAAGGGCCGGCCGCTGCCCAAGGTGCTGAGCCGCTCGGAGGTCGACGCGATCATCGCGGCGGCCGGCGCGCGCGATGGCGGGCAGGGGCTGCGGCTGGCCTGCATGATCGAGCTGGCCTACGCCTCGGGCCTGCGGATCTCGGAGCTGACGGGGCTGCCGCTGTCGGTGCTGGCGCGCGATCCGGCCTACCTGATCGTCAAGGGCAAGGGCGGCAAGGAGCGGCTGGCGCCGCTGAACGACGCCGCGCGGGCGGCGGTGAAGGCCTATCTGGAGGTCCGCGAGGACTTCCTGCCGAAAGGCGACGGCGCCAATCCCTGGCTGTTCCCCTCACGCAGCAAGGCGGGGCGGCTGACGCCGCGGCGCTTCGCCCAGCTGCTGGACGAGGCGGCGGCCGACGCCGGGATCGATCCGGCGCGGGTCAGCCCGCACGTCCTGCGCCACGCCTTCGCGACCCACCTGCTGGAAGGCGGGGCGGACTTGCGGGTGGTGCAGAAGCTGCTGGGCCATGCCGACATCGCCACCACACAGATCTACACCCACGTCGCCGGCGAGCGGCTGCGCGAGGTGGTGCAAAGCAAGCACCCGTTGGCGAAGAAGTAGGGCGCATGGCCCCTTCTCCCGCGGGGGGAGAAGGACGACCTGGCCGCGCGCCTCAACCGGTGATCCGGTATCGGCCCGTGCCGTCGGGGCAGACCCGGACGTAGCGCTGCTCGCTGCTGGAGACCTGGGCTGGGGCCAGGCGGCACTGCATGCGGTCGTAGTCGTTGTAGCCGTACTGGCCTGACCGGCGGGAGCGGTCGAAGTCGCTCTCTCGATACGGGATGGTCTGGTCGTAGCTGTAGTAGTAGCCGCGCTCGTCGCACTTGGCCGAGGCGCGGCCGACCCCGAGGCCGATGCCGCCGCCGACCAGGGCGCCCAGAACCGCGCCTTCGGTCCGCACGCCGCTGGCCGCGACGTTGGAGCCGAGCGCACTGCCGAGCAGGGCGCCGATCAGAGCACCGCCGATGGAGCGGTTGGTCTTGCTGTTGGTGCAGGACGGATCGTTGCTGATGTAGGCGGTGGTCGATGCGTCCTGGGCGTAGCTGTCGGCGCTCCACACCGGGGGAGGGCCATAGGCGCGCTGATAGGCGCCGGCGCCCCAGCGACGATCGTAGTCGGCCCGCGCGCGGTCGTAGGCGGCCAGGCGCTGTTCGTAGTCGAAGCGGCTCTGGCTGGTGGACGGCGCGCCGGTCGCCGGCTGGTAGCTGGGCGCCCTCCAGGTGGGGGCCGGGCCGTAGGCGCGGGCATAGGCGCCGTAGCCGTAGCGTCGGTCGTACTGTTCGCGCGAGCGCTCCCAGTTGGCGCGGGCGACCTCGTAGTCCTGGCGGGACTGTTCGTATGCGGCGCGGTCGGCCTGATAGCGGCTCTGGTCGTACTGGTACTGCGGCGTCGGCCGCGGGTCGGAGTACGGATTGGCCGCGGGCGGCGGATATTGGTTCTGATACTGACCTTGGTACTGGCCCTGATATTGGCCCTGGTACGGGTACTGGGCGAGGGCGGGCGAGGCGGCGGCCGCGAGAAGCGCGGCGGCGGCGACGGCGGTTCTGGTGACGTGCATGGTCGATCTCCTGGACCGCAACAAAACGTGAGCGGGGCAGGGCAGTTGCAGCGGAGCGGCGGTGGCGGCTTGACGCCGGGGGCCCGATGGCTGTTCCTCGGGGTTGTGAGGCGGGCGCTTCGAGCCTAGTTTCCGCCGCTTCCGCAAACGGAAAGAGAAGATTCCTCGAATGGCCGCACACTATCTCGAGTTCGAGCGCCCCATCGCCGACCTCGAAGCGAAGATCGAGGAACTGTCGAAGCTGTCGGAGACGACCGGCTCGGGAACCCTGGACGCCGAGATCGAGGCGCTGCGCGCCCGCGCCCAGGAAGTCCGGCGCCAAGCCTATTCGAAGCTGGACGCCTGGCAGAAGACCCAGGTCGCGCGCCATCCGGACCGGCCGCACTTCGTCGACTATGTCGGCGGGCTGATCGACGAGTTCGTGGAACTGCGCGGCGACCGCAAGTTCGCCGACGACCAGGCGCTGATCGGGGGCCTCGGCCGGTTCCGCGGCCAGCCGGTGGTGGTCATCGGCCATGAGAAGGGCCGCGACACCGTCAGCCGGGTGAAGCACAATTTCGGCTATGCGCGGCCCGAGGGCTATCGCAAGGCCATCCGCCTGATGGAGCTGGCCGAGCGCTTCAACCTGCCGGTCATCAGCTTCGTCGACACCCCGGCCGCCTATCCGGGCGTCGGCTCGGAAGAACGCGGCGTGGCCGAGGCGATCGCGCGCTCGACAGAGAAGTGCCTGATGCTGGAAGTGCCGATGATCGCCATCGTCACCGGCGAGGGCGGCTCGGGCGGGGCGCTGGGCATCGCCTGCGGCAACCGGGTGCTGATCCTTGAGCACGCGATCTATTCGGTGATCCCGCCGGAAGGCGCCAATTCGATCCTGTGGCGCGGCGCGCGCACGGCCGAGGAAGCGGCCAAGGCGATGAAGATCACCGCCCAGGACCTGATCGGCATGAAGATCGTGGACCGTATCATCGCCGAGCCGCCCGGCGGCGCGCACTCCGACAAGGAAGCGATGGTCTCGGCCGTTGGCGACGTGATCGCCGACGAACTGGCCCAGATCGCCAAGCTCAGCGCCGAAGAACTGAAGAAGCAGCGCGCCGACCGCTTCTATGCGATCGGGCGCAGCGGGCTGCAGTAGCAGCGAATCCAAACAGGCTTGCCTGACGCACCGGCGCCGGGCTCAGTGTCGTCCAAACAACCGTTTGGAGGGCGCGATGGCCTTGAAAACCCGTTTCACCGAGCTCGTGGGCGTCGAGCATCCGATCGTCCAGGGCGGGATGCAGTGGGTCGGTCGCGCCGAGCTGGTCGCGGCGGTCGCCAACGCCGGCGGCCTGGGCTTCATCACCGCCCTGACACAGCCTACGCCCGATGACCTGCGGCGCGAGATCGACCGCTGCCGCAAGCTGACCGACAAGCCGTTCGGCGTGAACCTGACCATCCTGCCGGCGATCACCCCGCCGCCCTACGCCGAGTACCGCCAAGCGATCATCGACAGCGGCGTCACGGTCGTGGAGACCGCCGGCTACAAGCCGCAGGAACACGTCGATCACTTCAAGGCGCACGGGATCAAGGTGATCCACAAGTGCACGGCGGTCCGCCACGCCCTGTCGGCCGAGCGGATGGGCGTGGATGCGATCTCGATCGACGGCTTCGAGTGCGCCGGCCACCCCGGCGAGGACGACATTCCCGGCCTGATCCTGATCCCGGCCGCGGCCGACAAGGTGAAGATCCCGATGATCGCCTCGGGCGGCTTCGGCGATGCGCGCGGGCTGGTGGCGGCGCTGGCGCTGGGCGCCGACGGCGTCAACATGGGCACTCGCTTCATGTGCACCAAGGAAAGCCCGATCCATCAGAAGGTGAAGGAGCAGATCGTCGCCAACGACGAGCGGGCCACCAACCTGATCTTCCGCACCATGCACAACACCGCGCGGGTCGCTAAGAACGCCGTCTCCGACGAGGTAGTGGCGATCGAGCGCCGCGGCGGCGCGACGTTCGAAGACGTGAAGGACCTGGTCGCCGGGTCTCGCGGCAAGGTGGTCTACGAGGCCGGCGATCCGGAGCACGGCATCTGGTCGGCAGGGATGGTCCAGGGCCTGATCCACGACATTCCGTCGTGCGAGGAGCTGATCAGCCGCATCGTCCGCGAGGCCGAGGACATCATCCACGGTCGCCTGGCGCGGTTCGCGCCGGAGCGGCGATCGGTTCGCGCCTGACTGCGGCACATCGCAAACGCGCTGGACGTCAGACGATGGCTCTGAGCGTCGCGCCGAGTTCCTCGACGCTGTCCGGGGTGACGGCCCAGGAACACATGAAGCGCACGGAGCCGTCGAGGAAGCGATAGGCGAACCAGCCTGCGGCGTGGAGGCGGCCGAGCGTCGCATCGTCCATGTCGACGAAGACGGCGTTGGCCTCGACGGGATGGCGCAGCGGGAAGGGCGAGAGTTCGGCCAGCCGTCGGGCCATGGCGTTGGCGTGGGCGGCGCGGGCGACGAAGGCGCCGCTTTCCAGCATGCCGATGAACGGCGCGGCGTAGAAGCGGCCCTTGGACGGCAATTGGCCCGACTGCTTCAACCTGGCGTCAAAGCGCCGGGCGAGGGCGCGGTCGAAGATCACCACCGCCTCGGTGGCGGTCATGCCGGCCTTGGTCCCGCCGACCACCAGGATGTCGACCCCGAGCGAGCCGATCGCCTTGAGGTCGAAGCCGGCGGCCGCGGCGTTGGCCAGCCGCGCGCCGTCGAGGTGGACGCCGAGTCCCTTGGCCTTGGCAGGGGCGGTGAGGGCGGCGAGCTCCTCGACCGAATAGACCGTGCCGTACTCGGTGGCGTTGGTCAGCGAGAGGGCGACGGGGAACTGGCGGTGAGCCACGTCGGGCCGAGTCAGCTGCGCGGCGAGGGCGGCCGGGTCGATGCGGCCCGAGGCGCCGGGCAGACCGACCAGGCCGAGCCCGTGGCCGAAGAAGCCGGGAGCGCCGGTCTCGTCGGTGCAGACGTGGGCGTGCTCGTGGGCCAGCACCGCTTCGAACGGGCGGCAGAGCGCGGCTAGGGCGATGGCGTTGGCGGCGGTGCCGGAGGCGACGAAGCGGACCTCGGCGTCGGCGTCGAGCAGGGCGCGGACGGCGTCGGCCGCGCGCGCGCTGACGGCGTCAGTTCCGTAGCCGGAGGTGAAACCGGTGTTGGCGGCGACGAGCGCCTCGATCGCTTCAGGCGCGGCGGGGGCGGTGTTGTCGGAGGCGAAATCGTAGCGGGCCATGAACGACTTGGTAGCGCGGCCCCACGCGACGGCGAAAGCGGGCGTTTTCTGTTTTTTTCATAGACGTCCGGCATGGTGCCGCCAGGGGGAGCGTAGCGTATGGGTGGTTCGAAGGCGGCCGACCTCACCTCACGGTTGGCGAGCGTGGCCCGGCTGACGCCGCATTCGGTGGTGCTGTGCGATCCGGCGGGACGGATCGACTGGGTCAACGACGGCTTTACGGCAATGACCGGCTATGAGTTCGACGAGGTGAAGGGGCGCACGCTGGCCGAGGTGGTGCGCTGCCCGGACGCCGACCCCGACGCCTGGGCGGTCATGGACACGGCCGTGGCGGTCGGCGAAGGCTTCCGGACCGAGGTCGTCGACCAGACCAAGGACGGGCGACGCATTCACGTCGATGTCGACATGCGGCCGAGCTATGCGGCGGACGGGACGCTGGACGGCTTCGTCGTGATCACGGCCGACATCTCGGCTGCGCACGCCACCCGCGAGCGGCTGAAGGCCGCCTCGCTGGCGCTGAAATCGGCGGGCCGGCTGGCGCGGCTTGGGGGCTGGGAAGTCGACCTGGTGGAAGGCGTGGTGCGCTGGAGCCCGGAACTGGCCGAACTGTTCGGCCGGCCGGCGGTCGACGATCACATCGCGTCGCTGGCGGTCTATGCCGACGAGGACCGGGAGTGGGTGCTGGAACACCTGCGCGAAGCGATGTCCACCGGCATCCCGATCGACTTCGAGGCGCGGGCCCGCCGGGCCGACGGCGAGATTATCTGGGTGCGGGTGATGGGCGAGCCGCTGATGGTCGATGGCCGCTGCGTGGCGTTGCACGGCGCGAGCCAGAACGTCACCGCCCAGCGCGAAGCCATCGCCGAGCTGCGCGAGTCCGAGCGCTTCGGGCGCGGTGTGATCGACGGCTTGCCGGCCTATCTGACGGTGATCGACGAGAACGGCGCGATCATCGCGGCCAATTCCGCCTTCAGGAAGCTCGGCGCCGAGCGCGTAGGTGCAGACGCCTATCCGATGGGGCGCAACCTGTTCGGGGTGTTTCATGGCTTGCCCGGCGGTCGCGGCAAGGCGCTGGTGCGCGGCGTGCGCTCGGTGATCGCCGGCGACGCGGCGAGCTTCTCACGCGCCTACCAGGCCAGGGACGGCGAATGGTTCCGGCTGACCGCCGCGCGGTTCCAGGGCGAGGGTCCGGTGCGCTGCGTGGTCATCACCCAGTCGATCGAAGACCTTAAGCGCTCTGAGCGGCGACTGAAGGTGCTCAACTCGTCGCTGAAGCGCGCGCGCGACCAGGCCAACGCCGCCAATGTCGCCAAGTCGGCGTTCCTGGCGACCATGAGCCACGAGATCCGCACGCCGCTGAACGGCGTGCTGGGCATGGCCCAGGCGATGGAGCGGGACGAGCTGAGCCCGCGCCAGCGCGAGCGGCTCGGGGTCGTCCGCCAGGCCGGCGAAACGCTGCTGGTGCTGCTCAACGACCTGCTTGACCTGTCGAGGATCGAGGCCGGACGGCTGGACCTGGAGGACGGGGCGATCGACATCATCGCCCTGATGCAGGGGGCGGAGTCGACCTTCGGGCCGTTGGCGGCGGAAAAAGGCTTGGCGCTAGAACTGGAGATCGAGCCGGCGCTGAGGGGGGTGTGGGTCGGCGACCCGACCCGTGTGCGCCAGATCGTGCACAACCTGGTCTCCAACGCGGTCAAGTTCACGGCGCAAGGCTATGTCCGGGTGCGGGCGCTGCGGCGGGCCGGCAGGCTGGTGGTCGAGGTCTCGGACTCCGGGCCGGGCATCGCACCGGAGCGCCAGGGGGCCCTGTTCCAGAAGTTCGTGCAGGAGGACGCCTCGACCACCCGTCGCTATGGCGGCTCGGGACTGGGGCTGGCGATCTGCCGGGAACTGGCCGAGCTGATGGGCGGGACCATCGCCGTCGCCTCGCAGCCCGGCGAGGGTGCGAGCTTCACCGTGACGCTGCCGCTGGTGCGGGCCAAGCTCGCGCCAAAGCCGGCGCGCGCGGCGCCCGCTGCAGCTCCGGCCGGCGAGCTGCGGGTGCTGGCGGCCGAGGACAATCCAGTCAACCGGCTGGTGCTGAAGACGCTGCTGGACCAGCTGGGCGTGGAACTGCGCTGCGTCGAGGACGGCGCGGCGGCGGTCGCCGCAGCGCAGGAGGGCGGCTGGGACGTGATCCTCATGGACGTGCAGATGCCGGTGATGGACGGCCCCACCGCGGCGCGGGCGATCCGTGAGCGCGAGGCCGAGCAGGGCCTGGCGCGCACGCCGATCATTGCGCTCACCGCCAACGCCATGGCCCACCACGAGGCCGAATACCGCGCCGCCGGCATGGACGTGCTGGTGCCCAAGCCGGTGGAGCTGGAACGGCTGATCGGCGCGATCGCGGCGGTGACCGAGGGGGCCTAAGCCTCCCGGCCCCAGGCCTGGACATCGGCGACGAAGAGGTCGGGCTCCTCCATGGCGGCGAAATGGCCGCCGCGCGGCTGGTCGCTCCAGCGGACGATATTGTAAGCGCGCTCGGCCCAGCCGCGCGGCGGGGCGGTGTAGAGCGGTTCGCCCGGGAAGTTGGCGAAGGCGGTCGGGGTCTCGCAGCGCTGGCCTTCGGCGAGGGCCACGCCGCCCTCTTCGAGGAAGCCGCGATAGTACCAGGCCCCCGTCGTGAAGCTGCCGGTCATCACGTAGAGCATGATGTTGGTCAGCAGCTTGTCCTTGGGGTGGACCACGTCGAAGGGCTTTTCGCGCAGGTCCGACCAGTCGTGAAACCGCTCGGCGATCCAGGCGGCCTGGCCGACCGGGTTGCCCGCCCCCATCCAGGCCAGCGACTGCGGCTTGGAGGCCTGGAGCCGGAAGTAGGCGCCCATCAGCTCCATCATCTGGCCCTGGCGGGTCAGCCAGGCGACCTCGGCCTCGTCCTTGGGCCCGCCGAACGGGCGCAGGGCCATCATGTTGAGGTGGATGGCGCGGACGTGGGCGCCGTGTTCGTGGCCGAGCCAGGAGGTGACCATTGCCCCCCAGTCGCCGCCCTGGGCGAGGTAGCGGTCATAGCCGAGCACCTGGGTCATCAGGGTGTTGAACAGCCGGGCGGTTGTGCGCTGGCCGATCGGGCGGACCGGCTTGGACGAGAAGCCGAAGCCCGGCAACGACGGGATCACCAGGTCGAAGGCGTCCTTCGCGTCGCCGCCGAAGCGGCTGGGGAAGGCGAGCTTCTCGATCGAGCCCCAGAACTCATAGTGCGAGCCCGGCCAGCCGTGGGTGAGCAGAAGCGGCCGCTGGCCGCCAGCCTCGCCGACCACGTGCAGGAAATGCAGGTCGTAGTCTTCGACCCGCGCCGTGAACTGCGGGAAGCGGTTGAGGTCCGCCACGGCCGCGCGCCAGTCATAGGCTCCGGTCCAGTGGGCGCAGAGGTCCTTGAGATAGGCTCCGTCGCAGCCGTAGGCCCAGCCGTCGGGAACCTCCGGGGCGGGCGGCCAGGGATAGGCGCGGACCAGGTCGAGCACCGTCTGCACGGCCTGGTCGCTCCATGCGACCTCGAACGGTTGGACCATCTGACGCTCCCTCTCCCTTATCGTTGATCAGGAAGATGGCGCGGTTGTCGCAAGGGGCGTCAAGAGGCTGCGATCAGCGCCGGGCCTTGCGCAGTTCATCGACCGCGACCTGGTTCTGAAGCGCCAAGGCTTGGAGCGCCAGCCGGGTGTAGGCCTCCGGATCGACTTCGAACCGGCCGATGGCTTGGGCCTGGCTGACATAGCCGAGCCGGCTTTCCCAGGTATCCACCGACTGTCCGCCTGTGGAGGTGGAACGGGCCGGGCCGCGGTCGCCCTGGACCAGGCCGAACTCGCCCGGCGCTTCCAGAGAGCCGTCGACCTTGTACTCGAAGAATCCGCCGTGCTGGCCGACGCGAACGCGCCAGGGTTCCATCGAGAAGCCTCCGATCACAGGACCTCCGTGCACCATCGGCCGGTAGGAGGCCTGGGCGCCGCGGGCGAGGATGGCCATCGGACCGCCTCCGGACGCCTGAACATAGGCGTAGTTCACGGTGAAGCGTGGGGCGACCATGGTGGCGTCGAGGTCGCGGGTCATGGCCCGCACAGCGCCAAGGTTGACGGGCATGGCGCTCTCCGGCCACGAGCCGAGCCCGGTCGGATGAACCAGGGCGTAGGACTGGCGGGCGCCGAGGTTGCTCATGGTCTGAATTTCGATTTGACCCGCGCCCGCCTTGAGCTGGCCTGCTCCGGGCGTGGCTCGCCAGGCGTCGGGCGTGATCACTGTAAAGCCGGCGGCGGTGAGGCGCTCGACGAAGTCGGCATAGGCACGGTCCGTGATGGCCTGGATCAGCTCGGGCTCGGCCCCGCTCAGCACCGTCTCGGCGGTGGCGCGGGTGTCGGTGGTGCTGGCCGTCGCACGGGCGCTGACCATGAACGAGACACGGTAAGACGGCACGAAGATGCTGGCGCGCACCTTGTCGCCGGCCAGGACGTTGCGGGTGAATTTTTGCGGCGGGGCCGAGGGCAGCTCGATCGGCGCGTCGAGGGCGGCAGGCCGCTCAAGGCCGCGCGCCTCGCCCGTGGTCAAGGCCAACGCCGCCGTCGCACACGCTAACAGTCTGAACATCTCAAGGCTCCCCCCATAGGTCGGAACCGAGGATTTCACGCGTACGGCGCGGCTCGCATCCCCGCTTTGGATACCTCCTCAGAGCAGGGCGGCGATCTCGTGGGCGTGGGTGTCCTGCAGGAAGCGCCCGGCCTCGGCGAAGCGGACGTGGCGCAGGCCGGGCAGGGCGCGCCAGGGATCGTCCTGAGCCGCGCCCCACAGCGGATCGGCGCCGCCGGTCACGACCGTCCAGGGCGCGCCGCCGGCGAGAAGCGGAGGGCGCCAGACCGGATAGGCGGTCTGTTCGGCGGCCAGCCCTGCGGCTGTGCGCGCGCCGCAGGTCAGAAGTTCGGCCACCGCCGCATGGCGCCAGACCGGATCCTCGATGAGGGCCGCGTCGGCGGGATGGGCGCCGAACAGGCGCCGGATCAGCGTCTCGGTCAGCCGCACGCCGGCCTTGCGGCGCAACAAGGCGTAGGTCGAGATGATCGCGCCTGGATGTTGCGCGCCGAGGCGGATCCATCCGTCGATGAGCTGCAGACCGGGAAGGGGCGCTTGGGGCGGGCGCGGTGAAATCAGCACTCCGGCCTGCACGCGGCCAGGATGGAGCGCGGCGAAGGCGAGCGCCGCCGGCGCGCCGCCGTCCCTGGCCAGCAGCCGCACGCGCTCGATGCCCAGTGCGTCGAGCAGCGCCGCCATGTCCGCGGCCGCGGCGACGAACGGATCGCCGGCGGCGGGGTCGGTAAGGCCGAAACCTGGCCGGTCGACGCCCAGAGGCCGATAGCCGTGGGCCTGGAGCGCCGTGCACAGGCGGGTCGCCACGCGGCGCGATCCCATGCCGCCATGCACGAACAGCACCGGTTCGCCGTCCGGGGAGCCGAAGTCGGCGGCGGCGATCTGGCGCCTGGCCAGGTGAAAGATCCGGGTGGCGCCGAGCAACCCCTCGCGATCGGAAGGGGCTGTCTCGTCGGCCTCGGCGAACGCCACCAGGGCGCGGGCTTCAGCCAGGAAGCGCGGCAGCTCGGCCAAGCGCGTCTGGCCGGCCTTGGCGAGGACGCCCCGCGCCTGGTCGCGGACCGTATGGGCGCTGAGGCCCAGCGCGGCGGCGGCCTGCGGCAGCGACGCGCCTTCGGCCAGAAGGTGGCTGAGCCGCATCTGTGCGGGCGTGGCGCGCAGGGCTTGCTTCAACCCGACGTCGCGCGCCCAGTCGCAGACGCTTTCGTCGGCCAGCAGGCGCGTCAGCCGCGCGAACAACGCCCCGCGTCGATCGGTTCCGGTGCTCTTCAGCAACCGCCGAACGCGCTTGCGGATCGCGGCCTCCGAAAGCGCCAGCCGCTGGGCGATGGCGGCGAGGTCGTCGGCCTGCATCAGTTGGTCCAGAAGGTCGCGCTCGGACCGGGTCAGGCGGTAGACGCGCGCGGCGAAGTCAGCGAAGCCGGGCATACGGCTCGGCGCGAACACCATGGCCACAAGGGCGCTGTCGGACGACGCCTTGGCGAGCGCGCCAACGACGGGCCACGCGGCCGCATGACGTCGCGCCGCCAGCGCCGCCAACACGGCCTGGCCGCGGCGGTCCTGGAGGACGACGTAGGTGCGTCCGGACCGGGCGGCGCGAGCGGCCGCGGGCGAAATCGCCGGCGCGTGTGGGCCGAAGATGTTAGTCCAGCCGCCGCCCGCCCAGTCGAGCTTTCCGCCGTGGAGAACGGCTGCGGCGAAGCCCCAATCCGGGGCGGCCGGCCGGCAGGCGAAGGGTTCGTTCTCCGCGTCGCGCAAGCCGTCCAACTGCGGCGGCCGGTCGCTGGCGACGTCGCGCTCCAGCTCCGCCCAGAGCGCGAAGAACCGATCGGCCTCGAACTCGCGCGCGGGCGGCTCCAAGTCAGCTCTCCGGGCGCAGGCCTTTGGCCAGGGCGTGGCCGAGCTGGCGGTTGAGGATGCGTGCCATGCCCTTGGGCAGCTTGCCGGCTAGTTCGAGAGTCACCGCGCCGTGGGTGGCGGCCCAGAACATGCGGCCGATCTCCTCGGGGTCGCCTTCCATGACGCCGGCCTCGACTAGGCCCTTGATGTAGGCCGACTGCATGGCGTTGGCGCGGGCGGCGGCGGCGACGAGCTCGGGGTAGTCCTTCTCGTGCGGCTGGTTGAGGTCGAACATCAGCTTGTAGGTCTGCGGATGTTCGAAGGCGAAGTTCAGATAGGCCTCGCCGACCGCCGAGCTCTTGGCCTTGGCGCTGCCCTGGGTGTTCGAGAGCGCGCTCTCCAGGGCCTCGGCGAAGCGGTTGAAGCCGTTGGTGCGCACCGCCGCCAGGATGTCTTCCTTGTCGGTGAAGTAGCGGTAGGGGGTCATAGGGCTGACACCCAGCTCCGCCGCCAGCTGGCGCATGGTCACCGCGTCCGGTCCCTTGTCGGCGAACAGCTTTTCAGCCGCGTCGCACAGGCGTTCGCGGAAGTCGGCGACATCGGACTCGGAGAGGACGCGGGGCATCGGTAAACTCGACCCAAAGAAAGTGCTTGTCCTGGGTTAGCTCTTACGTAATAAATTTACAACGTAAAAAGGCGAGGAAGCGATGTCGGACTGGGATGTGCTCGTCGCGAAGGACGATCTGCGCAAAATCGAAGTGCGGGAGGCCGCGCCGCGAGCGCCCCTGGCCGACGGCGAGGTCCGGCTGGAGGTCGAGCGCTTTTCGCTGACCGCCAACAACATCACCTACGGCCTGATCGGCGAGGCCTTCGGCTACTGGAAGTTCTTCCCGGCCGGCGAAGGGCTGGGCCGGATCCCGGTCTGGGGCTTTGCGAAGGTGGTGGAGTCCAATGCCGCCGACGCGCCGGTCGGCCTGCGGGTGTTCGGCTATCTGCCGATGTCGAGCAGTTTCGTCGCGAGGCTGGCGCGCAAGGGCGGCGGCTATGTCGACACCTCGGCGCACCGGGCCGAGCTGCCGCCGACCTACAACGCCTATGCCGAAGCGCCGCAGGACGCGATGGACGATCACCGGGCGCTGCTGCGGCCGCTGTTCATGACCTCGTGGCTGCTGGACGACTTCCTGTCGGAAGACGGCGCGTTGAAGACCCTGGTGCTGTCGAGCGCCTCGAGCAAGACGGCGATGGGCCTGGCCTGGTTCGCGCGGCGGCGCGGGATGCCGGTGGCGGGGCTGACCTCGCCGGGCAATGCGCAGACGCTGGCGGGGCTGGGTCTCTACGACCGCATCGTTCCGTATGACGAGGCGGGATCGCTGAAGGTCGAGGGGCCGGCGGTCTATGTCGATTTCGCCGGCGACGCGCGGGTCAATGAGACAGTCCACGCGGCCCTGGGCGGCGACCTGGCGCGCAGCATCATCGTCGGCGGGACGCACTGGAGCGGCGATCGCGCGCCGCGCGCTCTGGCCGGGCCGCAGCCGGTGCTGTTCTTCGCCCCCGACCAGATCCGCAAGCGGGCGGCCGAGTGGCCCCAGCAGGAGCTGGATGCGCGGTTCACGGCGGCGCTGGGCGAGTTCGTGGCCGACGCCGGCTGGCTGAAGCTGAAGCAATCGACGGGTCCCGAGGGGCTTCTGGCCGCCTATCGCGAGGTGCTGGAAGGCCGCGCGCGGCCCGACGAAGGACACATCATTCGACCGGTCTGAAGCCGGCCTAAGAGGAGGAAGACCATGGACGGCGATGTTCGCATCAACCCCTACCTGTCCGGTAACTTCGCGCCGGTCCGCAGCGAGGACGACTACGAGCTGACGGTGACCGGGGAGATCCCCAAGGGCCTGCGCGGCACCCTCTATCGCACCGGCCCCAATCCGCAGTTCGAGCCGCGCGGCGAGTACCACTGGTTCTCAGGCGACGGCATGATCCACGCCTTCCATGTCGAGGACGGCAAGGTCAGCTACCGCAACCGCTATGTGCGCACGCCGAAATGGGAGGCCGAGAACGCGGCCGGCCGGGCGCTGTGGGGCGCGTTCGGCAATCCAGCGACGACCGATCCCAGCGTGTTGGGTAAGGACAGCGGCGGGGTGGCCAACACCAACATCGTCTTCCATGCCGGCAAGCTGCTGGCGCTGGAGGAGGGACATTTGCCCTTCGAGATGCAGCCGCGGACGCTGGAGTCCAAGGGCCCGGTCGAACAGTACAGGGGGCGCGTCACCGCCCACCCGAAGATCGATCCGAAGACCGGCGAGATGGTCTGGTTCGGCTATGGGATCGGACCGATGCCGTTCGGCACGGGGATCAGCTACGGCGTCACCGACGCGACCGGCAAGGTCGTGCGGCGCGACGACTTCGAGGCGCCCTATTCGTCTATGATCCACGACTTCCTGGTCACCGACAATTACGTGCTGTTCCCGGTGCTGCCGCTGACCGGCAGCCTGCAGCGGGCGATGAGCGGTCTGCCGGCCTTCGCCTGGGAGCCCGACAAGGGCAGCCACGTGGCGGTGATGCGCCGCGACGCCGACGTCTCGACCATCCGCTGGTTCAACGCCCCGCCGTCGTACGTCTTCCACCCGATGAACGCCTGGGAACAGGACGGCAAGATCATCGCCGACGTGTTCCGCTATGACAGCGCGCCGCTTTTCCCGAACGCCGACGGATCGCCGGGCGCCAAGGCTGCGGCCCGGCTGGTGCGCTGGACCTTCGACCTGAACGGCGACTCGGACGCCATCAGGGAAGAGGCGATCGACGACCTGGACGGCGAGTTCCCGCGCTTCGACGAACGTCACGCGGGCCTGGCCTATCGTCACGGCTGGTATGCAGCCGACCCGTCGGGCGCCAAGACCATCAAGCAGACGGCGATCGCGCACCTGGACCTGAAGACCGGCAAGCGCCAGGTCTATGAGCTGAGCGGCGGCGACATGACGTCGGAGCCGGTGTTCACGCCGCGCTCGGACAGCGCCGACGAGGGCGACGGCTGGGTGACGGCGGTGGTCTGGCGGGCGGCCGAGAACCGCAGCGACTTCCTGGTCTTCGACGCCCAGGACATCGCCAAGGGCCCGATCGGAACCGCGCACCTGCCGCGCCGCGTGCCGTTCGGGTTCCACGGGAACTGGGTGGCCGAGTAGCGGGCTGCCTTCGAGTGTCATCCCGGAAAGCGCGAAGCGCTTGTCCGGGATCCATTCGCGCGGAGCATGGAGCGCTTGGCGCGGCTGAGCCGCTTCCTGCACTGTCTGGCGTTCATGGGTCCCGGTCTTCGGCTGCGCTGAAACCGGGATGACATCAATGCGACGCCCTTCTTTTCCGCTTGAAGCTCCCCTAGACCTGTCGCCCTGAACAATCGGGAGGGGCCATGCGGGCGATCTGGTACGACCGGACGGGACCGGCGCGCGAGGTGCTGGAGCTGGGCGAGCGGCCGACGCCGCAGGCCGGGCAGGGCCAGGCGCTGATCCGGGTGCGGGCCTCGGGGGTCAATCCGTCCGACGCCGGGATGCGGGCGGGGCCTGCGCCGATGGCCTACCCGCGCATCACCCCCAACAGCGACGGGGCCGGGGTGGTCGAGGCGGTCGGGCCGGGCGTCGCGCAGAGCTGGGTCGGCAAGCGGGTCTGGTTCTACAACGGCCAGCGCAACGGCCGGGCGTTCGGCTCGGCGGCCGAGTACATCGAGCTCGACGTCGATCTGCTGAGCGAACTGCCGGACGCGGTGTCGTTCGCGCAAGGCGCGACCCTTGGCATCCCCTGCATGACCGCGCATCGCAGCCTGTTCCTGGCCGGACCTGTGCAGGGGCGCACGGTGCTGGTCACCGGCGGAGCCGGCGCGGTCGGGCACTATGCCGTGCAGCTGGCCGCCTGGGCCGGGGCCACGGTGATCGCCACGGTCAGCTCGGAGGAAAAGGCGCAGCGGGCCCGCGAGGGCGGCGCGCACCACGTCATCGACTATCGCCGCGAGGACGTCGCTGCGCGGGTGCGCGAACTGACCGATGGGCAGGGCGTGCATCACGTGGTCGAGGTCGACTTCGGCGGCAACCTGGCCTCGACCCTGGCCAGCGTGAGGCTGAACGGCTCGATCGCCTACTACGCCACCAAGGGGTCGCGGGAGCCGGTCTTTGCGGCGGGGGCGGCCATGGGCCTGAACCTGCAGATCAACAGCGTCTACCTGCCGGTCTCGCCGCACGAGGCGCGGCGGCGCGCGCAGGCCGACATCACCCGCTGGATCGGGACCGGCGAGCGCATGCTGTCGGTGGCCGGGCGCTTCCCGCTGGAGGACTGCGCCCGGGCGCACGAGCTGGTCGAGAGCGGCGGCAAGGTCGGCACCGTGGTGGTCGAGCCGTGACCGCGCCAGAAGACGCCATCCGCGCCCGCCGCAAGCTGACCAACAAGCTGATCGCCGTACATGACGCCCAGCGGCTAAAGCCGTTCTTCGCAGCCGACGCCAACCTGATCTCGGGCGAGGGCGGCCTGCTGATGGGCGCGCCGGCGATCATCGCCGCCTTCGAGGCGCAGTTCGCCGATCCGAGCTTCGTGACCTATCTGCGGACCACGGAAAGCGTGACCTTGGCGGCGGACGGCGCCCGCGCCGCGGAAACTGGGACCTGGCTGGCGACGTGGAAGGACCAGACCGCGACCGGGCCGTATCTCGCGGCCTGGAAGAAGGTGGTCGGCCAGTGGGTGATCGAGAGCGAGACCTTCGTCACGGTCGGCTGACGCCGCGTCGCGGTTGAACGCCGCGGGCCCCGCGGCTATGAAGGGGCATGGTTCGCACCTTTGCAGCCCTTCTTGCGCGACTTACCGGCGGCCGCCGGACCTAGACGGCTGCCCCGGCGGCGGCACGCCAGCCTCATCGACAATTCCGACTGCCCGCCTCGTGAGAGAGAGCCGCACCATGCTGCGCGACCCATCCGTCAAATATCGTCCGTTCCCTCAAGTCGACCTGCCCGACCGCCAGTGGCCGTCCAAGACCATCACCAAGGCGCCGCGCTGGCTGTCGACCGACCTGCGCGACGGCAACCAGGCCCTGGCCGATCCGATGAACGCCGAGAAGAAGCAGCGCTTCTTCGACCTGCTGGTCGGCATCGGGGCCAAGGAGATCGAGGTCGGCTTCCCGTCGGCCGGCGCGACCGAGTTCGACTTCATCCGCGGCCTGATCGAGCAGGGCCGCGTGCCCGGCGACGTGATGATCCAGGTGCTGACCCAGTCGCGGCGGGATCTGATCGAGACCAGCTTCGCCGCCCTGGAGGGCGCGCGCGCGGCGACGGTGCATCTCTACAACGCCGTCTCGCCGGTGTGGCGCGAGGTGGTGTTCGGCCTGGATCGGGCCGGCGTGAAGGCGCTGGCGGTCGAGGGCGCCAGCATCATGCGCGAGCAGGCCGAGCGGCGGCCGGGCACCGACTGGCGCTATGAGTACAGCCCCGAGACCTTCTCGACCGCCGAGCTGGAGTTCAGCCTGGAGGTCTGCGAGGCGGTGCTGGACGTCCTGCAGCCGACGCCGGAAAAGCCGGTGATCCTGAACCTGCCGGCGACGGTCGAGGCGGCGAGCCCGAACATCTACGCCGACCAGATCGAGTGGATGTGCCGCAACATCTCGCGGCGCGAGGCCGTGGTGATCTCGCTGCATCCGCACAACGACCGCGGCACCGGGGTGGCGGCGGCCGAGCTGGGCCTGATGGCCGGCGCCGACCGCATCGAAGGCTGCCTGTTCGGCAACGGCGAGCGCACCGGTAATGTCGACCTGGTGACCCTGGCGCTGAATCTCTACACGCAGGGCGTCGATCCGGGCCTGGACTTCTCGGACATGGAGACGGTCGTGAAGACCGTCGAGTACTGCAACCAGCTGCCGGTGCATCCGCGTCACCCCTATGCCGGGGAGCTGGTGTTCACGGCGTTCTCGGGCAGTCACCAGGACGCAATCAAGAAGGGCTTCGAGGCCCAGGCCAAGCGCAACGACCAGATCTGGGCGATGCCCTATCTGCCGATCGATCCGGCCGATCTGGGCGGCAGCTACGAGGCGGTGATCCGGGTCAACTCGCAGTCCGGCAAGGGCGGCGTCGCCTGGGTGCTGCAGCAGGACAAGGGCCTGCGGCTGCCCAAACCGATGCAGGCCGATTTCAGCCGCGCGGTGCAGCAGCTGGCCGACGAAACCAGCCGCGAGCTGGCCACCGCCGACATCTGGGAAGCGTTCGAGCGCGCTTATCACCTGACCCCGGGCCAGCGCTTCGAGCTGGTCAGTTTCGAGGAGTCAGGCGTCTCGCGAGTGGACAATCAGCGGGTGTTCGTCGGCCAGCTGCGGCTGGACGGGCGCGAGATGACCATCCGCGGGCGCGGCAACGGGCTGATCTCCAGCCTGCTGGCGGCGCTGGAGCACGACTGCGGGCTGAAACTCGACGTCGCCGACTTCCAGGAACATGCGATCGGGGCGGGCGGCGACGCCGTCGCCGCGGCCTATGTGCAGTGCCGCACGGCGGACGGGCGCACGGTGTTCGGGGTGGGGATGGACGCCGACGTGGCGACGGCCTCGGTGCGTGCGGTGCTGAGCGCGGCGAATGGGGTTTAGGCCGGCGTGTCATCCCGGTTTGCGAAGCAAGACCGGGACCCATTGACGCCGACGTTTGGAAGATGGGGCTAAGCCGTCGCCGCTTGCCTGAGAGATCTGGTGTTCATGGGTCCCGTCTTCGGCTTCGCCGAAACCGGCATCACACCCCCTGGCTGTCAGCCGTTCATCCGGGTGAAAGCCGGGGGCCAGCGCCGAACCGGTGACCGACTCCAAGCGCGGTCGTGGGCCCCGGCCTTCGCCGAGATGAGCGTCAGCGGGTGAGGAAGAACTCCACCGGAGTGGAGACTTCGATCCGTTCGCCGCGCACCGTATGCGGAGCGCCGGGGAAGGGGGTGGAGCGTCCACGAGGGCCGCCTGACCGCCCAGCTGGCCGCCTCGAGCGAGAGCGCCGAGCGCAAGGAAGATCAGCGCGTGCGCCAGATGCGCCAGGCGCATGTGCGCTTCGGCGTTCTCGACAGCGACAAGGACGGCAAGATGACGCCGGCCGAGTTCGAGGCCTCCGGCCTGCGCGCCTTCGCCGAACAGGACGGCGAAGGTGTGGTGACCGCGGCCGAGAAGAAGAAGGGCGACTAGGATCTGGCCATCCTAGACGCCTTGCGGCTGAGGCGGCGCGTACGGGCGCGCCGCTTCAGCCCAAGGCTTCCCACATCGCCATGGCCAGGCTGAAGGCGCGCATGTCGCCGGTCGTGGCGCCCGCCATCTTGTTCATGGCGTAGGCGAAGACGGTGCGCGCATCCATGTCGACGATGACCAGCGAGCCGCCGTAGCCGCCCCAGTAGATCGTATTGGGGTTGGGCAGCGGCACCGCCCCGCCGGCCAGGCCGAATCCCATGCCGAAGCGCGCCGGGATGCCGAGGATCAGGTCCGGCCCCTCGATCTGCAACTCCAGCGCCTTGCGGCAGCCGGCTTCCGACAGGATCCGCTTGCCCTTCGCGACGCCGCCGTTGGCGAGGACGGACTGCACCTCGGCGACCGAGCGGGCGTTCCCTGTGCCGCCGGCGGCCGGGATCTCCGCGCCGCGCCAGGCGCGAGTGCGGGTCTCGGCCACCTCCAGCGGCGGGTTGTCCGACATGTTGGCCTGCAGCTCGCTGCGCGGTCCGGCGCCAAGGCCCGCCTCGGCCGGGGGCGGGGCGATCAGGTCGGCGACGCGGGCGTCCTCCGAGGCCGGCAGGCCGATATGGAAGTCGGCGCCCAGCGGCTCGGCGATCTCCTCGCGGAACACCGTGCCGAGGCTCTTGCCGGTGATACGCCGCACCACCTCGCCGACCAGATAGCCCTGGGTCAGGCCGTGATAGCCCGGCGCCGTGCCCGGCTCCCAGAACGGGGCCTGGGCGGCCAGCATCGAGGTCGCCTTGTCCCAGTCGTAGAGGTCTTCCTTGACCATCGGCTCCTTCCAGCCCGAAAGGCCGGCGGAATGGCTCATCAGGTGGCTGACCTTGACCGCGTCCTTGCCGCCGGCGGCGAACTCCGGCCAGTAGCGGGCGACGGGGGCGTCGAAGTCGAGTTCGCCGCGGTCGGCCAGCAGCAGGGCCGTCAGCGCGGTCATCGTCTTGGTGGTCGAGTAGACATTGACGATGGTGTCGCGCTCCCAGGGACGGGTGCGCGCCTCGTCGGCGAAACCGCCCCAGAGGTCGACCACGGTCTCGCCTTCGACCGTGGCGCAGAACGAGGCGCCGATGTCGGCGCCGCTGTCGAGATTGGCTTCGAACGCCGTGCGCACGCCGGCGTACTTGTCGTGGACGAGACCCTGAACTGCACCGTCGGCCATGGTCTGGCTCCTCCCTTTTGGGGGAGCCTAGCAGCCCTGGAAGGCTAGCCGAAGAGTTTGCCGAACATGCCCTTTCGCGGCGGAGGCGGAGGCGGCGGCGGGACGACGTCGCCGGCCAGATCGGGCAGGCCGCCTTTGCGCGAGACCAGCACCTCAATGTACTCGGCCTGGATGCCGCGGCCGAGGTCGTCGATGGTCCAGATGGTGGTGGAAAGGCCGCTGACCGAATCCCAGTAGGCGGCGATGTCGTAGCCCCAGTCGATGGTCACCAGCGAGCCGTTCGGGTCCATGGGATTGCCGTGATAGACCGGCTCCAGCAGGTGGTCGACGCCGCCGTCAGGACGGCGGGCGGCGCGGCGGACCGAGGGCTTTTCCTTGTTCACGATCGGCACGGTGCAGACGTGCAATCCGCCCGGCTTCAGGGTGCGGGCGATCTCGCGCAGCGCCAGGTCCGGGGCGAAGACATGCTCCATGACGTCCTGGGTGACGACGATGTCGAAACTGGCGTCGGCGAAGGTCTGGCGTTCAAGGTCCTCGGACCGCCAGCCGCCGGCCGGATGGATCGAGCCCCAGGGGATCGACGGATCGTACTGGCTGGCCCTGTAGCGCGGCGCCTGGTCGGCCAGCCGCCGGCTGGCGGCGGTGCCAGGCGAGCTCTCGTGAATGGCCAGCTCGCGCCAATTGGGCCGCAACTGGGCGAGCACCGCGAACAGCGCCCGCTCGCGCGGTTGCGCATTGCAGGTCTGGCAGAGGAAGTGGTCCCGCAGCCAGGGATCCTTGGCTGCGAAGGTGGCGGGAAGTTCGCAGACTGGGCAGAAGCCGTCGACCTGGAAGAGGAAGTCGGCCATCTGCTCGGGTCCCCTAGATCAGCGCACCATGGCAGTGCTTGAACTTCTTACCCGAGCCGCAGGGACATACCTGGTTGCGACCTGTCTGCTCCCAGCCGTCGGGCAGGGCCGTGATCGGCAAAGCCTGGCGCTGTTCGGCCGAGAGACCGTCAGGCAGTGCGCCCATCTCGGCCGCGTTCTCGCCAGTGAGCGGGTCCATGTGGACTTCTGTCAAGCCGGACAGCGGGGCGATGGGTTCCGGCTCGGCGAACTGGAACTCGACGGTCATCAGCCAGCGGGTGACGTTCTGGCGCAGATCGACGAGCAGCTTCTCGAACAGGGAGAAGGCTTCGGTCTTGTACTCGTTCAGCGGATCGCGCTGGCCGTAGCCGCGCAGGCCGATGACGTTGCGCAGGTGGTCCAGGTGCATCAGGTGCTCGCGCCATTGCAGATCGATCATCTGCAGCAGGAAGCTCTTTTCCAGGTTGCGCATCTGGTCAGGGCTGATGGCGGTCTCGCGTTCGGCGGCGCGGGCGTCGGCCGCCTGCTGGATGCGATCGCGGATCTCTTCGTTGGCGATGCCTTCCTCGGCCGCCCAGTCGGCGAGCGGCAGGTCGAGGCCCAGCAGTTCCTGGACGCGCTCGGTCAGGCCGGCGATATCCCATTGTTCGGCGTAGGCCTTGGGCGGCAAGTGGCGCTCGACCAGGTCCTCGACGGTGTCCTGGCGCATCTCGGTGATGATTTCCGAGAGGTCGGCGGCGGTCATGAACTCGGCGCGCTGCTCGAACACGGCCTTGCGCTGGTCGTTCACGACGTCGTCGTACTTGAGCAGGTTCTTGCGGATTTCGTAGTTGCGCTGCTCGACGCGCTTCTGGGCCTTCTCGATGGCCGCGTTCAGCCACTTGTGGGTGATCGCCTCGCCTTCCTGGACGCCGAAGGTGCGCATGATCGCGTCCAGGCGCTCGCCGGCGAAGATGCGCAGCAGGTCGTCTTCGCAGGAGAGGAAGAACTTCGAATGGCCGGGGTCGCCCTGACGGCCGGTCCGACCGCGCAGCTGGTTGTCGATCCGGCGGCTTTCATGGCGCTCGGTGCCTAGGACGTAAAGGCCGCCGGCGGCGAGGGCCTGTTCCTTCAGCGCCTTGGTGTCGGCCTCGATGCGCAGACGCTCCTCGGCCGCGGCCTCGGGGGTGACCTCGATGCCAAGGCCACGCTGCTCTTCGCGCCACTTCAGCACGCGGATGTCGATGTTGCCGCCCAACTGGATGTCGGTGCCGCGGCCGGCCATGTTGGTGGCGATGGTCACCGCGCCGGGCACGCCGGCGTCGGCCACAATCATGGCCTCCTGCTCGTGGTAACGCGCGTTCAGCACGTTGTGCGGGATGCCGTTCTGGGTCTTGCCGTTGTGCTCGAACTTATGGGCCTTGAGCAACTCGGACAGCTGCTCGGACTTTTCGATCGAGACCGTGCCGACCAGGATCGGCTGGCCGCGCACGTAGCAGGCCTCGATCTGCTTGACGATGGAAGCGTTCTTCTCGCGCTCGGTCCGGTAGACCTCGTCGTCCTCGTCGATCCGGGCCACCGGGCGGTTGGTCGGGATTTCCGAGACGTCCATCTTGTAGATGTCGCCGAACTCCTGGGCCTCGGTGGCGGCCGTGCCGGTCATGCCCGAGAGCTTGGTGTAGAGGCGGAAATAGTTCTGGATGGTGACCGAGGCCAGGGTCTGGTTCTCGGGTTGGATGTTCGCGCCTTCCTTGGCCTCGATCGCCTGGTGCAGGCCCTCGGACAGGCGGCGGCCCTGCATCATGCGGCCGGTGAACTCGTCGATCAGGATCACTTCGCCGGCGCGGACGATATAGTCCTTCTCGCGGGTGTAGAGGATGTTGGCGCGCAGCGCCTGGTTCACGTGGTGCACGATCGAGACGTTGGCGGCGTCGTACAGGCCGGCCGAGTCGGGATCGAGGTGGCCGCCGGAGCTCAGCAGCTCCTCGACCTTCTCGGAGCCTTCCTCGGTCAGGATGACCTGGCGCTGCTTCTCGTCATGGTCGTAGGTCGACGGGTCCTGGATCAACTCTTTGATGACCAGGTCGATGGTCTTGTAGAGCTCGCTGCGGTCCTCGGTCGGGCCGGAGATGATCAGCGGGGTGCGGGCTTCGTCGATGAGAATGGAGTCGACTTCGTCGACGATCACGAAGTTATGGCCGCGCTGGACCATTTCGCTCGGGTCGTAGACCAGGTTGTCGCGCAGGTAGTCGAAGCCGAACTCGTTGTTCGTGCCGTAGGTGATGTCGGCCTGGTAGGCGGCCTGGCGCTGGCTCTGCGAAAGACCATGGACGATGACGCCGGTCGAAAGGCCGAGGAAACCGTAGACCTGGGCCATCCAGTCGCCGTGCAACTGCGCCAGGTAGTCGTTGACGGTGATGACGTGCACGCCCTTGCCGGCAAGCGCGTTCAAATAGGTGGGCGAGGTGGCGACGAGGGTCTTGCCTTCACCGGTCCGCATTTCGGCGATGCCGCCGTTGTGCAGCACGATGCCGCCGACCAGCTGGACGTCGAAGTGGCGCTGGCCCAACACCCGGCGCGAGGCCTCGCGCACGACGGCGAAGGCTTCTTCGAGGATCTGGTCGAGGGTCTCGCCCTTGGCCAGCCGATCCTTGAACTCCTGGGTCTTGCCGCGAAGTTCGGCGTCGGACAGCGCCTGCATCTTCGGCTCAAGCGCGTTGATCTTGGCGATCCGCGAGTTGAGGCCTTTGACCTTGCGGTCGTTCGAGGAGCCGAAGAAGCGTTGGAAGATGCTCAAGGGAAATCGTTCCGGATTTGCGGGAGGGCCCGGCGGCGGCGCCTCTAAGCCTGCTCGCCTGCCCGGAAATTCCGCTCTTTTCAGGGCGCGCGAGACTTAAGCAGCGCCCATGCCAGTGTCAACGCGGCGCGCGGGCGTGAGCGCTAACGACTGCGTGCGCCAAAAGAAAAGGCCCTCCCGCGAGGGGAGGGCCCGATCATTTGGCGTGCGGCCGATCTTAGTAGATTTCGATCAGGCCGGCGGCACCCATGCCGCCGCCGATGCACATGGTGACGACGCCCCACTTGGCGCCGCGGCGCTTGCCTTCCTGCAAGATGTGGCCGGTCAGACGCGCGCCGGTCATGCCGTACGGGTGGCCGATGGCGATCGAGCCGCCGTTCACGTTGTACTTTTCCGGGTCGATGCCCAGTTGGTCACGCGAATAGACGCACTGCGAGGCGAAGGCTTCGTTCAGCTCCCAGATGTCGATGTCGTCGACCTTCAGGCCGTGACGCTCCAGCAGGCGCGGAACGGCGAAGACCGGGCCGATGCCCATTTCGTCAGGGGCGCAGCCGGCGACGGCCCAGCCGCGGAAGGCGCCGAGCGGCTCGAGGCCGGCCTTCGAGGCGGCCTTGGCTTCCATCAGCACCACGGCGGCGGCGCCGTCCGACAGCTGCGAGGCGTTGCCGGCGGTGATGAACTTGCCTTCGCCGCGAACCGGCTGGAGCTTTTGCAGGCCTTCGATGGTGGTGTCCGGACGGTTGCACTCGTCGCGATCGACCACGTAGTCGACGATGCTCTCTTCCTTAGTTTCCTTGTTCACGACCTTCATCTTGGTCGCCATCGGGACGATTTCGTCCTTGAACTTGCCGGCTTGCTGCGCGGCGGCCATGCGGCGCTGGGATTCCAGGCTGTACTCGTCCTGAACTTCGCGGCTGACCTTGTAGCGCTCGGCCACGATGTCGGCGGTGTCGATCATCGGCATGAAGATGGCCGGATACTGGGCGACCAGGTTCTTGTCGAAGTTGTCGCTGCCGCCGCCGCCGCCGCCCGGGAAGGACAGGGATTCGACGCCCGCGCCGATGGCGACTTCAGCGCCGTCGTTGCGGATGTAGTTGGCCGCGGTGGCGATGGTTTGCAGGCCCGAGGAGCAGAAGCGGTTGACGGTCACGCCCGAGGTGGTGATCGGCAGGCCGGCCAGCAGAGCGGCCTGACGGCCCAAATTGCCCGCGCCGTGCGCCACGTTGCCGAGGATCACGTCTTCGACGGCGGCCTTGTCGACGCCCGAGCGCTCGACCGCATGCTTGATGGCATGGGCGGCCATGGTCACGGTCGGGGTCATGTTGAACCCGCCGCGCTGGGACTTGGCCAGGCCCGTCCGAGCGTAGGAGACGATTACGGCTTCACGCGTCATGAAATGATTCCTCCAAAAAATTGAGACCGCGACGGCTGTTATCCGGTCCGGGCGGCTTTAGATCGGGCGCGACCTTTGCATCCCCGCGCCGAGTTGGCTAGGGACGGGCAAGCGCCTGCGGGCGGTTTTCGCACACGAGGTACGTCGACAATGACGAACTCCGCCTTCCGTCGCGTCCCGAACGCGCTGGCGCTGGCCGCAGTCATGCTGGTCGCGGCGACGCTGTTGGTCGCCTGCGGCGACCGCGGCGGGACCGAGGGCGCGCCCGCGCCCGGCGACACCGCCGTGGCCAAGGTCGACGGCAAGACGGTGTGGGCCTCGGACGTCAAGCGCGAGGCGGTGGCCCAGGGCCTGATCGGCGAAGGCGAGCCGCTGGACGTCTCATCGGACCTCTTCCGCCGGGTGCTGGACGAGGTGGTCGACCAGAAGCTGCTGGCCGCCGAGGCGCTGAACCGCAAGTTGGACAAGGACCCGGTGGCCCAGAAGCGGCTGGCGGCGGCGCGCGAGCGCATTCTCGGCGACATGCTGGTCGAGAGCGTGGTGGCCGACGCGGTCAACGACAACGCGATCCGCGGGCTTTATCAGGAGCAGCTGAAGCTGGCCAAGCAGTCCGAGGAGATCCGCGCCCGGCAGATCGTCGTCGCCACCGAGGCCGAGGCCGAGGCCGTGCGCAAGCTGCTGGCGACGGGGGCCTCGTTCGACGCCCTGGCGATGGAACGCTCGACCGATGCGGCGACCCGGTTCAACGGCGGCGACCTCGGCTACTTCACGGTGGACGTCATGCCCGAGGCCTATGCGGCCAACCTGAAGACCTCGAAAGTCGGCGATATCGTCGGGCCGTTCGGGATCGAGGGCGGCTGGGCGATCCTGAAGATCGAGGACCGGCGGCTGGAGCAGCCGATCACCTTCGAGGCGGCCAGACCGCAGATCGTGCGTTTCCTGACCTATGATCAAGTCCGCGACCTGCTGGAGAAGCTCCGAAGCCGGGCGAAGGTCCAGACGCTGATCGGGGCGCCGCAAGACGTGCCGGGGCAGCCGAAGGAACCCGCCGACGCCCCCAAGACCGCTCCGCAAACTCCCGCGACGAAGGCCGCTCCGGCCGCGTCCGCCGCCCCAGCCAAGGCCGCCCAGCCATGACCAAGACGCCCGCCGCCCCGAAGAAGGCCGCCCCGATCAAGTCCACCGCTGGCAAGGCGCTGGAAGCCGCCGCCAAACCTGTGGAGGCGCTGGCCGGCGCGCTCGACCCGTTGACGACCGCCATCAAGCGCGCCGCCAAGAAGACCGAACAGGCCCCCAAGACCGAGCCGGCCAAGCCCGCCAAGGGCGCGCTGCCCGTGTCGCCGCTGGCCGTGCCGTTCCCGCAGATCCCGCCGATCGCCGGCGTGCAACTCGCGACCGGCCGCGCCGGTTTCTACAAGCATGAGCGCGAGGACCTGCTGGTCATGCGCTTCGCGAAGGGCACGGCCGGGGCCGGCGTGTTTACCCGCCACGGCATCGGCTCGGCGCCGGTCGACTGGTGCAAGAAGCATCTGGAAATGACCAAGGGCGCCGACGTGCGGGCCTTGGTGGTCAACGCCGGCTGCGCCAACTCCTTCACCGGCAAGCCGGGCGCCGACGCGGTGCGGCGGGTGGCTTCGGCTGTCGCCAAGCGCTTCGACTGCCGCCAGCGCGACGTGATGGTCGCCTCGACCGGCGTGATCGGGGTGCTGCTGGACGACACAAAGATCGCCCAGCGCCTGCCGGAGGTCGAAACGCGGCTGACCGACGACGGCTGGGCCGGCGCGGCGCGCGCGATCATGACGACCGACACCTTCCCGAAGGGCGCCTACGCCGAGGCGACCATTGACGGGGAGAAAGTGCGCATCGCCGGGATCGCCAAGGGTTCCGGCATGATCGCGCCGGACATGGCGACCATGCTGGCCTTCGTGGCCACCGACGCCAAGATTTCATCGACCGCGCTGCAGACCCTGGCCAGCCTCTACACCCGCAACAGCTTCAACGCGGTGACGGTGGACGGCGACCGCTCGACCAACGACACGCTGCTGCTGTTCGCGACCGGCCAGTCCAGCGCGCCGAACATCACCCGCGCCGGCGATCGGCGGCTGGCCGACTTCCGTGAGAAGCTTGAGGCGGTGTTGATGGACCTAGCGCTGCAGTTGGTCCGCGACGGCGAGGGAGCGAGCAAGTTCGTCAAGGTCACGGTGACCGGGGCCGCAAGCTCGGCCAGCGCCCGCAAGATCGCCCGCACCATCTGCGAGAGCCCGCTGGTCAAGACCGCCTTCGCCGGCGAGGACGCCAATTGGGGCCGGATCGTCATGGCCGTCGGCCGCGCCGACGAGCCGATCGACCGCGACCGGGTCAAGGTGCAGTTCGGCCCGCTGGTCGCCGCGCAGGACGGCCTCATCTCGCCGACCTACGACGAGGCCAAGATGAGCGCCTACATGAAGAACCAGGAGCTGGAAGTGTCGGTGGACGTTGGCGTCGGCCGCGCCTCGGCGACCATGTGGACCTGCGACCTGACCAAGCAGTACGTCGCGATCAACGGCGACTATCGGTCTTAGCGGCCACACGGGTATCATCCCAGTTTCGGCGTAGCCGAAGACCGGGACCATTCGCGGCTGACTTGGCAAGTCGGCCCGGCGCGAGCCGTTTCCTGATCCATCCGGTGTTCATGGATCCCGGTCTTCAGCCTGCGGCTGAAACCGGGATGACATGGATGGAGTCAGCTCCCCCAGAGGGGGAGCATCTTTCGCCTTAGCTTAGTCGATCGGCGACCAGCGCTTTTCGGCCGCGGGCTTGGCGCCGCGCTTGGGGCCCTTGAACTGCGACTGGTCGATCGGCGTGGTCGAGGCGCGATCGCCGTGGGCGCGCTGGCCGCCGGCGCGGTGGTCGGTGTGGCGCTGGGGCTGGCCCTGGCGCTGTTCGCCGCCGCCCTGACGGCCTGCGGCCTTGGCCGGGCGGTTGCGCTGCTTGCGCAGGCCCGGAGGCAGGTCGCTGCGGCCCTGCGGTTTGCCGCCGGCGCCGCGAGCGGCGTTCTTGCGGCCGGCCTCGGCGCGTTCGGCGGCCACTTCCGGCATCGCCTGGGTCATGACGTGCAGGCCGCGGTCGTTGCGGCGGTCGAAGGACGGGATGGTCTGGCGGGTGACCTTCTGGATGTCCTTCAGCAGGTTGCGTTCGTCGTCGGCGCAGAACGCCACGGCCGAGCCGTCAGCGCCGGCCCGCGCGGTGCGGCCGATGCGGTGGACGTAGGCTTCCGGCACGTTCGGCAGTTCGTACTGGATGACGTGGCTGACCGCGTCGATGTCGATGCCGCGGGCGGCGATGTCGGTGGCCACCAGGGCTCGGACTTCGCCGGCCTTGAATGCGGCGAGGGCGCGTTCGCGCTGGCCCTGGCTCTTGTCGCCGTGGATGGCGGCGGCTTCGACGCCGGCCGCTTCAAGCGACTTAGCCACGCGGTCGGCGCCGCGCTTGGTGCGGGTGAAGACGATCACGCGCTTGAAGTCGCGCTCGGCGAACATCTCGCAGAGCAGGGCGCGCTTGCGGGCGGTCTCGACGAAGATGACCTGCTGCTTGATGCGCTCGACCGTGGTGGCCTGCGGGGTCACCGAGACCTTGGTCGGGTTGGGGCGCAGCAGTTCGCTGGCCAGCTTCTCGATCTCGCTCGGCATGGTGGCCGAGAAGAACAGGTTTTGACGCACGCGCGGCAGGTGCTTCTGGATCTGCCGGATCGGCACGATGAAGCCCATGTCGAGCATCTGGTCGGCCTCGTCGAGGACGAACATTTCGACGCCCTGCAGGGTGATGGTCTTCTCTTGCAGGTGGTCGAGCAGACGGCCCGGCGTGGCGACCAGGACGTCGACGCCCGGGGCCATGGCGCGCATCTGGCCGCCGTATTTCACGCCGCCGAAGATCACGGCGACGCTGAGGTTCATGTGCTTGCCGTAGGCCTTGAAGCTTTCGGCGATCTGGGTCGCCAACTCGCGGGTCGGCGAGAGCACCAGCACGCGGCAGCCGCGGCGCGGCGCGGCCTTCTTGTCGGCGGCCAGGCGATGGATGATCGGGAGGGCGAAGGCGGCGGTCTTGCCGGTGCCCGTCTGGGCGATGCCGAGCAGGTCCTTGCCGGCCATGACGCCGGGGATGGCCTGGGCCTGGATCGGGGTCGGCTTCTCGTAGCCCTCGTCGTTGAGGGCCTTGAGCAGCATCTTGTCGAGGCCGAGGTCGGTAAACTTGGTCAAACGAGTGTCTTTCACGGATGCGCCGAGCGCGGCCGCTCGCATGCAGCGAGGGTCGCGAAGGTCGCGGGTCATTTGTGGAAAGCCCCCGCGTGGCGGGGCGATCTATGCGATCTCTTCAGGGCGCTCGACAGCTGGGTCCGAAGTGCGGAACCATCACGCGGCTGGAGCGCCGATAGCGCCACGAATGTTGCGGCGCAGCAGGGATATGGCCGACGGCGCACCCAAAGTCAAGGATTGCAAGGGATTGCCGACGTCGATGCCCGACATGCCCGACGACCTGCCGCTGACCGAGCGTCATGCTGTGCGGGTGGTGGTGCGCGATTGCGAGGGCCGGATCCTGCTGTTCAACACCCGCGACGTCACCGAGCCGGAGCAGGGCGAGTGGTGGGAGCTGCCGGGCGGTGGGATCGATCCCGGAGAGACCTATCTGAACGCGGCGCTGCGTGAGCTGCGTGAGGAAACCGGCATCGTCGTGCGGGCCGATCAGGTCGGCCGCCCATCGTGGCGGCGCACCGCCACCTTCCGCTATCGCCAGGCCCGGCGGCTGCAGCACGAGGTGGTGGTCGAGGTCAGGTTGGACGGACCGGGCGCTGCGATCGACGAGACGGGGCGCCTCGACTACGAGCTGGAGGACTACACGGGCTTCCGCTGGTGGACGCCGGCCGAGATCGAGCGCCACGGCGGCCGCTTCTATCCGGGGCGGTTGCCGGCCTTGCTGGCGGGGTTCCTGGCCGGCGAGGACATCGACGAGCCGTTCGAGCTCTGGTCCTGAGCTCTTGCAATCGCGGGCGCATCCCGCGAGGAAGCACGCATGTCCGACACCAAGCGCATGGTTCTCGTCGCCGCCGCGGCGCTCATCGATTCCGACGGCCGGGTGCTGATCTGTCAGCGCCCGCCCGGCAAGCAGCTGGCCGGGCTCTGGGAGTTTCCGGGCGGCAAGGTCGAGGCCGGCGAGACCCCCGAGCAGTGCCTGATCCGTGAACTGGATGAGGAACTGGGGATCACGGTCTCGCACGCCTGCCTGGCGCCCTTCGTGTTCGCGAGCCACACCTACGAGGACTTCCACCTGCTGATGCCGCTCTACCTTGTGCGGCGCTGGGAGGGCGTGGTCGCCGCCAAAGAACACTCGGGCATCGCCTGGGTGAAGCCGATGAAGCTCGCCGACTATCCGATGCCGCCGGCCGACGCGCCGCTGGTGGCCTGGCTGCGCGATCTGATCTGAGGAAAACGAAAAAGGCCCGCGGCGAGCTCGGATCACCGCGGGCCTCTGAGGATCGAAGCTAGCTAGTCCTCGACCGGGTCGACGCAGGCTGTGCATCTGACCCTTCAAGGTTGAACCCGAGTCATTGCGCAACGCCAGCGCCACGTCCGTGCTCGACTACGACGAAACGTCGCACCTGCAGAAGGCAGAGCGATAAGCGCCGAGCGCGCTTGCCCGAGGCATCAGTAAGTTTAGCTTATCCACATGCCGACCCTGCGCCAGCTGCGTTACCTGACCGCCCTCGCCGACGAGCGTCACTTCGGCCGCGCGGCCGCCGCCTGCCACGTCACCCAGCCGGCGCTGTCGATGCAGATCCGCGAACTGGAGGCCGAGCTGGACCTGGTGCTGGTCGAACGCGGCCGGAGCGCGAGAGTGCTGACGCCGGACGGCGCGGCCCTGGCCGAGCGGGCGCGGGCGCTGACCGCCGGGGTTAGGGACCTTGAGGATTTCGCGCGCGAGCGGCGGGGCGTCGGCTCGCGACGACTGGCGCTGGGAATGATCCCGTCGGTGGCGCCCTACCTGCTGCCGCGGGCGGCGCCGGTGCTGCAGGCGGCGTTGCCGGAATTGGAGCTGAGGGTGCGCGAAACTCAGACCGCCGCGCTGCTGACGGAGCTGGCGGCCGGAGAGCTCGATGCGGTGATCGCCGCCGCGCCGCTGGCGGGCGACGGGTTCGAGACCACGACGCTGTTCGAAGACCCGTTCCTGCTGGCCAGTCCGGCGAGCGCGCCGTTGGCGGCCGAGGACCCGCGACAACTGCCGCCGGATCGGCTGCTGCTGCTGGAGGAGGGGCACTGCCTGCGTGATCAGGCGCTGGGGGCGTGCGAGATCAGCGACCTCGCCACCTTCGGCGCGACCAGCCTGACGACGCTGCTGCAACTGGTGGCGCACGGGCAGGGGGTGACCCTGTTGCCGCAGATGGCGGCCAAGGATCTCGCCGATCCTCGCATCAGCCTGGCGCGGTTTCCCGAACCGGCCCCGCGTCGGACGATCGTCATGGCCTGGCGTACGGGCTCGGCGCGGCGTCGCCAGCTGAAGGACATCGCCGCGCGCTTGACGGCCGAGGCCGCCGATGACGCCTGAGCCCTGGCTGACGCAGTTCATGGCCCAGGAGCGGCTGCCGGACAGCTACGGGACTGTGGTGCGCGACGTCGCCCTCCCGTTGGCCGAGCGCATCGCGGCGGCCGCGCGGTCGGGCGGGATCGTGGTCGGGATCTGCGGCCCGCAGGCCAGCGGCAAGTCGACCCTGACGGCGGTGCTGGCGCGGCTGCTGGAGCGGCGCGGGCTGAAGGCGGCGACGATCTCGCTGGACGATCTCTATCTGACGCGGGCCGAGCGGCAGGAGTTGTCGCGGCGGGTGCATCCGCTGCTGGCGGTGCGCGGGGTTCCGGGCACGCATGACGTGACGCTGGGCGTGGAGATGCTGCGGGCGCTGCGCACGCCGGGAACCCACGAGCGGCCAGTGTTCGAGAAGGCCCGCGACGACCGCCGCGACCGCGGCGCGCCGTTCGAGGGACCAGCCGACGTGGTGCTGTTCGAGGGCTGGTGCGTCGGGGCGCGGGCCCAACCAGCGGAGGCGCTTGCCGCACCGGTCAATGCGCTGGAGGCGGCGCAGGACGCGGACGGCGCCTGGCGCAGGTTTGTGAATGCGGCGCTGGCCGGGCCGTACCAGCAGCTGTTCGGGAGCCTCGACCTGCTGGTGCTGCTGCAGGCGCCGAGCTTTGAGGTGGTGCTGGGCTGGCGGATCGAGCAGGAGCGCAAGCTGCGCGAGCGCCTGGCGCGCGAAGGCGAGGGCGCCGGCCGGGCGATGAGCGACGAAGAGGTCGCCGCGTTCATCGCCCACTACGAGCGGCTGACGCGCTGGATCCTGTCGGAGATGCCGGCGCGCGCCGATGTCGTGGTCGCCCTGGACAAGGCCCGGCGGCCGACGTTGCGGGCATGAAAAAGGCCGCCCCGGCGAGCCGGAGCGGCCTTCGAAAGGCGTGAGCCGAGGCCCTAGGCGGCCGGTTCGGCGTTCAGCACGGTGGTCAGACGCGCGCGCAGAGCGGGGTCCTTCTGCACGGCGGCCGACATGTCGTTGTATTGTTGCGGCGACAGGCCGCTGGCCTGTACGGCCGCGCCCATCTTGCCGATCATTTCCTTCTGCACCTCGGCCTTGGTCGGGCCATCGGCGCCGGCCAGCTTCGGGGTGTACTCGCCGTTGATCTTCTGAATCTCGGTCATCGCCGAGCCGAAGGCCTTCAGGTCAGCGTCGGAGAAGCCGCCCGCGGCAGGCGCCTCTGCGGCCGGGGCGGCCGGAGCGGTCTGAGCTTGCACAGAAGTGGCGGCGACAGCGGCGCCGAGCAGGCCGGCGGCCAGGATAGCAATACGCATATAGGGGGTTCCTGTAGTCGTTTTGGGGTCGAGCCAGGACCGAGGTTAAAGCGCCGACGTGGCCAAAAAGCGACCCGGCTTGGCCGTTCGGACCGTGAAGATCTCGCGGCGCCCAGGATTGACGCAGTCGAGCGCAGGGCGGCAGGCGCCGCAAATCCCGTCGACAACCGACGATTCTCGCGTATAGATTGCGGTCGCCCTCCGATGCATCTGAGGGCCGCTGGGGGGCGTCATGAGAATTGTCGGTATCGTCGCCGCGTGCCTGTTGCTGGCCGCGTGCACCACCACCAACACCCGACTGGCGGCCTCGCCGACCAAGCCGGCGGCGGGGGCGCGGATCATTCTCGTCGAGCCGGACATCGAGCTGGCGGTGTTGACCGCCTCTGGCGTGCAGGAGCCCCGCGCCGACTGGAGCGAGCAGGGCCGCGCCAACGTCGCCGCGGAAGTCGAGCGCCAGATGAAGGCGCGCGCGCACAGCGCTCGGATGATCGATCCGGACGAAGCGATGGGCGGCCGCACCGGTCAGCTGCTGCGGCTGCATGAGGCGGTCGGCCAGTCGATCATGATGTTCAACTACGGCTATGTCAGCCTGCCGACCAAGGCCGCGTCGTTCGACTGGACCCTGGGTGAAGGCGCGCAGGCGCTGGGGACGGCCTATGACGCCGACTACGCCCTCTTCGTGTTCGGCCGTGGCAACTATGCGAGCGGCGCGCGGGTGGCGACGGCGGTAGGCCTGGCGATGCTGGGCGTCGGCGTGCCGGTCGGCGGTCAGCAGTGCTTCGCCTCGCTCGTGGACCTGAAGACCGGGCGGGTGGTCTGGTTCAACGTGGCCAGCACCGGTCCGAACGACGACATGCGCAAGCCGGACGGCGCGGCGCAACTGGTGCAGGCGGTGCTGAAGGACGCGCCGCTTTAGCCATGTGCAGGCAAGCGGTCTCAGCACTGGCGCTGGCGGGGGCGCTCGCCGCCGCGCCGGCCGCCGCGCAGGAACGGGCGGCGGGTCTGCGCCCCGACGCGACGTCGGTCGAAGCGGGCTTCTGGTCGGTGATGGACAAGGCCGAGGCCGAGGCCAAGACCCGGGCCGACCTCAACACCGACCCGGCGCTCAACGCCTATGTGCGTGGCGTGATGTGCAAGGTCGCCGCGGCCCACTGTTCCGACATGCGGGTCTATGTGATGGACCGGCCGTTCATGAACGCCAGCATGGCGCCGAACGGCTATTCCGAAGTCTGGTCGGGCCTGCTGCTGCGGGCGAGCGACGAGGCCGAGCTCGCCTATGTGCTGGGTCACGAGGCCAGCCACTTCACCGAAAGCCACACGATCGAGGCGCACCGCGCCCAGAAGACGCGCGCCAATGTCGTGCTGGCGGCGACGGTCGTTGTCGCGGTCGCCGGCGCTGCGTCGGCGGCCAGCGCCGGCACCGCCAGCGAGGCGCAGTCGATCATGGACGCCACCGGCAACACGATCGATCTGATCTACTACGCGCAGATCGCCTCCTTCTTCCGCTTCAGCCGCGAACAGGAGGCCGAGGCCGACCTGCTGGGTCAGCGCAAGCTGGCGGCGGCCGGCTACGATCCAGCCGCGGCGGCCGAAAGCTGGCGTGCGCTGACGGCCGAGACCAAGGGCTCCGACTTCAAGCGGGTCCGAGAGTCGGAGACGCGCATCAGCGTTTTCGCCAGCCACCCGCTCGGCGCGCAGCGGATCGCATCCCTGGACGCCCAGGCCGCGACCCTCAAAGCCGGAGGCGACCGCGGCCAGGACCGACACCGGGCGGCGATCCGGCCGTTCCTGTCGGCCTGGCTGCGCGACGACCTGCGCAAGCGCGACTTCGGCCAGACCCTGGTGGTGATCGATCGGCTTGCAGCCGGCGGCGAGGACCTGGGCGTGCTCAACTACTACCGCGGCGAAGCCTATCGGTTGCGGCGCGGCGATGGCGATCTGGTCAAGGCCCGGGACGCCTATCTCGCCGCCGCGGCGCAACCGGACGCGCCGCTCGCCGTCTGGCGAGAACTCGGCGACATCCGCCGGCGGGAAGGCGACGTCGTCGGCGCCCGGACCGCCTACGAAAGCTATTTGGCCAAGGCGCCGCAGGCCGAGGACGCCTGGATGGTGCAGGACAGCCTCTCCAGCCTCGACAACGGGAAATGACGATGCGGACTTTGATCCGAGCTCTTGCGCCGCTCGGCGCCTGTCTGGCGCTGGCGGCCTGCGCCACCGTCACCTCGACGCCCGCGGGCGCGCTGAAGGTCGGGGCCGGCTACGAGGTGGCCCTGGGCCGCGAGTGGTCCGACATCAGCAACATCATGACCGGTCGTACCGCCAAGGTGCGGCTGCTGTCGATCGATGGGCCGCTGCTCAATCGGCTCTACGTCACCGACGGGCTGGCGCCGGGCGAGTACCTGATCAAGCCGGCGCGCAAGGAGACCCCGACGCCGGTGATCCGCCAGGACATGAGCGCGAGCGAGCGGCTGGAGTTCATCACCGACAGCGTGGTCGCCCTGGACTATCAACGCGTGCAGCTGGTGCGGCCGCGACCGGCCAAGTTCGGCCAGGGCAACGGCGTGCGCTTCGACCTGACGGCGCAGACCAAGGCCGGGCTGGAGGTGAAGGGCACCGGGGTGATCAGCGAACAGGCCGGCAAGACCTATGTCCTGCTCTACCTTGCGCCGGCCGAGCACTACTATGACGCCACCCTCGCCGAGGTGGAGGCGATCATCGGCTCGGCGAAGCTGGGTTAATCCTCGTCGCGCGGCAACGGGTTCTCGACCACGCCGAGGGCGTCGGCGAGGCGCATCTTGGCCGAGCCGGGCTTCAGCGGCTTCTGCTGGCTGGGGTCGGGCGCCCAGCCGGTCAGGGTGAGGATCTCGAAGGTCGCGGGCACGCGGCCGTCTGGCTCGGCGAAGCGCTCGGCGTAGATCTCGAAGGCGCGGGCTAGGACATGGCGGGTCAGGCGCTTGGGATGGCGTTCGGCCAGCACGCTGGTCTCGCCCATGGCGCGCAGGTCGGCGAGCAGCTTGAGCGGATGGGCGTAGCGGACGGTGACGCGGTCGACGTCGGCGACAGGCAGGGCGAAGCCCGAGCGCTGCAGCAGGCCGGCGGCGTCGTATGGATCGGCGAAGGGCGAGACGCGCGGGCCGGCGCCGCCGGTCAGTTCGGCCTCGGCGGCCAGCAACGACTGGCGCAGCTCGGTCAGGGTGGCGCCGCCCAGCAGGGAGCCGATGAACAACCCGTCCGGCTTCAGGGCGCGGCGGATCTGGATCAGCGCCCCGACCACGTCGTTGGTCCAGTGCAGGGCCAGGGTGGAGACCACGAGGTCGAGGCTGCCGGCCGCGAAGGGCAGGCGCTCCTCGTCGGCGACCAGGCGCAGGCCCTGGCGGCCAGCGAGCATCCGCGGCGACAGGTCCGCCTCGACCAGGAAGCCGACCCTCTCGGCGGCGTCGCTTTGGGACAGGAAGCGGGCGAACCAGCCGTTGCGCGCGCCCAGATCGACGGCGCGCGGGAAGTCGCGCATGATCGCCTCGAGGCGCACCACGGCGTCCTCGGCGGCGCGGGCCTTGAGGAAGTCGGCGGCGGCGTAGCCGGGGGCGGCGCGGTCCAGGCGGGCGCGGAGCAGGTCGCGGTCGAAGAGACGGGGCGGGGCGGACATGGGCTTTCTAGATGGCGATGCGGCCGCCCGGTGGAAACCCGGGCCGCGCACGAAGGCCGCGGTTCGTACCGCGCTCGACCTGCTTTTCCCACCCCAATCGCTCGACGGCGGCGCGCCGGCGATGACCGGCGGCCTGAGCGCGGCGGCCTGGAGCGCGATCCCGTTCATCGACGGGCCGCTGTGCGACGGCTGCGGGCTGCCGTTCGAGTACGACCTGGGCCCCGGGGTGCGCTGCGCCGACTGTTCGGCTAGGCCACGGGCGTTTACGCGGGCCAGGGCCGCGTGCCTCTATGACGAAACCTCTCGCGGGCCGATCCTGCAGCTCAAGCACGCCGACCGGACGGACCTGGCGCCGTTGATGGCTCGGTGGATCAGCCGCTCGGCCCGCGAGCTGCTGGACGAGGCCGACGCCCTGGCGCCTGTGCCGTTGCACCGCTCGCGGCTTCTGGGGCGGCGCTACAATCAGGCGGCCGAGATCGCCCGTCCGCTGAGCCGGCTCTCGGGGGTGGCCTATCTGCCCGATGCGCTGGGACGGACGCGGGCGACGCAGAGCCAGGGCGGAAAGTCCGCCGGCGGGCGGCGGCGCAACGTCGCCGCAGCCTTCGCCGTGCCTCCGGCCAAGGAAAGACTGGTGGCCGGCAAGACCATCCTGCTGATCGATGACGTGATGACCACCGGCGCCACTTTGGAAGGCTGCGCGCGGGCCTTGCTGGCCGCGGGCGCGCTGCGCGTGAATGCCGCAGTGGTCGCGAGGGTTAAAGAAAGCTCAAGTCGATCCATATAGAACCGAAACCGTCGCAACCCGTTTCAGTTGAGCCATGGCCGAAGTCACCATCTATACGAAGCCCTACTGCCCCTACTGCATCCGCGCGGTGTCGCTGCTGGAGAAGAAGGGCGTTGAGTTCCAGGAGATCGAGGCCGCCTTCGATCCCGAGAAGCGCCAGGAGATGGTCCAGCGCGCCAACGGTCGGTCGACCTTCCCGCAGATATTCATCGGCGGCCAGCACATCGGCGGCTGCGACGACATGATGGCGCTGGAATACGACGGCAAGCTGGACGCTCTGCTGGCCGCCTGAGACTTGAGCCCGGCGCGCCTCTGACCTATCGGAATTGGTCATGAGCGTACGCGTCGGCCTGATCCAGACGAGAACTCCCGCCACCCATTCTGCGGCGATGGCCCATGTCGCGCCGCTGATCCGTCAGGCGGCCGGCGAGGGCGCGAGTTTTATCGCCACGCCCGAGGGGACCAACATCCTGCAGAAGGACAAGGCCGCGCTCCTGCCGCAGCTGGCCTTGCTGGAGGACGATCCCGTGGCGCGGGGCCTGCAGGCGCTGGCCGCCGAACTGGGCGTCACCATCCTGATCGGCTCAGCGCTGGTGAAGCGCACCGACGGCAAGGCCGCCAACCGCGCGGCGCTGATCACGCCGCAGGGCGAGATCGCCGCGACCTACGACAAGCTGCACATGTTCGACGTGGACCTGCCGACCGGCGAGACCGCCCGCGAGAGCGAGACCTACGAGCCAGGCGGGCAGGCGGTGGCGGCTCGGGCCGGCGATCTGAAGCTCGGCCTCACCATTTGCTACGACGTGCGCTTTCCGGCGCTGTACCGCGCGCTGGCTCTCGCCGGGGCCGAGGTGATCGTGACGCCGGCCGCCTTCACCCGCCCGACCGGCGAGGCGCACTGGGAGACGCTGCTGCGCGCCCGCGCCATCGAGACGGGCAGCTTCGTGCTGGCCCCCGCGCAGGGCGGTTTCCACGAGGACGGCCGCGGCACCTGGGGGCGGACCCTGGCGATCGGCCCCTGGGGCGAGGTGCTGGGCAAGCTGGACCACGACGAGCCGGGCGTGCTGATCGCCGACCTGGATCTGGCCGCCGTGGCCAAGGCGCGGGCGGCGATCCCGGCGCTGCCCAATGCGCGAAGCTTTGCGGCGCCTATATCCATCGCATGATCCGCTACGCGCTCATCTGCGAGAACGCCCACGAGTTCGAGGGCTGGTTCGGCTCGTCCGGCGACTTCGACGACCAAGCCGGCCGGGGGCTGATCTCGTGCCCGGTCTGCGAGACCCGCGCGGTCGAGAAGCAGATCATGGCTCCGGCGGTTGCGGGTACGAAGAAGTCCCAGGCCGCCGATCTGCCCCCGCAGGTGCGTTCGATGGTGATGGAGGCGATGGGCAAGGTCCGCGCCCACGTCGAGGAGAACTTCGACTATGTCGGCGACGCCTTCGCCGGCGAGGCGCGGGCGATCCACGAGGGGCGTTCCGAGGATCGCGGCATCTATGGAGAGGCCAGCCCCGCCGAGATCAAGGCGCTGAAGGACGACGGCATCCAGATCGCTCCGCTGCCGCCGGCGCCGCCGAAGAAATCGCACGTGAACTGACCATCCATGCTCCCCTCTTTGGGGAGGGAGCCATTGCGGTGGTGCTTTGCGCCCCATAGGCTCCCCGCCAGTTCATGGGGAGCGTCAATGATCCGTACCTTCACCGCCGCCGCCTTGGCGGCCGCCGCCGTCGCCTCGCCTGCGATGGCGCAGAGCCCGCGCCCTGACCAGCTGGCGTTCCGCGACCTCTACAAAGAGCTGATCGAGATCAACACAACCCTGTCGGTCGGAAGCTGCACGGCTGCGTCCGAGGCGATGGCCGCGCGGCTGAAGGCGGCGGGCTTCGCGGACGAAGACCTGAAGATCATCGTCTCGCCGGACCGGCCCAAGGACGGCAATCTGGTGGCGACGCTGAAGGGGACCGACGCGAAGGCCAAGCCGATCCTGCTGCTGGCGCATATCGACGTGGTCGAGGCCAACCGCGACGACTGGGAGCGCGACCCGTTCAAACTGGTAGAGGAGAACGGGTTCTTTTACGCCCGCGGCGCGGCCGACGACAAAGCCCAGGCCGCCGTCTGGGTCGACACCCTGGCCCGCTACAAGAGCGAAGGCTTCAAGCCGAAGCGGACCATCCGCATGGCCCTGACCTGCGGCGAGGAGACGCCGGACACCTTCAACGGCGTCCAGTATCTGATCAAGAACCACCGCGAGCTGATGGACGCCGCCTTCGTGCTGAACGAGGGCGCGGGCGGGCGGCTGGACAGCCAGGGCCAGCGCGTCTCGCTGGGCATCCAGGCCGGCGAGAAGGTCTATCAGGACTACACCCTGGAAGTGACCAATCCGGGCGGCCACTCCTCGGCGCCGGTGCGCGACAATGCGATCTATCACCTGTCGCAGGGACTGGCGCGGCTGGGCGAGTACGACTTCCCGGTGAAGCTGAACGACGCGGTGCGCGGCAACTTCATCCAGATGGCCAAGATCGAGGGCGGGCCGACGGGCGAGGCGATGGCCGCCGTCGCCAAGGATCCGTCCAACGCCGCCGCCGTCGCGGCCGTGGCCCGTGATCCGGGCCGCAACTCGATGATGCGGACCACGTGCGTGGCGACGATGGTCAACGCCGGCCATGCGCCCAACGCCTTGCCGCAGCGGGCGCGGGCCAACGTCAACTGCCGGATCCTGCCGGGCGAGGGCGTCGAGGCCACCCGCGAGGCGCTGGTCAAGGTGCTGGCCGACCCGTCGATCAAGGTGACGACGGTCGGCGAGCCGAGCCCGGTCACCCCGCCGCCGCAGCTGACCAAGCAGATCATGGGCCCGGTCGAGACCGTCGCGGCCAAGCTGTGGCCGGGCGTGCCGATCGTGCCGGTGATGGCCACCGGCGCCACCGACGGGCGCTTCCTCAACGCGGTCGGGGTGCCGACCTACGGCCTGACCGGGATGTTCAGCGAGCCGACCGGCAACGGCGCTCATGGTCTGAACGAGAAGATGCGCGTGCGCTCGCTCTATGAGGGCCGCGACTTCCTCTACGAGGTGGTCAAGCTCTACGCGAACCAGAAGTAGGTCTTAGATCCTCTCCCGCTGGGGGAGGTGGCGCGCGAAGCGCGACGGAGGGGGCTGCTGAGATCCGCAGTCCCCCTCAGTCAGCCATTCGGCTGACAGCTCCCCCAGAGGGGGAGCAATTGACGTACTCAGAATGTCTTCCTCAGGCCTAGCGACAGCACGTAGCCGGCGCCCTCGACCTCGCCGCGCAGGCGGGTCGTGGTGGCCGCGGGGGTGCCCTCGTAGAACACCGTGTCGTGGTGGACGTCGGAATTGGCGAAATCGATGTAGGCGAAGGCCGCGTCCACCTTGAGGCCGGACATGACGTCCGCCGTCGCGCCGACCCCGTAGAGCCAGCGGTCGCCGTCCGGCACCCGCGCCGTGCGCGCCTCGTCCGGGGTCGGTGTCGGATCGTACTGCACGCCGGCGCGCAGGGTCAGCTTGTCGTTGACGGCGTAGTCGAGGCCGACGCCGCCGGAGGTGACGTCTTCATAGCCCTGGAACAGGTTCTCGCCGCCGCCGGCGAACTTCACGTCGATGGACTCGAACTCGCCCCAGCCGATGCGCTGGACCTGGGCGTTGAGGGCGAGCTTGTCGGTGGCCTGCCAGCGGGCGCCGAGGGTCGCGATCCAGGGGGTGGTGAACGCGGCCGAGCCGCCGACTTCGCGGTTGACCGGCGCCAGGGGGCCGACAAGGCCGCCGACGAGGACATTGCCGTCCAGGTCGTGCTCGATCTTCGAGCGGTAGCTGGCGCCGACCGTCACCGGCCCGAAATAGGCCTGGGCGCCGAGCGACCAGCCGAAGTCCCAGCCGTCGCCGCTGAGCTGGGACACGCCGTCTGGGAGAAGCGGCGATAGGTTCGGGTAGGCGGTCTGCAGCTTGGCGTCGGCGTACTGGGCGCTGACGCCGGCGCCGAGGTCGAGCCACTCGGTGACCTTCATCGCGCCGGTCAGCTGGATGTCGGCCGTGGTCAGTCGCGAGGTCAGGGCGTCGTACCGGGCCCAGGAGGTGTTGCGGTATTCGGTGGTGAAGTTGAAGGGGGCGGCGACCGACAGCCCCAACGCGAAGCGGTCGCCGATCGGCGTGGCGACGGCGAAGTTGGGCGCGACGCCGTCCTGGATCGGATTGAAGGCGCGCGGCTCGCCCGGGATCGGGATGGTCAGGCCGTTCGGATAGGTGATGGTCGAGCCTTCGTTCCGGACGGTGGCGTCGACGAAGACCGCGTGCATCCCGACATAGGCCTCGCGGCCGGAGCGGGCGATGGCCGCCGGGTTCCACCAGAGCGACGACACGCCCTGGTCGGCGACCTCGCCGGAATATGCGCGGCCGGCACCCTTCGCGGACTGTTCCTGCAGGTAGTAGCCGCCGGCGTGAGCCTGGGTGGACAGGAGGGCGGTGGCGGCTGTGGTCGCCGCCAGGAGGGTCAGCCGGGTCATGGGGTACTCGTCTTTCGGGGAGGATCCGCGCGCGGATCGGTTGCCCCCAAACCCGATCAGACCGCGGCCGGTTGCAGACGGACGATCAACCGCTTGCCAAACCGTGGCCCAGGAGCCACAAATAAATAAATTGGCATGGAGTCTGTCATATGTCTGGATCGGATGGCGCGGCGAAGGTTGGGCGCACCCTGGCGGACTCCGTCCCCTACTGGCCGCCGAAGGTGAAGCCGCCGGCCGGCTCGCCGAACATCCTGGTCGTGCTGTTCGACGACGTCGGGTTCTCGGACTTCGGGTGCTACGGCTCGCCGATCAAGACCCCGACCATCGACAAGCTGGCGGCCGAGGGGCTGCGCTACACCGGCTTCCACACCACGGCGATGTGCTCGACCACGCGGGCGGCGCTGCTGACCGGGCGTAACCATCACTCGGTTGGGATGGGCTGCTTGGCCAATTTCGACTCGGGGTTCCCCGGCTATCGGGGGAAGATCGCCAAGGAGGCCGGGACCCTGCCGGAGATCCTGCGCGGCCAGGGCTATGGCACGTACATGGTCGGCAAGTGGCACGCGACCCCTGTCAACCAGACCGGCGCCGCGGGGCCGTTTGACGGCTGGCCGCTTGGGCGCGGCTTCAACCGCTTCTACGGGTTCATGGACGCCGAGACCGATCAATTCTCGCCGGAACTGGTGCGTGACAACACCCCCATCGACCCGCCAGGCGGCTACCGCGACGGCTACCACCTGACCGAAGACCTGGTCGACGAGAGCATTCGCTTCGTCGCCGACCACATCGCCGATGCGCCCGACCAGCCGTGGCTGCTGTGGCTGGCGCTCGGCGCCTGCCACGCGCCGCACCAGGCGCCCATGGACATCATTCGCAGCTATGACGAGGTGTTCGAGGCCGGCTGGGACGTCGAACGTGAGCGCCGGCTGGAGCGCCAGAAGGCGATGGGGATCGTGCCAGCGGACACCGTGCTGCCGCCGCGCAACGACGGGGTGAAGGCCTGGGCCGACCATTCGCCCGAGGAGCAGAAGGTGTTCACCCGGCTGCAGAGCGCCTTCGCCGGCATGCTGGACCATGCCGACCGACACCTGGCGCGGCTGGTGGCGTTCCTCGAGGAGGCTGGCGTGAAGGACGACACCTTGATCCTGGTGCTGTCGGACAACGGCGCCAGCCAGGAGGGCGGTCCGCTGGGCTTCGTCAACGCCATGGGGCCCTACAACATGAAGTTCGAGCCGATGCCGGAGAAGCTGGCGCGGGTCGAGGACATCGGCGGCCCTGACAGCCATTCGAACTTCCCGTTCGGATGGGCTCAGGCCTCGAACACGCCGCTGCGGCGCTACAAGCAGAACACCCACGGCGGCGGCATCCGCGACCCGCTGGTGATCAGCTGGAAGAACGGCATCGCCGCTCGCGGCGAGACCCGCACCCAGTTCGCCCATGCCTGCGACCTGACCCCGACGCTGCTGGAGCTGCTGGGGATCAACTCGCCGGACGCCATCGCCGGCGTCGCGCAGATGCCGATGGAGGGCGAGAGCTTCGCCGCCTCCCTGGCCGATCCGACCGCGCCGGCCAAGACGTCGCCGCAGTACTTCGAGATGTTCGGCCACCGCGGTTTGTGGAAGGACGGCTGGAAGGCGGTGGCGTTCCACCCGCCGGGCGCGCCCTTCGACAAGGACGTCTGGGAGCTCTACCACCTGGACGCCGACTTCTCGGAGACCAGAGATCTCGCCGAGGCCGAGCCGGAACGGCTGGAAGCCCTGATCGACGAATGGTGGGCCCAGGCCGAACGCAGCAACGTGCTGCCGCTGGACGACCGCTTCGGCCCGCGCTTCGCCGAGAACGCCCTGCGCCACCAGGGCGCGCGCAAGCAGTTCGTGTTCCACAAGGGCATGGGCCACGTGCCGAGCGACTGCGCCCCCGATGTGCGCTCGCGCTCGTACTTCATCGAGGCCGACGTCACCCTGGCCGAGGGCGACGAGGGTGTGCTGATCGCCCACGGCGACGCCACCAGCGGCTATTCGCTGTTCGTCCGCGACGGGCGGCTGCACCACACGCTGAACGTCGGAGGCCTGCGCACCACCGTAAGTTCGCAGGCGCCGCTCGAGCCGGGTCGCCGGCGTCTGGGCGTACAGTGCGTGCAGGGCGACGGCCGTCGCTTCATCCTGCGCATCGACGGCCAGCCAGCCGGCGAGGTCGCCACCCACCTAGGCTTCATGAACCTGATCTCGTGGTCGGGCCTCGATATCGGTCGCGACCGCGGCAGCGCCGTCGGCGACTATGCCGAGCCGTTCAAGTTCACTGGCGCGCTTCGCACGGTGACGGTGACCATGGACGCCGATCAGGCGCTCGACGGGGAGGCGGTCGGGGCCGCGGAGCTGGCGCGCCAGTAGATTGAGCCGCCCAACTCCGGGTTGCGAAAGCAAGCTGGCTCAGCCACTGTCTTCGCGATCCGGGGGGAGGGAACTACGTGCTTATCAGAGTGCTTGCGTTGGCGGCCGCCTGTCTGGCGACCGCCACCATCGCCATGGCCGCGCCGCTTGAGGCCTACGGCAAGCTGCCCAGCATCGAGGCGGCGGCGATCTCGCCGGACGGCGAGCGATTTGCGGTCATCGTGACCACCGGCGAGAACCGACAGATCGTCGTCAAGGACATCGCCACCGGCAAGGACAACGTCATCAACGCCGGCGCCGCCAAGGTGCGGGACCTGGACTGGGCGAGCCCCACGCACCTGCTGATCACCGCAAGCACGACGGCCACGATTCCCAACGTGATCGCGCCACGGCAGGAGTACACGACCGTCGTCCTTTACGACGTCGTGGCCAATCGGCAGGTCCGGCTGATGCGCGACATCGAGAGGGGGCTCAACATCGTGCTGGGGTCGCCCGTGCGGCGCACGGTCGACGGCAAGCCGGCGGTGTTCGTCTCCGGCATACGCTTCGACAGCTCGGGCCGGGGCAGGATCGCGCTCTACAAGATCAACCTGAAGAGCGGCGCCTCGGAGATGGTCCACGAGGGCTTTCCCTACAGCGAGGACTGGGTGGTCGGCGCCGACGGCCAGCCCCTGGCGGCGTCGATTTTCGACTACACGAGCGGCGTCTGGATCCTGAAGGTCAAGCAGCCGGTCGGCTGGAAGGAGGTCATGCGCTCCGAGGGATATCTCGACCGTCCGAGCCTGGCGGGGCTCGGTCGAGACGGGCGCTCGATCCTGCTGTTCGACGAGGAAGACGACCAGCGGGTGCTGCGGGAGCTGAACCTCGACGGGACGAGCGGCGAGCCGATCAAGACCATCGGCGGCTCGCAGCTGATATTCGACCCGGCCGGGCATCACCTGATCGGGTCGCGCGCGCTCGTCGGCGACGAGTTCCGCTACGACTTCTTCGGTCCGCAGGACCAGAGGCTCTGGCGGTCGATCGAGGCGGCCTATCGCGGCCAGCACGTGCAGCTGCTCTCGTGGTCGAACAACCGCGAGCGGATGATCATTCGGGTGGACTCGCCGACCGAGGGGCCGGGGATCGCCTATGTCGATTGGAAGACCAAGCGCGCGGACTGGATCGGATCGGTCTATCGCGGGCTGACCGAAGCGGACATCGCCGAGGTGAAGCCCGTGCGGTTCAAGGCCGCGGACGGCCTTGAGCTGAGCGGTTACCTGACCCTGCCCCGCGGCCGCGAAGCCAAGAAGTTGCCTTTGGTGGTGCTGGCGCACGGCGGCCCGGCGGCCCGCGACACCCCGACCTTCGACTGGTGGTCCCAGGCGCTGGCCTCGCGTGGCTATGCGGTTCTGCAGGTCAATTTCCGAGGCTCGTCGGGCTTCGGCGCCGACTTCCTGCAGGCCGGATACGGCCAGTGGGGCCGCAAGATGCAGACCGATCTTTCCGACGGCGTGCGTCACCTCGCCGGGCAGGGCATCGTCGACCCGACGCGGGCCTGTATCGTCGGGGCGAGCTATGGCGGCTATGCGGCCCTGGCCGGCGCGACGTTGGACCGTGGCGTCTACCGCTGCGCGGCGTCGGTCGCGGGGGTGTCGGATCTCCGCCGGATGGTCGCCTGGTCGAAGACCAACAAGGGGCGCACGGTGCAGAAGTACTGGATCCGCTTCATGGGCGCCGACGACCCCAGCGATCCGGTGCTGCGCGAGCTGTCGCCGTCCGAAAAGGTCGATGGAGTGAAGACGCCGATCCTGCTGGTTCACGGCCGCGACGACACGGTCGTTCCGTTGGAGCAGAGCAACATCATGCAGCGGGCGCTGGAGAAGGCCGGCAACGCCCCGGAGATGGTGATGATGAGCGGCGAGGACCACTGGCTGTCTCGGGGCGAGACCCGATTGCGGATGCTCAATGCGCTGACGATGTTCTTAGAGAAGAACAATCCGCCGAGCTGATTTCGGAGTGGATCCGGTTGTGTGGCGAAATCGCCACACTACATCCCGTCAAGGCGCGGCCGTGCTTGATGAAGGCGGTTGCGTCAATCCGCCTATCGAGGGGAACGCATGAACATCGACCTCTATTCCGACCGCGCCAAGCAGGCGATCCAGTCGGCCCAAAGCCTGGCGCTGGCGCGCCGCCATCAACAACTCGCGCCGGAACACCTGCTGAAGGTGTTGCTTGAAGAAAAGGACGGCCTCAGCCGCGCTCTGATCCAGAGTGCGGGCGGACGTCCCGACGCGGCCGACAAGGCCGCCGACGACCTGCTGGCCAAGCGCCCGAAGGTCGAGGGCGGTTCGGGCCAGCTCTACATGGCGCCCGAGACCGCGCGCATCTTCGCCGAGGCCGAGGCCGGGGCGAAGGCCGGCGGCGACGCCTTCGTCACCACCGAGCGGCTGCTGATCGCCATCGCCAAGGAAGGCGGCGACGCGGCCAAGGCCCTGAAGGACGCCGGAGCCAACGCCGCGGCGCTGGAAGAGGCCGCCAAGGCCATGCGCAAGGGCAAGACCGCCGACTCAGCCTCGGCCGAGGAAGGCTATGACGCGCTCAAGCGCTACGCCCGCGACCTGACCCAGGCCGCGCGCGACGGCAAGCTCGACCCGGTGATCGGCCGCGACGAGGAGATCCGGCGCACGATCCAGGTGCTGAGCCGCCGGACCAAGAACAACCCCGTGCTGATCGGCGAGCCCGGCGTCGGCAAGACCGCCATCGTCGAAGGGCTGGCCCTGCGCATCGTCAACGGCGACGTGCCCGAAAGCCTGAAGGACAAGCAGCTTCACGCTCTGGACATGGGCTCGCTGATCGCCGGCGCGAAGTATCGCGGCGAGTTCGAGGAGCGGCTCAAAGCCGTGCTCGGCGAGGTCACTGCGGCCGAAGGCTCGATCGTGCTGTTCATCGACGAGATGCACACCCTGGTCGGCGCCGGGAAGACCGACGGGGCGATGGACGCCTCCAACCTGCTCAAGCCGGCCCTGGCGCGCGGCGAGCTGCACTGCGTTGGCGCGACTACGCTCGACGAGTACCGCAAGCACGTCGAGAAGGACGCCGCCCTGGCGCGCCGGTTCCAGCCGGTGTTCGTCAGCGAGCCGACCGTCGAGGACACGGTCTCGATCCTGCGCGGCCTGAAGGAGAAGTACGAGGTGCACCACGGCGTGCGCATCTCCGACAGCGCCATCGTGGCCGCCGCGACCCTGTCGAACCGCTACATCACCGACCGCTTCCTGCCCGACAAGGCCATCGACCTCGTGGACGAGGCGGCCAGCCGCGTACGGATGGCCGTGGACAGCAAACCCGAGGAGCTGGACGAGATCGACCGGCGCATCGTGCAGCTGAAGATCGAGCGCGAGGCCCTGTCCAAGGAGCCGGACGCCGCTTCGCAGGCGCGGCTGGAAAAGCTGGAGGACGAGCTCGACGACCTGGAAGGCCGCTCGGCGGAGATGACCGCCCGCTGGAAGTCCGAGAAGGACAAGGTCTCGTCGGCCGCCCAGGCCCGCGAGGCGCTGGACCGGCTGCGCGCCGAACTGGTGGCGGCCCAGCGGCGCGGCGACCTGCAGCGCGCCTCGGAGATCGCCTATGGCGAGATCCCGGCCCTGGAGCGTCGGCTGGAGCAGGAGGAGACGGCCGCGGCCGAGAATCCGATCAGCCCCGAGGTGGTCGACGCCGAGCAGATCGCCGCGGTGGTCAGCCGCTGGACCGGCATTCCGGTCGACAAGATGCTGGAAGGCGAGCGCGAAAAGCTGCTGCAGATGGAGGACGCCCTGCGCGGTCGCGTGGTCGGGCAGGAGGAGGCGCTGGTCGCCGTGTCCGACGCCGTCCGCCGTGCGCGCGCCGGCCTGCAGGACCCCAACCGTCCGATCGGCTCGTTCCTGTTCCTCGGCCCCACCGGGGTCGGCAAGACCGAGCTGACCAAGGCGCTGGCCGAATTCATGTTCGACGACGAGAGCGCGATCACCCGCCTCGATATGTCTGAGTACATGGAGAAACATTCGGTCAGCCGGATGATCGGCGCGCCTCCCGGCTATGTCGGCTACGACGAGGGCGGGGCGCTGACCGAAGCGGTACGGCGCCGGCCCTATCAGGTCGTGCTATTCGACGAGGTCGAGAAGGCGCACCCGGACGTGTTCAACGTGCTGCTGCAGGTGCTGGATGACGGTCGTCTGACCGACGGCCAGGGCCGCACGGTCGACTTCCGCAATACGATCCTGATCATGACCTCGAACCTCGGCTCCGAGTTCCTCGCCAACCAGGCGGAGGGCGAGGACGTCGAGGAGGCGCGGCCGCTGGTCATGGAGGTGGTGCGCCGCCACTTCCGGCCTGAGTTCCTGAACCGGATCGACGAGATCATCCTCTTCAAGCGGCTCGGCCGTGGCGAGATGGACAACATCGTCGCCATTCAGCTGCAGCGGGTCGAAAAGCTGCTGGCCGACCGGCGCATGTCGATCGCGCTGGATACCGCCGCCATGCACTGGCTGGCCGACAAGGGCTACGACCCAGTCTATGGCGCCCGGCCTCTGAAGCGGGTGATCCAGAAGGAGCTGGTCGACCCGATCGCCCGCAAGCTGCTGGCGGGCGACTTGGAGGACGGAGCGGTGATCCAGGTCGGGGCCGACGCCGACGGCCTGCAGATCGGCAAGGCCAAGGTCCACTAACGACAACGCCCCGGAGAGCGATCTCCGGGGCGTTTTGTTTGGGGCTGAAAGTTCGCCTAGAGCTCGACCTTCACCGCGCGGCCGCCGCGGACCTCGACGCGGCGCATGACCGCGATGTCCGGGCCAGGGCCGCTGACCGGCTTGGCGACGGTGATCACGTACCAAGCCCCGTTGGCGAGGCCGGAGAAGCTGAAGGCGCTGTTGGCGTCGCAGACCGCGCGCTTGACGAAGGCCGAGTAGTCGCCGCTGGGCGCCGAAGGCGTGCGGGCGCGGACTTCATCGGCCGGGAGGGCGGCGCGCTCGGCGGAGGTGTAGAGGATCGCCATCCGGCGGCGGGTCCAGGGGGTTTCGGGCGTCAGCACCACGCCGGCGCCGGTGCACGAATAGCGGGTTTGACCGGACTTGTACGTCAGACGGCCATCGACGCGGCCGGAGCCCGGGACGGCCGACCACGAGAAGTCTTCGGCGCGGAAGACGCCGGCCGTGGCCGGGCCGCCGCCGGGCGGCGGAGGCGGGGGCGGGCCCAGGGTCGGTGCGCAGGCGGCGACGAGCAGAAGGGCGGCGGAGGCGGAGAGCAGACGAATGCGTGACATGGCGCGCGCACATTACGCATCGCAAAGCCCATGCGCCAAGGGTTAACCCCTAGTCGTCGCCCCGCACGCGTCCGCGCTTGGCCTTGACGTCGCCGCGGCGGACCTTGGCTTCGACGCGGCGCTTCTGGGAGGCCTTGGTCGGCTTGGTCTTCTTGCGCGGCGGCGGCGGCGGCTTGGCGGCCTCGCGGATTAGCTCCAGCAGGCGTTCCAGCGCGTCGGCGCGGTTGCGCTCCTGGGTGCGAAAGCTCATCGCCGTCAGCACCAGCACGCCGTCCTGGGTCACCTTGCGCCCGGCCAGTCGCATCAACCGCACAGCCACGTCATTGGGCAGCGAGGGCGACCGGCGCACGTCGAATCGCAGCTCCACGGCCGTGGAGACCTTGTTGACGTTCTGGCCGCCGGGACCGGCCGAACGGATGAACCGCTCGGTGATCTCGTCCTCGGAGATGGCGATGGTGGGGGTGACTTCGATCACCGGACTTTTCCGATACCTAGGTTCCGGCTAACTTTGCCGCATGCGCGCTTTCGCGACCCTTATGCACGTGACTTTCTGCGCCGCCCAGGCCGGGCCGGCGGGAGATGTCGCGCGCTAGGTTCCTCACGCCCGCATCGAACGCCAGACCCCGCCGGAAACGTCGGGGTTTTTTCATGGCCCCGCTCCGGCACGACAGGAGAGGTAAGACCCATGAACCAGGACGTACTGATCCGCGGGCAGGAACCCGCGGACGTGAGCGACATCACCGAATTGCTGAACCAGCCCCGGGTGGTCTGGGGCACGCTGCAGCTGCCGTACACCTCTGTCGCCGCACGGATAAAACGGTTCGAGTCCGCCCCGCCGGGCTGGACGCCGCTGGTGGCGGAGATCGCCGGCAAGGTTATCGGGCAGGCCGGGCTGAACCGGCTGGACGGTCGTCGCGGCCACGTCGCGGTGGTCGGCCTTTCGGTGCACGATGACTTTGCGGGCCGTGGCGTCGGCACGGCGCTGATGGCGGCCCTGACCGAGCAGGCCGACCGCTGGCTGGGCCTGCGCCGGATCGAGCTGACGGTGTGGACCGACAACGCCGCGGCCATCGCCCTCTATGAACGGTTCGGGTTCGAGCGCGAGGGCCTGCATCGGGCGTTCGCGCTGCGAGACGGCGAGTACGTCGATGCTCTCGCGATGGCGCGCCTTCGGCCCTAGCCGGCGCGGCAGGCCGAGCAGCGGCCGCGGGCCTCCAAGGTGATGGTCGCAACCTGGTAGCCCGCGCTCTCGGCCGCCTTCAGTTGGGCGGAGAAGTCGGGCTCGAATTCCTGGGCGGCCCCGCAGCAGTCGCAGATCAGGAAGGCGGCGCGATGCTCGCCGCCATCGTGGCGGCAGGGCACGTAGGCGTTGAGGCTCTCGATACGGTGGGCGAATCCCAGGCGTTCGAGGAACTCGAGCGCGCGATAGACGGTGGGCGGCTTGGCCGGTTCGCCGTGCTCGCCGAAGGCGGCGATCAGGTCGTAGGCCTTCTGCGGGCCGTCCGCCTCGAGCAGCAGTTCGAGCACGCGGCGGCGGGGCGCGGTCAGACGCTCCTGAGTGGCGGCGCAGCGGCTCTCGGCCGCGCCGAGCGCGTGGCTCAGGGCGTGACCCTTGAGACCCGGCTGCGCGCCGTCCGCGTGATGACACTCGCTTCCCATAGGCCTTGGCTACCTGCCTCTCGCGCTCGCCGCAAGCAAAGCTGCTTGACGGCCGGTTATGTTATCTCATAACGGTCTATGTTATTTCGTAACACGGCGCGCCGAATTCAAGGCCGGCCCCGTGAGTATGTCCGAGGCGTCCACATGACTAAGACCTATCTGCTCGCCGCCGCTGGGGCCGCTGCGCTGTTCGCGGGATCGGCCCATGCCGAGGCGGCCAAGGAGGTCTCCGAGCTGGTGGTGACCGCCGCGCCCTATGTCGTCTCGATGGACTCGGTGACGACCAGTGTCGAGGCGATGAAGCGCGACGACCTGGACGCCGCGCCGTCGGCTGGTCTGGGGGACGTGCTGGCGGGCCTGCCCGGCGTGCGCTCGACCTTCTTCGGCCCGGGGGCGAGTCGGCCGGTGATCCGCGGCCTGGCCGGGCCGCGGGTGCTGGTGCTGAGCAACGGCGTCGGCATGATCGACGCCTCGGCGCTGTCGCCCGACCACCAAGTGGCCAACGACCCGCAGGAGGCTGAGCGGATCGAGGTGCTGCGCGGGCCCTCGGCCCTGGCCTATGGCGGCTCGGCGATCGGCGGCATCGTCAACATCATCGACGACCGGATTTCCAGCACCAAGGTCGAGGGGGTGCATGGCCGCCTGCTGGCCTCGGGAACGACTGTCGACGAGGGTTCGGCGGTCTCGGCCTCCGTGAAGGCGGGCGTCGGCGACTGGGTGTTCAGCATCGACGGCCTGCACCGCGAGAGCTCGGACTACGACATTCCTTCGCTGGCCGAGTCGCGCCGGTTCACGGCCGCCGAGGGTGAAGAGTATCTCGGCAAGGAGCCCTCGACCGTCGCCAATACGGCGGTGAAGCTGGACGCCTATGGCGGCGGCGTCTCCTATGTCGGCGACAAGGGCTTTGTGGGCGTCTCGGTGAAGCGCACCGAAACCACCTATGGCGTGCCAGGCCACTCGCATGAGGGGGGCGAAGACCACGACCATGACCACGATCACGACCACGAGGACGAAGCAAGCGGCGTCCAGATCGATCTGAAGCAGACCCGCTACGACCTGCGCGGCGGGCTCAATTTCGATCTCGGACCGTTCGACCAACTCAAGGTGTCGGCCGGCTACGCCGACTACGAGCACGCCGAGCTGGAAGGCGGTCGCGTCGGCACCCAGTTCCTGTCCGAAGGCTGGGAGGCGAGGGCCGAGCTGGTCCAGAAGGCCCGCGGCGGCTGGCAGGGCGCAGTCGGCCTCCAGGCGCTGTCGCGGACGCTCGACGCCAATGGCGAGGAGGCTTACGTGCCTTCGACCGAGACCCATGAACTCGGCCTCTTCACGCTGCAGCGGCTGGACAACGACACCTGGGGCGTCGAGGGCGGGCTGCGGCTCGACCGCCGTGAACTCCAGACCGACGCGATGTCGCGCGACTTCACCAACGTCTCCGCCAGCATCGGCGGCTTCCTGCGCCCGGCCGAGGGCTGGTTCCTGGGACTGTCGGCTTCGCGCACGGCGCGCGCCCCGACCGAGGCGGAGCTATTCGCTGACGGCGCCCATGCGGCCACTCGCGGGTTCGAGGTCGGGAACGCCGACCTGGACTCGGAAGTCTCCTACTCGCTGGACGCCACCGTGCACTATGGCGCCGGCCCCTGGGAGATGGACCTGCACGCCTTCGCCGTGAAGTACGACGGCTTCATCGATCTGCGCGCCAATGGCCAGATCGATCCAGAGAGCGGCTTTGCGGTCTTCGACTATCTGCAGACCGACGCGACCTTCTACGGCGCCGAGGCCGAGGCGTCGTATCGCCTGTGGCAGGACGGCGAGCGCAGCTTCTCGCTGCAGGGCGCGGCCGACTACGTGCACGGCGACACCGACCTCGGTCCGCCGGCGCGCATTCCGCCGTGGTCGGTCACCGGACGGGCGGTGTTCGAGGGCGGCTGGTGGAGCGGGAAGCTGGAGCTGCGCCATGTGGGCGAACAGGACCGCGTCGCCGAGTACGAGCTACCGACCGACAGCTACCAGATGATCAACGCCTATCTGTCGGCCACGCCGTTCGCCGATCGCAAGCTGCGGCTGTTCCTGGAAGGCCGGAACCTCAACGACGCCGAGGCCCGCGAGCATGCCTCGTTCCTGAAGGACCTGGCCCCGCTGCCGGGGCGCAGCTTCCGCCTCGGCGTCGGCTACAAGTTCTAGGGGCCAAAGAAAAACCCCTCCCGCGAGGGAGGGGTTGATCGTTTTCAGAGCCTAGGCGCTGGCCTCAGGCCTCTTCAGTCTCGTTCGAAGAAGCTTCACCGCCCTCGAAGCTGCGCGGGGCGCGGCGACGGCGAGCCTTGGGCTTTTCTTCACCCTCGGCGGCGGGACCTTCGGTTTTGGGCGCGCGCGGCGCGCGCGGGGCCTTCAGGAAGGCGGGGGCGTGGCTTTCGCCGCCATCCTCGTCACGCAGCACGGGCGAAGCTTGCTGTTCGGCGGGCACCAGCGGCGCGGCCTTCGGTTCGACCACGGCCAGCGGATCGCGCTCCGGGCGGTCCTGCCGCTCGGCCCGGTCCTGGCGCTCGCCGCGGTCCTCGCGGTCCCGGCGACCTTCGAACCGTTCGCTGCGGGGACGGTCGTCACGGTCGCGGCGATCTTCGCGCTCGGCGCGGGGGCGGTCGTCACGAGGACGCTCGTCGCGGGGGCGGTCATCGCGCTGACGGTCGTCGCGGGGCCGGTCGTCGCGGTCGCGATAACGCTCGTTGCGGTCGCGGTTGCGGCCTTCGAACCGGTCGTTGCGTTGGCGGTCGTCGCGGTCGCGGTTGCGGTCGTCGCGCGGACGATCCTGGCGATCGTCGCGGTCGCGCCAGCGCTCGCCACGGGCCTGCTGGCCTTCGCCTTCGCCGTTCTCGCCGGATTCAGCAGCCTCGTTGGCCGCCGCTTCAGCTTCCGCCGCCGCAGCCTGGGCGCCGCTCTCGTCCTCGAAGTCGATGTCGAGGCCGCCAGAATAGTTGTCGCGGCCGAGAATCTCGGCGGCGGGTTTGTTCGGCTGCATGGCGCGCACGGTGCGGAAATAATGCTCGGCGTGCTGCAGGTAATTTTCGGCCAGAACCCGGTCGCCGGCGGACGAAGCGTCCCGAGCCAACTGCTGGTACTTTTCGAAGACGTGCTGGGCGTTGCCGCGCACCTTCACGCCGTCAGGACCGTTCGAATCGAAGGCCCTGTTCGCGTTCTGCTGCTGAGGCTTTCCGCCGCCGCCGCCGCCACGATTGCGGCCGCGCTGGCGCTTCATACCCTTGAAATCTCTCATTCTCTGTGTCCACCGCCGCTTCGGCCTCGCCGGGAAGCGCGCGGTCTATCCTCTCGCCTTGATCGGGCCGTATCGCCCGTAAGTCCGTGTTGAAGACGTAAGTGTTCTCCGTCGTCCGCCCTGACCTTGAGGCGCGAGACACGCTAAGCCTGCGCGCCGCCGGTACGGCTTTCCGTCCTGGTTTCTCAGGGCGGCCCAAACCTCTAGCACCGGCGAATTGGGTGGAGACGAGATAGAGACTTAGCGATTCACTTGCGCGTTTCCAAGGGGTTTTTCACGCCCACAACGACGCGGTCGTTGGTCGACAAATCCTTGATCGTCCAGACTTCACTGCCGCCTGCTTCATTGAACAGGGCCTCGACCTGTTCCTTCTGGTCGTAACCGATCTCGACTGCAAAGAGGCCGCCGGGCTTCAGCACGCGCATGATTTCGGGAGCCAGATGGCGGTAGGCGTCCAGGCCGTCGGCGCCGCCATCCAGCGCCAGACGCGGGTCGAATTGGCGCACCTCGGGCTCAAGCGTCTCGATCACGTCACTGGCGATGTAGGGCGGGTTGGAGACGATGACGTCGAAGCTGGCGTCTTGCAGTCCGGCGGTCCAGTCGCCGCGGGCGAAGGCGACGCGGCCGGCAAGGCCGAGGTTCGAGGCGTTCTCGCGCGCCACGGCCAGAGCTTCGTCCGAGATGTCGGTGGCCAAGCCCTTGGCGGCCGGCCGTTCGGCCAGGATCGACAGGATGATCGCGCCCGAACCGACCCCCAGGTCGAGGATGTCGAAGGCCATGTGTTCCGGGAACTGCTTGAGTACGTAGTCGACGATGACCTCGGTCTCCGGCCGCGGGGTCAGGACGTCGGCATTCACCGCCAGCATGACCTTCCAGAAGCCCTTGCGGCCTAGGATGTGGCTGACAGGTTCACGCCGCTCGCGGCGCGAGATGTAGTCGGCCAGGCGCTCCTCCTGTTCGGGCGTCAGGGCGCGGTGCGGGTCGGTGACGATGTCAGCGCGGGTGGCGTCGGCGGCGGCCTCGACCAGCAGGCGCGCGTCGATCACCGGCCCCACGAGGCCGACGGCCTCCAGGCGAGTCTTGGCCGACTGCCAGGCTTGCAGGAGGGTGAGCGTCATGCGGTGGGCTCCAGGGACGGCATGGTGGCGGCGTCGCCGATCGTGACCCGTCCAGAATCGGTAACGTGAACATAGACGCCCAGGTTCATGTGCCCATAGTTGTCGAACAGCGCCTTGACCACATCCATGTCCCGCTCGGCGGTTTCGGGGTTCACGTGGGTGGCGGCGCAGCGGACAATCGGTTTGAACACCTTGGCGCGGGCGAAGCCGACCATGAGCTCGCGGCCCTCCCAGTCGTTCTCGACCCACGCGGGCCAGCCTTCGACATAGAGATTGCCGCGGAAGCGCAGCGGATCCACCGGTCGGCCGATCTTGGTCTCCAGGTCGCGGACGCTGGACAGATTGATGATCGACACGTGGCCCTGCGGGTGGTCCATGAACCGGTAGCCGGGGGCCTCGAGCACCTTGAGCTCGCCGCGGACCTCTTCGCCCAGCAGCGCGGTCAGCCAACTGGCGAAGGCGGCGCGGCCGTCAGCCTGCTGCAGCGAGCCGCTGAAGTCGGGCTGGCCCTGCGCTGTCGCTGTCAGAACGCCGCTGGTCTCGTCGTAGCGGGTCCTGGCCTTGGCCACCTCGGCGATGGACATCAGCACCGTGAACTTCTGCTTGGGAATGTACGCCGGCGCGGCCGCATCGAAGCCGGAAGGACCGTTCTCGACCGCGTAGAGCCGGTCGAAGGGGAACGGTCCGCCGACCGTCAGTTCGGCGTGATCGAGGCGCTCGGGCGTGAAGCCTTTGACGGGGTGGCGGTAAAGCGCGGCGATGTGACCGGTCATGTGCCCTTCGTCTTCCCTGAGCCTGCAACGGATGGATTGTCTTGGCACAGTCACGCGCGCGCCGGTAGCTGTCTGGCCGGCGGAACGCTGGCATGATCGGCGTGTTCCAGCCTGTCTGGGGCGGCGGTAAGAGGGTGCGGATGTCGGAGCGGGAAGAGCGAACGGCGTGGGACCGCGCCGTCGGAATCTTCTGGCGGGCCGCGCCGTGGGTCGGACTGATCGCCATGACCGAGCTGTGGCGGCGCAGCCGCCAACGTGTCAGCGGCAGGCTGAGCGTCGACGTCATCGCCACGCCCGCGGCGTTCGAAAAGGCCGAGCCGCGGCGCGGGCGGGTCGCCCATGGACCGCATGCCATTCCACCGAAGGGCTGGAAGGACATTGCCTGGCGCACCTATCAGGAGATCGGCCGCGACCGGCTGCCGTCGGTCGCCGGCGGCGTGACGTTCTACACGCTGCTGGCGTTGTTTCCGGCCATGGGCGTGTTCGTCTCGCTGTACGGGCTGATCGCCGACGTCGCTGCGGTTCAGCAGCAGCTGGCGAGCATGGCGACAGTGTTCCCCGCCGAGGTGATCAACATCGTCGGCGAGCAGATGCTGCGCCTGGCGGATCGGCCATCGGCCACGCTGTCGGTGGCGTTTGTCGTCAGCCTGTTGCTGTCGGTTTGGTCCTCGAACGCCGGCATGAAGGCGCTCTTCGACGGCCTCAACGTCGCCTACGACGAAAAGGAGAAGCGCAACTTTTTCAGCCGCTCGCTGCTGACCTACGTCTTCACGTTCGGAGCCCTGCTGTTTCTTGTGGTGATGACCGCGGTGCTGGTCGCCGCCCCGATCGCCTTTGAGTATCTGGGGCTGAACGAATTGGCGGTGGTCTGGATTCCGCTGCGATGGCTGATCTTGCTGGCGATGGCCGCCGGAGCATTCTGCGTGATCTATCGCTATGGCCCCTGCAGGGCGCGCGCGAAATGGTCGTGGGTGACGGTCGGAGCCGTGCTCGCGGCGGCGTTCTGGCTGCTCGGGTCGCTGGGTTTTTCCTGGTATCTCAACAATATCGCCCACTACGACGTGACTTACGGGTCGCTGGGCGCGGTGGTCGCGTTCATGACCTGGATCTGGTTCTCGGTGATGGTCGTGCTGCTGGGGGCGGAGATCAACGCCGAGATCGAACACCAGACAGCGCTAGACACCACAATCGGCCCCGAGAAGCCGATGGGCGAGCGCGGCGCGGCCATGGCCGACAGCGTCGGCCTGGCCTTCCATCTGGATGTCTCCAAGATCACCAACAAGGCGGTGAGCGACAGCCTGCGGCAGGCCGATCGCGTACGCCGGGCGCTGCGGCGCTAGTTGAACTCGTCTTCCAGCGCAGCCAGGCGGGCGGCCTGATCCTCGGCGATCAGCGGGTTGATCACGTCGTCGAGCGCCTCGCCCTCGATGATCTTGGCGAGGTTGTAGAGGGTCAGGTTGATCCGGTGGTCCGTCACCCGGCCTTGGGGGAAGTTGTAGGTGCGGATGCGCTCCGAACGATCGCCGGAGCCGACCTGGCTCTTGCGGGCGTCGGCGCGGGCGGTGTCGAGCGCTTCGCGCTGCTGGTCGTAGAGACGGGCCTGCAGCACCTTCAGCGCGCGCGCGCGGTTCTGGTGCTGCGACTTCTCTGACGAGGTGACCACGATGCCGGTCGGCAGGTGGGTGATGCGCACGGCCGAGTCGGTTTTGTTGACGTGCTGGCCGCCCGCGCCGGACGACCGATAGGTGTCGACGCGGATGTCCTGGTCGCGAATCTCGATCTCGACGTCCTCGACCTCGGGCAGCACGGCCACGGTGGCGGCCGAGGTGTGTATGCGGCCGCCGGCCTCGGTTTCCGGCACCCGCTGCACGCGGTGTACGCCGCTTTCGAATTTCAGCCGGCCGAACACGCCGTCGCCTGTGATCGAGGCGATGATTTCCTTGTAGCCGCCGACCTCGCCCTCGGAGACGCTGTCGATCTCGACCCGCCAGCCGTGGTTCTGAGCGTAGCGCTGGTACATGCGGAATAGGTCGCCGGCGAAGAGCGCCGCCTCGTCGCCGCCGGTGCCGGCGCGGACTTCGAGGATCGCTGAGGCGTTCTCGTCCTTGTCCTTGGGGGCGAGCAACAGGGCGACTTCGCGCTCCAGTCCCGGCAGGCGTTCGTTGAGCGCGGCCAGCTCGTCCTGCGCCATGGCGGCCATCTCGGGATCGCCGGCCTTGGCCATCTCCTCGAGCTCAGGCAGCTCCTCACGGGCGCGGGCGACGGCGCTCACCGCGTCGGCCACGGGCTTCAGTTCGGCATGTTCCTTAGACAGGCGCACGATCTCGGCGCCGTCGGTGGCCGCACCCATGCGCGCCTCGATCTCGCGGAAGCGGTCGAGGACCTGATCCAATCTGGCCTGAGGGAGACGCACGTGGTTCCAGTCGATGGTGAATGAAGGGAGGCTTCTCTAACGCCCCAGCGTCGCGCCTCCAACGAAAAAGGCCCTCTCCGCGAGGAGAGGGCCTTCCCGTCCGCCGGAGCGGCGAAAACGTCTTAGACGCGCACGCCCGAGAGCGGGGCCGAGCCGAAAGCGCCCAGCTTCACGTTGCCGCTCATGGTGTCGCCCGACACCGTCGCCGAGAACTCGAGGGTCATCGGCATCGGTTGGGTGATGGCGGTCGACCAGGTCAGGGTGTCGCCCGAAACCTTGCCTTCGATGGCTTGCTCACCCATGCGGCCCTTGGTCTGGCCGGTGAAGGTGTCGCCGCTCGTGGTGATCGAGGCTTCGACCTCTTGAGCGCCCATCGGCGAGTTGATGGTGATCTTCCAGTTGCCGTCAGCGGACATGTGTCCCTCCCTGGGGTTTAGGCGGGGCACCTAATCAAGGCTAAGGCGAGAGCGCAAGAGGTGACGCAGGCGTCATCTTTGACAATGTTCAATTTGAAATGCCGTTCGGGGACCGGCGTTCAGGCGCTGAGCGGTGGAAGCTCGCGCTCGACGAGTTCAAAGCCGACCGCCCGCAGCGCCCGACCAAGTTGTTGGATGCGCTCGTAGAATTCAACGGCCGCGTCCATCATCTCGGGCGAGGTGAAGACCGCGGCGGGGGCGATCAGGCCGCCAGGCGCGCGCTCGACAATGCCCAGGGAAATAAAAGCCTCGACATAGCGCCCAACGATTTCGGGAGGCGCGCCGATCGCCTGGTAGAGCGCCGCGTCGGTCATCGGCAGGCTGCCCTTGTCGGGACCGATGCGGTGCAGGCCGGCATAGCGTTCGTCGCCGAGGAGGTTCTCGCCGTTCGCGCTCCAGATCGTCGTAAAGACCAGCAGGGCGAAGACGTCGCCGCCATGCAGTTTGGCGAAGGAACGAAGGGCGGCAAGGATCTCGAAGGTCCCGGTGCGTACCACGGCGCGCCTGTTGTCGGCTGCTGCGTCCATGATCGCCCCCACGAATTGCGTTCGCCGAACGACCTATGCGAACCGGCGTGGCCCTGGTCAACCGTCCAGGTTAGTCGCCGAAGGAGAAACCGGCCGCGCGCATTGATGTGACCATCTGCACCACGCTCTCATAGAGTTCGCTCGTGCCCTGGAGCATCTCGGGTTGGGTGAAGACCGCGGTCGGCACCACCAGCTTGCCTGAAACCTCCTCGGCCAGCCCCTTCTCGAGCAGGCGCTTTACGTAGGTCTGCAGGATGTCGGCTGGCATCGGCAGGGCGGCGCGGAGCTCTTCGATGCTGGCGGGCTTGCGCAGGACGTCCGGCGGGATCGATTTGAGCTGGACATAGCGCTGGTCGCCGATCAGGTGGCTCGAGTTCAGCACCCAGAGGGCGGTGAACACGAAATACTCGATGACGTCGTCGCCGTGGACCCTAGCCATGGCCCGCGAGATCTTGGTCATCTCAGTGGCGACGATGCGAACGACGGCGCGGCGGGTGTCCGCTGGAACCGGAGAGAAGGTAGTCAAATCGATACCCCAGAGCACTCATCACAAGGTCTAGGGCATTTTTTCGAGCGCGAATAGCGGCCCGACAAAGTTCGCATAACGTGTGATCTATTCGGCGGCTTGCAGCGCGGCCTGCTCGGCCTTGGCGAGCTCGGCGGCCTTGGCTTCGACCAATTCGACGATGTGATCGACCATCCGCTCGTTGTCCATCTTGTGGTCCGGCTTGCCGGCCAGATAGACCATGCCCGCGCCCTTGCCGCCTCCGGTGAAGCCGACGTCGGTCATCAGGGCCTCGCCCGGGCCGTTGACCACGCAGCCGATGATCGAAAGGCTCATCGGGGTGGCGATGTGGGCCAGACGCTGTTCCAGCGCCTCGACCGTAGCGATGACGTTGAAGCCCTGCCGCGCGCAGGAGGGGCAGGCGATGATGTTGACGCCGCGATGGCGCAGACCCAACGACTTCAGGATGTCGAAGCCGACCTTGATCTCCTCGACCGGGTCGGCGGCCAGGCTGACGCGGATCGTATCGCCGATGCCGGCCCAGAGCAGCGAGCCCATGCCGATCGCCGACTTCACCGTTCCGGTGCGTAGGGCGCCCGCTTCGGTGATGCCGACGTGCAGCGGGCAGTCAATGGCCTCGGCCAGTTGCTGATAGGCGGCGACGGTCATGAAGGGGTCGGACGCCTTCACGCTGATCTTGAACTCGTGGAAGTCGTTGTCCTGCAGGATGCGGGCGTGGTCGAGAGCGCTCTCGACCATGGCGGCGGGGCAGGGCTCGCCATACTTTTCCAGCAGATGCGGTTCGAGGCTGCCGGCGTTGACGCCGATCCGCATCGAACAGCCGTGGTCGCGGGCGGCCTGGATGACCTCGCGCACGCGGTCGGGGGAGCCGATGTTGCCGGGATTGATCCGCAGGCAGGCCGCGCCAGCCTTCGCCGCTTCGATGCCGCGCTTGTAATGGAAGTGGATGTCGGCCACGAGCGGGACCTTGGCCTCGCGGGCGATAGCCTTGAACGCTTCGGTGGAATCGACGTCGGGGCAGGACACGCGGACGATATCGGCCCCGGCCTCTTCGAGCTGACGGATCTGATCGATGGTCGCCGCCGCGTCAGCCGTCAGCGTGTTGGTCATCGACTGGACCGTGATCGGGGCGTCGCCGCCCACCTCGACCTTGCCGACGCGGATCTTGCGCGAGACCCGGCGGTCGATCGCGCGCCAGGGACGGACGTGGGTGTGATCTTGCACGGTCATGGCCTCGAAAATAAGGGCTTCCGCAGGAAAACGCGAGGCCGCGCCGCGCCGCAGCGGAGCGGCGGGCCTCGCGTGGCGTCAGGCGAGGTCCTGGCCGTGCTTGACCCCGCCGGCGACCAGCTGGGTCCAGACCTGTTCGGCGCTCTCGGCGAAGCTGAAGAGCTCAACATCAGAGGCCTTGATCATGCCCTCAGCGATCATGGCGTCGAAGTTGATCACCGAGCGCCAATAGGCCTCGTCGAACAGCACGACCGGTATCCGCGGCGCCTTGTCGGTCTGGCGAAGCGTGAGGATCTCGAACAGCTCGTCCAGTGTGCCGAAGCCGCCCGGGAACACCACCAGGGCGTTGGCGCGCATGGCCAGGTGCATCTTGCGCATGGCGAAGTAGTGGAAGCGGAAGGTCAGGTCCGGCGTCGAATAGGCGTTCGGCTCCTGCTCGAAAGGCAGGGTGATGTTGAACCCGACCGACGGCGCACCGGCGTCGGCCGCGCCGCGGTTGGCGGCTTCCATCACGCCCGGGCCGCCGCCGGTGGCGATGACGTTGTCGCGCGGGCCGCCGTTGCTGAGTAGCGCGCCGCCACGCTGGGAGGCGATTTTGCCGAACTCGCGGGCGGCTGCGTACCAGTCCGCATGGCGGCCTGGGCCGGCTTCGGAAATCCGGGCGCTGCCGAACACCACGATGGTCGAGCGCACGCCCCAGGCGCGCAGAGCCTCTTCGGCCTTGGCGTATTCCAGCAGGAAGCGGACGCCGCGCATGGAGTCGCTGAGCAGGAAATCCTCGTCGAGCGCGGCCAGCCGATAGGATGGGGCGGCCATCTGCGCGGCGTTGCTGGGGTGCTCTCCGCCGGTTGTGACGCCTGCGACCATGACTGAACCTCCGTACTGAATCGGAGGGCAACTTCGCCGAGACGGCCCCGAGAGGCTAGCCCACAAGCTTCTCGGCGGCGATCGTGGGGGCGGGCATCACCCCCTTGCTCTGGCCGCCGACGAAGACCTGGAAGGCGGCCGGGTCGGTGACCTCGAGCGTCAGGCCCTTGAGATTCGGGACCCGGTACGCCTCGCCCGCCGACAGTTGGCGGGCGAAGTAGGCCGCTCCGCCACTGCCTCGGACGATCAGCGACGCGCCCTTCCGGGCTTGAAGCGTGACGATGGAGGCGGCCGGCTGGGCGCCGTAGACCGCGCCGCGGGGCACGAAGGTCGGCGGCAGCGGCTCGGCCGCGGTGGGATCGGCCTGCGGGGTCAGAGCCGCGGCCTTCTTGGCGGCGACGACCGCGTCGGACGAGCCCCCCGCGGCGGTCGCTTCGGCGAGGCCCGGCGTTTCGTAGGGCGTCGGGGTCGTGGACTCGACCGGAGCCGGCAGCGGCGCGCCGAGCGCGACCGGGCCGGCCGGCGCGCCGAGCTTGGCTTTCGCGATGGCGGCGGCTGGCGCGGTGTGCGGCGGCGGCGCCTCGGCGGTCATCGCCCGCTGGGCGACGTTCCAGAGAACGATCGCGGCGATCACCAGCATGCCGCCGCCGATGACCAGGGTCAGGCGCGGATCTTTCGATTCGACGACTCCGATCGGCGCGCGCAGGGCGGTGTCGGTGACGGGTTCGTCGCGGCGGAAGCGTTCAACGGCGGCGTCGCCGTCCAGGCCCAGGGCCGCGGCGTAGGCGCGGATGTAGCCGATGGTGAACGGACGCGAGGGCAGCTCTTCCAGCCGCATCTCTTCGATCGCCGCCAGGTAGCTGCGGCGAATTCGCGTGGAGTCGGCCAGTTCCTGCAGGTTGAGGCCGCGAAGTTCCCGGGCGGCCTTCAGCGCGGCGCCAATATCGGGTCCAACTTCGAGGGATGGGGTCAGACCGCTGGCGCGGTTGGTCTCGCGATCACCGCTGTTACGCAAATCCAGACTGGTAACCCCGCCAGTATCGAGCGGCATGGCTACTTTGGCGCCTCTTGCTAGCGTTTACGATCTAAAGGCGAATTCGCGCCCTGCCAGATTTACAGTATAGGTCTTAATATTAGGTTGTGAGTATCATTCTAGGCATTGAAATTCAATGCGCTAAACCCGCGAGGGGGTGCGACGCAGCGTCCCCGGTCAAGCCTGTTTCAGATCGCCAAATACAATTTTCGGGCGAGGGTCTCGATCTCGTTCCGGACCGATCCGGCGGATGTCCGCAGCAGGGCGGTGACGCCGCGGCGCGCGGCCTCGCGATCGCAGGACAGCACCATCTGCTTGACCGGGCCTATGCCGGCTGGCGGCATCGACAGACGGTCAAAGCCAAGCGCCACAAGGGCGAACGCCTCCAGCGGGCGGCCGGCCATCTCCCCGCACACGGACACCGGCGTGCCGGTCTCTTCGCAGGCCTTCTGGATGGTCTCCAGGGCACGTAGGGCCGGCGGCGAGAGAAAATCGTAACGGTCCGACACCCGCGGGTTCCCGCGGTCGGCGGCGAACAGGTATTGCATCAGGTCGTTGGTGCCGACGCTGACGAAATCAGTCATCGGAAGCAGCGCGTCGAGGTGCCAGACCACAGCCGGCGCCTCGATCATAGCGCCGACGTCGAGTCGCGACGGCGCCAGGCGGCCGCGGCGCTGGGCCCAGGCGACTTCGTGATCCACCAGGGCGCGAGCAGCGCGGAACTCGTCGACGCTGGCGACCAGCGGGAACATTATGCGCAGGGGCCGGCCGCGAGCCGCGGCGATCAGGGCGCGCAGCTGAAGGCGCAGCAGGGCCGGACGGTCCAGGCCCATGCGGATCGCGCGCCAACCGAGGGCGGGGTTCTCCTCGCGCTCGGCCTCCAGGTACGGCAGCACCTTGTCGCCGCCGAGGTCGAGCGTGCGGAACGTCACAGGCCGGTCGCCGGCGGCGTCCATCACCCGGCCGTAGAGCGCCGTCTGCGCGTTGAAGCGCGGCATCTCCTCGGCGACCATGAACTGGAACTCGGTGCGGAAGAGGCCGATGCCCTCCGCGCCGGTCTCGTCGAGTATGTCGAGGTCGACGTCCAGGCCGGCGTTCATCAACAGCGTGACCTTGGCCCCGTCGCGGGTGAAGGCCGGCGTGTCGCGCAGCTTGGCGAACTCCGCGCGTCGCTGCAGGCGCACTTCGAGGCGAGCGTGCAGCGCTTTCACGACGTCGACGCGCGGACGCAGATACGCCTCGCCGGTCTCGGCGTCGACGATAACCGGGTCGCCTTCCGACACCTTGTCGCGCAGACCCGGCAGGCGGCCGACACAAGGGATGTCGAGCGCGCGGGCGACGATCGCCGCGTGGCTCGCGGAGGAACCCTCTTCCAGCAGCAGCCCGGCCAGCTTGGTGCGGTCGTATTCGAGCAGGTCGGCGGGGCCCAGGTTCCGCGCGATCAGGATGGCGTTTTCAGGCAGGTCGCGGGCGGCGTGTCCATCGCCCGACAGATGGCGCAGCAGGCGGTCCGCCAGGTCCTCGAAGTCGTGCAGGCGCTCGCGCAGATAAGGGTCGCGCGCCTGGCCCAATCGAGCGCGGTGCTCGGAGCGCACCCGTTCGACCGCGGCTTCGGCGGTAAGGCCGTTGTGGACCGCGTCCTGCAGACTGCGGTTCCACCCGCGGTCATGGGCGAACATCCTGTAGGTTTCGAGGACCTCGTAGGAAGCGTCGACCAGGCCGTGCTCGCCGGTGAGCATGTCGTCGATCTGGGCTTGCAGCCCCAGGATCGCGGTCTTCAGGCGCGCCTCTTCGGCGACCACGTCCTCGGCCAGGAGTTGCGAGGGGGCGACGGGCGGTTCGTGCAGGACGGCGACGCCGAGCGCCAGACCGTCGGCGAAGCGTGAGCCAATGAGCCGTTCGGGCCGGTGCGGGGCGATCTCGACGCCCTTGAGTTCGCCTTCCAGCTCGCTGCCGGCGACCATTTCGGCCAGCACCATGGCGACGATCTGCAGGTCCTCGACCTCGTCGTCGGTATAGACCCGCTCTGTGCGGTTCTGGACCACCAGCACGCCGATCGCCCGGCCGCCGCGCAGCAGCGGCACGCCCATGAAGGCGTGGAACGGATCTTCGCCGGTCTCAGGCCGATAGGAGAAGGCCGGATGGTTGGGGGCGTCCGACAGGTTGAGCGGCCGGCCCAGGCGCATGATCTCGCCGACCAGGCCCTCGCCGGGCTTCATGCGGGTGACGTGGACGGCGCCGGGGTCGAGGCCTTCGGTGGCGAACAGTTCCATGTCGCCGCTGGCGCGGCGCATGTAGAGGGAGCAAACTTCGGCCACCATCGAGCGGGCGATGATCCGCACAACGATGTCGAGGCGCGACTGGGCCGGCCCGCCCGAGGCGAGCGCTTCGCGAATCTGCCGCAGCAGACTGCGTTGTCCCCTAACAGCGATCCCCGGCATGGCCATCAGGCGAGTTTCTCTCCCTTTTCCTAATCGCGTCCTAGCAGCTTTGCGCGTCGGAACGGAGACGAAAACGGGGCGGCGCGACTTTGTGAGCGCGGCCACACGGGGGGCGACGACCGTGGTGGGGCCTCGGTCGGACTTTGCCGGCTTTTCACGCAGCGGCGCCGGCTCGCGCGGCGCCGCCCTCAGCGCACGATGCTGATCGAGTGTTCGCCGTAGGCGTTGGGCCCATCCGTGCCAGCGGCCAAAGCGACCCAGGCCAGGAAGCCGAGCGAAGTCGCGGCCGCCAGCGCCATGGCGCCTAAAAACGCGCCGTTATCCTGAGCGAACCGGACGATGGCCTCGTCGGCCTTCGCTTCTGCGGCGACGGCGGCCCAGACGAGCACAGAGACGACGAACAGACCGAGGTAGGTCTGGCGAAAGGCCTTCGCGCCAAGACGTCCGCGAGCCGAAAAATACAACCAGCGCAGTGCCATGCGTTCCCTCGCCCTGTCGTGGGCGTCATATTCAAGCTTGATCAAAGCCGCGGCACGCAATCGTCCTGGCTGAGGCGCGTTGGAGGGCGCAGGGCCGGATGTCCGAGGCCCGTGCGGTGAGCTCGGAGTACGGCGGTGATTGTCGGCATCGACCTGGGGACCACCAACTCGGCGATCGGCGTCTGGCGGGACGGCGAGGCGCAGCTGATCCCCAACAGCCTTGGCCACTACCTGACGCCGTCGGCGGTCGGCATCGCCGACGACGGCGCGTTGCTGGTCGGCATCGCCGCGCGGGAGCGGCAATCGACCCATCCGAACGACACGGCGACGGCGTTCAAGCGATATATGGGCAGCCAGAAGGCGACGCGGCTGGGCCATCGCGACTTCCTGCCCGAGGAGCTGTCGGCGCTGGTGCTGCGTGCGTTGAGAGCCGACGCCGAGGCCTTTCTCGGCGAGCTGGTCACCGAGGCGGTGATCGCGGTGCCGGCCTACTTCAACGACAAGCAGCGCAAGGCGACGCGGCGGGCGGGAGAACTGGCGGGGCTCAAGGTCGAGCGGCTGATCAACGAGCCGACCGCCGCAGCGCTGGCCTATGGCATCGGCGAGCGGGGCGACGAGGTGCGCTTCCTGGTGTTCGACCTAGGCGGCGGCACCTTCGACGTCTCGGTGCTCGAATTGTTCGACGGGGTGGTCGAGGTGCGCGCCTCGGCCGGCGACAACCGACTGGGGGGCGAGGACTTCAACGACGTGGTGGTCGACATGCTGCGTCGTCGGTTCGACGCCGAATGGGGCGAGGCGGCGCGGGACGACGTCGCGCTGCGGCAGCGCCTGCGCGCGGCGGCCGAACGCGGCCGGCGCGAACTGTCGGAGAAGCAGACCGCCAGGCTGTCGGTGGTCTGGAAGGACAAGGCTTACGAGCACGAGGTGACGGCCGAGGCGCTGGAGGCGGCGGCCGAGGGCCTGCTGAGCCGTTTGCGCGATCCGGTGCTGCGCTCGCTGCGCGACAGCGACCTGCGGATCGGCGCGCTGCACGAGATCGTGCTGGTCGGCGGCGCCACCCGGATGCCGATGGTCCGCAAGGCCGTGACGCGGATGTTCGGCCGTTTCCCGGCCGCCTCTATAAATGTCGACGAAGCGATCGCCCGCGGGGCGGCGGTGCAGGCTGGGCTGAAGGCGCGGGACGCCGCGCTGAACGAGGTCGTGCTGACTGACGTCTGCCCCTACTCACTGGGCGTGGACGTCGGCGAGCATGGTCCGAACGGCCAGATCCGCACGGGCCTGTTTTCGCCGATCATCGAGCGCAACACGACCATTCCGGCCAGCCGGGTCGAGTCCTTCCGGACCCTGCGCTCCGGCCAGCGGCAGATTGAATTCGGCGTCTATCAGGGCGAGGCGCGCTGGGTGGCCGAGAACATCAAGCTCGGCGACGTCATGATCCCGATCCCCGCCCGGCCAGCCGGAGAGGTCGAGGTGAAGTGCCGCTTCACCTACGACATCAACGGCCTGCTGGAGGTCGATGTCGAGGTGCCGCTGACGGGCGAGCGGCGGCAGCTGGTCGTCGTCGACGAGGAAAATGTGGATGACGCCGACGTGGCGACGCGTCGTGCCGCGCTGGCGCAGCTGAAGGTGCATCCGCGCGACGAGGCCCGCAACCGCGCGGCGATGGCGCGGGCGGGCCGCTGCTATGAAGACTTTATCGGCGAGCGCCGCGACTATGTGGCCCGGCTGATCGGTCAGTTCGAAAGCGTACTGGACCGGCAGGATCCGCGGGCGGTGGTGCTGGCGCGGGGTGAGCTTCTGGCGGCGCTGGACCAGCTGGAAGGCGAAAGCTTCCTTTGAGCGGGCGGTCGATCTGGGAGGTTCTCGGCCTCGACCCGACCGACGACCAGCGGGCGATCAAGCGCGCGTACGCCCTGCAACTGAAGAGGACACATCCGGAAGACGACGCCGCCGGCTTCCAGCTGTTGCGGCAGGCGTACGAGCACGCGATGGCGATCGCCGCGCACGAGGCGGTGCGCCTGCAGGTTACCCATACGGCCGAGGTCGAGCGCCCCGAACTGGTGGAGGAGAGGCCGCCGGCCGCCGAGCCGTTCACGCTCGAGGAGCCTCCGCACGAAGCGCACTGGCGCGCCTGCCGGCGGCTCGAGCAACTGCTGGGGGTGGAGGGGTCTGATCGGGCCGCCCTGACGGCCGCGCTCGACGCGGTGCTGCGTTCGGAATCCATGGCGAACCTGGAAATATTCGCCGACACAGAGGTGGGGCTGGCGCGCGTGCTGCTGCATTTCGCGCCGCGCGGCGACGTGCTGCTGCCTGGCGCGATTCAGCACTTCGGTTGGTATGATCAAGAGGATCGCTGGGATCTCGCGCCGGAGATCCGCGACGCGCTGGCCCGCGAGCGCGCGCTGGGCATGGTCGAGCGGCTTAGCAATCGCCGCCACCACCATCATCTCGGCTACATGACTCTGCGCGCTGGGCCGCCGCAGACGCTGGGCTTCTGGCGGCGGCTGCGGCTTTGCCGCCGTCATCGTCTCGTGTCCGGGCTTTTCCGCTTCGCTGCAGGACACGCGCCCGGCGTGCTGCATATGATCGATCCCGAGGCGGTCGAGGCGTGGGAACGGCGGCTCGCCAGGCGCGAGAGGACGCGCGCCGCCCGCTCGGTGTTCGGGGTGGTCGGAGCCTTTCTGGCCGTGGTGCTGCTGCTGTTCGCGGCCGCCATGCTCGACCGCCCGCAGAATCTTGCTGCGCGCGGGGCGGCGGAGCCGACCAACCCGGCGCGTCTGCACGGCAAGCCGGTCGACGGGGCGTGACCATTCCGGTCACGTCCTCCAAGCCCGAGGGTTAGAGCTTGCTGCCTGATTGCCTGACGGGGGCGGTCACCGCCATAGTCCCCACATAACAGCGTTCGGGGGCGGCGGCGATGGGGAAGGCTTGGCTGGGGCTGGTCGGGGGGCTTGCGGTGATCCTGAGCGGAGCGCTGCTCGCCTGGCTGGTGCAGACCGCGGGCGGGGTGAGCGTGCGCGATGTCCGCTTCGCCGGCGACCGTGGCACGACGCTCTCGGCGCTGCTCTACACGCCGGCTTCGGCCACGGCGGAGACGCCGGCGCCGGGCGTGCTGCTCAGCCACGGGTACATAAACACCCGCGAAATGCAGTCGGCCTTCGCCATCGAACTGGCGCGGCGCGGCTTCGTGGTGGTGGCGATGGACCAACCGGGCCACGGCTATTCAGACGCCATCGTCGGAGCCAACGACTTCGGCGGGCCGGCGGCGCTGCGCTACCTGAAGAGCCTGCCGCAGGTCGACAGGGCCAATATCGGCCTGGCCGGCCACAGTTTGGGCGGCGGACCGGTGGTCGGCGCCGCGGCCTCCGATCCGGATGGCTATCGCTCCGCGGTCCTGCTGGGCTCGACCCCGGCGATCGGGGCCGTGTTCGGCTCCGAGGCAAGGGCCGACCTGCGCAACCTGGCGCTGGTGTTCGGCGGCTACGACGAGTTCGCCGAGCTGATGTGGCAAGTCCCGCGCGGCTTCGACGTTCCGCGCTCGCCTGCTCTGCAGGCGCTGTTCGGGACGGGTGAGCCGATCGTTCCAGGCCGTATCTACGGCGACCTCGCGGCAGGGACTGCACATGTTCTCTATGTGCCGCCGGTCACACATCCATGGGAGCACTTCTCCTCGGTCGGCGTGGCGCCGGCCATCGACTGGTTCCAGCGCACCCTGGAAGGTGAGGCGCGGCCGCTGCCGCCGCAGCACCAGATCTGGTTCTGGAAGGAGGTCGGGACCCTGATCGCCTTCGCCGGGATGGCCGTGGTGTTGCTGGCCGCGTTCGAGATCCTGCTCAGCGTGCGCTGGCTGCACCGACTGGATCGGCGACCACAGCCGGCTGCGCCCGTCGTTCCGCGCCGCGACGGCCGATGGTGGCTATTCTTCGCGGTGACGGCGGCGCTGCCGGCGATCACCTACTTCCCTCTGATGAAGGTCGGCATGCTGTTCCTGCCGATGCCGCTCTACCCGCAGTGGATCACCAACCAGCTGCTGGTCTGGGCGCTGGGGGGCGCGGCCCTGACCCTGGTGATCGGCCTGGCGAGCAAGGCGCCGAAGCCGGCGGTGAGCGCCGACTGGCCGAGATCGGTGGTGATCGCGGTGCTGACGGTGGCGGTGGGCTATCTTACCCTGGTCGTGGTGGCGGGCGTGCTGCATGTCGACTATCGCTTCTGGGTCGTTGGTCTGAAGCCGCTCGACCTGCGCCATCTGGGCTATGTGCTGGCCTATCTGCCGCTCTGGACGGCCTTCTTCGTGATCGCGCTGCGCGGTCTGCATAGCCGGCTGGCGGTGGCGGGCGAGGGGCGCTGGAGCCATTACTTCGCCGGCATGGCGGCGATGTCGCTAGGGTTCGCCGCGCTGCTTGCGGTTCAGTACGGCGCACTGTTCCTGACCGGCCGACTGGCGATCGCCGAGCCGCTGAACACCATCATCGCCATCCAGTTCGTGCCGCTGCTTGCGCTGGTCGGGGTGATCTCGGTGTTCACCTGGCGGCGCACCGGCAGCCATCTGCCCGGGGCGCTGATCTGCGCGCTGCTGCTCACTTGGTACGTGAGCGCCGGCACGGCGACACACTGGTCGCCGAACTTCCAGCTGCCGATGCCGGGCTAGCCGCGCGCGACCCGCTTGGCCATCAGCAGATCCGGCCGGCCGAATCCGTTGGCGTCGGGCACCACTCCGACCGCCTCGTAGCCGAGCTTGCGATAGAAGAAGAACGGGTGGCCGTTGGTCGGGGCGATCTGGGCCAGCTTGGCGAGGGCGTCCGGGAAGAGGTCGGCGCCGAACAGGCTGGTGCCGCCGAACTCGTCGTCGGTCCCGAGATAGACGGTGAGCTTGCCCATGGCCGCCACGCGTGCTTCCAGCGCCGCAGTCAGCGCCGCGCCGACCCCCTTGCCATGATGGCGCGGGTCGACCGCCAGCGGATGCAGTTCGGCCGCGTGGCTGTAGGTGTCGATGCCGCCGATCAGGCCCAGCACGGCCTCGCCGTCGAGCGCGGCCAGAGCGAAGCGTTCGGGAACCGTGAGGAAGGTCTCGACCTCGGCCTCGGCTTCGCCGTCCTCCTGGTAGGCGGAGATGTGTGAGAAGGCCTCGCGTAGGATGCGTGCGCAGTCGGCGCGTTGGGCGGCGTTCAGGTGCTCGAAGGCGACGATGTCCATGGCGTGACAAGGTAGGCGCACCGCCGCGCGCCCGCCAGGATGTGGTCGGTGCGCTCGACGCCGGCTGGCGCGAGCAGGGCGCGAAACAGCGCCAGCTCCGAGCGGCAGAACCCCTGGCAGGCGCTGGCCGCCGCGCAGATCGGGCAGTGGTTTTCGATCAGCAGATAGCCGCCGTCAGCGAGCGGGGTCCACTCGGCCATGTAGCCCTCGGCGGCGCGCACGGCGACGAGGCGTTCCAGCTTCTGCTCGAGCGTCTCGGCGGCGGCGAGCGCGCGGCGGTAGCCGACCTCGATGGCGCGCTCGCGCCGCGCCACCAGCCGGTCCAGGCCCTCGTCGCCAAACTCGCTGCGGACCGCCTCCAGCAGTTCGATGGTCAGTTGGGCATGGGTGTTGGGGAACCGCTCGTCGCCCTTGGCGCTGAGCGACCAGGATCGGCGGGGGCGCCCGACCCCCATGCGTTCGGTGACGTGCTCGACCAGCCCCTCGGCGTGCAACTTTTCCATTTGCAGACGGGCGGCCTGGCGGGTGACACCCATGGCCTCGGCGATCGCCTTTGTCTGGGCTGGGCCTTTGCTCTTCAGCAGCAGGAGGATCTGGTCGGATGTGCTGCGCATTTGACAAATAGATGATTGCAAAACCTGCGTCCCGGGTCTAGCGCCTAAAATGTAAAGTTGGAGATTGTCAAATGGCTGCTGCGGCGCGCGCGGACGGAAGTTGGGCGGATGTGTTTGGCGAGGGGCGGCTGCCCCGGTTCGTGCTGATATGCCTGGGCGTCTGGATCAGCGCCGCCGACTCGATGGTCACGGCGACGATCATGCCGAGCGTCGGGGCCGACCTCGGCGGCTACGCCTATTTCGGCTGGGCGACGGCGGGCTTCCTGCTGGGTTCGGTGCTGGCCGGGGCGAGCTCGGGCCTGCTCGGCCTGCGCTTCGGCCTGCGGCGGGCGACGGCGGCCGCCGCGGTGCTCTACGCCGTGGGCTGCGCGCTCAGCGCTGGCGGGCCCGACATCGCCAGCTTTCTAATCGGGCGTGTGCTGCAGGGGCTCGGCGGCGGCTGGGTGGTCGGGTTCTGTTCGGTCGCCATCGGCCTGATGTTCCCCGACCGGCTGCTGCCGCGGGTCTATGCGACGATCACTGCGATCTGGGGCGTGGCCAGTCTGCTGGGGCCGCTGATCGGCGGGATATTCGCCGACCTCGGCGCGTGGCGCTGGGTGTTCTGGCTGTTTGCGATCCAGGGCGTCGGCGTGGCCTGGGCGGCCTATGTCATGCTGCCCAGCGACCGAGGGAACGACGCCGCCAAGGTCGCCTGGCCGCAGCTGGCGCTGATCGCGGCCGGGGTCATGGCCATCGGCCTGGCCGACATGGCCCGCGATTTCCTCCGTTCGGGGCTGCTGACGTCCCTAGGCTGCCTGCTGCTGGCCTTCACGGTCTGGTTCGATGGGCGCGCGCGCACGCGGCTGCTGCCGAAGGGCGCGAGCGACCTGACCACCATTCCCGGGGCGGGATTCGCCGCGATGTTCCTGCTCACCGTCGCCTCGATGGGCTTTGCGATCTACGGCCCCGCCATCCTGCAGAAGCTGGCCGGGTTGACGGCGCTGGAGGCCGGCTACGTGGTCGCCGGCGAGGCGGCGGCCTGGACGGTGATGGGCCTGCTGGTGGCGCACCTGACCGGGGCCTGGCCGCGGCGGATGATCCGGCTGGGGGCGGTCGTCGCCACCCTGGGCGTCGCGTTCGCGGCTTTGACCATGCCCTCGGCCTCCGTCGTCGGTGTGGTGGTTGCGGGCCTGTTCCTAGGCGGCGGTTTCGGTCTGTCCTGGGCGTTCATGAGCCAGCGCATCCTGGCTTCGCTGCCGGACGGCGACGAGCGGGCGATCGGCGCGGCGGCGATGACCACGGTGAGGCTCACCGGCTCGGCCGTGGGCGCAGCGGCGGCCGGCGCGGTGGCCAATCTGGTCGGGTTCTCGGAAGGTTTGAGCGAGGCCAGCGCCAGGTCGGCGGGCCTCTGGGTGTTCGTCGCGGTGCTGCCGCTCGCCGTCGCCGGGGTCTGGGCGGCGTTCGGTCTGACCTCGGCTAGGACGGACGGAGTGCGCCCAGCATGATCCGCGACAGGGCCGCAACCGCCTCCGCGCGGCTAAAACGCCCGGCCGCGGCGGCCCGCGAGGGAATGGCGGCGGCCCGGGTCGCCGCTGTCGGCGGAGGGGCGCGCCGTGCTGCTCGAGGGCTGGGTGAGGCCGGCCTGTTTCGGCCAGGCGGGCCAGGGTGAGCGCGTCGGTTCCCTCGGCGCGGACGATGGCCGCGCGCGATCGACGGCGTCTACGCCCTGGAGGACGCCGACGCCGCCTTCGATCGCTTCGCCGCCCGCGGCGAGCGCGGCCGGGTGTTGCTCAAACTCTAGAGCTGGTCGAGGCCGAAGCCGGCGTGCAGCGCGCGCACCGCCAGTTCGGTATAGGCCGCGTCGATCAGAACGCTGATCTTGATCTCCGAGGTCGAGATGACCTGGATGTTCACGCCCTTGTCGGCCAGGGCCTGGAACATCGTCTTCGCCACGCCGGTATGGCTGCGCATGCCGACGCCGATGACCGAAACCTTGGCGACGTCTTCGTTCACCTGCACGTCGTCGAAGCCGATCTGCGGTTGATGGGCGCGGACGATCTCGACGGCGCGCTGCGCATCGCGCTTACCGACCGTGAACTCCATGTTCGCGGTGTCGGCGGTGCGGGCGTGGCTCTGCACGATCATGTCGACGTTGACGTTTGCGTCGGCCAGCGCGCCGAAGATCACCGATGAGACGCCCGGATGGTCGGGCAGGCCGAACAGGCTGATCTTGGCCTCGTCACGGCTGTAGGCGACGCCGCTCACGATGCGCTTTTCCATGATCTCTTCCTCGTCGCACACGATGGTGCCTTGGCCGGGCGCTTCGCCGGGCTCGACAAAACTGGACAACACCCGCACCGGCACGTTCTGGGCCATGGCGAGTTCGACGGAACGGGTCTGCAGGACTTTCGCGCCCAGCGAGGCCATTTCGAGCATCTCCTCGTAGGAGATCTTGCCGAGCTTCTTGGCCTTGCTCTCGATGCGCGGGTCGGTCGTGTAGACGCCGTCGACGTCGGTATAGATATCGCAACGGATCGCCTTCACCGCCGCGGCGATGGCCACGGCGCTGGTGTCCGAGCCGCCGCGGCCGAGAGTGGCGATGCGGCCGTCGCGGGTCACGCCCTGGAAGCCGGCGATCACGGCCACTTCGCCGGCGTCGAGCGCGTCGGCCAGCTTTTCGGGCGGGATGTCGTCGATGCGGGCGCGGCCGTGAGCGTCGTCGGCGATGATCGGGATTTGCCAGCCCAGCCACGACTTGGCCGGCAGGCCCATGTTGCGCAGGGTCATGGCCAGCAGACCGGCGGTCACCTGCTCGCCCGACGCCACGACGGTGTCGTACTCGTCGTCCGACGAGGGCAGGCCCTGGGCGGCGGCGCCAGCGCCGTCGGTCCAGGCGACCAGTTCGTTGGTTTTGCCGGCCATGGCCGACACCACGACGGCGACCTTATGTCCGGCCGCGACTTCAGCCGCCACCAGGCGGCCGACGCGTCGGATACGCTCGAGGTCGGCGACAGATGTGCCGCCGAATTTCATCACTAGCCGAGACAGCGCAGGAGCTCCGCTTGAGAGGGAAGGCTGCGCCTAATAGCGGGGCCCGCCGTCAGGGGCAATGTCTGCCTTCGCAGGCGCGAAAAGGACGCGCCCCGCGCAAGATGGCGCCCATTCTAGGCCTTGGCGGCCGATAGGGGCTGGCGCCATCCGTCGCTCGGTAGGAAAAGGCTTTCATGTCGTCTGCGTCCGCATCCTCGATCGACCCGAAAGAGGTCGAACAATTCTCGCGCATCGCCGCCGAATGGTGGGATCCGAAGGGCAAGTTCGCCCCGCTGCACAAGTTCAACCCCGTGCGGCTGTCGTTCATCCGAGATCAGGTGCAGGAGCGGTTCGGGCGTGATCCGAAGGCGATCCGCCCCTTCGAGGGCCTGCGGCTGCTGGACATAGGCTGCGGCGGCGGGCTGCTGTGCGAGCCGATGGCGCGGCTCGGCTTCCAGGTGACCGGCGTCGATGCTTCAGAGCGCAATATCGGCACCGCCAGCGCTCACGCGGCCGAGCAGGGGCTCTCCATCGACTACCGCGCCACGACGGCCGAGGATCTGCTGGCGGCCGGCGAACGCCCGTTCGACGTGATCCTCAACATGGAGGTGATCGAGCATGTGGCCGATCCGGGGGCCTATCTGCGCGACTGCGCACGGCTGCTGGCGCCCGGCGGGCTGATGATCGTAGCGACCCTCAACCGCACGCTGAAGGCGCTGGCCCTGGCCAAGATCGGGGCCGAGTATGTGCTGCGCTGGGTGCCGGCCGGAACTCACGACTGGAACAAGTTTCTGAAGCCGGAAGAACTGCGCGGCTTCCTCGTCGGAGAGCCGGTCGCGGTGCATGGGCCGTACGGCGTGGCGTTCAATCCGCTGACCGACCGGTGGGTCCGCTCGGCGGACTGCGACATCAACTACATGGTGACGGTGACGCGGGACGCAGCGTAAAGAGGCCGGCCACGAGGAAGTACCCATGCCTTCTATCAGGGTGCTTGGTCACGCCTATCGCGCCTGGCGCCGTAACAGGACGTGGGCCAAGCACGAGCCCGAGACCCCGTATCTCGCCGATCTGCTCAGCGGTGCGCCGGTCTGCCTGCACGTGGGCGCCAGCGATGGTCGGCATTCTTACGTGATGACCCAGGTGGCGCCGATGGCGCAGGTCCACGCCTTCGAGCCGTCGGCTTTCACCTTCGAGGTGCTCAAGACCTGTCTGGCCTGGCACGGAATCTCGGCCCACGTGACTCCGGTCAATACGGCGGTCGCGGACATCCCCGGCGAGTTGCTGCTGGTGACGCCGATCAAGATGTCCGGGCGGATGGCGCGCGGCTACGCCTATGTCGCCGCCGAGCGTCCGCGGAGCCCTGTGCGCCCGGATTTCGAGGACATGGGCGCCGAGGTCGAGACCACCTCGGTGACGACCCTCGACCGATATTGCGAATCCCAAGGGCTGAGCCGGGTCGACTTCATCCGCATGGACGTCGAGGGCGCCGAGTTGAAGGCGCTGAAGGGCGCGGAGGGAATCATCGCGCGCGACCTGCCGCACGTGCTGATCGAGATCCACCCGCTGATGCTGGAGGGCCGGTTCGGCGGTACGGCGCGGGCGGTGCTCGAGGTGTTCCTGTCCCGCGGCTACCGGATGTTCGCGGTCAACGGCGACCGTCTGGAGGAATGTTCGGACGTCGACGTCGAGGCGCCTTGGAAGGACTACTTCTTCGTTCACCCGGAACGGGCCGGGGATCTGCCGGACGGGGTCTTCAAGGCGCGCATGGCGGCCTGACCGGATAGCCGTTTGTTCGGAGACGGCTGAGGCGAACCTATCTCCCTTCGGTTGAGATGTTGCGACGCAACGAAACTGCCGTCGCCCCAAGGCGTTCACCTTGCATCAGGCATCCGAGTTGGGAGCTGAACCTTGCATAAGAGACCCAAGGGCGTGCTGTCCGTGGGATGGGCATGTTTCACATCGGCCGCGAGCGGCCGGACCGAACACGTGCCGACGTCCGACGATTATCCGGACAGCGTCGTACGACGCTTTCGCTTTGAGGCGGGCGGCGGTCTTGGCTGGAAAATCTCCGCGATCACGACCCCCCGTGAGCGCGTCGCACCCTGGAAGATCGTGGTCGTGACTGGCGCGCCCTCCTGGGCCGAGTACTGGGCCCCTGTGCTGGCGGAATTGCCCGACGACCGCGAGATGGTGGTTGTCGACCGCCCCGGCTATGCCGGTTCCGAGCCGGTGGAATACGTCGGCGATATACAGGTCCAGGCGCGCGCGCTGGCGCCCCTGCTGCAGGCTCGGCCAGGCCAGAAAGTTCTGCTGGTCGGCCAGTCGTACGGCGCGGCCATCGCCTCGATCATGGCCGAGCAGAACCCCCGCCGCGTCGCCGGCCTGGTGATGCTGTCGGGCTATTTCGGCGAGTCCGGGCCGACCGCCCGCTGGCTGGTGCATCTGGGCACCAAACTTTTGAAGGTCATTCCGCGCGACCTGCGCCATGCGGTGCTCGAGGTGTCGGGGCAGCCGAGCCAATTGGAGCACCTGCACAAGGCGCTCGCGCGGCTGCGCATCCCAGTGCACGTGATCCACGGCGACAAGGACGACTTCGCGCCCATCGAGATCGCCGAACGGCTTGCGGTGCAGACCGCAAGCTGGAAGCCGATCCGCTTCGAGCGGGTGCCGGGCGGCAACCACTTCATCAGCGACGGTCCGGTCGAGCCGCTGCTGGCGTCGCTGGAGGCCTGCATTCCGGCCCGCACCTCCTGGAGGCTGCATCTGCCGGCCCTGCCGCGCCTGGCCTGGCCCAAGCTGCGCCTGGGCGGCCGCACTGCGCAGGCCTGATCACGATTGGACGCGTCGGGGAACTCCGCGCGCGGACCAGGGTTGGGTCGCGGCTGGGCGGGCCTCCGGAGGACCCAAGATGAACGCCAAGTTCTTACCCGCCCTCGCGGGCGCCGCGCTCGCGGCGCTGGCCGCATCGGCCGCGGCGCAACAACCGATGCCCTACGAGCAAGGTCGCGGCGTCAACCCGCCGATCGACAACCCGGCGAACCCGCCAGGCAGGAATTACGAGGCTCCGCCGGTCGCCGAGACCGGGCGGGGCGTGAACACCGCGGCCACCACGTCCGACCTGCGTGCGGGGTCGCGGGTGAAGGATGCGGCCGGCGCCGAGGTCGGCCAGGTCGTCAAGGTCGACGGCGGAATGGTCACCCTGTCTTCGAAGGGCAAGACGACGAAGGTGCCGATGTCGAGCCTCAGCACCTCGGGCTCTGACATCATCTCATCGACCAGCCGCGCGGAAGTCTGGGCGCCGAAGTAACCACAAGCAACATCTCCAGCGCCCGATCGGGGGGCTCAGGCCAAAAACGTCCTTGGCCACGGCCATCTGAACAGCGATAAGGTTGGCGTGACGAGCGCCGCGGCCATACCGTGGCTTCGATAATCCGCGCCCGATCGGGCGTCGCTTGGGGAGATCGCCGTAGATGAAAGCCGCAGTGCTGCGCGAAGTGGGCAAGCCGCTTCAAATCGAAGACGTCCAGATCAACAAGCCGGGCCCGCACGAAGTGCTGATCCGCACCAAGGCCGCCGGCCTCTGCCACTCCGATCTGCACTTCATGCAAGGCTCCTATCCGACGGCGCTCCCGGCGGTGCTGGGCCATGAGAGCGCCGGCGTCGTCGAGCAGGTCGGGTCGGAAGTGCGTACCGTGAAGCCGGGCGACCACGTCATCACCTGCCTCTCGGCCTACTGCGGCCATTGCGAGTTCTGCCTGACCGGCCACCTGTCGCTGTGCGTGTCCCCCGACACCAAGCGCGACGCCGAACAGGAGCCGCGTCTGAAGGCCACCACCGGCCCGATGCAGCAGTACCTGAACCTGTCGTCCTTCGCCGAGCAGATGCTGATTCACGAGCATGCCTGCGTCGCGATCCGCAAGGACATGCCGCTGGACCGCGCCGCCCTGATCGGCTGCTCGGTGATGACCGGCGTCGGCGCGGCGATCCACACCTCGAATGTCCGCCCGGGCGAGACCGTGGCGGTCATCGGCTGCGGCGGCGTCGGCCTGGCGGCGATCAACGGCGCGGCGATCGCCGGCGCCTCGCGGATCATCGCGATCGACATGGTGTCCTCGAAGGGCAACCTAGCCTCGCAGTTCGGCGCCACCGACTTCATCGACGCCTCCAAGACCGACGCGGTCAAGGAAGTGCTCGAGATGACAAAGGGCGGCGTGCACCACGCGTTCGAAGCCATCGGCCTGGCCAAGACCGCCGAGCAGGCGTTCGGCATGCTCCGCCGCGGCGGCACCGCCAATGTCATCGGCATGATCCCGATCGGCCAGACCGTCACCCTGCCGGGCTTCGCCTTCCTGTCCGAGAAGCGCATCCAGGGCTCGATGATGGGCTCGAACCGCTTCCCGGTCGACATGCCGCGCCTGGTGGACTTCTACATGTCCGGCAAGCTGAAGCTCGACGAGATGATCTCGCAGCGCATCAAGCTGGAGCAGGTCAACGAAGGCTTCGACGAGATGAAGAAGGGCGAACTGGCCCGCTCGGTCATCGTCTTCGACTGACGAAGAATTCCCCCGCTGGGGACGATCTGGAGCCCTCCCCTCGGGGAGGGCTTTTTTCGTGGGCGGGTGCTCGCTCAACTATTTGTAAGGCCCGCGCCCGGGGCGCGTCAGGTGGCGGGGCGAGGCTTGCTGACAGGCGGATGTCCCCGCCGTTCGGAGCAAGTCCCATGAAGCCCACCCTCATCGTCGCTGGTTCGCTGGCCGCCTCGCTCGCCCTGGCCGGTGTCGCCATGGCCGCTGCGCCGACCGCCGCCCCGGCGACCCAGTCCGCGCCTGCCAAGCCCGCCGCCCATCACAAGAAGCATAAGTCGCACCACAAGGCCGCTCGGGTGGCGACTGCGACGACGCCTGCCGCCAAGTAGCCGGGCGAGCCAAGGAGGAAACGCCATGTTCCGCAGTCTGTCCCTGATGACGGCGCTGGCCCTCGTCGCCGGTCTTTCGGCCGGCGGCGCGGCCTCGGCCGCGACCCAGTGTCGCGACGCCCAGGGGCATTTCACCAAGTGTTCGGCCGCTACCCCGGCCAAGCCTGAAAAGTGCCGAGACGCCAAGGGGCACTACGCCAAGTGCTCGCCAGCCAAGGCGACGACCGTCGCCAAGACGCCTCCTGCCGCCAAGGCCCCGACCAAGTAGGAGGCTGGGAGCCCCCGGGCGGATCGCACCCGGCCCGGGGGTTCTATTTCACGAAGTAGCCGAGCAAGGCCGGGCGGAGGTACTCCTCCATCACCCCGTCCGTGACCACCGGGCGCCGCCGCGGTTCCAGCGGTAGACAGGCGTTGAACGTCACCATCATCGCATGAGCCGCGAGCAGCGGATCGACCGGACGGATCGAGCCGTCGGCCACGCCGTCGGCGATGATGCCGGCGAATGAGTTCGTCGTCTGGAGGAACCGCACCAGCATCTGCCGGCGCATGGCCGGCGGCACCGCAGCGATGCAATGGTGGCGCAGCAGCCGTCCGCCGGCGCTCTGCGCCTGCAGCATGCCCAGCGAAGTCACCGCCAGCCACAGCCGCGTCCAGTTGCTGCCCGCCTTGGCTGCTTCGCGCTTGGCCTGGTCGATCAGGTCGAAGGTGGCGCCGAAGCAGGCGACGGCCAACTCGTCCTTGTCGGCGTTGTGGTGATAGAACGAACCCTTGGTGACCTTGAGTTCGGCCGAAATCTTGTCGACCGACGCGCCGCGGTACCCCTCGCGGTTCATCAGCTTCGTCGCGGCCAGCAGGAATCGGTCGCGGGTGACCTCGTCGTTTTCGGCGCTCAGCGCGCCAAGCTGCAGCAGCGGTCCGTCGGGCCAGGGCTGATGGACGGCCGGGAGGCCGTTGATCATGATGTCGCTTAGCCGGGCGGCGACGCGCGGATAGTCCTGCGGCTCATAGGTCGGCAGCCAGGTGTCAGCCCAGGTGAGCTGGTTCACCACCAGTCGCGCCAGGCCCTGGCGGCGCGGCGTGCTGACCCACGGGGTGTCGTCCGACTTCAGCAGTCGTCCGATGCGGACGTAGAGCGCCTCGAAGCTCTGGATCACTGGCTGCTTCTGTTCGCCTTCGATCAGATAGACTTCGCTGAACGGCGCCAGCACATCCTCCTCGCCGACCTCGATGCGGCGGCGGGTTTCGAAGTAGGCGGCGATGAAGGCGGTCAGGCGCTCGGCCGGAGTGGTGTGGGTCTCAGCCTCGTCGAGCATGAGCGCGAAGCGGGCGATGGTGTCGCGCAACACCGCCGCGGCGAGATCTTCCTTGCGCTTGAAGTAGTAGGTGAGGCTGACCGGGTGCAGGTCCATCCGCTTGGCCACGGCGGCCAGGGTGAACCCGCTCATGCCCTGGTCGGCGAACACCTGGGTCGCGGCCGCCATGATGGCGTCGCGCTTGGCGGCGTAACGCGCGCGGGGCTTGGGATTGACGGATGCAGTCAAGGCGGCTCTCCGCGCGAGCAGGGTTCGATCCGCCACTTTAGTGCGCGCGAGAGCCGGTTGGAAGCCGCGTGGCGGCTTCCCCTAGGACAACCTAACGTCGCAGCGCCAGGGGCGGGGCGGTGTCGGCGACCGCCAAGCGGGCGGGCGCCTCGTCGGCGCCTTGCTCTCGGACGAGAGCGTCGATGCGGGCCTTCTGGGCGCGGAAGGCGGCCAGTTCGCCGCCAGCCAGCACGGTGCCCTGCGGCACCTTCGCGCCGATCGGGTTCACGCGTTTGCCGTTCTGCCAGATCTCGTAGTGCAGATGCGGGCCGGTGGAGGCGCCGGTCGACCCGACATAGGCCACGACCTGGCCCTGGCTGATGCGCGCGCCGGCTTTGATGCCCTTTCCGAAGCGCGAGAGGTGAGCGTAGCCGGTCTCGAAGCCGCCGGAGTGACGGATCCGCACCCAGTTGCCGTAGCCGCCCCAGCGTCGGGCTTCGACGACGACGCCGTCGCCGGCGGCGAGCACAGGGGTGCCGGTCCCGGCCCCGAAGTCGATACCCTGGTGCATGCGGTTGTAGCCGAGGATCGGGTGACGGCGCATGCCGAAGCGGCTGGTCATCCGCGCGTTGTCGACCGGCGTGCGCAGCAGGAAGCCTTTGATGTTCTTGCCCGTTTCGTCGAAGTACTGGACATCGCCGTTCTGGCGCTCGAAGCGATAGAACTGCACGCCCTTGATCTGGGCGTACTCCAGGTCGCCGGTCTCGATGGTGCGGCCGCTCTCGGTGACCTTGCGGTCGAAGACCATGGTGAATTCGTCGCCGGGCTTCAGGTCGCGGTCGAAGTCGACCTTGTGCGAGAACAGCTTGACCATGCCGGCGACGATCGAGGGGTTGGCCCCCATGCGCGAGGCGCTCTCGTAGAGCGAGCCGGTGATCTCGCCGCGGGCGACCATCTGCTCGTCGCGGATTTTTTCCTCCAGCTCGCGCAGGCGCAGGGCGCCGTCGAACGTGCGCGAGAGGGTGATGGACTGGGCCGGACCGGTGCGGAGCGAGAGGCCCACGAGGCGGGCCGGGCCGCGCTCGCCGCGCGGCTTGGCGACGGCGGCGTCGAAGGCCATGCCGGCCTTGATGTGCACCGTGTCCATGGCCTCCGCCAGGGTCTCGACGGCGCGGCGGGCCTCGTCGCGCGGCACGCCGGCGCGCTCGACAGCGGACTCCAGCGTCTCACCAGGCAGCACCTTGACCGGGACGCTCCGCGGACGGCCGAAACCGGGCTGGGCTTCGGACTGAGTAAAGGCGGCGTGCTGCAGGGCGGTGATCGCCGCCGGATCGAGCGGCGCTTTGGTGGGAGCCGCGGCCTCGTCGGCGGTCAGCTTCCAGCCTAGCGCCAGGGCGGCGACGCCGGCGGCGCCAATGGCCAGGCGCGGAGTCAGCCGAAAGGTCGGACGTCGCGGATCGAACTCTTGCATCGTGCCCCCGTACTCGCGACGCCACACGGCCTGCCGGCCAATGCGAAAGCTGCGTCGTAACTGGCGAACGGCTTAACCGTTCTCTACCGATATGGTTAATCGCCGGTAACCAATCCGGCGACCCTCACAGCTCCGGTTAGAGCAGACCAAGGACCAGTTCGGCAGGACGGCACAGCGCCGCACCCTTTGGGGTCGAGACGATAGGGCGATTCACGAGGATCGGATCGAGGATCATGGCCGCGATGACGGCCTCGTCGGAGGTGGCCGGATCGGTCAGGCCGAGCTCAACGGCCTTGGTGCCGCGTTCGCGCAGGAACTCTCGGGGGGAGACGCCCATCTTGGCCGCGAGGGCGACCAACTGGTCTTTGGTCCAGCCGGTCTTCAGGTACTCGACGACGGTGGGCTCGAGGCCCTTTTCGCGCAGCAGCGCCAGGGTGTTGCGCGAGGTCCCGCAGGCGGGATTGTGATAGATAATGATTTCGTCCTGCGCGGTCATGCGGGTCCTCCGTGGCCTGGGTGGGCTCAGCGGGATCGGCATAGCGCGTTCGCCCGCCGGTACGCCAGACCCGCGACGGTCTTGTGAAAACCAGCGCTTGTTCTTGACGGACGGCGGGTGGGGTTCGATCTAGGTCCGATCTGGGCCATTTCGATTTTCGGAGAACTGCAGACGATGAAGAAGCTTCTCGCGGCCGCGAGCATGGCGATGCTGATCGCCACCCCGGCCTTCGCCCAGATGCCCGGCGCCCCGGACACCTCGCGCATCGCCGCGGCGACCTACAAGGTCGACGGCCACCATACTCAGGTCGTCTGGTCCCTGAACCACATGGGCTTCTCGGTCCTGTACGGCATGTTCGGCGAGATGACCGGCAGCCTGACCCTGGACCCGGCCAATCCTTCGGCGGCCAAGGTGGTCATCGACATCCCGATGTCGGGCTCGACCACGACCTCGCCCGGCTTCACCAAGCACCTGGCCAGCAAGGACCTCCTCGACGTCGAGAAGTTCCCGACCGCCAAGTTCGTCTCGACCTCGGTCGTCGTCGACGGCCAGACCGCCAAGATCAACGGCGACCTGACCCTGAAGGGCGTGACCAAGCCGGTGACCCTCGACGCCAAGCTGACCGGCGCTGGGACCAATCCGATGAGCAAGGCGGCCACCGTCGGCTTCGAAGCCACCGCCAAGATCAAGCGCAGCGATTTCGGCCTGGGCTACGCCCTGCCGGTGGTCGGCGACGACGTCGACCTGAAGATCACGGCCGCCTTCGAGAAGTAAGGCGCTACCAAGTGAACCTGCGGGCGCCGCCGACGATGGTTGCGCCCGAGGTTCCGATGGCCATCAGGTCGGCGGGGCGAGCGGGCAAGGGCTTCGCTTCCGCCGGCCATTGGTCGATGACCGTGGAATACTTGACGTCGATCGCTCCAGGGCCCGCCGCGCGGAAGGTCAGGGTAAGGCCCTCGGTGGGCGCCTCCCAGTTGATCCGGGCTGAACCTCCCGGAAACGGCTTGAGTGGATGTCCGTTGACGGCCGCATTCTCCAGCTTGGTTTTGGCGTCGAGGCGCAGCAAGAGCGTGCGCGCGCCCGGCGCGTCGAGGTGCAGACGGTAGCTGCCGTCCGGCTGACGCGTGAACTTCATGCCGCCCGGCGGGACGGCGACGACGGCGGCCGGAGCCGCCCAGACGCCGTCGCGCCGCAGGCCTGGCAGCTTCATCTTTTCCACCGCGCCGCCGTCGGCGCCGAGCACGCCGCGCGTCCAGGCTGGCAGGCTGCGCGCGTCGCTGATGCGATAGGCGCGCGCCGCCTCGCGATCGAAGTAGTAGGCGACGTGGGTGGCCTGCGGGTGGCGGGCGGTCCAGGGCGGATCGAGCCGCACCACGGCGACCGCGACCGCGCCAAGCAGGATGACGGCCAGAGCCGACATCCGCGCACCCTTCTGGTCCTCGGCCGGCTGGGCCAGCGGCCAGAGCGCCAGGGCGGCGAGCCAGACGATCAACGCCAGCAACTCGGGCTGGTCCAGACCCTGGTAGATGCCATGCCCGAACGCCAGCAGCCACGACAGGCCGAGCACGCCAGCGATCGTCAGGACGATGAGCACGGTCAGGGTGCGGCGAGCGCCGAGCGTGGTCAGCGCCGCGGCGAGGCTGGCGAGGACCAGCGGCCAGCCGACCAGGAAGGCGGTGGTCGGCGCGGCGTATTGCAGGGTCACGGCGACCAGTAAGCCGGCAGCCAGGACGCCGGCCCAGGCGCCAGCCAGGCGCGTTGGCCGTCCGAAGCTCAGCACCGCCAGCACCGCAGCGACCGCCCCGAGCGCCAAGCCTGCCACGTCGAACTGTCCAAAGGCCGAGCAGGCGCCCCCAGCGATCAGCGCCAGCACGGCGCCCGCCAGCCGGGTGCGGCCGCGGCCTGCGGCGGCGGCGGCGAGCAGCAGCGCGCCGACGCCCAGCAGGGCGAGCGCAGTCTCCCAGCGGCCGGCCTGGGCCAGCAACTGGCCCTGCTCGGGGAAGCCGAATGGAACGCCGGTGGCGAGGCGGGCGAGGCGGAACGCCGCGGCGGCGAAGGTCAGGGTGAAGAGGGCCGCGCCCATCCCCTTCAGCACGTCGAAGAACGATAGCGCTCCCGCCCTCCGCGCACGCAGCATGGCCAGCGTCAGCATCACGCCCGCGACGGCCACGACAACCCAGCCGGCCGCTTGCGGATAGGCGAGAATGTGGCCGCCAACGGTGTTGGCGTAGACGAGGTTCGGGCCCTTGGCCGGCAGCGTCTTGGCCTCGGCGGCGGCGATGGTCGCGGCCAACACTTGCTCGCCCATGTGCTGCACCGAGCCCTGGTCGAGGTTGGCCGCCGTCGAGGTGGAGGCGTGATAGTCGAACTGGCTGCCGATAAAGGCGTAGTTCAGACCCGGAACGCCCTTGGCTTCGGACACCGAGAAGTCGGTGTCGTTGGGCATGTGCTCGTAGAGGAAGACGGTGAGGGACGAGGCGACCGGCGAGACGGCGCTCTTGCGGAAGAACTCGATCGTGCCGGCGTTGTCAGATCCGGTCTGGAACATCTGCGCGCGGCCGCCGCCGCCCCGGGCTTCCATATTGAGCAGGAATCCGATGCGGCTGGCCAGCGGGTGCTGGTCGAAGAAGGCCTGCGCGCCAAGCAAGCCGCTCTCCTCGCCGTCTGTGATCACCAGAATGATGTCTCGGGCGGGTCGGCCCTTGGCCTTGATCGCGCGGGCGATCTCCAGGGCTGCGGCGGCGCCGGAGGCGTCGTCCGCCGCACCGGGCGAGCCTGGGACGCTGTCGTAGTGCGCCATGAGCGCCACCGCCGGCGCGGTGCGGTCGGCCCCGGGCAGCACGCCGATAATGTTCTCCACAGCGCCGCCGGCGATCCTGCCGTCTTCCTGGCGCAGCACCTCCGCGCGCTGCACCTGCGGGGAGAGGCCGAGCGCTGTCATCCGGGCGACGACGTGATCGCGGGCCGCGGCGTTAGCCGGGCTGCCCATCGGGTGAGGGGTCTTGGCGATGACCTCGATGTCGGCCATGGCGCGGGCGGCGGAGAAGGCCGTGGCAGGGGCGTCGACGGGCAGGGGAGCGGGCGTGCGCTCCTGGGCCCAGCCAATCAGGAACGCGAACGCAAGGCACACGAATAGTGCGATAGTTCTTCCCAACGCCCTCTCCCCCGATCTCTCGGCGAGCCTAGCCTGGAACGCGGGCAAAAAGAAAACGCCCGCCGGAAGGAGCGGCGGGCGTTCGGTGGTTCAGTGAAGCGTCGGGCCCGTTCAGGCGGCCGCAGCGCTCTCGTGCGGGTCGCGCAGCACGTAGCCGCGCCCCCAGACGGTTTCGATGTGATGCTTGCCGTCGGCGGCGGCCGCCAGCTTCTTGCGCAGCTTGCAGATGAAGACGTCGATGATCTTCAGCTCGGGCTCGTCCATGCCGCCGTAGAGGTGGTTCAGGAACATTTCCTTGGTGAGCGTGGTGCCCTTGCGGAGCGAGAGGAGCTCCAGCATCTGGTATTCCTTGCCGGTCAGGTGGACGCGGCTGTTGTTCACTTCGACGGTCTTGGCGTCGAGGTTCACGGTGATGTCGCCGGTCTTGATGACCGATTGGGCATGGCCCTTGGAGCGACGGACCACCGCGTGGATACGGGCGACCAGTTCATCCTTGTGGAAGGGCTTGGTCATGTAGTCGTCGCCGCCGGCGCCGAACGTCTTGACCTTGGTGTCGATCTCAGCCGTCCCGGACAGGATCATGATCGGAGTATTGATCTTTGCGACCCGCAGGGTGCGCAGAACGTCCATGCCGCTCATGTCGGGCAGGTTCAGGTCGAGCAGGATAAGATCGTAGTCATAGATCTTGCCCAGATCGACGCCTTCCTCGCCGAGGTCCGTCGTATAGACGTTGAAACCCTCGGATTTGAGCATCAATTCAATGCTCTGCGCCGTGGCGCTGTCGTCTTCGATCAACAGTACGCGCATCAGTTCCTCCTCGAACGGTAGCGCTAGAAACCTACAAATTGGGCAATCCGCCCCGATCCTCGCTGTTAACTTGCCAGCGAGTTAATTTATGACCGGTTAATGGTGAAGCGCCTTCGGACGAATCGTTAACTCGGTTCGGGAATCGGCGACAAGCGCCGGCCTCCGGGACGAGTCGCGTGGCTGTTGAATCTTTTGTGATTAGACTTGATGGGCGAACAGCGGCTGCCGCCGCGCCCCGATCTTAACCGCGTGCGCCGGGCGGAACGGTCACGGCGGCGGCTCGTTTGGACCTGAAGCAGTCCCCCCAGCCCGAAGGATCGTCATGGCCGTGAAACTGAAGCCGCTCGCCGACCAGGTCATCGTCATCACCGGAGCATCGTCGGGCATCGGCCTGGCGACTGCGCGCAAGGCCGCCAAGGCTGGAGCCGCCGTAGTGCTGGCCGCGCGCAACGGCGAGGCCCTGCGGGCGATCTGCGAGGACATCAACGTCCAGGGCGGCCGCGCCCATGCCGTGGTCGCCGACGTCGGCGCGCCGGAGGATGTCGACAAGATTGCGCGCGCGGCGATCGCGCGGTTCGGCCACTTCGACACCTGGGTCAACGACGCCGGCGTCGGGCTCTATGGCGAACTGGCTGACACCACGGCGGAAGATCACGAGAGGCTGTTCCGAACCAACTACTTCGGGGTGGTCAACGGCTCTCTGGAGGCGGTCAAGCACTTCCGGGAGAACCATCGGGCTGGGGCCGTGATCAATGTCGGCTCGGCGCTGTCGGACGTGGCCGCGCCGTTGATGGGCGCCTATTCTGCCTCCAAGCACGCGGTTAAGGGCTTCACCAACGCTCTGCGTTTGGAAGTGTTGCGCGAGCAGATCCCGGTGTCCGTGACGCTCATCAAGCCGTCGAGCGTCTCGACCCCGTTCGCTGACCATGCGCGCAACATGATGGACCAGCCCGCTTCGGTCCCGCCGCCGCGCTATGCTCCGGAGGTGGTCGCCGACGCGATCCTGCACGCGGCGGTCCATCCTATCCGCGACATCGCGGTCGGCTCGGGCGCGCGTCCGATGGCGATAGGATCGGCGGCCGCGCCGATCCTGGTCGACAGGATGATGGCCCGGATGATGCCGCCGATGACCCGCCGTCGCGGCGACAAGCCTACCCGCGACAGCCTGCATGCGCACGGCGTCGATGGCATGACGGAAAGCGAGCACCTGAAGGGCCGCAGGTTCAGCGTCTACACCGAGGTGCAGAAGCGGCCTGGCCTGACGCTGGGACTCGGCGCGCTGGCGGTGGTGGGGATCGCCGCGTTCCTGGGCCGAGACGGTCTGTCCAAAAACGCACGGCCGATGTTGGCCAAGGCGGCGCGGCCGCTGCTGATGCGAGCCGCTATGCAACGTCCCGCGGCCGCGGCCCGGCTGGTGGCGCGCCATCCGGGCAGGGCGGCGCGATTGGCCGCTGCTCTACGCTGACGGGCCGGGGAATCTTCATCGGGAGTTAACGGCGGCGGGCGGATTCTCCCAGGCGGTCGAATCTGACCGCTGGGGTCCCGTCTTTGCGTAGCCTTGTCGCCGCCGTCGAGCGGATCGATCCGCTCACCGTGTCCGGCCGCGTCGCCGCCGTGAACGGCCTCCTGATCGAGGCGCGGGGCGGGCTGACGCGTCTGGCCGTCGGCGCGCGCGCCGAGATCGAGCGCCGGGCCGACAAGCCGCTGGCCGCCGAGGTGGTCGGCTTCCGCGAGACCCGCGCTCTGCTCATGCCGTTCGGCCCGGTCGAGGGCGTCGCGCCGGGCGCCGAGATCCGTATCGAACCGCAGGGTTCGGCCGTGCGGCCGACGACGGGCTGGCTGGGCCGCATCGTCGACGCCTTCGGCGAGCCGATCGACGGCCTGGGCCCGTTGCCGCAGGGCACGGCCGCCTACCCGTTGCGGGCCGCCCCGCCTGCCGCCCATGCGCGCGGCCGGGTCGGCGAGCGCCTGGACCTGGGCGTGCGCTCGATGAACGTCTTCACCACCTGCTGCCGCGGCCAGCGCCTGGGCGTCTTCGCCGGGTCGGGCGTCGGCAAGTCGGTGTTGCTGTCTATGCTGGCCAAGCAGTCGGACTGCGACGCGGTCGTGGTCGGGCTGATCGGCGAACGGGGCCGGGAGGTCCGCGAGTTCATTGAGGAGACGCTGGGCGAAGAGGGACTGAAGCGGGCCATCGTCGTGGTCGCGACGTCCGACGAGCCGGCCCTGAAGCGCCGCCAGGCCGCCTACATGACCCTGGCCATCGCCGAATTCCTGCGCGACCAGGACCTCGAAGTCCTGTGCATGATGGACAGCGTCACCCGTTTCGCCATGGCCCAGCGCGAGATCGGGCTGGCGGCCGGCGAGCCGCCGACCACCAAGGGCTACACCCCGACCGTCTTCACCGAACTGCCCAAGCTGCTGGAGCGGGCCGGGCCCGGGCCCATCCGCCCCGACGGCACGACCGCAGGACCGATCACCGGCATCTTCACGGTGCTGGTCGACGGCGACGACCACAACGAGCCGATCGCCGACGCCGTGCGCGGTATTCTGGACGGGCACATCGTCATGGAGCGGGCGATCGCAGAGCGCGGCCGCTTCCCGGCCATCAACGTCCTGAAGTCGATCAGCCGGACTATGCCCGGCTGCCACTTGCCGCACGAACGCGAGATCGTGAAGGCCGCGCGGCAATCGCTGTCGGCCTACGCCAACATGGAAGAACTGATCCGCATCGGCGCCTACCGCGCCGGGGCCGATCCGCAAGTCGACCGGGCCATCGCCCTCAATCCCGCGCTCGAGGCGTTCCTCGGCCAGGACAAGGACGAGGCCACCAGCCTGGACGACAGCTTCAACATTCTCGCCCACATCCTGAACGGTGAAGCCGCATGAGTTGGGCCAAGTCCCTGATCAAGCTTTCGACCTATGAGGTCGAAATCCTCCAGAAGCGCCTGGGCGAGATCGCCGACCGGCGAATGCAGTCGGAAATGAAGTTGGCCTTCCTCGAAGCCGAAGGCGAGGCCGAGGCGCAGCGCGCCCGCCAGGACGCGGAGGCCGGGTGGTACCAGGTCGGATTCTGGGAAGGCCTGCGCGCCCGCAAGGCGCTGATCCAGTCCGAGATCAACGCCATCGCCCTGGAAGAGGCCGGCGCGCGCGACGCCCTGGCCTTGGCGTTCGAGGAGCAGAAAAAATACGAGCAGGTCGCCGAAGGCATCCGGCTGGCGCAGGTCAAGGAAGCCGCGCGACTGGAGACGGCGGCGCTGGACGAGCTGGGTCTGCGGCGCGCAGCCGGCGGCCGTTGACCGCCGCTCCTTCGCGGCGGGCGGTGGTCGGCGCGGCGCTGGCCCTGGCGGCATGCGACCGTGCGCCCGACGCCCAGGCCGCGACCCCGAAACTGCCGCCGCTCAAGTCGGTCGCGTCGTTCCCGGTCGGATCCTGCGTTCAGGCCGTTCAGCTTGACGATCGCGACCTGTCGGCGCTGATCGCCACCCAGGTCTCCCAGCTCACCGCCGAGTGGGAAATGAAGATGGAGTACATCGTCCAGGACGATGGCTCGCTGCGCTTCGACGCGCCGGATCGGATCGCCGCCTTCGCCCGCACGCACGGCATGCGGTTCTTTGGGCACACGCTGGTCTGGTACGCGCAGGAGCCGCCGGCCTTCCAGAACCTGGACACCGGCCGGGCCAGCTTCGAGGCGGCCTATCGCAACTACATCGCCGCGGTCGTCAGCCGCTACCGCGGCCAGGCGGTCGGCTGGGACGTGGTCAACGAAGCCGTGGCCGAGGACGGCGATGGCTTGCGCGACTGCTTGTGGGCTCAGCGATTGGGCCCGTTGGAGCACATGGTGCTGGCCTTCCAGCATGCGCGCGAGGCCGACCCGGACGCCGTCCTGTTCCTCAACGACTACAATCTCGAGAACCTTCCGAAGAAGCGCGCGACCTTCCTCAAGCTGGCCGAAGCGCTGCTGAAGGCGGGGGCGCCGCTCGGCGGGGTCGGCACTCAGACGCACGTGGCGGCCGACCTGGCGCCTGGCGAGATGGCGGCGGCGATCAAGGATCTCTCCAGCTTGGGACTGCCGGTCCACCTCTCGGAGATGGACGTCTCGCTGAGCCGCGCCAAGGGCCTGATGCGCGGCGCGGCCCAGCTCGAGGCGGGACAAGGGCGAGTCTATGCGGAGGCGGCGGAGGCCTTCTCGGGGCTCCCGGCGCATCAGCGCTTCGCCTTTACCCACTGGGGATTGCGCGACGCAGATTCCTGGCTCAAGCGCGAGGATGCGCGCGACCGGCCGTTGCTGTTTGACGATGCCGGCCGCCCGAAGCCGGCGGCGGCGGCCTGGATCGACGGGTTGCGCTAGTTCAGCGGGCCGGGCGTCGGCGCGCGAGGCGCGGCGCGGGCGGGCGTCCGTTCAGCGTCGGCCGCCTGACGCAGGGCGTGCAGATCGTCGCTGAGGCGGAACAGGGCGACATAGAGTTCGCAGAACGAGCGCCAAAGCAGCACCAGGCCGGCGACCACCAGCAGACCGGCGACAAGCACCGGGATCGCCAGAATCACGCCGATCCAGCTTTCCTCGCGCAAAGCGACGCCTACGGCGGCGCCAACGGTGCCGAACGCGATCAACGCGATGACCCCAAGGCCAGCCCAATAGATGAGATGAATCACCTGGTTGGTCATCAGTCTCTCGAAGGTCAGCAGATCCCAGAAGATCGCGCTGCCCGGGCCGCGCCGGGTCGGGGAAGCAGGTCGCCGCATTCGATTTCCAACGCTTCGCGGCCCAATCGACCGCGCCAGGGGCAAATCGCTACCAGCCGGGGGGCGCGGCTGCAACGCCCCTCGCGCCGCCGTCCGCCGCCGGGTGTCTCAGTTGCGGGGTTTTGAACGCTGGGCGAGCGCTCCGCCGAGCGCTGAGATGACAACATTCGCTGAATGCGTGTTAGCCTTCGCGCATGGGCACGACGACACAAGCCGCCGACTGGAGACTTGAGCCGATCTCGGGCGCCGACCGCGACGTGGTCGAAATCATCGGTTTGCCGCCCGAACAGGAGGCGTTCGCCGGCAGTCTGGACGAGGTGTTCGGACGATTGAACCAGTCCGACGCGGTCGGGCTGGAGCAGGGCTTCGCGGTCATCGAACCGGGCGGCGAGGTGGTCGGCTTCTTCGTTCTTCGCGAGGGCCTGCGCCGTCCGCCATGGGCGCCTCCCGGCACAGTCAGCCTGCACAATTTCCGGGTCCGCCCCGGCTTTCAGGGCAAGGGTGTCGGACGCCGCTGCATCAGCCTGCTTGAGGAATGGTTCGTGCGCGAGCGGCCGGTGCAGCCGCAGCTGATGCTGGCGGTCAACGCCCGCAACGTCGCGGCCATCGAGGCCTATCGGAAGATCGGCTTCATCGACACAGGCGTCCGGCACGAGGAGGGCTTCGGCCCGCAGCTGATCTTCGCCAAGCCGCTCGGCTGACCCCGACCTAGATCTGCCCGACGGTCTTCAGCCGCGCCTTCGGGTGGATTTCGTTCTGGCTGAGCACCGGGGTCTGGCCGCGGAATCGCTCGATGATAGAACGGACATAGGGACGGATCTGCGGGCTGGTCAGCAGAACGGCGCTGTCGCCTGCCAGAGCCGCGCGCTCGAAGCTGTCGCGGACTGCGCGGATGAAGTCCTGGAGGCGCGACGGCGCCAAGGCCAGTTGCTTTTCCTCGCCGGCGCCGATCAGGGCCTCGGCGAACGCGTTCTCCCACTCGCCCGACATGGTGATGATCGGCAGGGCGCCGTCGTCGCCACGATAGGCGAACGACAGCTGGCGGGCCAGGCGACCGCGGACCTGTTCGACTAGCAGGGTGATCGAGGAAGTGTGCGGGGCGGCCTCGCCGATGCCTTCCAGGATCGCCGGCAGGTCGCGGATCGAGACGCGCTCGCGCAGCAGGGCCTGCAGCACCCGCTGGATGGTGGTCGCCGAGACGACGGCCGGGACGAGGTCGTCGACCAGCTTCTTCTGCTCGCCCGGCAGGTCCTTCAGCAGCTTCTGGACCTCGGCGTAGGAGAGCAGGTCCGGCATATTCTCCTTGAGGATCTCGGTCAGGTGGGTGGTCAGCACCGTGGCCGGGTCGACGATCGTGTAGCCGCGGAAGGTCGCTTCCTCGCGCAGGGAGTCGTCGATCCAGGTGGCCGGCAGGCCGAAGGCCGGCTCGCGCATGTGCTCGCCAGGCAGCTCGACCTGGCCGCCGGACGGATCCATGGCCATCAGCGAGCCGAGCCGCACTTCGCCGCCGCCGCCTTCCATTTCCTTGATGCGGATCATGTAGCCCTGCGAGGGCAGGCGCATGTTGTCGAGGATGCGCACCGCCGGCATCACGAAGCCGAAATCCTGGGCCAGGGTACGGCGCAGGGCCTTGATCTGGTCGGTCAGGCGGCGGCCTTCGAGGTCGTTGATCAGCGGCAGCAGGCCATAGCCGAGTTCGATCTTTATCTCGTCGATCGCCAGAGCCTGGCTGATCGGTTCTTCCTGCTCCTGGGCGGCTGCGGCGGCGTCCACCGGCACCAAATCGACGGGCGGCGGGACCAGGGCGTCCTGCGAGCGCTTCCAGGCCAGGAAGCCGGCGCCGGCGGCCAGGCCCACGAACGGAATGATCGGCATGCCGGGGATGAGGGCGATGACGCCGGCCGAGGCCGAGACCATGCCAAGGCTGATCGGGTTCATGGCCAGCTGGGCGACCAGCGCCTTGTCGGCCGAGCCGTCGACGCCGGCCTTGGACACCAGGAAGCCGGCGGCGATCGAGATGATCAGAGCCGGGATCTGGCTGACCAGGCCGTCGCCGATGGTCATGATCGTGTAGGACGAGGCGGCCTGGGACAGCGGCACCTTGTGCTGCACGACCCCGATCAGGATGCCGCCGATGATGTTGATGGCGACAATGATCAGGCCGGCGACGGCGTCGCCGCGCACGAACTTGCTGGCGCCGTCCATGGCCCCGAAGAAGGTGCTTTCCTGCTCGAGTTCCTTGCGGCGCTTCTTGGCCTCAGCCTCCTCGATCAGGCCGGCCGAGAGGTCGGCGTCGATGGCCATCTGCTTGCCGGGCATCGAGTCGAGGGTGAAGCGGGCGGCGACTTCGGCGATCCGGCCCGAACCCTTGGTGATGACGACGAAGTTCACGATCACGAGGATGATGAAGACGATCACCCCGATGACGAAGTTGCCCCCCATCATCAGCTTGCCGAAGCCTTCGATGATCTTACCCGCCCCGTGCGCGCCTTCGTGGCCGTGGCCGAGGATCAGGCGCGTCGAGGCGATGTTCAGCCCGAGGCGGAACAGGGTGGTGACCAGCAGCACGGTCGGGAAGGCCGTGAATTCCAACGGTTTCTTGATCAGAAGCGAGGTCATCAGGATCAGCACCGAGGACGTGATCGAGACGGCCAGCAGCAGATCCAGCATGAACGGCGGGATCGGCAGGATGAGCAGAATGACGATGCCGATGACGCCCAGCGCCAGGGCGACCTCGCCCTTCATCAGCCAACCCAGCATTTCGCGGCGCGACGGACGGGCCGAGGAAGAGAGCGAGGCGTCGGTCATGTTCTACTCGGGTTACTCGTTCAGGCCGCGCTGGCGCCCATCTGCGGGGCGGGCACCGGGACGCCGGCCTCGGTGTATTCCTTGAGCTTGTTGCGCAGGGTGCGGATCGAGATGCCGAGGATGTTGGCCGCGTGCGTGCGGTTGCCCAGGCAGTGCGACAAGGTGTCGATGATCAGCCGCTGCTCCATGTCGGCGACGGTCTGGCCGACGAAGGTGCGGGTCACCGCCTCGGCGGCGTCGGCGGCTGTCTGGGCGGCGCGGGCCGCGGGGTCGGGCGCGGCCAGGGGCTGACCGTCGGGCAGGCGGATGGCGCCTTCCTCGATCTCGGCGCCCGTGGCCAGCAGCACCGCGCGGTGCATGGCGTTCTCCAGCTCGCGGACGTTGCCGGGCCAGCGGTGGGCGGCCAGGCGGCGCTTGGCCTCGGCCGACAGCGGCCGCTCGGGCATGCCGTTGGCCTTGGCGTACTTGCGGATGAAGAACTCGGCCAGGGCGACGACATCTCCGGGCCGCTCGCGCAGCGGCGGCAGGCGCAGATTCACGACGTTGAGGCGGTAGAGCAGGTCTTCGCGGAACGTGCCGTCCTTGACGGCCTGGGCCAGGTCGCGGTTCGAGGTGGCGAGGATGCGGATGTCGACCTTGACCGGTTTGGCGCCGCCGACCCGGTCGATCTCGCGCTCCTGGATGGCGCGCAGAAGCTTGGCCTGAAGGCGCGCGTCCATCTCCGAGATTTCGTCGAGCAGCAGGGTGCCGCCGTTGGCCTCCTCGAACTTGCCGATGCGGCGGGCGACGGCGCCGGTGAAGGCGCCCTTCTCGTGCCCGAACAGCTCGCTTTCCAGAAGGTTCTCGGGGATCGCCGCGCAGTTGACCGAGATGAACGGCCGGCTGGCGCGCCGCGACTTCTGGTGCACGTAGCGGGCGATGACTTCCTTACCCGAGCCGCTTTCCCCGGTGATCAGGATCGAGGCTTCGGAGGGGGCGACCTGGTCGGCCAGGCTGATCACCGACTGCATGCCCGGGTCGCGCACGACCATCGGTTTCTCGTCGTCGGAGACGGCGGCCAGGACGGCGGCGATCATCTCGGCGTCCGGCGGCAGCGGAATGAATTCCTTGGCGCCCGCACGGATCGCATCGCCGGCCTTCTGGGCGTCCGGATCAACGCCGCAGGCGACCACCGGCACGCGGATCCGCTCGCCCTCATTGGCGGCGATCAGTCCAGCGATGTCGAGGTCGTAGTCCACCAGCAGCAGGTCCGCGCCCTGGCCTGCGCGCAATGCGTGGGTGGCCGCCTCGATGGTCTCCACATGGCTGACCTTAGCGCCCGCCGTCATCGCCATCTTCACGGCGTTGGAGAGCTGTCCGTTCAGTTTTCCGACGACCAAAAGCCGCATAGCACTATCTCCTACAGACCCTCAGGCGATCAGCCCTGAGTGTCGCCGTCCTTGATGATTTCGGTCATGGTCACGCCCAGGCGGTCGTCGACGATGACGACCTCACCGCGGGCGACCAGCCGGTTGTTCACGTAGATGTCGATGGCCTCGCCGACCTTGCGGTCCAGGTCGAGCACGCTGCCCGACTGCAGCTGCAGCAGCTGGGCCACCGACATGGTGGCGCGGCCGAGCACCGCCGAGATCGAGACCGGCACGTCGAAGACCGGCGCCAGATCGCTGGCGGTCTTGTCCTCGATCTCCATGCCCATATCGGCCATGGGCATGTCGGAGGGACCGAATTCATCGAGTTTGAGGTCGTTGTCGGACATGGCGGTCAGCTTTCGCTTCCGGGAATGAGGGGTTCGGCGTGCAGCCCTTCGGCGGCCAGCGCCGCTTCCAGAGCAGCGGCCACGCGGGCGGCCGCGGCGGCGGGGTCGAAGGCGGCTGCTCCGTCGCCGAAGTCGAGGGTGAAGGCCGCGGGTCCGACGCCAGAAGCGGCGCGGACCTGAATGGCGCCAGGGTAGCCGATCGCCTGGGCGGTCTGCTCCAGAGCCGCCTGGGCGCCTTCGGCAAGGTCGGCGCCCACGCTGACGATCAGGCGCGGCGAGGCTTCGATCTCGCGGGCGAGGTTCTCGAGCGCGGCCTGGATCGGCGCTTCCGGGAACTTGGCGAGGGCGGCGTCGGCAATGGCGCGGGCGCAGGCCAGGGCCAGTTCGGCCGAACCGACGCGATGTTCGTGGGCGACGCCGGCCAGCCGGGGGAGAGCTTGGCCGACGCTGGCGGCGATCTGCGACAGGGCCTGGGCCTGGAGCGCGGCCATCGATCCCAGGGCCTGGCGCTCGCCCTCGGCGAAGGCCTGGGCACGCAGAGCCTCGACCTCTTCGGCCGGGAACAGGCGCTTGGGCCGCTGAGCGGCGTAGGCGACGTCGCCGGCGTTGTCGAACACCGTGTCGAAACTGAACTTCTGGTGGGGCGTGCTGGTCATCAGTAGATCAGCTCGTCGTCGCCGCCGGCGCCCGCCAGCATGATCTCACCCTTGGCGGCGAGGTCCTTGGCGACCTGGACCATGGCCATCTGGGCCTGGTCGACGTCCTTCAAACGCACGGGACCCATGCTCTCCATGTCTTCGCGCATGATCTTGGCGGCGCGCTCGGACATGTTGGAGAAGAACATCTCGCGCAGACTGTCGGAGGCGCCCTTGAGAGCCAGGCCCAGCTGGTCCTTCTCGACGTTGCGCAGCAGGGTCTGGACGCCGCCCGGGTCGAGTTTGGACAGGTCTTCGAACACGAACATCAGCGCCCGGATGCGTTCGGCGCTCTCTCGGTTACGTTCCTCCAGGGCGGCGATGAAGCGCGCCTCGGTCTGGCGGTCGAAGGCGTTGAAGATGTCGGCCATCATCTCGTGGCTGTCGCGCTTGGACGTACGCGCCAGGTTCGACATGAACTCGGTACGCAGGGTCTGCTCGATCTTGTCGAGAATCTCGCGCTGCACCGGCTCCATGCGCAGCATCCGGGTGACGCACTCGAGCGCGAAGTCTTCCGGCAGAGCCGCCAGCACGCGGGCGGCGTGGTCCGACTTCACCTTCGACAGCACGACGGCGACGGTCTGGGGGTATTCGTTCTTGAGGTAGTTGGCGAGCACGGCCTCATTCACGTTGCCCAGCTTGTCCCACATGGTCCGGCCAGCCGGACCGCGGATTTCCTCCATGAGGGAGTCGACCTTGTCGGGCGGCAGGAAGGCCTGCAGCAGGCGCTGAGTCTGCTCGAACGAGCCCATGATCGCGCCGGCGCCGGACATGCCGGAGATGAAGTCGACCAGCAGCTGCTCGACGGCGCTGGAGGAGACCGTGCCGAGGCCCGCCATCGCCTGGGAGATCTCCTTGATCTCCTCTTCGTCCAGGTGCTCCCAGATGGTCTTGTGCTCTTCGCCCAGCGCGAGCAGCACAACCGCGGCACGCTCAGGCCCGCTGAGCTTGGATGCGTCGTTGATGGACTTCACGCGGCTGCTCATGTCGTCTCGTGGAGCCAGCTACGCAGCAGCGAAACGGACTCTTCGGGGTGTGTCTCGACGAACTCCGAGACGCGCTTCACCGAGGAGGCTTTCACCTGGCCCTCGATGCGGGCGATGTCGATGCGCTGTTCGAGCTCGTTGCCAGGGCCGGGCAGGGCCAGCGGCTGGCCGGTGGCTGGATCGACCTGGATCTGAATCGGCTGGCCGTCGGCGGTGGTCACCAGCCGGGTGACCGGCGGCCCGCCGGCCAGGGCGGGCATGCCCCCGGCGCCCGACGTGGGCTTCAGCAGCGGACGGACCACGAAGAAGATCAGCAGCACCGCGACGAGGCCGAGAATGGCGATCTCGACGGCGCGCATGATGTCGTTCTTGTCGAAGCCCATCAGCGGATTGGCGGCCTCGACGCCGCCCTCGGCGTCGGCCGTGGGGAAGCGGACATTGACGACGGTGACCTGGTCGCCGCGGTCGGCGTTGAAGCCCACGGCGGTGCGGACCAGCTGCTCGATGCGCTGCATCTCCTCGGCCGTGCGCGGCGTGTACGCGCCGGGCTTGCCATCCTGGCCGGGGGCGGTGGCGCCGTCGACGGCGACGGCGACCGACAGGCGCTTCATATCGCCCGGTTCCTGCACCTCGGTACGGACGGTCTTGGAGATTTCGTAGTTAGTGGTCGATTCCGTGCGGCCGCTGGCCGACTGGTTCATGGACTCGCCGTTGGCGCCGACGCCGCCAGGAATGTTGGCGCTGGCCGAGACCGCGCCGTTCGCGTCGGGCTGGTTTTCGCGCGAGTTCTCTTCGTTGGTCGTCTCGGAGCGGACGACCTGACCGTCGGGGTCGAAGGTCTCCTGCTGGACGGTCACCCGCGCCAGGTTGAGGTCGGCGGTGACGTTGACGCGCGCCTTGCCCGGGCCGACGACGCCCTCGACCAGCTTGGTGACGGTCTTGGCGATGCGCTGCTCGACCTCGCTGCGGCGGCCGTCCGCGGCCTGGGCGCCGAAGCCGTCTTCGCCCGTCGACAGGGTCTTGGCGTGCTGGTCGACGACGGTGACGCGGCCCGGCTTCAGGTTCGGCACCGCGCTGGAGACCAGGTTCTGAATCGCCTGGACCTGATCCGAGGACGGGGCGCGGCCCCCGACGCCGATGGTGACCGCGGCGGAGGGCTGCTCGGCCTCTTCCTCGAACAGTTGGCGCTTGGGCAGCACCAGGTGGACTCGCGCCGAGGTCACGCCGTCGAGGCCCTGGATCGTGCGGGCCAGCTCTCCTTCCAGGGCGCGCTGGCGGTTCAGCTGCTGGACGAAGTCGGTTTGGCCGAGAGCGTTGGCCTCGTCGAAGATTTCGTAGCCGACCGAGCCGGAGGTCGGCAGGCCCTTGGACGACAGCATCAGGCGCGTGGAGGCGACCTTGTCGCGCGGCACCATGATGGTCGAGCCATCGCCCTTGACCTCGTATTTCACGCCGGCCTGATCGAGGGCGGTGGTGATCGATCCGGCTTCCTTGAGGTCGAGGTTCGAATAGAGCAGGGCCTTGGGCTCGCCCAGGTTCATGGTGAGCGCGACGAGCGCGGCGGCGACGCCGATCCCGATCCCGAGGACGGCCGCCAGCCTTCCGATTCCGAACCTCTGCAGGGCGGCGACGAAGTTGTTCAACGCGGGCGTCCTTCCCAGGGTACGCGGGACGGACGCTCACTCGCCCGCCGCTAGGCAGGATTTACCCAGTGCTTGGTAAACGACGCGTTTAGATTTGGGGCGTTAACGCCTCAATTCGTGGAAGAATCTTGTTCTCTATGGTTGAGAAAAATCAACCACTCCAAGGGGTAAGGGCGCCCCAGAGGCCAAGCATCACCGTGAAGGCGCCATAGAGCAGGGCGGTAAAGGTAAACGCCGCCTTGCGTGTGGCCGTCCACGAATCAACCCGACGACCGCCGCGCCAGATGGCCGGCACCAGGATCAGCCCGCCCAGAGTCAGGGCCGCAGCGACCAGAACGCAGGCCGAGGCGATGATCAGCGTGGCGCCCGGCCAGGCGTACATGACGTTGGCTATGTCGGCGGCGTTCGCCGCCCAGGCGCCGAAGAGCGCCAGGGCCGTGAGCCACAGCACCGCCTGGGTCGTCTGCAGCAGACCGGCCTGGCGCTGAATCGCGCTCTCGCGGAAGTCACGCCGGTTGCGCAGGAACAGCCCGCCGAACGTGGCCAGCGCCGCCAGCCCGACCAGGATCGCCACGCCGGCCAGGACCTCCGGGCGCTTCCAGAAGCCGGTGCGCTCGAAAGTCTGATCGCCGAAGGCGCTCTGGAAGCTATGGGCGCGGCCGCCGTCGATGGCGAATGCCAGATGATCGGCGCCGGTCGTGGAGATGAAGCGGCCTTTCGACAGGTCGCCCTGCGGCACGAAGCTCCTGGTCTTGCCGTTCGCCGTGACCAGCAGATAACCGTCCGGGGTCACCGCGACCGAAGCTCCGCCGATCATCAGCCCGACCATGCCTTCCAGGCCGCGATAGGCGCGGCGGGTGCCGACATAGTGGCCGGCGAAGTCGCCGCCGCGCTCGACCAGTGCGCGCGAACCCTTGCGGGGGAATGTCTCGGGCGCGACGTAGAACTGCTGCACGATGTCGCCGGCCAGTCCCATGGCCAGATCGCCGCCGGTCTCGGTGTTTGTGCTGATGAACACGCCAAGGTTCAGGTCGGGGATCACCACCATGTTCGACAGGAACGACAGGGTGCCGCCGGCGTGGCCGAAGCCGGTTCGGCCGCCGGGCAGGTTGTACTCGATGAAGCCGTGCCGCCAGCCGTTGATTCCGGGCGAGGTCTTGCGGATCGGGGTGTTGAATGCGCGGGCCGCCCCGGGGCCGTAGATGACCGCGCCGTCCAACGTGCCGCCGTTCAGGAGCAGTTGCATGTAGCGCGCCATATCGGCGGCCGTGGACGAGGCCGAGCCGGCCGGCGCGACCTGGCTGATATACTCGAACGGCCGGGCGACGTAGCCGCCGGGCGTCCAGCGGTAGCCTTCGGAGATGTTGTCCCCCAGGCGCTTAGGGATCGCGCCGGGAATGCCGGCCTTGGGCGGATGCGGCTCGCGGAAGCTGGTGCTGTTCATGCGCGCCGGCAGGAAGATGCGCTCCTCGATCAGCCGCTCGAACGGCTTGCCGGCGACATAGGACACCGCCTGACCAGCCAGGGCTGCGCCATAGTTGGAATAGGCCGAGGCCGAGCCGGGCTCGCGCACACGGCGCGGCCGCTCCTGGCGCAGGTAGTCGGCCATCGGGCGCACGCGGCCGAAGTTGCGCTCGAACAGATGGCCGAGCGCGCGGTCCTCGAAGCCGGGCGAATGGTCCATGAGGTTGATCACCCGGACCGGCGTGCGGAAGCCCTGGTCGCGGATCTGCAGTCGCTCGGGCAGGTAGAGATTGACCGGGGCGTCCTGGCGGATGCGGCCAGCCTCGATCTCGTTCATCAGCGCGATCCAGGTGAAGGTCTTGGAGATCGAGCCGATGCGGAACAGCGTCTGGTCGGGGTCGACCTTGCGGGCCGGCGACAGGGCGGCCAGACCGTAGCCCTTCTTCAGTACGACCTGACCGTTCTGGACGACCGAGACGGTGACGCCGGCGATGTGGTCCCGGTCCATGGCGCTGCGCACCACGCCGTCGACATAGGGTTCGAGCTCAGCGGCGGGGATCGTCTCGCCCGGCGACAGGCGCGCGCCGGAGGGGGCCGTGGGCAGGGCGGGCGCAGCGGTCAACGGTACGCTGGGCGCAGCGCTTGCGGTCGCCGCCGCCGGAGCAGCTACGGCCGCTGGGGCCGCCGCCGGGCGTGGGCGCTGCTGGCGCTGAAGGCTGGTGTAGGGGATCGGCCCGCGCGGATTCACTGCTGCGGGCGCCGCGGCCGGCGCCGGGTTGGCGGGCGAGGCGGGGGCAGGCTGGGCCGTGTCCTGGGCGGTCGCCGCCGTGGATGCGCAGGCGAATGCGGCGGCGAAGACAGCCTTGAAGATCAAACGCATGGATGATTACCCGCTGGCCCCTGTTGCCCCACGATTCCTCTTGTAGGGCGCCGCACGCGCGGGGCGCTAGAGCGGTTGCGGCCTGCGACGTTCAGGCCGTGGATCAGTGTTCACTCGCCGCCCGGCGGACCGGTCGGAAAGGCGTAGAGCGGCAGCATCGGGCGCAGTTCGCCCCCGATCCAAATCTGCGGCTCGGAGGGCGGCTTCATGCCCTCGGCGATCTCGCGCAGGGCCACGCAACTCTTCACGGCGCTCGCCAGGGCGGCGAAGTCGCGGGCCGAGGGGCTCGATTTCAGGAGGCAGTCGTCGAAGTACGGATAGACGTTGTCTTCGCCGCAGCCGAACGAAGTGCGGTCGGGCCGCGCGGCGGTCAGGATCATGCGGTTGGGATGGGCCAGCGGCCGCACGAAAACGCCCGAGAAGCAGGCCGACATGATCACCACGGTTGGGCGGCTTTGGCAGGTGGAGTCGAGGATCCGTCCCAGCAGCCCGGGGGTGAGGATCTGCTGGTCCACGACCACCCCCTGCGGCGCGCCGTGCGAGGTGAAATAGACCAGGCAGCCGGACTTCGCCTTGGCAGACAGGTCGTTCAGCGAGCGGTAGATCGCCAGGGTGTCCGTCTTCAGCGGCTTGTCCTTGTAGCGCTCGGGACGGACCGAGAACTGAACGATATTCTCGCGCGAGAATCCGAGCCGCTGCAGTTCCCTGGAGACGTCGCGGCGGGCGTTGTCGAAGGCCTCAGTCGGGCCGCCGCCCGCGCCGTGGAAGTCGCCGGCGATGACCACTGCCGCCCAGTCGCCGAACGGTCCGGCCTGCGCTGACGCTACGGAAGGCGCGAGCATGGCTAAGGCCCAGATGAAAAACGCGCCGACGATGTCAGCGCGTTTAAACATGTCAGGCCTTGTACCGCTGGAAGGGCGTGGGCACCGCCGTTCCCGTAGCCTTGGCCAGGAGCCGTCCGTCGGCGTCGTAGAGTTCGCCCTCGGTGAAGGCGATGGTGCGGCCCCACTTGGCGACCTTGCCGATCCCCTTGAGCTTTCCGGGCATCGCGGGGCGGAAGAAGGTGGTCTTCATCTCGGCGGTGGGCGCGACGTGGGTCATGCCTGAGGCGACCATGCAGGCCACCGACATGCATTCGTCCAGCATGGCGCAGAGATAGCCGCCCTGCACCTGCTTCATCGGATTGAGCAGCAGCTCCGGCTTGGCCTCGAACTCGACTTCGACCGACTTGTCGGCCTGGCTGACCGCGATGATGCGGAAGCCCAGGGTCTGGGAGCCGGTCGGCTGGTTCTTCGAGCGCTGGAAACGCGCCAGGATGGCTTCGTCCGTCAGGACTTCGGGTTCGGCGGGTGCGACGTCGGTCATGCGGGCGGGCTATTTCTTTCGGAAGGTGTCCAGCGACACAACGTTGGGCGCGTTGGGATCGGCCGGTTCGGTCGGCGTGGGCGGCGGTTCGGCCGCAGCTGCGGGCAGGGCGGCGGCGGCGGCCGGAGCTTCGAACTGCAGCAGGAACTGGACGCTGGGATCGTAGAAGCGAGTCACGGCGGCATAGGGCACCGACACGCGCTTCGGCTGGCCGCCGAACTTCAGGGTCACCGAGAAAAAGGTCTCGCCTGGCGCCAGGTCCCAGTACTGGTGCTGGAGGACGATGGTCATCTCGTCCGGATATTTCGACAGCAGGTCGTTAGGACCCGAGACGCCCGGCGCCTCGGTCTTGAAGGTGATGTAAAAGTGATGCGCGCCAGGCAGACCTTCCGGCGCCGCGGCGCGCTTCAGCGCGGCCTTCACCACGCCGCGCAGGGCCTCCTGGGCCATGGCTTCGTAGTGCATCTGATCTTGGGCCGGCGGGTCCTGGGCCATCGAAACTCCGGGGGTACTGAACGTGGTGCGGAGGGTAGCGTTTCGGCGTCAGGGCGCAAGGCGGCTCTCGCCGCAGGCGTCGTTGAATCGCAGGTTCGTCAGGTGAGGTGGAGGGGTTCTGTTGCAAGGCCCCCTCCGGGCCCCGCCTAGCGCTGCTAAGACACTAGGAGTTTAGGTCGAAATCTATCGGACCGCTTACGCAGCCAGACGGACTTCTTCAGCGAAGTTGTCGTTCGCATTTAGTTTAAAGCCCGAAACGGTGGGCCAAGCCGAGAGAAAGCAACACCTTTACACGTCTGTCGATGCTGATCGGCCCCATGCTTCCGGCGACAACTGCCGAGGAAGGATTTGGTGGAGCCGCCGGGAATCGCACCCGGGTCCAGTCCGCTTATTCCGTGCGCGTTTATCTCCATAGTCGGGGCGAACCCCGACACAGCCAATATAGGGGCGGTGCGCCGACTTTAGAAGAACCTCCGGGTCGGAATCGTGGATGACCGTTCGCGAAGCGCGAACGGACAGCCGATTTCGCGAACCGACGTATTCGCTGCGTGGGCGACCTCGGGGATTACGATGCGTCGCCGCTAGGCTCTGCGCGTGCCTTCAACGCCTGGAGTTTCGCCGTGAGCCCCCTTGTCTACGCCGCCCGTCCGATCCTGATCGACATGGCCGCGACCCTTGTCTTCTACGTCTTTCTCGCCGCCAGCGGCGACGTCGCCCTGGCCACCTTCGTCGGCATCGCGCTGGGCGTGGCGCAGGTCGTGCTGATGAAGCTGCGCGGGCGCAAGATCGCGGCCATGCAATGGACGGCGCTGGCCCTGGTGGTGATCATGGGCGGGGCCACGCTGATCACTCACGACGCGCGGTTCGTGCTGTTCAAGGCGACAGTCGTCTATGGCGCGATCGGGGCGGCGATGCTGGAGCGCGGCTGGATGGGACGCTACATGCCGCCTATCGCCCAGGGGCGTATCCCGGAGTCCTATGTCAACGGAGCGGGATACGTCTGGGCCGGCCTGATGTTCATCAGCGGGCTGCTCAATCTCGGCATGACCCTGCTGGCCGATCCGAAGCTGACGGCCAGCGTCATGTCGCTGTGGGCGCCGGGGTCGAAGCTCGTGCTGTTCGCCGCGCAGTACCTGCTGTTCAGATCGGTGGCGCGGCGAAACGCGGCGGTCAGCGTCTAGCGGACCACAAGCACCGGCACGGGCGCGTGGCTTAGCACTTCGGAGGTCTGGCTGCCGAGGATCAGTCGGCCCAGGCCGCGACGCCCGTGCGAGGCCATGACGATGATGTCGACGCCCTGGGACTTGGCGGTCTCGATGATCGCCTCGGCCGGCGGGGAGTTCGGCACGTGCAGCGTCTTGGCGGCGACGCCGGCCTTGTCGGCGACGGCCTTGGCCAGGCCGAGCACGCGGTCGGCGAACTCCTTCTGAATCTCGTCATAGTTCCCCATCTCGGTCGGGATCCAGCCGCCTGCGGCGCTGGCATAGACCGGAAACGGCTCGGTGACGGTGATCAGGGTCACCTGGGCGCCGAGCGCCTTTGCGAGCGCCAGCCCCTGATCGACGCCCTTCTGGGCGGTTTCGGAGCCGTCGGTGGAGATGAGGACGTGCTTGTACATTTTGTCTCCATGTACAGGGCCGGGCCACCTGCGTGCGGCCCGCATGAGTATTCGCTTCTGAAATTCGCAGTTCCAATTCCGCGAAACTACATAGGTTGCGCGCGGGAGCACACCCTAACAGCTTGGCTTCAAGCGGGTCAGCCATGTCGCGCTCAACTCCGAGTGAGCGTTACGCCGTTCGCAGAGTGGCGCTATCTCAATCTTCAACCATGGGTTAGCCTCGATTCAAACGGGAGGCATTCCATGCAGAAGTTCGTCGCTGAGTTCATCGGTACGCTTACGCTTGTGCTCTTCGGTTGCGGCGCCGCGGTGTTGGGCGGCGAAAACGTCGGCCAACTCGGCATCGCCCTGGCCTTTGGCTTCGCGATCGTCGCCATGGCCTATGGGATCGGCTCGATCTCCGGCTGCCACGTCAATCCGGCGGTCAGCCTGGCGGTGTTTATCGCCGGGCGGATGAACGCCCGCGACGTCGTTCTCTACTGGATCGCCCAGTTCCTCGGGGCGCTCGTGGGCGCCGGGATCCTGGCGGCGATCGCCGGCACGGCCGGGGGGCTCGGCCAAAATGGCTGGGGGCCCGGCTACAACGGCGAATTCAGCATGCAGTCGGCGCTGATCTTCGAAGTGGTGATGACCGCCCTGTTCGTCATCGTCATCCTCGGCTCCACTTCCCCGGCGGCGCCGGCTGGCTTCGCAGGCTTGGCCATCGGCATCACTCTGGCCGTCATCCACATCGTCGGCATCCAGGTCACCGGCGTCTCGGTGAACCCGGCGCGCAGCTTCGGCCCGGCGGTGCTGGTCGGCGGCCAGGCGCTGTCGCAGCTCTGGTTGTTCTTCGTCGCCCCAGCCATCGGGGCGATTATCGGCGGGGCGCTCTACCGCCTCAACGTTCTGCGCTAGGCGGTTGCGGAGCCGCCGGCCCGTCCTGCGGCGGCGGCTCCGTGAAGCTCGGCGGCTGAGGACGAGCGTTCGGCGCGGGCTTCAACGCGCCGCCTTCGGCGATCAGGTCGCGATAGGCGGACCGCGCCGACGAATAATTCGCGCCCCCAGGATAGATCACATCGATGCGCGGCTCGTGGCCGAGCGCCAGACCCAGCACGGTCTCCAGCACGTCGGCGGCCTGGCCGATCTCGGCGCTGTCGCAGGCGCGGCGCAGGGCGCGCACCCGCCCGGGCTGGGCCAGGGTCAGGTCGTAGGAGGTGCCGTCGACGCAGAGCGCGTCGGCCGCGCCGGCGCTGTCGACGACCCGCACTTCGCGTGGGGAGTTCCAGAGCGGGTCCTGGGCCAGGGCGGTCAGCCGCGCCGCGGCGCCCTCGGGCGCTTCGGCGTCGAAACCGACGCGGCGGGCGATGCCGGGCTCGCAGCAGCCGAGGCCGGCGCGGGCCTGGATGAAGGCTTTGCCGTCGCGCCGCACGGTCGCGCGAACGATGGTCTGGCGCGCCGAGGTCGCCGGCCGTACTGCGACCTCGACGATCAGTTCGCCTGGGCGCAGGACCTGGTTCTGCAGCGGCGGCAGGCCCCAGAGGCGGTAAAGCAGGGGATCATAGCCGTTGGCCACGACCAGCGGCTGTTCGCCCCGGGCGGGCCGGCGCCCGCCGAGCGGGTCGGCCGCTTCGTCGGGCTTGGGACGCTTGTCGTCCCACCAGGATTTCGGATCGGGATCGGGCCAGGGCCAGTCGAGGACTGGTTCCGGCGGCGACGGCTGAGGCGCCGCCGGGGCCTGGGCCATGGCCGGTGCCGACAGGAAGGCAAGGTAAAGAACGGTCGCAGCGATGCGGACCATCCGATCCTCCTTCCTACATGGCGTCAGGGCCCCGGGTGATGGAAAGCACGCCGGTGCGCGAGAGTTCCACCAGACCGAGCGGACGCATCAGCTCGATGAACTTGTCGATCTTCGTGGAGGCGCCGGTCAGCTCGAAGATGAAGCTGTCGATAGTGGTGTCGAGCACCTTGGCGCGGAAGATGTCGGCGATGCGTAGGGCCTCGACACGGTCGGGACCGGTCCCCTTGACCTTCACCAGCGCTAGTTCGCGCTCCAGGCCGTTGGGGTCGCGGGTCACGTCCTGGACGTGGCGGGTGGCGACCATCTTCTCGAGCTGCGCCTCGATCTGCTCCAGCACATGCGGCGCGCCACGCGTGACGATGGTGACGCGGCTGGTGTGCGCCCGGCGATCGGTCTCGGCGACGGTCAGGCTCTCGATGTTGTAGCCGCGGGCGGCGAAGAGACCGACCAGCCGATGCAGCACGCCGGGCTCGTTCTCGACCAGGATCGCAAAGGTGGCCAGGTTTTCGGCTTCTTCTGCGTGGCTGAGGTCGTAGACGGAGGCGGGCTGGGCGTCGGACATGCGGGGCTCTCTAAACGTCGGTCGTCGAGGACGTGTCACAAGCGGGCGCGGGGGGCAAGCCGTGACTGCGGATCCCGCAGGAACGAGACATGGCTACGCCCGGGCTGTCCCGAAACCCCGGAGCTGACAGTCAGCCCACGAGATCGCCGACGATCTGGCGGCCCTCAGCAAAGCTGCCCAATTCGATGAGGCGATGCGGGCGACGCCGGGGGGCGCCGCCGCTCGACCTAGACCAGACGCTTGCCGGCGTCGTCGATGATCGAGCCGAGGTCGCGGGCTTCCTCGGCCATGATCATCTCGTTGTGGGCCTTGCCGGACGGGATCATCGGGAAGCAGTTCTCTTCCTTGGTGACCCGGCAGTCAAACAGCACCGGCTTGGGGCTGGCGATCATCTCGCGGATCTTGTCGTCCAACTCGTCAGGATGCTCGGCGCGGATACCGACGCCGCCGAACGCCTCGGCCATCTTCACGAAGTCCGGCAGGCTCGACGAATAGGAGTGGCTATAGCGCTCGCCGTGCAGCAGTTGCTGCCACTGGCGGACCATGCCCATCCATTCGTTGTTCAGGATGAAGACCTTGATCGGCAGGTCGTACTGAATGGCCGTCGAGATCTCCTGCATGGTCATCTGCACAGAGGCGTCGCCGGCGATGTCGATGACCAGGGCGTCCGGGTGGGCCATCTGCACGCCGACCGCGGCCGGCAGGCCGTAGCCCATGGTGCCGAGGCCGCCGGAGGTCATCCAGCGGTTGGGCTTGTCGAAGTGATAGTACTGCGCCGCCCACATCTGGTGCTGGCCGACCTCGGTGGTGATGTAGGTCTCGCGGTCCTTGGTCAGCTCGTACAGGCGCTCAATGGCGTACTGCGGCTTGATCAGCTTGGCGTCGGGCCGATAGCGGAACGACTGGCGCGCGCGCCAGGCCTCGATCTGCCGCCACCAATCGTCGATCGCGGCCTTGTCGGTCGAAAGGTTGCGCGACTTCCAAGCGGCGATCAGGTCTTCCAGCACGCTGGCGGCGTCGCCGACGATGCCGATGTCGGCGCGAACGTTCTTGCTGATCGAAGAGGCGTCGATGTCGATGTGGATCTTCTTCGAGCCGGGCGCGAAGGCGTCGAGGCGGCCGGTGACGCGGTCGTCGAAGCGCGCGCCGATGGCCACCATGACGTCGCAGTCGTGCATGGCGTTGTTGCTCTCGAAGCTGCCGTGCATGCCGACCATGCCCAGCCATGCCGGATCCGAGGCCGGGAAGGCGCCCAGGCCCATCAGGGTCGAGGTGACCGGCGCGCCGGTCAGCTTGGCGAATTCGCGCAGCAGCTCGGCCGCACGCGGGCCGGCGTTGATGACGCCGCCGCCGGTGTAGAGGATCGGGCGACGGGCGCCGGCGATCAGGGCTACGGCCTCGGCGATCTTGTTCGGCTCGCCCTTGGTGCGCGGATTGTAGTTGTGCGCGTGGGTGACCTCGGTCGGGCCCTGGTAGACGCCCTTGGAGAACTGGACGTCCTTCGGGATGTCGATGACGACGGGGCCGGGGCGGCCCGACGTGGCGATGTGGAACGCCTCGTGGATGATCCGCGGCAGGTCGGCGACGTCCTTGACCAGGTAGTTATGCTTGGTGATCGGGCGGGTTATGCCGATCGTGTCGCACTCTTGGAACGCGTCGGTGCCGATCAGGTGCGTGGCGACCTGGCCCGTGAAAACGACCATCGGGATCGAGTCCATCAGCGCGTCGACGATGCCGGTAATGGCGTTGGTCGCGCCGGGGCCGGAGGTGACCAGGACCACGCCCGGCTTGCCGGTCGAGCGGGCGTAGCCCTCGGCCATGTGGGTCGCGCCCTGCTCGTGACGGACCAGGACGTGCTGCAGGCGCTGCTCTTCGAAGAGCGCGTCATAGATCGGCAGCACCGCTCCGCCCGGATAGCCGAACAGCACCTCGACGCCCTGGTCGATGAGGGCGCGGACCACGATCTCGGCGCCGGTCAGGGTCTCAATCGTCGTTTCGGCAGCTATCGTCTGGTGGGCTGTCATTTCAGCAAGGCCTTGATTTTCGGCAATAAAAAAGGCCCTCAAGGGGCCTGGGCGAGCGACCTTCAGCGGTCCGACACGTGGTCAGTCCGCGAGAGGTCGCACAGGGAGTACAAGAAGCTCACGCACGAGCGTTCTCCAAATGAAGTCGCCGAGGTCATGACATGCCCCGTTCACCCCGTCAAGGCGGGGTGTAAAGCAAGAAACTGCCTCCATTGCTCCTCGTGGGCGATTGCGTCGAGGCGCGGCCAGTCGGCCATCTGACCGCGCAGCCAGGTGGCCTGGCGCTTGGCGTATCGGCGGGTTTCGCGCTGGGCGTTCTCCAATCCTGCCGAAAGGCTGACCTCGCCGGCCAGCGCGGCGGCCAGTTCGCGGTAGCCGACCGCCTTCATGGCCGGCAGATTGGGGGCGAGACCGCGAGCGGCGAGGGCGGCGACCTCGTCCAGCGCCCCGTCGCGGACCATGACCTCGAGCCGCGCGTCGCAACGATCGAACAGCGCCTCGCGCGGCGGATCGAGCGCCACGCCGGCCCAGGTCCCCGGCGCGATGGCCGGATCGGTGCGCGCCTGCCAGTCGCTGAGCGCGGTCCCGGTGGCGGCGAACACTTCCCAGGCGCGGGTGAGGCGCTGGCGGTCGGCCGGCGAGATGCGCGCCTCGGCGGCGGCGTCGGCCTGCGCCAGCCGCGCGCGGAAGGCCGCCTCGCCCATCGCCTCGAACTCGGCGGCTGCCTGGGCGCGAACCTGCGGCGGGGTGTCGGGCACCTCGGCCAGGCCGTGGGTCAGGGCGCGGAAATAGAGGCCGGTGCCGCCGACGATCACGGTCGGGCGACTGCGGGCGGCGATCTCGTCGATCAAGGCGACGGCGGCGCGCAGCCAGCGGCCGACCGACCAGCCCTCGGCGGCGTCGACCACGCCGAACAGATGGTGCGGGGCGGCGGCTTCCTCCTCGGGCGAGGGGCGGGCGGTCAGCAGGCGCAGGTCCGCATAGAGCTGCAGCGCGTCGGCGTTGATGATCTCCGCCCCGATTTCGCGGGCCAGGCGCAGGGCCAGCGCGGACTTGCCGCTTGCGGTCGGCCCGGCGATCAGCCAGATGCGGGGCTCCATGCAGATCGCCCTTACCCTTGTCGGTCCCGATTCAGACGCCGCCGCGAAGGCGCTCGCCACACTGACCCCAGCGCTCGCAGGCGTGCACGCCCGCGTCAAGGAGCCCCGCACGCTCGGCCCCGGCGCGCTCGACCTGCTGGTGGAGGGCGCCGACGTGGCGGTCGTCCGTACGGCGGCCGAGGCGGCTCTGGCCGGGAGCGGCGTCGACGCCTGCGCCCAGCCCTGGGACGGGCGCAAGAAGCGGCTGCTGGTCGCCGACATGGATTCGACCATCATCAACGTCGAGTGCATTGACGAACTGGCCGACTTCGCCGGCGTGAAGGACAAGGTCTCGGAGATCACCGAGCGCGCCATGCGCGGCGAGCTGGATTTCGAAGGCGCGCTGCGCGAGCGGGTCGGGATGCTCAAGGGCCTGCCGCTGGGCGACCTGCAGCGGGCCTATGATGAGCGCGTGCGGCTGAACCCTGGGGCGCGGACCCTGGTGCGGACCATGTCGGCGAACGGCGGCCGCGCGGTGCTGGTCTCGGGCGGCTTCACCTTCTTCACCTCGCGGGTGGCGCATGCGGCGGGCTTTGCGGCCAACCGCGCCAACACGCTGAACGAGGACGGCAGCGCCCTGACCGGTACGGTCGGCGAACCGATCCTGGGGCGCGAGGCCAAGCTGGCGGCGCTGAAGGAAGAGGCGGCCGGCATGGGGATCGAACTCTCGCAGACCCTGGCGGTCGGCGACGGCGCCAACGACCTGGCGATGATCGAGGCCGCGGGCCTGGGCGTGGCCTACCGCGCCAAGCCGATCGTCGCGGCCCAGGCCGACGCCAAGGTCGATCATGCAGACCTAACGGCGCTGCTCTACTTCCAGGGCTACCGGGCCGAGGAGTTCGTTACGGACTGAAGCCGGGTTTGAATTCCGCTCACGGTCGCCGCACGCTAGAAGCCCGGCCATGAGCCTACCCCGTCTTCCCGTGGCCGTCGTCTTCGATATGGACGGCCTGCTTTGCGACACCGAGGTCGTCTATCGCGATGCGATGACCGCGACCTGCGCCGAGCATGGTCACGACATGCCGCTGACCCTGTTCCAGAGCATGATCGGGTTGCCGGGGCCGGCCGGCAATCAGAAGGTCCTTGACCACTTCGGCGGCGACTTTCCGATCGACGCCTTCAACGCGCGGGTGATGGAGCACGTCGACGCGGCGTGCGAGGCGGGCATCGCCCTGAAGGTCGGCGTGCTGGAGATGCTCGACCAACTGGACGAGCTGGGCCTGCCGCGGGCTATCGCCACCTCGTCAAGCCATCGGGCGGTTCACGCGCACCTGGGCAAGAGCGGCATCATCCCGCGTTTCAACGCCATCCTCGCGCGTGGCGACTACGCGCGCGGCAAGCCGAACCCCGACCCGTTTCTGGCCGCGGCAGCGCGGCTGGGTGTCGCGCCTGAGCTATGCCTGGCGCTGGAGGACAGCCACAACGGCGTGCGGGCCGCATCGTCCGCCGGGATGATGACGGTCATGGTCCCCGACCTGCTGGAGCCCACCGACGAAATGCACGAGCTGTGCGTGCGTATCGCCGGCGATCTGCATGAGGTGCGCGGCCTGATGGCGGCGGTGCGGGCGTTGGGTTAGCGCTGGGCCGGGGCGGCGGCTGGCGGCGGGCCGGCCTTCACCTCGTCGACGACCGACTTCACGACATTCGAAGGGATGGCGAAGGCTAGTCCTGCGCCGGGCTCGCCGCGGGACTCGCGGGCGCTGGCCATTCCGATCACCTGGCCGGCGCTGTTGAGCAGCGGGCCGCCGGAGCCGCCGGCGGTGAGGGCCGCATCGGTCTGCAGGTAGGCTTTCACCGGACCGCTGAGCGCCGCGCCGGCGAAAGGATCGTCCTCGTCGACCGGCGCGCCGATCTGGCGGTTCACGGCCGAGATGATTCCAGAGGTGGCGGTTCCGACCAGGCCGTAGGGCGCGCCCATCAGCACGACCGGCTGGCCCGCCTTGACCTGGTTGCTGTCGCCGAAGGAGAGCGAGGCGAGCTGGCGGCCAGGGGTGGCGCGGTAGACGGCGACGTCCGCGGACTCGTTGGCGCCGGCCAGTTCTGCCCGGGCGACCGTGCCGTCGGCGAACACCAGATTGACCACCGGCAGACCGCCGGTGACATGGGCGGCGGTCACCACCAGTCCGTCGGCCGAGACCACGAAGCCCGAGCCCATTTGCATCGGCGCGCCGCCGCTGCGGCCATCAGAGCCGGAGACGGTGAGCATGACGGTGGCGGACTGTGCGCGCTGGACCGCATCAACGAAGTTGGTCGAGCCGCGGGTCGCCGGGGCGTCGCCGCGATGGCTGAGCCCCCAGCCGATGAGCAGCAGGATCAGGAAAATGACGACGCCAGCCGCGGCGTAGAGAAGCTGTTGGGTGCGCAAAATGCGGGCTCCGACGTAGTGACTCACGCCGGAAAGCGGCCAAGGCGCAGCTTGGTTCCGTTCTGGCCCTGCTGCGGATGGCCGCAGTTCAGGGCTCTTTGAGGGCGGATCTGCCCCACTTGATCCTGCAGAACATCCGTCGTCCACGCCTCACTGACCGGGGTCGTACGCCTAGCGCTATCGGCTTTGACCGCGCGCGCCGATCAAGATTCTCGTTTCCATCGGGTGTGATCGAAGAATATCCACTTCGCGAAGCGGGGTATCTAGTCGGAGGGTTGTACGGAGTAAGCTTGGGGGGTGTTTTCTTCGGCGAGAGCATGTTCAGCCGGCGAAATGACGCTTCGAAGGTGGCGCTCGTTCATCTGGTCTCCAGGTTGATATCCGACGGTTTCAAACTCCTGGATTCACAGTTCATGTCCTCCCACATGGCTACATTCGGCGCGGAGGAAATATCGCGCGATGAGTATCATGCGCGGCTGAAGACAGGCTTGGCCTCGGCGGCCGAGCTTCAGCCATCCGCAGTAGGAAGCGGCGTGGCGGCCCTGGAAATTATCGCAGGCGCTTCCCGCTCATCCGGCGAGCCAGCTCTGTGTCCACTGGTCGCCGGGCGGCAGACCTGACGGCGGGGGACCGAAATGGGCGGCTCCGCAGCCTATAGCTCGATCCAGTAGTGGACCGAGGTCTCGCCCGGCAGCCAGATGTGGGGGATGGCGGCGGTGCGCACGCCGCCGTTCTTTTCGATGACCCGGATCGAGGCGGCGTTGGTGGCGCTGACCGTCAGCAACACGCGGGTCAAGGGAAGGTGCGCCCGGATGTGGTCGAGTCCGGCGCCCAGGATGGCGCTGGCGTGGCCCTGGCCGCGGGCGCTCGGGCGCACGGCGTAGCCGACGTGGCCGCCGACCTTTTCCAGGTTCTCGTTCAGGTGATGGCGGATGTGCAGCGAGCCGAGGAATTCGTCGCCCTCTACCCACCAGAGCACGGTGTAGGGGACGGCCGGGCCGTGGCTGCCGTCCGGCAGGACGACGTGGGTCGGCGGAGCGAGCTGACTGGCGACGAAGGCCGCCGGGTCGCCTGCAACCTCGGCGATGCTGTCCGGCGTTTCGGGACGGAGCGTGTCGCGGGCGTAGCCCTCGCGCATCGCCGCCACGAAGGACGGCATATGCGCGAGGTCAGGCCGGACGAGACGCGGCGCCATCAGCGGGCGTTGGGGCCGCGCTCGAAGTACTTGAAGAAGGCGCTGTCAGGTGAGAGCACCATGGTCGTGTCGCCCTGGCCGAGCGAGGCCTCGTAGGCCTGCATCGAGCGATAGAACGACGCGAACGCCGGGTCCTTGCCGAAGCTCTGGGCGAAGAGGCGGGTCCGCACGGCGTCGCCCGCGCCGCGGGTGGTCTCGGCCTGCTCGCGGGCGGTGGCCAGCGTGATGGCCACTTCCTTGTCGGCGCCGGCGATGATCTCGCGCTTCTCCTGCTCGCCCTGGGCGCGGATGCGGGCCGCCTCCTGTTGGCGGCTGGTCTGCATGCGGCGGAACACCGACTCCTGGATCTGCGGCGGGTAGTCGGCGCGCTTGATGCGGATGTCGATGATCTGGATGCCCAGGCGCGAGGCGGCGGCGCGGGCGACGACGTCCTTCTTCGTCTGGGCCAGCAGCGCTTCACGACGGCCCGAGATGATCTCGGTCGAGGTCGCGGTGCCGAGCACCTGGCGCAGCGAGGAGTTGACCAGCCGCTCGATGCGGTCGCTGGCGGTCTGCTCGTCGCGCAGGGTGCGGTAGTAGAGCAGTGGATTGGAAATCCGGTAGCGGACGAAGGCGTCGACCACCAGGCGCTGCTGGTCGGAGGCGGTGATTTCCTCCTGGGCCGCCTCGATGGCGAGGTTGCGCTTGTCGAACTGGACGACGTTCTCGACGAACGGGACCTTCATCTTGAGGCCGGGATCGGGATCGCCGGGCGCATTGATGACGCGGACCGGTTCACCCAGCCGCACGATCACCGCCTGCTTGCGCTGGTCGACGATGAAGAAGGTCTGCGACAGGACGATCAGCGCGCCGGCCAGCAGGATGCCGAGGATGGGAAGGCTGCGGTTCATCGGGCGGCTCCCGTCGAGGGAGCGACCGTGGGCGGCGCGGGCTCCGCGGCTGGGGCCGGCTGGGTGCGCGGACGGAAGACATCAGGCGGCAGGATGATCGGCGCGCTCGCGCCCTTGCCGTCGATGACGACCTTGTTCGACTTGGCCAGCACGCGTTCCATGGTCTCGATGTAGAGGCGGTCCTTGGTCACGCCCGGAGCCTGGCGGTACTCGTTGTAGATCTGGTTGAAGCGGGCCACGTCGCCGGTCGCCTCGCGGACGGCCTGCTCACGATAACCCTCGGCCGACTGGACCAGCTTGGCCGCGTCACCCTTGGCTTCGTTGACCACGCGGTTGCGGTAGGTGTTGGCCTCGTTGCGGGCCGACTCCTGGTCCTGGCCGGCGCTGTTCACGTCGCGGAACGCGGCGGCCACTTCCTGCGGCGGGTTGGCCGAGCGGATCTGGACTTCGACGACGCTGATGCCGGCGCCCCAGGAATCGAGGGTCCTCTGCATCAGTTCGGCTGTCTGGGCCTGCACCTGGCCGCGGCCGGTGGTGAGGATCGGCTGCAGGTCGGACTTGCCGACCACTTCGCGCATTGCGCTTTCGGCCGCCGCCTTCACCGAGGCGTCCGGGTCGCGAAGCGTGAACACGTACTTGCTGGCGTCGGCGACGCGCCAAGTGACGCTGAAGTTGAGGTCGACGATGTTTTCGTCGCCGGTCAGCATCAGACTTTCCTCGGGAACCTTGGCGTCGCCCACCCCGCCGATGTCGATGCGGTTCAGGGTGGTGACCGGCACCTTCTCGACCCGCTCGATGGGAGCTGGGAGGTGGTAGCGGATGCCCGGCGCCTCCGAGCGCGAATAGGCGCCGAAGGTGGTGACCACAGCCTGCTCGTTGGGCTGGACAATGTAGACGCCCGACAGCGCCCACAGGCCGACGCCGACGCCGGCCACTGCGGCCACCGCGGCGGGACGCACGCCGTCGCCGCCAGGACCGCCGAAGAAGTCGCGCAACTGGCGCTGCAGCCGCTCGAAGGCGGCGTTCAGCTCAGGACCCTCAGGCCGGCGCGGGCCGCGAGGGCCGCCGCCGCCGCCGCCCAGCGGGCGGCGGGGTCCGGGTTTCTTGTCGCCGTTCCCGTCGTTGGGCGGCGGCGCGCCCCAGGGGCCGGGGTTCGCGTTGTCATTCCAAGGCATGGTCGCGTCGTCTTGCTTTCGTCTCGGCGCGGCCGCGTCGTTAGGCCCGTGCATGGGCTTGTAAACCGGCGCTGTGAGCCGGATATGTGGCTCAACACCGGTTAAAGCAAGTCAAAGGGCCGTATGGATCCGACAATCCCCGACCGCGACAGCGTCCTGGCGGCGCTCGATCGCGTCCTCGATCCGAAGACGGGCAAGGGGTTGGCGAGCGCCGGGCTCGTCCGTGGGCTGACGGTCGGGCGCGGGCGCGCGGGCTTCATGCTCGAGGTGCCGGCCGGCGAAACGGCGCTGTACGCGCCGGTGCGCGACGCCGCCCAGGACGTGTTGGCGGCCTTGCCCGGCGTTGAAAAGGCCCAGGTGGTGCTGACCGCCGAGCACGCCGCCGCGCCGCCGGCCGAAGGCGTGACCCGAGTGCGCAAGGGCGCCCGCGTCTCGCAGGACCCCCAGGCTGCGCCGGCTCCGCCGGCCGACGCCCAGCGCCCGGCCCACGTGCGCCGGGTGATCGCGGTGGCCAGCGGCAAGGGCGGGGTCGGCAAGTCCACGGTCTCGGTCAACCTGGCGACGGCGTTCGCCGCCCAGGGGCTGAAGGTCGGGCTGCTGGACGCCGACGTCTACGGCCCCTCGGCGCCGCGGATGCTGGGCATAGACGAGGAGCCGGCCTTCGTGGACGGCAAGTTGCAGCCGCTGGAGGCCTGGGGGCTGAAGGTGATGTCGATCGGCTTCATGGTCGACGAGGGCGCGCCGATGATCTGGCGCGGGCCGATGGCCAGTTCGGCCGTGCGCCAGATGATGAACGACGTGGCCTGGGGCTCGGAGGCCGCGCCGCTCGACGTGCTGGTCGTCGATCTGCCGCCGGGCACCGGCGACATCCAGCTGACCCTGATCCAGAAGATGAAGATCGACGGGGTGGTGATCGTCTCGACGCCGCAGGAGATCGCGCTGATCGACGCGCGGCGGGCGGCCTCGATGTTCCAGAAGACGGCGACGCCGATCCTTGGGGTGATCGAGAACATGGCCTTCTTCAGCGACCCGACCACCGGCGCGCCGATCCCGATCTTCGGCTCCGGCGGGGCCAGGGCCGAGGCCGAAAAGCTGGGCGTGCCGGTGCTGGCCGAGATCCCGCTGGAGGTGCCGCTGCGCGAGGCCTGCGACCAGGGCCGGCCGCTGGTGGCGACCGCGCCGGAGAGCGCGGCCGCCAAGGCCTTCATCGCGGCGGCGAAGGCGCTGATCTAGCGCGGCGCGTCGGTCGCCAGGCGGACGCCGCTGACGCTGTCGAGGAGGGCGGCTTCCGCGGCCAGGGCGTCGCGTTCGTCGAGCTGCCGGCGGACCTCGGCGTGGCGCTTGGCGTCGAGCTTCCAGCCGATGAAGGCCGCGCCGCCGAAGAACACCAGGATGATCGGGGCGAAGACGTAGCAGAGCTCCAGGCCGCGGATCGCCTCGGGGGTGTTCGTCGCGCCCTCGGCGGCGTTGTAGCCCACCAGGTCGAGGACGGTGAAGCTGATGCCGACGGTGATCGCGGTCCCGACCTTCTGGGTGGTGGTGACCAGGGCGTAGAGCAGGCCCACGCGTTCCTTGCCGGTCTCCAGGCGGACCTCGTCGGCGACATCGGCGACCATGGCGCGGACGATCAGCACAAAGGCCGAGGAGACGAAGCCGACCGCGAACATGCCGGGGATCGCCAGGGCCATGGTGGCCGGCGGGATGATCATCAGCGCCGACTGGCTGGCGGCGTAGGCGACGGCCGAGACGATCAGGGCGCGGTGCTTGCCGATCTTCTGGGCCAGCCAGCCCCAGAACATGGCGCCGACCAGGCCCGCGCCGATGAAGAACACCAGCAGGAGGCCGGTCTGCTGGTGCGAGTAGCCGCGGGCGTCGTGGAAGAAGAACAGGTAGAGCGCCGCGGTCGTGCCCGGGCCGAGCGCCATGAACAGGTCGGCGAAGATCAGGCGGGCCATTTCCGGGCGGCGGATGAGGTCCCAGTAGTCGCGCAGGGTGACGCGTTCCTTGCTGGTGTCGGGAGCGACGCGCTCGGGGGTGAACAGGGTGCAGAGCGCCAGGGTGACGGGGATCAGCAGGATGCAGAACCAGCCCATGGCGTGGACGCCGTTGGCGCCTTCACCGCGCTTTCCGAGCGCCAGCGGCAGCAGCAGGATCAGCACTGCGCCGATGACGCCGACCGCCTGGATGACCCCGTAGACCCGCGAGCGGTCATGGTAGTCGGTGGCCAGCGACGCGCCCCAGGCGGCCTGGGCCAGGGTCAGGATCGAGACCCCCAGATAGAGCACCAGCAGCCACTCGATCAGATAGGCCTCGGTGATGCCCGGATGGGCCATGAACAGCATGTAGGCGGCGACCATGACGATCGGACCGCCGGCCAGCAGCCATGGCCGGTAGCGGCCGAAGCGCGTGCGGGTGCGGTCCATGGCCATGCCCAGCAGCGGGTCGATCGCCAGGTCGATGAGCCGCACGATCGTGAAGGCCACGCCGACGGCGGCGAGCGACAGGCCGAGCTGGCCGGCGAAGAAGCGCGGCAGGTAGACCGCCATCACCAGGCCGATGGCGGCGATGGGCAGGGCGGTCGAGGAGAACGCCAGAACGACGGGCAGTGGCAGGCGGGTGCTGCCGGCGGCGGAATGCGCCATGTATCGCCTCAAATGTCAGGCCCCGAAAAAATGAAGGGGCAGGGGTCAAAATGAAACCGGCCCGGACGAAACCGGGCCGGGGCAGTAGTGTTATCGACCCGCTTGGGGCGGGACCGCAATGGCTGCTTCAGCGGAGACGACCTCGATGATCGGGGTTTCGTCGTAGAGGGCGTCGCGTTCGTCCAGCTGGCGGCGGATCTCGCCGTGGCGCTTGGCGTCGAGGGCGTAGCCGATCATGCAGGCGCCGCCGAGCATCACGAACACCACCGGACCGATCAGGTAGGCGAGCTCAAGGTTGTGGATGGCCTCCGGGGTGTTCACCGCGCCTTCCTTGGCCTGGTAGCCGACCGCCTCAAGCACCAGGAAGGTCAGGCCGATCGAGAAGGCGCCAGCGATCTTCGAGGTCATGGTGGTGATGGCGTAGAGCAGGCCCGAGCGTTCCTTGCCCTGTTCGAGGCGCACCTCGTCGGCGATGTCGGCCGTCATGGCGCGGGTCAGGACGTTGAAGCCCGCGGCCAGGAAGCCGGCCATGAACATCGGGAAGATCGCGATCAGCATGTTCCCCTTGGGGATCGCCATCAGCGAGATCAGGATCAGCGAGTAGCCGGTGGTGGCGACCATCACCGCGCGGTGCTTGCTGATCATCATGGCCAGGCGCCCCATCATCGGCGCGCCGGCGAAGCCCGCCAGGATGTAAACGGCCAGCAGGATCGAGGCTTGGCCGGTGGTGAAGCCGCGGCTGTCGGTGAAGAAGAACAGGTAGAGGGCGCTCATCCAGCCCGGGCCCAGGGCCAGGCAGAGATCGGCGGCCAGGATGCGGGCCATGCTGGGCCGCGAGACCAGCGACCAGTAGTCGCGCAGCTTGAACTGGTGGCCGGGGACGTCCCGAGCGATCCGCTCCGGCGTGCGCCAGACCACCAGGCCGACGGCGATCGGGGTCAGGGCGAGGATAAACCAGCCCATGGTGGCGACGTTGCCGGAGTCGGGCAGGCCGCGGGCCTCGGCGATGATCGGGATGGCCAGCACGGCGGCCGCGCCCAGCACGCCGACCGCGGTCATGATGCCGAAGACGCGCGAGCGGTCGTTGTAGGCGGGGGCCAGGGTCGCGGCCCAGGCGGCGTGCGAGAGGCTGAGGATCGAGGTGCCCAGGTACATGACCAGCAGCCAGAAGATCAGATAGCCGATGCCGACGCCCTCGGCTGGCATGAACAGCCAGTACATCGAGGCCATCAGGAACGGCGCGCCGACCACGGTCCACAGCCGGTAGCGGCCCCACTTGGTGCGCGTCTTGTCCATCACCCAGCCCAGCAGGCCGTCGACCGGAATGTCGATCATCCGGACGATGAAGAAGGCTCCGCCGACGGCGGCGAGGCTGACGCCCAGGTGGCTGGCGTAATGTCGGGGCAGGTAGACCGCGACCGCGATGATCACCGCCTGGATCGGCAGGCTGGTCGCGGCGAACGCGAAGATGGTGGACAGCGGCAACGTGCTGGCGCGCGGAGCCGGCGAGGCCTGGGTCAAGGTTCGATTCTCCCTAGGGTGGGCGAGCCTCTGACGGGCCACCTCATGCCGTTAGGTTACGCGCGATCACCTAGGTGGCGGCAAGTGAATTCGTTGAAAGGGGCGCTGTTTGACGTCAGCCTCGCCTTGAGGAGTTCGGCGCGGCCGGCGCCGTGGCGCGTGCGAAGGCGCGTCGGCTCGCCCCGAACCCCGATGCGATCGACCTCGACGGACGACCACCCCGTCGGCAGAATCACCTTGTGGCGGGCCCAAGACGGGCCGGCCCAGAAAACGAAAACGGGCGGCCGTCCCGTGAGGAACGACCGCCCGCGCATTCGCGTCCGTCAGGTGCGGAAGCTTAGCCGCCTTGCAGCTTGCGGAAGAACTTGCCGCTCTGCTCGCCACCGGTGACGTAGGCCTGCTGGCCCGACGGGTCGGCGATCTTGGCCCAGTTGTCGCGGACTTCTTCGACCGACAGGCCGCCTTCGCCGAGGTAGACGCCCTCGGTTTCGTAGATGCGCGACAGGGCGAAGGCGCCGGCGCCGGCGGTCAGGATCGCGCCGGTGGGGGCTTCTTCCGAGGCCAGGTACACGACGCCCGGGGAGACGTATTCCGGCTTCAGCTTTTCAAGCACCTCGGCCGGCATCAGGTTCTCGGTCATGCGGGTGGCGGCGACCGGGCTGATGGCGTTGATGTGGATGTTGTTCTTCTGGCCTTCGAGCTTGATGGTGTTCATGAAGCCGATGATGCCGAGCTTGGCCGCCCCGTAGTTCGACTGGCCGAAGTTGCCGTACATGCCCGACGACGAGGTCGTCACGACGATGCGGCCGTAGTTCTGCTCCTTCATGATCTCCCAGACCGCCTTCACAGGCTTCACGGTGCCCATGAGGTGGACGTTCACGACCAGCTCAAAGTCGGCCATGTCCATCTTGGAGAACGACTTGTCGCGCAGGATGCCGGCGTTGGCGATCAGGATGTCGATGCGGCCCCAGGCGTCCATCGCCTGCTTGATCATCAGGGCGACGCCGGCGTCGTCGGTGACCGACGAGCCGTTGGAGATGGCTTCGCCGCCGGCGGCCTTGATCTCGGCGACCACGGCGTCGGCCGCGGCCGAGGAGCCGCCCGAACCGTCGACCGAACCGCCCAGGTCGTTGACGACGACCTTGGCGCCGCGACGGGCCAGCTCAAGGGCGTGCTGACGGCCCAGGCCGCCGCCCGCGCCGGTGACGATCGCGACTTTGCCGTCGAAGCGGATGTCCGCCATGAGAAGTCTCCCATCAAACAGGGGTTTGAAATTTCGCCGCGGTTTGTGCGGTGCGGGAGAGGGGACGTCAAGCGTTCCAAATCCTCCCCTGCTGAGGGAGGAGGATCGACGCGACGCATCGCGACGGAGGGGGACCGCTCTCGTCGCAGAGGAGCCAAAGTCTCCGTCAGTCAGCCTTTCGGCTGACAGCTCCGCCAGCGGGGGAGCAATTGCCTTGTGCTACCGCGCGGCCAGGGCCGCGGCGCCGTCGCGCATGAACTTCACCAGCACGCGCTGGCCGATCAGGAACGGGGCGCTGTCGGCGCTGACCACGACCTCGACGACGCGGTCGTCGGCGCGTTCGCTGGGATCGTCCGACTGCAGCTTGCGGGCGCCGAAGACGGCGGCGCGGCGCAGCACCTTGCCGTTGTAGATTTTGGTCGGCTCGGATTCCGGCGCGATCTGCACGGTCTGACCGATGGCGACGTGGGGCAGGGCGCTCTCGGCGATCTCGGCGCGGACGATGCGGGGGGCCTCCGGCTCGAGGTCGAACATGTTGGAGACGTTCAGGGTCGAGGCGCCGGCGCCCGGATTGGCGTAGCGGCGGGCGATGCGTCCGTCGGTCGGGGCGCGGATGATGGTCAGTTCGAGGTTGTAGCGGGCCTCCTCCAGCGCCGCCTGGGCGGTGGCGATGGCGGCGCGCTGGGCCTGGATGTTGGCCTGGGCTTCGCGGATCTTGTCGGCGGCCTGGTCGACCTTCTGGGCCGCGACGAAGTTGGTCGAGACCAGCCCTTGCAGGCGCTTATGTTCGCGCTCGGCGGCGGAGAGCTGGACCTGGTATTGGGCCATCTGGGCCCTGGCCTGTTCGACCGAGGCGGCGGCGCGGGCGGCGGCGAGCTTGGGCTCGTCGTCTTCCTGGCGGGCGAGAATCTGCCCCTTCACGACCTGGTCGCCTTCCTGGACATAGACCTCGCGCACGATGCCGGCCCGGCGGGCGGCGACCTGGATCATGCCGCCCTCGACGTCGGCCTTGCCGTTGGCGACGGCGACGAAGGGGCTCTTGGGCGCGGCGGCCGCGGCGGCCTTGGCCTCGGCGTCCTTCCTGGCCTTGGCCTGGCCCGACGCCATGACGGCGCCGCCGCCGAGCACGACGAGGGCGACGACGACCGCGATCTTGATGCGGTTGGATTTCACGAAGGCGAGCATGGTCTCTTAGGCTCCAACGAGCTCGGTATGGCTGACGGGGCCGGCAGGCTGGGACGGGCCGGTGCGGCGATCGTCCAGAATGCGTCCGTCTTCGATGTGGATGATGCGGTCGGCATAGGCCTCGAGCCGCGGGTCGTGGGTCACGCAGATGACCGCCGCGCCGTGCTCCTTGGCCGCGCGCTGCAGCAGCTTGATGACGATCTGGCCGTTCTCGCCGTCGAGGGCGCTGGTCGGTTCGTCGGCGAACAGCAGGCGCGGATCCTTGGCCAGGGCGCGGGCGATGGCGACGCGCTGCTTCTCCCCGCCGGAGAGTTCGGAGGGCCGCTGGTCGAGGCGGTGGCCGAGGCCGACCTCGGAGAGGGCCAGGGCGGCGCGGTCCTTGGCCTCGGACGGCGAGTAGCCCTTGTACTTGAGGATCGTGGTCACCTGCTGCAGGGCGCTGAGCGCGCCGAACAGGTTGAAGCCCTGGAAGATGAAGCCGCAGTGGTCGAGGCGGAACTTGTCGATCCTGCCGGGGCGCTGGCTCCAGAGATCCTCGCCCAAGGCGACGACCTGGCCTTCGTCCGGCCGCAGCAGGCCCGAGAGGCTGGCGATCAGGGTCGACTTGCCCGAGCCGGACGGGCCCATGACCATGGTCATTTCGCCGTGGCGGCAGTCGAAGTCGACGGACTTCAGCACCTCAATGTGGGTGCGGCCGGTCTTGAAGCGCTTGGTGAGGCCTTTTCCCTGGAGGGCGACGGCGTTGTCCGAGGTCATCGCAGCAGGTCCGCAGGTTGGCTCTTCTTGAGGATGCCGAGGGCCATCAGGCCGGAGGCCAGCGAGATCGCCATCAGCAGCAGGCCGACCGCCACGACCCAGCCGATCGGGAAGCCCATCGGCAGGCCGCCGCTGCGGGCCAGCATCGAGACGAGGAAGGTGAAGAGGGCGGTGGCGCCGAGGCCGACGACCCCGACCCAGAACGACAGCTCCAGCACGATCAGCCGCAGCGAGCCCATCGAGACGCCGAGCGCGCGCAGGGAGGCGAACTCCTTGATGTTGGCGAGGATGGCGCCGCGCAGGGTCTGCGACGTGATGCCGACCCCGATCAGAAAGCCGAGGAACACCGAGAAGCCGAGGAAGATGCCGATGATCTGCTCCTTCATCAGCGCGCTCTCGTTGGCCTTGGCGAGCTCGGCGCGGGTCCAGGCGCGGTAGGCGCCCTTGGCGTCGGCGTTGAGCTGGTCGCGGACGGCGGCGGCTTGGGCGGGATTGTTGACGCGGACCATCAGCGGGCCGGTCTTCTCGCCCTTTTCCATCATGCCCAGCCGGCGAAGGGTGTCGCGCGAGACGACGATCGAGGGCTGGTTGATGTCGGGATAGTTGTCGAGCAGGGCGCGCACGCGGACCGTCTTGCCGTTGACCGTGGCGGTGTCACCGAGCTTGACGCCGAGACGGCCCAGGCCCGAGCGGTCGATGGCGACGGCGTTCGGCTCCATCAGCGCGATGCGCACGCTTTCCGGGTAGTCGACCGGCAGGGTCAGGGCGCCCGGCTCGGTGTCGACCATGTTCACCTGCACGAAGGTGGTGACCTGCTTCTGGCCGTCCTTGGGCTGGTTGGTCCAGCGGCCGCCGCCGCCGTCGAAGCTGGCGACCTCGGCGACGTTGGGGTTGAGGTAGAGCTGCGGGCCGATGCGGCGTGGGAGGCTGGAAGGGCCTGAGTTGATGAGGCTTTCCGACTTGGCGGGCATGATCATCAGATCGGCGCGCGAGCGGTTGATCGTGGCCGTGGCGGCCTGGATCATGCCGGTGAACATGCCGACCTGGGCCAGGATCAGCAGGCCTGAAAAGGCGAGCGCGATCACCGCCGCCAGATAGCGGCGCCACTCGTAGATCAGGGTCGCTAGAGCCAATGACATGGGGCACTCCTCGCGCCCAGCATGTGCGGCCGACCGACGTTCGCGCCTAGTTAAATCGAGGTAAGGCGCGGCCTTGGCCGCTGGCCCGGCGGGAGGGCGGGTGTTACGGAGTTACATCTTGCGGCGCTCAGACGGCCGCCCTTTCAAGTTGGTGACGATGAATTCAGTGAAGTTCGGCGCGGGCCTTGGACTGGCCGCCGCGTTCTCGATCTCCGCCGCGCCGGCGCTGGCCGACGAAGGCATGTGGACCTACGACAATTTCCCCCTCGCCAAGGTCAACGAAGCCTATGGGCTGAAGCTTGACCAGAAGTGGCTGGACCGGATGCAGGGCGCCTCGGTGCGCCTGACCACCGGCTGTTCGGCCTCGCTGGTCTCGGGTTCGGGCCTGGTGCTGACCAACCACCACTGCGTGGTGGAGTGCGTCCAGGACCTGTCGTCGGGTGACAAGGACTACGTCAAGGACGGCTTCCTGACCGCCGCGCGCGAGGACGAGAAGAAGTGTCCGGGGATGCAGGCCGAAATCCTGACCTCTATCACCGACGTGACCAAGGACATCCAGGCGGCCGGCGCCGGCAAGACCGGCCAGGACTATGTCCGCGCGCGAGAGGCGGCGATGGCGGCGGCCGAGCAGGCCGCCTGCGAGGGCGATCCCAACGTCCGCTGCCAGGTGATCACGCTGTACCGCGGGGGGCAGTTCAAGCTCTACAAGTACCGCAAGTACGCCGACGTGCGGCTGGTGTTCGCGCCGGAGTTCGCGACGGCGTTCTTCGGCGGCGACCCGGACAACTTCAACTTCCCCCGCTTCAACCTCGATGTCGGCTTCGTGCGCCTGTACGAGAACGGCAAGCCGGCGACGACGCCGACCCACCTGACCTGGGTTAGCCGCGCGCCGCAGGAAGGCGAAGCGACGTTCGTGTCCGGCAATCCGGGCTCGACCAACCGCCTGATGACGGTCTCGCAGCTTGAGACCCTGCGCGACCTCACCATCCCGGTCGGGCAGCTGCAGCGCTCGGAGATCCGCGGCCGCCTGGCGCAGTTCGGCCAGGAGAGCGCCGAGCACAAGCGCATCGCCACCGACCCGCTGTTCGGCATCGAGAACAGCTTCAAGGTGTTCTACGGCCAGCAGTCGGCCCTGAACGACAAGGCGTTCATGGACGCCAAGCGCGCCCAGGAAGCCGAGCTGAAGACCAAGGTGGCCGCCGATCCGAAGCTGGCCGCCGAGATCGGCGATCCGTGGGGCGACATCGCCAAGGCGCAGGCCGCCTACGCCAACAACTACCTGCGCTATCGCCAGATCGAGGGCGGCGCGGCCTATTCGAACCTTTACTACTACGCCCAGACCCTGGTCCGCGCCGCGCAGGAGCGTGAGAAGCCGAGCGCCGAGCGGCTGGCCGAATACGCCGACACGCGCCTGCCTCTGGTCGAGAAGAAGGTGCTGGACGCCAAGCCGGTCGATGCGGAGCTGGAGGAGGTCTACCTGGCCTTCTGGCTGTCGAAGACCCGCGAGTATCTGACCACCGACGATGCGGCCGTGAAGACCCTGCTGGGCAAGGAAAGCCCGGAGGGCCTGGCCAAGCGCGCGGTCGCCGGCTCCAAGCTGGCCGATCCGGCGGCGCGCAAGGCGCTGTGGGACGGGGGCCTGGCGGCGATCAAGGCCTCGGACGATCCGATGATCCAGCTGGTGCTGCGCAACGACCCGGCCGCGCGCGCCGTGCGCAAGGTCTGGGAGACCGAGGTCCAGGGGCCGACCGATGCGGCGGCCGAGCGCGTCGCCCGCGCCAAGTTCGCGGCCTACGGCGATGCGGTCTATCCGGACGCGACCTTCAGCCTGCGGCTGTCCTACGGCAAGGTCGCCGGATGGAGCTATCGCGGCGTGACCGTGCCTTCGATGACCAACTTCGCGGGCCTGTACGACCGGGCGACCGGAGCCGAGCCCTACAAGCTGGCGCCGCGCTGGGTCGAGGCCCAGGCGAAGGTCAATCCGGCCACGGTCTACAACTTCGTCACCACCAACGACATCATCGGCGGCAACTCCGGCTCGCCGGTGGTGAACGCCAAGGGCGAGGTGCTGGGCGCGGCCTTCGACGGCAACATCCACTCGCTGGGCGGCGCCTTCGGCTATGACGGCTCGATCAACCGCACGGTGGTGGTCGCCACCTCGGCGGCGACCGAAGCGCTGACCAAGGTCTACGGCCGGACGGCGCTGGTGAAGGAACTGACCGGGAAGTAGGGGCGCTGTTTTCCTCCCCTGCTGTGCGGGGGAGGAAAAGGGGCGCTTTTCCGCGCTTGCCGCCGGCTGCGCGCGCCTCATATTGGGGGGATGTCCAGTCTCCGCCTGCCGCAGGGATCGACGTCGCCGCTGTTCAAGACCGGCGCGAGCATCCTCGACTACGAGATCCAGGAAGAGCGCGGCTATGCGCTCGGGCGGGCCGGAGAGCGGGTCGAGCGGGCGCTCGCGGCGCTGAAGGCGTTCGAGGGGCCGGACGAGGTTCGCGCGCCGCTGTTGAAAGAGGCCGCGACGGCGGTCTGGTACTATTTCATCCAGCGAGAAGCCTGCGGCATCCGTAATCAGAAGCCGGCCATCGAGCACTACGGCATTCCGCGCGAAGTGCTGATGCGGCTGGGCGCGCGCTAGGCCTTCATCCGCCGCGCCAGGTCCTGCAGGGTCGTGCGCAGGTCGACGATTTCATCGAGCGGCAGATGCAGCTGGCAGGCGAGGGCGGCCGGCACCTCGGCGGCCTTCTCGCGCAGGGCGCGGCCGGCGTCGGTCAGATCGATCTGCACCTTGCGTTCGTCCTGGGCGTCGCGGCGGCGGGTGACGAAGCCGGCCGCCTCGAGCCGCTTGAGCAACGGGGTGAGGGTGCCGGAGTCGAGATCCAGCGCCTGGCCCAGCGCCTTGACGGTGCGCGGCGCGGTCTCCCACAGCGCCATCATCACCAGGTACTGCGGATAGGTCAGGCCCAGCGGTTCGAGCAGCGGGCGATAGGCCCGCGTGACCAGCCCGCTCGCGGCGTAGAGCGCAAAGCAGAGCTGGTTGTCGAGGGCCAGCAGATCGCCGGCCGCGGGTGCGGCCGGCGTCCTCGGCGAAGATTTGGTCTTGGCGGTCATTCAGCTCGCACAGATATCGCAACATCGACGTTGCCGCGAATGGCGTTCGAATAAGGGCAGACCTGGTGGGCGGCGGCGACCAGGGCTTCGGCCGCGGCCTGGTCCAGCCCTTGGGTCTCGGCGTCGAGCGCCACGCCTAGCTTGAAGCCGCCTTCGGCGCGCGGATGCAGTTCGACGGTGGCGGTGACCGCCGCGCCCTTCAGCGGGATCTTCTGCTGGCCGGCGATGTAGCGGACGGCGTTCTCGAAACAGGCGGCGTAGCCGGCCGCGAACAGCTGCTCGGGATTGGTCCCGCCGCCCTTGCCGCCCATCTCGCGGGGGAGCGCCAGGTCGAGGCTGAGCAGGCCGTCCTGGGATTCGACATGGCCGGCGCGGCCGCCGACAGCGCGGGCCTGAGTGGCGTAGAGAGCGGTCATTTGATTATCTCCAATTCAATTGTGCACAATTAAATATGACGCTATGCGACTTCGTCAAGGGGCGACGTGCGGACGCGACGCTGCGTGCGCTTGCATGACCCTGCCCCGCCGTAGTCAATAGCGCGAGAATTCCTGCGCGAGTCCGCGCGGACCTGAGGAAGTTTGGACGCCGCGAAAGCGGAGTCCGGGGGCCATGCATGTTTCGTCCTGAGAACGCCCAGAGCCTGGCCGGCCTGGGCTTTGTGATCGCCGTCTGCTGGGCGCTCTCGGAAAACAAAAAGGCCTTCCCCTGGCGCCTGGCGCTGGGCTCCGTCGCCGTGCAGATCGGGCTGATCCTGCTGCTGTTCGGGCTGCCCGGCGCGCAGGCGGTGATTGAGACGATCAACCGCGGGGTCGACGGTCTGGCCGCCGCGACCGCGACCGGCACCCAGTTCGTGTTCGGCTACATGGGCGGGGGCGAGCAACCCTACGAGGTGACCAACTCCGGCGCGCTGTTCGTCTTCGCGTTCCAGGTGCTGCCGCTCATCCTCGTGATCTCGGCGCTTTCGGCGCTGCTCTGGCACTGGGGCATCCTGAAGTGGATCACCCGCGGCTTCGGGCTGCTGTTCCAGAAGACCATGGGCCTGGGCGGAGCCTCGGCTCTGGCGGTGGCGGTGAACATCTTCCTGGGCATGATCGAGAGCCCGATCGTCATCCGCGCCTATCTCGACAAGCTGACCCGCTCGGAGCTGTTCCTGATGATGGTGGTCGGCCTTGCGACGGTGGCCGGCTCGACCATGGTCGCCTATGCGACGATCCTGAAGACGGTGCTGCCGAACGCCGCCGCGCACGTGCTGGTCGCCTCGATCATCTCGGCCCCGGCCGGCATCCTGCTGGCCAAGATCATGATCCCCGAGAAGCCTGGGCAGGGAGGGCTCTACGCGGACTATTCCTCGTTGCTGAAGTACGACAGCTCGATCGACGCGATCAGCAAGGGCACGATGGACGGCCTGACCGTGGTGCTGAACATCTCAGCGATCCTGATCGTGTTCGTGGCCTTCGTGGCCATCGGCAACGCGCTGCTCTCGGTGCTGCCGGTGGTCGGCGGCGAGCCGATCACCATCGAGCGCATCCTGGGCCTGGTGTTCTCGCCGCTGGCCTGGGCCATGGGCGTGCACTGGGACGAGGCGCTGAAGGCCGGCTACCTGCTGGGCGTGAAGCTGATGCTGACCGAGTTCATCGCCTTCATCCAGCTGGGCTCGGTGCCGGCCGGCGAAATGACCGAGCGCACGCGGATGATCCTGACCTATGCGCTGTGCGGCTTCGCTAACGTGGGGTCAGTCGGGATAACCGTGACCGGCATGGGCGTCTTGATGCCCGAGCGGCGCAACGAGATCATCGGCATGGTCTGGAAGGCGCTGATCGCCGGCTTCCTGGCCACCTGCATGACCGGGGCGCTGGTCGGCGCCATGCCGCGGGAACTGTTCGGACAATAGGGCGGCCGCCAGAGCCGCGGGAGGATCAGGGATGAAGCTCTACGACACGGCGATGGCTCCCAACCCGCGGCGGGTCCGCTGGTTCATGGCCGAGAAGGGCATAGGCGACATCGAGATCGTCCAGCTCAACCTGATTCAGGGTCAGCACAAGCAGGCCGACTACCTGGCCAAGGCCGGGCTGCCGAACGTTCCCGCGCTGGAGCTGGACGACGGCACGACGATCACCGAGTCCCTGGCCATCTGCCGCTACCTGGAAGCCCGCTATCCGGAGCCGAACCTGTTCGGGCGCACGCCGGAGGAGGCCGCGGTCGTGGAGATGTGGACCCGCCGGGCCGAGATGCTGGTCGCCAACCCTTTCATGCTGGGCGTACGTCACACCCATCCGGCGCTGGCCGCGCTCGAAGCGCCCAATCCGCCGGTCGGCGAGTACAACAAGGAGATCGGCCTGAAGGGGCTGAAGGTGCTCGATCGCCGGCTCGGCGAGAGCGAATGGCTGGCCGGAGAGCGGCTGACCATCGCCGACATCATCGCCTTCATCGGCATCGACTTCACGCGGATGATCAAGTTGCCGATCCCTGAAGAGCTGACCAATCTGCACCGCTGGGCCGACGCCATGCGCAGCCGCCCGGCGGCGAAGGCGGCGATGTGAGGAGCCTGGCTTTCGCCCTCGCCCTGGCCGCGGCGCCGTTCGCCGCGAGCGCTGCGGAGTTGACGATCCAGCCGCCCGGCGGGGCGGCCAAGGTGCTGACGCAGGCCGATCTGGAAGGCCTGCCGCGCGAGAGCGTCGAGCTGGGCGCCAAGACCTATGAGGGTCCGATCCTGGCCTACGTGCTGCGGGCCGGCGGCATGCCGGTCGGGGCCAAGCTGCACGGCGATCCGCTGCGAGCCTATGCGGTGGTCAGCGGCAAGGACGGCTTCAAGGCGGTCTATTCGTTGGCCGAGCTGGACCGCGACTATCACGCGGGCACGGTGATCCTGGCCGACAAGGTCGACGGGGCGCCGCTGGACGACAAGGCCGCGCCTTGGCGGCTGGTGCTGTCGGAAGACAAGAAGGCCTGGCGCAGCGTCTACGGCGTCACCAAGATCGAGGCGACGATCGTTCCCTAGGCGCGGCTCGCCCAGGCCTTGCGAGTGACGGACAGCTTGTCGCCGGTCTCGTCGCTGGAATAGGGCGCAAAGCCTTCGCGCACGTAGATGTGGCGGGCGCGGTGGTTCTCGGGCCGCACGTGCAGCTTCACCGCCTGGGCCGGCGTGTTGGCGAAGATCCAGTCGACGGCGGCGCGGAAGAGAGCGCTGCCTGCGCCTTCGCTCGTCTGCCCGACGGCGATGCGGCGCAGCAGCACCACCTTGGCGGTGAACTCCTGGATGATCACGAAGCCGACGAGGCCGCCATCGCGGCGATAGCCGAGATAGCGGGCGTCGGGCGAGGCTAACTCGGCCGCGTGCTCGTCCGCGCTGAACTGGCCGATGAAGGCGTCGTAGCCGGGCAGGCGCTCGATACGCATGACCTCGGCGATGTCGGCCGGCGTCAGCGGAACGAGCCGGGCCAGGGCGCTAGTCCTTCAGGGCCCGCAGGATCGAGCGGACCCCGAAGGCGCTGAGCACGCCGGTCATGATGCAGATGACGATCTCCATCGAGAGATCGACCACCTGGTTCGGCGAGGTCGCGCCGCGCGTCCCGCTCATCGCCGCGAACATGATCAGGTCCATGACGAAGAACAGGAAGATCGGTCCGGCGATCAGGACCATCAGCGCCGAGGGCGCGATCTTCTTGGCGATGGCCGCGTCGAGCTTCTTCATGGTCAGGTCCGGGGCTTGGTCTTCTTGATGATCGCCGAGAAGTTCATCACCGGCTCGCCGCCGGTGGTGATCAGGCCGCGGACGAACACCATGCTGCGGGCGGCCTTGACCACCTCGCCGCGGCACTCGACCAGCGAGCCGACCGGCACGGCGCCGACGAAGTCGCCGTTGAACTGGGCGGTGACGCTGCGGCTGTCCTGCAGGTCGTCGCGGGCGATCACGAACAGGCAGTAGTCGGCGAAGGTCATGATCGCGCCGCCGTGCATGAAGCCGCCGCCGTTCATGTGGTGCTTCTCCGCGCGCATGGCGCACACCCGTTGGCCGGTCTCGTCGACGCGGTAGTAGAACGGTCCGGCGTGATCCTCGAACGGGTCGCTGCCGTACTGCACCCAGCCGGCCCACTCGCCGTCTTTCACGACCTGGTGCTTCCAGCCGCCGATTTCGAGTTCTTCGCCGCCGTCCATTCCCGTCCCCTGACCCCTATGAAGGGTTTGCCCGCCGCAGTCCCAGTCACTAGTTTGCGGCCCGAAGCGAACTAGGCGGCGGGGACACGCGATGCAAGGCCGGACTGTCTTTCTCTGCGGGGGTCTGCGCACGCCGATCGGCCGTTACGCCGGAGCCCTGTCGAAGGTGCGGGCGGACGATCTGGCCGCCCATCCGCTCAAGGCCCTGATGGCCGCCTATCCCAAGCTGGACTGGGGGCTGGTCGACGAGGTGATCTATGGCTGCGTCAATCAGGCTGGCGAGGACAACCGTAATGTCGCGCGCATGGCGCTGTTGCTGGCCGGGATGCCGGAAAGCGTTCCGGGCCTGACCGTCAACCGGCTCTGCGCCTCGGGCCTGGACGCGGTGATCGCCGGAGCGCGGGCCATCGCCTCTGGCGACGCGGACCTGATCGTCGCCGGCGGGGTCGAGAGCATGAGCCGCTCGCCGTTCGTCATGGCCAAGCCGGACTCTGCGTTCTCGCGCAGCCCGGAGATCTACGACACCACCATCGGCTGGCGGTTCGTGAACCCGGCGATGAAGAAGGCCTATGGCGTCGACGCCATGCCCGAGACCGCCGAGAACGTCGCCACCGACTACCAGATCAATCGCGAGGACCAGGACGCCTTCGCCCAGCGCAGCCAAGCCCGCGTCGGCGCGGCCCGCGCCGCTGGCTTCTTCGACGGCGAGATCGCGCCGGTGACCATCAAGGACCGCAAGGGCGAGGTGGTGGTGGCGCAGGACGAGCATCCGCGCCCGGACACCAGCCTGGAGGCGCTGGGCGCGCTGAAGCCGATCGTCCGCGAGGACGGCACGGTGACCGCGGGCAACGCCTCGGGCGTCAACGACGGGGCCGCGGCGCTGCTGCTGGCCAGCGCCGAGATGGTCGAGAAGCTTGGCCTCGAGCCGCTGGCCCGGATCCAGGGCGGAGCGGCCGGCGGCGTCGCGCCGCGCATCATGGGCGTCGGCCCGATCCCGGCGGTCGAGAAGCTGACCGCGCGCCTGGGGATCAAGGTCGGCGACTTCGACGTCGTCGAACTGAACGAGGCCTTCGCGGCCCAGGCCCTGGCCTGCACCCGCGCCTGGGGCCTGGCCGACGACGCCGCCCACGTGAACGCTCATGGCGGGGCGATCGCCATCGGCCACCCGCTGGGCGCCTCGGGCGCACGCATCGCGCTGACCGCGGCGCGCACGCTGAAGCTGAATGGCGGCGAGCGCGCCCTGGCGACCATGTGCGTCGGGGTGGGACAGGGCTCGGCCCTGGCGCTGGCGCGCGCCTGACATGCGGCTCGTGGCCATTGCGGCGCTTGGCGCCTGGCTGGCGGCCGGAACCGCCCAGGCCCAGCTGCCGACCATTCCGGTCGAGGCGCTGACGGCGGCGGGGCTCGACCCGCACACCAAGGTCGACGGCGGTCTGGTGCAGGTGATGACCGGTCAGCGGGCGGTGATCCGCCTGGATGACGCCGGCCAGCCGACGCTGGACGACGTCGAGGTCGGCCGGGTCGGCATGGCGAGCGCCGACGGCAAGGAAACCTACAAGGGCGCGGGGGCAGGCAAGCTGGCCTTCGCGCTCGACGCCTCGGTCGAAAAGCGCCAGTCGGTCCTGAAGATCTGGAACGGGCTGACCCGTCCGGTGGCTTATGAAGCCGAGATCACCGCCCTGCGCGGCGGCAAGCTGATGAAGCGGATGAGCACGATCTGCACGGTCCCGGCCGGCGCCGTGGGCTATGAGGTCTGGCCCGATCCGGTTATCAGCGTCACCCTCTCCAAGTTCGCCGAGACCCCGGCGGACCAGCACGTCTGCCAATAGCCGAGACTTCCCATGGCCCTCGACCTCGAAACCCGCGAGCAACTCATCGACACCGTCCGCCGGTTCGTCACCGAACGGCTGCGGCCGCTGGAGGCCAGGGTCTCCGAGGACGACGCCATTCCGGCTGAGGTCATCGACGAGATGAAGGGCCTTGGACTGTTCGGCTTGTCGATCCCAGAGGAATTCGGCGGCCTGGACCTGTCGATGGAGGACGAGTGCCTGGTCGGGGTCGAGCTGGGCCGCACCAGCCCGGCCTTCCGCTCGGCGTTCGGCACCAATGTCGGCATCGGCAGCCAGGGGCTGGTGATGTTCGGCACCGAGGCTCAGAAGGCCAAGTATCTGCCGGGCATCGCCTCGGGCGAGATCATCACCTCGTTCGCCCTGACCGAGCCGGAAGCCGGCTCCGACAGCGCCAACGTCCAGACCACCGCCATCCGCGACGGCGACGTCTATGTGCTGAACGGCACCAAGCGCTTCATCACCAACGCCAACAAGGCCGACCTGTTCACGGTCATGGCCCGCAGCGACCCCGGCAAGGCCGGCGGCGGCGGGGTCAGCGCCTTCCTGGTCGAGCGGAACCTGCCGGGCCTGTCGGTCGGCAAGCCCGAGAAGAAGATGGGCCAGCAGGGCGCGCACATCTGCGACGTGATCTTCGACAATGTCCGGGTGCCGGTCGAGAACCGCCTGGGCAATGAGGGCGAAGGCTTCAAGGTCGCCATGCAGGTGCTGGACCGCGGGCGGCTGCACATCTCCGCGGTCTGCATCGGCGTGGCCGAGCGGCTGCTGGCCGATTGCGTGGCCTATGCGACCGAGCGCAAGCAGTTCGGCCAGGCGATCTCGAACTTCCAGCTGGTCCAGGGAATGATCGCGGACTCCAAGACCGAGGCGCTGGTCGCCAAGGCGATGACCATGGAGACCGCCCGCAAGCGCGACGCCGGCCAGAGCGTGACCATGGAAGCCGCCGCGGCCAAGTACTTCGCCTCGGAGATGGTCGGCCGCGTCGCCGACCGCGCGGTGCAGATCTTCGGCGGCGCCGGCTATGTCGCCGATCACGGCATCGAGCGCTTCTATCGCGACGTGCGGATCTTCCGGATCTACGAGGGCACCAGCCAGATCCAGCAGGTGGTCATCGCCCGAGAAACCCTGAAGCGGGGCGGCTGATCATGAGCGCCGACATGGAAGCGGTGATCTTCGACGTGCTGGGCAAGCTTGCGCCCGGCAAGTCGGCCTCGTCGGAAGAGGTGGCCCGCGCCGCCGACAACGAGAACTGGCGGCGGCTGACGGGCCATGTGCGCAATACCGCGCGCGGCCTGGCCCGCCAGGGCAAGATCGTCATCACGCGCCACGGCAAGCCGGCGGACCCTGAGAAGTTCAAAGGCGTCTATCGCCTGCGCCTGCCGCTGGAGGGCGAAGTGGTCGCAGCCCCGCCAGCTGCAGGCGACGTGGACGAGTAAGGCGCCGGGCCCCATATCGGGCCGATGAGCCTTTCGGCCGTTCTTGACGACATCGCCGCCTGCCGGGCCTGCGCCGGCGAGCTGCCGCATACGCCGCGGCCGGTGGTGTTCGTGCGCCCGGAGGTCCGGCTGCTGATCGCCGGCCAGGCGCCGGGCCGGCGCGTGCACGAGAGCGGCCTGCCGTTCACGGATGCGTCAGGCGATCGGCTGCGCCAGTGGATGGGGATCGACGCGGCGACGTTCTACGGGCGGCCCGAGATCGGCGTCGCAGCGATGGCGTTCTGCTTTCCCGGGACCAATCCGAAGGGCGGCGACTATCCGCCGCCGCGACGCTGCGCCCAGCTCTGGCGGCCGCAGTTGCTGGCCGAGCTGCCGAAGGTGGAGCTGACGCTGCTGGTGGGTAGCTACGCGCAGGACTGGGCGCTCGGCGCCCGCGCAAAGGGCAACATGACAGAGACGGTGCGGGCTTGGCGCGACTATGCGCCGGACTATCTGCCGATGCCGCACCCATCCTGGCGAAACACCGGCTGGCTGAAACGGAACCCCTGGTTCGAGGCTGAGGCGGCGCCCTATCTTCGCCAAAGGGTTTTGGAGATTTTGGGCTCGTGAAACGCCTCGTCGCCATCGCCGTCGCCCTGATGCTGAGCGCCTGCACGCCGTTGATGGTGCAGCAGGCCGGCGCGCCGCCGAGCGGGTTTCAGGGGCCGCGGCTGGAGCAGGACGCCTTCGTCTCGTTCGACGGCGCCCGCCTGGGCCTCAGCCGCTGGGAAGCACGGGGCGATCCTCAGGCGGTGGTCGTCGCGCTGCACGGCATGAACGACTACGCCAACGCCTTTCACCTGGCCGCGCCGTACTGGGCGCAGAACGGCGTCACCACCTACGCCTTCGATCAGCGTGGGTTCGGGCGCTCGCCCAACCGCGGCATCTGGGGCGGCGACGAACTGATGATCAACGACCTGCGGACGATGGTCTCAGTGGTGCGGATGCGTCATCCGGGCGTGCCGCTGATCGTCGCCGGCGAGAGCATGGGCGGGGCCGTGGCGATCGAGGCGTTTGCTTCCGACGTGCCGCCCGACGCCGACCGGCTGATCCTGATGGCGCCGGCGGTCTGGGGCTGGTCGAACCAGCCCCTGCCCTACAAGACCATGCTGTGGCTGGCCTCGCGCTTCACCGCCGCCAAGGTCTACGAGCCGCCGCGCTGGCTGACCAGCCGGGTGAAGCCGACCGATAATCACGAGGAACTGGTCGCCATGGGCCGCGACCCGCTGATGGTGTGGGGCGCGCGCTCGGACACGCTCTACGGCCTGGTGGCGATGATGGAGCGGGCCTGGGCCGGTACAGGGCAGATCAAGGTCCCGACCCTCTACATCTACGGCGCCAACGACGAGATCATTCCGGAGAAGCCGTCTTTCCAGGCCGCTAGCAAGCTCAAGCCGACCGACCGTTCGGCCTACTACGCCAAGGGCTGGCACCTGATGACCCGCGACCGCCAGGGGCCGGTGGTGTGGGCCGACCTGCTGTCGTTCATCAAGACGCCGCAGGCGCCGCTGCCGTCCGGCGCGCCGACCATTCCGGGTTCGCCGACCCAACCCAACGCGCCGATCAACGCCGAGGCGGCGGCGCGACTTAGAGCAGGCTTGTGACGCGCCGGGGAGGGGCGTAAGGCGAGACAAGCTCTTCCAGTTCGAGGCTTAGACCGCAGCATGACCTTGTTCGATTCTCCCGCGTTCGAGGGTCACGAAGGCGTTCATGCGTTCTTCGATGAAAAAACCGGCCTCAAGGCCATTGTCGCGGTTCATTCGACGGCCCGCGGGCCCGCTGCGGGCGGCTGCCGGATGTGGCCCTACGCCAGCGCCGAGGCCGCGCTGGAGGACGCCCTGCGGCTGTCGCGGGCGATGTCCTACAAGAACGCCATGGCCGACCTGGAGCTGGGCGGCGGCAAGTCGGTGATCATCGGCGACAGCCGGACCATGAAGACCCCGGCGCTGTTCGAGGCGTTCGGCCGCGCGATCGAGGCGCTGAACGGCGTCTATTGGACGGCCGAGGACGTCGGCGTCTCGCCTGTCGATCTGGGCTATGCGCGCAGGGAGACCCGCTATGTCGCCGGCCTGGAAGGACATCCGGCCGCTTCGGGCGATCCGAGCCCGGTCACCGCCGAGGGCGTGTTCCGCGGCGTGCGGCTGGCGGTGCGCCGCGGTCTGAACCGTGAGCTGGACGGTGTCACCGTCGCCATCCAGGGCGTCGGCCATGTCGGCGCCTATCTGGCAGAGAAACTGCACGCGGCCGGCGCCAAGCTGATCATCACCGACGTCAACGAAGAGGCGCTGACGCAGGTGGCGGCGCTCACCGGGGCGGCTATCGTGGCGCCGGGGGCGATCTTTGACGCGCAGGCCGACGTCTTTGCGCCGTGCGCCCTGGGCGGGGCGATCAACGAGAGCACCCTGCCGCGGCTGAAGGCGAAGATCATCGCCGGCGGCGCCAACAACCAGCTGGCGACGCCCGAGATCGGCCGCGAAGTGTTCGCGCGCGGGATCCTCTACACGCCCGACTACGTGATCAACGGCGGGGGCATCATCAACGTCGCCGGCGAGATCCGGGCCCTGGAGCGCGGCGAGGCGTTCGACCAGGCCTGGGTCGAGGCCAAACTCGATCGCCTGACGCTGACGCTGGAAGAGGTGCTCGACCGCGCCGCGTCGGAGGGGCGGCCGAGCGACCAAGTCGCCAACGAGATGGCCAAGGCGCGCATCGCCCAGGCCGCCGCCAGCAAGATGGCGGCTTAGGGAGCGCCTTTGTTTCTCGTCATGGCCGGGCCGGCAGGTCCAGGCCATCCATAGAAGCCGAGCCTTGCCGAATACCGCCTGCGCCTATGGATCCCCGGCGCGCATACGCGGCTGGGGATGACGATCAGGGGAAGCCGGGTCAGGAGCTGCCGGATTCGCTTTAGGCCGCTTTTTCGGCCACCCATTTGCGCGGGTGCTGGCTGCGGAAGCCGACGGCCAGCCGGTTCCAGACGTTGATGGCGCCGATCAGCATGGTCAGCTTCACGGCTTCGGCCTCGTCGAAGTGCTCGCGCATCGTCGCATAGTCGGCGTCCGGGGCGCGAGTCTGGGCGATGAGGGTCAGGGAGTCGGTCCAGATCAGGGCCGCCTTCTCGCGGGGGGTGAACAGGGAGCTCTCCCACCACGCCGAGAGCAGATACAGCCGCTCCTCGCTTTCGCCATGGGCGCGGGCGTCGCGGGTGTGCATGTGGATGCAGAAGGCGCAGCCGTTGATCTGCGAGGCGCGGGTCTTCACCAGCTCGATCAGGCTGTGTTCGAGACCGGAAGACACCACCGCCGTTTCGAGGGCGGTCATGGCCGAGATCATTTCCGGCGCGGCGGCGTAGGGGTTCAGGCGAGCAGACATGGGGAGGTCCTGTGCTGGGGGTTCAGCAACAGGACGCGCGGGGCCTGGGTCGTGTGACACGGCCCGGCGAAAAACGCCCTAGAGCACTCGCGGCAGGACGAAGATCGCCAGCAGCACCAGGATCACCAGGATCAGGATCGGCCCGGCGTGCTTGCGCCCGCCGAGCATCGAGCCGCCCGTCTTGGCCTGGCGGGCGGCCTTCTCGCGGGCGGCCTTCGCCGCCGCCTCGCGAGCCTGGACGGCCTTTCGATGCTGGGAGAGGTCGACGACCTCGGGATCCTTCTCGGGCTTCATGCCGTCCGATCTAGCACGCCTTTAGAGCGAGGCCATCCGCGCCGTGCGCGGCTCCTTCACAACGGTGAGAAGGATCAGCAGACCGACCACCAGGAAGCCGATCGATGCGCCGAACACGACGTTGAAGCCGTAGTGGTCGGCGATGAAGCCGCCGGCCAGCGGACCGAGCGAAGCCATGATGCCCTCGGCGGTGGAGGAGATGGCGATCCGCATCGGCATCTCGGCCCGCGAGCCGAACTCCAGGATCATCGTCTGGGCCGCCATCATGTAGCCGGACTGGGCCGCGCCGAGCCCGAAGAAGGCCAGGAACACCGCCCACGGGGCGTGGTTCAGCATCAGCAGGGCGGTCGCCAGCGTCCAGGCGAACAGCGAGACCGCCAGCACCAGCTTGAAGCCGGTCTTGTCGCCCAGATAGCCCCAGACCAGGTTCGACAGGGTGTCGGCGCCGAGGAAGGCGAGGCTGAGCAGGCCGAGCGTCATGCCATCCAGCTTCATCGTGGACGAGACGAAGATGATGTAGAACGGCGTGGCGATCCGGCTGGCCGTGGCGACCATCTGCACGACCAGGAACCAGGCGTAGCCCTTGTCCGACATGATCAGCGCCGGGAAGTCCTTGAGCCGGTCGCGGAACCGCGCCTGGGCCGGCAGGTTCGGAGGCTCAGGCTCCTTGAGCAGGATCTGCAGCGCCCAGAGGCCCATGCTGGTCAGGAAGGCGGCGAGCGCGAAGGTGGTCGCGTAGCCGTTGCCGAAGACGTTGCCCTCGATCAGGTATTTGCCCGCCGCCCATGCAAGGGCGGCGGCTATGAGCCCGCCGGTGGCGTTGCGCCAAGCCTGCAGGCGGCCGCGGCGGCTGAGCGGGATGACCTTGGCCATCAGCAGCCCGAACACCACCCGCTGGGTGCCCATGAACAGCCCGAACAGGAACATCAGGACCATCATCGTGACGACGAGGGACTGGCCCTTCAGAAACCAGCCGGCCAGGGCCATGCCGATGATCTGGACGCGGGCCAGGCCGCCCATCCAAACGGCGGCAGGCATCACCTTGCTGCGGTGTTCGATCTGGGTGGCGCCGAAGATCGGCGAGATCACGCTGCCGACCTGCTGCAGCGCCAGGCCGAGCCCGACGATGGTGTTCGATCCGGAGATCATGTGCAGGTAGGCGGGGAGGAAGGTCGGGGCGTTGATCAACCTGAACCCGGTCATGCCCAGCATGCCGTGCAGGTAGTTGCCGATGTAATTGCGCTTCAGGTTGTCCCAGACGAACTTCTCGTAGGCGGCTTCCTTCTCCGCCAGGGTGAGTTCGACAGGGGCGTCTTCAGACGCGGCGTCTGCCGCGTCCTGCCTTGAAATATGTGCTTCCAATCGCGTCCCGCCCGCGCACGGATCGCTAAATGGGTCGCGCGGGCGACTCCCTAATCATTACGGCTAAATTTTATGCCGACCGTCGTACCAGAGTCCGATACTGCGGGGGAAGGGGCGCGCGCGGCCCAGAGCGCAATCGGGCTTCGATAGAATCTGATCGCGCTCTGAGCTTTTTGGATTTGTAGAACGCTACCTCGTCACCAACGGGTTTCGAGGACCGCGCCGAAGACGCGCGGCGCGCCGTACATGGCGCGGTTGAGGGTCGGCTGGCGGAACTGGACGTACTCTTCGTCCAGCAGGTTGGTCGCGTAGGCGGCCAGGGTCCAGCGTTCGGCCTGGTAGCCGATCTTGCCGCCGAGCAGGGTGCGAGCGTCGAGCTTGTTGGCGCTCTGGGTCGGGCCCGAGACTCCGTAGGACTTGCTGCGGTAACCAGCGTCGAGGTTCACGAACACGCCGTTGTCCCAGCGATAGGCGCCGCCGAGGTTCCAGGTCCACTCCGGAGCGAAGGCGAACTCGCTGCCCGACAGGTCGATGGTCGTCGTGCCGGCGCGGATCGTGAAGTCGTCGAACTCGGTATGGCTGTAGCCGACCGAGCCATAGATGTCCCAGGCGGCCGACGGGCGGTAGGCCGCTTCCAGCTCGGCCCCGTAGAGGGTCGAGGCGCCTGCGTTTTCGGTCTGGTAGTCGTAGGGCGTGGCGCTGAGGTTCACGACCACCTGCTGGTCGGTCCAGTCGACGTAGTAGGCGTTGGCGTTGACCGTCAGGGCGCCGTCGAGCCAGCTGGTGCGGGCGGCGATCTCGTAGTTCCAGGTGTACTCCGGATCGTAGGGCACGACCGCCGAGCGGATGACGTTGATGTTCGCGCCGCCCGAGCGGTAGCCGCGCTGAGCCACGAAGCTCAGCGAGGCGTCCTCGGTGAGGTCGTACTTGAGGCCGAGCTTGGGCAGGAACGCCTCGAAGGTGCGCGAGGTGTCCGGCTGGTTGGCGGTGGCCTGGGCGACGTAGAGGCCGACGACCTGATTCAGGCCGGCGATCACGGGGGCCAGGGTCCCGAATGCGGCCGGGTTCGGATAGGTCCCGGCGAAGCGCGTGGTCTGGGCCACCGACAGGGTGTTCTCTTCGCGGTCATAGCGGAAGCCGGCCAGCAGCGAGAGCTGCGGCGTCAGCTGGTAGCGGCCGTCGGCGAAGAGGGCGACCGTCTGGATCTCTTCCGGGGCGCGGCCGGCGAAGTCGACCGAGACCGCCGGCAGGGCCGCGACATAGGCGTTGGCCGCGGCGTTGGCGGTGGCCGCCGGCAGGTTGAACGGCGCGCTCATCAGCACGCCCAGCAGGGTCGCGCGCGGCGTGGCCAGGGCGTTGCGGGTGGCGACCGCGAAGTCGCGGTCGCGGTCGGCGTAGTAGACGCCGGCCAGGCCCGAGAGGCGCTCGCCTTCGTAATGCAGCCGCAGTTCCTGCGAAAACGAGCGGTCGAGGTCGTCTTCCTGGCCGTAGGCGATCGAGGCCGGGCCGCCGTCCATGTCGAACAGGCTGGCGCTGCGCACCTTGCTCCAGGCGGTCACCGAGGTGAGTTTCAACTGGTCGGAGAGGGCGTAGTCGGCGTTGACCGTCAGGATGTCGGAGGTGCTGCGGGTCTGGCCCGGATAGTCGCTGGTGGCGACGCGGGCGCCGGCCGGGTCCGGCACGTCTGAGCGCGAGTAGCTGTAGATGTAGCCGCCCTTGTGCCGGTTGTGCAGCACGCTGGCGCGCACGGTCAGGTCGGGCAGGGCCGAGGGGGTGAACAGCAGCTTGCCGCGGACAGTAGTCGACAGCAGCGGGTCTTCCTCGGTCTTGCGGGTCGCGTTGTAGGTGAAGCCTTCGGACTCGCGGTCCTCGAACGACAGGCGGAAGGCCAGCTGGTCGGCGACGATCGGGCCGCCGGCGGCGAAGGCGAGGATGCGGGACTCGTCGTCGGCCACGTCGGCGCGGGCCACGCCGCTCCAGGTCCAGGTCGGGTCGTTGCTGCGCAGGACGATGGCGCCGGCGAGCGTGTTGCGGCCCTGGAGGGTCGATTGCGGGCCGCGCAGGATTTCGGCCTGGGCGATGTCCCACATGTCCAGCGGGCCGGCCGCCACCGCGCGGTCGGGCAGGGCCGCACCGTCGAGATAGACCGTGGCCAGGCCGCCGCTGCCGCCGCCCGAGACGCCGTTGTTGGCGACGCCGCGGATCGTGAAGCCGAAGCCCTGATAGGTCTGGCCGACGTTGGCGGCCTGGTTCACCAGGTCGCTCAGGTCGCGGACGTTGCGGGCGTCGAGGTCGCGCTCAGTGAACAGTGCGACGCTGGCGACGGTGTCCTGCAGGCTGCGGTCAGCCTTCTCGCCGGTGACGATCAGCTCCTCGACCTGCGGCGCGTCTGCGGCGAACGCGGCGCTGGAGGACAGGAGCGCGGCGACGGCCGCGCCGCCGACGAGAAGAAGGCGATGCATCAGGGCTTTCCGGTATCTGCTACGCGCCAAGAGGGGGGAGGCGCGGCCCGGAGATAGCCCGTCGCGGGTTAAGACTTGGTCTTCAAGGCGTTGAGCACGTCCTCGGAGCGGATCGGCAGGTGGCGGACCCGCGCCCCGCTCGCGTTGAAGATCGCGTTGCCGATCGCCGGCCCGACGACCGTGGTCGCTGGTTCGCCCAGCCCGACCGGGACCTCGGCGCTCTCGATGAATTCGATATCGAGCTCGGGCACGTCGGCCATCCGCAGCGGCGTGTAGCCGTCGAGGTTGGTGTCACGCGGCGCGCCGTTCTCGAACTCGGTGCCTTCGAATAGGGCCAGACTCATGCCCCAGAGCGCCGCGCCCTCCATCTGCGCCAGGGCGCCTTCGGGCGAGACGATGGTCCCCGCATCGGCGACGAGGGTCAGCTTCTCGACCTTCACCGCCCCGCTGGCGGCGTCGACCCTGACCCGGGCGGCGCAGGCGACCCAGGTCGGCATGTCGCGTTCCTGGCCGAAGGTGGTGGCGATGCCCAGGCCCGTGCCCTTGGGCAGGGATTGGCCCCAGCCGGCCTTGGCGGCGAGGCGCGAGAGCACGGCGGCCTGGCGCTTGGCGCCGCCGACCGAGTTGGGCGGGGTCCCGGCGTTGCGGCCGGCGCCGTCCAGCATGGCCAGGCGGAAGGCCAGAGGGTCCTTGCCGACCGACTGGGCCGCCTCGTCCATGAAGCACTCGACCGCCCAGTTGGTCCAACCGGGGCCGACCGAGCGCAGCCAGCCCGGGCGGAAGGCGCGGTTGGCCAGGTCGTTGGGCACCGCGCGCACGCGCTGGGCGCCGACGCTGTACCAGTGGTTGGCGCCGCTGATCGCGAAGGGGTCGTAGGCGACGTCATTCGCGCCCTTGGGCATGAAGAACGGGGCCATGACCTGGGTCGGCCAGCCGGCGCAGGCGGCGTGGTCCATGGCGGTCACGCGGCCGCCCTCGCCGAACGCCATCTTCACGACCTGGACCGAGGGCGAGCGGAAGGAGTCGAAGCGGCTGTCGTCGGCCCGGGTGCAGACCATCTTCACCGGCCGGCCGAGCGCCTTGGCGGCGAGCGCGGCCGGCACCGCATAGTCGCCGTTGAGCCGCCGGCCGAAGCCGCCGCCGAGCAGATAGGTCTTCAGGACGATCTTGTCCTCTGGGACGCCGAGCGCCTTGGAGAGCCACGGCAGCACCAGCGACTGCCACTGGTTGCCGGTGTGGATCTCGTAGGAGCCGTCCTTGTTGGCGATGGCCAGGGCGTTCACCGGCTCGAGCTGAAAATGCAGGGCGCTGGCGGTGGTGTAGGTCCGCTCCAGCTTGGTCTTGGCGGCGGCGAAGGCGGCGTCGACGCCCGGGTCCTCGACCACCAGCGCGCCGGCCTTGGGATCGGCGATCAGGGCGCTGGCGCGTTTCTGGAGGTCGGCCTCGGAGGTCTTGTCGGTGTCGCCCGAGCTCCACTCGACCTTGACCAGTTCGCATGCGGCGTCGGCGGCGACGAAGCTCTCGGCGATGACCATCGCCCAGCCCGGGACGGTGCCGGACGGATCGTCGAGGGTGATGGTCTTGAGGTAGCCTGGCACCGCCTTGGCGGCGCTGTCGTCGACCGAGACGACCTTGGACTCGTTGCGCGTCGGCGGGATCTTCGGCCGGGCGTAGACCATGCCGTCGATCTTGGCGTCGATGCCGAACTTGCCCGAGCCGTCGACCTTCTCGGCGATGTCGAGCTGGGCCGAGGGCTTGCCGACCAGCCGGCGCTCGGCGGCCTTCTTGATCGGCATCTTGCCGAGTTCGTCGGCGGTGAAGCTGCGCTTCAAATTGCCGCGGGCGACGATGTCGCCGTAGCCGATCGACTTGCCGCCGCCGCTGACGACGCTGTTGGCCGCCGTGCAGGACTTCGGATCGACGCCGAGCAGCTTGGCGCCTTCCTCGATCAACACCATTCGGCCGGCGGCGCCGGCCTGGCTCATGAGCGGATAGCTCTGCCAGACCGACCAACTACCGCCGGTGACCATCAGGCCCCACTTGGCGGCGGAGTCCACGTGATTGATGCGGACCTTCGACCAGTCGGCTTCGAGTTCGTCGGCGACGATGCGGGCGATGGCGGTGCCGACGTGCTGGCCCATCTCGGCCCGGATCACGTTGACGGTGACGATCCCGTCGCGGCCGATCGAGTACCAGATGGTCGGCTCGAAATCGCCGGCCGCGGCGGCCGCCTCGTCCGGCCCCACGGTGAAGGTCATGGCCGCGCCGGTTGCGGCGATCGCGGCCAGGAAGCCGCGGCGGGAGAGGGGAGCGACGGCGTTCATGCCTTGGCGCCTTGCATCTTTGCGGCGGCCAGCTTGATGGCCTTCTTGATCCGCACGTAGGACATGCAGCGGCAGAGGTTGCCGTTCATCGCGTCGTCGATCTGGGCGTCGGTCGGGTTGGGCGTCGACTTCAGCAGCGCCGCAGCCGACATGATCTGGCCCGACTGGCAGTAGCCGCACTGCGGGGCCTGGGCTTCGATCCAGGCCAGCTGCAGCGGGTGGCGGCCGCTGGGGTCGAGGCCTTCGATGGTGGTGATCGCATGGCCGGCGATGGAGCTGACCGGGGTGATGCAGGAGCGCACCGGCTCTCCGTCCAGGTGTACGGTGCAGGCGCCGCAGCCGCCGATGCCGCAGCCGAACTTGGCGCCGGTCAGGCCGAGTTCGTCGCGGATCGCCCAGAGCAGCGGAGAGTCGTCCGGGCCTTTGACCGTGACCTCGCGGCCATTGAGTTTGAACGTCGTCGCCATGCAGCCCAAAGCCTCCATGCGTCCCCCGACAACACCGGTACGGGACGCCAAGCTCGGCCGGGGCGCAACTAATTTTTTGACGCCTAGGCGTCCCACAACAGCGGCTCGGCGGTCATGGCGCCGACGAGCTCCATGATCCGCTCCAAGGGGATGCAGCGGCCGAGGCGCTCGGTCTCGTAGGTGGCCACATATATGCCGATCCATTGCATGAGCGTGCGGTCGCCGCGTTCGGCCCGCAAGGCGACGGGCCCCCCCGAGCAGCCCGCCCCGCCGATGCCGTCGACATGGAAGGCGTAGGGGTTGAGCCGATAGTCGCTGGCCAGGGTGAAGCCGCGCGCGATAGGCGCCTCGCGCAGGATCGCCGCGCCGCCGGGAAAACCATAGATCATCCCCGCCGAACCGGTGGTCAGCGGCAATCCCTCGCGTAGCACGTCGTAGTCTCCGAAGCGTCCGGTCCAGTTGATCGCCTGGGGCTGACTGCGCAGCCGCACGGGCACGCCGGCGATGTCGAGCGAGGCGTTGTCGGGGTCCTGGTGCCAGCGGAAGCGCGGCGTGCGGCCATCGTAGAGCGGGACGCTGATCCCCAGCGCCGCGCAGTCGAGGTCGTACGCGTAGGTTTCGGCCCAAGTCCCTTCTGTGCCCCGGTTCTTGAAGTAGAAGGTGTTGGGACGCAGCAGGCAGTGCAGCGCGGTCAGGATGATGTAGCGGTCGGCCCCGACGTGGAACAGGAATCCCGAAAACACCTGGTGGGGCTCCCCGCTCTTGAGGCGGGTGGCAAGGCGCGGCGTAGCCTGTGCGAAGGGGTCGATCAGATCCATGTGCGAACGCTAGGCTGCGACAGCCGGTGCGTCGAGCGTCTCGGCCCTCGACAGAACAAAAATAGAACATTAACGTGCGCGGATGGCCGTCCTCAGCCTCAAGCGCAAGCTTTCGATCCTCTCCGATGCGGCCAAGTACGACGCGTCCTGCGCCTCTTCAGGGACGTCCCGTCGCGACTCGGTCGGCGGCCGCGGCGTCGGGTCGACCGAGGGCATGGGGATCTGCCACGCCTACGCGCCGGACGGGCGCTGCATCAGCCTGCTGAAGATCCTGCTGACCAACTTCTGCGTCTATGACTGCGCCTACTGCGTCAATCGGGTCAGCTCGAACACGCCGCGGGCGCGGTTCTCCGTCCAGGAGGTCGTGGACCTCACGCTGGGCTTCTACAAGCGCAACTATATCGAGGGGCTGTTCCTCTCGTCGGGCATCATTCGCAGCGCCGACTACACGATGGAGGAGATGGTCCGGGTCGCGCGCGCCCTGCGCGAGGACCACGACTTTCGCGGATATATCCACCTGAAGCTCATCCCGGAGGCTTCGCCGGCGCTGGTGAACGAGGCGGCGCTCTATGCCGACCGGCTGTCGATCAACATCGAACTGCCGCGCGATGACAGCATCGCCTCGCTGGCCCCGGAGAAAGACGCGCGCCGCATCCGCAAGGCGATGGGGGCGGTGCGGCTGGGCATCGAGGCGGCGTCCGAACCGGCGCGCACCGCGGCGCCGCCGAAGTACGCGCCGGCCGGGCAGTCGACGCAGATGATCGTCGGCGCGGACGGGGCCTTCGACGGGGAGATTCTCTCGCGCAGCGCTGGACTGTACGGGGCCTATGGACTGCGCCGGGTCTACTATTCGGCCTATAGCCCGATCCCGGACACCACCGCGCGCCTGCCGCCGGCGCGGCCGCCGCTGGCCCGCGAGCACCGGCTCTACCAGGCCGACTGGCTGATGCGGTTCTACGGCTTCGCGGCCGGCGAGATCGCCGCCGACGGGGAGAACCTCGACCTTGAACTCGATCCCAAGCACGCGTGGGCGCTGCGCCACCGCGGGGCGTTTCCGGTGGACCTCAACACGGCTGACCGCGAGCAGATGCTTCGGGTGCCGGGCCTCGGCGTCACGGCCGTCGACAAGTTGCTGGTGCTGCGCCGGCGCAAGCGGCTCCGCCTGGAAGACGTGCGGCGGCTGAGCCGTGGCTCCAAGACTTCGCAGCCATTCATCGTGGTCGACGACTGGCGGCCAACGCGATTGGCGGACCAGGAAGACCTGCGGCCGGCGCCGACCCAGCTGAGTCTCTTCTGATGAAGGTTGTGCGGCTCGCCTCGGAAATCGACTTCGACGGCTGGAGACTGGCCGCGCGGGCGCTTCGATCGGCGGGAACACAGCCGCAGGACGTGATCTGGACGGTGGACGGCGAGGGCGATCTGTTCGGCGAGGAGGCCCGGCAGCCTGGCGCAGGGCCTCCGGCCTTCACCGTGCCGCGAGCATTCGTCGACCTAGCTCAGGAGGTGGTGATGCACCGCTCGGGCGAGCGGTTTGCGCTGCTATACCGGCTGCTGTGGCGGCTGGGGGACGCGCCGGAGCTGCTCGACCTGGCGTCGGATCCCGACGTCGCCCGCGCCCGCGACATGGCCCGGGCGGTGTCCCGGGCGGCGCACAAGATGAAGGCCTTCGTGCGCTTCCGGCTGGTCGAGGACGCGGCTGAAGAGACTTATGTCGCCTGGTTCGAGCCCGCCCATCGGGTGACGCAGGCGACGGCCCCGTTCTTCCAGCGGCGGTTCGCCAATATGTGCTGGTCGATCCTGACCCCCGACGTCTGCGCGCACTGGGACCGCAGCCGGCTCAGCTTCACCCCCGGGGCCGATCCCGCCGACGCGCCACGCGAGGATGCGCTCGAGGAGTACTGGCGCACCTACTACGCCTCGATCTTCAACCCGGCGCGGCTGAAGACGGCGGCGATGCAGCGGGAGATGCCCAAGCGCTACTGGCGGAACCTGCCCGAGGCGCTGCTCATTCCTGAACTGGTCGCCACCGCGGAGGCGCGCGCCGATAATATGGTCCGCCAGCAACCAACCGAGCCCAGCCGCCGCGTCGTGCGCCAAGCCCAGCGGCTGTCGCGCGACGGCTCCTTCGAGGAGGGCGCGCCCGCGACGCTGGAGGAGGTGGCGGCGGGCGTCGATTTCTGCCGCCGCTGCGAGCTCTGGCGCGATGCGACCTACGGCGTCGCCGGCGAAGGTCCGGGCAAGGCGCGCCTAATGCTGGTCGGCGAGCAGCCGGGCGATCAGGAAGACCTGGCGGGCAGGCCGTTCGTCGGGCCGGCGGGCCGCGTTCTCGACGAGGCGCTGGAAGCCGCCGGCGTTCCGCGGGCGGAGACCTATGTCACCAACGCGGTGAAGCACTTCCGGCACGAACTGCGCGGCAAGCGGAGGATCCACCAGACCCCGAGCGCAGGCCATGTCTCGGCTTGTCGCTGGTGGCTGGACGCCGAGCGTCGGATCGTGCGTCCGCGGGTGATCGTGGCGTTGGGCGCGACGGCCGCGCTGGGCGTGTTCGGCAAGCCGGTTGCGATCGGCAAGTCTCGCGGCCAAGCCTTGCAGTTGGCGGACCAGGCGCAGGGCGTCGTGACCTATCACCCGTCCTACCTGCTGCGCGTGCCGGACGCGGAGACGAAGGCGCAGGCTTACGCCGCTTTCGTCGAAGACTTGAAGTTCGCCTGGAAGCTGGCCGGCTAGGCTTTGAAGCCGGCCTCGGCGAAGTCGAGCATCCGGGTCAGCAGGGCGGCGGTGTCGCCCTCGCGCGTCGCGCCGTCTGACAGCACGTGCAGGCGGTCGAATTCGGCGAAGCGGTTGTTATGGACCATGCCCAGGCAGAAGTGCAGCCGCCAGTAGACGGTCTCGGGCGGCAGGTCAGGACGAGCCTTGATCAGGGCGTCGGCGAAGCGGGCGAGGTGGCTGACGTCCTTGGCCAGCGCCTCGCGCATTTCCTCGGTCCCCTCGCTGCGCGAGCGGATGATGAACTGGATCGAGATGCGGCGGTCGTTCTCCGGAGAGCCCCAGCGCAGCGGCGGGGCGAACAGCGCCTCGAGGATGTCGCGAACCGGCGGGGCGCCATGATGGCGGTCGTTCGCCTCGTGCAGCATCCGGGCGCGTTCGCGGTTCAGCTCCGCGGTCCGGCGCCGGAAGATCTCGAACAGCAGGGCGTCCTTGGAGCCGAAGTGATAGTTCACCGAGGCGAGGTTGACGCCGGCGTCGGCGGTGATGTCGCGCACCGAGACGTTCTGGAAGCCGTGCAGGGCGAACAAGCGTTCTGCGGCGCAGAACACCGCGGCCTTGGTGGCGGCTTCGTTGGTCTCTTCGGGTTCGTTGGCCTGAGCCGTGTCCACGGGCGAATCTCTCATACGTTACGACAGCTTAGCAGGTCGCACGCGATGGGCGATGCGGCGCTAGCGCGCGAGCTCCCGCATCGCCTTGTCGAGACCCTCGATGGTCAGCGGGAACATGCGGTCGCCCACCAGCTGCTTCATCACCTCGATCGAGGGAGTGTAGTCCCAGTGGCGCTCGGCCGTCGGGTTCAGCCACACCACGTGTTCGTAAATCTGGGCCACGCGGTCCATCCAGATCGCGCCAGCTTCCTCGTTCCAGTGCTCCACAGAGCCGCCCGGATAGGTGATCTCGTAGGGGCTCATTGTCGCGTCGCCGACGAAGATCACCTTGTAGTCGCTGGAGTACTTGTGGAGGATGTCCCAGGTGTTCAGCTTCTCGGTATGGCGACGGCGGTTGTCCTTCCACACGCTCTCATAGAGGCAGTTGTGGAAGTAGTAGAATTCCATGTTCTTGAATTCTGACCGCGCGGCCGAGAACAGCTCCTCGCAGACCTTGATGTGGCTGTCCATCGAGCCGCCGATGTCGAAGAAGATCAGCACGCTGATCTTATTGCGGCGTTCCGGGCGCAGCTGGATGTCCAGGTAGCCCTTCTCGGCGGTGCCCTTGATGGTGCCCGGCAGGTCCAGTTCGTCGGCGGCGCCGTCGCGGACCCATTTGCGCAGCCGGCGCAGGGCGACCTTGATGTTGCGGGTGCCGAGCTCGACGGCGTCGTCGAGGTTCTTGAACTCGCGCTTGTCCCAGACCTTCACGGCCTTGCCGTGGCGGCCCTTGTCCTGGCCGATGCGCACGCCTTCCGGATGATAGCCGTTGGCGCCGAACGGCGAGGTGCCGCCGGTGCCGATCATCTTGTTGCCGCCTTCGTGGCGTTCCTTCTGTTCCTTCAGCCGCTCGGCCAGGGCTTCCATCAGCTTGTCGAAGCCGCCCATGGCCTCGATCTGGGCCTTTTCCTCTTCCGTCAGGAACTTCTCGGAGAGCTTGCGCAGCCATTCGGCCGGAATATCGGCGACGCCTTCGCCTTCAACCTTCTCCACGCCCTTGAACACGTGGCTGAAGACCTGGTCGAACTTGTCGAGGTTCTTTTCGTCCTTCACCAGGGCAGAGCGCGAAAGGAAGTAGAAGTCCTCGACCGAACGGTCGATGACGACCTTGTCCAGCGCCTCCATGAGCATCAGGTACTCTTTCAGCGTCACCGGCACCTTGGCTTCGCGCAGCTCGGTGAAAAAGCGCATGAACATGGGCAAGCTTCCCGCTGGGAGACGAACAGACGTTTGACTTCGAAAGATGGGGCCGGAGATCGCCGTTGTCCAGCATGCCCTTGCGTTGCGACGCCCCGACGTAGCCGAGCCCGCGGCGTCTAGGGTCTCTACCCAATATGCGGCGCCTGGATTGGGACCCTAACATTCCGCTGCACGCCTTGAATGCGTGGGAATGGCCGAATACAGTTTTAACGAAATAAGTTAGAACAAGTCACGTAACAAACGATGATTGCGACTCGACGCAGGTGGCTGGCGGCGACGCGGACGGGGTCGACCGTGCGGCCGATCACGGCCGGGCTGGAGGTCGTGCCCAGCCCGAACGACTCACGCGACCCTCTGGTCGCGGTCCGGGTCGAGGAGCTGACCCTGCGCTTTCCGGTCTACGGCGCTGACCGATCCCTGAAGAAGCACCTGGCGAGAGCCGCGGTGGGCGGCGCGCTCAGCAACGGCGGTCGGATCGTCACGGCGCTGCAGGGCGTCAGTTTCGAGCTGCAGCCGGGCGACCGACTCGGTCTCGTCGGCCACAACGGTTCGGGTAAGACCACCCTGCTGCGTGCGTTGGCCGGCGCCTACGAGCCGGATGATGGGCTGGTCGCGGTTGACGGGCGGATCGCCTCGCTGCTGGACCTCAGCCTCGGCATCGATCCGTCGGCGACGGGCTTCGACAACATCCGGCTGCGCGGTATGATCGCGGGCCTCACGCGCCGCGAGGTCGAGGAGCGGCTGCCTGAGATCGCCGAGTTCTCAGGCCTGGGGCAGTTCCTGGAGATGCCGCTGAAGACCTATTCCGCCGGGATGCAAGCGCGGCTGGCCTTCGCCGTGGCGACGTCGGTGGAGGCGGACGTGCTGCTGATGGATGAATGGATCGCGGTCGGCGACGCCGATTTCCGCGACCAGGCCCACCGGCGCCTGCAGCAACTGGTCGAGCGTGCGGGGATTCTGGTGCTGGCTTCGCATGATCCGATGACCCTGCGGACCTACTGCAACAAGGTCATGCGCATCGATGCGGGCGTCGCCTCGCCGATCGTCGAGATCGACGGTTTCGACGCCCTGATGGCGGCCTGATTTAGTCGGGCTTGCCTGCGCAGTTGTGCCGATGACGCCAGTTGGCGATGTGTGCGCCGGCCAGCAGCAGGCTGCCGGCGACGGTGATCGGCGTTTCGGCCTCGTGGCTCGGCCAGTGGGCGACGCCCAGCGCCATGAGCGACAGGCCGGCCAGCGACAGCAGGATCACCACCGGCGACTGACCCCTGCGCCAGAGGGCTAGAGTCGACATCGGCGCGGCCAGGCCAATGGCGACCGCATGCACCCACTCGGCCTCCGCCCAGGTCGCCACGACTGGGGAGAAGGCGGCGACGAGGGGGAGGGCCAGGCAGTGGGCCAGGCAGAGGCCGGACAGGCTGATGGCCGAGGCGTCCAGGAGGGAACTAGGGGCAGATTTCAAGCGTCCCTCCGCTGCGGCCGCAACCGTCGCGGCAGAGGTAATGTAATATTATAACGTTTCGCTTTCAAGCCCCCATGCTACGGGCGCCGCTCAGACCGCCGCTTCCTTGAGCTTGCGCCAGACCGTCATGCGCGAGACGCCCAGCCGGCGGGCGATCTCGACAGGGCCGACGCCGGCCGCCTGCAGGGCGCGGATGTCGGCGGCGGGCGCGCCGCGGCGGCGACGGTTCCATGGGGGTTCGACCGAGGCGACGGCCTCCAGCGCTGCGCGCAGGGCGCGGCCGCCTTCGCCCAGGCTGCTGACGTTCGACTCGGCTACGAACAGGCTCGCGCCGCGCACTTCCAGCCGCTCGATCACGTCGAGCACTTCGCGCGTGCAGGTGGCGAGGTGGTTGAGGCGGGTGACGACCAGCTGATCGCCCTCGGAGATAAAGTCGAGGATCGACATGAGCACGGACGAGCAGTCCGCGCCCGGGCCGGCCGACTCTTCAGCGCGCACGACGTGGCAGCCAATAGATTTCAGCGTCGCAGTATCGTCAGCGGAGCGCGCATCGCGCAGCCTGACATATCCGATTTTGAGCATCCCACCCGTCGCGTGCAGCTACGTCGATGATTGCCGGGAAGTTCGCAAATGCGAGCGTCAGCGTCAAAGTCCCCGACGTTAAATCGCAGCAATATTTCTCTAAGCGGACGATAAAATTCAGCACAGCTGGCAAGCCCCGCCCAAAAATTCGCCCCTAGGTGGAGAATCCTTGCGCAGCACGCCGCAGAATGAGTTCGTGGTCGACCGTGCCGCCCACCCGGAAGCCATACTCGCCGACCCGTTCGAACCCGTGGCGCATGTAGAATCTCTGGGCGCCCAGGTTCTCCGACCATACCCCGATCCAGAGGTCGCGCGGCCCTTCGCGCTCCAGCCAGGCCATAACCTTTGAGAACAGCCGTCCGCCCGTACCGCCGCCCTGCCAGTCCTTCAGCAGGTAGAAGCGCTTGAGCTCGCCGCAGGCGGCGGTGACCTCCGGGTGCGGCAGGTCGCAGGGGCCGGCGAGGGCATAGCCGACCGCCTGGCCGTCGGCCTCGACCAGCCATTGGGCCTTGGCCGGGTCGGCGAGATCGGCGAGGGTCTTCTCGAGGCCGTAGGCCTGGGCGAGGAAGTCCGCGAGGTCCTGCGGCGGATAGAGATGGGCGAAGGTCTCGGCGAACGTCCGCGCCCCCAGGTCGGACAAAACCTGAGCGTCGGAACGGTCTGCGCGGCGTATCGTCGGTTGTAGCATTCGGGTTCCAACTAAGCCGGGTTAGGCTGCGATTCGCATGGATATGGCCCTCTACACCCATCTTGAGATGCTGGACCACCGGCCGGGCGAATGGCATCCGGAGCGGCCGGAGCGGTTGAGCTCGGTGCTGGGCGCGCTGGGCGACAGCGATCTGAAGCTCGATCGACGGGAGGCGCCGCTGATCGCGCGGGCCGATCTGGAGCTCGCCCACCGCGGTGCTTATGTCCAGGCCGTGATCGACAGCGCCCCTAAGCAGGGCATGCTGCAGCTGGACGACGACACCTACATGTCGGCCGGGAGTCTGAATGCGGCGTTGCGGGCGGCGGGCGGCGTGGTCGAGGCCGCGCGCGAGGTGGCCGCGGGCCGCATTGAGCGGGCGTTCTGCGCGGTGCGGCCGCCGGGCCACCATGCGGAGCCGGCGCTGCCGATGGGGTTCTGCATTTTTTCGAACGTCGCCCTGGCCGCGCGCGCCGCGCAGCTGGCCGGGATCAGGCGCGTGGCGGTCGTGGACTTCGATGTCCACCATGGCAACGGCACCCAGGCGGCCCTGGGCGGGCAGGACGACCTGTTCTTCGCGTCGGTCCAGCAATGGCCGTTGTGGCCGGGCAGCGGCCACCCTTCTGAGGTCGTCCCGGGCAATATCCGGAACGCCGTGGTGCCGCCGAACGCGCCGCGCGAGCTGTGGCGCAAGGAGTTCGAGGGGCTGCTGACCCATGTCGACGCCTTCGCGCCGGAATTGATTCTGATCTCGGCAGGGTTCGACGCCCATGCCCGCGACCCGATCGGCGATTCGAGCCAGAACCTCGAAGCCGAGGATTTCGCCTGGGCGACCCGTGCGATCATGAGTCTTGCCCGGACCCATAGTCGCGGGCGGGTTGTTTCCTCGCTCGAGGGCGGGTACGACCTGGAGGCTCTAGGCCGTTCTGCGCTTGCGCACGTACAGGCACTTTCGCAGGGGTGAGGGCGAAGGCCGGGTTGCAAGACTCCTGGCCATTGGATGACATGGCCGACGCTTTGACCGCCGACCTTCCGAAATCGACCGCTATGCGCCCTGGGGCGATCGTGCTTGCACGCCACGGCGAGCCGGACATTCACCGCAAGGTGATGCTGAACGTGCATGGCTACCGCGACTACTGGAGCCGCTACGAACAGCTGGGCATCCGGCCGGGCCAGACGCCGCCGGCGGCGCTGATCGAACAGACGGCCCGGGCCGGCGTGATCATCTCGTCGGTCCGCAATCGTTCCATCGAGAGCGCCCTGGCCCTGGCCGCGGGCCGCGAGTTCGACCGCACGCCGCTGTTCGTCGAAGCTCCGCTGCCGCCGCCGCACTTTCCCGGCTTCGTGCGTATGTCGCCCAAGATCTGGGGCTTCATCGCCCGGTTCTGGTGGTGGTTCTTCAATCACCACGACGGCCAGGAGACTCGCCGGGAGGCGGAAAAGCGGGCCGATCAGGCCGCCGACCTGATCATCGACCTGGCGGCCGACGGCGAGGACGTCGTGGTGCTGGCGCACGGCTTCTTCAACTTCATGGTGGGGCGCGCGCTGCGCCGGCGCGGCTGGCGCCTGACGGCCAATCAGGGCTGGAAGTACTGGTCCACGCGGCGCTACGAGCGATCCTGACGACGCTCGAAACGTTGCGGGCCGGGGCGCCGGTCACTAACCTGCTAGCTTCTCAAGGAAATCGGAATGGCCGACGCCGCTGACATTGACGCGCTCTCCTTCGAGCAGGCCCTGGCTGAGCTGGAACGCATCGTCGGCCAGCTGGAGTCGGGCCAGGCGCCGCTGGAGCAGTCCATCGAGCTGTACGAGCGCGGCGCGCTCCTGAAGGCGCACTGCGAGAAGCGGCTGGAAGCCGCGCGCCTGCGGGTCGAGAAGATCGTGGTGGGCGCCAACGGCCAGGCCGGCGCCGAACCCGCCGAGTTCAACTGACATGGCGCTCGCCAGGCGCGTGGCGGAGGCCGCCGACCTCGTGACGGTGGCGCTCGATCAGTTGCTTCCGCGGGTCGAGGGGCCGGAGCAGCGGTTGACCGAAGCCATGCGCTATGCGGCGCTGGGGCCGGGAAAGCGCCTGCGCCCGTTCTTCGCCATCGAGACCGGCCGCATGTTCGACCTAGAGGATCGCCCGGTCTTGCGCGCCGCGTGCGCGCTGGAATGCATTCACGCCTACAGTCTGATCCATGACGATCTGCCGTGCATGGACGACGACGACATGCGCCGCGGCCGACCGACCGTGCACAAGGCTTACGACGAAGCTACGGCGGTGCTGGCGGGCGACTCGCTGCAGACGGCGGCCTTCGAAATCCTCGCCGATCCCGACACCCATCACGACGGCGCGGTGCGCGCCGAAATGGTGCTGAAGCTGGCCCAGGCCGGCGGCGCCCGCGGCATGTGCGGCGGCCAGATGATCGACATGCTGGGCGTTCGCGACGACCTCGGCGCGGTGGCCCGCATGCAGCGCCTCAAGACAGGCGCCCTGATCGCGGTCTCGTTCGAACTGCCGCTGATCATGGCCCATGCGGGCGAGGCCGAGCGCCACGCCCTGATGGCCTTCGCTCAGGACATAGGTCTGGCCTACCAGATCGCCGACGATCTGCTGGACGTCGACGGCGACAGCGCCGTGCTGGGCAAGAAGGCCGGCAAGGACGCCGAGAAAGGCAAGGCGAACTACGTGACCCTGCTGGGTGCGGACGCCGCTCGCGAACGACTGGCCCTGCTCGCCGAGCAAACCAAGTCGCACCTTGATCCGTTTGGTCAACAGGCCGATTTCCTGCGGGCCAGTGTGGATTTCGTGCTAGATCGCCGGAATTAGTTCGAGAACGACAACAATATGCCGCCAGTCACGCCCCTGCTCGACAAGGTCTCGTACCCGCGCGACATGCGCGGCTTCAGCGCGCCTGAACTGCGCCAGCTGGCGGATGAACTGCGCGCCGAAATGATCGACGTGGTGTCGCAGACTGGCGGACACTTCGGCGCGGGCCTCGGCGTGGTCGAACTCACGGTGGCGCTTCATCACGTCTATGAGACGCCGGACGACATCCTGATCTGGGACGTCGGCCACCAGACCTATCCGCATAAGATCCTGACTGGCCGCCGCGACCGCATTCGCACCCTGCGCCAGGGCGGCGGGCTGTCGGGCTTCACCAAGCGCAGCGAAAGCGAATACGACCCGTTCGGCGCCGCTCACGCGGCGACCTCGATCTCGGCGGCGCTGGGCTTCGCCGCGGCGCGTGACGCGGCCGGCAAGTCCAACAGCGTGGTGGCCGTGATCGGCGACGGCTCGATGAGCGCCGGGATGGCCTATGAGGCGATGAACAGCGCCTGCCACACCACCACTGGCCAGCTGACCGTCATCCTCAACGACAACGACATGTCGATCGCCCCGCCGGTCGGCGGGATGAGCGCCTACCTCGCCCGGGTCGTCTCGGGCGGCGGCTATCAGTCGCTGCGCAACCTAGGCAAATCGGTGGCCAAGGTGCTGCCGCGGCCGCTGCAGGAAGCGGCCCGCAAGGCCGAGGAATACGCCCGCGGCATGGTCACCGGCGGTACGCTGTTCGAGGAGCTGGGCTTTTACTATGTCGGCCCGATCGACGGGCACGACCTCGACGCCCTGGTGCCGGTGCTGAAAAACGTGCGCGAGATCAAGGACAAGCCGGTCCTGGTCCACGTCGTTACCCAGAAGGGCAAGGGCTACGCCCCCGCCGAGAGCGCCGCCGACAAGCTGCATGCGGTCGCCAAGTTCGACGTCATCACCGGCCAGCAGGCCAAGAGCCAGCCGGCCGCGCCGACCTACACCAAGGTCTTCGCCCAGGAACTGATCAAGCGGGCTGAGATCGATCCGAAGATCGTCGCCATCACCGCTGCGATGGACTCCGGCACCGGCCTGGATCTGTTCGCCAAGCGTTTCCCCAAACGGATGTTCGACGTCGGCATCGCCGAGCAGCACGCGGTCACCTTCGCCGCCGGCCTCGCGGCGGACGGCATGAAGCCGTTCTGCGCGATCTATTCGACCTTCCTGCAGCGCGGCTACGACCAGGTCGTCCACGACGTCGCGATCCAGGGCCTGCCGGTCCGCTTCGCGATGGACCGCGCCGGTCTGGTCGGCGCCGACGGCGCGACCCACGCCGGCTCGTTCGACATCGGCTTCATGGGCGCGCTGCCGGGCATGGTGCTGATGGCCGCCGCCGACGAGGCCGAGCTGGCGGCGATGATCGCCACCGCCGCGGCGATCGACGACCGTCCCTCGGCTTTCCGCTACCCGCGCGGCGAGGGCGTCGGCGTCGCCATTCCCGACCTGGCCGCGCCGCTGGAGATCGGCAAGGGCCGCATCGTCCGCGAAGGCTCGGCCGTGGCCATCCTCTCGTTCGGCACCCGCCTGGCCGAAAGCCTCAAGGCCGCCGACCTGCTGGCCGCCCGCGGCCTGTCGGCGACCGTCGCCGACGCCCGCTTCGCCAAGCCGCTCGATATCGACCTTATCCTCAATCTGGCCCGCAACCACGAGGCCCTGATCACGGTGGAAGAGGGCGCGATGGGCGGCTTCGGTTCGTTCGTGCTGCAGGCCCTGGCCCAGCACGGCGCGCTCGACCGTGGGCTGAAGGTCCGCACCCTGACCCTTCCGGACATCTTCCAGGACCAGGACAAGCCCGAGGCGATGTACGCCCAGGCGGGACTGGACGCCGAGGGCATCGTCGCCGGCGCCTTGTCGGCGCTGGGCGTGGACAACGTCTCGGCGGCGGGCCGCCGGGCCTAAGTCCCTATTTGCAGGCGCTAAGGAACTTGCGCACCGCACCCTTGGGCGCGGGCGGCGGCTTTACGCTGTCGCCGGCCGCGCTGAGGCTGATGATCCCGGTCTTGCGGAAGGCGGCTGCGAGCGGCGCGCGGGTCGAGAACTCGGTCAGGACCAGGGTGCCGTCGGTGATGTCGTTGGGATGGCCGACGCCGCGCAGGCTCAGCGACGCGCCTTCCGAGGCCAGCGCCACGCTCATCGGCCAGGGCGCGCGAACGCCGGCCTTGTCGACCCACGTCTTGCCGACCCGCTCGACGCCCAGGCGCTTGGCGATGTCGGCGCTGACCTTCACCTGGCCCGAGCCGCGCACGCAGGTGAACGCGATCGGCTGGTCGTCGGTGTCGGGCAGGCCGAAGCGTAGGGCGGCGTCGGCGTCCTTGGGCGTGTCGACGCTCCAGACGTGCAGCGGTTCCTGAGCCTGGGCGAGCCCGGCGGCGGCGAAAAGGGCGAGCGCGAAAGCAGCGGACTTCATCAGCTCAACCTAGCATCGGCCTGCCCGCGCCTCCACTGTCAGAAGGGCTGGAAGCGCTCGACCAGCGACTGGCCCGCGGGGACCTTCTGCACCCGGCTGATGTCGCCGCGGCCGCCGTAGCTGATCCGGGCTTCGGCGATCTGGGTGTGGCGGATGGTGTTGGCCGAGGAGATGTCCTCGGGCCGCACGATGCCGGCGACGGTCAGTTGGCGGAGCTCGGCGTTGGTGCGCACCTCCTGGGTGCCCTGGATCACCATGTTGCCGTTCGGCAGGACATTGGTGACCACCGCAGCGATGGTCAGCGAGATTTTCTCCGAGCGCGTGACTGCGCCCGACCCGGCGTTGTTCGACGTCGAGTTGGTGTTGACCATGTTGGACGGGTCGTAGCCGCCCGGGAAAAACTTGCCGAGGCTGGCTTCAAGGCCAAAGAAGTTGTCGACGCCGGCCTGCATGCCGGCGGTGCGGCTGCTGGTCGAGGCGTTTCGGGTCTGGGCGCTGTCGTCGATGTCGATCTGCACCGTCAGGATGTCGCCGACCCGGTTGGCGCGCTGGTCGATGAAGAAGGCGCGCGCGCCCGTCCGCCACAGCGAGTTGGCCGAGGCCGCCTGAGGGGCCGGCTCGCGGGCCGAGACGAAGGTCGGCTGATCCCGCGCGACCAGCGTGGCGGGATAGCCGACCGGTGCGAGTTCAGGACCGCGCACCGCCTCTGTGACGGTCGAGCAGGCGGCCAGCGGGGCCAGGGCGAGGACTGCGAGGACGGAAAGGCGCATGGGCGGTGATCCCTATCGGAGCGCGTACTGGGTGCGGGGGAGGGCCTTCAGCTGGTCGGCGGCCGGGCCGACGACGGCTTGACCGGGACCGCTGGCGACGGCCTGGATGATCTTCTTGGAGGCGATGTTCTGGACGGCGAGGGTCTCGCCAAGGCTGGCGGCCGCCATCGCCTTGCCCTGCAGGACCAGCGAGATGCCCCCGTCCTCGTAGGTGACGGTGATCAGGTCGCCGGACTTGATGACCTGCGGGGCCGAGACGTCGCGGGCCGATACCGCAGAGCCGGCGCGCAGCGGGCGCTTGGCGGCCAGGCCGATGATCGCCTCTGCGTCGTTCGGCGCGTCAGAGGGGGCGGCTGCGGCCTTGCCCCAGACCAGATCCTGCGGCTGTACGATCTCGCCGGCCGACAGGCTGCGGGTGTAGGTCAGCACCTCGACATTGCCGCGCGCAGCGGCGGGACCGGCGGCGGCCAGGCCCGGACCGCTGGCGGCGCTGCGCACCACGATGCGGCGAAAGCCCTCGGCGTTGGCCCAGTCGAGCCCCGCGCGGCGGGCGATGCCCTGCACGGCGGCGGCGTCCAGCACCGCCGAGGCGCCCGGCTTGGCGGCCACCGGGGTCTTGCCGGCGGCGCCGGCGCCTTCGAACAGGTCCGACAGGGTGATGATCCCGTCGCTGTCGACCGGGTCGGCCTTCAGCATGACCGGCTGGCCGGCCAGGGCGGGGGCGGCGATCAGGGCCGCGGCGGCGGCGATCAGGAGGCGCTTCATGATCAGGACCGGATGTTGCTGGCGGTGCGCAGCATCTCGTCGGCCGACGTGATGACCTTGGAGTTCATCTCATACGCCCGCTGGGCGACGATGAGGGCGGTGATTTCGGTGACCGCGTCGACGTTCGAGGCTTCGGTGTAGCCCTGGTTGATCGTGCCGGTGCCGTCGACGCCGGGGATCGCGACGGTCGGAGCGCCCGAGGCGGCGCTTTCCTTCAGCAGGTTGTCGCCGATCGCGTCGAGGCCCGCCTCGTTGACGAAGGTCGCCAACTCCAGGTTGCCGATCACGTCCTGGGCGGTCTGGCCGGCGCGGATCGCCTGCACCTGGCCGCTCTTGGAGATCGTGATGTCGGTGGCGTCGGCCGGGATGGTGATGGCCGGCTCGACCAGGTAGCCGTCCTCGGTGACCAGCTGGCCCTGGTCGTTGGGCGAGAAATTGCCGGCGCGGGTGTAGGCGATCTCGCCGCTCGGCATCATCACCTGGAAGTAGCCGCGGCCGGAGATGGCCAGGTCGAACTTGCCGCCCGTCTGGGTCATGTTGCCCTGCTGGGTGATGCGGTAGACCGAGCCGGTCTTCACACCGCCGCCGACCTGCACGCCGGTCGGGACGACCGTACCCTGGTCGGAAGACTGCGCGCCGGCGCGTTCGATGGTCTGGTAGAGCAGGTCCTGGAACTCCGCGCGCTGCTTCTTGAAGCCCACGGTGTTCATGTTGGCGATGTTGTTCGAGATGACCTCGACGTTCAGCTGCTGGGCGGCCATGCCGGTCGCGGCGGTGCGGAGCGCTTGCATCGGCGGAAATTCCTCAGTTCACCTTGCCCATCCGCTCGATCGAGCGGCGGGAGAGTTCGGCGTTGGCGTCCATCATCTTGGCGACGGACTCGTATGTGCGGGTGATCTCAATCATCCGGGTGATCTCGGCGACCGGCTTGACGTTCGAGCCTTCCAGCATCCCCTGCTGGATCACCGATTCCGTGGCCGGCTGAACCTGGGCGTTGGAGGTGTTGCGATAGCGGTTGTCGCCGACCTTCTCGAGCACCGAGAGCTCGTCGAAGCGGGCCAGGCCAACCTTGCCCAGGCGCTCGGAGCCCTGGCTGACCGTGCCGTCCTTGGCGATCATCACCGAGCCCAGCTTGGGGTCGATGGCGATCTCGCCGCCGCCTTCGTCCAGCAGCGCCGCGCCGTCTTCGGTGACCAGCCGGCCGGCCTCGTCCATGTGGAAGCGCCCGTCCCGGGTGAACTGCTCGCCGTCGGCGGTGCGAACCCGGAAGAAGCCGTCACCCTGGATGCCGAGGTCGAACGGCGCGCCGGTCTGGCGCAGCACGCCCTGGCCGAAGTCGCGCCCCACGCTGCGGTCGATCACGAACTTCACCGGCCGCGGCGCGCCGAACGTGTGGGCGGGCGCCATCGGCTCGGTCTCGACCATCAGGCTTTCGACCTTGAAGCCGGTCGTGTCCATGTTGGCGATGTTGTTGGCCACGATGTCGAGTTCACGGCGCAGTGTCATCTGGCGCGAGAGTCCGACGTAGAGGGCGTTGTCCATGGCGAAGCCTTAACCTGCGGCGTTTTCGTCGCTGGTTGGGCTGCAAGGATCGGGCCAGTCCAAAAACTCAATGAAAACAGCGGAGAATAAGGTTAACGCCCGCCGCTCGGCGGAAATTGCCCGGCACGAAAATCGCGCTCGTTAACACACGTTAAAAACTTGTCCTTAACCATGCCTGGGCCATGAGACGGGGTAAGATTCTAAGGAGCGCGCGCGCGTGGCCAAGGACAAGGTGAAGGAAGCCCCGTCAGGCGACGCCGCCGAAGGCGAAGACGGCGAGGGCGCGCCCGCGAAAAAGAAGTTCACCCCGAAGATGATGATCATCGCCGGGGTCGCGGCCGTGCTCGCGCTCGGCGGCGGCGGGGCCGGCGCGTTCTTCCTGCTGAAGCCGAAGCCGGAAGCGGCCGCCGGCAAGGCCGCCGAAAAGAAGAAGGAAAAGAAGGGCGAGAAAAAGGGCGAGGGCGAGAAGCCCGTCGGCGAGGTCCGCGAAGGACCTGACGGCATCCTGTTCTACACCATGCCCAGCGTGGTGGTGAACATGCAGACCGCCGACGGCCGCTCGACCTTCCTGAAGCTCAAGCTGACGCTGGAAGTGCCGGACCAGGCGACGGTCGACCTGCTGGAGCCGAACATGCCCAGGCTCCAGGACATGTTCCAGACCTTCCTGCGCGAGCTGCGTCCCGAGGACCTGCAGGGCAGCCAGGGCTCCTACCAACTGCGCATGGAGATCCAGCGCCGGGTGAACCTGGTCATCGCCCCGGCGAAGGTGAACGCCGTCCTGATCGAGGAGATGCTGATCAACTAGGGCTGGTCCCTGGTTGGCGCTTGACCCATGGCTGACGAAGAACCCCAGATCATCGGCGGGCTGCAGGGCGGGATAAACCCGGACGACCCTGCTACGTGGCAGAACCCTGACGAGAAGGTCGAGGGGCTGCTCGGCGCCGAACGCATCCTCAATCAGGACGAGATCGACAGCCTGCTGGGCTTCGACCTGTCGGACGAGGAGGCAGCGGAGCGCTCGGGCATCCGCGCGATCATCAACTCGGCGCTGGTGTCGTACGAGCGCCTGCCGATGCTGGAGATCGTCTTCGACCGCCTCGTGCGGTTGATGACGACGTCGCTGCGGAACTTCACTTCGGACAACGTCGAGGTCAGCCTCGACAACATTTCGTCGATCCGCTTCGGCGACTACCTGAACTCGATCCCGCTGCCGGCCATCCTCTCGGTGTTCAAGGCCGAGGAGCTCGAGAACTACGGCCTGCTGACGGTCGACTCCAACCTGATCTACTCGATCGTCGACGTGCTGCTGGGCGGGCGTCGCGGGACTGCGGCCATGCGTATCGAGGGCCGCCCTTACACCACCATCGAGCGGGTGCTGGTCCAGCGAATGGTCGAGGTGGTGCTGGCGGACGCCCGCGCCGCCTTCGAGCCGCTGACCCCGGTGACCTTCACCCTCGACCGACTGGAAACCAATCCGCGGTTCGCGGCCATCGCGCGGCCGGCCAACGCCGCCATCCTGGTCAAGCTGCGCATCGACATGGAAGACCGCGGCGGGCGCATCGAGCTGCTGCTGCCCTACGCTACGCTCGAACCGATCCGCAAGATGCTGCTGCAGCAGTTCATGGGCGAGAAGTTCGGCCGCGACAACATCTGGGAAAGCCACCTCGCGACCGAGCTCTGGACCACACAGCTCGACGTCCGCGCCGTGCTCGACGAACAGCAGCTGCCGCTGCGCGAGGTGCTGGAGCTGAAGGTCGGCGACACGCTGATGCTTAACGCCACCCCGGACAGCCAGGTCGAGCTGCGCGCCGGGGCGATCCCGCTGACTCGTGGGCGCATGGGCCGGCGCAACCACCACATCGCCGTGCGCGTCGACAGCCCGCTGTCGCCGCACGCCAAGAAAGCCATTTCGAGGTTCAAATGAGCGCGATCGCCATCGGCCTGAACCTGATGCTGGCCGGCCTGCTGGCCGCCGCCCTGATGATGGGCTACCGCCTCAACGCGCGCCTGAAGGCGCTCCGCGAGAGCCACGAGGGCTTCGCCAAGGCGGTGGCCGAACTGGACGCGGCCGCGGCCCGCGCCGAGCAAGGGCTGGCCGATCTGCGCGCGGCCACCGACGAAGCCCACGACGCCCTGGCCGACCGAATTGAAAAGGCCCGCGCCCTGACCAGCAAGCTCGACCGCCAGCTGCAGGGCGCGCCGGCGTCGTCTGCCCGCCGCGACGGCGCCGAGCCGGTGGCCGAGGCCGACGTCGAGCGCGTGACTCAGCGCCTGGGCTCGCTGCTCTCGGCCGCGCGCGACAGCCGTCCAGAGCGTGCGCCTGCCGCGCCCGCTCGCCGTCAGGCCGCCGCTTCGCCGCGCCCGGCCTTTGATGACGACCTCTTCGACCAGCCCGCCGAGCGTCGTCCGACGCCGGGCGCGCGACTGGGAGCCCGCCGATGAAGAATATCCCCCGCATCCTGCCGCTCGTCGGCGTCGCCATGGTCGGCGTGCTGAGCCTCAATGCTCTGTCCGGCGCCCAGAGCCTGCCCGACCTGTTCTCGGGCGCGCGCGCCTTCGCCGAGGAAGCCGCAAAGGGCGTCGCCCCGGCCAAGGACGAGGCCAAGGCTGCGACCGGAGCGGCCAAGGACGCCGCCGCCACGGTCCCGAACCTGCCGCCCGCGGCCAAGCCGGCGGCGGTCTGCGCCCCCACCGCCGCCGAGCTGGCCAAGGAGGCCGGTTTATCGCCCGCCGAACTGCAGGTGTTGCAGAGCCTGGGCGCTCGTCGCGGCCAGCTCGACAAGCGTGAACAGGATCTCGACGTGCAGCTGGCGCTGATGGCCGCCGCCGAAGCCAAGCTCGACGCCAAGATTCAGGCGCTGAACGGCATGAAGGGCGACATCGCCAAGCTGATGGTCGACGCCGACGAGAAGGAACAGGCCGAGATCGACCGCCTGGTGAAGGTGTTCGAGCTGATGAAGCCCAAGGACGCTGCGCCCCGGATGGTGTTGCTGGACGACTCGGTTCGGCTGCCGGTGGCCTCGCGGATGAAGGAACGGGCCCTTTCGCCCATCATCGCGAACATGCCGCCGGCCGAGGCCAAGAAGCTGACAGAGGCCCTGGCAGCCCGCTTCGCCGAGGTCAAAAAGGTCGCCGCCGCCGCCCAGGCGGCCGCCGGTCCGCTGCCGGCCGCCCCCCGCCCCGCTGGCCAGGCCGCTGCGCCGGCGTCGAAGGCGGCCGCTCCGCCCGCCAAGGCCGGCTAACCGATGAAACTGCGTCAGGCCCTTAGGTCGAGCGTTGCGGCGATCACAATCGCCAGCGTCGCCGCGCCTACAGGTCTGTCGGCCCAGACGTCCGAGGCCGCGCCGCGTGGCGGCGCCCAGGTGCGCGTCGCCCAGGCCGAGGACTTCTCGCGCATCGAACTCGGCGGTCGGGCGGTGGCGCGGCGCGACGGCCAGGTCCTGACGCTGCAACTGGCACGGGGGGCCAATCCCGACATCAGCCGGCTGCGGACCTCGCCTCCGCGCTGGCTGAAGAGCGCCGAGCTGCGCCGCAGCGCCTCTGGCGCGGCGCTGGTCCTCACGATCGCCGACGGCGCCGACGCCCGGGTCGGAACCGCGGATGGCGCCACCTACGTCAATCTGTTCGAGAAGCCGCCTGCGCCGCCGGCTCCCGAGGTCGCGCAGGCCGAATCTGCCGCCGCCCCGACGCCGCCGCGGCCCAACCCGATTCCGGCCGGCGGCGTGGTGCGCATGGCCACCAAGATCGGCGCCGGCCAGGTTCAGCTCAGCTTCCCGTGGGCCAATCCGGCCGGAGCCTCGGTCTTCCGCCGCGGCGGAGCGGTGTGGATCGTGTTCGACGCGCCGGCCGCGCTGGACATCTCGGCTGCGCCCCGCGGCCTGCGCCAGATGACCGGCGCCACGGCCTATCGCGGGACCGACTACACCGCGGTGCGCATTGACTCCCCCTCCGGCACGCCGTTCTTCGCCTCGTCCCAGGGCGCGACCTGGACCGTGATCCTGGGCCCTGGCGCTCAGGTCGAACAACCCGCCCAGATCCGGGTGGTGCGCGACCAGGCCGGCGGACCGGCCGGTCTCAAGGCCGCCGTCGCCGGCGCCACCAAGGTCGTGCGGGTCGCCGACCCGGTCGTCGGCGACACCCTTTCGGTGGTGACGGCCCTGGGCCCGGCCAAGGGCCTGCCGTCGCGCCGCGAGTTCGTGCAGATGGCGCTGCTGCCCTCGGCGCAGGGCATGGCGGCCGAGTCCTACATCGACGACCTGGCGATGCGTCAGGACGGCGACCTGGTCCAGATCGGCCGCCCCAGCGGTCTGACCCTGTCGCCGGCCTCGGCGGCGGTCGCGCGGGCCGAGGCGACGCTGGGCGCGCCGCAGCCGGCGAGCCTGCCGGGCCTGATCGATCACGAGAACTGGTCCAAGACCGGCTCCGGCGGCTTCCTGTCGCGCTACAATGCGCTGCTGTCAGCGGCCAACGAGGAGGCGGCGGTCGGACGCGACGCGCCGGTTGCCGCGCGCATGGCGTTGGCCCGTTTCTTGGTCGGCTCGGAGCTGTCGTTCGAGGCGATCGGCGTGCTCAACGAGGCCGCCCGCCGCAGCCCGGCGGTGATGGAAGATCCGGAGTTCCGCGGCCTGCGCGGCATCGCCCGGGTCATGGCTCGCCGCTACAAGGAAGCGCAAGCCGACTTCTCCGCTCCGATCCTGCAGGACGACCCCTCGGCCGCCCTCTGGCGCTCCTACATCGCTGCGCAGCTGGCCCAATGGCCCGAGGCCCGCAACCAGTTCGGAGCGGGCGCCGAGGCCTTCAACCGGTTCTCGCCCACCTGGAAGGCGCGCTTCGCCCGCTCCGATGCGCTGGCGGCGCTGGCGCTCGGCGACGTCAACGGGGCCGACGCGCGCATCACGCTCGCCCTGATGGACAAGACCGACCCCATGGAGGAGCTGGCCACACGCCTGGTCCAGGCCCAGGTGGTCGAGGCGCTCGGCCACAAGGACCGCGCCTTGCGGATCTATGCTGCGGTCGCCGGCGCGCCGAGCGAGGGCCTGGCCGCGCCGGCCACGCTGCGCGCCACCAAGATCCGGCTGGAGACCGGCAAGATCACCCCAGTGCAGGCGGCCAACGTCTTCGCCGGGCTGCGCTATCGCTGGCGGGGCGACGCCACCGAACTCGAGACCATCCGCGCGCTCGGCCACCTCTATCTGAGCCAGGGCCGCTATCGCGAGGCGCTGGAAGCGCTGCGCGGCGCAGGTTCGCGCCTGCCCGACCTGCCCGAAGCGCTGCAACTGCAGGCCGATCTCGGCGCGGCCTTCCGCACGCTGTTTCTCGACGGGGCGGCCGACGGGCTGGAGCCGGTCCAGGCGCTGGCGATGTTCTACGACTTCCGCGAACTGACGCCGCTCGGCGCCGACGGCGACATGATGGTGCGCCGCCTTGTGCGCCGACTGGTCGACGTCGATCTGTTGGACCAGGCGGCGGAGCTGCTGAAATATCAGGCCGATAACCGGCTCGACGGCGTGCCGCGGGCACAGGTCTCGACCGATCTAGCGCTGATCTACCTGATGGATCGCCGGCCAGAGCAGGCGCTGCAGGCGATCAACGCCTCGCGTACGACGATCCTGCCGACCGCCCTGAACGCCGAGCGCCGTGTGGTCGAGGCCCGCGCGCTCATGGGCCTGGGCCGCTACGATCACGGCCTGGAGTTGCTGGAACGCGACACCGGTCGCGACGCCCAGGACCTGCGCGGCGAAATCTACTGGAAGCAGAAGAACTGGGCCGCCGCTGCGGGCGTCTTCGAGAAGAGCCTTGGCGAGCGCTGGAAGCAGCCAGGGCCGCTGACCGCCGAAGACGAGGGAAAGCTTCTGCGGACCGGCGTCGCCTACAGCCTGGCCGGGGATGACGCGGCGCTCGCACGTATGCAGCAGCGCTACTCTGGCTTCTACGACCAGGCCCGCAATCCCGAAGCGCTTCGCGTCGCTCTGACCGGGGTTCAATCGGGGCCCTTGAGCGTTTCAGACTTCGGCCGGGCGACGGCGGACAACGAGGCCTTCGCCGGCTGGGTCGCGAAGATGAAGACCAGGTTCCGCGAAAAGCCGGCTCCGGTGGGGCCGCCGACGCCCGCCAAGGCGCCGCCCGCGCCGGCCGCCGCGAAACAGGCGGCGGCGACGACGGCGGCGCGGGGCTAGCCTCCGCCCGCGCCGCGCTGGAAGCTCTCGACCAGGCTGCCGGCCACCAGCCGCCAGCCGTCGACCAGCACGAAGAAGATCAGCTTGAAGGGCAGGGACACCACCACCGGCGGCAACATCATCATACCCATGCTCATCAGCACGCTGGCGACGACCAGGTCGATGACCAGGAAGGGGATGAACAGCAGGAAGCCGATTTCGAACGCCCGCTTCAGCTCCGAGATCATGAAGGCCGGGGTGACGACGCTGAGCGGAGTCTCCTGGGCGGTGGCCGGACGTTCGATCTTCGACAGCCGGATGAACAGCGCCAGGTCGTCCTGGTCCACCTGGCTGAGCATGAAGGTCTTCACGGGCGCGGCCGAGGCGTCGAACGCGGCCGGCAGCTCCATCTGCTGGTCCATCAGCGGCTTGATGCCGTCCTCATAGGACTTCTGGAACGTCGGCCCCATGACGATGGCGGTCAGGAACAGCGCCAGGCTGATCAGCACGGCGTTGGGCGGGCTCTGCTGGAGGCCGAGGGCGGTGCGCAGCAGGCCGAGCACCACGACGATCCGCACGAACGACGTGGTCATGATCACGATCGACGGCGCCAGCGACAGCACGGTCAGCAGCCCGACCATCTGGACGACGCGCTCGGAGAGGCCGGCGCCGGTGCCGAGGTCGATGTTGATCGCCTGAGCCGCCGCGACCGCTGGGAAGACCATGGTCGCCAACGTCGCCAGCACCGAGATGCCCGCCGCGCGCCGCCAGTCTTCGGCGCGTAGATGGAGGAGGGCGGCGAAAACCTTACGCATCGGCGGTGATCTTTGGCTTGCGGGCGGACTTGGCGGCGGCGGGCAGGACCTGTCCCTCGCCGAGCAGCAGGAGTCTCTCCTCGCCGTCGAACGAGACGACGACGAGGCGCCGCGAGGGATCCAGCACCAGGGTTTCGACCACCTTCAGACGCCGATCGGCCTTGGCCTTCGCGAGCCGCGCCACCGCGTCCGGACCGAACCGGCGCAGGGCTACGGCCGCCAGGCCGACGAGCCCCAGGGTCAGCGCCAGGGCGAAGACGGCGCGGAGGAAATCAGCCAATTCCATCGGATGTTCGAAAGGGGGCGGGGCGCGACTCGTGCGCTGTCCTCCTTCGTGTGCGCTGCAGGGTCTTAAGACGCGGTTAACCCTGTTTGTTCACCATCTTGAGCTATGAACCTGAACGAGATTCCGCTGTTCGCGATGCTCAAGGGGCGCTTCTCGCACCTCGGCGAGCGCCAGCGCCTGATCTCGCAGAACGTCGCCAACTCCGACACGCCCGGCTACACGCCCAACGACCTCAAGGCTTACAGCTTCGAGGCCCAGGTGCGCGCGGCGCAGACGGCGTCCGGCGCGGTCGGCTCGGCCGCCCGCGGGCAGGCGGTGACGCAGGCTGGGCACATGACGCCGGCCTCGCAGCACCGCAGCCCATACAAGCCGATCAAGGCCAAGGATTCCGAAACGACGCTCGACGGCAACTCCGTCGTGCTCGAGGAGGAGATGCTGAAGATGGCCGAGGCGCGGATGAACTACGACGCGGCGATCAGTTTCTACCAGAAGTCCCTGGGCATGCTGCGGCTGGCCAGCCGAGCGCCGGGCCGCGGCTAAGGAAACGCTAGATGGCTGACATCAAGCCCATGACCGGCGCGACCCAGATGATCGCCGCCACCGCTCTGCGCGCCCAGCAGGCGCGCATGCGGGTGATCGCCGAGAACATGGCCAACGCTCAGTCGGTGTCGCGCCAGCCCGGCGGCGACCCCTATCGCCGTCAGGTGCCGGTGTTCACGCCCTACAAGACCGACGCCGGGCAGGGCGTGCGCGTCGCGCGCGTGGAGCCCGACCGCAAGGACTTCCGCAGCGTCTATGATCCAAGCCACCCGTCGGCCGATGACAAGGGCTATGTAAAGCTGCCCAACGTCGACACCCTGGTCGAGGCGCTGGACATGAAGGAGGCCCAGCGGGCCTACGAAGCCAACCTCAACGTCATCGAGACGGCGCGGGCTATGGAGCAGCGCACCCTCGACATTCTCAAGAAGTAGGGCGGCCTAAGCCATGATGACCGCGCTCGCCGCCGCCAAGGCCTACGCCGCAACCCAGAACACCGCGGTGATCAAGCCGCCGTCGGCCGGCCAGGAGGATCAAGGTCTCGACTTCGGAGCCATGGTCAAGTCGGCCATGAACGACGTCATGCACAACACCAAGAAGGCGGAAGGCCAGATCGCCGCCCAGGTGGCCGGCAAGGCCGAACTGATCGACGTCGTCACCGCGATTTCGGCGGCCGAGGCGAGCCTGGAGACGGTCATGGCCGTCCGCGACCAGGTGATCAACGCCTACCAGGAAATCATGCGTATGCCGATCTGACGGGCGAGGCGGGGGTTCATCTTCCACCTCTCCGTGTTACCCCTAGGGCATGGCGGCGATCGAGCTTTCGCAAATCGACAAGCGTTTCGGCGGCCACGCAGCCCTGGCCGGCGTCGATCTGACGATCCAGCCGGGCGAATTCGTCGCCCTGGTCGGACCCTCGGGTTCCGGCAAGACCACACTGCTCAAGACCATCAACGGACTGTCGCAACCGGATGGGGGCGTCGTGCGCATCTCCGGCGAGGACGTCGGGGCCTTGCCGGGTCACCTGCTGCGCCGGCGGATCGGCTACGTCTTCCAGGAGATCGGGCTCTTTCCGCACCTGACGGTGGCCGAGAACATCGCGATCACGCCCCGCCTGCTGGGCTGGGACAAGACGCGGATCGCGCGGCGCATCGACGAGTTGCTCGATCTCGTGGCGCTGCCGCCGAAGGTCGCCGGACGCGCGCCGTCTGAGCTGTCCGGCGGCCAGCGCCAGCGGGTCGGCGTCGCCCGCGCGCTGGCCGCCGAACCGAAGATCATGCTGATGGACGAGCCGTTCGGCGCGCTCGATCCGCTGACCCGCGACGCCCTGGGCGGGGACTACCGAACGCTGCACGACAAGCTCGGCCTGACCACGGTGATGGTCACCCACGACATGGCCGAGGCGGTGCTGCTGGCCGACCGCATCCTGGTGCTGGCCGGCGGGCGGATCCTGGCGGACGGCGCGCCGGCCGGCCTGTTGGCCAGCGCCACCGATCCGGAAGTGCGCGCCCTGCTGGAGGCGCCACGCCGCCAGGCCGAACGGCTGCGCGAGCGGCTGGGAGGCATGGCGTGAACGAGCGCATCGCCCAGGCCTTCGCCCTGCTGCCCGACTATCTGGCCTGGCATGTGCTGCTGAGCGCCAGCGCCTTGGCGCTGGGCGTGCTGATCAGCCTGCCGCTGGCCGTCGCCGCCAGCCGCAGTCCGCGGCTGCGCTGGCCGGTTCTGGCCTTCGCCGGCCTGATCCAGACAATCCCCAGCCTGGCGCTGCTGGCGCTGTTCTATCCACTGCTGCTGGGGCTGTCGGCGGCCAGCCAGGCGGTGTTCGGCAAGGGGTTCTCGGCGCTCGGCTTCCTGCCCTCGCTGCTGGCCCTCACGCTCTATTCGATGTTGCCGATCCTGCGCACCGCGACCACCGGGATCCTCGGGGTAGATTCAGCCGTGCGCGAGGCCGCCGACGGGGTCGGCATGACGCCGCGGCAGCGGCTGTTCCAGGTCGAGCTGCCGCTGGCCATGCCGGTAATCATGGCCGGCGTACGCACCGCCGCGGTCTGGACCATCGGGGCGGCGACGCTCTCGACCCCGGTCGGCCAGACCAGCCTCGGCAACTACATCTTCGCCGGGCTGCAGACCGAGAACTGGGTGTTCGTGCTGTTCGGCTGCGCGGCCTCGGCGGCGCTGGCGATGACCGTCGACCAACTGCTGGGGCTGATCGAGACCGGCGCGGCCAGGCGTCGGCGCGGCCTCGTCATCGCGGGCGCTGCGCTGCTGGTGATCGGCGCGCTGGCGGCGATGAGTCCGCTGGCGGCCTTCGGCAAGCCGGCGAGCTATGTGGTCGGGGCCAAGAACTTCTCCGAGCAGTACATATTGGCTGAGCTGATGGCCGAAAGGCTGGAGGCGACCGGCGCGCGGGTGTCGCGCAAGGAAGACCTGGGCTCGGCGGTGGCCTATCGCGCGCTCGCGGCCGGCGAGGTCGACGTCTATGTCGACTATACCGGCACGCTGTGGACCAACGTCCTGAAGCGCGAGGACAATCCGGGCCGCGAGGCGGTGCTGGAGCAGCTGACCGCCGAACTGAAGCGGCGCGACGGCGTGGTGGTGCTGGGATCGCTGGGGTTCGAAAACGCCTACGCCTTCGCCATGCGCGCCGACCGCGCCGGCAGTTTGGGGATCGCCAGCCTGTCTGATCTGGCCCGCCGGGCGCCGCGGCTGACGCTGGGGTCGGACCTGGAATTCCTGTCGCGGCCGGAATGGAAGGCGGTCGACGCCGCCTACGACTTCCACTTCAAGTCGGAGCGCTCCTTCCAGCCGACCTTCATGTACCGGGCGCTGGCGGGCGGGGAGGCGGACGTGATCTCGGCGTTCTCGTCGGACGGACGCATCGCCGCCGAAAAGCTGGTGGTCCTGAGCGACCCCAAGGGCGCGCTGCCTCCCTACGACGCAGTGATTCTGGTCTCTCCCAAGCGGGCCGATGACGCGCGGTTGCTGGAGGCGCTGCGGCCGCTGATCGGGTCGATCTCCGTGGAAGCGATGAGGGCGGCGAACTACAGCGTCGATCGCGACCGCGGCAAGCTGTCGCCGGCTCAGGCGGCGCGGGCCCTCGAACCTTCGAAGTAGCCCTTCGTTAACCATAAGTAGGCAATTTCGACCTAGCTGATTTCCAGCGTTTCACGCGTACCCAAGAGGCCTACCGATGAGCGGCGCCGAAGTTCTGGACGTCGGTCGTGACGCTATCTGGCTCACCATCCAACTCTGCGCGCCGGTGCTGATCGTCGGGCTGGTGGTCGGGGTCGGGGTCGGCCTGATGCAGGCCCTGACCCAGATCCAGGAAGCGACCCTGGTCTACGCGCCGAAGATCGTCGCGATCTTTCTGTCGCTGCTGCTGTTCCTGCCGCTGATGGGCGCGCTGATGAGCGGCTTCATGCGCCAGATCGCCGCCCGCATCGCAGCGATGTAGCGGCCGCCCGGCCGCCCGCATGGAAAGCTTCGCCGCCGCCAATCAGGTCTACGCCGCCGGGCTGATATTCGCTCGCGTGGGCGCGATCGTCATGCTGCTGCCTGGCTTGGGCGACACTAGCGTGCCGCCGCGCATCCGACTGGGCTTTTCGCTGCTGATGGCGATGATGCTGATGCCTGTGGTGGCGCAGGGCCTGCCGGTGCCGGGCACGGTGTCGGGCGTGGCCGGCGCTGTGATCAAGGAGCTGCTGATCGGCCTGATGATCGGCACGATCCTCAAGCTATTCCTCTCGTCGCTGTCGACGGCCGGGGAGATCATCTCCATCCAGACCACGCTGTCCTTCGCCCAGACCGCCGCGCCGGGCCAGGCGCAGCCTTCGACCACGCTCGGCACCTTCCTCATGCTGATCGGCGTGACCCTGATCATGGCCACCGACCTGCATCACATGTTCCTGGCTGCGATCGTGCGGTCGTACGCTGTGTTCCCGTTCACGCGTGAGCTCGCGATCGCCGACAGCACGCAGCTTGCGGTGCAGACGGTGGCCGGCTCGTTCCGGCTGGGCCTGCAGCTGGCTGCGCCGGTCGTGGTGTTCTCGGTGATCTTCAACGTCGCCGCCGGCCTGGTCGGGCGGGTGATGCCGCAGTTCCAGGTGTTCTTCGTCGTCACCCCGCTCATCGTGCTGCTGGGCCTGTCGATCTTCGCGCTCAGCCTCGGTGTCATCGGCATGGTCTGGCTCAACCGCTATCGCGAGCTCGTCTCGCTGTTCCTGGGATAGGCCATGGCCGACGAACAGGACGCAGCCTCCAAGACAGAAGAGGCGACACCCCAGAAACTCGCCAAGGCGCGAGAAAAAGGTGACGTCGCCAAGACCCCCGACCTGGCGATGCTGGCCTCGTTCGTGGGCGCAGCCGCGGTGATCGCCATCGCCGGCGGCTGGATGTCGCGCAACCTGGCGGCCGAGCTGCTGCCGTTCATCGCGCGGCCCGAGAGCATCAGTCTCGAAGGTCACGGCTCGATCGACGTGGCCCGCCACGTAGCCCGCGCCTCGGCCCCGATCCTATTGGGCGTGATGATGGTCGCCGCCGTCATGGGCGCGGCCGGCAACCTGGTGCAGACGGGACTGCTCTACAGCCCGGACAAGATCAAACCGGATTGGAAGAAGGTCTCTCCGCTCGGCGGCCTGAAGCGCATTCTCGGGCCCGACGGCCTGATGCAGTTCTTCAAGTCGATCGTGAAGATCATCATGGTCGGCTGGGTCGGCTGGGTGGTGATGAAGCCGTACATCCATCCGCTGAAGGAACTGGCCGCCCTGGATCCGGCGGCCATGCTGCCGTTGATGGTCGAAATCCTTCGCAAGCTGGTGTTCGCGACCGCCGCGCTGATGCTGGCGATCGCCGGGTTCGACTGGCTCTGGCAGCGCCAGCGCTTCCTGAAGCGCATGCGCATGACCAAGGAAGAGCAGAAGGAAGAGTTCAAGAACTCGGAAGGCGACCCGCACTTCAAGGCCAAACGCCGTCAGATCGCCATCCAGCGCTCGCGTCGCCGGATGATGGCGGCGGTGCCCAACGCCACCATGGTGGTGATGAACCCAACCCACTACGCCGTGGCGCTGCGCTACGAGGCTGGGGAGACCAATGCGCCGCAGTGCGTCGCCAAGGGGATGGACGCCGTCGCGCTCAAGATCCGGGCCCTCGCCGAAGAGCACGGCGTGCCGGTCATTGAGGATCCCCCATTGGCGCGGGCGCTCTATGCGGCGGTCGAGCTCGACGACTTCATTCCGCCCGCTCACTACGAGGCCGTGGCCAAGCTGATCGGCTTCATCATGCAGAGCAGCGCGCGGGTGGCCGCAAAGGCCCGCCACCACTGAGAAATATGAGAACATTGCGTGACTGATTCGCCGGAGGCGCAGGCCTCCCCGTTCGAATTCAACCGGGACCGTCGCATGGCAAAGCCCAAGACGAAGGACCGCGCGGCGCGCCGCTTCGACCCGATGACGGCGATGGCGGTGCTTTGCTTTCTCGCCGCGGTCGGCTTTGCGGCCGTGCCGGCCTTCCATGCCGGACCGGCGACGCGCGCCGGGGTGATGCTGCTGATCGGCCTGTTCGGCGTGGCGTGCCTGGGCTTGTTCGCCCTGCGCAACTCGGCCGAGCCTGTGGTGGCCGGCGAGCCTGGCGCGGACCAGATGGTCGACGCATTGACCGAGCCGGCGGCGATCGCCGCCGCCGACGGGCGCATCCATGCCGCCAACGCCGCCTGGCGTGCGATGCTGGGCGCGGCCGCCCGTCTGCCCAAGGGCGGTTCGTCGGCCGCCAGCCTGTTCTCGGCCCTGACCGCCGCGCGCCGAGGCGAGACGGCCCAGGCCTCGATCCGTAACAACGGCTCGGAGCATTCGGCGACCGTCGCGCCGCTGGGCGAGCGCCGCTTCCTGGTGCGCCTGGCCGAAGCGCCGCCGCTGGCCCTGCCGCCGGCCGCGGCCGAGGTGCTGCAAGCCTTCAACACCGCCAAGCCCCCGCCGCCCAAGGTGCTCGACGCGTTCGCGGCCGCCTCGCCGTTCGGCGCAGCGCTGCTGGACGGGGAGGACCCGTTCGAGGCGACGATCATTGAGGCCAACCCCGCCCTGGCCGGCCTGTCGGGCGGCGCGGCCAGCGGCTCGCGGTTCGGCGACCTGATCGACGCGGCGTCGCGCGCCGACGCCGTCCTGAAGCTGGCCGAGGGCCATGTCGGGGCCCTGGAAGTGCGGCTAGCCAGGGATCCGGCCAAGATCGCCCACCTCTACCTCTCCCGGAGCGACGGCCGCTGGGTCGCCTACCTGGTCGACGTGTCCGAGCAGAAGCAGATTGAGCTGCAGCTCTCGCAGAGCCAGAAGATGCAGGCCATTGGCCAGCTGGCCGGCGGTGTCGCCCACGACTTCAACAACCTGCTGACGGCGATCTTCTTCCAGCTCGACGTGCTGGCCCAGCGCCACCCGGTCGGCGACCCCTCCTACGAGGGCCTGAACGAGATCCGCTCGACCTCGACCCGCGCCGCCGACCTGGTCCGCAAGCTGCTGGCCTTCTCGCGCAAGCAGACCGTGCAGCGCGAGACCCTCGATCTCGGCGAGCTGATCAGCGAGTCCGAGGTGCTGCTGCGCCGCGTGCTCTACGAGGACGTGAAGCTCGAGACCGAGTACGGCCGCAATCTGCCGCACGTGCGCGCCGACCGCAGCCAGATCGAGACTGCGGTGATGAACCTGGCGGTCAACGCCCGCGACGCCGTGCGCGCGCACGGCGGCGGCGTCGTCCGCATCCGTCTGGCGCGGCTATCCCAGGAGGAGGCCGCCGCCCAGGGCTATCCGGCCGCCAAGGGCGACCAGGCGCTGATCGAGGTCTCGGACGATGGGCCCGGCATTCCGCCCGAGGTGATGGACAAGATCTTTGACCCGTTCTTCACCACCAAGCCGGTGGGCGAGGGCACCGGGCTGGGCCTCGCCACCGTCTACGGCATCGTCAAACAGTCGGACGGCTGGATCAGCGTCGCCTCCAAGCCGGGCGAGGGCGCGGCCTTCCGGATCTTCCTGCCGGTCCACATCCCCACCGCCGCCGCGCCTGCGCCCACGCCGGCCGCCAGCAAGGCGCCGCCAAAGGCGCGCGACCTGTCTGGCGCCGGCCGCATCCTGTTCGTCGAAGACGAAGACGCGGTGCGCACCGTGGCCGCCAAGCTGCTGCGCGCCCGCGGCTACGAGGTGATCGAGGCCGGATCGGGCGAGGAAGCGCTGGAACTCGCCGAACAGCATGCCGGCCAGATCGATCTGATGATCTCGGATGTCGTGATGCCGGGCATGCAGGGGCCGGATCTGCTCAAGCACGCCCGCGCCTACCTGGCCGGCGCGCCGGTGATGTTCATCTCCGGCTACGCAGAGGCGGAGTTCTCGAACCTGCTGGAGGGCGAGGAGAACATCTCGTTCCTGCCCAAGCCGATTGACATCAAGACGCTGGCCGAACGCGTGAAGCAGGAACTTCAGAAGGCGGCCTAGCGTTGGGCCGCGGATTGGCCTTGGCGGGGGCGTCGATGCTAAGCGGTGGGCATGCAGGGACTTGAACGCGAGATCACCACCCGTCTGAACCAGACGGTCCGGGCTGACGAGAACGTCTTCCACAAGTTCATCGACGCGGCCGGCGACCTGGCCGTGAACCTCGTCGTCGCCGTGATCATCCTGACCGTCACCTGGTGGGCGGCGGGCTGGGCCGCGCGGCTCGTGCGGCGACTGATCGCCCGCGTGCATGGCGGCGGGCCCCCGGACGTGACCCTGCAGGGCTTCGCCGGCTCGGCGGCCCGCTACCTGGTGATGGTCGTCGGGATCATTGCGGTGCTGCAGCAGCTGGGCGTGCAGACGACCTCGATCCTGGCGGTGCTGGGCGCCGCCTCGCTGGCGGTCGGCCTGGCGTTGCAGGGCACGTTGAGCAATGTCGCGGCCGGGGTGATGCTGCTGCTGTTCCGGCCCTACCGGGTCGGCGACGTGATCGAGGTGGCCGGGCGGACCGGCACCGTGCGGGCGCTGGACCTGTTCGTCACCGAGCTGACCACCCCCGACAACCTCAAGGTCGTGCTGCCCAACGGCAAGGTGTTCGGCGACGTCATCGTCAACACCAGCTACCACAGCCGCCGCCGCGTCGACGCGGTGATCAAGACCGACCTCAAGCGCGACGTGCCGGCCTTGATGGAGGGACTGAAGGCCCGCGCCGAGGCTAATCCCCTGGTGCTTGAGGACCCGGCTCCGGCGGTCGAACTGACCGGCATGTCCGAGGCGTTCGTCGAGGTGACCGTCCGGGCGTGGGTCGAGGCAGGCGACTTCGGCGCCGTGAAGGCCGACATGATGTTGGCGGGGCGCTTGCTGGCCGACGGCTCTGAGCATTTGCCGGCGCTGCCCGCGCCCCGCGCCAAGCCCGCCCCGCCGAAGAAGAAGCCGCGCCCGACCTTGAGCGACCGGTTGCGCGCTAAGCCGTAAGGATCGATCGGGCGGCGCGAACACCGGTGGCGAAGCAGGCCTGCAGCAGATAGCCGCCGGTCGGGGCCTCCCAGTCGAGCATCTCGCCCACCGCGTAGACGCCAGGGACGGCCCGCAGCATCAGGTGATCGTCGACAGCGGATCGCTCGACGCCGCCTGCCGACGAGATCGCACGCTCGATCGGGCGCATTCCGGTCAGTCTCAGGGGAGCCGCCTTGAGCGCCCGCGCCAGCGCGCCGGGTTCGCGGGGCAGCTCCAACCCATGCGCCTCGCGCAGCAGACTGATGGCGACCGGGGTCAGCCCCGCGGCCTTGCGCAGCAGATTGGTCGTCGACTGGCCGGCTGGCCCGCGGTGCAGCCGGTCAGTCAGCTTAGCGCGGCTGAGGTCGGGGGTCAGGTCGACATCCAGAATTGCAGGGCCTTGGTCCAGCGCCTCGCGCAGGTCCGCCGACAGGGCGTAGATCGCGCCGCCCTCGATGCCATAGGCGGCGACCATCGCCTCGCCGCGCACGGTCCGGCCGTTGAAGCTGAGCGCGATGTTCTTCAGCGGCTCTCCGGCGAAGCGCTCGGCGAACACCGCGCTCCAGCCGACGTCGAAGCCGGCGTTGGCGCTTTTGAACGGCGCGAGGGCGACGCCCCGGTCCGCCAGCAGCCCCGTCCACGAGCCGGTCGAACCGAGCTTCGGCCAGCTCGCGCCGCCCAGCGCCAGGATCGTGGCGTCGGGCGAGGCGGTCTCGATCGCGCCGTCGGCGCCGGCGAAGACCAGGGCGCCGTCCGCGTTCCAACCGCGCCATTCTTGCCGCGACCGCAGCTCCACGCCTTGCGCGGACAGCCGCGCGAGCCAGGCGCGCAGCAGGGGAGAAGCTTTCAGCGCCTTCGGGAACACCCGCCCGCTGGAACCCACAAAGGTCTCCTGCCCTAGGCCGTGCGCCCAGGCCACCAGGTCGGCGGGCGCGAACGCTGCGATCATCGGCCCGAGCCAGTCGGCGGCCGCGCCGTAGCGACCCACGAATGTCGCCGGATCCTCGGAGTGGGTGAGGTTGAGGCCGCCCCGGCCGGCCATCAGGAACTTGCGCCCGAGCGTCGGCATCCGGTCGTAGAGCGTCACCTTCATGCCGGCGGCGCTGAGGATCTCGGCGGCGATCAGCCCCGCTGGGCCGCCGCCGACGACCGCGATGGTCTTCACTGAATTAGACATCGGCGTGGTCAGAGTCCGTTCCGCCGCAAATGTCCAGCCTCAGGGCGCGAAGCTGGAGCGCGCCTTGACGCCCCAATGACCGTCCTCGCAGGTGATCACGTAGATCGAGTCGAAGCCGCCGATGACGCTGCCGTCCTTGCGATACCGGGTGAAGCGGGTGTCGAGGTGCACCTTGTCGGCCCCGGCATGGATCACTTCGCGCCGCTCCCAGGCCGAGTGGTCCCAGTCCGACAGCGGACCCTTCTCGAACATCTGCGGCTGGTGATAGCCGGGCTCGATGATCGTCAAAGTGTTCGAGGCCAGCCGTACGCTCGGAAAATTGAAGGTCTGCTCGAAGGCCGGCAGGTCTCGGGCGTTGAAGGCGGTCATGAACGCGTCGGTGACGGCGAGGGCGGCGGCGATCTGCGCTTCGTAATTCGACATTTCATCTCCCTTGATCGCACCAGCTTGGCACGTTTGTTTCTGCGGCGCTTGCGCCCGACGGTACGAATTCCGCGTTGTAAGGCTTGCCGTAGACGCCTGCTTGGCCTCTAAGGCGCGCCCGCGCTCCTTTTTGTGTGTGGCGCGAACCTTCAAGGACGACCATGGCCTTCCCCGACATCCATCCCGCCTTGGCGCGCGCGCTCGCGAGCCAGGGATACGAAGAACCCACCCCCGTACAGGCGGCCGTCCTGACGGAGGAAGCCGAGGGCCGCGACCTGCTGGTGTCGGCCCAAACCGGGTCTGGCAAGACGGTGGCCTTCGGTCTGGCGGCCGGCCCGACCTTGCTGGGCGAGGAGCAGTGGTTCGGTCAGCCTGGCCCGCCGCTGGCGCTGGCCATCGCCCCCACCCGTGAACTGGCCATGCAGGTCGCTCGCGAGCTCAGCTGGCTTTACGGACAGGCTGGGGCGAAGGTCGAGACCTGCGTCGGCGGCATGGATCCGCGTCGTGAGCAGCGCGCCCTGGCCGCCGGCTGCCACATCCTGGTCGGCACGCCTGGCCGACTGAAAGACCATCTGGAGCGCGGCAACCTCGACCTCGGCGCCCTGCGCGTCCTCGTCCTCGACGAGGCCGACGAGATGCTCGACATGGGCTTCCGCGAAGACCTGGAAGAGATCCTCGACTCCTCGCCGGTCGACCGCCGCACGCTGCTGTTCTCGGCGACCATCGCCAAGGACATCGCGGCCCTGGCCAAGCGCTATCAGCGCAACGCCCTGCGCATCGACACCGTGCGCCGCGACGAGCCGCACGGCGACATCGAATACCGCGCTGTCCGCGTCGCGCCGAACGAAGTCGAACTGGCCGTCGTCAACGTGCTGCGCTTTTTCGAGGCCCCTGGCGCGCTGGTGTTCTGCAACACCCGCGACGGGGTGCGCCACATGCATGCCGCGCTGCGCGAGCGCGGCTTCTCGGTCGTGGGCCTGTCGGGCGAACTCGGCCAGCGCGAACGCTCTGAAGCGCTGCAGGCGCTGCGCGATGGTCACGCCCGCGTCTGCGTCGCGACCGACGTCGCCGCCCGCGGCCTGGACCTGCCCGACCTCGGCCTGGTGATCCACGCCGACCTTCCGATCAACAAGCCGGCGCTGCTGCACCGCTCGGGCCGCACCGGTCGTGCGGGCCGCAAGGGCACCTCCGTGCTGCTGGTGCCCTATACCCGCCGTCGCAAGGCCGAGCAGCTGCTGGCCTCCGCCGGCGTCGACGTCCAATGGCAGGGTCCCCCGACCGCCGACGAGATCAAGGCCAAGGATCAGGCCCGGATGCTCGAGGACCCGATCCTCACCGAGGCCCCGGCCGAGGAAGATCTGGCCCTGGCGCGCCTGGTGCTGGAGACCCGCAGCGCCGAACAGGTGGCCGCGGCCCTGATGCGCCTCTACCGCCAGCGCCTGCCGGCGCCGGAAGAACTCTATGACGACAGCCGGATGCGCGATGCTCAGGCGCGGGATCGCGAGCGCCCGCAGCGCGGCGATCGCTGGGAGCCGTCCGACCGCGAAGACGGCCCGGTCGGCCGACCACCGCGCCTGGCGCCCGAGGACGTCACCTGGTTCCGGATCACCGTCGGTCGCGCCAAGAACGCCGACCCTAAGTGGCTGATCCCGATGATCTGCCGCCTCGGCCACATCACCAAGAAGGACATCGGCTCGATCCGCATTTTCGATCGCGAGACGAAGTTCGAGATCTCCAAGGAAGCCGAGGCCAAGTTCGCGGCCGCCGTGAAGGCGACGGTCGACGACGAAATCAGGATCGAAGCCTCGGGCCCGCCTGGCGGCCCGACCTCGCCGCCGCGTGGCGGTCCTCACCGCAAGGGCCCGCCGAGCGGCGATCGGCCCTTCCGCAAAGGCGCGCCCGTCGAGGGCAAGCCGACCTCACGCAAGGGACCGCCCGGCGAAGGCAAGCCGTTCCGCAAGGGCCCTGCGCACGAGGGCGGCAAGCCCGCATTCAAGGGGCCGCCCGGCTCGCCAGGCCCCAAGGCCGGCAAGCCGCCGTGGAAGAAAAAAGGCAACGACCAGCGAAAATAGGCGTCTTGGTCCGGTCACAAAATCAGTCCTAGGCTGTGGTCGCGCGTTCTTCTCGGCTGAGGACGCGCGGGTCAGGGACGAAGGCGCACGCCGGATGACCGAGACGGACAAAGATCGACACATGACCCGCCTGCGCATCGCCGCGCGGTGGATACCAGCGGTGCTGCTGATCGGCGCGGCGGTCGCGCTCTACGCCAGCGGCCTTGCGACCCTTTCGTTCGACAGCGTCCAGGCCAACGAAATCCGTCTGCGCGGCGAGGTCGCGGCTACGCCGATCGCGGCGATGGCCGTGTTCGTCGGGCTCTACGCCGTCGCGACGGGGGCGTTCGTGCCGCTCGGCCTGGTGCTCATGCTGGCCGGCGGCTTTCTGTTCGGCCCGCTGGTCGGCGCGCTGGCGACCATCGTCGGATCGACGCTAGGCGCGATCATGACCTATCTGGCGGCCAGATTCGCAGCCGGCGATCGTATCCGCGCGGCGCTGACCGGCGGACGGTTCCGCAAGCTGATGGAGGGGTTCGACCGCGCCCCGTTCCGCTACCTGCTGACACTGCGTCTGGTTCCGCTAAGTCCGTTCGGCCTGGTCAACTTGGCGGCCGGCTGCGCGCGCGCGCCGTTCCGGGCATATGTGGCGGCCACTGCGGTCGGCGCGGTGCCCTATTCGCTGATCTACAGCTATCTTGGCGCCGGGCTAGGTCAGGCCCTTCTGGGCGGCCGCACGCCCGACGCCAGCCTGCTCCTGAGGCCGCAAGTGGCGCTGCCGCTCGCGGCGCTGGGGGCGCTCAGCTTGCTCAGTGGTCGGCTGAAACGTCGCGAGCATCCGCTCTAGCCGCTCGACTCGGCGGCGGCTCGCGGCCCATGATCGGGGACCTCTGGGAAGGAGATCTCCATGCCGACCAACCGTCAGTGGATCCTGCGTCGTCGTCCAGCGGGGGAGATCGTTCCCGATGACCTGGAACTGATCGAGACGGTGACGCCCGAGCTGCAGGACGGCGAGGTTTTGGTCCGCAACATCTACCTCTCTCTCGATCCCACCCACCGCATCTGGATGAGCGATCAGGACCAGTATCTGCCGCCGGTGCAGATCGGCGAGGTGATGCGCGGCGGGGCCATCGGGGTGGTCGAGCAGTCGCGGAACGCGGCCTTGCCCGAGGGGGAGATCGTCAACGCCGGCCTCGGCGGCTGGCAGGACTACGCCGTGGTCCACGAGGGAATGGCCCGCCGGGTGCCGCACCTGAGCGACGTGCCGCTGACCGCGCATATGAGCGTGCTGGGCGCGACCGGGCTGACCGCTTATTTCGGGCTCAACGACATCGGCAAGCCGCAGCCGGGCGAGACGGTGGTGGTTTCCGCCGCCGCCGGCGCGGTGGGATCGATCGTGGGCCAGTTGGCCAAGCTGCAGGGCTGCCGGGTGATCGGCATCGCCGGCGGGGCCGAGAAGTGCCGCTGGCTCACCCACGAACTCGGGTTCGACGGAGCCATCGACTACAAGTCCGAAGATGTCGGCGAGGCCCTCTCGCGGCTGGCTCCGAACGGGGTCGACATCAATTTCGAGAACGTCGGCGGCAAGGTGATGGACGCCGTCATAGGTCACATGAACAACTTCAGCCGCATGCCCCTGTGCGGGATGATCTCGACCTACAACCGCGAGGGTGCGATCCCCGGCCCCAGCGACTTTGGACGCGTGCTGATGCACCGCATCCTGATCAAGGGCTTCATCGTCATCGATTATCTGCCGCGCGCGGCAGAGGCGATGGCCGAGCTTGAGCCCCTGGTGGCCGGCGGCCAGCTCAAGTGGAAAGTCCATGTCGTCGACGGCCTGGAGAACGCGGTCAGCGCGCTTGGCCGCCTGTTCACGGGCGACCATGACGGCAAGTTGCTGATCCAGGTCTCGCCCGAGCCGCGGCGCTCCTGACGGAAAAGGGGGCGCTACGCCCCCACGCCCAACGCGGCCAGGGCCCGCTCGCGGCTGGCCTTGTAATCGACCTTACCGTTGGGGGCGCGGCCGATGCTGGGGACCACCACCAGTTCGCGCGGCGCCTTGTAGGCGGCCAAGCGTGATCGGACGTGGGCGGCCATGTCCTCCAGGCTAGGCGGGTCGGCGCTGGGCTCGGCTTCCACCACAGCGCAGATACGTTCTCCGAAACGGGCGTCCGGCACGCCGACCACGACAGCGTCGCGGACCGAAGGGTGGGTCTTCAGCGCCTCTTCGACTTCTTCCGGAAAGACCTTCTCGCCGCCGGTGTTGATGCACTGGCTGCCGCGCCCGAGCAGTTTGAGGGTGCCGTCGAGATTGACCTCGGCCCAATCGCCCGGAACGCTCCAGCGCTGGCCTTCTATGGTCTTGAAGGTCTTGGCGCTCTTTTCGGGGTCCTTGTAATAGCCGACCGGCAGGAAGCCGGAGACGGCGACCAGACCGCGCTCGCCCGACCCCGGCTCAACCCGGCGGCCCTCCTCGGTGAACACCGCGCAGTTGGGGCCGAGCATGAAGGCCGCAGTCGCCGCCTCCGCGCCTGGCGCCGAGGCCGAGGCTCCCAGGCCGACCGCTTCGGACGATCCGAACGAGTCCATGATCATCGCGTTGCGCGCATGGCTGAGCAGCCCGCGCTTGTTCTCCTGACTCCACATCGAGCCGGAGGAACTCATCGCCTTGACGTTCGATAGGTCCCAGCGCCCAGGATTCGCCTCCAGCGCTTCCAGCATCGGGGTCGAGAAGGCGAGGCCGACGATGACGATGTTGTCGGCCTTCAAGCGCACCGCTTCGTCCCAGAGCTCCATGGCGTTGAAGTGCCGGGAGGGCAGGGTGGCGACAGCACCGCCGATGTTAAGGGTGATGAAGGCCGAGAACTGTCCGGTGCCATGCATCAGGGGGCAGCAGACCAGGGTGGTCGGCGACGGATAGGTCCCGAGGCGCGCGGCGAGGTCGCCGACCGCCTCCAGCGGCGGCAGGCCCATCAACGCATGGCCGCCGGCCCCTATGACGTTGAAGAGGTCGTCCTGGCGCCACATCACGCCCTTGGGCATGCCGGTGGTGCCGCCGGTATAGAGCAGCAGCAGGTTGTCGGGTGAGCGGCCCCAGGGCGCCTTGAACGGGCGCTGGGCCGGGGCGGCGGCGACGATCTGGTCGTAGTCGTCGGCCCAGTCGGGAATGGCGTGGCCAGGCTCTGAGACCGCGATCCAGCGCTTCACGCTCGGCAGCTTGGCGCGCAGCGGCGCCAGCGTCGCGGCGAAGCCGGCGTGGAAGACCACGGCCTGGGCGTCGGCGTTGTCGAACAGGTAGGTCAGCTCGTCGCCGCCGTAGCGATAGTTGGTGTTGATCGGCGCCACGCCCGCCTTGAACGCGGCGTAATACGTCTCGAGGTACTCCGGCCCATTGTAGAGGTAGGCCGCGACCTTGGCGTCGGCGGTGATCCCGTGGCCGACCAGATGGGCGGCGAGGGCGTCGGCATGGGCGTCGAACTGGGCCCACGTGACGACGCGGCCGCCCTGGATCAGGGCCGGATGGTCAGGCTGTCTGGCGGCGATCGCCTCCCAGACGTCAGCGAATGTCCACGCGCTCACGACGTCACCTCCCAATGTCTTTGTTTTGGGAGGAAGTTGGGGGTCAGCGGCGCACGGGTGTCAACGTTGACCCCAGGGCAGGGGCGTCAGGCTGCGCGGGGCAGGTCGCGAATTTCGCGGAACGAGACCAGACGCTGGCCGCGCTCGTCCCACAGGGCCAGGCGGGCGTTTTTGAAGCTGTCCCACAGGCCGATGCGGCTGACCTCTCGCAGTTCAGGGTGATCCCTGAGCACCTGCGGCAGGCGGTAGAAGGGGATGCGCGCCGACAGGTGGTGCACGTGGTGGATGCCGATGTTCGCGGTCAGCCAGCGCAGCGGCTGGGGCAGGTCGTAATGCGAACTGCCGTGCAGGGCCGCGTCGTCGCGCTTCCACTCGCCGTTGCGCGACCAGGAGACGCCCTCGTACTGATGCTGCACGAAGAACAGCCAGACGCCGATGGTGGCGGCGATGACCATGGTGGTGAAGTTGACCAGGATCACCGGCGCGATCCCTAGCAGCCACATCATCAGACCGACGCCGACTGCGATTATGGCGGTGTTGCCAAGCGTTGAAGCCCAGGGCCGCCAGCCGTCCTTCATCAGGCCGATCGGCAGTCGCTGCTGCAGGAAGAAGACGAAGGTCGGCCCGAGGCCGAACATGACGGCCGGATTGCGATAAAGCCGGTATCCGAGCCGACGGATCGGGGAGAGGGCGAGGTACTCCTCGACGGTCAGCATCTCGATCACGCCCAGGCCGCGGCGGTCGAGGTTGCCTGAGGTCGCGTGATGCATGGCGTGCGTGCGCCGCCAGTAGTCATATGGGGTCAGGGTCAGCAGGCCGATGGCGCGCCCGACCCAGTCGTTAGCGGCCTTGTCCTCGAAAAACGAGCCGTGGCCGCAGTCATGCTGGATCATGAACAGTCGGACCAGGAAGACCGCCGCGGGCACTGTGAGCAACAGCGCCAGCCACCAGAGGCCGAAGTGGAACGCGGCCCAGCCGAGGCCCCACAGGCCGGCCAAAGTCGAGGCCGTCAGCACCAGTTCAAAAAGGCTTCGCGACAGGCGCGGGCGCTTGTAGGCGGCGAGCTTGCGGCTCCAGTCGGCGGGCTTGCGGTCAGTCACGAGGTCCAGTTCCGTCACGGGGGCTATAGCGTTTGCCAGCAGAATGAGGTGCTTCTACGACAGCACCTTGAACGCGGCGGCTCGCACTACGGCGAATTATCCGGCCGCGCCATGCCCATATCTTGTCGCGGGAGCGACGTCCCCCGTAGTGTCCGGTCACTTTGTGACATTTTGGGGGGCGGACATGCTTAGTCGCCGACAGCTTCTTCTTTCAGCCGGCGCGCTGGCCGTCCTCGGCGGCTGCGCCAGCAAGTCCCCAGCGCCTGACGCCGCCATTGCGCCGCCGCCCGCGCCGCCGGCTCCGGACGCCGCCGCGCAGTTGAATGCATTCCTGGAGAAGATCTTCCAGCAGGCGCTGGACGACTCGCCGCAGCTGGTGACCGGCCTCGGTCTCGACAAGGACGCCCGCGCCCCTGCCAAGTTCAAACTCGACGACGCCTCCCTGGCCGAGAAGGCCCGCGCCAAGGCTCTGAATACGGCGCAGTTGGCCCAGCTGAAGGCGATCGACCGCAGCCGGCTGAGCGGAATGGCGGGGGTCAACTATGACAGCGTGCTGTTCAACCTGGAGACTTCGGAGGCCGCCAACCAGCGGTTCGACTACGGCTATCTGGGCGCCGGCGTGCCCTACATGATCTCGCAGCTGAGCGGCTCCTATCAGTCGACGCCCGACTGGCTGGACAACCAGCACCGCATCGAAACCAAGGAAGATGCCGACGCCTACCTTTCGCGCCTGGCCGACTTCGGCAAGGTGATCGACGACGAGGTCGAGCGAGCCCGCAGAGACATCGGCGTTGGGGTGATCCCGCCGGACTTCATCGTCGCCCGCGCGTTGCCGCAGATGCAGGGCATGCTGGTCCCGCCGGAGGTTTCGGGGCTGGTGACTTCAGTCGCTCGCCGCGCCAAGGAGAAGGGCTTCGCCGGCGACTATGCCGGACAGGCGGCCAAGATCTATGCCGAGACGGTCGCGCCGGCGCTGGAGCGGCAGATCGCTCTCTTCAAGGATATCCAGGGCAAGACCTGGCACGACGCCGGCGTCTGGCGTCAACCGGACGGCGAGGCCTACTACGAGCACGCGTTGCACGGCTCGACGACGACGCGGCTGAGCGCCGATGAAGTGCATAATATCGGCCTGGAGCAGGCCAAGTCGTTGCAGGCCCGGGCCGATGAACTGCTGAAGGGCCAGGGCCTGACCAAAGGCGGGGTCGGCGAGCGGATCCAGGCGCTCTACAAGGACAAGCGCTACCATTACCCGAACACCGACGCCGGCAAGGAAAAGCTGATCGCCGACCTGATGGATCTGGTCGCCGCCACCAGCAAACGCCTGCCGGAGTACTTCGGGACGCTGCCCAAGGCGCCGCTAAAGATTCAGCGCGTGCCCAAGGCGATCGAGGCGGCGGCCCCCGGTGGTTATTACAACCAGCCCAGCCTGGATGGCGCACGGCCCGGCATCTACTGGCTGAACCTGCGCGACACGGCCGAGTATCCCAAGTGGGCATTGCCGACCATCACCTATCACGAGGGCGTCCCGGGCCATCACCTGCAGCTGTCGCTGCAGCAGGAGGCCGACCTGCCGATGATCCGCCGCGCCACCTTCCTGTCGGCCTATGGCGAGGGCTGGGCGCTCTATGCGGAGGAACTGGCTCGGGAGATGGGGGTCTACGAAGGCGATCCGCGCGGTGAGATCGGCTATATCCAGGCGGCGCTGTTCCGCGCTGCGCGTCTGGTCGTCGACACCGGCATGCACGCCAAGCGATGGAGCCGCGAGAAGGCCATCGAAACGATGACCGCAATCAGCGGCACGCCGACGACGGCCTCGACCACCGAAATCGAACGCTACGTCGTGTGGCCGGGCCAGGCGTGCAGCTACATGGTTGGCAAGCTTGAGTGGCTGCGGCTGCGCGAAAAGGCGAAGACGGCGCTCGGCGCCAACTTCGACATCCGCAAGTTCCACGATGCGGGCCTGCTCTCGGGTGCGATGCCGCTTACGGTGCTCGAGGCGGTGGTGGACCAGTACGTGGCCCGCGCGCGCGGCTGACCCTAGGCGAGCCGACGGTAGAGACGTTCGATCTTGCCGCCGGCCTCGTAGGTCCCCGCATCGGCGAAGCCGAGCTTGGCAAGGACGCGCTGCGAGCCAAGATTATCGGGGTGCACGCTGGCGGCGAGGGCGGGCAGGCCGATCCCGGCGAAGGCGTGGTCCATCAGCCGGGCGCCGGCCTCGGTGGCGATGCCGCGGCCCCAGGCGTCACGGCGCAGGCGGTAGCCGATCTGGACGTCGTCCGTGCCGGGCAGCGGGGTCAGCAGGGCCCAGCCCAGCATGCGATCCGGCGCGGCCTGTTCGAACACGCTCCAGTACCCGAGGCCGTCGCCGAAGTCGGTGTCTATCTGAGCCGACAGGTGCGCGCGCTGCCGCTCGGGCGGCCAGACCGCGCCGAGATAGCGCATGACTTCCGGGTCTCTGTTGATCGCGACGCTGTCCTCAAGGTCGCTGGCCTGACGGGGGCGCAGGATCAGGCGATCGGTCGTGAAATGGGGCTGGACCATCAGCCCCAGCTGTCAACTGAACCCACGCGGCGGGCGGCCGGACGACGGGCCGCCGCTACGGCGGCTACGGGCGCCGGGTGCTGAACGGGGATCTCGCCGGGCGCGCCGTAGAGCCAGCCTTGGGCGAAGTCGACGCCGGCCCGGCGGACCGCATCTTCGGCGGCGGCGTTCTCGACCATCTCAGCAATGGTCCGAACCTTCAGCTCGGCGCACATACGCACCAGGTGACGGATGAAGGTGCTCTCGCGGCCGCCGTGCTGGAGCTCGCGGATGTAGCGACCGTCGATCTTGACGATGTCGAGGGTCAGTTGCTGGAGATAGGCCAGCGACGCGGCGCCGGCGCCGAAGTCGTCCAGGCAGATCATGCAGCCTTCCTGGCGGAGCGCCGAGAGATGTCGGTCGGCGAGGGCCAGGTCGTCGATGGCGGCGCTCTCGGTGATCTCGATCAGCAGCCGGCCGGCGACGTTCGGCGATTTGGCCAGCATCTGCCGCACGGCGGCGATGAAAGCGGGGCTGATGATCGTGCGGCCCGAGACATTGGCCGCCAGCTTCAGGTCGGGTTCGGCGGCCAGCCGGGCGATCGTCTCATCGACCACGGCGATGTCGAGCGGCTCGATCATGTCGAGCTCCTCGGCCATGCGGATCATCGGATAGGGACTGGCGCTGTCGCCGAACCGGACGAGCACCTCGTAGTGATGCAGGGACGATCCGGCCTTTAAGTCGACCACCGGCTGGAAGACGAGCCGGAAGCGCTTGTCGTTGACCGCCGAGCCCAACACCCCGACATCGGCCAGGGTCTTTTTGATGGAGCGGTCCACCATGTCGTTGAGGTCGAGGGACGACCCGTCGCCGACGCCTTCCGCAATGAAGTTGTCTAGGGTGTAGCGGATGGCGCGGGCGAGCTGCGCCGGCGAGGCGGTGGACTGCAGGCTCATCAGCCGTGCATTGGCGCTCAGGCCCGACGCCGAGTCGGAGGTCACGCCGGTGATCAGGCGTTGGACCAGCGCATCGACGCCGTCGCCCTTCTGGCGGACCAGGGCGAAGCGGTCGGAGCCGAGGCTGGCGGCCGTCGAGCCGCCATGGGATTGCGCGCGCAGGCCGCCTATCAGGCGCCGTTCCAACGCCATAAAAGCTTCCGGCCCGAGCCGGTCGCGCAAAGTCTCCAGACCGCCGAACTCGAGGAAGGCCATTTCCAGTTCTTCACCGGTGGCGCGCGCAGCCTCGATCAAAGCGCCGGTGGCCGCTTCGAAGCCGGACTTGTCGTGCAGGTCGTGGCTGCTCTTAGGCGCGGCGCGGCTCAGGGCGCACGAGATCGCGCCGCCGTTGCCGGGCATCTTGAAGGCGGTCATGGACGCGGCGCGTTTACCGTCGGTCTCGCCGGCCAGGCCGACGACGATCGGCCCGCCGCGGCCGCCGTCCCTGAGGCCGTTCAGCAGGGCCGCGACCATCATGCGGTCGCGTGGGTCGATGAAGTCACGCCAGGCGCGGCCGACCAGATCGGTTTCCGCGGACCCGGACAGCGCCTCGCTCGCCCCGATCGCCAAGGCGATGCGGCCGTCCGACGCCATCTCCAGCAGGAGGTCCGCGCTCGCGAACGCGAAGCCGAGCAGACGCTGAGGGGCTAGTGACAAGCGGTGGGCTCCATCCCGCGGAAAGCGCCGCATATTTGACCGACGCGATTAATTTCACGTTGAGACCAAGGTTCGCCATAAATGCGGCGGGCGGCTGGGGTTTGTCGCCGCAGGACACAGGAGGGGCGAATGCGCGAACGACCGACGGCCAGGGTGCTGTTGTTCGACGACAGCGGTCGCATCCTGCTGCTGAAGGGGCGCCTGCCGAACCGCCCGGCGCATACGTCGTCCTGGTTCACGGTCGGCGGCGGGGTCGAGCCCGGCGAGACTTTGATCGAGGCGGCGCTGCGCGAAATCGCCGAGGAGACCGGCTTCGTCGAGGGCGTGGAACTGGGGCCGATCGTATGGGTCCGCGAGTCGGTCAGCGCGCTGGTCACCGGCGAGACGGTGCGGTTCAAGGAAAGCTACATCGTGGCGCGATGCCGCGGCGGCGAGCCGACCCGCGATGGGTGGGAGCAGTACGAGCGCGACCTCATCGACGACATCCGCTGGTGGAGCCTGGACGAGATCGCCGCCACCAGCGACCGAATATGGCCCGAACGGTTCTGTGAGCTGATCGGGGCGGCCGCGAGGGGCGAGCATCCGGACGAACCGCTGGTGATCAGCGTCGACTGAAGCGCCGCCAGAGCGCACCGGGGAGGTAAATCATGATCATCACCGCGATCGCAGCGGCCGCAGCCATCCACGCTGGCTGCGACCTGGAAAAGCCCAGCGGCGCGCCGGGGTGCAGGCAAGAAGCGGTCGACGCCCTTAAGCTCAATGACCTTCAGGCCGTCGGCACCCATAACTCCTATAAGCAGGCGATCGCGCCCAAGCAGATGGCGCTGCTGCGCGCGGTGGACCCCAAGCAGGCCGACGGCCTCGACTATGCCCATCCCCCGCTCGCCGCACAGCTCGACGCGGGCGCCCGCCAGGTGGAGCTTGATCTGTTGCATGATCCGCAGGGCGGGCGCTACGCCTCGCCGCTGGCCATGAAGATGGCGCCGGACCTGCCCTACGACCTCGAGCCGCTGCGCGCGCCGGGCATGAAGGTCATGCACGCCCAGGACGTCGACTACCGATCGAGCTGCCCGCGGTTCACCGAGTGTCTGCGACAGATCGCCGACTGGTCGAAGGCGCACCCCGACCACCTGCCGGTTCTCGTGCTGCTGAACCTGAAGGAAGGCGGGTTGAAGGTTCCCGGGGCCGTGGATGCGCCGGTCTTCGACGCCGCCGCGATGGATGCGGTCGACGCCGAAATCCGTTCTGTGTTCGCCGAGCGCGACCTGATCACGCCCGATGGAATCCAGGGCGACCGCGCCAGCCTGCGCGAGGCAGTGGCCGCGGGCGCTTGGCCGACGCTCAAAGCGGCCCGCGGCAAAGTGATGTTCGCGCTCGACGCTCCGCCCGAGCAGGTCGCCGTCTATCGTGGCCAGCGCCGCTCGCTGGAAGGCCGGGCGATGTTCGTCAACATCGACGAGACCTCCCCGGCGGCCGGCTACATAACGCTGAACGAGCCGCAGGAGCAGGCGCCCCGCATCGCCGCGGCGGTCAAGGCCGGGATCATCGTGCGCACCCGCGCCGACGCCGACACCGTCGAGGCCCGCGACGGCGACACCGCTCGCCGCGACGCCGCTTTTGCTTCGGGCGCCCAGTTCGTCTCGACCGACTACATGTCGCCGGACGCGCGCTTCGGGAGCTATCGCGTCGAACTGCCGGGCGGCGGCGTCGCACGGCCCAATCCGCTCCGCTAGGGGCGAGCGTCAGGATACTGCGGCAGGTCGTCGGTTATCGGCCACCAGGGCGCCTTGGAGTCGACGTAGAAGTGGAAGCCCAAGGTGGCGTCCGCCGGCGCGTCAAGCGTGCCGGCCCGCAGCCGCATCGCGCCGGGCTTAGTGGCTAGTCGGCTGAACAGCGGCCCGCCGCAGCGGCGGCAGAACACCCGTTCCTTGCCAGGCGACGACTCGTAGGCGGTCAGCAGTTCCTCGCCGCTGAGCAGGCGGAAATTGGCGGTCTCCAGCGGGATGTTGGCGCCGAACGGGCCGCCCTGGGCCTTGCGGCAGTCGCTGCAGTGGCAGAGTTGAATCGGCGGTAGATCGCCCTCCACCTCGTAGCGAACGGCGCGGCAGAGGCAGGATCCGGCGTGCATTGGTCAACTCCTTTAAACCGTGGCGCGAGCATTAGGGTTAAGGGCGCAGAAACTAACCAAAACCGTTTACGGGACATTGACGGAACGTTGTTATCCGTCCGCGCATGACCCGCTTTTCGATCCAGTACGAGGAGCCGACGCCGCGCAAACCGCCACCCAGCGGCTGGGCCATTCTGCGCGTCTTCATGTGGACCCTATTGATTGCGTCCCTGGGCCTCTGGAGCTGGGCGATGCTGGCCAAGTAGCGACTGGCCCGCAGCTTGCGGTCACCGTTCTCCGATAGGGCAAGACGTCCCAACGGAGGACACCATGCGTTTCACATTCGCCGAAGAGGCGCCGGTCGTGCGGCGCAATCCGATGCTGACCCTGGCGCGTCGCGCCTTCGATTTCGTGGTCATCGGAGCTGTTCTCTACGCCGCCGTCGAGACGGTGGTCTTCCTACGGGGCCTGGTCGGCTAGGGTCGTCATCAGCCTGTCACGTCCGCGTCGCATGACCGCTTCGAGCGCGGCCTCGCTTGGCCGCGCCCATCCGTTTCTTGAATCCGGCGCGGCGCTGGACGCCTGCGCGAAGCCGACGGCCGGCTAGGCGCTCGCCTTGGCGGGCTCGCCGGAAGCGTCGGGATCCTGATCTTCGATGTCCTCCAACTCGCCCTCCCACTTGGCCACGACCGCGGCGGCGACCGAGTTGCCGACCACGTTGGTCGCCGAGCGACCCATGTCGAGCAGATGGTCGACGCCCAGCACGATGGCGATCCAGGCTTCCGGCAGTCCGAAGTAGGTGAGGGTGGCCATGATGACCACCAGCGAGGCGCGCGGCACGCCGGCGATTCCCTTCGAGGTCACCATCAGCAGCAGCAGCATGAAGATCTGCTGCTGGACCGTCAGATGCACGCCGTGCGCCTGGGTGATGAAGATGGTCGCGAACGTGCAGTAGAGCATCGAGCCGTCGAGGTTGAACGAGTAGCCCAGCGGCAACACGAACGAGACGATGCGGCGTCGCACGCCGACCTTCGGCAGGGCGTCGAGGATGCGCGGATAGGCGGCTTCCGAGCTTGCGGTCGAGAAGGCCAGCAGGGCCGGGGTGCGGATCACGCCGAACAGCGGGATCACGCGCTTTCCGATGACGAAGAAGCCGGCGATGAACAGCAGCACCCACAGCACGCCCATGGTCGCGTAGAAGCCGACGACGAACTTGCCGTAGACCGCCAGCATGGCCAGGCCCTGGGTCGCGATCGTAGAGGCCAGGGCCGCAAAGATCGCCAGCGGGGCCAGCTTCATCACGAACTCGGTGACCTTCAGCATGATCTGAGCGCCCTGCTCGACCAGGACGGACACGGCCGGGGCGCGGTCGTCGACGGCGGCCACTGCGGTGCCGACGAACAGCGAAAAGACGACGATCTGAAGGATCTCGTTCTTGGCCATGGCGTCGACGATCGACGTCGGCACGAGGTGGGTGATGAAGCCCTTCAGCGTGAAGGCGTCGGTGTTGGCGGCGGTCGGCGCGGCGGCGGCCGCGGTCTCCAGGTGCAGCCCGGCGCCCGGCTGCAGCAGGTGGACCATCATCAGGCCGACCAACAGCGAGACCACCGAGGCGCCGATGAACCAGCCCATGGTCTTGGCGCCGATCCGGCCGATGGCCGCTGCGTTCTCCATATGGGCGATGCCGGCGACCAGGGTCGTGAACACCAGCGGGGCGATGATCATCTTGATCAGCCGCAGAAACACGTCGGTGATGAGGGAGAGGCCCTCGGCCGCCTGCTTGGCCTGGTCTGCGCTGAGGAACTGGTTGCAGGCCCACCCGACCCCCACGCCGAGCACCATGGAGAGGACGATCAGCAGGGCGAAACGGCGGTTCATAGGCGGCTCACGGCTCGTGGAGGGCGGTCGGCGCGGCCTGGCCGCGGAATTCCGACTTTCCATCAAGACGCACGCTGGGCCCGGCGCCTCATGCCAAATCGGCGCCGGCCCATAACCTTTCCGCGGGTCAGGCGGGCGGACGCCTAGGCTGGGGCGATGTCGAACGCGATCGTCGTGCGCACCTGATCGCCGCGGAACGGCACGGTGCCGTGCCACATGTAGGAGGGGAACAGGGCCAGCAGCCCCGGTTGGGGCCGCACGAAGTGTTCGGCCTCGAGCGTCGGCCGCGTCGGGATCGGCGGCGCCCCGAAACGCAGCCAGCCGGCGCGGTCGGCCTCGTCGCCTAGCGCCTGGGGCACGTCGATGTAGCAGGCCGAGGAAATCCAGCCCTGCGGGTGGATGTGGTCGACGTGGAAGCCGCCGGGCCGCAGCCGTACCGACCACGCGCCCAGCACTCGGTGGCCGCCGCCGTTGCGGCTGCGGAACATGTCGCGGCCCTCGCCGATGGCGGCGCGGTAGGCCGCGATCGGGCCTTCGACCGCCTGGAAGAAAGCCGCGATCACCGGATGCTCTGAGGCGAGCAGGTTCTGCGAGGTCTGGGTGCCGCCGCGGACCGACTGCTCGAGCGGATGGGCCTCCAGGGCGTGCAACTCGGCCAGCGCGACGCGCAGGTCGGCGAGATAGGCCTCAAGACTGCTCCACCCGTCCGGCGTGTCGATGGACTGGGCGCGCACGAGGGCGGCGTAGTCCCAGAGGTTGCGGTAGCGCGCGTCGCCGGCCGCCCGCCAGGCCGTGGCCAATGCGGCGGCCGCCTCCTGGTCGACCGGGTTCTCGGCCAGCAGTCGCTCGGCGATGCGCGCAGCTTCGTCCGTGTCGCCCAGCGCCAGGCAGGCGTGGGCCATGGCGCGGCGCGCGGTCGGATCGCGCGGATTGCGGGCCAGCACCGCGGCGCAGAGCTCGCGGCTGCGTTCGGGCGCCGCTTTCAGCGACAGCGCCGCCGTCTCCAGCGCCAGGCGCGGGTCGCTGGGCGCGGCGGCCAGCGCAGCCTGGGCGAAGGCGAGGGCCTGGACTTCCCCGGCGACGTGGTGGAGCAGGCGGATTTTCACTCCGGCGAGCAGCGGCCGGAGCGCCGGATCGGCGGCGGCCAGGGCGGCGTCGATGGGCGCCAGCGCCAGGGCCTGGTCGCCCGAGCGCATCCAGATGAGCTGGCCAAGATCGCGCAGGGCGTCGGCATAGGTCGGACGGCGAGCGACGGCGCTGCGAAAGGCGGCCTCGGCGTCGTCGAACCGTCGCAGTCCTTGCAGCGCCCGGCCGTAGACCAGCCAAGTCTCCGGTGCATCGAGCCCAAGCGAAAAAGCACGTTCGGCCTCGGCGACGGCTTCGCGGTCGCGGCCCGCATCACCCAGCCCAGAGGCGACGTTGTGGGCGGCGACGCCGCTGCCAGGGTTGAGTTCCGCTGCGCGTTGATAGTCGGCCAGCGACTCCGGCTTGCGGTCGAGCGCCTTCAGCGCCGCGGCCCGGGCTGACAGCGCCTCGTGCCAGGGATGTTCGCCTTGAGTGAAGGGTCGGGCCAGCGTCTCGGCCTCGGCTGCGCGCCCTTGTCCGGTCAGCAGCCGTGCCAGAGCGACGGCCGCTTGGGCGCAGGTCGCATCGGCCGCAAGCACCGTGCGATACAGGCGTTCGGCTTCGGACAGCCGCCCGGCGCGACCCAATGCGCGGGCCTGACCCAGGGCCTGGGCGGTTGCGGGTGGCAGCGGGGGCGGGGCGGCGAGCAAGGGTCTCAACTTCCGTTCACTGAGCATCGCAAGCCCGGCTCGCGAGCGTGCGCGCCCATTTTGCGAACCGCGTCGCGCGCCTGTCCAGTGGGCGCCGGAGGATCAGGCGAGGCGCAAAAGCCGCACTCATCAAGGCCGCGGCGCCGCGCTGCAAAAAATTACAGATCAGACATGTGGGTCCTTGGAACCCCTGCGTCTTGGGGTCCGGACGCGCGAGGGGTGCGTCGTCAAATAACAAGGGCGGACGGATGAATTCGAGTTCTTTGAAGTGGCTGATGGTCGGGGGCGTGGCCTATGGCGCCCTGCTCGCCGGCGGGGTGGCGCAGGCGCAGGACAACACCACCGCGGTTGAGGAGGTGGTCGTCACCGGTTCGCGTATCGCCCGGCCCGACTACGTCGCCAACAGCCCGATCGTGTCCGTCGGCCAGGCCGCCATCGAGAACACCGGTCAGGTGACCGTCGAGAAGTCGCTGTCGCAGATGCCGCAGTTCACCGGCTCGTTCGGTCAAGGGAACACTGGCTCGACCTCCACCGGCCTGAACGGCGGTCAGTCCTACGCCTCGCTGCGCGGCCTCGGCGCCAAGCGCACCCTGATCCTCATGGACGGCCGTCGCCTGCAGCCGTCGAACCCGGACGGTTCGGTCGACCTCAACACCATTCCCGAAGCCCTGATCGAGAACGTCGAAGTCATCACCGGCGGCGCCTCGACCGCCTATGGCTCGGACGCCACCGCCGGCGTCGTGAATTTCCGTCTGAAGCGCAACTTCGAAGGCATCACCGTCGACAGCCAGTACGGCATCTCGGAACACGGTGACGGCGAATCCTTCAAGGTCTCGCTGACCGCCGGCCGGGCCTTCGACGAAGGCCGCGGCCGCGCCGTGCTGTCGGTCGACTACACCAACCGCGACATCGCGCTGCAGAGCGCCCGCGACTGGTTCGTCTTCCGCCTGACGACCCCGGGCCTCTCGACCATTCCGCAAGGCACCGTCCTGTTCGGCGCCAACCTGCCGACCCTGGCCTCGGTCAACGGCGTGTTCGTCGGCAAGTACGGCACCCCGGCCCTGACCGGCAACGCCGCCGGCCGCTACACCGGCCAGATCGGCTTCAACACCGACCAGACGATCTTCTCGACCGCCGGCGTGCCGGTGCGGAACTTCCGCGATCCGCAGACCAACGACGCCTACATCGTCAACTCGAACGCGGCCGGCACCCAGCAGCAGGTCAACTTCGGCTATGACGGCGCCTCGATGCAGTCGGACCTCGACCGCTATGCGGTGTTCGGCAAGATCGACTACGACCTGACCGACAACATCAAGTTCTTCACCCAGTTCACCTTCACGGACTACGAGTCGGTCGGCATCACCAACCCGACCCTGGCCTCGAACGTCTACGGCCTGACGGTTCCGGTCTCGAACCCGTACATCCCGGCCGACTTCCGCACGATCCTGGCCTCGCGTCCGACCCCGGGCGGCGACTTCACCTTCTACAAGGCCCTGAACATCCTGGGCCCGCGGATCCAGAAGTACAGCTACACCGTCTATCAGTTGACCAGCGGCCTCTCGGGCGATGTCGGGTTCAAGGACTGGACCTGGGACGCCTACGCCTCGTTTTCGAAGGCCAAGTTCGACAACGAGCAGAACGGCGGCGCCAGCGCCAGCGCGGTCAATCGCCTGCTTCGCAGCCCCACCGGCGGCACGGAATACTGCGCCGGCGGCTGGAACCCCTTCGGCAACCTGACGCCGTCGGGCGACTGCATCCGCTACATCAGCCGCCGCACGCTGAACCAGAACGAGCTTGAACAGCGCATCCTCGAAGCCAGCGTCCAGGGCGGCCTCTTCGAACTGCCCGCCGGCGAGATCCGCTTCGCGGCCGGCGTCGACTACCGTTCGAACGAGTACACCTTCACCCCGGACAGCCAGCTGAACCAGCCCGACGGCACCTCGGACGTCCTGGGCTACAGCGTGCTTCGTGACGCTTCGGGTTCGGTCGACACCTACGAAGCCTTCGGCGAACTGCTGGTTCCGCTCCTGAAGGACCTGCCGTTCGTCAAGGAGCTGAACACCAACCTCGGCTACCGCTTCTCGGACTACTCGTCGGTCGGCGCGATCAGCACCTACAAGATCGACTTCGACTGGTCGGTCATCGACAGCCTGCGCTTCCGCGGCGGCTACAACCGCGCCATCCGCGCTCCGAGCGTCGGCGAACTCTACGCGCCGGTCTCGACGGGTTCGGTGGCCATTGGCACCGCCGGCCCGACCAACACCGACGGCGACCCCTGCGACGTCCGCTCTTCGTTCCGTCAGGGCGCTAGCGCCGCTCAGGTCCGGGCGCTCTGCCTGGCCCAAGGCGTCCCGAACGCGATCATCGACAGCTACCAGCTGGGCACCGCCCAGGTGTTCGCGCTCACCGGCGGCAACCCGGACCTGCAAGAAGAAACCGCCGACACCTTCTCGTTCGGGGCGGTCATCCAGTCGCCGTTCGATCACCCGCTGCTGAGCCGCATGTCGGCCTCGATCGACTACTACAGCATCAAGGTGAAGGACGCCGTCGGCAGCCTGCCGATCAAGAACTCGTTCCAGTTCTGCTACAACGCGGGCGGCGCGAACCCGACCTTCGATCCGAACAACTACTACTGCCAGCTGATCGCGCGTAACACGGCGTCCGGCGTGCCGCTGAACCCGGTTCAGCCGCTGCAGAACCTTGGTCAGTTCGAAACCACCGGCATCGACTTCCAGTTCGACTGGAACATCGACCTGATGGACGTCGGTCTGAGCGAAGACGCCGGTTCGCTGGCGTTCAACGTCTCGATCGGCTGGCTCGACCAGTTCAAGATCCAGAACCTGCCGAATGCGGCGACCTACGACTACGCCGGCACCTGGGGCACGGCCGTCGAGACCAGCGCCGGCCAGGCTCACCCGGAGTGGAAGTCGGTCACTTCGGCGACCTACACCCGCGGCCCGGCCAGCGTCGGCCTGCGCTGGCGCTATATCAGCGAGATGAAGAACTCGGCCACGGTCGTCAGCCCGACCAGCACCGCCCGCGGTGTGAAGGCCTACAACATCTTCGACCTGAACGGCCGCGTGAAGCTGCCGTGGGAGACCGACCTGCGCTTCGGCGTCAACAACCTGCTCAACCAGAACCCGCCGCAGGCTGGCGACACCGAGTACAACTACGACCAACAGAACTACGACGTCATGGGCCGCACCTACTACGTGGGCGTCCGCAAGCGTTTCTAGGACCTACGGCGACGGGGGCGGCCCCACCGCCCCTGTCGCCACAAGCCGCTGCGTCCTTGGCGGCGAAGGGCGTCGGTCGAAAGGCCGGCGCCCTTTCTGTTGCCCGCCTCCAGGCGCGGCGACGGCAAAAAAAAGAGCGCCGGACCCGAAGGTCCGGCGCTCATGTCGCACCGGGCGTCGCCGCCTGGCGTCGGCGTCCTGGGGAGACGCCTACTTCTTGGCCACGGCCGGGCCGTAGAGCAGGCCGTTGAACAGGAACTTGAAGGTCCCGTACGACTGCGCCCGCTGGGTCACTTCCGGGCCCATCACGAACAGCTTGCCCTTGCCCACGTCGATGTCGAGGACGCCGGTCGAACCCTTCAGCTTCTCCTGGCCGACGGCCCAGCCGCTGCGCAGCGGAGCATCGGTGTCGAACCACGAGACGCGCGCCACGCCGCTCGCAGAAGCCTTCAGGTTGAAGGTCGGGCTGCGGTCGAAGAACACGTCCACGTCCTGCGGGATGCCGTAGGCGAGCGGCTGGCGGTTATCGACCTTGGCGCGCAGCACCGAACCCGGAATGTAGAATTCCTTGTTCGACAGGCCGACCAGCTTGTCGCCGTCCTTCTTGGCCACCGCCACCTCGACCGGCGCGCCGATCACGGTCGCCAGACGCGAGGACGAGCCGATGGTGATCACCGTGCCGCCGTTCTTGGCGAAGTCGGCCACCTGCGGCAGCGTCTTGTCGTCGGTGATCGCGCCCAGCCACGGCCGGAACTCGGCCGGAATGTCCTCGGCCTTCGGCTGCGGGAAGCCCCGGCCGGCGCGGAACGGACCGCCCTGCGGCGCCGGGATCACGCCGTCGGCGAAGACCAGGACGTCGTAATCCTTGTCCAGGTCACCGGCGTCGAGACGCTGCGGATAGACCACCTCGAAGGGCGCTTCGAACTGCTCGAACAGCCAGCGGTTCCAGCCCGAGGGCATCGAGCCGCCATAGACGTCGACCAGGCCGATGCGCACTGGCTTCAGCGGCAGGGCCTCGCCGGCCGGCTTGGCGCCGACGGCGAAGGCGTCGATGCCCAGATCCTTCACGCCCTTGGCGATGACCGCCCGAGCTTCGGCGGAGGCCGGAACCCAGATCGCGCCCGGACCGAAACTGTTCTTGCCGGCCTTGGCGCCGTCTTTCAACCAGAACACCTGCTGACCGGCCTTCAGTAGGCGGTTGGTCAGGGTGAAGCTCTGGTTGGTCTCGTGGCTGATCAGCCAGCCGGCCTTGCCCGAGCCCTTCACCGAGCCGGCTTGCACCGGCACGAGGTCCGGAAGGCGTTCGGTCGGCGCCTCGAAGCCGTCCAGGATGCGGTCGAACTTGATCCCCATCTGGTAGGCCAGGGTGTAGCCGGTGATGTCGTAGGGTGCCTTGGGCGGGCCGCCCGGATACTCGAGGTCGTGCGGGTGGTCCTGCGGCTCGAACATGTCGAGCACGTGCGGGCGATAGGCCTGGGCGGCCTTCACCACGTAGGAGCCGGCCGGATAGGTCTTGGTTCCGACCTTGAACGCCTTGGTGGCCCGGTCGACGTCCACGCCGGTCTTGATCAGTGCGTTCACGAACGCGGTGACGGTCGGCATGTCGGCCTGGTCCGACGGGATGATGAAGCCGCGCGGATCGCGTTCCTCGGGCTTCTGCAGCACGCTGTAGAGCTTCGGATCGACCGCGCCGGCGCGGCCGAAGAACGAGGCCATCATGTCGTCCTCGGCGGCGGGCTTGGCGTTCTTGGCCGCCTCGTTCAGCTCGTCGATCTTGGTCGGGGTCGTGGTCCAGCTGTCCTTTGAGCCGCGCTCGATGCTGTTCGCGCCCATCTTGTAGATGTTGGACAGCAGGCGTTCGCGGTTGCGCGAGGCGTAGTCGATGACCGCGCGGTTCATCGTCCACTGGTACTCGACGGTCTGCGACAGTCGCCAGGTCTGCGGGGCGATCGGCATCGGCCGGTCGCCGTTCGGCAGCTGCAGGTTCGGCACCAGCTTCACGGTCTCGGGGGTCGGGCCGCCGATGATCTCGGTCAGGAGGCCGATCGAGTTGTGGAAGTAGGCGATCGAGCGCTCCATCCCGTTGTGCCAGGTGGAGTACGAGGCTGCGCTGCGCGCGCCCGAGCCGGGCTTGTCCTCGGCGACCAGGCGGCTGTGCATGGCCATCCCGACTTCCTGGAGGGAGGTCATGACCAGCGGGTCGTAGTTGTAGTTGAACGGGTCGCGGAACGGCGGAACGAACACCACCATGCCCGTCGGGCCGGTCTGGTGCTGGTTGAAGATGATCTGCGGGAACCACTCGCGGAACAACTGCTTGTTGACGTTGGTCGTCTCAGCCATCTGCGACATGTAGCTGTCGCGGTTGTTATCGTGGCCCACGTACTTCTGGTACAGGCGCGGGATCGAGTTGAACTCGCGCTTCTTCGGGTCCTCCTGGCGCATGTACCAGTCCGACACCAGCTCCATGCCGTCCGGATTGTCGTGCGCGAACAGGATGATGACGTCGTCCAGCATCCGGAGCGTCTCCGGATCGTTCATGGTCAGCATCCGGTAGAGCACCTGGATCTGGCCCTGCGAGGTCACAGTTTCGGTGGCGTGCAGGCCGGCGTCGATCCAGACCACCGCCTTGCCTTCGGCCGCCAGCTTCGCGGCTTCTTCCTTCGACAGGCCCTCGGCTTTGGCCAGGCGCTTGGAGATGGATTTGTAGTGGTCGAGCTTGGCGAGGTTGGCGGGCGAGGAGACCACCGCCATCCACTGGGTGCGGCCCTCTTCGGACTTGCCGAAGTCGACCAGCTTCATGCGGTCGGATTGCGAGGCCAGGGTCTTCAGATAGGCCTCATAGGCCGTGTAGTCGGCGAGGAAGTAGTCGCTGCCCGGGTTCTGGGCGAAGGCCTCGCTGGGCGGGGTGATGCTCGCCGCATTGGCGGCTCCACCCATGATCATGACCAGCGCCAGTGCGGCGCCCGCCATTGCGTGTTTTCGCGTCATTCCATCCCCCGTCTCGATTGCCAGAACTGGCGGCCCCACAAATGGACCTGCCTCAGTAGACGAGACGCAAGCTGGCTTCGATTCCGCACCTGCAGTTGCGGATCAAAATTCAACGCGGCGGGGGATACCGGGGCGTTGAAAAGACGGGGGCCGGCGCGGCCGGCCCCCGCATGCGGCTTTACTCGGCGCCGCCGGCCTTGCGGTAGTCGAGCGGCGGCTTGCGATCGCCGACCATCGACTTGTAGTTGAAGTCGGCGCCCTGGCGCTGCTTCAGCTCGGCCTTGGCCTGGGCGATCAGCTCCGGGTTCGACAGCAGTTCGGCGCCGGTCAGCGACAGGGTCTTGGCCGCGACGGCCGCGCCCTTGAGACCGATGCTCATGCCGGCCGCGGCCACGTTCTGCCAACTGTGGCCGGCTGAGCCGGGCACGAAGGTGGCGGTCGAAAGACCCACGGTCGGGGTGACCCACGAAACGTCGGCCACGTCGGTCGAGCCGCCGCCGGCGTCGCCCGAGGTGTCGGCGTCCTTGTAGGGCTGGATCTTGCCGACTGACGACAGGTCGCCGCCGCCGTTCGGCAGGGACTTGGCCAACTGCTGGGCGAACTTGGTCTCTTCAGCGGTCCAGGTGATCCCGCCGACGTCGTTCAGCGACTGGTACATCACCTTGCCCAGCACGTCGTTGGGCAGCAGGTTGTAAACGCCGCCGGTCTGTTCGAACTCAACCTTGGTGCCGGTGATCATGGCCGCGCCCTCAGCGGCCTTCTTCACCCGGTCCATCACGTCGACGACGATCTTCGGGTCAGCGTTGCGGACGTAATAGTAGACCTCGGCGAAGTCCGGCACGACGTTCGGGGCCTTGCCGCCGTTGGTGACCACGTAGTGGATCCGCGTGCGGTCCGGGATGTGCTCGCGCAGATAGTTGTTGGCGACGTTCATGATCTCGACGCCGTCCAGGGCCGAGCGGCCAGCCCACGGGGCGCCCGAGGCGTGGCTGGACTGGCCGTAGAAGCGGAACTTGCCGCTGATGTTGGCCATCGAGGTGCCCTGGTTGGCCGAGTTGGTGTTGCCCGGGTGCCAGTGCAGGGTGATGTCGACGTCGTTGAACAGGCCGTCGCGGACCATGTAGACCTTGCCGGAGCCGCCTTCTTCGGCCGGCGTGCCGTAGACGCGCACTTCGCCCTGGACCTTGTTGGCGACCATCCATTGCTTCAGCGCCACGGCGCTGGCCACGGAGGCCGCGCCGAACAGGCTGTGGCCGCAGCCATGGCCGTTGTCTTGGCCGGCGATCGGTTGCTTGGTCGGGACCGCGGCCTGCGACAGGCCCGGAAGGGCGTCGAACTCGGCCAGGATCGCGATCACCGGACCCGTGCCGTTCTTGAAGCTGGCGACGAAGCCGGTCGGCTCGCCGGCGACGCCGGCTTGGACCTTGAAGCCGGCGGCCTTCAGCTGATCCTGGAGAAGGGCGCTGCTCTTGGTCTCCTGATAGCCGAGCTCGGCGAAGCTCCAGATCTTCAGGGCCGCGTCGTTCATCTTCGGCGTGTAGGCGTCGACAGCCGCGGTGAGCTGGCTCTTGTCGGCGGCCGTGAGCGGGGCGGCGGTGGCGGCCGAGGCGGCAAGCCAGGCCGTGGCGCAGAGCGCGCTGGTCGCCAGCGCCTTCGAAATCAGTTTCATGGGTCCTCCAGGACGGCGGCGCATAAGGGCGCTGCCGCTCCCCTTCAAGACGCAATCGCGTCTTAAATCCTCACTGTCCCGCGGGCGGGTAGAGGTCGATGACGTTCGAGGAGCTGTCGCCCGTCTTGACCATGCCGTAGGCCTCGAGCGTGGCGACGAAACCGGCCATGTCGCCGGTCTTGAAGCGTCCGCTGAGCGGGGTCGCAGCGAGATTCGCGTCGGCGATCCGCACCTTGCGGGGCGAGTAGCGGTTCATTTCCTCGACGATGGACGCCAGCGGACGGTTCTCGAACACGAGGCTGCCGTCGCGCCAGCTCGTCAGCTCGGCGAGGTTGCGCTTTTCGACCGTCCAGGGCGCGGCGCCGGTCTGGACCAGATGGTGGCCGGGCGTCATTTCCACGCTGGTGTGGGCGGCCGCGACGCGGACCTTGCCCTCGACCAGGCTCACCGACCAGCGGCCGGGATCGACGCGGACGTCGAACGCCGTGCCGAGCGCTGTGACCGTCCGTCCGGCGGCGGTCACGACGAAGGGCTTCTGAGGGTTCTTGGCGACTTCGAAATAGGCTTCGCCGCGCACGAGAGTCAGGCCGCGACGCTCGTTCCAATCGGTCAACCGCACCTCGGTGTCGGTGCTGAGAGTGACCTTCGAGCCGTCCTGCAGGGTCACGATCTGCTGGCCGCCGACCGGGGTGCGATAGACCGCCAGCGCGTGCGGCGCGGCGGCGACCACCGCCGCCGGCGCGGCGTCGATGTTCTGGGCGTGTCGCCAGGCTCCGTAGCCCAGCATGGAGCCGGCGGTGACGATGGTGGCGGCGATGCCCGCCGCCCAACGCATGTGCGGACGCCGCCGTTTGGCGGCGAGGTCGGCCTTCAGCGCCTCGCGCGCGGCCAAGATCTGCGGATCGTCCTTGAGGTCGCCGAAGCGATCCCACGCGCCGCTGACCAGCGCCCAGTCGTCGCGGTGGGCGGGATCAGCCGCCAGCCAGGTCTCGAATTCGTTCTGAACACCCCTGTCGTCGGGGTGGCGCTGCAACCGCACAAACCACGACGCGGCGTCCGGATTACCGGAAAGACCGATTTGTCGTTGGTTGTCGTTCATCGATTTCCTGCAGCCGGATCGAAACGACCCGGAGAGCCTTGGTGACGTGTTTCTCGACAGCGCTCACCGAGATGCCGAGTTGCGCCGCAGTAGCCTTGTAGCTCAAGCCCTCGAAACGGACGAGCATGAAAGCCGCACGTGTGCGGGGCGAAAGTTGATTTAGGGCTTCCAACGCCACGGAAGCTTCCTGCTTGGCCTGCAAAATCCGGTCGGGAGACAGTTCGTCGAGCGGGTGGTGGGCTTCTTCCAGCTCACAGTGCGCGCCGCGGCGCCTCACCGTGTCGCGGCGGCGGCGGTCTAGCAGGACGTTGGTTGCGGTCTGAAAGATGAAGCTTGAGAGGTTCGTGACCTCGCCGCCCTGGCGGCGGTTGTGCAGCCGCAGGAGCACTTCCTGAATCAGGTCGTCGATTTCGTGTCCGTCGGCTCGTCGCCGAAAGAAAGCGCGTAAGGCTTGCTGGTATGGGATCGACGCGTGCGCCAATCCCTCCGGCTCGCCCCTGGCACCGGTCGTTTCCGCCCACGCCATGGAAATTTCCTGAACACCCCGAAATGTCTTATTGGCGTCATGGTTGTTGATGGGGGCGCCTAGGTCAATGACGTTTGGGAAGCCTCCACGTTCGTTCCGGGAGCTGCTGTGTTTTCGTGCAACGGTGGAGCAGTCGTCGGCGCCATGGGGGCCGAGAGCGGCAAAGAGCGCAGTGGCCGCCGCGAGGGGCTGGCTTTAGAACCGCGGGTGTCGGAAGGCCGTGGCGTTGGCGCGGAGCCTTGTAGCCGTTGAGTATTCTCCGTCTCGGGATCGTCGTTGCGTGCGCGTCGTCGGCCGTGCTGTCCGCGACCGCGGCCGAGGCGGCGGGCCGCCGGGCGCAATTTGCGATTCCGGCTGGGGCGTCTCTCGACCGGGCGCTGACCATGTTCTCGGCGCAAAGCGACCGCGACATTCTCTTCACGCCGGCCATGGTCGCCGGCCGTCGAAGCAAGGCGGTTTTTGGGCGGATGGAGTCCGACGCCGCGCTCAATGCGCTGCTCCGCGGCTCCGGGCTCACGTGGCGTGAGTTCCAGGGGCGCTATCTGGTCGAACAGGCCCTGCAGCCGACAGTCGAGGAACCCGAGGCCGAGATCGAAGGCCTGGTGGTCACCGCCCTGCGCCGCCCGACCCTGGACCGCCTGACGCCGATGTCGGTACGCGCCTTCTCCGGCGAGGATCTCACTCGAGCCGGGGCGGCGACGTTCACTCAGGCCGCGACGCTGATGCCGGGCCTGACCCAGACCAGCACCGGCACCGGGCGAAATCGGTTCAGTCTGCGCGGCGTCTACGGCTCGGGCGAGGCGACCACCGCGCTCTATTACGACGACGTGCCGGTGACCGGTCCCAGCGGCACGACCGCCGATCCCGGCGGTTCCTCGCCCGAGTTCCTGCTGGTCGACGTCGAGCGGATGGAATTGCTGCGCGGGCCGCAGGGAACGCTCTACGGATCCAGCGCCATGGGCGGCGCGCTCAAGGTGGTCTTCAAGCGGCCGGACCTGAGCGAGCCCAGCGCATCGCTGTCAGGCGAGGTTTCGACCAATGCGGGCTACTGGGGCGAGGCCGAGACGCTGGTCGTCAACCAGCCGCTCTTGAAAGACAGGGTCGGCGTGAGGCTGGCGGCCTATCACCGCCGCGATCCGGCCTATCTCGAAAACCGGCGGCTGAGGCTGAAGGGAATCAACGACAGCGCCGCCTGGGGCGCGCGTCTGGGGGTCGGATTCCAGTTCGACAACGACCTGCAGGTCAACCTGACCGCCGCGCACCAGGACACCCGCGAAGGCGACACCAGCGGCGGCTGGGCGGGCGCACCGCCCAACGTCTCCTACGGCTTCGTGCGCACCCCATTCGACAGCCAGATGACGATGTACGAAGGCGCGCTGTCCTGGCGCTTCTCCGGTTTGAGGCTCGCCGCCAACGCCGCGTCCTATACATGGACGAGCACGCGTCAAATCGACTACACCGGAACTCTGCAGAGCGAACGGCTCAGCATCGACGGCTGCAAGCGCTATCTCCAGATCCCGATTTCGGGGACCTGCACGCCCTCGCAGCTCTCCGCCTACTCGGCCTATGTCGACAGCCGCGCGCCCGGACTGCTCTATCAGCCCATCGACCTCAACGCCGACGTCGAGGAAGTCCGGCTGCAGTCGGATACGCCGGGCTTCCTGGCCTGGACCGCCGGCGTGTTCCGCGAGGTGCGCAGCGACATCATCGACAGCCAGGTCATCGTCGGCGATCCGGTCACGGGCCTGCCGCGCCATGGCGATTTCACCGGCCGGCGCATCGTCGACAGCCGCCTGACGCAGCGCGCGGTCTACGGGGAGGTGACGCTGGGCGCCGACCGCGACACATCCTTCGTGATGGGGGCCCGCCGTTTCGCCTACGACAAGCGGACCGAAGGCAGGGCCCTTGTCGTCAACGTCATCTCCAACACCTCGGAGGCCAACTTCCGCAACGGTGTGGAGGAGAGTGGCTGGAGCCTCAAGTTCCTGGCCAGCCATCGGTTCGGGCCGTCGACGATGGGGTATGCTCAAGCGTCCCAGGGCTTCCGGCCGGGCGGGGTGAACACCGTGCCCGGCCTGCCGTTGAACCTCGCAGTCTACGGTGCGGACTCGCTTTGGAACTACGAACTCGGCCTCAAGGGCGCTTGGTTGAACAACCGCCTGGCCGTCAACGCCGCGCTCTACCACATCGACTGGCGCGACATGCAGTACAACGCCAACAGCATGAACGGGGCGTTCTCCTTCATCACCAACCTGGGGCAGGCGCGGGTCAATGGGCTGGAGGCCGACATCAGCTTTGTCTTCAACCCGACGCTGCGGGGCGGGGCGAACCTGGCTCTGACCGACGCGATCCTGACCAGCGACCAGGCCAGCGCCGACGGGGTGGGCCTGGGCTCGGCCGGCGACCGCATTCCGGCGGTGCCGCGCGTGGCAGCGGACGGCTGGCTGGAGTATCGCCGCGAGCTCGGCGGCGGCCTGGAGTTCATGCTGCGAGGCGACGCGGCCTATGTCGGGCGCTCGAACAGCACCTTCAACCCTGGCGGCGTCGCGGATGTGGCGCTGGGCGACTACTGGCTGATCAACACCCGAGCCTTCGTACGGGCCGCGCGCTGGACGATCAGCGCGTTCATCGAGAACCTGACTGACGCTGATGATCCGAGTTTCGCCACGACCGGCCGACAGCCGCTGTCGATCGCGCCACGGCCGCGTCGGTTCGGCCTGACAGCCACCTACGACTTCTGAGAGATCGCCGGGTCTGCGCCAGTTTCGGACGTAGGACGAGCGCTGGCGCTGAAAGAACATCTTGTGAACCAGGAACAAAGCGCGTACGCCTTGTTCCGACGGACGCGGACGCCGCTTGCGGGCACGGACTGTCGGGTTGGAATCATGAAACAAGGGGCGCCTTGAATGAGTCAGTCGGCGTTGAAGCTCGTGGGACGAGAAGAAGGCGATAAGCAACGCGCTCTGGAAGCGGCGATTGCGCAAATCGATCGGGCCTTTGGCAAAGGCTCGGTGATGAAGCTGGGCGAAAAGAGCCATATCGAGGTTGAGGCGGTGTCCACCGGCTCGCTGGGGCTCGACCTCGCGCTCGGCATCGGCGGCCTGCCCAAGGGGCGGATCATCGAGATCTACGGTCCGGAAAGCTCCGGCAAGACCACCCTGGCCCTGCACGTCGTGGCCGAGGTGCAGAAGGCCGGCGGCGTCGCCGCGTTCGTCGACGCCGAGCACGCGCTGGACCCGCAGTACGCCAACAAGCTGGGCGTCAATCTGGACGATCTCCTGGTCTCGCAGCCGGACACTGGCGAGCAGGCCCTGGAGATCACCGACACCCTGGTGCGCTCCGGCGCGATCGACGTGATCGTCATCGACTCGGTGGCGGCGCTGACGCCGCGGGCCGAAATCGAAGGCGAAATGGGCGACCAACTGCCCGGCCTGCAGGCCCGCCTGATGAGCCAGGCGCTGCGCAAGCTGACGGGTTCAATCTCCAAGTCCAAGACTTTGGTCATCTTCATCAACCAGATCCGCCACAAGATCGGGGTGATGTACGGAAGCCCGGAAACCACCACCGGCGGCAACGCACTGAAGTTCTACGCCTCTGTGCGTCTCGACATCCGCCGCACCGGCTCGGTGAAGGTGCGGGACGAGATCCTCGGCAACAACGTCCGCGTGAAGGTGGTGAAGAACAAGGTGGCCCCGCCGTTCCGCGAGGTCGAGTTCGACATCATGTACGGCGAGGGCATCTCCAAGCTGGGCGAGATCATCGATCTCGGCGTCAAGGCCGGCGTTATCGAGAAGTCGGGCTCGTGGTTCTCCTGGAACTCGACCCGTATCGGCCAGGGCCGCGATAACGCGCGGGAGTTCCTCAAGAACAACCCAGACATCGCCCAGCAGATCGAACGTCAGGTGCGCGGCGCCAAGGAGGCGATCGAAGAGGAATTGCTGGTCGGGCCGACTGGCGACGAAGACGCCGAGGACTAGGATCCGCATCCCGGGGCGGCCGCCACGGCCGCTCGGACCGGACGCCTCCAACCCGACGTTCGGACCCGCCCGAGCCGGCTGAGCCCCCGCGCGGCCGCTCCCGAAGATGCGCAAGGACGCTTGGACGCACGCCGTTCAAGCGTCCTTTTCCTTTGCGGGTGTCGACAAAATCCGTAAACGGTCGCGCGCGGGGCGGCGCAACGGTGCGCAAGTCCCTATCTAATTTTCGCTTTCAACGTCCGACGAGCCATGCCGAGCCTCAACGAAATCAGAGCCGAGTTCCTGGGCTACTTCGAGAAGAATGATCACCTGATCATTCCGTCGGCCCCGCTTGTGCCCCAGAACGACCCCACCCTGCTGTTCGTGAACGCGGGCATGGTGCCGTTCAAGAACTACTTCACCGGCGCTGAGACCCCGCCCAGCCCGCGGGCCGCGTCGTCGCAGAAGTCGGTTCGCGCCGGCGGCAAGCACAACGACCTGGACAATGTCGGCTACACCGCCCGCCACCACACCTTCTTCGAGATGCTGGGGAACTTCTCCTTCGGCGACTACTTCAAGGCCGGCGCGATCGAGCACGCCTGGACCCTGCTGACCAAGGAATTCAAGATCCCGGCAGAGAAGCTGTGCGTCACAGTCTACCACACCGACGACGAGGCGGCCGAACTCTGGAAGAAGATCGCCGGTCTGCCGGACGAGAAGATCATCCGCATCGCGACCAACGACAACTTCTGGTCGATGGGCGACACCGGCCCCTGCGGTCCGTGCTCGGAAATCTTCTACGACCACGGCGCGCACATTCCCGGCGGCCCGCCCGGCAGCCCGGATGAGGACGGCGACCGGTTCGTCGAGATCTGGAACCTGGTCTTCATGCAGTTCGAGCAGTTCGCCGACGGGCGGCGCATCGACCTGCCCAAGCCGCAGATCGATACCGGCATGGGCCTCGAGCGCATCGCCGCGGTGCTGCAGGGCGTGCACGACAACTACGACGTGGACCTGTTCCGCACGCTGATCGCCGCCTCCAAGCAACTGGTTGGCGACGGCACGAACGGCCCGTCGCACCGGGTCATCGCCGACCACCTGCGCTCGACCAGCTTCCTGATCGCCGATGGCGTGTCGCCGTCGAACGAGGGCCGCGGCTATGTACTGCGCCGGATCATGCGCCGGGCCATGCGCCATGCGCACCTGCTGGGCGCGGAAGAGCCGTTGATGCACCGTCTGGCGCCGGTCCTGATCGCCGAGATGGGCGAGGCCTATCCCGAGCTGCGCCGCGCCGAGCCCGTGATCGTCGAGACGCTGCGCCAGGAAGAGGAGCGGTTCCGCCGCACGCTCGGCCGCGGCATGGCGCTGCTGGATGAAGCGACGGCCAAGATGAATGCTGGCGACATGCTGCCCGGCGAGACGGCCTTCAAGCTCTACGATACCTACGGCTTCCCGCTCGACCTGACCCAGGACGCCGTCCGCAACAAGGGCATCAGCGTCGACCTGTCGGGCTTCGAAGACGCGATGAAGCGCCAGCGCGAACAGGCGCGCGAAGCGTGGACTGGATCTGGCCAGTCGGCGCAGGGCGCCGAATGGTTCGCGATTCGCGAACGCCTCGGCGCGACCCAGTTTCTCGGCTACGACACGACCGAAGCGACCGGCAAGCTGCTGGCGCTGGTCGCCGGCGGCGCCGAAGTCGAAGGCGCCAAGGCCGGCGAGACGGTGCTGGCGGTGTTCGACCGCACGCCCTTCTACGCCGAAAGCGGCGGTCAGGCCGGCGATGTCGGCGAGATCGAGTGGAACGGCGGCAAGGCCCGCGTGCTCGACACCCAGAAGCAGGCCGGCGACCTCTTCGTGCACGAGATCGAGATCCTGCAGGGCGAGCTGGCCCCCGGCGCCGAGGCGCGCCTGGCGGTCGATCCGGACCTGCGGACCACGACCCGCGCCAACCACTCGGCCACCCACCTGCTGCACGCGGCGCTGCGCAACGTGCTCGGTCCGCACGTGTCCCAGAAGGGCCAGATGGTCGATGGCGAGCGCATTCGCTTCGACTTCAGTCACGGCGGCCCGGTGACCGCCGACGAGATCGAGAAGATCGAAGCCGAGGTGAACGCGGTGGTCCGCCAGAACCTGCCGGCGGTGACCGAGGAAATGGCCCCCGAGCAGGCCATCGAGGCCGGCGCCATGGCGCTGTTCGGCGAGAAGTACGGCGACTCGGTCAGGGTGCTCACCCTGGGCAAGTCGCTCGCGGGTGACGGAAACTACTCGGTCGAACTATGCGGCGGCACCCACGTGGCCCGCACCGGCGACATCGCGCTGTTCAAGGTGGTGTCCGAAAGCGGCGTCGCCGCCGGGGTGCGCCGGATCGAGGCGCTGACCGGGGAGGCGGCGCGACGCTGGCTGATCGAACAGGCGGGCGTCGCCAAGGCGCTGGCCGATCAGTTCAAGGTTCCGGTGGTCGAGGTGGCCGCGCGGGTCGAGGCGCTCGAAGCCCAGCGTCGCAAACTCGAGAAGGAACTGGCCGAGGCCAAACGTCAGCTCGCCATGGGCGGCGGGGGCGGGGCCGCCTCGGGGCCGGAAGAGATCGGCGGCGTGCAGGTCATCGCGCGCGTTATGGACGGCGTCGGCGGCAAGGACCTGCGTCCCATCGCCGAGGAGTTCAAGAAGCAGCTGCCGGACGGCGTCATCGCGCTGGTCGGTTCAGCCGAGGGCAAGGCGGCCGTGACCGTCGCGGTGACGGGCGCGGCGGCCGCCAAGTTCAGCGCCGTGGATCTCGCCAAGGCGGCGGTTCTGGCCATGGGCGGGCAGGGCGCCGGCGGGCGTCCCGACTTCGCTCAGGGCGGGGCGCCGGACGGGGCGAAGGCCAATGAGGGGCTGGCGGCGATCAAGGGCCTGCTCGGGGCTTGATTCGGCCTAGAAGCTTGCGGAAGGGGGCGCTTATGCGCCCCCTTTTTTTGTCAGCTGCCCCTGGGTTAACCCTGATTTGCGAAAAAGCGAACGCCGCTCGGCGAAACGTAAAATTTGCATACCCGTGTGAGGCGAGTGGCGTTGCCAGAAATTGTATTAAGCTCTAGTTCACCATCCAGAGGGGCGCCTTACGGGGCGCAGGATCAATGTAAGGATGGGTTCAATGTTCAAGTATCTGCCCGCTGCCGCCGCTGCGCTGGCGCTCAGCTTCGCCGCCGTTCCGGCCGCTGAAGCCGCTACCGTCTTCTCGGGCGGCGTCAACAACGTTCAATCGAACAACACCGATCCGGGCCTCGTGGTCCAGACCGGCAACTACAACACCTTCAGCCTGCCGCTGGAAGTCGGCGTGACCAGCGCCCCGGTTGGCCTGTTCTCCATCTGGACCAACGAAACCGCCATCAACTTCGACGACTGGGCTCATAGCCCGATCTCGGTCCAACTGCAGTTCACCGCGCCGACCGGCCCCTGGTCGGGCGGCCCGGTCACCGGCGACACCTTCGGCATCAACGGCTTCCTGGTTCAGGGCGGCCGCATCGAGTGGGATGGCCCGGCCATCTACACCTTCGGTAACGGCGGCAAGCTGGAAGTGTCCCTGAAGGACACCGACTTCAACTGGGGCTGGTTCGGCACCAACCCGGGCCAAAAGTACGGCGCGGTGGTCGAAGCCAACTTCAAGCTCATCGACCTGCCGTCGGCGGTGCCGGAACCGGCCACCTGGGCGATGATGATCACCGGCTTCGGTCTGGCCGGCGTGGCCATCCGTCGTCGTCGTGAGACGCTCGTCGCGGCCTGATCGCACGATCAGTCAGCAGAAAGGCCGGGGGTGACCCCGGCCTTTTTTTGTCCGTCCATTTGCTTCAAGGACGGGTGAAGATCGCGATCTTATTGCCCGTCGCGTCGCGCACATACGCGCCATAGAAGGTCGTCGAGTCCGCCGGCCGCGGGCCAGGCGCGCCCTCGTCGACCCCGCCGAAGGCGAGCGCAGCGGCGTAAGCCGCATCGACCGCTGCCTTGTCCGGGCCGCGGAACGCGATCATGATTCCGTTTCCGCCGCGAGCCTGCTGCCCATCGAAGGGCGGGCAGAGGAAGGTGTTGGCGTCCTGGCCCTTGGGGCCATAGCCGGCCCAGCCGCTGTCGAAGAACTGTCGCTCATAGCCGATGGCGCCCAGCACGGCGTCGTAGAACGGCATGGCGTCCTCGACGTTCAGCGCCCCGATCGTCACATAGCCGATCATGTCGTCCGTCTCCCTGATGTCAGCGGGCGACGCTAGCCTCGTCGTTCGAACATAACAAGAACAAATCCTAGTGCTGGATTCGGATCCGAGCGTGATCCGGCGCGCCAAGACCTCCCCGGCACGCCGCCGGTCGGAACCTCAGATCGTGGCATATACGGACTTCCTGCAGGCGATTGCCGTCCGCGACCTTCACATAGAGAGCGTTGCGCCGAAGGGCGCGGTTGCGGGCCAGGAAGGCGTCGCGGACATCGCCGGCCGTGACCTCCTTGCCGGCCGGGAACGACAGGCTCGGCGCGTCGATCGCATTCCACAGCGCCCGAGCTCGGTCGAAGTACGCTTCGGGCGTCTTCCAGCCGCAAGTACCGTGCGCCGCCCACTCGTGCTGCAGGAGGTCGGCCGACGGCGTCATGCAGTAGTTCTTGCGGACGGTAGCGGCGTTGATCGCAGGGGCGGGCGCGCAGTAGCGGGGATGGCGCTTGCCCGGCCCGTTCGGCCACAGGCCATGGACGACGAAGCCCATGTGGTTCTGGCGGCATTGGAACCGCGCCTCGGCGGACCCGCCGCGCGTGCGGCACCACTCCGGCGACCAGCTCAGCGCGAGCATGTAGGAGGCGACCGCGGTGTCGCGGACGACCTCGCGGTCCGGCGGCTTCTTGGCAGGGGCAGGGGAAACGTGAGCAGGCGGCGTGCATGCCCGCAGCGGCGCGGACACAGCGACGCCGGCCGCCGACCAGGCGGCCAGCAAGACGAGAAGAAGCCGCCCCCTCACGCCGCGGTTTTGACGGGCAGGCGGATCTGCACGAGCTTCCAGGTGAATAGGTCGCGGCGCTCGAAGGTGAAGACCACCCCCTGGTCGGCCGACTTCACGCCTTTGGCCAGCACCAGGAAGCGGGCGCGGTTGGGGTCCCAATAGCGAAGGCGCGGGAAGGCGCGCTCGGAGATTTCCGCCGGCGCTGTTCCTGGCGCATAGCCGCGCGCCAGATCGTAAAGGCCCGGGGCGGTGAGAAAGGGCTCGACCTGCGGCGGCGGCGGCACGATCGGTTCGATGGCGCGCTTCACCGCCCCGATCGGATCGGTCCAGATGTCGGGCGGCGGCGGGGCGGCGACGGCGCGCTCGGCGACCTGGGGGCGCAGGCCCTGGCGCACGGCGGCGTAGTCGACCAACTGGGCCAGCGCCTGGCCGTCGCCGTCGCGGGCGGCGGCCTTGGTGGCCCGAAACGCAAAGAACGGCGCGGTCGCGAAGACCAGCGCCGTTCCCACGATCAGCGTAACGATCAAGCGGAAGACCGCGCGGGCAAGGCTCCAGTCCTCGCGCGCGCGATCGTTCATGGCCTTAGGCGGGCGTCTTCGCCAGGGCCGCTTCCAGGTTGGCGGCGACCTTGTCGATGAAGCCTTCCGTGGTCAGCCAGCCCTGGGTGTCGCCGACCAGCAGCGCCAGGTCCTTGGTCATCGAGCCGGCTTCGACGGTGTCGACGCAGACCTTCTCCAGGGTGTCGGCGAAGTGGGCGAGCTCGGCGTTGCCGTCGAGCTTGGCGCGGTGCTTCAGGCCTTGGGTCCAGGCGAAGATCGAGGCGATCGAGTTGGTCGAGGTCGACTCGCCGCGCTGATGCTGGCGGAAGTGGCGGGTCACGGTGCCGTGGGCGGCTTCCGATTCCATGATCTTGCCGTCCGGCGTGATCAGCACCGAGGTCATCAGGCCCAGCGAGCCGAAGCCCTGGGCGACCTGGTCGGACTGCACGTCGCCGTCGTAGTTCTTGCAGGCCCAGACGAAGCCGCCGGACCACTTCAGGGCCGAGGCGACCATGTCGTCGATCAGGCGGTGCTCATAGACGATGCCGGCTTCCTTGAACTTCGCGGCGTACTCGGCCTCATAGACCTCGGCGAAGATGTCCTTGAAGCGGCCGTCATAGGCCTTGAGGATCGTGTTCTTGGTCGACAGGTAGACTGGGTACTTCCGCTGCAGGCCGTAGTTCAGGCAGGCGTGCGCGAATTCCCGGATCGAGTCGTCGAGGTTGTACATGCCCATGGCGACGCCGCCGCCGGGGAACTCGAACACTTCGTGCTCGATGGTGTCGCCGTTCTCACCTTCCCACTTGATGGTCAGGCGGCCCTTGCCGGGCACCTTGAAGTCGGTGGCCTTGTATTGGTCGCCGAACGCGTGGCGGCCGACGATAATCGGCTGGGTCCAGCCGGGAATCAGGCGCGGCACGTTCTTGCAGATGATCGGCTCACGGAAGACCACGCCGCCGAGGATGTTGCGGATGGTGCCGTTCGGCGACTTCCACATCTTCTTCAGGCCGAACTCTTCGACCCGCGCTTCGTCCGGGGTGATGGTGGCGCACTTCACGCCCACGCCGTGACGCTTGATGGCTTCGGCCGCGTCCACGGTGACCTTGTCGTCGGTGGCGTCGCGGTGCTCGATTCCCAGGTCGTAGTAATCCAGATCGATATCCAGATGCGGGAAGATCAGCTTGTCCTTGATCCACTTCCAGATGATGCGGGTCATCTCGTCCCCGTCGATGTCTACGACGGGGTTCGCGACTTTAATCTTGGCCATGAGGGCAGAGCGCTCCGGGGGCGTAACGGCTAGGATAGGGTAGGGTAGATAGGGTAAGGGCCGTATACTAGGCCAAGGCCCGTACGCAAAGGGTGGGTCACCCCGTATTGACCTGGGAGTAGCGCCGTCGGGCAGGCGGCGCTTGCATTCTACGCCCCTCGCATCTCAAAACGCGGCATGGAATCCGCCGCCCCGCCCTGCATCATCCTCAACGTGCCGCAACTGGCGCAGAACATCGGCGCGGTCGCCCGTGTGATGGCCAATTTCGGCCTCGCCGACCTGCGTCTGGTCAACCCGCGCGACGGCTGGCCGCAAGAACGCGCCTGGGCCGCCGCCTCCGGCGCGGAATGGCCGCTCAACGCCGCTCGAGTCTATGACAGCGTCGAAGCCGCCATCGCCGACCTGCATCTCGTCTACGCCACCACGGCCCGTCCGCGCGAGTTGCAGCTTCCGGTCATCGGCCCGCGGGAGGCCGCGGCCAACCTGGCGCACGAGGTGGCCGAGGGCCGCGCCACCGGCCTGTTGTTCGGCGGCGAGCGCGCGGGGCTGGAGACGGCCGACATCGCGCTCTGCCAGGCCGTCGTCACGCTGCCGATCGATCCGCGCTTCCGTTCGCTCAACCTGGCCCAGGCGGTGGCGATCAACGCCTATGAGTGGCGCATGACGGTCGAATCGGGGGCCCCGCCGATCTTCCGCGAGGGGCCGCCGCCGGCCGAGGCCGCGGCCATGCTAGGTCTCTACGAACACTTCGAGCGTGAGCTTGACGACGCAGGATTCTTCCATCCGCCGGAAAAGAAGCCGTCGATGATGCAGAACCTGCGCTCGGCGCTCGGCCGCGCGCGGTTTTCCGACCAGGAGGTTCGTACCTTCCGCGGTGTCGTCACCGCGCTATCTAAGGGGCGCGGGCGTTCGCTCGAGAAGCTGGCCCGCAGGAAGGCCGACGGAGAAAGCTGATGGCGTTGCGCGACCTGTTGGACCGTCTGGCGATCCCGATTCTCCAGGCTCCTATGGTCGGCGCGTCGCCTCCCGAAATGGCCCTGGCGGTTTCGCGCGCCGGCGGCATGGGCTCGCTGGCGGCGGGGGCGCTGGTCCCCGATCAGATCGAGCCGGAAGTCGAGCGCCTGCGTGCGGCCACCGACGCGCCGTTCGGGGTGAACCTGCTTATGGCGCCGCGGGCCGAGCCGGACGGCGCGGTGGTGGAAGCAGCGCTCGCTAGGCTGGCGCCTTGGTACGCCGACCTCGGCGAAGCCTTGCCCGGCCATCCCAACAGTTTCGCGCCGGACTTCGAGGCGCAGCTTGCGGCCCTGACCCGCGCAGCCCCGCCGGTCGCCTCGTTCACCTTCGGCATCCTCGCCGCCGATCAGGTGGAGGCGCTGCACCGCGCCGGAACGATGGTCGTCGGCACGGCGACGACCGTCGCCGAAGCCCGGGCCTGGGCGGATGTCGGGGCCGACGGGATTTGCGCCCAGGGTTTCGAGGCGGGCGGCCATCGCGGCCACTTCCTGGCCGACCCAGAGGCCAGCCTGGTCGGGACGCTGCCGCTGACCTCGCTGATCCTGGACGCGGTCGACCTGCCGGTGATTGCGGCCGGCGGGATCATGAACGGGCGCGGCGTCGCCGCCGCCCTCGCGCTTGGAGCCAGCGCCGTCCAGATGGGCACGGCCTTCCTGCTCGCCGACCAGACCGGCGTCAGCGCGCCCTGGAAGCGGGCGATCGAAGCGGCCGATGACGAGAGCACGCGCCTGACCCGGGCTTTCACCGGCCGCTACGCGCGCGGTATCGAGAACCGTTTCATGCGCGAGCTCCGTGCGGTGCAGGACGAGGTCCCGGCTTATCCGGTGCAGAACCGTCTGACCCAGCCGCTGCGGGCCGCCGCAGCCAGGGCTGGCGATCCGGAGATGATCTCGCTTTGGGCGGGGCAGGGCGTGCGGCTGGCCCGGCCCGGCGACGCGGGAGATCTGGTCCGGCGATGGTGGAGCGAGGCGCAGGACGCCGCCGGCCGGCTGTCCGTCCGCACGGCGCGCTGATGGCGGCCGTTCTGGCGACCGCCGAGGTTTCGCGCTAGGGTGGTCCAAGGTAACGCTCGAGGTGCGCCGTGAAGAAACTCGTCCTGACGCTCGCCGCCCTGACCGCAATGGCCACCCCGGCCGCCGCGCAGGTCATGTGCCGCGACGATGTCGGCCGCGTCACCTGCTACGATATCTACGGCAACTCGGTGGTCGGCACGAAGGACGTGCTGGGCAAGGCGACCTGGGTGGATGAGTACGGCAACCAGGTCTCGGTGCGCCGCGACGTGCTCGGCAACCGCATCATCGAGGACAGCGAGGGCAACCGCACCACGGTCCGCCGCGACGTGCTCGGCAACACCGTGGTCAGCGACGACCGGGGAAACAAGACCAGCTGCCGCGTGGACCTGCTGGGCAAGGCGCGCTGCAAGTAGGGTGCTGACGCCCCCCGAGATTGACTCTTAAGCCTGCGGACGTCATACACCGCCCCTTCGCGCCGCCGGACCTCGTCCGGTGGTTTGCGATCTATGACGGGTGACCTGACGCCGCCGTTGAGATCGCGTTCCCACTTGCGGGGACGCCGGCCTGGGTCGAATAGAAAGAGACGAGTATGTCGAAGCGCCAGAGCGCCAAGTACAAGATCGACCGCCGGATGGGCGAGAACATCTGGGGTCGTCCGAAGTCGCCGATCAACTCGCGCGCCTACGGCCCCGGCCAGCACGGCCAGCGTCGCAAGTCCAAGGTTTCGGACTTCGGCCTGCAGCTGCGCGCCAAGCAAAAGCTGAAGGGCTACTACGGCAACCTGACCGAGAAGCAATTCTCGCGCACCTACGAAGAGGCCGCCCGCCGCAAGGGCAACACCTCGGAAAACCTGATCGGCCTGCTGGAAGCGCGTCTGGACGCGGTCGTCTACCGCGCGAAGTTCGTGCCGACCGTGTTCGCGGCTCGTCAGTTCGTGAACCATGGCCACGTCCTGGTGAACGGCAAGCGCGTCAACATCGCGTCGTACCGCGTGAAGGTCGGCGACGTGGTCACCGTGCGCGAGCGTTCGCGCAACATGGCCCTGGTGCTGGAAGCCCTGCAGTCGTCGGAGCGTGACACCCCGGACTACATCGAGCTCGATCCGAAGGCCATGACCGCCAAGTTCGTGCGCGTTCCGGAATTCTCCGAGGTCCCGTACCCGGTGAAGATGGAGCCGAACCTGGTTATCGAATTCTACGCGTCCTAATCGGCGCCGAAGACCAGATCGAATTGCGAAGGCCCCGGAGCGATCCGGGGCCTTTTGCTTTCGGGCGATCTGTGGCCCAGTCTGCGGATGAATCGTCGAGTAGTGCTTTTGGCGGGCCTAGGTCTGCTGGCTGGGTGCGCCACCGCGCCGGCGGTCGTCACGCCTTCCGGGCCCGCCGCCCCCACGCATCCCGAGCTGGAGGCCCTATACTCCGCGGTCGCCGGGCGGGACGCGTTGACGATCCAGGTCGCCTCAAACGGCTGCACGAAGAAGGACGACTTTGCGTTTTACGTCGATCGCAAGGGGCTGGCGCCGACCGTGTCGTTCGCCCGCAAGCGCCTCGATCAATGCCGGTCCTTCGCTATGGGCAAGACCGAGCTGCGCTTCACCTGGGCCGAGCTCGGCCTGGAGCCGCGCGCGACAGTGTTCCTGCTCAATCCGGTGACCGCCTGGACCGGGCCAGGCGTCTAACGCTTAGGTGAAGCGTTCGACGATGTCGGGCGTCACACGCTTGGGGCGGCCCGATGCGGCGTCGATCATGCACCATTCGGTGCGCGCCTGCGCGCACATGGCCCCGTCGGGGCCGTCGATCCGCACGAAGCGGTCGAAGCGCGGCCCCTCGGCGGTTTCGGCCACCCAGGTGCGGCCTGTGGCCGTCTCGCCCGGCATCAGCGCGCGGCGGTAGTCGATCTCGTGGCGCAGTACGATCCACGCCCAGCGGGCCTGGTCCTCGGCCGGTTGCCGGGACGCCCAGTGCGATGTCGCCATGTCCTGAATCCAGCGCACATAGACCACGTTGTTGACGTGGCCGTTGGCGTCGATGTCGGACGCCGACGGCGTGAACTGGAGCGTGAAGACTTGGCGGCCGGGCGGCGGCTCGATCAGACGGCTCACGCCGTCAGGACGCCCTGTTCGGTGAGCAGGGTCTTGAGTTCGCCCGACTGGAACATCTCGCGGATGATGTCGGCGCCGCCGACGAACTCGCCCTTCACATAGAGCTGCGGAATGGTCGGCCAGTCGGTGAAGGTCTTGATGCCTTCGCGCAGCGGCTCGCTTTGCAGCACGTCGACGCCGACGAAGTCCGCGCCGAGGTGATCGAGGATCTGCACAACGACCGAGGAGAAGCCGCAGCGGGGCTCTTCCGGCACGCCTTTCATGAACAGCACCACCGGATGGTCGGCCACTGCCTTGGCGATGAAGTCGTGGACGGGATTGGCGGTTGCGGAGTCGGTCATGACTTGAGCCTTTGCGGCGAAGAATTCGTCCCAGAGCTAGGGAGCCCGAGGGCCTGGGTCAAGCGGCCGCGTCGTCAGGCGCGACGCTGTGCGGCGATCTGGCCGAAGCGGGCCATTTCGATCTGGGCGGCGACGCCGGTCGGCAGGTCCTTGTCGGTGACCGTGGCCATGCGCTCGATCATGTCGGCGCGGCCCGCTTCGAGCTGGATGGTCGCAAAGGCCGGCTCGGTCAGGGCGAAAGCCAGGCACAGCTCTTCGTAGGACCAGCCCGGCGTGTCGTGCAGGAAGCCGTAGATGCTGGCTGCGGGACTTGGATCATGCCGGCGCCCTCCAAGCAGCCCCCGGCGCATCGGCCGCTCGATCTCGCTGCGCGCCGAGGGGCCCGATTGAAGGCCGGTCGGGAAGGGATCGCAACCTATCAGCGTCATGTTCGCGGCCGAGGCGTCGCGGATGCGGCGGCGGGTCTGCCAGTCCGACACCAGGCTGAAGCTGGTGGCGAGAACGTCGAAGGTGTCGTTGGCGATGCACTTGTCGATCACGGGGCCTTCGCCGACCACGCCGATCTGCAGGCAGACGCCGGCGTTGCGCAGGTCCGCCAGATAGGTGAAGGCGTCCGAAGTCATGGTTTCGGCTGCGGTCTCGTCCAGCATCAGCAGGTCGAGATAGCCGGCGCGGGTGCGCTGGAGCGCAGCGCGGACATGGTCGGCGATGTCGCGGGCGGTGACGGCGCCGGCCGGATTGCCCCGCAGGCGCCAGCCGAGAAAGATCAGCCGACGCTCGACGACGCTGAGCGCCTCGCCCAGGCCCATGGCCAGGACGTCCGACCCCGCCGTCGCCTCGAAGCTGTTCACGCCGCTTTCCATCGCCGAGATCACGAGGCTGCGCCACGCGCCGGGCGAGCTGAGGTTCGGCGCGTCGCGCAATAGCAGACTGACGGCGGAAACCGCCTTTCCCGATGCGCCGAATGGACGGTAGCGCAAGGGGCGGGTCCTCTTAGGCCGGAACGGAGGTTTCGAGCGCCAGGGCGTGCAGTTCGCCGCCGACCTTGCCTTTCAGGGCCGTGTAGACGAGCTGGTGCTGCTTGACCCGCGACAGGCCGGCGAAGGCCGGCGAGACGATGCGCGCGCGATAGTGGTCGCCGTCGCCGGCCAGATCGTCGATGGCGATCTCGGCGTCGGGGAACGCTTCTCTCAGATTGGCTTCCAGGTCGGCGATGGACATGGGCATCGGGGGGAACTCCACTCGGCGAATCTTTACTGCGGCAGAAAGCTTAACAACCGCTGGATCGCTATGTGGGTCCATCTGCGTCAGGCCGTCAGATGGCAGGCGCGATCTCGTCGTATCCGCGGTTCAGAAACTGCAACAGGCAGAAGCCGTTGCCGAACGGATCGGCGAGCACGGCGATGCGGCCCCAGGCGTGGCTGCGCGGCTCGGAGTCCAGCGTCGCGCCGGCGGCCAGCGCCTGCGCCAGGGCCGGATCGAGATCCTCGACCACAAGGTCGAGATGCACGGGCGTCCAGTGGCGTACATAGCGGCGCGGCTCGTCCCCTGCGCCGACAGATCCTTCGGCTTTTTCCAGCAGATAGATGCGGACGGGCAGGCCTGACAGCTCCACGCCGCCGCCGCCGAACCGCCGCGTCACGGTCAGTCCGAACGCGGCGGTGTAGAAGGTCTCGGCTGCGGCCAGGTCGGGGACGTCGATGTTGACGAGCAGGTCCATCGCCTTCCCCTCCGGCGTCAGTCGACGATGGCCGAATAGATTAGGCTCTTCAGCTGGCCACGGAAGTTGAAGGTGCCCGACGGCATCAGCTGGGTCATGAACACCACCGACAGCTCTTCCTTCGGATCGACCCAGAAGATGGTCGAAGCCGCGCCGCCCCAGTAGTAGTCGCCGGCGCCGAGCGAGGCGGTTTCGACCTGACCCTTTGTGGAGGCGAAGCCGAGCCCGAAGCCGACGCCGTCGTTGGCGGTCTCCGAGAAGCTCCCGATCGCCATGGTCGACAGGTCCTGGCCGCCCGGCAGGTGGTTCATGTGCATCATCTCGAGCGTACGGGGGCCCAGGATGCGGACGCCGTCCAACTCGCCGCCACGGCGAAGCATCTCGCAGAAGCGCATGTAGTCGTCGATCGTGCCGGTCAGGCCGCCGCCGCCGGATTCGAAGCTGGCCGGACGGCCGAAGATGCTGGTGGCCGGATCATCGATCAGCTTCAGCTTCTTGTCCGGGCCGCGTTGGTAGTTGGCGCAGAAGCGGTCGACCTTTTCAGGGGCGACCGAGAACGACGTGTCCTTCATGCCCAGCGGGCCGAAGATCTCGTCCTGGAGGTACTGGCCGAACGGCTTGCCGGAGATAACCTCGACCAGTGCGCCGCAGACGTCGGTGGCCAGCGAGTACATCCAGCGTTCGCCGGGATGATAGACCAGGGGCACCTGGCCGAGCTTGTCGAGGAAGCTCTGCATGGTGTCTTCGCCGCCGACGGTGCGGACCTTCAGCGCGCGATAGAGCTTGTCGACCGGATGCTGGACGCCGACGCCGGCCAGGCCGCCGCCATAGGTCAGGCCGGCGGTGTGGGAGAGCACGTCGCGGAACGAGATCGGCCGACGGGCGGGCTCGGTCACCATCGCCTCGTCTTCACCCGAGACGTACACGCGGTGGTCCTTCCAGGAAGGCACATAGCGGCTGACCGGGTCGTTGAGCTGGAAGTAGCCCTTCTCGTAGAGCATCATCAGCGCGACCGACGTGATCGGCTTGGTCATCGAATAGATGCGGAAGATGGCGTCGTCGGCCATCGGCTTGTTCCGCTCCAGGTCCATGGAGCCGAAGGACTTGCGGTAGGCGACTTGGCCGCGCCGGGCGACCGCGATCTGCGCGCCCATGATCTTCTGCGGGACGATGTAGTTGCGCTCGAGGTGGTCGGTAATGCGTTCCAGGCGCGCGGCGTCGAGGCCGGTCCACTGAGACTGGGCGTCCATAAAAATCCTCCCGAAGAAATGGCGGTCGTTCCAATTGGCGGGCATCATGAGCGCGCGAGCGTACGGAAGCCAAGAAAAACGAACGGGGGAAGGGCGTGACCGAGGAGATCATCGAGCCGGATCTGCCGATCTGCGATCCGCACCACCACCTCTGGGACTTCCCGAACGGGCGATACCTGCTGGACGAGTTGCTGGCCGACCTCGGCTCGGGCCACAAGATCGAGAGCACGGTCTTCGTCGAGTGCGGGGCCATGTACAGCGCTGACGCCAGCCGGTTGATGTCGCCGGTCGGCGAGACCGAGTTCGTCAACGGCGTCGCGGCGATGTCGGCCAGCGGCCGGTACGGTCCGGTGCGGGCTTGCGCCGGCATCGTCGGGTTCGCCGACCTGACCCACGCCGACGTCGGCGAGGCGCTTGCGGCGCACATCCGCGCCGGCGGCGGGCGGTTCCGCGGCATCCGCCATACCGGCGCCTGGGACCCCAGCGACGATGTGCGCAACGGCCATACCAATCCTCCGCCGGGGCTGTACGGGCGCGAAGACTTCCGGCGCGGCTTCGCGCAACTGGCGCCCAACGGTCTGTCATTCGAGGCCTGGCAGTTCCACCCGCAGTTGCCGGAGGTCGCCGACCTCGCCGCCAACTTCCCCGAGACCGCCATCGTGCTGGATCATGTCGGGGGCGTGCTGGGCATCGGCCCCTACGCCGGCCGCCGCGACGAGGAGTTCGCCCGCTGGAAGCGCGATATGGCGCTGGTCGCGCAGCATGAGAACGTCGTGGTCAAGCTGGGCGGCCTGGGCATGGCGATCTGCGGCTTCGAATTTCACAAGCGCGAAGCCCTCCCGTCCTCGGCCGAGCTCGCCGAGGCCTGGCGGCCGTACGTCGAGACCTGCATAGAGCTCTTCGGGCCGCGGCGGGCGATGTTCGAGAGCAACTTCCCCGTCGACCGGGTCAGCTGCGACTACGCCACCCTCTGGAACGCGCTGAAGCGGCTGGCCGCGGGCGCCAGCGCCGACGAGAAGGCGTTGCTGTTCCGCGACGTGGCGCGATCGACCTATCGATTGGACGAGGAGTACTGAGAATGCAGGCGTTGATGGCCCAGGCCGAGCGGATCGGCGAACAGCTGAAGGCGCGCAAGGAGCGCGTCGCCGTGGCCGAGAGCTCGTCCGGCGGCCTGATCAGCGCCGCGCTGCTTAGCGTCCCTGGCGCGTCCGCCTACTATCTCGGCGGCGGCGTGGTCTACACGCCCAAGGCCCGGGTCATGCTGATGGACATTCCGAGGGAAGCGCTGGAGGGCATGCGCTCGGCCAGCGAGCCCTACGCCCTGCTGCTGGCCCGCACCGTGCGCGAGCGGTTCGGAGCGACGTGGGGCGTGTCGGAGACCGGCGCGGCCGGGCCGACGGGCAACGGCTATGGCGATGCGGCCGGCCACACCTGCGTGGCGGTGTCGGGTCCGGTCGAGTTCGTGACCACCATCGAAACCGGATCGGACGACCGGGTCGCCAACATGGAGGCGTTCGCGGCGGCGGCGCTGGAGCTGCTGGCCAAGGCCAGCGCCTAGCGCTCGCCCTTGTCGCTGGCCTTGGCTCCGCTCATCTCGGGGACATAGAGGCCGGTGGCGAACTTGGCCGCCCAGCCTTCCGGACGGAAGCGCGAGCCGAACTCGGCGCACGGGTCCGGCTTGGGAATCGGACGGGACTTGAGGCCCTCGGGCGTCATCGCCGCGGCGACGGCGTCGGCGAAGGGCTCGGCGAACTGCAGCGCGTCGCCCACACGGCTCAGCGAAGGATCGTCCGTGCCGATCGCGGTCGCGCTGCGGCTCCAGCTGACGGCCACGACTTGCTGCTCGCCTTGCAGCATCTCCGCCTCCGCCGACAGCGACCCGAGCGTTCCCGGCGCCCGCAGTCCGAGCGGCCCGGGAATGAAGAATCCCGCCGCGGCCGAGGCGACCGAGGCGGCCCGCCCGGTCGGATCGACGCGGGTGATCGCCACGCGAACGCGGTTGGGCGCGGCGGGATCGATCTCGAAACGCTCGGAGAGTTCGAAGCAGAGCTGCGCGTCGAGCTCCCTTTGCAGCAGCACCCGCTCGCCAGGGGTCAGCCAGCCGCCGGGGCCCACGAGGACTGTGGGCTCGATCGCAACCTGACGGACCTGAGCCAAAGCCGCCTCGTCCCGCCGCTGCTCGATCTTGGCGCGCAAGGTGTCCGTGCGCGGCGTAAGGCCGTCATAGCTGGAAAGGAACCCAGATCGGGTCGGGGCGCTGGCGCAGGCGGCCAGCAGCAGGAGCGGGGCGAGAGCGAGGAGGCGGGTCATGCTCCTACCTACGCGCGCGCCGCACCCATGGATGCATCGGCCTAGCGTCGGTCGCGCCGAAACTTGGCCGCGTCGGCGGCAAGGGACGAATAGACCGCCTCGTCCGGGTCAGCCTCGGCCTGGAACGGCAGCTCGCCGGCCACGCCTCGTAGGGCCAGCCACAGCTGCGGCGCGAAGTGCTCGAACATCCGCAGCGGCCGCCGCTTGTCGTCGGTGACGTCCCAGCCCTCGGCCTCGAACGCGATGACCTGATCGCGGACCGGCTTGCGGTCGATCCGATCCCACCCCTCGGGACGCGGAACGTCGTCGGCCTCGTCCTGGGTGATCCCGAACAGGGTCCGCGAGACCTCGTCGATCTCAGGATAGGTGGCGCGGGCGTCGGCGTCCGCATAGCGCGGCTGCATCAGCGCCTTGTCCTCGAGGTCGCGGATCCCGGGCAGGTCGACGAGGCGACGGAGCTTGCTCATCAGCCGCCCATATAGGCTGGCATCCAGCCCTCGTGCTCGCTGCGCAGCTTGGCCAGCGGCAGGGTGAAGAGCCCCGCCACTGCAACGTCCTCGCCGCCGGCCTTGCCGATGACGGCGGCCTCGACGCCGGCCGCCTGGGCGGCGGCCAGGATCGGGGCGGCGTCCTTGACGGCGACCAGATAGCGAGCCTGGTCCTCGCCGAACAGCAAGGCGTGGGCGGGGATCGAACCGTCGGCCTGCAGCGTGAAGCCGGTCTTCGAGGCCAGCGCCATCTCGGCAGCTGCTGCGATCAGGCCGCCGTCGGAAAGGTCATGGCAAACAGTGACTTGGTCTGAGAGAATCAGGCCTCGCACGAAGTCGCCGACCTTGCGCTCCAGCGCCAGATCGACCGGCGGCGGCGCGCCGGCTTCCTGACCCTGAACCTCGCGCAGGTACATCGAGGCGCCCAGTTCGCCGGCGGTCGAGCCGATCAGCACCAGCGCGTCGCCGTCCTTCATGCCCGCGAAGTCGGCGCGGTGAGCATAGTCGGGGATCAGGCCGACGGCGCCGACGGTCGGGGTCGGCGGGATCGCCGCGCCGTTGGTCTCGTTGTAGAGGCTCACATTGCCGCTAACGACCGGGAAGTCCAGGTCGCGGCAGGCCTGCGCCATGCCCTCGATGGCGCGCACGATCTGCCCCATGATCTCGGGCCGCTCGGGATTGCCGAAGTTCAGGTTGTCGGTGATGGCGACCGGGTCGGCGCCGACGGCGGTCAGGTTGCGCCAGGCCTCGGCCACGACCTGCTTGCCGCCCTCGAAGGGATCGGCCAGCACGTAGCGCGGGGTGCAGTCGGAGGTGACCGCCAGCGCCTTCTTCGAGCCGTGGACGCGCACGATGCCGGCGTCCGCGCCGGTGGCCGAGTCCTCGAGGGTGTCGGCCATGACGTGGCGGTCGTACTGCTCCCACAGCCAGCGCTTGGAGGCCATGTCGGGGCTGCTCATCAGCTTGAGCACAGCATCAGCATAGTCGGCCGGGGCGGCGACATCGGCCGGCGCCAGGCGCGGCAGTTGCGGCGAGGCGACCCACGGACGGTCATAGAGCGGAGCGTCGTCGAACAGCGGCGCCAGCGGCACGTCGCAGACAACCTCGCCCTTGTGCTTCAGCACCAGATGGCCGGTGTCGGTGGTCACGCCGATGATGGCCGCGTCCAGGCCCCACTTCTCGAAGATCGCATGACCGTCGCGCTCGCGGCCGGGCTTCAGGATCGCCAGCATGCGCTCCTGGCTTTCCGACAGCATCATCTCGTAGGCGCTCATTCCCTCTTCGCGCTGGGGCACGTCGTCGAGGGTCAGCTCGATGCCCACCCCGCCCTTGCCGGCCATCTCGACCGACGAGGAGGTCAGGCCCGCCGCGCCCATGTCCTGGATCGCGGCGACCGCGCCGCTGGCCATCAGTTCCAGGGTCGCCTCGATCAGCAGCTTCTCGGCGAAGGGGTCGCCGACCTGCACGGTCGGGCGCTTCTCGTCCGAGGCGTCGTCGAACTCGGCCGAGGCCATGGTCGCGCCATGGATGCCGTCGCGGCCGGTCTTCGAGCCGAAATAGACGACGCTGAGGCCGGCGGCCGGAGCGGCCGAGTAGAAGATCTTGTCGGCGTCGGCCAGGCCCACGCACATGGCGTTGACTAGGATGTTGCCGTCATAGCCGCGGTGGAAGTTGGTTTCGCCCGCGACCGTGGGCACGCCCACGCAGTTGCCGTAGCCGCCGATGCCGGCGACGACGCCGCTCACCAGGCGCTTGGTTTTCGGATGGCTCGGATCGCCGAAGCGCAGCGCGTTGAGCAGCGCCACCGGGCGCGCGCCCATGGTGAAGACGTCGCGCATGATGCCGCCGACGCCGGTCGCCGCGCCCTGATAGGGCTCGATGTAGGACGGGTGGTTGTGGCTCTCCATCTTGAAGATGCAGGCCTGGCCGTCGCCGATGTCGATCACCCCGGCGTTCTCGCCCGGACCGCAGATCACGCGCGGGCCCGTCGTCGGGAACTTCACCAGGTGCTTCTTGCTCGACTTGTAGGAGCAGTGCTCGCTCCACATCACCGAGAACACGCCCAACTCGACCTCGTTGGGTTCGCGGTTCAGGCGTTGAAGGATGACGTCGTATTCTTCCGACTTCAGGCCGTACTCGGCGGCCGTTTCGCGAAGGGTCTTGCCAGGCTGAGCGCTCATGGGCGCGCATATAGCGGGACTCTGCCGCAAGGGGGAGGGGGGAGGGGCAAACTGCGTCGTTGGGCGCGAAGTGGGCCTCAGTTCGCCAGCGTGTCCTTGTAGATCTTGCCGTCCTTCATGATCACCAGGAAGTTCCGGGCCGGATCGGCGACGAGGTTGAGGTTGGTCAGCGGGTCGCCGTCGACCAGGATCAGGTCGGCGTAGGCGCCCTGCTCGACGACGCCAAGCGCGCCCGTATAGGGGTTGCGGCGGCCCGACAGGCGCAGCAGTTCGGCGTTGGTCGAGGTTGCCATGATCAGCGCCTCGGCCGGGGTGTACCAGCGCGACAGGGAAGCCAGGATCGCGCCCTGCTGCTGGGCCAGCGCCTGGGAGAACAGTACGTCGGTGCCCCAGGCGGTCTTGAGCTTGTACTTGCGGGCCAGGCGGTACGTGCGGTCGATGCCGGGCCAGACCTCGTCGGCGCCCTTGCGCTGGACCGAGCCAGGCGGGAAGCCCTCGCGCAGCGCCTCGGGCAGCGGCTGGAGGCTGAGCCAGACGCCCTTCTGGGCGATCAGCTGGGCGGTCGGCTCGCTCATCAGGAAGCCGTGCTCGATGACCTTCACCCCGGCGTCGATCGAGCGGCGGATGGATTCGTCCGAGAAGGCGTGGGCGGCGACATAGGTGCCCCAGTTCTCGGCCGCCTCCACGGCGGCGCGCAGCTCCGGCTCGGTGAAGGCGGTGACGTCGACGGGGCTGAAAGGCGAGGAGACGCCGCCGCCGGCCGTGACCTTGATCTGCGAGGCCCCGTGCATCAGTTGCTCGCGCGCCCGCATGCGCATCTCGTCGGGACTGTCGGCGATGGCCGCGCCGCCGAGTTCCTCGACCCGAGTGAGCTGGCCCGCCCGCCGGGGCAGGTCGGTGAGCTGGCGGAAATCGCCATGGCCGCTGGTGACGGTGATCATCGCGCCGGACGGATAGATGCGCGGACCGTCGATCACGCCGCGGTCGATGGCCTGCTTGAGGCTGAACGCCGGGCCGCCGACGTCGCGCACGGTGGTGAAACCGCGCATCAGGGTGTCGTGGGCCTCCGCCCCGGCCAGGAGGTTGGAGTATCCGGCGTCGCCGGCGAGGATCGCGGCCGGAGCGCCCCGGATCAGCATGGCGTGCCAATGGGCGTCGATCAGGCCGAGCATCAGGGTGCGGCCGCCCCCGGCGATCACCCTCGCGCCGGCGCCCGCGTCGATGGGGCCGGTAGATATCTGCGTGATCACATTGCCCGACACCAGCACGTTGGACGGGGCCGAAAGCGTTGCGTGCTTGCCGTCGAACACGCGGACGTTCTGAAACAGCGTCGTCGTGCTCTCGGCCACGGGCGGCGTCGGGTCGGCCCGAGTGGCCGGCGCCATGGCAAGGGAGAGGGCGGCGGCGCACAGGCCGGCTGCCCAGCCATAGGATAGTTCACGGTCATGGCGGGTGGAGGTCATGGCGCCTGGTGACAACTAGGCGCCGCGCGAACGCGCGGCGCTCATGTTCTCCCGCCTAGTGTGTGAGAACATCGGTATTTGGCGCTTGGTTCCCAGGCCCCGAAGGTTGAAAGGGGCGGTCGCCGCTCTGGGGCGCCCGGTCTTCCGCCCCCGGAATTGGACATCAGAATCCGCACGAGCCCGGTCGCCGGCGCCGAGAGCTGGTCTTGCGCGCGTGCGCCGGGCCACTAGAACGGCGGTATGTCCACGACGTCTTCGAACCCCGCTTACGACATCGCCCTGCAATCGGTCGCGCCCGGCCGGTGGACCACCTTCGCCGCGCCCGAGTGGCGCAATCCCGGTGGCGGGCTGTGGGGCGGCTATGCGCTTGGCCTCTGCGTCCGCGCCTTGGAAGCCGAGCCGGAAGCGACCGGCGAGGTGCTGTCGATGACCCTGACCTACGCCGCCGGCCTGCCGTCGGGCGAACTCGACGTGCGCACCCGCCGCTTGCGCCAGGGCGGCTCAATCGGGGTCTGGGAGGTCGAACTGCGGCCGCAGGGCGTCGAGGAGGTCGGCGTCCACGGCATGCTCACCATGGCGCGGCGGCCGCCGACCGCGCCGTTCGCGTTCGCGACCCTGCCGCAGGCGCCGTCGCCCGACCAATTGCCCAGCCCCGACCATCCGGCCGGGCCATTGCACTTCGGAGCCTCGGCGTTCGAGCGGCGGACGCTGGACGGCTTTCCGCCCAAGCCTGGCGGCGACTCGCGGTCGCTGGCCTGGGTGCGGCCGCGCAACGGCGTCTGGGACAAGGCGCTGCTGGCGATGGTGACCGACAACTCCGCGCCGCGCGCGATGTACGCCCTCGACCGGGTGATGACGACGACCCTGTCGCTGACCGCCTATCTGCACGCGAGCGTCGAGCAGATCGCCGCGCTGGGCGACGACTTCATCCTGATCGAATGCGAGGGTCGGGTCGGCGGCGGCGGGGCCTCCGACGAGCGCTCCAGCTACTGGTCGCGCGACGGGCGGCTGCTGGCGACCAGCGAGCAACTGGCCTGGTATCGCCAGGCCCCGCCGCCGGTCCCCGAATAGACCGACCGTCAGGCGGCCTGCGCATCCTCGTAGGCCTGGGCCTCGGCGGCGATGAGGATGTCGGCGAGCATCCAGTAGGCTTCGCCCCAGGCCGCCAGCACCTCGTCGGTCGCCACCTCGGCGCCGAGCACGTCGCGGATCGCCGGCAGCAGCGCGGCGGCGACATGCGGGTAATGCTCCGGCTTCACGCCGGTGTCGACGTGGCGGGCGACCATGGTCTGCACCGCCGGTCCGAGGTTCTCGAGCTTATCGATGTTCTTGGCGTAGGCGAGGATGGCGCCCGCCAGACGCTGCGGCTGCTCGCCGCTGACCTGCGCGGCGCGATCGAACATCGCCTCGATCTCCCTGTTCTCGAACAGCCGCGCGTACATGGCCGTGGTGATGGCGAGGCCGTGCTTCTGCAGGGCGGGTGCAGTGGACTTGACGATGGCCATGGCCTGGGCGGACGCGACGCGCATAGAGAGCTCCACAAAAGAGGTAATTTAAAAGCCGGTATTATACCTGCTTGATTGCGGCAAGCGCATTTTCCACATTGCCGCTGGCATGCAGCTCACCCAGCACACCGACTTCGGCCTGCGGCTCCTCATCGTTCTGACACGAATGGAGGGCGGCCCGATCTCGCTGCCCAGCTTCGCGGCGGAGCAGCGACTGTCGTACAATCACGTGTCGAAGGTCGCCCAGGCGCTGGTGCGGACTGGGTTCATCCGCAGCCTGCGCGGACGCAACGGCGGCGTCGCCCTGGCCAGGTCGCCTGCGGACATCACGGTCGGCGAGGTGGTGCGGGCGCTGGAACCCGGCATGCGGATGGCCGACTGCGGCGCCTGCGAACTGCGGCCGGGCTGCGAGACCAGCAGCGTCCTGGCCGAGGCGCTCGCCGCCTTCATGGCCGTGCTCAACAAGACGACCCTGGCGGTCGCCGCACAGTCCGCGCGTCCGGCGTTCGCGGCCTGGAGCGCCGGCAAGTCGGTCAAGTAGTTGTTGATGGTCGCAGATCCCAGGCTTGGCTAGACAGGTCGCCCCTTTCAAGCGGCGCCAGGAGCCCCGATGAGCGACGAAACCCGACCCGAGCGCCAACGCGGCTTCCTGGGGTTCGTCGAACGCGCAGGCAACCTGCTGCCCGACCCGACGATCATCTTCGTCTATCTGATCTTCGCCCTGATGCTGCTGTCGGCCTTTGGCGCGGCTATGGGTTGGCAGGCCTCGCTGCCCTATTCGGGGGCCAAGGCGCCCGAGCACGCCGAGCTGGCCAACGGCGTCCTGACCTACCGCGCCGCCAGCCTGTTCTCGCAGGAGAACATCGCCCGGCTGTTCGCCGACATGCCGCGCACGTTCGCCGGCTTCGCGCCGCTGGGCCTGGTGCTGACCATCATGCTGGGCGCGGCGGTGGCCGAGCGCTCGGGCATGTTCTCGGCCCTGATCCGCGCTTCGCTCGGCAACGCCCACAAGGCGCTGCTGACCCCGATCGTGGCGGTGATCGGCATGGTCTCGCACCACGCCTCGGACGCGGCCTATGTGGTGTTCATCCCGCTGGCGGCGATCACCTTCGCGGTGGCCGGCCGCCATCCGCTGGCGGGCCTAGCCGCTGCGTTCGCGGCGGTGTCGGGCGGTTACGCCGGCAACCTCATCCCCGGCCAGATCGACGTTCTGCTGCTGAGCTTCACCCAGGAGGCCGCGCGCATCGTGCAGCCGGACTGGACGATGAACCCGCTCGGCAACTGGTACTACATCTGCGCCATCGTCCTGCTGTTCACTCCGATCATCTGGTTCCTGACCGATAAGGTCGTCGAGCCGCGGCTCGGCGTCTGGAACGGCGTGGTCGACGAGGAACTGCGCGCCGACCTGGAGAAGTCGGGACTGACTCCTGAGGAACGCAAAGGCCTGCGCTGGGCCGGCCTGGCCGCGCTGGCGGTGGTGGCGAGCTTCACCGCCCTGGCCCTCTGGCCCGGCTATACTCCGTTCATCGATCAGGACGCGGTCGGGCCGGCGCGTCTGCAGCCGCTCTACGCCTCGCTGATCGCCGGCTTCTTCCTGCTGTTCATCCTCAGCGGCATCGCCTTCGGCCGCGCCACCGGCACGGTGCGGTCGGCCGACGACGTCGTGCAGATGATGCAGCACGGCGTGCGCACCATGGCGCCGTACCTGGTGTTCGTGTTCTTCGCCGCGCACTTCGTGGCGATGTTCAACTGGTCGAGGCTCGGGCCGATCGTCGCCATCAACGGGGCCGAGGCGCTCCAGGCCATGGCCCTGCCGCCGGCGGTGCTGCTGGTCTGCGTGCTGCTGCTGTCCTCGTTCCTGGACCTGTTCATCGGCTCGGCCTCGGCCAAGTGGAGCGCGCTGTCGCCGGTGGTGGTGCCGATGTTCATGCTGCTCGGCGTCAGCCCGGAGATGACCACCGCCGCTTATCGGATGGGCGACAGCTACACCAACATCATGACCCCGCTGATGAGCTACTTTCCGTTGATCCTGGCGTTCGGCCAGCGCTGGGACCGGGGCATGGGCGTCGGCTCGCTGCTGGCGCTGATGCTGCCCTATGCGCTCTGTTTCATGGCCGCCGGCATCGCCATGACCGTCGGCTGGGTGCTGCTGGACCTGCCGCTGGGGCCCGGCGCGCAGGTGCACTATTCGGGCGCCGCCGCCGCGAACTGACGACAACAACGGAGGAGACGCGCATGTCGGACAAGGTCGAGGTCGAGAACCCCAACAGCCCCGGCCGCACCACGCGCGTCGATGCGGCCAAGTATGGTGCGATGAAGACCGCTCTGCTTGCGGCGCTGCCAGGCGAGGCGCCGGGGCTCACAGTGGCGGCGGCCAAGGCCGCGCTGCTCCCGCAACTGCCAGCCGACCTGTTCCCGGGCGGAGACAAGGCCGGCTGGTGGCTGAAGTGCGTGCAACTCGACCTTGAAGCCAAGCGCGTGATCGCTCGCGCGCCAGGCTCGCCGGTGCGGCTCTTCCGCGTCTAGTTGAGGCGCACCTCGGCGGTCTTGTCGGCGAAGTCCTTTTTGGGATCGGCGCCCAGCAGCATCTTCACCCCGGCGAACAGGCTGTTCTCGTTCAGCCAGATCTGCGCGCGGTCCGGCTCGAAGCGCAGCAGCAGCAGCTTCGGGTCGGATTTGCCGCCTTCGAACCAGGCCGCGACCCACTTGTTCCAGAGCCGGTCGATCATCGCCGGGTCGTTATCGACGACCAGGTCGCCGTGCAGGGTCGCGAAGAGGTCGTGGCCCTTATCGATGAAATGGGCGACCGCCTCGTGGCGCGCTCCAAGGGCCTGCGCCAGATCGGTGTCCCGCGATGTGAAGATCCAGATGGCGCGTGTGTCGTCGCCGTCGAACTGGGCCGTCATCGGCTGGCCGTGACCTTCGTCGACGCCGGCAAGGCCGAGCATCAGGGTCCTGTCGGACTTCAGGGACTTCCAGAGCTTTTCGCGCAGGTCGGCTGGGCTAGTCATGGCGTTCCTCGTTGCGGTGATGGGTAAGGCAGCAAGGAACGGGGCTCTTGCGTAGTTGTTCCCGCCGCAGCCATGGGCGGCGGGCGGAATCCATGCTCTTAAGGGGAAAACAAGGTCCATCAGGAGGAAGCCATGCCCAAGCTCTATTCGGGCGATCTCAGCCCGTATTCCGCCCGCGTGCGGATGCAGATCTACGCCAAGGGCATCACCGACATCGAGCTGGAACGTCCGGCCGACTTCGGCATGCCCTCGTTCCGCCAGCGGCTGCCGATCGGCCGCATTCCGGTGCTCGACATCGACGGCGACCTGATGCCGGAATCCGACGTCATCGCCGAGTACATCGAGGAGGTCTATCCGCAGCCCTCGCTGCTCGGCGCGACCCCGCGTGAGACCGCCCACATCCGCACCCTGGCGCGGATCGGCGACGTCTATCTGATGAACAACATGTTCATGCTCGGTCCGCAGTCGCGGGCGGAAAGCCGAGACCAGGGGATCGTCGATCTGCTGGGCGGCCAGGTGGTGCGCAACGTCAAGGCGCTGGACAAGATGATCGGGACCGACGGCCACGCCGCCTGCGGCCGCCTCACCCTGGCCGACTGCGCGCTGGTGCCCGCCCTGTTCCTGATCGAGAACGTGCTGCCGGGGACCGGCGTCGAGAACCCGGTGCCGAAGGCGGCCAACGTCGCGGCCTGGTGGGCGGCGATCCAGACCAACGAGCACGCCGCCAAAGTGCTGGCCGAACTGCATCGCGGTCTGGAGGAACGCCGCGAGCTGATCCGCAGCGGCGCATTCGCCAAGATGATGGCCGCCGCCAAGGCGGCGATGGACGCCGCCGAGGCCTAGAACCGCCCCGACACCTGGACCCCGATGGCGCGAGAGCCTTCGGGGCCGCCGTCGGACAGCCGCTCCTCCACCCGGTCGATTTGGCCTCCGGCCCGCGAGCCGAGGAAGTAGGTCCGCGTCCGCTCCTCCGACGAGGAGAGGATGTTGTTGACGTAGAGCTTCAGGGTCACCGGCTTGATCAGCGTGGTCTCGAAGAACACGTCGATCCGCGGCTCGGGCCGGACATAGGTGATGATCTCCGCCCGGCGGAATTCTTCCCGCTCGGCCCACTGCACGGCGACGACGCCCCAGGCCGAGGAGATCGCCGGCAGGTTCTGACGGAAGTTCAGCACATAGGCCCAATCCTTGTTGCCGGCGTTGAGCACCGGCGCTCCCGACGCGGTGCCCTGGCGCTCCAGCGGCACGGAGAACGAGCGCTTATGCCCGGTGATCGGGTCGGTGACGCGGGTCTGCTGGTAGAGGCCGTTGAAGCGCAGTTCGGCGTTGGCTAGGCCGAGCTGGTCGAGCGGCACGGTTCCGCGGATCTCAGCGCCCACCCGCGTGCCGTCGCCGATGTTGCCGTAGGCGTCGAAGCCGCCGATCTCGACCAGGTCGTGGACGTCCTGCACGGCGTCGGCGAAGGCCGCCAGGGTCACGGCGGCGCGCTTGCCGAAGCGCCCCTCCCACTCCAGGCGCGACTTCCAGGCCTTCTCCGGGACCAGGTTCGGATTGCCCTGGATGGTCGAGGAATTCACGAAGTCGATGGTGCTGCTGAACTCGGCGAAGTCGAGCTGGGAAACGTCGCGCACCAGGCTGAAGCGCAGGGTGTGGTCGGGCGTCAGCACGTAGGTGGCGTTGAGGCGCGGTTTGACGAAGTTGAACTCGCGCTCCTGCTCCTGGTCGCCGGTCTGGGAAATGCGTGAGAACTCGACATTGACCCCGCCCTCCATCGTCAGCTTGTCCGACGCCGACCACATGTCGGTGACGAACACCTCGCCGCGCACCTCCTCGACCCGGGCGTCGGCGACCGGCAGGGGTACGCGCACCGGCGTCCCGCCGCGCGGCTGGTTGATGATGTCGAGGGACGTGTCGCGGAAGTTGAAGGCGCCTTCGCCCCCGAACTCCAGGGCGTGCCGCGAAATCCCGTTCCACTTCACCACCCCGCGGGCGATGCGCTCGCCGCCGCTGGTCGTGCGGTCCTGGGTCCGGATCAGGTACGCCGCCGGCGCGGTGAAGATGTCGTAGACGTCCTGCTGCACGACGTTGGACTGCGAGATCAGGCCGATCAGCTTCACCGACAGCGCCTGCGAGAAGCGGTGCTCCCAGTCGCCGCCGACCTCGGCGGTGTAGTTGTCGTCGTACTCGGTGCGCCCGACCAGGCTGCTGCGCAGGGCGGTGGTGGCGATGGCCTCGTATTGGACGGTGTCGGTCTTGTTCCAGGCCGGCACGTACTGAGCATTGAGGTTGATCACGTCCTGCGAATTGGGCCGCCAGCGCAGGTGGGCCGAACCCTGCAGGCTGACATTGGTCGATTGGCCGATCTGGTAGCGCGCGCCGGTCAGGTCGCCGGCATTGTTGTAGAGCAGGTCGCGGATCTCGCCGCGGCCCAGGATGTTGGGCGTCTGGACGTCCATCGATAGGTCGGCGGTGTCGGAAAGCGCCATCGAGCGCGAGGCCTGCAGCGTCCAGCCGATCCGCTCGGAGTACTGGATCTGGCGCAAGCCTGCGACGAAGGTGGTCGAGGGCTTGCGCGCCGCCGACTGGTTGATGACCAGGTTGACCACCTGGGTCTGGCCGCTGACGTCGGACGAGGCGTTGGTCGCCGACATCACCTCGACGCGGACCACGTCGCCGGCCGGGATCCGCTTGAGGATTTCCGAGGCCGCGGTCTTCGAGCTGGGACGCTCGCCGTTGATGAGCAGGTTGCCGGACGAGCCGCCGAAGCCGCGGCGGTCGTCGCCGTCGCGCAGCTCGAACCCGGGCGTGCGGGCGACCATGTCGGCGGCGGTCACGGGATTGTACTGGGCGAAGAAGGCGGCCGGGAACGTCGCGGTCCCTTCGTCGGCCTTGGCTGGCTGCGCCAACGCCTGGCCGGCCAGCAGCCAGCTCAGCGCGACAAGCGAGGCCGCGCCCAGGTGGGCGCGCCCGCGTCGAATTCCCCCCATTAGTCCCCCGTCTTGTACTTTTTCGTTCTTCTAATCTTTGAACCACACCAACTGATGCGAGACTGCAAGCAGCGACTTCGCGTCGGACCACAATTCGACGCTCTGGTCGTGGAAGCCGTGGCGCGCGGCGCGCGGCTGGGCCTCGCCCAGGATCGGGCGTACGTCCTGAGCCGCCAGTTCATCGGGCGCGGCCAGGAAGTAGGTCGAGAGGCTGACCGTCGCGGCCGGCGCGCGCACGCCGCGCATCAGGAACACCCGCGGCGCGAACGCGTCAGCCATCGAGGCGAGCGCCAGATAGTCGAGCGGCCGTGCCTGGCGGTCGCGCAGCCAGGCGCGGGTTAGGCCGGTCTCGGATGCGACGTCGAGGTTCGGCGCGCCATGGTCGAAACGCATCTCATACTGCGAGAACCAGGCGGTCAGCGCCTGACTGGCGAACACCGGCACGTCGGCGGCGTCGCGGGCTGTCGGCGGCTGCGAGGGCTGGGCGTTCCAGGTGTCGCGCTCGGGCCCGGTGACCAGGGTGGCGTTGGCCGCCATCTGCCCGGCCTGCTCCAGGCGCACGCTCCAATGCTGGGTCGACTTGCCGTCGCGTTCCAGCACGACCTTCAGCACGAACGGGTCCGGCGTGACGGCGGCGCAGAAATTGACGGTCTGGGCGAGCGGCCGGCCGCGCATCGCCGGATGCTCGAGCACGCCCTTCATCAGCGTCGCGGCGGTGACGCCCCCGAACGGGCCGGCCATGTTCCAGTAGAGCTGGCTGGGGACGCCCTCATAGACGCCCTCGGCGACGGTCCTGAGGGCCAGCGCCTCGTCGAACGGGTGGGCGGCGGCTTCGGCCAAAATCGTGGCGGCGGTCATCGAAATTCTTCCATGTCGCAATCTGCATGATGGTCGACATTCATCTGCATGAAGTCAATCATCTAGATTGTTGGGGAAAATCAGGGGTAACTGTCATCGCGACGCAGATTGTGCTAGCTCTCGCGTCGATCAGCCGTGAGGTCCGGAGCCAATGGGACATTCGCAAGCCGAGAAGGCCGAGAGCCGTGAGCGCATCCTGATGGCGGCGGCCGAGCGGATCCGGGCCGGCGGCCTGGAAAACCTCAGCATCGACACCCTGATGAAGCAGGCCAGCCTGACCCGAGGCGGCTTCTACGGACACTTTCGCTCGCGCTCGGCGTTGACCGTGGCGGCGCTCGGAAAGGCGCTCGACGAGACGTTCGCCACGCAACGCGCCGCTCAGCAACGGGTCGGCGGCGGCTTTCGGGCCATGGTCACGCGCTATCTCAGCCGCTCGCACCGCGACGGCATCGGTCAGGGCTGCCCCATCGCCTCGCTGGCCGCCGACGTCGCGCGCTCCGACGATCCGCAGGTGCGCGCGCTGATGGCCGACCGCCTGCAGGGCGTTTTCGAGCGGACGGCCAAGACCATGGGCGAGCCGGACGGCAAGACCGATGCGGCTGTGGCGGCCTGGAGCACGATGCTCGGCGGCCTGCTGCTGGCCCGGGTCTTCGGGCCCGGCGCGCGCGGCGACGAAATCCTGGCCATCGCCCGTCAGGCGGCGCTCGCCTGCGGGCCGCCGCGCGACGCCGACAAATCCTAGTCCAGGCCGGCCAGGTGGCCGGTCTCGCTGAGGCTCATCAGGTAACGGTTGAACCAGCGGTCGTCCTCGCGCAGGTGGCTGATCGCCCCCGAGCTCGACCGGAAATTCACCCAGCCGACCGACTCAAGCGGCATTCGGATCCAGGCGGCGATGGCGAAGGTCACCGCATAGCCGTGGGTGACGACGACCTGGACCGGGCAGGGGCTGGCGGCGATGGCGTCCATGGCGCGGTAGATGCGGCTGGCGAACTCGCGCTTGGTCTCGGCCTCGATCAGGCCGTCGCGGTGATCGAGGCGGTTTCCGTCCTTCGGCGCCAGGACGGTGCGCTCCTCCAGCCAGGCGTCGGGCTTGCCGCCGGCCTCGCCGTAGCTGCGCTCGCGCAGGTCGCTCCAGTGGACGACCTCGACCCCAAGTGCGCGCGCGATCGGGGCCGCGGTCTGGGCCGTGCGGCGCAGGTCCGAGGCGTAGACCTCCACTGACGGCGCGCCGGTGAGGCGCTCGGCCAGGCGCTCGGCGATGGCCTGCGCCTGGCGATGGCCGTGCTCGGTCAGTTCGCTGTCGTACCAGCCGCCGACCAGGCCCTGGACGTGGTGCTGCGCCTCGCCGTGGGCGACGAGGTAGATGTCCTTGCTCATCGCGCCGCCTGCTGGCGCAGCACCGCCCGCGCCGAGATGATCGTCAGGATCAGCGGCACGCCCCACAGCAGCAGTTTGAAACCGATGACCACGATCTGGTTGTCCTCCCAGGTTTCCCCGGTCAGCTGCGCCTCCAGCTGCTTCCAGAAGCTCGAGGACATCATGCCGGTCGTGTAGGCCGCGGCCGCCAGCATCACGACCCAGCCGCTGGGCCGGCGCTGGCCCAGGAAAACCGCCGCCCACAACAGCAGCGCGCCGGCGACGTAGTCCTCCAGCAGGGTGACCGGCGTGGTCAGCCAGGCCGAGAACCCTCGCCGCAGCGTTTCCAGCAGGGGAAACAGCACGCCGAGCAAGGCGGCCGAAATGACGGCGAAACGGGACATCCTGGCCTCCTCCGATTATTTCATGCAACGTGCATGAAATAATCGGAGCGTGCAACCGGATGGGTCAGGGGCGGGCGGCGAGCCGCCCGATTATCGCCTCCAACGCCGCGCGCGGGGCCGGGTCGCCGGCGCTCTGGGCCAGGGCCGCTTGGACGCCGGCGCCCAAAAGCACCTCGGCGTAGCCCGCGACTTCATCCTCGCGTAGCAGCCCCTCGCTCACCCAGTGGCCGAGCGCGTGGTGCAGCAGCGGCTCGAACGCGCCGCGCAGGCCCGCGCGCCAGTCGTCCCAGCCGAGCACCACCGGGGCCTCGACGAACAGCAGCCGCCGGCGGTGCGGATCCAGCGCCATGTCCATGAACACCCCGACCCCTTCGCCCAGCTCGGCGACCGAGTGGGCGCGCTCCATGGTCTTGTCGTAGAGGTCGCGGGCGGTCTGGCTCAGGACATGCTGGAAGACCGCGGCGAACAGCCCGCGCTTGCCGCCGAATTGGTACTGGATCGCCCCGCGCGTCAGGTCGACGCGACGGGCGATGGCGTCCTCGCTCAGCGCGTCGAAGCCATGCTCGCCGAACGCCTCCAGACCCGCCGCGATCAGGCTCGCGTGCGTGGCGTCCGACCAACGGCGCGGCGCTTTATCCGACTTCGGCATCGCCAAGGTGATGGAGCCGGGGGCGGCCCGGTGTCAACGCGGCCGGGTCAGGCGGCGATCTTGGTTCCGACCACGCCGACCACGATCAGGGCCATGAAGCCGATCTGCACGCCCGTAAGCCTCTCGCCGAACAGCAGCGCGCCGCAGACCCCGACGCCGACCGCGCCGAGCCCCGTCCAGACCGCATAGGCCGTCCCGGCCGGCAGCCCGCGCATGGCCCAGGCCAGCAGGCCCATGTTCACGAAACTGAGCGCGATCGGCACGCTGGCGGCCTGCCAGGTGGCCTGGACGCCGGCCCACTTCAGGCTCAGCGCCCAGATGATTTCGGTCACGACGGCGACGCCGAGGACGAGCCACGCCATGGGATGTCTCCTGCATGCGGGCTCGGGAAAGAGGCGGCGGCCGGAAACCCGAAAGAGGCCGCAACGCCAGACCGCTCCTAGCGAAATTCCTCGGCGCGGCCAAGGGCTTGAGGGTCGCAGGGCTTGACGGGCGACCATGGCGCGGGCCTCTAGACCGGAGCGCTGGCCGATTCGGCGCGGGGAGACATCCAAGGTCATGAGTTCGACCGAGGCCAAGACGGCAGAGCCGGCGCGCCGGGGGCGTGGGCGTCCGCGCGACAGCGGTCTGCAGGAGCGTATCAAGGCCGCCGCCCTCATGGTGCTGGCCCGGCACGGCTATTCCGGCATGACGCTCGAGCGGGTCTGCGCCGAGGCCGGGGTCACGAAGGCGACCTTCTATCGCCGTTGGGACACGCCGACCGCCTGCGTGATGGAGGCGTTTCTCGAGGTCTGGAACGAGGCGGATTTCAAGGACACCGGCGCCCCTGCCGCTGACCTGGAGGCCTTTGCGCACAAGCTCATCGAACTCTACGGCCATTCGCACCTCGGCGCCTGTTCGGTGGCGCTGCAGACCGAGGCCCGCGTAAACCCGGATATCGCCGCGCCGCTGTTCGCTGGCACAAGAGGGCGTCGCAGCCGCAACACCGGCGCGCTGGCCAAGGCGCTGGAGCGCATGACCCCGCCGCCGGCGCTGCCGGCCGCGGTGATCCTCAACGCGCTGAACGGCGTGGCGCGCAACACCCATACCCTCAACTGGCCGGTCAGCGACGACGAGCTGCGCACGCTGATCCAGAGCCTGCTGACGCCGCCCGGTCCTGCGCGCTGAATTACGATACTATAAAGTTGACATAATATCGGGGCGGGTCGAAACCTGGGCGGAACCTCGGAGTCCGCCATGATCCACCGCCGTGTCCTGCTCACCTCATTGCTGGCCTCGACCGCACTGGCGCGCGCCGCCGCGGCGGCCACGCCGAAACCGGCGAGCGGGACGCGGCCGAACATCATCACGATCGTCTTGGACGACGTCGGCTTCTCCGACCTGGGCTGCTTCGGGGCCGAGATCCGCACCCCGCACATTGACGGCCTGGCCGCGCGCGGCCTGCGCTACAACCGCTTCGACACCAAGGCGGTCTGCTCGACGACGCGGGCGGCGATGATCACCGGCCGCAACGGCCACACGGTCAACATGCCGGACGTGCCCGACGTCGCTGCGGTCATGCCGACCGCCTTCCCTAAGGACGCCTTCGACGTTCCGCGGAACGCCCAGAACATGGCCCAGGCCCTGAAGGCGGCCGGCTACGCCAACTGGCTGGTCGGCAAGTGGCATCTGATCCCGATGAGCCAACTGGGCGAGGGGACGAGTCGCGAGTCCTGGCCGCTGCAACGCGGCTTCGACTACTTCTACGGCTTCGCGCGCGGCTGGACCGACCAGTACAAGCCCGACCTCGTCGAGAACAACGGCCACATCCACCCGACGCTGCCGGCCGACTACCACCTGTCGAGCGACCTCGTGGACAAGTCGATCGCCCTGATCGGCGAGCACCAGGGCAAGGAGCCGGCCCAGCCGTTCTTCCTCAACCTCGGGCTCGGCGTCGCCCACGCGCCGCTGCAGGTCCCCGCCCGCTACGCCGACGCCTACAAGGGCGTCTACGACAAGGGCTGGGACGAGATCCGCCGCGAGCGGTTCGAGCGCATGAAGGCCCTCGGGATCATCCCCGCCGACACCGTGCTGCCGCCGTCGGCCGAGGGCGACCGTCCCTGGGCCGAGCTCAGCGAGGACGAGCGCGCGGTCTACGCCCGCTACATGGAGGTCTATGCCGGCTTCATGCAGCACGCCGACGAGCAGATCGGCCGGCTGCTGACCTATCTCGAAACCTCGGGCCTGAGCCGCAACACCATCGTCGTGCTGCTGTCCGACAACGGCGCGGCGCCGGAGGCCGGCCAGACCGGCTCGTTCGACGGTCTCTATCGCCCCAACACCCTCACTCCAGCGCAGCAGCGCGCGCGGCTGGACGAACTGGGCACCGTCGAGACCCAGGCCGAGTATCCGCGACCGTGGGCGATGGCTGGCGTGACGCCTTTCCGCCGCTACAAGCTGTGGCCGCATCTCGGCGGCGTGCGCACGCCGCTGATCGTCTCCTGGCCGGCGGTGATCAAGGAGGGCGGGGCGGTGCGCAGCCAGTACGCGGACGTGGTCGACATCGCCCCGACCCTGCTGGCCGCAGCCGGGACGAGCTTCGCCGAGAGCGTCGGAGGCGTTCGACAACTGCCCGTCGCCGGCCGCTCGTTCGCCGCGACCTTTACCGATCCGAAGGCGCCGCCGGCGCGCACGACCCAGTACTTCGAGCTGCGCGGCAACCGCGCGATCACCGACGGCGGCTGGCGGGCGGTTGCGCTCTACAAGTGCGACGAGGGCCAGGACCGCTGGGAGCTCTACAACACCGACGTCGACTTCGCGGAGTCGGTCGACCTGGCCGCGCGTCATCCGCAGGAGCTCGCGCGCCTGCAGCGCCTCTGGGACCAGGAGTGGGGCAAGTACGGCTCCGGGGCGAGGCCCTCGACCGATCTGGTCTGTCGCTTCGCCCGCTACTTCGAGCACTAGGGTACGAAAAAGGGCGCCGCGATCGCGGCGCCCTTTCTCCTTGGCCTCGTGATGGGAGCGACCCGCCGAAGCGGGCCGCGACCGGCCTCAGAAGTGGACCTTGGCCTCGATGCCGACCCGGCGGAACGCGTCCTGGGTCAGGCTCTGGGTGTAGCCCGCGCCCGTGGCGTTGGTGTCCAGGAAGCCGGTGCCGATGCCCGAGTAGAACTGCTCGTCCAGCAGGTTACGCGCGAAGACGGTGACGCCGTAACGCCCGTCCTGGCTCTGCAGCCCGACATTCATGTTCAGCAGACCGTAGCCCGGCTGGATGGTGTTCGGATCGCGGAAGGTGAAGAACACCGACGAGCGATAGCTGTAGGAAAGGTCCGCCGTCAGGTCGAACGGGATGGATTCCAGCTGACGGTTGTAGTTGGCGCTCAGGGTGTAGGACCACATCGGCGCGTTGGTCAGCGCGCTGCCGGTGACTTCCTGGCGGCCGCCGACGCAGCCCAGGGCCGCAGTCTGGCCCGGATAGCACGCCGGGGCGAAGTCTTCGACCCGGGTGTCGGCATAGGCGACGTTGCCCGAGAACTGGAATTCCTGGTTCGGACGGTACTGGGTTTCCAGTTCGACGCCGCGCGAGCGCAGCAGGCCGGCGTTCGCCAGGGCGAAGCTGGTGGTGTTGGCGTCGTAGGTCTGGGCCTGGAAGTTCTCGATCTCGGTCTGGAACAGCGTGATGTTGAAGATCATCCGCCGGTCGAACGGCGTGGTGCGCAGGCCGACCTCGTAGTTGTTCACGATTTCCGGGGCCAGGACGTACTTGCCCGAGTTGACCGTCGCGGCGCTGAGGTTGTTCAGCAGGTTGATCGCCTTGCCTTTGTAGCCCCGTGAGTAGGTCGCATAGGCCATGACGTCGTCATTGACCTTGTACTGCAGGCCGAGCTTGCCCGAGACGTCGTCGTCGCTGGCGTTCAGGTGCGGGGCGTCGAGCGCCGGGCCGCCGAGGCTGGGAACCGCGGCGCGGGCGCCGGCCGGAATGGTGCGCAGGAAGCGCGCCTTCAGCTCCTCGTTGGTGTAGCGCAGGCCGCCGATCAGACGCAGCTGGTCGGTGACGTTGAAGGTCGCTTGGCCGAACGCGGCGTAGTTGCGGGTGCTGATCGCCCGATCGATGAAGTTCTGGAAGTACTGACCGGCCGGCAGCACCTGGCCGAAGTTGCCGAGGATCTCGGTCGTCGTGGAGACGTCCTGGTCGAAGTAGAACAGGCCCGCCACGTACTCCAGCCGCTGCCCGGCCGGCGAGGTGATGCGCAGCTCCTGGCTGAACTGATCCTGCTTCTGGTGGGCGCTGTTGATGTTCAACATCGTCAGCGGACCGCCGTCGGCGTCGTTGTTGTCCTCGACCTCGAACGCCCGATAGGCGGTGATCGAGGTCAGGGTGAAGGCCTCGAACTCCTTGTTCATTTCGACCGAGGCGCCCCAGGTGCTCTGGTCGTTGAACGCCTTGCCGTCGAAGTTGGCCTCGCGGCTGTAGGGGCCGACCTCGACGCCGGTGAACAGCGAGGCGCGGGTCGGGCCGGTGGCGCCGAAGTAGCGCGTGGTCGGCAGGATCGAGCGCACGGTGCTGACGCAGCAGTCCTGGTCGGCGCGGGTGTAGTCGAGCGTGGCGAAGAGGTCGAAGCTGTCGTCCGGGCTCCAGACCAGCTTGCCGCGCAGGCCGTAGGAGTTGAGGCCGTTGTACTTCTTGCCATCGAACCTGTTGGTGATGATGCCCTCGGATTCATTGTAGAATCCAGAGATGCGGGCGGCCAGTTCGCCGCTCTTGATGGGGATCGAGACCGAGCCCTTGGCCCGCACCTCGTCAAAAGTGGCGTAGCTCAGCGAGGCGTCGGCCTCGAACTCGCTGAGGTTCGGGCGGGCGGTGACGATGTTGATCACGCCGGCCGCCGCGTTCTTGCCGAACAGCATGCCCTGCGGGCCGCGCAGCACTTCGATCCGCTCGACGTCGTTGAAGTCGAAGAACGAGCCGGCGCTGCGGCCGATGACGACGCCGTCCAGCACCACCGACACGGTCGGCTCGACGCCGTCGGAGAAGTTGAGGGTGCCGAGGCCGCGCACCGACAGGCCCTGACCGCGGGTGTTGGCCGACGGGGTGAAGGTCAGCGACGGCGAAAGCTGCTGCAACTGCTGCAGGCCCGAGACATGGCTGTCGGCCAGCGCCTGGGCGGAGACGACGTTCACAGACACAGGCACGTCCTGCAGGCGCTCGGTGCGCTTCTGGGCGGTGACCACCAGTTCGCCGAGGGTGAACTCTTCTTCCTGGGCGGCGGCGGCGCCGGCTGAGCTGAGCGCGGCGGCCGCGGCGACTCCGGCCAGCAGCGCGTGCCGGGTGAGCGCGGAAGACCGCGTGAAGGCAGTGTGGAACATGCTTCCCCCAATTTGTTGTTCGCCAACCGTGGCGGCGTGACATCGCGATCGCGGCGCACTGGGCGCCGGCGTCAACGCGGCGGAGGTTTCTTCGCCAGGCTCAATTATGTCAACGCGAAAGTATCGTAATTGGGCGGGCGGGGATGTTTTGCGGCGGGACCCTGGCGCCGCTAACACAGTCGCGACGGCGCGAGTCGCCGCATTCTCGACAACCTTCGCCGCTTCCTTCGCCGGCTAATGTGGATTTCCCCGATGCGTCAGCCCTTCGCCGCGGTCGTCGCCGTGGCGGTGCTCGCCGCCGGCGCCGCGCAGGCCCAGAACTCTCCCGCCGCCCAGCGCGTGCTCGACAAGGCGCGCGCCGCCTCGGGCGGTTCGTCCGGCTGGAACATGCTGCGCGGCGTGCATGAGGTGAGCGAGGAGGCCGGCAAGCCAGTCGAGCGCTGGCTCGATCCGCTTCGCTATGGCCTGCGCCAGGAGACCCGGACCGACAGCGGGGCCAAACTGATCCAGGGCTACAACGGCGCGGCCGAGTGGCGGATCCTTGCCAGCGGCGCGGCCACCGGCTCGGACCGGGGACCGTACCTTGCCAAGGTGCGGGGCGAGGCCTTCTTCGCCGCCTACGGCTACTTCTATCCGAGCCGCTTCGACCTGCGCAGCACCCACGAAGGGGTGCGCCAGCACCAGGGCCGCAGCTACGAGGTGTTGCGCGTGCAGCCGGCCGGCGGGGCGCCGCGCGATCTGTGGTTTGACGCCCGCAGCGGCATGCTCGGCCGCATGGTCGAGCACGACGGCCAGGGCGCGCCGACGACCTACGAGATGTCCGACTACCGCCGGGTCGGGGCGGTGACGATCCCGCACCGGGTGGTGATCAGCGGCGGCGCCCTGGCCGCGCCGCGCGAGCGGATCGTCAAGAAGGTCGACTTCCTGCCAGCCGACCGGGCGATGTTCAGCCTGCCGCCGCCGGCGCCGCCCAAGCCCGAGCCGGCGGCCGAGCCGGTCGCGGCGCCCGAACCGCCGCCGGCCAAGCCCAAGCCGAAGCCCGCCTGGCGTCGCTGGCTCGACCGCTGAGGCGGCTCAAAACAGCAGCGCCTTCAACTCGCCGATCACCATCTGCGCGGGCATCGACAGGAACATCGCCGGGACGAACGGGGCCAGGGTGGCGGCCGCCAGCATCAGCAGGCTGCGCGGATCGACCGGGATGAAGCGCATCGAATAGACGTTCGAGACCACCTGATAGAGGTCGATGGCGGCCGAGAAGTCCGGCTCCGACAGCATCGGCCGTTCGTCGCCGCTGAACCAGCTCCGTTCGAACTGCACGCCCATCTCGCTGGCCAGGACGCCGTATTCCAGCGCCCCCTGCCGCCAGGACTGCATCAGCGGCCGCATGAAGAACAGCAGCGGCCCGACCGCCAGGGTCATCGCCAGCGCCGCCACGCCGCCGATCAGCAACAGATTGGTGAAGGGCGTGGCCAGATCGTGCCGATAGACGTAGCCGAACCGGCCGGCGACGATGGCCCCCAGGCCCATGCCGACGATGCAGAAGGCCCGCACGGACTGCGAAAGGAAGCCGAGCCCGCCGGCCTGGTCGGGATGCGCCGACACCAGCCTCAGGTTCATCTGCGAGACCTCGCGCAGGAACCAGGCCCAGTTGGCGATTCGCCACAGCCAGCCGAGCAGCAGGGCCAGCAGCAGCGGCACGCTGACCACGCCGTGCCACCATCCGGCCGGCGACAGTCCGCCGGCGTCGGGCGCCACTTGCCATGCCGCCTGCCGCAGGATCTGGGGCTCGAGCATTACGATGACCGCAACCTGCGAATAGACGAGCAGGATGACGATCGCCTCGGCCCACAGCGAGTGGACGCGCCGGCGGGTGGCTTCGAGCGCCTCGCGCACCCGACGCTGATCGTCCTCGCCGAGCAGACCCGAGACTTGGAAATGATAAGCGATGCGCCCGAGCCGCCGCGCGCAGACGACGTGGCCCAGCACCAGCAGCGGGGCGGCGATCGCGTAGCGCGCGTGCACCCCGATGTCCTCGACGAAGCTGTAGAGGACGCCGGGCCGCCCCAGCACGATGTCAATGGCGACCAGCACGGCCAGCGGGATCCAGGCGATGCCGAAGGTCAGCACTGCCCGGACGGTGGCGTTCGGGGCGATGGGCGAAGGCAGGCGCGCCAGCGCCGTCAGCCGCCGGGGCGGGCCGCCCTCGAAGATCGACTCGACGCCGAACGTCGGCGGGATGGCTGCCTGATGGACCAAGGTCGGCGTCCTTTCGCCCGCGAAGCTTGGGCGCGCGGGCGCTGGCCCGGCAATCGGGTCTTCTACCGATGTCGGATTGCGGGGCGCTGGTTCGTCCTTGGCCCATGCCCCGTTTAGGGGCGCAATCGCGGGCGCGGCGCGCCGCCCTGGTGAGGAGGACGACATGCACAAGATCCACCCGTTCCTGTGGTTCGACGGCCAGGCCCACGAGGCGGCCGAGCTCTACGTCTCGCTGTTCCCGAATTCGAAGATCGTTTCGACGACGCGCTATCCGCCCGGATCGCCGGGCGGCATGGACGGCCAGGTGATGACGGTGGAGTTCGAGCTGGACGGCCAGCGGTTCACCGCGCTGAACGGCGGGCCGCACTTCAAGTTCAACGAGGCCGTGTCGTTCGTTATCGATTGCGAGGACCAGGCCGAGGTCGATCGCTACTGGGACGGGCTGATCGCCGGCGGCGGCGCCCCCAGCCAGTGCGCCTGGCTGAAGGACCGCTTCGGGGTGTCATGGCAGGTGGTGCCCAAGGCGCTGCCCCGGCTGATGAGCGACCCGGATCCGGCCAAGGCCGGGCGGGTGGTCCAGGCCATGCTGAAGATGAGCAAGATCATCGTCGCCGACCTGGAAGCCGCCCACGCGGGCTAGCCGTTCGCCAGGGCCGCGGTCTCGGCCGCGCAGTCGCGGGTCGGCAGGTGGCCGGCGGCGCGGGCGGCGAGGATCTCGGCCTTGGCCGCTTCTATGTCGGCCTTGAAGTCGGCGTTGTCGTGCAGCTTGGCGACCGTCGCCGCGCCCATCATCCGCCCTTCCTCGGTGTCGCTCAGCCAGTGGACGTTGCAGACCACGCGGCTCTGGGTGAAGGCGCGGCCGCGATGCAGGACCTCGGTGGCGCGGTCGGGCGCAGCCTCGGCCAGGATCAACGCCCAGCCCCAGCCGATGGCGCTATGGCCGGAGGGATATGAGCCGTCCTTGCGCAACTCGGCCTCGTCCTGCGGCGTGCACATCGGGGCGTTGTTGACCATGAAGGGCCGCGGCCGCTGGAATTTGGTCTTGGTCGGATAGGTCGACAGGCCGGTGTCGACCAGGGTCCGGCGGAGCATGGTGTAGAGCCGCGGCGTGGTCTCGGGGCTGACCTTGACGCCCAGCGCGCAGGAGAAGGTCTCGGCGGCGGCCGGGAACTTCAGTTCCGCGTCCTGCACCGCCACCGACCATCGCGCGCTGCCGTTCAGCTCGACGGCCGCCTTGGCTGAGGCGTCGTCTCGCGCCTGGGCCGGAGAGCCCGCCGCCGGTGGACCAGGGAGGATCGCCAGGCTGTTGGGCGCGCTGCCCATCTGCATGTAGCCCGCCAGGTAGCCGGGGCGGATTTCGGGGATCGGCTTCGGCTCGGCCTTGGCCTCGACCTGCGGCGCCTGGCCGCCCGGCGCCGCGCAACTCGCCGCCATCGCCGCGATCGCCGCCACCCATGCATGCCTGATCATCGCCGTCTCCCTCGCTGTCGATTCCTTGCACCCTAGGCGAGTGACCATACGTCAGCATATCGGGCGGGCTCCTGATCCTGACATTGAACCGCCACGCCGCGCGGCGCATGCTGGGGGCCATGGAACGTCGCGCGATCAGATTGCGCATAACCGGAGAGGTGCAGGGCGTCGGCTATCGTTGGTGGGCCGAGCGTCAGGCGCGAAGGCTGGCCGTGGACGGATGGGTGCGCAATTGCCCCGACGGATCGGTTGAGTTGCTGGCGATCGGCGACGAGGTCGCGCTCGAGCGGCTGACCGAGGCCTGCCGCGGCGGGCCGCCGACGGCGTCGGTGGCCGGCGTGCAGACCTTGGCCGCAGACGACGACGGCAGCCTAGGGTTCGCGGCGCGCAGCTAGGCCCTGCGACAGGTCGGCGCATTTTCGCCGCAGGCGGGTGTCATCGGCGGCGCGCGACCCTAGATTTGCGGCTTAGCCAGGGAGCCGAACGTGGACGGACAGCTTCATCGCCGCCGCTTGATGCAGGCGGCGCTCGCGACTTTCGCCGCCGGTGCGGCCTGGCCGGCCCTGGCTGCCGCGACCCCGGCGCTCGTCTCGGTGGCCCGCCGCGGGCTGGAGCGGGCTGGCGACAGCGTGCGCTATCGCGACATCGTCGGGATCGCCGACTTCACGGCGGCCTCCAAGACGCCCCGCTTCCATCTCGTCGACCTGCGCAACGGCGCGACGACCAGCCTGCTGGTGTCGCACGGACGCGGGTCCGATCCCGGCCACAGCGGCTGGCTGCGCTCGTTCTCCAACGAGGTCGGATCGGCGGCGACGTCGCAGGGCGCCTACGTCACCGGCGACTACTATGTCGGCAAGCACGGCCGCTCGATGCGGCTGCAGGGGCTCGATCGCTCCAATAGCAACGCCGAGTCGCGGGCCATCGTCGTGCACGGCGCCTGGTACGTTAGTCCGAAGATGGTCGCCCAACACGGCATGCTCGGCCGCAGCGAAGGCTGCTTCGCCTTCGACGAGGCCGATCTGCCGCAGGTGCTGGCCCGGCTGGGGCCGGGCCGGCTGCTGCTGGCCGGTAAGTACTAGCGGCCCTGGAAGTCGGCCGGGCGCTTTTCCAGGAAGGACGTCATCCCCTCCTTGAAGTCCTGGGTGCGGATCAGCTGCAGGAACTGCAGATAGACGTGGTGGACGTGGTCGTTGAACGTCTCCGACAGGCCCATTCGCATCAGCCGCTTGGCCGACTGCACCGCCAGCGGGGCGTTGGCCGCCATCTCCAGGGCGATCTCGCGGGTCTTGGCGGCCAGTTCCGCGTCGGGGACCACGTGGTTGACCAGGCCGAGTTCCAGGCTCTCCTTGGCCGACAGCGTGCGGCCGGTGAAGATCAGCTCGGCCGCCTTCGCCCAGCCCAGCAGCCGCGGCAGGATCCAGGTGCCGCCGCTTTCCGGCACCACCCCGCGCTTGACGAAGGCCGCGGCCATCTTGGCGCTCTCGCCGGCGATGCGGATGTCGCAGCCCATGGCGGTGTCCATGCCGTAGCCGGCGGCTGAGCCGTTCAGCGCGCAGATGGTCGGCTTGTCCATGGCGAACAGCACGGTCGGCGGGGTGTTGCGCAAGTCGATGTTCACCGAAACGGTCGAGACCTGCTTGTCCGAGCCGATGCCCGAGCCCTGCGTGGCGTCGACCAGGTCGAGTCCGGCGCAGAACGCGCGGCCCGTGCCGGTCAGCACGATGACCCGGACCGCGGGGTCCTCGTTGGCCTTGATCAAAAGTTGGGTCAGGCGGGCCAGCATCGGTCCCGAAATGGTGTTCAGTCGCTCGGGCCGGTTCAGGGTGAGAGTGGCGATGCCGTCAGCCACCTCGTAGAGAACCTCTTCCGACTTGGGGGTCGTTTCCACCGCCGCGCTCATCGTCGCTTCCCTTTATGGCGTAAATTAATGGGGCCAGCCTATGCGCGGCGTAGGGGAGCGGCAAGGGCCTAGGAGGCGCGGCGCCGCGAACTGACCAGCAGCCAGAGCCCGATTATGATCGCCAGCTGGCAGAGCGCGGCCAACGCTGCGCTCATGGCCAGGCCGAGAGTCATCATCACCCGGTCGCAGGCCTGGGTGTCGCAGTTGAAGACGATGATCTGGGCGATGAGGCCGGCTGCGCCGATCAGGGTGAGCAATGCGCCCGCCGCCGCTCGTCCTGGCGACAGACGAAGCGGCGGAGGAGCGCCGGGCGGCGGATCGAGGGAGGACCGCCGCGGACCGAGCTGTCGCTGCGGCGTCTTCAGAGGGTCGGACAGAAGCGCCATAGCAACCTCCTGGTCACTGCAACGTCCGAATAGAGGCCTTGGATGCAGTCCGCCTTGATCGTCGTCAAAGCCGCGCGGCGCGGTCCTTGCGCATGCGCCAGACCTCGTGCTCGCCGCCGGCGAAGGCGATGGTCTTGATCCCCTCGACCACGAACCCGAGCCGCTCGTAGAAGCGCCGGGCGTTGGGATTGACGGTGAACACCGACAGCGTCAGCGGACCGTCCGTCTGCGCCTCCGCCCACGCCATCATCAGCGCTCCGACGCCCTTGCCCTGCGCCGCCGGACCGACGAACACGTTGGACACGTGGGCGCCGACCACTTCGATGAAGCCGACGATCTCCCCGTCCACGACCGCCACGGCGCGCTGGTCGGCCGGCTCCAGCGGCTCGTGCGGGCCGAACGACTCCGGCGGCATGTGCGCGCCGTACGACGTCAGCGCCGCTGAGGCGGCGATGGCTTGGCACGCCGGGCGATCGGCTTCGGCGAAGGGGCGGATCTGGACGCTCATCTAGCGACTTTGCGTCAGACGCGGCCCGGCGGCTAGAGCGCCCTGGCCACCTCGACCAGCTGATCGAGGCAGATCCCCCAGCCTTCGTGGAAGCCCATCTGCTCGTGGGCCTGCTTGTCCTCGACCGTCCAGTGGCGGGCGGTCGCGGTGTAGCGGGTCTGGCCGCCGCCGAGATCCTCGAAGGTGATCGTCCCGACGAAGAACGGCTTGTCGGAGGGCGTCCAGGCCTCGGTGAAGGCGTCGGTGAAGACGATCTTCTCCCCCGGGGTGACGTCGAGATAGACGCCGCGGTTGGGATATTCGTTCCCGTCCGGATCCTTCATGACCACGAAGCTGGTCCCGCCCGGGCGCACGTCGGTCTCAGCGACCGGAACCGTGAACGGCTTGGGCGCGAACCACTGCTTCATCAGTTCGGGCTCGGTCCAGCCGCGGTACAGCTTGTCGGCGGGGACGTCGACGATACGGGTCAGGACGAGTTCACGGTCGGTCATGTCGATCTCCTTGCGGTCTTGCCCCAAGGACGCCGCTGACGGCCGCGATGCGACATCGGCCCGGAATTATTTCGCGCTGGCCGCGGCCTGGGCGGCGAACCAGGGCTCCAGCCGCGCGATCGCCTCCTCGATCTCCGGCGTGGAGACCGCGAACGACATGCGGATGAAGTGGCGACCCTCGACCGGGTCGAAGTCGACGCCCGGCGCGGTGGCGACCCCGGTGTCCTGCAGCAGCTGCTGGCAGAAGCTGAGGCTGTCGTTCGTCAGGTGGGCGACGTCCGCATAGATGTAGAACGCGCCGTCGGGCGGGGCGATGGCCGACAGGCCAAGGCGGGGCAAGGCTTCCAGCAGCAGGGCGCGGTTGGCGCGGTAGACCTCGATATGGCCTTCCAGCTCGTCCTCGCTGTCCATCGCCGCCAGCGCCGCGTGCTGCGCGAGCGAGGGCGGGGTCAGGAACAGCGCGCCCATATAGGCGATCGCCGCCTTCACGTGGTCGGGCGGCGACAGCAGCCAGCCCAGCCGCCAGCCGGCCATGCTGAAGTACTTCGAGAACGAGTTGACCACGAGGGCGTTCGGCTCGAACTCCAGCATCGAGCGCGCCGGCTCGATATAGCTCAGCCCGTGATAGATCTCGTCCGAGACGATCTTGATGCCGCGCTCGCGGCAGACCTTGGCGATGGCTTCCAGTTCGGCGGCCGGAATGATGGTCCCGGTCGGGTTGGCGGGGCTGGCGATGATCACGCCGGCCGGGGCCGGATCGAGGGCGGCGATGCGCTCGGCGCTGAGCTGGTAGCGCTCGTTCGCGCCGCAGGCCAGCTCCACCGGCTCGATGTGCAGGGCCTTCAGCGTGTTGCGATAGGCGACGTAGCCGGGCCGGGCCAGGGCGACGCGGTCGCCGGGATTGAACGACGAGGCCAGGGCCAGCACCAGGGCCGGCGAGGCGCCGCAGGTCAGGGTGATGCGGTTCGGCGCGACGTCCACGCCGTACTTGTCCTTGTAGTGCTTGGCGATGCGCGCCTTCAGGGCGGGGCTCTCCCAATAGCCCATCGGATCGCTGTCGAGCACCCGGTGCGCGGCCTCGATCGCGGCCTTCGGCGCCCCGGTCGAGGGCTGGCCGAACTCCATATGGATCACCGAGCGGCCCTCGGCCTTCAGCCGATGGGCCAGGCCGCTGACGGAGATGGCGTGGAACGGATCGATGCGCAGGGACATGACCGATGCTCTGGCGCAGCCCAGCGGCCAAATCAAGGAGCCCTCCGATCTCGCGGCGCGTTAGCTTCGAAACAGCGACGGAGGCCGAGATGGCGACGGGCGTTCATGAACTGCTGGCGCTGACCGATCAGGTGGCGATCGTCACCGGCGGCGGGGCGGGCATCGGCCGGGCCATCGCATCGCGCTTTGCGATGGCGGGCGCGGCGGTGGTGATCGGCGACCGAGATCTGCCCGCGGCGCGCAGCCTCGCCGATGAGGTGGCCGGGATGGGAGGCCGGGCCATCGCTGTCGCCTGCGACGTCACCCGCGAGGAGGATCTGGACGAGATGGTTCAGGCCGCCGTCGGGCGGTTCGGAGGCGTGACGATCCTGGTCAACAACGCCGGCGGCGGCGGACCCAAGCCTTTCGACATGCCGATGGCCGACTTTGTAAGGGCCTTCGAGCTGAACGTGTTCTCGATGTTCCGGCTTTGCCAGCTCTGCGCGCCGCACATGAAGGCGGCCGGCGGCGGGGCGGTGCTGAACATCACCTCGATGGCCGGCGAGAACCGCAATGTGCGGATGGCATCCTACGGGGCCTCGAAGGCGGCGGCGAACCATCTGGCCCGCAACCTCGCCTTCGACCTGGGACCGCTGGGGGTGCGGGTCAACGCCATCGCGCCGGGCGCGATCCGGACCCAGGCGCTGGCCAGCGTGCTGACACCCGAGGCGGAACGGGCGATGCTGCGCCATACCCCGCTTGGCAGGCTGGGCGAGCCTGAGGATATCGCCAACGCGGCGCTGTTCCTGTGCTCGCCGGCCGCCTCCTGGATCAGCGGTCAGGTGCTGACCGTCAGCGGCGGCGGGGTGCAGGAACTGGATTAGACGGCGGACAGCGCCGCGGGCTGGAGGAGGCGAGGGCATGAGCCGGGGAACACGTCGGGATGTGATGCTGGGCGGCGCGGCGGCGCTGGCGGCGGGATCGCGGGCTTTCGCCGCGGAGGGCGACGCCGTCTATTTCGGCGGGCCGATCCTGACCATGGACGACGCCCGCCCGCGGGCCGAGGCGCTGGCCGTGCGCGGCGGCCGCATCCTGGCGGTCGGCGGCCGTGACGAGGTGATGGCAAAGGCCGGCCGCGGCGCGCGGCTGGTCGACCTCGGCGGCCGGGCGCTGTTGCCCGGCTTCGTCGATCCACACGGCCATGTCTCGTTCGTCGGCCTTCAGGCGATCTCGGCCAATCTGCTGCCGGCCCCCGACGGCGAGGGCGATTCGGTCGCCGCGCTGCAGCGCGTGACCCGCGCCTGGATCGAAGCCAACCGCCCGTTCATCGACCGCTACAAGCTGGTCATGGGCTTCGGCTACGACGACTCCCAGCTGCGGGAGCTGCGCCATCCCACCCGACGCGAGCTGGACGAGATCTCAGCGGAGGTCCCGGTGCTGTTCATCCACCAGTCCGGCCACCTGGGCGTCGCCAACTCCAAGGCGCTGGAGACCGCGGGGATCAGCGCCGCCACGCCCGATCCGCAGGGCGGCGTGTTCCGCCGCGAACCAGGCGGCCGTGAGCCGAACGGGGTGATGGAGGAGCATGCCTTCATGGGCGTGATGGGCAAGCTGCTGAGCCGGTTCGACCTCGACGCCAACCTGAAGATGATCGCCGAGGGCGTGAAGCTCTACACCCGCTACGGCTACACCACCTGCCAGGACGGCAAGTCGTCGAGCGGCGGGGTCAAGGCGCTGCAGCTCGCCGCCAGCCGCGGGATGCTGACCGCCGACGTCGTCGCCTATCCGGACGTCCTAACCGCGACCGATGTCGTCGTACCTCCGCTGCTGAGCCGGACGTATGCCAACCGTTTCCGCGTCGGCGGCGTGAAGCTGTCGATCGACGGCTCGCCGCAGGGCAAGACCGCCTGGCTCTCCCAACCCTACTACGTGCCGCCCGAAGGCCAGAGCGCCGCCTATGCCGGCTATCCGGCCGTGCCGGTCGACCAGTGCCTGGCGGCCATCGACAAGGCCTTCGCCAACGGCTGGCAGATCCTCGTCCACGCCAACGGCGACGCCGCCATCGACGTGCTGATCGCCGGCGTGCGCGAGGCGACCAGGAAGCATGGCCCCGGCGACCGTCGCCCGGTGCTGATCCATGGCCAGACCGCACGCGAGGACCAGGTCGACGCCTGCAAGGCGCTCGGGATCATCCCGTCCTTCTTCCCGATGCACACCTTCTATTGGGGCGACTGGCACCGCGACTCGGTGCTCGGGCCGGTGCGGGCCGAGAACATCTCGCCGACCGGCTGGGCGCTGCGCCGCGGGATGATGTTCACCACCCACCACGACGCGCCGGTGGCCAATCCGGACTCGATCCGGGTGCTGTCGGCGACCGTCACCCGCCGCACGCGCTCGGGCGACATATTGGGGCCGCATCAGCGCGTTCCTGTGGACGTCGCGCTGAAGGCGATGACCCTCTGGCCCGCCTATCAGCACTTCGAGCAGGAGACGAAGGGCTCGCTCGTCGCCGGCAAGCTGGCCGATTTTGCGCTGCTGTCTCAGGACCCGACGGCCGTCGATCCCGAGAAGCTCGCCTCGCTGAAAGTGGTCGAGACGATCAAGGAGGGCGTCAGCATCTGGCGCGGATAGGCATGGCGCTGACCCAGAAGCAGAGGATGCTGGCCGGCGAGCTCTATGATGCGGGCGACGCGGAGATCCAGGGCGACCACGCCGCCGCCGTCGCGTGGATGGCCCGCTACAACGCCCCCGATCTGCCGATGGAGCAGCGCCACGCCCTGCTGGCCGAGCGGCTCGCCTACGCCGGCAAGGGAGCTACGATCCGCCCGCCGTTCCATTGCGACTACGGCTTCAACATCAGCCTCGGCGACGGCGCGTTCCTGAACTTCAACTGCGTGATCCTCGACGTCGTGGCGGTGGCCATCGGGGCCAAGACGCAGATCGGCCCCGGCGTGCAGATCCTGGCCGCCGACCATCCCCGCGACGCCGCCGAGCGGGCCGGCGGGCTGGAGTTCGGCCTCCCGATCAGCATCGGCGCCAACGTCTGGATCGGCGGCGGCGCGATCATCCTGCCGGGCGTGCGGATCGGCGACGACGCCCTGGTCGGCGCCGGCGCGGTGGTGACCCGCGACGTGCCGCCCGGCGCGACCGTGGTCGGCAATCCGGCCAGGGTCCGCGCATAGCCCTTCCATCGGCCGCCTCCGACGGCGCATGGGCCTGCTGGGCGATCTGCGCCGCATGTTCGACTTTGCATAGAAAAGCCTCCGCCCGCGCATAGCATTTGTCGCAAGCAGGAGGGGGCGACATGCGCATTGGTCTGAAGTCTGGAACGTGGTTGCTGGCGACGGCGGCGAGCGTGCTGGCCCTGGGCGCCCAGGCTGCCCCGCGGCTCGACACCGTGCTGAAGCCCGTCCGCGACGGCGGAACCGAAGTCGTCGCCATCGAGGTGACGGCCGAGCTCGCGGGCGGGCAGGGCGACGGCCTCGTACTGTCGGCGCCGGTCGTCTACGCCGGGGTGCGCGGCGTCGCCGACCGGGTGCAGGACCTGGTCGTCACCGATGCTAAGGGCGTCGTGCCGCTGACGTCCGTCGACGATCCGGCCGCGCCGGGCGGCTTCCCCTATTTCCGCCATTGGACCGCCCAGCGCGCGGTCACCTATCCGGTGAAGATCAGCTACCGCTCGGCGGTGCAGCCGGCGGGCGCGCCCCAGGGCCCGCCGTTCGGTATCCGGCCCTCGGCCGGCGGTGTCAGCGGCGCGGGCGCAGGCTTCCTGGTCTTGCCGGAAAAGTTCGGCGAGGCGGAGCTGAAGCTGCGCTGGGATCTCAGCGGACTGGCCAAGGGTTCGACCGCGGTCGCCTCGTTCGGCGACGGCGACGTCACGCTGACCGGCTCGCCCGAGAAGCTGCGCCAGGCCTGGTACATGGCCGGGCCGATGGGCCGTTATCCGACGACCGGCGCCGTCGACGGCTTCAGCGGGACCTGGCTCGGCCAGGCGCCGTTCGATCCGGCCGCCGAGCTCGAATGGTCCGGCAAGCTCTACCAGCAACTCGACAAGGACTTCGGCTATCTGAAGCCGGCCCCGCGCTACCGCGTGTTCATGCGCTTCCTCGACACCCCGCCGGTCGGCGGCGGCACGGCGCTGCCCAACTCGTTCATGCTCTCGCGCGCCGCCGCGCCGCGTGATCCGGCCGCCGAGGGGCCGCGCACGACCTTCGCCCACGAGATGATCCACCAATGGGTCGGCGGCGTCGACTCCCCCGGCGCGGTCGGGATCAGCAGCTGGTTCAGCGAGGGGCTGACAACCCACTACACGGCGCTCGCCCCCATGCGGGCGGGGTTCTCCACCGTCGCGGAGTACGGCGAGCAGATCGACGCCATGGCCCGCGGCTACTGGGGCAGCGAGGCGCGCGACTGGTCGGCCGAGAAGATCGCCAAGGCGGGGTTCGGCTCGGAGAGCATCCGCCACGTGCCCTACAACCGCGGCGCCCTTTACTTCGCCGACCTCGACGCCAAGATCCGCGCCAAGTCGGGCGGCAAGCGCAAGCTCGACGACTTGCTCGCGCCGATGTTCGTGAGCCGCGAGAAGGGCGCCGCCTTCGACCACGAGGCCTGGAAGGCGATGGTCGGCGGCGAACTGGGACCAGATGCGGTCGCGACCTTCGAAAAGGTCGTGCTCGGTGGGGAGATGTTCGTGCCGGACGCCGGCGCGTTCGGGCCGTGCTTCACCCGCGAGCCGGCGGCCTACGACGTCGGCGGCGTTCAGGTGCAGGGCTATCGCTGGGTTCGACTCGCCTCGGTTCCCGATGCGGTCTGCCGCGCCTGGTAGCGACTAAAGCTCCAGCACCCCGGCCTGATCGACGGCGCGGCGCAGCGGCCCGGTATAGCCGACCGGCGAGCGCCGACGCCGGTCCGGTCCGAAGAAGTCCGCGGCCGCGACGTAGGGGCGCGGGCGCAGGATCACCGACTCCAGCCGCTTGAGAATGTCGCGGGCGGTGACCGGCTTGGCGAGGAACTCGTTGACGCCGCGGTCGCGCGCCGCGTTCAGGCGCGGCAGGTCCGAGTGTCCGGTCAGCATGATGATGGGCAGATAGCGCGCCTCGCTCGGCAGCGCCCGGACCCGCGAGATGAAGTCGAGGCCGTTCATCGTCGGCATCTCGTAGTCGACATAGGCCACGTCGACCGGTGCGGCCATCAGTTGATCCAGGCCTTGTCGCCCGTCGGTCGCATAGAAGAGGCGCCCGACCCCGGCGGCGCCGAGCACCGTGCCGATGATCGTGCGCATCTGATCGTTGTCGTCGACGACCAGTATTCGCAGAGCTCCAAGTCCTTGCGTCACTTTCCCGTCCCCGGCGAATCTATGCCCTGATAGACGCCAATCAGGCGAACCGTCGCAACCCCCCCGAATGCAGTTTTCGCAGGCCGCGCCTTGACCTGACAGGCGTCTGGCGCGAAGCGGAATGCCGATCATTGGGGGTGTGGATGTCGAAGACTGTTGAGGCGCCGTCGACGCGGCGGGTCCTGGGCGCGAGCCTGGTCGGCACCGCGGTCGAATTCTACGACTTCTACATCTATGCGACCGCCGCCTCGCTGGTGTTCGGGCCGCTGTTCTTCCCCGCCGCCTCGCCCTCGATGCAACTCCTGTCGTCCTACGCCAGCATGGCCGTGGCGTTCTTCGCCCGGCCGGTCGGCGCGATCGTGTTCGGCCACTACGGCGACCGCATCGGGCGCAAGTCGACGCTGGTGGCCTCGCTGCTGCTGATGGGCGCCTCGACGGTGCTGATCGCCTTCCTGCCGACCTATCAGCAGGCCGGCTGGCTGGCGCCTGTCGCGCTCTGCATCCTGCGCTTCGGCCAGGGCTTCGGCCTCGGCGGCGAGTGGGGCGGGGCCGCGCTGCTCGCGGTCGAAAACGCGCCGCCCGGTTGGCGCGCGCGCTATGGCATGTTCCCGCAACTCGGCGCGCCGGTCGGCTTCATCGCCGCCAACGGCCTTTTCCTGATCCTCGGCATGCTGCTGTCGCCTGAACAATTCCAGGCCTGGGGCTGGCGCATCCCGTTCCTGGGCAGCGCCCTGCTGGTCGGCGTCGGGCTCTGGGTGCGCCTGAAGCTCACCGAGACGCCGGCCTTCGCCAAAGCCCTGGCCGAAGAGAAGCCGTCCGACGTGCCGCTGGCCGAGCTCTTCAAGCGCCACCTGGACCCGACGCTCGCCGGCACCTTCGCGGTGGTGGCCTGCTTCGCGACCTTCTATCTCGCGACCGCATTTGCGCTCGGCTACGGCACCCAGACCCTGGGCTACAGCCGCGAGACTTTCCTTTCGGTGCAGCTCGGCGCGATCGGCTTCATGGCCTTGGGCATTGTTCTTGCCGGCTACTGGTCGGACGCCAGCAACCCGCGCCGGGTGCTCATGGCCGGCTGCTTCATGGCCATCGCCGTCGGGGCGTTGATGGCCCCGATGATGGGCGGCGGTTCGCTGCTCGGCTGCTGGGCGTTCCTGTCGCTGGCGCTGCTGACCATGGGCTTCGTCTACGGCCCCTTGGGCGCGTTCCTGCCCGGCCTGTTCCCGGCCCGCGTGCGCTACACCGGCGCGTCGATGGCGTTCAACGTCGGCGGCATCATCGGCGGCGGCCTGACCCCGATGGTCGCCCAGGCGCTGTCGACGCAGGGCGGTCTGGTCCCGGTCGGGATCTACCTCGCCGTCGCCGCGCTGATCAGCCTGGTGGCCCTGCTGCCGCTGAAGCACCAGCAGGCCTAGAGGCGGTCACCCCAGTGTCATCCCGGTCTTCGGGTGCGCCGAAACCGGGATGACACCGAGAGCTACCAGTGGTTCTCGACCTCTTCGGCGAAGCCGATCAGGTCCCGGACCTGCAGCCGCGTGCCGTCGTCCAACACCGCGACGCCTGAGAACTTCCCGAACACCTGGTGCTGGCGGCTGCTGACCGGGCCCATCGCGAAATCGGCATGGCGGTCGACGATCGGCTCGAAGGTCATCTCGAAGCGGCCGTCGCTGGAGGTGAAGCGCCAGGGGCCGCTGTCGTGGGCGCCGTCGGGCAGGTGGAACTGCAGCTCGGTCAGTTTGTGCGCCTTGCCGTCGTAGAAGAGGACGTTCTCGCTGGCCGCCGACGTGTCGCCGAACCCGTAGCCGATGTTGAAGCCGAACGGCTTGCCGTCGACCAGGCCCGAGGCGGAGCCCCAGTACCAGGTGTTGTCGTAGGTCCAGACCCCGCGGCCCCAGTCGAGCACGGCGAAGGCGCTTGTCGGCGCGAATTGGTAGCGCTGGCCGGCATAGATCACGTGGCCGCTGGCCGGCATGCAGTTGATCTTCTGATTGTAGTAGAAGGCGCTCGCCTGCTCGGCGAAGGGCGTGGCGATGACCATGCGGTCCATTGGCGGCTGGGCCAGGACGATCTCGCCGGAGATGCCCGCGCCCTTGTCGAAGTCGGGTGCGTCGACGGTCAGCACCCGTCCGCCCGGCGCGAAGCGGAAGGCGATCTCCATCTTCGGATGGACGTGGGCGATGTCGCCGGCGTCGGCGCTGGACGGCAGGTTCATGGCGCCGTGCGGGGCTGGCAGGCCAACGCCGCCGTTGACGAAGCGCCGCGCCTGAAAGTCCATCCAGGAGACGCCGAGGAAGCCCATGTGGCCGTTGTCGGCGACGGTCAGCGCCAGGCCGAAATCGGGCGTAAGGATCGCGTAGTAGTCCCACTCCTTGATCGCCGGATCGTCATGGGCGACGCCGATGGCGGCGCGGTCGTAGCGGCGAACCTCGCTGGCGGCCCAGCCGCGCTCGACCAGGTGTCCCTTCGCGTCGAGCAGTTCGCCCGAACCCATCAGCTTCTGCATGTCGCCTCCGCAGGTTGTCAGGGCGTGCTTACGGCATGACGCAACGGCAGCGCAAAGGCTGCCGATAGCTTTCGATAGCCGCCAACGCGAAGGGCAATTGTTCCTGTAAAATCAATTGGCGGAGACTTCCCATCGTCACGATCCTGGGAGACGTGCCCGCAAACCTGCCGATAGGGGACGTCTTGTAGCGCTTACGGCAGGTCGGAAGGTGCTCAGCGACGACGACGCCAGCGTCCCGGCCGCCGTGCACCGAGGGCGCTGGAAACGCGCGGCCATCGGGTCTAGGCAGGCTCGATGAGCGAGTTTGACGATGAACCGACCTTCGACGGCGGCGGCTATGATGTCGACGACTGGGCCCGCCTGAAGCCGTTCACGGGCGCGCTGGCGACCCTGGAGGACGTGCAGGCCAGGGTGGCGATCTTCGCCCTGGGCGACACCCACGGCGGGCGCCCGATCGACATGGACCTGCCGCAGCCGATCATCTGGTGGGAGGATGAGGGCGAGATCGCCGCCGTCGCCGTGCAGGCCGAGGCCCACGAGACCGAGGACGGCGAGGTGATGGAGGTGCTGGGCCTGGTGCTGCCGGACGGCGCGGGCGCGGTGGCCCTGCTGGAGGACGTCGACCTAGTCGACGACAGCGATCCGGTCTGGCGCCGGCTGGTCACCGAAGCGATCGGCGACGAGACCGGCGAAGACGACGAGGACTAGGCGCTGGCGAGCGCGCTCTGGAAGAGGATCGCGCCGTCGGCCGAGCCAAGCTCGGCTTCGAAGGCGCGGTCGGGGTGCGGCATCAGGCCGATGACGTTGCCGCGCTTGTTGACGATGCCGGCGATGTCGCGCGACGAGCCGTTCGGATTGTCGAGGTAGCGGAAGACCACCTGGCCTTCGCCCTCCAGCCGGTCCAGCGTCTCCTCGTCGGCGAAGTAGTTGCCCTCGCCGTTGCCGACCGTCATCTCGACTTCGCGGCGACCGGCGTAGCCGGCGGTGAAGCGGGTCTGGGCGTTGGTGACTTCCAGCGCCACGGGCTTGCAGACGTACTTGAGCTTCTCGTTCCGCAGCAGCGCCCCGGGCAGCATCTTCGACTCGGTCAGCACCTGGAAGCCGTTGCATATCCCGACGACGGCGACGCCGCGGTCGGCCGCGGCGCGGACCTCGGTCATGACCGGCGCCAGCGAGGCCATGGCCGCGCAGCGGAGATAGTCGCCGTAGGAGAACCCGCCGGGCAGCACGATGAGGTCCAGACCCTGGGGCAGCTGGGTCTCGGCGTGCCAGACCATGTCGACCTTGGCGCCGGTGGAGCGTTCGACGGCGACCTTGCAGTCGCGATCGCAGTTGGAACCCGGGAAGACGATGACGGCGGCTTTCATGGGCGGCCCTTTACGCGAATTTGTCGGGAAATGGGAGGGGGGAGGTCGTCGCATCCGGGGCGAGGTGACGACCGCTCGACAGTCGCGGCCTTCATCTCGCGCCCAGGCCCTCCAGATAGGTCATGACCTGGCCGAATCCAGCCTCGTCGCCATAGGCGCAGCCGGTGTTCTTCATGACCTTGCGGCCGCCTTCCTGGACGGCTTCCTGCTTGAAGATCGCCGGATGGCCGGGCGCGCCGGGCTGCGTCAGGACGAAGGCCTCGCCGCCGCCCTGCATATTGTAGAAGCGATAGGGCTCGCCGCGCTCCTGCGGCGCCGGGATCAGGCCCGGCTGGGCCAGCACCTTGGCCGACAGGGCCTCGTAGGAGAGCGAGCAGTCGAGCGAGAGCCGCGGCCGGATCGGTTCAGGCTCCGGCGCGCAGGCGGCCAGGATCAGCGGCAGGAGGGAAAAGGCCCCGAAGGCCCAACGCCGTTGGGCTTTCGATTCTTTGTTTGGACGCCCCTCCTTGTCGGCGAAGTCCTTCGCCGGGAGGGGCTTTAGCCCTCTCACGCCACCTCGATCCGGTAGCTTTCGATGACGGTGTTGGCGAGCAACTTCTCGCACATGTCCTTCACCTGGGCCTCGGCGGCGGCCTTGTCGGTGGCGTCCTTGAGGTCGAATTCGATGGTCTTGCCGACGCGCACGCCGTCGACCTGCGGCCAACCCAGGCCGTGCAGAGCGCTCTCCACGGCCTTGCCCTGAACGTCCAGCACGCCGGGCTTCAGGAACACATGAACTTTCGCGCGCACTAGTGCAGGCCTCCTTGGATGACGGTGGGCATCTCTTTCATGATGCCAAGACGGCGGGCCACCTCGGTGTACCCTTCGATGACGTCGCCCATGTCGCGGCGGAAGCGGTCCTTGTCCAGCTTCTCGTTCGTCTGGCTGTCCCAGAGGCGGCACGAATCGGGGCTGATCTCGTCGGCCAGGATCACACGCGAGAAGTCGTTCTCGTAGATGCGGCCGAACTCGACCTTGAAATCGACCAGCGTGATGCCGACGCCGGCGAACAGGCCCGTGAGGAAGTCGTTCACCCGCAAGGTCAGGGCCATCATGTCGTCGATCTCCTGGGTCGAGGCCCAGTTGAACGCGGTGATGTGCTCCTCGGCGACCATCGGGTCGCTGAGCTTGTCGTCCTTCAGGTAGAACTCGATGATCGAGCGGGGCAGGGCTTGGCCTTCGGGCAGGCCGAAGCGCTGCGACAGGCTGCCGGCCGCGACGTTGCGGCAGACCACCTCCAGCGGAATGATCTCGACTTCGCGAATCAGCTGCTCGCGCAGGTTCAGCCGGCGGATGAGGTGGTTCTGAACCCCGATAGAGTTCAGCTTGGTCATCACGTACTCGCTGATGCGGTTGTTGATGACGCCCTTGCCCTCGAGGATCGCCTTCTTCTGCGCGTTGAACGCGGTGGCGTCGTCCTTGAAGTACTGGATCAGGGTTCCGGGCTCGGGGCCCTCGTAGAGGATCTTGGCCTTGCCTTCGTAGATCTTCTTGCGGCGGGTAGTCATGTGCGCCTTCTCCCAGAGCGAGGGCTTGGCCGCCAGCGGAAAAACGAAAAACGCGCGCAGTTGCATGCAATCGCGCGCGGCTCCGACCGTATGGCCCTCTCACTCATATGAGGCCTGAAAAAACTAACGGATTGGCCGTCGCCGCGCAAACGGCGCAAGAGCCGCATCGCCTCATCGTGCGTTTACGTTGCTACGGCGCGGTTCACGGGATATGCAACGCCGACCGACCGCCTACTGGGGAACACATGACGACCTTCGACGATCGCGAGCGTGGCTTTGAAAAGAAGTTCGAGCTCGACCAGGAGCAAGAATTCAAGGCTGGTGCTCGTCGCAACCGCATGCTGGGCGAATGGGCCGCCGGTCTGATGGGCCTGTCGGCCGACAGCGTCACTGAATACGCCAAGGCCGTGGTGAAGTCCGACTTCGAGCTGCCGGGCGACGAGGACGTTCTGCGCAAGGTCTTCGAGGACCTGAAGGGCTCGGGCGTCGCCGTCAGCGAAGGCGAAGTGCGCATGAAGATGGACGAACTCCTGGCTCAGGCCCGCGAACAACTGCGCTCGGGCGAGTAAGACTTTCGGGCACTATGAAAGGAGCGCCGCCTTTCGGGGCGGCGTTTTTTGTTGCGTGCGCGCCGCTCGCGGAACGCGGGTCGGCGAATGCATCGCGGCGCCGCAAATTGCAACCGTGGCGCCGGGGTGCACTGACGCGCACGCGCCCTGGTGCAACTGCACGCAACATTCGAAGCGCTGCAAGAACGCCCCAAGGAGCGGCCTGAAGGCCGCCGGATGGGAGCGGAGCCATGCCACGACCGATCGCCGTCGCCGTCTGGGGGCTGGTGTGCGCGTTCACGCCGGCTGAGGCCCGCGAGCCGCAACCGCCGCTGTCCTCGTACGGTGCGGCCGGCGCGGACGCCGGCCTGCCGTCCCATCCGGCGCTGTTCGTCAGCGCTTCAATTGGCCGTCCAGGTACTTGCGAATGGCCGGCCCGTACGGCGGACGCATCTGCTGCAGCGGCTTGTCGGCCTTGATCTGGCGATAGATCGACTTGGCGTGGCTGAATTCGCGGAAGCCGTCGACGCCATGATAGCTGCCCATCCCTGACGGCCCGACCCCGCCGAAGGGGAGGTTCTCCTGGGCGACATGGAAGATGACGTCGTTGACCGTCACTCCGCCGGAGGTCGTGCTGGCCAGCACCTTCTCGCGTTCGGCCTCGTCGGAGCCGAAGTAGTAGAGGCCCAGCGGCCGCTCCCCCTTGTTGACGTAGGCGATGGCCTCGTCGATGCCGCTGTAGGTCTTCACCGGCAGCACCGGACCGAAGATTTCCTCCTGCATGACCTTCAGGTCGTCGCTGGGGTCGATGATCAGGGTCGGAGCGATCTTGCGGTGCTCCTGCTGCGACAGGTCCTCGCCGTCGGGCTTCAACTCGATCACCCGCGCGCCCTTGGCCTTCGCCTCGTCGATGTAGCCCTTGATGCGGTCGTAGTGCCGCTGGGCGACGATCGCGGTGTAGTCGGGGTTGTCCTTCAGGGTCGGGAACATCTTCGCCACAGAGGCCTGCGCCCCGGCGATAAAAGGCTCCAGGCTCTCTTTGGGCGTTAGCACGTAGTCGGGGGCCAGGCAGATCTGGCCGGCGTTCAGCGTCTTGCCGTTCATGATCCGCGCCGCTGCGACATCCAGGTCGGCCGACCTGGCGAGGATCACCGGGCTCTTGCCGCCCAGTTCGAGGGTCAGCGGCACGAGATTCTCCGCCGCCGCGCGCATCACATGCCGCGCGATGGACGTGGCGCCGGTGAAGATCAGATGGTCGAAGGCCAGCGACGAGAACGCCTGGCCGACCTCCGGTCCGCCGGTGACGACAGCGATCTCCTCCTCGGAGAAGGCGCCGGCGAACATCTTGGCCATCAGTTCAGAGGTGGCGGGCGTGAATTCCGACGGCTTGATCATCGCCCGGTTGCCGGCCGCCAGCACCCCGGCCAGCGGGCCGAAGGTGAGATTCACCGGGAAGTTCCAAGGACTGATGATCCCGACCACGCCCTTCGGCTGAAAGCGAATCTCGGCCTTGGCGCCGAACAGGCCGAGGATAGCCGGCGTCGGCTTGCGCTTCTCCGGCCGCATCCATTTGGCCAGGTTTTCCTTGGCGTGCTTGAGCGGCCCGATGGAGGCGGCGATATCGGTGAAGGTCGTCGCCTCGCGCGATCGCGAGCCAAAGTCCTGGTTGATGGCTTCCTCGATCGCAGCGCGGTTGTCGATCAACAGGGCGATGGCGCGGTCAATGCGATCGATACGGACCTGGGCGGACGGCTCTCCGTCCCGCAGGTGAGCGGCCTTCTGCTTGGCCAGCAGGGCGTTCATCGCAGCAGCATCCATGTCGTTCGTCTCCTCCCCGAGCATCCGGCTGATGTTCGGATAGTGACGTTACGGAATGGAAGCGCTCGCCGCAGGGAAGCACGAGGCGGACGCCTCCCCGAGCGTAGAGACCAGGCTTCTGGTGCGGCGCATTTGTTCTGGACTGACGTGGCGGCGGGTGGGCGACTGTCCGCCAAACAATCCGGCGCGCGCCGGAGGCACCAGGAAGGAACACGATAATGCCCGAGGCCCTGATCATCGACGCCTGCCGCACCCCGCGCGGCATCGGCAAGGTCGGCAAAGGCGCGCTGGCCGACTTTCACCCACAGCATCTGGCTGCGACGGTGCTGAAGGCCCTGGCCGAGCGCAACAACCTGAAGACCGGCGAAGTGGACGACATCATCTGGGGCACCTCCAGCCAGCGCGGCAAGCAAGGCGGCGACCTTGGCCGGATGGCTGCGCTCGACGCCGGCTATGACGTCAAGGCCAGCGGCATGACCCTCGACCGGTTCTGCGGTTCGGGCATCACCGCCGTGAACCTGGCCGCGGCGCAGATCATGTCGGGCATGGAAGATCTCGTGATCGCCGGCGGCACCGAAATGATGTCTTACACCTCCTCGACAGGCGATCCTTCGACCCCGCCGATGATGGACGGCGGCAACCTGCGCCTGCGCGCACGCCATCCGCAGAGCCAGCAGGGCGTCTGCGCTGACGCCATCGCCACGCTGGAAGGCATCAACCGCCTGGCGCTGGACGAACTGGCGCTGCTTAGCCAGCAGCGCGCCGACGTCGCCATCAAGGAGGGCCGCTTCGACAAGTCGCTGGTTCCGGTCTATCGCGAAGACGGCTCGCTGGCCCTGGACCGTGAGGAGTTCCCACGTCCGCAGACGACGCTCGAAGGCCTTTCGAGCCTGAAGGCGTCGTTCGAAATGATCGCCAACGTGGCGGTCGACGACAAGGGGACCACCTATGGCGACCTGATCCGCCAAGTCTATCCGGACCTGAAGATCACGCACGTGCACCATGCAGGCAACTCGTCGGGCGTCGTCGACGGCGCGGCCGCCGTGTTGCTCGCCTCGCCGGCCTATGCCGCCAAAAACGGTCTGAAGGCGCGCGGCCGCGTTGTCGCCATGGCCAATATGGGCGACAGCCCCACCCTGATGCTCAACGCTCCGGTGCCGGCGGCGCAGAAGGTGCTGGCCAAGGCCGGCCTGACCATCGACGACATCGACCTGTTCGAGATCAACGAAGCCTTCGCGGTGGTGGCCGAGAAGTTCATCCGCGACCTGAATCTCGACCGTGAGAAGGTCAACGTGAACGGCGGCGCAATGGCGCTGGGCCATCCGATCGGCGCCACCGGCTCGATCCTGATCGGCACCATCCTCGACGAACTGGAACGCCGCGACTTGAAGCGGGGTCTGGTGACCATGTGCGCCGCCGGCGGCATGGCCCCGGCGATCATCGTCGAGCGCGTCTAGGTAAGACGAGGGCTCCCTCGCGCGGGGGAGCCTTCCCTTCTAGATCTGGCGGGCGATCAGCCGGGCGAGGCGCGCCATGCCGTCGTCGATCTCGGCCGCGGTCGGCAGCGAGTAGCTGAGCCGGATGGTGTTGTCGGCTGCGCTCTCGGCGAAGAACGGCGCGCCGGGCACGAAGGCCACGCGCTCCTCGGCGATAGCGCGGGCCAGCAAGTCCTTGCCGTCGATCCCCTCGGGCAGGCGGAGCCAGACGAACATGCCGCCCTGCGGCTTGGACCAGCTCACGCCCTGCGGCATATGACGGTCCAGCGCGTCCAGCGTGGCCTGGGCCTTGGCGCCATAGGCGTTGCGCAGGCGCGAGAGGTGCTGCTCGTAGTCCTCGGTGACCGTGCGCCAGCCGACCATCTGGTTGATCGTCGAGACGTGCAGGTCGCTGCCCTGCTTGAGCAGCACCAGCTTCTCGATCACCGCCTTGGGGCCGCAGACCCAGCCCAGCCGCAGGGCCGGCGATATCGTTTTCGAGAAGGTGCCGCAGTATAGCGTCCGGGCCTGCTCGATCGAGCCCGAGCGGGCGATGTCGAGGGCGAGCAGGCTGGGCAGCGCCTCGCCGGCGAACCGCAACTCGCGGTAGGCGGCGTCCTCGATCAGCGTCATGTCCGTGGCGTCGGCCAGCTCCAACAGCGCCCGGCGCTGGGCGGTGGTCATGCTCTCGCCGGTGGGGTTGGCGTAGTCGGGGACGAAATAGCCGAGCGGTCGCTCCGCGCGGCCGGCCATCAGCGCCTCGGCGTCGCAGTCGCCGTCCAGGGCGCCGTCGGGCAGGTCGAGATAGTGCGGCTCATAGGCCGTGAAGGCCTGCAGGGCGCCGAGATAGGTCGGGCGGGCGACGACCACGGTGTCGCCGCGGGTCAGGAACAGCTTGCCCAGCAGGTCGAGCGCCTGCTGCGAGCCCGCGGTCAGCATGATGTTCTCGGGGCCGCAGGCGACGCCGTGCGCGCCCATCCGCTCGGCCAGCCACTCGCGCAGCGGCAGATAGCCCTCGCTGACCGAGTACTGCAGCGCCTGCTGGGAAAGCTCCGGGTCGGACAGGACGGCCTGGTAGCTGGCCTGGATGCGCTCGGACGGGAACAGGCCCGGGTCGGGAATGCCGCCGGCGAAGGAGAGGATGTCGGGCTGGTCGAGCAGCTTGAGCAGCTCGCGGATCTCGTTGGCGCGGACGCGGGACATGCGCTCACTGAAGCGTTGCGCCCAGGCGGTGGTGTGATCGGTCATCGATGGGATCTCGTATGTGTCGCTGGCGGCCGAGCCGCCCCATGACGCCGCACGGTCGTGGGGCGTCGCCTGATCAGCTCAGGGACGTCATACGCTGCAGGTCGGACCTTGGGTGCGGCGGAGCCAGAAGCGCCGCCGACCACGAGAGGTGGTGATCATGACCGATCTCTAGCCTGACTTAGCGCGCGACGGAACTACTCCGCCGCGGCCTTCATGGCGTCTTCGCCGAACACACGGGCGAAGACGGTGTCGACGTTCTTGAAGTGGTAGCCGTTGTCGAACAGCTCCGAGAGCTCTTCGTCCGACAGGATCACTTCCGGGTCGGCCTTGAGGAAGTCGAGGAAATTGCCTTCGCCACGCCACACCTTCATGGCGTTGCGCTGGACCGCGGCGTAGGCGCCCTCGCGGCTGATGTCCTTCTGGGTCAGGGCCAGCAGCACGCGCTGGGAGTGGACCAGGCCGCCGAGGCGGTCGAGGTTCTTCAGCATGTTCTGCGGGTAGATCAGCAGGCGGTCGACGACGCCCGCCAGCCGGCGCAGGGCGAAGTCGAGGTGAATGGTGGTGTCCGGGGCGATGCCGCGCTCGACCGAGGAGTGGCTGATGTCGCGCTCGTGCCAGAGGGCGACGTTTTCCATCGCGGGCACGACGGCCGAGCGGACCAGGCGGGCGAGGCCGGTCAGGTTTTCGGTCAGGATCGGGTTGCGCTTGTGCGGCATCGCCGACGAGCCTTTTTGGCCGACGTCGAAGAACTCTTCGGCTTCAAGCACTTCGGTCCGCTGCAGGTGGCGGATCTCGACGGCGAGGCGCTCGACCGAGCTGGCGACGACGCCCAGCGCCGCGAAGTAGGCGGCGTGGCGGTCGCGCGGGATCACCTGGGTGGAGACCGGCTCGACGGCCAAGCCCATCTTCTCGGCCACGTGAGCTTCGACCTCGGGCGAGACGTTGGCGAAGGTGCCCACGGCGCCGGAGATCGCGCAGGTGGCGATCTCGAACTTGGCCATCGCCAGGCGTTCCTTGGCGCGCACGAACTCGGCGTAGTGGCCGGCGAGCTTGAGGCCGAAGGTCGTCGGCTCGGCGTGGATGCCGTGGCTGCGGCCGACGGTCGGGGTCAGCTTGTGCTCGAAGGCGCGCTTCTGCAGCGCGGCCAGAACCAGATCGACGTCCTCGATCAGCAGGTCGGTGGCGCGGCTGAGCTGGACGGCCAGGGCGGTGTCGTTGACGTCCGAGGAGGTCATGCCCTGGTGCAGGAAGCGGGCTTCCGGGCCGACGATCTCGGTGACGTGGGTCAGGAAGGCGATGACGTCGTGCTTCACTTCACGCTCGATGGCGTCGATGCGTTCGACGTCGAAGATCGCGTCGCGGCCCTTGGCCCAGATGGTCTCGGCGGCCTGCTTCGGGATCACGCCCAACTCGGCCATCTTGTCGGCGGCGTGGGCCTCGATCTCGAACATGATCTTGAACCGCGTCTGCGGGTCCCAGATGGCGGCGGCTTCCGGGCGGGCGTAACGGGGGATCATGGCGGGGCTCCTTCGCGGCGGGTGTTAGCCCCACCCAGCCGAAATCGCAACGTGCGGGGGCTCTACGTTGCGGCCTGGAGGTACGAGGTGACCAGGCTTTCCAGGCCGCTGGAGATGATCTGGACGCCGACGCAAAGCAGCAGGAAGGCCACCAGCCGCGACATCACCCGCGCGCCGGACGCGCCCAGCAGCGACAGGACCTTGCTGGACCAGCGGTAGGAGACGCCGACCAGCAGGGCGACCAATACCGCGGCGATGCTGACCCCGGCGAAGAACGAGAGCACGCCCTGGCCGTCGGCCGGCCGTTGCGAGGCGAGCGCGATAGCCACCGAGATCGCGCCCGGTCCGGTGGTGAAGGGCATGGTCAGCGGGAAGAAGGCGACGTCCTCCTGCACGTGCTGCTCGGCCGAGGCGGCGGCGTTGGCCTTGCGGCTTTCCTGGGCCTCGGGCTGCATCAGCAATTGCCAGGCGCGGATGGCGACGACCAGCCCGCCGGCGACCCGCAGGGCGCCGAGGCTGACCCCGAAGAAGTTCAGGATGTAGCCGCCCAGTAGAAGCGACCCCAGCAGGATCAGCAGGGCGTTGAAGGCGATGCGCCAGGCCAGCTCGTGCCGGTCCGAACGCCCCTCGGTGACCTGGTGAAAGGTGATCGCCGCGCCCACCGGATTGACGATCGAGAACAGCGCCGGGAAAGCCAGGAGAAAGGCTCCAACGACGGTGGTGAGGGGAAGCGGACTGAGATCGGAGAGAGTCATGCGGGGGCGAGGGTAAGCGCAACCCTGGGCGCCAGGCTAGGCCGCTTCCCCTCGACGCGTGCAGCGTTCAGTGTGGTGGCGTGAACATTCTCTTCATCACCCTCGACCAGTTCCGCGCCGACCGCACCCTGACCGGGATGCTGGTTCAGGACGGCGGCGCCGGGCGCTGGCCGGCGTAGCGGCCGACCTCAGGCGTCAGCGCCAGGGTGTAGAGCAGGCGACGCGCGGTCTCGCCGGAGGCGGTCGGGTCTCGGACCACGCCGGTCTCGACGAAGCCGGCCGCCTCGGCCACGCGGCGTGAGGCAAGGTTATCGGGGTCGATGTGGACCTCGACCCAGCTGACGTCGTCCAGCCCGGCGACCGCCTGGCAGAGCAGGGTCAGAGCACGGCGGGCATAGCCCTGGCCCCGGAAGGCTGGGAACACCCAATAGGATACATTGATGCTATCGGGGCCGGCCAGCCGCAGCTCGCAGCCGCCGACCAGTTCGCCCGCGGCGCGCACGGCGTAGGCGATCATCGGGCCGCCGGCGGCGCGCGCGGCGATCCAGCGTTCAATCGCCGCGCGGGTCTGGTCGAGGGTGGCCGCGTGCGGGGCCTCGAAGCGGCGCAGCATCTCGGCGTCCTCGCCGGCCAAATGCGCCTCGGCGTCGGCGAGGACGTGTCCGTCGAGCAGCACCACGTCGTCGGTCATCCGCGCAGGAAGGCGGAGGGGGCGGCCAGTGAAGCTCACCTCGCCGCCGCCCTGCACGATCAGACGCCGGCCGCCGCTTCGGCCTCGGTCTTGGCGAGGGCGTCGGCCATGTCCTTGGGCAGGGTGATCGCCGCCAACAGGTAATGCAGGCCGGCCCAGCCGTAGATCAGCAGGTTCCAGACGATGCCGTCCCGGGTGCCTTGAGCGACGGCCGCCTTGCAGGCGGCGTCGATCATCGCGCCGGCGCCTTCCTTGCCCACGCCGCCGGGGCACAGGTCGAAGAACGGACCGAGGTCCTTGGCCGCGAAGTGTGCCTGGCTCAGCATGTCGATGACCCAGCCGCAGAAGGGCGGGCCGAAGCCGAGCGCGATCAGGTTCAGCACGAAGAACAAAAGCGCCGTGGCGGTGGCGCGCATCCGCAGGCTGACGGCGTTCTGGATCACCCCGAAGGTCGGGCCGAGATAGGTGTAGTGGAAGATCCCCGGGATCAGCAGCAGGCCGGCGGCGAGCTTCCAATCGTCGCGGGTGTAGACGAGTATGTAGAGCGGGCAGGCGATCAGCAGGCCGATGGCTGGGACCAGGGCGTACCAGCGGCCGGACTTCTTGGCCGCCCAGTCGGTGAGGAAACCGCCGAGCAGGGTGCCGATGCCGGCCGCGACGCCGCCGATCACGCCGAAGATCAGCCCGACGGTGGCCAGGTCCAGGCCGAACATGCGGATGAAGTAGGGGGCCGAGTACTGGCCGGTGCCGTAGCCGGCGAAGGAGGCGAGCGTGATGCCGGCCACCATGTGGAAGAAGCCCCACTTGCCGAAGATGCGCTTGGCTACGGCGAGGATAGAGGGCGGCTTGGCGTGGACGGCCGGGGCGGTCTCGTCGCCCTCCAGGGCCGGCGCGTCAGCGGCCTGCTGGGCGACCAGGCGGTCGGAGTAGCCGCGCGGCGGCTCCTTGACGAAGACCTTGAGCAGGATGGCGACGATGACGCCGGGCAGGCCGACCAGCATGAAAGCCATGCGCCAGTCGAGGTTCTGGGCGATCCAGCCGCCGGCGACGGCGCCGAACATGGTGCCCAGCGGAATGCCGAACGAATAGATCGACAGCGCCGAGGCGCGCTTCTTGGGTTCGAAGTAGTCCGAGATCAGCGAGTGGGCGGGCGGCGAGAGGCCGGCCTCGCCGACCCCCACCCCGACTCGGAACAGCAACAGCTGGAAGAAGCTGGTGGCCAACCCGCAGAGCGCGGTGAAGCCTGACCAGATGACAATGGCGATGGTGATGATGTTGACCCGGCTATGGCGCTCGGCGATGCGGGCGATCGGGATGCCGAGGGTCGTGTAGAGCAGCGCGAATGCCAGGCCGCCAAGCAGACCGAGCTGGGTGTCGGTCAGCTTCAGGTCGACTTTGATCGCCTGACCGATCGTCGAAATGATCGTGCGGTCGATGAAATTGAAGGTGTAGGCGAGGACCAGCAGCCAGAGCACGGACTGCTTGTAGCTCTCGGAGAATAGCGGCTGGCGGGGAGGCGCGGCGGCGCCTGCATCTGTGGCTGCCATGAGTGTCTTTTCTCCCCGACTTGTTTGTTGAAGCGAGCATGGCCGCAGCCGCGTCCCAGGGAAAGAGCCCATGCGTCGCAGGCCGGCAGAGGCTTGGCCATAGCGGGGTTAGAAGCTCAACCTTATCGCAGGTGGGCGGACGTAAGTTGCGGAAAATACGTATAATTTCGTCATTCTGCTTTACGGTTTCGTTTACCGTGCGAGGGCGACCCTCATAGGGTGGGGCGGGTCGTGCCGCCGCACTGCGGGGAGCAGAGACATGATGTTCAAGAGAAGGACGCCCGCCGACGAAGCGGCGACCACTGCGGTCGCCGAACTCGAGGCGATCATGGGTGCAGTGCATAAGTCTCAAGCCGTCATCGAGTTTGAACTCGACGGCACGATCATCAAGGCCAACGACAACTTCTACAACGCGATGGGTTACACTCCCGCCGAGGTGGTGGGGCGCAAGCACAGCCTGTTCGTCACACCCGAGTACGGGGCGAGCGAGGACTATCGTGAGTTCTGGCGCGGCCTGAACCGCGGCGAGTTCCTGTCCGACAAGTTTCTTCGTGTCGCCAAAGGCGGTCGCCAGATCTGGCTGCAGGCCACCTACAACCCGATGTTCGACAAGTCGGGCCGCCTCTACAAGGTGATCAAGTTCGCCACCGATATCACCGCCACCGAGCTGGAGCATCAGAAGCGCGACTCCGAAAGTGCGGCGGCGCGCGAGCGGCAGGTGTTCGCGGTAGAGGCCACAGCCAAGGCTCTTTCGCGACTGGCCAAGGGCGATCTGACCTATCGCATCGACGGAGAGTTTCCCGAAGAGTACCTGCGGCTGCAGGCCGACTTCAACGCGGCCATCGGCCGGCTGCAGGAGGTGATGGAGGGCGTATCGTCCGCAGCGAGCGCCATCCAGTCGGGCACCGGGGAGATCACCTCGGCCGCCGACGATCTGTCGCGCCGCACCGAGCGGCAGGCGGCCAACCTTGAGGAGACCGCTGCCGCGCTCGACGAAATCACCGCCACGGTCAAGAAAACGGCCGAGGGGGCGAAGGAGGCGCAGAGCGTCGTCAACGCCGCCCGCGGCGACGCCGAGCAGTCGGGGGCGGTGGTGTCGGACGCCATCTCGGCGATGGGCAAGATCGAAGCCTCGGCCACGCAGATCAGCCAGATCGTCGGGGTCATCGACGAGATTGCGTTCCAGACCAACCTGCTGGCCTTGAACGCCGGGGTCGAAGCGGCCCGGGCAGGCGAGGCGGGGCGCGGTTTCGCGGTCGTCGCCTCGGAAGTTCGGGCCCTAGCCCAGCGCTCGGCCGAGGCGGCCAAGGAGATCAAGGCGCTGATCACCGCCTCGACCGCCCAGGTGAGTTCGGGAGTCGAACTGGTCGGCAAGACCGGCGAGGCGTTGCGGCGCATCGTCGGCGAGGTCGCCAAGATCACCGACCTGGTGACGGAGATCGCGGCGTCGGCGCAGGAGCAGGCCGTCGGTCTGGGTCAGGTCAACACCGCCATCAACGACATGGACCAGATGACCCAGCAGAACGCGGCGATGGTCGAGCAGTCCACGGCCGCCAGCCATGCGCTGGCCCAGCAGGCGTCCGAACTGGGCCGCTCGATGGCGCAGTTCGAATTGGGCGGCGCAGCTCCGGCGGTGCAGACGCCGCAGCGGTGGGCGGCAGCGCCGATGGGGATCGCCGCCTCGGGCGCGGCGACGGCCCGCAAGCTGGAGCCGGCGGCTGACGGCTGGGAGGAGTTCTAGGACGTTCGTCTCGGCGGGGGCCCGGTCGCCGCCGAGACACGCTGTCGAACGCCGACTAGGCCTGCGCCTTCATCGGGTCGCCGAGCTGGGCGTTGAGCGCGGCGCCCGTCTCGATCAGGCCGCGGACTTGGCCGGGGCTCAGCTCGACCGGATCGGTGAGCTTGATCGTCGCCATCTGGAAGCCGCCGCTGGGCGCAAGCCGGGGGTCGAGCTCCCTCATTTGGGCGCCCCGCCAGAAGGCGAGGTTCAGATGTGCCTTGAAGCTCTTGATCAGGCACACAGCGCCGTGGGCCGACGACCACATGGGGTGGCCCCACTTAAACTCTTCGGCGAGGCCCGCGGCATGCGCCTCAGTGCGGACGGTTCGGGCGGCGGCGGCCTGCCAGTCAGGCAGGGCGGCGAGGTAGGCGTCGACCTTCTCGGACATGACCGGGCTCCTGCTCAGAGACGAACGGGGAAGAGCGCGCGCAGGCGGGTGTCGCGCAGCCACAGGCCGCCCCATAGCGTAGCGCCGAGATAGACGCCGAACAGGACGTGGCTGAACAGCGGGTCGCCGACCCGCATGTGGGTGGCGATCGCACCGCCCATCACGCCGGTGAACAGCACCGCGCCGAGCACGGCGGTGCGCGGGTTGAGGTAGAGCGCCAGACAGATCAGCTCGACCACGCCGATCGTGCGGCCAAGTTCCGGTGGGTAGCCGAGCTGGACCAGGGTGTCGCGGACGATCTGGAGATCTACGAGCTTGATAGCGATGTCGAAGGTCATGAACAGGGTGGCGAGGCCCGTGAGGCTCCAGCCGGCCCAGATCAGGACTTTGGAGACGGCAGGCGCAGGCGTGCGCGCCGCTGGATCGAGGGAAGTCATGGCAGTTGATCCTTTGAGCGGCGGTCAGCCTTGCTCGGCGACCGCCTTGAGCTTGGCGAGCCCCTGTTCGAACTGCGGTCCGACCATCTTCTCCATCGGGAGGAAGACGTCGATCAGCTTGGTGAAGAAGCCGCTATGGCCGGACATCGCCCAGGTGACCTTGGTCGCATCGCCGTCCGGTTCGAGGGTGAACTCGGCCTTGTTGTGCGCGTGGAAAGGCTTGACGAAGGTGAGGTCGATGAGCACCCGCGAGAATGCGACCGCCTCGGTGATCGCCATGCTGCCGACGCCTGTTTTCCTGCCTTCCCAGCCGTAGGTCGCCCCGACGCCGCGATCGGCCCCGCCGTAGGTGCGCTTGAGGTCGGCGTCGATGCCTTCGAAGGGCGACCAGGCGGTCCAGCGGTGGAAGTCCGAGATCAGGTCGTACAGCTTTTCCGGCGCGGCGCGGACGGTGGTCGAGCGCTCGAGCCGGAAGTCGGACGGATGGTTCGCGACGTAGGCGATGAGAGCCAGCAACGCGAGGATCAGGGCGCCGATGAGCGCGGCGAGCATGGCGGCTCCTTCTCTAGTTGGTCTTGGTCTGGCCGAGCGCCCAGTGGACGCCGTAAGGATCGAGCAGGCGCGCGTAGCGGTCGCCCCAGAACATGTCCTCGATCGGCTGCAGCACCTGGGCGCCGGCGTCGACCGCGCGCTGGAACCAGGCGTCGATGTCGTCGACCTGGAGGTGCATGGTGAAGGAGCTGGACGGCTGGTGTTCGAAGCCGTGGCCCATCTCCGGGAAGCAGTCGCAGATCATCAAGTTGCCGCCGTTGATCACGAGCGCGCAGTGCATCAGCCGCTGGCCGTCGTCGGCCGGCAGCCGGAAGGTTTCGCGGGCCCCGAAGGCCTTCTGATAGAACGTCGAAGCCTCGCTGGCGCCGACGACGTTGAGGTGCGGAGTGACGCCGGTCATCGGCGGCATGTCGATCGCGGCGAGTTCGCCGGCGGTGGTTTCCATGGTCGCGGTGACGGACATGGCGGCTTCCTTCCTGGCTGACCCCTTGTGAGGGGCGTCTGATCCAAGGACGAACGAGGTTAGCCCGTTCCGACAGCGCGGCGGCGAAAAATGTTCAGCCGGCCTCGCCGGCCAGGCTGTCGAGGTGCTGGCGGATGTGGGCCGCTTCCGGGCCGCTGTTGGCGAGCGCGATGGCGCGGTCGAAAGCGTTGCGGGCCTCGTCATTGCGGCCGAGCTGCTTGAGGAAGCTGCCGCGGGCGCCGTGGAAGTAGAAATAGCTGTCGAGCTGGCTGGCGAGCGGGTTGATCATCGCCAGCGCCGCCTCCGGCCCCTGCGTCTTGGAGACTGCGACCGAGCGGTTGAGGGTGACGACGGGCGAAGGGCTCATGTGCTCGAGCGTCGCGTAGAGCCGGTCGATCTGCGGCCAGTCGGTGTCGGCGGCGGTGACGGCGCGGGCATGGAGGGCGGCGATGGCCGCCTGGACCTGGTAGGGCCCGGGGCTCGCGTGGCGCACGGCCTTGTCGATCAGGGCCAGGCCCTCGGCGATCAGGGTTCTGTTCCACAGGCTGCGGTCCTGGTCGTCGAGCAGGACGATCTGACCGTCGGCGTCGAAGCGGGCGGCGGCGCGCGAGTGCTGCAGCAGCATCAGCGCGGCCAGGCCCATGATCTCCGGCTCGGTCTGGAACAGGCGCAGCAGCAGGCGGGCGAGGCGGATGGCTTCCTCTGCGAAGGGCGCGCGGGCGTCGGCCTCCGCGACGGTCGAGGAATAGCCCTCATTGAAGATGAGGTAGATGACGGCGGCCACGGCGGCCAGGCGCTCGGCCCGCTCGACGGGGCCTGGGGCTTCGAAGGCGACGTCGGCCTGGCCGATCTTGGCCTTGGCCCGGGTGATGCGTTGTTCCATCGCCGCCTCGCTGACCAGGAAGGCGCGGGCGATCTGCTTGACCGAGAGGCCGCTTACGATGCGCAGGGCGACAGCCACCTGCTGTACGGCCGGCAGGTCCGGATGGCAGCAGATGAACAGCAGCCGCAGGATGTCGTCGCGATAGTCCGATCCGTCGAGGCGCTCGGCGAGCGGCGCCTCGACGTCGTCGAGATCGGACAGGACTTCCTCAGAGGGCAGGGACTGGAGCCGGGCGCGCTTGCGGGTGGCGTCGATGCCGCTGTTGCGCCCAACCAGGATCAGCCAGGCCGCAGGGTCGCGGGGCGGCCCCTTCTCGGGCCAGGACTTCAGCGCCCGCAGGCAGGCGTCCTGGAAAGCCTCTTCGGCCAGGTCGAGGTCGCGGAAGTAGCGCAGCAGGGCGCTGACCGCCTGCGGGCGGGCGGAGGTCAGGGCGGCGTCGATCCAGGCGGGGTCGGTGGTCACGTCATCTCGATTCCGGGCAGGAAGAGGGCGATCGGACGCAGCTCGTAGGCGCCGCCGGGATTGGCCACGGCGAGCTCGCGGGCGATCTGCAGACCGTCCTCCAGGGTTTCAACGTCGACGATGTAGAAGCCGAGCAACTGTTCCTTGGTCTCGGCGAACGGACCGTCCACCACGAGGTTCTGCGCCTTGCGCAGGGTGGTGGCCGAGGTGGTGGGCAGAAGGCGGATGGCCGGGCCGAGCTTGCCCTCCTGGCGCAGCCGCTCCTGGACCACTTCCAGCCGTTCCATGACCGCGTCGTCCTCCTCCTTGCTCCAGGCGGAGGTCACGGCTTCGTCGTTGTAGCAAAGGATGGCGTAGCGCATGGGTGTGTCTCGTTCTCCCTAAGGACGGGGCAGGACGCCCGTTCCCGACATCGACCAGATATAAAACCAGAGGTGAACGTCGCCCAGGATTGGTCGACTGTGCGTCGTGTTTGGTCGCGCGAGGCGTCAGGCCGTCGGGTTTGGGCGCAGCCGCGCTGACGCCTCCACGCGCGGGGCCCAGAGCAGTCGCTGGAAAGGGGCCGCGACCGTCGCGGCGCTCAACGAGGGCTTCTGATGAAGACAAGCATACTGCTGGCGGCGGTGGCCGCGAGCGCCTTGATGACCGGGGCGGCTGAGGCCGCGACGATCTTCTCGCAGAACTTCAATGACGGGCTTGGGGCCAACGAGAGCCTGGGCGGAAAGTTCAGCATGGGCGGCGGGACGGTGGGCCACCAGGCCGGGGCCTACACGAACAATGAGTACTCGTTCTACCAGGTGCGGCTGGACCTCACGAAGGCGACCGATGCGCTTCTGGCCTTTGACTATGACATCGTCAGCGAGTGGGGGTACGACGCCTTCAATGTTGCGTTCTCGACCACCGGTGTGTTCGGGCCGGGCGCGATGCTGACCCCGGCCGCGACCGACCAGTTCTACAATCTGTCGGGCCGGGCGGCGACGCTGATGGGCGGCAAAGGCTTTTCCGGCGACCAGTCGGGACGGGCGGTCTACGACCTGAGCGCGCTCGCGGGCCAGGTGGTCGACATCCGCTTCCAGTTCGCCAGCGACTACGCCGCATACCAACGCGGGGTCCAGTTCGACAACCTGCTCGTCACCGGGACGATGCCGAGCGCGGTGCCGGAGCCGGCGACCTGGGCGATGATGATCACGGGGTTCGGCCTGGCCGGGACCGCGATCCGCAGCCGTCGGCGGAGACTGGCCTTCGGCTGACCACCGAGGCCGACCTGCAGCGAGCGCCGCCCTTCCCCCAGGGCGGCGTTTTCGTTTGCGCGCTTCAGTCCTGGTAGAGGGCGAGACGCTCGGTGACGGCGTTGACGTAGGAGGGGCCGACGGCGACGTTCACGCCGTCCTCCAGCACCAGCGAGATCAGCCCCTTGCCCAGGCGCTTGACCTCCTTGACCTTGGCCGGCCGCACGAAGGCCGAGCGGTGCACGCGGATCATCTCGGCCGGCGGCATCTTGCGCTCGAGCGCGGTCATGGTGGCGCGGTGGATGTGGCTGCGGGTGGCGGTGTGCAGCAGCACGTAGTCCTTGGCCGCTTCGATCCAGTCGATCTCGCCCAGCGGCACGCGCACGTAGCCGGTCCGGACCTGAACCCAGAAGCCGTCGGGATCCTCGTCGGCCGGCGATGCTGCGGCCTCCTCGGCGCGGGCGGCCGCCGCGCGCAGGGCGCGGCGGCGGCGGGCGCGCTCGATCGCCTGGCGCAGGCGGTCGAAGCGGACGGGCTTGAGCAGGTAGTCGGCGGCTTCGACCTCGAAGGCGTCGGCGGCGTAGAGCTCGAAGGCGGTGACGAAGACGATCTCCGGCCGCTCCTCCAGCGGCAGGCCGGCGGCGACGTCCAGGCCGCTGCGCTCGGGCATCTGGATATCGAGCAGCACGAGGTCCGGCTTCAGCGCCTCGACCGCCTCCGCGGCCTCGCGGCCATTGCGGGCCTGGCCCACGACTTCGACGTCGCTGACCTGGGTCAGCAGGGCCGAAAGCCGCTCGAGGGCGGCGGGTTCGTCGTCGACGAGCAGGAGACGCATCAGGCGGCGGCTTTCGATCGGATGGGAGTGACGGCGGCGGCGCGCTGCAGCGGCAGCCGCACCATGGCGAGGAACCCGCGCGCCAGCGGCGCGGCCTGCAGCACGCCGCGCGAGCCGTAGAGCGCCTCCAGCCGCTGGCGCACGTTGCTGAGCCCGACACCGGCGCCGGGGCGAACCTCGCCGCCATGGGAGCCGTCGCCGTCGTCCTGAACCAGGACCACGAGGTCGCCGCCATCGCGGGTCGCCTCCAGGCGGATGGTGACGGTGGCGCTGGTCGGGGAGACGGCGTGCTTGATGGCGTTCTCGATCAGCGGCTGCAGCAGGAAGGACGGGACAAGGGCCGTGCGCAGGTCGTCGGGGCAGACGAACTCCAGAGCCAGCCGTTCGCGGAAGCGGACGCTCTCGATCTCCAGATAGGCCTGCAGCGTGGCCATCTCGTCGTCGAGCGAGATCATCGCCTCGGGGTCGGCGACCAGGGTGACGCGCAGGAAGTCGGCCAGCTTCGACAGCATGCTCTCGGCCTCGTCGTTGCGGCCGGTGATGACGGCGGAGGAGACGGCGTTGAGCGTGTTGAACAGGAAGTGCGGGTTGAGTTGGTAGCGCAGGGCGGCCAGGCGGGCGGCGCTGGCGGCGGCGTTCGCCTCGCTGGCGGCGGTGCGGGCGTCGGCGAGTTGGCGCTCGCGCTCGCGCACCATGTGGTTGGCCTGAAGCGTCGTGTAGATCGCGCCAAGCGCGCCCAGAATCCAGAAGAAACCGCCGGCGTTGTTGGCGAAGCGCATCCACAGGGTGCGGTTGGGCGACCACTGCTTGGCGGTGTTGGAGACGTCCATGATCAGCATGTCCGAGCCGGACAGAACCGCCGCCAGGAACACGACCGCGGCGGCCATCAAAGCGATGCGCTGGAAGGCGCTCTTGTCGCGGACGTGCACGGAAACCCGGTAGAGCAACACCGAGCAGAGGAGCCCGACCAGGTTGATGGCTATTGCGGTGCCGATCAGGGCCGGGGTCATCCGTACGCCGACGATCGTGGCGATCATCGAGGCCAGCGAGCCGGACAACAGCCAGATGCCGAGCGTCAGCCATGCGGCCTGTCGCGATACGTCGGTCTTGAACATCGCTGCCCTCGGGTTCGATCGCGGGAGGTTAGCAGCAAAGCTGCCAAAACCGCTCCCTGCTGGTCGACCGAGCGTCCGGATTGGTCGCATTTGCAGCTAAGCCGATGATTCTGCATCGCGATCGCCGATCAGGGCGTTTGGGGCCGCGGTGTTTTGCTATAGTCGCCATGGCGTCGGGGCGGGCCATGGAGGAGATTTGGCCGGACCCATGGAGCGTCGGCTGACCGCGATCCTCGCCGCCGACGTCGTCGGCTACAGCCGTCTGGTCGAGGCCGACGAGGAGGCGACCCTCGCGCGCTTCGCCGGTCACCTGCACGAACTGATCGAGCCGACGATCGCCGCGCGCCGGGGCCGGATCATCAAAACGGCGGGCGACGGCCTGTTGGCGGCGTTCGACAGCGTCATCGAGGCGCTGAACTGCGCTATCCAGATCCAACGCGGCATGGCGAGCCTCAACGACGGCGTGCCGGAGGACGAGCAGATTCGGTTTCGGGTCGGCGTGAACGCCGCCGACGTGGTGATCGACGGCGACGATATCCTGGGCGACGGGGTCAATGTCGCCGCCCGTCTGGAAGGTCTAGCCGAGCCGGGCGGCATCTGGGTCTCGGCGCGGGTGCAGGAGGACGCGCAGGGCCGCGTCGACGTTGGGTTCGACGACGTCGGCGAACAGAGCTTGAAGAACATGACACGGCCGGTGCGGGTCTACCGGGTGCTGCTGGACGGCGAGGCGGAGACCGCCCCGACGTCCGGTCTGGCGCTGCCGGACAAGCCCTCGATGGTTGTGCTGCCCTTCCAGTACTTCGGCGCGGAAGCAGAGAACGACTACTTCGCTGACGCGGTCACTGACGACGTGGTCACCGCGTTGTCGCGCTGGCGCTGGTTCTTCGTCATCGATCGCAACACCAGCTTCACCTACAAGGGCCGCAGCGTCGACGCCCGGCAGGTGGGCCGCGACCTCGGCGTCCGCTACGTGCTGGAGGGCAGCGTCCGGCGAGCCGGCGAACGAGTGCGGGTCAATGTGCGGCTGATCGAGTCGGCCAGCGCGCAGCAGATCTGGGCCGACGCCCTGGATCGCAACATGGCCGACCTGTTCGCCCTGCAGGACGAGATCACCGAGCATGTGGTGGCGGCCATCGAGCCGGCGATGCTGGACACCGAGGCTGCGCGCATCGCCCGCAAGAGCCTGGCCGATCTCAGCGCGCTCGACTGCTTCCAGCGCGGCATGTGGCACTTCAACCGGATGAGCGAGCCTGACTATCACCAGGCCTTGGGGCTGTTTCGCCAGTCGATCGCCCGCGATCCGGTGCTGGCCCTGGGCTATGTCGGCCTGGCGCGGATGCTCTACGGCGGGGCGATCTACGGCTGGTCCGAGCAGCCTGTCGCCGATCTGGAGGAAGCGCGGGCGGCGGCGCGGCGGGCGGTGGCGCTCGATCCGCGCGACGCCTACGGCTACTTCGCCGGCGCAGGGGCGGCGCTCTATCTGGGGCGGCATGACGAGGCGCTGGAGCAGGCGCAGCGGGCGCTGTCGCTGAACCCGAACTTCGCCTTCGGGCACTTCAGGTTGGGGCAGGTGCTGATCTATTCTGGACAACCCGCGCAGGCGGTGGGGCCGATCGAGCGCAGCCTGCGGCTCAGCCCCTACGACCCGCAGATCGCCCCGATGCTGCAGCTGCTGGCCCTTGCCCACTACCAGGCGCGCAACTACGACGAGGCCGTGCGGCACGCCCAGTCGGCGGTGCGCCTGAACGACTCCCGCGCCGCCGCGATCCTGGCGGCGGGACTGGCGCGGCTAGGCCGCTTCGAGGACGCGCGCTCCGCCTATCCATTGGACGTGCGCGAACGGGCGCGGGCCGAGGCGCCGCGGCTGGTCACCTACGCCAATCCCGAGGACGAGCGGCACCTACGTGAAGGCGTGCGCCTGGCGTTCCTGGGCGGCGACGAGGACGAACGCGCCTACTGACCGTCAGCGGTGCAGCGGGTGCTTGTCGGCCGGATAGCGGCTCTTGATCAGCACGGTTATCCCGCCCCGAGTTTCGGGTGCGTCCGGCGCCTGCCAGATGTTCAGTTCGAAGTCGTAGCCCGGGGCCCAGGCGAAGGTCACCGGGATCGGCGGCTCGGCGCTGAGCGCATAGTGCAGGATCCCGCGCAGGGTCTCGTGGAACGCGCCGGGTAGGGTGTCGAGATAGGTCCCCAGCGCGCGGTGCAGGACCGTGCCGGGCGGGGTCAGCAGGCCGGCCTCGATCTTGCCGCCAGGGGCGAAGGACCTGGCGTTGGCGGCGGCGAACTTGCCGATCTCGTCCGGGCCGAACGAGGCGTTAAGCTTGGACATCGCGGTCTGGAGCGCAGGCATGCAGAGCGTCCCTCACAGCTTGGGAACGGCGCCGCGCGAGCGCCGTCGGCGGCGCCAGGTTGGCCGCGACCATACCGCACCACCGAGCGTGCTGGGATTCAGGTCCCCAACCGATGCCCGATCAGGGCCTGCAGCCGTTCGGCGGCCAGCACACGAACTCCGGCGGGCGCGAGATCGACCCAGCTCTCGCGGACCCACTCGTGCAGTTTGCGGTTCACCTTTTCGCGTGAGTAGCCGAGGCGGCGGCTGATCTCGGTCTGGGTCAGGGCGACGATCCCGCTCGCCGCTTGCTCGGCCAACAGCAGGCGGGCGAGACGGCCGCCGAGGTCGAGCACGGCCTGGTCGCTGATCGCCGCGTCGGCGGCGCGCAGTCGGGCGCTGAGCGCGATCACCAGCGCAACGGCTGCTTTCGGCTCGGCCTCGAGGGCCGCGAGCATGGCGTCGCGCGAAATGCGCCACAACCGCGAGCGGCGCAGGGCGGCGACGTCGGCCGAGCGCGGGCCGCCGTCGAGGGCGGCCATCTCGCCGACCAGGTCGCCAGGTCCCAGCGAAATCAGCCGAACGTCGCGGCCGCCGCCGGTGGTGGTGCGTACTTCGACCTCGCCTTCGACGACCAGATAGACCGCATCACCGGGATCGCCTGCCTGGAACAGCATCTCGCCGGCGGCGAGCGGCCGCCAGCCGCCGGACCTCGCCAGGCGCTCAAGGCCGGGCGCCGAGAACCGAGCCAGCACGGGGCTGCGGCCCAGCCCGGCCAGCACCGCTTCCACGCCATCGATGCTATCGGACACAGCGATAGCCTCCGCTCCAGAGGGGCGGAGGCTATCACAGCGGTGCGAACCGTGGGCTGTCGGTTCAGCGCCGCGCCAGCTGGGTCGTGGCGGCCGGCGTGTAGAGGGCGGTGACCAGCGGCGCGTCGAGCTTCGCGACCGCCTTGTCGGTCATCTCCTTGCGGCAGGCGCGGACCTCGGCCGGATAGCCGGGCGAGTAGCCTTGCAGCGGCCCGCAGAAGTCGCGGACGGCGTTGTTGATGCGCTTGAAGGCGGTGCGGGCCCCGGCGTCCGTGTGGACGTTGAGGTCACCGACTTTGACCCGCATGGCGCCTTCTTCGGCGTGGGCGCCGCCCGCGATGGACAGGGCGAGGACGGCGAGGGTCGGGAGAATCAAGCGATGCATGACTGCCTCCAGGGGAGTGAAGGACCGCGGGATGCGGCCGTCTGTGAGGCGGATTGATAGGCCCGGCGCCGGCCGGCGGCTGTGACTGGGGTCACATTGAAGAACGTCGTTATGTGAGAGCCGCCGCCTTGGCTTCGAGGGCGGCGCGGTCGGGCAGGAACCAGACCTGGCGTCCGCGATTGGACTCGCCGATGAAGTCGCGTAGCGGGCCGCTGGCGGCGGCGGCGGCCGAGACGTCGCCGAGCACGACGGCGCGCAGGCCGTAGTTGACGAACTTCTGCAGCACCTCGCCGGCCAGGCCCGTCGACAGGCGCAGGAAGTCCGGCGACAGCCGCGCCACGGGGATCACCACCATCTGGGCCTGGACCGACAGCGCCTCGCCGATGACGTCGCTGGCGTCGCGGCCGGACGCCACGGGCGGCCCGTCCTCGGGCCAGAGCAGGGTCCGAAGGCCGGCGATCTCGGTGGTTTCCATGCCGGCAAGGGTGGACCGCGCGGCTGCGCTGTCAACCGGCGCGGCCTAGTGAGCTCAGTCGTTTGCGGCCGACCGCGCGGCCCAGCATCTTCCGGCTGCAGACCGAGGGCTGACCGATGCTGGTTGAGCGCCGCTCACCGCCTTGCGCGCGCGGCTAGGGCGCATGAACCTTGCCGCCGACGAACTTTGCGTCACCCACGGGGCGATCGGCCGGCAGGCGCGAGGTCTGGAGCGGCTGTGTAGCGTGCGGCTGACCCAGGGGCCGCGCAACAGCCTGCGGCTGACCGAGGCGGGACTGAGCCTGGCCGAGAGCCTGGGCAGCGCGTTCGGCATCGAGCGGTCGTTCACCACCCTGCGCTAGGCGGTGGAGCGGGAGCTACATGTCTCCTGCGTCGGAACGCTGGCCATGCGCTGGCTGATCCCGCGACTGCCGGCATTCCATGCCCGCCATCCGGGCCTGAGCATACGGGTGAACGAGGCCTACGGGCATAGCCTCGGGACACCTTGTTGCGCCTTACGGCTTTGTGCCGACCCCAGAGTGCTTTCAATTCGTGACGCCAAAGGCCGCCGCTCGGCCGGTGACCGCCGCGTTCCGAGAGTGGTTGCTGGAGGAAGCCGCCGTCGCGCCGCCTCCGACGCGCCTGACAGCGCTCGTCCGACTGCCCGCCTAGGGTTAATCCGCCCCTTAAAGCTGCGCAATGCAATCCCAGATGGATTAAGGGGTTGGGGGTTATGTATCTAAAAACATTTGGTTAACTCGCGTTGGGGGTGGAACCTCAAACTGTGCGCCCCAATTCTGCAACCAGGGGGTTTGGGAGGAAACACCAATGCGATCAATCAAGAAATCACCCTGGGCGGCGGCCACTTCGGCCCTTGCCTTGCTCGCCCTGACCGCCCGTTCGGGCGGCGTCTCCGGCGGCGCCGGGTTCAATCTCTCCGACGGCGGCGGCCAGACCGGCGGTGACGGAGGCGGCGGCGGCGGCGGCGGTGACGGAGGCGGCACAGGCGGCGGAACCGGCGGTGGCGCAGGCGGTGGGACCGGTGGCGGTGGTACGGGCGGTGGGTCTGGCGGGAGCGGCGGAGGTTCGGGCGGCGGCGGAGCCGGCTCAGCATCCGCGAGCGGCGCGCTGGAACGCACTACGGACGGCGTCGGCGGCCTGGCGGGCGGCGTGCTGGCCACGGCCGGCAATGCGCCGCTGCTGAACCAGACCGGCCTCGGCGAAGGCCTGCAGACAATCGGCGGCGGCCTGCAGACCAGCGGCCTGGGAGGACTGCCGGTCGTTGGTCCGACGGTCGACGGGGTCGTGAAGACCGGCGACAACACCCTTAATCCCGTGGCCAAGGTGGTGGTCCTCGACCAGCCGCTGTTGGGGTCCGGCGCCGGCGATTCCGCGCAACTGGTCGGCGTCAGCGCGCTCTCGCCGACCCAGACCCAGGGGCAACTGGCCACCGTCGGGGTCCTGTCCGGCGGCGAAGGGCTGAACGCAGGCGTGACCAAAGTGGCCTCGACCGGCGATCTGCTGAACGTCAACCTCGGCGAGCACAAGCTGATCGGCGGCGATGGTCCGGCGCTGATCGGGGCGAGCGTGCTTTCGCCCATCCAGTCGCAGGGCACGTTGGCGACTGCAGGGGCGCTGTCCGGCGGCGGCGCGCCAGGGGCCGGGCCTGCCGCGCCAAGTGCTGCAGGCGCGCTGACCCCGGTCACCGGGGTGCTCGGCGGCGTGACAGGCACGGTTGGCGGCGTCGTCCACGGCGTCACCGGCCTACTCGGCGGACTGACGAACAACTGACGTGACGGCGCGCCGGCCAGGTCCAGGAGCCTGGTCGGCGCGCCCCGCGACGGGGGAGACACTCCATGACATTGCGATTTATGCTCGCGCTGGCTTTGGCCGGCGCGCCGGCGGGCGCGTGGGCCCAGCCGGGCCTGGTGCTCGACCAGCAGCGGGCTGACCGCGATCCGCCCGGCGCCGAGCCGCCGGCGTCTGCCGGGAATCGGCCCGCGGCGCCTGTGGCGGTGGACGTCCAGCCACAACCTTCGACGGCGCTGCGACGGGTCGTCGTCGAAGGTTCGGGCCTGCCGCGCGCCGACCTGGACCGGGCCTTCGCGCCGCTGCTCGGCCAGCCGCTCGGTCAGAAGACCATTGAGGCCACGGCCGCAGCGGCCGCGGCGCTCTACAAGCGCAGCGACGTGGCGCTGTACACCATCGCTGCACCTCGGCAGGACCTGACGAGCGGCGTGCTGCGACTGCAGGCGGTGGAGGGGCGCATCGCCCAGATCGCCTTGCAGGGCGACGTGAAGGATCGCGACCTGAAGCTGGTCACCGCGCAGGCCCAGCGCCTGACCACCGAGACGCGGCTGCGCCGTCGAACGCTGGAGCGGCAGCTGTCGCTGATCCGCGACATCCCGGGCCTGACGACTGAGGCCAGGCTGCTGCCGGGGCAGGCGCCCGGCGCCGTGGTGCTGGTGCTGGACCTGAAGGCGAGCGGGCCGAAGCTGAACCTGTCGGTGAACAACCGCGGCTCCAGCCTGCTCGGCCGCACCCAGGTGCAGGCCGACCTCGACCTCTATTCCACCTTTCGGCAGGGCGATCAGACGCGGCTCACCCTGGGCCTGCCGACGCAGATCGACCGCTTCCAGTACTATGCGGTCCTGCACAGCCAGCCGTTGGGAGCCGACGGCCTGCGGGTGCAGGTCAACGGCGGCTACTTCCGCACCCGCCCCGACAACGGATCGAAGGGAGAGGCGACGTTCGGCGGCATGCAGTTCAACTATCCGTGGATCCGCAGCTATGAGCAGAACCTTTATCTGACTGGGGCACTGGACGGCCTCGATTCCAAGAACGCGGTGTTCGGCCAGGGCACGGCGACGGAGCGCACCCGCGTGGGGCGCGTCGCGGCGGCCTGGAATCTCGCAAAGCCGAAGACGCAGGCCTCAGCCAGCGCCACCGCCAGTTTCGGCATCGACGGGCTGGGCGCGCGGACCACCGCCGGGGTCGCCGACGCCGACTTTCAAAAGCTGAACCTGCGGGCCGGCTACGATCAGGCGCTGGGCCCGCGCTGGGTGCTGCGGCTCAAGGCGGCCGGGCAGCTGAGCGCGGACCTGCTGCCGAGCTCCGAGCAGTTCTCGGTCGGCGGGACGGAGTTTGGGCGCGCCTTCGAGCAGTCGCTGGTGATCGGCGACCAGGGGGCGGCTGGATCTGCGGAACTGGCCTGGCGTCCCGCCGGGCTGCCGAAATCGGTGGCGGGCAGCGAAGTCTATGGGTTCGCCGACACCGCCCGGGTGAGCCAGTCGGGCCGGTTCGGGCGGCCGGACCAGGACTATGACCTGAGCTCAGCTGGCGCGGGGGTGCGGCTGGCGGTCGGCCGCAAGGTAGGTCTGGGCCTGGAAGGCGCCTACGCGCTCGAGGATCCGCGGCCGGGCCATGACGGCTCCTGGCGGCTGGGCGTGAACTTCGCAGTGCGGCCGTGAGCTACTTGGCCATGCCGATCTCGCGAAGGCGTTCGGCCAGGAACTCGCCGGCGGTGATCGCGGGCCACTTGGCGCCCTCGCCCTCGCAGGAGGGCAGGCGCTCAAGCGAGACGTCGGAGGCCGGGTGCATGAAGAACGGCATCGAATAGCGACTGACGTTCGGCCCGACCGGATTGACCACGCGGTGAGTGGTCGAGGGGATCACGCCGTTGGTCAGCCGCTGCAGCATGTCGCCGCTATCGACGATCAGGTTCTTCGGCGCGGTTTCGACCGGCAGCCAGGAGCCGTCTCGGTCGAGCAGTTGCAGGCCCCCGCCCTTGGCGGCGACCAGCAGGGTGATGAAGTTGATGTCCTCGTGGGCGGCCGAGCGGACGGCGCCTTCGGGGGCGTCCTCCGGCACCGGGGGATAGTGCAGCACGCGCAGGATCGAGGTGCCGTCGGCGACCTTTGCGTCGAAGTAGTCGCCAGGCAGGCCGAGCTTCGGCGCCAGGGCCGACAGCAGGACGCGGCCCGTCTCGTCGAGGGCGGCGAAGAGGTTGCTGAAGGTGCGTTCGAAGGCCGGGAACTCGGCTGGCCAGACGTTAGGCGGGAAGTCCTCAGCCGGCAGGCCGGGCGCCGGGGCGCGGCCGATCTGCCAGAATTCCTTGAGGTCGGGCAGGCTGGAGTCGCGGGCGTGCTCGGTACCGAACGGCGTGTAGCCGCGCATGCCTGCCGCGTAACGGCGCTTGGTCGTGTAGGGGAGCGCGAAGACCTCCTCGGCGTGTTCGTAGGCGTGTTCGAGCAAATCCTCGGCGACGCCGTGGTCGGCCAGGATGATGAAGCCGTACTGCTGCAGGCCCTGCATCAGCGCGTCGGAGAAAGCGGCGCGGTCGGCGAGCGAGCCGTGCGTGAAGGCCTTGAGGCTGAGGGTCGGAACGCTCATCGGGCGGGCTCCAGACGGGCCTCGACCTCGGCGCGGGTCGGCAGCGAGGGCTGGGCGCCGGGACGGGTGGCGGCCAGGGCGCCGGCGGCGCAGGCGAAGGCGAGGGCGGCCTCGTGCGGGCGGCCTTCCAGCAGGGCCAGGGTCAGGGCGGCGACGAAGGCGTCGCCGGCGCCGGTGGCGTCGATCGCCTCGACCGGCGGCGGGGCGGCGGCGGCCAGCTGGCGGCCGCCCTGGAACAGGCCCGCGCCCTTGGCGCCCCAGGTCACGGCGACGAGGCCGGGCAGATCGTGCAGCGCCGGGCCGTAAAACGCGGCCTCGGTTTCGTTGACGACGATGAGGTCGGCGCGGGCCAAGGTCTGCGGCGGAAGCGGCGCGGCCGGGGCGAGGTTCAGGCAGACGAAGCCGCTGGCTTGGGCGACGGCCGCGGCGACCGTCTCCAGCGGCAGTTCGAGCTGGCAGATCAGCGCCTCATGCGTCGGCGTGGCCAGATGGCCTGGCGTGAAGGCGGCGTTGGCGCCGGGGGCGACGATGATCTGGTTCTCGCCGCCGGCGGCCACGGCGATGAGCGCGACGCCCGTGGCGGCGCTGGCGTCGGTGTCGCACTGGTCGAGATCGACGCCCTCGGCGGCCAGCAGGGCCAGGGCTTCGTCGGCCAGGGCGTCGGCCCCGACCCGGGCGATCAGGTTCACGTCGGCGCCGAGCCGGCGCGCGGCCAGGGCCTGGTTGGCCCCCTTGCCGCCGGGATGGCGGGCGAGGCTCGCCCCGGTCACCGTCTCGCCAGGCGCGGGCAGGCTCGCGGCGGTGGCCACGAAGTCCAGGTTGACCGAGCCTATGACGGTGATCGCAGTCATCGGGCCAGCAGGTCGTTGAGCAGCGCGAAGACGCCGTCGGCGTCCGCATGGGTGGCCCACAGAATCCGCGCCGCGGCCGGATCGCGCAAGCGGAACTCGACCGCCGTGTGGCCGACGGTGAGCGGCGAGGCGGTCTCGACCTGCAGCTGGCACGGACGCAGGGTGAAGAGCTCCGGCGCCAGCAGATAGGCGATCACGCAGGGGTCGTGGATCGGCGCGCCGGTCCCGCCGACGATGTCGCGCTCAAGCGCGTTGGAGAATTCCAGCAGGTTGTGGGTCGCTCGCGCGGCCGGGGTGTCGATGGCGGCGATGGCGGCGGTGCGGGCCGGGTCGGAGCGGACCTGGTGAGTGACGTCGAGGCCCATGACCACGCACTGGGCGCCGGACGAGAACACGATCTCGGCGGCGTGCGGGTCGGCCCAGATGTTGTACTCGGCCGAGGCGGTGATGTTGCCGCCCTCGCGCCGCGCGCCGCCCATGACCACGACGGGGCCGAGGCGCTCGATGATCGCCGGCTCCAGGCGCATGGCTAGCGCCAGATTGGTGAAGGGGCCGGTGACGGCCAGGGTGATCTCGCCCGGCGGATGGGACATCACCAGCCCGGCGATGACGTCGGCGGCGCGGCCGTCGGCCAGTCCATGCTCGGGCTCGAACAGCGGCAGGGTCCCCAGGCCGCTTTCGCCGTGGAAGGCTCCGGCGTCGAAGGGCGGCCTGTACAGCGGGCCGCTGGCTCCGGCGTAGATCGGCACGTCCTGGCGGCCGGCGATCTGGCGGATGAGCGCGGCGTTGCGGGCGGTCAGCTCCGCGCCGACATTGCCGGCGACGGTGGTGATGGCGAGAAGCTCCAGGTCCTGCGGCGCGGCGAAGGCCATGAAGAGGGCGACGGCGTCGTCGACGCCCGGGTCGCAATCGAAAATCAGTTTGGTCACCGCGGCATTCTCCGGAGGAACGGCAAGCTCGGCAAGCGGGCATGAAAAAGCCCCGCCCAGGCGGGCGGGGCTCGCATCATGTCGCGGGGACTAGAAGCGGGCGGTGAGGCCCACGAAGAACCGGCGGCCCAGGACGTCGTAGGTCGAGGGGTCGGTGTTGGAGTTGGAGTACGAGGTGTAGAACGGCGGATCCTCGTCGCCGATGTTGTTGACGCCGGCGCGCATGGTGATGCGCTCGTCGAACCGCCAGGTCCCGGTCAGGTCGAACAGGTCGTAGTCGGGCGTGTTGACTGCGGTCGGCGAGAGCACCGGCACGTTGCGGAAGTCGGTCATGGCGTCGATGTGCCGCCAGCGCAGGGTGACCTTGGCCGGGCCGACCGAGTAGGTCGCCGACATGGCCGACTTCCACTCCGGATAGGCGCCGCCCGAGAGGTCGCCGCCGATGGTGCCGCCGCTCTGCAGGAAGGGCGCGCCCGGCCGGGCCTGCTTTTCGAAGTTCTCCAGATGGGAAACCACCAGGTTGAAGTCGAGCGCGCCGGCGCCGTCCGGCAGGCCGAGGTCGGCCAGATCGAAGCCCCAGTCGATCTGGGCGTCGTAGCCCGAGGTCTTCCAGGCGGCGAGGTTGACCTGGGTGGTCAGCACGCCGGTGATGTTGCCGTTGGCGATGCGGTTGAACTGTTGGCAGTAGAAGCTGGAGTTGTCGAAGGTCGGGTTGGCGCCGCCGGTGTTGAAGCACTCGCCGACGATGGTCTGCACCGTCAGGGTGCCGATCACGTCCTCCAGCTCGATCTTGTAGTAATCGAGGCTGACGCTGAAGCGTCGCAGCAGCGGCGCGTCGAGCTTCGGCGTCCACACGGCGCCGAGGGTGAAGCTGTCGGACTTCTCCTCCGACAGGTCGGGATTCCCCCCGCCGAGGATCTCCACCTGGGTCGAGGCTTGCTGGAAGGTGTCGACGATGCCGGTCGAAACGCCTTGGGCGACGCAGAGCGCTCGGACCGCCGCGGCGCTGGCGCCGTTGCGGAACGAGGAGCGCACGTCGCAGGGGTCGCCCGCGGTGGTGGCCAGGCCCGGCGTGCCGATGCCCGAGAAGCCCAGCGATTGCGGCGAGAACAACTCGGCGACGTTGGGGGCGCGGACCGCGCGCTGGTAGCCGCCGCGCACCATCAGGCTTTCGACCGGACGCCAGGTGAAGTCGGCCTTGTAGGCGTTGATCGTGCCGGTGGTGTTGTAGTCGGCGATCCGGCCGCCGAGCGACACGTCGAGGCTGTAGGCGAAGGGCGCCTGGGCAAGGATCGGAACCAGCAGCTCGGCGTAGGCCTCGGTCGAGGAGATGTCGCCACTGATCGGCACCGCCGGGTTGAAGCCGACGATGTCGGGGCCCTGCAGCAGCAGGTCGGGCGAATAGCCGACCTCGTCCTTGCGGTACTGGGCGCCGGCCGAGAACTTCACCGCGCCGGCCGGCAGCTCGAACACCGAGCCGGTGACGAATCCTTCCAGAACGGTCTGGTGGATCTTGGTGTCGTTAGTGACTTCGCGGGCGATGTAGGCCGCGCAGCCGGGGCTTACCTTGCCGGCCCCGAAAATGTTGAAGCCGCCGCAGATCGCCACGCCGCCGTCAGGGGCGAAGGTCAGTTCGCGCATGGCCGCGCGGCTGACGTTGCCATGCTGGTTTTCGGTGTGGTTCATCTCGCCATAGGCGGCGTAGGCGTCCCACTTCCAGTCCTTGAAGCCGACGTCGCCGCGCAGGCCGGCGACCACCTGGAAGGTCTCGTAGGTGTTGTTCGAGAGCCGGCCGCCGACCTCGGTGAAGGCGCGGCGCGGATAGAAGGCGGCGGTCGGATTGGCGCGAGAGGCAAGCAGCGTGCGCAGGTCGGCCGGGATGAACGGGTTGGTGGTCGGCGCCACGATGTCCGGGCCGGGGAAGGCGCCGTCCGAGGCCGAGGCCGGACCGAGTTGCCGCGAGACGTCGTAGGTGGTGTAGCTGACCGTGCCATAGGCTTCTATGCTGTCGGTCAAGTCATAGCGCCCGGCGGCGTAGAACGACCAGCGGTCCAGCGGCAGGTTGAGGTAGCGGTAGTCGGCGCTGTTGAAGGTGTAGCTGCTGGGATCGAAGCCCGGCATCTGGTCGCCGCGGTAGTTGCGGACCGGCGAGGTCGAGAACAGCGTGCCGTCGGCGTTGAACGAGAGGTTCGCGCCGCGGGCGACGCTGCCGGGCGCCAGACCGTACTTGGCCAACACCGCGTCCATCGCCGCCTGGGTCGGCAGGTTGGCCGCGCCGCCGGCGTTGGAGGACGGATCGAAGCGCCCGTCCGGAATGGTCGCCGCGCCCGACGGGACCAGGCCGGTGGTCAGCACCGAGTAACCGATCGCCGCCCAGTCGCGGTCGGAGGCCACGAGGCCTTCGCGCCGGTCGTAGCTGACGCCGGCTGAGATGTTGCCGCGGCCCTCGGCGAAGTTGTGGCCGTAGCCGATCGAGAAGCTCTGCTGGCCGGCGTCGTTGCGGGTCGTCGAGCCGAGCTGGGCATCGATGACCAGGCCCTCGAAGTCCTTCTTGAGCTTGAAGTTCACGACCCCGGCGATGGCGTCCGAACCGTAGACCGCCGAGGCCCCGCCGGTGATGGTCTCGACGCTGTCGATCAGGAAGGTCGGAATGGTGTTGAGATCGACGACGGCGTTGGGGTTGCCGGAGACCATCCGACGGCCGTCGACCAGCACCAGGGTGCGCGTGGGCCCGAGGCCGCGCAGGTTGGCGTAGGCCTGGCCCGGAGTGGAGACGAAGTTGGTGGTGTTGGTGCCGGCGCCGTTCGACGGCACGAACTGCGGCAGCTGGTTTAGGGTGTTCTCGACCGTGACCATGCCGGCCTGGGTGATGCGGTCCTGGCCCAGGGTGACGATCGGGCTTTCGGAGACGTAGTCCTGGCGGGCGATGCGCGAGCCGGTGATCACCACCTCGGACACTTCAGTGTCCTGAGCGGCGGCGGGGGCGGCGTGGATGGCCATGACGCTGGCCAGGGCGCTTGCACAGAGCAAGCCGGAACGCTTGGAGATCATTTCCCCCCCTCGGGATTTCGCGCGACTCCACCCTCGCGGGTGTTTCGCCAGGATTCTATGAGATCGCCAGCAGGCGCGCCATGGCGCCGAAGCCACAGATGACGTTTCGGTGAAGCCGCCGCATCGGCAGGTTGCGGGGCTCGCCGTGCGCTTTGCGACCCATGGCGCGCGTGGCACACCCGGAGCTTTGGTTGACGAGCGAGGACGACGATGGCGGTGGACGGCGGAAAGAACGTCAGGCGACTGGCGCCGGAACTGATTGGACGGGTCGTCGCGCTTGCGATGGTCGCCGCGGCGATCTTCGTCGCTCCGCCGGCGAAATTCTGGCTCGCGGGGGCCGGCTGCGCTCTGGCGGCGACGGTGTTCCTGATCCAGGCCGCGACAGGCCGGCCGGTGCGGCGGGCGCGGTCGCTAAACTTGGTGTTCGGAGTGATCTTCGCGATGACCGCGGTTTGGCTGGTGTTCCTGCAGCCCTGAAGGCTGCGGCCGTCCCAGCAGGACGGAAATGACGGGGGCGCCGGGCGGCGCCCCCCGCAGTGGCTTAGCTGACCATTTCTTCGCGGATCGTCTTGCGGGCCAGCCAGAAGAGGCCGAAGGCGACGAAGCCGAAGCAGGTCGACAGCATCAGCGCCCAGCGAACGCCCTGGGCCGAACCGAGGCCGACACCGTTGCTCATGATGTCGGACAGGATGCCGACGGCGAGCGGTCCGAGGCCCAGGCCGATCAGGTTGATCGTGAACAGCAGGATGGCCGAGGTGGTCGCGCGCATGTGCGGCGGCACGATCGACTGGCCGATGGCGTAGACCGGACCGTACCAGAGCGAGCCGAGCAGGCCGTTGATCACCAGGATCCAGAGGGCGACCGAGGCCGACGGGACGCTGACGGCGATGATGTAGATCGGCACGGCCAGCAGCGAGGCGATGGCCGGGACCGACACGTAGCCGCGCAGGTCCTTCTTGGCGTAGCGGTCGGCGATCTGGCCGCCGAGATAGGCCGAGATGGCGCCGGCGGTGCCGCCCATGAGGCCCAGGGCCAGGCCCAGGAAGCCGATGGATTGGAGGTTGAACATCGAGGCCAGGCCGGCGACCTCCTCGCCGTGGACGCGCAGGAAGAACGAGGCGGTGAACGGGGCGTGGCCGTAGCCGATGAACGCCTTGATCGCCGCGCCGAGCGCGATGAGCCAGAAGGTCTTCTTGGTGCCGAGGTACTTCAGGGTCTCGCCGAAGCTCGCCTGGGTCGCCTGAATGGCGGCCGAATGTTGGGCGATCTGCTTGCGAGGCTCCTTGAGGGTGAACCAGCAGAGCAGGGCGAAGAGGATGCCCGGGGCGCCGGCGACGAAGAAGGCCACCCGCCAGCCGTAGGCGTCGGCGATCAGCCCGCCCATCACCAGGCCGAGCAGGCCGCCGAGCGGGGTGCCCATCGAGTAGAAGGCCAGGGCCGAGGCGCGCTTTTCTTTCGGCACGTAGTCGGCGATCAGCGAGTGGGCGGGCGGCGTGCAGCCGGCTTCGCCGACGCCGACGCCAATCCGGAACAGAACCAACTGCGCGAAGTTCTGAGCCATGCCCGAAAGGGCGGTGAATCCGGACCACACCGCGACGGCGGTGCCGATGATGATCGGGCGGTTCTTGCGCTCGGCCAGACGGGCGATCGGGATGCCCAGGACGGTGTAGAAGATGGCAAAGGCCAGGCCGCTCATGAGGCCGAGCTGCCAGTCGGCGAGACCCAGGTCGTTCTTGATCGGCTCGGCCAGAATGTTGACCACGGCGCGATCAAGGAAGTTGACGATGTAGATCCCCAGAAGGAGGAACATCGCATACCGGGTGTAAGAGGCGGAATATGGAGCTGCGCCGACCGCGGATGCGACTGGCGGAGCGGCTGGATCAACCGACGGCGCGGCGGTCTCGGTCATGAAAGGCGTTTCCTGCAAAAAATGGGGAACTGAATTCTTATTGTTGGGGCCACTCTAGACGAGGCGCCCGGGGCTTGGGCAATAGGCTGACGTAACGAAATGGAGCGGCCTATGGAACTGGTTATCGGAACAAAACGGTGGTCGACGTGGTCGCTGCGGCCTTGGCTGGCGCTCAAGCGCACCGGCGCGCCCTTTACCGAGACCCTTGTCGGCCTGCGTCAGGACGAGGGGCGGACCGAGGCGGCCATCCTGCCGCACTCGCCTTCGGGGTTGGTGCCAGCCCTGAAGGACGATGGCCTTACGGTCTGGGATTCGTTGGCGATCTGCGAATACCTGGCCGAAAAATTTCCGGCGGCGAAGCTCTGGCCGGACGACCCCGCGTTGCGCGCCCTGGCCCGCGCGGCGGCCGCTGAAATGCACTCCGGCTTCCAGTCCCTGCGCGGCGAGTGCCCGATGGCGCTGGAGGCGGAACCGAAGGTGACGACCCTGTCGGAGGCGACGCAGAAGAACGTGCGCCGGATCGTCGCGCTATGGTCCGACCTGCTCAGCCGTTCGGGTGGGCCGTTCCTCGCCGGCGAGTGGTCGATCGCCGATGCATTCTACACACCGGTGGCGACGCGCTTCCGGACCTATGGCGTGCACCTGTCGGACTATGGCGACGATGGGAGCTGCGGCGCCTATGCGACCCGGGTGCTGGCCACGCCCGAATTCCGCGAATGGGAAGCAGCGGCGCGAGCGGAAGCGTGAGCGTGACCTGCTGCGGCTGCCACGGCCGTGCCGAGCCGCTGTCGCGCCGCAACCTGCTGAGCCTGTTGGCGGCGGGCGCGTTGGTGGTTGGGTGCTCGCAAAACGACGAAACCGGGCGCAGCCAGTTCGCGGTGGTTCCGGACGAGGCGCTGACGCAGATGGCCGACCAGGCCTGGAGCGACCTGCGCGCCCAGACCCGGGCCGCGGCCGACCCGGCGGTGCAGGCGCGGCTGGAGCAGGTCGGCTGGAAGATCGTCGAGGCCAGCGGGCGCACCGACCTAGCCTGGGAGTTCGTGGTCTTCGACAGGCCGGAGATCAACGCCTTCGTGCTGCCAAACGGCAAGGTCGGGGCGTTCAAGGGCCTCATGGACTTCGTGCAGGACGACGACGAACTGGCCGGGGTGCTGGGGCATGAGGTCGGCCACGTGCTGGCGCGCCATCCGTCCGAGAGAGTCAGCCAGCAGATGGCCGTCGAGCTGGGCGTCAACGTGCTGCAGGCGATCCTGGCCAATGGCGAGTACGCCGAGCACGCGGGCGAGATCGCCGGGGCGCTGGGCATGGGGGCGATGTACGGGGTGATCCTGCCCTATTCGCGCAACCACGAGCTGGAGGCCGACCGCGTCGGGGTCGAGCTGGCGCAAAGGGCTGGCTTGGACCCGGCCGGCGCGGTGCGCTTCTTCGAGCGGATGGCGGCGGAGGGCGATAAGCGGCCGCAGCCGCCGGAGGTTCTGTCGACCCATCCAGCCGACGGGCCGCGGCTGGCCGCGCTGCGCGAAGCGGTGGCGGCCCTGCCGAAAGGTTAGATGGCGGAGGCGGCGTCGACACCGTCGTTGAACAGAGCGACGGCGGCGGACTCCGCCTCGGCCTGGCTGGGCTCCACGCCGCCGGCGACGAGCTCGCCCTCGAAGTCGAACACCCGCCAGCGCCAGCCATTGTCAGCTGGATGGATCGCGTAAGCCAGTTCGCCCATGTGCTCCTCCTGGCGTCCCGGATCGGGACCGCCGGAGGGAGTTAAGCAAGTCGGACGCCAAAGGTTCCGGAGCCTGCGCGGCGCGCTTGCGGCCGCGGCGCGATCACGTGTACCGGAGCAGTCGGCGCCCCCTTGGCGGAATGGTAGACGCAGAGGACTTAAAATCCTTTGCCGTAAGGCGTCCCGGTTCGAGTCCGGGAGGGGGCACCATCCGCTACAGCAGCAGGCCATAGCTGGCGTATTGTTCCTCGACCTTCGGATCCAATTTCCGCGCCGCGGCCAGATCGGCATCGGCCTCCTGCTTCTGGCCGAGTTGCAGCTTGATCGCGCCGCGCAAGTAGAGCGTCTCGGCTGAAGTCGGTCGCAGGGCGAGCGCGGCGTCGGCATCGGCCAGCGCCTTTTGCAGATCTCCGCGCCGCAGATGGACGAAGGCGCGGCTGTCGAGCGGTAGGAAAGCATCGGACGCTATCGAGATGGCTCTGGTGCAGATGCTGAGGGCGCGGTCGAGGTCGCGCTTGGCCTCGCCCCTGATCCAGCAGGCGGCGTTCAGGGCGAGGACGTCGCCCGGCGCCAGCTTCATCGCGCGATCCGCCTCGGCGATCGCCCGCGCCCAATCTTGCTGCCTGGCGAACACCCCGGCGCGCACGATCGCTGGCATGGCCGATTTCGGGGCGGCTGCTTCGGCGCGCGCAATGTCGATCAGCGCCAGATCGTACTGCTTAAGATCCGAAAACAGCATGGCGCGGTCGTATAGTGCGACCTCGTCGAGCTCGACCGCGCGGTCCATGTCGCTTCGGGCGCCGACTTCGTCGGCCAGTCGATGTCGCATCCATGCACGAGCCAGGAATATGTCTGCATCGTTACCGTTCGCGGCGATTGCGCGGTCGAGCTGAGTCCTGGCGGCGGCGTAATCGCCTTGCTCCTCGAATAGGCGGGCGAGGCCGGTGAGGGCCTTGTCATAGTCCGGCCGCTTGACGAGGGCCCGATCGTAGCCGGCCTTGGCCTCGTCGAAGCGGCCGACGTTGAGCAGGAAGTCGGCCCTGATCACCAGGACCGCCGGATCATCCTCGGATTGTTTGACTGCCCGGTCGAGGTCAGCGAGGGCTCCGGCTCGGTCCTGGCCGGCCTCTCGCAGCTGAGCGCGCGACACCAAATATAGCCAGGTGGTCGGATCGAGCTCGATGGCGCGGCTATAGTCGGCGAGCGCCCCGGCGCGGTCGCCGGTCTCGTCGCGCAACTGAGCTCGCAGGCCGAGGTAGAGGGCTTCCTTGGAGTCGAGCTTTACGGCGCGTTCGATGTCGGCGAGGGCGAGCTTGTAGTCGCCGCTGTCGGACAGGATGTCGGCCCGGACGTAGTAGCCGAAGGCTCCGCCCGGATCCAAACGGATGGACTTGCTCGCGTCGGCGAGCGCGCGGTCGGACAATCCCATGTCGCGCTGAATTCCTGCTCGCATCTGGAGGCCCCAGGCCCTGTCCGCAGGCGCTTCGAACGTGTTGGCGATTTCGGTGCAGGCGGCCAGGCGGGCCTCGATCGCCTCTCCGCCCTCTCCCAGACAGGCCGTGGCGAGCGGATCGACGTCGGATTCGGCCGCCGGCTCCTGCGCCGCGGCCCCGCCGCCAAGGGCCAGCGCCATGACGCCGGCGAGAACAAGAGATTTACGGATCATGGCGGCCCCCCAAGGCGGTGTTCTTTGAAGCTTAGCTGCAGCAATTTCAGAAGAGGCCCAGGGCCCGGAAGCTCGCGATCCCATCGCGGCCGACGACCAGGTGGTCGTGGACGGCGATTCGCAGGGCGCGGGCGGCCTCGACGACTTCCCCGGTCATCGCGATGTCGGCCTGGGACGGCGTCGGATCGCCGGACGGGTGGTTGTGGACGAGGATCACCGCGCTGGCCGACAGCTCCAGCGCCCGCCGAACGACCTCGCGCGGATAGACCGGCGCGTGGTCGACGGTGCCGTGGTTCATGACCTCATCGGCGATGAGCTGGTTCTTCTTGTCGAGGAACAGCACGCGGAACTGCTCGCGCGGGGCGTGGGCGAGGCCGAGCTTCACATAGTCGAGCAACTGGCTCCACGAGGAGATCACCGGCCGCTTGCCGACCGCGGCGCGTCCTATGCGCAGGCCGATCTCGCTCAGCAGCTTGAGGTCGAACGCCACGCTCTCACCGACCCCAGGCACGCTGCGCAATTCCGCCGGAGAGGCGGCGAGCACGCCGGCGAGCGAGCCGAAGCGAGTCAGCAGCGCCTTGGCCAGCGGCTTGACGTCGCCGCGGGGGATCGAGCGGAACAGCTGCAGCTCAAGCAGTTCGTAGTCGGGCAGCGCGGCGAGTTCGCGGCCGGCGCGTGCGCGCAGCCGTTCGCGATGGCCATGGAAATGCGGGCGGGGCTCCTTGGCCCGACGGGCCGGCGGCGGCGACCAGAGGTCAGGCTGCGGAGCTTCGGCGAGGTGGCGCGTTCCGTCCATGCCGAACAGTGTTCGTCATTTGTTCGGGCTTGGCAAGGGGGCGTGCAGCGGCTGGGCCTCGCAACCCTGCCGCGCGACGGTTCAGTCGGCCTGGACGGGCGGCTTGAAGAGGCCGGCGGGGGAGGCCGTGAAGATCTCGTAGCCGTCCTCGGTGACGCCGATCGAGTGCTCACACTGGGCCGACAGCGACTTGTCGCGGGTGACCGCCGTCCAGCCGTCGGCGAGCAGCTTCACCTGGTACTTGCCGAGGTTCACCATCGGCTCGATCGTGAAGAACATGCCGGGAGCGAGGACCTCCCCGGCGCCCTTCTGGCCGAAGTGCAGGATGTTGGGGGCGTCGTGGAACACCTTGCCCAGACCGTGGCCGCAGAAGTCGCGGACCACCGAGCAACGCATCGATTCTACGTACTGCTGGATGGCGTGGCCGATATCACCCGTGCGGGCTCCAGGCTTGACCTGGTCCAGGCCGCGCTGCAGCGCCTCATAGGTGATGTCGATGAGGCGCTTGGAGCGCGGGGCGATCGGCCCCACCCCGTACATGCGGCTGGTGTCGCCGTGCCAGCCGTCGACGATGACGGTGACGTCGATGTTGACGATGTCGCCCTCGCGCAGATTCCGGTCGCCGGGGATGCCGTGGCAGACGATGTGGTTGGGCGAGATGCAGGTGGTCTTGCCGTAGCCGCGATAGAACAGGCAGGCCGGGACGGCGCCATGGTCGAGGATGAACTCACGGGCCAGGTCGTCGAGCTTTTCCGTAACCGCGCCAGCCACGACGTGGGGGGTCAGCATGTCGAGGCACTCGGCCGCCAGCTTGCCGGCGACGCGCATGCCTTCGAAGCCCTCGGCCCCGTGGATGCGGATCTGGCCGGTGCGGTGCTCAGCTTCGAGGACGTCGGTCATGGCAGTACTCTTTCGGCTTCCGAGAGCGCCGCGTATCGCCAAAAAACGGGGTGGGCGATGCGGATGGCGCTAGGGCTTATATCGCAATCATAGCACAGGACTTCCACCCCGGCCCGCGCCGCGTCGATCAGGCCGGCCCGTCGGGCGCTGCTGTGGAGCCAAAAGCAAACGACGCCGTTGTGTCTGGGCGACCCGAAACATGGTTAACGACGCTGAGGTATGGCCATGGCGATCCACGCAATCTGCCTCGTCAAGAACGAGCTCGACATTATCGCCCAGACACTGGCGACGGCCTCTGAATGGGCCGACAGCATCTATGTGCTGGACAACGGCAGCGACGACGGGACGTGGGAGTTCGTCAACGAGGCTGCGCGTTCGAACCCCACGATCATGCCTTACCGGCAGGACCGGAGCCCCTTCTGCGATAGCATGCGCAACCGTGTCTTCGAGCGCTATCGCGATCGCGCCCGCCAAGGCGACTGGTGGTGCAAGCTCGACGCCGACGAGGCCTATGTCGACGACCCACGGACGTTCCTCGCCAGGGTGCCGCGCCGCTACAACGCGGTGTGGGTGAGTAGCTACAACTACCTCTTCACAGAACATGACCACGCCGCCTACCTGAAAGATCCAGGTCGCTTCGACGGCAGCCGCGCGTGGCGCGAGGTGCTGCATCACTATGTGCCCTCAGGTTACAGCGAGGCCCGCTTCGTTCGCCACTGGTGGGGATTGGATCGATTGCCCCCGGAAAATTGGGGGCCGATCTATCCTGAGCCGATCCGAATTCGGCAGTTCATGTACCGCTCGCCCGAACAGATCACGCGCCGCATGACCACCCGAGCCGAATCCATGGAGCGGGGCGAATTCGCCCACGAAAGGCGCGAGCGCTGGCGGCCGGACATTCTGGAAGATCAGCCGTTTCACTGGTCCGAGCGGCTGGCGACGACCAGCGAATGCTACGAAGATCTGGGCGATGATACCCTTGCGCCGCAGCCGATTTCGAACCTGCCGGAGAATATTGTCGGACCCAACGCCGGCGGCCTCCTGTGGCGGAAAGTGAAGCGACGGCTTGGCGTGTTGGCTCGCTCGAACCCGACGCCCAAGCCGGTGCGGCAGGATGCCGGGTCGCCGCCGTCGTTGAATTAGTCGCCGCGCCTCAAGCGATGCGCCGCGACAGGACGATCCGCTCGGGCGAGATGTCGCACCCATAGGCGTAAACCTCGACTCCGGCCGCAGAGACGCGGTCCAGCGCTTTGGCGAACGCAGGATCGAGCTCGGCGCAGGCGCGGAACGCCTGGCAGTCGGTGCGCTGGACGACGAAAAGCGCGACCGCCCGATCACCCTTGCGGACCATCTCCTCCAACTCGCCGAGATGCTTGGTGGAGCGCGCGGCCACGCAGTCGGGAAACTCGGCCAAGCCGGGTGATCTCATCAAGTGGACGTTCTTGATCTCAAGCCAGCAGGGCTGGCGGTCGTCGTCCTCGAGCAAGAAGTCGACGCGCGAGGCGATCCCGTACTTCACCTCGCGCCGGTGCACGGCGTAGCCGGCCATTTCGGGGATCGCGTCGGCGGCCAGGGCTTCGGCGACGAGGCGGTTAGGATGCATGGTGTTGACCCCGACCATGCCGCTGTCGACCTCGACCAACTCCAAGGTGTGGGCGAGCTTGCGCTTGGGATCGTCCGACTTAGAGAGCCAGACTGCCAGTCCGGGCATGTTGAGACCCAGCATCGCGCCCGGGTTCGGGCAGTGGGCGGTCACGGCGGTTCCGTCATCGAGCACGACATCGGCGAAGAAACGTTTGTAGCGGCTGACGAGCTGGCCGCGGACCAGGGGGCGGGCGAATTCCAATTGACGTTCCTTGAACCTGTCGCGCAGGCGGTGGCTAGCATCCTCGAGGCGTGCTGCGCAAAGCGGCCGATTGATGACAGTTGTGCGCGCCTTCGGACGCCACTAGTCAGGTGCGACACAATGGCGGCGTTGCGGAGGTGCGCATGGCGGGTTCAACGGATGGCCGGGTGACCGCCGCAGTGCTGATCATCGGCGACGAGATTCTCTCGGGGCGCACGCAGGACACTAACCTGCGCGACATCGCCAGATACCTTGGGGTGCTGGGCGTCGACCTGGCCGAGGCGCGGACGGTGCCCGATGTGCAGGACGAGATCGTAGCGGCGCTGAACGCCCTACGCGAACGCTACGACTATGTCATAACCACCGGCGGCATCGGCCCGACCCATGACGACATCACCGCCGACGCGGTGGCCGCGGCCTTCGGCGTCGAGTTGATCGAGCATCCCGAAATCCTCGCGATGATGAGCGCCCGCTGGGGCGTCGAGTTGAACGCCGCACGCCGACGGATGGCGCGGGTGCCGGTCGGCGGCGAACTGGTCAAGAACCCGGTTCAGGGCCCGCCCGGCTTCACCATCGGCAACGTCTTCGTACTGGCTGGCGTGCCGACGATCATGCGGGGGATGCTTGAGGATGTGGGCTGGCGCCTACGCGGCGGCGCGGTGACGGTGGCGCGCACCGTGCGGGTCGAGGGCTCTGGCGAGGGCGTGATCGCCGCGCCGCTCGAGGCGGTGGCCAAGGCCCATCCCGACATGTCGCTGGGGAGTTATCCGTTCTTCGGCGACGCGGGTTACGGTTCGAACCTGGTGCTTCGCAGCCGGGATCCCGAGGAGTTGGCGCGGGCGCTGGACGAACTGGTGGCTGCGCTGAGGAGCGCCGGGATCGACAACGTCCGCGAGATCGAAAACGCCTAGGCCGCTTCGCGCGCGCGCTCGGCGCGCTGGCCAGCGGGCTTTCGGCGCGGACCGCGGAAAAGCCTGCCTTGGCGGGCCGCGACGAGGACGTCGCCGAGCGCTGGAACGATGAGCCACCAGGGCTCTACGCAGTAGCGCGCGAAAAGCCGCCGCGGGTCGCCGACCAGCCGGAACAGCCACTCGACGCCGAGGCGCCCCATCCACCGCGGCGCCGGAGTCTGGACTCCGGCCTCGTAGTCGAAGGCCGCGCCGACCGACAGCGCCACGGTGGGCGGCAGCAGGTCCTGATTGCGGTCGATCCAGATCTCTTGCCGCGGCATGCCCATGCCGACGAACAGGATGTGCGGCTCGAATTCGGCGATCTGCTGGACGACGGAGGCGTTCTCCTCCGAGCCGGGGCTCATGTCGAAGAAGCCGTTGCGCACCGCGATTTCGGCCCCCGGGTAGCGCGTGGCCAAGCGGCGGGCGGCCTCTTCGGCCACCCCCGGTGCGCCCCCGAGATAGAACACTCGCCAGTGCTTGCGCGCCGCCACGCTCCAGAAGTGGTCGCGCCAGTCGAGGTAGGTGCAACGGTGAAAACGGCGGCTGTGCAGGCCGAGGATGCGTGTGAAGAAGATCAGGGGAGTGGAGTCCACCTCGATCAGATCGGCGCGCTCGAAGAACGCGGCGAACTGAGGGTTCTTCTTGGTCAGATAGATGCTGTGGGCGTTGTGGTTGGCGATGCGGCTGGGCGTGCGGCTCAGCACCGCCTGACCGATGTGGTGCATGACCTCTTCCGGGCGGACCAGATCGACGTCGACACCGAGCGTGGCGACGCGTTCACCCTCGCGTCGCGAGCGACGGAACGGCGTGCGGCCTTGGCGGCGTCGCTCGGTTGCTGGTGACGGTGGGCTCAATGACGATACGCCGGATCATTGCAGTCGAAGCTCGAAACTAGGCCGTGCAAGTTAAGATTCATTTCCCGGGATCCGGTCACCTTGGGGGCTGGATCGGCGCATCGTCCGGGTTCATCATCGGTCCGTAATTCTCGCGTAGCCCCGTTCCGAAATTCGGCTATCACCGCCGGCGGCGATCTCCGGACTGGTCCGATTTGTGCAGGGGCGTGGCTGCTCGGATTTAACGGTGTTGCTTAGGGGCTGGTGTCTTGCAGACTATTTACGATTGGGTCACGGTCGCGATCTTCGGAGCTTTGATCGTCCTATTTCTGCACAGGTCGACGGCCCAGGAAGAGCCAAAAGACAACATCTATCAGTACCTGCCTGCGTGCATCGGCTGTGCGCTGGCCAACTACGTCGGCAATGAAGGTTATGGCGCGGCGGCGTTCGGAATTATCGTCGCGGTGCTGGCCTATGTTGCTTATGTGCTGAAGCCGTTCAATTTGAAGTTCTAGTCGGGCTTCGACCCAAGAGTATCCCTTTCGGTCGTGCAAGGCACGGGGCTGACGACGCGGCCGAGCAGATGAGACGGGGCTGAGCCGTTGAGTGCGTCCGATACTGCCGCGCCGTCCGACCTGACTACGTTTGCGGGGCGCCTGGAGGAGCACGGTTGCGCGCTGGCCGTTGTGACCGACGGCGGTGAGCGCCTCAGCTATATTGAACTCGCAGCCCGAGCCGACGAGTTCGCCAGGCGCCTGCCGCCGGGACGGCATCTGTTGCTGATCGAAGCGGCGAACGAACTGGCTCCATTGGTCGCCTACGTCGCTGCGCTTCGCCACGGGCATCCCGTGATCATGGCCGCGGGGGACAGCGGCGGGCAACTTCAGCGCACGATCGAGACCTACCGGCCGACGGTCCGGTATCACAGGGACAACGGACGTTGGGTCGTCGAACCCGGAACGCCTGGGCCGCGGGATCTGCATGCGGACCTAGCCGTACTGCTGTCCACCTCAGGTTCGACCGGCGCGGCCAAGCTCGTGCGCCTTGAGCGCGCAGCCGTCGAGGCCAATGCGCGGTCGATCGCCGAGTATCTCGACCTGCGGCCGGACGACCGCGCGATCACAACCCTGCCGATCCACTACAGTTACGGTCTGTCGGTGGTGAACTCGCACCTCGCGGCCGGCGGCGCGATCCTGCTGACCGACCGCTCCGTGGTCGACGACGCGTTCTGGGACTTCTTCGAGGCCGAAGGGGCGACCTCCCTGGCGGGCGTGCCCTACACCTACGAACTCTTCGAGAGGATCGGTCTGCGCCGACGCAGGCTGCCTTCGCTGCGGACGATGACCCAGGCCGGCGGCCGACTGCCGCCCGAGACGGTCCGCACCTACGCCGAGTGGACCCAGGGCGCGGGCGTGCGCTTCTTCGTTATGTACGGCCAGACCGAGGCGACGGCGCGGATGGCGTACGTGCCGCCTGAGCACCTGTTGGAGAACCCTGGTTGCATCGGCGTGGCGATCCCGGGGGGCGGGTTTCATCTGATCGACGAGGCCGGTCGGACGGTCGCCGGGGCTGAGGTCCAGGGCGAGCTGGTCTATCGCGGCCCCAACGTGATGTCCGGCTACGCGCTGGTCGAGGCGGACCTCGCCAAGGGGCGCGAAATTTCTGAGTTGCGGACTGGCGATCTGGCGATACGCGACGCCAACGGGATTTACCGGATCGTGGGGCGTAGGAGCCGGTTCGCCAAGCTTTTCGGGTTGCGCATCAGTTTCGATGAGGTGGAGGCTCACCTCCGCCGCGAGGGGCTCCGCGCCATCGTCACCGGCAATGACGAGGTGCTGGCGGTGGGCGTCGTCTCAGCCGAACCGCAAGCGGTGGCCGATCGCTTGTCGCAGGCGCTGTCCCTGCCTCTCTCGGTGATCAAAGTGATCGGCTACGACGAACTGCCGACCTTGAGCTCTGGGAAGATGGACTATCAGGCCGTGATGGCCGCGGTCCGCGCCGTGCCTGCGCGTCCGGCGCCCGCGCAGGGCGGCGGGGGGCGGGCCATCGAGACGGCCTTCCGTCACGCCTTCCCGCGCGCGAGCATCACGTCGGCGGACAGCTTCGTTAGCCTGGGCGGCGATTCCCTCGGCTACGTAGCACTGTCGCTCGAGATCGAGGCCAAGCTGGGCTTCCTGCCGGAACGCTGGGAAGAAATCAGCATCGCCGAACTGCAGGCGATGGCCGGCAAGGCCACGACCGTCCGTCGTGGTGTCTTCAGCCTGCGTGGGATCGAGTCCGAGGTCGCGATCCGTGCGGCGGCGATCATCAGCGTGGTGATCGCGCACGCTTCGGCGTGGCCGGTCGGCGGCAGTGCGCACGTGTTGCTCCTGCTCTCGGGCTACAACTTCTCGCGCTATCAGGGCTCGCGCCTGAACGAGGGCGGCGGGGTCTCGATGCTGGTGAACTTCTTCCAGCGGATCATCGCGCCCTACTACGTGATCCTCTGCCTCTATCTGATTTCGGAAAAGTCGTTAGACGTGCCGTCCTTGCTGTTGGTCAGCAACCTGTTCGGCCGCTTTGGTACGTTCCTGGAGCCCTACTGGTTTCTGGAGGTGTTGTTCCAGTCCATGGTGATCTTCGCGCTGCTGTTTGCCATCGGAGCGGTGCGCCGGTTCGCGGTGCGAAAGCCGTGGGAATTCGGACTGGCGTTGCTGATTGCGGCATTGGCGGCCCGCGTGATCGCCTCGCTGATCCTGCCGCACGAGTATCTGTTGGAGCGAACACCCGACAGCATCTTCTATCTGCTGGCGTTCGGGTGGTGCCTGCACAGGGCCACGACGGCGGCGCGCAAGCTGGGATTGACCCTAGCGTGCCTGGCCATCGCCGCCCTGCAGGTGGCCGGACCCCAAGAGATCTGGGAGCACTTCAGCTACCCGGCCAACGTCACCCACGCCATCTGGTTCTCCACCGCGGCCGGCCTGATCCTGTGGGCGCCGCGGATACTCCTACCCAACGCGTTGCACGGACTGGTCGGTCTGATCGCAGCGGCGAGCTTCTATATCTACCTGACGCATGGCTTGCCGGTGCACGCTTTCCTGCACACGCTGCACATCCAGAATGTTCCGCTCATCCTGGCGGTGTCGCTGATCCTGGGCGTCGCGGCCTATAAGGCCTCGGAGAAGATCTCGGAGCGGCTGGCCCGCGGGCACGTGGATCAGCGTCGAGAAGTCGTCCAGTAAAGGTTGTCGAGCAAAGGCAGCGATTAACGTTGACTCAACTCGCACCGGTTTAAGATTTCGCCACAATCGGCGTGTTTACGGGTGGCGGGTTCCGACCTGCAGTCGTAGACCGTCGATATCGCAGATGCACCGCAGCATGCGTGCTTGGAGGCGCCGTGAGTTGGATCAATAGCCTGATGGCGCGCTCTTTCGGGCGTAAGCCGGAAGCCGCCCCGAACCCCGAATCGAACCTTGTCTTCGCCGCCCCGCCGACGCAGCGCGAGGGCGCGACCGCCAGGAAGCCGGCCGATACGGCGTTCCCGCGCTTCCAGTCGATGGCCGGCGATCAACTGAGCCCGCGACTGAACGACCGCTTCGCCAGCGCGCGGATCAAGCTGCGCGGCGCGTTCACGCCGTCACAGCCGATCACCGACCGCAAGATGTTCGCGGGGCGTCTGGACGTGCTGACCACGCTCATCCGTTCGATCGAGGACCAGCGCGTCCATGTGATCATGTACGGCGAGCGCGGCATCGGTAAGACCTCGCTGGTCCACGTGGTGACCCAGGCCGCCGAAGAAGCCCGATATATCGTGGTCTACTGCTCGTGCGGGGCCGGCTCGACGTTCGACGAGATTTTCCGCGCGGTCGCGGCCGACATTCCGCTGCTGTTCCACAGCGGCTTTGCACCCACCACCAACGAAGCCGAGCGCGGGAACACCCTGGCCGACCTGCTGCCGGCCACGACCCTGACGCCGCGCCTGGTCGCCGACCTGTTCGCCAAGCTGACGGGCACCCGAGTCCTCGTGGTGCTGGATGAGTTCGACGTCTGCGACTCCCCCGAATTCCGGCGCAACATCGCCGAACTGATCAAGAACCTGTCGGACCGCTCGATCCGCACCCAGCTGGTGATCGCCGGCGTGGCCGCGGACCTGACCGAATTGGTCGAGCATATCCCATCGATCCGCCGCAACATCTTCGCCTTGCAGGTGCCGAAGATGAGCGCCGCGGAGGTGAACCATCTGGTCGAGAACGGCGAGGAGCTGAGCGGCCTGACCTACGACAAGGCAGCGACCGATTTCATCGTTTTTGTCGCCAACGGTTCGCCCTATTTCGCCAGCCTGTTGAGCCACCATTCCGGCTTGGCTGCGATCGACAAGGGGCGCACCAACGTCGCGATCGAGGACGTGTCGCAGGCGGTGGACCAGGCGCTGACTGAGTTCCGCGGCCGAATTTCCAAGCACTCGTTGGTCCAGATCGACCAGGCCGCCAAAAGCGGCGTACGCCATGTGCTGGGCGTCATGGCCGGCGCGGCCATCTTCAACAATGGCCGCTTCGACGACCGCGACGTCGACGCGCTCTATCCGAGCTCGGCCAATGCGGCGAATTTCAAAGCGACGCTCGAGGACCTGGCGGCCAGGCACGTGCTTCTGGAGGCCCACGACGACGAGTTCGGTCGTGGCTACCGGTTCTCGGAAGAGGCGGTTTTGCCGTACCTGTGGATCCTCGCGGCGCAACAGCGCTTCCTGGAGGGCCGAAAGGCGGCGAGCGCGGCGACAGACAAGCCTGCCGTGTCGACCACCGACAAGGCTGCCGCAGCGGCCGAGAAGCCGACCGAAAAGGCCGCGCCGGCCGCTGTCGCCACCCCGCGGGCCGCCGGCCGGCCCTGATTGGGAACGGATCGGGGGCCCAGGCCCTTTCGTCAATTGGGGCGCAGGCGGTATGGAGTAACCTTCGACGCCAGCGATCTCTGGGGGAGTAGGTTTTGCGCATTCTTGTCACCGGCGGAGCCGGCTTCATCGGCTCGGCCCTGATCCGGCATCTGATCGCCGAAACCGAGCATGAGGTGCTGAACCTCGACAAGCTGACCTATGCCGGCGACGAACGGTCACTGGACGGCGTCGCAGGCAACAATCGCTACGCCTTCCGGAGGGCTGATGTGGCCGACGCCGGAGCGGTGCGCGCGGCCTTGCGCGACTTCCGTCCGCAGGTCGTAACGCACCTGGCCGCGGAGTCGCATGTCGATCGTTCGATCGACGGTCCGGCGGAGTTCATCCAGACGAACATCATCGGCACCTTCGTGATGCTGTCGGAGGTGCTGGCCTATTGGCGTGGACTGGATGCATCCGCCAAGGGCGCGTTCCGCTTTCATCACATCTCGACCGACGAGGTGTTCGGCTCGCTCGGGGACACCGGTTTCTTCACCGAGACGACGGCCTACGATCCGCGCTCGCCCTATTCGGCCTCGAAGGCGTCGTCCGACCACCTGGTCCGCGCCTGGCACCATACCTACGGCCTGCCGGTGCTGGTCACGAACTGCTCGAACAACTACGGGCCCTTCCATTTCCCCGAGAAGTTGATCCCGCTTATGATCGTGAAGTGCCTGGCCGGCGAGCCGCTGCCGGTCTACGGCGCCGGGGCCAACGTCCGGGACTGGCTCTATGTCGACGATCACGCCCGGGCCCTGACTCGAGTGTTCGAGGCCGGGACACCCGGCGAGAGCTACATTATCGGTGGGCGGGCCGAGCGCACGAATCTGCAGGTCGTCCACGCCATCTGCGAGACGTTGGATCGATTGCGTCCGCGCGCCGACGGCAAGTCGTACAAGGAGCAGATCAGCTTCGTCGCCGACCGGCCTGGTCACGATCATCGGTATGCGATCGATCCGGCCAAGCTCGACCGCGAGCTGGGCTGGCGCGCGGCCGAGAGCTTCGACACCGGCATTGAGAAAACCGTCCGCTGGTATCTCGAAAACGACGCCTGGTGGGGCCCGATCCTGGCGCGCAGCGATGCGGGCGAGCGGCTAGGCCTGAAGACCGTGAGCGCATGACTTCGACCGTCGCGGCGGACGTGCTGCTGACCGGCGGCAGCGGTCAGGTCGGAACCGAGATTATTCGCCAGTCGCCGGCGACGATGAACATCGTCGCGCCCTCGAGCGCGGAACTTAACCTTGGCGACCCGGACGCGATCCTGGCGATGGTCGCATCGCGGCCGTGGGCCGCGGTGATCAACTGCGGCGCGTACACCGCGGTCGATCGGGCCGAGAGCGAGGTGATCGAAGCCTGGCGCGCCAATGCCCTGGGTCCGGCGGCGCTTGCCCAGACGACGGCCGCCGCCCAGATCCCGTTGATCCACGTCTCCACCGACTACGTGTTCGACGGCTCCAAGCCAGGCCCTTACCGTGAATCCGATCCCGTCGCGCCGCTGGGCGTCTATGGCGGCTCCAAGGAGGCGGGCGAGCAGGCCGTCCGCACGGGCAACCGTCGGCACCTGATCCTGCGTACGGCCTGGGTGGTCAGCCCGCACGGGGCCAACTTCGTCAAGACGATGCTCCGGTTGGCGCAGACGCGGCCCGAGGTGCGTGTAGTCGATGACCAGCGCGGCTGCCCGACCAGCGCGGCCGACATCGCTGCGGCGCTGCTCAAAATCACCGGACGAATGATCACCTCTCCGCAATTGGCGCCGACGGGCACCTATCACTTCGTAAACGCCGGCGAGGCGACCTGGTGCGAGTTGGCGCGGGCGGTCTTCGACATGGCGGAGGCGCGCGGCGCCCCGGCTCCGCGGCTCGAAGCCATCACGACGGCAGAGTTTCCAACCCCGGCCCGCCGGCCGGCCAATTCACGCCTGGATGTGGCCAAGTTGCGGGCCGACTACGGGATCGAACCGCGCCCTTGGCGGGCGGCGGTGGAAGAGATTGTTGAGGCGCTGCTTCCCGCCAAGCAGGAACAAGGACTTTAGATGAAGGGCATCATCCTGGCCGGTGGTTCGGGCACTCGGCTGCATCCGGCGACGCTGGCGGTAAACAAGCAACTGCTGCCGATCTATGACAAGCCGATGATCTACTACCCTCTGTCGGTGCTCATGCTGGCCGGCATCCGGGACGTCTTGATCATCTCGTCGCCGGAGTACATCGACAACTACCGCCGGCTGTTCGAGGATGGTTCGAACTTCGGGCTCCGGATCGAGTATGCGATTCAGCCGAAGCCCGAAGGGCTGGCGCAGGCGTTCCTGATCGGCGAGAGCTTCGTCGGCGACGAGCGCGCCGCCCTGGTGCTGGGCGACAATATCTTCTTCGGCGCCGGCATGAGCCGGTTGCTGAAGAACGCCGCCGACCGCAAGGACGGGGCGACGATCTTCTCCTACGAGGTCGACCAGCCGCAGGCCTACGGGGTGGTGGAGCTCGACGACACCGGCCGAGCCGTGAGCCTTGAGGAGAAGCCGGTCGAGCCGAAGTCGCGCCAGGCTGTCACCGGCCTCTATTTTTATGACAACCGCGTGGTCGAGTTCGCCAAGCAGGTGCGCCCCTCGGCGCGCGGCGAGCTCGAGATCACGGACCTCAATCGCATGTACATGGAAGCCGGGGACCTGTTCGTCGAGCAACTGTCGCGCGGCTATGCCTGGCTGGACACCGGCACCCATGAGAGCTTGGTCGAGGCCTCGGAGTTCGTGCGCGCGGTGCAGAAGCGCCAGGGCGTGCACATCGCCTGCCTGGAGGAGATCGCCTACATCAACGGCTTCATCGACCGCGACCAACTGCGCGCGCGCGGCAAGCTTTTCGAGAAGACCGCGTACGGCAAGTACCTGCTCGACATCGCCGAGCAGGCGGCCCCGCCGAGCCGTCGCTTGATCTAGGGCGCGGCCGGCGCCCGGATCGGGCTGAGGCTGGGCCGATCCTTGACGACAATGTCCTTGTTGTCGCTCTGCAGCAGCTTCCAGTAGCGGTTGTTGAAGACCTGGGCGCCAGTAACGCCGGAGAGGTTGATGCGCGCGTTCATGCCCGCGTAGGGCTGGACGGTGTTGCCGGACACCTCGACGTCCTCGGCGTGCATCAGGGCGATGCCGTTGTACATCGAGCCTTCGATAATGTTGTCGCGGATCACCACCCGGCGATAGGGCAGGGTGCCCACCTGATCGGTGATGAAGATCCCCTGCATGATGCCGCCCGATCCGCGGCGGATGCGATTGCCGACGATGGTGATATCCTCGGCCGAAGCCGTGGTGTTGCGAGTGAACAACTGGACGGCGTCGGGGTGCGAGCCCGGGGTCGGGGCGAAGTCGGCGAAGTCGTTCCCCTTGATCAGCAGCCTCGAGGTGCCGTTGCTGGTAACGCCGTCGGCACCCAGCCGCCGGAAGGTGCTGCCCTCGATAGCCACGTCGTAGCAGTTACTGAGGACGATCCCGTTCCGAAAGCCGGAGAAGGACGACTTTTCCACGCGGATATTGCGCGACTTGGTGAAGAAGAGCCCCTGGCCGGTCGGCAATCCGCGCGCCGTCAGGCCGCTGAACTGGATGTTCTGACTGTCGTTGACGGCGAGCCGTCCCGCCCCCGGCTGGTCGAGCACCACGTTCAGCCCGACGACCCGCAGCCCGGTGACGTTCTTCAGCACGAAGCCAGCGGTCTGCGCGTCCTTGGCGACCAGGGTGACGGGCGTGCCGAAGTTCAGGTCGCTCAGCGCGATCTGGCCGTAGTCGCCGGGCGCCAGCACGACCGTCGCACCCGGGCTGGCGGTCTTCATCGCCAGCGTCAGGGTGAGGGCGTTGCGGACCGTGACCGGCCCGCGTTGGGCGACGCGCTCAACCGATTGCGCTTGCTGAGGCGCGGCGTCCGCGGCCAGGGCCAAGAGCAGGATTTCCAGCATGGTGCGCTCCGTTAGCTTCGGCGGAGCGACACCCTATCAGACGTTGCGGCCGCGTCTTCAGGCCGAGACGATCCATCCCTCGGAAAGCGACGAGAGCTGGACGTTGGCCAGGACCATGCGGGCACCGCCTACCAGATCGATGACCACGTCGGCGCCGACCTGGGTCACGCTGTAGCGCGAGCCGTCGCCGATGAAGACGCGATCGCCCTCGGCGCGAGTGAAGTCGGTGACCAGGTCCAGGCCGGACTGGGCGAAGATGTGAAAGGTGTCGGCCCCGGCGCCGCCGGTGATGGTGTCGTCGCCGAGATCGCCCGAGATCCAGTCGTTCCCGTCGCCGCCGAAGATGATGTCGTTGTGCTGGCCGCCGCGCAGGGTGTCGTTGCCGCTGTCGCCATAGATCGTATCGTTGCCGATATTGCCCAGCACGAGATCGTTGCCGGCGCCGCCTAGCAGCAGATCGTTGTTCTGGCCGCCGGACACCCAGTCTTCACCGGCCCCGCCGTTGATAGTGTCGTCGCCGGTGTTGCCATTGATGTCGTCGCCGCCGCCGCCGCCCAGGATGCTGTCGTTGCCGTCGCCGCCGCGGAGAAAGTCAGCGAACTCACGGCCGGTGATGATGTCATTGCCGGCGCCGCCCTCGATACGGCTGCCGCCGTCGATGCGGGCGCTGAGATGGTCGTCCCCGTCGCCGCCCTTGATCCAGTGGGCTAGCGCATTGGCGCCGTTGTCCTGCAGCGCCGCGACGATCGAATTGCCCGACTGCGTCAGGTTCGTCGTGCCCTGGAGGTTGAAGGTCATCGCCTGGTTGTCGGTGACCTGGGCGTTGGTCGAGTCGTTGATGCGGATCCACGACGTCATGTCGCTGTAGCCGACCACCAGGTTGCCGCCGACCACGAGGCCGTTGGTCTTGGTGACCATGATGCCGTTGTACATGCCGCCGATCACGACATTGTCGGTAACGGTGACCCGGTCGTAGCCGAGGCCGATCTGATCGGTGATGAAGACGCCCTGGATCACCCCGCCGGAGCCGCGTGTGATCAGGTTGCCGCTGACCACGATGTCCGTAGCCCGGGCCGTGGCGCCCCGAGTCAGGAACTGGATCGCATCGGGGTGGTCGCCGCTCACCGGATAGAAGTCGGTGAAGGAGTTGCCGACGATCTGAACACGGGACGTGCCGACGGCGACGATCCCGTCGGCGCGCAGGTCGTGCATGCGATTGTTGTCAACCCGAACGTCACTGCTGTCGGTCAGGCTGATGCCATGATCGAGCTGCTGGAACTCCGATCCGGTGACGCGCACGCCGCTGCTGCTGCGGATCAGGATCCCCGATTGATCGTCGGCCGGCGTGCCGTTCAAAGAACCGTGAATGCTGAGATTGGCGAGCGTGATGTCCTTCGAGCTGAGGACCTGGGCGTTCCAGACCGTCCACGGCGCGCTGAAATCGAGGTGCAGATTGCTAATCACCAGCCCTTGGCTGTTGCTCACGGTCAGCCCGGTCAAGGTCGCCGGTTGGCCGGGATCTGCGGAAGTGATTGTAACGGCGCTGCCGAAGACGAGATTCTTCAGTTGGACGTTAGAATAGTTGCCTTCCTGCAGCAGTATCCTGTCTCCAGCCTTGGCTACACCAAGTGCTGCTGTAAGCTCGGCGGCGCTGGCGCACAGGATATCGGCCATCAGATTTGCGTCTTCTCTATTCTGGTCGCAGCCCCCGCTGTCTCACCGACCATAGCGGGTGAAGCTCAACGGTCACCGGGGCTAAATTGACGCAGGAGGACTGGCGCCTCCGTCGGGCTGATCGGGCCCGAGTACATCTAACAAATGCTTAAAATCGAGGCGCTACTTGCACTGGGCTGCGGGGGCTTAACTCTCCCGCGGCCTTGCGCTCTCACGACTTAGCGAGCGCTGGGAAGAATGTTAATTCATGGACGTCAGATTGTGAACGCCTAGCTTCGGCGCGTCTGCGAGCCGGCGGATTGAAAACGACTGGGAGAGGCCCTGATGTGGGCGCGCAGCGACAATGACGGCCGCAGTTCGCGGCCGATTATCCTGAGACCCTACACCCGGCCCGGCCCCGGGCGCCTGGTTCAAGCTGCCTTCCTGCTCGCGTTCATGGGCTTCTGCCTGTTCTTCGGTTTCTTCTACGGTCTGACGACGCCGTACCTGATCAAGCAGCTGGTCATTCCGGTTATCCTCCTGGCGTTGCTGACGGTCTGGGCGCTGCCCGACACCCGCACCGCGCCGACGGGCATGCTGTACGGGCTCAGCTTCGCCTTCATCATCGTGCTGTTCCTATGGCCGAACTATCTGGCCGTGGCCTTGCCGGGCTTGCCGTGGATCACGCTGATGCGCCTGGTCGGCGCGCCACTCGCCCTGGTTCTGGCCATCAGCTACTCGATGTCGCCGGACTTCAGAGCGCAGATGAAGGAAGCGCTGAACGCCACGCCGCTGGTCTACAAGCTGCTGGCCGGCTTCGTGCTGATCCAGGTGGTCACGATCGCCTTCTCCGACGAGAAGGACCAGTCCATCCAGCGGGTGATCAACGCCCAGCTGACCTGGACGTCGATCTATTTCACCAGCGCGTTCGTCTTCCTGAAGCCCGGGCGGGTCCACCGCTGGGCGGTGATCCTCTGGGTCGTGACAGTCGTCGTCTGCCTGATGGGGCTCTTCGAGTTCAAAATCAGCCGCCCGTCCTGGGGCGCCTTCGTGCCGAGCTTCCTGAAGGTCGAGGACGAGAGCGTGATCCGGACGCTCACCGGCAGTATGCGTTCGGCGACTGGGCAGTATCGCGTGCAGAGCACCTTCACCACACCGCTTGGTCTGGCCGAGTTCCTTGCGCTAACGGCGCCCTTCGTCCTGCATTTCGTGATGTTCGGGAAGAGGCTTGTGACCCGTATCGCCGCCGGGGTGACCATGCCGGTGATGCTCTATGTGGTGATCATCACCGACTCCCGTCTTGGCATGGTCGGCTTCCTGCTGTCGTTCATGCTCTACCTGTTGCTGTGGAGCTGGCTGCGATGGCGCGCGGACAAGACCAGCCTGCTGGCCCCGGCTATCGTGCTGGCCTATCCGGTGATCTTCGCCCTGTTCATCGCCGCGACGATGTTCGTGGGCCGACTTCGCAACATGGTCTGGGGCGGCGGCGACACGGCGGCCAGCACGGCGTCGCGCGGCGCTCAGTACGACATGGGCATCCCGATGATCCTGAAGGCGCCATGGGGGCACGGGGCAGGTACGGGCGGCAGCACGCTCGGCTTCGTCAGCCCGGCGGGCATCACGACCATCGACACCTACTATCTGGCGGTCGGCCTCGAGTACGGCGTGATCGGCTTCTTCGTCTATTACGGGATGCTGGTCATCTCGACCTACTACGCGGCCAAGTACGCGGTGCGGTCACCCACGGGCGAGCTGAGCTACTTCATGCCCGCGGCCATCGCCCTGGTGAACTTCATCGTCATCAAGTCGGTGTTCAGCCAGCAGGATAACCACCCGCTGATCTTCATGCTGATGGGCATTGTGACGGCGATGGTCTACCGAGCCACCCATGAGAAGCCCGAGGCAGGCGCGCCGCCGGCCAACGTCAGCTGACGTCGAGCCAGGACGGGGGGCCGCGCTCGCCTCGCAGACCCGCGCTCCAGCCGGCCAGCGCATAGCCGAGCTGGCGCCAGGCGCGAGCGCGACCAAACCGCAGACCCAGCAGGGCGAGCGCTGCGACGGCCGCGACCGGCAGGCGTGTCGGATAGCGGTCGCGGGTGGTCAGCAGCTTGTTGCGTTCGCCCAGATAGATCGGCGTGCGCGGGCGGCTGCGGATGGCGGCGTAGGAGCCGGTGGTGGTGCCGGCTTCATGCAGGACGTCGGCGCCGGGCGCGTAGCCCAGGCGCATGCCGAGCTGAAGCCCGCGCAGGCACCATTCGACCTCCTCGCAGTAGAGGAAGTAATCCTCGCGCATCGGGCCGACGGTCTCGAGGAAGCGGCGTCCGATCATCATCGACGCGCCGTTGAGATAGTTCTGCTCGCGCTCGATCTGCGCCTGATCGGGCGGCGCGCCGTGCGGCGAGCCGTGGCCGATGGAGACGGCCCGCGCCAGCCATGGCCGCCAGCGGCCGCCATGCGACTGCACCCGGCCGTCCGGCAGGTAGACCGTGTCGCCGACGGCTTCGCAGCCGCCAGCCTGCAGCCGGGCCACTAGGCGTTCGAGCGATTGCGGCTGCGGCAAGGTGTCAGGGTTGAGCACCCACCAGGCGTCGGCGTGCGGCGTTTCCTGCAGGCCGACGTTCACGCCGCCGGCGTAGCCGAGATTGCGCGGCGCGCGCACGGCGCGGACGATCTGGCCGCTGGGCAGGGCCTGGGGCAGCTGGGCGACGAGCGCGTCGTATGCTGCCTGGCCGCCGTTCTCGCAGATGAGGACCTCGAACGCGTTGTGGCTGGAGCGGCCCAGCGCGTCGAGGCAGGCGACGATGTCGGGAACGTTGCGGAACGCGACGATGCAGACGGCGACATGCATGGATCAGCGCTCCGCACGGGCCAGCAGGCCCACGGCGTCAAAGGCGCGCCAGAAACGTAGCCGGTAGAGCATGGCCATGGCGTGGAGTTTCTGGCGCGGGGAGCGCAGGCGCGGGCTGGTCAAAACGCGTGGCGTGTGGGCGACGGCCGAGAGCGGCAGCAGCAGGCTGCGGGCCAGCCAGCGTCCCCGCCCTTGCGGTCGAGCGGCGACGATGCCGAAGGTCTCCGCGTTCAGCCGCCGCCATTTGGCGGACAACTCTTTCCAGTCGCGGCGGGCGGGGTGGGCGACGAGCGCGGCCGGCGCGTAGCCGATCTTGAATCCAGCGTCGCGGGCGCGGTGCGACCATTCCAGATCTTCGGACACTCCGACCCGGAAGCCGCCGACCTGGGCGAACAATGCGGCCGGGCAGAAGAGGTTGGCGGTGACCGTGAAGCCCTTGCGCTCCACATAGGCCTGGTTGTCGAAGGCGAAGACCAGTTCGAACGCTTCGGCGCCGGTGACGTGGTCCTCGTCGCCCACCAGCACGCGCATGCCGCCGCCGACGAAGTCGCTGCGCTTTAGAGCCGCGACGCCTTCGGCGAGCCATTCGGGCGCCGGAATGCAATCGGAGTCGGTGAAAGCGAGGATCTGGCCGCGCGCCACAGCGACGCCGCCGTTGCGGGCCGGGCCGGCCCCGCGCTCAGCTACGCTGACGATTCTCGCGCGGCCTGCGATAGTCTGCTTCACAGCGTCTGCCCCCACCGGGGACATGTTGTCGGCGACGATCACGTCGAAGCGGTCGGGCGCATAGGTCTGGGCTTGCAGGGCCGACAGGCAGCGATCCAGCGATGCGAGGTCGTTGTAGTGGGGTACGATCACGCTGACGTGAGGCAGCGCGCCAGCGGGCAGGGCGTCTCCGGTCAATTCCATCGGCGGGGCGGACTCGCATATGAACAACGGGCGGCCGCGACGGCGGGCCCGGTCGCACATATGCCCCTGCGATGTTGACGTTTCATCAATATTGGCGCGACCTGGAGGCAGTATGAGTTGGTGTAGTGGTTGGGTGCGGTTCGCGTAAGGTTTACGTATCAGCTTTGCTGTACTAGTCGCTGCTTGCCGGTCGGATAGTGCGAAGCGGCGTGGTCGAGGGACGGGCGATGCGGATCAGCGACGAGCGACTGGACGCCGACGCCAACAACTTCACCGCGGTTAGATTGTTGCTCGCCAGTTCGGTCATCTACACGCACTGCTACTTCATGACCACCGGCGTGCGGAATGCCGACGACCTCAGTGGGTTTCTCGGCGCGCCGATATCGGCCTATGCGGTCGACGGCTTCTTCTTCCTCAGCGGGTTTCTCGTCTATCCAAGCCTGCTGCGGCTCAGCAGTTCGGTGCGCTTCCTCACGGCGCGGTTCGTGCGGCTATGGCCGGGGCTGGCCCTGTGCGTGCTGCTGACGGTGTTGGTGGGCGGCTTCTTCACCACGGCGGCCCCCGGCGCCTATCTCGGCGGCGAGACTTCGAAGTTCGTCCTGACCAACCTGACATTCACAGTCGCATCCTACCGGCTGACTGGTGTGGAGTGTGGCGGCGAGCCGTGCGTGCTCAACGGTTCGCTCTGGACCCTGCCCTGGGAGGTCCGATGCTATGCCGTGCTGGCGATCCTTGGCGCGCTGGGTCTGGCCAAGCCGACGATCATGAAGCGGCTGGTGCTGCCGCTGAGCCTGGTCGGCGTGCTGGTCTGGGATGTTCCACAGGTGCAGGAACTGGCCCGCAGCCTGGTGGGCGATGGCGCAGTCTATCTGATCGAAACCTTCGACCGCCTGTGGGCGGCGTTCGCCTTGGGCATCGCCGCCTATCTCTTCCGCGAGCGCATTCCGCTTTCGTGGATTTGGCTGGGCGTGCTGTTCGTCGTGACCCTGGCGGCTCATGGCGTGGGGCTTGGCCTACATATGCGCGCGCTGTTGATCGGCTATGCGGTGTTGTGCTGGGGCCTGCTCACCGCGCAGCGCAGCGTCTTCTCCGCCAAGTGGCCGGACTACAGCTACGGCATGTACATCTACGGCTATCCGGTGATGGTGCTGATCTACGCCTTCTGGCCGACCTCGTCGCACCTGGCCCTGACGCTGGTCACCATGGCTGCGACCGTGCCGCTGGCTGCGCTGTCCTGGCACCTCGTCGAGCGCCCGGCGCTTGACGCCTATCGACGCCGCCGGCGCGCCGGCCGACTGGCCGCCCAGCAAACCTAGTCCGATCTCACCGATAGCGATCGACGGCCCCAGCGTGTGCCGGGGCGGCGCTGTTCCGTGCGCCTGCAAGGCGTAGGAGCGCATGGTTTCCGGATGTTTATGTTATCGCGCAATTAACCTAGCTGATTAAGGCCGGTTCAAGCGGCTTGTTGCTAATCGTAAGTCCACAACGGGGCATCCCGTACTCGCCAATACAAAGCACGAGTACGGATCTGGTGGCGGAGAGATATCGTGATACTCACGGCGAATAGCGCTCAATCCCTGACCGCGGCGCTTAACGCCGCCAAGTCTGGCGATACGATCCTTCTTGAGGCTGGCAACTACTCGAACGTCCAGATCAAGAACCTCGTGTTCGACGGCACGGTGACCATCGCCTCGTAGGATCCCGGCAATCCGGCGACCTTTACCGGTCTAGTGGTGACGGGCAGCGAGAACCTGACCTTCCAGAACCTGCACATGGACTTCAGTTCGCCGTGGACGGTCTGGAACGCACAGATCGTCAGCTCGAAGAACATCGAGCTCAACAATCTCAACTTCCATGGTTCGCTGAATGGCAACCCCGCCGACGACCAGAACGCGCTGCTGATCCGCAGCAGCGAGAACGTCAAGGTGGTCGGGTCGGAGTTCCAAGAGTTCTCCCACGCCGTCAGCATGATGAACAGCAACGGCGTTCGCATCGATGCCAACAGTTTCCATGACCTGCGTTCCGACGGGGTGATGGGCGCGGGGACCTCGAACGTGCAAATCGTCGGCAACGTCTTCACGGACTTCTATCCGGCCGACGGCGACCATCCGGACGCGATCCAGTTCCTGACCCGCGGCACGACCGAGAAGGCTCACGACATCCTGGTGAGCGGCAACCTGATCACGCGCGGCGATGGCGGAATCATCCAGGGCGTGTTCATCACCGACCAGATCGGGCTCGGCTATGACCGCGTGACGGTGACGGACAACGTCGTGACCGGTGGCATGTACAACGGCATCATGGTGGCGATGGCCAATGGCGTCGTCATCGACGGCAACGTCGTGGCCTCCTACAGCGATCAGAAGTCGTGGATCCGGGTCGGCGACTCGACCAACGTCCAAATGAGCAACAATCAGGCGGGCGCTTACATCCTGCAGGGCAACACCGCTCTGACGCAAACCGGCGACGTCATCCTGCAGCCGCTTACGGCTGAGCAGATCGCCAGCCTGAATACCTGGCTGGCCGCCAATACCGACGTTTCGAGCGGCCTGGTGGGCATGCTGGACGGCGCGGCCCCCGTCCCGCCGACCGCCCCGACGGTCCCCACGACGCCGACCGCTCCGACGGTTCCCACCACGCCGACCGCGCCCACCACGTCGACTCCGACGGCGCCGGTCGTCAAGGATCCGGCTCCGGTGGAGACCGCCGTGATCGTGCTCGCCGGGACGGCTGGCGATGATCGCCTGACCGTCACCGGCAAGGCCAACATGCAGCTGGAAGGCGGCGCGGGTAACGACGTGCTGACCGGTGGCGCGGGCGCTAACACGCTTATCGGTGGGGCCGGCGACGACACCTACATCATCCGCGACGGCGACGACGTGATCGTCGAGGGCGCGAATGGCGGGACCGACCTCGTCTACGCCTACGTCAACCACACGCTCAGCGCCAACGTCGAGAACCTGAAGCTGCAGGAAGGCGCGACCGTCGGCGTTGGCAACGGGCTGGCCAACATCATCACGGGCACGACGCAGGCCGACAATCTGTCGGGTATGGGCGGCGACGACACCGTGCGAGGGCGTGAAGGCAACGACACGATCAGCGGCGGCGACGGCGCGGACCAGCTTTACGGCGACGCTGGCGACGACCGCCTGGACGGCGGGGCGGGCAATGACAGCCTGTATGGCGGTGAAGGCAACGACATCCTCATCGGTGGGGCTGGCGACAACCGTCTCGAGGGCGGGCCCGGCGCTGACACGCTGGTCGGCGGTTCCGGTGCCGACAGCTTTGTCTACCGCCCGGGCGACCTGGTCGGCGTGGATCGGATCGAGGGCTTCTCGTCGGCCCAGGGCGACCGGATCCTGCTCGCCGAGCTGGACGCCAACACCAACACCGCCGCGAACGACAAATTCACGTTCATCGGCGCCAGCGCCTTCAGCGGCAAGGCGGGCGAGTTGCGGTTCCAGGTCATTAACGGGGACGCACACGTCTACGGCGACATGAACGGCGACCGCATCGCCGACTTCGAGATAAACGTGGTGGGTGTCAGCAAGCTCACGGCCGCCGATTTCATGCTCTGAGTGAGCTGAAAACCGGGTTCGAACACCATCCCGCCGCTGCGTCCCCCGCAGCGGCGGGTTTTCTTTTGGTCGTTCGAAAGGAGAACTGAAGATTAGTCGCTGTTCGCCCGGATTCCGCCCGATTCATGACATGTCTTGGACGCGAATCAACCGTCACTATCCAGGTATATAACAGTCTAAATTCGAGACATTGCAGGATTGTTGCGACGTTCCGTCACCTGGATGGGCGCAATCTCAGTATGTAGATAGACGCTCACATTCAGTGGCTTTGGTGCACGCAAGTGTATCGGACTTTGGCCACCAATAGTGAGGGTCTCCCTACGTGACTAATATTACTGTTAATAGTGCAGATTCGCTGCGCGCCGCTCTTACGACTGCTAAGGCGGGCGATAATATCCTTCTTTCGGCCGGCAACTACGGCAATGTCAATCTGAAGGGCATTGTCTTCGACGGTACGGTGACGATCACCTCGAAGGATGCGGGTAACCCAGCGACCTTGACGGGTCTGACCGTGGCCAACAGCCAAGGGCTCTCCTTCGAGAACCTGCACATGGATTACAGCAATCCGTCCACGGTTTGGAACACCCAGGTCAACAGCTCAAAGAACATCTCGTTCGACAACATCAACTTCCACGGCTCGCTGAACAACAACCCCGGCGATGACCAGTCGGCGATGCTGATCCGTGAAAGCTCGAACGTGAAGGTGACGAACTCGGAGTTCCACGAGCTCGCGCACGGCGTCAGCATGATGAACAGCAACGGCGTTCGCGTCGAAGGCAACAACATGCATGACATGCGTGCTGACGGCGTTATCGCCGTGGGTACGTCCAACGTGCAGGTTCTCAACAACTCCTTCCACGACTTCGCCCCGGCCACCGGCGACCACCCGGACGCCGTTCAGTTCCTGACCCGCGGCGCCACCTCGGCTGCGCAAAACATCGTGGTCAGCGGCAACGTGGTCGCGCGCGGTGAAGGCGGGATCATCCAGGGCATCTTCATCACCGACCAGGCCGGTATCGGCTACAAGAACGTGACCGTGACGGACAACGTGGTCGTGGGCGGCATGTACAACGGCATCATGGTGTCCAACACCAACGGCCTGACCGTCGACGGCAACACCGTCGCGCCCTATGGCGACATGACGTCTTGGATCCGGATCGCCAACTCGACCAACGCCAAGATCACCAACAACGAAGCCGCCAGCTTCAACCTGAGCGGCACGACCACGACGGCGAACAGCGGCAACGTCACCATCAAGGCCCTGACCTCTGCGGAGATCGCGAAGATCGACGCTTGGGTGAAGGCGCACGAGGGTGAAGCTGGCGCCATCTCGACCTTCCCGCTGCCGGGCGGCGCTCCGACGCCGACCCCGACTCCGGATCCCAGGCCCGATCCGACGCCGGTTCCGACTCCGGATCCGACGCCTAATCCCGATCCGGGTACGGGCTCTGGCTCGGATGGTGGTTCCGGTTCGGACGGCGGTTCGGGTACGGACAGCGGCTCGGGTTCTGACGGCGGTTCGCTGACCATCGTGAAGGGCACCTCCGGCGCCGACCGCCTGACGGTCAGCGGCAAGGAGAACATGCAGTTGGAAGGGGGCGTCGGTGACGACGTGCTGACCGGCGGCAAGGGCGCCAACGTCCTTATCGGCGGGGCCGGGAACGACACCTACATCATCAAGGACGCCGACGATAAGGTCGTCGAGACTGCAAATGGTGGGACCGATACGGTCTATGCGTCGGTGAACTACAAGCTGACCGACAACGTCGAGAACCTGAAGCTGCAGGACGGCGCGACGTCGGGCACCGGCAACGACCTGGCGAACGACATCTCCGGCACCACCAATTCCGACAACCTGTCGGGCCTGGGCGGCGATGACATCCTGCGCGGTCGTGAAGGCGACGACACCCTCTCGGGCGGCGACGGCAATGACCGTCTGCTGGGCGACGCCGGCTCCGACCGTCTCGACGGCGGCAACGGCAACGACACGCTCACCGGCGGCGACGGCAACGACGTCCTGCTTGGCGGGGCCGGCAACGATCGCCTGGAAGGCGGCCCGGGCGCCGACACCCTGACCGGCGGCGCTGGCGCCGACAACTTCGTGTTCCGTCCGGCCGACCTCGGGTCGACCGACCTGATCACGGACTTCTCGAAGGCGCAGGGCGACAAGATCCTGCTCAGCGAGCTGGACGCCAACACCAAAACGGCGGCGAACGACAAATTCGCCTTCATCGGAACCAAGGCGTTCAGCGGCCAGGCCGGCCAACTCCGCTATGAAGTCACCAACGGCGAAACTCACGTCTATGGCGACATGAACGGCGACAAGGTGGCTGACCTGCACATCAAGCTGACGGGCGTCCACAGCCTGGACGGCTCGGAGTTCGCGCTCTAAGCGGCTCCCTCGGACGTCCCCGGACCTGGCCGCCATGCCCAGGTTCGGGGCATCCGAACCACGCTACCGAAAAGCGTGACGGCCCCAGCGGTCGTCACGCATTTTGCGTTTTCGACCTACGCTTGCGGCGTTCCTCGTCGAGGACGCCGTCGAGATAGCCGATCAGCTCGCTCGGATCGGTGGTCGCCAGCACCGGCGGCCGAGATTTGATGCGCGCGATCGCGGCAGCCAGTTCGTCGGCGTCGTTGGCGACCTCGATCAGTCCGCGCGCGGCGAAGGCGCCCGTGATCTCGGCCTGGTGGTTGTCGTAGTGCTCGCCCTTTTCCAGCAACCGAGGGAAAGCGATCACCCGGCAGCCTTGGCGCAGCGCCGTGATCAGCGAACCGGTGCCCCCGTGGCAGACGACGATGTCGGCTTCCCTGAGCAACTGCTGGATCTTGTCGAAGGGCAGGGTCTCGACCGCGGTCACGCCCTCGGGCTGCGGGGCGCCGACTCCAGTCTGGATAATGACCTCTTCCGACAGGCCGCCGCGCGCCTTCAGCTCGGCGACGGACGAGACCAGGCGTTCGAAGGGCAGGGTGGCGCCGACGGTCGCAAACAGCAGCGGCCGCTTCGGCGGCGGCGCGGCGTCCAGCAGCCGGAAGGGATCGAACACCTTAGCCTTGGGGAAATGCGAGGCCAGCGCCTTCGACTGCACCACCATGTCGTCGGCGATCGGGGCGGCGATGCGGGCGAACAGCGACGGACGGTCGAAGCGCGCGAACGAGTCGATGACCACTGTCCGCGCGCCGCGCAGCCGCGCCCAGGCGACCGCGAAGAACACCGCTCCCGCGCCCGTCGAGATGACGACGTCCGGACGTTCGCGGGCGATGATCGACGCCGAGCGAAAGAAATTGCTGATCCCGGCGCGGACCATCTGCCATGGAGCGCCGAGCCGCGCCTGGCCTATCGCCACGTGCGGGACGAAGTGCGTGCGATGCGTCTGAGCGAGTGTCGCGCCCAGCGCGGTGTCCTCGGTGACGAAGAAATAGTCGTGCTTCGACCAGATGCTCTCGAGGTCGAGCAGTTGGCGAACGTGGCCGCCGCCGGAGGCGGCGAGGCACAGCCGCAGGCGACGGCCTGCCGGCGTCGCGCCGCTGGCGGGCGCCGCTTCCGCAGCTACGACGTCTGAAACCGCCACCGTCTCGCCATCACTGTTCACGCGGGAAATCTCTCGTTACCACTCAGACATCTAAAGACGGGTTACTACGTGGCTTGATATTCGTCGGCCAGTCGGCGCTAAACCGCCGCGAAACCTTTTTTTGTTGTAGCGAGGTCGCGCGCGCTCGGCGCGGTCAGGGAAACCAGTATGGCCTTGCCGGCGTCACCAACCGTCGAACGCGTGCTTCGTGGGCAGCTCTGCACGGGGTGTGGGCTTTGCGCATCCGTGTCCGAGGGCGCGATCACCATGCAGATGACGCCGCCCGGCTATAGCCGGCCGGTGCAGTCCGCGCCGATTTCTTCCCAGGCCGAGCGGGCCATAGCGGGGTCTTGCCCCGGCGCGGTCGTCGCCGCCTGGGATCGCGATGCGAACATGCATCCCTACTGGGGACCGTGGCGTGGGGTCTGGACCGGCTTCGCCACTGACGAGGCCGTGCGCTTCGAAGGTTCGTCCGGCGGTGCGATTTCGGCGATCCTGATCCACGCCATCGCCAGCGGCTTTGTAGACCGGGTGGTTCATATCAAGGCTGACCCCGAAAATCCCACCGGCAACGTTACGGTCTGTTCGACGACGCCGCAGGAAATTCTGGCTGGCGCTGGTTCGCGCTACACGGCCTCTTCGCCGCTAAGCGGCATCGACGAGGCGCTGGCCGCCGGCGGGCGCATGGCTTTCGTGGGCAAGCCGTGCGACGTCTCGGCGTTGCGCCGGCTTGCGCTGCACGATCCGCGTGTCGATCAGCACGTGCCACTGATGCTGTCGTTCTTCTGCGGCGGCATGCCCAGCCATGATGGCGTGCATCGGATCCTGAAGGCGATGGAGGTGTCTTTCGAGGACGTGGCGGCCTTTCGCTTCCGCGGCCAGGGCTGGCCCGGAACAGCGGCGGCGACCACGCACGACGGCCGGGTGGCGAAAATGTCCTATGCCGACAGTTGGGGCGGCCACCTCTCGAAGGAAGTTCAGTTCCGTTGCAAGATCTGCCCGGACGCGGTCGGTGGAGCAGCGGACATCGCTTGCGCCGATGCCTGGTATGGCGGTGAAAGCGGCTATCCGAGCTTCGAAGAACAGGATGGCCGCAGCCTGATCGTGGTGCGCTCGCCGGTGGGCGCCGAGATGTTCCAGCGCGCGGTCGACGACGGCGTCCTGAGCGCTGAGCCGCTGGAGGTCGGCGAGATCGACCTGATGCAGCCGTCGCAAGCGCGTCGAAAGCGCTTGGTGCGTGCGCGGCTGGGCGCGCTCAGCGCCACCTTGCAGCCCAAGCCCGACATGCGGGGCACCGAGGTTTCGACCGCAGCGCGGCTCGCGCCGCCGGCAGAGGCCGCGCGCAATCTGGTTGGAACGATGCGCCGGGTACTGCTTGGAAAGCGCTAGTTAACCGAACTGCTCATCAGCAGATTGTTCACAAACTTCAGCCTACTTTGTTAGTGCACGCGCAAATCGCGGGCGCTATCTCTCTGAAGGGCTTCGGGCCTGTCAGAAGGCGTTACGAATTGGGGGGCACGCGCATGCATTACGGAAAGATCGTCTGCGGTAGTTTGCTTGGCGTTGTGGCGTTGGCCACGCCTGCGCTCGCGCAAGAGACGCGAAGCGTCACGTTTGGCGTCCAGGCGACGGTCGTGCACGACAGCAACGTCTCCCGCTCGGACGCGGCGACCGCGGCGCTCCGCGGCATCCAGCGAGAGGACACCATCTTCAGTCCCGCGGTGACGGCGGACGTGCTGCTGCCGGTCAGCCGCCAGTCGCTCTATCTGCGCGGCAGCGTGGGCTACGACTTCCACGACAAGAACACCCAGCTCGACACCGAGAACCTGGATTTCGAAGGCGGGGCCAACCTGCGCTTCGGTCCCTGCGAGGGCCAGCTGGGCGGTTCGTTCCACCACGGTCAGGCGAACATTCAGACCGTCACCCTGGTGGACTCCGAGAACGCCATCGACAGCAGCTCGCTGGGCGCGACCGTCGCCTGCACTCGCGGCGCCGGCCTCGGCGTCACGGCCGCGGCGCACAAGACCTGGTCCGAGAACAGCAACGCCGTTGTGTTCCAAAATGATTCAGAGACGTGGGACGGCACCGTCGGCGTGACCTATTCGCGCCCCGCCCTGGGAACGCTCACGGTCTATGCGGGCTACTCGGACACCGATTATCCGAACCGCCTCCTGCCGACCTCGGCCAGCGGCTATCAGACCACGACCCTGGGCGTGTCGTTCGAGCGTCGGATCAGCAGCCGCCTGCAGGGCGTCATCAACTACGGCTACACCACGGTCGAGACCGACAGCCTGGTGGCCAACAGCGACTTCGAGGGTTCAACCTGGAGCGTTGACCTGATTTATCGCCCGACGACGCGCCTGCGGACCGAGTTCGGCATGGGCCGTGCGGTCTTGCCCGCCAGCAGCATCGGCGGCCTCTACTCGATCGCGACCAACTATCGCCTTACGGCCGACTACGATCTTGGCTCGCGAATTGCACTGTCGGCAGGCACGGAGTTCGTGGACACCGAAACGGACGGCTCATTCGCCTCCCTGTTCCCGGTGCTGACGGATTCCCAGAGCTACGCCGTTTTCGGGGGCATCACGTTTGCGCAAAGCGAGCGGATCCGTTGGAGCCTGAATGCGCGTTACGAGGATCGGGACGCCAACGCCCCGCAGTACACCTATGATCGGACTGTCGTCGCGCTGTCGGCGGGGGTCGCGTTTTAATCGGACTGAGGCCTGACCATGCGCAATAGCCTGCTCAAACTGATCGTCGTCATCGGGACTGCTCTCGCCGTGCCGCTGAGCGCGCAGGCGCAGGCGACCAATCCTGCGGCAGGTCCGGCGATGGCTCCGGCCGTCGGCCCGTCGATGGCTGCGCCCGACGCGCAGCCGGCGCCGTCGCCCGACTACATCCTCGGCGCCGACGATGTGGTCGATGTCGAGGTGCTGGGCCGGGCCGACTTCAAGACCCGCGCGCGCATCGGGGCCGACGGCACCATCCAGCTGCCGCTGATCGGGCGTATCGCGGCCGGCGATCGTACGGCCCGCGCCCTGAGCGAACAGGTGCGCGCGGCGTTGCAGGCTGGCGGCTACTTCGCCAGCCCGATCGTCAATGTGGAAGTGGTCTCCTACTCCAGCCGCTACGTCACCGTCCTAGGCGCGGTCACCTCGCCGGGCTTGGTCACGGTCAATCGTTCCTACCGGCTGTCGGAAATCCTGGCGCGGGTCGGCGGCGTCAACGCTGCCGGCGCGGACTACATCGTCCTGCGTCCCGCGGACGGTAGCGCCGAGAAGCGCCTGCTGATCAAGGATCTGGCGACGGGCGACCTGTCGCAGGACCCGGTCGTTGCGGCCGGCGACAAGATCTTCGCCCCGCAAGCCGAGCTCTTCTACATCAGCGGCCAGGTCAATTCGCCGGGATCGTACCCGGTGGCCACGGGGCTCACCTATCGTCTGGCGATCGCCAAGGCCGGAGGCCTTGGGCCGGCGGGTTCCGACCGCCGTCTGCAGGTCACCCGTGCGGGCACGAAACTGAAGGTCAATCTCGACGACAAGGTCGAGCCGGGCGACGTGATCGTCATCGGCGAGCGTTTGTTCTAAGGCGGCTTTGGGGGCCGGAGACAGGCAATGAGCATTATTCAGTTCCTGCGGATCCTCTGGGCCCGGCGTTGGGTCACCGTCGCCGCGACCATCAGCTGCGTGCTTGGCGCGTTCATCGTCACCCTGATCGTCCCGCCGCGGTATTCGGCATATTCGCGGGTCATGATGGACTTGGTGAAGCCGGACCCCGTGACCGGTCAGGTCACCGCCGCTCCCAGCTTCGCGCGCGCCTATACCAAGACCCAGATCGAGCTGATCAAGGACTATCGGGTCGCCGGCCAGGTGGTCGAAGACCTCGGCTGGTTGCAAGACCCCAATCTGATCACCCAGTACGACATGCGTGGACCGGGCGATGACCGCGACTTCCGGCGCTGGGCCGCACAGCGCGTGATCGACGGGACCGGCGCCTCCCTGATCGAGGGGAGCAATATCCTCGAGATCAGCTACACCTCGAACTCTCCGGAATCGGCGCGCACCGTCGCCGACGCGCTGCGCAAGGCCTACATCGACACCAGCCTGGCCTTCCGTCGCGAGTCCGCTCGCCGCACGGCCGAGTGGTACGAGGCCCAGGCCGAGAAGGCCAAGACCGTGCTGGTCTCGGCCGAAGCGGCCAAGACCGCCTACGAAAAGCAGACCGGTATCGTGCTGCAGGATGGCGGTCCCGACATCGAAAGCGCCAAGCTGAGCGCGCTGGCGGCGGCCTCGGCCGCCTCCGCCGCGCCGGTGATCGCCGGCCCGTCGGCTTCGGCCCTGCAACTGGCTCAGATCGACGCCTCGATCGCCCAGGCTTCACGGGTGCTGGGTCCGAACCACCCCGATCTGATCGCGATGCGTCAGCAACGCACGGTCATGGCCCAGCAGGTCGCCCAGGAGCGGTCCGCCGTCGGCGCCATGGCCGGGGCCAGCGCGGTCAGCGCCGGCGCCCTGGAGCGCCAGAAGAACAAGGTCATCGGTCAGCGTGATCAGGTCGAGCGCCTGCGTCAGCTGCAGGCTGAGGTCGATCTGCGCCGCTCGCAGTTCGAAAAGGCTGCGGCCCGCACCGCCGAACTACGCCAGGAGGCCGAGGTCGGCGAGACCAACCTCGTACCGCTCGGCAGCGCGGTGACCCCCCAGAGCCCCAGCTTCCCCAACATGCCGCTGATTATGTTCGGCGCGCTGGGCTTCGGCCTCGGCTTCGGGGTGCTGGTGTCGCTGCTCATCGAGCTTTTCGGCCGGCGCGTCCGCGGCGCCGAGGACGTCACAGCCATCATCGACGCGCCGCTGCTGGCGGTGATCGCCGGGCCGCACAAGCCGCCCACCTTCCTGGGCTTCTCGCTGCCGACCGGCGGCGCCCGGGGAGCGGCGCGCCGCAAATTTGCGAACGCATGATCAGGGAAACGCAAGTGCCTCGGACAAATGAAGCCGCCCCCATCGGCGGAGCCCCGATCGGCGCGCCTGAGACGCCCAAGGGCGGGGAGGGTGCGTTCAGCTTCTCGCCTTCCGTGGTGAGCCTGTCGGCGCCGCATGGCGAGCAGGCCGAAGCCATTCGCACCCTGCGCACGCACATCATGGCCCAGCACGTGGACGACGGTCGTCGCGGCTTGGCGATCTGCGGGCCGAGCATCGGCGTGGGTTGTACATTCACTGCGGTCAATCTGGCCGTCGCGCTGTCGCAGATCGGCGTCAACACGCTGCTCATCGATGGCGACCTGCGTCGCCCGACCGTCCAAGACCTGATCCGCCCGGCCAAGCCGGTGATCGGCCTTCGCCAGGCGCTGAGCTCGGAGGAGCCGCTGGATGGCGTCATCCAGTCAGCCGTTTTGCCTGACCTGTCGGTGATGTACTCCGGCGGCGCTGCGCCGGACGCTCAGGAGCTGCTGGCGAGCGACCGGTTCAAGGATCTGGTCGATCAGCAGTTGCGCGATTTCGATATGACGATCATCGACACGCCGGCGGCGAACAGCTGCGCGGACGCGCGTCGTATCAGCACGGTCGTCGGCTACAGCCTGATTGTGGTTCGGCGCAACCGCAGCTTCATCGGCGACATGCAGGTCCTGGCCGCTCAACTGAATGAAGACCGCGCCCGGATCGTCGGCACGGTGATGAACGAAGGCTGATCCGTGGCGTCAGCAGTATCAGAAAACGCGCCGCGTTCCCGGTTCGCGATCACCCCGGCTTGGGTGGTCGCTCTCGGTATGGCGCTGCTGGCGGTCCCGACCATCGCAACCTTGGGCGAACAGGTCTGGTCGAAGGAATCCGGGGCCCATGGCCCGATCGTCCTGGTCACTGGCCTCTGGCTGCTGTGGCGCAAGCGCGACGAGATGCTGGCCGCGGCCGCGCCCGGCAGCGACTGGCTGACCATTCCGGCCATGGCCGCGTCGCTGGCGCTCTACATCTTCGGCCGCGCCTATGACTTCATCAGCCTCGAGGTGGTCGGTCTGTACGGCGTCGGGGTTTCGCTGCTGTACGCATGTTTCGGCCTGCGGGTGCTGCTGACCAACTGGTTCCCACTGCTTTACCTGGGCTTCCTGGTTCCGCCGCCCGGCTGGTTCATGGATGGCGTCACCGCGCCGCTCAAGCTGTTCGTGTCGTTCGCCGCCACCGAAGGGCTGCAGGCCGTCGGCATTCCGGTCTTCCGCGAAGGCGTCACACTGATGATCGGCCACTACCAGCTGCTCGTAGAGGACGCTTGCTCGGGCATGAACTCGATCACCGGCCTCGTGGCGATCAGCCTGTTCTATATCTACCTGCTGCGTAACGCTTCGTGGCGCTACTCGCTGTTCCTGGTCGCGCTGGTGATCCCGATCGCCATCGTCGCCAACATCATCCGGATCGTAACCCTGGTGTTGCTGACCTACTTCTTCGGCGACGCCGTGGCGCAAGGCTTCCTGCATATGGCCGCCGGGATATTCCTTTTCGTGACGGCGCTGCTGCTGGTCTTCGCGGTCGACCACCTGATGTCGCGTCTGCTGAAGCTGAAGGGAGCGGCGGCATGATCGGGCGTCGCGAACTGCTGTTCCTGGGCGCCTGCGCCGGGGCGGCGGGCGTCTCCTATGGGCTCAAACCGCGCCATCGGCTGAGCCTGGTCAAGTCGGGCGACAAGATCGACGCGATCGTTCCCGTGCGCTTTGGCCAATGGTCCTCGGAAGAGAGCGACGGCCTGGTGCAGCCCAACACCGAAGGCCTGGCCGCGACGCTCTATAGCGAGATGGTCAGCCGCATCTATCGCGACCTGGAGACCGACGAGCAGATCATGATGCTGATCGCCTATGGGGACACCCAGAGCGATTTGCTGCAACTGCACCGGCCGGAATCCTGCTATCCGGCCCTGGGTTTCGAACTGCAGTCGGTCCGGGCCGGGGAAATGGCGTTGCCTGGCGGCGCGGAGCTGCCGGTCCGCCGGATCGTCGCCAAGGGCGCGGACCGGGTCGAGTACGTCACCTACTGGACGCGCATGGGCGAGTACCTGCCCAAGAGCGCCGGCGACCAGCGCTCAGTACGCCTGAAAACGGCGATGGAAGGCTATGTGCCTGACGGCGTGCTGGTGCGGTTCTCGGCGCTCGGCTCGGACCCAAAGGCCGCGTTCAGTCTGATCGACCGATTCGTGCCGGCGCTGCTGGCCGCGACTCCGGCTGCGCGGCGCAATGCGCTGATCGGAACGCAGCTGGCGAAAGCCATAAAAGCCTGACGCCGGCGACGGTGCTTGGCCGGCAGGGCGACAATATCGGGGGGGGCGGAGACGCTCGGGTGCGGCGCACTTGCTGAAGCCGCGGTAGTACTGGAGTTGAGAGTGAACGCGATGGCGGACAAGGCGATCAAGATCGGCCTGCTGTGGCACTCGCCGAACTCCGGCAACCTCGGCGTTGGGGCGTTGACGGTCGCCAACATGGCGATCGCGCGTACGGTGGCGACGGAGATGGGCCTCACGCCGCGTTTCACGATCATCGGCATGCGGGACGACGGGGCGGTGTACGTGTCGCCGACCGAGGCGGATCTGTTCGTCGTAAGCACCCGCACCCTTCTGGATCCCAGCGGGGCGCTGCGTGTCATCGCCGATCAGGACTGCATTCTGGACATCGGCGCCGGCGACAGCTTCGCCGACATCTACGGTCTGCGCCGATTCATGTTCCTGTGGCTGACCAAGATGCAGGCGCTGGCCGCGCGTACGCCGCTGGTCCTGTCGCCGCAGACGATCGGTCCGTTTACGAGATCGCCTTATCGTCAGATGGCGTCGGTGGCCCTCAAGCGGGCCGACAGCGTGTTGGCCCGCGACCAGGCCTCGCTCGACGCGCTTCGCGGCCTGGCACCGGCCGCCAAGGGCGCCCTGTCGGTCGATGTGGCGTTCGCCTTGCCCTATGTCGACCGCAGCGCAGAGCGGGGCGGCGCACGTCTGCGGCTCGGCGTGAACGTGTCCGGACTGCTTTTCAATGAGGCCGAGAGCGGCCGGAACCGCTTCGGGCTTAGCGTCGACTACGCTGATCTGATGCGCCGGTTCATCGGCCGTGCCGCGGCCCGCGACGACGTCGAGGTTCACCTCATCCCGCACGCCACCGCCGACGCCTACGCCTGGGATGACGATGGCCGGATCGCGGACAAACTTGCGACTGAATTCCCCGCCACGGTGAGGGTTGGGAACTTCACAAATCCTTCCGACGCTAAGTCTTATATTTCCAGCCTCGACTTCCTGGTCGCCGGCCGGATGCATGCTTGTATCGGAGCGTTTTCATCGGGTACGCCCGTCGTGCCGGTCGCCTACAGTCGAAAGTTCAGCGGGTTGTTCGGATTGCTGGCGTACAAGTGGATGATCCCCACCTCGGGCATCGATGTCGAGGAGGCGCTGGGGTACCTTGAGGACTGTCTTGATCGGCGGAAGGAGCTGGCGGCCGATATCGTCGCCGGAATGCGTGAGGTGGATGACCTGCTCGGCGTCTATCGGGCGGAGCTTCGCCGAACCTTCGAAGCGGCTGCGGCCTGAGTAAGCTCGGCCTCCAACGTCGGCGAGCGCCGACGACGGGGCGGGTGAGGTGCCAGCTGCGGGGTGCGGCTGGGTAGATGCAAGATTGAGGGCGCGTCATTCGCCAAGGCACGAGAGCATATGTCGCCGCGTCCGTAATCGCGCAGGTGTGCTCGCTGGCGCGCTACACGATCATGGCGCGGCTGCTGGGGCCAGAGCAGATTGGTCTCGCGGCGCTGCTGATCCTTACGTCGTCGTTCTTCGAGTCTGTCAGCGACAACGGCAGCGACCGCTTCCTGATCCAGGATCCCGACGGCGACAAGCCGGCGGCCCAGAAGCTCGTCCAGTTGGTCTTCGTGGGACGAGGCATATTTATCGCGCTGGGTCTGCTCATCGCGGCCTACCCGATGGCGAGCCTCTACGACGAGCCGGCGCTCGCAACCGGCCTGATGGTTCTTGCGGCCGCACCGCTCATCGGCGGCTGGGTCCACCTCGATTTCCGGCGGGCTCAACGGGCGCACGACTTCCGGCCGGAGGCCCTGGGGATCGCGGTCGCCGAACTGGTCAGCACCGCGGCGATCATCATCGCCGCCTACTACACACGTGATTTCACGGCGATTCTCTATGGTCTGATCGCCCGGCCGGTGGCGCAGGTGATCGTCTCCCACCTGACCGCCAAACGCCCTTATGCGATCGGCTACTCTCGCGACTACGCCGGAAGGCTGGCGATGTTCGCCGGTCCTTTGGTGGTCAACGGCCTCTTGCTGTTCGTCGGCTCGCAAGGCGACCGCGTGCTGATCGGCCATCAGCTGGGCGTGACCGAGCTTGGCCATTACACCGCGGTGCTGCTGCTGGTCAGTTCGCCGGCGGCGATGGTGAGCCGCGTGCTGGGGGCCACGAACCTGCCCATCATCTCCGCGGCCCGAAGTGATCCGGCTCACCTGAAGCGGGCTGCAGACCGGCTCGCCGGGCGGTCCGTGCTGCTGGCGCTCGGCATCGCCGCAGGGTTCGCCCTGGTCGCCCCTGTGGCGGTCGTGATGCTCTACGGCAGGGCTTTCGACCTTCCGGCGACGGTGCTCGCCCTGATCGGGATGCTGCAGGCTGCGCGCTTCATCCGTCTCTGGCCCACCAATGTCGCGCTCGGCGTCGGAGTGAGCCGCATTGTCATGATCAACAACATTGCACGTCTGGTCGCGCTGCCGGCGGCGATCGCGGGATTCATGATGCTGGGAGGACTGCCTGGCGTGCTGATCGGCTTCATCATCGGCGAGTTCACCGCCCTGATGGTGGCCCTGGTGCTGTTGAATAGGGCCGTCGGTTTCCCCAACTGGGACGGCTGGGATCGCGTGGCCGCGTTCGCGGCTTCGTTTGCAGTGATCTACGGCGCCGCAGCCGCCGCGGATTCCGGCCACTACGCTTTCGCCGCGCTGTTCGCGGCGCTACTGGCGGCCATCGCCGCCGGGGTCGCGCTGCGCGAGCGCGAAACGATCGGTGAGGTGGTTGGGCTGTTGCGGACCCTGAAGCCCGCTAGCCGCTGATTGGCTGTCCGCGGCGCCAAGCCTCCAGGGCCGCGACGCTCGGGTGATTGACCATTTCGCCGTGGCTCTGCACGAGCCGGCGCAGTTCGGGCGTATCGAGTTCCCACCAGCGGGTGGCTTCGATCGCCGCGGCCATTTCGGGATCGAAGCGGTCACGGATCTTGCGCGCCGGATTGCCCACCATCACAGCGTAGCGATCGACGTTCTTGGTCAGGATGGCTCCGGCTCCGATCACGGCCCCGCGGCCGATGAACTTGCAGCTCGGAAGGATCACCACGTTGTGCGCCACCCAGACGTCGTCCTCGACGATCAGCGGCTCGTCCCAGGTGATGTCGGCGTCCACCACGCCGAACTTCTTCTCATACAGCGCCGGGTGTGTGGTCAGCGCGTCGAGCGGATGGTTGATCGGTGCCGAACGGACCGTGTTGGCGAAGGAGCAGTAGCGGCCGATACGGATCGGTCCGGGCATGCGCCATTGATCGAAGCAGCCGTACGAGTACATGCCGATGTCGATGTCGTAGCGCTCGCGGAACAGTTTGCGCAGCGCCAGATTGTCGAACTGGCGCCGTTTCATCAGGTAGAGCCTCAGCTTGAGAACGGCGGCGTTGAACAGTCCGAGCATATCGAAGCCTTTGCGGTGACGGAGGCGTCGGTGGAGACGCCTCGCATCTGTCTAGCATCCTCGCCCTGAGGAAAGGTTTCCGGTGGATTTGGCGTCGCGGCGCGCGTTCGCGCAATTTCGCCTCAAGCTGCGCTTATCCGGCCGCGGCGCAATCGCGATGACGCGTACGCCCCGACGCGCTATCGAGGGGCCGTGAGGACAAGGTTGGAAGTATTGAAAGTCGATTCGCCGCCGCGACGGGACGAGAGTGTGGATCCTCGGGACGAAGCCCCCTTCAAGAGCCTGGACGCTGCGGGTGCATGGTACGACCGCTGGGTTCGCGAGGCTGCGCTGCCGCTGTGGTGGGAGCGCGGGGCCGATCATGAGCGGGGCGGCTATCACGAGGCGCTCAGCATTGACGGCGACGCCCGACCGGGGCCGCGCCGCGCGCGGGTGCAGGGCCGCCAGACCTACGTGTTCGCCACCGCTGGCGCGCTCGGCTGGGACGGGCCCTGGCGCGAGGCCGCGTGGCACGGGATGGACTTCTTCCTGGACCGCTACCTGCGGCCGGACGGACTGTTCCGCACCCTGGTGGGCCTTGACGGCGCGCCGCTGGACGACACGCCGATGCTGTACGACCAGGCCTTCGCGCTGCTGGGTACGGCGACCCTGCATAAGGTTGATCCAAGCCGGATCGATCTGCGCAAGGTGGCGCTCGGTGTGCTGAACGGGCTCGACTCGATGCGCAATCCAGCCGGCGGCTTCGTCGAGAACATCGCCTACCCCTATCAGGCCAACGCCCACATGCACCTCCTGGAGGGCGCGCTGGCCTGGGCCGAGAACGAGGGCGGCGCGTGGGACGCCATGGCCGACGAAATCGTTGAAATGGCGCTGAAGGTGTTCATCGACCCGAAGGGCGGGTTCCTGCGGGAGTTCTTCGATGTCGATTGGCGCCTGGTGGACGGCGACGACGGCCGCTTGGTCGAGCCAGGCCACCAGTTCGAGTGGGCCTGGCTGCTGGAGAAGTGGGGCCGGCTTCGCGGACGCGAGGACGCCCTTGCCGCCGCTCGCGGCCTATACGAGGCTGGTCGGCGCGGGATCGACCCGGGCCGCCTGGTGGTCATGAACGAGCTCTGGGACGACTTCTCGGTGCGCGAGGCGACGGCCCGGCTGTGGCCGCAGACCGAGCATCTCAAGGCTGAACTGCTGTTCGGCGACGAGGCGGACAAGATCGACGCGGCCGAGGTGCTGCGCCGCTACCTGCGGACCCCGGCGGAGGGCGCCTGGCGCGACAAGCTGCGGCCCGACGGAACCTTCATCGACGAACCGGCGCCGGCGACGTCGTTCTACCATATCCTCTGCGCCTGCACGGAGCTGTTCCGGGCGACCGGACGCTAGGAGATTTGCCAGCGATGCTGCAGAACCCCTTTACCCGCACGCCGGCCGCGATCGGCGTGATAGGCCTCGGCTATGTCGGACTGCCCCTCGCGGTGGCGTTGGCCGAGAAGTACCCCGTTGTCGGGTTCGACATCGACGCCGAGCGGATAGCCGAGCTGAAGTCCGGTCATGACCGGACTTTGGAGACCTCAGCGGAGGAACTGGCTGCGGCTAGCGGCCTGACCTTCGCCGCCGATGAAGCGGCGCTGAAGGCCTGTAACGTCTTCATCGTCACGGTCCCGACTCCGATCGACCGATATAAGCGCCCCGACCTGACGGCGCTTTTGTCAGCTAGCCGCACGGTGGGCCGGGCGATCGCCAATGGCGCGGTGGTGATCTTCGAGTCGACCGTCTATCCCGGCGCCACTGAAGAGGACTGCGTACCGGTGATCGAGCAGGTCTCGGGCCTGAAGTTCAACGAGGATTTCTTCGCCGGCTACAGCCCCGAGCGCGCCAATCCGGGCGATCGCCAGCACCGGCTGTCGACGATCATCAAGGTCACCGCCGGTTCGACGCCGCAGGCCGCGGAGTTCGTCGACGCCCTATATGCTGCTGTGGTGCCGGCCGGCACGCATCTGGCCAGCTCGATCCGCGTGGCGGAGGCCGCCAAGGTGATCGAGAACACCCAGCGCGACCTGAACATCGCGCTGATCAACGAGTTCGCGCTGATCTTCAATCGCCTGGATATCGATACCCAGGAGGTGCTGGCCGCGGCCGGCACCAAGTGGAACTTCCTGAAGTTCACCCCCGGTCTGGTCGGCGGTCACTGCATCGGCGTCGACCCGTACTACCTGACCTCCAAGGCCGAGGACGCCGGCTACCACCCGCAGGTCATCCTCGCCGGTCGCCGGATCAACGACGGCATGGGCGGCTACATCGCCCAGGAGCTGGTCAAGAGCATGATCCGTCGCGAGATTCAGGTCCGCGGGGCGCGGGTCTTGGTCATGGGTCTCACGTTCAAGGAAAACTGCCCGGACCTGCGCAACACCCGGGTCATCGACATCGTCCGCGAACTCGCCGAGTACGAGATCGAAGTCGATGTTCACGAGCCCTGGGCTGACCCCGCTGAGGCGCAGGCCGAGTACGGCGTCGCCCCGGTCGCGACCCTGGAGCCGGGGGCCTATGACGCGATCGTGGTCGCGGTGGCCCACAACGAGTTCAAGGAGATGGGCGTCGACGCCATCCGCGCGTTGGGCAAACCCGACGCGGTGCTCTACGACGTCAAGGCGATGTTCCCGCAGGGGGCGGCCGACCTGCGGCTCTAGCGCGCCGCTTGCCAGGGCGGCGAACCCTGGTATCGACTAGGTCATCGACGCCGAGGTAAGGACCCTTCCGGATGGAAAGACTTGGCCAGTTTTCCCTGCCGTTCCTGGCGGCCTGCATCGTCGGGCTGATCGTCTGGTCGATTCTCGCCGAACGCCGCGCCACCCGCGAGGCGGCGCGCCGCCAGAAGGAAGAGGCGGCAGCCGCGCGCGATCAGGCCCGCGGCCGCTGATCGTCAGTTCGTCCCGACGCGATAGTAGTCGAGATACCAGTCGACGAAGTTCGACACTCCGACCTCGATCGGCGTCGATGGCGCGTAGTCGAGGGCGGCCTTAGTGTCGGTGACGTCCGCTTCCGTGCGTGCCACGTCGCCGGGCTGCATCGGCAGCAGGTTCAGCATAGCCTTGCGGCCGAGCTTCTCCTCCAGCACCTCAATGTAACGCATCAGCTCGACGCGCTGGCTGTTGCCGAGGTTGAGCATGCGCCAAGGGGCGACGCCGCTGGTGGCCGGATCGGGCGCCATAGCATCCCAGTTCGGATCGATCTGAGCTGGACGATCGAGCGCAGCGACCACGCCGGAGACGATGTCGTCCACGTAGGTGAAGTCGCGCTGCATCTCGCCCTGACCGAAGACATCGATCGGCCGGCCTTCGAGAATCGCCTTGGTGAACTTGAACAGCGCCATGTCAGGCCGACCCCATGGCCCGTAGACCGTGAAGAACCGGAAGCCGGTCGACGGAATGTCGAACAGGTGGGCGTAGGAATGCGCCATGGCTTCGTTAGCCAGCTTGGTCGCTGCATAGAGGGTGATCGGGTGGGTGGCGCTGTCGTGCACCGAGAATGGCAGCTTGCCGTTGGCGCCGTAGACCGAACTGGTCGACGCGAACACCAGATGCTGCGCCCGTACGGCGCGGCAACCTTCCAGGATGTTCCCGAAGCCGACGAGGTTGGCGTCGATGTAGGCGGCGGGCTGCTCCAGGCTGTAGCGAACTCCGGCCTGGGCGGCCAGGTGGATCACGCGGTCGGGCTTGGCCTCGGCGAACAGCGCCGCCATCGCTTCGCGATCGGCCAGGTCGATGGCCGAGTGGCGATAGCCCTCGCGCGCTTCAAGCCGCGCAAGGCGCGCCTGTTTCAGCGTCGGGTCGTAGTAGGGGTTGAGATTGTCCAGCCCCACCACGGCGTCGCCGCGATCCAGCAGCCGATGCGCGACGTGGGAGCCGATGAAGCCGGCCGAGCCGGTGACCAGGATAACCGCCATGCCGCCGGATTATACTCTCGACGCGGCCGCGTCACGCCCGTGCGATACCGTAGGCGCCGCTCAGGCGCTCGACACGACCCGTAGCGTCGGGGTGGAAGGCTTCTCGCCGCGCACCTGCGCCACGATGTCGAACAGCTTGGCCCGCACCTGGTCGACGTCTCCGCGCTGAGCCATGGCTTCCAGTTCGATCAGGTGGTTTGCGGTGATCCGCAACGCTGAGGAGGACACGACCTCCATGACCTTGGGTGCGCAAGGCAGAGAGCGTTCGGTCTCGTCGAGCAGGAGCTCGGTCAGCTTCTCGCCCGGACGCAGACCGGTGACTTCGATCTCGATGTCCTTGCCGGGCACGTGCCCCGAGAGCGCGATCATCTGGCGGGCCAGATCCATGATCCGCACCGGCTCGCCCATTTCCAAAAGGAACAGGCGCGCGTGCTTGGTTTCTTCGCCCTCGGCCGAATGCGCGGTGGCGTGCAGCACCAGTTGCGCGGCCTCAGGAATGGTCATGAAGAAGCGTTCGATGTTCTCGTGCGTCACCCGCACAGGGCCGCCGCGCTCGATCTGCGATCGGAAGATCGGCACAACCGAGCCGGCCGAGCCGAGCACGTTGCCGAACCGGACCGCGGAGAAGCGGGTCCCTTCGCCGGCTTGCTGGGACTGGATGACCGCCTCGGCCAGCCGCTTGGTGGCGCCCATGACGTTGGACGGGTCGACCGCCTTATCGGTGGAGATCAGGATCATCTGCGCCGCCCCACAGGCGCGGGCGGCCTCGGTGACGTTCCAGGTGCCGACGACATTCGTCAGCACGCCTTCGCAGGGGTGTTGCTCAACCATCGACACGTGCTTCAGCGCCGCGGCGTGGAACACCAGGTCCGGCTTCTCGCGCTGGAACGCCTGATGCAGGCGATGGGAGTTGCGCACGTCGCACAGCACGGCGGTGCGCGAGAGCTGCGGCCAGGTCTCGGCCATTTCCCGGTCGATCTCGAACAGAGATGTCTCCGAGAAATCCATGACCGTGACGTGGGCGGCGTTGAACTGCGCGACCTGCCGCACGAGCTCCGCGCCGATCGATCCGCCAGCGCCGGTGATCAGCACCCGGCGGCCCTGTATCAGGGCACCGACCGCGGCGCGGTCGAGTTCGATCGGTTCGCGCGCAAGCAGTTCCTCGACGCTGATCTCCCGCATCGGCAGCAGCGGCATGCCCTCATGGTGGGCGAGTTCGACGATGGACGGGCGGCGAAGCAGGCGGATGCCGTCATTCTTCAGAAGGCCAAGCTGGTTCGCGGTCAGCCCCTTCAGGCGGCCGGGCTCCTCTAGGAAAAGTATGGCGCGCGGATAGCGGTTCCAGCGCCGCAAGTCGGCCAGGGCTTCGTCCAGATTGCCAATGCTTTCGATCACGCAGACGCCGCGCACCTGCTGCCCGAGATCCCTGGCGTCCGGGCTGACGATGCCGACCGGCGTCCAGGCGTGGTCATGCCGGCGAGCGGCTTCGCGCAAATAGGAATCCGCGAGCGCCGGCGAGCCGATGAGCAACAGCGATGGCGCGGTCGGCGCGCGGTCCTTGATGGTCTTCAACGGCGAGAAACTGTCGAGCGCGTGCTCGTGCATGGCCCGGCGCATCAGGCGTGCGCCCATCGAGCCGACCATCTGGAAGATCACGGCCATGGCCAGGGCCGAGCGCGGCAGGCCTTCTGCGCGATTGAGCACGAAAACCATAAGCAGGAAGACGCCGGCCGTCAGGAATGCGGTGCGGGCCAGGACAAGGGCGTCGGGGATCGACACGTAGCGCCAGGGCGATAGCTCGCGGCGGAACAGCGTCGAGAACAGGGCCGCCAGACCGGTATAGATTCCGATCAGCTGAAGTAGCTTGAATGCAGGGAGAGCAGGTCCAACAGTATCCAGGAACTGACCGGCCGCCAGCAGATACGCAAGAAAGAAAGCGCCAGCTGCAATCAGGGCGTCAGCGACGATGGTCTGAGCCCGATTGGCCATCTGCTCCATGAATCGCGCTCCGCGTCCTGTCCGAAGGTTGGCAACATAGACGCGTCGACGCGACCGTCCAATGAAACTCCAAGGCGAGGTTTTCGCTCCGCAGGAGAACGATGTTTTTTTTGACCTGTGGCCGAATTCCCGCAGTAGTCGCGGGGAATAAAGCAAGAGAGCCTCCTCGTCGCCGAGGCGGCTCTCCTTTTCCTTAAGTCTCGCGGCCCTTAGAAGGCGGCCTTAAGACCCAAAACGACGCGGCTTTCGTAAAGATCGCCGAAATCGTGCTCGCTGGTGTCGTGGTAGCGCAGATCCACGCCGAGATAGTCGGTGAGGGCGTAGCCCACGCCGAGGTTCCAGGTGGTGTAGTCGCCGTCATAGTCGACGTCCTGATAGCCGAGGGCGCCCGAAACGCTGAACTTTTCGCCGATCGGGCTTGAGCCGTTCAACTCGACATAGGTCGCCTTGCCGGTGCCGCCGAAAAAGTCGTCCGAGTAATAGACGGCCGCGCCGATCGTGGCCGGGCCGGCCGGAACCGAGCCGGCGGCCTTGAACTCGATGAAGTCCTGGTCCGAACCGGTCGGGGCGTTGATGTAGCCGTAGTACAAGATGCCGAAGTCGAGGCTGACCGGGCCGAGCTGCGGACGGATGCCGGCGTAAACGTCCAGCTCGAAGTCGGTGTCGTTGCCGGTGCCGAAGTCGACGTTCGACAGCCAGGTGCCGGCGTAGACCAGACCGCCGATGGTGGCGTCGATGCCGCCCGAGATCTGCGGGCTCTCGTCGGTTTGGCTGACGCCGCGCCAGACGTAATCGGTGGCCGCGCCGACGTTGAAGGAGAGGTCGAGCGCGCTGTCCTCCTGGGCGAAGGCGGCGCCGCCCATGGCGACGGTGGCCGCAGCGGCCAGAAGCGCAGTGGTGAGAGTCTTCATTAGCGTTGTATCCCCATTATTCGATCAGGCTCCAGCTGACCGTCGAACCGAGATCGCCATGCGGCCGCCCGGCAGATCAACGCGAGCGGAGCCGATCATCTGTGCTGGGTAATCGCTGTTTGATTTTTGAGCGTTAACAGCGCGTGGCGCCGCACTTTTGTGCGAATGAGTGTGCCTTTGGCGCCACGGCTGCCCTGCGAGTCAGGGTTTCACCCCAGATTGCGTCGCCCCCTGCTCACCGCATGGACATCGGCGCGTAGCCAAGGTGCGTGCCTGCGTCGACCAGCAGGGTTTCGCCGGTGACATGCCGCGACCCTGGCGAAGCCAGGAACACCGCGGCGGCGGCTACGTCTTCGGCGGTCGAGGCGGCCTTCAGCGGCGTATTGGCGGCTGCGCCCTCGCGCATCTTCTGGGCCCGCTCGGCGCCGACGCCCTTATCGAACCAAGGCGTGTCGATGAAGCCGGGACAGATCGCGTTAACTCGGATCTTCGGCGCCAGGGCGCGGGCCAGCGACAGGGTCATGGTGTTCATCGCCCCCTTAGAGGCGGCGTAGGGCACCGAAGATCCGATGCCGGCGACACCGGCGATCGAAGAGGTGTTGACCACCGCGCCCGGGCGCTCACCGACCTCAAGCAGGGTGCGGGCGGCGCGGGTCATCTGGAAGGCGCCGACAACATTGACGCCGTAGAGGTTCAGGAAGTCCTCGGCGGAGACGGCGTCGAGGTCGGCGTGGTTGGGCGCGAACTTGGTGACGCCCGCGTTGTTGAACAGTGCGTCGATACGCCCGAACGGCTCGGCCGCGGCGGCGATCTTGCGGCAGTCGGCGTCGTTGGCGACATCGCCCTGGACCAGGACCGCCGTGGCGCCGTGCGCCTCGACCTGGCGGGCGGTCTCCTGTGCCTCGTCGGCGCTGCGCGCATAGTTGATGATCACCGCCTGCGCGCCGCGGCTGGATGTCTCCACCGCGATGGCGCGGCCGAGGCCCGTCGACGCGCCGGTGACCACCACCACGAAGCCTTCGAAATCACTGCCGGACATCCTGTCCTCCCCATCTGCCTGTTTGCTTGTTCTGATAGCGGCTCGCTCGGTTGCCGCAAACCTTGCGGCGGGATAAATGCCCTCGATGGAAGAACTGCATCTGACCCAACTGGGCCGCGACGTCCGGGGCTTCGATAGTCCGGAGACGGCGATCCTTGAGCGCGTCCCCAATCCGCAGAGCGACACGCTCTATCTGGCGCGGTTCACGGCGCCGGAGTTCACCTCGCTCTGTCCAGTGACCGGACAGCCCGATTTCGCGCACTTGGTCATCGACTACGCCCCCGGCGACTGGCTGATCGAATCGAAGTCTCTCAAGCTGTACCTGGGCTCGTTCCGCAACCATGGCGCGTTTCACGAGGACTGCACCGTCGGGATCGGGCGCAAGATCGTCGAGGTCGCCGCGCCCCGCTGGCTGCGTATCGGCGGCTATTGGTTCCCGCGCGGAGGCATTCCGATCGATGTTTTCTGGCAAAGCGGCCCCGCGCCGGAGGGGCTTTGGGTGCCAGATCAGGGTGTCGCGACATATCGCGGTCGCGGCTGATCAGAATTCAAGGGTGATTGTGCGCCGGTAATCCTGGTTCGGGCGGTTGAACGCCGGAACGCGACCCGCGTCCACAGAGTATTCGTTCGATCGAATACATCTCAACGGTTGTATTGATATGGCGGTCAGAGCCTTCAGCGGCCCCTCGTCGCATCGGTGAGAGGCGCGATTGACTAGCGGACGGGTCGCTCGCGTGATATAAAGGCCGTGCCCATCTCTCCTCGGGCGTGTCACATCAGGCCGGGCAGCGGGCCATCGCTGTCCGGCCTTCGTGATTCCAGAGGCCGTCTTCTAAGGCTTCCAGACGGTAGTCAGGGCTTGGCTGTCAGGCCGCTCGCGCTCCATGGGCGGCTCCTTCGCCGTACCTATGAAGATGAAGCCGGCCACATTCTCTCCAGCCTTGAGCCCCAAGATCGCCTTGGCGTCGTCGTCGTACGCGTACCAGTCGGTGATCCAGTTGGCCCCGTAGCCCAGCGCCTGGGCGGCGTAAAGCAGGCCGGTGCACACCGCGCCGGCCGAGAGCACTTGTTCCCACTCAGGAACGTCATGCGGGCGCGACGCCGACACCACGGCGATTCCCAGCGGCGGCAGCTTCAGTTTCGCCAGCTTGGCGGCGGCGCGCGCGTCGCCGCGCGACTTCGCCAAATCCTCCAGGCGTGCGGCGAATGCGGCCTTGTCGTCGCCGCGAAGCACGATGAAGCGCCAGGGGGCCAGCTTGCCGTGGTCCGGCGCGCGAGCGGCCAGTCGGATCAAGGCCGTCACGTCTTCGTCCGATGGGGCGGGCTCGGCGAGAGTGACCGCCGAGGCCGATCGGCGCGTGGCGAGAAAGCTCAGCAGTTCGGGGCAGGGATGCTGATCGACCGGGGCGCCGAACGACGGCGCGTCGGGAAGTGCGATGGACAAGACGGGCTTCTCGCTGGGATGGATGGACGTCGGGCCTTTATTGGCGCCGCGGGCGCGATCTGCAAGGTTAGTTGAGAATATGTCGCAAAAACCGGCGTGGCTGACCGCGCATGGAAGGCCCTGGCTTCGTGGCGAATCCAAGGTCGCCTACGAGAACCCGTGGATCCGGATCACCGAGCATGACGCGGTCGCGCCCACCGGGGCCGCGGCCTTCTACGGCGTCGTCGGCTTCAAGAACTATGCGCTCGCGGTGCTGCCGATCGATGAGGACGGTTCGGTGGTGCTGGTCGGACAGCATCGGTTCCCGTTCGCGGACTACAGTTGGGAGATTCCGGAAGGCGGCGGGCCCAAGAGCGAGGATCCGCTGCTCGGCGCCCAGCGCGAACTGGCCGAGGAGGCCGGCCTGGCGGCGGGCGAGTGGCGCGAGATCCTGCGCGTGCAACTGTCGAACTCGGTCACCGACGAACTGGCGATCGGCTACTTGGCGACCGACCTGCGGCCGGCGGCCGAGGCGCTGCACGCCGATGACACCGAGGACCTCGCGATGGTGCGGGCGCCGTTCCGCGAGGCGCTGCAGGCTGCAATCGATGGACACATCCGCGACGCCTTAACGGTTGCCATGTTGCTTCGGGCGTACCACATGGCCCGAGAAGGGCTTTTGTCGGCGTCGCTCGCGCGCGCCATGCTAGGATAGGGGACCGCCTTTGGGACGGGAGGAGCCTTTGAGCCAGCGTCTGGAAGTGATCGATCCCACGGCCGCGCCGCCGGTATGGGCCGCGTTGCGGATGGAATCCGAACGCGCCGCGAAGGCCGAGCCCGCGCTCGCCTCGCTGCTGAACGCGGTGGTGTTGAGCCACGACGACCTCGGCGCGGCGCTGTCGTATCAGCTGGCGCGCAAGCTGGGCGACCAGGAGCTGCGGGCCATGAGCCTGCGCGAACTGGCCGACGCCGCCTATCGCGCCGACCCGCGGCTGGTTGAAATCGCCGAAGCGGACCTCAAGGCCGTCTTCGAGCGCGACCCGGCCTGCAAGGGCTATGTCCAGCCGTTCCTGTTCTTCAAGGGCTTCCAGGCGCTGCAGACTCAGCGCGTCGCCCACTGGCTGTGGCATCAGGGACGCGAGACTATCGCGCTCTACCTGCAGAGCCGCATGTCCGAGATTTTCCAGGTCGACATCCACCCGGCCACCAAGATCGGCTCTGGGGTGTTCATTGACCACGGTACCGGCATTGTCATCGGCGAGACCGCAGTGATCGGCGACGACGTCTCGCTGCTGCAGGGCGTGACCTTGGGCGGGACGGGCGCTGAACGCGGCGATCGTCACCCGAAGATCGGCAACGGCGTGCTCCTGGGCGCGGGCGCCAAGGTGCTCGGCAACATCACTATCGGCGACTACGCCAAGGTCGCCTCGGGGTCGGTGGTGCTCAAGCCTGTGCCGCCGCACTGCACCGCCGCGGGCGTTCCCGCGCGCCTGGTCAACTGCCCCACCTGCGAAGAGCCAGCCCGCAGCATGGACCACACCCTGGCCGAGGCGGTCTACGACTACGTCATCTGAGGCGCGGTCGTCGGTGCTGCGTAATAGTAGCGTCGCAGAAGGACGAAAGCCGCGGCGGCGCCGATAAGTCCCATCAGGATCGCCGCCCAGAACGGCGCGCCGGCCCACAGCAGGGTCGCCGCCGTGAGCGCGCCCCCAGCGCCGCCGGCGTCCCAACCTCCCTCGGTGGCGATGTGGAACCGCAGCGGGCATGGCGAGGCCTGCGAGAGGTTGTAGACGGCCGTCATCATGGTCGGCGTGTAGAGCGCCACCACCAGCGCGCCGGCCGCGTTCGCTGCGACGGCGATGGCCGGATGTCCGTAGCCTGCCGCGCGGACAGCGATGACCGCCGCCGCCGTTCCGGCCGCCAACCAAACGGCGCGCCGGCCGTGCCCGGCGTCGATGAACCGGCCCAGCATCAGACCGCAGATCGCCCCGGCGACCGCGGCGACCGCCATCGCTCCGCCGAAGGCCGCGAAGTTCTCACCCAATGAAATGAACAGCGCGATCTGCCAGACGAATAGATAGCCTGAGGCCATCCAGCCGTCGGCTATGAACAGCGCGACGCCAGGACGTGCCGACCAGAAGGCGTTCGGCGCCTCGAGCGCGATAGGGACCGCGGGGGTGAAGAACAGCGGCGTCGCGGAGAGGACCAGCACGACGGCCGTCGCGCCGAACGCGATCTCCGGTCCCACGGTGGCCAAGGCCCAACCGGTCAGCAGCGGCGCGGCGATCCCGACCAGGGCGGCGATGGCTTCGCGCGCGCCAATCTGATGGCCACGGTGCTCAGCGTCGCCCAGCGAGGCGAAGTAGGCGTGATAGGTTGTCCAGTAGAAGGTGTCGCCGATTGAGGAGACGGCGCAGAGCGTGAACAGCGGCCAGCCGATCCCGTCCACCCTGGCCAGCAGCAGGTACTGGCCGGCGGTCAGGATGGTGCCGACGATGACCATCGGCTTGAGGCCGAAGCGCTTGCAGAGCGGCAGCACCGCCGGCCGGATGAAGAAACGGCCTATCAGGATCGCGGCCAGCGAGGCCAGCACTCCATAGGGCGGAACGCCGGCGCGCAGTAGGTAGACCGCGAAGAACGCGCCGCCGCCGCTAAGCGCCAGCGCGTGCACGCCGTAGTGGAGGTTGAGCAGGTTGACGGTGGAGTTGCGAAAGAACGCCATGGAGACAGTCTCGGGAAGTCGAGCGGCAGGACGACCCAAGGCGCCAGCGGCGCCGGTCAGTGAAGGTCGGGAGTCTCCGAGATGATCAGCCGGCCACTGGGGCGGTCTTTCGCGCATTCCGCCAACGCGGTTCGCGCAGTCTAGGCCTCCGGCAGGGTGTGCCTCAAGTCGCTTCGACCTCGGCCAGGGTGATGCGGTAGGCGCCGTCCAGCCAGGCGACGATCTCGCGCGCCGCCGGATGGTCGAAGCCGGCGTAGCGCGGCCGCATCCGGCTCATGTTCTCATCGGTCAGGCGGTCGACCCCGAAGCCCTGGAACTGGCTCATATTGCGCTCGACGGCGGCGGCGAGGTCCTCGCCCAGCACCTCTCGGGCGGCGGCCTGGAAGGCGCGGACATACTCGTAGCCCTCGCCCTGCTCATAGCTCTGCGCGAGGGTGATCGCGGGGATCAGCGACAGTGTGGGCTGCAGGGCCGGATTGACCGCATGGCCGGCGATGTGCGGCGCGATGCCGGCCGGCCGGCCCGTGAATGCGCGCAGATGCAGATAGGGCGACATCAGCGGCCCGTCATTGACCGGATAGTTGTCCCACAGCAGCGGCTTGCGGCGCAGCTGGCGGCCGACGCGTTCGAGGTGGCCAGGGCTGAACTCGCGCGAGCAGACCTCCTCGCCGGTCCAGAACACCTTGATGGCCGGATCGAGCCCCGCGCCGAGGTCCTCGAGATAGTTCGCCGGCCGCTGGCCGAACACGCGGTCGAGAATGGAATCGTCGGTGTAGTAGGACGGGCAGACGATCACCCGCTTCGCCCTGGTCCGGGCCGCGATCCAATGCACGATCTCGATCTGATTGGCCGCTAGGTCCGGCAGGTCGCCGCGCATGTCGTCGAACAGGATGGCCAGGTCGTCGAGGCCCAGGGCGTCCAGTTGCGCGAGCTTGGCGGCCAACGCGTCCTGCGCGGCGGCCCCGAAGTCGCGGTAGATCTCGTAAGGGCTGAGGCCTACGCCGAACCGCACGCCGGCGGCGCGGCAGAAGGTGGAGAAGGCCTGCAATTCGGCCGCGGCCTCCTGGGGATGCGGCTCCTGCCAGCGGCGGCGCAGGAAGGCGTCGGCCTTCGGCGCATAGAGAAAGAATCGGTAGCCGTGCGGGATCAGCGCCTCGACGACCGCCCGGCGCTCCGCCCACGACCACGGCTTGCCGTAATAGCCCTCGACCAGTCCCAGCTCGACGCCCGCCACGCGGCCCTCCTCTTCATTTGGCGGGCAGACTAGCGGGCGCGACGGCCGCGTCCCCAGCTTTTTCGGGCGCAGGCGCTTTGCGGTGCGGCGCAAAACCCGTAGGTTCCCGGCGAAAATCTACGAAGGAGCCCAGCGTGCTGGACGAAAAAGCTATCCGCCGTCTCGAAGGCCACCTGCGCGGCACCTTCGCCAACGCGCGGATCACGTTGGTCCCCCGCCCGAAGCAAAAGGACTCCGCCGAAGTCTATATCGGCGAGGAGTTCATCGGCGTCGTCTTCGAGGACGAGGACGGCGACGGCTCGTACATGTTCGAAATGGCGATCCTCGCCGAAGACCTGCCCTAGCAGGTCGAGCGCCGGCCCCGTGATCCGGGGCCGGCCTCCACTACGGCGTCAGAGCACGCCCAGCATCTCGGCCACCAGCGGGTGGCGCACGATGTCGACGTCCTTGAGCCGCACGACCGCGATGTTCGAGATCTCCTCGAAGCGGTCGGCGACCGGGCCGAGGCCCGAGAGCTCCGGCAGCAGGTCCGATTGGGCAGGGTCGCCGGTCACCACCATGGTCGAATGCCACCCCAGGCGGGTCAGCAGCATCTTCAGTTGCCCGTAGGTGCAGTTCTGCGCCTCGTCGATGACCACGAAGGCGTTGTTCAGCGTGCGGCCTCGCATGAAGCCGACCGGCGCGATCTCGATTGCGCCCTCGGCCATCAGCGCCCGCACCCGCTTCATCGACAGCCGGTCCGACAGCGCGTCGTAGAGCGGCCGCAGATAGGGCGCGAGCTTGTCCTCGGCGTCGCCGGGCAGGAAGCCGATCGACTCCCCGGCCTCGACCGCCGGCCGCGACAGCACGATGCGCCCGACGCGCCCGGCTTCCAGCGCTTCCACCGCCTTGGCGATGGCCAGATAAGTCTTGCCGGTGCCGGCCGGTCCCAGCGCCATGACCAGGTTCTTGGCGTCGATGGCGTCCATCAGCGCCTGCTGGCCCGGCGACTTGGCTTTTATCGTCTTGAGATACCCCTGGTCGCGGTCGTCGTTGTGATGAGCCAAGGGGGACCACGCGCGATCCACGGGCAGACGGCGGACTTTCGCGTCATCCTCGAACTGGGCGGCGTCGAACGCGCCTTCGCGCAGTTGTCGCTTCAGAGCTCGCTTGGTCATCTAGGCCTCCATAGGGGCAAGAAAAAAGGGCGACGCCGAAACGGCTCGCCCTCGAGGATCGATGAAGTTTGCAATGGTGCGGCGGGGACGCGCGCAACGGCCCGGAGGTCCGTCTTCGGTTCGTGATCCAGGCGGGAAACCCCGCCGTAGCAAACGCGACACCTTAGTACCCCGCCCCAAACGCAGGCCACGAACCGGACGCCGACTCGCGGCGTGATGCGGAAAGGGCTCTCGCCCCTCTCGAATCGCATCACTAGAGTGATGCTAACGTGGTTTCTGAATCCTTAAATGGCTCATTTGATTAAATAAACGGGGTGTACGGATGAGTGTCTACAACTTGGGCGAAGTCGCCCCGGAACTGCCCAAGGAAGATGAATACTGGATCGCGCCGAACGCAGCGGTGGTCGGCCGGGTGATTCTCAAGAAGAACGCGTCGGTATGGTTCGGCGCGACGATTCGCGGCGACAACGACCCGATCACCATCGGCGAGAATTCGAACGTCCAGGACGGCAGCGTCCTGCACACCGACACCGGCTATCCCCTGACCATCGGCGCCAACGTCACCGTGGGGCACATGGTCATGCTGCACGGCTGCACCATCGGCGACGGCTCGCTGATCGGCATCGGCTCGATCGTGCTCAACGGCGCCAAGATCGGGAAGAACTGCCTGATCGGCGCCAACTGCCTGATCACCGAGGGCAAGGAGATCCCGGACAATTCGCTGGTCATGGGCGCGCCGGGCAAGGTTGTGCGTGAGATCTCGCCGGAGCAGGGCAAGGCGCTGGCCGGCGGGGCGCTGCACTACGTCGAGAATTGGAAGCGATATCGCGCCGGTCTGCGCCCGCTCTGAGGACTTGACCGACGTAGCGGCGCCCCGGCGAGCCTGGGGCGGCAAACAGGGAGGATCCTCGATGGCCTATGAGTTCATCCGCGTGGACCGCGAGGGTCCGATCACCATCTTCACGCTCAACCGGCCCGAGGTGATGAACGCCCTGCATTCGCCGGCGCACTTCGAACTGGACGACGCCTTCAACGCTTTTGCGGCCGATCCGGACCAGTGGGTCGGGATCGTGACCGGCGCGGGGGACCGCGCCTTCTCGGCCGGCAACGACCTCAAGCACCAGGCGACCGGCGGCGACATGAAGAGCCCGCCGTCGGGCTTCGCCGGCCTGACCTCGCGCTTCGACCTGACCAAGCCGCTGATCGCGGCGGTCAACGGCGTGGCGATGGGCGGCGGCTTCGAGATCGCGCTGGCCTGCGACCTGATCGTGGCCGCCGACACCGCCACCTTCGCTCTGCCCGAGCCGCGCGTCGGCCTGGCCGCTCTGGCCGGCGGTCTGCACCGCCTGCCGCGGATGATCGGCCAGAAGCAGGCCCTGGGCATGATCCTCACCGGACGCCGGGTCGGCGCGGCCGAAGGCCAAACGCTGGGCTTCGTCAACGAGGTCGTGCCGGCCGCCGAGCTGATGCCCGCCGCCCGCCGCTGGGCCGGCCAGATCTGCGAGCTTTCGCCGATGTCGATCCGCGCCTCGAAGGAGGCGGTCTACAAGGGCCTGGACGAACCGACGCTCGAGGCGGCGATCAAGGGCCAGAACCGCTATCCGGCGGTCAGCGCGCTCTTCAAATCCGAGGACTTCGTCGAGGGACCGATGGCCTTCGCTCAGAAGCGTGCGCCGGCCTGGAAGGGCCGCTGACGGGCGCGCAGTCGCGTCTGTCTCATTGACGCCCTACGCTGCGACAAGATTTCGCCGACCTGGCCCCATGCGAAGGGGTAAGGACGGCGGACCTGTCAGTGGAGGCGCGTATGGCGGACAAGACCCGGATCGGCTGCGACAAGCTTCGCGCCAAGGTGACGGACGCCCAGACGGCGGCCGGACTGATCGCCTCGGGGTCGACCGTCGCCATGAGCGGCTTCACCGGATCTGGCTATCCGAAGGCCGTCCCACTCGCCCTGGCCAGCCGTATTGAGGCCGAGCACGCCGCCGGCCGTAAGTTCCAGGTTCGCGTCTGGACCGGCGCGTCGACGGGCCCCGAACTGGACGGCGCCCTGGCCAAGGCGGACGGCGTCGAGTTCCGGCTGCCGTACAACTCCGACCCGATCGCCCGTGAGAAGATCAACCGCGGCGAGATGGAATATTTCGACATGCACCTCAGTCAGGTCGCCCCGATGGCCTGGCAGGGGTTCCTCGGCCCGCTCGACACCGCGGTCGTCGAGGTGTCGGGCATCCGGCCGGACGGTTCGCTGATCCCGTCATCGTCGGTGGGCAACAACAAGACGTGGCTTGACCGGGCCCAACAGGTGATCCTCGAGGTCAACGGCTGGCAGAACCCGGCGCTGGAGGGGATGCACGACATCTACTACGGCACCGCGTTGCCGCCGAACCGCGTGCCGATCCCGCTGGTGCGGCCGGACGATCGTATCGGCGAGGCCTACTTCCGCTGCGACCCCGACAAGATCGTCGCGATCGTCGAGACCCAGGCGCCCGACCGCAACCTGCCGTTTTCGCCCCCCGACGGCGTCGCCGCGGCCATCGCCGGTCATCTGCTCGAATTCCTCGAGCACGAAGTGGCCAAGGGACGTCTGCCGGAGAATCTGCTGCCGCTGCAGTCCGGCGTCGGCAACATCGCCAACGCCGTGCTCGCCGGGCTGCTCGACAGCCGGTTCGAAAACATGACCGCCTATACCGAGGTCCTGCAGGACGGGATGCTGGAACTGATCACCGCCGGCAAGCTGCGCATGGCCTCGGCCACCGCCTTCTCCTTGAGCCCGGAGGCCGCGGCCGCGCTCAACGAGAACATGGCCTTCTATCGGGACAAGCTGATCCTGCGGCCGCAGGAGATCAGCAATCATCCCGAGCTGATCCGCCGGCTGGGCTGCGTGGCGATGAACGGCATGATCGAGGCCGACATCTACGGCAACGTGAACTCGACCCACATCATGGGCTCACGAATCCAGAACGGGATCGGCGGCTCGGGCGACTTCGCGCGCAACGCCTACCTTTCGATCTTCGTGACGCCCTCGGTCGCCAAGGGCGGCAAGATCTCGGCGATCGTGCCCCAGGCCAGCCACGTCGATCACATCAATCAGGACGTCCAGGTGATCGTCACCGAACAGGGGCTCGCCGACCTGCGTGGGCTGTCGCCCAAGCAGAAGGCCGAGGTGATCATCGCCAACTGCGCCCATCCGGACTATCGGCCCGCCCTGGCCGACTACTATGCCCGTGCGCGCCTGCACGCCTACGGGCAGCAGTCGCCGTCGCTGCTGAATGAGGCGCTCTCCTGGCACCAGCGGTTCATCGAAACAGGCTCGATGCGGGGCTGAGGGATGTCGTGACAGGCTGCTGACACGCCCCTGTCAGCAGCCCCCTGCTAGACCGGCGATCCGACAGGAGAACCGGTGATGAGCGCGGCGCACGACTTCGACTTCAACCATGGCGAATGGAAGGTCACGAACCGGCGGCTGAAGGTCCGCGGCGTCGGCTCCGACGACTGGGAGGTCTTTCCGTCCTTCGAGACCGCTCAGCTATTGATGGGCGGGACGGTCTCGATCGACGAGAGTGATTTCCCGACCAAGGGCTTCAAGGGCATGACCTTGCGCCTCTACCAGCCGGCCGAGGACCGCTGGGCGATCTACTGGATCAACTCGAAGGACGGTAAACTGCAGCCGCCTGTCTACGGCCGTTTCGAGAACGGCCAGGGCGTCTTCGCCGGCGACGACCTCGACGATGGGCGGCCGGTGAAGGTGCTCTTCGACTGGAGCGGCACGGACACCGACACGCCCCGTTGGAGCCAGGCCTTTTCGTACGACGACGGTGCCACGTGGGAGACCAACTGGATCATGGAGTTTCGCCGCCCGCCGCGTTGAAGCTTGACCTCATGGCGCCGAAACTGCGGCGGGATCAGGCCGCAAGAAAGCCCCACGAATCTTGAACTTACTACGCCAGGGAGCGCCCGGAGGGGGACCCCTGTCCCCCAGTTCGGACGGAGGCGTCATGAGCGCGCATATCGATAATCGGCCCTGTGCTCGAGGCCGCGCGACGTGAACGCCGAGACGTTCGAGTTGCCTAAGATTCGCGTGCGCGGGCGCAGCATCATGGCGCTGATCCTGGCCCCCGAGCCGCCGTTTGCGCAGTGGTTCGCGGCGCTTGACGAGCAGATGCACGCTTCGGCGGCGCTGTTCGACAACCGCCCCATCGTCGCGGATCTCGGCGCGGCGCTGGAGAGCGTCGGGCCGGAAGCTGTGCTGGTGGCGCTCGATGGGCTCAATGCGCGCGGCCTCAAGCTGATCGGCGTCGAGGGCTTGCGGCCGGCGGCGTTGGGCGGGACGCCCTGGTCGCATCTGCCGACCAACCTTCACGGCAATGTCGCACGCAGAGTTCGCAGCGACGTGGCCGCGGCTGTCGCGCCGGAGGCGTCTGACGCGCCCGCCCGCGCCGCGCCGTCGCTGCTGATCGATCGGCCGGTGCGTTCCGGTCAGTCGGTGATCTTCGAAGAGGGCGATGTGACCATCGTCGGGCCGGTCGCGTCCGGGGCCGAGGTCCTCGCCGGCGGCTCCATCCATGTCTACGGCGCGCTGCGCGGGCGGGCGATCGCGGGCCTGCGGACGGGCGCCGAGGCCCGCATCTTCTGCCGCCGGCTCGAGGCCGAGCTGGTCGGCGTCGATCATCTGTATCGGACGGCCGAGCACTGGGGGCCCGATCTCCACGGCCTAGCCGTCCAAGTCCGCTGTGACCGGGGCGCGCTGCGTCTCTCGGCGCTCGGTTAGTTGAGTTGCTCGTCGTGGGGCGAGGGGAAGGAATAGTGAGTCATGTCCAAGGTTGTCGTCGTCACGTCGGGTAAGGGGGGCGTGGGCAAGACCACGTCTTCGGCGTCCCTGGGCGCGGCGCTCGCTCAGGCGGGCCAGAAGGTGGTGGTGGTTGATTTCGACGTCGGCCTGCGCAACCTCGATCTGGTCATGGGGGCCGAGCGGCGCGTCGTGTTCGACCTCGTCAACGTGGTCCAGGGCGACGCCAAACTCGCCCAGGCCCTGATCCGCGACAAGCGCGTCGACACGCTCAGCCTGCTGCCGGCCTCCCAGACCCGCGACAAGGATGCGTTGACTGAAGAGGGCGTCGGCCGGGTCATCGACGATCTGCGCGAGCAGTTCGACTGGGTGATCTGCGACAGTCCGGCCGGCATCGAAAAGGGCGCGACCCTGGCCATGCGCTACGCCGACCTGGCTGTGGTGGTCACCAATCCCGAGGTCTCCTCGGTGCGCGACTCCGACCGCATCATCGGCCTGCTCGATTCCAAGACGCTGCGTGCCGAGAGCGGCGAGCGGATCGAAAAGCACCTGCTTCTCACCCGATACGACCCCGCCCGCGCCGCCAAGGGAGAGATGATGAGCGTCGACGACGTGCTCGAAATCCTCGCCATCCCGCTGCTGGGCATCGTGTCGGAAAGCCCGGACGTGCTTAGCGCGTCGAACGTCGGCTGCCCGGTGACCCTGCACAATCCGGGTTCGCCGGCCGCCCAGGCATATAGCGAAGCGGCCCGCCGGCTGATGGGGGACAACGTGGCCGTCAGCGTGCCCAAGGAACGCCAGAGCTTCATGAGCCGGCTGTTCGGCCGAAAGGCGGTCGCATGAGCCTGCTCAACCTCTTCGGCCGCGGTCGCCGTTCGGCCCCGGTGGCGCGTGACCGGCTGCAGTTGCTGCTGGCGCATGAGCGCGGCCTCGGCGGCGGCGAAGATCTCGCCGCCATCCTGCAGCAGGAGATCCTGGCGGTGATCGCCAAGCACATCCCGATCGATCGCGACCGGGTGGTGGTCAAGCTGGACCGCGGCGACCAGGTCTCGACCCTGGAGATCGATATCGAGATGCCGGAGACGGCGCTTTCTCGGGACTAGTGGGCGACCCCAGCGGTCCGCGCCAGCGGCAGGTCGAAGCGGGCGCGGGTGCCCGCGCCGAGCTTGCTCTCGAGTTCGAGGCGGCCGCCGTGCCGCTCGATAAGATCGTGCGACAGGGCCAGGCCCAGGCCCCAGCCTTCAGGTCGGGTCACACGGTCGCCCGTCTGGACATAGGGACGGCCCAGGACGGCCAGGTCTTCTTCGCGGATGCCCTGGCCGAAGTCCTTGACCAAGATCACCAGCCGCTCGCCCTTTCGCTCGGAGGAGACCTCGACCAGACCGGACGGGGGCGAGAACTTCACGGCGTTGGCCAGCAGGTTGATCAGGATCTGCTTCACAGCGCGCTGGTCGACGTGGACGTCGGGCCAGTCGCCGGGCTCCATCACCACAGTGACGCCGGCCTCGATGGACAGGCCCCGCACCAGGCGCAGCGACTGTTCGACGATCTCGCGGCTCGAGGCGCGCGCGGGGGCTAGGTCGATCTGCCCGGCCTCGATCTTGGCGGTGTCCAGCAGGTCGGTGACGAGTTCGCTGAGGTGCGAGCCGGCGATCTCGATGGACTGCGCGTAGTCGAGATACTTCGGGTGGCCCACCGGCCCGAACGCCTGTCGCGACATCATGCCTGAAAAACCGACGACGGCTGTGAGCGGCGAGCGCAACTCGTGCGTCATGGTCGCCAGCAGGAGGGTACGGGCGGCCATCGCCTCCTCGGCCGCGCGACGGGCGAGCTCGGCTTCCCGCAGCAGTGCGTTGCGGCTGGCCATGACGCCGGCGACGGTGATCGGGGCCAAGGCGACCAGCATGACGCCGAGCCGCAGCGACATCAGGTCGAAGCCCATCACCGAGGCGAAGCCCATCGAGGCCGAAGCCGTCGACAGGAACAGCAGGCTCCAAACCGCGAACGACAGGGTCAGCAGCGTCGTGGCCGCCAGGCTGTAGGTCAGCGCGCACCACAGCAGGGTCGGGACGGGGAAGGCCAGGGCCCCGGGGCCGCCGACCGCCGGCACCATGGCCAGGCTGACGAGATAGAGGATCAGCGGCGCGACTGTCCGCAACTGCGGCCGTGTGGTGAAGGTCCGGGTGAGCCAGCATTTCAGCTCGGACGGCCGCGGGAAGGTCAGCGCCACCGGCAGCACGACGATGTAGTTGGCCAACTCCGTCGCCAGCCAGATGAAGAAGCCGCTGATCGGGTCCCGGTGAAAGAGCAGGGCGTTGACCGCCGCGCCCAGCACGCTGGTGGCGGCCGAGGCCGCCAGCGAGATCAGCGTCACCGAAAGCAGCGAGGCCGGACGTTGCAGCAGGCGATCCTCAGGCGACAGGCGCTTGAACAGCAGGTAGCCCGTCATCACCCCGGCAAGGTTGCCGGCGGTCAGCAGCAGGGTGCGGGCCCAGCCGCTGCCGGTGATCGTGTCTGCGGCGATCAGGCTGGCGGCTGCGGCCAGCCAGCCCGCCGGCGTCGCCAGGTCCGGACGACGCACGAGCAGGCCGAGCAGGATCGCGTTCGCCGCCCAGAATGTGCTGAGGTGGCCGCTCGGCCGGAGAAGAATCCCGGCCATCGCCGCCAGAAAGACGATCGCGCCGACGGTCAGGCCGGCGGTCGCCTGATGGTGCAGGCCTTGGACGAGACGATGTTCGCCTCCAGCCGAGGCCGTCTGCTGGGCGCTCATAGGACTGTCGTTAGGACCAGATTGCCGCCGAAGTCCATTGGCGCATGAAACTCAAGCGCGCTCAAGGCGTCACGCCGTCCGGCCGATTCCTGACAGGACCCCGTCCGAAACCTGCCGTCGGGGCGCCTAAAAACAGGGTTCTGCGGCACTTGTCTCCCGCCCGGGGTTCGGCCAGTGTGCGGCTAACTTAACAGTGTTTAGGGACGGAACACATGGATCGCTTCGACTTCGTCATCATTGGCGCGGGGTCCGCCGGATGCGTGCTCGCCAACCGGTTGACGGAGGATCCGCAGGTCAAAGTGCTGCTGCTCGAAGCGGGCGGCAAGGACAGCTCGATCCTGGTCAAAATGCCGGCCGGCGTCGGCGCCCTGATCGGCAAGCCCGGGACCTATAACTGGGGCTTCTGGACGGAGGCCGAGCCGAACCTCGACGGCCGTAAGCTGTGGTGGCCGCGCGGCAAGGGCTGGGGCGGTTCCTCGTCGATCAACGGCATGATCTACATCCGCGGTCACGCCCGCGACTACGACCAGTGGCGCCAGATGGGCCTGCAGGGCTGGTCGTACCGGGACGTGCTGCCCTACTTCAAGCGCTCGGAGAGCCTTGAGGGCGGCGGGGACGCCTGGCACGGCGGCGCAGGTCCTTTGAAGGTCTCCAAGGCCTCCACCCCGAACCCGATCTACTCGGCCACTGTCGAGGCCGGCCGTCAGGCGGGCTTCAAGGTCACCAGCGATTTCAACGGCTTCCAGCAGGAAGGCTGGGGGCCCTATCAGCTGACCATCCATGACGGACAGCGCTGGAGCGCCGCCCGCGGCTACCTGCATCCGGCCCTGCCGCGTTCGAACCTGACCTGCATCACCGGCGCGCGGACCAGCAGGATCGTGATCGAGAACGGCCGCGCCACCGGCGTCGAGTACATCGACGCCAAGTCGGGCCAGAAGCACGTCGTGCATGCCGACAAGGAAGTGCTGCTGTCGGCCGGCGCGGTGCAGTCGCCGCAGATCCTGCAGCTATCCGGCATCGGCGATCCCGAGGAACTGGCCAAGTTCGGCATTCCGGTCGTGAAGGCCCTGAAAGGCGTCGGCGCCAATCTGCAGGACCACCTCGACGTCTGCATGTCGTGGGAATGCCCGCAGCCGATCACCGCGCACTCGTTGCGCAAGGGCCTGATCAAGACCCTGGCAATCGGCATGAACTACGCTTTCTTCGGCAAGGGCCTGGGCCGCCAGCAGTTCCTGGAGTCGGGCGCCTTCCTGAAGTCGCGCCCCGACCTCGACCGTCCGGACCTGCAGATCCATACCGTCGCGGCGATCATGCAGAACCACGGCAATACGGCCGTCCCCAAGGATGGCTTCACCTTCCACGTCTGCCAGCTGCGTCCGGAAAGCCGCGGCCGCGTCGGCCTGCGCTCGGCCGATCCGACCGACGATCCGGCGATTTTCGCGAACTACCTCGCCACCGAGGAAGACCGTCGCGCCCTGCGCGAGGGTGTCCGGATGATGCGCAAGGTCGCCGCTCAGTCGGCGCTCGATCCCTATCGCACCGAGGAACTGTTCCCCGGCAAGGACGTGGAGACCGACGAGCAGATCGACGCCTGGATCCGCAAGCACGCCGAGACGATCTACCACCCGGTGGGCACCTGCAAGATGGGCGCGGACGGCGACGAGATGGCGGTGGTCGACGGCGAACTGAAGGTGCGCGGCGTCGAGGGCCTGCGCGTGGTCGACGCCTCGGTCATGCCGACCCTGGTGGGCGGCAACACCAACGCCCCGACGATCATGATCGCCGAGAAGATTTCGGACGTGATCCGGGGCCGCGCGGCGCTGCCGGCGGAGGACGCGCCGATCTACGAGGACGACCAGAAGGCCGCTTAGCGTTATGATTTGGCCCTCTCCAATCGGAGAGGGCCGTTTTCTTTATATTTTCAATAATTTCATGGGAGGCGACGATGGAACTGCGCAGACTGGGCAAGTCCGATTTGAAAGTCGCGCCGCTGGTGCTCGGCGGCAATGTATTTGGGTGGACAGCTGACGAGGCCACCTCCTTCAAGTTGCTGGACGCCTTTGTGGCCGGCGGCTTCAACATGGTCGACACCGCCGACGTCTATTCGCGTTGGGCTCCGGCTGGCGGGGGCGCTTCGGAAACCGTCATCGGCAAGTGGCTGGCTCAGGGCGGCAAGCGCGACAAGATCGTGTTGGCGACCAAGCTCGGCTCGGAAATGGGCGAGGGCATGAAGGGCCTGTCGGCCAAGTACATGGTCGAAGCAGTGGAAGCCTCGCTCAAGCGCCTGCAGACCGACTACATCGACCTCTACCAGTCGCACCGCGACGATCCCGACACCCCGCAGGAAGAGACCGCCGAGGCGTTCGACCGCCTCGTGAAGGCTGGCAAGGTGCGCGCCATCGGTTCGTCGAACTTCACGCCCGAACGTCTGAAGTCAGCGCTGGAGATCAGCGAGGCCAAAGGCCTGGCGCGCTACAACAGCGAGCAGCCGCTCTACAATCTCTACTCGCGAGACGGCTTCGAGAGCGGCCTGCAGCAGGTCTGCATCGACAACGACGTCGGGGTCATTCCGTACTATGGCTTGGCTTCCGGCTTCCTGACAGGCAAGTACCGGACCGAGGCGGATCTCTCGAAAAGCCCGCGCGGCCAGGGCGTGAAGCGGATGATGGACGCGCGCGGCATGCGTATCCTGGCTGCGTTGGACGAGGTCTCGGCCGCCCGCACCGCGTCGCAGGCGCAGGTCGCGCTGGCTTGGGTCATGGCGCAACCCGGTCTGACCGGTCCGATCGCCTCGGCCACCAGCCTTGAGCAACTGGATGAACTGATGGGCTCGGCGCGGCTGACGCTGACGGCCGAGGACCTGGCGACCTTGGATAAGGCGTCGGCCAAGGATTCTTGAAAAAACGACCGATCGTGCTAATGTGCGGCGTATGAAAAAGGGCGCCGCGACACGAGAGGCCATTGTCGGGCGGGCCCTCCAGCAGGCCGTTGCGGTCGGGCTGGAGGGGCTGTCGCTCGGCCCGCTGGCCGACAGCCTGGAGCTGTCGAAGAGCGGCCTGTTCGCTCACTTCCGCTCCAAGGAAGCGCTGCAGCTGGCGGTGCTCGAGGAGGCGATCGCGCGGTTCAGCAGCCGCGTCGTCGAACCCAGCCTGGCCATGCCGCGCGGCCGGGCGCGCATGGACGCCTTGCTCAGCCGCTGGTTCGATTGGCTGGAAGGCGAGCCGGACATGCGCGGCTGCATCTTCGCGGTGTCGGCTCAGGAGTACGACGACCGCCCCGGCGCGATCCGCGACCGGCTGGTCGAGTCGCAGCGCGAGTGGCACGAGACCCTGGTCCGCGTTGCCGCCGACCTGCCCAAGGCCGGCAAGGCGCCGCCGGACTATTGCCGGCAGATCGTTTTCGAGCTGGTCGGGGTCAGCCTGGCGTTCCAGCAGCAGGCCAAGCTGTTCCGCGCGCCCAACGCCCGCGTGCGAGCCGAAGAGGCCGTATCCCGGATACTGGATGACGCCGGCGAAGCACTTTGAGGCCTCAGGCGACCCAGCGGCCGTCGAGGGTCGCCAGTCGCAGGCGGTTGGTTTCCTCATTGGCCGGCCCCACGCCATGGACCTCGCGGACGAACAGTTGGCGCAGCGGCTCGTCGCCCAGGGCGGCGACCAGTGAGATCGGCTGATAGAGACCGAGGAAGCGTTCCGGCGAGCCCGGGCCGCCGGCGATCGGCGCAAATAGCAGTTCCAGCTCGAGCGTGGCGGTGTCGCTGAGCGCATCGATCCGCGCCACGACCGGTTCAGGGCGCCGACGTCCCGTCTCCAGAGCCGTCTGGACTTCGTGGCGACCGAGCGGGTCAAGCAGGCTCAGGAAATTGCGCCCGCGCAGATCGCGCCGGTGCAGTTCGGACACGAGGCCGCCCGACAGTCGCACCGGATAGACGCCTGACGCCTCCCGTCCGAGGACAAAGGCCTGGGGCGCCAGCTTGGCGAATTCGGTGGGATCAATGTCGGCCCGCACAGGCAGGCCGGCGACGCCGCACTTGCTGCGCCAGTAATCGATCATCTGCTGCGTGTTCGAATGGAACATCTCGACGCCTCCGAGGCGGCCGTCAGCGACCGCATGCGGCTTGCAAGCAAAACCGTGCCAAGTCGCCGACGTACCAGAACGGGACGCCGAACTTCGGCGAGGCTCAGAGATTCTTAAGCCGCACAAGCTTTACTGCGTTGATCGGCAGTTGCGCCGCGGCGGCCGGCTGGCCTTTGGAGGGGCCATCCATGAAGACGCGTTCGACCTTGCTGGGCCTGATGCTCGGCTTTGGCCTTCTTTTGCTGGTGGGACCGCAGAGCGCGTCGGCGCAATGCTGCGCGCCGCCCCCGCCGCCCCCGGTGTGCTGCGCGCCGCCGACGCCGCCTTGCTGCACCCAGCCGCCGCCGCCGCCCACTCCCCCCACGACACCGTGCTGCGGCGACCCGGGGCGTCCGAACATCAACGTCCACGTCTCTAACGTGAACGTCGCGGTCGCCAGCGCCTCGTCCGGCGCTCGAGCCGGCGCTGGCGCCAGCGCCGGCGCCGCCGTCTACTATGGCGGCGGCTACAGCGGCGGCTACACCCCGCCGATGGTCACGGGCTCGGTTCAGCTCAATGTCGACGCGGGCAGCCGCATCCGGCGCGTGCCTTACGAGGCCAGCCGCATGCGCACGCGTCAGGTCGTCATCCAGGCCGTGTGCATCGACGCCCGCCAGATCCCGCACCCGGCCTCGCAGGTCCGTCCCGACCGCGATATCGCCGCCTCGTTCGAGGGGGAACTCTATCGCTGCATCGCCGGCACCTGGCTGCAGGCGACTATCGCCGACTTCAGCGGGAAGGTCGACTTCAGCGGCGGCAAGACCATGGCCTGCGAGAAGGGCCAGGCGCTCTATCACGGCCGCGACGGCAAGCTGGAATGCCGCCGTCAGACCCCGGCCCGTGACTGCAACGAGCGCTCGCTGCTGCGTCGCTTCGGCGCCGGCGTGAAGGTGCTGACCATCACCGAGATCGAGACCTACACCGCCTACCGCGAGGAAGAAGAGCGCCTCCAGACTGTCAGCGGCTCCCTGAGCCTCGACGGCGGCGTCGGCGGCTACATCTACTAGGCTTCGAAGAACTGAAAGCCGCAGCTAAGCGGCGAGGGCGGCGCCACGTGCAGCCGCCCTTTCGATTCCTGGACTACGAGATCGCCAGCCAAGGCCGCGCGCGCGGCGTCCAGGGAGGCGACGCGGACGCGGACGGCGCGCTCGACGTCCTGGCCGAAGGCTTCCCTCAACCGGTTCGGCTCCCAGTATTCGAAGCCGGTCAAGTCAAGGATCCCGCCGGCGGCCTGCGCAAACGGCCCCGGCCGAGCGCCAGCGAAGATCAGCCCGGCAGCCTCCATCGCCGTGTTGGAGTGCGAGAACCACTCCGGCATGGCGTCGGCGCACGGATAGGCGTGCTCGATGACCGCCAGTCCTAGCGGGGCGATGCGCTCGCGGATCGAGAACAGTTTGAACGGTTCATGGGCAGGCTCGCCGTCCCGGCTGCGGATGAGGCGGTAGGCCGTGGCCAGCCGCATGTCGCCTAGGCGGCGGGCCGCCGATTCGAGGTCCGAGGTCAGGAACAGCGCGCCGCCGGGACCGACCGCGGCGGGCGCTCCAGGGGCCTGCAACAAATCGAACCAGCCGCGATCCATGAATACGCAGTGATTGTCCCAGCGAGCCTCAGGTTGATCGGGCGACGTGTAGAAGCCTCGCGGCGAGACGGTGAAGCCTAGTGCGCCGAACGCCTGCGCCAGACCAGGGAGGTCCGGTCCCTGAAACGGGATGTGATCCAACGGCAGCATGGTCGCCCCTTCTCAGGAGCGATCTTGGCGCAACTCGAAGTCCGCGCAAGATCGAGGCGACGGGGTCGCTGATACGGGCGAGACCCCCCGACTGCCGTTCCAGTCCCGCGACAGCGCCGCGGATTCGCCGGAGGATAGAGCCAGCCCGCCGCCAGCTTGACCATATGACGCTATGCCGCGCTCGGCGCGACGATCGGCGCCGTTCCCTACTTCTTGGCGGGCACGACCTCTAGCATCCACATGGCCTCGTCCTTGAGCACCGCCTGGGCGGCGCGCTGCACGTCGGCGGCGGTAACCCTTTCGGTGCCTGGGATCAGCCCGCGGGTCGCGTCCAGACGGCGTGGGTCGCTCTGCACGCCGGACAGCTCCGACAGCCAATAGCCGTTGGTCTCGCGCGCCTTCTCGATCTGATCGATCCGCGGCTTCTTGGCGCGCGCCAGTTCGTCGGCGGTGACGGGCTTGTCGCGCAGGTCGGCGGCGATCTTTTTCACGTCGGCGAAGAAGTCTGACAGCTTGGCGGGAGGAATCTCGACGCTGGCGGAGATGTAGCCCCAGCCCGGCCAGACCATGCTGTGGCTATAGACGACGCTAGGCGAGTACGTCGCGCCCTGCGTCTCGCGGAGCTCCTCGATCAGGCGTAGCTCCAGGATCTCCCCGAGCACGGCGGTGTCGCGCGCCTTCTGCGGGTCGGCGAAAAAGTCGTTGGTGCGCCAGGCCAGGTAGCCGATCGACTGATCGGCGCGGCCTTTGTGCGTCAGGACGACCGGTTGTTGAACGCCGGCCGGGAAACCGACCTCGCGCTGGGCGGAAGCCACCTGGTTTTCCTGCCGGGGCGGCAGGGCGCCCAGGGTGCGGGCGACCGCCTCCGTCGCCTTCTCCACCGTTGTATCGCCGACGATCACCACCTCGATCGGACCGTCGGCGAGGGCGGGGGCGATCATCTTCTGGAAGTCGTCGAGCTTGGCGTTGGCGATCTGATCGTGGCTGGGGAACGCCCATCGCTTGTCGCCGTCGCGCAACAGCCGCGCGAGGTCGCGGCTGAGCACACCGGAATCGGTCGACTCGTACTGATCGTTGGCGGTCTGGAACGCGCTCTGCAGCCGCTTGAACGCCTCGGCCCGCCACCCGGGTTCGGCGACATAGGCGGTCAGCACCTGCATCTGAACGTCCAGGTCCTCCGGCCGGGTCGCCCCGCTCAGTACGAAGGCGTCGTCTGCGACGCTGAACTGGGCGCCATAGACGCGGCTGGCCAACACGCGCTCCATGTCCTCGGCGCTGATCTGCTTGAGGCCGCCCTCGATGTAGGCGCCCGAGGCCCAGCCAAGGCTCTGGGCGTCCTTGGGCAGCTCGAGGCGCCCGTCGCCGACATTGATCCTCACCAGAACCTCATCGTCCTTGAAGCGGGTCGGCTTGACGGTCAGGCGCACGCCGTTCTCGAAGCGGACGAAGGTGGTGTCGAAGTCCGGCGCGTCCCTGGTCTCGACGACCTTCCCGGCGCCGCCGAACGAGGGGTACGGCCAGGCGACCTCGGCGGCGGCCGACGGCTCGGCGACCGCGACCTTGCGCGAGGCGTCCAATTCGGCGAGCACGCTGGCCTCGCCTCCCTCGATGGGCCGGGGCGAGGCCATGAACAGCAGAGGGCCTGCGCCGGCGAAGCTGGCCTTCAGGGCGGCCGACACCTGCTCAGCCTTCAGGTCCTTCACGGTCTGCTCGAACAGGGCCAGATCCTGCGCCGGATCGGTAACGACCTCGCGGTCGCCCAGCGACGCGACGATCTCGCCGGCCAACTGCGCGGGCGTGCGCGTGGCCGCGCCTGCGGCGTCCGCCTTCAGGCTGGCGCGGTACTCGGCGATCTCGCGATCGAGTTCGTCCTGGCGCACGCCATACTGCACGGCGCGGCGCTGTTCCTGTTCGGCTGCGGCGAGAGCTTCGCGCCAGCGGTCGGGCTCGGCGTTGACGATCAGCAGCGTGGACTCGGCCGCATTGTACTCGTTGTTCTTGAAGACCCCTGACGCAAGGAACGGCGGTTGGTCCGCGCGGGCGAGCCGTTGCAGGCGCCGGTTGAGCACCGAGAAGCCCAATTGTTCGACGAGGTCGCTCTTGCGCCTGGCGATCGTGTCGGCGGCCAGATCCGGCTTACGCATCCAGGCGATCTGCATCGACAGCGGGGCGCCGGGCTCGACGACCAATTTCGCTTCGGTCTTGCGCTGTTGCAGTTGTCCCAGGTTCGGGGCCTCGCCCGCCGGTCCGGTTGGCGTCCAGTCGCCGAATTTGGCCTTGATCTTGGCCTCCATCGCATCGACGTCGAAGTCGCCGACCGCCACCAGCACCGCGCGCTCGGGTCGATAGTAGCGGTGATAGAAGTCTGTGAACTCGGAGGCCGGCGCGGTCTCCAGCACCTGGACCTGGCCGATCGGATAGCGGGTCGGCGGGCGCTGGCCTTTCAGAAAAAAGCCCAGCCTTTCCTTGTAGATGCGGTAAGGCGGGGTGTCGCGGGCGCGTTCCTCCGACAGCACCACGCCGCGCTCGCGGTCGATGGCGCCCTGGTCAAGCGTCAGGTTGCCGGCCGCTTCGCGCATCAGCATCAACGCGGCGTCGACGGTCTCGTCGTTGGTGCGCGGCAGGTCGAGTTTGTAGACCGTCTCGTCGAAGTTGGTCGATGCGTTGGTGTCGGCGCCAAAGGCCAGGCCCAGCCGCTCGAGGATCTTGATCATCTCGCCTTCGGGCACGGCTTTGGAGCCGTTGAAGGCCATGTGTTCGAGGAAATGTGCGAGGCCCTGTTGGGCGTCGGTTTCCATCAGCGAGCCCGCGTCCATGCGCAGCCGGATCGCCGCTTGGCCGGCCGGGATCGATTGCTTGCGGATCGCATAGCGCATGCCGTTGGGCAGGGCGCCGAAGCGGATCGTCGGGTCGGGAGCGACGTCGGACCTCGCCTGCGCCCATTCGCCGGCCTTCAGCGCCGCCGGGGCCGCGTCCGCCGCCGCTGTCTTGTCGCGCCCCAGTTTCGGGAAGGGCAGACTGGAGGCGTCCATAGGCCAGGACAGGGCGATAGCGAGCACAGAGGCCGCGCCGAAGAGACGTCGCATCAGGTGTTACGGATCCGAGACCAGTTAAGCATCGCACCATGCACAGGCGAGGATGGCCTTCGCAAGGCGCGGTTGCGGCGCAGAAAGGCGGCTATTGGCCGGAAGGACGGCTGACGTAGTAGGTGGCCGAGTTGCCGACCGCGTTGGCCGCGCCGCGGGCCGATCGGCCGGACGTCACATTGACCACGCTCTGCGCGCCGACGTCGGCGTTGTTGATCTGGTCGTTATTCACGTCCAGGCGGCCCTGACAGTCGGAACACGCGTAGCCCGTGACTGAGTTGCCGTAGGCAGTGGCGCTGACGCTGGCGTCATAGCCCTCCGTGCCGTCGAACCGGGCTACGGCCTCGATGCCGCCGCCGTCGTTGGACTGCACGGTGTCGAGCAACAGTTCGCCGCCGATGTCGCCCGCTACGATGGCGTTGCCGACGCCATAGGCCGATGCCGAGGCCGATCCGTACTGATAGGCCGAAGAGGCCGACTGCGCGCGGACATAGGCCTGGTTGCTCTGGCGCGCGGTGACGTCCAGCAGATCGCCCTCGTTGACCGTGTTGACGTTGTTGCCAGACGCCGTGGCGGTGGTGACCGCGTCCTGCACGTTTGCAAAGGCCGTGAACTGCGCGGCCTGGGTCAGCGGGGCGGTGTTGTTCTGGTCGACGATCATCCGGGCGGCCGAGCCGTTGGCGCCCGACAGGGTGACGTCGTTGGCCGCCGTGGTGGCGGCGAAGCTCGCCGTTCCGGCGACATAGCCATAGACGCCGCCGCCGTCGGTGGTGACGGCCGCGGCGTTGGTCTGGCTGGTCCGCACCCCGCCCGAAGCGTATTCGAGGCCAAAGGCTTGGGCGTTGCCGGCCGCCTGGACCGAGCTGGCGATCTCGCCGGTGCGCCCGCCGGGGGCTTCGGTGTGGCTGTGGGCGGTCACCGCGTTCGCCCCGGTCGCCTGGGTGTAGACGCCGGTCACAGTGGAGCCGTAGCCCGTGGCCTGGACGAAGTTGCCGGTGGCGGTGGTCGTCAGGCTGGTGGTCTCGCCCGAGTTCGACGCGACGTCGAGCCGGGTGTCCGCGACGACCTCGCCCTGCGTCTCCTGGTACGAACGCATATCGGCGTCATGGCGGCTGGCGGCCGCCGAGTAGGCGTTGCCGGTCGCCGTCGACGAGCCTTGGGTGTCGTCGCTGACTTCGACCACGTTCAGCGACTGCTGGCTGAAGACGTCGCCGAACTGAACCTGATTGTTGAGGACCGCGGTCGGCTGGGTCTGGCTAGTAGCGGCTTGGGATTGCAGAGTCGCGGCGAGCGTTCCAACGAGAAGGATCTTCGCGCGTCTGACCATTGTTGGTGCCCAGGTTGTTGTAGGCCGGAACATAGCCGCCGGTGACGCCGACGGAGCCGATCGCGCCGAGCGGATCGTAGGTGAGGCAGGACTGAGGGCCCGGCATGCCGTAGAGGTTGGCGGTCATCTCGACCACGGCGCGTTCCACCAGGCTGCGGACCGCCAACTGCATGGGCTCCAGCGCTCCCGCGCCGGCCGAGATGTCGAAGACATTGCCGTTCAGGAAGTCGAACCAGCCGACGCCGACTTCGCGGCCGATCACCTGCTTCTGGTACGAGATGACGTCGACCACCTCGAGCGTGCGGGTATTGATGAGGCGCAGGTCCAGGCCGATGTTCATCACGAACAGCCGGCCACGGAACGACCCTTTGGGATCCATCGGATCGAGGTCGCCTCCGGCGATGTCGATGCCGGACGAGCGGATGTTGTAGTTCAGCTCGGTGATGCCGCCCGCGACATAGAAATCCGAGCCGGGCACCTGGCCGGCCAGGATGCGACGGTAGTCGGCCGCCTGGTCCGGCGCCGGGTTCGGGGTGTCCGAGATCAGCTTGTTGTTGGCGTACTTCAGCTCAAGTTCGGAGACCGAGGTGTCGAAGCGCTCGACCAGCGGCATGCCGGCCTTGGCGAAGGCCGACATCGCCATCAGCGACGCGCCCTGGGTGATCTTGCGGCCCGAACCGTCGGATTCCGACTTGCCGGTGTAGTCGGCGATGCGGCCGATGGCGATGCGCGGCGCCACGAGATTGGTGTTGCGCGCGAAGCCGGCCATGCAGACCAGGGCGTCGGAGTAGGGGGTCGGGTTGGCGGTCACCGGCGCGGTGCCGATGCTGCGGGCGTAGTTGCCGCTCGGGCCGGCGATCGGCGTGGCGCAGGCCGAAAGGGCGATGGCGGCGGCGCTGAGCAGGACTCCGGCGCGGAGGGCGCGACTATTGGCCATTGGGCGCGACGCCTCCGTTCAGGGTGGAGCCGGCTGAGACGTTGCCGTTGTTGGTCTGCGACGAGTTGACGATGACCGTGTTGTAGTTGCCCTGGGTGACCACCACGAGGCTATTGCCGATCGCGGTGGAGCCGCCGCCCAGCGAGCCGACGCCGGAGTAGGCTTCGCCGGCGCCTGAACCGAACGCGAAGCTCGATTGGTCTTCGCCGGTCTGGATGATCCCGTCGATGATCACCCGGTTGCCGTTGGCGTCACGCGTGGAGACGTTGACCGCGTGGTTTTCCGATCCAGCGCGGCGGCCGTAGCCGGCGTTGAAGTCGGCGGAATTGGTCGACATCGATTGGGCCTGCGCCGTGGCGACGCCCATAAGACTCGCCACGCCGGCGAACGCCAGCATGCGCAGAGCTGTGAAAGGTGCTGCGGCCATGGCCTTGGGAAGTCCCACCCCGAAAAAGACGACGGCCGGTCGCACATTGCACTCAGACAGGCCGAACTTGAGTGTATCTAGGGGTCAGACCCTCGCGATTTGGTTAAGGCGAGCGGAATAAGGTGAACGCCGGTCTTTTTCTTTGGTCGGGTGTGGAGTGCGGGTTTTGAGCGACGACGAGCGGCAGCCGATCTTCAACGCGCCCTGGCCAGCGGTCGTGGCCACCATGGTCATCGTGCTCGGCTATCTCGTGCAGACGTTCCTGCCGCAGAACTGGCTGCTGGCGAATTTCGCCTTCTCATCCGCCGCCTTCGAACAGGGGCGCTGGCCGCTCCTGTTCACAGCCATCTTCCTGCACGGCAGTTGGGCGCATGCTCTGATGAACGGGGGGGCGGCGCTCGCGTTCGGCACGCCCGTGGCGCGCTACTTCGGCGCCAGTGCGCGTGGGGCACTGATCTTCCTTGTCTTCTATCTATTGTGCGGCGGGCTCGCGAGCCTGGGCTACGGCCTCGTCAATCCGGGCAGCACCACGCTTATGATCGGCGCCTCTGGCGCGGTGGCCGGCTTGGTCGGCGCGGCCGCGCGCCTGATCGGACGCCCGACCCCCGGCCCGTTCCTGAGCTCGCCGGTGATCAGCATGACGCTGGGGTGGATCGCGGTGAACCTGATGCTGGCCCTGGTCGGCTTCGCGCCGGGGCTCGGCGGCGCAGGGGTCGCCTGGGAGGCGCACATCTTCGGATATATCGCCGGACTACTGATGGTCGGGGCCTTCGGCCGCGTGGCGGGCGCCCAGCAAGCCTGACGTTTTCGCGAGAACGTTGATTTTGCAAGCGTCCTGCGCGACGCTTCCCTGACGGTGACAGGGAGAACGTGCAGATGCTTGTGTCTCAGATCCTCAAGGCAAAGGGCGACCTCGTCTTTACGGTCGGCCCGGCGGAAACCGTCGGCGCGATCTGCGCCCTGCTTCATTCCCGCAGGGTGGGCGCGATGGTGGTGCTGGACGCTGACCGCGTGGTTGGGATCGTCTCGGAGCGCGATCTGGTGAGCGCGCTGGCGCGGGACGGCGCTGGGGCGCTCGACCGGCCGGTGACCAGCGTCATGACCCACGACGTGATTTTTGCGGATCCGAGCGAGACGGTAGACTCCCTGCTTGGGCGCATGACCGATCGCCGTATCCGCCACCTGCCGGTCTGCGTGTCCGACCGCTTGGTCGGTATCGTGTCGATCGGCGACCTGGTGAAGTGGAAGATCTCTGAGGTCGAGGCCGAGGCGGACGGCCTGAAGGCCTACATCGCCACCGGCTGAGCGGAGGCGTGATCTTCTACGCCTGGATAGGCACGAAAACCTCGGCGCCGGCCGAGGCGGCGGCGTCCGCCAGGCTGTAACCTTCCAGAACGTCCGAGGTCGCGTCGCGCGCCTTCAGTAAGGCCTCGCGCAGAGCGCAGGTGGCTAGGTCCGGACAGTCCTCGCATTTGCGGAAGGAGAGACGGCTGACGCAGGGCGCCAGGGCCAGCGGTCCGTCGATGACCCGGATCACTTCCGCAAAGCTGACCTCCGCGGCCGGGCGGGCGAGGGTGTAGCCGCCGAACTTTCCACGGCGGCTGACAACGATGCGGTTGCGCGCGAGCTCCAGCAAGATCGCCTCGAGGAACTTGCGCGGCGCGTCGGCGCGGACGGCGAGTTCTCCGGACGTCACCTGGGCGCCGTCGGCGCGCGCCAGTTCAACGAGGGCGCGCAGGGCGTAACGGGCCTTTTGCGACAGCATTCTCTTATATGTCTCCTAGTCTCATCCCTTAGATGCCGACACGAGGCTTTCTACAAGGTGTGCGAGCGTTATCCGACAATGCGCCACAGCCAAGTCTGCGCGGTCGGCGCGGAGTTCTCCCCACCAAGTTCATCGAAGCGTCATGCATGCTGTTGACTCCCCCGGGGCGGGGGCCTAGACAGCCGCCTCCTCGGACGGGTCGCCGCCGGGACGGACTGAAGAGATCCCTTGGATCACTTGGGTTTGCCGATGGCGAAACGGTTGAGGGTTGATCCGTTTTCGGATGTTTTCCGGTTCTTCCGGAGCCTTCGAAAAGAAGCTGAAAAAGCCGGGTTGACGAGGACGGGGCGGCCCTCTAGATAGCCGCCTCCCTGGACGGGGACGCCGCCGGGACGGATTTGAGAAAGCCTTGGTTTTCTTGGGTTT
>NZ_JACIDK010000004.1 GCF_014196295.1 Phenylobacterium haematophilum
TACAAGCAGCGCTTCGCCAATCCGTTCGTCGCCGCTTCCCGCGGCTACATCGACGATGTCATCATGCCGCACTCCACTCGCCGGCGCATCGCCAATGCGCTGAAGAACCTCCAGGGAAAGCAACTCGCCAATCCCTGGAAGAAACACGACAACATCCCGCTGTAGGTCGCGCTTTATGTTCACGAAAATCCTGATCGCCAACCGCGGCGAGATCGCGGTTCGCATCATCAAGACCTGCCGCCGGATGGGCATCGCCACGGTCGTCGTCTACTCCGAGGCCGACGCAGACTCGATGGCCGTCGAGATGGCCGACGAGAGCGTCTTCATCGGCGGCTCGCCCGCCGCCGAGAGCTATCTGGTCGCCGACAAGATCGTCGCCGCCTGCCGCGCCACCGGCGCCCAGGCTGTGCACCCGGGCTTCGGCTTCCTTTCCGAGAACGCCGGCTTCGCCAAGCGGCTGGCCGACGAGGGCATTGTCTTCATCGGTCCCAACCCCAAGGCCATCGAGGCCATGGGCGATAAGATCGAGAGCAAGAAGTTCGCAGCCAAGGCCGGCGTCTCCACGGTCCCCGGACATGTCGGCGAGATCGACGACGTCGCCCACGCCCTCAAGATAGCCGCCGACATCGGCTATCCGGTGATGATCAAGGCCAGCGCCGGCGGGGGCGGCAAGGGCATCCGCGTCGCCTGGAACCAGCAGGACGTGGAAGAAGGCTTCCCGGCCGTCCGCGCCGAGGCCAAGGCCAGCTTCGGCGACGACCGGATCTTCATCGAGAAGTTCATCGAGAGCCCGCGCCACATCGAGATCCAGGTCCTCGGCGACAAGCACGGGAACGTGGTCCACCTGTTCGAGCGCGAATGCTCGATCCAGCGCCGTAATCAGAAGGTCATCGAGGAGGCCCCCTCCCCGCTGCTGGACGAGGCCACCCGCGCCGCGATGGGCGCGCAGGCCGTCGCCCTGGCCCAGGCCGTCAACTACGACAGCGCCGGCACCGTCGAGTTCGTCGCCGGTCAGGACAAGAGCTTCTTCTTCTTGGAGATGAACACTCGCCTGCAGGTCGAACATCCGGTCACCGAACTGATCACCGGCGTCGACCTGGTCGAGCAGATGATCCGCGTGGCCTACGGCGAGAAGCTCGCCTTCCAGCAGTCGGACCTCTCGATCAACGGCTGGGCCATCGAAAGCCGCATCTACGCCGAAGACCCCTATCGCGGCTTCCTGCCGTCGATCGGCCGCCTGGTCCGCTACTCGCCGCCGCATGAGGGCGAGGCCGGCGCCGCCAAGGTCCGCAATGACGCGGGCGTGCGCGAAGGCGACGAGATCTCGATGTTCTACGATCCGATGATCTCCAAGCTCTCGACCTGGGGGCCGGACCGCAAGGGCGCCATCGCCGCCATGGGCCGCGCGCTTGAGGACTTCCACATCGAGGGCCTGGGCCAGAACATCCCGTTCCTGGCCGCGGTCATGGACCAGGAGCGGTTCGTCTCCGGCAAGCTCTCGACCAACTACATCAAGGACGAGTTCCCCGACGGATTCCACGGCGTCGAGCCGACGGCCGCGCAGCGCGACCTTATGGCCGCGACGGCCTGCGCCATGCACCGCCGCCTCACCGCCCGCTCCGCGCCCCAGCTGGTGCGCGAGGAATGGGTGGTGATCGCCGGCCCCGACCATCGCAAGGTCCGCGTCACCAACGGCGGCGACCACGTCACGGTCGCCTTCGAGGACGGCCGGGCCCTCCAGCTCACCGAGATCAACTGGCGTCCGGGCCTGCCCCTCTTCAAGGCAAAGCTCGACGGTCGCCCCTTCACCGCCAGCGTCAAGCCGGCGGCCGAGGGCTTCATGATCCGCCACCGGGCCGCTCTCGCCCACGTGCTGGTGCTGACCCCGCGCTCGGCCGAGTTGCACCAGAAGCTGCCGCCCAAGCAGGCGGCCGACACGTCCAAGATGATCCTCTCGCCGATGCCCGGCCTCGTCGTCAGCCTCGACGTCGAACCGGGCCAGACTGTCCAGGCCGGCCAGGCCGTCGCCGTCGTCGAAGCCATGAAGATGCAGAACATCATCCGGGCCGAGCGCGAGGGCGTGGTCAAGACGGTCGGTCCCAAGGCCGGCGACTCCGTCGCCGCCGACGAAGTCCTCGTGGAGTTCGCATGATGCAGCCCCCCAGCCACGCCCACAGCATTCCGCTCGGCGAAGTGATGCGCCGCCTCGACCTCACGGCCCGGGCGATCCGCTATTATGAGGAGCTCGGCCTGGTCCAGGCCGGCCGCGACCAGCTCAACCGCCGCCGCTACGACGAGGACGCGCTCGCGCGGCTCGGCGCCATCGCCGAGTTCCGGCGTGCGGGCCTGTCGCTCGACGACATCGCCGCCATCCTAAGCCGTCAGGACGCCGGCGGCGACCGTAGCGCCCACATCGACTACGCCGTCTCACGCCTGTCGGAACGCCTGAAGGTGCTGGAACAGGAACGCCGCGAGGCAGAGGCCGCGCTCAGCGCCCTGCTCGTGCACCGCCAGACCGCCCCCTGGCCGCAGGAGATGCGGGCATGAGGTTCGATCCCGCAGAGCCGCGCCACGACTGGACGCTGTCCGAGGTCGAGGGTCTGTTCGAGCTGCCGTTCATGGAGCTGGTGTTCGAGGCGGCGGCGGTGCACCGGACCTGGTTCGACCCGAGCGAGGTGCAGCTGTCGCAGCTGCTCAGCGTCAAGACCGGCGGCTGCGCCGAGAACTGCGGCTACTGCAGCCAGAGCCAGCACTTCGACACCGGCGTGAAGGCCGGCAAGCTGATGGACGCCACGACCGTCATCGCCGCGGCGATGGAGGCCAAGGCCGGCGGGGCCCAGCGCTTCTGCATGGGCGCGGCCTGGCGCGACCTGAAGGACCGCGACGTGCCGAAGGTGGCGGCGATGATCTCGGGCGTGAAGGCGCTGGGTCTGGAGACCTGCGCCACGCTCGGCATGCTGACCCGCGACCAGGCCCAGTCGCTGAAGGACGCCGGCCTCGACTACTACAACCACAACCTCGACACCGGCCCCGACTACTACGACCAGGTGGTCACCACCCGCACCTACCAGGACCGGCTCGACACCCTGGAGGCCGTGCGCTCGGTGGGCATGAACACCTGCTGCGGCGGCATCGTCGGCATGGGCGAGACCCGCACCGACCGCGCCGGCCTGCTGCACGCCCTGGCCACCCTGCCCGAGCATCCGAACTCGCTGCCCATCAACGACCTGATGCCGATCCCCGGCACCCCGCTGGGAAACTCCGAGGCGGTCGATCCGCTGGAGTTCGTGCGGATGATCGCCGTGGCCCGCATCGTCTGCCCCAAGACCGTGGTCCGGCTCTCGGCCGGCCGCGAGCACATGTCCAGAGAACTGCAGGCGCTCTGCTTCCTGGCCGGCGCCAACTCGATGTTCATCGGCGGCAAGCTGCTCACCACCGCCAACCCCGACAAGGACACCGACGCGGCTCTGATGGCCGACCTCGGCCTGCGCCCCATGACGATGGGCGAGCCGCGCCAGCGCGTCGACCTGTCGGAAGCTAGGCATGGCCTAGTCGGCGCCGACGCCGACATCGCCTGACAAAGTGCGGCGGGTCCCGGGGGCATCCGGGACCCGCCAGTTTTTGCGCGGGTTGGCGCGCGGCGTAGACACACGGTTCTGATAACGTTGTCAATCACAACCTAAGAGCGCCGCTCGACAACACCGGCTTGTCGCCGAATGCAAAGCGCGCGAGAGCTTTCCTTCCGTTCGGCTGGAGATTGGCTTGTCCCGGCAACCGACGATCAAGGACGTCGCCACCAAGGCCGAGGTGTCCTTCAAGACGGTCTCGCGGGTGCTGAACCGCGAGCCCCACGTCCGCAAGGAGGTTCGCGATCGCGTGCTGGCCGCGGCCGCCGCCCTCGATTACCGGCCCAACAACGCCGCCCGCGGCCTGACCGGCGGCCGCTCGCGCCTGATCGGCTTTCTCTACGACAATCCGAACTACAGCTACGTGACCCAAGGCGAGGCCGGCGCCCTGCTCCGTTGCCGCGAGGCCGGCTATCATCTGGTCGTGGAACCGATCGACTCCCAGGCCGACGTCGCCCGGCAGATCGAGCAGATTATCTCCAGCCTACGCCTCGACGGCGTCATCCTCACCCCGCCGATCAGCGATGCCCCAGCCGCCCTGGCGACGCTCGACAGGCTCGGCGTCGCCCATGTCCGCATCGCCCCCAGCGCGGCGCGCGAGGCCGCCCCCTGCGTCTTCATCGACGACGAGGCCGCCGCTTACGCCCTCACCCGCCACCTGATCGAGCTCGGCCATAAGGCGATCGGATTCGTGCAGGGCCACCCCGATCATGGCGCTTCGCGGCAGCGCCAGGCGGGCTTCGAACGAGCGATGGCGCAGGCCGGACTCGCCATTCCTGCTCAGCTCATCGCCCAGGGCTACTTCACCTTCGAGTCCGGCATGGCGGCCGGAGAAGCGCTGCTCTCGCAGCGTGAGCGTCCGACCGCCGTCTTCGCCGCCAATGACAAGATGGCGCTCGGCGTCCTGGCCGCCGCCCGCCGGCTGGGACTATCGGCGCCCGCCGATCTCGCCCTCGCGGGCTTCGACGACAATCGCGTCTCACGTCTCAGTTCGCCGCAGCTCACCACCGCCCACCAGCCGGTCGACGTCATGTGCGCGGCCGCCGCCGACATGCTGGTCGCGCTCGCTGGAGGGGAGACGCTGGACCAGCCCACGCTGCAACTACCGTTCGAGATCGAGGTCCGCGCATCGAGCGCGGCGCCGCCTAGAGCGCCGCTGTCGAGCCCCGCATCAGCAGTGTGAAGTCGAGTTGCTGGGAACGGGCGGTCAGCTCGCCGGTCTCCACCATGTCGATGATCGCGGCGGCCGCGGCCGCGCCCATCGCCCGCACCGGTTGGCGCACCGTCGTCAGTTGCGGCCAGGCCAGTTCGGCGATCTCGCCCCCATCGAAGCCGGCCACCGAGAGGTTCCCCGGCGCCGACAGCCCCAGCCGCTGGGCCGCGGCCATCACCCCCAGCGCCATGTCGTCGTTGCCAGCGAAGATCGCGCTCGGCGGCTCAGCCAGGCGCAGCAGAGCTTCACCCGCCGCCTCGCCGCTCTCGAACATGAAATCGCCGCCAGCCTCCAGCTCGGGATCGTTGGCCACGCCGCGCTCGGCCAGCGCCCGGCGATAGCCGGCGAGCCGCCAGGCCGACGCTCCGTGGCCGGCCGGGCCGCCGACAAAGCCGATGCGACGATGTCCGAGATCCAGCAACGCCGCTGTCATCGCCCGGGCCGCCTCCATCTCGTCGATCGCCACGCACGCGCCGCGTGCGGGCTCGACGCTCGGCGCCAGCCGCGCATAGGGCGTGCGGGCGCGCTCCAGCGCGTCCAACGCCGCCAGGTTGTCGCTCATCGGCGGCGCCAGCAGAAAGCCGTCCGGCCGCAACGCCGCCAGCGCCGACGTCACCGGCGCGTCGGTCACTTCGTCGCCCTCGTCGTAGGGCTGAACGACCAGGTGATACCCCGCCGCCCGGCAGCGCTCGACCGCTCCCTGCTGCACCTCGGCGAGATAGTCCGAGATCAACTCAGGCGCCGGCATGCAGATCAGGAACGAACGCGCGCCCGGCAGGCCGCGGGCGAAAACGTTGCGCCGATAGCCCAGCGCCTCGATCGCCGCCTGGACCTTCTCGCGGGCCTGGGCGCTGACGTGACGCTCGCCGTTCAGCACGCGCGACACCGTCATCACCGACAGCCCTGCGCGCGCCGCCACGTCCTTGATCGTCGTCGTCACGCTGGCTCGCCCTTCATCCGCGCAGATATAACGTGGATTCTCGCAGGCGGCCGCTTCCTGCGCCCTCGCGCCGTCATTGCTTGAGGACCGCGACGCCCCGGTCGGGCGGCAACTTGCGCAACGCCGCCAGGGCCGCAGCGTCCTCGCCTTCGATCCCGACGCTCTTGGCGAACGCCAGGCCGCCCTGCTCACCCCGGATTGATATTGCCGCCGCTCCCCCGGACTCGATGCGTCCGCACACCCGTCAGCGTCGTTAGACGGTGTAGTCGCCGCGCTGGCGCGAGCCTTCGCCAAGTGGTCAAGTAATCTCGTTCCGTCAAAGGCCTCCGTCATGATCCCGCTGAAGTCCGCCCTGAGCCGCGTCGGCCCGCCGCTGGCCGCCCTTGCCCTCGCCGCTTGTGGGCAGGGCTCGGCGGATCCGTTCGCGGGCTTCGGCGCCACGCCGCAGTTGCCGCCGCCGAAGTCGAGCCTGATCCCGACGCTGAACGCCCGCCAGGCGGTGGGCTGGCCGCCGGGCGCCGCGCCGGTCGCGCCCGCGGGCTTCACCGTCACCCGGTACGCCGGCGACCTGACGCATCCGCGATGGCTGCTGGTGATGCCTAACGGGGACGTGCTGGTGTCCGAAGCGTCGTCAGAGCCGGCGAAGGACAAGGGCGTCACCGCCATGATCGCCAATCTGCTGCAGAAGAAGGCCGGCGCGATCATGGAGAGCCCCAACCGGATCACCCTGCTGCGCGACAGCGACGGCGACGGCGTCGCCGAGGTGCGTTCCACCTTCGCCGAGGGTCTGAAGCGGCCGTTCGGCATGACCCTGACCGGCGGAAAGCTCTATGTCGCCAACGACGACGCCGTCGTGGCCTTTCCTTATGTCGACGGTCAGACCCAGATCACCGGCGTCGGCGAGAAGGTCTTCGACCTGCCCGGCGGCCCCATCAACCACCACTGGACCAAGAACGTCGTCGCCAGTCCGGACGGGACCAAGCTCTACGCGACCGTCGGCTCGAACTCCAACGTGGGCGAGAACGGCATCGAAAACGAGATCAACCGCGCCGCGGTGATCGTCTATCCCCTGCCCGCCGGTCCCGCGCGGGTGTTCGCCTCGGGCCTGCGCAACCCCAACGGCCTGGACTTCGAGCCGACCACCGGCACGCCTTGGACCGCGGTCAACGAGCGCGACATGCTCGGCGACGACCTGGTCCCCGACTACATGACCAGCCTGCAGGACGGCGGCTTCTACGGCTGGCCCTACAGCTATTTCGGCCAGCACGTGGACGCACGGGTGAAGCCCCAGCGCCCCGACCTCGTCGCCAAGGCCATCGTCCCCGACTACGCCCTGGGCTCGCACACCGCCTCGCTGGGGCTCGCCTTCTATAAAGCCGACGCCTTCCCGGCCCGTTACAAGGGCGGTGTGTTCATCGGCCAGCACGGCTCGTGGAACCGCAAGCCGCCCAGCGGCTATCGCGTGGTCTTCGTTCCCTTTGCTAACGGCAAGCCCAGCGGCCCGCCCGAAGCCTTCCTGACCGGCTTCCTCGACGCCAAGGACCATGCGCAGGGCCGGCCCGTCGGCGTCGCCGTCGACAAGACCGGAGCCCTGCTGGTCGCCGACGATGTCGGCAAGGCGGTGTGGCGCGTGGCCCCGTCCCCTACTGGAACGTCCAGGTAAGGCCGACGCCCACACACGTGGGTGTTAAGCTTGGCCGCGAAGGCGGTCAGTTGGTCGTAAGCACCCGCCCTGCGCGGCGTCAGACCCGGCCGGTCACCGGCAGCAGCGCGCCGGTCACCGCCCTCGCCTCTTCCGAAGCCAGGAACAGGATCGCCGCGGCCAGGTCGGCTGGCGTGACCCAGGCGCTGAAGTCGGCGTCCGGCATGTCGGCGCGGTTGGTCGGGGTGTCGATGATCGAGGGCAGCACGGCGTTGACGGTCACGCCGTCGGCCTTCAGCTCCTCGGCCAGGGCCTCGGTCAGCTTGTGGACCCCGGCTTTGGAGGCCGCGTAGGCGCCCATGCCCATCGAGGCCTTCAGCGCGCCGTTGGCGCCGACATTGACGATGCGGCCGCTGGCGCTGCGCTTGAGGTGCGGAATGGCCGCGCGGCTGGCGTTGGTCGCTGTCAGTACGTTCATCCGGAACAACTGATGCCAGGTCTCCCAGGAGCCCTCTTCCAGCGTTTCCCAGCGGAAACCGCCGGCGACGTTGACCAGGACGTCAAGCCGGCCGAAGTGCCGGTCGACCGCATCGACCGCCGCGCCCGCGGCCGCCGCGTCGGTCAGATCGACCCCGCCGAGGATCATGCCCTCGGGACCGCAATCGTCCCCCAGGCCCTCGGGCGGGATCTTCGCATAGTCGATGAGCGCGACCCGCGCGCCTTTGGCCGCAGCGGCGCGCGCCACAGCCGAGCCCAGCACGCCGAACGCGCCCGTGATTGCATAGACGCGTCCGGCCATGAGGGTTCTCCTGGAACTGCGACCCGGCTCCGTCCGGAACCGGGACAGGCCTTAGAGTCGCTCGACGATGGTGACGTTCGCCATACCACCGCCCTCGCACATCGTCTGCAGGCCGTAACGGCCGCCGCGCTGTTCCAGAGCGTTCAGCAGGGTCGCCATCAGCTTGGTGCCCGAGGCGCCCAGCGGGTGGCCCAGAGCGATCGCGCCGCCGTTGACGTTGATCTTGTCGCGCGCGACTCCCAGCTGCTTCATGTAGGCCACCGGCACCGAGCCGAAGGCTTCGTTGACTTCGAACAGGTCGATGTCGTCGACGCTCATGCCCGCGCGCTTAAGGGCGCGTTCCGAGGCCGGCAGCGGCGCTTCCAGCATGATCACCGGGTCGTGGCCCAGCAGCGACAGGTGGTGGATGCGGGCCAGCGGCTTCACGCCCAGTTCCTTCAGGCCCTTTTCCGACACGACCATCACCGCCGAGGCGCCGTCGCAGATCTGGCTGGACGAGGCCGCGGTCAGCGCCCCGCCTTCGGCGAGCAGCTTCACGCCGCGGATGCCGTCCAGGCTGGCGTCGAAGCGGATGCCTTCATCGACGGTGTGGAGGGTCTTGTTGCCCTCGGGGTCAACGACTTCAACGCCGACGATCTCGTTCTTGAAGTTGCCGGCCTGGGTGGCGGCGATCGCCCGCTGGTGGGATTCGTAGCTGTACTGGTCGATCTCTTCCTTGGTCAGCCCGTACTTCTTGGCGACCATCTCGGCGCCCATGAACTGGCTGAACTGGATGTTCGGATAACGCTCCTTCATCCGCGGGCTCATGTAGTTGCCAAAGCCGTTCTGAGCCGGCAGCGCGGCCGACAGGCCCATCGGCACGCGGGTCATGCTTTCCACGCCCGCGGCGATCACCACGTCCATGGTGCCGCTCATCACCGCCTGTGCGGCGAACTGCAGGGCCTGTTGCGACGAGCCGCACTGGCGGTCGACGCTGGTCGCGGGCACGCTTTCCGGCAGTTTCGAAGCCAACACCGCATTGCGCGCGACATTGATCGCCTGCTCGCCGACCTGACCGACGCAGCCCATGACCACGTCTTCCACAAGAGCCGGATCGGCGCCGGTGCGCTCGATGATGTCGTTAAGCACCACGGCGCCCAGATCGACTGGATGCCAATCCTTCAGCTTGCCGCCCTTGCGTCCGCCGGCCGTCCGCGTCGCTGCGACGATGTAGGCTTCGCCCATTGTTCCGCTCCCGATAAATGCGCGTCCGCCGCGCGTCGGGGAGTCATTTAGGAGCGCGACGTCACGTAAGCCAATGGGGTTTACGCGCACCGGCCGGCGGCGTTTTCGTGCTAGCTTCGCTCGAAAAGGGAGGCCGCATGTATCATTCGGGCCAGCGCGGGCTGCAGGCCGAGTTCGAGAGCGAGGCCCTCGCCGACCGGCTCTACGAGCGGCTGCGCCACGACCGCTTCACCGACGCCGACAAGGCCTTCATCGAGGGGCTGCCGTTCTTCTTCCTGGCCACGGCCGACGCGGAAGGACGTCCCGACTGTTCCTACAAGGGCGGCGATCCCGGCTTCGTCCGTATCCTCGCGCCCGACCGGCTGGTGTTTCCCGACTACGACGGCAATGGCATGTTCCGCAGCCTCGGCAACGTCGAGGTCAATCCGCACGTCGGCCTGCTCTTCCTGAGCGTCGGCGCCAAGCCCGCCCGGCTGCGGGTCAACGGCGCGGCCCGGGTGCTGCGCAACGATCCGCAGATGACGCAGTGGCCGGGCGCCCAACTGCTGGTCGAGGTGACGCCCAGCGACATCTTCCCAAACTGTCCGCGCTACATTCCCGAGCTGGCGCAGAAGGCCCCCTCGACCTACGTGCCCCAGGCCGAGACGCCGCCGGTCGAACCGGCGTGGAAGAGCTTTTCGATCTTCAGCGACGTGGTTCCGCCGCGTCGCGCCTGAAGTTCTGGACCAGCGCCTCTCAGCGCGCACGCCCCTTCGTCTATCCGACCGCCACTCCATGATCGCATAGATGGTCGCTGGCGGCGCCGATCATCTGAAGGAACATCTCGTCGCCGCGATCGGTCTGGGTGACGATCATCGCGGCGAAGAAAGCGGTGGCGAACAAAAGGTAGGCGCCGCGGCCGTAGAGCGGTTTCAGGTCTTCCATCCCGAACCCCCGCACGCCGTTCGCCGCCAGGGTGTCGAGATAGAGCTGCAGCAGCGCCGGCTCGTGGGCGCGGCGGACGTCGGGCGCCAGCGCCCCGGCCAGGAAGTAGGCCAGATCCGTCGGGCCGCACCCATAGGCGTAGGACTGCCAGTCCAGCACCGCCACCGGATAGCCGCCGGCCGGCGTGCCGAACATCATGTTGTCGGGCCGAAAGTCGTTGTGGGTCAGGCAGCGCGGGCCGTCCTCGGTCCGCGCGAACTGCGCAAAGCGCGGGGCCAGCCAGTCACCCACCCGGGTCCACTGCGGCTTCATCCGCGCGCCGTAGCGCATCTTGAAGCCGGCCCAGAGCGCGGAGACCATCTCCTCGTTGGCGGCGCTGGCCGGCGCGGCCTTGGAGCCCGAGACCCACGGCAACTCGTCCAGGCCCTGGTCGCCCCAATGCGAGGCGTGCAGCCGCGCCGCCTGCTCGACCACCAGCCGCGCCTGCTCCAGGCTGACGCCGGTCAGCTGGTCGCCCTGCACCGCCGGGGCCAGGTCCTCCATCATCAGCACGAAGTTGCTGGTCGCCTCGTCGACGTCGGTGAAGTAGCAGCGCGGCGTCTGCACCAGGGCCGTGGGCGCGAGCTGCTGGTAGAAGCGGACCTCGCGCACGTAGTTGCCCAGCATTATCCCTGTGGCCCGGCTCTCGGCGCCGGCGGCCGGGAATTTGCCGACGATCGCGGCGGGCGCGTCGTCGCCGCCGCGGTCATAGGTCAGCCGAAAGCGGACGCTGTCGCCGATCTGGCCGGTGCCGACCGGTTTGGCCTCGAAGCTGCGGACCGAGGCGTCGACGCCGCCGGCGGCCAGCACGGCCGAGAGCCAGGCCGCGTCGATCTCGCCCGGCTCGCGGATGTCGGGACGAGCGCTCATGCCGGCAGCTGGTGCACATAGACCTCGTTCAGCGTGATCTTGTCGCCGTCGAGGATCACCAGGTCGAAGCCGCGCATCCGCCCGCCGCCGGCGATGTCGCAATACCAGCGGCCGCAAAACCCGCCGGGGATCGGCCAGGTCTCGTCGGGCGTGTAGGTCATGGCCGGGGTCGCCGCGAACAGCCCGGTCAGATAGGCGCGCAAGGCCGCCTGCCCCGTCAGTCCGCCGGCCGTCTGCGGATCCTTGTAGACGACGTCCTGCGCGTAGAAGCCGCACAGGGCGTCGACATCCTTGGCGGTCCAGGCCGCCAGCCAGCGGGCGTTGTAGTCGGCGATGTCCACTCAGTCCTCCAGCACGCGGGCGCGGTGCGCCTCAGTGAAAATCTCGGCCGGCGCGGCCTCCGGCCCGGCCATCACCGCCAAGCTGTGCATCTTCAGGCTGGGATCGGCTGCGGCGCGCTCGAAATGGCGGCGGCGGCGCGCCCGGGCTTCTTCGCCGAACTCCATGTCGATGGCCGCCTGGAGCTTGGCGGCGAAGCGCAGCCGGCGCATGCGCTCGGCGCGTTCGGTCCCGTACGGTTCGAAATCGAGCTGCTCCCAGTTGTCGGTCGCCTTCAGCAGCTCGGAGACGATCCGAACGTCGCGATAGGTGATCGACAGCCCCAGGCCGATGATCGGGTCGTTCCAGCCGGCCGCGTCGCCGACCAGCACCACGCCCTGGCGATAGGGCTCGTCGGTCCAGCTGTCGGCGTTGACGTAGGAAAACAGCGGCCCGGCCGGCGCGCCCGCGGTCAGGCAGCGGTTGGCCGGGCTGCAGCCAAGATCGAAGGCGTCGAGGAATCGGCGCGCGCCGTCGGGCCCCTTGAACCGCTGCGCCTGATCCAGCGCATACCCGCCATAGACCCGCACCATCCCGCCGCCCTGCGGGAAGGCCAGGAACCCGAAATCGCCTTCGGTGCCGATCGCCTGCAGCTGCGGGTCCCAGCCCAGCACGTCCTTGACCAGCAAGCCCCCGAACCAGTGATGGGGCTTGTCCTGGTTGATCGCGATCCCCACCGCCTGGCGCACCTGCGAGGCGCGCCCGTCGGCGCCGACCAGCAGCCGGGCCGTGGCTTCATGCACCTGGCCGTCGTGTTCGTAGACGACGCGCGGCCTTCCTCCCGGCTCCACCGCCCCCACGATCACTCCGCGCAGGGCCGTCGCCCCCGCCGCCTTGGCCGCATCGAACAGCGTCTGGCAGTGCAGCGGGTGGCGCAGGCAGAGCGGCCCCGGAACGCCTTCCCGGAAGATGCTAAGCGGCAGGGCCCTGGCCTCGGCGGCGCTGGGATCGATCGACTCATCGAAGGTGACGTGACGGGTGATGTGATGACCGCCGGCGTCCAACAGCAGGTCGTAGAGACCGAGCCGATGCACCTCGGCCACGCCCCAGGGCGCGATCCATTCGCCGCGGACCTTGTCCTCGTACACCTCGCTCTGCTCGAGCAGCAGCACCGAGCGCCCGGCCTCGGCCATGACGGCCGCCAGCGCCGACCCGCCGATGCCGCCGCCGACGACGATGAGATCGTAAGACTGCATGTCGGGGCGCTCCCGTACCCACGTTCTTGCCCGCAAGTACGCGCCCGCCCGGCGCTCCGTGTCCAGACTGACGTCCCGTCAGCCGCCAGTCAGGCCGTTGCGACCCAGCCGCGGAAGCTGAAGCCGGCATAGAACAGCTCGACGTCGCTGAACCCCGCTTCTTCCAGCAGCGCCGTATCGCGCTCGGGCGACAGCGTCGGCAGTTGCTCGTCTATCGCCCTGATCGCGCGCTCGGCGTCGGGCGCAGGCACGCCCGACGAGACGGCGAAGGCGGCGTAGCGCTTCAGCCAAGTCGCCTTGTGGGCGCCTTGCGGAAAGCTGTGGTGCGCGACGACCAGGCGCGCGCCGGGCGTTAGACGGCGATGGATCTGCGACAGCGTCCGGCGCCGCTCGTCCTCTGGAATGAAGTGCAGGGTCAGCAGGCAGGCTGCGCCGTCGAACGGCCCTGTCGGCGCATCGTCGATGTAACCCTGGTGCAGCCGAGCCCGCGCGGCGAACGGCCCCAAGGTCTGCGCCGCCAGCTTCAGCATCTCCGCCGACGGGTCGACGCCGTCGAAGCTCCAGCCGGCGTAGCGCTCGGAAAACGCCTTCAGCTCCAGGCCGCCGCCTGCCCCCAGCACCAGAATGCGGGCGTCGGCGGGCGCGCGCTCGGCCAGCAGCAGGCCGGCCATGCGTTGCAGGTCGAGGAAGCCGGGCACCAGCCTCAGCGGGCCCTCGGCATAGCGCGCGACGGCTTCGGGATCGGAAAAGGCGGACATGGCGCTCCTTCGGGTTGTTAGACCCGCGGAGCCTATATCGTAACTATCGAGATTACATGCAACCTATCAGGCCGGCAGCAGCGTCCCCGGCTGGCCGGCGTCCAGCTTGAAGGTCACCGGCAGCATCCGCTCGTGCGGGGTCTGCAGCTTCAGGGCCTTGGCGGCGCGCGCCACGGCGACCTTGCCCAGGCCGACCGGCGTGAAGCCGTCCTGCACCCGCGGCCGCGCGCCCAGCCGGCGGCGCATGACGCCGTTGGCGTAGATCACGTTGGCGCGCATCAGCGCCTGCGGGGTCATGAACTCGATCGACAGCGAGACGTTCAGCATCGGGCCGTTCTCGATCCGGTGCGGCGCGTTCTGGGCCCAGGTGACCATGGTCCCGGGGGTCAGGTCATAGGCCTGCGCGCCAGCGTCCCAGGCGGGATCGAAGGTAAACTGCTCGGCGGTTTCCTTCAGGACGATGCGCTCCAGCACCTCCTGGCCGACATAAGGGTCGGCGACCGGATAGACCCAGACCTTCTTCCGCCCGCGCAGCTGCCACAGCGACACCAGCGGCACGTCGAGATGGTAGAACACCTGCGCATTGGCCGAGGAGATCAGCATCCCCAGGTCGCGCTTCATGGTCCGTACGCCGGTTTGCGTCTGCTTCTCGGCGAAGATCTCTTCGCCCAGCGCCGCGTATTCCGGCAGGTACTCGTTGGTCGCCCGCAGGTTCAGCCAGATGCGCCCGGCCTGCGCCGCCTCCAGCAGCTTCGAGCCGCTCAAGCCCCCGGCCGAGCCCTTGCGCCAGGTGGTCCAGGCCACCGGGTCCTCGCCCATGGTGAAGACGCCCAGCTTCTCGCGCGGATAGCGGTCGAGCAGTTCCTCCAGGCCGGCATCGTCGAACATCGGCCGCTCGTGCAGGCCGTGCTGGAAGACCAGGTTCTGTTTGGTGAAGCTGCGCGCCTTGTCGGGCGTCCAGTCGCGAATAATGCTCATGCCCCTGCCCTCAACCCGTAGAACTGGATCTTGAACGGCCCCCACCAGAGGGTCTTGCCCAGGCCGCGCGCGGCCCGATCCAGGGTGAATGCGAAGTCCGGCGCCCGGACCAGCCACTTGCAGCCGGCCAGCAGCCCGAACACCCCGGCCTGCACCAGGCCTTGCGTCATCCATCTGGCCAGGCCCACGCGGTCCGGCGGGCTGGCGGCGGCGCAGGCGGCCGACGGCCCCTGGCCGTAGGCGAAGGCGCGTGGGATCGTGTAGCGCAGCGTCAGGCGCGAGGGGACCGGATCTTCCCAGACCCAGGCCGCCGGCTCCCAGGCGAAGACGGCGCCCGCCGTCTGCATCTGGCCGAACAGCAGGTCGTCCTCGCCGCCGATGTGGTTGCGGATCGGCGAGAACGGACGCTTAGGGTCCGGCAGCGCCGCGCGGCGGATCAGGCTGTCGCCGCAGCCGTAGTAGTGGTCGAGCAACCCGGCCTGCGCCGGTCCCTCGCGGGAGAAGAAGCGCTCGAGATAGCTGCGGTGGCGTGTCACGCTGTCCGGCGCGCGGCCGCGCACGGGGCCGAACACCACGTCGGCGGCGAACCGCTGCTGGGCGGCCAGCAGCGCCGCCAGCCAGCCCTCCGGCGCCTCCTCGTCGTCGTCGAGAAAGGCGATGAAGTCGCCGCTCGCCTGCTCCAGCGCCGCATTGCGGGCGTTGGCTACGCCCGGCTCCGGCTCGTGGACATAGATCACCGGGAACGGCGCCTCGGCGGCGAGGGCCGTGGTCAGCGGCTGGGCTGAGGGTGTCTGGTCGTTGTCGACGACGACCAATTCAATTCCTGCAAAATCGACGCCTAGCTGGCGAAACGTCGAGCGCGCGGCGACGCCCAGACCGTCGAGACGACGTTGGGTCGGGATCACCAGGCTGACGCGCGGCGCGTCCATCGGTTCAGGCCGCCTCCGCCGAGGACGCGCCGGGACGCAGGGCTCGGGCGGCGATGGCGCCGGCGAGACCCTTGGCCCGGCCCGAGAACGACAGTTCGGTCGTGGCGATCATGTCGAGGCGCCGGCGCAGGCGCCCGACCGGGCCGTTGCGGTGCGCCCCGGCAAGCGTCCAGGCCCGTTCCGAGGCGTCGGCAGCCCGACCGCGCGGCCCGGCGGCGGCCATCAGCCCTTCGCCGATCTGCTTGGTCTTCAGCGCATAGGGCCGCTTGTAGTGGTCGTGGCCGGGGCCGAGGTCGTAGGTCTTCAGCCCCAACCCCGGCATGGCGGCGATCGCCCGCAGCAGGAACAGCTGGCCCGGCGACCAGGCGCCCATCTCCGGATCGGTCGAGGCGATCCACGGGTGATAGACCTCGCCCACCCGTACGCCGATGTGGCCGGCCAGCAGCTTGTCGCCGCAGTAAAGGTTGATCATCAGCCCCTGGAAATGGCCCTCGCGCATGTCGAGGAACGAGGCTAGCAGGTCGCGGGTCCAGTCGGGGGCCAGGAAGTCGTGCGCTCCGGTGCGCAGCAGCTGCTCCCGCTTCCAGGCCAGCAGCTGGTCGAAGGCGGTGCGGTCGTGGTCCGGCGCCCGCAGGGTCAGGGCGCCGACCTCGCGGTCCAGCTTGCCGTCCAGCCGGCGGTAGTTCTTGAAGCGCTTGGCGCTCGCCGCGCGCAGGGTCTCCAGATAGGCCTCGGCCGAGCGGTCCAGCTCGATCACATAGGCCTCGTTCGTGCCGGCGACCGCCGGGGCGAAGTCGCCGTCCGGGTCGACCAGCCCGGTGAACCTGAATGCCGACAGGCCGAACTCGGCCAGGTCCTGGCGCACGTCCAGCGGCCGGTCCGCGACCAACCCGTGATAGTCCGAAAGCGGCGCGCCGATGGGGCGGGCCATGCCGCCGGGCCGGTGGTGATAGGCCAAGAAGCCGATCGCCGTCTCGCCCTCACGCCAGACGGCGACCCGCGCGTCGTCGCGCACCGCGCCGACAGCGATCGCGAAGTCGGGCCCCAGCAGGGGATTGCGGAAATGCGGGCGGGCCGCGCACAGGGCGCGCCAGGCGCCGATGTCGGCGTCCGACAGCTCAGACGGGCGAAGAACTTCCAGGCGCAGCATCTCGAACACGGTAGCGTCTCCCGGTTAGGGAATGGTGCATCCGTGGCTGCAAGACCCGGGCCGACCTTAGGCCGCGAAAGTGTCGCGCACGATCTTCTCCAGCCAGAGCGCGTCGATCTCGTCGAAGGCGGCGGGTTGGTCGGAGTCGACGTCCAGCACCGCGATCAGCGCGCCGGCGGCGTCGAACACCGGGACGACGACCTCGCTCTGCGAGCGTCCGTCGCAGGCGATGTGTCCCGGAAAGGCGTGCACGTCCGGCACAAGCTGGGTCTCACCGCTCGCCGCGGCCGCGCCGCAGACGCCCCGCCCGAAGGCGATGCGCAGGCAACCCAGCGTGCCCTGGTAGGGACCGACCACCAGCTCGCGCGCCTTGTCCGGGTCGACCACGTAGAAGCCGGTCCAGAAGAAGGTCTCGAAGGTGGCCGCCAGCATCGAGGCGACCGTCGCCATGCGGGCGGTGCGGTTCGGCTCGCCGTCGAGCACCGCGGCGATCTCCTCGGCGAGGGCGGCGTAGCGTTCGGCCTTCTCGGCCGGCAGGGTGAGTTCGTTGAAGGCTTCGGCCATGGCCGCGTATATACGGGCGCGCCTGCATCGCCGCCAGCGCGCGGCGCACACCAGTACCGGAGCGTGACATGACCAACGGCATCGGCGGTTCGACTGCGCAAGCCGAACTTGCGGACCTCGCGCCCTGGCCCAACCCAGCGCCGGCCATCACCCGCCAGGAGCGGCTGGCCCGCATCGCCCGCGCCCGCGAGCTGATGGACGAGATCGGCGCCCAGGCGCTGATCATCGGCGCCGGCTCCAGCCTGCGCTACTTCACCGGCGTCGCCTGGGGCGCCACCGAGCGGCTGGTCGCGATGGTCCTGCCGCGCGAGGGCGAGCTGCGCATGATCTGCCCGCGCTTCGAACTCGGCTCGCTGGAGGCGGCGCTCGGCGTCGACGCCGAGCTTCTGCTCTGGGAAGAACACGAGAGCCCCTACGAGCTGACCGCCCGCGCATTGAACGGGGCCGCCTCGCTGGCCATCGACCCCGCACTGCCCTTCTTCGTGTTCAACGGTATCGCCAAGGCCGCGCCGCAGGTGAAGCTGCTGGACGGCGCCCCGGTCGTCGACGGCTGCCGGATGATCAAGTCGCCGGCCGAGCTGGCCCTGATGTCCCAGGCCAAGGCCATGACGCTCGAGGTCCAGCGCCGCGCCGCGCGCATCCTGGCGCCGGGGATCACCACCGGCGAGGTCCGCCGCTTCATCGATCAGGCCCACCGCGCCCTCGGCGCAGACAACGGCTCCTACTTCTGCGCCGTCCAGTTCGGCCTGGCCAGCGCCTACCCGCACGGCCTGCCCGGCGAGCAGGCGCTCGAGGACGGCCAGATCGTGCTGATCGACACCGGCTGCCAGGTCCAGGGCTACCACTCCGACATCACCCGCACCTATGTGTTCGGCGAGGCCTCGCCCGAACAGCGCAAGATCTGGGAGCTGGAAAAACAGGCTCAGGCCGCCGCCTTCGCCGCGGTGAAGCCGGGCGTCCTCTGCGAGGAGATCGACGCCGTCGCGCGCCGGGTGCTGGCGGCCGCCGGCCTCAGCGCCGACTACGACCTGCCCGGCCTGCCGCACCGCACCGGGCACGGCATCGGCCTGTCCATCCACGAAGCGCCCTACCTCGTCCGCGGAGACAAGACCCCGCTTGCGCCCGGCATGTGCTTCTCAAACGAGCCGATGATCGTGATCCCGGATTCGTTCGGCGTTCGGTTGGAAGATCACTTCCACGTCACGGCCGATGGCGCGGCCTGGTTCACCGAGCCGCAACCCAGCCTAGAGAAGCCATTCGGCGAAGCTTGAACATTCGCAGCACAACCCCTCCGGGCGAACTGTAATCATAAGTCGTTTGACGCTGCGTAATTTACAGCCTTAGCTCCCAGTTCTGAACGGCCACGCTCGACGATGGCCGTCGATAATAAGAGCCCCGTCATGAACTGGGGGCTAGGGAGGGAAGAATGAGCAAAGCCTTGCTGGCTTCTGCGTCTGCGCTCGCGCTTGTCTGGTCGACGCCCGTATGGGCCCAGTCATCGGGCGGCGGAACCGTAATCGAAGAACTGATCGTCACCGCCCAGAAACGGGAAGAGTCCGTGCAGGACGTCCCGATCGCGGTCTCGGCCTTCAGCGAACAGGCCTTGAGGTCCCGCGGCATCGACACCGCCGGCAACCTGGTCCAGTCGGTCCCGAACCTCACCTTCACGCGCCGCGCCCTGCGCACGAATTTCCAGATCCGCGGGGTCGGCGCCCAGCTTGTGTCAACCGGCGGCGACGACGGCGTCGGCATCCACCACAACAACGTGCCCTTGACCTCCAACCGCCTGGCGGACGCCGAGTTCTACGACGTTGAGCGGGTCGAGGTGCTGCGCGGCCCGCAGGGCACTCTTTTCGGCCGCAACGCCACCGGCGGCGTGGTCAACGTCATCACCAACAAGCCGACCGACGTCTTCGACGCCTCGGTCACCGCCGAGTTTGGCAATTTCAACAGCATCAAGCTGCAGGGCTTCGTGAATGTGCCGCTCGGCGACATGTTCCAGCTGCGCGCGGCCGGCTTCGCCCTGCAACGCGACGGCTACACCGACAACACCCTGAACGGTCAGGACATCGACGACCGCGAGATCTGGGCCGCCCGCGTCACTCTCGGCTTCACGCCGACCGACAACTTCCGCGGCTACATCCTCTGGGACAATTTCTCGGAGGACGACACCCGCGGCGCGCGCAAGCAGCTCTGCCAGAAGGACCTCGGCCTCACCAACGTGCTCGGCGTGCCGACCGGCGCGGCGCAGGCCGCCTTCACCCAGGGCTGCTTGCCGGCCTCGGTCTACGGCGACAACGTCTACGGTACGACCAACCAGCTCTCGACCTTCACCGGCATCATCGCCCGGCAGATCGGCCTGCAGACCACCGACGCCTTCGCCGGCAAGACCATCTCGCGCGACCTGCGCGAGATCGAGGTCTATGGGCGCCCGACCTACCGGCCGCGCACCGACCTCTATGAGCTGAACCTGGAATGGGACGTCACCCCGCAGCTCACCGCCACCTCGCTGACCAGCTATAACGAGAACGAGAACTACACCCGCGGCGACTCCACGGGCGGTTACTCCTCTGTCCCGTTCGGGATCACGGCCTTCACTCCGACTGGTGTGCTCAACGACCCTCAATTCGGCGTCACCGACCGCCTGATGAGCGAGTCCGGCGGGACCAGCCACAACGAGCAATGGACCCAGGAACTGCGGCTGCAGTCGAACTTCGACGGCCCGCTGAACTTCAACGTCGGCGGCATCTACCTCGACTACAAGGCGACCAGCATCACCTACGTCGCCACCAACGCGGCCACCGCCGCCGTGCGCGTGGTCCAGCCGCTGGCCTATGTCGACCCGTTGCGCGATCCCGACTTCACCGGCCACAACTACTACATCAGCCTCAGCGAATATGAGCTGAAGTCGAAGGCCGCGTTCGGCGAGCTCTACTGGCAGGCGACCGACGACTTCAAGGTCACGCTTGGCCTGCGCTACACCGACGACAAGAAGTGGACGCGCGGAAGCGGCTCGACCCTGTTCACGCCTGGGCGCGGCCCCAGCTTCACCGCCGACCAGAGCGTCCAGTTCAAGGAGACCACCGGCCGCCTGAACGTCGACTGGTCGCCGGACCTGTCGTTCACCGACGACACCTTGCTCTACGCGTCGTACTCGAAGGGCTACAAAGGCGGCGGCTTCAACCCGCCGGGCGTCGTGGCGCTGGGCCTGAACCCCAGCTACGAGCCTGAATTCGTCAACGCCTTCGAGGTCGGGGCCAAGAACACCCTGGCCGACGGCCGGCTCCTGCTGAACCTGACCGCCTTCTACTACGACTACCAGGGCTACCAGATCGGCCGCAGCGTGAACCGCTCGGTCTACAACGAGAACATCGACGCCAAGATCTGGGGCGTGGAGATGGAGTCGATCTGGGAGCCGATCGACAACCTGCGGCTCAACGCCAACATCGGCTATCTGAACACCGAGATCGAACAAGGCCAGGTCGTCGACACCTTCAACCGCACCCAGGGCGACTCGGCCTACATCTATGCCAACTCCACCAACGGCGGCTGCATTCTCAACGCTCAGGGTGTGGCCAACCTGCTGCAGGTCCCGGGCGGCTCGACCCTGCTGGCCAACTTCGCCTGCGGCGGCACCGGTTCGGGAACCTCGACGATCCGCGGACGGCTGCTCGCCGCCGGCGTCCCGGCCGCCACCGCCGACGCCCTGACCAACGGCGTCTACAACTACGGCCCGGGCGTCTCGCGCTTCGCCAACGGGGCCGGCGAAGGGGTGATCCAGGATCTCTCGGGCAACGACCTGCCCAACGCCCCGGAATGGACCGTCTCGCTCGGCGCCCAGTACCGCTGGGAGCTGCCCAACGGCTGGAACGCCACCCTGCGCGGCGACTACTACCGCCAGTCCGAGAGCTACATGCGCTACAACAACGCCTTCTTCGACAACATCGAGGCGTGGGAGAACGTCAACGCCAGCTTGATCGTCGCCAATCCCGACATCGACCTGAGCGTCCAGCTCTTCGTGAAGAACCTGCTCGACGACGACACTATCGTCGGCTTCGACATCGCCGACGAGAACCTGGGCGCCACGCGCAGCGTGTTCCTGCTCGATCCGCGGCTCTACGGCATCTCGATCACCAAGGGGTTCTGACGGGAACTCCTGTCATGGCCGAGCTTTAATAGGAGGCGATCCAACAGGGAGACGGCGCATGGGCATCTTCAGCTCGATCATGGACAAGGTTTTTCACCGCAAGAAACCCGAGGCCGCTCCGGCTGCCCCTGCCCCGGCTCCGGCCGCAGCGCCCGCCGCTGCGGCCCCGCCTCCTCCGCCTGAACCGGTCAATGTCGAGGCGGTGCTCGTTCAGATCGCCGAGCTCAAGGGCGGCGGCGGCAACTGGCGCACCTCGATCGTCGACCTGTTGAAGCTGCTCGACCTCGACTCCAGCCTCGACGCCCGCAAGGAACTGGCGGGCGAACTGGGCGTGAACGCCGGCCCGCACGGCAGCGCCGAACAGAACATCGCCTTGCAAAAGGCGGTCTGGGACGCCCTGGCCAAGAACGGCGGCGTGGTGCCGGCCAGCCTGCGCGACTGATCATAGCGGCGGAGCGGCGCCGGCGCCCAGAGCACCGGGGCCGCCTCGCGCCAGGACTGTCCAGCCGTTTGCCGGTCTCCTTCCAGCCAGTCGGCCCCGCCATCAACGCGCGGCCCTCTTCGACGGCCAGTATTTCGCGCCCGTCTCGGGGCGCTCTCCCTTGACGCGAGATCACGTCGGAGCCTCGTGTTTGACCGAGGCGCTCCGCCGCTCGCGCCACGCCGCGAAACTGCTATCGTCCGCCGACGCCTGGATCTGGAGACGCCCTATGAGCCCGCCTGCGGTTCCGCCCCGCCACTATCCGACCCCCAGCGCCAAGTGCGCCGATCTCGTCGTGCACGTTGTCGGCCTGACCCTGGCCCTGGTCGGCGGGATCGTGCTCCTCACCCTGGCGGTGCGCGCGCAGTCGCTCAGCATGGCCTTCGCCGTGGGCATCTATGCGCTGGGTCTGCTCGCCATGCTCGGCTTCTCGACCGCCTACAACTTCGCCAAACCGCGGTTCCGGCCGGCCCTGCGGCGGCTCGATCACGCCGGGATCTTCCTGATGATCGCCGGTTCCTACACCCCGTTCACGACCCAGACCCTGACCGGCGCCTGGGCCTGGGGCATGACCGCGGCGGTGTGGTCGGTGGCGGCCTTCGGCGCGTTGGGTAAGGTGCTGCTGCCAGGCGTCGGCCGCCGTGTATGGGTCGCGGCCTATCTGCTGCTCGGCTGGATCGTTCTGGTGGCGCTCAAGCCCCTGCTCGCCAACGCCACCAGCCTGACGATGCTGCTGCTGGCCATCGGCGGCCTGCTCTATTCCAGCGGCGTCGCCTTCTATCTGAACAAGAAGCTGCGGTTCGCGCGGGCGATCTGGCACGGCCACGTCGTGGCCGGCGCAGGGGTCCACTGGGCCGCCGTCCTGCTCGGCGTCGTGCTGACCGCCCGTTAGGTCACGCCAGTCCGGGGGGCGCGCGTCCGGCGTCCAGGCCCAGCCGGCGCGGCGCGAACGAGCGCACCTCGCCGTTGCCGGCCGGTTCACGACGCAGGACCCTGATCTCGTTCTGCCGCGCCAGCAACGGCAGCTGCGCTTTGAGCCGCATGCCGCCGGCGCCCGGCTCCAGCTCCAGGCGTCCGCCCAGTTCGATCAGCCGCCCGCGCATGCTGCTGATGCCGACTCCGGTCTCGTCGTCGACCGTCGGCACATGCCCGTTGGGCGGCCGGCCGCCGTCGTCCTCGATCAGAAGCGAGACCTCCGCGCCGACATAGTTCAGCACCGCCCGGACCGAGCGCGCGGCCGTATGCCTGTGCACGTTCATGAGGGCTTCCTGAAATATCCGGAACAGCGTCCCGTCCTGAGCGCTGGACGTGGCGCGAGGGCGGCCGGCGACTTCGACCGAAATCCGCAGCGAGGCGCGCCGACCGAAGCCGTCAGCAAAGGCGCGGAGGCGCTCGACGAGCTCGCGCCCGCGCGCCTGCGGCGGATGCAGCATGAACGAGAAGGTGCGGATCTCCCGATGCGCCGCTGAGATCGCGTTGCGGATGTCGCGCAGGATCGCCTGGTGGCTGTCGTCGAACGCCGCACGCCGTTCAAGCGCGGCCAGGGACAGCCCGATGGCCACCAGGTGCTGGGCCGTGGAGTCGTGCAATTCGCGCCCGATCCGCCGGCGCTCGTCCAGTTCGGCCCGCGCGACGTCCTCTTGCGCCCGCGCCAGCGCCTTGGCCTGGGCCACGGCGGCGGTGACGTCGGACGCCACACCGATCACACGGCGCACCGCGCCCTCGGGCGTGCGCGAGAACACCCGGGCGCGCGACTGAACGATCCGCCAGTCGCCCTCGGCGCCGCGCAGCCGTAGCTGCGTCTCGCAAACCTCCTGGTCCTTCAGCGCCGCCATCGTCTCCAGGTGACGCTGCAGAGCCGTGCGGTCGCCGGGGTGAAGGCGATCCTGCACCTCGGACAGACCCGCGCCCGTCGGCGACAGCCCCAGGCTCTCGGCGAGCTCGGGGTGGATGTACCGCGTCCGACGCTGGATCACGTCGTAGACGTAGAGCATCCCCGAGCTGATCGGCCCCAGGTGATCGAACAGAGTCTCGTTGCGAGCGGTCAGATGATGGGTGCGCGCGGCGGGCGGCATGGCCAGGATCACCTGCTCGGCCTCGGACCCGCCCCAGTCGACCGGAAACGCCGAGACCCGGCTGCCCGTCGGATACGTATCCGAGCGCAGCGCCCGGTCGATGCGTCCGGGTCGCCGATCCTGCGCGCATTGTTCGACGAGCGCGCTTAGCCGCCGGGCGTCGGAGGGACTGCAGACCTCGTCCAGGCCACGGCCGGCCAGGTCTTCGGACAACCCGAGCCGGGCTGCGAAGGTGGGGCTCGCCGATATGAACTTGATGCGCCCAGCGCGGAGTTCGGCCAGGGCCGTCGCCACGCCAGAATGGTCACGCTCTAGGTCGCTTCCCGACAGGCATCGCGCGTCCGCCGCGCTTGCGTCGGTGTGGGCTAACGCCATCGTCCGTCTCCCGCTTCCCAGGTCGAACGACCTCAGGAAGTCCCAAACAGCGGCGCCCGTTCCCCCGACGGAAGGAACACCCTTCCAGAATACATGCCCGAGACCAAACGTATATGGGTGATCTTACTAATGCACGAACTAATCCGATGGGTGTATTACCTAGGCATTCATACCTGGGGTGTTGAATGCTGAGAATTCTGATCGCCGACGACCATGAGATCGTCAGGCGGGGGATAAGGGATATCGTTGAAAGCCACCCAGGTTGGGAGGTGTGCGGCGAAGCTTCCGACGGCCAGGCGGCGGTCGAGCTCGCCACCGTCCAGCAGCCCGATGTCGCGGTGATCGACGTCTCGCTGCCGCTGATGAACGGCCTGGCCGTCACCCGGCGGTTGCGCCAGGACTCCCCTCAGACCAACGTCCTCCTGTTCACCATGCACGACGACGACGAGACGGTCAGCGGCGGCCTGGCGGCGGGGGCCCGCGGCTACCTGCTCAAGAGCGAGAGCGAACAGCACCTGGAGGCGGCCATCTCGGCGCTGGGGGCCAACCGGCCCTACTTCTCCTCCTCGGTGTCTGAACTCCTGCTGGAGGCGGCGGTCAGCGAACGCAAACGTTCGCGGCTCGAAAGCTTCACCATGCGCGAGCTAGAGGTCGCTCAACTCATCGCCGAGGGCAATTCCAACAAGCAGATCGCCCGCCAACTGCAGATCAGCGTCAAGACCGTCGAAAGCCACCGGGCCGCGGCGATGCGCAAGGCAGGGGTGCGAACTGCCGCCGAGTTCGTCCGTTTCGGCATAAAACACAATCTTATCCAGCCCTAAGTCCCTTACCGAATGCCCCCGATATCGGGTTTGACCCGATGGCGGCGCTAGGCGCGCGCTGGGACGCTTCTCCTTAAAAAGGAGGCGTCCACGCCCATGGCGTCGCAACTACAGACGAATCCGTTTGAGCTCCGGCGCGCCGCCGCTGACGGGGTCGTTCTCGGGTTCCCCTTGCTGCTGGTCGACGCCGTACGTCGGACCCATCCGGTCGGCATGAACCAGGTTCTCGCGCTGCCAAGCGACTGCAGCGTCATCGCCCCCGGCCTGAGTGACGACGACGACCTGATCGTGCGCGCCAGCGCCTGGATCGATCTCAGCGACGGGCCGATGGTGCTGGCCCTGCCCGATCTGGGCGGCCGCTACTGGGCCATTTCCCTGTTCGACGCCTGGGGCCGCCGCATCGGCCGCGTTGATCCGCGCACCCATCGACACGGGCTGCATCTCCTTCTGGCCGGTCCCGGCTGGCGCGGCGAGGCGCCTAAGGACGCCGTCGCCCGGCGCGCGCCCACGGACCTGGTTTGGGCGGTCGTACGGATCGCCGCCCGCTCGCCGGAGGACATGGACGCCACCCGCGCCCTGGCTGGAAAACTCGCGCTTGGACCAGCCGGGCCCGCCCAAGCGCGCCTGCGCCCGCTCGCCGGCCAAGTCGACGCGCCGCTACAGCCGGCCCTCGACGCCCTCACCACGCTCTCGCCCCATCGCCTGTTCCACCACCTCGCCCGTCTGTTGGCCCGCTACCCGGTCGACGAGCTCGACCTATCTGCCCTGGCAGGCATCGGCCTGGCCCCCGGCAAGGCCTTCCACCTGCCCGACGAGACCGCCCTGCGCGACGCCCTGGCTCTAGGAACTTCCGATGGTTTCGCCCGGGTGATCCACGACCAGGATCCGGCCGAGGGCGCGACCTGGCGCACAGTCCCCGCCGGATCGGACGGCTCCGCCTCGGCGTTATTGGCCAGTCTCGGCTCGGCCGCGCCCGAGGACATGCAGCAGTGGCTCTGCGACAGCGACGCCGACGGACGCCCGTTGATCGGCTCAGAGCCCTACATCGTCCGGTTCGCGCCGGGCGCAGCGCCCCCCGTCGACGGATTCTGGACGCTGGGATTGGCCGCCCGTGCGCCCAGCGGCGCTCTGCGCGCGGGCGCCCGGCTTCTCGACAGCCGCGACGCCCTCGCCCTTGATCCGGACGGAGCGCTGACCGTGCGCATCGACCACCAGCCGGCCGGCGCCCCCAACTGGCTTCCCGCGCCGGCCGGACGGCTGCGCCTACGCCTGAAGCTCTACTGGCCCAAGGCCGCCGCGCTTGGCGGCGGCTGGCGCCCGCCGCCTCCCGAACGGATCGGTGGTTCGCATCGATCGTCCACCCCCCAGCCTGAACACCGGGAGTCCCCATGATCAGATCAGCGCCCTGGCTCTCGGCCGCAGCGCTCGCCGCAGGGCTCGCCTCAGCCGCGCTCGCCCAGCCAGCCCCGTCCCCAGCGGCCTCGGCCGCCGCCGACAGCGACATCGACCCCGAGGCGATGGAGGCGATGAAGCGGATGAGCGCTTACCTCGCCGCCCACACCAGCTTCGAACTCAAGACCACGGGGGCCTTCGACCTCGTGCTGGACGACGGCCAACGCCTCCAGTTCGGCGACAACGCCACCTTCAAGGTGCGTCGTCCCGACCGGTTCGTCATCGAGCGGGTGGGCGACTACAAGGACCGCCGTTTCACCTATGACGGCAAGCAACTGACGGTGTCTTCGCCGCGCACGTCCTACTACGCCCAGGTCGACGCTCCGCCGACCATTCGCGAGACGCTGACCCTCGCCAGCCAGCGCTACGGCATCGAGTTGCCGCTGACCGATCTCTTCCGCTGGAGCGAACCCGGAGGCGGCCGCGCCGACGAGGTCAAGGAGGCGCTCTATGTCGGCCCCGCCGTCATCGACGGGACCCCCACCGACCACTTCGCCTTCCGCGAGGACGAGGTCGACTGGCAGATCTGGATCGCCCAAGGCGACGCCCCGGTCCCGCGCAAGATCGTCATCACCGACCGCACCGATCCCAGTTCCCCGCAGTACACGGCCACCCTGTCCTGGAACTTCCGACCGGTCTTCGACGCCCAGACCTTCGCCTTCAAGGCCCCGGCGGGAGCCCTGCCGATCCGCCTGACCGCCCTCACCCAGTAGGAGTCACCGCATGTGGAAGTTCCATAGCCTGTCCCTGACCGCGGCGGCGCTTGCGGCGGCGCTGTTCCCCGTCCTCGCCGAGGCCCGCCCCGCCGGCGGGGGCGGCGGGCACCAGGTCCGCGGCGGCGCGCGCTCCAGCGTCCAGGGCGCCCGGCCGGCCGCCTCGCGCGCGACGCCTCCGCCGCGCCAGAACGTCAGCGCCAACGCCGGCGCACGCAACGCCGCCGTCTCCAACCGCCAGGCCAACGTCAATCGCGGCGCGAACGTCAATCGCAGCGGCAATCGCGTCAACACCGGCAACGTCAACGTCGGCAACAACGTCAACATCGACGTCGATCACGACAACGGCTGGGGCTGGGGCGACCGCGACTATCATCCGGTCGCCGCCGGCGTGGCGGTTGGGACAGCGGCCGCGGTGACCTCCGCCGCCCTTGGCTCGCGCTACTACTCGCTGCCGCCAGCCTGCGCGCCCTACCCTTATTCCGGCTACACCTACTACTCCTGCGGCGGCGTCTACTACGCGCCCCAGTACGAAGGCGACACGGTCGTCTATGTGGTCGTCGATCGCCCGGGCTAGGACCGGCGCCTAGACCTTCCGGCCTCGGGGTATTCCACGCCCCGCCTGAGGCGCCGACCTGATCACCGTGCCTAACCGCGGGTGCTGTGATGGCGGCGTCGGAACGCTCCTTCCCCTCCCCCCGGGGACCGCTCCGTCAGTCGGGCATCGGACCCGACCTCCTGGACAGGCCCCGCGCCGCTCTCGAGGGCGCGGGGTCTAACCCTGGGCGGCTTCCGCTCCGGATTTCGCCGGATCGCCAAGCGTTCCCGCCGGTGGTCAGATCGCCTACAACCAACGCTGATCGAGGACTCATCGGATGCCCCAAATGCAGCATCAGCTTCGCGCACCCGACCAGCGCCCGGGCATGGTGTGGATTCCAGGCGGCGGCTTCCGCATGGGCTCGGACATCCACTATCCGGAGGAGGCGCCCATCCGGCAGGTCGAAGTCGAAGGCTTCTGGATCGACGCCCGCCCGGTCAGCAACCGCGACTTCGCCGCCTTCGTCGAGGCCACCGGCTGGGTCACCAACGCCGAGAAGCCGGCGGATCCGGCCGACTATCCGGGCGCCGATCCGGCCATGCTTGTCCCCTCCTCGCTGGTCTTCATCCCCACCGCCGGCCCCGTGCCGCTGAACGACATTCGCGCCTGGTGGCATTACGTGGCCGGCGCCGACTGGCGCCATCCCTATGGCCCCGACAGCTCGCTCGATGGGCTCGAGGATCATCCGGTGGTCCACGTCTCCTGGGCCGACGTCGAGGCTTACGCCGCCTGGGCCGGGGCCGAGCTGCCGACCGAGGCCGAGTGGGAGTACGCCGCGCGCGGCGGGCTGGACGGCAAGATCTACGCCTGGGGCGACGCCTTCGAACCCGGCGGCAAGCCGATGGCCAAGACCTGGCATGGCCGCTTCCCGTTCGAGAACCTCGACAAGACCGGCTGGCCGCGCACCTCGCCGATCGGCTCGTATCCGCCGAACGGCTACGGCCTGTTCGACATGATCGGCAACACCTGGGAATGGACCGCCGACTGGTGGTCGACCGCCTCGGCCGAACCGTTCAAGGGCTGCTGCGCGACCAGCCGCTCCCAAGCGGCGATGGAAGCCAGCTACGATCCCAACCAGCCGGAGATCCGCATCCCGCGCAAGGTCCTGAAGGGCGGCTCGCACCTATGCGCGCCATCCTACTGCCGCCGCTACCGGCCGGCTGCGCGCCACGCCCAGCCGGTCGACACCTCGACCAGCCACGTCGGCTTCCGCGTGATCGTGCGCCCCTAGGACGGGATCAGGAACGTCAGCACGAAGCGCAGGCCCCAGTCGGGCCCGCCGCTCGGGCTGTCGAAGTAGTAGCGGCCGAAGATCCCGGCCTGCACCTTCTGGTTTCCCGCCACCTTGTACATGTGGGTGACGCCGACGTTCATCGGCACCGTCCACTGCTCGCGGGTCCAATCGTAGGTGCTCTCGAAATTGACCACGACCCCCGTCGTGTTCGGGAAGGTGTAGTTGAAGAACGGCTGCAGCAGCGTGGTGTTGACCTCCTGCGGATGGCTGGTGTCCACCGCCCACAGCTGCGTCGCCAGCAGGCCGTAGGTCATGTGCCCGTCCTGCTTCAGCACCAGCCCGGCCGGCCCTGCCGCCCACTGATGGGCGCTGAAGCCGTCCGTGCCGGTCGGGTAAGAAATGGCCGGCCCGACGCCCAGGACGATCCCTTCGATTTTCGGCGAGAAGAAGAAGGTCTGCAGCGTGTCGCCGAACCCCATCTGTTCTCCGACGCCTGGCGCGGACTCGGTCTGGGAGATCACCGGCACGATGGTGCGGATGATCAGGTTCCAGTCCTCGTTCAGGTGCAGCGGCACCACCGGCTGGACATTGAGCGTCACCCGCTCCCCGTCCGAGGGGCCGTAGCAGCAGTCGTAGTTGAACTGGAACGGCAGGCTCACCAGGTCCGAGACCGGGTTGGCGAGCTTCTTGGCCAGTTCGAGATCGGACTCCTGAGCGCTCGCCAAGGCCGGAGCAGCCGCCATCGCCGCTGCGCCAAAAACTGAAACCAATCTCATGCCTTAGCGCCTTCCACTGATGCGCCGCCCGAGAATGGGCTGCAGCGCGGACCTGGCCCGCGCCGCCGCGCCCGTGCTCCAGACGGACGGTTCCATCCGCGCCCTCTCGCGCCTATCGGGTGCAACCCTGACGGCGGTTGCGGGAATGGCGCATCAGGCCCATCGCCCATCGCACCTCAGGTGGACGCCCAATGGTTCGGGCCAGCGGGAAGCGGGAGCATCCTGCCGACACCCGTCCCGACGAAAGGCCGCCGTCATGAACCGTCTCGTCCTCGCCGCCGCAGCCCTCTCGCTGATCGCCACCAGCGCCGCAGCCCAGACAATGCTCGCCGACGCCAACAGGGACGGCAAGATCACCCCCAAGGAGTACCAGGACTCCCGCCGCACCTTCCTGATGCGCGCCGACACCGACAAGAACGGCCAGATCACGCCCAAGGAATGGGACCGCGCCGCAGCCAGCACCCGCATGGAGCTTGAGGAACGCGGCGTCGACCGCGCCGGCCTGGTCGGCAAGGGCGGCTGGTTCCAGGCCATGGACGCCAACAAGGACAACGCCGTCACCCCGGCCGAGATCGACGCCTACACGGCCGCGCGCTTCAAGGCCAAGGATCCCAACGGCGACGGCGTGATCACCCGCGGCGAGGCGGCCCAGCTCGAAAAGACCGCAGCCAAGAAGATCAACTAGACCCCTCGCCGTAACCCCGATGGAATCCGTTCTCCAAGAACTGGCGACCTACGTCGCGCTGATCGCCGAGTTGGTCTGCGTGCTTTGCATCGCCATCGGGGTCATCGAGGGCGTCTATCTGGCCGGGCGCTACATGGTGATGCCCTCGGGACATCCGGCGCTCACCCGCCGGCAGGTTTGGACCCGCTTCGCGCGCTGGATCATCCTGGCGCTGGAGTTCGCCCTCGCCGCCGACATCGCCCGCACCGCCATCGCTCCCACCTGGGACGACATCGGCCAGCTCGCCGCCATCGCGGTCATCCGCACCGCGCTCAACTACTTCCTCGAACGTGACCTCGAGGCCTTCAGTCGCCCGCTGGGCGCCCCTGAGGCCGAGAAGTAGTCGCGCTCTTCCGGCGCCCGGCGTCAGCCGCACCTCAGCCCGGGTCGAGGGTTTGACCCGATTGCTGGTCTCCATACGCCGCCGGACATTTCGCAGCACAGCCGCGGCGAGCGGCCTGCAACCAAGATTGGAACGTCACCATGCGCAGCCGCGTCCTGAAGTCCCTGGTCTTCACCTCGGCCCTCGCGGCCGCTTCCCTCGGCGTGACCGCCTGCGGAACCTCCGGCGGCAACGTCTCGGTGCTGAAGAGCAGCACCGTCGCGGTCGCGCCCGGCTCGACCTGGGCCTGGGCGCCCGGTGCGCAACCGGGTTCGGGCGACAAGCGCATCGACAACGACATCATCCAGGGCCGCATCAAGGCCGCGGTCGAAGGCGCCCTGGCCGGCCGCGGCTATCGCCAGGTTTTCGACCCGTCGGCGGCCAACCTGCTGGTGCAGTACCATATCGGCCTGCAGAACCGGACCGAGACCCGGGTCGACACCTTCGGCGGTCCGATGGGCCCCGCCGCCTGCGGCATCCGCGGCTGCATCGGCGGCTTCGGCTGGGGCATGTACGGCCCGCCGATGGACGTCGACGTCCGCAACATCAACTACGTCGAGGGCACCGTGATGCTCGATCTCATCGATCGGGCCAGCGGCCAGCTCGCCTGGCGCGCCACGTCCCAGAAGCGGCTCGACCAGAGCGACGCCGACCAAGCTGGCGTGAACGCCATCTTCGCCGACATGGTCAAGACCCTGCCCTGACGCGCCCGCCGCGGAGGCGGCAAGATCATGGAAGCCCTCAAGCAGATCCTGCCGCTGCTGCTGACGCTCAGCCTCGCCGGCCTCGTGATGACGGTCGGCCTCAAGGCCGGGCACGGCGACCTGCTCTATGTGCTGCGGCGGCCGGGCCTGCTGATCAGGGCGATCCTGGCGGTCGAGGTCATCCCCCCGATCGCCGCCGCCGCCATGGTCTGGGTTCTGCCGCTCGAGCCTGCGGTGAAGGCCGGCATCATGCTGATGGCGATCTCGCCGGTGCCGCCGCTGGTGCCCGGCAAGCAGCTCAGTATCGGCGCGCGCAAGGAGTACGCCTACGGCGTCTATCTCGCCATGGCGCTGCTGACCATCATCGCCGTGCCGCTGGTCTTCGACCTCGCCGCGCGGCTGTTCGGCCAACCGCGGACCCTGCCCTTCCACACCATCGCCGCCACCGTCGCCACCGGCGTTCTGATCCCGCTCGGGCTCGGCATGCTCGTCCGCCGCATCGCGCCGGACTTCGCCGAGCGCATCGTTCCCTGGGTCTACCGGCTCAGCATGCTGCTGGTGCTGCTGGTGTTCTTCCCGATCCTGGCGACCATCTGGCCGGCGATCCGGTCCCTGATCGGCGACGGCGCGGTGATCGCCATGGCCGCCCTCACCCTCGTCACCCTGATCGGCGGGCACATGCTGGGGGGGCCGGCCGACTACGACCGCGCCACCCTGGCGGTGGCCAGCTCCGTGCGCCATCCCGGCATCGCCATGTTGATCGCCAACACCACCTTCGCCGACAAGCGCGTCACGGCCGCGGTGCTGCTCTATCTGCTGGTCAGCATGATCATGGGCGCGCTCTACCAGGCCTGGTTCAAGCACCGCTATCCCGCCGCCCGGCCGGCCTGAGCGCCTCGCGGTTCCCCGACCGGGCTTTGCGGGTTTCCCCTGATTTCTGCCCCCGGGCGCGGGGCGCAAGGTGACGCTGACCTTCCGTAGGGAGCCACACCATGACCCGCCGCGCCGTCGTCACCGCGCTCGCCGCCCTCTGCCTGCTGGGAAGCGCCGCGCCCCAGGCGTTCGCCGCCGAGCCGCCCGCCAGTTGGGACGGCCTCACCAACGTGAAATCCAAGCGCTTCGACGCCGCCTACGTGCTGCCGGGCGCCGACTTCCGCGGCTACACCAAGGTCATGCTCGACCCCACCGACGTGGCGTTCCGCAAGAACTGGCTGCGCGACTACAACAACGAGGCGATGGACCTCTCGCAGCGCATCTCCAAGGAAGACGCCCAGAAGATGCTCAACGCGGTCAGCACCGGCTTCGAGGAGGTGTTCACCAAGGCCTACAACGACGCCGGCTACCAGGTGGTGACCACGCCCGGTCCCGACGTTCTGCGCCTGCGCACCGGCGTCGCCAACCTCTACGTCACCGCCCCGGACCGGCCGACCGCCGGCCGCTCGCGCACCTTCAGCGAGGACGCCGGCTCAGCCACCGTGGTGATCGAGGCGCGCGACTCCGAGACCGGCGCCTTGCTCGGCCGGGCCATCGACACGCGCGAAGCCGGCGACACCGGCCCCTACATGCGCAACAGCGTCACCAACCGCTCGGACTTCACCATGCTGTTCAAGCGCTGGGCCAAGATCAGCCTCGACGCCATGGCCGAGCTCAAGGCGATGTCGCCGATCCCCGAGAACCCGGTGGCCCAGCGGCGCTGACTACAGCGCCCAGGCCTTCCCGACCTCGGCCAGCGGAATGCAGCCGTGGTACTCGCCGGGCACCGGCTCGTATCGCAGCGCCAGCGTCGCGCCGGGCTCCGAGGTGAAGTAGCCGATGGTCACGTACTCCTTCAGCAACGAGAAGAAGTGCCGCGGCTTCCACGCCTTGCGGGCGGCGGCCGCCTCCTGGTCGTAGCGGGTCAGCAGCGCGGCCTGCTGGGCCGCCGTCAGGTCGGCGAAGGCCTTGCCGTGCCCGGCCCGCGCATCGGCGTTCATCTGTGTCAGGCCGCTCTTCAACAGCTCGGCCTGGGGTTGCTGCAGATAGGTGGCGATGGCGCGGTCGACGAACTGCGGCGCCTTGGCCTCGCGGGCGCCGGGGGTGTCGGTCGTCGGCACGATCAGCTCGGCCGCGGCGTCCAGCGCCCGGGCCTGCTCGGCGTCGAGGGCGGTCGGCGACCAGGAGAGCGGCGGCAGGGCGGCGGCGACCGGGCCGGCGAAGCCGACCGACACCATGCCCATGGTCAGGGCCAGGCCCCGGAACGCGTCGCGACGGTTCAGCATCACAGGTCCCCCTTGCGCTTGGCCTGCACCGCGTGGTCGACGGCCCGCGCGGTCAGCGCCATGTAGGTCAGCGACGGGTTCACGCAGGAGGCCGAGGTCATGGCCGCGCCGTCGGTGACGTAGACGTTCGTGCACTCGTGCACCTGGTTGTGGGCGTTCAGCACCGAGGTCTTCGGGTCGCGGCCCATCCGCGCCGTGCCCATCTCGTGGATGCCGAGGCCGGGCGCGTAGCCGAGATCGGCGGCCTGCACGTTCTTGAAGCCCGCGGCCTCCAGCATCTCCACGGCCGCGGCCTGCATGTCCTTGCGCATGGCCTTTTCGTTCTCGCGGATCGTCACCTTGGCCGACAGGGTCGGCAGGCCGTACTTGTCTTTGACCGCGTGGTTCAGGGTCACGCGGTTGTCCTCGTAGGGCAGGATCTCGCCGAACGCGCCGAGTTGCATCGTCCACGGGCCGGGCTGGCTCAGCGCGCTCTTGCGCTCGGCGCCAAAGCCCTCGCCCGCCAGATCACGGTCCCAGCCGGGACGCGAGGCCCCGCCCTGGTAACCGTAGCCGCGCAGGAAGTCCTTCTTGGTCGCCGCATCGCCCAGGTTGCGGAAGCGCGGGATGTAGATGCCGTTCGGCCGGCGGCCGGAGTAGTACTTGTCGGCGAACTCCGTAACGTCGGCCTTGGCCCCGACGCGGAAGTGGTGGTCCATGACGTTGCGGCCCAGTTGGTCGCTGCCGTTGCCGAAGCCGTTCTCGAACCGTGAGCTGGTCGAGTTCAGCAGGATCCAGGTCGAGTTCAGGGTCGAGGCGCAGAGGAAGATCACCTCGGCGTAGTATTCCTCTTCCTGCATTGTCTCGGAATCGAGGATCCGCACGCCGCTCGCCTTGCCGGCCCTGCCGTCATAGATCAGCGAGGTGACGATCGCGTTCGGCCGCAGGTTCAGGTTGCCTGTCCGCTCGGCCGCCACCAGCGTCGCCGAGTTGGAGCTGAAGTAGCCGCCGAACGGGCATCCGCGCATGCACATGTTGCGATGCTGGCACTTGCTGCGCCCCAGGCTCAGCTGCTCCTCGGTCGGCTCGGTCAGGTGCGCGGCCCGGCCCATGGTGATCCGGCGCTCGCCGAACTTGCCCTCGACCCTCGACTTGAAGGCCTTCTCGACGCAGTTCATCTCCATCGGCGGCTGGAACTGGCCGTCGGGCAGATGCGGCAGGCCCTCGTTCTGGCCGGAGACGCCGATGAAGCGCTCCACATAGTCGTACCAGGGCGCCAGGTCCGCGTAGCGGATCGGCCAGTCGACCCCGATCCCCTCGCGGGCGTTGGCCTCGAAGTCCATCGGGCTGTGGCGATAGCTCTGGCGGCCCCAGGTCAGCGAGCGCCCGCCCACCTGATAGCTGCGGATCCAGTCGAAGCGCTCTTCCTCGGTGTAGGGGTTTTCGTCGTCCCGGACGAAGAAGTGCTTGGTGTATTCGGTGACCGTGTAGCCGGTGCGCGACTGCACCGGATATTGCGCCTTCAGCTGGTCGGCTGGCAGCTTGCCCTGCGGGTACTTGGTGTCCCAGGGATCGGTCATCGCGGTCGGATAGTCTTCCAGGTGGCGGACCATCGGCCCGCGCTCCAGCACCAGGGTCTTCAGACCCTTCTGCGTCAGCTCCTTGGCGGCCCAGCCTCCGCTGATCCCGCTGCCGACGACGATGGCGTCATAGGTGTTTTCCTGGCGCGAACGGCCGTTCAGATTGGCCATCATTCCCCCCGGTCTCAGTTCGTCGGCGCGATCCGCCTGGTTCTTTCGGCGCGTCGGCGGCGGACGCGAATCCGCCTTCACGCCGACCTGCGCTTTGCGGATCCCAGGTTTCATGAAATGGGTTACATTGCAAGCACACAAGGGAACGCCGAAACGCGCGGCCTGCAGGAGCTGCGGTCGTTTCCATGTCATCCCGGTTTGGGCCGCAGGCCGAAGACCGGGCCCCATGAACACCCGGCGCCGCGAAGCTCACCTTGGTCGCGCCCGTTCCACCTGCACGGTGCGAATGGGTCCCGGTCCTGCTGCGCAAACCCGGATGACGCATTGCGCCGACCTAGTTCTTCATCGTCCCCAGATACTGCACCAGCGCCGCGCGCTGCTCGGCGTCGGGCGCGCCGACCAGCATCTTGGTGCCCGGCACGCTCTTGGCCGGCGCCTTCAGGTAGGTGTCGAGGGTGGCCGCGTCCCAGACCAGCTTCGAGCCCTTCATCGCGCTGCTGTAGGCGTAGCCCGGCAGCGTCCCGGCCTTGCGCCCGATGACGCCCGCCAGCGGCGGCCCCATCTTGCCGGGGGCCGGCGCAATCGAGTGGCAGACCGCGCAGCGCTGCTTGAACACCGCCTCGCCCGAGGGCGCGGCCGACGCCGAGCCGGCCGCCGCCAGGCTCGCGGCCAGGATGATCGCGAACTTCATACTGAGAAACTCCAGGCTTTAGAGGCCGAGCAGCCGCCGGTTGCGGCCGGCGTCCGGCGCGCTGCCGACGAAGTCGTCGAAGGCGTGCTCGGTGACGCGGATGATGTGGTCGCGGATGAACTGGGCGCCCTCGCGCGCGCCGTCCTCGGGATGCTTCAGAGCGCACTCCCACTCCAGCACCGCCCAGCCGTCGTAGTCGTACTGCGCCATCTTCGAGAAGATCGCCCTGAAGTCGACCTGGCCGTCGCCGAGCGAGCGGAACCGGCCCGGCCGCTCGACCCAGCCCTGGTAGCCGCCATAGACGCCCGAACGCGCATCCGGCCGAAACTCGGCGTCCTTCACGTGGAAGGCGCGGATGCGCTCATGATAGCGGTCGATGTAGCCGAGATAGTCCAGCTGCTGCAGGATCAGGTGGCTCGGGTCGTAGAGGATGTTGGCCCGCTTGTGCCCGCCGACCTCGTCCAGGAACCGCTCGAAGGTCGCCCCGTCGTGCAGGTCCTCCCCCGGATGGATCTCGTAGCAGACGTCGACGCCCTGCTCCTCGAAGGCGTCGAGGATCGGCCGCCAGCGGCGGCCCAGCTCGGCGAAGGCTTCCTCCACCAGGCCCGCCGGCCGCTGCGGCCACGGATAGAAATACGGCCAGGCCAGCGCGCCCGAGAACGTCGCATGCGCCTTCAGCCCCAGCCGCCGGCTGGCGACCGCGCCGGCCTTCACCTGCTCGACCGCCCAGGCCTGGCGCTCGGCCGGCTTGCCGCGCAGCTCCAGCGGCGCAAAGCCGTCGAACAGCTCGTCATAGGCCGGATGCACGGCGACCAGCTGGCCCTGTAGGTGGGTCGAGAGCTCGGTGATCACCAGGCCGTGCTCGGCCAGCACCCCTGCGACCTCGTCGCAATAGGTCTGGCTCTCGGCGGCGCGCGCCAGGTCGAAGAACGAGTCCGCTCCGCCGGTCGGCATCTGCACGCCGACATAGCCCATCGAGGCGACCCACTTGGCCATCGTCTCCAGCTTGTCGAACGGCGGCTCGGCGCCGATGAACTGGGCCAGGAAGATCCCGGGGCCTTTGAGCGTCTTCATGCTGCGCCTCCTAGCGCCACCCAGCCCTCGCCCGCGGCGCTGGCGCTGACCGCGCGCTCGACGAAGGCCATGCTGCGCACGCCCTCGGCGATGTCGGGGACCAGGCCCGCATCGGCGCGGCCCGCGGCCGCCGCCTCGGCGAAGTCTCGGTAGATGTTGGCGAAGGCCTCGATGAAGCCCTCGGGGTGGCCGGTCGGAATGCGCGAGCCGGCCCGCGCGACCGGGCTCAGGTAGCCCGAGGCCGCGTGCAGGATCTGGGTCGGGCCGTCCAGCCAGTCGACGACAAGCTCGGTATGGCGCTCGTGCGACCAGGTCAGGCCGCCCTTCTCGCCATAGACCTTGATGGTCAGGCCGTTGCGGGCCCCGGCCGAGATCTGCGAGGCGATCAGCACGCCGCGCGCGCCGCCGGAAAAGCGCAGCAGCACGTTGCAGTCGTCGTCCAGCGTGCGGCCCGGCACCACGGCGGCGAGGTCGGCGCACAGCCGCTCGACCCGCACGCCGCTCACGAACTCGGCGATATTGAACGCGTGCACGCCGATGTCGCCGATGGCCCCGCCGATCCCGGCCTGGGCCGGATCGGCCCGCCAGCCGGCCTGCTTGTCGCCATCGCGCTCGATCGGCCGCGACAGCCAGCCTTGCGAGTACTCGACGATCACCTTGCGCACCGCGCCCAGGTCGCCGCGGGCGATGATCTCGCGCGCCTCGCGGACCATCGGATAGCCGGTGTAGACGAAGGTCAGGCCATAGAGCTTGCCCGCCGCCGCCACCACCCCGGCCAGGTCCTGCGCCTGCGCCAGGTTCAAGGTCGCCGGCTTGTCGCTGATCACGTGCATCCCGGCCTGCAGCGCCGCGGCCGCGACCTCGAAGTGCAGGTGGTTGGGCGTCACCACCGCCACCAGCTGCGCCCCGTCCGTCCGCGCCGCTTCCGCCGCCAGCATCTGGCGATAGTCGCCATAGGCCCGGTCGCCCGCCACGCCCCAGGCCTGGGCGGCCTGGGCGTTCTTCTGCGCATCGCGGCTGAACGCGCCCGCGACCAGTTCGATGGCGCCGTCCAACTCCGCCGCCATCCGATGCACCGGCCCGATGAACGAGCCAGGTCCGCCGCCGACCATGGCCAGCCGCAGGGGAACTCCACGCGTCATCAGGCGGCCACGCTCGCCAGGTAGTCGTGGCTGATCTTCGTGGCCTCGATGCGCGGACGCGCGAACGGCGGCTCCTGCTCGACGAAGAACCCGCGCACGCCGGACTCGTAGGCCGCCGGCAGCAGCTTCTTCCAGTCGATCATGCCGCTGCCGACCTCGGTCGGATCCTGCTTCAGCACGAAGTTCGACGTGGTGGTCGGCTTGATGTCCTTCACGTGCATCAGGGTGAAGCGGCCCTTGTGCTCCTTGAGCAGCGCGAACGGGTCATGCCCAGCGGCGGTCACCCAGCCGGCGTCCATCTCGAAGGTCACCAGCGACGGGTCGGTCTCCTTCAGCAGGACGTCCATGCCCGTCGTGCCGTCGATCGGGGCGAACTCGTTGTTGTGGTTGTGATAGCCGACAGTGATGCCGGCGCTCTTCAGGGCCCGGCCCTTCTGGTTCAGGAAGTCGGCGTTCCACTTCCAGTCGTCCAGAGTCATCTGCCCGGCCATCCGGCTCAGGAACGCCGGACCGTCCTCGCCCAGGTTCGGCTTCAGCTCGAAGCGGTCGGGAATGTAGAACAGCGGCATCACCGCCGACTTCACGCCCAGCACGTTGAGGTCGTCGGCCAGCTTGGAAAGATCGCCGCTGAAGCTCTGCGAGCCCATCGCCCGGCCCTGGATGTGGGCGCTGGTGCAGGTCAGGCCCGCGCGGTCCATCGCCGCCTTCATTTCCGGGGCGGTCTTGCCCAGCAGGCCGGCCAGCTCGATGTTGCGGTAGCCGATCTTGGCGACCTGGGCGAGCGTGCCGTCGAGGTCCTTGGCTGCGTCCGAGCCCAGCGTATAGAGCTGCAGCCCGATCGGCAGGCCGTGGCGCTGGAAGAACAACTTACCGCCCGCCGCATTGGCGTTCGTCGCAAATCCCGTCATGGCCGCTCCCATTCCTGCCAATCCCGCCAGCACACTGCGCCGCTGAAATCCTGGTGTCATCTCGGGTCTCCTTCTCGCGCAGCCGTCAGTGCGGCGCGGCGACGCTGGGGGTCAGGGGCTGGTCGCTCGCCTGTTCGTCGGCCGCGACGGGGCCGCGGGTCGGCGGACGGAAGAACAGGGCCAGCAGCAGCACCGCGCCCAGCGCCAGGCCGGTCGGGACCATGAACAGGGCCGGATAGTCGACGACGGTGCGCGCCACGCCGTCGGCGCCGGCGACGCTGGTCGTCAGGCGTCCCATCAGCGCCGGGAACAGGAAGCTCGCCACCACATTGCCGACCCCGAGGATCAGCAGGTTGAACAGCCCCTGGGCGCTCGAGCGCACGTCCTTGGGGAACACCGCGTCGACGAAGATGTACACGGTGGCGAAGAAGAAAGCGTAGCAGATCCCGTGCAGCAGCTGCACGGCCACGATCACCGGGATGCTGTCGGCGAAGAAGGCGAACACCGCGAACCGCGCCGCATGGCCCAGGATGCCGACGATCATCGTCGCCTTCCAACCCAGCCGGATCAGCACCCGCCCCAGCAGGAACATGGTCAGGATCTCGGCCACCTGGCCCAGGCTCAGCACCACCATCGACAGGTTGCCGGCGATGCCGACGCGGTCGGTCAGGAAGGCGTCCGAGACCACGAAGTAGCCGTTGTGGATCACGGAATCGATGAAGGTGACGATGAACAGCACCAGCACGAACGGCGTGCCCAGCAGGGTCAGCGCCCGGCGCCAGGCAAGCTTGTCGATGCCGGCCGCTTCCTTGCGCGGCGGGGTGTGCGGCAGGGTCAGCGAATAGCCGGCGGCGGCGAACGAGATCAGCGCCGCGACCAGGAAGATCCAGCGCACCTGTTCGGCCGTCGCGTGCGCGCCCAGCAGGAACACGAACGGCCAGCTGACCATCACCCAGCCGACCGTGCCGCCCATCCGCACGGCCCCGAAGTCGGCCGCCGGGTCGCGCAGGTTGGCGAAGGCGATCGAGTTCGACACAGACAGGGTCGGCACATAAAGCAGGCTGTAGATCAGGTAGCAGGCGAAGAACGGCCAGAAGCTGGTCGAGAACGCCACGCCCACCAGCGCCAGGCCGCCGATCAGGTGGCTGGCGGCCAGGAAGCGCTCGGCTGAGAAATTGCGGTCGGCGAACTGGTTGGAGAAGAAGATCCCGACCAAGGCGGCCACGCCCCACGAACTGCCGACCAGCGACTGCTGCCAGGCCTCGAAGCCCAGCATGGTCATGTACGGGAACAGCTTGGGCGCCCAGGCGCCCCAGATGGCCAGCTGCAGCACCATCATCAGGAATAGCCGAACGTTCGTCGTCATCTTCCTGGCCCTCCCCGACCGGCTTCCGAGGCGGCGTCTAAAGCCCTGAATCGGCCCGCGCTCGCGCTGATGTAATCGAAATCATCCGTAACAGCCGCCCTATCGCGCGGCAACTGCATTGTGGGGCCCGGCCCCGGCGCACCTGCGCCTTGTAATGACAGGCGCTTCTCGCCAGTGTCGCGCCGATGCCTACCATTCAAGATGTCGCGCGCGACGCGGGGGTCTCCACCGCGACGGTTTCACGGGTGTTCAGCGCCCCCGACCTCGTATTGGAAGGCACCCGGCAGAAGGTCATGGAGGCGGTCGCCCGCCTCGGCTACGAGCCGAACTTCGCGGCCAAGAGCCTTCGCACCCTGCGCACCGAGAAGATCCTGGTCACCGTGCCGGACATCTCCAACCCGTTCTTCTCGCGGGTCATCCGCGGCGTCGAGGAGGCCGCGCACGCGGCCGGCTATTCGGTGCTGCTCGGCGACACCCGCCACCAGGAGGAGCGCGAGGAGCAGTACGCCACCATGCTCCGCCGCAAGGAGGCCGACGGCCTGATCTTCCTCGGCCACCGCCTGCCCGACACCCTGGTCGACATGGTCGCGGCGATGGGCCCGCGCACGCCCATAGTAAACGGCTGCGAGTTCGCGCCCGACCTCGGCGTCGCCAGCGCCCACATCGACAATACCGCCGCCGCACAGGAGGTGATGGACCACCTCTATGGCCTGGGGCACGTCCGCGTGGGGGTGATCACCGGCCCGCTGGCCAGCCCGCTGAGCGCCGACCGCCTGGCCGGCGTCCGCGCCGCCGCCGAGCGCCACGGCCAGACCGCGGCCCTCCAGGTCATCACCGGCGACTTCAGCATCGAGTCTGGCCTGCATCAGGCGGCCGCCCTGCTGGAGGGCGAGAACCGCCCGACCGCGATCTTCTGCTTCAGCGACGAGATGGCCATGGGCGCGCTGGAGGCGATCCGCCGCGCCGGTCTCATCTGCCCGCGCGACGTCTCCCTGGTCGGCTTCGACGACATCCGCTTCGCCGAGTACCTGGCCCCGCAGCTCACCACGGTCAGCCAGCCGATGGACGCCATCGGCCACGAGGTCGTGCGCCTGCTGCTCGACATCCTCAAGGGCCGCGCCACGACCCTGCAGCAGGTGACCCTGCCCCACCGCCTGGTCGTCCGGGCCAGCACCGCCCCACCGCCCCGCTAGGGCCTATGCCTGCTGCGCGCGGTCAGGCGCTGAGCCCATCCCGGGACGGCGCCGGCAGGGCGCGCAGCCTCGCGTCGACGAAGTCCCACAGCGCGGCGATCTCGCCGGCTGCGGCGCGGTCGGGCGACTCCTCGGCCGAGCGGCCCCGCTCCAGCGCCGTCTGGTAGATCGAGCGCGAGCGCAGGATCGCCGGGGCGACCTCGGCGCGCATGTAGTCCAGGCCCTTCATCGCCCGTTTGACCAGCGGCGCCTCGACATTGCCGCGCGCCACCGGGGCCTGGTTCATCACCACCACCGACGGCTTGCCGATCTTGCGCACCAGGCTCAGCGTCCGCGCCAGGCCCGACAGGTCGATCAGCGTCGGGCGCGCCACCAGCAGCGCGAAGTCGGCCAGCACCACCGCCTCGCCGACCGACTCCACCGCCCCGGCGGCGGTGTCGATGATCAGCAGGTCCTTGCCCTGCGACAGCGCCCCGAACTGCGCGGCCAGCACGTTGCGCGCGGCGGCGCTCACCACCTGCGGCCCGCCGCCTTCGCGCGTCTCCAGGATGTCCCGCGCCGAGTTCTGCGGATCGGTGTCGACCACCAGCGCCTGCCGCCCGCGCAAATGCGCCGCCAGCGCCAGGTGCGTCGCCACCGTGGTCTTGCCCGAGCCCCCCTTCAGGGCGATGACCGCCAACGTCTTCAAACTCACCTCGCGCGAACCGATCCCCGGCGGTTCTGGCCCCCAATTTGGGCGCCGCCGCGGCGGGCGAAGCGCCGCCCGCATGGCTCAAGGTCTGACCCGCTGCAGCAGCCTTGTCCAGGGTCGCGACAAGTTGGCGCGGCGGCCCGCTCGGCCTAGTCTGTCGGGGTTATGTCGCCCTGTTGGCGGGCGGCTGGCGGGTTGCTGACGTGGAGCCGACAGGCCTTGATCCTTCACGGTCGGGGCGATCTCCGACGAGGACTTGGACATGCTGATCCAGAAGCTGCGACTGCAAAGAGGCTGGTCCCAGGAACAGCTCGCAGAAGTATCGGGCCTCAGCGTCCGCACGGTTCAACGGCTCGAGCGCGGCCAGCCCGGCAGCCTCGAGACGATGAACGCCCTCGCGGCGGTCTTCGAAACAGACCTCGACCGCTTGAAGGAGCCGTCCATGGACGCCACCCGCCCCGACAACGTCAGGCCGGACGACGTCAGGCCCGACGAAGCCCTGGCCCTCGCCCACGTGCGCAAGGTCAAGGGCTTCTATGTCCACCTGACCCAGTACCTGATTGTCATTCCGATCCTCGCCCTCATCAACCTGATGAGCTACGCGCACTATCTGTGGTTCGTCTGGCCGGCGCTCGGCTGGGGCCTCGGCCTCCTGGCTCACGGCGCCAGCGTGTTCAACTTCGTCCCGTTCCTCGACGGCGCGTGGGAACGGCGCCAGGTCGAGAAGCACCTCGGCCGCAAGCTCTAGGCCGCCAATCCTAGGCGGGCAGTTGCGCGGCGGCGCGGGCCAGCAGCCCCACGCCGCTGCGAGGCCCCTATGCGGTTATGTCTCGAATTCCAACATCTGCCGTTTCCAGCGCCCGCCCGCCGGTCTAGGCTCCCGTCCAAGGTCCTTAGAGACCCATGGGAGAAGCAGATGTCGACAGCCCCCGCCTTCGCGCGCGCCGCGGAAATCGAGGCCAGCCTGGAACAGCTGGCCGAACTCTGCGAGGACCCGACCCCCATCGTCTACAAGCGCCTCTTTGAGCTCCAGCCGCAGATGGAGCCCTACTTCTGGCGCGACACCACCGACGCCATCAAGGGCGAGATGCTCTCGCGCACCTTCGCCGCCATCCTCGATTTCATCGGCGAGCGCCGCTACGCCGACCACATGATCGAGACCGAGATCATCACCCACGAGGGCTATGACGTCCCGCGCGAGGTGTTCGCGACCTTCTTCGCGGTCGTCCGCGACGCGGTGCGCGAGGTCCTCGGCCCGGCGTTCACCCCGCAGCTCGCGCAGGCCTGGGACGCCCTGCTCGCCGAGATCGACGTCTACGTCCAGGCCACCCCGCGCCACGACGTGGTCAGCGCCTACCACGCCCCCCGCGTCACCGCCTTCCAGCGCGGCGAACCGCTCGGCTAGCCGGCCCACGGCGCGGTCGTCGCGCCCGGCGATCGATCAACCACGGCATCCGTAAAGCGCGTCTGCCCTCAATAGAGAGCCGAGCCGGGCACGCTCATGGATTCAGACGGTGGGAACTGTTCCACCGTCGATGACAAACTCAGCGCCATGGATCGCGGCGGCGCGATCCGAAGCCAGGTAGGCGATTAGGTCGGCCACCTCGCAGGGTTCGGCGCCACGGCCGATGGCGATGCCCCCCAGACCGTCGAGAACAGCCTGCCGCGCCTCCTCGATGGTGCCGCCGTTGGCGGCCTGCAGACGTTTCAGAAAGTCGGCGGTCGCTTCGGTCATAATCCAGCCGGGGGAGACGACGTTGACCCGTACGCCCTTCGGCCCGAGCTCCTTGGAGATCGACTTGCTGTAAGTCCTGAGCGCGGCCTTGGCGGCGGCGTAGGCCGTGGTCGATTCCGGCAGCGGCAGGACCGACTGGATGGAGGCGACATGCACCACGGCGCCGGCGCCGCGCTCGATCATCTGCGGGATCAGAAGCCGATCCAGACGAACCGTGGCCAGAAGATTCAGGTTCAGTTCGGCCAGCCAGTGATCGTCTGTCAGGGCTGAGAAGCCGCCGCCCGGCGTCGTCGAGCCGCCGATGACGTGAGCCAGGATGTCGACGCCGCCCAGGCGTTCCAGCGCCGCCTTCGCGAAGGCTTCCCCGCCCTCAGCCGTCGTTAGGTCCGCCTGGACGAATTCGACGCCGTCGATGGGCTCCAAGTTTGCGCGGGCGGAAGTGATCACCCGAGCCCCGCCAGCCAGGAACCGATCGACGGTGGCGCGGCCGAGACCCTTCGTGCCGCCGCTGATGAGCACCCGCTTGCCGGCGAACTCGGTTGGGTCAGACTTGCCGGTCATGCCGTGATCTCCAGCGCCTTGATGGCGTCGCCTTCGAGAGTGAAGCGGTAGGTGAAGCGGATAGGGCTTCCCGGAAAGTCGCCATGGGCGGGGCCTTCGACGACGACCTGAACGCCGTCCTGGCGCGCGGCGTCCGGTGCGAAGATCGCCTTTACGGGAACGACCGCCTCTTCGAGCAGACGGCGGATTTCAGCGTGGCCCCTGAAGACCGCGCCGTTGTCGCGGAGGACGGCGTCCGCCGCGAATGGCTGGAGCATGCCGTCGACATCGAGCTGAGCGTTGGCCTTCACATAGGCGGCGATCGGAGGTGGAAGTTCGAGCGGCATCTGTCCTGTCCTGTTTGCGGCGCTGGCCGCCGTGGGCGGCGGCGGGTGCGATTGCCAGCCAAGTTAGGCGTGGACAGGTCGCCGCATAATCGGGACAAATTGGAACGACTCATCACGGAAAACGGGACAATGGTTCAACATGCCCTGACCGAGCTGGACGCCGTTCTCATGGTCGCCCGGCGGGGAAAATTCCGTGCAGCGGCGGTCGAGCTCGGGGTCTCGACCACGGCCCTGAGCAACGCGGTCGGAAAGCTGGAGCGCGCGCTCGGCGTGCGACTTTTCAACCGCACGACGCGAAGCGTGTCCCTTACCGAGGCCGGTCAGCGGTTCATCGAGCAGGTCGCTCCCGCCGTTCGCGACATTCATGAGGCGATGGAGGCGGCTCGCTCTCAGCAGGCCACCCCGTCGGGCACGCTGCGCATCAACGCCTTTCCCACGGCGGCGCGGGAGATCTTTTCCTCGCTCGTCCTGCCGTTCCAGCGCCTGCACCCCCAGGTCCACATCGACATCGTCACGGAGGGGCGTCTTGTCGACATCGTGGCTGGCGGCTTCGATCTTGGCGTGCGCAGCGAAGATCTGGTGCCTGTCGACATGATCGCCCTGCCGCTGGGCGGCCCCCGGCGCAATGTGGTGGTCGGCGCGCCGAGTTATCTGGAGTCGCGCGGGACGCCGAAGATCCCGCAGGACCTCGCCGCGCATACCTGCCTCCGCGTGCGGCTTCCCAATGGCGCGATCTACCGCTGGCCGTTCGAGAAGGATGGGCAGTCGATCCATGTCGACGTGGAAGGCGGCCTTACCCTCGATGAAGCGGGCCTTGCTCGCACCGCGGCGCTGGCGTCCGTTGGTCTCACTCTGGCGATGGAGTCCGACGTGCGGGACGACATCGACGCGGGCCGTCTTGTCCGTGTGCTGGAGGACTGGACGCCTACGCTGCCGCCTTTGAGCCTGTATTATCCTAGCCGGCGCAACCCGACCGCCGCGTTCAAGGCGTTCATCGACTTCGCGCGTCGCCATGGCGGGCCCTCGGTCGCCGACGACGATGGGTTAGATGCAGCAAGCCGGCCCTCGCTCGCACGATAAACGGCGCCAGGCCTGCGACGCCCTTTGACGCCGGCCAGCCACGCCGCCGATCCTCAGCCGCTTGTCAGGACGCCTAATATACCATAGGGGGGTATCCTATGGCCCACCTCTCCTCCCAGAATGACGCGCTGCTCAAGCGCGTCCGCCGCATCGCCGGCCAGGTCGAGGCGATCGAGCGTTCGATCGCCGGCCACGCCGCCTGCGCCGACACCCTGCACCTGGTCGCCGCTACTCGCGGCGCGATCAACGGCCTGCTGGACGAGGTGGTCGAAGCCCACCTGCGCGAGCACGTCGCCGCGCCCGGTCTCGACGACGCGGCGCGCGCCCAGGCCGCCGAGGAAGTCATCGAAGCCATCCGCCGCTATTCGAAGTGAACCGCCCCATGACGACGTCCGCCGACCTCGAAGACCTCGCCCACGACCATGTGTTCCTCGGCGCGGCGCATGACGACCACGCCCGCCGCACGCTCTGGGTCGTGGGCCTCACCGCCGTGATGATGGTCGCCGAGATCATCGCCGGCTACTGGACCGGTTCGATGGCGCTGCTGGCCGACGGCTTCCACATGGCCACCCACGCCGGCGCGCTCGGCGTCGCCGCCGCGGCCTACGCCTACGCCCGCAAGCACGCGCGCAGCGACAGGTTCAGCTTCGGCACCGGCAAGGTCGGCGACCTGGCCGGCTTCGCCTCGGCGCTGGTGCTGGGCATGGTCGCCATCGGCATCGGGGTCGAGTCCGTCAAGCGGCTGCTCGAGCCGACCACCGTCGCCTTCGGCGAAGCCACCATCGTCGCCGTCGTCGGCCTGGCGGTGAACCTGGTCAGCGCCCTGCTGCTGGGCGCCGGTCACGATCACCACGCCCATGACCATCACGGCCATGACCATCACCACGACCACAGCCACCACGGCGTCCACGACAGCGGCGACAACAACCTGCGCTCGGCCTACATGCATGTGCTCGCCGACGCCCTGACCTCGGTGCTGGCGATCGTCGCGCTGCTGGCCGGGCGGCTACTCGGCTGGGTGTGGCTCGATCCGGTCATGGGCATTGTCGGCGCCCTGGTGATCGGCCGCTGGTCCTGGACCCTGATGCGCGACACCGCCGGCGTGCTGCTCGACGCCACCGACGCGCACGTCGCCGCCGAGGTCCGCGAGCTGCTGGAAGGTCCCGGCGACGCGCGCATCTGCGATCTGCATGTCTGGCGCGTCGGGCCCCAGGCGCACGCGGCCATCGTCAGCGTGGTCGGCGGCCTCGACGCCGCCGAGGTCCGCCGCCGCCTGATCCCGGTCCACGAATTGGCGCACCTCACCGTCGAGACGCGCTAGAAGTCCCGGCCGTCCATCCGCACGTCCGCTTGCTCAACGTCGTCAGCACCGCCGGCGCATCGCCCTACGTCGCCGGCGCCAGCTCCCGCACCCAGATGTTGCGGAAGCTGATCGGCTCGCTCGGATCGCGGTGCGCCTGCAGCTTGATCGGCGACTTGCCGTGCGCCTTGTACTTAGGCTGGCCGATGAACACCGTCTCGCCGGTCAGCTCGACATTGTCCTGCACCAGCACCCCATTGTGCAGCAGCGTGACCCGCGCCGGCTTCACCAACGCGCCGTCCGCGCCGAACACCGGCGCGCGCCAGATGACGTCGTAGGTCTGCCACTCGCCCGGCTTGCGCATGGCGTTGGCCAGCGGCGGGCGCTGCTTGTAGATGCTGGCGGCCTGGCCGTTGACGTAGGTCGGGTTCTCGAAGGAGTCGAGAATCTGGATCTCGTAGCCGGCGTCGCCGCCGCCGGTCGAGGCGAGGAACAGCCCGCTGTTGCCGCGCGCCTGGCCCTCGCCGGTGATGGTCGCCGGAACGCGCCACTCGATGTGCAGCTGGTAATCGCCGAAGCTCTGCCTGGTCTCGATGTTGCCGGCCGCCTTGTTCACGGTCAGCACGCCGCCCTCCACCGTCCAGCCGGCCGGCGCCTTGTCCTTGACCGCCACCCATTGCGACAGGTCCGTGCCGTCGAACAGCACCAGCGCGTCGCTTGGCGCGCCGCCGACTTGCGCGCCCGGTGCGACCACCGGCGGCACAGGCGTCCAGACTTCGGTGTCCTTGGGCAACAGTTGCGCTCCGCAGGCGGTCCCCACCGACAGCGCGGCCAGCGCGGTCAGCGCCGCGAACCTTATCTTCATGGCTAGCGTCCTCCCAGCGCTGTCTTTCTTGGACCGCGCCGCCGCGCCTCGTCCAGGGCCGCCCGCGCGATGGGAGGCGTGACGCCGCCGCCGGCGCGGTTGCGCCCGCTGGTCGGCCGCTTCGTCACCGAAGGCGTCATCGTCCCCCAGGCGGCCGGCGGCTAGCCGCCGCCGTCGACGCCGTTCTTCTTGGCGTTGACCGCGCTCAGCCGCACGAGCGCGTAGCTGATCGCCAGGGCCAGGACCAGCGCGGCCGCGCCGACCAGCGTAGTCCATGGCGCGTGCTCCAGGTCGATCAGCATCACGTGCCGCACGACCGCGATCATCGCCACCACCACGATAATCTCGACCTGGACGTGGAAGCCGGTGAAGAAGCTCGTCAGGCTCTTGAGCAGCTCCAGCCCCAGCATGAGCAGCAGCACGCCGGCGAACACGTGCTCGACCGCCGACTGCACCTCGCCCAGCGTGTCTATCGACCCCAGCGATCCGACCACCCGCTCGGTGAAAAGCGCATAGAGCAGCCAGGTCGCGACCAGGATCGACGCCACTACCAGCAGTTCGGCCGCCAGGATGACGATCGCCTGGCACAGGTGCACGACGCGCTCGCTGACCGCCCACAGGCCATGCAGCCGTCTTTCATCCTTCGAGCCGACGCCCATGCGAGCAATCCGTAACTGGCGGCTGCGCCCTCTTGCCCGGTCAGCTAAGCATCGCCGCCCCTAGGTCCGGCATCGGGTCGAACCCTCAGGCCAGGCCATGACATTGCGCAGCGCCGCCGTCAGAGCTTGCGGCAGGCGCCCGTACGGAAGCGCAGCCTGATCTCCTACGGCCGGCCTCGCCGACGTCGCCGGAAACGCGCCTTTGCGCCTGCCGGATCCGGGTCTAGACTTGCCGCCAGCCTAGGAAAAGAAGCCATGAGTGACGCTGTCGGCCCTGGCGATCTCGTTCTCTGCGTCAACGCCGCCCCCAACCATGTCACCGGACGCCCCGTGCCCCTCCAGGCCGGCGAGACCTACCGCGTGTTCGGGGTCATGGAGTTCGCCTGCCCCTGCGGCCGCTCCGACGCCCTGCTCGACGTCGGCATCGACTACGCCTGGTGCCAGACTCGCTTTCGCCTGCTCCCCAAGCCGAAAGCCCAGGCCAAGACCCGCAAGGTCTCCGCGCCGAAGGAGACGGAAGTGGTCGGTTAGCCGCGCATCGCCTGCACCGCACAGAGCCCCGCGAGCGCCGCAGCGCCGATCCACACCGCCGCTATGATCGCCGCCGCCGCTAGGCTCCTCGGGCGATCGAGCCGCTGCAAGGCCTGGGCCCGGAACTCCGCCATCAGGGCGCCCGGGATAAGGCGGATCACCAGCGCGATGCCCGCCGGAACGATCAGCAGGTCGTCCAGATAGCCGAGCACGGGCACGAAATCGGGGATCAGGTCGATCGGGCTCAGCGCATAGGCCGCAACCGCGCCGGCGAGCAGCTTGGCCGCCAGCGGCGTGCGTCCGTCACGCGCCGCCAGCCACAGCGCGACCACGTCCCGCCCCACCGCCCCCTGCGCGATCCAGAAGCGCCCCTGATTATAGAACACCAGGAGCGCCCAATTGTGAGCTGGATCCCGCCAGAGCGGCTGATCGAAGGCGACGAAGTCCGCGCCCTCGTCCGTGACCGGCTTGCGCTGCTTCTTCAGCAGTCGCTTCACGCGCCGAAGCGCCGCCTCGTTCGAGGGGCCGCCGTCCAGAGCGACCGACCCGCGCAGATGCCAGAGGAACGTCATCAACTAGCTTGAGTATGGCGTCTCGCACCGGCAGGCAACGCGCGAACCGCCCTTCTCCCGCAAGGGGAGGAGGAAGCCCCTACTTCACCACGCTCACTGGCGGCGGGGCGCTGAACGGCTTGACGTTCAGGTGCTCGTAGATCTCGGCCGGGTAGTAGGCGACGCCGCCGCGCATGGTCATGCGGATCTTGCGCACGTTGCTGATGTCGGCGGTGGGATCGCCCTCGACCAGGAAGAAGTCGGCCAGCTTGCCGCGCTCGATCGAGCCCAGCTGGTGGTCGCGGCCGAAGTACTTTTCGCTGTCCAGCGTCGCCAGCCGCAGCGCCTTGCCCGGCGAGATGCCGGCCTGCACATAGATCTCCAGTTCGCGCAGCAGCGAGAAGCCGGTGCCGTCGTCGGTGCCCGGCAGCAGCTGGACGCCGCGGTCGTCGAGCAGCTTCAGGGTCTCCAGCACCTTGGCGTAGCCCGCGTGATAGTCGGCGTCCTGCTGCGGATCGGCGATGGTGACGAAATTGCGCTTGCGGTAGCGCTGATAGCCGACCGGCACGTGGTCGATATAGGGCGCGTCGCCCGCCTGCACCTGGCCCGAGCGCGACAGCATCAGCCGCTCGAGGATCATCGCCGTGGTGTCCAGCGCCACGCCCTTTTCCTTCATCAGGGCGATCGTCGCCTGCACGTTCGGGCCGTTCAGGTCGAGATCCTTGGCCCGCGCCATGCCGGTCAGCCGCAGCGGCGTGCGGGTGTCTTCCTTCGGATCGAGGATCCAGCCCAGCATCAGCTGGTTGATGTGGGCGATGTCGTTGTAGCCGTCCCTGATCACCCGGTCGGGCGACGAGAAGGCCGGCACGTGGCCGGTCACGCCCATGCCCAGGCGGTGCGCCTCGGCGGCGATCGGGGCTACCCAGTCGGGGTTCATCGAGTTGTAGATCTTGATCTGCCAGTAGCCGTGGTCGGCGTACCAGCGCACGTCCTTCAGCGCCCCTTCCAGGCTGTCGGCGATGAAGCCGTGACGGGCCGAATAGGGGCTGCGGCCTTCGAGGAAGCCGTTTCGGACGATGCGCGGGCCGGCCAGCTTGCCGGTCTCCAGCCCGTCGATCCAGCCCAGCAGTTCCTCGTTGTAGTTGCCCTGGTCGCGGACCGCGGTGACCCCCGCCGCGAGGTTGAACAGGTTCGACTGCAGAGTGGTGTGCGAGTGCATGTCGTGCAGGCCGGGCACCAGCGTGCCGCCCTGCCCGTCGATCACCGTCTCCCCCTTCGGGACCGGACGGCTCGCGTCTTCCGGCTCGACGCTGGTGATCTGGTCCTTGAACACCGTCACGGTCGAAAGCCCGCCGACCTTCATGGTCTTGGGATCGAACACCTTGACGTTGCGGATCCGCACCGGGGTCTCGAAGCGGTGCGCCAGCTTGGCCTGGGCCTCGACGGCCGCCTGCAGGTCGACCTCGCGGCTGACCTTCTGCAGCTGCGGGATATTGGCCTCGGCCCCCTCGCGGATCAGGCCGCCATCGAGCGTCCCGTAGAGCTCGCCCTTCTTGTCGATCAGCACATAGCTCGGCGATAGGTCGATGCCCGACAGCTCATAGACCGTGACCGGAACCGCGGCCTTCCCCTCGCCCAGGGTCAGCTTGCGCACCTCCTTCAGCCGCATCTCGCCCGACGGCGCCAGCGGCAGGGTCTTGGTCGGCGACTTCAACAGCGCCTTCACATAGACGCCCAGCATCCACGGGCTGGCGTCGTTGGCGGCGTAGAGGATCGGCTTGGCCGCGGCGATCTGCCCCTTGTCGGCCTGGCTGGTCCATTCGGCCTGGCCCGCGCTCCAGGCGAAGCGCTCCTGCACCGGGCTGCCGAACAGCGACGAGCCGTCGATCGACCAGTTCACCGGCACGCCCGAGGCGTCCAGCTCGATCGCCTCCTTGGCCTTCGGACCGCGGCCGTTGTTGCTGACCGCATAGTCCACCGCGACCTTGCGGCCCTGCACGTCGGCGGTCAGGTGGCCGACCTTCTCGCCGTTGGCGATGACCACGAAGTTCTGCACCTCCGCAGCGGCCGGACCGGCGAGACCGGCGGCCAGCGCCAGGGCGAGAAACGAAACGCGAGTGGGGAGCATCGACTGAACGGTCCTTGAAGTCGTCCTTCTCCCCTTGCGGGAGAAGGTGGCAGGCGAAGCCTGACGGATGAGGGGTGTTGGGCGAGCCAGCCTATGGCCGGACGAACTTGCGCACGGCCGCGCTCAGCGCCGCGTGGTTGCCGGGGTCGGTGAACACCGAGTGGCCGCCGTCGAAATAGGCCGCGGTCAGCCGCTCGCCCGGCACGCCGGCCTGGTCGAGGGCGTAGCGCGCGCCATAGGGCGGCGTGGTGACGTCGAAATAGCCGGCGGCCCAGAACAGCCGCATCTTCGGGCTGGCCTGCATCGCCTTGCCGAGCAGGCCGTTGACGTCGGCCATGCCCTGGTGGTCCCAGGCCGAATTCACGTCGAGGTTCAGCGAATTGTAGGTCTCGGCGGTGCGGAACTTCAGGGTGTCCTTGTAGTAGGACTCCAGCGCGCTCATGCCCTTGGCGATCTTCAGCGCCCCCGTCGGCGCCGGCCCCGGCGCGCGCGGCGCGGCGTAGTTCATGCCCGGATCGTCATAGGGCGGCTGCTTGGCCGGCGCGTCGAGCCGCGCCGTCGCCCGCCCGTCCAACTGGCCGGTGCGCAGCCCCTGGTCCTTGAGCAGGTTGAATATGAAGTCCTCACGGCTCAGCCGCAGATCCTTGGCGAGGATGAACTCGGCCGGCAGCCCTATCAGCGCCGACATCTTCTCGGCCACGGCGCGCTTCTCGGCCGCCGGCAGACTCGCGCCCTTGATCAGGGCGGTGACATAGGCCGTGCGGGCGAACTCGACCGCCTCGTCGTGCACCTGCTGCACGCTTCGCCCGGCCCGGTCGACCTTGCCGTGATGCCAGGCCGTGGTCGCGAAGGTCGGCAGGGTGGTCACGAACGGCATCTCGCGCCCGGGCGGATAGCCGACCAGCGCGAACAGCAGCACCCCGTCGAGCTTGAGGTCCGCCCCGATGTCGGCGACCAGCGCCGCGCGGGTGGTGCCATAGCTCTGGCCGAGCATGTAGCGCGGCGAGGCCTCGCGGCCGTTGGCCTTCAGCCACTGGGCCATCACCGTCTTGACCGAGGCGGCGTCGCCGTCCCGGCTCCAGAACCGCTTGCCGTCGACGCCGGGCAGCGCGCGGCTGTAGCCGGTGCCGATCGGGTCGATGAACACCAGGTCGACCGCGTCGAGGATGCTGTCGGGGTTGTCGACCATCAGTTGGTTGGGGCCGTCCTCGGTGCGCTTCTTGGGCCCGAACGCCCCGAAGTGCAGCGGCGTGGTCGAGGCCCCCGGCCCGCCGTTGAACAGGAACAGCACCGGCCGCTCGGCGGCCGCGACGCCCTCGCGGACATAGGCGGTGGTCACCAGCGATCCGGTTTGCGCGCCGGCCGAGTCGGTCAGCAGGGTCTCGGCGACAATGGCCTTGTAGGCGACCTTCTGGCCGTTGAAGGTCCCGACATGCTTGGTCACGGCGACGACCGGCGCGCGGGCGGCGCTCGCGGCCGCCGGCTCGGCGTAAGCGGTTCCGCCGACGCTGATCGCGGTCAGACAGGCTCCCAAGAACATGGCCCGCAGGCTGGCGCGCATATCCGTTCCCCCGGTGATCTCGACATAGGATAGCCGTATCGCGCAGAATATCTTTTCGAACTGTCGGGCCCGGCCCCTTGGCCGCACATAGGCTAGTCAGGTTCCTGCAAGTGCGCCGAATAGCTTATGCCGCCGCGCCGATAGCTGCCGAAAGCGAAACTGGGCCTTGGATAGCTTGATTGCCGAGCGCCTCCAGGTCGCATGGACCATGCGCGGCCAACCTCGGCCGCTGCATAAAGCCCCCGCCCCGGCCGGACGCTTGCCTGAACATCGGCAAGATAATGCGACGCCCGCCGCCTAACCTGCCGGTAGACTCGCCATCGGAGCCCGTCAAAGTGCCGTTGAAGCCCGCAGCCCTCGCCCTCCTCCTCCTCTGCGCCGGCGCCCCGCAGGCCTACGCTCAGGCCGCCCCCGCCCCGGCTGCCGCCGCCGCCGCCGAGAGCTTCGTCACCCGTCACACCGGGACCTTCAACGGCCAGAAGGTGAAGTACGTCGCCACCGTCGGTGAGACGGCGCTGCGCAACGCCGCGGGCGAGCCGACGATCCGCTTCGTGACCACCTCCTATGTCCGCGAAGGCTTGAAGGACAAGGCCTCGCGGCCGGTGATCTTCCTGTTCAACGGCGGCCCCAGCTCGGCCTCGGCCTGGCTGCACATGGGCGCCTTCGGGCCGCGCCGGATCTCCCCGCCGCAGGACGTGACCGCCGAAGTTCCCAAGCCCTACAAGGTCGTGGACAACGCCTACTCGCTGCTCGACGTCGCCGATCTGGTGTTCGTCGACCCGGCCGAGACCGGCTTCACCCGCGTCCAGTCGGCCGGCAAGCGCGCCGACTTCTACCAGGTCGACGGCGACGCCAAGTCGGTTTCGGGCTTCGTCGAGGCCTGGCTCAAGGCCAACGGCCGCGAAGCCTCGCCGAAGTACGTGCTGGGCGAGAGCTACGGCACGATCCGCGCCGCGGTGATGGCCGGCCAGCTTGCCAAGACCACCCCGCTCGACGGCGTGATCCTGATGGGCCAGGCGGTAAATATGATCGAGACCAGCCAGCGTCCCGGCAACGCCGTCTCGTTCGCGACCAACATCACCGCCCTGGCCGCCGTCGCCGCCTATCACGGCCGCGCCGACACCGGCGGCAAGACCATTCCGACCTTCGTCGATGAGGCCTATGCCTTTGGAATGAATGAATATCTCCCGGCGCTCGTGAAGGGCCAGGACCTGCCGGACGCCGAGCGCCAGGCCATCGCCCGCAAGCTCCAGGCCTTCACCGGCATCGGCGCCGACTACTACCTGACCCACGACCTGATCATCTCCAAGGTCGACTTCGTCAGCGAGCTGCTCAAGGACAAGGGCCAGGTGCTGGGCATGTACGACGCCCGCTACGCCGGCCCCGCCCCCGCCCCCGGGGCGCGTCCGGCCGACCCGTTCGGCAAAGTCTCCGACATGGTCAAGCCCAGCCTCGACGCCTACATGGCCGACCAACTCAAGGTGACCTGGCCGATGGCCGAGTACCGCTCCTTCGCGCCCGACACGCTCGGCTGGGGCTGGTCGCCGACCAGCGGCATCGGCGGTCCGTTCAACGACTTTGATTATCAAGCCAATTTCGGCTTGGCGCTGAAGGCCAAGCCGACCTTCCGGCTGATGATCGGCACCGGCTACTACGACACCACGACCACCATCGGTCCGGCCCGCTATCTCAAGGCCCACGGCGCCCTGCCGGCCGACCGCGTGGTGCTGCACGACTACGAAGGCGGCCACATGGCCTATACCAACGAGGACGCGCTCAAGGCGTTCAGCAACGACGTGCGGGCGTTCGTGACGGGGCGCTAAGCGCCCCGTCCTGCGTCACCGTCCGCAGGCGGTGTCCGGCACCCCGGGCACGCGCTTCCACTGATAGATCTCGACCTCTTCGGCCCGCGGCAAGTAGCTGATCGGGAAGGACTTTCTGTCGCGGGTCACCTGCAGGGTCAGCTGCAGCTGCGGATCGCCCTGCAGGGCGTCCAGCGCCTGGCCGTAGGTCACCACGTCGCCGTCGCGCAGGCCGGCCTCGGCCGCCTCGCTGCCCGGCTGCAGGTCGCGGATCGTCTTGACGTCGCCGACCAGGGACTTGGGCTCGAAGCCCAGTTCGAAGCGGCGGACCTTGCCGGTCGTACGCGTGAAGCAGGGCCCGAAGCCGTCGGACTCCGGCAGCATCAGCCCGCCCGCCAGCATCGCCGCGTGGGTCTTGGCCCCGGCCGCGCCGAGTTCCTCGTCCAGCAGCGCCAGCCAATCGGCCTCACCCGTGGTCTGGCCGCGGCGCTCGCGCTCGACCATCTCGATCACCAGGTCGTCCACCGAGCGCTTGCCGCCCGAAGCCTTGCGGATCTGGCCGTCCAGCACCGCGAAGTACATCGCGCCCCGATCATAGGGCAGCACGCGGACGCGGGTGTCCTCCCAGAAGCGCGGGGCGATCTGGTCGTTGGGGGTGTCGTTCAGCGGGTTGGAGTAGTATCGCCGCGCCGTCTCGTTGATGTCGGCCAGATAGTCGTCTGGCGTGATCAGGCCCGCGCGCAGCGGCAGAAGCGCTTGATAGAAAACGGCGTTTCCTTCGCCGAACCACTGCCCCGGCCCGTCCACCGCCGTCCACGTGTGGATCATCTCGTGGGCCAGGGTGCCCTTCAGCGCCTCGCCCGAGCCGGTCTTGCCATAGGTGGTCAGGAACGAGTTGGTCAGCGCCGCCCCGCCCCCGGCGTTGATCGGGTTGTAGCGCAGGAACACCCGATACGGCGGCTCGCTGGGATCGCGGAAGAACTTGATCATCCAGCTGTGCAGCTGCTGGGTCCAGTCCATGACCGGCCCCGGCTCGAACGGCGGGGTCCCCAGCCAGACGGCCGAGAAGCCGCCCTTGGGGACCTGCGGATAGCGGTGCATCGGCCCGGCCATGAACACCGTCGACATCAGCCGCCCGGCCGGCCCGACGCCCAGCGAGACGTCGCCGTCGCCATAGCTCGAGGTCGCGGCCGATCCCGGCAGCTTCGACAGGTCCCAGCGCAGGCTGACGTCGTAGGGCTGCTGGCCCGCGGGGATCAGGATGAAGGTGTTGCCGACGCCCGACAGCCCGCCGCCCTCGGTGCGCAGCTGGTAGGGCGGCCCCGCCCCGCGCTTGGGCGGAGTGTTGTCGATCGGCGCGCGATAGCTGACCGTCAGGTCGCCCTTCACAGCGCGGCCCGGGATCCAGTGACGCGCATAGGCCATGGCGACCGGATCGTCCTTGAAGGTCAGCGGCACTTCGCCGGCGGCGTCGCGCGCGCGCAGGTCCTGCAGGGTCGTAGCCACGGTGGCGGTGTTGGCGATCACCACCGGCAAGGTCAGCAGCGGCTGGCCGGCGGCGGCGTCCACGCCCGAGAGCTTCAGGGTGACGTCCAGGTGGCCCTGCTCGGCGTCGGCGGCCAGCGGTCCCGGGGTCAGCGTCACCTCGAAGCGCTGCTGCGCCTGGGCCATCGTGGCGAGGCTCACTGAAGCGAGCAGCGCGGCGGCGAACAAGCCCTTACGCATCAAGCTGTCTCCGAAGTCTTGTAAAGCGCCCAGGCGCTGGCGAGGTCCTGCACCACGTGGCCAAGCGACTTGTAGATCGTCACCTGGAACGGGTTCTGGCGGCCCTCGATCTGGCCGGCGAACACCTGGCCGATCTCGCCGACCACGTGGCTCTCGTCGATCAGGCCGGCCTCCTTGGCCTTCAGATATTCCGCGCCCTGGGCCAGCACCCCGTCGCGGCTGTCGGCGATGAAGCGGGCGCGGACCACCAGCTCGTCGTCGATCTCCACAGGCCCGGCATAGCTCGAGCCCACGACGTTCACGTGCGTCCCCGGCGCCACCCAGGCGCCCTTGAGGATCGGCTCCTTCGCGGCGCTGACCGTGCAGATGATCTCAGCTTCCGCGACCGCGTCCTTGGCTTCGGCGAAGGCCGTCCCTGGGACGCCCAGCTCCTCGCCGATGCTCGCGGCGAACGCCTGCGCGCGGTCCAGCGAGCGGCCCCAGACGGTGATCTGTTCCAGCGGCCGCACCTTGGCGATCGCCCGGGCGTGGGTCGCGGCCTGCTCGCCATAGCCCAGCAGCGCCAGGCGGCGCGCCTCGGGACGGGCCAGGGCGTCGGTGGCTGCGGCGCTGGCCGCGGCGGTGCGGATCGCCGTCACCTCGCCGGCGTGGACCACGCAGGCCGGCGCGCCAGTTTCCGGATCGAACAGCACGATCAGCCCCTGGTGCGACTGGCGGCCATTGGCGAAGTTCTCGGGATAGACGCTGATCACCTTGGCCCCGAACGGCGCGTCGGCGCCCATCGCGCCAGGCATCAGGCCGAACATCCGACCCTCGGCCAGCGGGATGATCGAGCGCAGCAGCTGGCGCGTCTGGCCGGTCGAGAACGCGATCATCGCCTCGCGCACGATCGGGATAGCGAGCTCGTAGGTCAGCCGCTGGGCGACTTCCTCGCGGTCGATGATCCGCATCAGGCCGCCGCCGCCCGTTGGCGTCCCGACACCGCATAGTAGGCGACGCCGATCGCCGCCCAGACCGCCAGCGCCGCATAGGGCGTCCAGTCGGCCGAGAAGCCCAGCACCGCCACCACGAGCGAGGCCACGCAGCCGGCATAGGCCCAGCCGACCGTCGCGCCCTTGGACAGCTTGAAGCGCGCGCCATCGTAGATCTCGGGATGCTTGCGCACCACCACGGTCGCGGCGATGCAGGTCGCGGCGTACTTGAGCAGCGTCGGGATATTCACCGCCAGGAACAGGCTGGTCAGGTTCATCGGCGCCAGCAGGCCCAGGCACGTGGCGCCCAGGATCGTCGCCAGGGCGAAGTGGGGGGTGCCGTGCTTCTCGTGCACCTTGGCCAGCGCGGCCGGCAGCATGCCCTCGCGGGCCATGGCGAACAGGCTGCGCGAGAAGCCGAGGTAGAGCGAGTTGATCGACTTGGCGATGGCGATGACTGCGGCGCAGACGATCAGCGGCTTGGCGACCGGGCCCATGAACGGGGTCGCCGCGTCGAGCAGCGGGGTCTCGCTTTTGGCCAGCGCCTCGGGGCCGATGACGCCCATCGCGACCGCCCCGACCATCAGGTAGAGCACGACCGCCGTCAGGATCGACAGGCCGATGCCGAGCGGGATGGTCTTCTTGCTGTCCTTGACCTCGTCGCCGATCTCGGTCGCCGCCTCGATGCCGAAGAAGAGGCCGATCAGCAGCGGGATGGCCGCCAGCATCCCCGCCGTGCCGTTGGGCAGGAACGGCTCGAACTGCGTGGCCTGCACGTGCGGCGCGCCCCAGGCGGAAAAGACGATGAACAGCACGACCAGCGCGCCCATCAGGATCACCTGCAGCCGCGCGGCCAGCCCGACGCCGAAGTAGTTGGCCAGAAAGAAGATCACGAAGGCCGCCAGCATGGTCGGCTTGGTCGGAAGCGGGATGACCATCGAAAGGTAGCGGACCATGACCAGGGCCAGGATCAGCATCGCCCCGACGTTGGACACGATCCGCATCCAGGCGATCAGGTAGCCGACGAACGGATGCACGAACCGCCGCGACCACTCGAACGACGCGCCCGAGGTCGGCAGCGCCGAGCCCATGAAGGCGTAGGTCATGGCGATGACGAACATCGGGACGGCGGCGACGACGACCGCCAGCAGCATGCCCGGCCCGGCCAGCGCCGTCGCCGGCGCGATGACCGAGAAGATGGCGACGCCGACGGCGGTGCCGAGGCCGAGGGCGACCACTGCCCACAAGTCGACGCCCTTGTGCATGCGGGCGGTCTGATCGGTCATAGGGTCTTCCCGGTAGCGTCTTGGTAGAGCCAGGCCGCCACGGCCAGATCCTGGGCGGCGTGGCCGAGCGACTTGTAGAGGGTGATATCGTCGGGCGACGTGCGGCCCGGCCGCGCACCGGCCAGCACCTCGCCGATCTCGGCGGCGATGTGGTCGTCGCCGACCAGCCCCGCGGCCTTGGCGCGCAGGAACTCCCCGCCATGCGCCAGGACGTGTTCGCGATGGTCAACGACGAAGCGGCCGGCGGCGACGAGGTCGGCGGCGATCTCGGCCTGAGCCGGCCCGCTCGAGCCGACGACGTTGATATGGGTTCCGGTCCCGACCTGGGCCGCCGAAAGGATCGGATCGGCCGCGGCGGTCACCGTGCAGACGATGTCGGCGCCGGCCAGCGCCTCGTCCATCGGCACGGCGAGCGCCTCGATCCCGGACGTGGCGGCGATGTCTGCGGCCAGCGCCCGGGCCTGCCCCTCGGCACGGGCCCAGACACGCACCTGGCGCAGGGCGCGAACCTTGGCGATCGCCTGGGCGTGAGCCGCAGCCTGCTTGCCGGCGCCCAGCAGGGTCAGGACCGCGGCGTCCGACCGGGCCAGGGCGTCGGTCGCCACGGCGCTGGCCGCGGCGGTGCGGATGGCGGTGATCTCTCCCGCGTCGGCCAAGCAGACCGGCGCGCCGCTCTGCGGATCGAACAGCAGCACCACGCCCTCATGGGCCTTGGCGCCATCGGGACGCTTGAAGACGCTGACCAGCTTGGCCCCGAACACGCCGTCTGCGGACATCGCCGCCGGCATAATGGCGAAGGTCTTACCCTCGCCCCACGGCACGAAGCTGCGCAGCTGCTGGCGGACCCGCCCGTCGGAGAGCGCGATCATCGCCTCGCGGACGACCGCGGTCGCCGCCTCATAGCTCAGCCGGGCGCGGACGGCGGCGGCGTCCAGCACGATCAGGTCGCCGAGATCATCCTTCGCCAAGCTCATGTCCTTACGCCCCCCGAAATGCGTGACGGCGCCGGCCCGTGGGTCAGACCGGCGCCGCCTGCCGCGCGCGGACGAGAGTGATCCGCGCGACGGTTACAGCGTGTCCCTAGAACCGAGCGTTCAGGCCGACATAGTACCGGCGGCCGAGGATGTCGCCGTAGTTCCGGGTCGGGAACGAGGGCTGCTCGTCGGTCAGATTGATGACGCCCGCGCGGACCGTGTACTTGTCGAAGGCGTACTGCGCCGAAATGTTGTGGCGGTAGTTTTCCTTGATCTCGGGGGTCGGCGTGCTCTCGATGGTGTCGAAGCTGTTGATCTTGGCTTCCGGCAGGTAGTGCAGCGAGTAGTAGAGCCGCAGCGGTCCGTTCGAGTAGGTCGCGTCGAAGTCGACCACCCAGTCGGGCTGGCGGGTGGTGCCGTCGTAGCGGTTCACGTCGAAGCCGGTGACCGACTGCTCGTAGCGGGTGGTGTGGGTCGCGTCGACCGCCAGCTCCAGCTCGCCATAGTCCGCATCGTTGAAGAAGCGGCCGATCGGGAAGCGATAGTTGACGTTGTAGGTCTCGCCCCGGAACGCCACGGTGCCGGCGTTGAAGGTCGTCGACAGCGCCGTCGCGATGGCGCCGGTCGAGTCACGAGTGAATGTGCCGCAGATCTCGGCCGACGGGCTGGTCGAGTCGTAGCAGGCGGCCATGAAATCCTGCGGTGTGAACGGCGAAAGGCCGTCCGTCAGGTCCACGTCGATGCGGTCGACCACGATGGTCAGGCCGGGCACGAAGGTCGGCTGATAGATGAAGCCGATGGTCTTGGTGTCCGAGAGCTCGTTGCGCAGGTTCGGGTTGCCGCCCGAGGTGACCAGGGTGTTCGAGAAGTTCTCCGACGGGTTCTGGAACGTCGCCAGCGGGCCGAAGCTTGGATTGGCGGCGAACAACGCCTGGCAGTTGGCCAGACGCACGGCCGGGTTCGGGCCCGAGTTGATGCGGTCGGCGTCGCAGGGGTCCCAGCCGGCGTTGGACAGGTCCGTGCGCGACGGCGCGGCCAGCTGGTCCAGGGTCGGCGCCCGGAAGTTGCGGCTGCGCGAGCCGCGGATGGTCAGGCCTTCGAAGACTTCCCAGCGCAGACCCGCGCCCCAGATGTTCTCCGAGCCGGCGATCGAGTGCTTCACGCGGCGATAGGCGCCGTCGAACTCCAGCGAGCGGACGCCCGGCAGGGTGAAGTCGCCGCCGAAGATCGGCACCAGCAGTTCGCCCGAGAACTCGTCGGTGTTGTAGGCGGCCTTGGTGGCCTGCGAGGCCACCTGCGAACCGACGATGCCCCGCTGATTGGCGACGAACGGCGTGTACTTGGCCTCTTCGCGGCGGTGCTCGTAGGCGGCGCTGAACTTCACCGCGCCGGCCGGCAGGTTGAAGATGTCGCCGCCGATGGTCGCCAGGTAGTCGTCCTGGGTGTTCAGGTAGTCCTGGCCGATCGGCGCGGTCAGGTACAGGCGGTTGGCCTGGCTGACGTTGCCGACGCCGAACGGGTTCAGCGGCGTACAGGCCGGATCGTCGTTGGCGGTCGAGGCGTCGGCGTTGATCGCGCAGACGATCGCGCCCGAGCTATTGCGCACCGCGTTCACAGCGTTGTTGAAGCGCGAGGTGATCACGCCCCAGCCGGTGCTCTCGCCGTCGGTCTCGGCGCGGCTGGCCGACACGCTCCAGTAGAAGTTGCGCTCGGCGAAGTCGAAGTCGCCATCCAGCGAGACCACCGCGCGGGCGGTGTTCGTGGTGCTGACGTTCTCACGCGTCGGCAGCAGGTCGGTCCAGAACTTGGAGACGAACAGCGGCGGGCCGCCCGCGCCCAGCGCGGCCGACATGGCCGGGGTCAGGAATGGGTTGGTGCGCGACAGGGCGATGGGTCCGGCGCCGGACGCGGCGTTGTTCAGCACCGTGTTGCTGGCCTGCTGGCCGTAGGGATCGCGCCCTTCGACCTTGGCGTACATGAACTCGCCCGACAGCCGGATGCGGTCGGTCAGGTCGACGTGGCCGATGACGTTGCCGACCCAGCGCTCGATGCCGACCTGCAGGGCGGCCAGCTCCTGATACGGCAGGCCGTCGCCGCCGCTGGTGAAGGGCGGAACGTTCGGGTTGACCAGCGTGCCGACGTTGTAGGGGATGAAGGCGTCGCCCGTGGCGTTGCTCTGGATCGGCTGGCCGGCGACGGCGCCGATCTGGCTGGCGAAGGGCGGGCCGGCGCGCGAGATCACGCCGTTGGCGTTGAAGGTGACGAAGCGGGTGTTGAGGTTCTCGACCAGCGAGGGGATGCCGTCGGTCGGCGTCCGGTTGGCCGGGTTCGACACGGTCACGCGGCCGAGGTTGGTGCGCGGCCGGTCGTAGTCGAGCAACGAGTCCGTCTTCGACCATTCCAGGTTCGCGGCGATGTTGGCGCGGCCGTCCAGGAAGTTCTTGCCCGCGGTCGCCCGCAGCGCCTGGGTCGGATAGTCGTCGCGCGACGAGATGCCGTACTGGGCGTCGAGCTCCAGGCCCTCGAAACTGTCCTTCAGCACGTAGTTGACCACGCCGGCGATGGCGTCCGAGCCGTAGACCGCCGCGCCGCCCGCCTGGACCACGTCGATGCGTTGGATCAGGCCGGTCGGGATGATGTTGGTGTCGACCACCCGGTCGCCCAGTCCGTCCACGCCGCTGACCGCCCGCGACTGCGAGGTGGTGACCATGCGGCGGCCGTTGACCAGCGTCAGGGTGCGCCCGGCGCCCAGGCCGAACAGGTTCGGGAAGGTCTGGCCGCTGCCGGCCTCGTTGCCCGTGCCGTCAGCCATCGCGAACGAAGGCGCGTTGGAGCTGATCTGGTTCAGCATGTCGCCGACCTGGACCACGCCGCGGTCGGTCAGGGTCTCCGCAGTGACGACCGAGACTGGCGCCGAGGTTTCGGTCTCGACCCGGCGGATCCGCGAGCCGGTGACGACGATTTCTTCGACCGCGACGCTGTCCTGAGCGAAGGCCGGCTCGGCGGCCATCGCCGCCGCGATCGCCAGACCGCCCATCATGCTGGTGGCGAGCATGCGCCCGCGAACTGACTGACCCATCTTATATCCCCCTTCTGTGGCGGAGCCCCTCCGGCTCCGACGCGACCCGCCGCTCCCCGATAGGGGCGGGCCGTAAAGTCCGCTTTTGCGTTGTGGCGCTTGTGGAAAACCTAGGCGCCGCAACGCGGTTTTTCTTTTCGTTCTTCAAACCGACGCTGAAGCGTCGCAGATTGTTTATGCGCTCGCCGACCGCGCCCTGCATGGTCGATGCGGCGCAGGCAGACGAGACGCACAAGGCCGCCATCAGGACGGCCGATAGCGGCGCAGCGCGTCGGCGAAGCGCCCCAGCGCCCGGTCCAGCTGCTCGGCGTCGCCGCCGAAGCCGATCCGCACATGCCCCGGCAGGCCGAAGAATTCGCCCGGCGCGACGGCCACGCGATGATCGCGCCAGAGCCACTCAGCCAAGGCGTAGGTGTCGGCGACGCCGACGACGCGCGGGAAATACATGCAGCCCTGCGCCGGCACGTCCCCAGCCAGCAGGCCCTCGGCGATCATCGCGCCGGCGTGCCGCTCAAGCACCGGGCGGGCGCGCGCCAGCAGCCCGCGCCAATAGTCGTCGAACGGAGCCATGTCCTCGAGCACCCGGGCGGCGACCGCGTGCGAGAGCTTGGAGACCCCGAGATCCCCCTGCTCGCTGGCCGCCAGGATCGCCTCGACCTTATCGGGAGCGGCGATCGCCCAGCCGCACTTGAGCGCGAACAGGCCCTGGACCTTGGTCAGGCTGCCGACGCTGATGATCTCCGGCGAATAGGTGGCGGCGGCCGGACGCGGCCCGGCGAAGTCGCCATAGACCTCGTCGATGACGATGCGCACGCCGCTCTTGCCGGCCAGCGCGGCCAGCGCCAGCAGCGTCCCCTGCCCCAGCGCCGCCCCGGACGGATTGTGCAGGTCGGTCAGCAGCACCAGCCGGGTCTCCGGCTGGATCAGGCTTTCCAGTTCGGCGGTGTCGATGGCGAAGTCCGGAGCGCGGCGCGGCAGATAGCTGATGCTCGCGCCGGCCGCCGCGGCCAAGCCTGGCAGCAGGTCGAAGCACGGCGTCTCGACGATGATGTGGTCGCCGGGCCGCACGAAGGCGCGGATCGCCAGCCCCATCGCGCTGGTGGCGCCCGTGGTGCAGAGCACGTTGGCCGGCTGCACGCCGTAGCGACCCGCGACGGCGGCGGCCACGAAGCGGTTGCCGTTGGCGAAGACGCTTTCGTAGCGATCGGTGATCTCGCCGCCGAACGCCCCGCGCACGACCTGCGCCAGCAACTCGGTCGGCTCGCGGATGGTGGAGTCGTAGAGCACCGCCGCGTCGGGTGCGGCGGCGATGTTGCGCATCATCGTCCGCACCCAGTTGGAATAGTCCTCTGGCGGCGGCACGTGCGTCCCCTCAGCCTTGGGCGACTTACTCGGCATATTCACTTCGTCGCCCCCAAGGCGCTGCCTGCGCCGTGCGGCGACAGTTGCTGACTATGGAGTGAGCCTATTCCGCCACACGGGATTATCTTGCCTTACTCGGCCTTGACATCAGCGATACCCGCATCCGCTATGCGCACATATCGAACCAAGGACATAAGCTATGCCCGCCGAGCTCGACGCCATCGACATGAAGATCCTGGAGCTGATGCAACGCGACGCATCGCTCTCGACCGCTGAGCTCGCCGAACGCGTGGGCCTGTCGCAGTCGCCCTGCTGGCGCCGCATCCAGCGCATGCGCGAGGAGGGCTACATCAAGGCCCAGGTGGTGATCGTCGACCGCGAGAAGCTCGGCTTCAAGATGCAGATCTTCGCTCAGGTGAAGATGACGACGCTCAGCGACGAGGACCGGGCCAAGTTCCACAAGGCCATCAACGACATTCCCGAAATCCTTGAATGCTATACGGTTTTCGGCGAGATGGACGCCATGCTCAAGATCCTGGCGCCGGACGTCATCTGGTATCAGGACTTCATCTTCTCGACGCTGTTGAAGCTGCCGGGCGTCGTCGACGTCCGCTCGATCGTGACCCTGACGGAGTCCAAGAGCACCACCGCCATCCCGATGCGCGCGCGCAAGTTCCGCTGATCGCCCCGAAGGCGCATGAGTAATGCAGGTCGGGAGCCCGGCCCCGCATAATCCTCGCCGCGGCGGCGACCTTCGCCGGGGAGAACGACAAGAAAATCCGCCCGGCGGCTCATAGCGTTTCGAGCACGGCCGGACCTGGCCGCAAGAGTGCGAGATCACCATGAAGCTGACGCGCCGCGCCCTCGTCGCCGCCGCCGCCACCAGCGGGGCGCTGGCCCAGTCGGCCGCCGCCGCGGCCCAGGCTTCGCCGGCCTCGCCCCGCCTGCCGGCCAAGGCCGATTTCGCCAAGATGCCGTTCACCTACCTGGACGCCGGCTCGACCCACCCGATGCCGCTGGGCGCCCGCGCGGCGCTGGAGGAGTACCTCCGCTACAAGACCCAGGACGGCACGGTCTCGAACTACAGCGTCGGCGCCAAGGAAACCGCGATGATCGCCAAGTTCGGCGAGCTGGTCGGCGCCGCGCCCGACGAGCTGTCGCTGATCCAGTCCACGACCATGGGCGAGAACCTGGTGATCCGCGCCCTCGGCATTCCCGAGAGCGGCGGGCGCATCGTCACCGACGCCCTGCACTTCTTCGGCTCGTTCTACACCTACGGCGAACTGGGCAAGGCCGGCATGGACGTCGTCACCCTGCCGATGACCCAGGACGGCCGCATCGACATGGGCCAGATGGCCGCTGCGGTGAACGACCGCACCAAGCTGGTCTCGATCAGCGCGGTCTCGACCACCAACGGCTTCCAGCACGACCTCAAGGCGGTCTGCGATCTGGCCCACGCTCACGGCGCCTATGTCTATGTCGACATGGTCCACGCCGTCGGGGTGACCCCGATCGACCTGCGCGCAGCCGGCGTCGATTTCGCCGCCTCGTCTTCCTACAAGTGGCTGATGGGCGACTTCGGCCTGGGCTTCCTCTATGTGCGCAAGGAAATCCAGGACAAGGTGAAGCGGCCGTGGTGGGGCTACCACCAAATCAACGCCTTCAAGTCCCACGTCTTTCCCTATGACGAGCCGGGCCCCGGCGCGGCCACCTACGGCATGTCGCCCGACGCGGCCGGCACGTTCGCCATGGGCACGACGTCCTGGACCGGCGTCGTCCAGCTCGACTACTCGCTGGGTCTGATCAAGGACCTCGGGGTCCCCGCCATCGAGGCCGCCCGCCAACCGCTGATCAAGGCCGTCCAGACCGAACTGCGCGGCCGCGGCTACCAGCCGATGACTCCGCCGGACTCGCGCACCGCCCTCGTCGCCTTCGCGCTCAAGGACGCCCGCGCCAAGCTCGGCGACCTGATGAAGGCCGCCAACATCCGCATGACCGTCTCGCAGAACCGCTTCAGGGTCTCGCTGGCGGTGTTCAACGACATGAACGACGTCGACCGCCTGCTGTCGGCCCTGCCACGGACCCCGCCCGCCTGATGAAGACCAAGACCCTGCTGGCCGCCGTCGCGGCCGCCCTGGCGCTCGCCACAAGCGCCGGCGCCCAGAACGCGCCCCCGGCCCTGAACGTGACCCTCGCCCCGCACCAGAGCGACGGCGCGGTCGACAAGGTCGGCGTCACCCTCAAGCTGCAAGCGCCAGGCGCCCAGCCGGGCGAGCCCTTCCTGCGTCTGCCGATGGTCTTCGCCTCGGTGGAGACCCAGCGCTACGAAGCCGCCCAGATCGAGGTGACCGACGCCAAGGGCGCGGTGCCGCTGGTCCAGAAGGACGACCCGGTCGACCAGGCCAACTTCATGTACTTTCGCCGCTGGCAGGTCGCGCGCCCGACGCAGGGCGACGTCACCGTCCGCTACACGGCGAACGCCGCCGCCTTCCGGCCGAAGCTCGGCTCGGGCCCGCCCTTCGACCTGCGCCCGGAAGCCGGCGGCCTCAACGGCGCGGGCGTGACCTTCCTGGCCCTGCCCGACAACAGCCGCCCCTACAGCCTCTCCCTCGACTGGGACCTGGCCGCCATGCCGGCCGGATCGCGCGGGGCCCAGAGCCTGGGCGAAGGCCAGCTGAAGCTGGTCGGCCCCGTCGATCTGCTGGCCCACACCTTCTACATGGCCGGTCCGATGAACAGCTATCCCGAGGCTTCGAGCGGTCAGCCGTTCGCGATCTACTGGCTCGGAACCCCGCCGTTCGACGTCCCGGCCGTGGCCAGCTGGACCGAGAAGGCGCGGACCGCGATCGCCACCTTCTTCGGCGAGCCGAACAAGCCCTATCGCGTGTTCTTCCGCCACAACCCCTATCCGGGCACGGGCGGCGCCGGGCTGATCAACTCGTTCATGTCCGGCTTCGGCGACGATCCGCCGCCGACCGTCGACGGCATGCGCCATCACCTGGCGCACGAGATCGTCCACAACTGGCCCGGCAGCCTGAATGGCCCGAACGGCGTCGTCTCCTGGTACGGCGAAGGGCTGGCGGAGTTCTACTCCGCGACCATCCCCTGGCGCTCGGGGCTGATCTCGACCGACGACTTCCTGGCGCAGATCAACGAGCGGGCGCAGAGCTACTACGGCAACCCGGTGCGGACCGCCCCGGCCAGCGAGATCGCCGCCAAGTTCTGGAGCGACACCCGTGTCCGCAAGCTGCCCTACGACCGTGGCGCCTTCTACATGGCCATGGTCGACGCCCAGGTCCGCGACAAGTCGGGCGGCAAGCGCCGGCTGGACGACCTGGTCAAGGCGATGATCGCCCGGCGCGAGGCCGGCCAGTCCCACGACACCGAGGCCTGGCTGGACATGGTCGCCGCCGAACTCGGCCCGCAGGCGCGTGACGAGCACGCCGCGATGATGGCCGGCGCCTTGCTGGTCCCGGCGTCGGACGCCTATGGCCCCTGCTTCAAGCGCGAGGCCGCCAGCTTCCGCGCCTTCGAGCTCGGCTTCGACAGCGCCTCGCTGACCGCCAGCCCGCGGATCGTGCAGGGCCTGGTCGCCGGCTCTCAAGCCGCCATCGCCGGGGTTCGCGACGGCGACGAGGTCACCGAGGCCGTGGTGCTGGACGCCGTGCAGGCCAAGGCCGACCAGACCATCACCCTGAAGATCCGCCGCGACGGCAAGGATCTGACGATCACCTACCTGCCCCGCGGCCAAGCCCAGGACGGCTACCGCTGGGCCCGCACGCAAGTCCCGGACAGCCAATGCGCCATCTGATGTCGGCCGGTCTTGCGGCCCTGCTCCTCGCCTCGGCCGCGGCGCCGACGGCCCAGGCCGCGCAGGATCCCGTTCCCGTGGCCGCCGCGCCCCGCGTATTCGCCAGCGACCACGCCGGCGTCTTCATGGGCAAGAAGGTCGCCTACCGCACGACCCTGCAGGAGACGATCCTCAAGGGCTCGGGCGGCCAGCCCGCCGCCAGCCTGTTCAGCCTCTCCTACGTCGCCAAGGGCGCGAAAACCGACCGCCCCGTCGTGTTCGTGTTCAACGGCGGTCCCGGCTCGTCCTCGATCTGGCTGCACATGGGCATGCTCGGCCCACGCCGCATCGCCATGTCCGACCCGGTCAAGCCGCCGACGGTCCCGCCCTTCGCGCTGGAGGACAATCCCTACTCGCTGCTCGACGTCGCCGACCTGGTGTTCATCGACCCCATCGGCACCGGCTACAGCCGCCTGCTGCCGGGCGGCAAGGCCGAGGACTTCTACGGCGTCGCACAGGACGCCCGCGCCACCAGCGAGTTCATCCAGGGCTGGCTGACCGCCAACGGCCGCTGGAACTCGCCCAAGTTCCTGATGGGCGAGAGCTACGGCACCGTCCGCGCCTCGGTGGTCGCCACCAACCTGATGGGCGGGCCGATGTCGCCGGCCGGCGCGCTGGGCGCCACCACGCTGAACGGCGTCATCATCCTGGGTCCGGCGTTCGACATGAACCGCGGCGGCGGGGCCGGCGACGACCGCAGCGCGCTCGCCAGCCTGCCGACCATGGCCGCCACCGCCTGGGTCCACGGCAAGTCCGCCGGCGCGTCGGCGGAAAGCGCCGCAGACGCGGCCCGCGCCTTCGCCCGCGACATTTACCTGCCCGCCCTCTACGCCGGTGAAGAGCTGCCCGTCGCCGACAAGGCCAAGGTCGCCGAAGGTCTCGCATCGCTGACCGGGCTTTCGGCCCAGACCTGGATCGACGCAGACCTGCGCATCTCGCTGTCGAAATTCGGCGAGCTGCTGCTGAAGGACAAGGGCCTGCAGATCGGCGCCTATGATGGCCGCTACACCCTGCCGCTGGCCGCCAGCGGCGGCGACCCCGTCGCCGACGACCCGGCCATGGGCCAGTACACGCCCTCGTTCGTCGCCGGCCTCAATCAGTACGTCGAGCAGGACCTGAAGGTGAAAGCGCCCTCGACCTATCAATCGATCGCCTTCGCCGACGTCAACTCGCGCTGGAACTGGGGCGCGGGCCCGCGCAATTACGCCGAGGACCTCGCCACCGCCATGCGCCGCAACCCGGCCCTTGGGGTGTTCGTCGGCTCGGGTTACTACGACCTCGTCACCACCTTCGGCGCGGCCGAGAACGTCGCCCGCCACTCCGGGCTCGCGCGTGATCGGCTGACCATGAAGGTCTATCCGTCCGGCCACATGCCGTATCTCGGCGATGACAGCGCCCGGCTGCTGGCCGCCGACATCCGCGCCTTCCTGGCCGACCGCTCGCGGCCCTAGGCGAGCAGCCTCCGAACGGAGGTTTCCAGCACCTCGCGTGCGCGGGCGGGGTCGAGCCCCTGCTCGCGCCGCAACCGCGCCCAGCTTTCCCAGCTCAGCAGCAGGTCCAAGGTCTCGACGGTGATCGGCTCCACGCCGGCCGGCAACTCGCGCACCAGGATCGCGCGCAGCGCCGCCACCAGCCGTTCGCTCCCGGCCTCCAGAAACCGCGAGCGGTGCCGCAGCACGTCGGAGGCCCGCTTGAACGGCGCGATCTTCTCGAACACCGCCGCGCGCCGGGCGACCAGCTCGACGACGCGTTCACGCGGGTCGGCCGACTTGAAGGGCGCGTCGACCGCGGCCTGCATCTCGCGCTCGATCTCCTCGGACATTTCCGAATAGAGGCTGTCCATATCGGTGAAGTGCCGGAACACGGTGCGCAGGCCCACGTCGGCGCGTTCGGCGACCTGCTCGGCGCTCGGCGAAACCTCGCCCTCCTGGATGATCTCCAGCATGGCCGCGACGATGCGGGCGCGGTTGTCCTCGCCGCGCCGCCGCCGTCCGTCCACCGACCGTTCCCGACTCAAGCGCCCCGCCCCGCAACTTCCTTGAGCCCTGACTAAGCCCTGCGGGGATCAAGCTCCAGGGGCGAACAGCGCTTCGCAGCCCGTCCCGGCCAGCAGGGCGTCGACCGCGCGGCGCGCGCCGGCGTCGAGCCGCCCGTGGGCCTCGCGCAGCCAGCGCAGGCACTTGGCCTGATAGGGGAACGGCTGCTGGGTCCAGGGCGCTCCCTCGACCACCGCCTCGACCTGCTCGGCGCCGGCCATGACCGCCCGCGCATTGGCCAGCATGACCGGGACGTAGCCCCGCCCGATCTCGGCCAGCAGCGGCGCCAGGGTCGGCGGCGGCGCGGCTGGCGATATCCAGTCGCCCTCGCCCGGCTCCAGCCCCGACAGGTCCTCCATCAGCCCGACCCAGGCGGCGACGCGCGGCGCGGCGCGCAGGGTGAGCGCCATCGGCGTCGGGTCGAATGCCGCCAGCTGGGTCAGTTGTCCGAACACCGCGAAGTCGCCCGCCCCCGGCCGGCGGCCGAGCAGATAGGGTTGGTGACGCAGATGGGCCTCGAACGCCTCGAGGAACCGCTGGTAGCTCGCTTCGATCAGCGGCCCGGTCACCTCGTTGGAGCCGACATAGCGCAGGCGCCCGATCTGCCGCTCGGCGAACTGCCGGCCGCGTTCCGCCAGCTCCTCGTCGGGCACGCAGAACCCGCGCCAACATGGCAGGATCGCCGCCGACTTGGCGATGTCGGGCTCGTAGGCCCAGCGGTAGTGGAACATGGCCTTGGTCAGCCACTCGTCGGCGAAGTCCTCGATCAGCTCGTCAAGGAAGGCCAGAGCCGGGTCGTCCGGGATCAGGCTGCGGCCGACATGCTCGCGCTCCAGCCGGCGGATGATCGGGCTGGAGTCGGTGACCGCCGCCAGCTCGCCGTTCTCGTCGGGCAGGTAGAAGGTCGGCAGCAGCGAGACCTTCGGCTGCGGCAGCCCCGCCAGCGCGGGCCCCGACGGCGGCAGGAAGCGGTACGGAATGCGCCGGTAGCGCAGCACCGCCAGCATCTTGCGGGTGTAGGGCGAACCGGGCGCGCCCGACAGCGCGATGGGGTCCTTCATCTCGAACGCCTCCTATTGGAAGATCGTCAGGCGGTTAGTGTAACGGATGTCGTCGGTCCCGGCCGGCAGGCTGATCAGGTCGCCGTCGTGGCCGACCCTCAGCTGGCCCGAATAGAGCTTGCGCGAGTCGCCCAGGAACGGCCCCTCCAGCGCCCTGACCGGCAGCGGCGGAATGATGTGGGTCAGCAGCAGGTAGCGCGCGCCCGACCGCTGCGCGATCCGCGCCGCGTCCTCCGGGGCCGTGTGGTACGACAGGATGTCGTGGGTGATCGCCGCTAGGTTGGCGCGCCCGTGCTGGGTCGCGGCCCTGTTCTGGATCGCGACCAGGTTCGGGGCCAGGGCCTCGTGCACCAGCACGTCGACGTCTTTCGAGGCCGCCTCGACCCGCGCCGAGACCGCGGTGTCGCCGCTGACCACGACGCTGCGGCCCTTGTAGACGAACTTGTAGCCGACCGCCGGTTCAACCGGCGCGTGCTCGACCGGGAAGGCGGTGACCTTCAGGTCGGGCGTCTCGATCAGCACCACGTCGGGGCCGTTGCGCGGCGCCTCGAACGGTCGGGCGATCCCGCCGAAGCCGCTCGGCGGGGTGACCTTCTCGCCGTGGTGGGCGATGCGGTAGCCGCGGTCGATCAGATAGGCGTCCTGGAACCCGGCCACGACCTTGTCGACGCCCAGCGGGCCATAGATCGGGACCGGCGCATCGCGCCCGCCGCCGGCCCAGCGTTGCAGCATCAGTTCGCCCAGATCGTCGATGTGGTCGGAATGCAGATGGCTCAGCAGCACCGCGTCGACCATCCCCGGCGGCAGGTTCATCAGGGCGAGGTTCTTCGTCCCCCCCGCCCCGGCGTCGATGACGAACAGCTGACGACCGGCCAGCACCACCGTGCAGGGTCCCGCACGCCCCGGATCGGGCATCGGCGAGCCCGAGCCGCAGAGCCCGACATGCAGACCGTCGGGCAGATCCGCATAGGGATCGGGGGCCATGGCCTTGTCGAAGATGCGCTCCATCGCCGCCACCGCGATCTGCCCGCGCAGGGCGAACGCTGCGCCCCCCGCGACCACCACCGCCGCCAATACGGCCAGACCGATCTTCCACCCACGCGCCATCGCTTCCCTCCCCGGCTTGACCGCCTCGGATTATAATGACACGCATAGTGTCATTAGTTTCAACGACTGACTAGCCCCGAGGCCCCGATGCAGATCCTGCGCACTCCGGACGAGCGTTTCGCCGCCCTGCCCGACTGGCCCTATGCGCCGCGCTATCACCAGCTTGCCGACGCCGACGGAACGTCCCTGCGGCTGCACTATGTCGACGAGGGCCCGCGCGACGGCGCGCAGGTCCTGCTTCTGCACGGCGAGCCGTCCTGGGCCTTTCTCTATCGCAAGGTCATCGCCGGCCTGGTCGCCAAGGGCTGCCGGGTGATCGCGCCGGACCTGATCGGCTTTGGCCGCTCCGACAAGCCGGCCGACCGCGGCGACTACACCTACGAGCGTCACGTGGCCTGGATGAGCCAGTGGCTGACCGAGCTCGACCTGAAGGGCCTCACCCTGTTCTGCCAGGACTGGGGCGGGCTGATCGGGCTGCGGCTGGTCGCGGCCTTCCCCGAGCGCTTCGCCGGCGTGGTCGTCGCCAACACCGGGCTGCCGACGGGCGGCGGCATGACCGACGGCTTCAAGGCATGGCTCAACTTCAGCCAGTCGGTCCCGCAGATGCCGATCGGGATGCTGATCAACGGCGGCACAATGCGCGACCTGTCGCCCGAAGAGGTCGCCGCCTACGACGCACCCTTCCCGGACGAGAGTTACAAGGAAGGCGCCCGCCAGTTCCCGGCCCTGGTGCCGGTGACGCCCGAGCACGCCTCGGTCGCGCAGAACCTGCAGGCCTGGACCGTGCTGGAGCGCTTCGAGCGTCCGCTGGTCACCGCCTTCAGCGACGGCGACCCGATCACCAAGGGCGGCGAGGCCCCGTTCCAGGCCCGCGTGCCCGGCGCCCAGGGCCAGCCGCATGTCACCCTGCACGGCGGCCACTTCCTGCAGGAGGACAGCCCCGACGCCATCGTCGAGGTGATCTCCGACCTCATCACACGCCGCGGTTAGGGAACCCGACATGAACGTCGTCAACGCCGTCTACCCGCCGCACGAACAGGCGATGGAGTTCTTCGGGGGCGCCGAGGACGGCCCCTTCGTCATGGTCAACCTGCTGAAGTTCAAGCCGAAGGCGCAATACGCCGACGGCGCCGACGCCCACCTGAGCGGAGCGGAGGCCTACGCCCGCTACGCCGAGGAGGTGCGCAAGCTGGTCGAGGGCCTGGGCGGCAAGGTCCGCTACGGCGGCCACGTCACCGGCCTGCTGATCGGCGAGGTCGAGGAGCTCTGGGACATGGTCGCCCTGGCCGAATACCCCTCGCTCGCCGCCTTCCAGCAGATGGCGATGTCGCCGCAGATGCACGCCATCGAGCACCACCGCATCGCCGGCCTGGCCGGCCAGCTCAACATTCGCACCAAGCCTGGCGCGGGCTTCTAGTCCCGCGCCCGCAGCGACAGCGCCAGTAAGGCCAGGGCGAGCCCGGCGGTGACCAGGCTTGCATAGTGCTCGGGCGGATGGTGACCGCCGACCGGCGCGCGCAGCCACCAGCCCTGCAGCGCCATCAGTCCGCGCTCGAGCAGCAACAGGCAGAGCATGAGCGGCGTAAGGTTCTGGTAGCGGATAGCGACCGCCAGCATGGCCAGGCCGAAGGCGATCTGCGTGGCGCCCTGCCAGGCGAAGACGCCGACCACCAGGTCGCGGCGATCGCCCAGGTCGAGGCCGGCGATCGAAACCGCGCCGCCGTCGGGCAGGAAGCTGTGGATCAGGCCGGGCCCGAGGGTCAGCAACGCCGCCAGGCCCAGCGCCCAGACCGAGACGCGGGCGCCCCGGTACTGATCATTGGTCGACGGCGGCAGCAGCGCCATCGTCAGTTGTCCCACAGGATGTATTCGTCGCCGGCCTTCTGAGGAACGCCGCCCGGCTTGTCGATGAACACCGGCCCTTGCAGCAGTGAGGGCCAGATTGGCTTGACGCTCTGGGCGTCCTGGCGGGCGATCAACTCCTTCAGCGCCTTGACCCTCTCCGGCTGGGCGGCGGACTGGTCGCGCTGCTCGGTCGGGTCGCTGGCCAGGTCATAGAGCCAGACCTTGTCGCGCGCGCCGTTGACCTGCAGCTTCCAGTCGCCGTCGAGCACGGCCTTGTACTGGCCCGAGCGCCAGAACAGCGTCTGGTGCGGCCGCGCCGGGTTCTTGCCCTGCACGTGCGGCAGCAGGTCGACCCCGTCGATCGGCCGGTCGGTCGGCAGTCCCGCCCCGCCCGCCGCCGCCGCGGTGGCGAAGATGTCTATGTGCCCGACCGGATATCCGTAGGTCGATCCGGGCTGGATCACGCCCGGCCAGCGCATGAAGAACGGCGTGCGCACCCCGCCCTCGAAGAAGGTCGACTTGAAGCCGCGATACGGCTTGTTGACGTCCGGCAGCCCGACATAGCCGGCCCCGCCGTTGTCGCTGGAGAAGATCACAAGGGTGTTCTCGTCCAGCCCCTCGTCCTTCAGCGCCTGCAGGATGCGCCCGATATTGGCGTCGAGGTTTCGGGCCATCGCACCATAGACGCGGGTCCGGTGATCCTTGATCTGCGGCAGGGCGTCGTAGTCGGCCTTGGTCGCCTGCAGCGGCGTATGGATGGCGTTGGGCGCGTAGTAGAGGAAGAACGGCCGGTTGCGGTTGGCCTTGATCGCCTTCACCGCTTCGTCGGTCAGATAGTCGGTCATGTAGCCCTTGGGCTTGAACAGCGACGATCCGTTGAACTGAACGGCGTACGGCAGGTTCGGCCACAGGAAGCGGTCGATGGCGTCCCAGTCCTGCTTGGAGTTGACGACGTTCGGGTCCTTGGCGGGCAGGAACATCGAGCCGCCGGCGATGAAGCCCAGGCTCTCGTCGAAGCCCTGATCCTCGGGCCGCGAACCCTTCTTGCCGCCCAGGTGCCACTTGCCCAGGTGGACGGTGTGATAGCCCTTGGCCTTCAGCACTTCGGCGATGGTGATCTCGCTGGACGGCATGCTGAGTTCGTTGACCGCCGCCGGATTGCGCGCGGTGCTGCCCGGCGGCATGTCCTTGATGCGGTCGGGGAAGAATTTCGGCTTCACGATCGCGCCGGGCTCGGCCTCGGTGCCGACCATGCGCGCGAACGCGACCGGGGCGGGGGTGAACTCGAAGCCGAAGCGGGTCGGATAGCGGCCGGTCATGATCGCCGCCCGTGACGGCGCGCAGGTGGCGTTGCCGGCATAGCCTGCGGCGAACACCACCCCCTCCTTGCCTATGGCGTCGATGTTGGGGGTCGGCACAGCGCCGTTCGCCACCCCGCCGCCATTGATGGTGATGTCGTTGTAGCCGAGGTCGTCGGCCAGGATGAACACGACGTTCGGCGGCCGCTCACCCTCAGCCGGGGTCTGCGGCCCCTGCGCCCAATTAACCGCCCGGTTGTCCTCGACCGGCGGCATCTGCGCGCGGGCGATCATCGAGAGGATCGTCGTGCGGTTCGCCGCCGCCAGCCCGGCCCCCGCCGCCAACACCAGCACGGACGCGCCCAGCCACTTCCAGCGCCGCTTCATCCTCGCCTCCCCGATCTTGTATTGACACGAAGCGTGCCACTACATCGATCGGGGGGCAACCCCTGGCGTGCAACCCCTAGTCGACGGGAACCGCAGCGGCGTCCGGGCGACGGCTGTCGGCCCCGCCCTCGAACACCCCGTTCTCGATCATGATCGACTGGGTCGAGCCCATGGTCAGGCTGGTGCGGGTCTCGTGACCCTTGGCCTCCATCAGCTTCAGCATGTCGATCGGGAAGCCCGGCTCGAACTCGACCGGGGTGTCGCTGGCGGCCTGGAAGATCCGCGGCCGCTGCGTCGCCTCGGCGACGTTCAGCTTGTGGTCGACGACGTTGCTCAGCAGCTGGGCCATGGCCGGGATGATCCGCGTGCCGCCCGGCGTGCCGGCGACCAGCCAGGGCTTGTCGTCCTTGAAGGCGATCAGCGGGGTGATGGTCGAGATCACCCGCTTGCCGGGCTCGGGCGCATTGGCCGGCTCGTCGCCGCCCCAGGCGAAGTTGGCCATGGCGTCGTTGAGGAAGAAGCCGGTGCCGGCCGCCATGACGTGCGCGCCGAACGACGAGCCCAGGGTGAAGGTGTTGCTGACCACGTTCCCCTCGGCGTCGGCCACCGAATAGTGGGTGGTGTCGCGGCTCTCGAACAGCAGCGGGTCGCCCGGCGAAACCTTCTGGTCCATCGCCTTGCCCAGGTCGATCAGCTTGGCGCGCTCGGCCGCATAGGCCTTGCTCGACAGCCCGCCGACCGGCGGCTGGTGTTGCGGCCAGCCGCCCATGAACTTGGCGCGGTCGGCGAACACCAGCTTCATCGCCTCGGCGGTCACATGCAGCGACTGGACGCTGTTCTGGCCGTACTCGGCCATCGGATAGCGCTCGACGATGTTCATCAGCTCGCACAGCAGCACCCCGGCGGCCGGCGGCGGCATGTAGGCCACCGGCGTGCCGCGGTAGTCGCACCACAGCGGCTCGGAGATGCGGATCTGGTAGCCGGCCAGGTCTTCCTGGGTCAGCACCCCGCCCCCGGCCTGAACGCCGGCCACGACGCGCCGCCCCAGCTCGCCGCGATAGAAGGCGTCGGCGCCGCCGTCGCGGATCTGGCGCAGCGACCAGGCCAGGTCCGGCTGCTTGAGCCGCTCGCCCGGCGCATAGGTCGCCCCGCCCGCCTTGTAGAGCGCCTTGGCCGACGGCGCGTCGGCCAGCAGGCCGTCGCGGTAGACGTCCAGCGCATAGGTCATGTCGTCGGTCAGGATCAGGCCGTCGGTCGCCAGCTTCACCGCAGGCTCGACCAGCTTCTTCCAGGGCAGCTTGCCGTACTGGCGATGCACCTCGTAGAGGCCCTTCACGGTGCCGGGCACGGCGACCGCCCGGTGTGAGTAGCGCTTGGCCGGATCCATCTTGCCGTTCGCGCCGGCCAGCAGCGCCGCGTCGGTCGCCGCCGGGGCCTGGCCGTAATAGTCGACGGCCAGGGTCCTCTTCTCCTTAGCCAGATGCACCAGCATGAAGCCGCCGCCGCCAAGGTTGCCCGCGCGCGGTAGGGTGACCGCCAGCGCCAACCCCGTGGCAACGGCCGCATCCACCGCATTGCCGCCCTGGCGCAGGATGTCGGCGCCGACCTGCGAGGCGACCTCGTTCTGGCTGACCACCATCCCCTTGCGGCCCATCACCGGGTGATGGATCGCGTCGTAGTCGAGGATGTACTCGGCCGCGCCCTTGGCGGCCTGGGCCTGGGCGGCGTGGGGCGCAGCGAGGCTGGCGGCCGCCAGGATGGCGGCGAGGGTCGCGGTCAGGCGCATGGGGTCTCCGGAAAAGCAGATCGGCCCGCGGCTTTCGCCGCGGGCCCGTACTGGGTCGTTAGAAGTTCTTGGTCACCTGGGCGAACCAGTAGCGCCCGCGGTTGCTGTAGAGCTTCGTGAAGTAGCCGAAGGTCTCGTCGGCCAGCGGCGGATCCTCGTCGGTCAGGTTGTTGACCCCGACCCGGAAGCTCATCCCGGCCAGCGCGCCCTCGTCGGCCGCATAGCCGACCGCGGCGTTGAATGTCAGCCAGTCGTCGCCCTTGTAGAGCAGCGCCGAACTATCCTTCACCCCGCCGACATAGCGGGCATAGCCGGAGACCTCCCACGGACCCGACGTCCAGGTCGCATAGGCCTGGCCGCGGGTGCGCGGGTTGTCGTCCTGCTCGATCAGCGAGCCGCCGGCGCTGGCCGGCAGGCCGGCCGCCAGCAGGGCCGCGGACTCGGCCGACGGCGTCTGGTCGAACTTCTGCAGCAGGGACACGTCCACCCCCAGGCGGAAGTCGCCGAACTGGGTGGCGTCGATCCGCCAGGTGGCGCTGAGGTCGATGCCCTCGATGGTGCGAGAGTCGAGGTTCAGGAACTGGTTGGCGATCCGGATCGGCTCGCCCAGCGTGTTGCGGGTCAGGGCCGGGTTCGGGCCCGAGCCGCCCAGGCGGCCGATGGCGTCGAGGTTCAGGTGATCCTGCGACTCGAACACGCCCACCACGCCGTCCTGCTCGATCCGCCACCAGTCGATGGAGAACATCAGGTCCGGGGTCGGCGTGAACACCACGCCTGCGCTGAAGTTGTCGCTGGTCTCGGACTTCAGGTCCTTGTTGCCGGCGCGCACGTCCTCGACGTTGTAGCGGTAGGCCGAGCAGCCCGCGCGGTTCAGCTGCGAGAACTGCGGCACGCCCTGCGCCACGGCGCAGCTGTAGTAGTCGGTCAGGTTCTCCTGCACCCGGCGGATCTCGGAGGCGTTGACAGTCTCCAGGTTCGGCGCGCGGAAGCCCTGCGAATAGGCGGCGCGGACCAGGACGTAGTCGTTCAGCCGCCAGCCGAGGGCGACCTTCGGCTTCAGCACCTGCTCGTTGATGTCCGAATAGTCCTCGAAGCGCGCGGCGAGCTGCAGGTCCAGGCTCTGGACCAGCGGAATGTCCGCGCCTTCCGGGATCAGCGAGGTCTGCAGTTCGGCGAAGGCCGAGAACACCTTGCGCGAGCCGGAGGTGTCGGGCGTCGGGCTCGAACCCATCGCGTCGCTGGTCGGACCGCCGGCGGTGGCGAAAGCGACCGTGCCGTCGATCAGTGGGTCGCGGTCGTCCTTGAAGGTCTCACGCCGCCACTCGGCGCCGAAGGCCAGGCCGACGTTGCGGTCCAGCACGCTGAACGCGTTCGGGTTGCTGATCTTGGCGTCCCACAGCGCCAGGCTGGTGGTGCCGTCGCGTGAGATGCTGACCCGCAGCGGATCGACGACCGAGGCCGGATTCGAGGTGGCGTCGAAGCCGCCGACATTGCTTAGGTCCCCCCCGTTGAACGGGTTGTAGGCGCGGGTCGGGTCGCTGCTGTTCAGCGCCGCCTGCAGGGCGGTGTTGCTGACGCGGTTGCTTTCGACGTCCTTGGTGCGGGCGTGCGAGTAGAGCAGCGCGCTCTCCCACGACCAGTCGCCGAGGTCGCCGCGCAGACCGCTGAGCAGCCGGTAGGCGTCGGAGTCGACGTCGATGCGGCGGCGGCCGACATCGTCCACCCGCAGGCCGACGACGGTGATCGCCTGGGCCGGGCCCGTGTAGCCGGCGAGGCGGCCGGGCCCCGAGCCGAAGGGGTTGTAGGGGTTGTTGGCGCCGATGGTCAGCGGAGCCGACGTCAGATTGGTGGTGCCGCCGCGCACCGAGCTGGACGTCGCCCCGTAGTAGAGCGCCTGGCCGAACCACTCGACGGGGCCGAAGTCGTGGCTGGCCACGGCCATCAGGCTGTAGCGCTCCGAGCTCGGCGACATGGTGCGTTCCGGAGCCTCGTCGGTGCGCAGCGAGGTGTCGAGCGTCGCCGAGCCGCCGTCGATGCAGACCCCGCCGCCGACCTGGGCGTCAGAGCCGGTGTACGAGCACGGCTGCATGTGGAAGGCGGTGAAGGACGGGCCGAAGTTGGTCACCGCGGTCCCGACCCGGCCGGTCAGCCAGGGCGTCAGGCTCGAGCGGTTGTCGAAGTTGCCGGCGTACCGCGACGGAACGCGGCTGCCGAGGTTGTCGGTCGAGGCGTAATCGCGGTCGCTGGCCGGCATCGCCGTGCGGTCGAAGTACTCGCCGAAAAGGGCGACGTGCGTTGCGCCGTCGTTGAAGTCGCGGCCCCACTTCGCGCCCAGCGAGGTTTCGGCCAGCTTGGTGCCTTCCGAGCCGCCGTAGCGGGCGACGATCTGGCCGCCGACATACTGGTCGTCGAGCACGTTGTTCAGCACGCCGGCCACCGCGTCGGAGCCGTAGATGGCCGCGCCGCCGTCACGCAGCACTTCGACGCGCTTCAGGGCGGTGGCGGGAATGGTGTTCAGGTTGACGACCTGGACGGGGACGGAACCTTCCTGCTGGGTGCCGGGGTGCCCTACCATCCGGCGGCCGTCCAGCAGCACCAGGGTGTTGCCCGAGCCGAGCCCGCGCAGGTTGGCCGAGGCGACGTCGCCGCGCGCCTGGTTCGGACCTTGCTGCTCGTTGTTGAAGGCCTGGCCGCCCGACTGCGGCAGGGCCGCGATCATCTCGCCGGCAGTGACTGCGCCGGTCATCTCAAGCTCGCGGCGGTCGACGACCGAGACCGGCAGCAGGCCGCGCTCGGTGACGCCGGCCAGGTTCGAACCGACGACGATGATCTCTTCGACCTCGGCGACTTCCGCTGGCTCGCTCGCGGCGACCAGCGGACCGGCCGTCGAGGCCTTGCTCACGCTGGCCGCGGCCGGCGCGCGTTCGATGATGATGGTGCGGCCGCTTTCGCGCGAACGCAGCCCCTGCCCGACCAGCAGCCGCTGGACCGCCGAGGAGACCGCCATATCGCCGCGCACGGCCGGGGCCCGCAGCCCGTCGACCACCGCCGGGTCGAACAGCACTTCGCGGCCCGCCTGCACGCCCAGGCTGCGCAGCGCAGCGCCCAGGTCCTGCGCCGGAATGTCGAACTGCGCCCGCGCCGGGGCTTGCGCCCAGGCCGCCGAGCCGACCAGAGCCACGGCCGCCGACGTGGCGAACGCCATGGCCTTGAGATGATTGAACGACATACGCGCTCCCTTCTAACCCCGCCCCGCGAACTGCGGGTTTCCAGGCGAAGACGCCAGGGCGCGCGGGCGCCTCACTTCAAAGATGAAGTTTTTTTGTCGCGGACCGGTCCGATGCGCACGGCGTCGCCCCCGACCTGCACCGACACCGGATGTGTCAGCGGCAAGGCGTCGAGGAACCCGCTGTTCTCGCCGGAATAGAACACCCCGCTGACCCGCATCCGCGCCACGGCTGGATCGGTGACCACGATCGGCGTACGTCGATAACGGTTCATCTCGGCCGCGGCCTCGGCCAGTGTCACCGAGGCGAACTCGATCCGCCCCTCGCGCCAGTCGCCGGCCACCGGTCCTGAGGGACGCAGCACCGCCGCGCGGCCCTCGACGTCGATGCGCTCGCCGGCCTTGACCTCCGAGACCCGGCCGCGGCCGACGGCGTCGACCGCCACCTTGCCCTCGACCACGGCCACACGCAGCCCGGCCTTCTCCAGGCGCACGTCGAACGAGGTGCCGACCGCCGTGACCGTGTGCTCGCCCGCGCCGACCACGAACGGCCGCGAGGCGTCCTTGGCGACGTCAAACCAGGCCTCGCCCGAAACCAGCTGCAGGCCGCGGCGCTTGGCCGAATAGTCGACCCGCACCTCGCTGGCGGTGTTAAGCAGCAGCTGCGAGCCGTCCGCAAGGGTGACCGTCGCCCGCTCACCGACGGCGGTGCGGTAGACTTGCGCCTGGCGCTCGGCCGCCGGGGCCAGCAGGCCTTCGCGTTGGGTCAGCAGCCCGACCCCGACGCCCGCGACCACCACCGCCAGCGACGCAGCCATCGCCGCGAAGCTGCGCACCGGCCAGCGCCGCCCCTGCGGCTGCGCGGCCAGCGCCTCGGCCCGCATCGCGCGCACGGCCGGGCTGCCGGCGCCCTCGCCGGCCGCCCCCCACATGCGCTCGACGCCTTCGAAGCAAACGCGATGCAACGGCGCGGCCTCAAGCCAGGCGGCCAGCTCGCGCGCGTCGGCCTCGCTCCAGTCGCCCGAGCGGCGCCGCAGGAACAGCTCGGCGGCGACCTCGTCCGGATCACGGTTCAGCAGGGCCCGGCTCATGAGCGCCTCCCCCGCTTGGTCAGGTGCGCCAGCGCCTTGATCATGTGCTTTTCGATCGCGCTCACCGACACCTGCAGCCGCCGCGCGATCTGCGCGTAGCTCATCTCCTCGTAGCGATGCAGGACGAAGACCACCCGCGTGCGCTCCGGCAACTCGTGCAGCGCCGTCTCGACGACCCGCAGTTGCTCGCGGCCCAGATAAACCCGTTCGGGCGAGAAATCCTCCTCGGCATGCAGCCGCTCGTCGAACAGCTGGTGCGCGCCGCCGCGCCGAGCCGCCCGCCGGAAGCTGTCGTTCAGCACGCTGGCCGCCACCGTGAACAGGTAGTTCTCGGGCGCCTCGAGCGTCCCGCCCTCACGCCGCGCCGCCAGCCGCAGGAACACCTCCTGGACCATGTCGTCGATGTCCGCAGCCGAACGCACACGCGCGCGGAAATAACGCGCCAGCGGAACCGCATAGCGACGCGCCATCTCGTCCATTTCGACGCGGCTCGTCTGCGTCATGCCCGGTCGCGCGGTCCTCTTTCGTTTCGACGTCCGTATAAAGACGCCGCGCGCGCCTAGCACCTCAGCACGCCGCGACATTCTCTTAGTTCGCTCAAAGTCGCGATTACGCAAAGATCCCCATTGCCGGGCGCGTTGCTCAGATCAGCCCCGGATCTCCGAAATCGGAGTGTCGCCCATCGGCGGGCCGCCCGGGTGGGCCAGATCGTTCGGATGGTCCTCGGCCTCGACCATGTCCAGCGCCTGAGCGCCCTAGCCAACTCCGACGTCAGGTCGTCGGCCTGGACCAGGCGCCTGGCGATCTCGGCGGCGAGGTGACGGCAGGCCCGGCCCGCCCGATCATTGTTAGCCTGTGGCGGCACCACTTGGCTCAGTATCGCTCAGCTGCCGAACTCTCAGAGCGCTGGGGCGGCCAGATCGCCCCGAAGACGCCGCGGAAGCCGATAGAGCGGGATTTCGGCGGGCATTAGGCGCCCGGTCGAGCCTGGCCATGGCCGATGAGCGGCCTCTAGCCGCTCGGACGGGCGTCACGGTCTGACAAGGATAGGCGCTGGTGACGACGAGTTTCAGAAAGGCGCAGACCGGGATAGCGACGAGGCGCTCGACTCGCCAAGTCCGGCGCTGGTCCTGATCGACCCTCCGCCTGCGCAGGGCTAGCGCCGTAGGGGAAGGCCAGTTGGGCCGACGCAACGCTGGGACCTGCACGGAGGCCGTCCAACATTTGGCAGGCAGGGTTCTCACACCCCGCCCTTCGAACGGCGCCGGGCGCTCGGTATCCCGAGCCGCCGCTCGACCTCCTCGACATACTTTTTCCCCACCGCGAGCTTCCTGCCGCTCTCTAGGGTCAAAACGAGCCCCGCCCTCTTGCGGCGGACTTCAACTGCGCGGTCAAGTCGGGCGAATGTGGAGCGGTGAACTCGGGTCAGTTCTCGTGGGTCGAGCCTGGCTTGCAGTTCACACATCCTCGCCCGGTAGATATGCGAGCGCGTATCAGTGTGGAGGAACACATAGTCCTTCGCGGCCTCTATCCATTCGATATGTTCGACCTGCACGCGCACGTCGCGGTCACGTCCGCGAACCCAAAAACGAGTTTCTGTTTCGAAATGTGCGAGTCTCTAACGGACGGTCCACCCGCTTATCGGGTCTCACGGACGTGCTGGTGCGCGGCAACAGAATTGCAGCGGTCGGGGACGGGCTCGCCAGCACAGCCAGAACCATCGAGGGCCGGGAACGCACCCTGATTCCAGGACTGATCGACGTCCACGCGCACCTGGAGTTCTACAACCTTCCTGCGCTCGATTTCAGCAGCGCGGACCCGGACTATCTCCAAGCCGCCAAGCGGCCGCCGCCGGGGATTTCCTGATGACGGGCTTCACTTCCGTCAGGGACGCAGGTGGACCCACGTTTGGCCTCAAGCGGGCCATCGATGAGCGCCTGATGCCCGGACCGCGGATATGGCCCTCAGGCGCGATCCTCTCCCAGACCTCGGGCCATGCCGAATCCCGGCCGATCAACGCCCTGCCCTCGCCTCGGAATCGCGAACTCACGCCGCACGAGCGAGCGCGCTATCTGGCCGTTGTGGACGGCGTTCCAGAGGTACTGGAAAAGGTGCGCGAACAGCTTTTCCAGGGGGCAAGCCAGATCAAGCTGGCGGTGAGTGGCGGGTGAGCTCGAACTTCGATCCCCTCGACGTCACCCAGTTCAGCCCCGAGGAAATCCGCGCCGCAGTCGGAGCCGCCGAGGACTGGGGCACCTATGTCATGGTGCATGGCTATACGCCGCGCGCCATCAATCGCGCGATCGACTGCGGCGTCAAATGCATCGAGCACGGCCAACTACTCGATGAACCAACGCTGCGACGGATGGCCGACGAGAAGATCTGGCTCAGCCTTCAACCTTTCCTGCAGGACGAGGACGCCATTCCGACGGCGCCCGGCTCGGCGAACGAGCGAAAGTACCGGCAGGTCACCGAGGGCACTGATCGCGCCTACAGCCTGGCCAAGCAGTTGGGTCTCAAGGTCGCGTTCGGCACGGACATCCAGCTCAATCCGAACGGGGCGACCCGACAGTCTCATTATCTGCCAAAGCTGCTTCGCTGGTACAGCGGAGGCGAAGCGCTCAAGATGGCCACGCACGACAATGCAGCTCTGTTGGCTCTGTCGGGCCCGCGCACCCCCTACGCAGGTCAGCTCGGCGTCATCGAACAGAACGCCCTAGCCGACCTCTTATTGGTGAACGGGGATCCGGTGACCGATCTCAACCTGCTCGCAGATCCAGCGACCAATCTCGCTATCATCATGAAAGACGGCATGATTTTCAAGGACGCCGCCTAGAAGGCATCAACAGGGCGCCTTTTCCAGCCTCTCAGCTCCTCCCGTTTTCAGTGGGGTCGGCGCCCCCCCATTGCGGCCATTCAAAAGGCTCCATTTCAAGACTTATCAGCGTGACGTAAGGGGGACGCCGCCCTTGGGTCGCACCCGGCGCGCGCCTTGAGCGCACGCAGCGCGACGCCTGAAAGTGGCATGTCGTTGGTATTTGATGCCACGTCGTTGGCTTCCAGCCTAAAACGTACCAACAGAATTTCCGGCTGCAGCCGAGCGATCCGAGACGCAACCGGAAACATATTATTGTTTTATAATGACTATTTACGACTTATCGGACGTGCTTGGACGTCCTCGCATGCATCGCTGGTGGGCCCGGTAGGACTCGAACCTACAACCAGACCGTTATGAGCGGTCGGCTCTAACCATTGAGCTACAGGCCCCTGCAGCGATGCAGGTCTGCGGGTTACCACGACCTGCACGCGCCTTAAAGCTGCCGTTCAGCTTGGCTTTGTCAGAACTGCAACCTCCACCGTCATCCGACGTTTGGAGGCCTCGATCCCGCCCTAACCCCGGGCGTTTGTGGAGATTTCGATGAAGACCTTCGTCCGCGCCGGCGCCATGGCCCTGCTGCTCGCCGCCGCCGCCGCGCCCGCCGCCTTCGCTCAAACGGCGCAACCCTCGGCAGGTTCGATGTTCCAGACGACCACGCTCAACCTTTCGGCTTACGGCGAGACCCGTGTCGCCCCCGACAAAGCGACCATCAACCTCGGCGTCGTGACCGAGGCCCCGACCGCCGCCGGCGCCCTGGCCGCCAACAACGAGAAGATGAACTCGGTGATCGCCGCCCTGCACAAGGCCGGTATCGCCGAGAAGGACATCCAGACCTCGGGCCTTAACCTCAACGCCCAATACGATTACGTCCAGAACGAGCCGCCGAAGCTGCGCGGCTACCAGGCCTCAAACCAGGTGACGATCACCGTAAACGACCTGGCCAAACTGGGCGCGGCCGTCGACGCCACGGTCAAGGCGGGAGCCAATCAGGTGAATGGCATCTCCTTCGGCCTGAAGGACCCCAGCGCGGCCGAGAACGCCGCCCGCCAGGAAGCGGTCAAGGCGCTGGCCGCCAAGGCCGACCTCTACGCGCGGGCCACCGGTCACCGCGTCAACCGGCTGGTCAATCTCAGCGAAGGCGGCAGCTACATGCCCTCTCCGCCGCCGGCGCCGATGATGGCCTATGCCCGTAAGGAAATGGCCGATGGCGGCGCGCCGATCTCCGCCGGCGAACTGAACGTCCGGGTGGACATCACCGGTCTCTACGAACTGTCGCGGTAAGCGAAACGGCCCTCCCCTCCGGGGGAGGGTTTATTTCGGGCCGAGTCCGGCCCGTGCAAAAGCCGAGGTCAGCTTGTCGGCGATGACGATGCCGGGCGGGGCCTCGTTGGCTTCCATCACCGCGGCATAGGTCATGCCTGGCCGACCCTCGACCGGACCGCTGGCCCACGCGACGATGCGGGTGCCTTCGGGGTTGCTGCGGCAGCTGGCGGTCTTACGGTCGCCCGTGGCCGGCGTCGCCTTCAGCAACTGCTCCAGTGTCTGGGCCCCCTGCCCGTCGCAGGTCGGCAGCGAGCGGCCGCAGACCATGTGCGTCCCGTATTGGTAAACGGTCCTGCCGCCTTCGGCGATCAGCACGCAGGTGCCCGGATCGCCGATGGCGCGGGATACAGCCTCGTCGAGGATGGCCTTGTCTACACCCTTCGGAGCGCCGGGCGAGCAGGCGGCGAGGACCGCGGCGGCCAGACCCAACGCGGCCAGGGCGCGCATCAGGCGGCCTGCTTGATCTCGTTGCCGTCGTCCAGCAGCACGACGCTCGGGGAGTAGTTGCGGGCTTCCTCAGCCGGCAGCATGCCGTAGGTGACCACGATCACCTTATCGCCCTTTTGGACGAGACGGGCGGCCGCGCCGTTGACGCCGATCACCTTGGATCCGCGCGGCGCTTCGATGGCGTAGGTGGTGAACCGCGCGCCGGTGGTGATGTTCAGGACGTCGACTTGCTCGTGGGGGAGGATGCCCGAGGCGTCCAGCAGATCGCGATCGATCGCGATCGAGCCTTCATACTCGAGATCGGCCTGAGTCACCGTGGCGCGGTGAAGCTTGGCCTTCATCAGGGTCACCAGCATGGGCGGTCCTTCCAACTGCGGCGCACAAACCTTCGAAACGAAGGGCCGCTGGATATAGCGTCGAATGGGGAACACTACAATTGCGGCGGCGCAGCAAGGTTGACCTAACGGCAATATGCCGCGCCCGAGCGCCGATCTTCGAAGGAAAATTATTTCCTTAGATTCTTTTACTTACCGTCGATTTTTCGCTCGCTGGGTCAGGGGCTTCAGCCGGTGACGAACACGTGAGCTCACGGAGCGTCCGTGACCCGCTCCATGAACCCGGTGATGTCGCTGAGCACGCTCGCCCGGTCTCGGAAGGGACGCGACATCGCCGCCATGATCTCGTTGTGGCCTACGCCTGGATAGCTGCGAGCCTCGACCTGAGCGCCGGCCGCGCGCAGGGCCGCGCCTAGGGAAGCGGTCTCCCGCGGATCGACGATCGTGTCGGCCGAACCGGTGACCAGCAGCATCGGCGGCGCATCGGCCCGCACGAGTTTCACAGGCTGTGTGGCGGCTGGATCGCCGACACCGAACACGTCGGCCATGTGCCCTTTCAGCGGCAGGAAATCATAGGGTCCGGCGATGCCGACCACCCCGACGATGCGGGCTGGATCGACGCCGGCGTGCTGCAGATAGCTCGGCGCCAATCCCAGCATCACTGCATTATAGGCGCCGGCGGAATGCCCCAGCAGCACGACGCGTGAGGGATCTCCTCCGTAAGCTGCGGCGTGATCTACGGCCCACCTCACGGCCTGGGCGCTGTCGTTGAGGAACTCCGGGAACCGGACCTGCGGATACAGCCGGTAGTCCGGCAACACCACGACGTAGCCGCGCGCGGCCAGGGCCTGCGCGACCCAACCGTAGTCCCACTTGCGTCCCCGCTCCCAGCCGCCCCCGTAGAGAAACACCGCCACCGGCCGGGCCGTGTCCATCCGCCGCGGGGCGTAGACGTCGAGGCTCTGGCGGCCGCCGGGGCCATAAGGCTGGTCATGGGCGGTCAGGATCGCAGGGTCGCGCGGGGTGAAGGTCGCGAACACGCCCAGCGGCGTACAGGCCGCGCAAGCCGCCGCCAGAACGGAAAGCAAGGCAAGGCGAACCGTAGCAGACACGCGACGCGGGATCATGTCTTACCGGCTAGGGCCTTTTCCCGATCGCCGCAACCAAGCCTTCGGCGGCGCGCTTCTTTCCGGGGAGCGCAAGGAGCCACACAATGTCCAGCCCCGCCCATTCCGGCGAAACCATCACCATCTTCAAGGTCGAGCCTCGAGACGAAAGCGGCCTAGTCGTGATGTCGCCGTCGCAGGCCCCCGACGGGCGCCTGGCCGACCGCCATTCGGCCTACCACGAGAACCTCTCCCCGCCGATCACCTGGACCGAAGTCGAGGGCGCCGAATGCTACGCCCTGATCGTCGAGGACCCCGACGCGCCGATGGAGAAGCCGTTCGTTCACTGGATGATCTGGAACATTCCGGCCGAAGCGGGCGGCCTGCCCGAGGGCGTGCCCCAGGCGCAGTATATCGATCCGCCGCACCCGATCATTCAAGGTCGCAACGACGCCGACGACTACGGCTGGTTCGGACCGCGGCCGCCGGCGGGCCACGGCGTGCACCGCTACTATTTCCAGGTCTTCGCACTCGACCAGCGCCTGGAGGTCGGGCCGGACACGCCGCTGCATGAGTTGCTCAACATCCTCAAGGGGCACACCATCGCCCAGGGCGAAATGATGGCGACCTACGAGGCGCCGCGCCGCCAATAATTCGAATGAAAAGTATGTTGACGGGCTCCACGTCATCCAGGGCATAGCTGGGAGAACGCCGAGGCATGTGACCTCGGCGGTTCATCTGGCGAGGCGACATGGACGGCGATCTGGCCCTGGGCGGCTTTTCTTCCAACGGTCTGGCGGCGATCCCCGCCGCTCTACAGCCGATCGTCGACGCCGGCGATCTCTCGGGCTTCGTGACCCTGCTCTGGCGCAAGGGCGAGGTCGCCCAGGTCAACACGCTCGGCTACCGCGACGTGGCCGGCAAGGCGCCGATGACCCGCGACACCCTGTTCCGCATCGCCTCGATGACCAAGCCGATCACCTCGATCGCTGCACTAATGCTGATGGAGGAGGGCAAGCTCCGGCTCGACGACCCGATCACCAAGTGGATGCCGGAGTTCAAGGACATGCGGGTCCTGAAGTCGGCTGCAGGCCCGGTCGACGACACTGTGCCGGCCGCGCGCGAGATCACCGTCGACGACCTGATGACCCATCGCTCGGGCCTGGCCTACGCCTTCACCTCGGTCGGGCCGATCGCTCATGCCCACGAAAAGGCGCTGGGCTCGCCGCTGGGCGGCCATCTCAGCCCAGACGAGTGGCTGAAGGCGCTGGGGCAGTTGCCGCTTTCCTACCAGCCGGGCGATCGCTTCCACTACAGCCACGCCACCGACGTGCTCGGCTTCCTGGTGGGCCGGGTGTCTGGCCGGGGCTATCGCGAGTTCATCATGGAGCGGATCCTGCAGCCGCTCGGCATGAACGACACCGACTTCTGGTGCCCGCCGGAGAAGCGCGACCGCATGGCCAAGCTCTACCGCATCAACCCCAAGACAGATGCGATGGAGGACATCTCCTTCCCACACCTGCCCGGTCCGCCGGAATTCTGCGCCGGCGGCGGCGGCCTGATCTCGACCGCCGACGACTACCTGCGTTTCGCCCGGATGATGCTGAACGACGGCGAGCTGGACGGGGTTCGCTACGTCAAGCGCGAGACGCTGGAGGCGATGCGCGAGAACCGCCTGACGCCCGAGCAGCGCCAGGTCCCGTTCATGGGCATCCCGTTCTGGATGGGCCAGGGCTTCGGCCTCGGCGTCTCGGTGATAACCGACCCGGAGAAGCAGGCCTGGATGGGCGCGGGCTCGGAGGGCTCGTTTGGCTGGCCGGGCGCCTTCGGCACCTGGTGGCAGGCCGACCCGGTTGAGGACATGGTGATGATCTACCTGATCCAGAACTCGATCCCGCTGGAGCCGGAGGCCGCCTCGCAGCTGGCCACCGGACAGCGGATGGGCGGGCGCGCCGCCCTGCCCGTGTTCCAGAAGCTGACCTACGCCGCGCTCGGAAAGCCGCTCTAGAAGGTGTTGCGGCCCATCACGCACATGGGCTGACCTTCATAGGTCGCGCCGATCAGGCTGCCGTTCTTGACGGCGGCCTTGCGGGCCTTTTCGTAGGCGCGGTTCTCGGCCGGGGCCTTCACCCCGTCCGGGCAGATCGAAATGTCGACCTGCGTTCCGGTGCGGCAGGTGCAGAAATCCTCGCGCTTGTCGAGGCGGCTGGCCGGCACCTTGCAGGACACCGGCAGGGTCTGACCGTTCACGTCCAGGCAGATGATGGTCTGGGTGGGCGGGTTCTGCGACAGCGGCGCCTGGGCGGAGGCGGCGCTGGCGCAGGCGAGGAGCGCGGCGGCGGCGATCAGGGCTGTGCGGATCATCGGACTAACCTCCAGTTCGACTTGACCATAACACGCCGCAAGTGCGGCGGGTTTCAGGCGCTGCATGGTGACCGGCGCGTTCATCCTGTCGCTGCGCGAAGGCTTAACCGCGCATCGGCGATGTTCGACGCTGGAAGGGGCTCCCGATGGATCCGATCGCCGCCGCACAATACGGAATGCTCGCCGCCAGCCGTCGCTTCGACGCCTCGGCCAGCCGCACAGCTCGCATGGGCGTCGAAGGGGAAGCCGTCGACCTGCCGGCCGAGATCGTCGATCAGATCACCGCAAAGACCGCCTTCGCCGCCAACGCCGCGGTGATCCGCAGCGCCCAGGAGATGACCGGCAAACTGCTGGACGTGCTCGCCTAGCTTTGACATCCGGCCCGTGGGGCTTTAGCGCCGGACCATGAGCCTGCGCCCTCTCTTCGTCACCCAGGTCTATAAAGCCAGCCTCTCCGGCGAGCGCGGCTTTGCGGACTTCAACGCCGAGCTTGAAGACGCCTGCCGCATGCTGGCCGACGAGGACGTGGCCGGCCAGGCCTGGTGCCGCGAGCACGGCTACGGCGGTTACACCTCATACGCCTCGCTCGACGACCTCCCGATGCGGGCCAGCATCTTCGAGGACCTGAAGCGCAAGCTCGACAAGCATGCGGCCGCCTACGCCAAGGCCCTGCACCTGGACCTTGGCCGGCGGCGGCTGAAGATGGACAGCCTGTGGGTCAACATCCTGAAGCCCGGCGCGGCGCATTCGGGGCACATCCACCCGCACAGCGTGCTCTCGGGTACCGTCTATGTCGCGATCCCAAAAGGTGCGAGCGCGCTCAAGCTTGAAGACCCGCGCCTGCCGCTGATGATGGCGGCCCCGCCGCGGGAGGCCGACGCGCCGGAAGACGCCCGCAGCTTCGTCTATCTGCAGCCCGAGCCGGGCACGGTGCTGATGTGGGAGAGCTGGCTGCGCCACGAGGTGCCGGCCAATGCGGCGCGCAAAGAGCGGATCTCGGTCAGCTTCAACTACGCCTGGCGCTAACGCCGGGCGCAGGCGCCCGGCTGTTCTTCCTTCTGGCGGTGAACGGCGTAGGTCTTGCCGTTGTAGCGCACGACCGGGAAACAAAATCCTGGCCCGCCGAGCACGATGTCCGGCCAGCCGCCCGCGCCTTTGGTCGGCAGGAACTCCGGAATCCCTTGCGATTGGAAGAGCGTACGCCAGTCGCTTCCGGCCCGCTCCATGATGTAGAAACCCTGTCCAGTATGGCCGTAGCAGAAGCTTCCGCTTTCCGTGATGACCATCTCTGAGCGGCCGTCCCCGTTGAGGTCTCGGATATCGCTGGGCTCGATCACCGCCTCGCAGGCGCCCTCCCCGCCCAGCCATCGCCCGCCCTGGGAGACGAATCCCGCGGCCCGCATGGCGGCGGTGCGGTCGGCGGCCGTGACGCCGCTCGAGGCTTCGGTCTTTGCGAACGATGCCGGCGAGCAGGCGGCGGGGCGCTGATAGCCGTCGCCGGCATACTTCCAGTTTCGCACGCAGTCGGCTGTGACGCGCAGGTCCAGCCAGCCGTTCGTTCGTGAGGTTTCGAAGCCCAGGGCTCCACTATCTCGCGCGATAGCCCGCCAACGCCCGTCCTTGCCCTTGGCCAGCAGCGTGAACCACAGCCCGTCGCCGCCGTAGCAGGACGGGTTCTTGTCGACGGCGGCGGCCTCCAGGGCGCCGTCGCCGTTCAAGTCCATGAAAGCGAACTTCGGCTGCGAGGCCGTCCCGCAGACATTGATCGCCTTGCCGCCGGAGACCTTGAACCCCCCAGCCTCGAACAGTTGGACACCTTCGACCTGGCTCATCTTGGGCGGCGGGACCACCGCCTGCGCCTGCGCCCCCGCGGTGAGGGCCAGTCCCAAAGCGAACCCGAGCATCGTCCGGCGCATGTCGCCCACCTCATTCTGATGAGCCAAGCTTGCTCGCCTATCGGCGTTCTGTCACTGCTGCCGATTGGCGTACACGAAAACGCCCCCGACCGCTTCCGGTCGGGGGCGTCAGGGCGCTGCCAGCGCCGGATAGTCTTAGCTGTCGAGGAAGCTGCGCAGCTTCCGCGACCGCGACGGGTGCTTCAGCTTACGAAGCGCCTTGGCCTCGATCTGACGGATCCGTTCGCGGGTGACGCTGAACTGCTGGCCGACCTCTTCGAGGGTGTGGTCGGTGTTCATGCCGATCCCGAAGCGCATGCGCAGGACGCGCTCCTCGCGCGGCGTCAGCGACGCCAGCACGCGGGTGGTGGTCTCGCGCAGGTTCGACTGGATCGCCGCGTCGATCGGAAGGATCGCGTTCTTGTCCTCGATGAAGTCGCCCAGGTGGCTGTCTTCCTCGTCCCCGATCGGGGTTTCGAGCGAGATCGGCTCCTTGGCGATCTTCAGGACCTTCCGGACCTTTTCCAGCGGCATGGCCAGCTTTTCGGCCAGTTCCTCCGGGGTCGGCTCGCGGCCGATCTCGTGCAGCATCTGGCGGCTGGTGCGGACGATCTTGTTGATCGTCTCGATCATGTGCACCGGGATCCGGATGGTCCGGGCCTGGTCGGCGATAGAGCGGGTGATCGCCTGGCGGATCCACCAGGTCGCATAGGTCGAGAACTTGTAGCCGCGGCGGTATTCGAACTTATCGACCGCCTTCATCAGGCCGATGTTGCCTTCCTGGATCAGGTCCAGGAACTGCAGGCCGCGGTTGGTGTACTTTTTGGCGATGGAGATCACGAGGCGCAGGTTGGCCTCGACCATTTCCTTCTTGGCCTGACGGGCTTCGCGCTCGCCCTTCTGGACGGTCTGGACGATGCGGCGGTAATCGTCGATCGGCACGCCGGTCTCGGTCGCCAGGGCGGCGACCTCGGCGCGGATGTCGCCGATCTGGCCGGCGTCGTTCTCGACGAACTTGGTCCAGCGCACGCCCAGCGGCTTCACCTGCTCGGTCCAGTTCGGCGACAGTTCCTGACCGAAATAGGCCTTGAGGAATTCCGAGCGGGAAATGCCGTAGCTGTCGGCCAGGCGCAGCAGGCGGCCTTCCAGGCCCATCAGACGCTTGTTGATCGCATAGAGCTGCTCGACCAGCGCCTCGATGCGGTTGTTGTTCAGCTTCAGCGTCTTCAGGTGCTGGACGATGGCCAGCGAGGCGCTGGTGTAGGCCTTCCGGTCGGCGTCCGAGAGGTCTTCGCCCTTCAGGCGCTTGCCGACCAGCTTTTCCTGCAGCGAGCGGAACGAGTCGAACTCGGAGGCGATCGCGTCCAGGGTCGCCATGACCCCTTCGCGCAGTTCGCCTTCCATCGCGCTGATGGTCGGACCGGCGCCGTCGTCGAAGTCGTCGTCGTCGTCGGCGCCTTCGGCCTTGGCGACAGCCTCGCCGTCCTCGGTGGTCTCTTCTTCCTCGGCCTCGGCGCCGCCGGCCAGTTCGGCCGCCGCAGCGTTGGCGCCGCCATACGTCTGTTCAAGGTCGATGACCTCGCGCAGCAGGATGCGGCCGGAGCCGAGCTCCTCGCGCCAGACCATGATGGCTTCAAAGGTCAGCGCGCTTTCGCACAGCCCGCGGATCATGGTGTCGCGACCTGCCTCGATGCGCTTGGCGATGGCGATTTCGCCTTCGCGCGAGAGCAGCTCCACCGAACCCATTTCGCGCAGGTACATGCGCACCGGGTCGTCGGTGCGGTCGTAGGCCGGCTCCTTGGCCGTCTCGACCACGGCGGTCTCTTCACGGACGGCGACTTCACCGCCTTCGGCGTCTTCCTCGGCCTCGACGACGTTGACGCCCATCTCCGAAAGCATGGCGAGGGTGTCTTCGATGGCCTCGGAGGTGACTTCCTCAGAGGGCAAGACCTTGTTCAGCTCGTCCATCGTGACGTAGCCGCGGGCCTTGGCCTGCTTGATGAACTTCTTTACGCCGGCGTCGGTGAGGTCGAGCAGCGGACCATCGCCGCCAGTCGTTTCCGTGTTTTCCGCTTCAGCCGTGTTCGTGCTCATCTAGGTCTCCGGATTTCGGCCGCGCCATGGAAGGCGCGGGCCGAAGATGCTCCAATAGCGGATAGACGGTCGTACTCCCTTACGACCCTTCTCCCGCCCAAATCGTTCCCGTTCTGATCGCGCGTTTCAGCGTGTCGCGTTCGCCTTTCAGGCGCTCGAGAGCTTCCATATCGGAACGGCCGCTAAGGTTACCCTTTGCGGACGCAATAGCCTCGTCGAGCGCCACGAGCCGTGAAAGGCCCGCGAAAGCTTGCGACCACTGGGATCTAGCGACGTCGAGGGAGACATCCGGTTTCAAAATGGGCGCGCCCGATTTCGCAGCGGCCCGGTCGATGTCTGTCAGCAGCGCATTAAACCCGCAAGACGCCAGATGGCGTGCGAGAGTCGCGGTGTCAAGATGATCAGCATCCAATCTGAATCCGATGATCTCGCCCGTGAGCTTCGCTAGAGCTTCGACACCGAAGCCTTTGGCGAGGAACGAGTTCTCCAGATGTTCGTCCAGAACGCTAGGATCGCCGATGGCGTACTTGGCGAGCGCGGCGGCCACCGGGTCGATCGACACCGCCAGCCGCCGCGCCGCCGCGCGTCCCGCCTCGGTCGGCGCCGGGTCGATCCACTCGCGCCCGCCGCCCCGCCAACCTCTTGAACCGCCTGCATTTCCACGTTGCGGACGCGCGTTTTGCTCGGACGCCGCGCGCCCCTTCGGGCCGGTCGCATCGAAGCGCTCCATCAGCGCTTCGCGATAGGCCTGCTGCAGATCCTTGTCGGCGATCAGGCCCGCGGCGTTGCGCAGGCGGTTCTTGAAGCCCGCCCGCCGCTCAGGCGTATCCAGCGGCTCCAGATCGTGCTCACGGGTGAACAGCGCGTCTACGAAGGCTGTGGTCTGCGACAACTGAGCGCGGAGGGCGACGGCCCCCTGCTCGCGCAGCACCTCATCCGGGTCCTTGCCCCCCTCGACGATTGCGAACTTGAAGCTCTTGCCGGGCTTCAGCAGGGGCAGCGCGCGGTCGATCGAGCGCGAGGCCGCCTGCCGGCCGGCGCGGTCTCCATCGAACGACAGCGTCGGCTCGCCGTGCAGCCGCCAGAGCATCTCCATCTGTTCTTCGGTCAGCGCGGTGCCCAACGGCGCCACGGCGGCGATCCCTGCCCGCTGACAGGCGATCGCATCCATATAGCCTTCAACCACGACCAAGGGCGGCTTCTCGCCGCTGGGCGCGGCCCCGAGGATCTTGCGGGCCTCGCCGATCCCATAGAGCGTACGCCCCTTGTGGAAGAGAGGACTTTCCGGACCGTTCAGGTACTTGGCGCGGGCCTGCGGATCCATCGCCCGGCCGCCGAACGATAGGATCCGCCCACGGTGGTCGGAGATCGGAAAGATGATCCGGTCGCGGAAGCGGTCGTAGGGCGCGCCGCCCTCCTCCGGCGCGATCAGCAGGCCGGCCTCGACCAGTTCCCCAGGCCGCGCTCCCTTGGTCACCAGATAGTCCTTCAGCGCCGTGCGGCCCGGCGGCGAAAAGCCGAGACGGAACCGCGCCCATTCGGATTCGGGCAAACCGCGGCGCTCTAGATAGGCCCGCGCCTCCTTGCCTTCGGGCCTCCGCAGGGCGCCTTCGAACCACTGGGCGGCGGCGTCCATCCAGTCCGACAGCCCCTGGCGTTGGCGTTCCTGCTCAGCCGAGCGGGCGTCGACCTCAGGCATCGGCAGGCCGGCCTCGGCGGCCAATCGCTCGACCGCCTCCATGAAGGTCAGGCGCTCGGTCTCCTGCAGGAAGGTGATCAGGTCGCCGTTCTTGCCGGACGAGAAATCGAAGAACTGCCCTTTCTCGTCGTTCACATAGAACGAGGGCGTCTTTTCCTTGTTGAACGGCGACAGGCCTACATACTCGCGCCCCTGCTTGCGCAGCTTCACCGTCCGCCCGATCACGTCAGACGGCCGGAGGCGCGATTTGATTTCATCGAGGAAGTGTTCGTCGACCCGCACGGGCGCAATGATACAGGGCCGGAGGCTTTGGCGTAGCCCTTAGCTCACCGATCCAGCAATCCGTGCACAGGGGCGTCTACGTCGACCTCCACGCCTTCGACGCCGTAGCGCCGCATCACTGCGCCTTCCGGCGGCTTTCGCTCGTCGCCAGCCATGAATGGCGCGGGAGCCGCTTCCGTCTTGGGCCGTTGCATCTGACCCCGTTCCCATCCACAGGCAGCCTGGTACGGAAGAGCAGCGCGGCGCCCTGCTCGTGACTAGCTCCTCCCGCCCCGTGATATTGGCTCGAGTCTTTCAAACAGCAGAGGTTCCCGATGGCTTCCGGACTTGTCGCGCTGCTCGACGATGTCGCGGGCATCGCAAAGATGGCCGCCGCCTCGCTGGATGACGTGGCCGGAGCGGCCGGCAAGGCGGGAACCAAGGCGGTCGGGGTGGTCGTCGACGACACGGCCGTGACTCCCGGCTATGCCATGGGCTTCACGCCGGACCGGGAATTGCCGATCGTCCTGCGCATCGCCATCGGGTCGCTGCGCAACAAGCTGCTGTTCCTGCTTCCGGGGGCGCTGTTGCTCAGCGCCTTCGCGCCGTGGGGCGTAACGCCGCTGCTGATGGCCGGCGGCGCCTATCTCTGCTTCGAGGCCACCGAGAAGATCATCGAGGCGATCCGCGGCGAGGACGAGGCCGACGAACCTGAGGAGCTCGCGCTCAGCGCCGCGGAACTGGAGAACCAGAAGGTCAGCGGCGCGATCCGCACAGACCTCATTCTCTCCGCCGAGATCATGGCCATCGCGTTGGCCGACGTCGCCGATCGGCCGATCTTTGTCCAGGCCGGGGCGCTGGCGCTGGTCGGCGTGGCGATCACCGCCGCGGTCTACGGGGTGGTCGGCCTCATCGTGAAGATGGACGACATCGGCTTGCACATGGCCAAGCGCACGGCGCGCGCCTCCCAAGCCATCGGCCGGATGCTGGTCAGGGGCATGCCGGTGGTTATGAACTGGCTCACCGTCATCGGCACCGCGGCCATGCTGTGGGTCGGCGGCGGGATCATCGTCCACGGCCTGGAGCACTTCCACCTGACGCCGATACCGGTCTGGGTCGAGGGCGCCTCGCACTGGGCCTCGCAGGTTCCGGCGATCGGGGCGGTCACCGGCTGGCTCACCTTCGCGGTCGGTTCGGCGATCGTCGGGCTGGTGATCGGCGGGATCATCGCCGGCCTCCTGCACCTGCTGCCGCGCCGCAAGGCTCACTGATCCCGCAAGACCTGCCCCAGCTTATCGGGATTGCGGACAAGGTAGATGGCTGCGAGCTTGCCGTCCTCGCCGGGCTGGAACGCCACGGTCATCGGCCCGTCCTCGCGCTCCATCACCACGCCGGGATAGCCGTTGATGCGCACGGCGCGGAAGCTGATGGGCCAGAGCTGAGCCCCGCCCGAACGCCAGGCGATGCCCTCCAGCAGGCGGATGATGTCGTCACGCCCGATCATTGGCCGCAGCGCCGCAGTACGCTTGCCGCCGCCGTCGGAGATCAGCACCGCGTCTTCAGCCAACACTGAGGACAGCGCCTTCATGTCGCCCTGGGCCGCCGCCGCCATGAAGGCGGCAGCGAGCTTGGCCGCGTCCTCCTGGCTGACGGTAAAGCGCGGACGGTTGTCCTTTACGTGGGCGCGCGCCCGGGCGGCGAGCTGGCGCACCGCCGCCTCGTTGCGGCCAAGGGTTTCGGCGACCGATGCGTAGTCCTCGTCGAAAACGTCGTGCAGGAGGAACACCGCGCGCTCCAGCGGCGACAGTCGTTCCAGCGCCAACAGGAAGGCGACGGACACGTCCTCGGCCCGCTCCACCGGATCGATGCTCAGCTCCTCGATCAGCGGCTCGGGCAGCCAGGGGCCGCGATAGGCCTCGCGTTGAGCCTTGGCCGAGCGCAGCCGATCGATGCAGAGCCGGCTGGTCACCCGCACCAGCCAGCCGACCGGATCGCGCACATCTTCCTCAGTCCGCGTCCACCGCAGCCAGGCGTCTTGGACCACGTCCTCGGCCTCGGCGACGGAGCCCAGCATCCGGTAGGCGAGCCGGATGAGGCGCGGGCGCTGGGCCTCGAAGATGTCGATGTCGGCAGCCATGGTCGCGAACCTTATGCCGCCAGCGGGTTGTGGGCCACGGGGGCGGCGGCGCCCTCGACCATCACCCTCGAACAGGCTTTGCCGTATCCCAGGGCGTACTTGAGCGTCGGGTACATGCGCGCTGTGGTCAGGGCCATGCTGACCGCGACGAGGCCGGGGTCGCCCCAGCGGCCGACGATTTCATCGCGCAGCGGATCTGCGGCGGCCATATCGCGCGCAAGGCTGGCGCGGGCGAAGCGCCAAGCCAGCGCCGCCTCGGGCCCCATCGCCGCCTCGTTCCCCGCCAGGATTGCGCGCAGGACTTCGGGCGGGACGCCCTCGGCGCTGGCCATGTCGGTGACGATCTGGGTGCATGGGCCGCAATCCTCGGTCAGGGTCCCGGCCAGCTTGGCCGCGGCGATGGCGCCCGCTGGCGCGGCCTTGGCGTCGACCATCGAACTGACCAACCCGAAGCGCAGCAGCCCGCCCGGGCTGACGGCCAGCAGTCGGCGCATATAGCTGGCGTCGTAGCCCCAGCGGCGTTCCATCTTGTCGATCTGGCGTGCGAGCAGGGCTTTCAGCATCAGGCGGCTCCTGTCCTGACAGGACGGTTGAAGACAGCGATGGCGGCGGCGATCAGCGCCGGAGCGAATACGCCCGGCAGGTCGCGGATCAGATTGGCGACCGGATCGGCCGAGCAACTGGCGTCGAACACGTGGATCGCGGAATGCAGCACCAGGAAGCTCGCCCCGGCGACGAGGGCGGGCCATCCCTGGACCGGCCGCGCGGCGAACCAGCCCAGGCCGCCGGCCACGACCAGATAGGTCGCCCCGATGTCGCGAACGAAGTGCGGATTGTAGGGACCGGTGGCGATCACGCCCGGCACGGCGTTGTACCACCGGAACGAGGCCAGCAGCATGGCCAGGGCGTTCAGCCCCAGCAGCAGGCCGAGGGCGGCGGCGAGGATGCGCGACATCTGATTTCTCCGAACCATCGCCCCCAGGACGGATCGGCGCCCGCGGCTGTGACACGTCGCTCGGAAAAACCGTCAGTCCAGTGCGTCGATCCAGGCCGGCAGGTCGCGGATGCTGGCCAGTTCGGCGAACCGCGCGTGCCCTTCCGGCGCATCGGCCATCTCGTGCGCCCAGATCAACGGATAGGGGACGTAGGCGCCGTAGGCGCCGGCCTCGATCGCCGGCAGGATGTCCGAGCGCATCGAGTTGCCGCACATCACCGCCTGCTCCGCGCCGGTGCCATGGCGGGCGAAAACACGCGAATAGGTCGAGGCGTCCTTCTCGCTGACGATTTCGACGGCCGCGAACAGGTCGCCCAGCCCCGAGGCCGCCAGCTTCTGCTCCTGGTGCAGCAGGTCGCCCTTGGTGATCAGGACCAGCCGGTAGCGCTTGGATAGCTCGGCCAGGGTGCCGTCCACCCCGGGCAGCGGCTCGACCGGCTCGCTCAGCATCTCGCGCCCGACGGCCAGGATTTCGCGGATTACATGGCCGGGCGGCTCGCCGCCGGTCATCTCCATCGCGGTCTCGATCATCGACAGGGTGAAGCCCTTCACCCCATAGCCGTAGAGCCGCAGGTTGCGCTTCTCGACCTCGGCCAGGCGCTTCTCCAGCGTCTCCTTGTCCGCGACGCCGGACAGGAGTTCGCTGAACCGGTCGTGGGTGAGCCGGAAGATGGTCTCGTTGTGCCAGAGCGTGTCGTCGGCATCGAGGCCGACCGTCGTGATCGTCACTTGCGAGTCTCTTGCGCTGGTGGAGGCGCGCCATCTAGCAGACCCGCGCCGCGTGGCGAAGTCCGCGCAGCCGCCGAATTAGCCTGCCGGTCAGGCACAACGGGCGCAGACGCCCAATTGGTGGGCGCCGGACGCCTTTCACACGCCAGGCACGAAACGGCAGGGACCGACGCCGCCCGCAACGCGCGATCACAGGACAGATTGATCGTTGGAGTGGCGTATGCCGAAGGCTGGGCTTCGGGATTGGGTCGGCGCGCTGTCGCGTGGGCTGGCGCGCTTGCGCGGCGGGCGGGCGCTCGCCCATGCTCAGGCCCAGGCTGTCGTCGCCGGCCAACGCCTGCGCGAGGCGCTCGACCTGCTGCCCGAAGGCATCGTCTTCCTCGACGCGGACGGCCGCTATCTGCTCTGGAACAAGCGCTACGCTGAGATCTACCACCGCTCGGCCGACCTGTTTTCCTCGCAGGTCACCCTGGCCGACACGCTGCGCACGGGCGTGGCGCGCGGCGACTATCCGGACGCCATCGGCCGCGAGGAGGAATGGCTGGCCGCACGCCTGGACAAACTGAAGAACCCCACCGGCGAGCGGCACGAGCAGCGGCTCGCGGACGGCCGCTGGCTGATGATCGAGGAGCGGCGCACCGGCGACGGCGGTGTGATCGGCCTGCGCGTCGACATCACCCAAATGAAGCGCCAGGCAGCCGCCCTCGAAGACGCGCTCCACCGGGCCGAGATCGCTAGCCGCGCCAAGACAGAGTTCGTCGCCGACATGAGTCACGAGCTGCGCACGCCGCTGAACGGCGTGCTCGGCCTGATCGCGGCGCTTGAGCGCACCGCGCTTGACGATCACCAGCGCGCCCTGGTCGCCGACATCCAGGGATCGGCCCGACAACTTGACCGCCTGGTCGGCGGCCTGCTCGACTATGGCGACGCCGCGCATGAAGCGGACGCGGCCCAGGCGCCTATCCAGGACGGCGAGGCCCCGCCCCTTCGCATCCTGGCCGCCGATGACAATCCGACCAACCGCAAGGTGCTGGAGCTGATGTTGGGGGCAGCCGGCGCCGAGGTGACCAGCGTCGAGAACGGCGAGCAGGCGGTGGAGGCCTGGCGTCAGGGCGGCTTCGACCTGGTGTTGATGGACCTGCGCATGCCGGTGATGGACGGCCTGACCGCGATCCGCGCGATCCGCAAGGCCGAGGGAGCTGGTCTGCCCCGCGCGCCGATCATCGTCATCAGCGCCAACACCTCGCCGGACGACCTGAAGTCCTCAAGCGAGGCGGGGGCCGACCGCCATATCGGCAAGCCCGTGCGGGCCGACGCCCTGTTCGAGGCGATCTCCGGCGTGCTGACCAATTGAGGTGAGGCGGACGATTGCTGGCGCGCCGCATTGACCCGCCCGGCGCGAGTCAGTAGGTACGCGGCCGTTTGCCGAAACATGCGGACAGTTGAATAACGGGCGGGGTTCTCCCTGGCCCGTCTTTTTGCGAGCATGCCCCCTCAGATGGAGACGCCAGATGACTGTTGAACTGCTCCCGGGTGTCACGGGCGTTCTGGTTCTCGCCAATGGAACCGTATTGCAGGGCGTCGGCGTCGGCGCGACCGGCGACGCGGTCGGCGAGGTCTGCTTCAACACCGCGATGACCGGCTATCAGGAGATCCTGACGGATCCCTCCTACATGTCGCAGATCGTGGCCTTCACGTTCCCGCACATGGGCAATGTCGGCGTGAACGTCGAGGACATCGAGCAGATGTCCGGCTCGGCCGAAACCGCGGCGCGCGGCGCGATCTTCCGCGACGTGCCCACCGCTCCGGCCAACTGGCGTTCGGAGGGCGACCTCGACACCTGGATGAAGCGCCGCGGCGTCATCGGCCTGGCCGGCGTCGACACCCGCGCCCTCACCCGTTCGATCCGCGAGAACGGCATGCCGCACGGCGTCATCGCCCACTCGCCGACCGGGGAGTTCGACATTCCCGCCCTGATCGAAAAGGCTAAGGCCTGGGCCGGCCTCGAAGGCCTGGACCTCGCCAAGGACGCCTCGTGCCTGCAGCCGTTCGTCTATGACGAGGGTCTGTGGGACTGGCCGGAAGGCTACGCCAAGCCGGCTTCGGAGCCGAAGTACGAGGTCGTGGTCCTCGACTACGGCGTGAAGCGCAACATCCTGCGCGCCCTCACCTCGATCGGCGCGCGCGTCACCGTGGTTCCGGCCAAGACCACCGCCGAGGACGTCCTGGCCCGCAAGCCGGACGGCGTGCTGCTGTCCAACGGCCCGGGGGACCCGGCCGCGACCGGCGAATATGCCGTGCCGGAGATCAAGAAGCTGGTGGAAAGCGGCGTGCCGGTGTTCGGCATCTGCCTGGGCCACCAGATGATGGCCCGAGCCCTGGGCGCCAAGACCGTCAAGATGGACCAGGGCCACCACGGCGCGAACCACCCGGTCAAGGACGTGACCACCGGCAAGGTCGAGATCGTCTCGATGAACCACGGCTTTACGGTCGACCGCGACAGCCTGCCCGAGCCTGTAGTCGAAACCCACGTCTCGCTGTTCGACGGCACCAACGCCGGGATCGCCCTTAAGGACAAGCCGGTGTTCAGCGTCCAGCACCACCCGGAGGCCTCCCCGGGCCCGACGGACTCGCTCTACCTGTTCGAGCGCTTCGCCGGGTACATGGATGCGGCGAAGAAGTCGGCGGCATAGACGAAAGGCCGGCGCCCAGGCGCCGGCCTTTCTCGTTCTACCACCCGATGTGTTCCTTGATGTCGGGCAGGAAGCTCAGCCAGACGCTGAAGTTGTCGTCGAGCGCTGCGCGCGTGCCGCCTGGACTGACATTGATGTCATAGGTGAACCAGGGATCGCCCTCGTCGTCGATGTAGCAGTCGACATAGCGCTTGCCCGAGTTCCACTCGTTCGCCTTCTGGGCGTTGAGCTTCTCCTTCACGTTGAAGGCCGCGACCATCTGCATCGAGGCGCAGCGGCCTTCGCGGCAGTCATTGGGATAAACCTCGAAGCTGACGCCCTCGGCCGAACTGCTGATGTAGCCCTCGCCGTCGTCCTTCTTGAGCTCGGCCTTGTAGCCGCTCTCCAAAAGCCAGGACTGGATCTCCTTCAGGGTCATGCCGTCCTTGTGCAGATCGGGGGCCGCCGACGCCGCGCCGCCCGACAGGAGGAGGACCGCAGCACTCGCCGCAAGCAGACTCGTTCTCATGGACTAGAAACCTCTCAACTGGACGTGGAGCATAGGGCGCCTCGCCAGCGCCGCGCCAGTCGAGCCCTTAGAGGCGCGCCAGCTTGCCGACAGCGGCGACAGGTCCCGACGGTCGGTCCTGGTGCGAACCGCCGCGCGGCTCGACGGAGACGGCCAGCGAGACGCCCTCGGTGGTCATGTCCGCCATAGGCTCGGACATCGGCATCGTCTTGGACGCGCCCGGGTCGATCAGACCCAGCGAGCGCGGCTTGCCGTCGGCAGGGATCAACCACAGTTCGTGACTGTGGTCGGGGTCGGCGCCGGGCGGGACAAGCGAGGCCACGAGGATCGACTTCCGTTCGGGATCATAGGCGGCCAGGAACAGCGGCTGGCCGCCGTCGCTCATCAGCCGCGCATTCATCATCGGGCCCATCGGCTGACGCGGCTGGGTGATCACTTCCGGCGGGCGGGCGGCCAAGAACACGACGGCTGCGAGGCTGGCTGCGGTCATCGCCATCGAGCCGAGCGTCGCTGCGCGCCAGAAACGCAGCCGGCGCCGTACGCCCTGGACGTTGTCGTTGACCACCAGCATCTTCTCGATCCGCAGCCACAGCCCGCTCGGCGGCGTCACCGACGCGACCTCCTCGACCAACGGCGCCAACCGGGCGCGCCAGGCCAGGACGTCGGCCGCGAAGGCCGGATCGCGCGCCATCCGCTGCTCGGCGGCCGCCCGCTCGCGCGTAGTCAGCACGCCCAGCGCATGTTCCGCCGCCAGAGCGTCGTCGTCAGGCAAGTCGGGGCCGAGGTCGCTCATCGCTCCAGACAGCCCCTCAACTTCAGCAGGCCGCGGCGGATCCAGCTCTTCACAGTCCCCAGCGGCACGTCCTGACGACGAGCCAGGGCTTCATAGGTCAGTCCCTCGAAGAAAGCCGTTCGAATGGCGCCCCGGGTGCGCGCATCCAGTTCGTCGAGGCAGCGAGCCAGCTCCTGGCGGTCGTGCGCTGTCTCCAGCAGCGCTTCGGCCCGCGGAGCGTCGTCCTCGATCTGCAACTCATCGACCGGTTCGGCGTAGGCGAGCGGCCCACGGGCGCGCAGCCGGTCGATGGCGCGGTTGCGGGCGATGGTGGAGATCCAGGCCATGACGCTCGCCCGCTCAGCCTCATAGCGGTCGGCTCGTCGCCAGATGGTGAGGTAGACCTCCTGCAGCACGTCTTCGCTCTCGTCCTTGTCCGAAAGGATACGCAGGCAGACGCCGAATAGCTTCGCAGAGGTGGCGTCATAAAGCCGGCGCATCGCCGAGCGGTCGCCCGCTGCGATCTGCAGCATCAGGTGGGCCAAGGGGTCGGACGTGGCGATCGCAAACAGTCCTATAGCGTAGGGTTGCTGGAAGCTGCCGCACTTCGCGGGGCGGGAAAAGGGCCCATGACCGCGGCGAAGGACGGAAATCTCGTTGTTTCAATGCGGCTGCTCGGCGTCCCGGGACCGTTGCCAGGCCCCGGATAGGGCCGCAGAGCGCCGTTCCATGGATCGCCTTGCGGGTGGGCTGGAAGCGCGCTAGGCTCAAGATGTCAAACTCGTATGGTTCGGCTGATTTTCGACGCTCCACATTCCGGCGCACCGAACCTGCTCTCCGACCCTCCCGAAATTTGATGCGTGACTCAAAAGGCTTGGGTTGCGGAACGACTTACCCAAGGACGACACTTCTATGGCTACCGGCACTGTTAAATGGTTCAACGGAACCAAGGGCTATGGCTTCATCCAACCCGACGATGGCGGCGCGGACATTTTCGTTCACATCTCGGCCGTTGAACGCGCCGGACTCCGCAGCCTGAACGAAGGCCAAAAGATCACCTACGAACTCGAGCAGGACCGTCGCAGCGGCAAGATGGCCGCCGGCAACCTGCAAGTCTAAGCGGTTCCGCAAAAGGCCTTTTGGCCCTTGCATCGAAACGGCTGCGGGCCGGCGGAAACGCCGGCCCGTTTTCGTTGGAGCCTCCCCCCACGCTCCTCTGGCCGCCGCCTGCGGCGAGATTGCCGCCATCGCCGCTTGCGCGCGGGCGACTCCGTCTCTAAACGGCCCCCTTAACCTGCAGATTGACCGGGACCGGGCGCGCTTGAAGAGTGCGACCGCCCATGCGCGCGAGTGGACATGCCGAAACGCACAGACATCTCCTCGATCCTCATTATCGGCGCCGGGCCGATCGTGATCGGCCAGGCCTGTGAGTTCGACTACTCAGGCGTCCAGGCCTGCAAGGCGTTGCGCGCCGAAGGCTATCGCATCGTGCTGGTCAACTCGAACCCGGCCACGATCATGACCGACCCGGACGTGGCCGATGCGACATACATCGAGCCGATCACTCCCGAGATGGTCGAGAAGATCATCGCCAAGGAACGTCCCGACGCTCTGCTGCCGACCATGGGCGGCCAGACCGCGCTGAACACCGCCCTGGCGCTCGAAGAGCGCGGCGTGCTCGCCAAGTACGGGGTCGAGATGATCGGCGCCAAGGCCGAGGTCATCGACAAGGCCGAGGACCGTCAGAAGTTCCGCGACGCCATGGACAAGCTGGGTCTCGAAAGCCCGAAGTCCAAGGCCGCCCACTCGATGGACGAGGCTATGGAAGGCCTGGAGTTCGTCGGCCTGCCGGCGATCATCCGTCCGTCCTTCACCCTGGCCGGCACCGGCGGCGGCATCGCCTACAACGTCGAAGAATTCAAAGAGATCGTCGAGCGCGGTCTCGACCTGTCGCCGACCACCGAGGTCCTCATCGAGGAGAGCGTGCTGGGCTGGAAGGAGTATGAGATGGAGGTCGTCCGCGACAAGGCGGACAACTGCATCATCGTCTGCTCCATCGAAAATATCGACCCGATGGGCGTGCACACCGGCGACTCCATCACCGTCGCTCCTGCCCTGACCCTGACCGACAAGGAATACCAGCGCATGCGGGCGGCCTCGATCGCCGTGCTGCGTGAGATCGGCGTCGAGACCGGCGGCTCGAACGTGCAGTTCGCGGTGAACCCGGCCGACGGCCGCATGGTCGTCATCGAAATGAACCCGCGGGTGTCGCGCTCCTCGGCGCTGGCCTCGAAGGCCACCGGCTTCCCGATCGCCAAGGTCGCTGCGCGGCTGGCCGTCGGCTACACCCTCGACGAGCTGATGAACGACATCACCGGCGCCACGCCGGCCTCGTTCGAGCCCAGCATCGACTACGTCGTCACCAAGATCCCGCGCTTCGCGTTTGAAAAGTATCCAGGCTCGGAGCCGACCCTGACCACCGCCATGAAGTCGGTGGGTGAAGTCATGGCCATCGGCCGCACCTTCGCCGAGAGCCTGCAGAAGGCCCTGCGCGGCCTCGAGACCGGCCTGACCGGCCTGGACGAGGTCGAAATCGAAGGCGCCCACGACGCCGAGACCGGCCGCGCCGCGGTGATCCGCGCCCTGGGCCAGCCGACCCCGGACCGCCTGCTGGTCATCGCCCAGGCCTTCCGCCACGGCCTCAGCGTCGAGGAGGTCAACGCGGCCTGCTCGTACGAACCCTGGTTCCTGCGCCAGTTGCAGGCGCTGATCGCCGTCGAAGCGCAGATCCGCGACCGCGGCCTGCCCGGCACCGCCGCCGAGTTCCGCGCCGTGAAGGCCCAGGGCTTCTCCGACGCGCGCCTGGCCAAGCTGACCCACACCACCGAGGCGGAGGTCCGCGAACAGCGCCGCGCCCATGGCGTACGCCCGGTGTTCAAGCGCATCGACAGCTGCGCCGGCGAGTTCCGCGCGGCGACGCCTTACATGTATTCGACCTACGAGACCGGCGCCCTGGGCCAGATCCCCGAGTGCGAGAGCGAGCCGAGCGACCGCAAGAAGGCGATCATCCTCGGCGGCGGTCCGAACCGGATCGGCCAGGGCATCGAGTTCGACTACTGCTGCTGCCACGCGGCCTTCGCCCTCGCCGACATCGGCGTGGAGTCGATCATGGTCAACTGCAACCCCGAGACCGTCTCGACCGACTACGACACCTCCGACCGTCTGTACTTCGAGCCGCTGACGGCCGAGGACGTGCTGGAGCTGATCGCCGTCGAGCAGGCCCGCGGGACGCTGCTGGGCGTCATCGTCCAGTTCGGCGGCCAGACCCCGCTGAAGCTGGCCAAGCCGCTGGAAGACGCCGGCATCCCGATCCTCGGCACCTCGCCCGACGCCATCGACCTGGCCGAGGACCGCGAGCGCTTCCAGCAACTGCTGCACAAGCTGAAGATCGCACAGCCGGTCAACGCCATCGCCCGCTCGCGCGACGAGGCCTTCGCCGGCGCGCACAAGGTCGGCTACCCGATCGTCATCCGTCCGTCCTACGTGCTGGGCGGCCGGGCGATGGAGATCATTCGCGACGACGAGCAGCTCGAGCGCTACGTCAACACCGCCGTGCAGGTGTCGGGCGACAGCCCGGTGCTGATCGACCAATACCTGAGCCGCGCCACCGAGGTCGACGTCGACGCCCTGTGCGACGACGCCGGCCAGGTGTTCGTCGCCGGGGTGATGGAGCACATCGAGGAAGCCGGCGTGCACTCGGGCGACAGCGCCTGCTCGCTGCCGCCGTTCTCGCTGAAGCCGGAAACCATCGCCGAGCTGAAGCGCCAGACCGAGGCCATGGCCCGGGCCCTGGAAGTGCGCGGCCTGATGAACGTGCAGTTCGCGATCGAGGAGCCGCACTCCGACAATCCGCGCATCTACGTGTTGGAAGTGAACCCGCGCGCCAGCCGCACGGTGCCGTTCGTCGCCAAGACCATCGGCCAGCCGCTGGCCTCGATCGCCGCCAAGCTGATGGCCGGCGAGAAGCTCGCCAGCTTCAACCTGACCGAAAAGCCCTACGACCACATCGCGGTGAAGGAGGCGGTCTTCCCATTCGCCCGCTTCGCCGGCGTCGACACGGTGCTGGGCCCGGAAATGCGCTCGACCGGCGAGGTCATGGGCCTCGACTGGATCCGCCCCGGCGAAACCAGCGCTCCGGCCTTCGCCCGCGCCTTCGCCAAGAGCCAGCTCGGCGGCGGCGTGAAGCTGCCCAAGACCGGCAAGGTCTTCGTCTCCGTGAAAGACGCCGACAAGCCCTGGATCCTGGAGCCGGTGAAGCTGCTGCTGAGCCAAGGCTTCAAGGTTGTCGCCACGGCCGGCACGGGCGGCTACCTGGCCGAACAGGGCCTGGAAGTCGAGCAGGTGAAGAAGGTGCTGGAAGGCCGCCCGCACATCGTCGACGCGATGAAGAACGGCGAGATCCAACTGGTCTTCAACACCACCGAGGGCAAGCAGTCGCTGGCCGACAGCTTCGAAATCCGCCGCACGGCGCTGATGATGAAGACGCCCTATTTCACGACCGCCGCCGGCGCGCTGGCTGCGGCTCAGGCCATCGTGGCGACCGTCGAGGACACCCTCGACGTGCGGCCGCTGCAAAGCTACGCCTGATCGGACTAGCTGGTGGCAAACGACGACCTTGCCGGAAAAAACGGTCTGGGTCGTCGCTTCCTAGCGCGCCAAGCTCCGCGAGTTGGCGTGGTTTGCGGTTCTGGTCGCTGTCGGCCAGCCTTCCAGCTATCTCGCGAGCGCAGGCGCCGCCATTCCGGCGCATCGCAACCTCAAGTTTGTGAACGACTTAGCGGAAATTGCTGATTGACCGCCGTTCGTCGCAGGCGCAACCTCAGAACGTCGCCTTGCTGTACGCAGGCGCATAGTGGGCGCGTTCCGGCGGCCCCTGATGACCAGCCGGTCGGCCCGCATGGGCGCCTGTCGCAGTTGGGCGAGGACGTGTCCTCTGTCTCAGTGTGCGAAGGGAAACGCCATGCAAACCGGACACCACGAAGGTGAGGTCCACCACCATAAGAACAAGCATCTGCTGGAGCGCTTCGAGGGGTACACAGACCTGATCGTTGTGGGTCTGATCATCGCTCTCGGCGCGGCAATGCTGATTGGCCTGCTCACGGCCAACGGCAAGGTCACCTGGTAGGACGCCACCCCTAATCGCGAGTACGGCGCCGGTCAGAGGGCTCTTGCCAGGACCAGGTCGTCGTACTCGTTGGCGCCCACGCGGAACTTGCGCGCGCCCGCCTCCACATAGCCCTGGCGAGCGTAGGAGGCGATTGCGCGCGAATTTGCTGCGAATGCCCTCAGCGGCAAGCGCCCCGCATGGGTGGCGCTTTCCAGCGCCGCCGACATCAGCTTGCCGCCTCCGCCCTTTTCCGTCAGCCACATACGACAGCCGCGCCTGGCTAGCCCTTGCTGCGCGCCTCGCCATGCTGCGTGCGGCGATCGCTGAGGATATCGGGCGCCGGCGGCACGCCGCCGCAGCTCTCCAGGAACGTCGTTGGTCCGACCAGCGCCAGGGCCCCGCCCGGTAAGCATGGACGCCTGGCGATCGACATACCGCAACTCGACCCGGCAACCTGCGCCGCAGGCTGGCCTCTATCGCCGAGCTAAGCTAGGCGTAGGAAAACTGAACAACGATCACTTAGGGAGTCGAAGCATGGCCGGTCGGGTCGAGGGGAAGGTCGCGCTGGTCACCGGCGGGGCGAGCGGAATCGGGCGCGGCTGCGCCGAGCGCCTGGCGCAGGAAGGCGCGACGGTCGTCGTCACCGATCTACAGGACGACAAGGGCGCCCAGACGGTCGAGGCCATCAGGGCGTTGGGCGGCAAGGCCAGCTACCTGCACCACGACGTCACCTCCGAGCAGGCCTGGATCGACGTGGTCGCCGCCGTGAAGGCCGCCCACGGCCGCCTGGACATCCTGGTCAACAACGCGGGCATCGGGATCGGAGGCTCGGTTCTGACCATGACCCTGGCCGACTTCCAGAAGCAGACCGCGGTCAATCTCGACGGCGTCTTCCTGGGCGTGAAGCACTCGATCCCGCTGATGCGCGAGAACGGCGGCGGCTCGATCATCAACATGTCGTCGGTCGCGGGCCTCAAGGGCTCGGCCATCCTGGCCGGCTACTGCGCCACCAAGGGCGGCGTGCGCCTGTTCACCAAAGCCGTGGCCATGGAATGCGCCGCCGCCAAGGACGGCGTGCGGGTCAACTCTGTCCACCCCGGCATCATCGAGACCCCGATCTGGGACACCATCGTCGGCACCGGCGAGGTCGGCGACAACGCCCGCCCGCCGCGCGGCGCGGCGCTCGACGCCATGAGCGCCGAGGGCGTGCCGCTGGGCGTGAAGGGCTATCCTGAGGACATCGCCAACGGCGTGCTGTGGCTGGCGTCGGACGAGAGCCGCTACGTCACCGGGGCCGAGCTGGTCATCGACGGCGGCCTGTCGGTGAAATAGTCGCGGCCGCCCTGTCCGTTGGGCGTTTCCGTGCGTGCGGAAATGCTCTAGGGGCGGGGCATGACCGCCACGCTTCATGTCGTCTACGGCCCCTCCGGCGCCGGCAAGTCCACCTACGCCAAGGAACTGGCCCGACGCGAGCCGGCGGTCCACTTCGCGATCGACGACTGGATGGCCCGTCTGTTCGCGGCCGACATGCCCGAGCCGATCGAGTACCACTGGATGATGGAGCGGGTGGAGCGCTGCGAGGCCCAGATCTGGTCCACTGCCGCCGGCGTGATCGCCGCCGGCGTCTCGGTGGTGCTGGACCTTGGCCTTTTGCGCCGCTCAGACCGCGCCCGCGTCGCCGAGATCGCCCAGGCCGTCGAGCTGCCGCTGCAGTTCCATTTCGTGACCGCGCCGGCCGAAGTGCGCCGCGCCCGGGTGCTGGAGCGCAACGAAGTCCGCGGCGAAACCTTCGCCATCGGCGTGACTCCGGAGATGTTCGACTTCATCGAAGGGGTGTTCGAAGCCCCCGACGACAAGGAGTTGCAAGGCGCGATCGTCTCGGAAAGCGCCTGACGACACGGCGTCTCGAACGCTTCTCAACAGCTTTCGAACTGAGCTCTTGGGGCCATCTGCCGGCGCACCCTTGAGTTTTTGTGCTGCGACATCTAATCTCTACCCCCCCGGACGCCTGCGCCCGCGGCCGGCAACGAACTCCCAAAAGGGCGAATCCGAGTCCTCATCCACGATGGAAAAAGTCCCTATGACCGCCGAGGGCTGGCAAGCTCTCGACGATGAACTGAAGCGTTTGAAGACCGCCGAGCGACCCGCCGTGATCGCTGCGATCGCGGAAGCGCGCTCGCATGGCGACCTCTCCGAGAATGCCGAGTACCACGCCGCCAAGGAGCGGCAGGGCTGGATCGAAGGCCAGATCGCCGAGATCGAGGATCGTATGGCCCGCGCCCAGGTCATCGACGTATCCAAGCTGTCCGGCACCCAGGTGAAGTTCGGAGCCACCGTCTCGGTGGTTGACGAGGACACCGAGGAAGAAGCCCGGTACCAGATCGTCGGCGAACACGAAGCCGACGTGAAGCAAGGCAAGATCTCCATCGTCTCGCCGCTGGCCCGCGCTATGATCGGCAAGGAGACGGGTGACGTCGTCGAGGTGAACACCCCCGGTGGCGGCAAAGCCTACGAGATCCTCAAAGTCGAGTGGATCTAGGCTCCCCCGCCTTGTCCTCAACAGACCCGCCGTCCGCCGCGCCGCTCGTCATCTGGGCGGTGTCGGACGGGCGTGCGGGCATTGAGGCCCAGGTCGTTGGCCTTGCCAACGCGATCGCGCGCAAGCGTTCCGCACGGATCGTCGTCAAGCGGATCGGCTGGAAAAGCTGGATCGGCCGCCTACCCTGGTGGCTGACGCCGTTCCCGCGACAGTTGCTGACCCCGCAGAGCGACATCGCTCCGCCCTGGCCCGACATCTGGATCGCGGCCGGGCGTGCGACCCTGCCGCTGTCCATTCGCATGAGGCGCTGGTCGGGCCGCAAGACCTATGTGGTCCAGGTTCAGGATCCGCGCATGCCGACGCGGCTGTTCGACCTGGTCATTCCGCCCAGGCACGACAGGCTGGAGGGCGACAATGTCTTTTCGATCACCGGCTCGCCCGGCCGGGTCAACGCCGAGCGCATGGCGGCCGACCTACAGCGCTTCCAGGCCCAGCTCGACGTCCTGCCGCGTCCGCGCGTGGCGGTGATCATCGGCGGCAAGTCGAAGGCTCACGACATCTCGCCCGAACGCGCGGCCGCCATGGCCCGCGAGATCGAACTGCCGGTCGTCCAGGAAGGCGGCTCGGTGATGGTCAGCTTCACCCGCCGCACGCCCGAGCCGGCCAAGAACATTCTCGAGGCTCGGCTCAAGCACGTCCCTGGCGTGATCTGGGATGGCGAAGGCGACAACCCCTACTTCGCCTACCTGGCGGCGGCCGACTACATTCTGGTCACCGAGGACTCGACCAACCTTGCGACCGACGCGGCCTCGACCGGAAAGCCGGTGTTTGTGATGAAGATGGACGGCGAGAGCCTGAAGTTTCGCCTGTTCCACGAGGACCTGGAACGTCTGGGCGCCGCGCGCCCGTTCGGCGGCGCCTTCCACCGCTGGACCTACGAGCCGCTAGCCGAGACTGAGCGGGCGGCCGACGAGGTATTGCGCCGCTTCGATGGCCGAAAGGCCTGAGCTTTATCCGCCTGGCCGAAGCCGACGACGTCGATATCGCCCTGGCGATCGATACGACCGCAGCGACCAGCCCTCACCGCGCCGTACGCCTGCCGTGCTGAGCCGCGCCCCTTTCCAAGCCGCGGGTTTCGGCGTCCCATGGTTGCAAGATGATTCTGCGGCCCCGCATCCTCTTCATCGCCAACGCCGGCCCGGCGGTCGGCGGCGGACATGTGATGCGCTCGCTCAGCCTGGCTAGGGCGCTTGGCGAACACGGCGCCGAATGCGTGTTCCTGGCCCCGCCGGTCGTCGCCGGCATCCTCGACGCCTTCGCCCCCGACATGAGCCGCGAAGAAGTCGCCTCCATCGCTGCCGCCGACCTGCCCGCCGCGGTCGCCGGCCTGACTTTCGACGCCATCGTGTTCGACCACTACGGCCTGGGCCGCGTCGATCACCAGATCATCGCGCAGGGTCGCCCGACGCTCGTCATCGACGACTTGGCCGACCGCCCCCTCGCCGCCGACATCGTGCTGGACTCCGGCCCGGCGCGCACCGAGGCCGACTACGCTTCGCTCGCCGAGGGCGCCCGCCTGCTGCTCGGCCCGCGCTACGCGCCGCTGCGGCCGGAGTTCGCCGCCCTGCGCGAGGCGGCCATCGCCCGGCGCGGCGGTCCGGTGGAGCGCGTGCTGGTCGCCCTCGGCCTGACCGATGTCGGCGGGATCACCTCGCGGGTGCTAGACCGCCTGCGTCAGCGCAACGGCCACCTGGCCTTCGACGTGGTGCTGGGCGCCGACGCCCCCAGCCTGCCTGGCCTGACGCGCGTGGCCGCGCATGACCCGCGCGTCACGCTTCACGTCGACGCCCAGGACATGGCCCGGCTCACCCTTGAGGCCGACGTCGCTTTCGGCGCCGGGGGCTCGACCACCTGGGAGCGCTGCACCCTTGGCCTGCCCTCGGTAATTGTGGTGCTCGCCGAGAACCAGCGCCCTGCGGCCCGCGCCCTGGCCGAACGGGACGCCGCCCTGGTGGTGGACGCCGCAGACGAGGACTTCGCCGGGGCCTTCGATCGGGCCGCCGTGCGCCTCCTCAGCGACACCGCCACGCGCACCCGCCTTACCGCGGCCAGCCTCGAGCTTTGCGACGGCCTCGGCGCGCAACGCGCTGCGGAGGCGCTGCTTGAAGTCATTTCCGCCCCGCGGCTGGCCGCCCGCGATCCCGGCCTCTGAGACTTCCAACCCGTGCGCTGACCGACCGCGCCCGGCGCCTGTCGCAACGGCTCAGAATCTCCCCTACATAGACGCCATGTCGCAGAATGCTCCTCGCACCACCCGCTGCCTGATCCTGGGTTCCGGCCCGGCCGGCTACACCGCCGCCATCTACGCCGCGCGCGCCCTGCTCAAACCGGTGCTGATCGCCGGCATCCAGCCCGGCGGCCAACTTACCATCACCACCGACGTGGAGAACTATCCGGGCTTCGCCGACGTCATCCAAGGCCCCTGGCTGATGGAGCAGATGCAGGCCCAGGCCGCCCACGTCGGCACTGAGATCATCAACGACATCGTCATCAAGGCCGACCTCAGCCAGCGTCCGTTCCGCCTGGAATGCGACAGCGGCGACGTCTGGCTGACCGAGACCCTGATCATCGCCACCGGCGCCCAGGCCAAATGGCTGGGCCTCGACACCGAGCAGAAGTTCCAGGGCTTCGGCGTCTCAGCCTGCGCCACCTGCGACGGCTTCTTCTATCGCGGCAAGGAGGTCGTGGTGGTCGGCGGCGGCAACACCGCGGTCGAGGAAGCGCTGTTCCTGACCAACTTCGCTTCCAAAGTCACGGTCGTGCACCGCCGCGACGAGTTCCGCGCCGAGAAGATCCTGCAGGAGCGGCTGTTCGCGCACCCGAAGATCGAGGTGATCTGGAACGTCGCCATCGACGAAGTGGTCGGCACGACCGAACCGCTCGGCGTCACGGGCGTGAAGCTGAAGGACGTGAATACCGGCGAGGTCCGCGAGATCCCCGCCGACGGCGTGTTCATCGCCATCGGCCACGCCCCGGCCTCCGAACTCTTCAAGGGCCAACTCGAGATGGATGGTTCGGGCTACCTGAAGGTCATCCCGGGCAGCGCCTCGACCGCGATCAAGGGCGTCTATGCCGCCGGCGACGTCACTGACGACGTCTACCGCCAGGCTGTCACCGCCGCCGGCATGGGCTGCATGGCGGCGCTGGAAGCGGTAAGATTGCTGGCTGAAGAAGACCACGAAAAGGCCAAGCACCCGATCAGCCATCACGAGGCCCAGCGCATCGGCGCCTGGTGACCGGCTGACAGCGTCGACGAGTTCAACTTAGCGGGCGGCCGCGGGCCGCCCTTCCCGAAAGACGAGGCCACGCGCCGCCATGACGAACCTGATCGTGCGAGGCGGCCGCGCCTTGCGTGGGACCATCACGCCGTCCGCCAACAAGAACGCCGTCCTGCCGGTGCTCTGCGCCACCCTGCTCAGCGACGAGCCGATCATCCTGCACCGGGTGCCGGACATCACCGACGTCCGCAAGCTGCTGGATTTCTTCGGAAAGCTCGGCTCCTCGGTCGAGATGGACTACGCCACCGGGACGCTGCGCCTCCATCACGGCCGCGACCTCGACCCGAAGGCCGCGCACCTGCCGCTGGGCATGCGCTCCTCGATCATGCTGATCCCGGCCCTGCTGCACCGCTTCGGCCGCGCGAGCCTGGAAGAGGACGTGACCGGCTGCACCCTCGGTTCGCGTGAGATCGACCCGCACATCGAGGTGTTCCGCGCCTTCGGGGCGGAAGTCGCCAGCGAACCCGGAGCGACGGTCATCACCGCCGACAAGGGCTTCACCGCCACCCAGCACTGGCTGGACTACGCCTCGGTCACCACCACGGAGAACTTTGTGCTGTGCGCGGCCACCGCCAAGGGGCTGTCGCGCCTGACCAACTCGGCCTGCGAGCCGCACGTCCAGGAGTTCTGCGAGTTCCTGGCCGGCATGGGCGCGCGCATCCAGGGCGTGGGCGGCTCACGCCTGACCGTCTCGGGCGTCGACAGCCTGGGCGGGGTCGAGTTCACCTTCGCCGACGACTTCCACGAGGTCGCCACCTTCCTGGCCATGGGCGCGATCACCGGCGGCGAGATTTCCGTCCAGAACGGCTCGGTCGAGCAGTTCCCCCTGCTGGACCGCACCTTCGCCAAGTTCGGCGTCGAGGTGACCCACGAAAACGGCTTCAGCCGCGCCCGCGTCGACGGCAAGCTCAAGGTCCGCGAGCCCTTCACCTCGAATATCCTGACCAAGGTCGAGGCTGCGCCCTGGCCCTACGTGCCCGCCGACCTGCTCCCGATCTTCGTCGCGCTGGGCGTCCGCGCCGAGGGCCAGGTGATGTTCTGGAACAAGGTCTATGACGGCGCGCTCGGCTGGCATTCGGAACTGGGCAAGTTCGGGGCTCACGCCCTGCTCTGCGACCCGCACCGGCTGATCACCTGGGGCGGCAAGCCGCTGACCCCGGCGACGGTCGAGAGCCCCTACATCATCCGCGTGGCCATTGCGCTCTTCATGCTGGCCGCCAGCATCGAGGGTGAAAGCACCATCCTCAACGCCTCGCCGATCCAGCGCGCCCACCCGAAGTTCGTCGAGAACCTCAACGCGCTCGGCGCCGACGTCAGTTGGGTGGCGGGGGACTAGGCACGATCCACATCCTCCCCTCCGGGGGGCGATTGGATCGCTAGCTATCCCGCTTGGCCTGTGCGTTCTTGGTGGCTTGGGAAACGCTGCCAACCCTGGCCGGGGCGACCTTTGAGGCGGTCTTCTTGTTCTCCACCGGGTTCATCCCGTCGCTGGCGCTCTTGCCCGGCGCGGGATGCGACGAGGCGTCGGCCGAGCGGCGCATGGCCAGCGCTTTCTTAGAAGCCTCGACGTGCGCGGCGCGCGCCTCTTCGACGTGCATGCGATGGGCCTGTTTATTCACCCGCCGCAGGGCGCTGGCGAACACCTGCTTGCGCTCCTGGAGATGCTCGGCTGTGCCGCTGCCGCGTCGCTCGCCCTTGCCCCTCGCTTCGCGGACCTTCTGGCGCGCCAACGTGCGCTCCTTGTCGCGCAAAGCGCGCAAGCGCTGACGCGTCTCGGCCAGATCCTTCGTGTCTAGCTGCGCGATGGCCGGATGGTGCGAGTCGCGGATCAGCTCGCCCTCCTCGTGGTTCAGCAGGCTGAGTTCGCGGCGGTTGTTGATGGACATGGTCGCCCCTCTCGAGTTGCGCTGGTCTTATGCAACGCGTCCGATGGCGATGGGTTCAGCCCCGCGCTCGCCGCCAATATCGTCTCGCAGACTGCGCCCTCTGCCCTGGCCGCGGAATGGACCTCGGCCTATGCTCGCGGCATGATCCGTCACGCTCGCCCCGCCGACCACGCCGCCATCCGCGAGATCGTCGCCGCCGCATTCGGCCAGGCGGACGAGGCCGATCTGGTCGAGAAACTGCGCGCCGCCGGCGACGTGATGTTCGAACTGGTGGAGGAGGAGAACGGCGAGGTCGTCGGCCACATCCTCTACAGCCGGCTGTGGGCCGACAGCGTGAACCTCTACGCGGCCCTCGCCCCGCTGGCCGTTCGCCCTGACCGCCAGCGCGCCGGCGTCGGCAAGCGCCTGACCGCCGCCTCGATCGAGACCGCCAAGGACTTCGGGGCCCAGGCGGTGATCGTGCTCGGCCATCCCGAGTACTACCCGAAGTTCGGATTCAGCCGGCAGGCCGCCGCCAAGGTGAAGTCTCCCTACGCCGCCAGCCCCGCCTTCATGGCTCTGGCGCTCGAGGAAGGCGCGCTCGACGCCCCCCTGCTGGTCGCGTACCCCGACGCGTTCGGGGGCGGCGAAGGCCACTAGCCGAGCGCCCCGCCCGCGCTAAGCTCGCGCCGTCAGCTTTCTGGAAGGCGGCCATGAAAACCTACCGCATAGGCGTCATCGGACTGGGCCAGCGCATCGCCCATGTGCTGGCGGCGATGAAGGAGGTCGGCTGGAGCCTGCAGGTCGCCGCCCATGTCGATCCGGCCCCTGTCGGCGCGCCGATCCTGGCCGCGGCCGGCATCGATCCTGGCCCAGCGCTGGCGGACGCCTCCGAGCTGCTGGCGCAAGGGCCGTACGATCTGGTGATGATCGGCTCGCCCAACCACCTGCACTTCGAGCACCTAAACCAGGCCCTCGACGCCGGCCATCCGATCTTCGCCGAGAAACCGATCGTGCGGACCCAGTCAGAGACCCTGGCCCTCGCCCATCGCCTCGCCGCCGGCGGCGGTCCGCCGCTCTATATCGGCCTGGTCATGCGCTCCATGTCGATCGTGCGCGACACCATCGCCCGCGTGGACGCCGGGCAACTCGGCCAGGTGATTTCGATCGACGCCACCGAGCACCTGCCGCCTGAGCACGGCGGCTACCTGGCCCGCAACTGGCGGCGCAAGCAGGCCTATGGCGGCTCTTACCTGCTCGACAAGGTCTGCCACGACTTCGATATCTTCGGCCGTCTGACCCGCTCACGGCCGGCCAAGGTCGCCAGTTTCGGCGGCCGCAACATCTTCACGCCCGATCGTGCGGGCCACTACACCTACAGCGACGGTCAGCTGGCCTACGCCCTGCGCGACGCCGGCTGGGCCAGCGCCAACGACGCCTTCCACTCGGACATGGACGTCACCGACCACCAGAACGCCCTGGTGCAGTACGAGAACGGCGTGCGGCTGTCGTTCCACGCCAACAGCCACGTCGCCCTGCCAGAGCGCCGCTGGTACGTGGCCGGGACAGAGGGCACGCTGATCGCCGATCTGGTGCGCAACAAGCTGATGGTCCGCCGCGCCATGGACCGCGGCAAGCCCGAGCGCATCGACTACGGCGACCGCACCGAGGACAGTCACAACGGCGCCGACCAGGCCATGGCCCGCGATCTTCTGGCGACGATGGAAGGGCGTCAGGACTTCCCGGTGACGCCGTTCGAGTCGATGGAGGCCGGCCTGACCGTCATGGCCATCGACGAGGCGATGCAGACCGGCGACATGCTTGACTGCGGCCCGATGTGGGGCCGCTACGACGCCGCTCGCGGGGCCTGAGCCACGGGCGCCAACAGCCTCGCGCCCAGCAATTCCTGCAGCAGCGGTGTGCGCGGATAAGGATGATGCCGGTACTGGCGGAAGCCCTCGGCCAGATCAGTCTCGAAATCGCGAGCACGCTTCCGGGTCCACGCCTCCATCGACGCCAGGTGGTCGGGGATGTCGTGCTGGCGCGCGACCCATGCGTCCTGGCTGACATGGCAGGCCAGCATGGCCTTCTTTGTCTCGAAGACGGCCGAGACGTCGGCGCCGAAGTCGGGAATCGTCCAGACGCCCTCGCGGTCGCGGCCGCCGATCGGATCCATGAAATAGAGGTGCGGAATGGCCTCGAGCGGCGGCGCCTCGCCGGTCGCATAGTTCGGCACCGAGGCGGCGAAGCAAGAGTCGCGCACCAACTGGCTCACCGCCTCGTGGTCGGGGTGATAGTCGGCCGGCGATGCGGTGATGACCACCTCGGCCTGGGCCCAGCGGATGAGCTCGGTCACCCGCCGGCGGGTCGGATCGTCCTTGAACACCCCAAGATCGGGGACTTCGCCGCAGCGGTACTCAGCGCCGATCAAGGCCGCAGCCCGGGCCGCCTCGGCCTGACGGATGCGCGAGGTCTCCGGCGGCGCGGTGGCCGTCGAGCCGAGATCCCCGCCGGTGACGGTGGCGATGCGGATCTGATGTCCCGCCGCGGCCAGCACGGCGAGCGTCCCGGCGCAGAGGGTTTCGATGTCGTCTGGATGTGCGTGGATCGCAAGAACGGCGGTCATGACCGCCGAGCTTACTCCTGAAGCGCGCCTGCGCCAGTATCCGGCCCGGCCTTGTGCGCGGGGGCGTCGGCCGCTCCGGCGTCGTCGTCCTTGGCCTCCATGGCCGCCAGCGAGCGGTTGATCTCCTGGATCTCCTGGGCGGTCGGCTTGCGGCGCGGTGCATAGAGCGTTCCCAGCACCCGCGTGCGCTCGCCGCCGGTGGCGGAGGCGTCAGCGACATTGTAGGTGCGCACCTCCCCGGCCACGGCCAGGGTGACCTGACGGCCGCCGCCGACACCCTGGGTCTCCGGATCCAGCAGCCCGTTGGTGCGCGCATCCAGCCCGCCGAGGATCGCCGGCGAGATGAAGGCCTCGCCGCCGGCGTACCGGCCGGTGAAGGCCGGCGGCTCCCCCCAGGGACCAGTCCACCGATAGAAGATGTGCAGTCCGACCTGCTTCATCTTGACCAGGGTCGGGGCCCAGTAGGGCGCGACATATTCGGCGTGATAGTGCGTCGCTGAGCCCACCGACTTGTTCACGTGGCCCGCCAGCGCGCGACGCGCCACCTCCTGCGCCTGCCTCCACAAGCCGGCCTCGGGCGCATAGCGCAACGAACCGTCGCAGGTGAAGCTGAACTGGCAACCGGTCGACCGGGCCGAGCCCTGATAGACCACGCCGCAGACCGACTTCGGATAGGCCGGGTGACGCACTCGGTTCAGCACCACCTGGGCCACCGCCTCCTGGCCGAGCCGCGGCTCGCGGGCGCTTTCGTAGTAGACGGCCTCGGTCAGGCACTTGAGCGCCCGGTTCGCGTCCTGGCCGCCGGCGTGCAGCACGAACGGACGCATCGGACGGATCGGCAGCTTGGAGAACGCCCGCATGGCGTTGATCTCCTCGGCCGTCTCGACCGAAGTCGTGTCGAGACCGAGATCGGGAATCTTGGAGATGTCGAGACTGGTCCAGCCGACGGTTCGGCCCCAGGGGTCGGCCTGGCGCGCCAGCGGATCATGGCGCCTGGCCAGGGCCAGCATCGCCGGGTCCATATCGGCGGTCAGCCGGCTCAGCCCGCGGTCAGAGAAAGTCCGGGCCACCTGGGCGAGCCCTTGCGACCTCTCCTCACTGCCATCGGCGTAGCGGGGGTTCACACAGGCGAGCAATATCACCGCCAACCCGCAGGTCGTCGCCAGGGCCGCAATAAGGCCACGCTGGGAGATGATCTGCGTCAGCGGCAGCGGCGAGGTCCCAATCTGTTTCAGTCCCGGCTCCATGCAGCCGGAAACTGGCAAGATAGGGGCCAAACCCGCCAAGATCGAGTGTTGCACCCCTGGGCTCTGGCTCGCATGGTCCTGAGATAGACTCGTCTGGGGCCCGAATCAGCAGAGCGTCGAGAGAGATGACGCCCGCAGGATCACCGCTGCGCTTCATACCGCGACGCTCACCGCCGCTGCTGGTCGCGTTGGCCGTCAGCCTGGGCGCAATGGCCTGCGCGGTGATCATCCGCGGCCTGTTCGCGGGCTGGGACACCGCCTTCGCCCTCTCCGTCACGCACTTTCCGGCATTCATTGTCGCCACCCTCTTCGCCGGGCAGCGATGGGGCTGGCTCGGCCTGGCTGCGGCCCTGATGACCTCGCTGGCGATCCGCGGCGGCGTCCCGGGCGATCCGGCCATCCGCGCCGGCATGGTCCTCTACGCGCTGTCCGGAGCGGTCACCGTGGTCGTCGCCGCCACTCTGCGCGAGATCGTCCTGCGGCTGGACGAGGCCCAGGCCGCCCTCGACCGCAGCGAGGCGAGGCTGCAGATGGCGCAAAGCGCCGGCGACGTCGGCCTTTGGGATTGGGACGCCGAAACCGGAGAAGGATTCTGGTCGCCGACCCTCTTCCGAAACCTCGGCCTGCCGATCGGCGAAAGGGCGGGCGTGCGCCAGCTGCTCGAAGTCGTCCACCTCGAAGACCGCGAGCGTGTGCGCCTGAACAACATCGCAGCGATCCGTAGCGGCCAGATGGAGCCCTGCGAATTCCGTATCGTGCGGCCCGACGGCGAAACCCGCTGGCTGCTCTCGCGCGGCGAGGTGCTGGTCAACGGCATGGGTCGCGCAGTCCGCGCCGTCGGCGTCAACATCGACATCACCGACCGCCGCCATGCCTTTGAGAAACTTAAGGAAAGTGAGGAACGCTTCCGAGCGCTCGCCGACAGCGCCCCTGCCCTGCTCTGGGTCTCCAGAACCGACGGTCGCCGTGAATTCGTGAACCAGGCCTACGTCGATTATCTGGGCGTGCCCTACGAACAGGCGCTGGAGTTCGACTGGCGCGACGCGCTTCACCCCGAAGACCTGCCGCGGGTCCTGAAGGAGCAGGTCGCGGGCGAGGCCTCGCGCAAGCCTTTCCGCCTGGAAGCCCGCTATCGTCGCAAGACCGGCGAATGGTGCTGGATCCGCTCTGTGTCGCAGCCGCGCTACGGGCCGGACGGGACCTTCGCCGGCTTCGTTGGCATCGGGATCGACATCACCGACGCCAAGGACGCCGAGCACGACCTGCAGGACATCAATGAGCTGTTGGCCGAGCGCGTCAATGCTGCGCTCGCCGAGCGCGACGAGGCTCAGGCCCGCCTGCATCACGCCCAGAAACTGGAGGCCGTCGGCCAGCTCACCGGCGGCGTGGCCCACGACTTCAACAACCTCCTGACCGTCATCACTGGCGCGCTCGACTTGATCCAGCGCAAGCCCGACGACGTCGAGCGTCGCGATCGGATGATCGAGGCGGCGCTGGGCGCCGCCCGCCGCGGCGAACGCCTGACCCACCAGCTGCTGGCATTCTCGCGCCGCCAGGCCCTCAAGCCCGAAGCGGTTCGGATCGACGATCTGCTGGCGGAAAGCGAGCCGCTGCTGCGCCGGGCGGTCGGTGAGGCGATCAAGTTCACGCTGACCGCCGGCGCGCCGCAGTCCGTCGCCATGATCGATCAGGGTCAGTTCGACGCGGCGATCATGAATCTGGTCGTCAACGCCCGCGACGCCGTCAGCCAGGGCGGATCCATCGAAATTCGCACCGAGGCCTGCGCGCTCGCCGAAGGCCAGGTGGAGGACGTCGCGGCCGGCGACTATGTCCGCGTCGAAGTCCGCGACGACGGCATGGGCATGGCGCCAGCCGTACTCGCCCGTGCATTCGAGCCCTTCTTCACCACCAAGGATATCGGCAAGGGAACCGGCCTGGGTCTCTCCCAGGCCTACGGATTCGCCCGCCAGAGCGGTGGCGGCGTGACCATACAAACCTCCGCCGGCGAAGGCGCGTCCGTCAGCCTCTATCTGCCCCGCTGCGGAGAGGCGCCCGCCCTGGCCTCGCAAGCAAGCGAACAGGAGCCGCCGAGCGTTCGCCGACTGAACGTGCTGCTTGTGGAGGACGACGCCGAAGTCGGAGAGATGGTCAGCGCCATGCTCGTCGAACTCGGCCATACGGTCGTCCGCGCCATCGACGTCGACCTGGCCCTGATCGCCCTGGAGCAACATCCAGACCTCGACGCCGTCCTTACCGATCTGGTGATGCCCGGCGGTCGATCCGGCCTTGATCTGGCCGCCGCGGTCAGCGCCCGGCGGCCTGGCTTGGCGGTCATCCTCTCGACCGGGTACGCTGGCGAAGCTCAGCCGATCGCTGCTGAAACGCCCTGGCCGCTGCTACGAAAGCCCTATGACGCCGACGCCCTGGCGAGGGCTCTGGCCGAGAATGTCGATCGGCGCAGCCAGGCGGCCTGAACTGCCCCCGTTCCAGAGCTTCATGATAATGTGGGCTTGTGCCGCCCCTGGCAGGGGTCTATATCATCAGTCATCGGTTTTGCTCGTTTTGAGCATAATCACGGACGCCGACGGGGCGCTGCAGAGATCCCGCGGCGTTTTTTGAGGCCGAAGAAATGCTCATTTTGAGCATAAGGAGGGATACAATGGCTGACGGCTCGCAATTCGCGTTCACGCCTGCTGTCGAGGCCGCCACCTCCCCGATGTGGGAGAAGGTGAAGCATCACGTCACTCCGATGGAGTGGCGCCTCCACGCCCCGCTCATCGCCGAGATCAACCGCCTGAAGCGCGAGAAGAACGCGGTGATCCTCGCGCACAACTACATGACGCCCGAGATCTTCCATGGGGTCGGCGACTATGTCGGCGACAGCCTGGGCCTGGCCAAGGAAGCGGCGAAGTCGGACGCGGCGATCATCGTCCAGGCCGGCGTGCACTTCATGGCCGAAACCTCGAAGATCCTGTCGCCGGAAAAGACCATTCTGATCCCGGACCTGACTGCCGGCTGCAGCCTCGCCTCGTCGATCACCGGCGCTGACGTGCGCCTGATCAAGCAGCGCTATCCGGGCCTGCCGGTCGTCACCTACGTCAACACCACCGCCGACGTTAAGGCCGAGACCGACGTCTGCTGCACCAGCGCCAACGCGGTCCAGGTGGTCGAACACGTCGCCAAGGAATGCGGCGTCGACAAGGTCATCCTGATCCCCGACGAGTTCCTGGCCCGCAACGTCGCGCGCCAGACGGACGTCGGCATCATCGCCTGGAAGGGTCGCTGCGAGGTGCACGAGCGCTTCACGGCTGAGGACATCCTGGAGCTCAAGGCGTCCTATCCCAACGCCGAGATCCTCGCTCACCCGGAATGCCCGGCCGAGGTGCTGGAAGTCTCCGACTTCGCCGGCTCGACGGCGGCGATGAACGACTACGTGCTGCAACGCAAGCCCAAGCAGGTGGTGCTGATCACCGAATGCTCGATGGCCGACAACGTCGCCGCCGACGCGATCGGGACTGAGTTCGTGCGCCCCTGCAACCTCTGCCCGCACATGAAGAAGATCAGCCTCCAGAACATCTACGAGGCCCTGCTCCACAATCGTTTCGAGGTCACCGTCGATCCGGCGATCGCCGAACGCGCGCGGCTGGCCGTCCAGCGCATGGTCGATCTGCCGCCGCCGGCGGTTCCGGCCCGCTATGACCTGGTGAAGGCCCGTCACCACGTGGACGTCGAGTTGATCTGATCATGGAGCGGATCAAGCACGACGGCGTGCTGATCGTCGGCGCCGGGCTGGCGGGGCTGTCCGCAGCTCTGGCCGCCGCGCCGCGAAAGGCCCTGGTCCTGACCGGCGCCCCGCTGAGCCAAGGCTGCTCCTCGGCATGGGCGCAGGGCGGCATGGCCGCCGCCCTCGGCAGCGACGACGCCCCGGACCTGCACGCAGCCGACACCGTCGCGGCCGGCGCAGGCCTGGTCGATCCCGCCATGGCCGCAATCCTGGCGCGGGAAGGCCCGCAGGCCGTTCGCACCCTGGCCGCCCTCGGCGCGCCGTTCGACCGCACGGTCGATGGGGACTTCGCGACCAGCCTGGAGGCCGCCCACTCTCGCTCGCGCGTCGCCCGGGTGAAGGGCGACCAGGCCGGCCGCGCGATCATGGACGCGGTCATCGCCGCGACCCTGTCTTCACGCCATGTCACGGTTCGCGCCGGCTGCCGGCTGCGCGGCCTGCTCCGCGACGCCGAGGGCCGCGTGCGCGGGGTCCTGGCCGAAGAAGACGGGCAACTGATCGAATTCACCGCCCCGGCCACCATCCTGGCGACCGGCGGCGTCGGCGGCCTCTACGGCGTGACCACCACCCCGCCCGAGCTGAAGGGCGAGGGCCTGGCCCTGGCCGCCCTGGCCGGCGCGACCATCGCCGATCCCGAGTTCGTGCAGTTTCACCCGACCGCCATAGATATCGGCCGAGATCCCGCCCCCCTGGCGACCGAGGCCCTTCGCGGCGAAGGCGCCAAGCTGATCGACGGCGCCGGCGAGGCGTTCATGGGACGCTACCACCCCGACGCCGAGCTTGCGCCCCGCGACGTCGTGGCGCGCGCGATCCATGCCGAGCGCGAGGCGGGCCACGGGGCCTTCCTCGACGCCCGTGCAGCCGTTGGAAATCACTTCCCCGACGAGTTTCCGGCGGTGTTCGCCGCGTGCCTGTCCGGCGGCGTCGATCCGCGGGTGCAGCCGATCCCGGTCGCGCCGGCCTGCCACTACCACATGGGCGGGATCGTCACCGATGCAGACGGCGCGACCAGCCTGCCGGGCCTCTACGCCGCCGGCGAATGCGCCTCCACCGGCGTGCATGGCGCCAACCGGCTGGCCTCGAACTCGCTGCTGGAAGCCGCCGTGTTCGGCGCCCGCGCCGGCCGCGCCGCCGCTGCGTTCGAAGATCCCAAGACCCGGCCGCTGCGCGCGACCGCCGCGCCCGACCTGCCGAGCGAAGCGCTGGCCCGGTTGCGCGTCGCCATGAGCCGCGACGCCGGGGTCGTGCGCGACGCCGAGGGCCTCACCCGGCTGCTCGCGCTGATCGACGCCCTGGAGGCCGCCCACGGCCGCGCCCCTCCGCTCGTGGCCGCGCGCCTGGTCGCCCAGGCCGCCCTCGACCGGCCGGCCAGTCTCGGCGCCCACTTCCGCGCCGACGGGCCGGCCGACGCTGCGCCAGTCCGCACCTTCCTCAACCTGGCCCCTCCGGCCTCCAGCATCGCGGCCGAATGATCGCTCCCATTCCTGACCTGCTCATCCAGCCGGTGGTGTCCGCCGCCCTGGCCGAAGACCTCGGCCGCGCCGGCGACGTCACCGCCCAGGCCTGCATCGCGGCCGACGCGCGGCTGGACGCCGTGTTCGCCGCCCGCCAGAACGGCGTCGTCGCCGGCCTGGCCTGCGCACGGCTCGCCGCGCTGGCGCTCGATCCCGCGGCCAAGTTCGAGGCCATGGTCGCCGACGGTGACGCGATCCACCCCGGCCAAGTCCTGGCGAAGGTCGAAGCCAACGCCCGAGCCCTGCTGTCGGCCGAGCGCACCGCCCTCAATCTGCTCGGCCGCCTGTCCGGCGTCGCCACCCTGGCCCGCGACTACGTCCAGGCGGTCGCCGGCACGGGCGCGCGCATCGCCGACACGCGCAAGACCACGCCGGGCCTGCGCCACCTGGAGAAGTACGCCGTGCGATGCGGCGGCGGCCTCAACCACCGCTTCGGCCTCGATGATGCGATCCTGATCAAGGACAACCACGTCGCCGCCTGCGGCGGGGTCGGCGAAGCGCTCAAGCGCGCCCGCGCAGCGGCCGGTCATCTGATGAAGATCGAGGTCGAGGTCGATAGCCTGGCGCAGCTCGAAGAGGCTCTGCCGCATCGGCCGGACGTCATCATGCTGGACAATTTCAGCCTGGAGGATCTGGCCAAGGCGGTCGCCATGACCGCCGGCGCCGTCACGCTGGAGGCCTCGGGAGGGGTCAACCTGCAGACGGTCGGCGGCATCGCCCGGACCGGGGTTCAGGTGATCAGCGTCGGCGCTCTCACCCACTCGGCCAGCGTGCTCGACATCGGCCTCGACGCCGTCTGAGCCGGGAACAAGCCGGCCCAAGGGCTGTTCCCTTCCAGGTCACTGGAAGAAGGAGTCCCTCATGAGCAAAGCGCCCCCGATCCCGAAGGAACAACAGTCCTTCCGCGGCCAACGCCCCGACATCCAGGGCGAGGACCGCGACCGCCGAGACGCCAAGACCGGCGTCCACTCGGCCGGCCACGGCGACGACTTCAACATCAAGAGCCAGGGCCGCCAGGGCAACATTCATCAGAACGTCGATACAGTGCACGCCCGTACGCAGGACCGCTGATCACGCACCTCAAGATAGCAACGTTACCCGACCGCCACCTCTAGCGCGTTAAGCCTCTCTTGCGCATTCGCGTGCAACGTGCGTCGCAAGTGGTGGGCGGCGTAATGAAGTTACCGGTTTTTGAGTTCGACGAGGGCTTCGACGGCGTCGCGCGCGCCGCGCGCCGGATGGCTCCGTCGCGTTGGATTACGGTGGCGGTCTACGCCATCCTCGTGGCCTGGACCCTGTCACCGGCGGTCGCCGCCGGGTGGGTCGCGTTCTTCGCGTTCGGCGAGGCCTGGACGATGATCGCCACCGCGCCGCATGCGCGCGGCGTCCCGACCCGCGCGCAGCGCATATCGTACCTGGGATCGGCGCTGGCTCTAAATGGCGTCTGGGTCGGCCTCGGCGTCGCCTATTGGGTGGCCGACTTTTCGGGCTCTGAATATTTCGCCCTGCTAGTCTGGTCGGCGCTGCTGCTCAACGGCATGAGCCACGCCTACCGATCGCCGCTCGCCTCGCTCGTCTTCGGCGCGCCGAGCGGGCTCTGCATCCTACTCGCCCCACTGTTCTTCCCCCGCTTCCACGGCGCCCAGCAGGCGTTCGTCGCCTTGGGGGTCATGGTCTATGTCGGCTATGCCATCGTTTCGGCGGCCCGCGGCGTCGCCGCTTCGCGCAAGCTGAACGCCGCCCTAGCCGACCTGGAGGACCAGACCCGCGCCGTGCGCGCCGCCAGCGAGGCCAAGTCGACCTTCCTGGCGATGATGAGTCACGAACTTCGCACCCCGATGAACGGGGTCCTCGGCATGGCTCACGCCCTCGACCGCACCAATCTGGACGCCCGTCAGGCGCAGTACGTGAAGACCCTGCTGCGATCCGGCGGCGGACTGATGACCATCCTCAACGACGTTCTGGACCTCGCCAAGATCGAAGCCGGCAAGTTCGACATCGACGCGCGCCCCTTCAACCTGCACCAGACGGTGGCGCGCACCATCGACCTCTGGAGCCACATGGCGCAGGACAAGGGTCTGGCTCTGATATGCGACCTGCCGGCCGATATTCCGCGCTGGACGTTCGGCGACGAAGCCCGCCTGCGCCAGATCCTGCAGAACCTGCTCTCCAACGCCGTGAAGTTCACGACCGCCGGCGAGGTCCGCCTCATCGTCCAGAGCACGGCCTCCGGGGTCGCGTTCACCGTGGCCGACACAGGCCCCGGCCTCGACGAAGCCGCTCAGTCGCGTCTGTTCCAGGGGTTCACCCAGGCCGACAGCAGCATCTCGCGCCGCTTCGGCGGCACGGGTCTGGGTCTCGCCATCTCCCGCGAACTGGCGCGGCTGATGGGCGGCGACCTGATCGTAGAGAGCCGCCTCGGCGAAGGCGCGCGCTTCACCCTGAACCTGCCGCTGTCCACGGCCGAGGCCGAGGAAGAGTTCTGCAACGGTCCCGACGATCTGGAGGCGGCCCTGCGCGTACTGGTCGTCGACGACAATCTCACCAATCAGGAGGTCGCCCGCGCCCTGCTGGAAGCCATCGGCGCCAGCGTCTCCACAGCATCCAGCGGCGCCGAGGGTCTGGCCCATCTGGATGACGCCGACTTCGACATCGTGCTGATGGACATTCATATGCCGGAGATGAACGGCATCGAGACCCTGGCGGCCATCCGCGCCGCCGGGCGCCAGACGCTTCCGGTCGTCGCCCTGACCGCCGACGCCATGACCGGCGAGCGCGAGCGACTCCTGGCGCTCGGCTTCAACGGTTATCTCAGCAAGCCGATCGAACCCTCGGCGCTGGTCCGCGCCCTGGCGGCCTAGGTCCGCGCGGCCCCCAACCGGGCGGCGACGGCCTCCACCGCCTCACGACGACCATTGGCGAACGGCTCCATCCGCGCCTTGACCGCCGCCAGGATTTCAGGGGACGCCAGTTCCGGACGCCCCGACGCGAAGGGCGGCGATGGCGCATACTCAAGCCCGAGTTGCACCGACTTGGCCAAGGTCTCGCCCGCCAGTTCAGCCATCAGCACAAAGGCGAAGTCCAGGCCCGCGGTGACGCCGCCGCCGGTGATGATGTCTCCGTCGCGGGCCACGCGGCTGTCGTCGACGATGGCGCCGAATGGGATCAGCAGATCGCGCCACGCCCAATGGCAGGCGGCCCGCTTGCCCTTGAGAAATCCCGCCGCCGCCAGGATCAGCGATCCGGTGCAGACGCTGGTCAGGTACTTGGCCTGGCATCCGAGCCGCCGGATCTGCGCCATGAAGGCCTCGTCCTGCATCGCGTCGGTGGTACCCAGACCGCCCGGCACGCAGAGCACGTCGCAACGGTCGATGGCCGTCAGGTCGGCGAGCCGCGAGAAGGTCAGGCCCTCGGCCTCGATGTCCTGCCCGCCTATCGAAGCGACCGCCACCTCCGCGTTGGGCAGGCGCGAGAGCACCTGGTGGGGACCGGTGAAGTCCAGGTGAGTGACGCCCGGATAGAGCGCGATGACGATCTGCAGCTTGGACATGGTGGTCTCCAAAGGCGTTTGACGCCCCACAGTGCACGACCTAGCTTCCGGCAGAAATGACAAACATCCCTCGTTTTTCGCCATGACCCGCACGATCGGCCTGCTCGTATTTCCGGACTTCCAGATCCTCGACGCCACCGGCCCAATCGCGGTGTTCGAAATCGCCGCCCGGTTCGTGCCCGAGGCTTATGCGCTGCGGGTCATGGCCCGCGCTCCTGGTCCGGTCGCCTCGAGCTCGGGCGTCCAGGTGATGGCTGGACCGTTGGACGAAACGCCGCTCGACACGCTGGTGGTCGCCGGCGGGGAAGGCACGCGCGGACCGGCCATTTGCGCACTCACCCTCGATTGGGTGCGCGGCGCGTCGGCGCGCAGCCGCCGAACCGCCAGCGTCTGCTCCGGGGCCTACATCCTGGCCGAGGCCGGTCTCTTGGACGGGCGGCGCGCCACCACCCACTGGCAGCGCTGCCCGGACTTCGCCCGCCGCTATCCCAAGGTGCGGCTGGAGCCAGACCGCATCTTCGTGCGCGACGGCGACGTCTGGTCTTCGGCGGGGATCACCGCAGGCATCGACCTGTGCCTAGCCCTGGTCGCCGAAGACCACGGCGAGGATCTGGCCCGCGCCGTCGCCCAGCAACTCGTGGTCTATCATCGCCGGCCGGGCGGCCAATCCCAGTTCTCGGCCTTGCTGGAAATGGGCGGCCAGGGCGGCCGCTTCGCCCCCCTGCTCGACTGGATGCGCGAGCGGCTCGCCGAGCCGCTCAACGTCGAGCGTCTCGCCGACCAGGCGGCGATGAGCCCCCGGCACTTCGCCCGCGCCTTCGCGGCCGAGACCGGCATGACCCCGGCCAAGGCGGTGGAGCGCCTGCGACTGGAGACCGCGCGTGAACGGGTGGAGGGATCGGCCGACCCGATCGACCGTGTGGCTGCGGCGACCGGCTTCGGCGATCCCGAGCGGATGCGCAGAGCCTTTCTGCGCGCCTTTGGCCAGCCGCCGCAGGCGCTGCGGCGCGCGGCGCGCGCTTAGCGGCGGCCCGCGGACAGCTCCGCGACCTCCTGTGTCAGCCGTTCGATGCGATCACCCTGCTCCACCAGCAGCGCCATCAATTCCTCGCCTCGCAGGGCGTCGAGTTTGTCGTGCAGGCGCAGAATCTCGAGTTCGGCGCGCAGGTTCACGACATAGTCGTACTCGGCCGCTTTCCGGTCGGTCACGCTCTGCCGGTTCTGACTCATCATGATCACCGGCGCCTGCAGAGCGGCGAGCGTCGAGAGCACCAGGTTCAGGAAAATGAACGGATAGGGGTCGAAGGCCAGGTGAAGCGCCGGGGTCGCCAGGTTCCAGGCCATCCACAGCAGCAGCGCCGCGCCGAAGCCGGCGATGAAGGCCCATGAGCCCCCGAATGCAGCCACGCGATCGGCCAGGCGCTCCCCGAACCGCCGGTCATCACGGGTGAGACCCGGCGCGCGGCTGGGTGTCTCCGTGACGATCAGGTCGATAACGCTCTTTTGGACCGGGTTAAGGGCCTCATAGCTGCAGTTGAGCAGGCCTCGGGCCAGCTCGTCACGCGCCGCCGCATCGCTCATCACGCCACCTCGCTCGACTCGCCCCGGTCATGTTCCCGGCGAGGAAGCATGGCGCAAGGCGTGATCGAGGAGAACGGCGGCGACCGTTCGCTTAGTCGTCGCCGACCATGGCGTCCGCTTCGGCGACGGGCCGCAGCGCCGGCGCCTTTGCGGTGTGAGCGGCGATCGGCAGCAGCTTCGGCGTCGCGGTGTCCGCTTCCTTGAGCAGTTCGGCCTTCTGGTCGGCCTGGCCGACGGCGTCGGGCTTGCGGTCGCTCTTGAGCAAGGCGGCGCGCATGTCGCCGGCGACCTCGATCGACGCCGGCGTCGGCGTCGCCGCATAGCTGGCGTAGTGGACGCGATCCTGCGCCTTCGGCGCCGCGCCGCCGCGTCCGACGCGGTAGAAGATGTGCATGCCGACCTCGGCCGTGCGCACCAGACGCGGCCCCCAGTTCGGCGCGACGTTCGTCGTGTGGAAGTGGGTGGCGTCGCCGATCGAGGCCATCACGTTGCCCGCCAGGGCCTTGGAGGCGACCTTTCGGGCCCGGTTCCACGCCGCGACCTCGCGGCCGCGCCGCATCGAGCCGTCGCAGGCGAAGCTGAACTGACAGCCGACGCGCTTGCCGGCGCCTTGGAACACCACGCCGCAGACGCTTTTGGGGAACGAAGGGTGGCGAACGCGGTTAAGGACTACCTGGGCGACAGCGGCCTGGCCGGCCGGCGTCTCGCCGCGGGCCTCGAAATAGACGGCCTGAGTCAGGCACTCGAGTTCGCGCGAGGTTTCCAGCGCCCCGGCCAGCCGGAACGGCGCGGCTGGCGGCACAGCGGCGTCGATCGCACCGCGCAGTGGAATTTCCGCCTTTGCATGGGGCGCCTTTTCCAGCCGCGCGGCGAGAATAGCGCTTTGGCGATCGCGTTGGGCGGCGCCGCTGACGGCCAAGGGGTCGTGCCGGCTGGCGACGCGCAAGACGCCGGGATCCATAGTCGCGGCCTGGAGGGTAGCTTCCGAAAAGCCGCCTTCGGCAGCGCGCGCGATCCGCGCAGCGCGGGCGTCGTCAGCGTCCGTGCGGGCCATGCCGCCGACCATGTATGTGGCGCCCAGGGCCAGGCCAATGCCTGAACCGATCAATGCGGCGCATGCCGGCACGCGCCAATCGGCGCGAGCCTTACTATTGAAATTCAAGAAGATCGTGTCCTGCGTGGCGAGGGCGATACCGCCCCCCGACATCGTCGTCGCGCAGGCCCCTGCTCATGCTGGCGGCGGCGCGACTGAGAGCCTGTCGATTACACGTGGAGTGACAGGCTACGGCGAAGTTGAGGCGGTTTATGACGATCACGGAGAGGATTCGCAATGGGATATTGCGTCGCAGCAGGTGATTTTTTTTCAGGTTTCGTTAACGACGCGAGCCCGCCCAGGGAACCTCCGCCATGCCCCGTCGTTCCCGCTGCGAAGCTTTCAGAACCCGGAGACGTGACCTAATGCGTAAGTCCCTTACCCTGCTGGCCGCCGCTGGACTCGCCCTCTCGCTGGCGGCTTGCGGGCACAACGTCGAGCAGCGTGCGGCCACCGGCGCGGCCGCGGGCGCGGTGGTCGGCGGGCCGGTCGGCGCGGTCGCCGGCGCGGCCGCAGGCACCGCCGTGAGCAAGGCTGCAGACAAGTAGATTCCGACAGGATCCTCTCCCCCGGACAGGATCGCACGCGCGCCGCGAGGGTGGAGCCTGCTTCACCCGACGCGGCGCGCACTTTTTTGACCCCCGTTCGCCGAACGAAGGTGGTTAATATTTGGCACGCATGCCAACTTGCGCCACCTAGCGGCGGTTCGCCACGGACGCGCCCAATTCTGATCTCAAACTGACGTTCATGCTGAAGCACGTCATCTTGCTGACAGTTGCGGTTGGGCTCGCCACGCCCGCCGTCGCCGCGCCGTCCTGGCGCGTGCAGCAGGCCTGCGCGATGCAGCGGTATCTCCGCGCCACCCCCGCCTTTCCGAGCCCGAGTTGGGGACGCGAGGCGACAAACGTCTCCACCGGCGGGGCTCGCGTCGCCATCGCCCGTCGTGAAGACGCCGCCGCCCGCGCCCAGTTCGATAGCGCCATGCGTTCGGGCCGCGCCTTCGCCGACCGCGCCGCCGAGCAACTCGCCATTCGCGAACGGATCAGCGAGGATGAGGCTCTGCGCCGCATCGGCGCCGACCCCGGCCCGTGGCCTCAGGTCACCGCCGCCAAGTGCGAGGCGCTCGAACGCCAGGCCCAGCGCACCGAGCGCTAAGCTGGCGTCGCGCCGATCGGATTGCGAGGATCCAGGCTCAGCCCCATGGCCTGACGATGCTTCAGCAGCCTCAGCCAGCCGTGGAACGCCTCGCAGTCGAGCCCGTGCATCATGAGCCTATGGCCGGCCGTCAGGGTCGAGAGGGGCACCATCGGGTGGCCGTTCTTGACGAACGACATGTGGTAGTCGGTGCCGAGGATCTTGCCGATATAGATGGCGATGGTCTCGTCCAGTTGCAGCGACTGCGCCGCCCGCACGAAGTCCGCGCGCGGCAGCATCAGCGCATAAAGCGGGGTGTAGGCCTCGATCGCCGTCTGCACGTCGGCGAAGTTCCGCCGGCGGGCCGGCAGCGGCGCCAGTTCGAAAGGCTCGTCGGAGATCATCGAGAAATCCGGCTGCTCGACCGGCGTCAGGTCCCGTCCCTGCGCGCGCAGGCTGGCGCTGAGCTGGATGATGAAATTGAAGATGTTCAGGTCATGCTGGAGGAAGACGTTGTCTTCCAGGTCCTTGAGAGTCCGCGGCCTCAGCGGGACCGTCTCCACCTCCACCGGACCGGCGTTCGCCTTGATGAAGGCCAGCAGTTCTGTGCCGATGTGGAAATGCCTCAGGATCAACGTGTTGGCGTCCGGCGACGCGAAGTTGCGCAGGCCCCAGTGAATCAGCCGATGCAGCGCCCCGTTCAGGTTCGGATGGTGCGGCGACAGCCCGCGCAGGATCTTCACCAGGATGAAGAACGCGAACACCGCCGGACGGGCGATCGGGAACAGCCAGCGCCGCGACCACGAGCGGTTGCCTCGTAACAGCGCCGATTTGGCCTCGGGCGCGATCGGCAGGCCCTGATCGAGATAGAGGGCCAGCCAGGGATCAGGATCGCGGGGATCGTACTTCGCGAGATCGAAGTCCGCGGTGCTCAAGCCGTCATCTCCTCGATCTGCAGTGCGTAGAGCCGAGCGGTCACCCGCGCGGTCTTGACGATCCGCTCGGCCGTCGCCGCGTCGGGCAGCACCAGACCCAGCATTTCCTCAAACTCCTTGATGTGCTCGGCGTCGTTCTCGCCGTGATAGAGCAGGAAGCGTACCGCCTCCTCGGGCAGGTCCAGCCGCTGGCGGGCCAGCGCGCCCCACTCGGCCGCCTTGATCGACCCCAGCCCTTCGATGATCCACATCGCGCCGAGCAGCCCGAAAGGGTTCGGCTTGGACGCCTCGTGGAACATCCAGGCCGACAGCGCCTCGGAGCCGACGTTCTTCTCGGCTCCCTGGATCGCGGTCAGTTCGCCGCCCGAAGCCACGAAGTCGGCCTCCAGCAGCCGGAAGTCGCGATGCTCAGTCACCGCATGGCGCATCAGGATCGAGCGCAACTCCAGGTGCTGCTCGTCGACGTTGGACGCGGCGCGGGACATCCACAGCGCCCCGTCTTTTACCTGCTGGCGCAGCCCGCTCAGGAAGGTCTGGTAGTCCAGGGTGAACCGCCCGCGGGTCAGCTTGCGGATAAGCGGCGTCTGCTCCAGCCGCCCCTCGAACTCGGTGAAGACGACCGCCAGCCGCCGCATCACGTCGCTGACGTCGTTCATCCCACCGCCTCCAGCAACATGAATCCCACAAAAGCCCGGCCGCTCTCCGGAACGACGCATAGCACTTGCTCGCCGGCCTTCAGTCGATCGGAGCGCAAGAATTCGTCCAGCATCACCCAGATCGAGGCCGAGCCGATGTTGCCGACCCGCGGCAGGTTCGAGAACCAGCGCGCCTCTGGGATCATCCCGGCCGTCGCCTCCAGCAGCGAGACGATCTCCTCGCGCAGCGAACGCGCCGAGTAGTGGCAGAGCAGGTGGTCCACCTCGCCGGGCGCGATGCGGCCCTCGTCCACCTTGGCCAGATAGACGCCCACCCAGGCGCGGATCACGCGCTTCAGCAGCTCGAAATCCTGCAGCAGCGCCACCGCGCCCTGAGCATGCGCCGCCGCCGGCCCAGCGAATGACCAGGTCGCCAGCGGGTCGGTCCGCCGCTCGACCGAGGCCCCCGCCCACATGCAGGGATCGAACCGGTCGGCCAGCGACACCAGGTCGATGAACTTCACCCGCAGGCTGAGGCCGTTCGGTCGCGGCGCGGGCTCCATCACCACCGCGCCGGCTCCGTCCGACAGGGTGAAGCGCAGATAGTCCGCCTCGGCGCGCAGCCGCCCCTTCTCGTCGACCAGCGCCGTGCCCTCGTAGAAGCTCGGCCGGAACCAGCGAGAGGAGAACTCGCTGGCGCCGGCGGCCGCCACCCTGTGCTCTCCGGCCCGCACCGACAGCCAGGCGGCCTTGGCCGCCATCAGCGACGATCCGCACACCGACTGGAAGCTGGCGATCTCGAGCGGCCCGGCGCCAAGTTCGCCGTGCACGTTGGCGGCATGGCCCGGCACCAGATAGTCGCCCTGGGTCGTCGCGGCCGCGAGGAACTGAAGGTCTTCCGGGCCGAGCCCCGCATCTTCGAGCGCCGCCTGGATCGCCTGCGCGCACATGCCGGCGTTCGAGTGCGTGGCCCGCCCCTGGTCGTCGAGCGCATAGTGGCGCGTCTCCACGCCGTTCCATCGCAGCGCTCGGCGGCCCAGCAGGCTTCCGCGGCCGCCAATCCGGCCCAGATGGTCCTCCATGCGGTCTATGGGGACCGGTGCTCCGGGCAGGAACGCGCCCGTGCCAGTGATGTAGACGTCCGACAGCTCAGTCATCGCCGCACGATGGCCACAGCCGCGCCCCGCCGTCGAGCATCCGATGCCGGCCAAGGGCTTGCGCGCCGGCTGACAGACTGCTGACAGGTTCTGGCGCGCGCCCGCGCTAGCGTCGGGCCGTGATCGATCCTACCTTGACGCTCATGCCCCGCTCAGCCGATCCCGGTCCTGGCGTCGCCGACATGTCGGCGAGCTTCGACTACGACGAATCCGCCATGCCGATGCTGTGGAAGCCGCACCGGCCCGCCCGCCCGGCAAAATCCGAGGGCGGCAAGCGGTTCAAGCTCGTCAGCGATTTCCAGCCGGCCGGCGACCAGCCGACCGCCATCGCCGACCTTGTGGCCGGTCTCGAGGGCCGCGAGCAGGACCAGGTGCTGCTGGGCGTCACCGGCTCGGGCAAGACCTTCACCATGGCCAAGGTGATCGAGGAGACCCAGCGCCCGGCGCTGATCCTCGCGCCCAACAAGACCCTGGCCGCCCAGCTTTATTCCGAGTTCAAGTCCTTTTTCCCCGATAATGCGGTCGAGTTCTTCGTCTCGTACTACGACTACTACCAGCCCGAGGCATACGTGCCGCGGACCGACACCTACATCGAGAAGGACTCTTCGATTAACGAGCAGATCGACCGGATGCGCCACTCGGCCACCCGTGCGATCCTTGAGCGCGACGACGTCATCGTCGTCGCCTCGGTGAGTTGCATCTACGGCATCGGCTCGGTCGAGACCTACACCGCCATGACCTTCACTATCGAGCCCGGCCAGAGGCTTGACGAGAAGCAGCTCATGGCCGACCTCGTGGCCCTCCAGTACAAGCGCAACGATCAGGCCTTCGAGCGCGGCTCGTTCCGCCGCCGCGGCGACACCATCGAGGTCTTCCCCGCCCACTACGAGGACCGCGCTTGGCGAATCTCGCTGTTCGGCGACGAGGTCGAGGCGATCAGCGAGTTCGATCCGCTGACCGGGAAGAAGACTGCCGACCTGCCGGGCATCAAGATCTACGCCAACAGCCACCACGTCACGCCGCGTCCGACCCTGAACCAAGCGGTCATCCAGATCCGTGACGAGTTGAAGGAAAGGCTCGACTGGCTGGTCGCCAACGGCAAGCTGCTGGAAGCCCAGCGGTTGGAACAGCGCACCACCTTCGACCTGGAGATGATCCAGGCCACTGGCTCCTGCGCCGGCATCGAGAACTACAGCCGCTTCCTCTCCGGCCGCCGACCGGGCGAGCCGCCGCCGACCTTCTTCGAGTACATTCCCGAGAACGCCCTGCTCTTCATCGACGAGAGCCACCAGGCCGTACCGCAGATCGGGGCCATGTATCGCGGCGACTACCGGCGCAAGTTCACCCTGGCCGAGTACGGCTTCCGCCTCCCCTCCTGCCTCGACAACCGCCCGCTCAAGTTCGAGGAGTGGGACGCCATGCGGCCGCAGACGATCAACGTCTCGGCCACCCCGGCGGCCTGGGAGCTGGAACGCTCCGGAGGCGTCTTTGCCGAACAGGTCATCCGGCCCACCGGCCTGATCGACCCGCCGGTCGAGGTGCGCCCGGTCTCCAAGGACAATCACAGCCAGGTCGACGACGTCATCGCCGAGGCGCGCGACACGATTGCGAGGGGCTACCGCACCCTTATCACCGTCCTGACCAAGAAGATGGCCGAGGACCTGACCGAATACATGCACGAGCAGGGCCTGCGGGTCCGCTACATGCACTCGGACATCGACACGATGGAGCGGATCGAGATCATCCGCGACCTGCGGCTCGGCGCCTTCGACGTGCTGATCGGCATCAACCTGCTGCGCGAGGGTCTCGACATCCCCGAGGTCGGGCTCGTCGCCATTCTCGACGCCGACAAGGAAGGCTTCCTGCGTTCGGAGACCTCGCTGATCCAGACCATCGGCCGCGCGGCCCGGAATGTCGACGGCAAGGTCATTCTCTACGCCGACCACATCACCGGCTCCATGGAACGGGCCATGGCTGAGACCCAGCGCCGCCGCGAGAAGCAGGAGGCTTACAACCTCCAGCACGGCATCACGCCGGAAAGCGTGAAGAGCCAGATCAAGGAAATCCTCGCTTCGCCCTACGAGAAGGACCGGGTGCTGGTGCCCGTCGGCGTGGCCGAGGACGCCGGCAAGCCGTTCCTGGGCGACAACTTCAAGGCCACCCTGCGCGACCTCGAGGCCAAGATGCGTCAGGCCGCCGCCGACCTGGAATTCGAGACCGCCGCGCGCCTGCGCGACGAGATCAAGCGCCTCAAGCTGCTGGACCTGGAGTTCGCAAACGACGCCCTCACCGGCGAGGGTGAGACCGCCGATCGCGAGGTGGTCAAGAAGGTCCGCGCCGAGGCCCGGGCCGAGAGCCAGGAGCGGTTCCGCAAGGGCAAACGCTAGCTGCGCAATAGGGATAACCCCTTGTTCGCGCTCGTAAAACAACCGAGCGTAGCGCCAGCTTGGCCCTACGCCTGTCACCCAAACTCCACAGTGCGACAGGCCGATATCGTTAAGTTTCGGACGGCCGGAACCACGGCCCCGCTTTGTGCGTAGTGGAGTCGATTGGGGGAGCGCTGTCGAGGCGGTCCGACGGGGGCCGCGGGCATGACGCTCTGCCTGGGGAAGAACCCATGACGCCTCCGCTTTCCGTGGTGGCCGACAACTCGGCCGACAAGTCCAAGCCGCTTACTGGCCGTGAGCTGTCCGAACGCATTCGGCGGCTCCAGGCGGAAGCCAAATCCCTGGCCCGCGAGCACATCCACGCCCTGAGCCTGGCCCTGATCGAGGTCGAGCGTCTGTCGGCCGAAATCTCCGACGGCGGCGAGGCCTATCCGGCCGGCGTGCGCGATCTGGCCCGGCGCATGGCCGAGGACTGCGAAGCCAAGGTCCAGACCCTCGAGGCGATCTCATCGCGCGCCTGACGGCTGGCGCGCATCCTGCAGCGTCGCTTCCAGACTGTGCAGCTTTGGGAGCGCCAGATGGTGAATCGGATGCGTGCGTCAGCGGCCCTCAGCGTAGTGGCCGGAAATCAAACCGCGACGGCGGCGCCCACCCTCGCCGAGCGCATCGGACGTCTGCAGGCGCAGGCGCGAAACCTCGCGCGCGAGCATATCGCCGCCCTCGAGGCCGCCATGGCCGAGGTCGAGCGCCTGTCCGGCGAGATCGCCGACGGCGGCGAGGCCTATCCTGTCGGCGTGCGCGAAATCGCCCGTCGGCTGGCCGCGGAGTGCGAGGCCGGCGGCAATACGATCAAGGCCCTGGCCGGCCGCTCCTAGGCGAGCAGTCCACGGAACTCGTGACTGCGTCGCAGCCACGCGGCCGCGAATCCGCAGATCGGCACGATTTTCAGGCCTCGGGCGCGGGCCTCGGCGGCCAATGCCGCCATCAGCCGTCCGGACGCGCCAGTGCCCCGCAACGGGACCGGGCTTTCGACATGATCGATGAACAGTCGGTCGCCCGTGAGCCGGTAATCGGCCCAGGAGGTCATGCCTTGCTCGGTCATCTCGAACCGCTGCTCGGCCTTGTTGTCTCGAAGTTCGCTGCTCATGGCCGTAATTTAACGCTTTCACGGAAGAATGGGTTCGGCCCGTCTACCGTACGGTGTCGAGGGGGACGTATGTACGCAATCCGAAATCTGCTCGGGACCGCCATCGCGGCCGTCGCCCTCGGCGGCTGCCAACCTGCTGCAGTGACCGATCCCGACGGCGTCATCCGCGCCAACATCGAGCGCCCGCCCCCGCGCCAGCCCGGTCTCTGGGAGACCCGCCTCGCCATCGGCGACACCGTCCAGACGACGCTCGTCTGCATCGACGAAAAGGTCGATCGCCAGGTCGATTGGATGGGCGCGCAGGGCACGCGCGACAACTGCAGCCAAAACGGCGTCACCCGCCAGGAAGACAACTCCCTGCGCTTCGCCTCGGTCTGCGACATGGGCGCCCGCGGCAAGGTGGTCACCAACGGCGTCGCCCGCGGCGACTTCTCGCTGCGCTACGAGGCCGAGGGAACTCAGATCACCACCGGCGCTCAGTTGCCGATCGCCAACGGCGAACGGGCGGTGAAGGTCGAGGCGGCCTGGAAGGGCGCCTGCCCCAAGGAATGGCATCCTGGCGACATGTCGATCCCCAGCGGCGTCCGCTACGACGCCGCCGCCATGGGAGCGACAGCTCACGCCGCCGGTCGCTAGGGCCTAGACCAGCTCCACCGCCATCGCGGTGGCTTCGCCGCCGCCGATGCAAAGGCTGGCGACGCCGCGCTTGCCGCCGCGGGCCTCGAGCGCGGAAATCAGGGTGGCCAGGATACGCGCGCCGCTGGCGCCGATCGGGTGGCCCAGCGCGCAGGCGCCGCCGTTGACGTTCAGCTTGGCGCGGTCGATGCCCAGCTCGCGTTCGGCGATCATCGCCACCACCGCGAAGGCCTCGTTGACTTCGAACAGATCGACGTCCTCGACGCGCCAGCCCGCCTTCTTCAGCGCCTTCTGCATGGCCGGCACCGGGGCCGTGGTGAACAGCCCCGGCTCGTGGGCGTGCGCCGCATGGCTCACCACCTTTGCGACCACCTTCAGACCGAGCTTGTCGGCGACCGAGGCGCGGGTCATCACCAGCGCCGCCGCGCCGTCCGAGATCGACGAGGCGTTGGCCGCCGTGATCGCCCCGTCCTTGCCGAACGCCGGCTTCAATGTCGGGATCTTGGCCGGATCGGCCTTCAACGGCTGCTCGTCGGCCGCGACCGTCTCGCTGCCCTTACGAGTCGTAACCTCGACCGGCACGATCTCACGGGCGAAGGCGCCGCTCTCGGTCGCCGCCCGGGCCCGGGCGAGCGAGGAGATCGCGAACTCATCCATCGCCTCGCGCGTGAACTGATAGGTGCGCGCCGTCTCGTCGGCGAACGAGCCCATCAGGCGGCCTGGCTCGTAGGCGTCTTCCAGACCGTCCAGGTACATATGGTCGAACGCCGTATCGTGACCGATCCGCGCGCCGCCACGATGCTTATTCAGCAGATACGGCGCGTTGGTCATGCTCTCCATGCCGCCCGCGATCACGATGTCGGCGCTGCCAGCCGACAGGGCGTCATGGGCCATGATCGCGGCCTGCATGCCCGAGCCGCACATCTTGTTCAGGGTGGTGGCCTCGACCGAGGTCGGCAGGCCCGCGCCCAGCGCCGCCTGGCGGGCCGGCGCCTGGCCGAGCCCGGCCGGCAGCACGCAGCCCATGAAGATCTGTTCGACCGCCTCGGGCGACACCCCTGCCCGCTCGACGGCGGCACGGACGGCGGCGGCGCCGAGTTCGGTGGCCTTGAGCGCGCTCAGCGCGCCCTGGAAGCTCCCCATCGGGGTGCGAGCATAGGAGGCGATGACGACGGGATCAACGGCTTGGGTCATGCCAACGATATAATTCGCCGCCTGGCGAATTGGAATGCTGCCGCAGCGTCAGCCGGCGGCGCGTTCCGTCGCGTCGATGAAGCCGCCGCCCAGCACCCGTTCCGGCTGCTCGGGCGCATAGAGCACGCAGGCCTGGCCGGGAGCCACGCCTTCTTCGGGGGTGTCCAGTTCGACCGCCGCCACGCCGCCGCGCAGCGCCAGGCGACCGGGCACGGGCTCGCGGGTGGAGCGCACGCGCGCCAACACCGGCCGACCGACTGCGCCCGTCATGTCGTCGCCTTCGCCCAGCCAGTTGGTTTCCTTCAGCGTCAGGGCGCTGGTCAGCAGCGCTTCGCGCGGGCCGACGATGACCTGGCGCTTGTCGGCGTCGATCTTGACCACGAACAGAGGGTCGCCGACCGCGATGTTGAGGCCGCGGCGCTGGCCGATCGTGTAGCGGGTGACGCCTTCGTGGCGGCCGAGCACCCGGCCGTCCATGTGCACGACGTCGCCCGCTTCCGCGCCTTGCGGGCGCAGGCGGTCGATGATCGTCGTGTAACGGCCTTCCGGCACGAAGCAGATGTCCTGGCTGTCGGGCTTGTCCGCCGCCGCTAGGCCGAGTTCCGCCGCCACCCGCCGCACCTCTAGCTTGGGCAGCCCGCCCAGCGGGAAGCGCAGGAAGTCGAGCTGGTTGCGCGTCGTCGCGAAAAGGAAGTAGCTTTGATCTCGGGCCGGGTCGGTTGCACGCAGCAATTGCGGCCCGTGTCGGCCCTCGGCGCGCTGCACGTAGTGCCCGGTCGCCATGGCCTCAGCGCCGAGATCGCGGGCCACGTCCAGCAGATCGCGGAACTTCACAGTCTGATTGCAGCGGATGCACGGAACGGGCGTCTCACCGCGCAGGTACGCGTCGGCGAAATCCTCGATGACCTGCTGCTTGAACTTGCTTTCGTAGTCGAGGACGTAGTGCGGGATGCCGATGACGTCGGCGGCCGTCCGCGCGTCATGGATATCCTGCCCCGCGCAGCAGGCGCCCTTCTTCTGGATCGCCGCGCCATGATCGTAGAGCTGCAGGGTCACGCCCACGACATCGTAGCCGGCCCTGGCCAACAGGGCGGCGGTGACGGTGGAGTCCACACCGCCGGACATGGCCGCGACGACCCGCGCGCCGGGCCTCAGGCCCACGGCGGCGCGCGCGGCTTCCACGGCGGCGTCTGTGAAAAGCGCGTTCATGGCGCGCTATGTAGCGGTTGGAGCCTCGATTTGCGAGGCCGCCGGCGTCAACGACCTACCTGAGCGCATTCAGCAGCGAAGAATCCCGCAGAGTAATGAAGACTTGCGTGGACGCCTGCAGCGCCAGGGTCGCCTTCTCGAGCTCGACCGAGGCCAGCGGCATGTTGGCGTCGACGATGTCGCCGATCATGCCCTTCAGACTGTTCTGGCGGGCGGTCAGGTCGACCTTCACGTCGTCCACCCGCGCCTGCACCATCCCGTTCCGCGCGGTCTTGTCGATGATGTCGCTGGAGACCGTGTCCCAACTGGCCAGTTCGTTGGTCAGGAAGGTCCGCTGAGCGTCGGTCATCGTGCCGCCGAACGGCGTCGCCTCGTGGAACGCCTGCAGCGTCTTGAAGGCCTGCAGCATCTGCGTCCCCAGGTCGTCGGCCAGCAGCCCGGTCTTCACCGTGGTCGCGTCGTCGACCTTGTGCTCGGTGATGAAGTCGTCGTTCTGGAAGAAATCGGCGATCGCCGGGGTCAACGGGTCGGTCAGGTCCGAGAGGGCCTGCGCTGTGACCGGCAGGGTGTCGATCTTGCCGCCTGCGAACAGGTACTTGCCGCCGTAGCGGGAGTTCATCGACGAAACGGCGTTGCGGAACTGCGCTTCGATTTCCTGCATCAGAGTGTCGGTGCGGCCCGTGGCGATCGCCTCTTCGATCGCCTGCTTGGTCCCGGCCGCCGCGTCGGCCAGCTGGGTCATCGCGAAGTCCTGGGTGGTCAGCTTGTCGGCGATCAGCTTGTTCTGGTCGAGATAGCCGCCGATGCGGGTCTCCACCGAACGCATGGCCGTAAGCATCTCGGCGTTGCGCGAGTAGTCCTTGAGGTTCGCCCCGTTCTCCTGGGTCGCCACGCGGTCGCCCGCGTTCATCTGCTTCTGCTGGGCGAGCATGATGTTCCGAAGAACCAAGCTGTAGTTGCCGCCGGTCGTGACGCGATACATCGTCAGGCTCCGTTAAACCATGTTCGTCAGGACGTCGAACAGCTCCTTCGCCGCCTGGATCATGCGGGCGGAAGCGTTGAAGGCCTGTTGATAAGTCGTCAGTCGAACGAGTTCTTCATCGACGTTCACGCCCTCGATGGCGTCGCGGCGCGCCTGGGCTTCATTGGACACCGACGCCGCGGCGCTCTTGCGGTTGTCCGCGGCCTCAGCCTGACGGCCGATGGAGCCGCCGAACTCCGCCGCGTAGCGCGACAGGGTCATGGTCACCGTGCCGAGCGTCCCGGCCGGTGAGAAGGTCGTGGTGGCGTCGCCGGCCGCGGCCAGCAGCCGCGCGCCGCGGCCGTCGCCGGCCGTGACAGCGGGCTTTCCGGCCGCCACCGACAGGTCCAGCGTGGCCAGGCCGAGCTTCATCGGATCCTGGGCGATCTTCGAGTCCACCAGAAAGCTGCTGGCGCGCCCGTTGCGAACGATCACCCCCAGGCCGAACAGCTGGCTCATCGACGGCCCGGTCGCCCCACGCTGCGTCTGGTCCTGGGTGATGGAGAGCGTGGCGTTCTGCGGCGCGGAGCCGGTGAAGGTCAGCGCGCCCTTGGAATCGAGGCTGAACGCGCCGTTGACCCCGACGCCGGTCGCCGGGTCGTTCAACGCCGCAATCAGGTCGTCCATCGAGGTGACGGGGGGCCCTGGCACGGTGAAGGTCATGTCGCGGATCGGCTTGCCGTCTGCCTGGGCCAGTCGGAAGCTGATGGTCTGGCCGGGCGTGAAGCCGTGCGGGTCGGTCCCCCGCAGCCCGGTCTCGTAGCTCATCATGCCGCCGGACCGGACGAGGTCGTTCAGCCCGAAGAAGTGCGAGAAGCCGCGTCCCGCCTTGGCCGACGTGCCCTCGTCGATGGCGATGCGGTTGTCGCCGACCCCGGCGATGCTCAAGGCGCCGTTGCTGAAACTGGCCGTAGCCGCCCCGCCCATCGCTGTGTTCAGGCTGGTAAGGAAGCTGGCCGGCGTGAAGGCGCCGCCCGGAACCATGGTCCCGGCGTCGAAGTCGATGTCGACGCGGCTCTGGACGACGCCGTCTTTGTCGAGGATCGCCACCGTCGTCTTGCCGGTGAACCCGCCTACCGCCGTCGGCAGGTCCAGGCCGGTATCGCGGCCGTTCATCACCTTCGGCGGCGGCGAGGCGCTGGTCTTGTTGTGCGCCGCATTGATCTGCTCGACCGTGCGAGAGATGAACTCGCCGAGCTGGTCGGCCATGCCCGGCAGTGTGGTGTCGCGCAGGTCCATGAGGCCGCGGATTTCGCCGCCCGAGATCTGGATCGGTTGCGGAAAACCGACGCCCCCTTCCGGCTCGACCGCGATGTAGCCCTTGGTGGCGTCGGTGCGGTTGTAGCTCAGGGTCGCGGCCTTGCCGTCGCCGGCGAGCAGCAGCCCCTCGGATGAGCGGACGGTCACCCCGCCGTTGGTGCGCTGCGCCACCTGCACGTTCATCAGCGTGGCCAGTTCGTCGACCAGCTGGCTCTGGATGTTTTCCGAGCCCGACGCATCGCCGCTGGTCAGCTTGGCGCGGCTGATGTCGGCGTTCATCTGGTTGATCTGGCGCAACAGATCATTGATGCGGTTCACGTTCGAGGAGATCCGCGCATCGACCGTCTCGCCGAGTTCGTTGATCTGGGCGTTGATGCGGCCGGTCTCCGTCAGGAAATCCTCGACCTTCGAAATCCCCTGACTGCGCAGCAGGCTCGACGACGGATCGTCAGCCGCCGCGGCGAAAGCCGTAAAGATCTGGTCCAGGCGCGAGAAGTAGAATGTCTCTTTGCCAGGATTGCCGAACAGGCTCTGCGCGTTGTCGAGGTATTGCGAGAACACATCCCATCGCGAAGCGTCTGAGGACGCCGTCAGCGAGGCGAGCTGCAAATACTGGTCGGTGATCCGCCGGACGCCCTGGATGTCGACGCCCATGCCCTGGCCGCCGACGACCAGCGGCGTCTGATCGACCTGCTTGCGCACGTAACCGGACGTGTTGACGTTGGCGATGTTGTCCGACGTGACGCGCAGGTTCATCTGGGCCGCATTCAGCCCGGACGAAGCCGTCTTCAGCATAGCGGTCAGTGACACGGTTTACCCTCCGCCCGGCAAAGCCTGACGCGCGACCCGGCGAAATCTGCCGGGATATTGATGAACGCCCGCGCGTGGGCCATGCGAAAATCCAATCTTTTCAACGAAATCCGTTTTGGAGCTCGCCGAACCGCGAAAACACGGCGCAAGACCGGCGCCAGTCCCTCGCGGCGGCCTGACCAGCGTCTTGTCCCGCGCCAGGGTCAGGGCGGCAGGGACGACCCATCAAACAGCTTCGGCCCGGCAAAAAACGCCGCGCACGCCGTTTTCGCGCGGCATCAGATCCGCTTCTTTCCCATTATTTTCAATAGGTTGATGAGTTGGCGCAAAGGTTGCTCGGCAGCTGTCGAATGTACGCGGCGCAGAAGCGCTCCCATCGATAAACCCGGCCACGCGTCGGGCGGATTCACCGGAAGCCATGACAGCGCCCCTGTTCAATTTGCCGATTACGAGCCCGATCGCTGGGGCCTCCGCCGCCACCAACGGCGGCCAGGGCGCGCTGGGCGGCTTCGAGGCGCTGTTGGCCGCGTTCTTCGGCCCGACCGACCAGGCCGCCGCGACCAACCCCGCTGGCACAGGCCTGTTCGCCGCCGCCGCTGACGGCGAGGCGACCGAGGGCGCCGGCATCGACCAGGCGCCTACGGGCGATACTGTCGTCGCCGATCCCGCGCCCGCCCTTCCCGCCGACGCCATGACGCTGGCCGCGCTGATCGTCGCGCCCCAGCTGGTTCCCCAGCCGCAGACCCAGGCCGCAGCCCCTCAAGACGGCCAGGCCGCTGCAGGCGCCCCGGCCCAGCAGCCGGCGGCGACTCCGGTCAGCGCCTTCGCGCCGCCGCCGGCCGACGTCGCGACCGACGCCCTGCCTGCCCAACCGTCGAAGGCGCTCGCCGTCGCCGCGCCCGAGGCTTCGCTGGATACGCCGCAGGCGCAAGCCGAAGCGCCGGCCATTGCCGCGCCGACCGCCAAACCCGCCAACGTTGAGCCGCCGGCCAAGCCCGCGGCGAACCCGGCCAAGGCCGCCGCGCCGTCTCCGCAGCCTCAGGCGGCTCCAGCGCCCCAGGCGACCGCCGCAGCAGCCATCGCTGACGCGCCACAGGCCGAGCTCGCCCAGGCCGAGGCCGCCGCGCCAGCCGTCGCCGACGAGATCAAGCCGCAGGAGACCTCGCAACCTGCTCGCCCCGCGCGCCATGCCGACGCCAACCGTCGCCGCAGCGACGCCGCCCAACCTGGGCCGGCCGCGCCGACTGACGACGGCGTGGTTGCAGCCAATGCGGTGACCGGCGCCGCCAGCGCCGGCGAGGCCGGGAAGAGCGCCGCTGCGCTTGAGACCGAGATCGCGCCGCTCGCGCCCAAGGAGGCCAAGAGCGATCCGGCCGCCGCCGCCGACACGCCGGACGTGCAGGTCCCCGCCCCCGCCGCTCCCTCCGCGCACGCTCATGCGGCCGGCCAGGCCGCGCCGGTGCGTGCCACCTCCGAGACCATCGCCAACCTGACCGCTCAGATCAGCAAGAAGCTGGAAGGCCGGGCCACGAAATTTGACGTTGAGCTGACTCCGGCCGGCCTCGGCCACGTCAGCGTCTCGGTCGAGATCGCCGCCAGCGGCAAGATGACCGCGGCGATGTCGTTCGACTCGCCGCAGGCCGCGGCCGAGGTGCGCGCCCGCTCGCACGAGCTGCAGCGCGCCCTGGAACAGGCCGGCTTCGACCTGACCGGCGGCCTCTCCTTCGACGTCAATGATCGCGGCGGCGACGGCCGCGGCTTGGCTCAGCAGCAACAACAGAACGACGGGGCCTGGCGCGGCCGGGCCTTCCACGCGGTGCTCGGCACGGCCGGGGAAGCGGCCGAGACCGCCGCCATCGCCGCCCTTCAATACGCCCGCCGGTCCGAGACCGGCGTCGACATCCGGATCTAGGGGGACCGCCATGGCGATCGACGCGACCGCAGCGGCAGGAGCAGGCGCCTCGAGCACCGGGCGTACGCGCCTGGCCGACAGCTACGAGACGTTCATGAACCTCCTGACTGCGCAGATCAAAAACCAGGATCCGCTGTCGCCGATGGACTCCACCCAGTTCACCCAGCAACTGGTCCAGATGACCGGCGTCGAGCAGCAGCTGCTGACCAACGACCTATTGGAGAAGCTGGTCACCAACACCGGGTCAGGCATCCAGACCTCCGTCAGCCTGCTCGGCCGCGAGGTCCGGGCCGTGCACAACGAGGCCAAGCTCACGGCCGGCAAGGCCGACTGGTCCTACAAGCTCGACCGTGAAGCCACCGACGTGACCATCGAGGTGGTCAACAGCCTCGGCAAGGTCGTTCAGATCGAGAAGGCCAGCGGCGACGACCTGAAGGCGGGCGATCACACCTATTCGTGGAACGGCAAGGACCGCACCGGCGCTCAGTTGCCGAATGGCGAGACCTACACGCTGCGCATCACCGCCAAGGACTCGGCGGGCGCGACCGTGGGCGTCACCAACTTCATCAAGGGTGTCGTCACCGGCGTCGAGCAGAGCGGCGGCAAGACCTTCATCACCGTCAACGGCGTCCAGATCGGCTGGGAGAAAGTCACTTCCATCGCCGACGTGCAGAAGACGGCAACGGCGGGCCCGCCCGCATCCGACAACCAGGACGACGAAGAGAACCCGCCGTCCGAGCAGGCCGCCTGACGGCGCCTCATCACAGCATTCGTATAGAAAGGTAGACACCCATGAGCATCAACAGCGCCATGCTCTCCGGCGTTTCCGGGCTGATCACCAACTCGTCGGCCCTGGCGGCGATTTCGGACAACATCGCCAACGTCAACACCACCGCCTACAAGCGCAACCAGGTGAACTTCGCCAACGTCGTGACCGCCCAGGCGGTGAAGGGCCGCTACTCGGCCGGCGGCGTGCAGGCGGTCACCCGCCAATTCATCAGCCAGCAGGGCCTGATCCAGTCGGCGACCTCGCCGACCGACCTCGGCATCTCCGGCGACGGGTTCTTCGTGGTGGCGACCAAGGGAGGCTCGCTCACCGCCAACGACGAACGCGTCTTCACCCGTTCGGGCTCGTTCAGCGTCGACGCCGACGGCTACCTCGTCAACGACGCCAAGCTCTACCTGCAGGGCTGGCCGGTCCAGGACGACGGCACGTTCAACACGAACCCGTCCGACCTGAACATGATGCAGTCGATCAACGTCAAGAACCTGGGCGCGGCCGTCCGCGCCACAGGCAACATCGTAGTCAACGCCAACCTCAACAAGAGCCTGACGGCCGACGCGACGAAGAACACGACCTATACGACGCTCGGCGCCGGCGCGATGGCCGACTGGGCCGTCAACCAGGACCCGGCCACCGGCGTGCAGCCCGACTTCACCTTCGAGATGAATGTCATCGACTCGGTCGGCGCCACACACAAGGTCGCGGTGGCCTTCATCAAGGACGACGCTACGCCGAACCTCTGGAAGGCTGAAATGTACGCGGTGCCGGCCAGCGACATCAGCGGCGCCACCAACGGCCTGATCGCTTCGGGCAACGTCGCGTTCACCGCCGACGGTCAACTCGACCTCGCCGCCGCCGGCACCACTCTATTCGGCCCGACCGCCACGCTGAACCTCGGCGCCTCTGGCTCGGCCGCCACCCCGCGCTGGGCCGACAGCCTCGGCATCCAGGCGTCGGACATCGATCTCGACTGGAGCAAGGTCACCCAGTACGCCTCGCCCTCGACCCTGAACTCGGCCAATTCCGACGGCGCCAACGTCGGCAACGTGGTCGGCGTCGAAGTCAGCGAGGACGGCGTTGTTTCGGCGATCTTCGACAACTCGGAAGTTCGCCAGATCGCAAAGATCGGTCTCGCCAGCTTCGCCAATCCTGACGGCCTGGCGGCGGTCAGCGGTAACGCCTATCGCGCCACGATCCCTTCGGGCGAGTTCGTGATCAAGCAGCCGGGCATCGGCGGGGCGGGCGAAATCGCCGCCGGTACGCTGGAAGCTTCGACCGTAGACCTGTCCGCCGAGTTCACCGGGCTGATCACTACGCAGAAAGCCTACTCAGCATCTTCGAAGATCATCACCACCGCCGATCAGATGCTTGAGGAGTTGATCAATATTAAGAGGTAATATTAGCCGTTAACAACTCACAACATCACTCGATAACTTAGACTGTACCAAAAACGGACAACGGCGAATCATGAGCAAGAAATTGTTTACTATCGTGATTCACCGGCCGTTATGTCCCACCCGTTACATTCTTCCCGAACAGTGATGGTCGGAAAGGCGTAAAGCCATGTTGCAACAACAGCAGACGCGCACGAACAGCCGCGGCGAGGCGTACGTCATCGGTCCGACGGGTGCGCCCCTGACGCTTAAGGATCTGCCGCCGCCGGACACCGGCCGCTGGGTGATCCGTCGCAAGGCCGAAGTGGTCGCCGCCGTGCGCGGCGGGCTGCTGACGCTCGACGAAGCCTGTGAACGCTACTCGCTGACCAACGAGGAATTCCTCGCCTGGCAGAAGTCCATCGATCGCCACGGCCTCGCCGGCCTGCGCACGACCCGTCTGCAGCAGTACCGCTGATCCCGTAGACCCCTCCGGGCTCAACGAACCGCGGCCGCGTCCACCAGGGCGCGGCCGCTTTCGTTTTAGCGCTGGTAGGCGGCGCCGAGCAGGTTCACATCCGACAGCTTGCGCACGGTCACCGTAATCTGTTCGCGCTCGCCCGCCCGCCGCTCGACCAGCAGCCGCGCCACCTGCGCGTCGTCGTGAAACGTATAGCCCTTGATGGCGTCCAGGATCGCCTTGGCCAGGTTGTCCAGGTCGATCCAGGGCGGGTCGCCGACATACTCCATGACTATATCGACGCCGAACTCGCCCCAGCTCGGCCGCGAGCCGCGCCAAGCCTTTCGAAAGAACTCGTAGACCAGCGGCTTGTAGTATTTCGCCTGGGTGGTCAGGCCGTCGACCACCACCTCGACGACGCCGCCAGCCTCGCGCGCCCGCACCTTCCCGTGGGATATCCAATCGCCTTCCATAGCCCTCCTTAGGGCCTGCGCGCCTTGCAGTCTCGCGCGCGTTCGCTAAACCGGCGCTGCGAACTCACCGGAGCTGAAGACATCATGACCGCGACCCGCACCGAGACTGACACCTTCGGACCCATCGAGGTCGCGACGAACGTCTATTGGGGCGCGCAGTCGCAGCGCTCGATCGGCAACTTCAAGATCGGCTGGGAGCGCCAGCCCAAGTCGGTGATCCGCGCCCTGGGCATCGTCAAGCGCGCCGCCGCCGAAGCCAACATGGAACTCGGCAAGCTCGACCCGAAGATCGGCGCGGCCATCGTCGCCGCCGCCCAGGAAGTCATCGACGGCAAGCTCGACGACCACTTCCCGCTGGTGGTCTGGCAGACGGGCTCGGGCACCCAGTCGAACATGAACGCCAACGAAGTGATCTCGAACCGCGCCATCGAGATGCTGGGCGGAGTCATGGGCTCCAAGAGCCCCGTGCACCCGAACGACCACGTCAACATGAGCCAGTCGTCCAACGACACCTACCCGACGGCCATGCACGTCGCCTGCGCCGAGCAGGTGGCCAAGGAGCTGATGCCCGCGCTCGAGCACCTGCACGCCGCCCTGAAGGTCAAGGTCAAGGACTTCGACCACATCATCAAGATCGGCCGCACCCACACGCAGGACGCCACCCCGCTGACCCTGGGCCAGGAGTTCTCGGGCTACTCGCAGCAGGTCGCCAACGGCGTGCGCCGGATCAAGGACAGCCTCTATGGCCTGTATGAGCTGGCCCAGGGCGGCACCGCGGTCGGCACCGGCCTCAACGCGCCCGTCGGCTTCGCCGAGTTGGTCGCCAAGAAGATCGCCGAGATCACCCACCTGCCTTTCGTGACCGCGCCGAACAAGTTCGAGGCCCTGGCCGCCCACGACGCCATGGTCTTCAGCCACGGCGCGATCAACACCATGGCCGGCTCGCTGTTCAAGATCGCCAACGACATCCGTTTCCTCGGCTCCGGTCCGCGCTCGGGCCTCGGCGAACTGGCCCTGCCCGAGAACGAGCCGGGCTCGTCGATCATGCCGGGCAAGGTCAACCCAACCCAGTGCGAAGCCCTGACGATGGTCTGCACCCAGGTGTTCGGCAACAACGCCACGCTCACCTTCGCCGGCGCGTCGGGCCACTTCGAGCTCAACGTCTTCAACCCCGTGATGGCCTACAACTTCCTTCAGTCGTGCCGCTTGCTGGCCGACGCGGCCATCTCGTTCACCGACAACTGCGTGGTCGGGATCGAGGCCCGCGAGGACAACATCAAGGCCGCGCTCGAGCGCTCGCTGATGCTGGTCACCGCCCTGAACAGCAAGATTGGCTACGATAACGCCGCCAAGATCGCCAAGACCGCGCACAAGAACGGCACCACCCTGCGCGACGAAGCCGTCGGCGGCGGCTACGTCACCAACGAGGAATTCGACGCCCTGGTGCGCCCGGAAAAGATGATCAGCCCAGGCTGATCATCGACGCCGCGAAACGGAAAAGGCCGCTCGAGGGCGGCCTTTTTTTGTGCCTGGAGTTCGCGGTCGCTAGGCCTTCCGCTGGACCGCGAAGTCGGCGAGGTCTTCCAGCGCCGGACGCCAGCTGTTGCTGGTCGCGAAATCGGCCAGTTGCGCCTTGGCGGTCGCGGCGTAGTCCCCGGCCAGGGCCAGGGTCGCCGCATCGGCGCCAGTTGTGGCGACCAGGCTCCGGGCGCGCTCGAAATCCTCGTCGGTCTGCTCGCGGCGGCCGACCGTCCGATCCCAGAACGGCTTCTCGGCCGCGCCGGTCTTGGCGATGGCCAGCAGCAACGGCAGCGTCGCCTTGCCTTCGCGGAAGTCGTCGCCGGCGTTCTTACCCAGGGTCGCCGCATCGCCGCTGTAGTCCAGGGCGTCGTCGACCAGCTGGAAGGCCAGCCCCAGGTCCTGACCGAACTTGCGCAGCGCCTCGCGGCGCTCCGGGCTGGCCCCCGCCGACACCGCGCCGGCTTCGGCCGCCGCGGCGAACAGCTCGGCGGTCTTGGCCTTGATGATCTCCAGGTAGAGATCCTGCGACAGGTTCAGGTCGTGGGCGCGGGTCAACTGCAGCACTTCGCCCTCGGCGATCACGCGGCTCGCGCGGGCCAGGATCTCCAGCGCCTGCATCGAACCGGCTTCGACCATCAGCTCGAAGGCCCGCGCGAACAGAAAGTCGCCGACCAGCACGCTGGCGGGCGCGCCCCAGATCAGGTGCGCGGCGACCTTGCCCCGGCGCAACTGCGAGGAATCGACCACGTCGTCGTGCAGCAGGGTCGCGGTGTGGATGAACTCGACCGCCGCGGCCAGCTTCAGGCAGGCGTCGTCCTGGGCCCCCGCGACGCGCGCAGCGGCGATGGTCAGCAGCGGCCGCAGGCGCTTGGCCGATCCCCCGATCAGGTGTTCGGCCAGAGCCGGAATAACAGAAACCGGGCTCTGCATGCGGTCGCGGATCAGGGCGTCGACCTTGGCCATGTCGGGCTTCGCGAGTTCCAGGAGCCCGTCGATCGAGACAGGTTTTTCGCGGGCGATCGCGGCGCTGGCGGCGTCCAAAATACCGTAACTCCAAGGCGTTCGACGCCCCTGGCGAGGGGGCCGGCGTTTGCGGGCGACAATGGTCACGGGATAGACCAGGGTCAAGGCGGGCTTAGCCGTCTCCGAGAGCAAATGGAACCAGTGTCAGACCTGACGGACGTCGCAATTTCCGAGGACCGGCTGCTCGGCGGGCGAGTTCTGCTACGCCAGGGTGTGCGAGGCTATCGCGCAGGCATGGATGCGGCTTTGCTGGCGGCCGCCTGCGACGCCGCCGACGGCGCGCGGATGCTGGAGGCCGGCTGCGGGCCCGGCGGCGCCCTGCTGGCCGCCGCGACCCGTCGCCAAGGTGCCAGCTTCGTCGGCCTGGAGCGCGATCCGGCCGCCGCCGCCCTCGCCCGCTTGAACGTGCAAGCCAACGGGCTGCAGTCACGCGTCGAGATCATCGAAGGCGACGTCGCCCTGCCCTTCAAGCGGCTCGGCGCGCCGCCGTTCGACGCGGTCATGGCCAACCCGCCGTTTTTCGACGATCCCGCGGCGCTGCGCGCGCCGGCGCCGGAAAAGTCCGGAGCCTGGATGGCCGACGGAGGCCTCGGCGCCTGGACCGGCTTCCTGCTCAAGGCGGTGCGGGAAGGCGGCTCGATCACCCTGATCCATCGCGCCGATCGTCTCGCCGACATCCTGGCCCTGCTGGCGCCCAAGGCCGGCTCATTTCAGATCCGCCCGGTCCACCCGCGCGCCGAAGCCCCGGCCAAGCGGGTCCTTGTGCGGGCGATCAAGACCGGCAGGGCCCCTTTGGTCCTGCTGCCGCCGCTGGTTCTCCACCCCGCCGCAGGCGCCAAGCACACCGCCGAAGCCGAGGCGATCCTGCGCGGGCAAGCCGACCTCGCCTGGGCCTAGCCCCTCTACACCAGACCACTTGGCGGGCTGTGGTCGTTGAACTCGTGGCGAAGGACACGGGCGTCCGGAAGGCGGCCTCGTCGATGACTTCGCGGCGATCGCCTTTTGAGGGAATCTGGCCGGTCTAGTCGCCGGCGAGGGCTGCGACAAAGGCATCCCGCCAGGCCGAGACGTCGCTCCGCCGCAGCCCGTCCATCAACGCGCGCCAACGATCGATGCGTTCGGCCTTGTCCATGGCTAGGCCGCGCACGATGGCCTCGGCCACCTCCTCGCGGTTGAACGGGTTGACGATCAGCGCCTCGCCCATCTGCTCGCTGGCGCCGGCGAACTGCGACAGCACCAGCACGCCCGGGTCCTCCGGGTCCTGCGCGGCCACGTACTCTTTCGCGACGAGGTTCATGCCGTCGCGCAGCGGCGTGACCAGGCCGATCCGTGCGGCCCGATAGACCCCCGCCAATTCGTCGCGGCGATAGCCCCGATTTACGTAACGGATCGGCACCCAGTCGACGGTTGCGAAGGCGCCGTTGATCCGGCCAGTGACGGCGTCCAGGCGCGCACGGATTTCCTGGTAGGCGTCCACCTCCTCGCGGCTCGGCGTCGCGATCTGCAACAGGAAAACCTGCTCACGCAGCTCCTCATGGTCGACCAGCACCTGCTCATAGGCCAGGAAGCGATCTTCGAGACCCTTGGAATAGTCCAGCCGGTCCACCCCCACGATCATCGCCCGCCCATTCTGGCTGGCGCGCATCCGCTCCAGTTCGGCGCGGGCCACGTCTCCCCCCGCAGCCGCCTCGAAGCCTTCGACGTCCAGGCCGATCGGGAACGCCCCGAATTTCGCGGTACGTCCAAAGGCGTGGGCCACGCCGTCTTCATCGACGCTGCCGCCAGCCTCCCCCGTCACGTAGTCGCGAAACGCGCTGGCCGAGTCTTCGGTCTGGAAGCCCAGCAGGTCATAGGCGAACAGCGCTTCCACCAGCGCCGCGTGGTCCGGCAAGGTCAGCAGCAACCGCCGCGCCGGCCACGGGATGTGCAGGAAGAAGCCGATGCGGTTGCGCACGCCGCGCCGTCGCAGCTCCTGGGCGAGCGGGATCAGGTGATAGTCGTGGATCCAGATCAGATCATCAGGCCCGATCAAGGGCGTGAGGGCGTCGGCGAAGCGCGCGTTGACCCGCGCATAACCCTCGCTGAACGACCGCTCGTAGGCGGACAGGTCGACCCGGTAGTGGAACAGCGGCCACAGCGTTCGATTAGCGTAGCCGTTGTAGTACTCTTGGCGGTCTTGCTCTTCGAGATCGACCGTCGCCACCGTCACGCCGCCGACCTTCTGGATCGAAATCTGGCCGGAGTACTCGTCGATCGTCTGACCGCTCCAGCCGAACCACACGCCGCTATGTTCGCGCAGGGCCGCAGCCAGCGCCATGGCGAGACCGCCGACCGCGCCCTCTCCCCCATCACCTGGCGGCTGCACGCGATTTGAAACCACGATCAGACGGCTCATCGCGCACGCCTCGACTGATGACGAACGGGCACACGTATAGATTTCTCTGCTACGAACAGTTTTTGAGACTTTCATTAGCCAACGTCAGAACACCTGACATACATGGCTCGAATAGGTCAGATCGAACGCCGCGCCCCGACCGCGCACCAGCGCCAAATTTTGGGCGATACTGCGAACAACTCACACGGAGCTTGTAACACATCTCAGGGGCGCGTCGCCCAGCCTCACGCAACCGTGACCTTGCACATTTAGACCAGCGACACCCGGTCACATGCTACGGGACGCCGCAAGTCTCCATATGGACCGCCAGGGGCGAAGCCCGGCCCGGCGTCCGCCGCCGATCAACCGCTATTCGAAGAGGAAACGACAGACGCATGCTCCGCGCCAAGACGACGCCTGCTCCCGACAAGTTCCACCTCTGGATGACCCAGACCTGGCTGACCCTGGGCGCCGCCGTTCTCGCAGCGGGCTTTCTGCAAGCTGGCGCGCACGCCGCCGCCCGCGCCAGCTTCACGAGCGCGCATGGGAACAAGCCGCTCGCCCTGGCGCTGGAACCTGTCGCGCCGCCGGCGACCGGGGAGAAGGTGCTGGTCTGGCAAGGCAAGGACATCGATGGCGACGGCGCGGCCGATTTCGTCAACCCCACCGGCAACGCGCCGCGCACGCACGACGCCTACGGCTTCGGCGCGTTCGGCGCTTCACGGGACGGCGGCTCGCGCCAGCATGAGGGTGTCGACTTCATCGCCGACGCCGGCCAGCCGGTCGCGGCGCCGATCTCCGGCTATGTCACCAAGGTCGGAATGGCCTATGCCGACGACAAGCAGCTCAAGTTCGTCGAGATCACCAACCCGGCCATCAAGTACGTGGCGCGCGTTTTCTACATCGATCCGAGGGTCGAAGAGGGCGACATCGTGCGTCTGGGCCAGGATATCGGCGTGGCCCATGGCCTTCAGGCCCGCTACCCCGGCGGCATGACCGATCACGTGCACCTGGAGCTGATGGGACCTGACCAAAAGCGGATGGACGCCACCGCCGTGCTCTCCGAGCGCTACGTGACCCGCTTCGGCGCCTAATACGCCCCCGCAAATGTAACGAGGCCCGAACTCGCGTCCGGGCCTCGCCGTATCTTTCAGCCTGTCGACCGCCCTTAGTTGCGGGTGGTGTCGACCAGCTTGTTCTTGGTGATCCAGGGCATCATGGCGCGCAGGCGCTGGCCCACTTCCTCGATCTGGTGCTCGGAAGCGCGGCGGCGGGTCGCCTTCAGGCTCGGCTGGCCAGCCTCGTTCTCCAGCATGAAGTCGCGGACGAAACGGCCCGACTGGATGTCTTCCAGCACGCGCTTCATCTCGGCCTTGGTGTCCGGAGTGACCATGCGCGGGCCGGTCACGTACTCGCCGTACTCGGCCGTGTTCGAGATCGAGTAGTTCATGTTCGAAATGCCGCCTTCGTAGATCAGGTCCACGATCAGCTTCACCTCGTGCAAGCACTCGAAGTAGGCCATTTCGGGCGCGTAGCCCGCCTCGACCAGGGTCTCGAAGCCGGCGCGGATCAGTTCCACCAGGCCGCCGCAAAGCACGGCCTGCTCGCCGAACAGGTCGGTCTCGCACTCTTCACGGAAGGTGGTCTCGATGACGCCCGAGCGGCCGCCGCCGATAGCCGAGGCGTAGGCAAGACCGAGGTCGAGCGCATTGCCGGTGGCGTTGTGATGGATGGCGATCAGGCAGGGCACGCCGCCACCCTTCTGGTACTCGCCGCGCACGGTGTGGCCCGGACCCTTCGGCGCGACCATGAGCACGTCGATCGTGTCCTTGGGCTCGATCAGGTTGAAATGCACGTTCAGACCGTGCGCGAACAGCAGGGCCGCGCCGTCCTTGATGTTCGGAGCGATTTCGTTGGCGTAGATGCCGCGCTGCAGCTCGTCCGGCGCCAGCACCATGATCGCGTCGGCCCAGGCCGAGGCTTCGGCGACGGTCATCACCTTCAGGCCGTCGGCTTCCACCTTCTTGGCGGTGGCCGAGCCCGGACGCAGGGCTACCACGACGTCCTTGACGCCGGAGTCCTTAAGGTTGAGCGCATGCGCGCGACCTTGGCTGCCATAGCCTACGATCGCGATCTTCTTGTCCAGGATGCGGGCGAGGTCGGCGTCGCGGTCATAGTAGACGCGCATGATCATTCTCCTGAAGTCGAAGGTAGCTACGGTTCCGCGCAACGGCGCCGCAGCAAAGGCCGGGCTATGGAGGGGAATTTTGCGCGGAGGTCAAGGGAAGCTCGCGGCGATGCGGCGTTTCGCCGGAAAAACTGAATGCCTGCGGTCGCCCTTGAACCAAATCGGCCGCCGTTGGACATAGGCTATCCAAGCAGGAGGTCAGTGCATGGCGGCGACACCCAAGGACGTGGTCGGCTTCTGGACAGCGGCCGGACCCGAGAAGTGGTTCGCCAAGAACGCCAAGTTCGACGAAGCGATCGCGCTTCGCTTTGAGCCCGTGCATCACGCGGCGGCCCGCGGCGAGTACGATGGCTGGATGGCCTCGGCCGAAGGCTCTCTGGCGCTACTGATCCTGCTCGACCAGTTCCCTCGCAACCTCTACCGCGGTTCCGGCCACGCCTTCGCGACAGATCCGAAGGCGCGCCATGTCGCCCGCAACGCCATCGCCTCAGGCCACGACAGAGCGATCGACGCAAGTCTGCGCCAGTTCTTCTACCTGCCTTTCGAGCATTCCGAGGATCTCGCCGACCAGGACGAGGCCATCCGCCTGTTCACCTGCCTGAAGGACGAGGCCGGCGACACGGAATCGCTGCGCTGGGCCGATTTGCACCGCGAGATCATCGTCAGGTTCGGCCGCTTTCCCCACCGCAACAGCTGCTTGGGCCGGGTCAGCACCACCGAAGAACTGGCCTTCCTGGCGGACGGAGGCTTCTCCGGTTAAGGCGCGATGCCGGCGTTGGTCTGTATCTCGGACAGCGCCTTGCGCGCCTCGTCGCGACGAGCGGCGGCCTGCGACGGCGTCATGCAGACCTTCTTTGAAAACCGGCTGCCGGTTTCCGCCTCGTATTTGCAGACGAGCTTTTCTTCCTTGACCTGGGACTTGGCGGGGGCGGCCGGCGCCGGGGACGCAGTCGTCGCGGGCGCGGGCGGCGCGGGTTCCGTGGAGGCGCTGGACGACGCAAGAATAGCGGCGAAGGCGAACGAAACGAGCATTGGGTTGGTCCTGAAGGCGGTGCACCAGACGCAAGCGCAACCATGGAGATTGCCTCGCCAATCTGCGCCATCCAGAATTAGCCGTCTAGCTGTGGACGAACATCCCCTTGGGGCGTTCACGGCAGCGCCGAATCACCACCGAATCACAGCTTGAACAGCCAGCGGTCCGCCTGATGAACGCCCACGTCGCCATCGCCGAAGCCGCCGCCGATCACCCCGAGCGGCAGTATCTGAACCTGCTCCAGGACATCCTGGACAACGGCGTCCAGCGCGGCGACCGCACCGGCACCGGCACGCTGGGCGTGTTCGGTCGCCAGATGCGCTTCGACCTGGCCAATGGCTTCCCGCTGCTGACCACCAAGAAGCTTCACCGCAAGTCGATCATTCTCGAACTGCTCTGGTTCCTTCGCGGCGACACCAACGTGAAGTGGCTGCAGGACCGCGGGGTCAGCATCTGGGACGAATGGGCCGACGCCGACGGCGAGCTCGGCCCGGTCTACGGCAAGCAGTGGCGCTCGTGGACCGCGCCGGACGGCCGGGTGATCGACCAGATCGCCAATGTCGTGGAGGGGCTCAAGACCATGCCCAACTCGCGCCGTCATATCGTCTCGGCCTGGAACCCGGCCGACGTCGACGACATGGCCCTGCCGCCCTGCCACTGCCTGTTCCAGTTCTTCGTCGCTGACGGAAAGCTGAGCTGCCAGCTCTACCAGCGCTCGGCCGACGTGTTCCTGGGCGTTCCGTTCAACATCGCCTCCTATGCCCTGCTGACGATGATGGTCGCCAAGGTGACCGGCCTAGAGCCGGGCGAATTCGTGCACACTCTGGGCGATGCTCATCTCTATCTGAACCACCTGGACCAGGCCCGCGAACAACTCACCCGCCAGCCGCTGCCGCTGCCGGTGATGGAGATCGCCGACAAGCGCGACCTCTTCGGCTTCGAGTTCGAGGACTTCAAGCTTCGCGGCTACAAGGCCCACGACAAGATCGAAGCCCCGATCGCGGTCTAACCAAACTTACAGATTTGCGAGTTCGCGGACCGGCCCCTGAGGGCCGGGCGCGGTTTGCTCTCCTCGTCCGGAACGACCCGGCCGACATTCTCTAGGAGAGCCTCATGCGCAATCTCATCGCCCCCGCGGCTATCGCCCTCAGCCTCATCGCCGGCTCGGCGGCCTTCGCTGCGACCCCGGCGCCCGCCGCCCCGGCCAAGACCGCCATGACCGCCGCCAAGCCGACCCCGGCGGCCAAGAAGGCCGAATGCGAAAAGGCCTGGAACAGCCAGAAGACGCACACCGGCGACAAAGCCGCCTTCGTCAAGGCGTGCGTCGCCAAGGGGTGATCCCCACCTCCCCTGGTGCGTTGGTCGGGCGGCCGGTCTCCCGCGGCCGTCCGACCGTCTTGGAGCCGTTCGAAAACCGCGCCATCCTCGCCGCCGAGCAAGACGGAGCGCCGCCCATGAGCCGCCGCATCCTGCTGGTCGAGGACGACGCCGAAACGGCCGACTACATCCTCAAGGGCCTGCGAGAGGAAGGCTATACGGCCGAACACGTGTCCGATGGCCGCGACGCGTTCTACGCCGCCAGCGGCGAGGGCTTCGACGCCGTCATCATGGATCGCATGGTGCCCGGCATGGATGGCCTCAGCGTCATCAAGGCGCTGCGCGCGGCCTCCATTTCCACCCCGATCATCATCCTGTCGGCGCTCAGTCACCTCGACGAACGGGTCAAGGGCCTGCGGGCCGGCGGCGACGACTATCTGACCAAGCCCTTCGGCTATTCCGAGCTCTCGGCGCGGCTGGAGAACCTGATGCGCCGCCGTGCCGGCCCGGAGGTCGAGACCAAGCTCGTCTGCGGCGACCTCTCCATCGACCTGCTCTCGCGCCGGGTCAGCCGCGACGGGCGCACGCTCGACCTGCTGCCGCGCGAGTTCAAGCTGCTCGAGTACCTGATGCGGCACAAGGACCGGGTCGTCACCCGCACCATGCTGCTCGAACAGGTCTGGGACTACCGCTTCGACCCGCACACCAGCGTCGTCGACACCCACATCAGCCGCCTGCGCAAGAAGATCGACGAGGGGTTCGCTCAGCCGCTGCTGCACACCCTGCGCGGAACGGGCTACCGCCTGTCGCAGGAGCCGTGAGGCCGCTGGGCTCGCGCCTGCGTCCGGGCGCGGTGTTCTTCGTTCTGCTGGCGGTCGCGCTCTCGGCCCTGGCGGTGGGCCTCCTGACCATCGACCGGGTCGGCGAGGCGATCATCGGCAAGCGCCAGCGCGAAGTGGCCGAGGCTGCGCGCGACTACTTCGTCGCATTCGCCCACGAGGAAGGTCTGGCGCCCCTCGCCCGCGCCCTCGACCTGCGCGAAAAGACCGACCCCGGCGGCGCTTTCCGTTACGCGCTATATGACGCCGACGGGCGGCTGCTCGGCGGCGCTCGGCTGGAATCGGCCCAGAGCCTGCCGGCCTCCGGCGCGGCCAAGCTGAACATCGTCGAGGACGGCCGCGGTTCGCCCTGGCGCGTGCTGGTCCAGCCGTTATCCATGGGCGGCGCGCTTGTCGTCTACGAAGACATCGGCGAGCGCATCGCCTTCCGCCGCGCCTTGCTGGCCAGCGCGGCCGCCGCGCTGCTGGCGGCGGTTGGAGCTGTGCTGCTTGCGGCGATCTGGTTCAACAGCCTGCTGCTGGCGCGCATGGAGACCCTGGCCGCCACCGCCGGCCGCATCGCCGACGGCGACCTTTCGGCGCGCACCGAAACGCACCCGAAGGGCGATGTCTTCGACCGGCTCGGCGAATCCATGAACGCCATGCTCGACCGTATCGAGGAGTTGATGACCGGCATGCGCACGGTCACCGACAGCCTCGCCCACGACCTGCGCTCGCCCCTCACCCGCATGCGCGCCGACCTTTCACGCGCGCTGGAGCCGCAGATCGGCGAGGACGACCGGCTCGACGCTATTGAGCAGGCCCATGGCGAAGCCGACCGCGCGCTATCGACCCTGTCCGCTCTTATGGACATCGCCCGCGCCGAGGCTGGTCTGTCGCGGGACATGATGGCGCCGCTCGACCTCGCCGCCCTGGTCGCCGAAGTCGGCGAGCTCTTCGCCCCGGTGATCGAGGATGCCGGCCAGACCTTCGTCGCGCCCGACTCGCGGCCGCCCCTGATGGTCCAGGGCCACGAGCTGATCCTGCGCCAGGCGGTCGGCAACTTGCTGCACAACGCCGCCCATCACGCCGGCGAAGGCGCGGTCGTCCGCCTGAGCCTGGAGGAGGCGCCCGGCCAGATCCGTATCGTCGTCTCCGACAGCGGCCCGGGCATCGCGCCCGAACACCGGGGGCGGGTGCGTGAGCGGTTCGTGCGGCTGGACGAGGCCCGCTCCAAGCCCGGCGGCGGGCTTGGGCTGGCCATCGCCGCGGCCTGCGCCAAGCTGCATGGCGGCGCCCTCGAACTGGAAGACGCCCATCCCGGCCTGCGCGCGGTGATCGGCCTGGCCGACAATCGGCTGGCTCGCCCACATCCGGACTCTGCTATGACCGGGGCATGAGCACTCCGATCCTCACCGCCGGGCCCATCGCCCGCGACCGCAACGGCGTCATCGGCAAGGACGGCGCCCTGCCCTGGCGGCTCAAGACCGATCTCGCCAACTTCCGGGCCGTGACCATGGGCAAACCGGTGATCATGGGTCGCAAGACCTGGGAGAGCCTGCCCAATAAGCCGCTGCCCGGCCGCACCAACATCGTGCTGACCCGCGACGGCTCGTTCGAGGCCAAGGGCGCGGTGGTCTGCGACAACTTCAGCGAGGCGGTCGCAATCGCCCGCGAACAGGCGGCCGAGGACGGCGTCGACGAGTTCTGCGTCATCGGCGGCGCCTCGCTGTTCGAGCTGGCCCTGACCCGCGCCCAGCGCATCTACCTGACCGAAGTCGACGCCGAGGTCCCCGGCGACGTCACTCTCTCGCCCATCGACGAGAGCCGCTGGACCGAGGTCGCCATCACCTCGCACCCGGCCGGCGAAGGCGACGAACACGCGTTTAAAATTCGGGTGTTGGAACGCCGCTGATCGGTCATAGTCGCCTCCTCAACGCCACCGATGCGAGTGGCGAGCCGCAGGAGGGACGACCATGGACATGCAGCTTGTCGCCGAAGGCTTCGAGTTTCCCGAGGGCCCCATCGCCATGAACGACGGCTCGGTGATCCTCACCGAGATCAAGGCCGGGCGCCTGACGCGCGTCCATCCAGACGGCCGCAAAGAAACCGTGGTCGAGACCGGCGGCGGCCCGAACGGCGCGGCCATCGGCCCGGACGGCGCCATCTACATCACCAACAACGGCGGCTCGTTCACCTGGCCGACCCAGGACGGCCTGACCATTCCCGGCCCGACCCCGGACACCCACAAGGGCGGTTACATCCAGCGCTTCGACCTCGCCACCGGCGAACTGAAGACGCTCTACGACAGCTGCGACGGGCGCCCCTTCGTCGGCCCCAACGACTTGGTGTTCGACAAGCAGGGCGGCTTCTGGTTCTCCGACCACGGCGCCAGCACGCCTGACGGCCGCCGCTTCGGGGCCCTTTACTACGCCAAGATCGACGGCAGCCACGTAAGCCGCCAGCGCGACCACCTGATCGCCCCGAACGGCGTCGGCCTCTCGCCTGACGAAAAGACCGTCTATCTCGCCGACACCCAGCTCGGCCGCCTCTGGGCCTTCGACGTGGTCGAGCCCGGCGTGCTCGCCCCGCCCCAGGGGTTCGCGCCCGGCCGCTCGATCTGCAATCTGCCGGGCGTGCAGTTCCTCGACAGCCTGGCGGTCGAGGCCTCGGGCAAGGTCTGCGTCGCCACCATCCTCAATGGCGGCATCACAGCCTTCGACCCGAACGGCACGGTCGAGCACTATCCCGTGCCGGACTTCATCACGACCAACATCTGCTTCGGCGGGCCGGATATGAAGACGGCCTGGATCACAGCCTCCTCGACCGGCAAGCTCTACAAGACCACCTGGCCGCGGCCGGGTCTGAAGCTGAACTTCAACGCCTAGTTTAAGTCGTCATCCCCAGCCTTGTACCGGGGCCCCATACGCTCGATGCACTCAAGCAAATCCTGAAGCCCCGAGCGTATGGGTGGCCGGGACAAGCCCGGCCACGACGAGCCTCGAGGTCAGTAAAGCTTCGCGAGCGCCTCGCGTTCGAAGTTCTTCAGCTCGCTGGTGCGGCCCTCGCGGATCTTCACGACCCACTCGGGATCCTGCAGCAGCGCGCGGCCGACGCCGACTAGGTCGAAGTCGCCCCGGTCCAGACGGCGCTCCAACTCTTCGAGGGAGGCCGGCTTGGAGCCCTCGCCCGCGAAAGCGGCGATGAACTCGCCCGACAGACCCACCGAGCCGACGGTGATCGTCGGCACGCCGGTCAGCTTCTTGGCCCAGCCCGCGAAGTTCAGGTCCGAACCCTCGAATTCCGGCTCCCAGAAGCGGCGTTGCGAGCAGTGCAGGATGTCGGCGCCGGCGTCGACCAGCGCGCCGAGCCAGGCTTCCAACGCCTTCGGGTCCTGGGCCAGCTTCACCTCGTAGTCCTGCTGTTTCCACTGGCTGATGCGGATGATCACGGGATAATCCGGTCCGACCGCCTTGCGCACCGCCTTCAGGATGTCGGCGGCGAAGCGAGACCGGCCCGGCAGGTCTTTCGAACCGTAGGCGTCCTCGCGCAGGTTGGTGCCTTCCCAGAAGAACTGGTCGATGAGGTAGCCGTGCGCCCCGTGCAGTTCGATGGCGTCGAAGCCCAGAGCCTTGGCGTTGGCGGCGGCTTCGGCGAAGGCGCGGATGGCGTCGGCGACCTCTTCTTCGCTCATCGGCGCGCCGAATTCCTTGCCCGGGCGCGACAGGCCGGACGGGCTGTCGTAGGGGCCGGGCGGGTTCCATTCTGGGTCGCGGGTGCGCACGTTGCCGACGTGCCAGAGCTGCGGCGCGATCAGGCCGCCGACCGAATGAACCTCATCGACCACATGCTTCCAGGCGGCGAGCTCCTTTTCGCCGTGGAAGCGCGGAACATTCTTGTCGTTCAGCGAAGCGGGCCGGTCGACCCCGGTGCCTTCGGTAACGATCAAGCCGACCTGCGCCGCAGCGCGCCGCTTGTAGTATTGCGCAACCTCGTCGGTCGCCACGCCGCCCGGCGAGAATGAACGGGTCATCGGGGCCATGACCACTCGGTTGGGAATACGCAGACCCTTGAATTCAAAGGGCTTGAAGAGGACTTCGGCCGACATGGTCGCTCCGGTTTCAAACAGGTGTTCGTAGCGCTCGGATTTACGCACGACCGGTCGTTTTGTCAGTTCAGATTTTCTGTTGCACGCCAGCAACTTCCCCTGAAGCCATTCCGGCGCCATTGTCAGGTGAACAGCGGTCACTCAAGGCCGGACTCGGAGGAAATGTGATGAGCGACGGCGCCGTCGATCTTAAGTCTGAAGCTCGCGCCAAGGCCTACGCCCTGCCGCTTGACGAGTTCCATGTGGCCGACCCGGAGCTGTTCCGCTCCGAGACCATGTGGCCCTACTTCGAACGCCTCCGGAAGGAGGATCCGGTCCACTACCACAAGGAAGGCCTTCACGAGGACGGCCCCTACTGGTCAGTGACCAAGTACAACGACATCATGGCGATCGACACCAATCACGAGGTGTTCTCGTCCGAGCCGTCGATCACGATCTTTGATCAGAAGGAGGACTTCACCCTCCCGATGTTCATCGCGATGGACCCGCCCAAGCACGACGTCCAGCGCAAGACCGTCAGCCCTATCGTATCCCCGGCCAACCTGCACATGCTCGAGCCGCTGATCCGCGAGCGCATTCAGCGCACGCTCGACAGCCTGCCGATCGGCGAGGAGTTCGACTGGGTCGACAAGGTCTCGATCGAACTGACCACCCAGATGCTGGCCACGCTGTTCGACTTCCCCTGGGAGGACCGCCGCAAGCTGACCCGCTGGTCGGACATCGCCACCGCCGGGCCGGAATCGGGCCTGTTCAGTTCCACCGATCCGGAGGTCGCCGAGCAGGAACGCAAAATGGAGCTGTTCGAGTGCGTGGACTACTTCACGCGCCTCTGGAACGAACGCGTCAACGAACCGCCGCGCGGCGACCTGATCTCCATGCTCGCCCACGGCGAGGCGACCAAGAACATGGATCGCATGGAGTATCTGGGGAATCTGATCCTGCTGATCGTCGGCGGCAACGACACCACGCGCAACACCATGACCGGCTCGGTACTGGCCCTCCACCAGAACCCCGACCAGAAGAAGAAGCTCTACGACAACCCGGCGCTGATCCCGTCGATGGTTTCGGAGACCATTCGCTGGCAGACGCCGCTCGCCCACATGCGCCGCACCCTGACCCGGGATTTCGAATTCCAGGGCAAGCAGATGAAGAAGGGTGAGAAGGTCATCATGTGGTACGTCTCGGGCAATCGCGACGACGAGGTCATCGACCGGCCGAACGACTACATCATCGACCGCGAACGGCCCCGCAATCACATGTCGTTCGGCTTCGGCATCCACCGCTGCGTGGGCAACCGTCTGGCCGAACTGCAGCTAAAGGTCCTCTGGGAAGAGATCCTTCAGCGCTTCCCGTCGATTGATGTGGTCGAAGAGCCAAAGCGGGTCCTGTCGTCCTTCGTGAAGGGCTACGAGACGATGAAGGTGGTCATCCCCTCACGCTATTGATCGCCTCAAAGGCGGCCTACGTCGAAGCGTAGGCCGCCTTCGCAGATGGAGCATTGAAGGGCGCCGAGCGCCAACCTATCGGCCACCGGTCAATCACCGGAGCCGCTCATGCGCCACCTGATCGCCGCCCTAGCCCTTCTCGCCGCCGCTCCCGTGGCGGCTCAGGAAGTTCCGATCGTCCAGACCGGAGCAGAAGGACGCTTCGAGCGCCAGATCGACGTCAAAACCAAATCGGAAGGCTTCGGGCCGGCTCAGGTGACGGCCTTTCGCGCCGCGATCACGCCGATCATCGACCAACTTGCGACCATGCCGGCGGTGAACACGCCGCCCGCCCCGCTCTGCCACCGCCTCAAGTCCTGGATCGAACTGATCAATCCGCACGGCGTCATGGGCGCGGAAATCGCGGTTATGAGCCCGATAAACTATCAGAACGGCCGCTGTAACCGGATGACCGGCGGCGGCGTCATGCTGAACGTCAACATGCCCGGCGTCGGGCTCAACCCCAGCCGCGCCGTCGTCCGCGGCGAAACCCGCGCCGGCGACTGGTACGTTCTGCCCATCGCGCCGTCCCGCGATCCGAAGATCCTCGAGTTCGAAACGAATGGCGATCGTCATGTGGCGCTGACCCACGGCCGAGCGCCGCTGTTTCGGCCGGTCAGCATGGAGCGCTACGTGAGCCGGGCCATGAACCAGACGGTTCTCGCCCCGGACCAACGGACGGCGCCGGCCTGCATGACCCCGACGGGCGAACTGCGGGCCGACACGGCTTGCCCGCCGAGCCGCACTCTGGTCGAGTTGAACCCCGAGTACTTCGACCGTGCTCGCCCCGCCGACGTTCAGTTGCTCGTGCTGAGCACGCCGGCGGACCGCTATCATGGCGAAGACGACGCCAAGTTCGCCGCCCGCACGGCGGTCTGGAACAGTCTTGATCGCGCCGCCCTCGCGGCCCGCGTCCGCTGAGTCAGAAGGCGATCTGCAGCCGCCCGGCCAGACTGTCGCCGTCGTCGACGCCGATGTACTTGCCCGTCCGGTGCGTGACCTCCCAATGGCTGAGGTTGATCATCAGCCGCAGCCAGTCCTCCAGCCGCCAGTTCACGCCGACCTCGGCTTCCTGCCCCTTGCCGCCCAGCGGCGCGTCGGTGTTGTCCAGGGTCTGGTAGCGCACCGCCACCTCCCAGGCCCCCGGCCCGCCCTTTGAGACCGGCGAGCGCGGCCCGATCTTCACGAAGGTCCCGCCACGGCTCGAATAGGCGGGGTTCTCGCCGGTGATCATCCAGCCGGCCGTCCAGGCAGTGACCTCTGCGGTGACATGGTCGGTGCGGGTGTCGATCACCCGTCGCCCGGCCTCGAAGAAGCCCCAGACCGGCCCGCGCGCGCCGCCCAACTCCACACCGTATCCGGCTCCGTAGACAGGATCCGTAAGCATGCCGATCGGCACCTGGACTTCCTTGTTGATATGCCCGGCCCAGGGAGTATTGCGCGAGTGGCTCGACAGGTCCGGCGGGAAATCCTCGTAGAAGCCCCAAGCCCCCAGATGCACGACGCCCGCCGATGACTTCACCGGGTTCCAGTGCGCACGGACCAGATAGGTGGTCACATCCTTGGCCACACCCAGGTTGCCGGGGTCGTCGCCCGCCACCTGGGTCGTGACGTGCCAGTCGCCGCCATAGACCTTGGCGATGCCGCCCCAGCCGTAAAAGCCCTTCAGCGGAATGACCGCCAGCGCCACCGCATTGCGCTCCAGGAAAGGCGTGCCGTCCGAGCTGCTCGACCCGTCCAGCCCGCGCTCGCTCAGGCGATTGCCCAGCACCAGTTCGACGTCCTTGCCCGCCCAGCGGTCGCGCCAGGCCACGTAGGTCCCGCGCAGGATCGCCTTGTCGCCGGCGAAATCTCCCTCGGCGGTGTAGAACAGATGCTCGCCGACCATGCCTTCGACGCCCAACCGCAGCGCGCGGATTTCGTCGCCGACGACGTTGCGGGCGGCGAAGGCCGACCCGTCGGTCGTCGAGGCGTCCAGCAGCAGACGCCCTTTCGGCCGCAGGCTGAAACCGCCGTCGGCGGTCACGAACTGGCGCCCGTCCCAATGGAAACCCACGTCCGAAGCGGCGGCAGGCGCGGCGCAGACCGCAAGCGCCGCGGCCCAGGCCATGGCTGACAACTTGAAAATGACGACGTCCCCCAGCGGCCTGCTCGACTTTGAGCCCCGCCGCAGCCGGCGTACCTGCTCGTCCATAAGACGCAGCGGATCAAGGTGTCAGCACCGGACCGCGCGATCTAATCGTCGCGGCGCCTAGATCTTCCGCCCGACCTCGGTGATCAGGTCCAGAAGCCAGGCCACCGCGCCCCGCTCGCCGCGTCGCACCACCGCCCCCAGGGTGAACGGCGGCGAGGCCCCATCGGACTCGATCACGACCACCCGGCCGGCCTGCTCGGCCAGCATCGCGAGCCGCCGCGGCATCAGCGCCGCCACGTCCGTCTCCCCCACCATGACCAGGGCCGAATAGGCGTCGGGCACGCTGACCGGACTGTCGACCTCCCGCAGCGCCACCCCGCCCAGGGCATAGGAGTCGTGCCAGTTGGACAGCCGCTGCAGGCCCAGTCCCCGTCCCCGGGGCGGTTCGCGCGGCTCGACCCCCGAGATCAGCAGCCGCGGCAGCTTGGCCAGCACCTCGTCGGATATTCCGGGCGACAGCGCCGGATGCCCGGTGCGGATCACCCAGACCCCGGTCTCGTCGAACAGCGGAACATGCTCGAACCGGTCGTCGACATGGTCGAAAGCGCCGATCACCACGTCCAGCCGTCCGCGGTCGAGATCGTCCACCACGTTCGAGGTCGGCGACACCAGATGCAACTTGGCGCCAGGGGCCTCGGCCAGGACCCGGCGCACCACCGCCGGCATGATCACCGAACTGGCGTAGGGACTGGCGGCGACATGGAACAGTCGATCGGTCGTCGCCGGATCGAACCGGTTCGGCGAGACGGCGTCCTCCAGCATCTTCAGGGCCGCGCCGATCGCCGGCGCCATCTCCAAGGCGCGCGGGGTCGCCTGCAGGCCCGACGCGCCGCGCTCGAACAGCTCGTCGCCCAGCGAGGCGCGCAACCGTCCCAGCGCATGGCTGACCGCCGACTGTGTCAGGCCCAGCCGCTCGCCCGCCCGGGTGGCGCTCTGCTCTTCGAGCAGGGCCTGGAAGACCCTGAGCAGGTTCAGGTCCAGCGTATTGAAATGCAGATCATTCATATCTGAAGTGCCAAACTATCATTTGGCTCATGAGATGTGGAGGCATATCTGCCGCGCTCCAGGTTGGGCCTCCCCGCCCTCCTCTAATGACAAGTCAGAACCCTGCGCGGACGGCGATCAACCGGCCGCGCACAGACGTTGGAGCAGCGCGTGAGCGACGCGGAAGGCTATCAGGCGATCGCCGAGGCCGAACAGGAAGCGGCCAGCCAAAGGCCGCCGGAACGCACCCTTGGCCAGAAACTGCGGCTACCGCTGATGATCGGCGGACCGGTCTTAGTGCTGGCCGCGGTCGGGTACTTCGTGCTGACGGGCGGGCGGTTCGAGACCACCGACAACGCCTACGTCCAGACCGCCCGCACAGCGATCAGCCCCAGCATCGACGGGCGGGTCATCGAGGTCGACGTCAAGGAGAACCAGAAGGTCCGCAAGGGCGAGGTGCTCTTCAAGCTCGACCCGGCCGACTATCAGGTCGCCGTCGCCCAGGCCGAGGCCGCCCTCGCCGCCGCCCGCTTCGAAGTCGAGAGCACGCAGGGCGTCTACGCCCAGCGCCGCGCCGACCTCGCCGCCGCCCAGGAGCGGGTCAGCTACACCGAGCGCGAGGCCGTCCGCCAGAAGGGCCTGGCCGCCGCCGGCGTCTCGACCCAGGCCCAGGCCGACCAGGCCGCCCACGAGGCCGAGCAGGCCCGCCGCCAGGTAGCGGTCGTGCGTCAGCAGATGGCCTCGGCCCTCGCCGACATCGGCGGCCGCGCCGGCGCCTCGCCGGACGAGCACCCCAAGGTGCTGCAGGCCAAGGCTGAGCTGGAACGCGCGCGCCTGAATCTCTCCTACACGACCGTGGTGGCCCCGGCCGACGGCGTCGTCGCCAAGGTCGAACAGCTCCAGGCCGGCAACCGCGTCGCCACCGCCCAGACCCTGTTCTGGCTGATTTCCGGCACGCCCTGGATCGAGGCCAACTTCAAGGAAGACCAACTCGCGCACATGCGGGTCGGCCAGCCGGCCACCGTCAAGGTCGACGCCTACGACCGTGAACTGAAGGCCCATGTGGCCAGCTTCAGCCCCGGCACGGGCTCCAGCTTCGCGCTGCTGCCGGCCGAAAACGCCACCGGCAACTGGGTCAAGGTCGTCCAGCGCCTACCCGTGCGTCTCGCGCTCGACGAGGCCGCCCCGAATCTCAGCGGCGGGCTGAGCGCCACCGCCAAGGTCGACGTCCGCTCGGCGCTCGGGAAATGACCGACTCCGCCGCCAACAAGGGCGATGGCGCCAACGTGGCGGCGATCACCATCTCCGTCATGCTGGCGACGGTGATGAACTCGCTGGACACGACGATCGCCAACGTCGCCCTGCCGCACATCCAGGGCAGCGTCTCGGCCTCGGCCGACCAGATCACCTGGGTCCTGACCTCCTACATCGTCGCGGCCACGATCATGACGCCGCTGACCGGCTTCCTGTCCGACCGGCTTGGCCGCAAGACCGTGTTCCTGGTCTCGATCGCCGGCTTCACCGTCGCCTCGATGCTCTGCGGCATCGCCGGCAACCTCGTCGAGATCGTGCTCTTCCGCCTGCTCCAGGGCCTGTTCGGCGCCGCCCTGATCCCGTTGTCGCAAGCGGTTCTGCTCGACATCAACCCGCCCGAGAAGCACGGCCAGGCCATGGCCGTCTGGGGCGCAGGCGCGGTGCTCGGCCCGATCCTCGGCCCGGCGCTCGGCGGCTGGCTGACCGACAATCTCGACTGGCGCTGGGTGTTCTTCATCAACTTGCCGATCGGCATCCTCGCGTTCGCCGGCGTCTTCCTGTTCCTCTCCGAAAAGAAGAGCGCCGAGAAGCGGCCGTTCGACGCCATCGGCTTCGCCACCCTGGCCCTGGCCATCGGGGCCTTCCAGATGATGCTCGACCGCGGTCCGGGCCAGGACTGGTTCGGCTCGGCCGAGATCTGGACCTATCTGGTCGTGGCGATCATCGCGGTCTGGATGTTCGTCGTGCAGATGGCCACTGCGTCCAAGCCGTTCGTGGCCCGTGCGCTGATCGCCGACGCCAACTTCGTCACCTGCTGCGTGTTCGGTTTCTTCATCGGCATCCTGCTCTATTCGACCCTGGCCCTGCTGCCGCCGATGATGCAGACCCTGCTCGGCTATCCCGTGGCCTTCACGGGCCTCGTCAGCATGCCGCGCGGCATCGGCTCGTTCATCGCCATGTTCGCAGTCGGCCAGCTCATCGGCCGCGTGAACATCAAGCTGATCCTGCTGGCCGGCCTCTCGATCAGCGCGATCTCGCTCTGGCAGATGACCCACTTCAGCCTGGGCATGGACACCCACCTGATCATCGTGTCGGGCTTCCTGTCGGGGGTCGGCACGGGCCTGATCTTCGTGCCGCTGTCGACCATCGCCTTCGCCACCGTGCGGCCTGAGCACCGGGCCGAGGGCGCCGGCCTCTTCACCCTGATCCGCAACATCGGCTCGGCGGCCGGCATCTCGATCATGCAGGCGCGCTTCGTCAGCGGCATCGAGGTGCACCATGCGACCCTCGTCGAGCACGCCCGGCCGGACAACCCGCTGTACCAGGCCTACGCGCCGCTCGCCTTCCACACCCAGAGCGCCATCGCCGGCCTCAACGCCATGATCACCCGCCAGGCCTCGATGCTGTCCTACATCGACGACTTCCGGCTGATGCTGGGCATCACCATCCTCTGCGCGCCGCTGATCCTGCTGATGCGCTCCCCCAAGACCAAGACCGAGACGGACCACCATGTCGCTGTCGACTAGTTCCCGCCCGCGCGCCCTGCTCGGCGCGAGCCTCTCCATCCTGCTGACCGCCTGCGCGACCGTCGGCCCCGACTTCAAGTCGCCGAAAGCGCCGACCGCCGGCGGCTACGCCATGGCCGGCGACGCCGCGCCCCAGGCCGCGAGGCTCGACCCGGCCGCCGCCGCCAGCGGCCCCTGGTGGGGTGCGCTCGGCTCGCCTGAGCTCGACGCCGTCATCCGCCAGGCCCTGGCCGGCAGCCCGACCCTGGCCGAGGCCGACGCCACCCTGCGCCAGGCGCGCTCGGCGCTCGCCCAGGCCCGCGGCGAGGCCGGCCCCCAGGCCGACCTCAACGCCGGCCTGCACCGCGAGCGCGCCAATCTCCAGGCCTTCGGCTTCACCGGCTTCGGCGACGTGCAGCTGGAGAACCCGACCTTCACACTCTACTCGGTCGGCGGCGGCGTCGGCTACGACCTCGACCTGTTCGGCGGCGAGCGCCGCCGCGTCGAGGGCGCGGCCGCCCGCGCCGAGGCCCAGGCGCGCCGCGCCGAGGCCGCCTATCTCACCCTCACCGCCAACGTCGCGCTGCAGGCGGTGACCATCGCCACCCTCCAGGCCCAGATCGACGCCACCGAGCAGATGATCGCCGCCGACCAAGCCAATGTCGAACTGGTGCGCAAGGCCAACGAACTCGGGGGCTCGACCAGCACCGCCCGCGTCGCCGCCCAGAGCCAGCTCGAACAGGACCGCACCCTGCTGCCGCCGCTGCGCGCCCAGCTCGCCGCCGCCCGCCACGCCCTGGCCGTGCTGGTCGGCCAAGCGCCGGCCGACTGGACCGCCCCGGACTTTCAGCTGATGCACCTGACGCTCGCCGCGCCCATCCCGGTGGCCCTGCCCTCCGAGCTCGTTCACCGCCGGCCCGACATCCTCGCCGCCGAGGCGGACCTGCACGCGGCCACCGCCGACATCGGCGTGGCGACCGCCGATCTCTATCCCAAGCTCCAACTGACCTCCTCGATCACCCAGGGTTCGCTGAAGGGCGCCAACCTGTTCGGCTACGGCGCCACCGGCTGGGACATCGGCGCCGGGCTCACCGCTCCGCTGTTCAACGGCGGCGCGCTGAAGGCCCGCCGTCAGCAGGCGCGCGAAGCGGCCGGCGCCGCCTCGGCACGCTACCAGCAGACCGTGCTCACCGCCTTCGCCCAGGTCGCCGACGCGCTCACCGCGCTTTCTGCCGACGAGGACTCGCGCGCCGCGCACCAGCGCAGCCTGGATCAAGCCGACGAGAACCTGCGCCTGACCAAGGTCGCCTACGAACGCGGCGGCGGGGCCTTCCTTGACGTGCTCGACGCTCAGCGCCGGGTGAACGAGAACCGCGCATCCCTCGCCCGCGCCGAAGGGCAGCGCCTGGCTGACGCCGTGCGCCTGTTCGCGGCGACCGGCGCCGACTGGCGAGCCGCCGGCGGCTGAGTCCGGTTAGCGGCTCGCCCGCGCCGTCCGGCCCTCTTACTTGAACGTGCGGATCGGATCGCCGCCGTCCCATCCTTCGGCCGCCTTGCGGATATGTTCGAAGGTGCGGCCCTTCGTGCCGCTAATGTCCGAGATTTCGACGATCGTGCCTGGATGCGCCTGCGTGTCGAAATAGGCGAAGCGCCCCTTTTCGCCGCCAATCGCGCCCTCGTGGCCGACCACGTAGCCGAGCGACAGCGCCTTGTCGTAGAGCCCCTGATAGTCGTGGGTCCAATAGGACATGTGCTGCAGGCCCTCGAGCCCGGCGTCCAAAAACTCCTTGTACATCGACGGCGCATCGTTGCGCTGCTGGATCAGCTCGATCTGCAAATCGCCCGAGTTCGCCAGGGCGATGGACATCTTCACGTCGGAGTCGATCCCGCGGTGCTTGAACCAGTCGGTCTTGACGTCTTCGATATAGAACCAGGGGCCCACGCCCATCACGTCGATCCAGTGCGCCATCGCCGCTTGGATATCGCGCACGACGTAGCCGTTCTGGCAGACCTTCCCGAAGATCCGGCTCATGGCTTCCCCCTGCATTTACGAAAGCCGTAACGAAGGTTCGTTCGCACGACAAGGATGGGCGCGGCCCATTCGTCCCGCGCCTCATGAGGCTGAGGATCGCCCTCGCCAACGCGAGCTTCGTCGACAACTTCCTGCGCTGTTCGCACCTGCGGAGCACGCCTGATGGCGTCAGCGCGCAGAAGATAGTATGGAGAACGATGTTATCTCGGAGCTTTACAAGATGAATGCAAACAAGGCTCTGTGGGAAAAGGGCGACTTCACGCGCCTAGCCTCCACCATGCGCGAGAGCGGCGAAGAAATAGTCGCCAGCCTGGACGTCGAGGCGGGGATGGACGTCCTCGACCTCGGCTGTGGCGACGGCACCACCGCCCTGCCCTCGGCCCAGCGCGGCGCGAATGTGCTTGGCGTCGACATCGCCTCCAACCTGGTCGCGGCCGGCCGCGAGCGGGCCAAGGCGGCCGGTCTGTCGAACCTGCGCTTCGAGGAAGGCGACGCATCAAACCTCGAAGGGATCGCCGACGACAGCTTCGACCTGGTGGTCAGCATGTTCGGGGCGATGTTCGCCCCGCGACCGTTCGATGTCGCGCGCGAGATGGTCCGCGTCACCCGCCCGGGCGGCCGAATCGTCATGGGCAACTGGATTCCCGGCGACCCGACCCTGATCGCCAAGATACTTCAGACCAGCGCCGCCTACACCCCGCCGCCGCCGGAAGGCTTTATCAGCCCGGTCACCTGGGGACTCGAGGACAACGTGCGCGACCGCTTCGGCCAGGCCGGCGTCCCCGCTGACCGAATCCAATGCGAGCGGGCGACCTACACGTTCCGTCACCCGGGGCCGCCCGACAGCTTCCTGGCCGTGTTCCGCGACTACTACGGGCCGACCATGAACGCCTTCGCGGCCGCCAAGGACGACGGCCGGGAGGCGCAGCTTCAGTCGGAGCTGTCGGCCTTGTTCGAAAGCCAGAACCGCGGCGACGCCGGACGGACCGAGATCCCCGCCACCTTCCTCAAGGTGACGGTGACCCCCTAGGCCGGCCCGACGGTCCGCGGCGCCGTCTCCGCCTACGCAGCCTGGAGACGGCGCGCGCTGCGCTCGAGCACCTGTTCGGCTTGCCCCATGATGTTGCGCACCATCTCGGCGACGGTGGGGATGTCGTGGATCAGGCCCTGGCTCTGGCCGACGGTCCAGATGCCGTCGTCGGTATCGCCCTTGCCCATGACGTTGGTGCGGCCACGGACGCCGGCGACCAGGTGGCGCACGTCCTCGATGGTCTTGGTCGGGTCCTGCTGGATGCGCACGACCTCCTCGGACACCGCATTACGCGCCACGCGGCTAGTGTTGCGCAGCGTGCGGTTGGTCAGCAGCGTGTCCCGCTCGGTGTTCTCGACGATCTTCTTCTTCACGTTCTCATGGATGGCGCACTCCTGGGTGGCCATGAAGCGCGTCCCCATGTTGACGCCCTCGGCGCCCAGCGCCAGCGCGGCGGCCAGGCTGCGGCCGTCGGCCATGCCGCCCGAGGCGATGACCGGGATATCGACCGCATCGACCGTCGCCGGCAGGAGCACCACCAGGCCGACGTCGTCCTCACCCGGGTGACCGGCGCACTCGAAGCCGTCGATCGAGATTACGTCCACGCCATGCTTGGCGGCGGTGACGGCGTGACGGACCGAAGTGCACTTGTGGATCACCTTAACGCCCGCCTCCTTAAAGGCCGGCAGGTGGTCGGTCGGATTGCGCCCGGCGGTCTCGACGATCTTGATCCCGGATTCGATGATCGCGTGGCGGTACTCGTCGTAGGGGATGGGATTGAGCGACGGCAACAGGGTCAGGTTGATCCCGAACGGCTTGTCGGTCAGGTCCTTACAGCGCTTGATTTCCTCCCATAGCGCCTCGGCGGTCGGCGAGTGGTGCGCGGTGATGAAGCCCAGCGCCCCGGCGTTGGCCACGGCGGCCACCAGCGGCGCATAGCCCACCCCGGTCATGCCCCCCATGATAAGCGGCGTCTCGACGCCGAACATCTCGGTAATGCGGGTCTTGATCATGGCGCTCCTCCCTGTTTCGCCTGTTCGTTGACCTCAAGCCCTAGAGGAAGCTGGGCTCGGGGCCAAGGCGGCAAGCGTCGACCAGTCGCACAACCTCACGACCCGATCGAGAGAATGCTGGCCTCGGCCGAGGCGATCGTCGGCGCCTATGCCAAGGCTCTGCTGGTCGACCGCGCAGCGCTGAAGGAGGCTCGGGAGGCCGACGACGTCATGATGGCCTTCCAGACCCCGTGCGGAGCCCATCGCACGCGGCCGCAGGGCCGAGGAACGCCGCGCCCGTGGGGCTAGGCGCGGACATCGTGTGAACATGACGACGCATTATGATTGAAATTGCTTGCTTGTTCGGGCCCCGGCGGAAAGAAGTGGGTTGCCCGTCTGAAGGGGGAGTATCTACCCAATGCACGCCACGGAGCGCGAGCGGCTGATCCTGGAGCTGATGCAGCCGCGAGGCTTTGCGTCCTACCAGGAGTTCATCGCCAACCTCGACGCCTCGCCGGCCACCATTCGCCGCGACCTCGAACGCATGGCCCAGGAAGGTCAGCTCGTCCGCGTGCGCGGCGGAGCCAAGTTGCCCGGCCAGCCCGGCGGTGGGGGCGCGGTGCCGATGCTCAGCGGCGTGCCGTTCCACGCGAACATCTGCCACCACCGCAGTGAAAAGGCGGCTATCGGCAAGGCCGCGGCCGCGCTCTGCGCGCCCGGCGAGGCGGTGATGATCGACGGCGGCTCGACGACCCTGCAGATGTGCCCGCACATAGAGGGCCTCCACCTGCAGGTGCTGACCAACTCGCTGCATATTGTCGACGCCCTGCTGCCGCAGCAGGAAACCCGCGTGCTGGTCCCAGCAGGCTCGGTGTTCCGCGAGCAGAACATCATCCTGTCGGCGGCGGGCGAAGAGAGCATGCCCCGCTTCCATGCGCCGAAGCTGTTCATGGGTGCGGCGGCTGTCGGCCCGCACGGCATCATGCAAGCCGACGTCGTGTTGGTCGCCGCCGAGCGCCGCCTCATCGAGCGCGCCGAGCAGATCGTCCTGCTGGTCGACAGCTCTAAGTTCCGCGGTCCGTCGGGCAATGTCGTCTGCGGCCTGGAAGAGATCGACATCGTCATCACCGACTCCGGCGTCACCGACGACGAGCGCCGCATCGTCGAAAAGGCCGGCGTCCAGTTGATTATCGCCGAATGAGGCCGTCCCACGCAGGGGGCGGCCCTTTGCATCAGCGCGCCTTCAGAAACCCGGCAGGCCTCCGGCAGCCACGCCTCGACATTGATCAGCGAGCCGGCCGCCGGCGAGGTCTGCGCTTTCACCCGGCAGAGCGCGGCCGCCGGTCTATTGGCCGACTAGGTCTTCGCACCGGGGCCTGCGCCTGGGCGAGCGGCCAGAGCGCCGCGGCGGCCCCGAGCGCACCGGCGCCCAGGCGAAGGGCCGTCTTCATGCGCGCGCCGCAGAACTGTCAGGATTCCTTGTTGGTCAGGTGCTCGCGGTAGGCATCGCGCAGCACCTTCTTGTCGATCTTGCCGGTCGCGGTCAGCGGCACCCGTGCGAACACCACGTCGTCCGGCGTCCACCACTTGGCGATCCGCGGCGCCAGATACTCGCGCATCTGGTCGGCGGTGACCTCGGCGCCGTCATGGGCCTCGACGACCAGGATCGGCCGCTCCTCCCACTTGGGATGATGCACGCCGACCACCGCAGCGATCTTCACGCCCGGACAGCCGACGGCGACGTTCTCCAGGTCGATAGAGCTGATCCACTCGCCGCCCGACTTGATGACGTCCTTGGTGCGGTCGGTGATCCGCATGAAGCCTTTGGCGTCGATGGTCGCCACGTCGCCGGTGTCGAACCAGCCGTCCGGCCCGGCCGCATCATGATCCTGGCGGAAGTAGCGCTGCACCACCCAGGGGCCGCGCACCTGCAGCGCGCCGGGCGTCTCGCCATCCCAGGCCAGCACCTGCCCTTCTTCGTCGACGATGCGCAGCTCGACGCCGTACTGCAGGCGGCCCTGCCGCGACCAGATGGTCTCGAGCATCTCCTCCTCGCCCAGCTCGGCCAGGGCCGGCGTCGGCGAGGAGATGACGCCCATCGGCGCGGTCTCGGTCATGCCCCAGATCTGCAGGGTGTCGACGCCGTAGCGGCTCTTCAGCGCCTCGGCCATGGCGCGCGGCACGGCCGACCCGCCGATCATCACCCGCTTCAGCGCGCCGGGCGCCTCGCCGGTCTGTTCCAGGTGCGCCAGATACATGGTCCAGATGGTCGGCACGCCGCCGGTAAAGGTCACGCCCTCGCCGGCGATCAGCTCCTGCAGGCTGGCGCCGTCCATCTTGTCGGCCGGCAGCACCAGCTTGGCCCCGCACATGGGGGCCACGAACGGCAGGCCCCAGGCGGTGGCGTGATAGAGCGACGAGCACGGCAGCACGACGTCGAACGCCGTGAACCCGAACGCCGCATTCAGTCCCGCGCCCATCGCATGCAGCACCACCGCGCGATGGGAATAGAGCACGCCCTTCGGATCGCCCGTCGTCCCTGACGTGTAGCAGAGGAAGGCGCCGGTGTTTTCGTCGAACACCGGCCAGTCGAAACCGTCCTCCTCCGCCGCGATCAGGTCCTCGTAGCAAAGCGCCCCGGCCATCGGTTCGGCCGTCAGGCTGACCAGCGTCCGCACCGTCGCCAGCTGCGGCGCGAGCCGCTCCACCACCGGCGCCAGGTTGCGCTCGAACAGCAGCACCGCGCTCTCGGCGTGATTGACGGTGTAGGCGATCTGCTCGTCGAACAGCCGCGGATTGGCCGTGTGCAGCACCGCGCCCAGGCCGGTCACCGCATAGAACAGCTCCAGGTGCCGATGGGTGTTCCAAGCCAGCGACGTCACCCGGTCGCCCGGCTTGACGCCCAGGCGCCGCAACGCCTTGGCCGCCCGCTCCACCCGCTTGGCGAAGCGCGCATAGTCATAGCGCCAGACCGGCTCATCGATCTGGCGCGAGACGATCTCGCGGCCGCCATGCGCCTGCTGCGCATACCGAAGAATGCTGGCGATCTGCAGCTGCGTCGGCTGCATGAGCCCGAGAACCATCGACGTTTTCTCCGCTGGCGCGCCGGCTGCATTGGCCGTGCGCATTTTTCTTCAGATGCAATCACTTCTAGTCACGAGTGGACCTAAGTTCAACATGGAACGGCCGCCCGCGCGAAAATCAGCTGCGACGGACCGTTAGTCGGTTTCGCCGCGCGGCGTGCGCGCCGTTGTCCGCCAGCAGAGATACGGCGACCTGCTCTGGGGTCAGGAAGAGGGCTGATCCGCCTGACTGGCGCCGTCGACCGCATCGTTTGAGATCAGCAGGCCATCGCTCAAGGTCAGGCGGCGCGTGCAGCGGGCGGCGACGCCCTCGTCATGAGTGCAGATCAGGAAGGTCGCCCCCTCCTCCCGGTTCACCTCTCGCATCAGGTCCAGAACACGCCCCGCCGACTCCCGATCCAGATTGCCCGTAGGCTCGTCGGCGATGATCAGATCCGGCCGGTTCATCAATGCGCGGGCGATGGCGACACGCTGCTTCTGCCCGCCCGACAGACGCGTGGCGGGATAGTCGATGCGATCCTTGAGCCCGACGCGCGCCAGCAGGTCGCGGGCGCGATCGCGCATCCCGCGCGAAATGCCGCCGGCAGGCGCCGCGGCTGGAAAGGCTACGTTCTCCATCGCTGTGAAATCGGGCAGCAGATGATGGAACTGGAAGACGAAGCCCAGCCGCTCGTTGCGGAACCGCGCCCGCCGGGCCTCTGAGAGTCCGTCGACCGCTTCGCCGCTGATCGACAGCGACCCGGCTGACTGACGCAACAGCAGACCGACGATCGAAAGCAGTGTGGACTTTCCAGAACCGGACGCCCCCAACAGGGCGACAAGTTCCCCCCTGTCCAGGTCCAGGTCGACACCTTTCAGCACCCGGGTCTCTTCCTCGCCGTTGCGGAAGACCTTTTCGATGCCTCGCGCCTGCAGCACGCGGGTCACTGCTGAATCGCCTCCAGCGGATCGACCCTGGATGCCGCACGGGCCGGCAGGATCGAGGCGATCACCGCGCCCAGAGTCGTCAGCACCAGCGCCGCGAGATAGCCGCCCTTCTCTGGCGCGATGGGCAGCGCCGAGGTTCCGTCGCCCCTAACAATTCCCTGCAGCCAGAGGCACAGCCCATAGCCGCTTGCGCAGCCGATCAGGGCCCCGCTCAGCCCGATGATCAGCCCCTGAAGCAGGAAGACCCACAGGATGAAGCTGCTTGGCAGACCGAAGGCGCGCATGATCCCGACCTCGCCGCGCCGCCGGTAGGCGGACAGCACCAGAGCGCTGGCCACGCCGATGACGATGGAGATCAGCGAAAAGAGCTGGATCAGCGTTCCCGTTTGTCCCTGCGCCCTCAGGGCGTCTTCCAGGCTCAGGTTCTTTTCCTGCCAGGGCGTGGCGCGCAGCCCCGTCGCATCGGCCAGGAAGCGTGCGACGGCTCGGGCCTCGCCCGGATTCTTCAGCTTCACCTCGATGTTTGTCACTCCCTCGGGCAGGAGGAACAGAGGGCGCGCCGTCTGCAAGGCCATGAAGGCCACACGTTCATCCAGGCTCTGCAGGCCAGTACGGAACACGCCCTTCACCCTGAGCTGCCGCTCCACCCCACGGTCGGTCCGCAGCAGGATCGGCTGCCCAGCGCTCAGGCCAAGACTTTCGGCCATGCGCACGCCGATCAGCAGGCCATCGGCGCCCAGATCGCCGTCGCCGCTCACGATCTTCGGCGTGATCTGGGAGATGGCGTCGATCCCAGCCGGATCCACGCCCAGGATCGATACCGACGCCACCGCTTCGCCCCTCACTAGGAAGGCGCTGCCCGAAATTTGGGGGCTTATGGCCGACACGGCGGGATCGGCCCGCAGCAGTTGCACGATCATCGGCCAGTCGCGGATCTGCTGGCGCTGGAAGGTCGAAACCAGGGCGACCGACTCAACCGGGATGTCCGGACCCGGGAGCACCCGCGCCACCCGCGTCGGTGGCTCCAGACTGATATGAGCACTATCGCCTGTGATCTGATCGGTCAGTCGATCGGCCAGGCCGGCGACGAGGGCGGTGATAAAGACGAAGACCGTCACCCCTAGCGCCACCCCGGCTATCAGCAGCAGGGTCTGACTTGGGTTCGACAGCAGATATCTACGGGCGACTGTAAAGGCGAACACGGGCTCAACCGCGCGACTTCGGCGACACCGGGCGGACGCGGGCGCCGACGCGCACCGAGGCGCTGTCCAGAACGACCCGCTCCCCCGCGGTCAGACCTCGCTCGATCACGGCGTTGGGCGTCGGCCAGCGCGCCAACACGACCGGACGCGCGCGCACGATATCGTCGTCATCGACAACATAGACCTTGGGCACGGCGGTCACGTCCGCGACGGCGCTGCGCGGCAGCACGATTGCGTCGGCGCGCTGGCCGACCACGATAGTCACATCGATGGAGCGACCAGGCGACGGGGACTGGTCCGCCTCGGGCGTCAGCTTCACCAGGCGACCGCCAGTGGCCGCATCGACCCGCGGCGAGACCTCCGTAACGCGAGCTGGAAATATGGTCGATGATCCGGACAAGGCCGCGCGGGCGCTCATGCCGGGGCGAAGCGCGTCGGCATAGGCTTCATCCACCTCGGCGTGGATCTCCACGCCTGTAGACGATCCCAGTTCGAAGAGGGTTTCGCCGGCCGCGACCACCTGGCCGTTGTCGATGGGCCGCACCAGCACCACCCCGCTCATCGGCGCCCGTATGACGAATTCCCGGGCCCGCTCGGCCGAGGCACGCACGGCGGCGGCGGCGGCGGCGGCGTTGGCCTCGGCTGCCTGCAGAGTGGTCCGGGCCGCGTCCAGCGCCGCCGCAGCGGCGAAGCCCCGCTCGCTCAGGGTTCTTGTTCGAGCAAACTTCAAGCGGGCGTCAGCGAGCTCGGCGCGAGCGGCGCGCTCACGCGCAAGATCAGCCTCGATCTGGGCCTGCTCCACAGTCGCAAGGATGACCGCCAGAGCCTCGCCGCTCGCAACACGATCGCCATCGTCATGCATCAGGCGCACCACCTGCCCCGGATTGGGCGAGGCGACCTGCACCAGATCTGAGGGCCTTGCCCGCCCAACGACCGAAAGCGAGAGCTCCACCTTCTGCGGCCGGATCGGCGCCACCGCGACTTCCATGGGACGGCGCCACATGACCACCGCCGTCACAACAAGGCCAACAAGAACGGCCGCGACGATGAGCTGCTTTGGATTGGGCCGCATAAGGTTCTCTGACAGTCGCGGTCGGCGACGAAACGGTAAACGGCAAGCCCGCAGGGCCGCAACGCCCCCGCCGAAAAGGGCCCCGGAGCCGATCATCGGCCCCGGGGCCTCGGCTTAGAAGGCGAACTTGGCCCGCACGGTGACGGGCACGTAGGTCCGTTCGCCGGCGCCGTTGATCGAAGATAGACCAAGGCCGCCGATGGCGCTGTCGTCGTCGCTGAGGCTGGAGATATAGCGAAGGCCCGTCTCGGCCTGCAGCGACAACCGATCATTGACAGCGTAGGACACGCCTACGTCCAGGCCGGCCGTCAAGCTGGTGGAGCTGTCGTAGAAGGGGACGTTGGCGATTGTGATGGCGGCGTCCGGAATCTCGAAAGTGGCGTTGATCTTGTCAGTGAAGACTGCGCCCAGGCGCCCGGCGACGTAAGGCTTCATCGCGCCCGCGCCGAAGTATTGCCGATATCCGGCTTCCAGGGCGTAGGCCTCATACTTGCCGAACGTTCCGTAGACCGGCAGCGTCGCGTTGAGCGCCGGCACAAAGGCGCCGCCCACCTGAACCTTCCCCTCGTCAGCCTGCATGTAGCGGAAAGCCCCGAAGACTTCGGCGTTATCGCTCATGCCATAGGCGAACTCGGCGCCCAGGTTCATCCCCTCTCCGTAGATGTCGTCGAAGCTGCGCGACTGGATTCGGAGCTCGGCGTTCACGCCAGCCAAGGCCGGGTTGAGCGGCCCTAGGTTTGGCACCGCAGCCGTCGCCCCGCCATGAACTTCGCCACTGGTCGGGAACTCGGCACCGCCTTCCAGGCTGAACGTCCAGCTGCCGGGCCCGGTCTGCGCCTGCGCGACTCCAGCCGCGCAGACCGCGACGACCGATGAAAACAAAATCGTCTTTAACATCTCATCCCTCATTTCTCGACGCCGATCGCGCTTCGCCAACCGCCCCGCTGCAAAGCGGGGTGGCGGCGCGAACGCGACCGCGGCCGATGTGCCAAGTGACTTCTCGCCGGTGCGCAACGCGGTTGCATTGTCAGGCACCGCTCCATTTACGCGGGACGCACGCAGGCAGATCAGTCCTCGCAAAAATCCTTCGCTTCCCCCCAAACCGGCCCCCGCAAGAAGGCGGATCATTCCCAAGGGGCGGAGGCTGACCCCGCAAAGTCCGCTCCCCAGACCGCAGCGATCGACCGCTCCGCCTTCTCCACGGGCGCAGGCAGATGGCGGACCATCAGCCGGTTTGTCAGTTGATCAAGCCGAAGTTGGTCCGGGCATCGGATGGGCTCCGAGCTCCGCCGCTCCAAGGAAATCCATCGCCTGGTGAAGGACGTCGACGTTTATGCCATGACGCCTAAGTGGTCGGCGACGTGAGGCCTCTGGCGCCGTGCTCAGAGCGCGATATTGGCTGAGACGGCTGTCGGCTCTTCTAGCTTCATCGTCACTATCGTCTTCTCCTTGGCGTGCGGCGAGGCGTTTGACCTCCATCAAGATCGGCTCGGATTAAAGGGTGTTGGCTTCGTTCAGGCGCGGCCCCGTGACCGGCCGACTGAGGATCAAACCCTTTCCGGAGCTATCGAATGCCTAGACAACACCGCTTCGTATTTGTGGCCCTTGTGGCGGCGGCCGCGCTCCCCGCCGCCTGCCAGCGCCAGGACGCTCGCCCCCCTCCGAAGGACGCAGCGGTCACGCGTACGGAAGCGAACCTCGCTCCAAAGGACGTCGCGCTCGCCGGCGCAGGGCGACACCAGCTCTGGCGCATTGAAGTGATGCAGAATGGACAACCGGCCCAGCCGCTTGAGATCTGCGCCGACCAGGCGATCGAGGCTTCTTTCAGCCGCCCGGTCCCAACGATAGAGGGCCGCGAATGCGTGCGGGTGGACGACCCGACAGACACCGGCGCGACCTACTCCGTCAGGTGCCGTATCGACGACCAGCTCTACCGCGTCGGATCCGTCACCAACGGTGATCGGGCCCGCGAGTTCACGGTCGAGATGGCGGTCAGCCGTCAGGATAAGAAAGGGCCAAGCTTCGAACAGGTCCGACGCTATACGCGGGTCGGAGCGTGTCCTGCCGGCTGGAAGATTGGCGACTCTGCCGCGCCCGGCCAGACGCAGGTCACCAATACGCTTTCGGGAGAAAAGCGGACCATCGCCCGATGACTGAAACCCTTGTTGCGGGGCAGGTGGCGTGCGTTTGAGCCGATCGTGGCGAAGGCAAGTCCTCGGCGCTTGGACACGGTCGTGGCGACGCTCGCTCTGCAATTCGGACGCGCGGGATATTCGAAGGCTCGAACGGGCGAACCGCGGGCGGAACGGTCGGCTGCGGCGGCTTATGGCATCTACGAAGAGCGACGGATGCGGGATCACGATCTGCGAGTAGAGGGTCGCTCTGCAGCCCACGAGGTTGGTGAGCGGCTCAGCGCAGCCACCAAGCCGGGCCGGGTCGCAAGTTGTCTCCTGGATGGGAAGGCGACCTGACTCGAGACCATGATCGCGCGCACGCGGAAGTTCATTGTTTGAATGGCATTGTTCGCTTTCATAGAATTAGAACCAATGGCGCAGCTGAACTACAATCACCTTCGGTACTTTTGGATGATTGCTCACGAGGGCGGGCTCACCCGCGCCGCGGCCCGTTTGAACGTGACCCCGTCAGCGCTCTCGGTTCAGTTGCAGAAGCTTGAGCGACAGGTAGGTCACCCGCTCTTTGATCGCGTCGGTAAAAAACTCAGGCTCACCGAGGCGGGGCGTGTGGCGCTCGACTACGCCGATACCGTCTTCAAGACGGGCGATGAGCTTTTGAATACGCTGCGCGGCCGCTCCGATCTGGAGCGGAAAGCCCTTCGGGTCGGGGCGATCCCCACCATGTCACGCAACTTCCAGTTGGAGTTCCTGCGCCCTCTGATCGGTCGAGAGGACATCGAGCTCGTGGTCCGCTCCGGCTCACTGCGCGATTTGCTGCACGACCTGGATGCGCTGGTGATCGATGTCGTGCTGTCCAACAGCCCGGCGCCTCAGGATGCTCGGTCCGCCCTGCGAAGCCGGCTGCTCAAAGAAGAGCCGGTGGCGATCGTCGGGCGACCGGGACTGGGGCCCTTCAGGTTTCCCATGGACCTGGACGGAGCGCCGATCCTGCTCCCTAGTCTGGGAAGCGAATTGCGCACGGCCTTCGACCGCCTAATCGATCTGGCCGCAGTGCGGCCTGTCATAATGGCCGAAGTCGACGACATGGCCATGCTACGCCTGCTGGCGCGCGAGCGCCGCGCTTACGCGCTGGTCCCCCCTATTGTGGTTCGGGACGAACTCGAAAACGGACTGCTTGAAGAGTTGCACCGTATCGATGGGTTAGCCGAGCGATTTTACGCGATCTTGCAGGATCGGCAGTTCCCCAACGCACTTCTGCAAGACTTGATGCCGTCCTCAGGGCTCAGAGCTGATTAGCACATTCCCGCTCCCCTCTCTCATCGCTGTCGGGATGAGCCGCGCGCCCAATGTTCTCGCCTACCAAGGGATTGTTGTTCCGTCCCAGGCGTAGAACCCGCCGCTCGACAGCGGGCTCAGACCGTCCACGACGCGCAAGATATGGTCGGCGGCGACCTGCGGTGTGAAAACGGTCCTCGTGGACTTCTGCAGAAACGGACGACTTAGCGCCGTCGAGACGGTGCCTGGGTGGATAGCGACGCAAACGCCAAGCGGGTGGCTGCGGGCATGTTCGATGGCGGCGGTGCGGATCACCATGTTGAGCGCGGCCTTGGAGGCGCGGTAGCCGTACCACCCGCCAGTGGCGTTGTCGGCTATGCTCCCCACTCGCGCTGAGAGAGCCGCGAAAACGCTGATGCTGTCCTTGGGCGCCAGGCAAAGGAATTGCTGGGCGACGAGCGCAGGGCCGATCACGTTGACCTGGAACGCCCGGTCAAGGGCTTCAAGGTTAAGGGCACGAAGAGACTTTTCCGGCGCGAGGCCTGGACCATGCAAAGCGCCGGTGGCCACGATGACACGCGTGGGGGAGCCTAAGGCCTTCACCTGGCGCGCCGCCTCAAGCAGGCTGGGCGCGTCCAGAATGTCGGCTTGAATCCAACTGCGGCGTCCGTCGTCCGCAAAGTCGGAGGGCCGTCGCCTTGAGAGACCGACAACATGCTCGTATCTCGCGTCGTCGCACAACGCCGCAACAAGAGCCCGGCCGATGCCGCCGCTGGCGCCTACGACAACAGCGATATCGCCCTGCGACACCGCGCTCACCAGCCAAGCTCAAAGGCGCTTAGGATAAGGCCCCCGACCGCGCCCAAGGTGAGCCAAGTCCTGAGAGGCCCGTACCAAGGCGGCAGGTCTGCGGACGTCGCGTCCCACAGCCAACTGAAGATGAGAGCGGCGGCGAGACCAAGAAGCTGTGAGCGGACCTGGCCGTGCATCAAAACGAGGATCGCCAAGCCCGCCAGAGTTGGCGTCATCGTTAAGCCGATGACAGCAGGCTTGGGCGAAGGTCGGCCCAACGCCAGCCCCCAACGCGCGCCGCCCAGAAAAGAGAGGATCAAGGCGGCGTAGACCGCCTCAATGGACGCGGCGGGGCCGATCCAGCCGGGCGCGAGAAGCACTGCCAGGGGAAGCGACCAAAAAGGGATGATCCCCAAGAGCCCAAAGACCCAAGCGCCTAAAGGCGCAGATTGCGGTCTTGCGATCATCCCGCTCCCCCGCCCCGCGCGGTAAGCCGCCGCCGAACGATCGCTTGCAACCCAGGACGCATCCGAAGGAACAGGCGATAGGCGCGCTCGAGCAGCCACAGCGCCGGTGGGTTGGACGCCGCCGCGGCCAGCAGGCGCGTGTTCGGAAGCACGCGCCACATGGCGACGAAGGCCGCCGCGCCAGATACCATCGGGCCGCCGCTAGGCTGGGCGTGAAGCCGAGACAACCGCGCCGCCTTGTCGCTCGGACAAGCTCCCGGAATCGTCAGGTCAACGAATTCGATCGCAGCGGCGCGATCGAGGCGGCGGATCAGCTGGATTTCCGCCGTGCAGATCGGGCATTCGCCATCAAACCAAACAGTGAGGCGCCGAACCGGGTCAGCTACTGGGGTCCTGAGAGCCATGCGAACGCTGAGTGGTTGTGAATGGACTCGAAATTTTCCGAAGAGACCTCAAACCGAGCTATGCGGGGGTCAGCAGACAGCGCGACAGCGATATCGCGCACCAGATCCTCGACGAACTTGGGGTTTTCGTATGCGCGCTCGGTGACGAACTTTTCATCGGGCCGCTTAAGCACTCCCCACAGCTGGCACGAAGCGCTCGATTCCGCGATCTCAATGAGATCTCGCACCGGCAGCACTGCGTCCTCCGCCAGAGTCGCGGCGATAATGATGTGCGAGCGCTGGTTGTGAGCGCCGTAGAGCGATATCTCTTTCGAGCAGGGGCAGAGGCTGGTGACCGGGGTCTGGATCTGCTGGGTGATCGTAATAGGACCGTTGGCCTTCTCGGCGCGAAGGGTCAGTTGGTGATCCAGCAGGCTGGGCGCTCCGGAAACCGGCGCCGTTTTACGGACAAAGTAGGGCATCCGCAGCTCGATCATGCCGCTATCGGCGTCCAGACGGGACAGCACGAGGCTCATCAGCGTCGAAAGAGATTTCGACGATAGCGGGGCGTTGAACTCCTCCAGCACTTCCAGGAACCGCGACATGTGCGTGCCCTTGGCCTGGGCGGGAAGGCTTACGTACATGTCGATGGTCGCCACAGAGGGTTGCACGCCATCTTCCGTGGCGATGCGCACGGGGTAAGTGACTGACTTAACGCCGACCTTCTGTATGACGATGTTCCGAGAATCTTCGCTGGACTGCACATCCGGCAAAAGCGCAGCGTTCATGATGTTCAAGGCAGCCTCCGCAAAGTTGTCCTGGACAAAATGGCATACGTGCAGAAATGTCCAGGGAAAATCTATGATTTGCCCATGGCAAATTGAGGAGCCGGCTTGACCTCCCAGTTGATGAGCATCGCCGCGGTGGAGCGCGACTGCGGCCTGCCCAAGGAAACGCTGCGGGTCTGGGAACGCCGATACGGCTTTCCCAGTCCACTCAGGGACGCCCATAACGAACGGCTTTATCCCGCCGACCAGGTGGCGACCTTGCGCACGTTGCGCCGGCTCATCGAAGCTGGTCACCGTCCGGGAAAAGTCGTTGGTCGGTCGGACCTTGAGCTTTCTCGCTTGGTTGGCGAGTTGGGCGACCAGTCTGGCAAAGTCATGCGCTCAGAGACCCGGGAGGTCCTCGCGCGCCTGCAGGCTCATGACGCCGCCGGGCTAAGGGAGGTTCTAAACGGGGTTGTTCTACGTTCAGGACTGGGCGCGTTCGCCGCTGAAATCGGGCCGGAACTGGCCGAGGCGGTCGGATCGGCCTGGTCTCGGGGCGAGCTCGAGATTCATCAGGAACACCTGTTCACCGAGCAGTTCACGACCGTTCTACGCGCCGCCATCAACAACGCCCAAGGAGCCGTCTTGCCCCGCAGGCGCCCCCTCGTGCTTTTCAGCACCTTGCCGCAGGAACCGCATGCTCTGGGATTGTTGATGGCCGAGGCGGTATTCACCTTGGAGGGGTGCCTGGCCGTTTCTCTTGGCGTACAGACCCCGGTCGTCGAGATCGCCGCCGCCGCAAAGGCGTACAATGCCGACATTCTGGCGCTGTCGTTTTCATCTGCAATCCCGTCGCATCAGGCGCTCGCAGGGCTCAACGATTTGCGTGCGCTTGCCCCCGCTAGGATCGAGATTTGGGCGGGCGGCGCCTGCCCCGGACTGCGAGCCAAGTCAGGCGTTTTGGTTCTACGCGAGCTTTCGCTCATTTCGACGGCGGTCGCCGATTGGCGAGCCCGCGCGCTCGACGCGGCGGATTAGCCGCGCGTGAGATTGTCCGCCAAAGCCGTCACTAAGCTTCGATGACGACCGCACCTTCATTCCGCAAAGCCACGCGTTGCTGCACGGCGCGAACGGTTTTCAACAGCGCCAGGGCGCTGGATCGGCTCAGCAGCCGCGGTTCGAATTCGGACCTCGGCGCCTCCAACCTTTCAAGGTGCGTAAGCGAGCTGGTCACGCTGTTCCCTATGGAACATCGACCACGACCAAGTAGCGGACGCGCGGGTCTTCAGCGTCGTTGAGATCCCCAGCGCTCGCGCGCGCAGTCAGATAGTCGCGATACGGACCATAGACGCGCGGCCAAGGCAGATAGTCTTCCGCCTCATCCCAGCGCCCGCCGAGCACCCAGTACCGTTCGGCTACGACCGGAGGCTGCTTGCTCATGACAGCGCCTCCCAGGCGAGGGCGCCGGCGTAGCGGTGGGTGGTGCGCCCCACGTCATCGAGCGCGAAGAGGAATATCCAATCGTTGTCGAACAGCGCCCGCACCTGAGGCTGCCTCGCCAACACCTCCGAAATCGAGTCGGGGCTAGCGGCGATGAACACGCTCAGTCGAAGCGGCTCGTGAACGTAGCGTTCGCCGTCGTGGATCGATTGAAGCGGAAGGCCCGCCCGCAGGTCGCCTCCGTTGCCCTCCAGCACTCCGACCCGCCCGCAGACATTGTGAAGTGTTTTGTCGCCTGCTCCGAACGCGGCGTTGTCCACCGTCGAGCCGTAGTATTGCAGACTGATCCAGCTGGCGACGACCATCGGCGCGGTGAGAATCAGCTCAAGCACCTTCAGGTCAGGGTCGCGGCCGCGATCATAGCTGTGCAGGAACGCCCGACCTTCCAGATTGCGGCCGGCCGTAAGCGACCGTGGAGCTGCGATGAAGGCGGCGGCACGTGCGAGGCCCCACTCGGGACGCACCTGCGACCAGTCTCCACTTCGGGCGAAGATCTGGCCGGCTCGCGCCGCCGAAAGACCGAGCAGCGGCGCCCGCTCGGCCCGCGCGAGCCTAGAGGCTTCTTCGAACTTCGCCGCGGCCTCGGCGAGATCTCGGGCATGTGTAGCCGGCGCAGCCGCCTGGTCCGTCAGTTGGATTGCGTCTGTCGTGGTGTCATGGAGCGCCGCAGCGAACCAGGTGTCCTCCGGGATCGCGATGCCGCGCCCCTCCAAGCCGTTGCGAACTTCCACGTCGTTCAGAAGCGCAGCTGCGTACTGCGCGTTTGGAGCGCCGCTGCGTCCTCCGCAGGCCCCGCAGTTGAGGCTCGCGGCGTGCGGGTTGTTAGTCGTGCTCGCGCTATGACCAACCAGTACGACCAGCCTTGCGAAGCTCTTGGTAAGCGACATGCCGCGCAGCGCGCCTTCGGCGAGGTCGACGCGCTCGTCCAGAGCAAGGCCGTCCGTCAGAAAATTTGGTCCCGCCAGGAACCCCTTGCCCGAGCCGCCGCCGACGGCCGCCGCCGCCAGCTTGCCCCCGTAGGTCAGGCCAAAGGCCTCGACGAACGCAAAGCAGGATATAGCCGACTGCTTCAGTTCGCCCCATATCGCGCCGGCTCTGCGTAGCACCTGGCGGCCGACCTCGGGGGTCGCGGAGGCCGCCTGCACGTGGAACGCCGGACGCAGCAGCACTGGGCAGTGCGCTTGCGCCGTTTCTCCATCGCAGTCATAGGCGAGCGGCATTCCGAAGAAGCCCGCAAAGCCGAGCGTTTCCGCCCGAGGCGAGACGGTCTCAAGGGCTCGTCTATAGACCTCCGAACGGACGTCGATGCAGAAGACAGCCTGCAGATCTGGGCGCTGAGCGCCGTCATCCTGCGGCCCGGCGGCCAAAGTCTCCATCATCCGCCGTTGGAATGCGTGTTCGTAAGCTCTTTGGAGAACCAGATCGAGAGAGAGGTCCTCAGCGGGCGCAAGCTCGCCCCCTCCAGCGCGGGAGGCGTTCAGCGCGGCTTTCCACGCAGAGAAAAACGCCTCATCCGTGCGCTGCCGAAACAATGCGTAGCCCCAGACGAGCCGGATGGCCAGCAACTCGGTCAGACGAGCATCCGGCCGCCCCGCGAGTTCGGCCTCCCAGTCGAGCCGGCGCACATAGGCGGCCCAGCCGCGCACATCGTAGAGCGCGCGGAACAGGTAATCCGACCACTGATCCTGCGGAATCTCGAGACGGTGGAGAACCTCGGCAATGGCCTTGCGCGGCTCGGGCGACAAGGACGCGACCGTCTCGGCCAAGCCCTTCACGCCCATAGCCTTGGCGTTGCCGTCGAACTGGGCCGACCAGCGCCAGGCCGCATAGATATCCATGGATCGCCAAGGCGCGGGCCAAGAAGCTTGACCTTGATCGAAATAGGCCGCGCACCACCTTGAAATCTCGTCGATCATAAATGCGGTTCGCGAGACCTGCCGGTCGCCGTCCGACAAGTTGTCCAGGACCTCAGCCACTGTGGCCACACGGGGCGCGGGTTTCGGATCGGCGACCACTGCCCGAAGCAGACTGTCGCGCGTCAATCCAGCGGCCCGTGCATCGGACATGGCCGCCGCCAGATCATTCGGGGTGATCCGACCCTCGTTCATTGCGTCGCGATAGAAGGCCCTCGGCATGAGCAGCCGCGCGCCAGTCAACCGTCGCAGGTCCCCCGCCGCACGCTCGAACGGCGTGTCGGCGAAGCCGAGAAAGGGATTTACGGCCACGAAGCTCGACAAAGGCCAAAGCGGAGCCAGCCGGCGAGCGGCCTGTTCCGTGGCCTTGTCGAGGGGCTCTGAGTCCCAGCCGCGCATAGAAACGCCGTCGGCCGCTTCCAACGAAACTCTCATACTGACGCTCCTTTGGTTTTTGGAGAGGCGGGCCAAAACCGCAGCACCCAGCGATTGGCGAAGGTGTTGAGATGGAAGCCGCTGGAAACGATCGCGTAGGCCCGTCCCCAAGCAGCGGAGCTGGGCCGCCCCGGCGCCCGCAGTTGCAGGCAGACGACGCCTGTCATGACGATGACGACAGCGATTGAGACTGAAATGGAGGTGAAAGTCGGCGCCGCGAGCGGAGGCCCAAGGTCCCCGACCAATCTGGCGAAGATCGCCTGTCCGGCCGCGTAGGCGACGAGCAGTACGCCGCTCAGTATCGCCGCAGCGACCAGGCCATGAGGCTGGCGACGCTCCACCATAGTTCGGGCGAGACTGAGCACCACGACGGCCGACAGGACAAAGACGCCGGGTTGCTGCGCCGGTCCTGCGCCCATGCCGCTCATCGCCACAGCAGCCAACGCTACGATGGCGGGCACGGAGGCGACATAGAACGCAGGCGTCGGCGCGCTGACCACCGATCGCTTCGCGGCGGCTGCACCGCCGGCCGTCAGAAAAGCGTGCGCCTTGTAGAGCGCGTGCGCGACAATGTGCAGAAGCGCCGCCGAGTAGGCGCCGAGCCCGCACTCCAGGAGCATGAAGCCCATCTGGGCGATGGTGGAGTACGCCAGCGCAAGCTTAACCGACGTCTGGGTCAGCATGACCAGCGAACCGAACACTGCGCTCGCCGCGCCGATGACGATCAGAAGTCCAAGAGCGGCGGGATGTGCGCCGACCACGTCGGCGAAGCGCAGCACCAGGAAGCCGCCGGCGTTGACCACGCCGGCGTGCAGAAGGGCGGACACCGGAGTCGGGGTCTCCATCACCTCCAAGATCCAGCCATGAAACGGCAGCTGAGCGGCGCTGAAGATCGCGGCCAGTGTCAGAAGCACCGCCACCAAGCCCCATGGCCCGCCGGTCGCCTGCTTTGCGGCCGCCAGCACCGCGCTGATGTCGCCGCTGCCAGCCGTACGCCACAGAAGCACCGCTGCAGCGATCAGCGCGGCGTCGGCGAGGCGAGCGACCAGAAACCGCTTGCGCGCCGCAAGGACTGCGGCCTGTCGTTCAGGTCTGAACAGCAGCAGGCGGTTCACGCAGAGGCTGGCGGCGATCCAGCACACGACGAGCTGCGCCAGATTGCCCGACAAAACCAACCCCTGGAGCAGGCACAGCGCCAAGCAAAGCTGACGTATGAAACGTTCCTGACCTGGATCGCCCGCCAAGTAATTGCGGCTGTAGGCGACCACGATCAGGCCAATGAAGGCGATCAGGCCGCACAGGACCCCGCTCAGCGCGTCCACGTGTATGGAGGCGCCTAAACCGGCGGCGCCGAGCGTTGGCGAGGTCGCGGCCCCGGCGGCTAGAACCGCCGCCAGGGCGCCGCCGGCGGCGGCCAAAGAAACCCAGCCCGCAGCCAGCGCGCCCGTGTTCGCAGAAGAGCGGCTCCAAGGCGCAAGCCAGGCCAAGAGATAGGCGAGCGGCGCCAGCGCGGCGAGCCAGGCAATCCAAGTCACGTGTCGTCTCCGTCGTGAAGGCGACCTGTCTCCTATGCACGTGAAGCCATTCTTGGAAATTCATTGTGTGGAGAAAATCGTTCGCTTTTATAGAACGATGCGAACGGCGAGCATGCGCTGCGGAATGACGAGCTTGGCTAGCGCCATGGCCTCGGGCCCTCACACGGCCATGCTTACGACATGGTCGCAGACTACCGACGCAGCGCGTTGTCATTGGAGGTCTCGATGCGATCTTATGCCTTGGCTGGCCTGTGCGCCGGCCTGTCCCTTTCCGCCACGGCCGCCTCGGCGGAGGGCATCTCGACCCATGTGCTGGACTTGGCTCGCGGGGTCGGCGGACGGGACGTGCCCGTGACCCTTGAAATCAAGCAAGCCGACGGCAACTGGCGTGAACTGGCCAACGCCAAGACAGACGAGAACGGCCGGGTACGCTCCTTCGGCGACGCCATTCAGGCCCAGGCAGCCACCTATAAGCTGACCTTCGACATGTCAGCTTATGGAGCGACGGGCGCCACGGCTTTCTTCCCTCAGATCGATGTCGTGTTTCGCGTGACTGACCCCACGCTTCACTATCACGTTCCCGTCGTTGTCAGCCCGTTCGGCTACAGCACCTATCGCGGCAACTGAAACCGCCAAGTGAAGCCACAGCCGCCGCCCCAGCGCGGACCGCGGCGGCGGCTACCCGATCGAGGCCCCTCGTTGGGAATTAGGTGGGTCCAGCCAATAGCTCCCGCCATTTTGGGGCGTAGATCAGCCATAAGCAGCACGGGCCATCGATGTGCTCTCGCCCCCTCCCGGCCCGCGCAGCCGACAGCCCGAACTCCCGAGAGTAAACTCCGATCGTGAGTTTGATGGCTGCGACGTTCACTCGATTTGCGACCTGGCGGCTAGATAGGCCGCAAACAGGTCGCGGGCAGCGCACCCAAGCGAAACAGCTTTTTCATTCGTTTTCAGCAGGTTACGGGCAACCCGCAACCTGCCGAAACCGCCCGCTACAGCCCCAGCACCATCTTGGCCATGATGTTGTGCTGGATCTCATTGGAGCCCGCGTAGATCGAAGTCTTGCGGTAGTTGAAGTAGGTCGGCGCGATGGTCGCCGCATAGTCCGGACCGGCCCGCGGTTCGTTGCGCTCACCGCGGATCTCGGCCCAGGTGTCGCGCACGAACGGCTGGGCGTAGATCCCCGCTGCCTCCAGCGCCAGTTCGGTCACCGCCTGCTGCGCCTGGCTGCCTTCCAGCTTCAGCATGGAGGACGCCGCCCCCATCGCCTCCCCGGAGGAGCGCGCCGAGAACATCCGCAGCTCGGTGGCGTTCAGCACATCCACCTTGATCTGCATCTCGCTGAGCTTCTTGCGGAAGTCGGGGTCGTCGATCATCCGCCCGCCGCCGTCCGAGGGCTCAAGACTGGCGATCTTGCGCACCTTGTTCAGCTGGTTGGTCAGACCCGCCGCGTACGGATTGCCGCGCTCGAACTGCAGCAGGTACTTGGCGTAGGTCCAGCCTTGGCCTTCCTCGCCGATGCGGTTGGAGACCGGCACCCGGACGTTCTCGAAGAACACCTGGTTGATCTCCTGGTCGCCCTCGGGCGGGCCGTCCAGGGTCGGCAGCGGCACGATCGTGATGCCGGGCGTGTTCATCTCAAGCAGCAGGAACGAGATGCCCTTCTGACGGATATCCTCGTTCGAGGTCCGCACCAAACAGAACATCCAGTCGGCCCACTGGGCGTACGTTGTCCAAATTTTTGAACCGTTTAGGACGTAATGATCACCGTCCCTCTCAGCTTTCATGGACAGCGAAGCGAGGTCCGACCCCGAACCCGGCTCGCTATAGCCCTGGCACCACCAGACGTCGGTGGAGAGGATCTTCGGGAGATGCTGGGCCTTCTGCTCGGGGGTCCCGAAAGCCATCACCACCGGGGCGCACATCTTGAGCCCCATGTTCGAGGTCGAGGGCGCGCCGGCCAGGGCCATCTCCATGTCGAAGATGTACTTCTGGGCGTGACTCCAGCCGGTGCCGCCGTATTCCTTCGGCCAATCAGGGGCGATCCAGCCCTTCTCGTTAAGCCGTTTGAGCCAGCGGACCTGGCCCGCCTTGTCGATGTGGCCGTTCTTCGACTGCGCAGAACGGGCGCGCATGTCGTCATCGAAGGCCTCTGCGATAAAGGCCCGAACCTCGTCACGGAACGCCAGGTCTTCCTTCGAGAATTCGAGATCCATGATCCCTACTCCACGGCGTCGAGGTATTCGATCTCGGGGCGTCCACCCATGCAGGGGCCCATCTTCGCGCCGGCGGCCTTGAAGTAGTCGGTGCCGCCGTGAGCCTTCAGGGCGTCCTCGTCCTTGTAGAGCTCCAGCACCTTGTAGACTGTCGCGTCGGTGCGGCTCTTGGTCAGCTGATAGACGATGTTGCCCGGCTCGTTGGCCCGGACCTGCTTGGCGAGATCGGTGAAGATCGCCTCGAATTCTGCTTGCTTGCCGTCCTGGACCTTGAGGGTCGCCACCACGCCGATCATGCCGTTTCTCCCAACGATTGTTTGAATGGGAGCCTAGAGGCGGCGTGGCCGTCGGGCAAGCGGCGACGCTGGGTCAACCCAGCGGCTTTTCCAGCAGCAGCGTCGTCAGGCCGCTCTCCCATTCCAGGTCGGGATAGCTGTCGATCTCGCGATAGCCCAGCGCCGCGTAGAACGCCCGCGAACGGGTGTTGAAGGTGTCGGTCTCCAGCCGCGCCGAGACCTCCCCCGCTGCAGCCATCGCCTGCTCGGCGTGGGCCAGCAGCGCCTTCCCGACCCCGCGCCGCTGGGCCGCGCCGACGACGTGCAGCGCGTGCACGAAGTCTCCCGCCCAGTGGACCATGCCCAGGACCTGGTCGCCCTCGACCGCCAGGACGAAGGCCGCGCCCATCTCCGCCACATAGGCCCTTGCCGGCTGCTCGCGGCGGCGGCGGGCCAGCACCTCCGGCAGCAACTGAGGACCCCAGGTGGACTCGAAGGTGTCGTCAAGCACGGCGATCACCCCGGCTTCGTCGCCGGGGCGGAAGGACCTCAGGATGTACATGGGATCAGGGCCTAGCGGCCCTGGCGCTCGTTCCAGCCGTAGGCCACCCAGTGGTGACCGCCCAGGTGGCGCGCTTCGATCACGCCATCGTCGCGGCGCGTGGCGCGGGCCTTTTTGGCGCGCAGGGCGAGCCCCGCGAGCGCCAACAGCGCCGAAGCCATGACCGCGATCACCACCACCGTGGCTGCAAAGAAGACGGCGAGCACCGCACCGACCGCGATGGCGGCGACGGTGGCCAGAGCCCCTCCGACCGCTGCGAGACCGCGAAGGGTGGACCCGTGCTTCCTGGCGAATTCGCGAACCATGAGCTTCCTCAAGGGCGCCGCTTGTTACGGCTAAACGGATAATTCCGTCGGACGATCCCCGACGTCAACGAGAACCGGTCAGAACACAATAAAGTGGCGGCATCATGCCGCCCCTTCGAGCGCCATCGCCCGCCGTTCGCGCATGATTTCGTCAAACGCGGCGTTGATCGCCGCAGACTTGGCTTCGGCGACCTCGATGAACTCGCTGGGCAGGCCGCGGGCGCGGGCCCGGTCGGGGTGCGCCTCCGACAGCGCCGCCTTCCAGACCGCGCGGACCTCGGCGTCGGAGGCGTCGTGCGCCACGTCGAGCACGCCATAGGGGTCGTCCGCGCCGATGCCCAGGTGCACGGCCTTCAGCCGGCGAAACACCAGCGGCGAGAAGCCGAACAGGTCCGAGACCTGCTCCAGGTATTCGAGCTCGTCCTGGCTCACCACGCCGTCGGCGGCGGCGATGTGGAACAGGCCGTCGAGCACGTCCTCCAGCAGAGTCGGGCAGCCGGCGTAGCGCTTGGCCAGTCGCCGCGCATAGCTCTCGAAGCCGCGCGTCGTTTGGCGGGCTAGGTCGTACAGCCGGTGGATGTTGCGCTCGGACGCGGCGTCCGGCTGGAACACCTGCGAAAAGGCGTCGAACTCGCCGATGCTGGCGCGGCCGTCGGCCTTGGCCAGCTTCGCGCCGAGCGCGGTGACGGCGGTGGAAAAGGCGGGATCCTCGCCCGGCCGGGTGGCAGGACAATCGGCGCAGTCGCCCGCATCGGGCTTCTTGACTGCGAGCCCAGCAATGTTGCGCCAGAAGCTCATGGGAGTATCCAAGCTGTAAGGCCCGGAGTCGGTCCTGACAATGCAGATCGCCCCCGCGAAAGGTTACAGTTTGGACAGGCTTTGGAGCTTCTGGATCGATCGCGGCGGCACGTTCACCGACGTGATCGCCCGCGCCGACGACGGCCAGGAAGTCTCCTTGAAGCTGCTCTCGGCCTCGCCAGCCTATGCCGACGCCGCCGTCGAGGCGATGCGCCGGGTGCTGGGCGCGAAGGCCGGCGAGCCCTTCCCCGCCGCGCGCGTGCGGGCGATCAAGATGGGCACGACCGTGGCCACCAACGCCCTGCTGGAGCGGGCCGGGGCCAAGACGCTGCTGGTCGTCACCGAGGGCTTCGCCGACGCCTTGGTCATCGGCGACCAGGCCCGCCCCGACCTCTTCGCGCTCAACATTGAGCGGCCCGCCCCGCTCTATTCCAGCGTGGTCGAGGCGGCCGAGCGGCTGGCCGCCGACGGTTCGGTGGTCGCCGCGCTCGACGAGGCCGCGCTGATGGCGTCCTTGCGCCAGGCCCGCGCCGAGGGCTTCACCTCGGCGGCCGTCGCCTTCCTGCACGCCGACCTCAATCCCGCCCACGAGCGCCGCGCCGGCGAACTGGCGCGCCAGGCGGGCTTCGATTTCGTCGCCCTCAGCCACGAGGTCTCGCCCCTACCCCGCTTCGTGCCGCGGGCCGAGACCACCGTCGCCGACGCCTACCTGACCCCAATCCTGCAGGCCTATGTCGAGCGCGTGGCGAGCGCGGTCCAGGGCGCGCCGCTCTACTTCATGACGTCGGCCGGCGGCCTGGTGCACGCCCAGGCGTTCCGCGGCCGCGACGCGGTGGTCTCCGGCCCGGCCGGCGGCGTGGTCGGCGTCGCCCGCACCGCGCAGATCGCCGGCGCCGAGCAGGCGCTGGGCTTCGACATGGGCGGCACCTCGACCGACGTCTGTCGTTACGCCGGCCTGCTGGAGCGCCGCGACAGCGCCAAGGTCGCCGGCGTCAAGCTGCGCAGCCCGATGCTCGACGTCGAGACCGTCGCCGCTGGCGGCGGCTCGATCCTGGCCTTCGACGGCCTGCGCGCCCGCGTCGGCCCGCAGAGCGCCGGCGCCGATCCCGGCCCCGCCGCCTATGGCCGCGGCGGCCCGGCCACCGTCACCGACGCCAACCTGGTGCTCGGCCGGCTGGACCCGCGCTTCTTTCCGTCGATCTTCGGGCCCAACGCCGACGCCCCGCTCGACATCGCCGCCGCCCGCGCCGCGCTGCAGAAGCTCGCCGACGCCATGGGCGCTGAAAGCGTCGAAGCGGCCGCTGAGGGCTTCGTCGCCATCGCCGTCGAGCAGATGGCGCGGGCCACCGACCGCATCTCGACCGAACGCGGCTTCGACCCGCGCGACCACGTCCTGACCGCCTTCGGCGGCGCCGCCGGCCAGGTGGCCTGCGAGGTCGCCGAGGCGCTGGGCCCCTCGCAGGTGATCTGTCCGCGCTACGGCAGCGTGCTCTCGGCCTGGGGCATCGGCCAGGCCCAGCTCGCCAGCCTGCGCCAGGTCGGCCTGGGCGCGCACCTCGACGTCGCCGGACTGGAGCGCGCCCGGACGGCGGCGGAGCAGGCGCAGGCCGCCGCGCGCGCCGCCCTCGCCGAACAGGGCGCAGAGGCCGGCGAGATCCGCCGCGTCCTGCGCCTGCGCTATGACGGCGCCGACGCCGAACTGCCCGTCGCCCTCGGCCCGCTGGAGCGGGTCCGCGCCGAGTTCGAGACCGCTCATAAGCGGATGTTCGGCTTCATCGAGGCGAACCTCCCGATCATCATCGCCTCGGTCGAAGCCGAAGCGGTAAGCGAGGCCGCCAATTCCTCCCCCGCTGTGGGAAGTGGATCGCCGCAACGCGGCGAGACGGAGGGGCAACCTCAGAATTCCCCGTCGGTCGCCCGGTCGGCCGACAGCTCGCCCAACGGGGGAGCAATTGAGCACACCCGCATGTTCTTCCACGGCGCCTGGCGCGACGCGCCGATCATCGCCGCAGACGAGCTCACCGCCGCCGAAGGCCCGGCCCTGATCGTGCGCGCCGACACCCAGATCGCGCTCTCCCCCGGCTGGACCGCCGCGCCCGGCCCTGACGGCATGGTGCGCCTGGAGCGGGCAGGCCGCCGCGAGGTCGCGGCCCTGGCGCTCGACAAGCCCGATCCGGTCACGCTCGAGCTCTTCAACAAGCGCTTCATGGGCGTGGCGGAGGCCATGGGCGCGGCGCTGGAGCGCACCGCCCACTCGGTCAACATCAAGGAGCGGCTCGACTTCTCCTGCGCGCTGTTCGACCTGGACGGCGGCCTCGTCGCCAACGCCCCGCACATGCCCGTGCACCTGGGCTCGATGGGCGCCAGCGTCCGCGCCGTCCGCGACCGCCACCCGACCCTGAAGCCAGGCGACGCCTTCGCGCTGAACAACCCCTACGCCGGCGGCACGCACCTCCCTGACATCACCGTCGTGATGCCGGTGTTCGTGGCCGACGCAGCCCGCCCCGCCTTCTACGTCGCCGCGCGCGGCCACCACGCCGACGTCGGCGGCGTCCAGCCGGGCTCGATGCCGCCCTTCTCCCATACGCTGGAGGAGGAAGGCGTGCTGCTCGACGCCTTGCCGATCATGAGCGGCGGCGTCTTCCTGGAGGACGCCGTGCGCGCGGCCCTGACCGCCGGGCGCTATCCGTCCCGCGCGCCGGACCGCAATCTCGCCGATCTCAAGGCCCAGATCGCCGCCTGCCAGGCCGGCGCCGCGGCGGTCAGCGGCATGATCGAGACGTTCGGCGGCGACGCAGTCGCGGCCTATATGGGCTTCGTCCAGGCCAACGCCGCCGCCTCGGTCCGCCGAGCGGTCGGCAAGCTCAAGGACGGCGTCGCCCGCGTGCCGATGGACGGCGGCGGCGAAATCGTCGTGCGCACCACAGTCGATGCGGCCGCCGGCGAGGCCGTGCTCGACTTCCGCGAGTCGGCCGGCCAGCTCGGCTCGAACTTCAACGCTCCCTCGGCGATCGTCGACGCCGCCGCGCTCTATGTCTTCCGCAGCCTGGTCGACGACGACATCCCACTGAACGCCGGTTGCCTGGAGCCGCTGAAGATCCTGACCCGCGAAGGCTCGATGCTGGCCCCTCATTATCCGGCCGCGGTCGTCGCCGGCAATGTCGAGACCAGCCAACACGTCGTCGACGCGCTCTATGCGGCGCTGGGGGTCATGGCCAACGCCCAGGGCTCGATGAACAACTTCACCTTCGGCGACGAGACCCGCCAGTATTACGAGACCATCTGCGGCGGGGCAGGCGCCACCGCGCAGCAGGCCGGGACCAGCGCGGTGCACACCCACATGACCAATTCGCGCCTGACCGACCCGGAGATTCTCGAGCGCCGCTTCCCGGTCCGGGTCGAGGCCTTCGCCATCCGCCGCGGCTCGGCCGGCGCCGGCGCCCGGCCGGGCGGTGACGGCGCGCTCCGCCGCATCCGCTTCCTGGCCCCCATGGAGGCCGCCCTGCTCTCCACCCGCCGCGACCACCCGCCCCAGGGAATCGCCGGCGGCGGGGCCGCCTTGCCTGGCGTCCAGCGTTTGATCGGCGCCGACGGCGCGGTAAAGGAACTGCCGGGCTGTTTTTCACTTACAGTCGAGCCCGACGACGTCATCGAGATCGAGACCCCCGGGGGCGGGGGTTTCGGGGCCGCCTGATCCAGTCTTCAACGAGGTTCCATGCCAGCGCTACTCATCGCTCTCGCCCTTCTGGCCGTCGACCAGGCCGCCGAGCCGGCCGCCGCGGCTGCGCCCGCGACGCCCGACGGGGTCGCCGACTTGCCCTGGCCGGTGGGCGCGCCGCGCGACGACTACGGGCTGGTCTCCTGGTGCCACGGCGCGCTGAGCGGCTATCTCGACCTCCACGACCAGGTGATGCCCGAGGTGACACGCATCGAGAGCACCTATCGCCCGCCGGGCCGCTCGCTGGCGGAGGACCTGAAGGTCTATGCCGACATGCAGAAGCAGAGCCGCAAGGACCTGAAGACCTTCGAGCGCGCCATCGAGACCGCCGAGAAGGCCAGCATCCGGCCGCTCGGCCCGATCGGCGCGGCGGCGATCAAGAAAGGCCAGGCGGTCTGGGCTGGCGCCCCGAACCTGACCAAGGCCCGCCTCGCCCAGGAATGGATGAGCTGGTCGCTGCCGGTGCGCTGCGGCCCCACCGCCGAACGCCTGGAAAAGAACGCCAAGCTGCTGGGCGCCGCTTTCGACCCGACCGCCGGGCTGGAAGCGGCCGCCGCGCCGGAGGCCCCGCCTCCGGCCGAAGCCCCCACCAGCTGATCGGCGCGACTCCTCTGGGGACGTTTCGCCGCGGAGCTTGACTCCTCCACGGCGGAGCGCTCCCTCTGCGTATCGGCGTTATGCGCCGCGCCGCCCCTCCCCCGGGTGGATCCGAACCGTTTCAATCACGCCTAGGACAAAGTAGCGCCCCATAGCGTCTCGATAGTCTGGGCGCGGACCTTTATGGTTGACGTCCAGGCCCGGCGGGGGCGCCTCAAAGAGAGACCGGCTTGCCGACAGTCGCCTTTGTCAATCCGAAGGGAGGCGCGGGGAAGACCACCGCCGCGCTGCTGCTCGCCCTCGGCCTCGTCGAGCGCGGGCATCGCGTGGCGATGATCGATTCCGACCCCAACAAGCCGCTGGTGCACTGGGCCTCGCTGCCCGGTCGGCCGGACAAGGTCAGCATTCATCCCGCCCCGACCATGGAAGACATGCGCGACGCCCTGCGCGAGGCCCAGCGCAAACAGCCCGACTGGCTGATCCTCGACACCGAGGGGTCGATCCGCGGCGCCATGGCCTTCACGACCATGCGCCTGGACCTGGTGGTCACCCCGCTCGCGGCCTCGCAGCTCGAAGCGATCCAGGCGATCAAGGCCGCCGAGATGGTCACCCAATTCGGGCGCAGGGCCGGCCGCCCCCTGCCCCATCGCTGCCTGCTGACCCGCGTGCCGGCCGCCCTGCGCCCGCGCTCGCTGAAGGAGGTCGTGGCCCAGCTGCGAACCAGCGAGATCGAGATCCTGCCGACTCCGCTGATCGAAAAGGAAGCCTTCCGCACTCTGTTCGCGGTCGGCGGCGGCTTCGACCGGCTCGAAGCCAGCGGAGTCAGCGGCGTTCCCGCGGCCCGCGCCAACGCCGAGGCCTACCTCGTCTCGGTGCTCGATTTGCTGGCGAAACCTACCGAAGCGTCAAACTAATCCGCCTGGCGGAATCCTGAACGCTCGCCAGGATTCTCGGCGAACAGTGTCTACACGCCTGAACTTGCAGCATACCGGGCCGTTGAAGCTGAATCTTCGCAGCTGTGGCGCGGAAGCGACATTTTCGGGCGCCAGAGCCAATTCGACGGACAGATCAAAACTGCGCACTGATTTTTATGAGGAAATTCGTGCCAATTTCGAATCACCGGTACGATTTAGCGTTTACGTCGAAAATTCGAACGCCGTTTTTGCGATAACGGCATTCGATTACGTCGATCTAGCGGCGTTATTCTATCCGTGACGGAAAAGAGACTTGCGTTTCCGGGGCTTCGCCGCTCTTTCATCCGCCACGTTAAGACGACAATTCGACGTATAACGTAGTTATATTAGGGGAAACGTATGTTGCATTGTAGGTACCTCGCAGGAGCCTCCTCCCTCGCGCTCCTGGCGGTCCTCGGGCTCGCCGGCCCTGCCAGCGCGCAAGACGAAGCCACGGCGGTTGAAGAAGTCGTGGTCACCGGCTCGTTCATCGCCGGCACGCCTGAAAACGCCGCCCTCCCGGTCAACGTGATCGGCCAGGACGAAATGCAGAAGCAAGGCTCGCCCAGCACGGTCGACCTGCTGAAGTCGATCCCGGCGGTGTCCGGGGTTCTCGGCGAAGCCAACCAGTACGCCGCCGCCCAATCCACGGGCGTGGGCAACGTCAACCTGCGCGGCCTCGGCGCCGAGCGGACCCTGGTGCTGATGAACGGCCGCCGCATGGCGATCTCGCCCGGCGCGATCTATGTCGACACCAACATGATCCCGACGGCCGCCATCGGCCGCGTGGAAGTGCTGAAGGACGGCGCCGCCGCGACCTACGGCTCCGACGCCGTCGCCGGCGTCGTGAACTTCATCACCCGCAAGAACTTCTCGGGCCTCGAAGTCGCGGGCAACTACTCGTACATCGACGGCACCGACGGCGACTATACGGTCAGCGCCGCCTACGGCTGGCAAGGCGATAACGCCGACATCCTGCTGACCGCCGGTTACCGCAAGCGCACCCCGCTGCCGGTCACCGAGCGCGACTTCGCGATGCGTTCGCTCACCGACAACCCGCAAGGCGGTTGGTCGAGCTTCGGCAACCCCGGCCTCTACCTGACCAGCGCCAACGGCGGCGTGACTTACACCAACCCGCTGCTCGACCCGGCCTGCGCCACCATCTCGGGCCCGGCCACGTCGACCGGCTGCCAATTCCAGTTCATCGGCTTCAACAACCTGATTGAAGAAGAAGAACACTGGCAGCTGTACGGCGAGATCAACTTCGACCTCACCGAGAAGACCAAGTTCCACGCCGAAGTTCTGTACGCGGCGCACGACGTGCCCCAGGAACACTCCTCGCCGTCGTATCCGCCGAACAACTATCCGACCTCGGCGCTGACCGGCAAGATCCAGCCCAACGGCTTCTTCATCCCGGCGGCCAACCCGGGCCTGCAGGCGCTGCTCGGCCAGATGACCCCGGCCCAGGCCGCGGCTGCGGCCAACGGCCTGTTCACCACCGTGGCCTGGCGTCCGATCGGCGTCGGCGGCAACGACCTGTTCGGCGGCGGCGCCAAGCACGACCGTCGCTACTTCGAGACCTACCGCCTGTCGGCCGGCCTGAAGGGCGAGTTCGACTTCGGCGGCGGCATCGGCTGGGACGCGGCCGTCACCTACATGGACTCCAACTCCGACGTGGCGACGTCCGACATCCTGGTCGGCAAGCTGCAGCGCGCGATGATGGGCTTCGGCGGCGCCAACTGCCAGGGCACGACCCCGGGCGCCAACGGCTGTCTGTGGTTCAACCCGTTCTCGACCGGCGTCGAAGGCAACGTGATCGACGGCCGCACCAACCCGGGCTACGTCGCCTCCACGGCCAACAGCCGCGAAGTGCTCGACTACATCTTCGGTGAGTACGGCTACAAGCAGCGCTCGCGCATGTTCACCGCCGACCTGGTGTTCAACGGCGAAGTGGGCAGCGTCGACTTCGGCGCCGGCCCGCTGGCCTGGGCCGCGGGTGCGCAGTACCGCTGGAGCGGCGTGGAGCGTCAGAACAACGACGACACCAACATCGCCGTCAGCCCCTGCGCCGACTCGTCGGTGAACCCGGGCGCGACCTGCGTGGCTCAAAACGGTCCGTTCAGCTTCTTCGGCGCCCTGGCCGACTACGACCTCGACTACTCGGTCGGCGCGGCCTTCGTCGAAGCCCAGATGCCGTTCACCGACAGCCTGACCGGCACCCTGGCGATCCGCTACGAGGACTACGGCGGCAACATCGGCGCGACCACCAACCCGAAGGTCGCTCTGAAGTGGCAGGCCACCGACTGGCTGGCGTTCCGCGTCTCGGCCGGCTCGACCTTCCGCGCCCCGCCGCAAACCCAGATCGCTCCGACCGCGACGACCAACCTGTCGTACACCACCGCGGCCGGCGGCTATCGCGCCTATGACCTGTGGGGCAACCCGAACCTGGAGCCGGAAAAGGCCAAGACGCTGAACCTCGGCGCCCTGTTCGACTTCGGCGACTTCCGCGCTTCGGTCGACTACTGGTCCTTCGACTTCGAGGGTCCGATCCGGTCGGAAAGCGGCTCGCAGATCGTCAATGCGATCTTCCCGAACGGCTCGGCGGGCGCGAACAACTGCGGCAACCCGGCCTACGCCGCGCTGCAGAACCGCATTTCGTTCACCGGCGCCTGCTCGGCCGCGAACATCAACCGGGTCCGCCACTACTTCGTGAACGGTCCGGACGTGAAGACCAGCGGTATCGACCTGTCGGCCAACTACACGGCCCGCGATGTCTTCGGCGGCGACATGAACTTCGGCGCCGACGTCACCTACGTCATCGAATACGTGGTCGCTCAGAACACGATCGAGGGCATCGTCACCGCCAAGGAAACCGACTACGTCGGCACCATGGACTACCTCGGCTACGGCTCGCAGCCGCAGTGGAAGGGCAGCGCCTTCGCCGAATACAACCGCGGCGACCACAACCTGCGCTGGACCGTCCGCTACGTTGACAACATGGTCGACACCCGTGGCGGCTCCTCGACCTTCGCGACCAACCAGAACGGCCGCAAGATCGACGCTTTCATCACGCATGACCTGGCCTATCGCGTGTTCCTGCCTTGGGACACGACCCTGACGGCCTCGGTCATCAACGTGCTGGACGAAGATCCCCCGTTCGCCCGTCTTGACCTCAGCTACGACCCGTTCACGGCGAACCCGCTGGGCCGGTACTACAAGCTGGGCGTCACCAAGAAGTTCTAGAGGTCTTCCCCCTCGAGAACGCTGACTGGGGCGGCTCCTAAGGGAGCCGCCCTATTTTTTTGGCCGTCAGACCGGCAGGCCCTCGGCCACCCGCCGCGCGTAGCAGGCGTCCCAGAACGGTTCGCCTCCGAATTTCTCCAGCATCAGTTCGGTGAGCGCGCGCACCTTGCCCGACATGTGCGCGGCCGGCGGCGGGCGAACGACGTAGAGACCCAGAGGCGGGGCCGGGAAGTCGAGCAGCAGCGGAACCACCTCGCCCTTGTCGATCGAAGGTCCGACCAAGAAGGTCGGCAGCATCGCCACCCCCAGGCCCGCGACCGCCGCGGTCAGGATCGCCGGCCCGTTATCGGCCTTGAAGCGTCCTTCCGGACGGACGGTGATCGTGCGTTTGCCGTCCTGAAAGCGCCAGACCTCCGAACCGCTCATTACCGCCGGCAGACCGTCGAGGTCTTCAGGCCGCTCAGGCACGCCGTGCGCCTCCAGAAAGGCCGGGCTGGCGATAGCCGCAGCGCGGATCGGCGCGATCTTGCGCGCCACCAGGCTGGAATCCTCCAGCACCCCGATCCTCACCGCCGCGTCGTAGCGCTCGCCGATGAGGTCGACGAAACGGTCGCTGTAGGAAACCTCGACGTGCAGCTTGGGATGGCGCACCGCCAGCTCCGCCAGCACCGCCGACAGGTGGGTCATGCCGAACGACAGCGGCGCGGAGATCCGCAAGCTGCCGACAATCTCCTCGCCGCGCTGGGCCAAGTCGTCGCGCGCGGCCTCCAGCTCGGCCAGCACCCGGTCGGCGCGCTCCTTGAACTCGATCCCGGCCTCGGTGACCGAGACCCCGCGCGTCGTACGGCTGAGCAGCTGGGTTCCCAGTTCCGCCTCCAGCCTCGCCACGCGGCGGCTGATCATCGACTTCGACAGCCCCAGCCGCTGGCCCGCGCGCCCGAAGCTCTGGGCCTCCGCCACTTCCGCAAAGGCCTGGATATCCTCGAGGTCGAGCATCTGGCGTTCCCATCCATGCAACAATCTGGTGCGGAATATCGGGCTACTGTTGCGCCTTTCAAGACCTCACCTCTGTCGGCGTCGAATTCACTCAACGCCTTGGAGGGCGCCTTGACCCACATTCTCGTTCTCAACAGCAGCGTCAGCGGCGAGGCCTCGATCTCGCGCCTGCTGGTCGCCGACGCCGTCGCCGAGCTGACCGCCCGCGATCCCCACGCCCAGATCGTCTTCCGCGACCTCGCCGCCGATCCCATCCCGCACCTGCTGCCGTCCACCGTCGCCGGCGTCCGCGCCCAGCCGTCGAGCCCGGCCGAGCTAGAGGCCCGCGCCCTCTCCGACAAGCTGATCGCCGAACTGCGCGCGGCCGACGTCATCGTCATCGGCGCGCCGATGTACAATTTCAGCGTACCCACGACCCTGCGCTCCTGGTTCGACCACGTGCTGCGCGCCGGCGAAACCTTCCGCTATTCCGAAGCTGGTCCCGAAGGCCTGCTGACCGGCAAGAAGGTGATCGTCGTCGAGAGCCGCGGCGGTCTCTACAGCGAAGGCCCGGCCCAGGCGCTGGACTTCCAAGAGCCCTACCTGCGCCAGTTGCTCGGCTTTGTCGGCCTGACCGACGTGACCTTCATCCGCGCCGAGAAGATCGGCTACGGCCCTGATGCTCGCGACCAGGCCGTGGCCGACAGCCGCGCGGAACTGGCCAAGCTCACGGCCTGACAAGATCGGCGCCTCGCGCCGAGACTGGAGGGGGACCGCCCGCATCGGCCCAGACAGGCGGTCCCCCTCGGTCACACTTCCCGACGCATGAACACGCGCGCAGTCTCATCGAGTCCGCGCGCTTCGTGTTCGGCCCGGATCTGAACCATGCCCGGCGTCAGATCCTCGACTACGCGAAAGCCCAGCCGTGCATAGTACGGCGCATTGAACGGCACGTCCCTGAAGGTCGACAGCGTCAGCGCCGGCCAGCCGCGCCGCCGCGCCACGTCCGCCACGGCGTCCAGAAGCGCCGCCCCGATCCCACGCCGCGCATGGCTGGGCAGCACGTCGATCTGCTCGACATAGGCGCAGCCGTCCTCGGGGCGGAACATCACGAAGGCGACCGCCGCGCCCTCATCCTCGGCGACCAACAGCCCGCCGGCCGCGATCCGTGCGGCGAGGATCGCGGCGTCGGTCGGTTCATCGTGCGCCAGCCAGGCCCGGTCAGTTCCGAGAAACCGGCTCGCTGAAAGCCGTTCGGTCTCACGCACGCGGTCGATCTCGTCGGCGCGGGCGGGGCGGATATGGATCATCTGGAAACCCGGTCAGGAGGGATCGCCGCGCCGGCCCGGCGCGGGTGAGGACTGGTTCGCGATGGGCGCGGCGTCAGGCCTTCAAGGATCGTGGTCTCCAAGCGGCTCGCCCAGGCGGCCCCTGCGCATTACATAGATGCGACGAGAGGATGCCGCCATGCAGACGCCCCGCCTGATCTACTTCGCCGACCCGATGTGCTCGTGGTGCTACGGCTTCTCGCCGGTGATCACCCAGATCCGCCGCACCTTCGGCCGCGCCCTGCCGATCCAGCTCGTGATGGGCGGCCTTCGCCCTGGCAACGACAAGCCGACCACCGAACAGGCGAAAACCGAACTGAAAATTCACTGGGAGCACGTGCACGAGGCCACCGGCCTGCCGTTCGTCGACGCCGTTCTCGACCGCCCGGGCTTCCTCTACGACACTGATCCGGCCGCCCGCGCCGTCGTCCGCGTCCGGCGCGAAGACGGTGAGAAGGCGGTGCAGTTCCTGGCCCGCCTGCATCACGCCTTCTACGCCGAGGGCCTCGACGTCACCAAGGCGGAGGTGCTGGCCGACCTCGCGGCCGAGTTCGGCGTCGATCGCGACGCCTTCCTCACCGATTTCGAGACCGACGACCTCAAGCACGAGACGTGGAACGACTACGCCACCGCCCAGCGCGCCGGGGTGACAGGCTTCCCGACCCTGGTCGGCGGGCCGAACGAGGAAGGCCACTACGGCATCGTCAACCGCGGCTACCAGCCGGCGCCCGCGGTGCTGTCGGTTCTGCACCAGTGGCTGGGCACGGAGCCGGACGCCGCTACTCCAGCGTAAAGCCGACCTTCAGCAGCACCTGATAGTGGGCGACCTTGCCCCCCTCCACGTGGCCGCGGACCTGGATCACCTCGAACCAGCGGATGTTGCGCACCGTGGCGCTGGCCTTGGAGACCGCCGTCTGGATGGCGTCCTCCACGCTCGAGGTCGACGACCCCGCCAGTTCCAGAAGCTTGTAGACATTGTCGTCGGCCATGGCGGGCCTCCCTTGTCGCTGCAGGGAGGAACGGCCGCATTGGCGCGAAGTTGCGGCCGGCGACGGACGCCGGCCGCCAAGGGTCAGAACTTGTAGTCGATCCCGACCCGCAGCAGGTTCGCCCGCGCGTCGGCCTCGGTCGTGAACGCCGCGTAGCCGTTCGGCGTCACCCAGGAAGCCCGCACGTCGCCGAAGTCGGTGTAGAGCCACTCGCCGCGCGCCGACAGGTTGTCGCTGAAGGCGTACGCGCCGCCGATCCCGGCCGCCCAGCCGGTCTTGGTGCTCTTGTCGCTGTAGCTGCCGGCGTTCCCCAGCGCGCGGTTGTCGGCGTAGCTCGCCTTCACCTCCACCTGCGACATCGCCAGACCCGCGGTGCCGTAGAGCATGTACGGACCGCTCGCCCAGCCGATACGCGGACGCAGCGTCCAGACCCAGTCGGTGCTGACTTCCTGGCTGATGGTGGCCATGATCGGCGGGTTGATCACCGACGGCAGGACGAACGAGTTCGAGCGGCTCTGCCCGATGTCCATCCAGCCGACGTCGGTTTCCAGGCCGAACACCCAGTTGCCGCTCTGATAGTTGTAGCCGCCCTGGATCCCTCCGGTGAAACCCGTGTCGTTGTCGTCCGAGGAGATCGGCGCGTTGAGCGCGGCGACGTCGCGTGGGTCGATGGGCGCGGCCCCGTTGCCGCGCTCGATCCTGGTCTTGATCGAAGTGTCGCCCCAGCTCGCGCCGAGGTTCCCGCCGAAATAGAAGCCCGTCCAATCATAGTCCTGGGCAAGCGCCGAGGCGGGCGCGAGCAGGCTGGCGCAGCCGGCGGCCGCCAAAACAAGTCTGAGAGACATCACTATCCCCTCTCGTTTTCACGTTGTGAGATCGCGCCCGGTGGTGGGACCGCCGCCGACGAAGGAGCGCCGGGGTCGAGCTGGGCATCCTCGTGCGTTGCGCTCGAAGGCGTGGCCGGAATTGGTCTCCAGCATCTTCATTGTGGCGCCGCGCCCCGTCGGCGCACAGATCGGGTTGATGCCCGAGGGAACGCTCAGGCCCGACGCAGCATGCGCGCGCGGCGTGCTCCGGCACGCCGCGCCCCAACGATGAACGGGTTGGCGTCCTCAGCCAGGAACCTGGTCCAGGAAGCCGGTGACGGTCTTCAGCCGGCCGTCCTCGACCCGCACATAGTCAGTGCCCTTGATCGGCGCGTCGGCGACTCCGTCCGGCCCGAGACCCCAGGAGAAGCGCACATGGTCGCCATGGCCGTCGGGCTCGCCGATCAGGGCGAACCGGAAGCCCGGGAAGCGCTCCTGCACCCCTGCGATCAGGGCGTCGACCCCGGCGTGGCCTTCGACGGCGGCCAGCGGATCGACATAGACCGCGTCTCCCGTCCAGGTGTCGGCGATCATCGCCCGGCGGGCGGCGACGTCGGTCTCGTTCCAGGCGGCGATGTAGATTTCGGCGATGTCGGCGGCGGTGGTCATGGGTCAGCTCCTTGTTGACGCCCCGACCATGCCGGCCGCGCGAAGGCTGCGCGATTACCCGTCAGGTAACGTGGCGGCCGCCTTGCGAAACCCGCCGCCCAGCGCCTAGCGTCGCGCAAACGGGAGGAGCCGGGCATGCAAAGCCACATCCGCACGATCGAATACCATCGCGACGACGCGCTGCACGACGGGGCCCTGGTGCTGCCGGACGGCGCCCACGAACCGCTGCCGGGCGTGCTGGTGTTCCACGGCTGGGAGGGGCGCTCCGAAGGCCAGGAGCATTTCGCCCGACGCCTGGCCGGCCTTGGCTACGGCGCCTTCTGCGTCGACCTTTACGGCGAGGGCCGGCGCGGCTCGACCCCGGCCGAGTGCGAGGCGCTGATGACTCCGCTGGTCCAGGACCGGGCCGAACTGCGCCGGCGGCTGCTGCATGTGGTCGAGGTGGTCGCCGCCCTGCCCGAACTGCGCGCCGACGCTCTGGCGGCGATCGGCTTCTGCTTCGGCGGCCTCTGCGTGCTCGACCTGGCCCGCGCCGGCGCGCCCCTCAAGGGCGTCGCCAGCTTCCACGGCCTGTTCACCCCGCCGGGCCTGCCGACTGTCAGTCCCATCAAGGTCAGGATCGCGGCCTATCACGGCTGGGACGACCCCATGGTCCCGCCGGCAGACGTCGTCGCCCTCGGCCAGGAACTGACCGCCGCGAAGGCCGACTGGCAGCTCCACGCCTTCGGCGGCGCCAAGCACGCCTTCATGAACCCGGGCGCGAACATGCCCGACATGGGCATCGAGTATCACGAGGCGACCGCCCACCGGGCCTGGACCGCCATGGCCGGCTTCCTCGGCGAGGCGCTGGCCTGACATGCTCAAGCTCACCTTCGCCCTTGTCCGCCGCCCAGAACTGACCCGCGAGCAGTTCCAGGACTATTGGCTCAACACCCACGCGCCGCTGGTGGCCAGCGTCCGCGAGACGCTGCGGATCCGCCGCTACGTTCAGTTGCACAGCCTGCCGGCAGAGACCTCGGCGGCGCTGCGCGACGTGCGCGGCGGGCCGGAAGGTTTCGACGGCGTCGCGCAGCTCTGGTGGGACAGCTTCGAGGACATGGCGAGCGCCGAGCCCCGCGCGGCCCGCGAAGCCGGCGCCCTCCTGCTGGAGGACGAAAAGCGGTTCGTCGACCTGTCCCGCTCGCCCCTCTGGTGGGGCCACGAGCACGTCATCTTCTGAGGCGGAGCAAAGAAAAGGGCGCTCCCGACCGAAGCCGGAAGCGCCCTCTTAGCCTGTCCCCACAGGCGGACCTCGTCGCCGTCCTCGGCGCCGCGTCGAAACGATGGCGTCTTTATGACGGACGGAATGAGTCGATCCAATTAACATTCTTGTCGCAGTTGTTCCGCAGACGCACCTGCCACCACAAAATGCGGGAACGTGGCGCCTAGAACACCCTACCTCAGGTCGAATTGGATTTGATTACGCCGCTCGGTCGCGCGCCTTGCCGCGCAGCCCGAAGCCGCCCTCGCCATGCCCACCGAGGCTGGAGAACCGCGCCTCCTCCGCCTTGTGGAAGAACTGCGAGGCGACGAGCCAGGCCTTCACCGGCCGCAGCGTGCCCAGGCAGCCGATGATCAGCGCCGGAAACACCGTCACGACGTGGAACCATATCGGCGGGTGATAGACCACCTCGACCCAGGTGAAGACCGCGATGACGATCATGCCGATGGCGGTCATTACGAAGAACGCCGGGCCGTCCGCCGGGTCGGCGAACGAGAAGTCGAGCCCGCAAGCCTCGCAGCTCCGGGCCATCTTCAAGAAACCGCTGAACAGCTTGCCCTTGCCGCAGCGCGGGCAGCGGCAGGTCAGACCCGAGATGATCGGCAGCGGCGGGTCATAGGTTTGGTTGGCGTCGGCCATGGCCAGGTCCTACATACAATCGTTGCATTTATGCCTACAATTAAATATCAATGTATGGATTTCGGAGCGAGATAGCAAGCATGGCCGGCCCTGCGACCTTCTGGCTGCGGCGCGTCGAACGCGGCGGCGGCCCGATCTACCTGGCGATCCTGCGCGCGCTCGAGGCGGCGATCACCGACGGCGAACTGCAGGCCGGCGAGCAGCTGCCGCCCCAGCGGACCGTAGCCGCCGTGCTCGGCGTCGACTTCACCACCGTCACCCGCGCCTACGCCGCCGCCCGCGCCCGCGGCCTGGTCGAGGGCGCGGTCGGACGCGGCACCTTCGTCGCCGGCCGGGCGGCCGAGGACGAAGCGGGCCTCGTCGATCTGTCGATGAACCTGCCGCCGCCGCCCAAGGGGCTCAACCTCGGGAAACTCCTGAAGGAGACCGCCGGCGCGGTGCTCGATCGCACCGACCCGCAGGCGCTGATGGCCTATCATCCGTCCGGCGGATCGCTTGCCCAGCGCGCCGCCGGCGGCGTCTGGCTCGCGCCCTGCCTGGGCGAGGTCTCCCCCGACCGCATCGTGGTGGCGCCAGGCGCCCAGGCGGCGCTGGCCGCAACCCTGGCCTTGCTGACCCGGCGCGGCGACGTGATCATCGTCGAGCCCCTGACCTTTCCGGGCGTTCGGTCAGCCGCCGCACTGCTCGGCCTGCGCCTGGTCGCCTGCCCGGTCGACGATGAAGGCTTCGATCCGGCCGCCCTCGCCCGGCTCTGCGGCGAAACAGCGGCCCGGGCGATCTATTGCATCCCGACCCAGCAGAACCCGACCGCCGTGACCATGGGGGAAGCCCGCCGCCGCGAGGTGGCGCAGATCGCCCGCGCCGCCGGCGTCCCGATCATCGAGGACGACGCCTATGGCCGGCTGCCGTCCGCCCCCCTGCCCGCCATCGCCGCTTTCGCGCCGGAGCACGTCTGGCATCTGGCCACCACCGCCAAGGCGCTGTCGCCCGGCCTGCGCATCGCCTATGTCGCCGCCCCCGACGCCGGCGCCGCCCAGCGTCTGGCCGAGGCCCTGCGCGCCACCACCTTGATGCCCGCCCCGCTCGGCGCCGCCATCGCCACCGCCTGGATCCGCGAGGGAACCGCCGACAAGGTGCTGGCCGCGGTCCGCGCCGAGGCGGGCGAGCGCCAGGCCCTCGCCCGCCAGATCCTGCCCGCCGCTCACGGCTCGCCGGAAGCCATCCACATCTGGCTGGACACGCCCGATCACTGGCCCGGCGATCGCCTGCGCGACACCGCGCAGAGCCGCGGTCTGTCCCTGGTCACCGCTGAGGCCTTCGCCGCCGCGCCCGGTGCACGGTCCGGCCTGCGGATCTCGCTGGGCGGTCCGGCCAAACAGACCGTCCTCGCCCAGGCCCTGCGCGGCGTCGCCGCCATCCTCGGCGGCGAGCCGAGCGGCCGGCTGGTGGTGTAGCTCTAGGCCGGGAACGTCAGGTAGCCGCGCTCAACCATGCGCCGCATGGCCTCGTACGCTTCGGTCAGCTCCTCATAGGCGCTGCGCAGCGCGCCAAGCCGCTCGGTTTCCTGAACGGTCAGCAGATGCGGGGTTTCGCTCAGGGCCAGCGCCTCCGACACCCACTGGCTGCGGGCCAGGGCCGCGGCCACCGCCAGCTTCTGGAACTTAGCAGCGTCGGCCTGGCCGAGCATCTGGCCGATCACCTCGCGGTTGGACGCGTAGGCCGTGTAGTCGATCTGTTCGATGTGGCCGCGCAGGCGCTTTTGGGCCTGCGGGTCGAGCGAGCCGTCCGGCTCGAAATGGTCGTGAGACCGCCGCACGCTGGACGTCCGGGTCACCGACATGCCGACCTCCCAGGTCGCAAGACCCCTGTCTCGCAAGGGCCGGGCCATCCTGGCGGGGCGCTGCTTAAGAGGGCGTTGACGCGGTTCGGAAGAATCTCTTGGCCTCTCTGCGGGGATGCCCTGTCGCCGCACGCCGGCACGAGCATCGACACCGTCCAGGACGAGGTGCGCTAGTGGCTGACCAGCGCCTTCACCGAGCAGCCGGACTAGGCAATCTCGCCAAGGAAGGCTAATCGGGCGCGATGAGCGACAAGCCGACCACTCCGCCCGACCGCCTCTCGGTCAACCCCGCCAGCCCGCACTACAACGAGGAGGCCCTGGCGCGCGGCGTCGGCGTCCGCTTCAAGGGCGTCGAGAAGACCAATGTCGACGAATACTGCGTCAGCGAGGGCTGGGTGCGGCTCAGCGTCGGCAAGACCGTCGACCGCAAGGGCAACGCCATGACCGTCAAGCTTCAGGGCACGGTCGAGCCCTACTTCCAGGACCTGGCCGAGTAAGGCCTCGCGGCGCGGCCTGCGCGGCCGTTCCCTACAATCCACCAAGCGGCGCTAGTGCGGCGCCGACAGGCAGTGCAGGTCGTCCGGCACGGCCTCGCTCGCGGCTGGTCGCCGGCCCGCAACAGCCTGACGGATGGCGCGCTTGCGCCCCTCCTGCCCCAACATCTCCTGCAGCCAAAGGACCCAACCAAAGGGAACATCCTTATGCAGTCTGTGTAGTTCTTCCATCGCCCGCTCCTTCCTCTTCGCTTGACGGCAAAGCGTAAATCGGACGAACGGCGCGCGATGACAAACGCATCCTCCTGCTCTATGCATTAGGAACACTTATGCCAGACATCCTCGCCACCATCCCGCTCAGCGCGATCCGCGTGTTCGAGGCCGCCGCGCGGCTGCGCAGCTTCACCCGCGCCGCGCAGGAGCTGGGCGTCACCCAGGCCGCGGTTAGCTGGCAGGTGAAGGCGCTGGAGAAACGGCTCGACCAGGCGCTGTTCCAAAGGCTGCCGCGCGAAGTGACCCTCACCACCGCCGGCGAGCGGCTGTCGCGCGCCGCCAGCGAGGCGGTCAGCGTCCTGCGTACGGCGCTGCAGGACATCGCCGAGGTCGGCGAAGGCGTGCTGTCGATCACCTCGCTGGCCACCGCCGCCAACCAGTGGCTGGCCCCCCGCATCGGCACCTTCCAGCTCCGGCATCCGTCGATCGCCGTGCGTCTGGACACCTCCACGCGGCTGGTCGATCTCGCGCACGAGAACTTCGACGTCGCCCTGCGCTCAGGCGAGGGCGAATGGCCGGGGATCGAGAGCCACTACCTGTTCCCGCACATCCATGCGCCGCTCTGCACGCCGGCCATGCGCGAGCGGTTGGGCGGCCTGACACGGCCTCAAGACCTGCTGGACGCGCCGCTGATCGGATCGCCGGACGAGTGGGCGATCTGGTTCGCCGCCGCCGGTGTCGGCCGCCAGGACGCCGCCGACATCCGCACGCCGCGGATCATCGGCGACAGCCAGACGCTGGAGGTCGCCTCCGCGCTCGGCGAACAGGGCGTGGCCCTGGCCTGCCCGTTCTTCTTCTCGGCCGATCTCGACTCCGGGCGGCTGGTCATGCCGTTCAAGACCGTCGCCCACTACGGCGGGGCGTACTGGCTGGCCTATCGGGCCGACCGCGCCCGCGCGCCCAAGATCAAGGCGTTCCGCGAGTGGATCCTGGACTGCGTCGCGCAGGACCCGGTCCTGCGCGACTATCCGCGGCGCGAGCCTTAGGACGCCACGCAGGTCGAGAGATTGACCGGGCCGGTCGGAATGCGCTTCCACTCGCCGCCGACCTTCTGGAACTCCGCCACAGCCGAGGTCGGGCGATATTCCGATCGCGCCACGTCCCAGGCTTCCCAGCCCATGGCCGCGCCGATCTTCGCCGTCATGCCGCGCGCCGCCTCGTCGGGGCTCACCTCGCGCAGCCCCTTACAGGCCACCTCGAACGCGCGGCACTGCTCGCCGTCCGGCTTGCCCTTGCATTGCGGGTCGTTGGCCTTCAACTCGGCGTGCCAACCACGGATGGCGACATCCAGGCCGGCGTTCGGGTCGCCGCTCTGCGCCCCCGCCGTCTTCTCGCCGCACGCCGCCAGTCCCAGCGCCGCAGCTGCGAGGATCGCCGTGAAAAATGCTTTCACCGTCTGCTCCGTCCAACGCACGCCCCGAAACGCAGGGCGCAATGGCGGAACGCTTAACTGCGCGAACATGGCGAGCAGATGACGACGAAAGCACAATCGCCGCCATAACCTTCACCATGGGCCGCGGCGCCCAATCAGCAGTCACCGCTCGCGCCCCAGGATCGCGGCCGCGATAAATTTTCATGACCGGGTTGAATTGACTGGATAGCCGCGCCGACTTTTCGCACAACCCCGCAGGAGGGACGGAATCTTGAAGATGACCCGGCGACGGGACAGCAAGGGTTCTGAGATGAAGGTGCTGGCTACGACGGTCTTTATTGTCGCGATCGCCTCGGCGTCCTCCGCCGAAGCGCCGACGTTCGCCAGTCGCGCGCCGCCGACCGCCGCCCAGGCCGGAACGGTGGTGGCGCTGCTCAGCGGCCCGGACTTCACGGTGGTGACCCCGCGTGGAGATCCCTGGAACGCTAGGGCCCTGCCCCGCAGCGGCGAGACTCGCTAACCCATTCAGCCTGCGTTCAGCGGGACTTTGAGATTTTATCGCCTGAACCTGGCCGCGCCCATCTTGGGTCGGGCCAGAAGGAGGCGAGCATGAAAAAGCTCCTGACAGCGACCCTCGCGGCGGTCACCGCGGCCGGCGCGATTGCAGCCAGCGCCGGCTCGGCGCAGGCCGAGCCCTACCGCTACCATCGCGGCCACGACAACAATAACGACGCCGCGGCGGCCGCCATCGTCGGCGGCGTGCTGGGCTTGGCGCTCGGCGCCGCCATCGCCGGGTCGAACAACAAGAACCGTGGCTATTACGACAACGGCTACTACAGCAACGGTTACTACAACAACGGCGGCTATTACGGCGGCCGCTCGCGCGACTATGGCGCCGGCTACTATGGCGGCGGCTACGCCCGGCCGTACGCCTATGGCTACGCCCCGCGCACCTGCGTCAGCCGCGACCGGGTCTACGATCCGTATATCGGCCGCCGGGTGACCATCGAGCGACGCTACGCCTGCTAACCGCCGCTGCGGCGTCCCGAAGCGCCGCGGGCGACCAGCACGGCCGCGAGGCCTGCGGCGCCCAGGCCCAGCGCCAATCCCAGCGAGCGGCGCCGGCGCGGCGCGACGGTGACGCGGTGGATGTGCGGGCCTTCCACCGCCCACCAGGCGCCGGAGGGCTTGTCGAAGCCGTGCTTGGCGTACCGCCCGGTCCACTCGCGGGCGAGGTCGGCGGCCTCTGATGCGGATCGCCCTGTCGCGATGAAACCGCTATCAGGGGTCGTGCGTTTGGGGTCGTCGTCGAGTCTCCAGGTCTCCCGCAGGACGTTGAACACGCGGCCAAGTGGCGCATGTGTGGAGATGGTGGGGCGACGGCGCAGGAAGCGCTCGATAGACTCCGACATGCGCCGGTTAGGCTCCTGTTCGTGGATCGGTGATTCACCGGTGCGATAGTTCTGGAAATTGGCGCCTGTTGGGCGCTTGGATAGTGTTGATGCGTGAATTTGTTGAACTCCGGGGCGCTTCGGGCGCCGCCTACCGCTTCCGGGCTTGGCCGGAGAGCGATCATCACACGCCGACGGCGGGCAATTTCGCCGTTCTGGCGTTTGAAGGGCCGGAGGTGACCATCGTCGGTCTCGGCGTCTGCAGCGACTTGTCGCGCGCCAAGCAATTGGCCCAGACGACCCTTGCCGAAGCCCAGGGTCACCTGTTCACCCGGCTCAACGTCTCGCGCGCGGTCCGCGACTCCGAGCACGAAGATCTACTCGCCGGCCAGCCGGCCGCCCGCACGCTCCACCAAGAAGCCTGACCCGCTCGGCCCCCTCCGCGATGCGGGGGGCGACGTCAGCCGCCGGCCTCGTCCACGACGATCGTCACGGTCTTGCCGCGCGAGAGCGGCTCCCAGCCGGCCGCGACGGCCGAGGCGATCGCCCTCGCCACCAGCGGCCGGGCGATCTGCGAGGCTTGCAGCTGCGGCGCGCCGAACCGGGGCTGCGGCCCCGGCGGAAACTCCACCACCGCTTCGCGCTTGCCGTCCTGGTGGCGCACGGCGATCGCCATGCCGCGCCACTTCGCAGAGTCGCTGGACCATTGCGGTCGCCGGTGGAGCCACCAGACATAGGGCTCTCCGTCGACCTCGATCTCGAACTCGTCGCTTTGTTTGGTCTTCGCCATGGCAGGCAGTTAACCCGGCAAGCGCCTCCAGGCCACCCCGCTACGCCGCCACCGCGCAAGCGCGCCGTGCGTGCGGGAATGTGAAGCCTAGCGCGCGCCCAGCGCGTCGCGGACGACGGTCTGAAAATCGAACACCGACATCTGCTGGCCGGCGATGCGCTGCGGCTTGCCCGTGCAGACCTGCTGCATCAGTTCGAACCGCTCGTCCCCCGGCGCCACGTCTTGCCATTCGCCGGGCGTTTCGACCGACCGCAGGGTCTGACCGTCCGGCGACACGAAGCGGCGGGCGATGTCGCGCGTGCGGCGCATGGCGCAGGAAAACTCCCGGAAGGTCGCCACCATGCTCGCCCCATCCATCGGGGCGGCGACGATCTGGTAGACCCAGGCCTGCGCCATGGCCCCCTCGCGCCGCACGCTTCCGACGTCGTAGACCAGGGCGCTCTGCCCCTTCTTGAAGCTGACGGCCTCGAACGGCGCGGCCTGCGCGCCTCCGGCCAGCAGCGCCAGACCCAATGCGGCCGCGGCCGCCTTGCGATAGCTCATCCCACAGCCCTCCGAGCGAGCGTGGCCCAAACGCGCCCGGTCAAACCGTTCGCGACTGGGACAGTTAACGTTCCACGCTCCCGCCGGGTTCACGATCGGCGCCACCTTCCCCGTCCGGAGCGGCGCCATGGCAAGGGCTAAACGCGACGACGACGTTCCCGAGGGCTGGTTCTCCCCCACCGCCCTGGTTGTGCCAGCGACCGCCAACGCTGCAGGTTATTCCCGCCCAGCCTTCAGGTGTTCGCCCTATGTCGCACGGGCCCCAGTTCTCCGACCCTGCCGATCCCTAGGAGGCCGGCGATCGTGTACGCCCTTGCCACGACAAGCGCCGCGCTCGCCGCGGCGGTTTCGGGCGAACAGGCCCCGGCGGCGCCCGCGACGCCGCCGGCCGCGCCGCCCGCCGACGCCCAGGCCGACGATGGCGGCTTTTCCCTCGGCTCCTTGCTCGACCTCGACTTCCAGCTCGGGCCTTGGACCTTCCACGGCTACCTGCAGTATGACGGCGCGATCTACGATCAGGCCGCCGAAGGCCCGCCGGAAGGCGACTTCCGGCGCGGCGGCGTGCATCTCGGCGATCCCCTGCGCGCGCGCAATCTCAACGACGGCTCCTATCTGCGCCGCGCCCGCCTCGGGTGGGAGGGCTCTCACGGCGACCATTTCGCCTATCGCGCCATGTTCGAGTTCGGCGACGCCGACGAGGCCGGCGAAGCCCGGATCGCCGAGGTCTGGGCCAGCTACCTTCGCAAGCCCTACTCGATCCGCATCGGCGCTTTCTCGCCGCCGACCAACATGGAGGGCGCGACCAGCTCCGACAGCAACCTGTTCCTCGAACGGGCGACCGCCGCGGACCTCGCCCGCTCGCTCGGCGGCGGCGACGGCCGGGTGGGCGTCACGGTCAGGCGCGTCGTCCCCGGCTCGATGATCGCGCTCAGCCTGACCGGGCCCCAGCTCGACGCCGGCGAGGACTACGCGCCGCGGGCGGCGATCCTCGGGCGCTACACCCGGGCCTTCAAGGGGCGGAACGACTATCGCATCCACCTCGGCGTCAACGGAACCTACGTTCTGGCCCCGGCCAGCGAGCAGGACTCCGGCCGCCCCGAACGCTTCCCGGTCCGGTTTCTCAACACGCCGGAGATCGACGTGGACGACACCCCGCTGATCGACACCGGCGAGATCGACGCCGACCGGGCCCAGGTCCTCGGCCTGGAATTCGCCGCCCAGCGCCGGAACTTCTACCTCCAGGCCGAGGGCTTCCTGTTCGGCGTTGACCGCCACGGGCCCGGCGGCGACCTCCGCTTCGGCGGCTACTATGTCCAGGGCAGTTGGATCCTGACCGGCGAGACCCGGCGCTTCGACCAGTCGCTCGCCGCCTTCTCATTCCCCAAGCCGCTCGCCCCGATCGGCAAGGGCGGCTGGGGCGCCTTGGAGCTGGCCTTCCGCTACAGCCTCATGGACCTCGACGACCACGAAGGCGCGGCCGGCCAGCCAACGCCCCTGGGCGGCGTGCGCGGCGGCCGCCAGCAGATCCTCGGCGCCGCGCTGCTCTGGTATCCGCGCCCCCGCGTCCGGGTGATGGCCAACTACCTCCACGTCGATGTCGACCGTCTCAATCCGGCGGGGATCGACGATCCGGCGCCCTTCGGCGCGCCGCCCGCGACGCCCCCGCCCGGCGTCCAGATCGGCCAGACCTTCAACATCCTCGCCGTCCGTATCCGATATTCGTTCTAGGAGGCCCGATGCCCGTCCCTCTCCCCTCCGACGCCGATGCGGTCGCCGCATTGCGGGACACCGCCCTGCGCGACGTCGAGCGCACCATGATCCAGATCGTGCAGACCTCGATCTCGCTGATCGGCTTCGGCTTCACCATCCACGCCTTCCTGCAGAACGCCGACGCCAGCGCGTCGCTCGGCGTCGACATCGACCAGATCGCGCGGCGGATCGGCCTGGCGTTGCTGACGCTGGGCCTGCTGAACCTGGGCTGGGGCCTCTGGAGCCAGTGGCGCTTTCTGGCGGTCGTGCGCCGCCGCCATCCGCTGCCGCCCGGCTCCCCGCGCGGCTACCGGATCCGCTCCACCTTCGTGGTCGCCGGCCTGCTGCTGGCGCTCGGCGCGGCGGCCTTCGGGACCATGATCCTGCAGACCTTCGGATGAACCCTCGCTCTGGTCAGTATTCGACCTGATAGTCACTCATCGGACAGGTCTTCAGAGTGCGGTCACGCTCCACAGGGAAAGAGCGACCAATGGAGGGCTGGTAATGGTGCAATTCTCAGGCATCACAGCGCACCGCAGCGCCTGCGCGGCGACAGTGGCGCTCGGATTGAGCGCAGGCGGCGTGGCGTGGGCTCAAGACGAACCCAACTTCGAAGTCTACGGATTCGCGCAGCTGGATTACGTTCAGGACTTCAAGCGGGTTCACCCCGATTGGGACGCGACCTTGCGCCCCTCGAAGATTCCCACGGTCGACGGCATCTACGGCGACGACGGCCAGGCCGTCATCAGCGCCCGGCAATCGCGCCTCGGCGTCCGGGCCAAGCAGCCGATCGGCGGGCAGGACCTCTTCGTCCGCTTCGAGTTCGATCTCTACGGCGTCGGCGACGACGCCGGGCAGACCACCTTCCGCCTGCGTCACGCTTATGGCGAATGGGGCCCGGTCCTCGCCGGCCAGACGAACAGCCTGTTCATGGACGGCGACACCTTCCCCAACACCATCGACTACTGGGGCCCCAATGGGATGGTGTTCCTGCGCAACCCGCAGATCCGCTTCACCTACAAGACCGGGCCGCACCAGTTCGCCGTCGCGGTCGAGCAGCCGAGCAACGACATCGACCCCGGCAATATCCGCCTCATCGATTCCGACATCGCCAGCGGCCTGCAGGGCGACGAAGAGCTCCCCGACCTGACCGCGCACTGGCGCTACGACGGCGGCTGGGGCCACGTCCAGGTGGCCGGCATCCTGCGCCGCGTGGGCTTCGAAACCGCCGGCACGCCGAACAACGAACCCTCCGACAGCAAGACCGGCTGGGGCGTCAACCTCACCTCGAACATCAAGCTGCTCAAGAAGGACGTCATCCACCTCGGCGCGGTCTACGGCGAAGGCATCGCCAGCTACATGAACGACGGCGGCACCGACCTGGCGCCGGAAGCCGACCGCCTCAACGCCCCTCCGCCGGCCCCCGGCCAGCCGCCGCCCATCGGCCTGCGCGGCGAGGTCGTGCCGCTGTTCGGGATGATGGCCTACTACGACCACTACTGGAACGATCAGTGGAGTTCCTCGATCGGCTACAGCCGCGTGCAGGTCGACAACACCAACTTCCAGGAAGCGACCGCCTTCCAGACCGCCCAGTACGCCTCGGTGAACCTGCTCTACACGCCCTCGGACAAGATCATGATGGGCGGCGAATTCCTCTGGGGCACCCGCGAGGACAAGGACGGCGAGGAAGGCGAGGATTACCGCCTTCAGGTCTCGTTCAAATACGCCTTCTCCAGCAACGACTTCCGCTGATCAGGGAGCACTCGATCATGCAACCCAACGCTTCCCGGCGGGACCTGGCCAAGGCCTTCGCCTTCATGGCCGCCGCCTCCGCCGCCGCACCGGCGCTCGCCCAGACCGCCGCCGGCGGCGACATCGACGCCGCGGTCAAGGCCGCCCACGCCCAGTACAAGACCCTCAACGAAGGCAAGAACGCCGACTACATCCCGGCCCTCGCCCAAGTGCCGTCCCACTACTTCGGGATCGGCCTGGTCACCCCGACCAACAAGTCGTCCTTCGTCGGCGACATCGAGCCGAAGTTCTCGATCCAGTCGATCTCCAAGGTCTTCACCATGGCCCTGGTGTTCCAGGAGTCCGGCGAGGCCCTGATCGAGAACAGTATCGGCGTCGACGCCACCGGCCAGGTGTTCAACTCGATCACCGCCGTCGAGCAGTACAAGGGCAAGGAGATGAACCCCTTCGTCAATCCGGGGGCCATCGCCACCACCGGCATGGTGAAGGGCTCCAGCGCCGACGAGGTCTGGCGCAAGATCCTCGGCATCCACAGCGACTTCGCCGGCCGCCAGCTCGACGTCGATCAGGTCGTCTACAAGTCGGAAGCCGACACAAACCAGCGCAACCGGGCGATCAGTCAGCTGATGTCGGCCTACGAGCGTTTCCCCGGCGATCCGGCCCAGGCCGTCGACCTCTACACGCGCCAGTGCGCCATCGCCGTGAACGCCAAGGACCTCGCGGTCATGGCCGCCACCCTGGCCAACGGCGGCAAGAACCCGGTGACCCGCAAGCAGGTGATCGATCCGCGCCATGTCCCCGGCATCCTGGCGGTGATGGCGACGGCCGGCCTTTACGACGACAGCGGCAAGTGGCTGTTCCACACCGGCCTGCCGGCCAAGAGCGGCGTGGGCGGCGGCATCATCGCGGTCTCGCCGGGCAAGTTCGGCATCGGCACCTTCGCCCCGCCGCTCGACGCGGCCGGCAACAGCGTGCGCGGCCAGCGCGCGATCACCGCGATCTCGAACGCCCTCGACGGCAACCCCTACTCGGTGCGTCCGGTCTAGCTGGAGAAGGTCATGCGTGGCGGGGGTGGAGCGCGTGGAACGCTGGCGGCCGGCTCGGCAAGCGCGGCCCTGCTCCTCGCGGCCAGTTGGCCGCCGTCAGCAGCGGCGGCCGACGAGGCCCAGGCTACCGCGCCGCCGCCGCCGGCGCCCGGCGCCTCGGACGCCGCGCTCGCCGACATCCGCCGGGAGATCGCAGCCCTGAAGGCGGAGTCGGCCGCCGCCAAAGCCGCCGAGGAGGCCCGCGCCCGGCGCATCGACGCGCTCTCGCGCCAGTTCAGCCTGGTGGCCGGCGATCCGGCGGCGCCGACGTCGGCCCCTGAGCTAGCGGCGACGAACGCACAGCCGAACCTCCAGTCCAGCCAACGCGCCGAGGCTCCGCCCAAGGGCGCCAAGTGGGGCGGCTTCGAGCCCGGCAAGGGCGTGATCCTTGTGCGCTCGGACGCTGGCGAGGTGAACCTCGGCCTGGTCAGTTACCTGCGCTATCTGAACCAGCACGGGATGGACCACACCTATACGAGCACCTTCGGCCAGCCCTTCGACGTCACCCCGCGCGAGGACTTCCAGCTCGCCAAGGTGCAGATCACCCTGCGCGGTTGGCTGTTCGATCCGCGGTTCGGCTACAACGCCTATGTCTGGACCTCGCAGACCAGCCAGGGACTTGGCGCTCAGGTGGTCGCCGCCGGCAACATCAACTGGACCTTCAACGAGCACTTCCGGGCCTTCTTCGGGATCCATTCGGTTCCCTCGACCCGCTCGACCAATCGGACCTTCCCGTACTGGCTTCGCAATGACAACCGCCCCATCGCCGACGAGTTCTTCCGCGGCTCCTACACGCAAGGCGTCTGGGCCGAAGGGAAGGTCGTCGACGGCCTCGAATACCGGGTGATGCTGGCCAACAACCTCAGCGCGCTGGGCGTCCAGGCCCGCCAGCTCGACGCCAAGCCCAACACCTGGTCGGCCGCCCTGACCTGGATGCCGACGACCAAGGAGTTCGGCCCGGCCAACGGGTTCGGCGACTTCGAGGAACATCAGCAAGTCGCGACTCTGTTCAGCGCCCACTACACGCGCAGCTCCGAGGACCCGCAGTCGCAGCCGGCCACCGACTCGATCGAAAACACCCAGATTCGGCTTTCCGACGGCACGCTGATCTTCAGCCCGACCGCGTTCGGGACGGGCCGGATCACCGAGGTCCGCTACCAGATGATGGCCCTGGATGCGGCCGTCAAATACAAGGGCTACGCGCTGGAGGGTGAGTACTACGCCCGCTGGCTCGACCCGCTTCAGTACGAGGGAATTCTCCCCCGGGACGACTTCTTCGACCAGGGCTACTCGCTGCAGGCCTCGGCCATGGTCATCCCCAAGACCCTGCAACTCTATGCGTCCGGATCGCAGATTTTCGGTCAGTACGGCGATCCCTGGGACCTGGCCCTCGGTCTCAACTACTTCCCGCTGCAGCGCCGCGATCTGCGGGTGAACGTCATGGGCCTGTGGGTGAAGAACTCGCCGGTCGGCTACACCGCCTATCCGATCCCCGTCGGCGGCAACGGCTTCACCTTCGTCACCGATTTTTCGCTGGCTTTCTGAGCTAACCGCCGGCGCGGCACACCGGCGGCGCGGCGTAATCCAGGTTCAACAGTCGGAAGTAGTTCTCGCCCAGCGCGATGTTGCGGAACGCCTCGTCGTTCAGCCGCCGGTTCACCCGGCTGGTGATCTCCAGTTCCTTCCAATACTGCTCGAACGGCTTCTCGCTGGCGGCGACGAAGTCCGAGCCGTTCAGGATCCGGGTCGGATAGGCGTTGAACAGATCGATGAAGTCCTGCCCGTACTGATAGTAGGCGTTGTAGATCACGTCCCAAGATATATCGAGCATCAGGTTCGGATAGGTGTCCAGCGCCTTGCGCATGATCGCCACGTGCAGCTTGGGATCCATCTTGGTGAGCTCCTTGGAGAGCCCCATGTGCGCCCAGACGATCTTGTTGTTTGGGTAGGCCTTCAGCACGTGCTGCATCAGCGGCACGAACTTGGTCGGCTCGGCGTCGTTGCCGAGGTCGGCGTGCACGGTGAGCGGGATATCCCGATCCCGCAGCACCTTCATGAACGGGCCCCAGCGGTCGATGCTCTCAAAGGTCGGCGGTTCGAAGCCGTTCTTGAGCAGGGCCTGCTTCATGACGTTCACCTCGCCCATCCAGGCGAACATGCCGGGAAACTCGCGGTCGTAGAGCGCGATGGTCTCCACCGCGCCCTCGGGATGGGCCAGGTCCACGAAGGTCATCGATAGGGTGATGTGGACGTTGTCGTGCGGATAGACCTTCACCTCCTGGGCGTTGACGAAGTCGTTCTTGATGCTTGGCCTCGCCGCCACCCCAGGACAGTTCAGATAGTAGGTGCAGTCCGACTTCATATCGAGCGACTGGCCGATGCCCATATAGGTCACGAACCGCACGCCGGCCTTGTCGAAGAACTGGAACAGGGTCGTCGGCTCGATCGCCTGGCCGCCGAACGGCCGGGGATGGAAGTGAGCGTCCGAGACGCCCGTATAGGGCTCGGTCTTGCGGTCGAAGCACTGCGGGCTTGGATTCGACTTTGCGAACGACGCCAGGCTGCGCTTGAAGGTCGGAACCGGCGGGGTCGGGTCAGGCTTCGGAACGGGCTGAGCCGCGGCCGATGCGGCGAGCCCCGCCAGGACCGCGCTCGCCGCCACGGCGGCCCACGGGATGCGCATTCTGGTCATGCTCACCTACTGCGGCGGAGGCGGCGGCTGCGCCGGATCCGGCACCGTGACATAGACGACCGTGTCGCCCTCGTAGCGCGGTTCGTAGTACATGCCGCCACAGGAATAGTACGACCCGTAGTAGGGCGAGCAGCCATAGGGCAGCGCGTAGTACATCGACCCGTAGATCGCCGCCGAGGTCACCGCCGCGGCCGTGCCGAACGCGATGCCGGCGCCGATCGGATGGTCGTCCCAGCCGCCCCAGCCCCAATCGTTGTCGCCATCGATATTGATATCGTTGCCGACATTGATGTCGCCGCGGTTGATATTGTTGTTGTTGCCGCGGTTGCCGTCGCCGCGCGCCGGGAGCTGCCCGGCGCTGGCCCGCCCGCCCTGCCCGGCGTTCGGTCGGTTCCCCGCATAGGCGCCCTGGCCTCCGGCGGGCCGATTGCCCGCATAGCCGCCTTGGCCCGCGGAAGGGCGGCCGCTGGCGTATGCGCCCTGCGCGCCGCTCGTGCGGCCGCCGGAATAGGCGCCCTGCCCGCGGCTGCCGCCATAGCTGCTGCCTCGGCTCATCGAACTGCTCTGCCGGGGAGGCGAGCTCATGCTGCGCGAGGCGCCGCCCATGCTGCCCCGGCTCATCGACGAGCCGCGGCTCATGCTGGACATGCCGCCGCCGCGCACGCCGCCGCCGCCGCGGCCGCGGGCGTAGCTGTCGAACGCCGCCATGCAGACGATCGAGACGATCGCCGTGGCGAGGGTCGCTCGATAAAGACGCGCTTTGGTCATCGCCGCATCCTCCTCAACGCGCCGCCATGAACTTGATCGGCTTGGCGTCCCCCGCGGGCGTGAAGGCGAAATCCTTCTGGGTGTAGACGGGGTTCTCGACCCAGCTCAGCCGCGCCACATAGGTCGGGCCGGTCTCGTCGGTACGGTCGATGATCACCAGCTTCTTGGGCAGCGGCTTGTCGCCCTTCGCGATCCAGATCTGCCAGTCCATGTCCTTTTCGCGGAAGGCGTAGTGCTCGGTCGGCACGCCGTCGATCGTCGCCGGTCCGACGGCGAATCCCGAGATCAGCTTGTCCTCGCGCGTCTTGTCGCCGTTCCAATGGAACAGGTCTTCGAGCGGCAGCGCGATGCCGTACTTGTCGTAGATGGCGTCCAGGGTGGCGATGTTCGTCGCCGGCGCGTCGACCGTTGCGTAGTACTTCAGCTCGGGCGCGGAGACGGTGAACGACTTCCCGTCATAGAAAAACGTCCGCTTCTTGATGTCGCTGTTAAGGTCGATGACGAAGCCGTTGGGGCGGCGGACCTTGTAGTTGGTCACTCCATCCAGTTGCAGCCGCTGACCGTCCACCGTGACGACGTCGATCGTCGAGTTGGCGGTGAGCCCGAACGTCTTCAACGTGTCCAGATAGGCACCCATGCGCTTGAGCGCCTTGAGGGCGTCCTCCTCGACCTCCTGCGGCGGCAGCTCCGCTCCCGCCGCCGGCTTCGCCGCCGGCGCAGGCTGCTGCGCTTGGGCGAGCCCGGATGCTGAAAGTAGAAGCGCTACGGAACTGGCGAGCGCCGAATGGATCCGCATGGTCGTTCTCTAAGGTTCGGCAAGGACCGGCTTGCCGATCCTCCTTGATGAGCGTGATTGTCCGCCCATCAGCCGCCTCTAACCATTGGTAGAATCCCTAGGCGGCGCCTCCCGCGAAGAACTGACTGAGGTCTATTCTTGATGGGAGGCGTCCACCGCTCGCCCCGCCACGCTCGCCGCTTGTCCCAGAGCCCTTTTCGAGGCCGGGACCGGTGCGATCATCGGACCATGATCCCGCGCTTCTCAGTTCCGGCCATCGCCGCCCTCGCCCTCGCCGCCTGCAGCCCGCAAGGCCACGCGCCCGCCCCGGCGCCGGACACCGACTGGCCCCATTACGGCGGCGACGCCGGCGGCCAGCGGTTCTCCCCCGCCGCTCAGATCACCCCGGCCAACGTCCGGGGGCTGAAGGTCGCCTGGACCTACTCCACCGGTCACATGAGGACCCACGCCGACGCGGTCCAACGCGCCGCGTTCGAGGCCACTCCGATCCTGGCCGGCGGCCGGCTCTTCCTCTGCAGCCCCTTCAACGTCGCCAGCGCCCATGCCCCCGGCACGGGCCAGGCGCTCTGGACCTTCGACCCGAAGATTGACGCGGGCGCGCGCTATCCCAACAGCTTCAACTGCCGCGGCGTCGCCTACTGGCGCGATCCCGCCGCCCCGGCGGACGCGCCCTGCGCCGAGCGCATCTTCATGGCCACGAACGACCGGCGGCTGTTCGCGCTCGACGCCGCCACCGGCAAGGCCTGCGCGGCCTTCGGCCAAGGCGGCCAGGTCGACGCCATGCCGGGCGCCCAGCTGGCGCGGTCGGGCGGCGCCCAGATCACCTCCGCCCCGGTGGTGATCGACGGCGTCGTCGTGGTCGGCTCCTCCATCGACGACAACCAGCGGGTTCGCGAGACGCCCGGCGCGGTCCACGCCTTCGACGCGGTCACCGGCGCCCTGCGCTGGACCTACGATCCGCTGCAGGCGGCCGGCCCAGGCGTCGTCGCCGGCGCCGCCAATGTCTGGGCTCCGATGTCGGCCGATCCGGCCCGCGGCCTGGTGTTCCTGCCGACCTCCAGCCCCAGCCCGGACTTCTACGGGGCGGCGCGGCCAGGCGATGCCGCCCACGCCAACTCGGTCGTCGCCGTTCACGCCGCCACCGGTCAGGTCGCCTGGGCCTTCCAGACCACCCACCACGACGTTTGGGACTACGACGTCCCAGCCCAGCCGACCCTGGCCATGCTCGCCTACCGCGGCGGTGCGCTCCGCCCGGCGGTGATCCAGACCACCAAGCAGGGCCTGGTGTTCACCCTCGACCGCGAGACCGGCCGCCCGATCATCCCGGTCGAGGAACGCCCCGTCCCCCAGGGCGGCGAGGTCGGCGAGGTGCTCTCGCCCACCCAGCCGTTCCCGGTGGCGCCGGAGCCGCTCGCCCCCAATCGCATCAGGCCTGACGACGCCTTCGGCCTGACGCCCTGGGACAGGGACGCCTGCCGCAAGCTGATCGCCGGGGCCCGCAACGAGGGGCTCTACACCCCGCCCAGCACCAAGGGGACGATCCTCTACCCGTTCACCGGCGGCGGCTCGAACTGGGGCGGCCTGGCCTTCGACCAACGCCGGGGCGTGGCTTTCCTCAACACCTCCTCGGCCCTGCACAAGGTGACGCTGATCCCCGCCGCCAAGGTCGCCGGAGAGAAGCGGGCCCATCCCGACCTGGAGATCAGCCCCCAGGCCGGCGCGCCCTACGGCATGCGCCGCGAGCTGCTGGTCTCGCCGCTCGGTCTGCCCTGCAATCCGCCGCCCTGGGGCCTGCTCACCGCCGTCGACATGACCACCGGCAAGATCCTCTGGCGCACGCCGCTCGGCACGACCCGCGACCTGGCGCCCGGCTCGCAGCTGGTCATGCGCGGGGTCGGAACGCCGAACATGGGCGGCCCGATCGCCACAGCCTCGGGCCTGGTGTTCATCGGCGCGGCCATGGACGACTACCTCCGCGCCTTCGACGCCAAGTCCGGCCAGGAGCTCTGGAAAGGCCGCCTGCCGGCCGGCGGCCAGGCGACCCCGATGACCTATGTCTGGAAGGGCCGCCAGTACGTGGTCATCGCCGCCGGCGGCCACGCCAAGGGCGACACCCGCCGCGGCGATCAGGTGATCGCCTTCGCCCTACCCGACTAAACCGCCTTGACCGCCGCAGCGTAACGGGCGGAGCGTGGCCCCAAAATTTTGGGAAGGACGCTCCGCCATGACTGCTACGCCAGACTTCAAGCTCCTTATCGGCGGCCAGCTGGTGGCCGGCGACGCGACGATGGACGTCATCAACCCGGCCACCGAACAGACCGTCGCCGTCTGCTCGCGCGCCTCGAAGGCCCAGCTCGACCAGGCCGTCGCCGCCGCCAAGGCCGCGTTCCCGGCCTGGGCCGCGACCTCGATCGACGAGCGCCGCAAGGCGCTGCTGGCCATGGCCGACGCCATCCAGGGCGCCCTGCCGGAGCTGTCGCGGCTGCTGACGCAGGAACAGGGCAAGCCGCTGCAGGCGGCGATGGGCGAGGTGTTCGGCGCGGCCGCCTTCTTCCGCTACTTCGCCACCCTCGACCTGCCGGCCAAGACCGTGCAGGACGACGACAAGGGCCGCGTCGAGATCCGCCGCAAGCCGCTCGGCGTGATCGGGGCCATCGTGCCCTGGAACTTCCCGCTGATCCTGATGGCGTTCAAGGTTCCGGCCGCCCTGCTGGCCGGCAACACCATCGTGCTCAAGCCCGCGGCGACCACGCCGCTCTCGACCCTCAAGATCGCCGAACTGGTCAAGGACCTGGCGCCGCCCGGCGTGCTCAACGTCATCGCCGACGCCAACGACCTGGGCGCTGCGATCACCGGCCACCCCGACATCCGCAAGATCAGCTTCACCGGCTCGACCGAGACCGGCAAGCGGGTCATGGCGGGCGCCGCCGACGCCCTCAAGCGCGTGACCCTCGAGCTCGGCGGCAACGACGCGGCGATCGTGCTGGATGATGTCGACCCGGTCGAGACCGCGCCGAAGATCTTCGCCGCCGCCTTCCAGAACTCCGGCCAGGTCTGCATCGCCGCCAAGCGGGTCTACATCCACGAAAGCATCTACGACGCCATGTGCGACGAGCTGGGCAAGCTAGCAGACGCGGCCGTGGTCGGCGACGGACTGGAACAGGGCACCGAGTTCGGGCCGCTGCAGAACAAGGCCCAGTTCGACAAGGTCCTGGGCTACATCGAAGCCGGCCGCCGCGACGGCAAGGTCATCGCCGGCGGCGAGCGCGCTGGCGACACGGGCTACTTCATCCGCCCGACCATCGTGCGCGACATCACCGACGGCTCGAAGCTGGTCGACGAGGAGCAGTTCGGCCCGGTGCTGCCGCTGATCAAGTTTTCCGACGCCGCCGACGCCGTGGCCCGCGCCAACGCCTCGGACTACGGCCTCGGCGGCTCGATCTGGGCCAAGGACGCCGAGCGCGCCTGGGGCCTGGCGGCCGGCATGGAGTCGGGCACGGTCTGGATCAACAAGCACGCCGACCTGCAGCCGCACCTGCCGTTCGGCGGCGCCAAGCTGTCGGGCGTCGGCAGCGAGCTGGGCGAGGAAGGCCTGAAGGAATTCACCCAGGTCCAGGTGCTCAACATGGCCCGCTGACGGCCGGGCGTCCCCGGCTCCGGCCGGGGACTCACCGTCCCAGCGTGTAGCGCGCGCTGAGGCTGATGCTGAACTGGTCGGGCGAGCCCAACTGCTCGACGATCGGGCTGTCGGCGCTGTCGCCCGTGATCCGGGAATAGGTGGCGATGCTCTCCACGCTCCAGCGCGGCGTCACCCGATACTTCGCGCTGGCCACGACGCCGGGCGACCAGGACATGCCGCTCGGCGAATAGGCGGCGAGCCCCAGCGGGCTGCGCGAAGCCTCCAGCGGGGAGACCGCAAAGTAAGTGCTGGTGAAATCGTCGTCGCCCCAATCGAGCCGCGGCCCGGCGGTCAGCGTCCAACGCTCGCCGCGCGCGACGGCGTCGGCCGCGAAGCTTCCGACCCAGGCCTCATGGCCGCCGAATCCGCGGCGCACCTCGGCCCGCAGCCGCAGCCAGTCGCTCGTCCACCAGTTGACGAAGCCGCCGGCCTCCACGGTCGGATCGATCTTGTCGAACCCACGCAGGTCATCCTCGTCCTTGCGCTCAGAGCGCCAGCGCCCGACCAGGCCGGCCGTCACCGCCCCCCTGCCCAGCAGGCCCAGGCTCACGCCGTCGTCCGGCGCCCCGGTCGGGGTCGGCGCCGCAACGCGCCGCGACAGCACCACCGCGCCGGTGAGCGACGGCTGATAGTCGTCCGATCCGAGATAGTCGGGTGCGTAGCGCACCCCGGCCCTGACACTGTCCAGCGTCCAGCCGAGGACGGTCGGCGCCTCCTGCGCCGCCGCCGGCGACGCCGCGACGGCCGCGATCACCGCGACGAGGCAAGACTTGATAAGCTGGGACGCGACTGAACCTCGAACGCCCATGGCGCACCCTCCGCCAGCTGCCGCTCACCCAACGCACAGCTTCGCCGTTCGGTTGCCGACACCGCGCCCGCCGCAGATTGTCGCCGGTGCGCTGATGCCAGCTTGCGTTCATCTCTGCGATCTAGGATCAGAGCCGTCCGAACCCTGAGTGATCGAACGGAACTCACGTGCGCACCTCCATCGTCCATCCCGGAGCCGACAACCTCCGCTACGAAATCCGCCAGATCGTGGAGGTCGCCAAGGCAATCGAGGCCGCAGGCCAGCCGATCCGCTGGGAGAACATCGGCGACCCCGTCGCCAAGGGCGAACACCCGCCCGCCTGGATCAAGGAGATCGTCGGGCGCGTCGCCCAGGACGACCTGAGCTTCGCCTACTCCCCGACCAAGGGCCTGGACGACACCCGCGCCTACATCGCCAATGAGCGGAACCTGGAAGGCGGCATCCAGATCACCGCCGACGACATCCTGTTCTTCAACGGGCTCGGCGACGCCATCTCGACGATCTACGGTGCGCTGCACCCGTCCGCCCGCGTGATCGGCCCGAACCCAGCCTATCCGACCCACTCCTCGGCCGAGGCCGCCCACGCCGGCGCGCCGCACATCACCTATCGCCTCGATCCGCAGAACGGCTGGAAGCCGGACCTCGCCGACCTCGAATCCAAGGTCGCGGCCAATCCGCATATCGCCGCCATCCTGATCATCAATCCCGACAACCCGACCGGCTTCGTCTATCCACAGGACACCCTGGCCGCGATCGTCGACATCGCCCGCCGCTACGGCCTGTTCCTGATCTCCGACGAGATCTATTCGAACCTCGCCTATCCCGGCTCGGACATGCGCAAGCTGGCTTCGGTGATCGCCAGGTGCCGGCCATCGCCATGCGCGGCATCTCCAAGGAATTCCCCTGGCCCGGCGCGCGCTGCGGCTGGATCGAGATCTACAACCGCGACCAGGACGCCGACTTCGACCGCTTCGCCCGTTCGCTGCTTGAGACCAAGATGCTGGAGGTCTGCGCCACCACCCTGCCCCAGCGCGTGCTGCCGCAGGTGATGGGCGACCCGCGCTACTATCCCTACCTGGAGGAGCGCGTCGGCGCCTATGACCGCCGCGCCAAGCGCGCCGCCCAGGTGCTGTCCGACATTCCCGAGATCACCATCCATCCGGCCCGCGGCGCCTTCTACATGACCGCAGTCTTCCGGCACGGGGCGCTGAACCTCGACCAGTCGCTGCCGGCGCCCGATAGCGCCGCGGCGATCATCGCCCCGCATCTTGGGGCGGCGCTCGACCAGCGCTTCGTGCTCCACCTGCTGGCCGCCACCGGCATCTGCGTGGTGCCGCTCTCCACCGGCTTCAACTCCGACCTGCAGGGATTCCGCTTCACCCTGCTGGAGGCCGACGAAACCAAGTTCGAGGCGGTGCTGACGGACCTCGCCGCGGCTCTGCGCGCTTATCTCGCCAGCGGCCATGCGGCGCTCGACGCCGCCGCCCGGCCCAGCGTCACGGCAGCCTGAAGCCAAGCTGCGCCTCGCCCCGCGCTATCCACGCGCGGGGCGTTTCTATGCTTTTTCCGCAACCCATTGATTGTCTCGATGGAGACGACAAAGTTTTCCCATTAGCCAGCGCGAATTCCTGGGCCTACGCTGCTCGGAAATCGCCGTTATGGGAGGACTTGGGACATGGATGACGCATCCCCGCTGAACGACCCGCGCAAAGAGCGCGGCGCCCTGCGTTCGCTGCTCGGACGCACCAATCGCGACTGGTGGCCCAACCGTCTGTCGCTGGAAATCCTCCGCACCGAAGATCCGATGGGGCCGGACTTCAGCTATGCCGAAGCGTTCAAAAAGCTCGACTATCAGGCCGTCAAGCGCGACCTGACGGCCCTGATGACCGACAGCCAGCCCTGGTGGCCGGCCGATTATGGGCACTACGGGCCGTTCTTCATCCGCATGGCCTGGCACAGCGCCGGCACCTACCGCACCGGCGACGGCCGCGGCGGGGCGGGTTCGGGCCAGCAGCGGTTCGCGCCGCTGAACTCGTGGCCGGACAACGGCAACCTCGACAAGGCCCGCCGCCTACTGTGGCCGATCAAGCAGAAGTACGGCGCCAACCTCTCGTGGGCCGACCTGATGATCCTCGCCGGCAACGTCGCCATCGAGTCCATGGGCGGGCCGGTGTTCGGCTTCGGCGGCGGCCGCGCCGACGTCTGGGAACCCGCGCGCGACGTCTACTGGGGCACCGAGGAGCTGTGGGTCGGCCAGGAAGGCAACGAGACCCGCATCCAACCTGAAAAGAACATGGTGCTGGAGAGCCCGCTGGCGGCGATCCAGATGGGCCTGATCTACGTCAATCCGGAAGGCCCCGGCGGCGTGCCCGACGCCCTGCAATCGGCGCGCGACATCCGCGAGACCTTCCACCGCATGGGCATGAACGACGAGGAGACCGTCGCCCTGACGGCCGGCGGCCACACCTTCGGCAAGGCCCACGGCGCCGGCGACGCCTCCAAGGTCGGGGCCGCTCCGGAAGGCGCCGACATCGCTCAGCAAGGCCTCGGCTGGCAGAGCGGTCACGAAAGCGGCATGGGCGACCACACCATCACCTCGGGCCTGGAAGGCCCCTGGACCCCCACGCCCATCAAGTGGGACAACACCTTCTTCCACATGCTGCTCGACTACGAGTACGAGCTGGTGCGCAGCCCCGCCGGCGCCAAGCAGTGGCAGCCGGTCGGCCAAAAGCCCGAGGACATGGCGCCGGGGGCCCACAGCCCCGACCGCCGCGTCCCGACCATGATGACTACGGCCGACATGGCGCTGAAGATCGACCCGGGCTTCCGCGAGATTTCCGAGAAGTTCCGCGCCGACCCCGCCTACTTCGCCGACGCCTTCGCCCGCGCCTGGTTTAAGCTCTGCCACCGCGACATGGGTCCAAAGGCTCGCTATCTCGGTCCCGAGGTCCCGGCTGAGGACCTGATCTGGCAGGATCCTATCCCGCCCCGCAGCGGTCCGGTCATCGACGCCGCCGACATCCAAGCGCTGAAGGAAAAGATCGCCGCTTCCGATCTTTCCGTCGCCGAGCTGGTCTCGACCGCCTGGGCCTCGGCCTCGACCTATCGTGGCTCCGATCACCGCGGCGGCGCCAACGGCGGCCGCATCCGCCTCGCGCCTCAGAAGGACTGGGAAGTCAATGATCCGCCGAAGTTGGCCAAGGTCCTGTCGACCTACGAGAACATCAAGGCCGCGTTCGACGGAGCCAAGACCGTCTCCATCGCCGACCTCGTGGTGCTGGGCGGCTCGGTCGGGATAGAAAAGGCGGCCCGGGCTGTCGGTCGGAACGTCGAGGTCCCGTTCACCCCCGGCCGCACCGACGCCTCGCAGGACCAGACCGACGTCGAGGGCTTCGCGGTGCTCGAACCGCGGGTCGACGGCTTCCGCAACTATCTGCAGGTCGCCTTCAACGTCCCGACCGAGGAGCTGCTGGTCGACCGCGCCCAGCTGCTGGGCCTCTCTGCGCCGCAGATGACCGTGCTGGTCGGCGGTCTGCGGGTGCTGGGCGCCAACACTGGCGGCTCGAAACATGGCGTCCTGACCGACCGTCCGGGCCAACTGACCAACGACTTCTTCGTCAACCTGCTCGACATGAACACCGCCTGGAAGGAGATCGACGGCCACGGCGACGAGGTGTTCCTCGGCACGGACCGCCAAACCAAGCAGGAACGCTGGACCGCCACCCGCACCGACCTGGTGTTCGGCTCCAACTCCCAGCTGCGCGCCCTGGCCGAGGTCTATGCTTCGGCCGACGCCGGCGACAAGTTCGTCAACGACTTCGTCGCCGCTTGGACCCAGGTCATGAACGCCGACCGCTTCGACCTCGCCTGAGCTCCGGCAGGTTCTGCTGTGTTCAACGCCCCCGACTCCTGTCGGGGGCGTTGATCCCTTTGGCGGCGCGTCCCTCGCGCCGTCGACCGCGTTTGGGGCCCCCGTCCACTTCGCTGGCGTTTCCCACATTCGCACCGGCGGTGTGCGCGCAGCGGCCTGGGCGCGGCGACCACCTCGCCTCGGTCCGAACGCGCCCCATTGGCTTTCGCTGCGGAATGCTGGCAGTTCTCTGCGCCTGCGCTAACGAACCCGAGCACCATCCATGCTGTTTGACGACGTCATCCTCGGCCGCCGGAGCATCCGCGGCTACAAGCCCGATCCGGTTCCGCGCAAGCTGATCGAGGAGATCCTCGCCCTCGCCATGCGCGCGCCCTCGTCGATGAACACCCAGCCGTGGAACTTCTACGTTCTCACCGGCGAGCCGCTCGACAGGATCCGGGCCGGCAACACCGAGCGCAACCTGGCCGGCGTGCCGCATTCGCGCGAGTTCCGCACCGGCGAGCCCTTCACCGGCCAGCACCGCGACCGGCAGGTCGGCGTCGCCAAGCAGCTGTTCGCCGCCATGGGCATAGCCCGCGAGGACAAGGAGATGCGCCAGGACTGGGTGCTGCGCGGCTTCCGCCAATTCGACGCGCCGGTCTGTGTGATCATCACCTACGACCGCGTCCTGGCCGGCAGCGACGACACCCCCTTCGACTGCGGCGCGGTGACCACCGCCCTGGTCAACGCCGCCTGGTCGCGCGGCCTCGGCGCGGTGATCAACAGCCAGGGCATCATGCAGTCCCCGGTGGTCCGCGAACACGCCGGCATCGCCGACGACCAGGTGATCATGAAGGCCGTCGCCTTGGGCTGGCCGGACGATGACTTCCCCGCCAACGCCGTGGTCTCCGAGCGCAAGTCGGTGGCCGAGGCCAGCGTCTTCGTCGGCTTCGACGACTAGGTCGTCCGCTCCGAGGCCTCGAACACCGCCAGCTGGTCGGCGAAGGCCCGCTGGTGGGCCGGCCGCGCCTCGCCGCGGGCGACATAGACGGCCAGGTTCGGATAGTCAGCCAGCAGCTCTGCGCCTGCTGGCCGGCGCAGCACGCTGACCATCATCAGGTCGCCCGCGCTGAACGCCCCGTCCAGCCACTCGGCCTCGCCCAAGCGGCGCGACAACGCCTCCAGCCGGCTCCGCACGCGGGCCTCCAGCATCGGCGCGCGCGCGTCGAACCACGGCTTGTCGCGCTCGACCAGCCGCGCCTGCTCGCGCTCGACGATCGGCGGCTCGACCGTGTTCAGCGCTGCGAACATCCAGCCGATCACCCGGGCCCGCGCGTCCGGATCGGCCGGCAGCAGTCCCTCGTGGCGCTCGGCCAGATGCAGGATGATCGCCCCGGACTCGAACAGCGCCAGCTCGCCGTCCTCGAAGGTCGGGATCTGCCCGAACGGATGCAGCGCCAGGTGCGCCGGCTGTTTCATCGCCGCGAACGAAACCAGCCGCACTTCGTAGGGCTGGCCGACCTCCTCCAGCGCCCAGCGCACGCGCATGTCGCGCGCCAGCCCCCGGCCGCGGTCGGGCGAAGCTTCGAATGCGGTGATGATCGGCGCCATGCAGGTCTCCTTCATTTCCCCGAGGACGAGCCGGCGGTCTGCGTTCCGACACCCTGCGCGCTTTGCCGCAGGGCGCGGCCCCCGCGAACCCCGCTAGAGCTTGGCCGGGGGACATCTATGACTGGAGTTCGTGCGTGGTCACGATGTCCCTTCGTGCGCGTCTTGTCGCGCTGCTCGCTCTGCTTTGCCTGCCGCTTTCCGCCCACGCTCGCGGCCTTGAGGCCGAGGTGCTTGCCGAGCTCAATTACGCCCGCGCCAATCCCGCCCGCTATGCCGACGAGCTGGCCCGAGGCGGCTGGGCGCTGCGGGACGAGGACCCCTATGTGGTCGACGAGGCCATCGCCTTCCTGCTGTCCCAGCGGCCGCTGCCGCCGCTGCAGGCCCATCCGGGCCTGGCCGCCGCCGCCGGCGCCCACGTGCGGGCCCAGGCCCGCCGCGGGTCGGAGGGACACGGGTCCGGGGCCGGCGGCCTCGCCGCCCGCCTCAAGAACCAGGGCGTCTGGGCGGGGATGAGCGCCGAGACCATTTCCTACGGCTACGCCAGCGCCCGCGAGGTGGTGGTCCAGCTGATCGTCGACAGCCGGGTCCCCGGCCGGGGCCACCGCAAGACGATCTTCGGCGCAGGCTACAGCTTGGCCGGCGTCGCCTGCGGGCCGCATTCGGCCCACGGGGCCATGTGCGTGATCGACTTCGCCGGGGCGCTGGCGCCGCGCTAGGTTTTGACGATGGTCTAGGCGCGTGGGCCCCGCGCGCCCTAGACTGCCGCCATGTCCCGCGTCCCCGCTCTCCTTTGCGCCGGTCTGGTCGCCGCCCTGGCGCTCGGCGCCTACGGTCTCCAGCAGATTCCCCGCCCCGTCGAGAACGCGCGCCTGATCGCCTGGCCGCAGACCGCGAGCATGCCGGGCTTCGGCGAAACCGGCGAACTCGGCCCCTCCGAGATCGCCGACCTGACCGAGTACGTCCTGGCCCTCGCCGGCGCGCCGCGCGACCAGGCCGCCGTCATCCGCGCAGTGCCGCTCTATCAGACCCACTGCGCCTCCTGCCACGGCATCGGCGGCGAGGGCGCGGAGATCCTCGGCACGCCGGACCTGACCCGCGGCCAGTTCCGCTACGCGACCGACGCCGAAGGCGTCACCCTGCAGATCTGGCACGGCACGGACGGCCGCGGACCGATGCGCGAGGCTGCGCGGACGCCTTCCCGGCCCAAAGGCTGATCTGCTATGGCCAAGATCCACCGGAGAGCCCGATGAGCGACCTTCCTCGACGCAGCCTGATCGCCGCCGGCGGCCTGGTCCTCGCCGCCCCGCGCACGGCGCTGGCCGCGCCCGGCAAGCCGCGGGTGGTCATCAAGACCCCGCGCGGGTCGATCATCGTCGAGCTCGAACCGCGCAAGGCGCCGCTCACCACCGCCAACTTCCTGCGCTACGTCGACGCCAGGTCCTATGACGGCGGGACCTTCTTCCGCGCCGCGCGCACGCCCGGCGTGCCCAAAGACGGCACCATCGTCGGCGCGCCCGACGCGAAGGTCCGGCCGTTCCCGCCGATCGCCCACGAGAGCACGACCGGGACCGGCCTCAAGCACCTCAACGGCACGATCTCGCTCGGCCGCTTCGCCCCTGGTACGGCGACCAGCAACTTCTTTATCTGCGTCGGCGACCAGCCCTATCTCGACGCCAACCCCAAGGCGGCGGGCGACAACCTCGGCTACGCGGCCTTCGGCCAGGTGGTCCAGGGCATGCCGATCGTCGAGAAGATCCTCTCCCTGCCCACCAACGGCGAGACCAAGTTCAAGGACCAGCGCGGCCAGTGGCTCAAGCCGCCGGTCCCGATCCTGACCATGCGCCGGGCCTAAAAGCCGAACTCGGCGCTGTGCTCGACGCCCTCGCGCACGGTGATCCCCGTCGTCACGCCGTTGCGGTCGAAGACGAACTTGGCCCGCAGCTCGCGCCCAGGCAGCGCCACCGGCTGGGGCGCGCCGAACAGTTCGGGTCGGCCTGACTGCGGCTTCAGGCTCTGGCTGTTCTCGACGCTGATCCCCAGGCTGTCGCGGTGGACGACGCTGATGTCCTGGGTCTGCAGCAGTCGCCGCGAGCTGTCGTTGCGCAGGGTCAGATAGACGTGCACCAGCCGGTCGTCGGCCGGCCGCTCGACGCGGTCGATCCGCACCGACCAGGCGCCGAGCCGCTTGAACGCTCCCGTCGGATCGGGGCGCGGCGGCGGCGGCTCAGGCCGCTGTGGCGGTGCGGGCTGCTGCGGCGGCGGGGCCTGCGGCTCCTGCGGCGGCGACGGCTCGGGCTGCTGCGGTTCCTCAGGCGTCTGCGGCTCCGGCTCCTGATCCATCGGCGCCTCGCCCAGCTGGCGCATGAACAGCCGCCGCCAGGCCGCGCCGCCGGCCTGCGCCAGGGTCGGCAGCGGCGAGGCCCCCGGCTGCTTGGAGGGCAGCGCCTGCCACTGGTTGCCGGCGTCCATCGATCGCACCCAGCCCAGCATCAGATTGTCCGAGCCCAGCGCCACCGCGGCGCCGCGCCCGGCCAGCGCCTTCTCCAGGTCGCGCCGGCCCTGGTCGCTGAGCAGCAGAAGCTTGGTCATCTGCAGGGTGTTGAAGGCCGGCGCGAAGCGTTCGGTCTCCCAGCGCAGCGCCGAATTTCCATAGCCGGCGTCGTCGATCTTCAGCTGCTCGCGGTTGAAGTCGGCCAGGTTCACCGTATGCGCCTGGGCCCCTCCGTGACCGCCGCCGCCCTGCCCCATCACGTCGTCGAAGTGGGCGTGCGGGCGGCTCAGATAGTCCGACCACTTGTCCAGGGTCTGGCCGGTCGCGCCCTCGACCGCGGCGTTGAGCGGCGCGCGCAGGATCTCCTCCAGGACGCCGACGAACACCTCGGGCATCAGCTTGGAGACCGTCTCGATCACCGCGGCGCTGACCTGCACCACGCCGTCGGGCGCGCCGGCCATCGAGAGCATGTGATCGCGCACATAGAGCCCCATCGCGGTCTCGGCCCGATCGAGGTCGGCGCCCGCATCGGCGAACACCAGCGACTTGGCGACCTCGTGGCTGACCGCCGGCCAGGCCTTCAGCCCGCGGTCGATGTCCTCGACCCAGGCCCGGTCGTAGGCCGCGCCCGGCCCGCTGGCAGCCTCGAACGCCGCCCGCTCCAGGCCCGACAGCGTCGCCCGCCTGGCCTCATAGGCTTCGACCCGCGCCTGCACCCGCGTGCGCAGCTGCGAGAAGATCCACGGGACCGAGCGCCCCGTCGCCTCGCCGCGATAGAGCCGGGTCGCCAGTTCGCTGCCCGGCCGCGCGTCGATCATCTCGCGCCAGATGAACTCCTCCACCCCGGCGATCGAGGTGTCCTGGCTGGTCACCGGCAGGTGGACGTTTTCGTAGCGGATACCGCACGGCGTCCCGTCGTCGGGCAGGTCGTCCTGCTTGCGCCGGTCGCACGGCCGGCCGCTGGCGATCCGCGTGGAAAACGCGTTGACCGTGCGCGGCGTCCGCTCGCCGATATAGCCCTCCAGCGTCAGGTGCTTCACCGCGTTCATCGCCGGGTCGAGGGTGAACTCGCCGCCCGCATAGTGATTGACGTAGGTGTGGGCGAACACGTCGCCGGCCGCATGGGTCAGGTAGCCGAGCGCGAAGGCGTTGACCTTCGCATCGTCGCTCTCGACGAAGCCCTTGCGGTGGATCCAGTTCAGCCAGGCGTCGCTGCCGCTCGCCCCGACGCCGCCGGGCGCCGACTCGTCGGGATGGATGATCTGCTGGCCGGTCAGGATGTCGGGATAGGCGTCCGGCCCCAGCACCCCGGCCCGGAACTGCTTGGCCCCGCCCTTCAGCGCCGCCAGCGCCTTGGGGTCGACCTCGAAAGCGCCCAGCGCCCCGGCCGGCTCGCCGGTCTGCGGGTCGACCACGCCCAGCGTCACCTTGCCGTCGAGCGCGTCGCGCATCGCTTCCTCGGCCAGGTAGACGTGGGTCTTGGGCTTCCAGGCCAGGGCCGGGCCGGCCAGGACCAGGCTCAGGGCCGCGCCCGCCAGAACATGCGCCCGCATCAGAACGTGAAGGTCGCCATGTGCTCGCGGCTCTCCTCGACCATGATCGCCACCACCTTGGCGTCCTTGTTGCGGTCGAAGACGTACTTGGCGGCGATCTCCCCGCCCGGCGGCGTCATCGGCGGCGGCGAGTCGAACAGCTTCGGATAGCCGGCGATCGGCTGCAGCCCCTGGCCGCTCTCGACCGTGACGCCCAGGCTGTCCTCCATCAGCAGCGCCACCCGCTCGGTCTGCACCAGCGGCTTGTCGCTGATGTTGCGCAGGGTGACGTAGACGTGGACCAGCCGGTCCTGCGGCGGGTTCTCGATGCGGTCGATCCGCGCGGCCCAGACGCCCAGCGGCTTAAAGTCGGTGGCGGCGGCCGGCTGGGCGATACAGACGGCGAGCGCGGCGAACGCGGCGGCGAATTTCATGAGCGGCGGCTCCAGCTAAGGTCGCCGCGACCCTGCGCTCGCCCGCTCAAGCTTGCAGCGCTGCTGCGCCCGGCCCCGGGCCCGGCGCGCCCAAGCGACCAAGCGCGCCGCTCGTCTTACGAAAACGCCCCCTGCTCGAGCAGGTCGGCGGCGTGGTTCGCGGTCCGCGCCGACAGCGCCATGTAGGTCAGCGACGGGTTCATCGAGGCGCTCGAGGCCATCACCGCCCCGTCCGAGCAGAACAGGTTGCTTACTTCGTGCGCCTGGCCCCAGCCGTTGAACACCGAGGTCGAGGGATCACGGCCCATCCGCGCCGTGCCCATCTCGTGGATGCGGTCGCCGGGCGGCGTCAGGTCGGCGCCGGCCTCCTCCCAGGGGGTGATGTCGGTGCAGCCGGCCGCTTCCAGCATGGCGGCGGCGTCGCGGGCGGCCTCGCGCATCATCACCTGCTCGTTGGCCCCGTGCGCGGCCTCGATGCGCGGCAGCGGGATCCCCCAGCTGTCGACCCGCGAGGCCGACAGGGTCACCCGGTTCTCCGGATCGGGCAGCACCTCGCCGAACGGCCCCAGCGACAGCACCCAGACGCGCCCCTCGCCGTCGGCGCGGCGGATCTTGCGCGCCCCGCCCTGCATGCCGAAGCCGCGCAGGTACGGCTTGTCGGTCTCGGTGATCCCCGAATAGCGCGGAATGTAGATCCCGGTCGGCCGGTCGGCCTGCCAGGGCTGGTCCTCGAAGCCGGGGCGATAGGTCCCGACGATCTGGCCGCAGCCGACGTGGTCCATCAGGTTGCGCCCGACCTGGTCGCTGCCGTTGGCCAGCCCGCGCGGGAACGCCTCGGAGCGCGAGTTCAGCAGCAGCGCCGCCGAATTGATCGCCGAGGCGTTGAGGAACACCATCTTGGCGTCATAGGTCGTGGCGACCTTGCTCAGCCGGTCGATCGCCCGCACGCCGGTCACCCGCCCCGCGGCCGGGTCATAGACCACGCTCTCGACGATGGCGTCGGTGATCACGGTCAGGTTGCCGGTCGCCCGCGCCGCTGGCAGCGTCGCGGCCTGGGTCGAGAACGCCGCCCCCAGCGGACAGCCGTGGTGGCAGCGCACATAGCCCTCGCAGCGCTTGCGCCCCAGGTCCATCTGCGGCTTGGCCACCCGGCTGAGGTTGGCGCAGCGCCCCATCAGGAACCGCCGCGTCGGGAACGCCGCCTCGATGCGGCCCTGGGCGTCCTCCTCGACGCTGTTGAACGGGAACGGCGGCAGGAAGTCGCCGTCCGGCAGCTGCGGAACCTCGTCGTAATTGCCGCTGACCCCTACGAACGCCTCGACGTGGTCGTACCACGGCTCCAGGTCATCATAGCGGATCGGCCAGTCGGTCCCGTGCCCGTCCTTGAGGTTGGACAGGAAGTCGTCCGGCGCCCAGCGATAGGACTGCCGCGCCCAGGTCAGCGAACGCCCGCCCAGGTGATAGCCGCGGATCCAGCGGTACGGCTTTCCCTCGGCCTGCTCGTACGGATAGTCGTGGTCGCTGGCCCAGAACTTCTTGTTCGAGTTGAACATCGCGTAGCTGACGCCGACATAGTACGGGTAGTGCAGCGCCTTCTCGTCGTCCGGGATCTGGTCGTCGCGCCAGCGCAGCCGTCCGGCCTCCTCGTGGCTGTAGTCGGTCCCGTGCTCGATGTTCGGCCCGCGCTCGAGCATCAGCACCTTCAGGCCGCGCTCGCACAGCTCCTTGGCGACCCAGCCGCCGCTGATGCCCGATCCCACCACGATCGCGTCGAACTGCATGCTCAAAACCCTACGCCTTGCCGCCCGGCGCGTCGAACAGCGCCATGGCTTGCGAAAGCGCGGCGATCGGCTCGCCGCGCGGAATGAATTCGTGGCCGACCCATTGGTCGTAGCCCAGATGGTCCAGCAGCCCGGCGATCGCGCGCCAGTTGATCTCCTGGCGGTCGTCCAGGTCGCGCCGCCCGGGCGCCCCGGCCGTATGGACATGACCGATCAACTCGAAGTTGGCCTTGATGGTGCGGCTGAGGTCGCCCTCCATCAACTGCATATGATAGCCGTCATAGAGCAGCTTCAGCGTCGGCGAGCCGACCCCGCGCACCACCTGCGCGCCGAATTCGGTGCGGTCGCACTGCTGCCCCGGATGGTCGACCTTGCTGTTCAGCAGCTCCATCAGCAGCCGCATCCCGGCGCCCTGCGCATGCTCAACCACCGGCCCCAGCCCCTCGACGCAGGCGGCCACGGCCCGTTCATCGTCGCCGTCGCCGAACCGGTTGCCCGCGAACACGATCACCGCCTCGGCCCCGCCCTCCGCCGCCGCATCGATCGTGCGGCGCACGTGGTCGCTTAGGACGCCATGCCGGGCCGGGTCGTTGAAGCCTTCCTCCAGCTTGTGTCCGGTGACGGTGACGATCGACAGCCCCAGCTCGCGGGCCAGCGGCCACAGCTCGGGCGGCAGCATCTCGACGCCCTGCGCCCCGGCTTCCGCCGCCGCGCGCAGGAACGGCGCCGGCTCCACCTCGCGCCCCGCCGTAAACGACCACCAGGCGAAACTCTGCCGCACGTCGCTCGCCTCCTCCCACGCAGCCGCGTCCACCGGCGCCGCCATCGCGCGTCAGTGTCCATACAATCGATTACACGGCAAGAGCCAATGCCAGCGACTCAAGCCGCGCGCCGGTCAGCGCCCCCTTCGGCACGATCAGGTGTTCATGGGTCCCGGTCTTGCTCCGCAAACCGGGATGACAGGCTTGACCGAGACGAGCACCCCCAAGTGTCATCCCGGTTTCGGCTGCAAGCCGAAGACCGGGACCCACCTGATCCATCCGGCAAACCCACACCCCTAAGACCCCGCCTCCCGCCAGCCCCCGCCCGGCTCCTGCACGAAGTTCACCAGCTCGATCCCGAACGGCTGCGGCCCCTCGGCCTCCTCGCCCTCCCCCGCCGGCCCCAGCATCCGCCGCAGCCCGTATTTCTTCGGCTCGATCAGCGCCACCCGCCAGCGCAGCACCTGCACCCGCAGCCGGTCGCCGCGCACCGAGTCCTCGGTCGCCTCCATCGCCACCTCGTAGGCCAGGTCGAAATGCAGGTCGGCGGCGATCTCCTTGGCGCGCAGGTACATCTCGCGGAACCAGTCCTCGCGCCGCGCCCAGCCGAAGATCGAGCCGGCGCACGGCATGTCCGGATCGGCCGACAGCGCCAGCACGCTCTCGCCGCCGGCGATCCTCAAACAGATTTCCTCGGCCAGTTCCGGCGTCAGGATCGAGACGCTGCCCCCGCGCCGCCGCGCGGGCGAGGCCTGGGCCATCATCCGCCGCCAGAGCTTGCCGCTGCCCGGCCGCAGGTCCGCCTCGCGGTCGGCCGCGATCTGCCGGCGCCGGCCCTCCAGCTTGGCGGCCTCGAACGCCGCCCCGAACTCAGGCTCGCGCAGCGCCCAGTCGCGAAACGTCCGCCGCGACGGCATCCCCGGCTCGCGCGCCAGCGCATGCTGGCTCTCGCCCGCCGCCACCCGCGCGCAGATCTCCCGCCCCAGCTCCGGCGTAAACCGCACAGACGCCCGAACCCTGGCCCGCCCCGGGCCTGGCGACAACGAAGGCATCCCGCCCCCACGACAGCAAATGAGAAGGCTTCAGTGTCTCACAGCCACGCCGAAGCGCAAGAACAAAATGGCAACACAGCAATCGAGTCAGTTTTCGGCGCATGCGAAGACCAAACGCGTGGGCATCAGATCCCGCCGGTACGCCCCGGCTCCCCGCCGCCCAGCGTCGACGCCCTCATGGCCAGACAGCTGATGTCGGTCCGAGCACCCCCGATCCGCCCGTCGGAAATCCTGCCTCTTGGCCTGTCGGTGCAAAGGCATCTTCAACAACGACGCGCCATCGTCTAGCTTGCAACTATCCCGACGCCTTCATCTCGGACATCATACTAGAACATGAAACTGCTGAATTTCGTCTGTCGAGGCCTAAATGGCTATCTCGACTTCGACCTATCGTTTCGCAAAGACGTTAGCTTCCTCATTGGGATCAACGGGAGCGGAAAAACCAGCGTCCTCAAAGCAATTATGGCCTTACTCGGACCGGATATCGACTGGCTAATGAATGCCAGATACGACTCCATTTTAGTAGACCTAGAGCATGAGGATGCTCATTTGGTAATATCGGCCATAAAGAGCAATAATAATATACAATTCTCCTTCTCTAATGGCGATGACTTCTCATCCGTTACTATATCTGATGAGATTTATAGAAACAGCCTTCGAATTAGAGAAGACCTATTGCGAGATTCCGATGGCGACTACATTCGAGTAAGGGAGTCGGTTTCCGAGATCACTGAAACGATGGCTCCATTTCAGGCCGTACGGGGACTCCCCACACCAATATTCCTGGGCCTAGACCGGACCAGCCTACCGACGAGCGCAAGAAGCAATCAGCGGCAACGCCGCGCCCCTCCCCCCAAACGAACTCACGCCACACTAAGAGCATTTCTCGACGAGAGCGTTGCCCAAGCAGAAGCGATTGCCATTGAAGCGGCAAAGCAAGCACAGGTTCTTAGAACTCGACGAGCATCTGAACTTCGGGAGCAGATTTTGCTATCTCTATTTTCAGAAGGCGCGTCACGGGGCAGCGCAGATCTTCCACGATCAGTAGATATTCGACGGTACGAAAAGGCACGAAAATCACTAAAGGCCGCCTTCACCGCCCTCGGAATAGATACAGCACGCGTCGAACAAACCATTGACCCGTTCTTTTCAGAGGTAATAGGCGTTGCAACAGCCCTAAGCAAACACAAAAACTTAGAAGTAATCATCGCAAAAAGTGACGACAATACGACCAGAAACTTTATTAGTTGGATGCGACTAGAGCCTCGCGTATCACTTATAAAGGAGATTGAGGAATTTGTAAATAACTTCAACGACGCTGAATCTGAAATATTCAGGCACACAAATCGATATTTATCTATAATGAACTCATTCCTGGAAGATTCCAGGAAGACTTTATCCTTCAAAGAAGACGCCTCACTTATCGTTAAACTGCCATCCGGAGAAATGGCGGACGTTTACCACCTGTCATCGGGCGAACGTCAACTATTTGTTCTCATAACATCATTGATGTTTAACGACGACCAACGCCGCGCGAGCGCTGTTATCATAGATGAACCAGAACTCTCCCTGCACATAAAGTGGCAAGAGATGTTCGTAGATTCATTGCTGGAAGCAAATCCAGATATTCAGCTTATATTGGCGACTCACAGCCCATCCATCATCTTGGATCGCGATGAGAATTGCGTGGATCTGGCATGATGAAGTATTCAGGAAACGCGCGCCGCGCCTACGGCCGCCTGATGCAAGCGTACAACGACATTGATGTATACGTCGAAGACGCAACCTACGTCGGCATCTATGAGCGAGTAATAAATCGCGCACTCCGAGGGCAGGCGAGCGTTAAACGAATTATTCCCCTTGGACCAAGGGAAAAAGTTCTAGAAGCCGCCATGAATGATAATACAATTGGAGGAAGACCGCGCCTATATATAGTGGATGGCGATCTTGATCTAATCTCACAACTTAGACATAAAAAGTCACCGCACCTCCACAGATTAAAAGTCTATAGTTTGGAGAATTTACTCCTGGAGGAGAGCGCTCTAAATGCGTATTGCGCTTTTGCCTGCCCAGGAAAGAGCCTTGAAGCCGCACGTGATCAGATAAATCTGAAGCATGTACTCATCGACCTCGAGATAATGATAAGCCTATACGTTGTTGCCCTTGGAGTAGCTAGACGCTTGGACCTGAGGGACGCGGCCTTTTCTATTGATTTCAAGGACCTCTTCGACGTGGAGGGAGGCAAACACATTCGAGTTAATAGACAGAAGCTGTTCACAAAAACGAACGAGGTTATAAGAAGAATTATAGTACTTACAAGTCGAACCGCCTATCGCGAAGCAAAGACCGACGTGATGCGCACCATCGAACGTCGCGGCTTATCTGGGATAGATTATGTCCCCGGAAAGGCCGCACTTTGGTACATCAACGAGAGAGCTGGGCATGCGAAGGGATTGAGCCTCGGACAACGCGCAGTTGCTTCCTATCTAGCTGACCATTGCTCGTTGGGTAAGGACAGCGTCCTGGCTGCGCGACTACGGCGAGTATCTCGCGGTGTGAAGCGCTGATCACCACATACCCCACGACGTCGCGTCGCGGGCGCAGTACAATTTTGAACATCTGTGCGCTTTTGTTCAGGCCGTTGACGCGCTGAGCGTCAGCGGTCGACCCGCCTCAGATAGTCGCGGGTGCCCGCCGACGACGAGGGCCGGGCGCCGCGAGCGTGGCGAGCGCACGCTTCACTCAAGGTTTCATCTACGTCCTCCGCCCGCCGCACGCTCCGCGGACGGACCAGACGACATGGCAGGTCAAGCGGCCATGCTGAAGCCTACCCCGGCTCGTAATTCAGGATCGGCGCCAGCCAGCGCTCCGCCGTCCGCAGCTCCCACCCCTTCCGCTTCGCATAGTCCTCGACCTGGTCCTTCTCGATCCGGCCGACGCCGAAATAGTGCGCCTCCGGGTGGGCGAAGTAGAGGCCTGAGACGCTGGCCGGCGGGTTCATGGCGAAGCTTTCGGTCAGCTCCATGCCGGTCGCCGCCTCGGCGTCCAGGATCTTGAACAAGGTGGCCTTTTCGGTGTGGTCGGGCTGGGCCGGGTAGCCGGGGGCCGGGCGCACGCCGCGGTACTGTTCGGCGACCAGGGCGTCGATATCGAAGGCTTCGTCCGGCGCGTAGCCCCAGAGCTCGGTGCGGACCTTGCGGTGCATGGCTTCGGCGAAGGCCTCGGCCAGGCGGTCGGCGAGCGCGGTGGCGAGGATGGCCGAATAGTCGTCGCCGGCGTCCTTGAAGCGCTGGGCGACCTCGATCTCGCCGTGGCCGGCGGTGACCGCGAAACCGCCGACATAGTCGGGCTTGCCGCCGACCGGGGCGACGAAGTCGGCCAGGGCGACGTTGGCGCGGCCGCCGTCCTCGCGGCTCTTGTCCTTGGGCATCTGCTGGCGAAGGCTGTGCAGCCGGGTCAGCTCGGCCGAGCGCGTCTCGTCGGTATAGAGCACGATGTCGTCGCCGTCGGCGGCGGCCGGCCAGAAGCCGACCACGCCGCACGCCTCGAACCACTTCTCGGCGATGATCTTGTCCAGCATGGCCGTGGCGTCGCGATAGAGGTCGCGGGCCGCCTCGCCGACCACGTCGTCGTCGAGGATCTGCGGGAAGCGGCCGACCAGCTCCCAGGAGGCGAAGAACGGCGACCAGTCGATGTGGCGGGCGAGTTCGGCCAGGTCGTAGGCGACGAAGCTGCGGGTGCCGAGGAAGCTCGGCTTGGGCGGCGTATAGGCCTCGAAGTCCGGCTGGAAGGCGTTGGCGCGGGCCTCGGCCAGGCTGGCGCGGGCGCGGTTCCCCTGCCCTCTGGCGTAGCTCTCGCGGACCTTGGCGTAGTCGGCGCGGGTTTCGGCGGCGATGCGGTCCTTTTCGCTCGGCGAGAGCAGGCCCGAGACCACCCCGACCGCGCGGCTGGCGTCGAGCACATAGGTGGTGGTCCCGGCCTTGTAGGCCGGCTCGATCTTGACCGCGGTGTGCGTCTTGGAGGTGGTGGCGCCGCCGATCAGCAGCGGGATGTCGAAGCCGCGGCGCTCCATCTCGCCGGCGACATAGACCATCTCGTCGAGGCTGGGGGTGATCAGGCCCGAGAGGCCGACGATGTCGACCTTGTGCTCCAGCGCCGCGTCGAGGATGCGGTCGGCCGGGACCATGACGCCGAGGTCGATGACCTCGTAATTGTTGCACTGCAGGACCACGCCGACGATGTTCTTGCCGATGTCGTGGACGTCGCCCTTGACGGTGGCCATCAGGATCTTGCCGGCGCTGGAGCGCGGCTGGCCTTCCTTCTCGGCCTCCATGAACGGCATCAGGTAGGCGACGGCCTGCTTCATCACCCGGGCCGACTTGACCACCTGGGGCAGGAACATCTTGCCGGCGCCGAACAGGTCGCCGACGACGTTCATCCCGTCCATCAGCGGGCCTTCGATGACGTGCAGCGGGCGCTCGGCGGCCTGGCGGGCCTCCTCGGTGTCGGCGTCGATGTACTCGGTGATGCCGTGGACCAGGGCGTGGCTGAGGCGCGAGGCGACGCTGGCCTGGCGCCAGGCCAGGTCGACGACCTTGGCCTGCCCCTTCTCGCCCTTGTACTTCGGCGCCAGGTCGACCAGCCGCTCGGTGTTGGAGACGTTGGTGCGCTGCGGGCGGTTGAGGATCACGTCCTCGACGGCCTCGCGCAGCTCGGGGTCGATGTCGTCATAGACCGGCAGGTCGCCGGCGTTGACGATGCCCATGTCCATGCCGGCGGCGATCGCGTGGTAGAGGAAGACCGAGTGGATCGCCCGGCGGACCGGCTCGTTGCCGCGGAAGCTGAACGAGACGTTGGAGACGCCGCCCGAGACGCGGGCGTGGGGCAGGTTCTGCTTGATGCGCCGCGTGCCCTCGATGAAGTCGACGGCGTAGTTGTCGTGCTCCTCGATGCCGGTGGCGACGGCGAAGATGTTGGGGTCGAAGATGATGTCTTCGGGCGGGAAGCCGACCTGGTCGACCAGGATGCGGTAGGCGCGCTCGCAGATCTCGTACTTGCGGTCAGCGGTGTCGGCCTGGCCGACCTCGTCGAAGGCCATGACCACCACGGCGGCGCCGTAGCGAAGGCAGGCCTTGGCCTGCTCGATGAACTTGGCCTCGCCTTCCTTCATCGAGATCGAGTTGACGATGCACTTGCCCTGGACGCACTTCAGCCCGGCCTCGATCACCTCCCACTTCGAGGAGTCGACCATAATCGGCACGCGTGCAATGTCGGGCTCCGCCGCCAATAGGTTGAGAAAGGTCCGCATGGCGACGACCGAGTCCAGCAGCCCCTCATCCATGTTGATGTCGATGACCTGCGCCCCGGCCTCGACCTGCTGCCGGGCGACCGACAGCGCGGCGCTGTAATCGCCTTCGACGATCAGCTTCTTGAACTTGGCCGATCCGGTGACGTTGGTCCGTTCGCCGACATTGATGAAGACAGGTCGCATCGCAAATTCCCCGCCGAAGCGGGGACCCAAGCTGAATCAGGTTTGGCCGAAGCCGGGAAGTAACACAGTCCGCGCGAGGACCTAGGCGAGCTCGAACGGTTCGAGGCCGGCGAGGCGCATCGCCGTCGGCCGCTCGGGCGGCTGGCGCGGCGTCAGGCCGGCGACGGCGTCGGCGACGTGACGGATATGGTCCGGCGTCGTGCCGCAACAGCCGCCGAGGATGTTGACCAGCCCCTGCTCGGCCCACTCGTGCAGTTGGTGGCCGGTCTGGTGCGGCTGCTCGTCGTATTCGCCCATGGCGTTGGGCAGGCCGGCGTTCGGATAGGCCGAGACCAGGGTGTCGGCGACGCGGGCCAGTTCGGCGATGTGCGGCCGCATCAGGTCGGCGCCCAGCGCGCAGTTCAGGCCGATGGCGAACGGCTTGGCGTGCTTCACCGAGTTCCAGAAAGCCTCGACGGTCTGGCCCGACAGCGTGCGGCCCGAGCGGTCGGTGATGGTGCCCGAAATCCAGATCGGCAGCGGCTCGTAGCCTTCGTCCTCCAAGTCGAGGATCGCCTTGATCGCGGCCTTACAGTTCAGCGTGTCGGTGATCGTCTCGATCAGATAGAGGTCCACGCCGCCGTCATGCAGCGCGATCATCTGCTCGCGATAGGCCTGATAGACCTCGTCGAAGGTGACCAGGCGAGCGCCGGGATCGTTCACGTCCGACGACATCGACAGCATCTTCGGCAGCGGACCGATCGAGCCGGCGACGAAGCGCGGCTTATGTGGCTCCTTGGCGGTCCAGGCGTCGGCGCGTTCGCGGGCGATCCTCGCGCCCTGATAATTGATATCATAGACCGCCTCGCCGCAATCGTACTCGGCCTGCGCGATGGTGGTCGCCGAGAAGGTGTTGGTCTCGGAGATGTCGGCGCCGGCGGCATAGTACTGGTCGTGCAGGTCGCCGATGATGTCCGGCCGGGTGATGCACAGCAGGTCGTTGTTGCCCTTGAGCTCCTGGGCGTGTCCGGCGAAGCGCTCCCCGCGATAGTCGGCTTCGTCTAGGCCGCGCTTCTGAATCATCACGCCCCAGGAGCCGTCGAGGATGAGGATGCGCTCCTTGGCGATCTGCTTGAGCGCGGCGATACGGTCCTGGCGGGTCATTTCGCGGCTTCCTGTTGCTTGGCGAGATCCTGGCGGAAGGCTTTTTCGCTGGCGGCGATCGTCGCCTGCAGCATGCCTGGATCAATAAAGGGGTTGGGTCCTCCGTCCGCCAGCCTGGCGCGCTTAGCGGACATGCCGAACTGCTCTGCGTGCGGGGCCAAGAAGACGTCGGCCTTCAGCCTGCGCAGCTTGGCGAAGCTCTGCTCGTAGTCGGCCACGATGCCGGGGTACTGCGGTCCCTTGGTCTTGGAGACCAGGCGATTGGCGGCGACGGAGGTGCTGCAATAGAGCACCGCCTCATGGCGCTCGCCGCCGATGGTCACCGGAAAGGTCCAGGTCGTGCAGCCCGCAGTATGCCCCGGCGTCACGTGTGCGGTCAGGGTCCCGCCGCCGAGGGTGACCTTGTCGCCGTCCTTGAGGACGCGATCAACCTTCACCGGCGCGAAGTCGAACGCCTTAACGTCTTCGGAGCCGATGTACTTGCCGCTCTCCAGCGCCTCGCGATCGCCAGCGGAGGCGGCCAGCGTCGCCCCAGTATCCTTCTTCAGCTCGGCTAGGCCGCCGGCATGGTCGAAATGGGCGTGCGTGTTGAGCAGCACCTTCACGTCCGTCGGCTTGAAGCCCAGCTTGGCGATGCTCGCCTCGATCGGCTTGGCGCTCGTCGGCATGGCGCCGTCGATCAGGATGTGCCCCTGCGGCGTCGTGATCAGGAAGGCCGACAGGCCCGCCGTCCCCACGTAATAGAGGTTGTCGGCGATCTGGAACGGCTCGATCGGCTGGGTCCAGTTGGCTGGCGACTGAGCCTGCGCGGCGCTAGCGCAGGTCAGCAGGCCCATCGCGAGAGCGAGGCGCTTCATGCCGCGGCCTCAGCCGGCTCAGTCGGGGTCTCGCGCAGGCCCAGCACCCGGCAGATCGCGTAGACTAGGTCGGCGCGATTGAGCGTGTAGAAGTGGAAGTCCGAATAGCCTTCCTCGGCCAGACGCACGCACATTTCCGAGGCCACCGAGGCGGCGATCAGCTTACGGGTCTCCGGATCCTTGTCGAGGCCGTCGAACAGGTTGCCCAGCCACGCCGGTAGAGGAATGCCCACCGGCCCCGCCATCTTCTTCAGGCCCTTGTAGTTCGACACCGGCATGATGCCCGGCGAGACCGGGATCGTGACCCCAGCCTTGCGCAACTTGTCCATGAAGAACAGGTAGGCGTCGATGTCGTAAAAGAACTGAGTGATCGCTCGGGTCGCGCCAGCGTCGATCTTGGCCTTCAGCACGTCGATGTCGTGATCGATCGACGGGCTTTCGGGATGGATCTGCGGATAGAGGCTGACGCTCACCTCGAAAGGGGCCACGGCCTTGATGCCGGCGGTCAACTCGGTGGCGTTCAAATAGCCGTCCGCACGGGGCACGTAGACGCCGCCGATGTTGCCCGGCGGGTCGCCGCGCAGCGCCACAATGTGCCGGATGCCGGCGTCCCAGTAGGCCTGCACGACCTCGTCGACCTCGGCGCGCGAGGCCTCGACGCAGGTTAGGTGAGCGGCAGGTTTTAGGGTCGTCTCCTTCAGCATCCTGACCACCGTGCGGTGCGTGCGGTCACGGGTGGAACCGCCGGCGCCGTAGGTCACCGAGACGAAGGACGGATTCAGCGGCTCGAGACGGCGGATCGCCTCCCACAGGCTCTCTTCGGCTTCGGGCGTCTTGGGCGGCGAAAACTCGAACGACACGGACGGGCGGCGCGTGTTTCCGGCGGCGGCGCGGGCGACGGGTCCGAGCGCGGTTTCATGAGGGCTCATGCGGCGCTCCTTTGCGGCAGGCGGGCGCGTTCGGCGACCCAGATTTTCACGGTGAGCCCCTCAGCCCGTGCGGGCGGCAGCGCGGTCACGCGGATGTCGGTCAGCCCCGCCTCCTCCAGCCAACGCGCCATCTCCGGCTCGGCGAACCCGAGGCGGCGATGCTGGTGCTGCTCGCGGAGGAATTCGAGGGTATGGGGGGCGAAATCGATGATCAGCAGTCGACCGCCCTCGGCGACCAGGCGCGCGGCTTCGCGCACGGCGGCGGCGGGATCGGCGAGGTAGTGCAGGACCTGATGGACGACCACCAGGTCGGCGCTCTGCCCCGGCAGGCGGGTGCCGAAGATGTCGCCATGGCGCAGCTCGAAGCCTTCAAGGCCGGCCTCAGCGACATGATTACGCGCGATGTTGAGCATCTGCTGGGAAAGGTCGAGACCGATAGCCGCCTCGGCGTGCGGCCCAAGCAGGGTCAGCATCCGACCGGTGCCGGAGCCGAGATCCACGAGCCGCTTGAACGGGCCAGGCCCGACGGCGTCGAGGATAGCCGCCTCAACAGCGTTTTCGGAAACGTAGAGCGAGCGAATCTCGTCCCATCGGGCCGCGTTGCGCGCGAAGTACTCGCCGGCCTCCGCCGAACGCTCGCCGCGCACGGCCTGCAGCCGCTCGGCGTCGCGAACGATGATCTCGTCGGTCGGATCGATCAGCCGCAAGGCCTCGTCGGCCAGGCGCCGGGCATCGCCCGAGGTCACGAGGCGATAGAACACCCAAGCCCCATCGGGGAACCGCTCGACCAGCCCGGCCTCGGCCAGCAGCTTGAGGTGACGCGAGACGCGCGGCTGGCTCTGGTCCAGCACCCGGCACAGTTCCAGAACCGCCAACTCCTCCCCGGCCAACAGCGCAAGAATCCGCAACCGCGTCGGCTCGCCCGCCGCGCGCAAAATATCCACGGCTTGACTCGTGGTGAGCATCATGAGCGCATAAAGATATCTTTATGTCTTTATGTCAAGGCGCTCGCAGTAGGGGAACCCGCCCGGATGAGCCGCTTATAGCATGCGCAGGCGAAGCGCAGTTAGACCGCGCTCATCACGGGTTCGCCGGCAATGAACAGGCGAACGTTCTCCAGCGCCTGACCGACCATTCGCGGAATGGAATCGACCGTCCCGCCCGCGCTGTGCGGCGTTAGCACCGTATTTGGGACGTCGGCCCACCGAGCGACGGGCGTCGGCTCGGTCTCGAAGACGTCCAGCGCCGCCCGACCCAGTCGCCCTTCCTTCAAAGCCGCGATGAGGGCGTCTTCATCGACGATCGAACCGCGCGCGACATTCACCAGCATGCCGTGGGCGCCGAGCGCATCGAGCACCTCGCGGTCGACCGCCTTGCGGTTGGTCTCGTCGGCGCGGCAGGCGACGATCAGGATGTCGCTCGCCTGCGCCAGCGCCGTCAGACTCGCCGCTCGTGGCCACGGCGCTTGGGGCTTCTCGCGCGGGCCCCACCAGAGGATCTCCATGCCCAGCGCCGCGCCGCGCACGGCCACTGCCTCGCCGATTGCGCCGAGGCCCATGACCCCTAGCTTGCGACCGCGCAGGCCCGGACGGTTGCCGACCCGCGGATCGTCGCGCCAGCCCCCGCCGCGCACCACCGCATCGCCGGCCACGATGTTGCGCCACCCGGCGATCAGCAGGCCGATGGCATGGTCGGCGACGTCGTCGGCGTTCAGCCCCTTGGCGTGGGTGACCTCGATCCCCCGCGCGCGGCACCACGGCACGTCAACGCCGTCGTAGCCGACGCTGACATTGGCGATGAGGCCCAGACGCGGCAAGCTCTCAAGAAACTCATGGCTGAGCGGGATTTCGCCGGCATGCACGATCGCCCGCACCTGGTCGGCCTGGCCCGGGACTAGCTCCCACCGACGCGCCACGTCGTAGCCCGCCGCCTCCAGCGCCTGTTGCACCGGCGACAGCATCTGGTGGGAAATCAGGACAAGCGGCCTAGCGGCGTCGGTCATGGGGTTCTCCGAGGTGTGGACGTCCTATAGCCAGGGTCGAGGGAGGCCGTCATGCATCGCGTGGTGATCCTTGGCAATTCGGGCAGCGGCAAGTCCCGCCTGGCGCGCCGGCTTGGCGGCGTCCTCGATCTGCCGGTGGTTCACCTCGACCCGCTCTACTATGGCCCTGGCTGGACCCCTGGTGATCCGACGGTGTTCCGCCAGCGCGTCGGCGAGGCGCTGGCCGGCGAGACCTGGATCGTGGACGGCAGCTTCTTGTCTCTCGTCGGCGATATCACCCTGCCCCGCGCCGAACTGATCGTCTGGCTAGAGCAGCCCCGCTGGCTTGCAATGACCCGGGCACTCAGACGATGCCTCGACCTCTCCGGCGCCGGGCGCGCCGATCTGCCTGATGGCTGCCGCGACACGCCCAGTCGCGAGATGCTGGCGGACATCTGGAACTATGATCGCCACGCTCGCGCCGAGATCGAGCGTCGCCTGGCGCAGCTCGCTCCGTCAGCAAACGTGCGCAGGCTGGCAGGAGACCGCCCGGTAGAGGCCTTCCTGGAAGGCCTCACGCCGTGAACTCGGCTTTCCAACGTCTTTGGGCGGCGCAGGCGATCTCGGCCTTCGGCGCACGCATCACCCGCGAGGGCCTGCCCATCATGGCGGTGATCGCACTGGGCGCGCAGGCCGCGGTCCTGGGAGCGCTGGCCGCCGTCGCCAGCGGCGCGGCCCTGGTGGCGGCGCTGGGGGGCGCGCCGTACGTCGATCGCGCCCGCCGCCGGCCAGTGCTGATCTGGGCCGACCTGCTGCGCGCGGCGCTGCTGGTCTCCATTCCGCTCGCCGCGGCGCTCGGCGTGCTCGGTCTGCCGCAGCTGTTCGTGGTCGCGGCCCTGACGGCGGCGATCAGCGCGATCTTCGAGATGGCCAGCCACGCCTATCTGCCGACCCTGGTCGAACGCGAAGGTCTGGTCGCGGCCAATTCCCGCCTGGCGGCGACCGACGCGACCGCCGAGGTCGGCGGCCCTGCCCTGGCGGGGCTGCTGTTCCAATGGCTCAGCGCGCCGATCGCCGTCGCGGTCAACGCGGCGACCTATGGCGCCTCGGCGCTGTGGCTGGCGACGATCAAGACGCCTGAGCCCGCGCCCTTTAATGGCCCGCGGGAAAACTGGGGCCGCGAATTCACGACCGGCTTACGCATGGCTTGGACCGACCGGCGCGTGCGACCGCTGCTGGTCATGGAGTCAGCGCAGGGACTGTTCGGCGGCGTGTTCAGCGCACTCTACGTGCTCTTCGCCATCCGCACGCTCGGCCTGTCGCCATCCATGCTCGGCTTGGCGATCGCGGCGGGCGGCGCAGGCGCATTGGCGGGAGCAGCCCTCGCGCCGCGCTTGGCGCTCCGGCTCGGCCACGGGCCGGCGATCCTGGCGGCGCTGACCGGCGCCGGGCTCGCCGTGCTGATCACGCCGTTCGCGCCCGCCAGTCCGACGGCGGGCCTAGCGACCCTTGTAGTCTCGCAGCTGATCGGCGACGCGCTGGCCGTGGCCGGCGTCATCCTGGCGGCGAGCCTGCGTCAGGCGATGGTTCCGCAGGCCGCCCTCGCCCGGGTCTCAGGCGCCTTCCTGGCCGGGCCGGGCGCGATGGCCGTCCTCGGAGCGCTGGGCGGCGGGGCGCTCGGCGCCGCCGTCGGACCACGTACGGCCCTGCTGATCGCCGCCCTTGGCTTCGTCGCCCTGCCGCTGATCGGAGCCCTGTCGCCGCTACGGAATTTGCGCGAGATTGACGCGGTCGATTGACCTCGCGCCAAGCGCTACCGATCTAGAAGGGCGTCATGAGCGAACGCGTCCCCCATATGCCGGCGATCTTCGTCGGCCACGGCAGCCCGATGAACGCCCTCGGCGGCGACTATGCGCGAACCTGGCGCCAACTGGGCGACAGCCTGCCGCGCCCGAAGGCCATCCTTTGCGTCTCGGCGCATTGGTACGTCGAGGAGACCGCGATCACAGCGATGAGCCAGCCGCGGACGATCCATGACTTCTACGGCTTCCCCAAGCCGCTCTACGACATCCAGTATCCGGCTCCGGGCGACGCCTGGCTGGTCGAGCGGGTCAGCGACCTGCTGGCGCCGATCCCGGTGCGGCATGACCACGACTGGGGCCTGGATCACGGGACCTGGTCGGTGCTGATGCACATGTTCCCGCAGGCGGACATCCCGGTCCTGCAACTGGCCATCGACCTGCGCCAGTCGGCGCAATTCCACTATGACCTAGGCCGAAAGCTGGCCGAACTGCGCGACGAAGGCGTGCTGATCGTCGGCTCCGGCGATTGGGTGCACAACCTGCGCCTGGCGATCCGGGCCCAAAGCGCCGAGCCGCTCGACTGGGCCGACCGCTTCAACGAGACGGTCAAGGAGCTCATCGCCGTCCGTGACCATGGGCCGCTGATCGACTGGATGAGTCTGGGGCAGGACGCCCGCCTGTCGATTCCGACCGACGAGCACTACCTGCCGCTGCTTTATGTGCTTGGCGCTCAAGGCCAGGACGACGAGGTGCGCTTCTTCAATGACGCCATCGACCTGGGCGCGATCAGCATGACCGGGGTGGTGCTGGGCCGGGCCGCCTAGGCCGCGAAGATCCACCCGGCCGGCAGGGTCGAGGCCTGCACCCCGACCAGGGTCATCTGGGCCTCGCCGACCGTGACCACCGCGTCGGCGCCCTGCTGGGTGACGGTGTAGGTCCCGCCGCCCTCGATCCGCACGCGGTCGCCCTCGGCCGACGAGAAGTCGATCACGCGGTCGACGCCCGCTCCGTCGAAGATCGTGAAGGTGTCGGCGCCCAGCCCCCCGCTCATGGTGTCGGCTCCCCGATCGCCGAACAGCCAGTCGTCGCCGGCCCCGCCGATCATGGTGTCGTTGTCCTGGCCCCCGCGGATCGTGTCGGCCCCGGTGCCGCCGTAGCAGGTGTCGTCGCCCATGTTGCCGTAGACGAGGTCGTTGCCGCCGTCGCCATAGAGCAGGTCGCGCCCCTGGCCGCCGACCACCCAGTCATCGCCGCCGTAGCCGACGACCGTGTCCTCGCCCTGGTTGCCGTGCAGATCGTCGAACTCGTCGCCGCCTTCGAGGTAGTCGTTGCCGTCCTCGCCGCGCAGCATGTTGCGGCCGCCGTAGTCCACGAGGACGTCATCCCCTGCGCCGCCGAAGAAGGTGTCCGAGCCGGTCAGACCAATGAAGGTGTTGCTCGCGGCGTCGCCCCGCAGCACGCCCCCGTGCTGAGATCCCATAAGCGACTCGATGCGGATCAGCTGATCCAGGCCGAAACCGGTAAACTGCGGCCCGGCGATATTGAGATCGATGTTGACGACGCCGGGCGCGGCCGAGAAATCGGCCAGATCATCGTCGGCCCCGCCGTCCAGGACGTCGTCCCCGGGGCCGCCGTCCAGCAGGTCCATCCCGAAGCCGCCGATCAGGGTGTCGTTACCCGCCAATCCAGCCAGAGTGTCGTCATCGAAGCCGCCGTCGATATAGTCGCCGCCTCGGCCGCCGATGATGATGTCCTCGCCGAAGGTCGCGTAGACCCGCGTCCCATAGTGGCCGAGGAAGATCGCCTCGGCGTTGAAGACCCGCACGCCGCCCGGCAGGCCTTCCTGGTTGACCCAGACTTCAAGCGGGACGGTCGCTTGCTCCAGCGAGACGAGGTCCGTGCCCGCGCCGCCGTCGATGCGGTCGAGGCCGGCGCCATCCACGATCAAGTCGTCGCCCGCGCCGCCAAAGAGGGTGTCGTCGCCGGCCAGGCCCTCCAGGGAATCGTTGCCGCTGCCGCCGGCCAGGCTGTCATTGCCCGCGGTCCCGCTCAGCGTCTCGTTGTCCGCGGTCGTAATATAGGCGACGGTCATGCCGCATCCCCCCAGCGACCTGCCCCCGCCCCACGACAAGGCCGCCCCACTGGCAGGTCACGCTGGGTTAGCGTCGCACGTCAAGGCTGCGCAATGCAACCTTGACGCAAGGTCAGCGCGTAAACTTCTGGAACTTGATCCGATGCGGGATCAGGCTGTCGGCGCCCAGGCGGCGCTTCTTGTCTTCTTCATACGCTTCGAAGTTGCCCTCGAACCACTCTACGTGGCTGTCGCCTTCGAAGGCCAGAATGTGAGTGGCCAGACGGTCCAGGAACCAGCGGTCGTGGGAGATGACCACGGCGCAGCCGGCGAATTCCTCGAGCGCCTCTTCGAGATTCTGCAGGGTCTCGATGTCGAGGTCGTTGGTCGGTTCGTCGAGCAGGATGACGTTGCCGCCGGTGGTCAGGGTCTTGGCCAAGTGGACGCGGTTGCGCTCGCCGCCCGACAGCAGGCCGACCTTCTTCTGCTGGTCGCCGCCCTTGAAGTTGAACGAGCCCACATAGGAGCGCGTGTTGATCTCGCGCTTGCCGACCGTGAGGATGTCGAGGCCCTGGGAGACCTCCTGCCAGATGGTCTTGTTGGGATCGAGCGCGTCGCGGCTCTGGTCCACGTAGGACAGCTTCACCGTCTCGCCGAGACGGAAGGTCCCCGAATCCGGCTGCTCCTGGCCGGTGATGATCCGGAACAGGGTCGACTTGCCTGCGCCGTTCGGGCCGATGACGCCGACGATGCCGTTCGGCGGCAGGCTGAACGAGAGGTTCTCGAACAGCACCTTGTCGCCATAGGCCTTCGAGAGGTTGTTGGCCTCGATGACAACGTTGCCGAGGCGCGGGCCCGGCGGGATCTGGATGGTCGAGAAGGTCTGCGCCTGACGCGAGTTCTCCTGCTCGCGCACCATGTCCTCATAGGCTGCCAGACGGGCCTTGGACTTGGCCTGACGGGCCTTGGCGCCCGAGCGCACCCATTCCAGTTCGCGGGTCATGGCGCGCTGGCGGGCCTCGGACTCCGATTGCTCCTGGACGATCCGCTTGGTCTTGGCTTCCAGCCAGCTGGAGTAGTTGCCTTCGTGCGGGTGGCCCTTGCCGCGGTCGAGTTCCAGCGTCCACTTCGTGACCTGGTCCAGGAAGTAGCGGTCGTGGGTGACGAGGATTACGCAGCCCGGGAAGGCTTCCAGGTGATGCTGCAGCCAGGCCACGGACTCGGCGTCCAGGTGGTTGGTCGGTTCGTCGAGCAGCAGCATGTCCGGCTTGGAGAGCAGCAGCCGGGCCAGCGCCACGCGGCGCTTCTCACCGCCCGACAGCTTGTCCACCGGCCAGTCGTTCGGCGGGCAGCGCAGGGCGTCCATGGCCATCTCGACGCGGCTGTCGATGTCCCACAGGTCGCCGGCGTCGATCTTCTCCTGGAGGGCGGTCATCTCCTCCATGAGTTCGTCCGAGTAATCTTCGCCGAGCTTGGCGGCGATCTCGTTGTAGCGGTCGAAGATCTTCTTCTCTTCGCACCAGGCGATGACGTTGCCCCAGACGTTCAGCTGTTCGTCGAGGTGGGGCTCCTGCTGCAGGTAGCCCATCTTCACGCCGTCGGCCGCCTTGGCCTCGCCGTTAAATTCCTTGTCGATCCCGGCCATGATCTTCAGCAGGGTCGATTTGCCCGAGCCGTTGACCCCGACCACGCCGATCTTGGCGTCCGAGTAGAACGACAGCCAGATGTTCTCGAACACCTTCTTGCCGCCGGGATAGGCCTTCGTCAGGCCCTGCATCTGGAAAATATACTGCTGCGCCATGAGGCGTCCGCGCTCGCTCTGCCGAAAAGATCAGGGAATTCGACGAGGGAGATAGCCGCCAGGAGCGGTCGGCGCAACGTGCGGGGCTCTCTGGCCTCCGCAGCGCGCAAGAAAAACGCCGCCCGCCCCGAGCAGGAAAGAGGCGGGCGGCGGGCCGCGCTTATTTCGCGGCGAGTTCCTGGTCGGCCCGGCTCTGGTCGCCCAGCCTGTTGCAGGCGGCGACGTTGCGCTCGGTCATCACGCGACCTCGGCTGTTGTAGCTGGCTAGCGGCCCGAGCGCCGTGGAGACCTTGCGGCACTCCTTCATCAGCGAGTCCAGGCCCGCGCGACGCTCGGAGACGCCCTTGCAGGTGTCGCCTTCGCAGGTCCACTCGATGTCGCCGACGACGGTCTTGGTCGGGGCGGACACCGGCGCCTGGAGCTTGGCGTTGGCGGAGAAACCGGAGCCGGCCGCGGCGGCCGGGGTGGCGATCAAAAGGGCCGCAGCAGTTGCGGCGAGGCAGAGAGCTTGAAATTGCATGTTGCGTCCTAACGACGTAGAAAAGGCACGATCGGTCACTAAGGCTAAAAAGGCACGATCGGTCACTTTTTGTCAAGCGGCGGGAGGCCGGACTTGCGCAAAGGCGACGCCACACGGGCGAGGATCCTGGAAGAGACGGCGCGTCAGGCCGCGCTCAGAGGGTTCGGCGCCGTAAGCCTGAACGACGTGGCCGAGGCCGTCGGCCTGTCGAAGAGCGGCCTGTTCAAGCATTTCGAGTCCAAGGAGGCGATGGAACTGGTCGCCCTGGAGCAGGAGTTCGACCGCTTCGTCGAGTTCGTCTGGGCGCCGGCCGAGGCCCTGCCGCCGGGCCGGGCGCGGCTCGAGGCGATCTTCGAGCGCTGGCTGGACTGGTCGGAAGTCGAGAAGGCGGCCGGCGGATGCCTGATCATGGCCGCCAGCATCGAGCTCGACGACCAGCCGGGGCCGCTGCGCGACCTGCTGCAGAAGCGCGTCCGGCAGTGGCGGCGCACGCTGTCGCGGGAAATGCAGGCCCTGCACGCCCCTCCCCTGCCCGACGAGGAGGTCGCCATGGCCGTCTTCCAGATGAAGAGCTACGTGCTCGGCCACAACGATGCGCGGCGAATGCTTGAGGACGCCGGCGCGCGAAAGGCGGCGCGGGCCGCATTCGGCGCGCTGCTGGATCGCCTCGCCCACCGCTGAGCCGCGGAACGATCGCCGCGCTGCCGCGTACTCCTTCGCACCAGTTGTGAGGAGTACGTGATGCACAAGGATCAGATCAAAGGCGCCGCCAAGGAAGCCACCGGCTCCATTAAGCAAGCCGCCGGCAAGGCGACCGGCAACCGCCGGCTCGAAGCCGATGGCGCTGTCGAGAAGACCGAAGGAAAGATCCAGAAGGGCGTCGGCGACATCAAGGACGCCGCGCGCGACGCGCTGAAGCACTAGCGGCGCCCCAGAACGAAAAAAGGCCGCGCCCAAAGGCGCGGCCTTTCTCATGCCCGATCGGCGGAGCGGGCTAGAAGTCGACCTTCACCGACAGCCAAAGGCGCCGCGGCTCCTGGTTGTTCGTGTACTCCGGTGCATAGGCGACCGGCGCGCCGTACGGCAGCAGGCGCACGAAGTCCTTGTTCAACAGGTTGTAGATCGTGGCGTTGACCGTCACGCGCTCGGTGACCTGGAACGAGCCGCCCACGTGGAACAGGCTGTAGGCCTTGAAGTCGCCGAGGGCGGCGCGAGACGGCGGATCACTGCGGAACCGCTCGCTGCGGTACTCGCCGCGCAGCCAGGCGGTCAGCCGCTCGGTGGCGTTCCAACGCAGGTCGGCATTGGCCATGTGCTCGGGCGTGTCGGTCAGCTTCTGGCCCGCCGACGCGCCGCTCTTCTGCTCGCTGTCGGTGTAGGTGTAGTTGGCGTTCAGCGTCCACGCTTCCAGGAAGCGCAGGCGCATGGCCGCCTCGACGCCACGAGTCTGAGCCTCGTCGATATTCATGCTCTGGCCGAACGTAGCGAACGTCGGGAAGAAGCCGACGTCCACGCAGCCCGACGGCCGCGGCGCACCGGAGTTGTACTGGGCCAGCGTCATTCCGGCGCTGCAGTTCGCGATCGGAACGCCGGTGGCGATCTTGTCCTTGAACTGGTTGTCGAAGATCGTGACGTTCGCCGAGAAGCCTTCCAGGCTGTCGTAGTAGACGCCGATCTCGCTGCTGGTGCTGGTCTCCGGCGTCAGGGTCGGGGTGCCCAGCAGCGGCAGGCGGCCCTGGTTGCCGAAGCCGTTGATTCCGCTGGCCAGTTGCTCCAGGCGCGGGGTCTTGAAGCCCTGGCTGACGCCGCCCTTCACCGTCCAGTGCTCGTTCGGGTTCCAGACGAGATAGGCGCGCGGGCTGAAGTGGCCGCCGAACTTGCTGTGGTCGTCATGGCGCGCGCCGACCGTCAGGGCGAGGGTCTCGGTGAAGCGCCACTCGTCCTCGGCGTAGATCGCCCATTGCTGATGCTCGAAAATACCGGGGGCGACGCCGTCGATCATCTCGGCGTCCCAGTACTGGCCGCCCACGGTGAAGGTGTGGTCGCGCCACCGCGAGTAGAGCTTGGTGTCGAAAATGGTGTTGGTCGATTCTAACGCCCGCGGGCCGCCCGCGCCGGCGACGCCAGGCGGAATGATCCGGCCCTTTGTCTCGGTGATCCCCCGCGAGATGTTGCTCTCCAGCACCCCGAACGGCAGGCGCCAATTGTGCGCCAGGGCGTACTGCTGGCGATTGAACTCCAGAGCGTTGGCGTAGCCGCCGGCCACGGTGTTGGTGCCCATCTGCCCCTTGGAATTGTCGTACCACTGGGTGCCGACGTCCGCGTCAAGCCAGAAGTCCATGCTCTCGATCGGGGTCCAGCTGACCCGCGCGCCGTAGCCGCGAATCTCGCTCTTGGTCGGGCTGCGGCCGAAGCCGGCGACCGGCGTCCACACACCGCTGACGTTCTCGAACGTCAGGCTCGAGGCCTGCCGGTCGACGAAGGAGCCGCGCAGCGTCAGGCCAAGCAGACCTGGGACCAGCGGGCCGCTGGCGTAGACGTTGCCGCCGTAGACGTCGCCGAACTCTTTATCGGACTGGATGGTGCCATCTAGGGTGACCGAACCGCCCCAGGTCTCGCCGACCTTGCGCGTGATGATGTTGACGACGCCGCCCATGGCGTCCGAGCCGTAGAGCGTGGACACCGGCCCGCGCACCACCTCGATGCGCTCGATCGCGCTCACCGGCGGCATGAAGCTGGTCGAGGTTTCGCCAAAGCCGTTCGGCGTCACGCTGCCGGCGGTGTTTTGGCGGCGGCCGTCGATCAGGATCAGCGTGTAGTCGCTGCCCATACCGCGGATGTTGATGTTGAGGCCGCCGGTCTTGCCGACCGAGCCGCCCACATCGACGCCCTCGATGGTCGAGAGCACCTCAGCCAGATTGGTCGCGCGCATCTGCTGCAGTTCGGTGCGGGAGATCACCGTCACGCTGGCCGGCGCGTCGACGATCTTCTGCTCGAAGCCGGCGGCAGTGACGACCACGCCCTCAATGTCGTTGACGTCGCTGGCCGCACTCTCTGCGCTGACCGCACGGGCGGCGGGAGCCTTGCTCCGCTCCCCGCTCTCGACCTCGGCGAAAGCAGCTTCGCCCGCGAAGGCGAGACAAACGCCCGCGCTGGTCCTTATGAGGGCACGGGTAATCGGCGCCAACAAAGCTATCCCCTACACTTAAGCTACATGCGATTTAGTCGCACTAACACGCCAACGCTCAGATGCAATCGCTCCTGAGACCTATTCTCAATATCCTGACGCGGTTGTGATGCCTCGCCCGCGTCGCGATGACGCCGACATTTCGCCGCAGCCGGCGCGCCAAGCTGTGCCATGGACTATCGAGAGGGTTCGCCATGACCGTGCAGAAGATGTTGCGTAGCGCCTCCGTCACCAGCCTGGCGGCCTTGACTGCGCTCTCGTCCCCAGCCGCGCCGCTCGCTCAACAGGCGGTCCGCGACGGTGCGCCCACGCCCGCCGCCTGCGAAGCATTGGGTTACCCCGCCCAGCCGACCGGACATGACGGCGCGCGGCCGCGACAGGCTTATCGCGCAGCCCCCATGCCGCCCCTGCCGCCTGCGCCCTCACCAGTTCAGGCGATGCCGCAGATTCCCCCGCTGCCAGTCCCGCCGGTCCAAGGGAGAATCGCGTCTCCTCAAGTCGAGGAGATGGTCGTCAGCGGATCAGCGACCCGCTCGCGTGTGGACACCGAACGCTATCCAGGCGCCCAGGCCAATCCGATCAAGCGCGTAGCGGAGGAACCGGTCTCCACCTTCTCGGTCGACGTCGATACGGCGTCCTACGCCAATGTGAGGCGGTTCCTGAACGACGGCTCGCGGCCGCCTAGCGACGCCGTCCGGGTCGAGGAGATGATCAACTACTTCGACTACGGCTACGCCCAGCCCGCCGACCGGGCGACGCCCTTCCGACCCTACGCGGCGGTCACCCCGTCGCCCTGGGCCAAGGATCGCCAGATCGTGCACATCGGCCTGCAGGGCTACGATCTGCCGCGCACCAGCGAGCCGCCGCTCAATCTGGTGTTCCTGATCGACACCTCCGGTTCGATGTGGAGCGAGGACCGGCTGCCGCTGGCGATCAAGTCGCTGAACCTGCTGGTCGATCAACTTCGCCCGCAGGACCGGGTAGCCATCGTCGCCTATGCCGGCTCAGCCGGGGCGGTGCTGTCCCCCACCGACGGCCGCAACAAGTTGAAGGTACGCTGCGCGCTCGGCGCCTTACGCGCCGGAGGGTCTACTGCCGGCGGCGAAGGGCTGAAGCTCGCCTATGACCTCGCCAGGCAGAACTTCGATCCGAAGTCGGTCAACCGCGTGATCCTGATGACCGACGGCGACTTCAACGTCGGGGTCGCCGACCCGGCCAAGCTCAAGGATCTGGTCTCCACCAAGCGCAAGGAAGGGACATACCTGTCGATCTACGGCTTCGGCCGCGGGAACTACAACGACGTGATGATGCAGACCCTAGCCCAGAACGGAAACGGGACAGCGGCCTACATCGACACGCTGAACGAGGCCCGCAAGCTGCTGCGCGACGACTTCGCCAGCTCGCTGTTCCCGATCGCCGACGACGTGAAGATCCAGGTCGAGTTCAATCCCGCGAGCGTCAGCGAATACCGTCTCATCGGCTATGAGACGCGGATGCTCCAGCGCGAGGACTTCAACAACGACCAGGTAGACGCTGGCGAGGTCGGATCCCGCGCCTCTGTCACGGCGCTCTATGAGATCACGCCCGCGGGCGTGCGCGGCTCCAGCGATCCCCTGCGCTACCGCTCGGACCGGCCGTCGGCGGCGCCGAGCGCAGCCCGCGAGCTCGCCTACCTGAAGATCCGCTACAAGCTCCCTGGCCAAGCGACATCAAAGCTGATCGAATGGCCGATCGGGGCTCGCGACGCCTTCCCGAGCGTGCAGGCCGCGCCCGAGGCGACTCGGTGGGCTTTGGCCGTGGCCGCCTTCGGGCAAATGCTGAAGGCCGATCCGCGCGTCGATGGGGCCTACGGGTGGAACGACGTCGCCGACCTTGCCCAGAGCGCCCGCGGGGACGATCCCTACGGGATCCGCGCCGAGTTCGTGCAGTTGGTGCGCGCGGCCGGACAGAGCCAGCCGAGGGCCGACTGACCGACCAGTGCGCAGGTCGGTCTGACGAGGCGGCCCTGCGCCAGTCCACCTGCGGCGCAAACGGCGAGAAACCAAATCCCTCCCCCGTTCGTTAGCCCAGGGTCCAAACATGAGGGAGGCGGCGAGTGTTCGACGTCACCGACTCGCGCTCTGAGAATCTGATACGACTCGACCCGACAGAAGCTCCACATTTTGGTGCACCGGGTCGCATGGGTTTCCACCTGATCGACACCACCATGATGTACGCGCCACGCTCTGGCGGCGTGAAGCGCTACCTGCATCAGAAGCGTGACTGGCTGGCCGCGCGCCGCCCTGACATCAGTCACACAATAGTGGTTCCGGGCGCGACCACGGGCCTTGCTGCGCATGGGATCGTCACGGTCGCCGCCGCGCGGCTCCCCTTCGGCGACGGCTACCGGATGCCCGCTTCGACCGCGAAGTGGGAAACCGTAATCCGGATGCTGGAGCCGGACATCATCGAGGCCGGCGACATGTTCGTGCCGGGTCATGCGGCGCTCGACGCCGGCGAAGCTCTAGGCGTGCCGGTGGTCGGCTTCTGCCATACCGATGCGGCCGCGCTGGCCGCCCTGCATTTCGGCGAATGGGCCGAGGCCCCGGCGATGAAGCATTGGGCGGCCACCTTCCAGCGCTTCGACCGCGTCGTCGCCCCAAGTCGGCACATCGCCCAGCGCCTGTCCGAGGCCGGCGTCGAGAAGGTCAGCGTCCAGATGCTGGGCGTCGACACCGAACTGTTTCATCCGAGCCGGGCCGACGGTGAACGACTGAAGCGTCGACTGAACTTGCCTGCCAACGCGCGACTGCTGGTGTTCGCCGGCCGGCCCGCCCGCGAGAAGAACATCGAAAGCCTGATCTGCGCGGTCGAACGGCTGGGCGCGCCATACCACCTGCTGCTGGTCGGCGCGGCCAAGGACGCCCACTACTCGCCGCGAGTGATCCCGATGGGTTACGAGCGCGATCCGGTGAAGCTGGCGGGGATCATCGCCAGCTGCGACGCCCTGGTGCACGCCAACGAGAACGAGCCGTTCGGCCTAGTAGTGCTGGAGGCTCTAGCCGCAGGACTGCCGGTGGTGGGCCCGTCGCGCGGCGGCATCTCCGAATTGATCGACGAGCACGTGGGCCAGCGCGCCGCCAGCGTCGACGCGGCGGGCATGGCCGAGGCGATCGAGGCGCTGTTCGCGCGCGATATGGCCGAGCTGAAGCGCGCCGCCCGCCGCCGCGCCGAGCAGCGTCACCGTTGGGACAACACGTTCGAGGGCCTGACGCGGCTCTATGGCGAGTTGGTCGCCCAGCGCAGCGCCGTCGAGATCGTCCCTCTTCGGGCCTGACCCGTCCAAAAGAAAGGCTCCCCTTGCGGGGAGCCTTCAAGGCCGGCACGCCTCCCAACTCGTCGGCGTCCGGTTTTCTCAACGGCCGGTGGGCATATCCTTGAACGGCACATCCTTGTCGACGCGGATATCACCGGGCAGGCCGAGCACGCGCTCCGCGATGATGTTGCGCAGAATTTCGTCCGTACCGCCCGCAATCCGCAGGCCCGGCGCAAACATCAGGGACCAGTGGAACGCCGCGCTGAGCGGGGCCAGGTCCTCGTCGCTGATGATCCCGTATTGGTCGAGCATTTCGACCGCGGTGTTGGCCAACTCCTGCATCTGCACGGCCGAGATGATCTTGCCGATCGAGCTTTCAGGGCCTGGCGTCTGGCCGCGCGACAGAGCCGTCATGGTGCGGTTGCGCGTGTGCTTCAGTCCCTCGGCCTGGACGTACCAGTCGGCCAACTTCTCGCGCAGCGCCTGATCCTGCAGCGCCGAAGCGCCATCGAGGCCGGGGGTCTTGCGCGCCGTCTCCATGAATTGGCTCCAGCCGGCGCCGGTCGCGCCGCCGACGGCGAGACGCTCGTTCATGAGGGTGACCAGGCTGACCTTCCAGCCATCGCCCTCCGCGCCGAGCCGCTGGCTGTCCTTGACCCGCACATTGGTGAAGAACACCTCGTTGAAGCCCGAGCCCCCGGACATCTGGTGGATCGGCTTGACCTCCACCCCCGGGTCCTTGAGGTCGAGCCAGAACATGGTCAGGCCCTTGTGCTTCGGCACGTCCGGGTTTGTCCGAACGATTACAATCCCATAGTCCGAAAACTGGGCGCCCGTCGTCCACACCTTCTGGCCGTTGATCACCCAGTCGCCGGAGCCGTCATCGACCCGCTCGGCCTTGGTGCGGGAGGCCGCCACGTCCGACCCCCCGGACGGTTCCGAGAACAGCTGGCTCCAAATCTCTTCGCCGCGAATGGCCGGGCCGACGAAACGCTTCTTGGTCTCCTCGTCGGCGAACGTCATCACCGTCGGAAGGCACATGCCCAGGCCGATCTGGAACGGGTTGCCAGGGATCGGGTGCTTGGCCTCCTCCTGGTTGAAGATCACCTGCTGCACCGGCGTGCCGCCCTGCCCGCCCCACTCCTTAGGCCAGGTGATGCAGGCATATCCGGCCGCGGCCTTCTTGGCCTGCCAGGCCTTGGAGGCGGCCATGCCATCGCCACCTTCAGGATCGGCCGAGCCTTCCTGCTTCTTCGGGGCGTTGGCGTCGAGCCAGTCGCGGACCTGCTTGCGGTAGGCGGCTTCTTCGGGAGTGTCGTTGAAATCCATGGTCCTGCTCTCCCTTAGGCAGCTTCGACGTTACGGCGTTCGAGGTGGCTGACGAGGCGCTCCTTCCAGACGCGCGGCGCGCCGGCCACAAGCGAGAGTTGGCGCGAGCGCCGGTAGTGCAGATGGCAGTCCATCTCCCAGGTGAAGCCGATGCCGCCGTGGGTCTGGATGTTCTCCTTGGAGCCGAACCAATAGGCCTCGCTGGCGGCGATCCGTGCGGCGCTGGCGGCGACAGGCAATTCCGGCGCGTTCGTGTTCAGCGCCCAAGCGCCGTAGTAGGCGTTCGAACGCGAGAGCTCGTTCTTGACGTACATGTCGGCCAGCTTGTGCTTGATCGCCTGGTAGGAGGCGATAACCCGGCCGAAGGCGTAACGCTCCATGGCGTACTCTTTGGCCATCTCCAGGCAGCGGTCCGCCCCGCCGGTCTGTTCAAAGGCCAGCAGCACCGCTGCGCGGTCGAAGATCTGCTCCAGCAGTTCGATTCCGTCGCCGGCGCCGCCCAGCCTGCGGGTCGCCGCGCCACTGAAGGTCAACTTGGCGGCGTCGCGGGTCGGATCGAGCGTCTTGACCGCCTCGCGCGTCACCGAAGCGGCGTTGAGATCGACGAGATAGAGGCCGGGCTTGCCGTTCTCCTTGGCCAGCACGAGGGCCAGGTCGGCGATATCGCCGTCGGTCACCGGAACCTTCACGCCGCTGAGCTTGCCGTCGACGACGCTGGCCTGGAGGTTCGAGGCGGTGACGACGCCGGGCCCCTCGGACGTGGCGACCGCACCTATGATCTCGCCAGCGGCGATCTTCGGAAGGAGTTCGGCCTTCTGCTGTTCGTCTCCCGCCAGCATAATCGCCTCGGCCAGGAAGTAGACCGTCGAGGCGAACGGGATCGGCGCGACGGCGCGGCCCAACTCCTCGGCGATCACGCAGAGCTCGAGATGCCCTAGCCCGAGACCGCCGTGCGCCTCGGGAATCGCCGCACCGAGCCAGCCCTGTCCGGCCACCGCCTTCCAGAGATCGGCGTCGTAAGCCTTAGCGTCGTCGTCGAGCACCTTGCGCACCCGCGAGGTGGGGCAGTTGGCGTCGAGGAACTTGCGCGCCTCGTTCTTCAGAAACTTCTGGTCGTCGGAGAAATCGAAATTCATTTCCGCCCATTCCGCCGTCTGTGCGGCCGGTTGATGCTTGCTTGGCGGCCACCATACGCACCCGACGCGCCTTGAAAAGATTGACCTCGCGTCAAGAAATTCAGGGTTTTATGGCCGCTGAACAAGAGCTCCGGAAGGCGCGCATGGCCAAGGCGATCTACCAGCGTAACCAGAAGGTCTGGGTTGAGAGCGTCGGCGTCTGGGCGACGATCGAGAAGATCGTACCGGTCTGGGCCAAGGGTTTTGACGAGCCGGTCCGGGTCACCTACGACGTCGGGCTGAACCGAGAGTTCCAGGCGCACGAGTTGAAGCCTGAACAGGAGAGCGGCGCCGAAGCGCTAGGCGCCGGCGCGCCGCCCTGGCGGCTCATGCGCGCCCGCAACAAGTGGCAGAGCGAAGAGGACGCCGCCCACCACCCCTATCCTGGCACCTATCCTGTGGTGGTGACCGATGCGGCCGACTGGGGCGGCTGGCGCGTGCCGGGCGCCGAGTATGATCGCGATCCGCATAAGATCGAGTTCCAGGCGCGCCTGATCGCGCGCTCCCCGTACTTGCTGGCGCTGGCCCGTGAAGTCGTGCGGCTGGTCGACGAGAGCGCCGGCGACGCGCCGCCCGAGCTGCAGCGCATCGCCGAAGAGATCGCCAAGCTGGACCGGCACTTCCGAGAAGCGCCGACGGCGAGCCCGACTCCCGCCAGGGCGGCCGTGGCCTGAGCGCAGATCCTTGGGGACAGGCTGAGCGCCGGGACGGCAGACCCTGAAGTTCGGGAAGGGCCGCGTCCCCCGACACGGCCCTTTCCTTTTCGGCGATCCGGCGCGGCGCCAACCCGCGTCATTTGAGGCGCCTAGCCCGAACCCCGCAAACCAGCAGCTGGACCGGCTTGAGCAAGTCCTCTTGCTTGTTCACAACAAGTATTGCCGCCCGCGCGCACACCCCTCAATAGTGCAAACGCCCTATGAGCGACTGGAAGGCGGCCGTGCCCGACGATATCCCGCCGAAGTCCTCCGGGCCTTCCTCAGAAGCCGCGCTCAATAGGGCGATCACCCGGATCTACGAGGGTGTCCTCACCCTGCCGTACACGGAGTTCAAGGAGCTCACCCTTCGCCAGCTGCGCGAGGCCCTGCCGTTCGACTCCGGCGTCTGGGCGTCCGGCGCGCACTCGACAAACACCATCCACAGCGTGGCCCTGGTGGACCAGGCGCCGGAAATGCTGATGAACTACGCGCTGAACTGGCAGACACACGACTTCGTGCGCGCTGCCGCCGTCGCCGAGCCCGGCGTGGCGTTCCGCAATGAGGACGTCATGGCGCTGGACGACTATCACCGCACCGCCATCTATCAGGAATTCTCCAGTCCGGCCGGGATCGAGCACGCCCTGGGCGTCGTCCACGCCGATCCGGCCGCGGACCTCGGCGAAATGCTGTTCCTGTTCCGCGCAGATCCGACCGCCGCCTATTCGGACGCCGAGCGCGACCAAATGCAGTTGCTGATGCCGCATCTGGCGACCGCTTGGCGCCAGCGCCAAGCCTTGGCCGCTCATGAGACCAGCGCGGTCCTTCCAGGCCGCAACCATGCGGTGATCGATGACGAGGGCCGACTGCAGGCGGCCGACTCCGGGTTCAGCAGACTGTTGCGCGGCGCGTTTCCGGACTGGACCGGGCCGCTCTTGCCTGCCGAGGTCCGCGCCATCCTGCAGCCTGGCCGGTCGGACCTGGCGGTCGGGGGCCTGGATTTCCACCTGATGCGCAGTCCGGGCCGCAGCATGCTGTCGGCCGACCAGCGCGACGATCAGGGGCTGACGCCAGCGGAGATGCGGGTCGCCCGGCTGTTCGCCGACGGCGCCTCGCATGGCGAGGTGGCTGCGAAGCTGGGAGTACGTCCCGCCACCGTCCGCAACCAGCTCACCTCGATCTATCGCAAGCTCGACATCCATTCGAAGGCCGAGCTTGCGAGGCGGTTCCCGCCGTCAGGAGGCTAGAACTTGTAGCCGAACCCGGCCGACACCACCCACGGATCGAGCTTCACCTTGCTCTTGAGCGCCCCGCCGTTGACCGAGGCGTCGGTCTCGAAGAACACCTTCTTGACGTCCAGGTTGGCGCTCCACGGCCCGTTCAAAGCGACGTCGACCCCCGCCTGCAGCGCATAGCCAAAGCCGTTGTCGATATCGACCTTGAAGCCGTTCTCGTCCTCGCCGCCGTAGAAGATCATGTAGTTGACGCCCGCGCCGACATAGGGGCTGACCTTGGCTTGTGGCGCGAAGTGATACTGCAGCGACACGACCGGCGGCAGCACCCAGGTTTCGTGCACCGCGACGTCAGTCCCGGGCCCAACCGCTTTGACCTCGTGTTGGGTGGTCCCGGCGATGGCCTCGATGGCAAGGTTGTCGGTCAGGAAGTAGGTCAGGCCCAGCGTCGGCATCACGTCGTCGCCGACCTTGGCCTTCAGGCCGCTGTCGGCGCCGCCGCCGGTCAGGATCGGTTCTTCTGCATCGGTGAGGACGCCGCTGATGCGGGCGTTCAGCATCAGCAGTCCCTTTTCCTTGGGCCGGAAGTCCTGCGCGGCGGCGGGCGCGGCGATGGCGAGGGCGGCCCCGAGGGCCACCGCAAAGCGAGCGGTCGTCATGAATATCCCCAAAACTCTTGTGACTATTACCTAGGGAGACATCCCGCCGATCCGGAAGCTGCGCCTTGACCGACCTCAAATCGGCGTACTGGCGGACGGCGCGGCGCGTGGCTAAATGCGCCTCATGCGCACAGACACGCCCCAGGCGATCCGGCTCGCCGACTACACCCCGCCCGCCTTCCTGATCGACGAGGTTCGCCTCGATTTCGACCTTGCGCCGAACACCACCCGCGTGAAGGCCCGCCTGAACGTGCGGCGAAATGGCGAGCACACAGGCCCCCTGGTGCTGAACGGCGAGCGCCTGAAACCGATCTCGGTGGCGTTGGACGGCCGCGTGTTGGCCGAGGACGAGCGTACGATCGACGCCGAATTTCTGACCATTCCCAACGTGCCCGACGCGTTCGTGTTGGAAACCGAGGTCGAGATCGACCCCGAGAATAACAAGGCGCTCGAAGGCCTCTACATGTCCGGGGGCCGCTTCTGCACCCAGTGCGAGGCCGAGGGCTTCCGCAAGATCACCTGGTATCCGGACCGCCCCGACGTGCTGTCGCGCTTCACGGTTCGGATCGTCGCCGACAAGGCGTTCCGTCACCTGCTGTCGAACGGCAACCTGCTCGAGGCCGGCGACCTGCCGGGCGACCGCCACTTCGCGGTCTGGAACGACCCGTTCCCCAAGCCCGCCTACCTTTTCGCCCTGGTCGGCGGCGAGTTGGACGTTCTGGAAGACAAGCTGGTCACCATGACCGGCCGCACGGTCGACCTGCGCATCTTTGTCGACACGGGCATGGCCCCGCGTGCGGCCTACGCCATGGACGCGCTGAAGCGCTCGATGAAGTGGGACGAGGAAGCGTTCGGGCGTGAGTACGACCTCGACCTCTTCATGATCGTCGCTGTCCGCGACTTCAACTTCGGGGCTATGGAGAACAAGGGGTTGAACATCTTCAACTCCTCGCTGCTATTGGCCGATCCCGCCACCGCCACCGACCTCGACTACGAGCGCATCGAGAGCGTCGTGGCCCACGAATATTTCCACAACTGGACTGGCGACCGGATCACCTGCCGCGACTGGTTCCAGCTATGCCTGAAGGAAGGCCTGACGGTCTTCCGCGACCAGAGCTTCTCGGCCGACATGCGCGGCCACGCGGTCCAGCGGATCAAGGACGTGAAGGCGCTGCGCGCGCGCCAGTTCCCCGAGGACCAGGGCCCCCTGGCCCACCCGGTGCGCCCGTCCAGCTACATGAAAATCGACAACTTCTACACGGCGACGATCTACGAGAAGGGCGCCGAGGTGATCCGGATGCTCAAGACCCTGATCGGGGCCGAAGCGTTCCGGCAGGGCATGGATCTCTACTTCGAACGCTGGGACGGCCACGCCACCACAGTCGAGGAATTCATCCGCTGTTTCGCCGAGGTCAGCGGCCGAGACCTGAGTGACTTCTTCGTCTGGTACGAGCAGGCCGGCACGCCGAAGGTGTCACTCGCCCATAGTTACGATCCCGCGGCGCGAACCCTGACGGTGGAGCTCAGCCAATCGACGCCGCCGACCCCGGGACAGCCGGACAAGCGCCCCCTGCCGGTGCCGGTGATCCTTGGCCTGCTAGACGGCGAGGGCCGCACCCTGGCTTTCGAACGGGACGGACAGGCCGTCGACGAGACTCTTATCGTCCTCGACGGCGCCTCCAAAACCGTGACCCTGACCGGCGTCGACGCCGCGCCGGTGGTGTCGGCCCTGCGCGGGTTCTCCTCGCCCGTGACGCTACGCACGGATGCGCGGGCCGCTGATCGCTACGTGCAACTGGCTAGCGACCCCGATCTGTTCAATCGCTGGGAGTCCGGCCAGGAATTGGCCCGCGCCCTGATTATCGCCCGCGCTCAAGGCGGACCGGACGAGGTCGGCGAGGAACGCTTCGCCGAGGCCCTGGGCCGCGCTCTGTCTGACCAGGCCTCCGACCCCGCGTTCAAGGCGCTGCTGTTGTCGCTTCCGAGCGAGTCCGACCTGGCCCTGGCGATCCAGCCGGCCGACCCGGCCGCCATCCACGAGGCGCGCGAAGCCCTGCGCACGCGACTGGCCCTGCACCTGACCGACGATCTCAAGCGTCTGCACATCGGCTTGCAGGAGTTGGGCGAATTCTCGCCGGACGCAGCCAGCGCGGGACGTCGCGCGTTGCGCAACGCGGCCCTGGATCTGATGGCCGCCAATCCGCGCGCCGAGATCGGAGAACTCGCCGACGGCCACTATCGTGCGGCCGCCAACATGACCGACGCCATAGGCGGCCTGTCGGCTCTGATGCTGGTCGGCGGAGAGCTCTACGAGAACGCCCTGGTCGACTTCTTCGAGCGCTGGAAGTCCGAACCGCTGGTCATCGACAAGTGGTTCGCCTTGCAGGCTCGCGATCCCGACGAGTCGGCCCTGGGCCGCGTCATGGGCCTGACCGCCCATCCGGCCTTCGACCAGAAGAACCCGAACCGCCTCCGGGCGCTGGTCTCGACCTTCGCGAACTTCAACCCGGCGCGCTTCCACGATCCGAGCGGCGCCGGCTACCGGTTCCTGGCCGACCAGATCCTGGCTGTCGACGGCTTCAACCCGATGACGGCCGCGCGCCTCGTCGAGCCGCTGGGCGGCTGGCGGCGCTACAAGCCTGAGCTCGGCGCGCTGATGAAGGAGCAGCTGGCGCGCATCGCGGCCACCGACGGGCTGTCAAAAAACGTCTACGAGCTGGCGAGCAAGGCTTTGGCCGACTAGCGCCGTGCCGTCCCCGACCGCAACGAACGGAATGTTTACGTGAATTCCGGAACGTCGGGGACAGGCTTGGAGCGCCCGTCATGTCCATGTCCCTTCACCGGCTGCGCTTCCTGATCGTCGATGACAGCACCCACGCAGCGAACCTGGTGAAGGCCATGCTGCGCGGCTTCGGAGCCAGCCAACTCGACGACGCCCAGACCATCGCCGCGGCCAAAGCCCAGATGCGCGCCGCGCCGAGCGACATCGTCATCCTCGACTACATGCTGGGCGCGGAGGAAGGCGTCGACTTCGCGCGCTGGCTACGCACCGCCCCCGAGAGCCCCGCCCCCTATACGCCGATCATCCTCCTCACCGGCCACGCGGACCGGCCGCGGATCATGGCCGCACGTGACGCCGGCGTGAACGAGTTCTGCGTCAAGCCGATAGCGCCCGCGGACCTGTTCAAGCGCATCGCCTGGGTGATCGACAAAAGCCGGCCCTTCGTCCGCTGCGACAGCTATTTCGGACCCGATCGTCGCCGGCATGATGACCCGAAGTACACAGGTCCCGAACGTCGTGCAGGACAGCGCACGAAACCCTGACGGTAAAGTTAGACGGCCCGTGACGCGACCAGCCCGCTTGCGTAGACTCATCGTTAACGTGAATCGGCGCGCAGAGGAGCGGCTGGGCTTTGGCCAAACGGGGGGGCAAAGACACGGCCGGAGCTCGGCCCGACCGCATGCGCGGCGCCCCAGCGCCGGGCTCGCGGCTGCTTGCCCACCAGGGTTTCGTACGCATCGCCATTCTGTCGACCCTGTTGCTGCTTGCGGTCTACACCGCCGTGGCCGTGGTGCGGATCAGCCGCGAGCCGCAAGCGCAGACGCTTGAGAATGCGGCCCTGCCCAGCCGCGCCGAGGCGCTGGCCGGACGCATCGAGACTGAAGGCGCAACCCTGCGCGGCGGCCTGTTGGCGGCGCGAGAAACCCTGCAGCGCCGGGCCGACCCTCCTCTGGACGCCGCCGAATCCGGTTTGACCGCCGCCTCAGGCGCCGCCACCGCAGTGGCCATCCTCGACGATCAGGGCGTGATTGCGCTGGCCGGAAAGGCGCCTGGCGTCGACTGGCGCGCCCTGACGGCCGAGATCGAACGCGGCAAGACGGCGATATGGTTTGGCGGCTCCGCCCAAGCTTCGCCAGCGATCGCCGCCTCCATCGAGGCCATGACCCCGAAAGGCCGACGTCGCATCGTCGTGATCGGCGATCCAACTCGATTGGGCGCGGCGCTCTCCCCAGACCAGGCGCTCGCCGGCGCCGACGGTCGGATCATCGCCGCGCTCGGCGCGGGGGGACTTTCGCAGGCCCTGGACGTCAACCAGGGCTTTGGCGTTTCCGCCGCCGACCTCAGCCGCGCCAGCGGCCTCCTGAAGGGAGCCAAGCCTGACGGCGCCCCGCTCGACATCGTGGCTCGCCCGGCGATGGGCGGCGCGTTGCTGACCGTGGCGGCCACGCCTTCGAGCGCCCAGGAAGGCCTGTCGGTCAGCCGCGAACTCGCCTGGCTGACCGCCCCGTTGGTGGTCGCCTTTGCGCTCGGACTGCTGCTGCTGAACCAGAGCCGCCGCATCGAGAGCGCCCAGCAGGCCTTCATCGATTCCGAGCAGCGCTTCCGGCTGGCGGTCGAGGCGGCGCGCTGCGGAATCTGGGAATGGGACCTGACCACCGACCAGATGTTCATGTCCGACGTCACTGGCGCCATCCTCGGCTGGGGCGGCGGCGGCGTCGTGTCCGGCCAGGAGGTGCTGGACCGCGTCTCGCCCGACCATCGCGAGCGGGTCCGTCAGGCGCTGTCGACGGCGGCTATGTATGGCGGCTTCGATGTCTCGTTCCGCGTGCCGTCGCTGCAGGGCGGCCGGCCGATCTGGATCGACGCCCGCGGCCAGGCTTTCGCGCGGCCAGGCCACGAAGGGTACTCGCGGATCATCGGCGTGGCCCTGGACGTCACAGAGGAGCGGATGGCCCAGGCCCGCGCCCAGGCCGCCGAGGGCCGGCTGCGCGACGCCATCGAGAGTGTCTCCGAGGCTTTCGTGCTGTGGGACCGCAATGGCCGGCTGCTGCTCTGCAACCAGAACTTCCGTAGCGTCTTTTCGCTTGAGCCGCGTCTGCTGAAGCCCGGCGCGCTACGCGACGAGGTCAGCCGCTTCGCTCAGCTTGCGATTCAGCAGGAAGGCCCGAGCCCCGACGGCCGCAAGGGCGTGCGCGAAGCCCAACTGGCCGACGGCCGCTGGATCCAGATCTCGGAGCGTCGAACGGCCGAAGGCGGCCTGGTGATGACGGCCGCCGACATCACCGCGATCAAGACCCAAGAAGCGGCCCGCCGCCTCAACGAAGAGCAATTACAGCGGGCCGTCGAGAACCTGGAACGCAGCCAGGAACAGCTTTCCGAGCTGGCTCGCAAGTACGAGATGGAGAAGGTTCGCGCCGAGGGGGCCAATAAGGCCAAAAGCGAATTCCTGGCCAATATGAGCCACGAGCTGCGCACGCCGTTGAACGCCATCAACGGCTTCTCCGAAATCATGGTCGGCGAGATGTTCGGCACTCTCGGCGACCCTCGATACAAGGGCTATGCCCAGGACATTCTGTCATCGGGCCAACACCTGCTGGCGCTGATCAACGACATCCTCGACATGTCGAAGATCGAGGCGGGCAAGATGAGCCTGAGGCTCGAGCCCTTGGCGCTAGAGGAAGTGGCCGAGGACGCCGCGCGCTTGGTGCGCAATCGCGCAGAAGCCGCCGGCCTGACGCTCACCATCGACTTCCCGCACCTGCCCGAGGTCGAGGCCGACTATCGGGCGGTCAAGCAGGTGCTGCTGAACCTCCTGTCCAACGCCATCAAGTTCACGCCGCGCGGCGGGCGCGTGACGGTGCGCGCCGAGGGCCGGCGCGATCCGACTGGCGAGAGCATCCGGGTCAGCGTCCAGGACACCGGGATTGGCATCGCGCAGGATGATCTGGCGCGTCTGGCGCGGCCGTTCGAACAGGTGGAGAGCCAGCATTCCAAGACCACGCAGGGCACAGGCCTGGGCCTGGCCCTGACCAAGTCGCTGGTCGAGATGCACGGCGGCATGCTCGACATGCAGAGCGCGCCGGGCGAGGGCACCATGGTGTCGTTCACCCTCCCCCTGCGCCGGGGTGAGGTGGTTCAGCCGGTCGGCGGGTTCGCCGCGGCCTAGCGGGGACGATCCATCGGCGGCTGCGGTCCCCGCGGCCGCTCGGTCAGGCCGCGCGCTAGAACCTTCCGATCATCCGGCGACAGGCCCGCGGCGAAGTCTATGGCGTGGTTTTCAATCTTGCCGCGCGCGTCGGCCTCTTGTGCGCGGATCTCGGCCAGCCGACGCTTGGCGGCGGCCGGATCGAACGGCTCCTTGCCGATTGAGCGCCAGGTGTCCATCCGCGCGGTCCGTGCAGCGCGCATGGCCTCACGCACCTCCACGCTCTGGTCGCGCAGGGCGCGGCGATAGGCCTGTGCCTGGTCCGGCGGCAGGGCATCCCCTGCCCGCCACAAAGGCGGGTTGGGACGCTGGGCCATGTGCGGCCGCTCAGCCCGCACCTTCTGGCCGACAACCAGCCCGCCGGCCACCGCGCCGACCAGGAACAGGTTCAGCGCCAGAGAGCCGAAGAGCGCGATCAGCAGGGATTTGCGGCTCATCTAAACGCCCTCCAACGTCACCAGGCCCGACAAGTCATCATAGTTGCTGACCGCAACGCTCACCGTGTCCTCCGAGGCTGGCGCCTGGGTCAGATCCGATAGCATCACTCCGACGACGAGCCCCGCCGCGCAGGCGGCGGCCAGACCGGCGCCGACTCCCGCGCGAAGGAACCAGGCGCGTAGTCCCCAGCGACGACGCGGGGCGGGGGCGGAGGCGATCACGCAGTCACGCAGCGCGGGGGAGACAGCTATCGGCGCCCATAGATCGAGCGCAGAGTCGAGTTTGCCTGCATCGCCAAGCACGACGCGCGCAAATTCCGGTTCGGCGGCCATCAGCATAGCAGCGGCGTCGCGCTCGGGGGCGGGCCAGCGGGCGATGTCCCCGCCATAGGCCTGGGCCAGTATCTCGAAACGTTCGTGGGTCATCCGATCAAACTCCCACCATGTCCGACAACGCCGCGCGCAAGGCGCGTCTCCCCCGTCCCAATAGGCTTTCCAGGGCCTCGACGCTGACGCCCATCATGGCCGCCGCTTCGATGTTCGAGAGCTCCTGGTAGTGACACAGTACGATCGCCTCCCGCTGTCTGTCCGGCAGGCGCCGCATGGCCGCCGCGACCCGATCCCCGACATCCTTGGCCTCCAGGCCGCGGTCCGGCGCCGGCCCGTCGTCCGGCTGTTCCGGAGGGTTGTCGGTCACAACCTCTCTGCGGCGGCGTAGTCGGTCGTAGCAGAGGTTCAGCGCCACCCGGTGCAGCCAGGTGTCGAACCGCGCACCGCCCGGACGCCAGCCGGGCGCCTGCTTCCACGCCCGTACGAAAGCCTCCTGGGCCACGTCCTCGGCCTCGGCAGGATCGCCCAGCATCCGCCCCGCCAGGGCGAGCAGCCGCGGCAGCTTGCGGGCGACGAGCGCGCGCACCGCCGCCGGGTCCCCGTCGCCCACTCGCGCCAGCAGCTCCTCGTCCGGGTCGCTCAAGCGTCACCTCGCCTGCGAGGGATGGGAGCCTGCAATGTCGTTCAATCGCCGTCACGGCCTCTGTTCTGTCGATGAGCGCAGCTCGCGCCCTGCCGACTGTTCAACGCGCCGCCCCACCTGATCCGTCGCTCACGGCCCGACAATCGTCTCGTAAGCGGTCCGCGCGCCTTTGCGGGCCGTCTCGAGCTTGGTGCGGAGCGCGCGGAAGTCCCGCACATCGCCGGCCCGAGCCAACAACGTTCGGAACGCCTTCGGCTCGTCCGAGGGGTCGGCGTTGTCGCCAAGCGCCACCTTCAACAACTGGGTGAGGTTCTGCTGCAGCGTCCAGGCCTTGCGCAGCGCCGCCAGCGCGTCGGTGGGAGCCAATCCTTCGAAGGCGGCGAGCGCCTCGGCGGTGTTCTGGCGCAGCGGCCCGCCGTCGGCGGCGTGGGCCAGTTGCAGGAACTGAGCGGCGAACTCGATGTCGACCAGGCCCCCGCGCGACAACTTGAGGTCCCACTCTCCCTTCGGCGGCCGTTCCTGCTCCAGCAGCGCGCGCATATCGCGCACGTCTGCGGCTGTGCGGGCGCGATCGCGCGGACGACGCAGGGCGGTCTCGACCGCTCCGGCCGCGGCCTGGGCGAAGTCAGGCGAGCTGGCCCAGACCACACGGGCGCGGGTCAGAGCGAGGAGCTCCCAGGTCTCGGCCTCGCGCTCGTAGTAGTCCTCGAAAGCCGTGAAGCTGACCGCCACCGGTCCCTTGGTGCCGGAAGGACGCAACTGCATGTCGACTTCGTAAAGCTCGCCCTCGCCGGTCGGGGTCGACAGGGCCGCGATCAGACGCTGGGTGAAGCGGCCGTAGAAGACGTCGGCGCTCCACTCCTTCACGGACGAGGCCGCGCCCGGCTCGGCGGCGCGATAGAGGGTCATCAGGTCGAGGTCCGACCCGGCGCTCATCTCACGCGAACCGCACTTGCCGAGCGCGATCACTGCGACCTCGCCCGGGAAATGCCCGCCCAGCCGCTCCGCCTCGGCCAGCGCCGCCGGGGCCAGCGCTTCCATGCAGATGTCGGCGAGATCGGCGAAGGCGCGGCCGGCGAGTTCGGCGCTCGCTGCGCCGCTCATCACCTGCACGCCGACGCGGAACGCTTGCTCGCGGTGAATCCGGCGCACCGCGTCCATCACCTCCTCGAAACCGTCGGCGCGGCTGACCGCGTGGGCCATGACCCTGCGGTCCTCGTCGCTGTCGATGCTGGCGAAGAAGGCTCCGTCGAGCAGCGCGTCCAACGCCGCGGGCCGCCGCGCCAGCGTGCTGGCCAACCGCGGAGCGAAGGCCATCACCTGGACCATCAGCTCGAAGAGCTTCGGCTGAGCCAGGAACAGCGACTGCAGTTGGACGCCCGACGACAGCTTGGAGAAGAACGCCTCGAATCGGGTGAAGGCCGCGTCGGGCGCGCCGCTGGCCTGGGCCGCATCGAGCAGGCGCGGCGCCAACCGCGTGAAGAGCTCGCGCCCGCGCGCCGTCCGGGTCGCCTGGATATGACCGTGGTGCCAGCTGCGGATCGTCTGCGAGATGGCGGCCGGATGTGAGAAGCCCATCCGCGCCAGCGTCGCCAACGTCTCCGGGTCGTCTTCGACCCCTGTGAAGATCAGGCTGCCGAACCGAGACGACAGCTGCTCTTCGTCCGGGAACAGCTCGCCATAGCGCCGGTTCACGGTCTTCAGGGTGCGCTCGATGGCGGTGTCGAAGCTGCGGACGCGATCGAAGCCCGAAAGCGCAGCCACACGCTTGCGTTCGCCGTCGGACTCGGAGAGCCGATGGGTCTGTTCGTCGGCCAGCATCTGGACCCGATGCTCGGCGCTGCGCAGCTGGCGATAGGCCTCGGTCAGCTCGTCGGCGGCCTGGGGCGAAACGTGACCAGCCGCCTCCAGCGCGCGTAACGCATCGAGCGTGCGCGGAGACCGCAGCTCCGGATGGCGGCCTCCCAGGATCAGCTGCTGGGTCTGGACGTAGAACTCGATCTCGCGAATGCCGCCACGGCCGAGCTTGAGATCGACGCCCTTGGCCGTCAGGCGGTCATCGACCTTGTGCACGTGGATCTGGCGCTTGATCGAATGGATGTCGGCGATGGCCGCGAAATCGAGGTTCTTGCGCCAGATGAAGGGCGCCAGCTCGTCGAGGAACGCCTGCCCCCGCTCGATGTCGCCGGCCGCTGCGCGGGCCTTGATGAAGGCCGCCCGCTCCCAGTTTTGGCCGACGCTCTCATAATAGTCGAACGCGGCGGGCGCTGGCACCGCCGGCGGCGTCGAAGACGGATCTGGCCGCAACCTAAGGTCGACTCGGAACACGTAACCATCGCCGGTCTTGTCCTGCATCATATCGGCGAGGCGATGGGTCAGACGCACCGCGAAGGCCTGGCTCTCGACGCCGTCGGCCAACGGCAGCGCTTCCGGCTCGTAGAAAACCGAGATGTCGATGTCGCTGGAGTAGTTCAGCTCGTAGGCGCCGTGCTTGCCCATGGCGATGCAGAACCAGCCGGGAACCGGCCCTTCGTCGCCCTCGCCTAGGCGCGTCATCCGGCCGGCGTCGAGCTCCCCGCGCGCCGCCACGGTGAGGGCCGAGGCCAGGGCTGCGTCGGCGAACCGGGTCAGCGAACCCGTCACCTGGTCAAGGTTCCAAACCCCGCCAAGATCGGCCAGGGCGATGAGCAGATGCGTCTCGGCCTTCAGTTTGCGAAGGCCCGCCTTGGCGGCGTCCCAGTCGGCGTCGGCGAGCGCCGCGGTCCGCTCCAGCAGGTCGTCGAAGCGCGCCTGCGGCTCGCTGTCCAGCAGATCGCGTAGCCGGCCAGGATCTCTGCGCACCAAGCCGGTCAGATAGGACGATGCGCCGAACACCGGCGCTAATGCCGGCCAGGCCCGTTCGAGCTCTGCGCTCCAGCTGTCGCGCGCCGCAGCCTCCTCCAGCACGTTTCGCGCGCGTTCGGCGGCCTTTTCGTCGGCGATCGGACCGCAGGGGCGAATGGCGTCAATCAATCGAGTCATTGAGGAACGACATTAGCCGGCCGACGTGTCCGCGCCACCCACGGCGCGGGAAGATCAGCCAGCCCGCGGCAGGATCAGCGCCACCCTCAGCCCAGGGCCCATCTCGCCCACCTTGCCCGGACCTTCCGACAGCTCAAGCCGTCCGCCGTGCGCCTCGGCGACCGCAGCAACCAGCGAAAGACCGAGGCCGGAGCCCGGTTCGCTGCGGCTATTCTCCAGCCGCACGAAACGTTCGACCACGCGGGCCCGGTCCTCGTCGGGGACGCCGGGCCCGGTGTCGGTGACCGAGAACTCGATCTCGCCCGACGAGCGCCGCCGCACGCGCAGCATGATCGCGCCGCCAGCCGGCGTGTACTTCACGGCGTTGTCGAGCAGGTTGGCCAGCGCCTGGGCCAAGAACTCGCGGTTGCCGCGGACCTGCAGGTTCTTGGCGAACTCGGCCCCGAACTCCAGCCCCTTGTCCTCGCAGGTCGGCTCATAAAGTTCGGCCAGGTCGGCGGCCAGTTCGGCCGGATCGAACAGGTTCTGATCGGGGGCCTGGCCGGCGGCCTGCAGCCGGGCGATCGCCAGCACCGCGCCGAAGGTCTTGAGGACTCCGTCGGTGTCGTCGAGCGCTTGCGCGAGGGCTTCTTCGGCGTCGCCCTTGCCCGCCTCGACGTCGAGATAGGCCGTCTCCAACCGTGCGCGCAGCCGGGTCAGGGGCGAGCGCAAGTCATGGGCGATGGCGTCGCCGGCATGACGGTGGCCCGCCATCGAGCGTTGCAGCCGGTCGAGCATCTCGTTGATGCCTTCGGAGAGCTCATCGAACTCGTCACGAGCGCCGCGCACGGCGGCCCGGGCGTCGAAGTCGCCGTTGCGGACGGCGGCAACCACGTCGTTCAGCGCGCCCATGCTGCGCGAGACGTTGCGACTGACCAGCAGGCCGCCGGCCAAGCCAAGCACGATCACCAGCGCCCCGGCCCCCCAGAGCGCGCGGGTGATCTTCACGACATAAGCTTGGTCTTCGCTGATGTCGGCGCCGACGAACAGGATTTCGCCGCCGCTCAGCCGCTCCTGGATGCCGCGGGCCGGATGTTTCACCAGCCGGCCTTGGGCGTCTGCGTCAGTCACCGAGAAGCTGGCGCGTGTGGAAACACCGACGGCCGCGCCGGCGTCCTCGATCGGCGACTCGGCGATCGAGCCGGATATCCGCGTCCCGTCCGGCTTCATCAACAGGTAGAGGAACGGCCGCTCGCTGGCCGCCCGCTCGATCAGCGACTGGTTCACGGCGTCGACGCCGGCGCGGTCGTAGGCCGCCACCAGCGAGCGCATCTCGCGCGTGATGTTCTGGTCGGTGCGCCGCGTCGCTTCGCCCGCCGTCGCAAGATAGATGTAGGCGAGGAACGCGCTGGCGGCTGCTGCGAACAGCGCCAGGAACAGCAGCGTGAGTCGAAACGGCGTGGTGCGAAAGAGTCTCGGCAGGCGCATGGCGCGCGCCCGATCCTAGGGATCGAGGCGGTAGCCCGCCCCGCGGACAGTCTGCAACATCGCCCGGTCGAAGCCCTTGTCGATCTTCGACCGCAGCCGCGAGACGTGGACGTCGATGACGTTGGTCTGCGGGTCGAAGTGATACTCCCAGACCTTCTCAAGAAGCATCGTGCGCGTCACCGACTGGCCGGCATGGCGCATCATGAATTCCAGCAACTGGAACTCGCGCGGCTGCAGGTCGATCTCCTTGCCCTGGCGGTGCACGGTGCGGGCGATGAGATCCATTTCCAGTTCGCCGACCCGCAGCAGGGTCTGGACCGATCCGGTCTCGCGTCGCCGCGATAGCGCTTCGACGCGGGCGATCAGCTCGACGAAGGCGTAAGGCTTCACGAGGTAGTCGTCGCCGCCGGCCTTCAGCCCCTCGACGCGATCGTTGATTTCGCCAAGCGCGGACAGGAAGAGCACCGGGGTCTGATCGCCCTCGCGCCGCAGCGCCTGGACCATCGAGACCCCGTCCATCCTCGGCATCATGCGGTCGACGATCATGACATCGAACTCGCCGGCCTGGGCGGCGGAGAGGCCCGCCTCCCCGTCGCTGGCGCGAACGCATTCATGACCTGCCTCGGTCAGGCCGCGGTCCATGACTTCGGCCGCTTCGAGATCGTCTTCGACAATCAGTATCCGCATCGACTCAGGCCCCCGTTCGCTCAGCCTAGCCGGATATCTTCAGCGGCAGGAAGGACGTACGGCCGCCGCGATGCACCCCGACCAGGATGCTCTGACGCCCGGCCTTCTTGGCCGCGGTGACCGCCGCCGAGAACTCGGCCGCCGTAGTGACCGGCTCGCCGTTCGCTTGAACGAGGATGTCGTCCTTACGCAGGCCTCGCAACGCCGCGTCCGAGGACTGGTCGACGCTGGCGATCAGCACGCCCTTGAAACCCGGATCGAGGTTCAGGCGCCGGCGCGAGGCTTCGTCGAGCGGAGCAAGCGCCAGACCGAGGACGACCGGCCGCTGGGCCTGGGCCTCGGGCTTGTCGCCGCCGCCGCGGTTCCCGCCGCCCTGCTGGTTGTCGTTCGCCGCGAGTTCGCGCTCGGTCGGTCGAACGCCCGAGCGGATCTCGAGATTCTTGCGCTTGCCGGCTCGCAGCACGTCCAGCCGCAATACGTCGCCCGGCTTGGCCTTGGCCACTTCGCGGGTCAGCTCGGACGAGGTCTTGACGTTGACGCCGTTCACCGAGGTGACGATGTCGCCCGACTGCAGGCCGCCCCGCTCGGACGGACCGCCAGGGGTGACATTGGCGACGATGGCGCCGCGCTGGCTCCCCATGCCTTGAGCCTCGGCCATCTCGGCGGTGAAGTTCTGGATCGAGGCGCCAATGTACCCGCGGGTGATCTTGCCCCCCGAGATCAGTTGCTTGGCGATCGAGTCGGCCACGTCGGCCGGGATGGCGAAGCCGATCCCGACCGAGCCGCCCGACGGCGAGAAGATCGCTGTGTTGACGCCGATCACGCGGCCATAAACGTCGAAGGTCGGGCCGCCCGAGTTGCCCCGGTTGATGGGCGCGTCGATCTGGATGTAGTCGACGAAGGTCTCGCCGATGTCGCGGCCGTAGGCCGAGATGATGCCGGCGGTCGCGGTGCCGCCCAGCCCGAATGGGTTGCCGACGGTGATGACCCAGTCGCCGACGCGCGGCTTGCCGGCGTTCTCGAAGTTCACATACGGAAAGCCGCTGCCCTTGACCTTGAGGACAGCCAGATCGGTCCCCTCGTCGCGGCCGACGACCACGGCGTCCAACTCGCGCTCGTCCTTGAGCACGACCTTGATCTCCTTCGCGTTCTCGACGACGTGATTGTTGGTGACGATGTAGCCGTCGCCCGAGATGAAGAAGCCCGAGCCCGAGGATTGCTGGCTGGGCAAGCGCGGCTGACCACGGCCCTGCCCCTGTTGGCCTTGTTGGCCCTCCTCGTCGTCACCGCCGCCGCCCGGCGGCTGGCGCGGAACGATGTCGAACGGGAAGTTCTCGAAGCCCGGCACTCGGCGCAGGGCCGAGGGGTCAACGTCAGAGGTGACGTTGATCGAGACCACGGCAGGCGAGACCTTTTCGAAGATGTCGGCGAAGGAGAGCGGCGCGCCCGGCGGCGGGGCGAAGATCGGCGCGGTCGACGTGCGCATCAGCAGGCTGCGCTCGACGCTGGAATCGGCACGCGGCTGGTCCGCGAGGTTAGCGCCGGCGAGAGCCGCAGTCGCGACGCCGACGCCCGCCAGCGCGCCGAGGAGATAACCGGTCTTCTTCGAGGTCATAAGCCTTCAATTTCCCTGTGGGCGCCCGGGGTCAGATAGCACGGGCACGTCCCCGACAACCTATGTTCGATGCCAAAGAGCGCAACGTCTCTCAAGTTACGTTTAGGTCACGCTCGGCTCTTCATAGCGTTCAATGTTTGGCGCAATCTTGTCACGCTGCTCAATCGCGCGACAGGTCGTCCAGCCGCGCCGCTTCTTCGGGCGATAGCGCCTCGTCGGCCGGCCGGTTCCGCAGGGTACGGAACAACAGCCACAGTCCCAGCAGCACCACCGCCAGCGGGGCTCCCCAGAGCGCGGCGTTGCCCAGCGAGAAGGCCGGCTTGAGCAGCACGAATTCGCCGTAGCGATCGGTCAGGTGCTTGCGGACCTCGGCGTCGGTCTTGCCAGCCTTTACCTCGTCGCGCACAAGCCGGCGCAGGTCGGCGGCCAGTTCAGCGTTGGAGTCGTCGATCGACTCGTTCTGGCAGACCAGGCAGCGGACCTCGCGGAAGAGTTCGCGCGCACGCGCCTCTTGCGCCGGGTCCGGCAGCCGCTCGGCCGGATCGGAGGCCGCGGCGATGCAGAGCATCGCGCCCACGATCGCCGCCAACCGCTTCATGCCGCCACCGCCTGCTGCTTGCGCCCGGCGCCCAGGCGCAGGCGGCGGTCGGAAAGAGAGACCACTCCGCCGAGCGCCATAATCCCCGGCCCGATGAAGATCAGCAGCGCCCAGGGGTTCCAGTAGCCGCGCACCAGCCAGACAGGCTCGCCGGCGGCGTCGCGACGCTCGCCGAGCACGACGTAGAGGTGGTCGAGACCGCGAGTGCAGATCGCCACTTCGGTCGTGGTCTGGCCGCCAGCTGGGTAGAACCGGCGCTCGGGCTTGGGCGTGCAGATTTGCGCATCGCCCTTGAAGGCGCGCAGCAGGCCGCGTTCAGCCTCGTAGTTAGGGCCTTCGACGCCGCGGATGTCGTCAAGCACCAGGCTGTACTCGCCGAGGTTCAGCCGCCCGCCGATCGGCAGGGTCTCGGCCGCCTCGAGCTTCCAACCGGTCTCGAAGCAGGCTCCGAGCACGAAGACGCCGAGGCCCAAATGCGCCAGGGTCATGCCCCACGCCCCCCGCGGCAGACCGATGAGCCGCCGCCAGGATTCAGCGGCCGGCGCACGGAACATGCGGGTGCGTTCGGCCAGTTCGACCAGCGCCCCGATCACCAGCCAGGCGCCCATCGCCACCCCGGCCGCCGAGAACGCCTTGCGCGGGCTGATCAGGGCGTAGGCGGCTAGGCCGCAGCCGACCGCGATCAGCGCCGCCAACCACAGCCGCTGAACGACGCCTGTAAGGTCGCCGCGCTTCCACGCCAGCAACGGGCCGGCCGGCAGCAGGATCGCCAGGGCGGCCATCAGCGGCGTGAAGGTCAGGTTGAAGAACGGCGGGCCGACCGAGATCGCCTCGCCGGTCGCCGCCTCGCGCATCAGCGGATAGAGCGTGCCCAGCAACACGGTGGCCGTGGCCGCGGCCAGCAGGATGTTGTTCAGCACCAGCGCGCTCTCGCGGCTCACCGGGGCGAAGACCCCGCCGCGGGCGAACAACGGGGCGCGCCAGGCGAACAGGGCGAAGCCGGCGCCGGCCGTGACGCCTAGAATGGTCAACAGCAGCACGCCGCGGGTGGGATCGACCGCAAAGGCGTGCACCGATGTCAGCACGCCCGAGCGCACAAGGAAGGCGCCTAGCATCGAGAAGGTGAACGCCGCCAACGCCAGGAACACTGTCCAGCCAGCCAGCGCTCCACGCTTTTCGGTAACGATGGCCGAGTGCAGCAGGGCGGCTGCGATCAGCCAAGGCATGAAGCTGGCGTTCTCGACAGGGTCCCAGAACCACCAACCGCCCCAGCCGAGTTCGTAGTAGGCCCAGAACGAGCCGAGCGTGATGCCGACGGTCAGGGCGCTCCAGGCCGCAAGGGTCCAGGGCCGCACCCAGCGCGCCCAGGCCGCGTCAACGCGGCCCTCGATCAAGGCCGCGACCGCGAAAGAGAACACCACCGACATGCCGACGTAGCCGACATAGAGCGCCGGCGGGTGGAAGGCGAGCGCCGGGTCCTGCAGCAGCGGATTGAGCGAGCGGCCCTCCACCGGCGCATTGATGACGCGGTTGAACGGGTTGGAAGCGAAGACCGTGTAGGCGAGAAACACTACGCCCAGTAGGCCCTGCACCGAGATGGTCAGGGTTTTGAGGCCCGCCGGGAGATCACGGCCGTAGAGCGCGACGGCTGCGCCGCAACCAGTCAACGCCAAGCACCACAGCAGCATCGATCCTTCGTGGCTGCCCCAGGTTCCGGCCACCCGATACAGCAGCGGCTTGGCGGTGTGCGAATTGGCCGCGACGTTGGCGACCGAGAAGTCCGAGGTCACGAACGCATACATCAACGCCGCGAAGGCGACGAGCAGCGCAACGAACGCGCCGATCGCCGCGCCCTGGCCCGCGCCGGACATCACCGGCGAGCGCCGCCAGCGGGCCAAGCCCCCGGCCAGCGCCTGAGCGACAGACAGCGCCAGGGCCAGCGCCAGCGAGAACGCCCCGATTTCGACGATCATCGTGCGGCCGGTTCCGCCGAATAGCTGGGCGCCGGCGCGCCTTCGCCGCGCCACTCGCCCTGCTCCTTGATGGCCTTGGCGACCTCGCGAGGCATGTACTTCTCGTCGTGTTTGGCCAGCACCTGCTTGGCCTTGAAGTCGCCGTCGGCCTGGAATGCGCCGGTGGCGACGATCCCCTGGCCTTCACGGAACAGGTCCGGCAGATCGCCCGAATAGCTGACCCTGGTGGTCGCCAGCTGGTCCGCAACCACGAACTCCACGCGGCCGTCGGGATGCTTGACGACGCTGCCCGGCTGCACGAGCCCGCCCAACTGGATCGAACGGCCGACCGGCGGCTTCGCCTCGGCCGCCTGGGCCGGAGTGTAGAAGAACGAAATCGAGTCCGAGAGACCCCAAAGGGTCAGGCCGACGGCGAGGCCCAACACGGGCGCGATAGCCGCGACCAGATAGAGACGTCGACGCGCTTTCGGAGATTTGGGCAGCCAGCCGCTCATCGCATCGGTTCCGTCTTCGCCGCCAGGTCCAGCGCCTTGAGGATATCGGCCTTGCCGGCGTATCGCGCCTTGGCTTCCGTCAAAGTCGCATCTCGTTTAGCGGCGTCGCCGAGGACGGCGTACGAACGGACGAGCCGCACCCAGCCTTCGGGATCGTCGGGCTCGGCCTCGAGCTTGGCGGCGAGGCTGGCGACCATGCCTTGCACGGCGGCCATCTGGTCGTTGTCGAACTTCGGCGCCGGCGCGCCTTCCGCCTCGGCGATGACCTGCTGTACTGCGGCGCGGCGGGGATCAGTCGCCGGCAGTTCCGCGGCGAGCGCACGCCAGGCGGCCAGACCCTCGGCGCGCTGGCCGCCGGCGACTTGAGCGCGGGCGAGATGGAAGCGGGCGCTGACCGACTTCGGGTCGCGCTTCACGGCCTCCTGGAAAGCGCGCTGTGCCTGCGGCGAAACCTCGCCCTGCATCTGCACGACCAGCACCTCGCCCAGGCCTTCCCATAGATCGGCGCGATTCGGAGCCAGCTCGATCGCGCGGCGCAGCGCACGCGCGGCGGAGTCGGGATTGTCGGAGGCCATCTCGGCCTGGGCCAGGAAGCTGTAGGCCTCCGGATCGCCACCGCGCTCGGCGATCAGCGACTTCAGCACCACCGCCATTTCGGGCGGGGTCAGTTCCGAGGGATCGGCGCCGCGCCAGGCGGCGACCCGCGCCTTGAACGGCTGGTCCCCCATGCCCGGGGAGCCGACGGCGAAGTAGAGTCCAAGCGCCAACAGCGGCGTCAGGGCCGCGAACGCCAGCACGGTCTTGCGTTGCGAGAGATCGACGGTCCACGGCGCGGCCGTCGCGTCAGAGGCCCCCAGCAGTCGGCGCGCGGCCTCAGCATGGGCGACGGCGCGTTCCGAAGCCGGAATCAGGCCGCGGTCGGCGAGGTCGTCGATTTCGCGAAGCTGGCGGCGGTAGACCGCCGCGGTCGGATCATCGGCGCCGGCGAGCGCCGCCACGCGGGCCGATTTCCAGAGGACGAGACCGGCGCAGAGCGCAGAAAGCACGCCCGCAACCACCCAGAACGCGATCATGGCGCGGCTTTAGCCGAAAGACGCCGGCAGTTCCACAGGTCCGATCCGCGCAGGCCCATTTCAAGCCGGGTTAGAGCGGCCGGGCGGGGTCTTCCCAGGCCGGGCGGGGCGCCGTCAGCGCCCCGAACGCGCTGGCTGCACGACGGCGAACGATCTCGCGCGCTCGCGGTTCGTGAATCAGGCCGGCGAACTCCGCGGCGATCTGCAATCTTAGCGCGGCGATTTCGCGATCCGCCTCCCCTTCCCGCACGCGGGCCAGCACGTCTTCCACGTACTGGTCGAGCGCCTCGCCAGCGGCCTCCATCACTTTTGCGCGGGTGGAGGCGAACCCGCCATAGTTGGCGCTGGCGCGGATGCCCTCGGCGAAGCTGAGCAGGCTGCGGCAACGTTCCACGTGACCTTGATCAGGCGGCGAGCCCAGCTCAGGTTCCGTGACCAGGGCCCGCGCCACCCGCACCTTCTGACTCGGCAGGGCAGCCAACTGCAGCCGCGGCAGTTCTCGAAGCCGCTTCTCGACGACTGAAGCCAGCGACTGCTTCTGCTTCTGGATCCGGCCGCCCCAGCCGCCCTCACGCCCGAGATCGATGGCGTTCTCCAGCTCGGCGACCTGCAAGGTGAGAATTTCGACCGTGGCCGCGGCGGCCTCGCCGGCGGGCGCGCCCCCGTTCAGGTCGAAGGCCGCCACAGACCTCAGGTTCGCGTCGACCGTGTCCATCAGCCGGGTGGCGAACGAGGCCAGCTCCGATCCCGACAGATAGCTCTCGGTCGGGTGATCCATGACCGCCGAGACGATCCGCAGGATGGTCCAGGGCTCGGCGAGCTGAGCGCCGAGCATCTCGAAGAATCGCGGACCAGCGTCCTCGCCCGCGCGGCAGGCGTCACGATAGGCCAGCCGCGCAGCGGCCGCCCGTTCCTGCGTCGTACGGCTGATCCAGTCGGGGAGTTTCTCCGTCGCTCGGCGCACGACCGGCGACATGACCAGGCAGGTGCGCAACGCCGCGCCGCCCCCCGGTCGGTCGGTCTCGATGACGTCCAGCGCAGCCATAATGTCCCGCTGGGTGCGCGCCTCGAGCTCCTCCACCAGTCGGGCGGTCAGTCGATCAAACGCCTCGTTCGACGTTACGCCGGGCTCGTAGTCGGCCATGGCCAGCGCCGCTGTTGCGACGTCCTCGGCCGCGACGTCGCGCAGGCCGCGCCAGAGCATCGGCAGGGCGCGCGGCGGGAAGGCCAGGCGATCGGGGTCGCCCCGTCGGTCGATGAACAACGGCGCGACCGGCTGGAGAGCCTTGTTGCGCAAGTTGCGCTCGGCCACCTCGGCCTCGACAACTCGGCGCACGCCGGCCAGGGCCGTGTCGCCCTCCGCCGCCGCCAGCGCGTTGCGCAGGCCGCTGATGACCTTGTCAGGCGCCCCGGCCACAAGGGTGCGGACGATGTCGATCTTGGCGTCGGGCAGGCCGGCCATTTGGGAAAGCGCTCCAAGCGGGCGCACTTCTCCCGCACAGCCAGACCATCGCGCCGTCGAGTTAAGGCTTTACGAAAAGTCCTGCAAAATCAGGCTTCAGCCCGCGGCAGATCCAACTCAACCAGAAGCCCGCCAAGCCGAGCTTCCCCCAACTTGAGCGAGCCGCCATAGGCCCGCGCCAACTCGTCGATGATCGACAGGCCCAGGCCCGATCCTGGCGCGCTTTCATCGAGCCTCGCCCCGCGGCGCACGACGGCTTCGCGCTCTTGCGGGGTGAGTCCCGCCCCGTCGTCCTCGACGGTCAGGCGCAAGCGCTCGCCCGGCGCCGCGTCGGCGCGGACGCGGACCTTGCCTTTGCACCACTTGCCGGCGTTCTCCATTGCGTTGCCCGCCAGCTCCAGCAGGTCCTGGCGCTCGCCGAGGAAATAGAGGTCGTCGTCGGCGTCCCAATAGATCTCGACGCCCTTGTCCAGGAAGATGCGCTCGAGAGTGCGCGAGAGCTCGTCAAGCACGTCCGCCACCGACGTCCGCTCTCCCGAGCCCTGGGTGCGGGCCGCGGCGCGGGCCCGGCGCAGGTGGTGATCGACCTGCATGCGCATCGCCTCGGCCTGGCTCTCGACCACCTCGGCCAGCGGGCCGCCGGTCTGGCGAGCCTCGGTCAGCATCACCGACAGCGGCGTCTTCAGCGCGTGAGCGAGGTTGCCGACATGGGTTCGCTGCCGCTCGACGACCTCCTGGTTGTGGGCCAGCAGAGCGTTGAGCTCATCGGCCAGCGGCGACAGTTCGCTCGGATAGGCCCGCTGCACCCGCTCGGCCTTGCCGCGGCGCACTGAAGCCACCTCGCGGCGCAGCGCGAAGAGCGGGTTGAGACCGACCCGGACCTGGATGACCACGGCGGCGATCATTCCGACCGCGAGCAACGCGAAGGCGATGGCCGTGGCGGTGATGAAGCCGCGGACGTCACGGTCGACGGGGCTGCGGTCCTCGGCCGCCATGAACACCACCGGCGCGGCGCGGCCCGGCAACTTGGCCTGGGTCGCCATCGCCCGCAGGGGCTCGTTGAGCGGTCCGAAGGTGTCGTAGGAAATCGGCTGGCCAGGCTTGGCGTCCAGGCGACCCACTATGTCCGTCGGCGACTTCAGCTCGCTGTCCCAAAGGGAGCGCGAGCGCACCAGCACGCGCAGCTTGCCGCCGTCTCCCGGCTCGGCGATCTGCCAGTACTTGCCGGAGAACGCGCGCAGAGCTCGTAGGTCAGTCAGCGCTGGCGCCACGACCTGGCCCTTTTCGGCGATGGTCGTACCTGCGGTCAGGTTGTCGATCAGTTCGGAGAGGCCCTGGTCGAAACGGCGCAGCGCGGCCTGCTGGAACAGCAGCGCCAGCACCAGCGCGCAGACGACCAGAACGGCCAGGCTCCAGCCCGCGGCCAGGATCACCAGACGCCTGACGAGCGAAGGCTGGCCGAGCGTCGGCATGGTCACGAGCCGGCCGCCCCGCCCCCCAATTCCTCGGCCGGAGCGGTCAGCCGATAGCCGAGGCCGCGGACGGTCTCGATCCGGTCTGCGCCGATCTTCTTGCGCAGACGGCCGATGAACACCTCAATGGTGTTGGAGTCGCGATCAAAGTCCTGGTCATAGAGGTGCTCGACCAGTTCGGTACGGCTGATCACCCGCCCCTGATGCATCATCAAATAGTGCAGAAGGCGGTATTCGAGGGAGGTGAGCCGCAGCGGCTCACCATTGACGCTAGCGCGGGCGGCGCGCGGGTCGAGGCGCAGGCCGCCGAGCGACAGGCTAGGCGCGGCGTGGCCCGCCGAACGGCGCAGCAGCGCCCGCAGCCGAGCCAGCAACTCCTCGGTGTGGAACGGCTTGGTCAGGTAGTCGTCCGCGCCCGCGTCGAACCCGGCGACCTTCTCGCTCCAGGCGCCGCGCGCGGTGAGGATAAGCACCGGCACAGCCATGCTCTCGCGCCGCCAGCGCTCCAGCACGGATACGCCGTCGACCTTGGGTAGGCCGAGATCCAGGATCACCGCGTCATAGGGTTCGGTCTCGCCCAGGAACTGGGCCTCTTCGCCGTCGGCGGCGTGGTCCACCGCATAGCCGGCGTCGCCGAGCGCCGCCTTGAGCTGGCGCGACAGATCCGGATCGTCCTCGACCAGTAGAATACGCATGGAACTCCTTAGCCGCCCTGGCGCGAGATGATCTGGCCGCTCTGGGCGTCGACCACGAAGATGATCACGCGGCCGTCGTTGGTCTGCCACTGCACGAAATAGGCGGGGCGTCCGCCCGCGTCGCCCTGGGTCGTGTTCAGCTGACGGCCCGGCGTGCGCGAGGCGATGTTGGCGATTACCTGCGACAGCGGCACCTGACGACCGCCGCGCACGGCGTCGCGGGCCGCGTCCTGATCGTGCCTGCCGCCATAGGACGGCCGGCCGTAGTCAGGGTACGGCTGGGCGACCGCCGCAGGGGCGGCCGCCAGCAACGCGGCTATGACAAGGAAGCGTTTCATGAACCGCAGCATTAGATCCAGATCACTGAACCGGGCCTGAATACGAGGTTTATGAAGGCCCACGCCGACGCTGTCACTGGCGGCGGCGAAAACTACCTCTTCCTGGGCGTGTACGGACGCTCTTTTCGCCAACGTTCGGCGAAGCTTTCGAGCTCCTGGTCGGGCTTTTCCGGCAGCATCAGCACGATGCGCGCCAGCAGATCGCCACGCTTGCCCCGGCTGTCCGAAAGCCCCTTGCCCTTCAGTCGGAGCGACTGGCCGCTGTTGGCGCCCTTCGGAATCGTCAGCGTGACTGCGCCGTCAGGCGTGCGCGCGTCGACCTTCCCGCCGAGCACGGCGTCGGGGATCGAGACCGGCAGGTCCATCACCAGCGCCTCGCCCTCTCGGCGGAAGATCGGGTGCGGTCGCATGACCAGTTCGATGAAGGCGTCGCCTGGGCCGCCGCGGCCCGGCGAGCCCTGACCTTTCAGCCGCAGGGTCTGGCCTTCTTCAGCGCCTTTCGGAATTGTGACGTCGATCGTCCGGCCGTCCGAGAAGGCGATGCGCTTCTTGGCGCCATGGATCGCTTCCTCCAGTTCGATCTCCAGCTTGGCCCGCACGTCGGAGCCACGCTGCGAGAAACCGCCGAAGCCGCCGCCTCCGCCGCCCCGCCGACCGAGGATCTCGCTGAACAGGTCGCCGAGATCGCCGCCTTCCATGGTCTCGGAATATCGGCCCTGGCCGCCCCAGGCATTGCCCTGCTGGCCGAACGGTCCCCCGCCGCCCCCAAACCCGCGCATGGTCTCGCGACCGTCGGCGTCGATCTCGCCGGCGTCGAACTTCTTGCGCTTCTCGGCGTCGCCCAGGATGTCGAAGGCGGCGCTGACCTGCTTGAAGCGCTCCTCGGCGGCCTTGTTGCCGGGATTGGTGTCAGGATGATGCTGCTTGGCGAGCTTCCGGAACGCCTTGCGGATCTCGTCAGCGCTCGCGCTGCGAGAGACGCCCAGCTCCTGGTAGGGGTCGCGCGCCAAGGAAGGGTCCTTTCAAACTCGGGAGATAACTACGGGGCACTCAATTAGGCCGTTTAGCGGACGGCGCAAGCCTCTATGTGACATATTTACCACAATCAAAGGGCGCGCCCTAGTCTTCGCCACGCTCCTCCAGGAGATCCCACGCCGCATATTGGATGGCGTCCTCGGGGTCCTCCAAGGTTTCCTCGCTGATGGTCTCGCCGCGGATCGACACGCCAGCCGCGTGCACGCTCTCCGGGTCGCCAGAGACCAGCGGATGCCAGGACGCCAGCCCCCGGCCCTCATTGATACGCCGATAGGCGCAGCTAAGCGGCATCCACTGCAAAGCGTCGATGTTCTGCGGCGTGAGCTTGATGCAGTCCGGCACGTGCTTCTTGCGCTCCGGATAGTTCGTGCACGTGCAGCGTTCGGAGTCGAAGAGCTTGCAGTGCACGCGGGTCGGAAAGACCTCGCCGGTGTCCTCGTCCTCAAAGCGCACCAGGCAGCAGAGCCCGCAGCCGTCGCACAGGCTCTCCCACTCGCGCACCGTCATCTGCTCGAGCGACTTCGTTTCCCAGAAAGGCCTCGAAGCCATGCTACAGGCGCCCTACACAATCCAATTCAAGCCGACCCAGATTACCCGTGACCGACGACAACAACGACCCCAACCGCGCCAAGACGCCTTTCGGCCAGCGCCGGGAGCCGCCAGAGGCTGACCTGACCGGTTCGCCGTCCAAAGGCAAGCGTAGCGGGCGGTCTCTTTTGCGGGCGGTGCTCAAGTGGTCCGTCGTCGCGATGCTGGTGCTGGTCGTCGCCGGCGTGATCGCGGCCGGCGTGGCCTGGAACCACATCAGCAAGACTTACCTGCAGGATCTGCCCCAGGTGCCGACCCGGCAGGAGATTTACGCCTCCAAGCGGGCCCCGGCGATCAAGTTCTACGACATGAACGGCCAATTCATCGCCTCGCGCGGGCCGCAGTACGGTGAGAACGTGCGGCTGGCGGCCCTGCCAGACTATGTGCCGAAGGCGTTCCTGGCGGCCGAGGACCGCCGCTTCTACCAGCACGGCGCGGTCGATCCCTGGGCGATCGCGCGGGCCGCACGCGCCAATCACAAGGCCGGCCGCGTCGTCGAAGGCGGCTCGACCATTACCCAGCAGCTCGCCAAGGGCATGTTCCTCAGTCCTGAGCAGAACCTGAAGCGCAAGATCCAGGAGGCCGCGCTCGCCTACAAGCTGGAGCAGATGCTGACCAAGGACGAGGTGCTTGAGCTCTATCTCGACCGCATCTACTTCGGGGCCAACACTTTTGGCCTGGACGGCGCCTCACGCACCTATTTCGGCAAGCCGGCCACCCAGCTGAACCTTTCAGAGGCCGCGCTGTTGGCCTCGCTGCCAAAGGCGCCGTCGCGGATGGCGCTCCATCACAACATGGACAAGGCGCTGCAGCGCCAGCGTCTGGTGCTTGAGCGGATGCGCGGCGAAAATTGGATCAGCGACGCCGAGATGCGGGCCGCCCGCGCTGCTCCGCCGAAGCTCGCCGCGACCGCCTTGGCGAACGAAGGCGACAACGGCTACCTCATCGACTACGCCCAGGCTGAGGTGCTGCGGATGGTCGGCGAGAACTCGCCCGACCTCAACGTCACCCTGACGGTCGACCCGCGCCTCCAGGCCGCGGGCGCCCAGGTGCTGCGGCGGATCATCGAGGTCGACGGCAAGGCCAGCGGCGCCAGCCAGGGCGCGATGATCGCGCTGGATTCGACCGGCGCGATCCGGACAATGGTCGGCGGCGTCGACTACACCAAGAGCGTCTTCAACCGCGCCGTCCAGGCCAAGCGCCAGCCAGGCTCCAGCTTCAAGCCGTTCATCTATGCGGCCGCGCTGGAAAGGGGCGTGCTTCCCACCGACACCCGCATCGACGAGCCGGTGAAGATCGGCGACTGGGAGCCCAAGAACTACGGCGGCAAATACGCCGGGGCCGTGACCGTCGAGTCCGCCCTGGCCCGCTCGCTCAACACCGTCGCGGTCCAGCTCGGCCAGGAAGTCGGCCCAGAGGCGATCGCCAACCTCGCCGGCCGCTTCGGCATCAGCACCCTGCCGCCGAGCCCGAACCTGTCGGTCTCCTTGGGCGCATACGAAGTCCCGCTGATCGAGATGACCTCGGCCTACCAGGTGTTCCAGCAGGCCGGGAACCGTCTGCGGCCCTACATCGTCGCGCAAATTCAGACGACCGACGGCCAGGTGATTTACACCCACCAGACCTCGTCGCCCGTGCCGGCCTACGACATCCACTGGGCCAGCATGATGGTGAAGATGATGCAGAAGGTGGTGACCAGCGGGACCGGGACGCGGGCCAACTTCGGGCGGCCGGCGGCGGGCAAGACCGGCACCAGCCAAAACTTCCGCGACGCCTGGTTCATTGGCTTCACGCCAGACTACGTCGCCGGGGTCTGGGTCGGCAACGACGACGACAAGCCGATGAACCAGGTGACGGGAGGCCAGGTCGCCGCCGCCATCTGGAAGGATTACATGGTCACGGCCCACATGAACCTGCCGAGCCGCGAGTTCGAATGGCTGCTGCCCGACCCGGAGCCGGTCTACGATGACGACCCGCGCAACGGCTTCTACGAAGGCCTGGCCTACGATTTCGAGACCGCCGAGCGCGACGTCGCCCCGTTGCCGCAGCCGATCCCGATGTTGCCGATCCCGGAAGTCGCCGAGCCGGACATCGAGCCTGCGCCGAACTGAGGGGTCGCCTCGGCGCGCGGCTCCCTATATGTGCAGGCGCCCATGAAGCCCCCCGTTCTCGCCCTCAAGGACGTCCGCCTCGCCGACGGTCCCAAGATGCTGTTCGACGGCGTCGACCTGGCGGTCGAGCCGCGCTCGCGCGCCTGCCTGGTCGGCCGGAACGGCGCGGGCAAGTCGACGCTGCTGAAGATCCTGGCTGGCCAGATCGCCGCCGACGAGGGCGAGCGCACGGTGCAGCCGTCGATCCGCATCGCCTATGTGCCGCAAGAGCCGGACATCAGCGGAGAGACCCTCCTCGACTACGTGATCGCCGGCGGAGCCGAGCCGCACCGCGGTGAAGCGGCGCTGGAACTGTTCGGCATCGACCCAACCAAGCCGACCCAGGGCTTGTCGGGCGGCGAGATCCGCCGCACCGCCCTGGCCCGCGCCTTCGCCGAGGAGCCGGACGTCATCCTGCTGGACGAGCCGACAAACCACCTCGACATCCTCGCCATTGAGACCCTGGAAGCCGAGCTCGCCAACACCCGCGCCGCCCTGGTCATCGTCAGCCACGACCGCGCGTTCCTGGAGCGCGTCACCAACCGCTGCTTCTGGCTTGAACACCGGCGGGTGCGTCGCCTCGAAAAGGGCTTCGCCGCCTTCGACGAATGGGTGGAGCGCATCCTGGCAGCCGAGGCAGAGGAAGGCCGCCGGCTCGATAAGCAGCTGGAGAAGGAAGAGTACTGGCTGCGCCGTGGCGTCACCGGCCGCCGGGCCCGCAACGAGGGCCGTCGGCGGGCGCTGATGGAGTTGCGCAAGACCAAGGTCGAGCGCATGCGCGAAGTGCGCGGCGACCTGTCGATGGGTCTGGCCTCGTCGGGCCTATCAGGCCAACGCGTGGCTGAGGTCAAGAACATCGCCAAGGCGTTCGGCGACCGCACCCTGGTCAAGGACTTCTCGACCCGGATTCTGCGGGGCGACCGCGTCGCCATCGTCGGCCCGAACGGCGCGGGCAAGACCACCCTGGTCAAACTGCTGCTGGGCGAGCTGCCGCCCGACAGCGGCTCGGTGAACCTCGGGGTGAACCTGGAGATCGCCTACATCGATCAGGGCCGCGTCGACCTGAAGCCGGAGATGATGCTGCGCGACGTGCTGACGCCGCTCGGCGGCGACCAGGTCATGGTGCGCGGTCAGCCCAAACATGTGGCGGCCTACGCCAAGGAATTCCTGTTCACCGACAACCAGCTGCGCCAGCCGGTCCGGAGCCTGTCGGGCGGCGAACGCAACCGCCTGCTGCTGGCCCGCGCCCTGGCCACGCCCGCCAACCTGCTCGTGCTGGACGAGCCGACCAACGACCTCGACATGGACACGCTGGACCTGCTCGAGGACCTGCTGGCCGATTACGAGGGCACGCTGATCCTGGTCAGCCACGACCGCGACTTCGTCGACCGGCTGGCCACCTCGACCATCGCGCTGGATGGACACGGCAAGGTCGTCGAGACTCCTGGCGGCTGGCAGGACTTCCTGTCGCAGAACCCAGGCTTCTTCAAATCCGTCGCCGACGGCGCAGCTCAGCCGGCCCCAGCGCCGAAGTCTTCTCCCGCCCCGCGCGTCGAGCCGCCCAAGCCCAGCAAGCTGTCCTACAAGGATCAGCGCCGCCTACAGGAGCTGGACGCGGCCATCGCCGCCCTGCCCGGCAAGATCGCCAAGCTCGAGGCCGACCTGGCCGATCCCAATCTCTACGCGCGCGACCCCGCCGCCTTCGCCAAGCTGAGCGCCGCGCTGGAGTCGGCGCGCCAGGAGCTTTCGGCGTCCGAGGAAGAGTGGCTGGAACTGGAAGAGCGCCGCGAGGCCTTGGCCCGCTAGCGGATGAAGCAGTCGCCCTTCAGGCCGTTGCAGAACGCCTGAGCTTCGGCGCGGGTCTGGAACCCGGTCACCAGCGCCCGGTGGAAGGTCTTGCCGTCGACGACGACGCTGCGCACGGCGGTGGTTAGCGGCGGCGTCACCTTGCCCTTGATCTTGGCCAGGGCCTCGCGCGCCTGAGGCTCGCTGGCCGCGGCCGCGATCTGTACGGCGACCTTGCCGGCGGTCTTGGGCTTTGAAGTCCGGGGTGGGGTCGGCGTGGGTCGAGCGGCGCCTTCGCGCACCGCCGCCGGGGTCAATGGGCGCAGGTCGAGCGCGGGCTGCAACGCCGCTTCCACCGATGCGGCTGCGGGCGGAATCGCCGGAACGGCAGCAAGCCCCGCGCTCGCCGGCCGTGTCCGGCGCGCCTCGACCGACGTGCGCATCGGCGCTTCTTCGGTGGGAACCGGCGGTCCGGCCGGCGGGCTCGGCGCAAGCTCGACGATCTCCAACGGCGCGCTCTTCGCAGGCTTGGCGGGCTTGGCCGGCGCAGGCCTCGGCGCGGGCTTGGAGGGTGCTGGCTTTTCCGACACGGGTGGCGCCGCGGCCATCTGCTGCGCCGGTCCGCAAACCGCGCGGATCACCTGCGCCAGATAGGCGTCGGGCGAGGGCTGCACCCAGCCGCCTGGAACATGGCGGTTGATCGCCACGCCCTTGGCCTGCGGCTCGGTGAAGACGGTCATCTTGACCACCATGTCGCGCCGCCGCACGCAGTCGACGTTTACGGTCGAGCGCATAGAGCGGTAGCCGATCACGCGTTCAGCCTCGTCCGAGATCACCTCGCCCTGCAGGACGACGCCCTCGAACACGCCGCCGCCGTCGCTCGGCGTCCCACGGTTGCGGATCGCCACCACGAGGTCCGACTTGGCATAGACCACGGAGGAAGGTGGGAGACCGCTGGCGGCGACCGCACGGCGTTCGCGCGAGTTGAGCGCGCCATCGCCCTTGTCGGCGTGCGCGCCCTGGGCCAGCGCCAGCGCCGCCAGCGTCACTCCCAACCCGAACCGCGCGCGCACCGTCCCCTCCTTGCTTCGCAACCTCGACCTGCAGGAATTCGCATAGTTCGAGGCCCCGCAACAGGGTCAGCGACGGAACCCTGCGGGGAGCCCCCACACGCTATCCCGCATCGAACTCCACGCTTGGATCCTTGGGGATGACGAGGGGCGTCGTCGCGGGTGACCGCAGCGCCGCCCTCTTGCCATGGGTATCGCCCAATTTTCAGGCGCCTGCGACATACCGTCCCGCCAAGAGCGGCCCTTAAGCGTTTGGTGGGCAAGCAGGGCGCAGCATCGCCGAGACGCGCGGGAAACCCATGACGGCTCGGACCTGGCTCTACAATCTGGCGCTCGCCAGCGGCGTGGCTTTGGCATACGGCGCAAGCATGGCGTTCAGCCTGAACCTGACCCGCGAGGGCGCAGGGATCGCGACCATCTGGTTCGCCGGCGGCATCCTCGCGGCCGGTCTCCTGTTGCTTCCGCGGCGCTGGGGGCTGGCGGCCGCAGCCGCCTGTTTCGCCCTTCAGTTCGCCTACAACCTCATGGTCGGCAACCCGCCCCTGGCGGCGGCGACTTTTCCGACGCTGACGATCGGCGAGGCGGCCGCCACCGCCTGGCTGGCGCGAAAGGTCTGCGGCGAGACGATGCGCCTGACAAGCATGGCCCGGGTGGCCCGCTTGCTCCTTCTCGCCGTCGCGCCCGCCACTGGCCTGACAGCCGTCCTCGCCGCCGATATCTTCACGCTCTACGGCCGCAGTTTCAACACGGTCCTGTCGGGCTGGTTCTACGGTCATGCGCTGGGCATGGCGATCATGCTGCCCGCCTGCCTGATGGTCGTACGGCCGGACATGGTCCGCGACTTCCGCCGGCCGGCGCTGGAGCAGCTCAGCCTCTATGGCGTGGTCGCGGCGGCAAGCTTCATCAGCGTCATACCGGTGCGTTTTCCCTTGTCGCTGCTGCTGTTTCCTCTCATGGCCCTGGTCGCCTTCAGGCTTGGACCGCGCGGTGCGGCAGTCGGCGCAATGATCATGGCCGTGGTCCTCTCCAGCCTGATCGTCACCCTGCCTGGGGCTCCGAGCGGCGTGACCTGGAGCCTGGCGGAACGAACCCGTAGCCTGCAGTTCCTGATCGCCATCAACTTCTTCACCAGCCTGGCCACCGCGATGGTGATCGCCGACCAGAAGCGGATGAAGCGACTGTGGGCGAGCCGCACCCGCATCGCCCGCGCCGCCCAGGGCCGAGCTATGGCCGCCGGCCAGGCCAAGACCGAGTTCCTGGCCACGATGAGCCACGAAATCCGCACGCCGATGAGCTCGATCGTGGGCTTTACAGAGGTGCTGCTCAAGCGCGACGACCTGCCCGAACCCGCCCGTCGCCAGCTGGCGCTGATCGACCGCGCCGGCGCTTCGCTGCTGACTGTGGTCAACGACATCCTCGACTTCTCGAAGGTCGAGGCCGGCGAGGTCGAGCTTTCGCCCACGCCGATCAGCCCGCGCAGCGTCGCTCAGGACGCCCTGGCCATCGTCGCCGAGGCCGCCCGGCGCAAGGGCCTGGATCTTCAGCTCGGCTTCATCGGCCCGGTCGAGGCGCCCGTGATGCTCGACGATCTGCGAGTGCGGCAGATTCTGCTCAATCTACTCTCCAACGCCATCAAGTTTACCGACCGGGGACGTGTGCGTCTCGATCTGCAGGCGATCGAGACGACCGACGCCATGTTGTTGCGTTTCAAGGTCACGGACACAGGACCGGGCGTGCCATCCGAACAGGCCGGGCGCCTGTTCAAGCGCTTCAGCCAGGGCGACTCCTCGGTCAGCCGCACCCACGGCGGCACCGGCCTGGGCCTGGCGATCTGCCGTGGCCTGACCGAACTGATGGGCGGCAAGATCGGCGTCGAGAGCAAGCTAGGCGCTGGCGCGACCTTCTGGTTCGAAATCCCAGCCCAAAGCGCGGCCGGCGCGGCGCGCGAGGTCGCCGAGGCCCAGACAGCGGCCCCGCTCTCCGCCCGCGTGCTGCTGGTCGACGATCACCCGATGAACCGCGAGCTCGGGACCACGGTCCTCGGCCTGCTCGGCTGCGAGGTCATCCTGGCGGAAAACGGCGAAGAAGCAGTGGCCGCCGCCCAGACCAGCGGCTGCGACCTGATCCTGATGGACGTTCACATGCCGCGCATGGACGGCTTGGAGGCGACGCGCGCCATCCGCGCCTTGGGGGGCGTCTGCGCAGCCGTGCCGATCATCGCCATGAGCGCAGACGTGATGCCCGAGATGGAAGCCGCCTGCCTGCGGGCCGGCATGAACGCGGCGGTCGGCAAGCCCATCCAGATCCAGGCCCTGCACGATGTCCTCGCCCGCTGGCTGGGCGAGGCGAGCGGCGTCGCCGCGGCCTGAACTTTAGCGTCGCGCGCCCTTGGAACAGCGCGCGCGTACGCTTAGGCTCCCGGCGCTGAAAGTTGGGGAAGTCCATGAAACTCCTGCGCCTCGCCGCCGTCGCGCTCGCGGCTCTCGCCTGCGCCTGTTCTCCGAGCCAGAAGGACGAGGCGGCCAAGGCGCCTGACGGGCGTACCACCATCCGCTTCGCCACCGACTGGCGCGCCCAGGCCGAACAGGGCGGCTTCTACCAGGCCGTGGCCACCGGCGAGTACGCCAAGCGCGGCCTCGACGTGCAGATCGTGCAGGGCGGCCCCGGCGTGAACGTGCCGCAGCTGCTCGCGTCCGGCGCGGTCGAGGCGGGCATGGGCTCCAACAGCTTCATCGTCATGAACCTCGCCAAGGAGAAGATCCCGGTGAAGGCCGTGGCGGCGATGATGCAGAAGGACCCGCAGGTCCTGATCGCTCACCCCGACCAGGGCCTGGAAAAGATCGCCGATCTCAAGGGCCGCCCGATCCTGCTGTCGGACGCCTCAGTCACCGCCTTCTGGGTGTGGCTGAAGTCGAAGTACGGCTTCACCGACGACCAGGTGCGCAAGTACACCTTCAACGCCGCGCCGTTCCTGGCCGACAAGCGCGTCGTCCAGCAGGGCTATGTCACCTCTGAGCCCTATACCATCGAGAAGCAGGCTGGCCTGAAACCGAGGGTCTTCCTGCTCGCCGACGAAGGCTATCCCGGCTACGCGACGATGGTCCTGGTTCCGGACAGCCTGATCGCCAAGAACCCGGCCGCCGTGAAGGCCTTCGTCGAGGGCTCGGCCGCCGGCTGGAAGAGCTATCTCTACGGCGACGCCGCGCCCGGCGACGCGCTGATCCGCAAGGACAATCCGGAAATGACCCAGGACGTCCTCGACCAGGCGCGCGAGAAGCTTAAGTCATACGGCATCGTCGATTCCGGCGACGCCCAGGCAGGCGGCATCGGCGTTATGACCGACGCTCGCTGGGCAGAGTTCTTCAACGTGGCGTCCAGCCAGGGGGTCTACCCCAAGGACATGGACTACAAGAGCGCCTACACGCTCCAGTTCGTGACGCCGGCCGCGAAGTGACCCTCGCGGCGCTGAAGGACGTCGAGGTCGACTATCCGGGGCGTGGCCGGGCGCTGGGGCCGATCGACCTCAGCGTCGAGGCCGGTGAGATCCTCGCGCTGGTTGGCCCGTCGGGCTGCGGCAAGTCCACTGCGTTGCGGCTGCTGGCCGGTCTCGAGGGCCCGACCCGCGGGACGCTTGAGCGCACGCCGGGCCGCGGCGAGACCGCGGTGGTGTTCCAGGCCCCGACCCTCGCCCCCTGGCTGACGGCCCAGGCCAACGTCGCCTTGCCGCTCGAGCTGAGCGGGACGCCGGCCGAGGAGGCCCGTCGGCGCGCACGCGAAGCGCTGGGGCGCGTGGGACTGTCGGGCGCCGAGACCGCGCGGCCGGCGACGCTGTCGGGCGGGATGGCGATGCGCGCCTCGCTGGCCCGCGCCATGGTCACCGAGCCGCGCCTGCTGCTGCTGGACGAACCCTTCGCCGCCCTGGACGAGATCACCCGCCGCACCCTGGCCGATGATGTGCTGAGCCTGTGGGACGCCTCGCGACCGGCGATCGTCTTCGTGACGCACAATGTCGAGGAGGCCGTCTACATGGCCGACCGCGTGGCGGTGCTGACCCGCGGCCCGGGAAAGCTGGCCGGCGTCACCCGTATCGATGCGCCGCTGCCGCGTCCGCAAGGATTCCGCACCTCGGAAGTCTTCCGCGCCGCGGTGGAGCAGGTGTCGGGCCTGCTGGCGCAGGGCATGGAGGCGGCCCGATGAGCCGCGTTCTCGCCCCTTTGGCGCTCGTGGCAGTGTTGCTCGCGGCCTGGGAGATCGCCGTCCGCGCGATGGGGATTCCAGCCTACTTCCTGCCCCCGCCGTCTGGTGTCGCGATCGCTCTCGTCGAGAACCTCCCCAGTCTGGCGGCCGCGGCCTGGGTCACGCTGTCGACTGCATTGGTCGCCCTGGTCGTCGCCAGCCTGATCGCCGTCGGCCTGGCCGTGATCGTGGGCCTCAACCCGCTGCTGGAGGCCGCCGTACGGCCGCTGGCCTCGGTGCTGCAGGTGACGCCGGTCGTGGCCATCGCGCCGCTGGTGCTGATCTGGGCCGGCATCGACCATCCCGAGCGGGCGATCATCGCCCTGGCGGTGCTGGTGGCGTTCTTCCCGATCTTCTCCGGCGCGGTGACTGGCCTGCGGGCGGCCGATCCGGACCTGGAACGGCTGTTCGATCTCTACGGGGCCAGTCGATGGCAGCGGGTCATGCGGCTGCGGTTGCCCTCTGCGGTGCCGTTTCTGCTGGAAGGTCACAAGGTCGGGGCTGGTCTGGCGATCATCGGCGCAGTGGTCGCCGAGTTCGGCGCCGGATCGGGGGGCGTGCGGGGCCTGGCCTGGCAGATCCTCGACGCCGGCAACAAGCTTCAGACGGCGCGGATGATCGCCGCACTCGTGGTGCTCGGCCTGATGGGTGTGGCGCTACACGCGCTGCTGGACCGGGCCGAGCGCATCGGCCTGACATGGTGGCGCGGACGTTAAGCTCAGCCGTTAGGCGAGCTTTAAGCGGCTTGCGGTTAACGCTGACGCCATGCGCGCCGTTCTCGCCATCGTCGTCGGCCTCGCCTGCCCGTTGACCGCCGCGGCCCAGACCGCTGGCGACCGCTATGGGCCGGCCTCGGCCGCGCACCTCAACCAGGTTTCCGCGGAGGCATATCAAGGCCGCGCGTTGAGCTGGGCGAACAAGCAGGCGACCGTCCAGACCGCCGGCGTGACCCTGCCCCAGTCGCCGACGCCGTATCGTCAGCAGCCGACCTACGCCCCCTTCCAGCCGCAGACGCCTCTGCCGCTGCAAGCGCGCGCCGTCGCCGCCCTGCCCGCGCAACCGCAAACGCAACAGCCGCCGCACCCCCCGCCGACGGCCAGCATCTACACGCCGCCGCAACAGCAGCAGCAGCGACCATGGTCCCAGGCCGCAGCGCCGGTGCAGCCGCAGCCGGCAGTTCAACCGGCGCCGCCGACACAAGCACAGCCGCAGCGCGTCGCCGCCATGGTGCAGCCCGGCATGGGCGGCCCGACCCGCCTCTACTCCGTCCACCGCGGCTACGGCATGACCCCGGACGCGATTCCGGAGCCGCCGGCCGGGGACCGCTACGTGCTGATCGGCCCGCCCGACGCCCCGCAGAGCGCCAAGACCGACGACGACGACGCGCCGGACGCCCGTCCGGGCGCCTTCTGAAGAAGACGCTAAATGGCCCGCAGCAAGCTTCACGACCTGATCGAGATGGCCAAGGAGCCGTCCAGCGAACGCCGGCGCGAGCTGCTTCGTGGGGTCACCGACCTGTTCTTCACCAGCGACGACGTGCGCGGCGGCGAGGAGTTGGAGCTGTTCGACGACGTGCTCAGCCAGTTGGCCGGCGAGATGGAAGAGGCCGTGCGGGGCGAACTGGCGCTACGCATGTCGACCGCCGCCGCCCCGCCGCGGGGGCTGCTGCGCGATCTGGCCCGCGACGTCTCGATCGACGTCGCCCTGCCGGTGCTGGCGAACTCGCGGGCGCTGACCGACGACGACCTGTTGTCGGTGGCCCGCACCCGCGGCCAAGACCATCTGCGCGCCATCTCGCAGCGACCGATCGTGTCCGAGGCGGTGTCCGAGGCCATCGTCGAGCGCGGCGACGACGCCACCCTGGGCGTGCTGTTGGCCAACGAAGGCGCGGCGATGTCGCGCGAGGTGCAGGAGATGGTCGTCGACCGCGCGGTCGAGAATCCGGCGCTGCATGAGGCGGTGGTCACCCGCAAGTCGCTCCCCGTCGACCTGCTGAACGAGATGTACTTCGTGGTCGAGGCGCGGCTGCGCGGCGAGATCCTGGCCCGCAACGAGGCGGTCGACCCGGCCCAGCTGGACGCGGCGCTGGCCGCCGGCCGCAAGCAGCTGGCGTTCCGCGACGGAGCGCTGCCCTCCGACTACGCCGACGCCGAAAAGCAGATCCGGGTGCTGCGGCTGCGCGGGGCGATCACGCCGCAGGTGCTGGCCGGGTTCTTGCGCGCGCGAGAAACGACCAAGTTCCTGGTGGCGCTGAGCGAACTGGCCGACATCGACTTTCACACCGCCCGCCGGATCCTGGAGCGCCGCGAGCTCGACGCCCTGTCGATCGTCTGCAAGGCGGCCGGGTTCGAGCGCTCGCTCTATCTCACCTTCGCGGTGCTGATCCTCGACCGCGACGCCAACGCCATGGGCCGCGCGCGCGAGTACGGCGAGCTCTACGAGAACCTCCCCCGCGAAGCCGCCCAGCGCACGATCCGCTTCTGGCGCATGCGCCGCAAGGCTGGCGACATGGCCGCCGCCTAGGGGGCAGCTCCGGCATTCGGGGCCGCGACCGCCGGTTCCTTCGGCGCTTGGTATCGAATGGGCACTGTGATCGTGCCGCCGATGGTCGGCAGACCGTCATCCGTCCACGGCCGAATCCGAAACGACTCCGAGAGCGCCAGCGCCGCTTCGGCGAAGCCAAGCCCGGCGGGGTCTTCCTTGGTGACGGCGCAGCCCTCGAGGTCGCCGCCGGCGCCGGTGACGCAGCTCATCGTCACGCGGGCTTGCTCAACGCCCGCATCCAGCGCCTTGCGGGGATAGCCGGCGCTCATCGCGTCTCCCGAAGGCAGCACTGCCCACGACGCCTTGCCAACCACCCGCTTGCCTGGATCGAGCATGTCGGGCGCGAAGACGAAAGGCACCTGGGTCAAGGTTCCTGAGATCGACTGACCGTCGGAGAACTGTGTCGGGCCTTGGAACCTTGGGAGCAGCGCTTTAGCTGCCGCACTAAACCCCATGCGCGGCGGCTCTTCGGTCAAGGTGCTGCACGTCGTCAGGCGGCCGTCGGCCTTCAGAGCGCAACGCAACGTCACCCGTCCTGCAACGCCGGCGACTCGCGCCTTCTCCGGGTAAGCGGCGGCGACGTCGGCGTAGGTCGGCGCCTGGTCCCAGACGAGGTTCGACACCACCCGGCGCGTCATCAGGGGCGTCCCACCAGGCAAATGCGAGCCCGTGGTCCGCGACGGGCCGCTGAAGTTGATCGGGATCTGCACGCCCGACACGACCGGCTTGCCGTCCCGCGTCGCAGGTTTCATCAGGAACTGCGGCGTGAGGGCGATCGCCGCGGCCCCGAACCCCATCCCCTCGGGCTGTTCGCTTTCAACCTTGCAGTCGAACAATGCGCCCTGGACGCTGATCAGGCAGCGGATCTCCGCCTTGCCGCTGATGCCCTTTTTCAAGGCCTCGGTGGGCCAGACCGCGAATAGCTGCTCGGCGGTCGGCTTCTTACGCCAGTCGGCAGCCGTCTCGCCCGCGTGCGCTGCGCCGCCGACGACAGACACCGCCAAGATAGCGGCCAATCCTGCTCGATACATGCAATTCCCCCGATTGCTCGCGCCATGCTGGCGAAAGCGACCGTGGGTTGCAAGACCTAGGGAGCGGGTCGGACAGGCACCGCGTTCGCCAACCGCTCCAAGGCGTCGGCGGCGATGACGCTCAGCGAGCGCAGGCCGAGTTCGCCGAACACGTCCAGGGCGGCGTTGAGCGCCATGGCCGCGCTCGCCCGCTCGCCGCGGTCCAGGCCGGTGATGTCCATGCGCGCTTCGTAGAGTCGGGCCAGATTGACCTGCAGCAGCGCCCAGGCGGCCGGCTCGCGTTTTGCGGAGATCGCCGCCAGCTCGATCTTGAAGGCCGCTTCGGCCGCGTCCAGCACGGTGAGGTCGCCTGAAAGCTCGGCCGAACGCGCAAGGCATAGCGCCCGGTTGGAAGCCCCGAACGCCCGCAGCGACAGTCCCGGCGTGCTCTTCAGCACATGGGCGGCGCGGTCATAGCAAGTGACGGCCTGTTCGTAGGCGCGTTCCGAAGCGCCGGCTTCGCCCATTGCCTGGAGCCCCTGAGCCAGAGAGGTCTGCACCCGCGCCCAATCGAGCGGGCTGTGTTCACGCGAGAGCTCGCCAACCACGTCGGCCAGGGCGCTGACTGCCTGGGCCAGCACGTCGACTTCGCCTGCGTTCTCGCCTTGCAGCGCCATGGCCTGACCACGCAGCGCCGCGGCCCGCGCCCAGCTCAGCGGTTCGTAGGCGGGATCCAGCCCCTCGGCTGCGCGCTCGGCCTCCTTGCGGCCGGCCGCCAGAATGTCGTCGTCGCGCAGCCGCGCGCCCCACCCGATCAGGATGTCGGCGAGCACCAGGCGCGCCTCGACCGCCAGCAGGCGCGCGGCGCGACAGCGGCGGGTCAGGCTCTGCAGGCCGGCGATCGGCGCGGCGAAACGCTGCGCCGCGGCCCGCGCGGCCAGGGCGTCGCCAACAGCCATTTGCTCGCGCGCCTCAATGGCGGCGATGCCGATGTCGGCCAGCGGCAACGAGAGGCCGCCGCGGGCGGCGGCGCGAGCCTCGCGGAAGGCGACGTCGGCCGCCGCGTTCAGTCCGTCGTCGCCGAACAGTTCGGCGCCGAGCATGGCGCAGAACGCCTGTTCGCAGCGGGCGCGGGCCCAGCCGTCCGGCCGGCGATCGCGATCGAAGGCCTCGGCGGCCGCTTCGGCCGTGGCGGCGGCCTTGCGCAGGATGGCGGCGTCGCCGGAACGGCGGGCCACCTCGCGCCAGACGATCGCGCTCTCCAGGCGTCGCTGGGCCTTGTCCTTGGCGCCGACGCGGCCGGCGGCGATGTCCGCGGCGCGGCCCTCCTCGGCGATCATCCGGAGGTCGAGCAATTCCAGCAGCGAGGCGTCGCCGCCGGTCAGCCCGTCGCGGGGGGCGTTCACGGCGTCTGCGCCGAACAGTCGCTTCAGCTCTCGACCGAACTCGAACATGCGAAGGCTCCGATCACCTCGCGACGTCTCAACACGGGACGCCTACGGAAGGTTCAGACCGGAAACAGCAAAGCCGGAGCCGAGTTCGTAAACAAGTGGTTAACGCATGGGTTATGGTTAACAATAACTAAATAAAATGTGTTCGACGCGAGACCCGTCCTGGCGCCGAACTTGCTTAACGGCTGTTAAGCACGTTCCTTGGAACGCTCGAAGCCGATCTTCGGGAAGCGCTCGCCGACATAGCCGATTTCCCAAGCGGACTTGGCCAGGAAGACAGGCTGGTCGTCGATGTCGGTGGCCATCGCGCCCTTGTGCTTGTTGGCGAAGTCCTCGACGTCGGCCTTCTCGCCCGACAGCCAGCGCGCCTCGGAGTAAGGCGCCGCCTCGAAGATCACCTCCAGCTGGTACTCGTTGGCCAGGCGGTCGGCCATCACTTCGAACTGCAGCTGGCCGACGGCGCCGACGATGAAGTCCGCGCCGATGACCGGCCGAAACAGCTGGGTCACCCCCTCCTCGGCCAGGCCTTCCAGCGCCTTCTTCAGGTGCTTGGCCTTGAGGGGATCCTTGACGCGGACGCGTTGCAGGATTTCCGGCGCGAAGTTCGGCAGGCCCGCGAAGCGCAGGGTCCCGCTTTCCGAAAGGCTGTCGCCGACCCGCAGCACGCCGTGGTTGGGGATGCCGATGACGTCGCCGGCGAACGCTTCCTCGGCCAGCTCGCGGTCCGAGGCGAAGAACATGATCGGCGCATTGACCGACAGCTGCCGGCCGGTGTTCTGCACCTTCAGCTTCATGCCGCGGTTGAACCGACCCGACGTCAGCCGCAGGAAAGCGATCCGGTCGCGGTGGTTCGGGTCCATGTTCGCCTGGACCTTGAAGACGAAGCCGGTGACTTCCTTGTCGCCCGGGGCGACGTGGGTCGGCTCCCCGCCACGCACGGCTGCGACCGCTTTCGGGGGCGGCGCATAGGCCCCGAGCCCAGCCAGCAGTTGGTCGACGCCGAAATGGCGCAGGGCCGAGCCGAAGAACACTGGGGTCATGTGGCCTTCGAGGAAGGCCTTCGGGTCGAACGGCTTGGACGCCTCCTGCACCAGCATGGCGTTCTCTTCCAGCTCGCCCTGCTCGTCCGGATCGAGATAGCTGACGATCGCATTGCCTCGGAAGGCGACTGGGGCCGGATGGCCCTCGTCGGAGTCAGAGCCCTTCTTGGCGAAGGGCACGAACTGTTCGTTGCGCAGGTCCAGCATGCCTTTGAACCGCCCGCCCGACCCTGCTGGCCAGAACAGCGGCGCCGGATCGAGCGCCAGCTTCGAGGCGATCTCGTCGAGCAGCTCGATCGGGTCCTGAGCCTCGCGGTCCATCTTGTTGATGAAGGTCACGATCGGGATGTCGCGCAGGCGGCAGACCTCGAACAGCTTCAGGGTCTGCGGCTCGATGCCCTTGGCGGCGTCCAGCACCATGACCGCCGCGTCGGCCGCGGTCAGGGTCCGATAGGTGTCTTCCGAGAAGTCTTCGTGGCCTGGCGTATCCAGCAGATTGAACATCAACCCTTCGTGGTCGAAGGTCATCACGCTGGCCGAGACGGAAATTCCGCGCTCGCGCTCGATCTTCATCCAGTCGGAACGGGTGCGGCGGTTCTCGCCGCGGGCGCGCACGGCGCCGGCGGCCCGGATCGCCCCGCCAGCCAGCAGCAGGTTCTCGGTCAGCGTCGTCTTACCGGCGTCCGGATGGGAGATGATGGCGAAGGTGCGCCGGCGCGCGGCCTCGGCGGCGGGAGAGGTGCTCATGGACGGCGCTTAGCGCAGCATGGCGCTGGGCGAAAGCCCGCGTTACGCCGCCAGGCGCCGCCAAACCTGACGATCGGTCCAGACAGTATCCAGCATCCCCTGGTCCTGGCGGCTCGACAGGCGCGCCATCACCTCGAAATCGACGTTCGCGTAGCGCAGGGTCACGTCTTCCGGCGCACAACCGTAGGCGGGGGCGACGAACAGCGCGGCGTTAATCGACGGCGCCTTGGCGATGATCAGAGTCGCCAGCCGTCTCGCACGCTCGGGCTTGTCGAAGTGCAGCAGCGGGTCCTCGGCATAGAGTTCCTGTCCCAACTTGCTGACCACGTTGAACGGCAGCGCCCGGAACCTGCGGCCCGCCACCTTCGGTGAAAGCTTGGCTCCACTCAGGTTCAGGACGACGTCGTTCAGCAGGAAGAGCATACCAAGCAAGCGCTCGCGTTCGTGGAACGCCGCTGTGTGCCACGAGCGTGCTTTCGTCCCCGTTGAGAAAGGCGGTGAATCCGCCGGTAACCGCGTCCGTTAGCTCTGTTCGACTGGTTCGATCAGGAAGTGGCGGCCTTCCCGGTCCTCGATCTCGACGACCCAGATGTCGGGGTCGATGCGGATCGCGCGCTCGATGTAGCGGTCCAGGTCGGCTTCCTGGTCGGACAGCGCCGGACGCATCCAGACCCGCTCGCCATCGCCACGTGTCGCTTCGGCATAGAGCCGGCTCGTGCCATCGCCGCGGTTCAGCACCTTGACCAGCACGCTGCCGGCCCGCGCGTCGCCCTTGCGGACCACGACCGCAAAGCCGCCGCCCAGCTCCACACGGCGGATCAGGGCCGCGACCCAGATGTCGGAGGAAAGCAGCATGATCGAACGGTGTCTCGATAACGGAACGGAAAGACCGGGCCGCTAGGCTCGGCCGCAAGATCTCGAACCTATACGAGAAAAACAGAAGGCATGACGAGTACGCGCAGAACCGCGCGGCGCGTCGTGTGTGGATGGATGGGGCTGGCCGCAGCGGGGGGGCTTCTCGCAGCGCCCGGAGTCTCGGCTGCAGCCGCCGCCGCCGACCTCTTCTACGAACGCACGGTGATGACCGCCGCCGACGCCAGGTGCGGCCTGTTCGCGCCCTCAGTCGGCGCGGCGCTGGCGGCTGGGCGTATGCAGGCGCATGGCGCGGCGATCCGCTCGGGCGCCGACAAGGCCCAGTTGGCCCAACTGGAACGTCGCGCCCGCGCCAAGGCGGCGGCGACGCCCTGCAAGTCCCCCGACATGACCCTTGCCGCCAGCCGCGTGCGCGAGGCATTCGAAGGCTACGCACAGCTGACCCGGATGACCTATCCCGGCGAGATGGCGGAATGGCGCGCCGACCGCTCCGGCGGCGTCCGCTGGCGCCTGCAGCAATCGGCCAGCTTCGGCTGGAATAAGATGGTCTTCGGTCTGGCCGGCCGCGAAGGCGCCAATGCGCTGATGGCCGTGGCCAACTTCGCCGACGGCAAGACGCCGTATGGCGCCAGGCTGGTGCTGCGCGATACCGATGCGACCCTTGGACCCTATCTCGACGCCCGCGGCCAGTCCCTGAGCAAGCTGCCGCTGGCCCGGCGCCTGCCGCCGGCCACCGCCCGAAATTCCTATACGGCGGAGGCCCGCAGCCCGGCGGGTCAGGATCTGCTGCCCAAGGGTTTCAAGTCGGGGTGGGCGTTCCGCTTCCCCGCCGCGGCGGCGCATGCCCTGGCCGAGCTCGACCCGCGCGAGGCGGTGGCCGTCGAGTTCCTCTTCGCCGGGCCAGACGGTGAGGTCGTCCGCCGCGCCTATGTGGAAGTCGGCGATTTCGCCGCCGGACGCGCGTTCCTGCAGGTCGCGGCCCGCTAGGGGGCGTTCGCCGCCGCCGGCTGGTCGATCACCGGCATGCGGACCGAAACCGTCGTCCCCTCCCCAAGACGGCTCTCGATGATCATTTCGCCGCCGTGCAACTCAGCGAACGAGCGCACGAGCGACAGCCCGAGCCCCGTACCCGCCGCGCGCTGGGCGGCGCCGCCGGCCTGTTCGAACGGCCGTCCCAGGCGTTTAACGTCCTCCGGTCCGATCCCGACGCCCGTGTCCGCGACCAGCAGCTCCATCACCGAACCGTCGCAGTGCAGCGTCACCGTCACCGATCCGCCGCGCGGCGTGAACTTCAGGGCGTTGGAAATAAGGTTGAGCGCGATCTGCTTCAGGGCCCGCCGATCGGCGAACACATCCAGCGGCTCGCGCGGCAGCAGGCCGCGCAGCTGCACCCCGGCCCTATCAGCCTGACCGCGCATCAGCCGCAGAACGCTCGACACCGCCTCGCGGCCGTCGAAAGCCTCGCGCGCCAATTCAAACCGCTCGGCCTCGATCTTCGACATGTCGAGCACGTCGTTGATCAGGTCGAGCAAGTGTCCCCCGGACTCGTGGACCAGCTCGGCGTATTCGGCGTAGCGGTCGGACAGCGGCCCGAACAGCCGCTGACGCATGATGTCCGAGAAGCCCATGATCGCGTTCAGCGGTGTGCGCAGTTCGTGGCTCATGTTCGCGAGGAAGCGCGATTTGCCGGCGTTCTGGGCCTCGGCGTCGCTGCGCGCCTGCTCAAGTTCCATCTCGCGGGCGTGGGCGGCGGCGGCGTCGCGCAGTACGCCGATCAGCCGCCCCGAGTTGGTTCGGCGCAGGCTGACCGCCAGCCAGGCTTGGGGCTCGGCCGCGGGCGCGAACGCGAATTCGGCCGCGCCGTCCGCCCGCGCCGTCGCCAGCGCCTGGCGCAGACGCGGCCGGTCGGCCTCGCTCGCCAGATCGACGATGGTCAGTCCGGTGCTTGAAACGCCGCGCGCGCCAGCCGGTTCTCGCCCCCAGGTCCGGCCGATCAGGCCGTTCTGATCGAGGGTCGCCAGCAGGAAGGGCTGCTCGTCCAGCACCTGGCGAAGTTGGGCGAGGGCCAGGCGCTGACGCCGATCTTCGCGTCCCATGTTACGCTGCAGGACCACCAGCGCGGCGGCCAAGCCAAGGACGGTCGAGGTGAGCGCGAAAGCGCTGACCACGGCCGCAGCGGCCGGGATCAGCACGTATCCGGACAGCGTCAGTCCACCGATGGCCGCCACCCCGACCGCGGCCAGCGAAACCGCAGCGCCGAGCGCCAGCCGCTCGCCGCGACCGACGCCCACGGCCGCCACCAGCGGCGCAAGACACCAGACGGCCAGCGGGCTGCCGACGCCGCCCGTCAGCGCCGCCGCGCACGCGGCCGCCACGCCGAGACCGACGATCGCAGCGATCGACACCAGGCCTGCGGACCGGGTCGTCGATAGAGTCCTGGCGGGCGGACTTTCGATCACGGGCGGGCTCGCGGCTCCTTTGGCGGGCGACTCGACAGAGGATTCTTGTCCTTAACTCTAGCGGCGCGGGCGAGTCGCTGCGAGGCCGCTCGCGCCGTGGGCGACCCGACTTGGGTACATAGATCGAGCGCCGCGCCGCCGTTCGAAACGAAATCGTAAGCGCGGACTCGCTAGGCTTCCTCCTAGTACCGGACCGCGAGGCTCGTAGTTTGCACATGGCCCATGCGGCTTATCTTCCGCCCGACGCATCACCGGCGTCGGCGTCAGAACCGGACGCCCGCACGGCGGCCCGCCAACGCCGGGAAATCATCGCGGATGAGGCCAAGCGCTCCTTCTTGCGCATGGCCAGCCACGAACTGCGCACGCCGCTGAACTCGATCCTCGGATTTTCGGAGATCCTGCAATCGGAGCTCTACGGTCCGCTCGGGGCCCCACAATACAAAGAGTATGCAAGTATCATCCACACCAGCGGCGCGCGGTTGCTGCGGCTGGTGAACCAGGTCCTTGAGATCGCCCGGCTTGAAGGCGGGGCCATGGATTTCGACCTGCGCGCTGAGTCGCTCGACCACGCGCTCGACGACGTGCTCGACGGACTGCGCGAGGACACCACGCCGCGCGGCGTGGAGGTGATCGTCCTGCAGCGCGGGTCCCTCCCTTCGGTCACCGCCGACGCCCGCGGGCTGCGCAACCTGCTGAGCAACCTGATCCAGAACGCCGTGATCTTTTCGCCCGAGCGAGCCGTCGTACGAGTCTACGCCACCCGCGTCGGCGAACACGTGGAGATCGCGGTCGTCGACGACGGCCCCGGCGTCGACCCGCAGGATATCCCACGCCTGCTGCGTCCCTTCGAGCAGGGCGAAAATGCGCTGACCCGGCGAAGCGAGGGTGCGGGCCTGGGGCTGCCGATCGTCGAACTGCTGTGTACGGCCATGGGCGGCCGGCTGCAGCTCAGCTCAGCTCCGGACCAGGGGCTGACCGCCCGCGTCCGCCTGCCCGCGGGCTGAGCCGCCGCGAAAGCCGTTGCGCTGGGCCCTCCCGGCGCCTAAGTCGCCATTGATATGAGCACGATCGACAACGCCCTGGCCGACCTGGTCGAAGAGTTCGACCTTCTCGGCGACTGGGAGGAGCGCTACCGCTACGTCATCGAGCTGGGTCGCGACTTGGCGCCGCTCTCCGACGCCGAGCGCAGCGACGCCAACAAGGTGCGCGGCTGCGCAAGCCAGGTCTGGCTAGTCACCGAGCCCCAGGCTGACGGCGCCGTGACGTTCCGCGGCGATTCGGATGCCCACATCGTGCGCGGCCTGATCGCGGTGCTGCTTCGGCTGTTTTCCGGCCGCCGGCCCGACGAAATCGTCGCCTTTGATGTGAAGTCGGCCTTCGATCGCCTGGGTCTGGCCGGACACCTTTCGGCCCAGCGGTCCAACGGTCTGGCCTCGATGGCCGCACGCATCCACCGCGACGCCGAAGCGCTGGCCGCGGCCTGAGGGCTCAGGCGGCGCGAATGCCGCTGGAAACCGTGCCGCCCTGGACGCCGACGATGGCGTCGTAGCCGAGGATCATGTCGACATCAGCCCCGTTCGAGGCCAGCGGCAAGCGCAGCCACAGGATCGAGATGTGCGCCGCCCCGCGCCAGGCCAGGCTGTGCACGCCCACCGACGGGCGGCGCTCCTCGACCACCTTGGTCAGTTCGCGGCGCCAGTAGTCGGCGGCGTTGGCGTTGTAAACCTCGGCCAGCGTACGTCCCGTGATTTCGCGGCCGTAGACGCCATAGAGCCCCGTGCCGGCGAGCCGCAGACGGAACTCGAGCGGGTCGCGTCGCACGTCGATCAGGCTGATCGTCGGCAGCAGGCGCTTGAAGTCGTCGGGGCGGATGTCGTCGCGTCCCGGCAGCCGCCCGCTGCGCCGCAATCCGGCCCAATAGGCATACAGTTCCTCGTGTGCGCGCGCGGCCGCCGCTGAAGCCCCCATCTGTGCGGCCATATTCAGATTCCTTAACAACCCCTTGGAATCACGACGAATCACTTATCGCCCAGAGGGTGATTCTCGGGCAAGGGAAATCCTAATTGCGCGGAAAGAAATCGGGCCGAAAGGTGGCGCAGCTTGACCTTGAGGCATCGGCGCAGCGACGGCTCGCACCACGAAAAACGCCCGCCGTTAGGGGCGGGCGTTCGATAGTCCGTCTTGGCCAGACGCTTACTTGGAGCGCTTGCGCGGGGCCTGCCGGCCGCCCTGCCCCAAACCCATCTGCTTGGCCAGGTCCGAACGCGCCTTGGCGTAGTTCGGCGCGACCATCGGGTAATCCTTCGGAAGACCCCACTTCGCGCGATATTCTTCCGGGCTCATGTTGTACTTGGTACGCAGGTGACGCTTGAGCGACTTGAACTTGCGGCCATCTTCCAGGCAGACCAGATGATCCGGCGTGATCGACCGGCGCACGGGCACGGCCGGCTCCTTCGGCGCGACTTCCTGAACGTCGGAACCGGTGGAAATACCGGCCAGCGCCCTATGGACGCTCTGGATAAGGTTCGGGAGGTCGGCGGCGGCGACCGAATTGTTCCCGACATAAGCGGAAACAATATCCGCCGTCATCTCAATGACTTCCGACTTCTCGTCCATATTTCTCGGTTCCGTGAGTGCGGGTGCACCAAGTTGGGGGATGACTGATTCACGACATCAGTGGAGGCGTTAATATCTGGAACCCAACTGAAGCACAAGCATACAATACGCTGCTGTTCTTCTACGAACACGATTATCGTTAAGTCTAGGCGTCGCGATGCACCGATCGGTTGTGCAACACCTACTATTGCGACGCGGCAATGCGTCGCAACCTGTAGTGATCAGCGGCCAAAGTCCTTGGAAAACGCCAGCATGGCGGCCTTCTGCGGGCCTGAGTATTCGTCAAAGCCGTCTTCGTCGCCGTCGCGTATGGCGCGTAGCAGAGCTGGCGTCAGCGCAGAAGTAAGAGACCAGTTCCAATACCTGAGCACGGTCTGCGCACGGTCGACCGCAATCATGTCGTAGACAAGCAACGCACGCTCCAGCGCACCCGAAGGTGCGCCGTCGGCTTCCGTCTCGTCACGTTTGAGGCCGCGCCATAGCGCCCTGATCGCCGACTTCGGTAGGCCGGTAGCCTTGCAGAGAATGGCCAGCGGTTCGCCGCCTGCATCGGTAAAGATCTTGGCGCCGGTCATTGGCTTGAGGCCGGCGAGGTAGGAAATCTCCTCGGCGACCTCGCGGGTCACCCCGTCGGCCGCCGCCGCGACCGCGGACTCGAGGTTGTCATAGGGACTACGCTCGACGGCCGCGCGGTTGCGCTGGCGTCGCTCGATGAACTGCAGCGCCTTGCGCGACAACGGATCCTGCCAATGCTCCGCCGCAGCCATGGCGAAGATGTCGCTGGTCGCGTCCTGCAGCACCTCGCGGGACACGGCGAAGCGTTGAAGGATCACGCGGCGCGCCTCGGCGTCCGCCCACCAGAACAGCACATAGGCGTGCGCCGGGCGCAGTTCGGGCCGCCGCAGCAGGATGGTGGTCAGCCGCGGATCACCGCGCGTCAGAGCCACAACCGCCTCGATCCCGCCTGTCGAGAACTTCGCCTCGTCGTTCTTGAGGAGGCATTCGAGCACCAGCACCTCGCCGAACTCGATCAGCACGTCGCAGACGACCTCGCTGACCCCGCGCCGCAGCGCGATCAGCCGCCGGTGCTCAAGGTTCATCAGCCGCGCGCAGTCGAGCAGGTCGGCATCCGACAGGGTCGCGGCGTTGAGCAGAAGCTCTTCGGCGATATCGACCTCGTCGCGCAGCAGCAGCCGCACCAGGCACGCAGGAATCTCGGCCAGGCCGCAGATTCGACGCGCAACCTTCTTGCGCTCTTCGGGCTCGGCCTCGCGCAGCATGTCGGCCAACAGGTCGGCGGTCATCGCCCGCTCGAAGGCGTTGATCCGCGAGATCGGCAGGCAGACCACGTCCGCCAGCCGCTTGAGCAAGTTCGCCCGCGCCCGCGAGGCAGGCGGGGCGTCGAGCTCGGTCATCGGCGTCGGCAGGTTCATGCAAGGTCCGAACGAATACCTGCCGCTATCGAATCACATGGCGCTTAACCGTGTGTTCACTTGAAGGTCGGCGCCGACCAATGCTCCCAGATGTCGGGCAGATCGCTGGAGACCTTGTTGGGGAACGACGGCGGCCGCTTTTCGAGGAACGACATCACGCCCTCACGCGCGTCGGCCATCGCCCCGCGGGCCTGGATGCCGCGGCTGTCGGCGCGGTGCGCCTCCATCGGATGGGCCGCTCCGGCCATCCGCCAGAGCAACTGGCGGGTCAGGGCGATCGAGACCGGTGCGGTGTTTTCGACGATCTCCCTGGCCAGGGCCCTGGCCGCGGGCAGCAGTTCGTCCGGCGCATGCAGCGAGCGCACGAGGCCGCGGTCGAAGGCTTCCTGCGCCGGGAACACCCGGCCGGTGTAGCACCACTCCAACGCCGTCTGGACGCCGACCAGCCGCGGAAGGAACCAAGAGGAGGCCGCTTCCGGATTTAGCCCTCGGCGCGCGAAAACCAGGCCGAACCGGGCGTCGGTCGCGGCCATGCGGATATCCATCGGCAGCTGCATTGTGACGCCCACGCCCACCGCCGGGCCGTTGATCGCGCCGATCACCGGCTTGAGGCTGTCAAAGATGCGCAGCGAGACCAGACCGCCGCCGTCGCGCTGGACGCCCTCGCGGGTGCGCGCGGCCCGATCCTCGCCGCCGCGCTTGTCGTAGTCGAACGTCTCGCCGCCGGCCGACAGGTCAGCGCCGGCGCAGAAGGCGCGCCCTGCTCCGGTGACGATGACCGCCTTCACCGCATCGTCGCCGTCGGTCACGTCGAACGCGGCGATCAGGTCCCTCATCATCTGGGTGTTGAAGGCGTTGAGCTTGTCCGGACGGTTCAGGGTGATCGTCGCCACCCCATCCTCGACGCCGTAGCCGAGGGTCTCGAAACTGTGCGCGGCCATCTGATCCTCCCTGAAATTTCGTCTAGTCCGCCCCGCTTGACGGACGGTCCGTCAAGGCCCGCATACTCGCCTTAACAACGATAACTTTGGGAGGTCGGTCGAGACGCCAGAGAGCGTCCGGCCGCCGTAAGGAAGAGTTCATGCATCCGGCCAGCCACGCCCAGACCCACCCCGACCGCGCCGCCTACGTCATGGCCGGATCAGGCGAGACCGTGACCTACAAGCAGCTGGACGAGCGGTCGAACCAGGGCGCGCAGCTGTTTCGTTCCCTGGGCCTGAAGACCGGTGACGTGATCGCCATCCTCATGGAGAACCATCCGCGGTTCTTCGAGATCGCCTGGGCGGCCCAGCGCGCGGGCCTCTACTACGCTTGCATCTCATCCAAGCTGACCGCCGGCGAGATCGAATACATCATGAAGGACTGCGAGGCGAAGGTCCTGGTCACCTCGGCCGCTGTTGGCGGGGTGGTGGACGAACTTCCAGCGCTGCTTCCCGGCGTGAAGCTGTTCATGGTCGGCCAGCCGCGCGCCCCCTACGAGAGCTTCGAAGCCGCGCGTGACAAACAGCCGGCTTCGCCGATCGCCGACGAGAGCAGCGGGGCGGACATGCTCTACTCCTCGGGCACAACCGGCCGCCCCAAGGGCATCAAGCCGCCGCTGACCGGCGCGCCGATCGACGCGCCCTACCCGCTGGCGATGATGGCCCAGATGCTGTTCGGCTTTCAGCCCGACAGCGTCTATCTCTCGCCCGCCCCACTCTATCACGCCGCGCCGTTGCGCTGGTGCATGAGCGTCCAGCGTCTGGGCGGCACCGTCGTGGTGATGGAGAAGTTCGATCCGGAAGACGCCCTGGCGCTGATCGAGAAGCACAAGATCGACGTCGGCCAGTTCGTGCCCACCCACTTCGTTCGGATGCTGAAACTGCCGCCGGAAGTGCGCGCCAAGTACGACGTCTCGTCGATGCGGTCCGCCGTCCACGCCGCGGCCCCCTGCCCGATCCCGGTGAAGGAGCAGATGATGGCGTGGTGGGGCCCGGTGATCCACGAGTACTACGCCGGCAGCGAGGGTAACGGCTTCTGCTACATCGGCCCGCAGGACTGGCTGACCCACAAGGGCTCGGTCGGCAAGGCCACCACCGCCGAACTGCACATCGTAGGCGAGGATGGCGAAGAGGTGCCGCCGCGCACCGAGGGCGTGGTCTATTTCGGCGGCGGCGCGCCGCTGACCTATCACAACGCGCCCGACAAGATCGCCGAGAACACCAACAAGCATGGCTGGACGACGCTCGGCGATGTCGGCTGGGTCGACGAGGAAGGCTTCCTCTACCTGACCGACCGCAAGAGCTTCATGATCATCTCAGGCGGCGTGAACATCTATCCGCAGGAACTCGAGAACCTGCTGATCACCCACCCGAAGGTGGCCGACGCCGCAGTCGTCGGGGCGCCGGACGAGGAGATGGGTGAAAAGGTCGTGGCGGTCATCCAGCCGATGGACTGGAGCGCTGCCGGCGAAGACCTGAAGGCCGAGCTCGCCGCCTTCTGCCGCGCCAACCTCAGCCACGTGAAGTCGCCGCGCCTCATCGAGTTCATGCAGGAGCTGCCGCGCCACCCGACCGGCAAGCTCTACAAGCGCCTGATCCGCGACGCCTACTGGGGCAAGGAAGGCTCGCGCATCGTCTAAGGGGTGAGCGCCCGCCGCAAAGTTCTTATTTTGTTCTTGTCACGCCTGCAATCTATGCGACAGTGAAATCGGCGTCCCACATAGTGACGGGGGACGCATCTCCGTTGTTGAAATCGACAGGAACCTGAATGACGACGATGCCGAAAGGGCAGCCGCGCTCCGTACCTGACCCGGAGGGCGAACTCTACGACGCCAACATGGCCGACCTTAGGAGACGGCGAGAAGAGGCTGAAGCCGGGCAAACGAAGATCGCCCGGCCCAGTCTCGCGCAATCGTTCATTCCTGTAGTCGGCCCGGCCTGGGAGGCCGTCGCGGACTATCAGGACGGGAACTATGCGGGCGCCGTCTTCAATGGAGCGATGGCCGTCGCTGACGTCTTGCCGATCGGGATCGCAGCGAAGGGTGTTCGAGCAGCGAGCAAGGGTATCAAAGTTCTAAAGGAGGGCTCCGTCTCGGCGAACGCCGCGGCCAAGCAGATTCGGGCGAAGGGCTTGGCCGGCAAGGGGCAGGAGATCCATCACACGATTCCCTTGAAGGGCCTGAGCCGCACGGCCCAGGATCCTCGCAATCACTACGCGCTCCTAAAGGTGCTGCCGGTCGAGCAGCATCGGCGCCTGACGGGAAGTTGGAAGGGAAAGCCTCGCTACGATCCGGTCCGTCGCGTTTGGTACGGCACCACCGACTGGCAGAAGGCGCTGCCTACATCGATGGCGGCGAACCTGGCCGATGGCGTACAGAACCTTGTTCAGCCGCGAGGGACACCGCGCCGATGAGCTCGTCCGACGCTGACGCGATCACCTCTGATCTTGTCGATTTCAACTTCCCGGTGATTGGCTTCACGCCCGACCGAGAGATTTGGGGCTTTCCCGATCGAAGGTCGCTGACGACGTGCGGAAGGCTGACGCGGCGCGAGGGCAAGCCTCTCGGGATGGAACTCATAGACGGCGACGGGCTTCGCTGCCGCGTGACGGCGCTCCATGACGGAGGCCGGGCGGGCCCCTTCATTCCCTGGTTCATACAGGCGATGCTGGCCGGGCCGCAGTACCGGATCGAGTACAGCCTAGAGCGGCTGGGAAAGGCGACTCTGGATGAGGTCAAGGCGCGCGCCTGCGAGACGCTGGAGGCCTTTCCAAGCGACTACTGCCTCTTCGATGAGCACGAGACGGTCCTGCTTCCCCTGATGGCGCAAGTGCGCGCCGCCAGCAGTGTGGAAGAGATCTTCAAGCTTCTAGGCCCCGATACCTTCGAGGCCTACTGAGCGTCGAGATATCGGCGAGGCGGCGGCGCCTCGCCGATTCTGCGCTTAGTACGAACGGCCGATCAGGATTTCCTCGACCCCCGGGGCGCCGGTGAAGACGCAGGGGCCGAAGCTGGCGGGCTGCTGGCTCGGCGCATTGCGCAAAGTCAGCTTCAGCGCCTTGAGGCGCTCCACCACCTTATCCAGCTCGGCGCCGGTCGGGCGGCTCCAGGGCGCACGCACCCAGCCCTTGAAGGCCGAGGTTTCCTCGTCCTCGTCCGACAGTTGGCCGAAGTACTCGGCGACCTGCTCGAAGCTCGTCAGGTCGCTGCGGATGTTGGCGTCGAGACGGGCTTTGGCCTCGTCGAACAGCGACTGCTGGATCTCGGCCAGCAGCGCCGGGGCCTCGGCGACGAACTCGTCGCGCGCCAGGGCCTGGGACTTCACCTTGTCGCCGTCGCGCAGCCGGTCACGGCGCATGAAGCTGACCTGGCCGCCGGCCGCATCGCGCGGACCGAGTTCGACGATCACCGGCGCGCCGCGGCGCACCCAGTTCCAACGCTTGTCGCTCGACTTCTGGTCCTTGACGTCCAGCAGGGCGCGGATCGGCTCGCCGAGCGCGACCTGGGCGTTAAGGTCCTTCACCAGCCCCTCGGCATAGGCCAGGACCTGAGCGTCCTCTTCCTTGCCGCGCAGCATCGGCACGATGACGATCTGGCGCGGCGCAATGGCCGGCGGCAGGCGCAGGCCGTCGTCGTCGCCATGGGTCATGATCACGCCGCCGATCATGCGGGTCGACGTGCCCCAGCTGGAGGTGTGGCAGAACTCCATCTCGCCGCTGTCGCTCTGGTAGCGGATATTCTGGGCCCGCGAGAAGCTGGTGCCGAGGTAGTGCGAGGTGCCGGCCTGCAGCGCCTTGCCGTCCTGCATCATGGCTTCGATCGAATAGGTCGCATCCGCGCCGGGGAAGCGCTCGTTTTCCGGCTTCTCGCCGGCGACCACCGGCATGGCCAGGACGTTCTCGGAGAACTCTCGGTACATCTCCAGCGCCAGCAGGGTCGAGGCCAGCGCGTCCTCGCGCGTGGCGTGGGCGGTATGGCCCTCCTGCCAAAGGAATTCCGACGTGCGGAGGAACAGGCGCGTGCGCATCTCCCAGCGGACCACGTTGGCCCACTGATTGATCTTCAGCGGCAGGTCTCGATAGCTCTTGACCCAGCGCGAGAAGGCGTCGCCGATGATCGTCTCCGACGTCGGGCGGACGATCAGCGGCTCTTCCAGCTTGGCGTCCGGATCGGGCTGCAGCTTGCCGTCGATGCTCTTCAGCCGGTGGTGGGTCACCACCGCCATCTCCTTGGCGAAGCCGTCGACGTGTTCGGCCTCCTTGGCGAAAAAGCCCAGAGGGATGAAAAGCGGGAAGTAGGCGTTGTCGACGCCCATCTCCTTGATGCGCCGGTCCATGGTCTGCTGGATCCGTTCCCAGACGCCATAACCCCACGGCTTGATGATCATGGAGCCGCGCACCGGGCTGGATTCAGCCATGTCCGCCTCGCGGACGATCGCCTGATACCAGTCGGGGAAGGTCGACTTGTTGCCGGTCATCCGGCTGACGCTGAGAGCTCGTTGCATACGGCGCTCTTTAATGTCCCTGGCGGCGGCGTAAAGGCGTTGCGAGCGCCCAGACAGGTGCTAGATCTCGAACATCTGTTTCAATTGATTTGGGAGCAAACGATGAACCCGGTGGAGTTCAAGGATCTGCCCGGCCTGGTCGGTCAGGAAGTCGGCGTGTCGGACTGGGTCGAAATCACCCAGGAGCGGGTCAACCAATTCGCCGAAGCCACCGGCGACCATCAGTGGATCCACGTCGACGTCGAGCGCGCGACGAAGGAAATCGGCGGCCCGATCGCCCACGGTTACCTGACCCTGTCGCTGATCCCGTTCCTGGGCGCAGGCATGCTGCCGATCAAGGGCGTTACCCGCGGCATCAACTACGGCTCGGACAAGGTCCGCTTCATTAATATGGTCCGCGTCGGCAAGCGCGTGCGGATGCGCCAAAAGCTGATCGGCGCGGAGCCGAAGGCCGGCGGCATGCAGCTGAAGAACGAGTGCACCATCGAGATCGAAGGCGAGACCAAGCCAGCCTGCATCGCCGAGACCATCTCGGTGGTCTACGGCGCCTAAGCGCTCCGACTGGTCGTCAGATCATGAGAACGCCGCTCGTCTCTGCGACGGGCGGCGTTTTTCATTGCGGTGAGACCGCTTCCTCGGCCGAAGCGGCGCGCGCGCCGGTCATAGTCTCGGCCCGGGCGACCGTGATCGGCGCATGCGGGTCGTCCATGAGCGCCATCGTCTCACGGATGAACTTGGCGTGGGTGACGATGCCGATCTCCAGACGCTCGTTGTTCAGCTCGACCTGCTGGGTCAGCAGACCGGCGATGAACTGGACGTCCTGACCAGCATCGGCGCCGCCGACCCGGCGATGGGCCGCCTGCGACATGAAGACCGGACCGCCCGAATTGCCCGGGAACACCGTGAAGTCGAGCAGGAAGGTCGGGAACACCTGGGCCGGCGCCACCGGGAACGAGGCGACGCGGCCCGAACGCAGGATCGGGAAGCCCGCCTGGTTCGCCGCCAGCCCTCGCGGGAAGCCGAGAGCCATCATCTCGTCGCCGGCGCCTATATGGTTCGACTGGAAGGTGTCGTCGCCAGCGAGCCACGCCATCGGAATGGCGGACTTGGCGAAGGCTTCCGGCGCCGTGATCGAGATCGCCGCGACATCGCGCGAGGGATGCTTGGTCCAAAGTTGCGCGCCGTTCACGTCCCGGATCTTCAACGTCTGGGGCGAATAACTCCAGCTGCCGTCAGGATTGGAGATGCGATAGCCGATCCGCGCTTCGGCGCCAGGCATTTTGGCCAGCACGTGATTGGCGGTCACCAGCACCGTGCGGGGCGCGCCGTCCGGCCCGGTTTCGGCGATGAGGAACCCGGTGCCCACCGTGCGCGTTCCATCGCCCAGCGGCTGCTCCAGCTGGACGGTCGCGTGTATCAACTCAACTGCAAGATCCAAGGCATTCGCCCCTAGAAACTAAAGAACTCGTACGCTCCCCGACGATGAGCGTTACTTAGTTAAGAACGCCGTTAGCGGAAAGTCCGCCGAACCGCGCCCGATTGCCGCGCGGCGCGTTCATGTGCGCAATTAAGCAGCCAGTAGCGCGGCCAGCGCAAGGCTCGCACGGAGAGTTGAGCCGAGCATGTTGAAGCGTATCGCCGCGGGTCTCCGGATCCCGCCGGCCTCCCTCGCAGAACTCCAAAACGGCGAGCTGACGGTCCTGTCGACCGAGCGACTGTTCGCGGGCAAGCGCGCCATTGTCATGGGCATGCCCGGAGCCTTCAGCCCGACCTGCGCCCAAAGGCACCTCCCTGATTTCATCAGCAACGCCGAGCGGCTGAGCTCGGCTGGATTCCAGCTGCTGGCCTGCATCACACCCAACGACCCCTGGGTCATGGACCGCTGGGCCCAGGAGCTCGACCCCGACCGTAAAATCCGCTTCCTCTCCGACGGCAACCTCGAACTGACCCGAAAGCTTGGACTCAGCGTGCGAGCCGACAGCTACCACCTGGGCGAACGCAGCGCCCGCTACACCATGATCCTCAAGGACGCGGTGATTGAGAGGCTGGCGGTCGAGAACACCATTGAGGAGTTCGCCTGCACGGCAGTGGACGCGGTTCTGCTCTAGGTCTTGAGACGCAGGCCGCGGCGGCGCATTTAGCTTGCCATGAGCGCACCCAAGCCCCCCGCCGCCGCCCGCGTCCCCAAGGTCATCGAACAGCTCGGACGCAGCCGCACCGACGACTATGCCTGGATGAAGGACGACAACTGGCGCGAGGTGCTCCGCGATCCCAAGGTCCTGCGGGCTGACATCCGCGAGCACCTCGAGGCCGAGAACGCCTACACCAAGGCGCTGCTTGAGAAGACCGAGGCGCTGCAGGCCCAGTTGTTCGCCGAGATGAAGGGCCGCATCAAGGAGGACGATTCCAGCGTCCCCACCCCCGACGGCCCCTGGGAATACTATGCCCGCTACGAGATCGGGGCCGAGCACCCCGTCCACGGCCGCTGCGCGCGCGGCGGCGGCGAAGAACAGGTGCTGCTGGACGAAGACGCCCTGGCGAAGGGCAAGGCGTTCTTTCAGGTCGGCGCCGCAAGCCACAGCCCCGACCACAAGCTCTACGCCTGGGCCGCCGACGAGCAGGGCTCGGAGTATTATACCATCCGGGTCAAGGATCTGGAGAGCGGCCAGACGCTCGAACACACCATCGACAGCGCCTACGGCTCGTTCGTGTTCTCGCCCGACAGCGAATGGATCTTCTGGATCTGGCGCGACGAAAACGCCCGCCCCTCGAAGGTCTATCGGCGGCCAGTTCGCGGCGGGGAGGACGTGCTTGTCTACGAGGAGACCGACGAGGGCATGTTCCTGGGCGTAGGCCTGGCCTCGGACCGCAGCCACGTGCTGATCCACGTCGGCAACCAGGAGACCACCGAGCTGTGGCTGATCCCGGCCGCCGATCCGACCGCCGCACCGGTTGTCGCCGAGCCGCGCCAGGAAGGCGTGAAGTACGAGCTCGACCATTGGTCGGACCGCTGGGTGATCCGCACCAACGCCGACGGCGCGGTGGACTTCAAACTCGTTCAGTCGTCGGCGCCCGTCCCCGCCCGCGCGACCTGGACCGATTTCGTGGCTCATGAGCCCGGCCGCTTCATTACCGGATTCGCCGCCTTCGCCGACTTCCTGGCGCGGCTGGAGCGAGTGAACGCCAACGACCGCATCGTGATCATGGCGCGTGACGGCGCAAGCCACGAGATCGCCTTCGACGAGGAGGCCTACGCGCTCTCGCTGGAAGGCGGGCTGGAGTACGACACCACGCTGACCCGCTTCGTCTATCAGTCGCCGACGACGCCGCGGCAGTGGTTCGACTACGACATGGCCAGCCGTGAGCGGACGCTGCGCAAGACCCAGGAGATCCCGTCCGGCCACGATCCCGCCCGCTACGTCGCGCGCCGCCTCTACGCCACGGCCCACGACGGGGCCCAGGTGCCCATCACGGTGCTGATGCTGAAGGACACACCGCTCGACGGCTCGGCGCCGCTGCTGCTTTACGGCTACGGCTCCTACGGGCACGCCATGGAGCCGACCTTCTCGATCCGCAACCTCAGCCTCGTGGACCGCGGCTGGATCTGGGCGGTGGCGCATATCCGCGGCGGCTCCGATAAGGGCTGGGGCTGGTTCCTCGATGGCCGCAAGGAGAAGAAGACCAACACCTTCACCGACTTCATCGCCTGCGCCGAACACCTGAGCGCCAACGGTTACGGCAAGGCGGGGCGGATGGTCGCCTATGGCGGCTCGGCCGGCGGCATGTTGATGGGCGCTGTGGTCAACATGCGTCCGGACCTCTGGAGCGGCATCGTCGCCGCCGTGCCGTTCGTCGATGTGCTCAACACCATGAGCGACACCACCCTGCCCCTGACCCCGCCGGAATGGCCCGAATGGGGCAATCCGCTGGAGGACGCCGAGGCCTACGATCGCATCGCGAGCTACAGCCCCTACGACCAGGTCGCAGCCAAGCCCTATCCGCCGATCCTCGCGACGGGCGGCCTCAGCGATCCGCGCGTCACCTACTGGGAGCCGCAAAAGTGGGTCGCCAAGCTGCGCGACAATACGACCGGCGACGCTCCCATCCTGCTCAAGATCAACATGGAGGCCGGGCACGGCGGCGCTTCGGGCCGTTTCGACTTCCTCAAGGAGATCGCGCTCGACTACGCCTTCGCAATCTGGGCGCAGGAACGGGGTTGGGAACAGTGATCGTAAGGGCTTCGACGACGGAGGACGCCACGGCCTTGGCCGAGATCTACGGCCATCACGTGCTGAACGGCTTCGGGACCTTCGAAGAGGTCCCGCCCAGCGTCCAGGACATGGCCGCCCGCCGCCAGGCGATCGTCGAGCGCGGCCTCCCCTATCTGGTCGCCGAGGACGCCGGCCGCATACTGGGCTTCGCCTATGCCGGTCCATTCCGCCCCCGCGCGGCCTATCGCTACACCGTCGAGGACAGCGTCTACATCGCGCCCGACGCGCTCGGCCGGGGCGTCGGCAAGGCGGTCCTTGGGGCGGTGATCCAGGCCTGCGAAGCGTTCGGCATCCGCCAAGTCGTCGCGGTGATCGGCGACTCGGAGAACGCCGGCTCGATCGGCCTGCATCGGTCGCTCGGGTTCGAGCACGCCGGGGTCGGCAAGGGCTTCGGCTGGAAGAAGGGACGCTGGGTCGACATCGTCTGGATGCGCAAAGCGCTCAACGGCGGCGACACGAGCGCGCCTGACGCCGCCGGCATGGTCCTGGGCGGGGCCTAAGCGCCCCTTGCCAACCGGCCGGCCTGGCTGGCCCTGCCAGGCCGCCACAGCTCACCGAGCGACCGTGCGGATGAGGCCGTCACGGCAGGCGCCAGACGGGCGGCGTCGTGGCGTCGGACCTTCGCTCAATTTCAGGAGGATATGGCTGGGGAACTAGGACTCGAACCTAGAATGACGGTACCAAAAACCGCAGTGTTACCATTACACCATTCCCCAGCAGGAACGGCTACGGAGGATATGTCCCCCGCGGCGAGGGCGTGGAGATAGCCCAACAGTTCGCAGGATGCAACGCCCCAAAAAAGGTCTTTCTGACCCGCTTGCGGTGCTGAACGATCGCCTCTATAAGGCGCCCTCCCAAGTCGGAGTGTGGCTCAGTCTGGTAGAGCACCGCGTTCGGGACGCGGGGGTCGCAGGTTCGAATCCTGCCACTCCGACCATTTTTCCCGCCCATCCCGAGGGCGACCCGAGCACGGCGATGGGACGCCGTGACACATGCGCCAAGCGCGCTTCACCTGCTCAGCGATGCGCGTACGGGAAGACGTCGATCGGCCCGCCGGCGACGGTGTCCGATGCGTCTACGCCCGACGCGCCGGTGGCGGCCAGTTGCGAGCGTGAATCGTCCTGCGGCTGGAAGTCCAGGAAGACCTGCTCCAACGAGCGGGTCTCCGGCAGCACATAGACAACGCCCTTGGTGCTCTTGAAGGTCGGCAGCACGATCTGTTGGTAGAACTCGACCGGCACATTGATGCAGCCGAACGTGATCCGATTGTCGTCGGCGCCCGGCGACCGCAGCCGCTGCAGGCGGTGTTCCCGCGGATTGTTGGTCACCACCTGATGCAGCGACACCGCAGTCTCGTAGTCCACCCAGAAGATGTCCTTGTCTCCCGGCTCCTCGCCGAAGCCCGCGACGAATCGGCCAGCAGGCGTCGTGCGTTCCTCGGGCGGAATCTTGGCGAGTTCCTTCTCGCCGATCCCGGGCGCCGAATCGTCGCCGCGCGCCAGCCCCAGCAGGGCGGGCGCCACGCCGCGAAGGCGGCCGTCAGCGCCGAACACGAAGACTTCGGCCGACACCTTGTCGATGATGATGAACGGCAGGCCGTTGTAGTCGCCGGAAGCGATCACCCAGTCGGCGAGCCGCACGACCTCTTTCGAGGCCGGCGTCTGCGCCTGCTCGGCCGGGACTTCGGGCGTCGCAGCGGCTGCGGTCGAGGCTGCAGAAACCCCGACCGACAACACGCCAAGCGCCCAGGCCGCCAACAACGCTTTCAAAGGATCGCGCATGGAATTCGTCCCACCAACCCAACGCCGCAACCTGCGGCGCAAAGAACGAACGTGTGACGGCGCAGATCGTCGAAATTGGGACGATCAGTTTCTCGGCATCTTTGTGGGACGCGCAGCGGCCGCCTGCTCGACCCGGTCCACCCGAGCGGTCAGTTGGTCGAGGCGCTGATTCGCGTTGCGGGCGTCGCCGGCGGCGGCCTGGGCCGCACTATTGGCGGCGTCGGCACGCTGAATCGCATCCGTCGCCTTGGCGTCGACAGCGTCGATGCGCCCGTTCACCGTGGCGATCTGCTGATCGACATAGTCAGTTGTGGCGCAGCCGCTCAAAGCCAACCCGCCTACCGCCAGGAGCGAGACGAACCGTACGCTCGCCCAGGGATTCTTCAGTCGGACCATTTCGCACGTCCTCTATGGTTGAGAAGGAATGGTCGCCCAAACTGCTGAGCGCCTATACCCGGCGAATCCCTTAGTTCGCGTCCGCTTGTCTGCTGATGCCGCCCGCGGCTGCGCCCCCGCCTAGTCGGCCTTGGACTGCCCCTTTGCGCCCGCCTCGGCCGCCGCCAGGACGCGCAGGAAGTTCCCGCCCCAGATCGCGTCGACCTGCTCCTCGCTATAGCCGCGCGCCAGCAGTTCGCCTGTCACGTTGGGGGCGTCGGCCTCGTCCCGGAAGCCGGGAATGCCCGAACCATGGTTGAAGTCCGTACCGACGCCGACGTGGTCGGCCCCGATGCGCTTGGCGATGTAGTCGATGTGATCGACGTAGTCCTTCAGCGTCGCCTGGGGCGACAGGGCCCGGTAGGCGGCGAAGAACGCGTCGCGTCGCTCCGCCGGCAGATCGTCCGCCCCCTGGTAGCCAGGCTTGTCGGCGGCTAGCCCGTATTGGGCCCGCAACGCCTTCAGACGCGGCGCATAGTCCGCCGGCGAGGGCAGCAGATAGGCGTTGAACGGCACGACCTGCACCACCCCGCCGTTGGCCTTGATCGCGTCGAGCTCGGCGTCCGAAAGGTTGCGGGTGTTGTCGGCCAGGCCACGCGCCGCCGAGTGGGTCGCCACGACCGGCGTGCGGGTCAGTTCCAGCGTCTGGAACACGCCCTTAGGCGTCAACTGCGAGATGTCGATCAGCATCCCCAGGTCGTTCAGCCGTCCGACCGCCGCCTTGCCAAGCGGCGACAGCCCGCCGTGCTGCTCGCCCGCCCCCTGCTGCGGCCGTGAGGAATCGGCGAAGGCGTTGTTGCCGGCGTGGTTCAGCGCCGCGACCCTCACACCGTCGGCCTTCAGACGATCGAATTCAGCGACGTCGGGCTGCAGCGAGTAGGCGTTCTGGAAGCTGATCAGCACCGCGATCTTTCCCTGTCCGACGATCGTGCGCACGTCCTCGGCGGAAAGGGCGATCGCGATGTCGGCGGGATGGTCGGCCGCCAACTTGCGGATCGCCGCCAGCTTGACGTCGGCCTCCGCGCGAGCGGCCGCATGGCCCTCGGGCGTGTCCGGCCCGGTGGAGACAGCGACCGCATAGACCAGGGCGTCGACGCCGCCGGCCTTAAGCTTGTCGAGCTCCGTATAGGACCTGCCGTCCGGCGCGTAATAGCGCGCGTTGGTCCCTGACAGCAGAACGTCGACGTGGCCGTCGAGCACCAGGGCCCGCCCGTGGACGGCCGAAACGTCCGCGGCGACCGCCGGGACCGACATCAAGGCCAGCATCGCCCCCGCGGCCAGCAGGGTGTGACGCGCCAGGCGCACGTTCGAGATCATGATCTTCTCCAATGAAACCGGCGCCGCCCCAGCGCGATCGCCGCTATATTCCCACACTGTTGATAGGAATTATTGTCTCAACGGAGATTTTCTGCCGCAGCTAGGAGCTAGGCCGCAGCGGGGCGACAAGGCGAGGGACGCGCCCTCGCCTTGCACAGGTCATTCGCCGCCGGCTTCCCAGCCACCGCCCAGCGCCTTGAAGAGGGCGATCTGGCTGGTGGTCACCTGGGCGTCGGACTGGGCAAGCTGGGCCTCCAGCGAAGCCAGTTGGCGCTCGGCCACCAGCACGTTCAGCAGACTGTCGACGCCGGCTTCATTGCGCAGCCGGGCCAACCGCGCCGCGGTCGCGCCTTCGTCACGGGCGCGCTTGAGCGCGGCGCGGCGATCAAGCTCGCGGGCGTACTGGGTCAACGCTGTCTCGGTCTCCTGCAGCGCGGTCAGGTTGGCCTTCTCGAAGTTGGCCAGCGCCGCCTCGGCCCCGGCGCCTGCCTGCTTCACGCGGGCGCGGGCGGCCAGGATGTTCGGGAAGCTCCAGTTGATCAGCGGCCCGACATTGAAGGTGTAGTCGTCGCCGAGATCTCCGGTCCGCGCGCCCGTGGTGGCGATGCCGCCGCCAATGGTCACGGACGGGTAGAGCGAGGCGGTCGCGATGCCGATCCGGGCGGTGGCCGCGGCGAGCTCACGCTCGGCTTGGCGCACGTCCGGACGCCGGGCGAGCATGCCCGCGCCGTCGCCGACCGGGATCGCCTGGACCACCTGCGGGGTGGTCTGGCAACTCAGCACCGCCTGGGGCGCCTCGGCCGGCGTCTTGCCGGTCAGCAGGGCCAGTCGGAACAGCGCCGCCGACCGCTGGGCGTCGAGAGACGGCAGCACCGCCTTCGAGGTCTCCAGCTGCGTCGCCGCCGCCGAGGTGTCGGCCGCGGTGCCGCGTCCGGCTTCGAGCTGACGAGCGGTCAGGTCATAGGTGTTCTGCTGCAGCTCGATGGTACGCCGGGTCACCGCGATCTGGGCGTTGGCCGCACAGATATCGGCATAAGCCCGGGCGGTCTCGGCGGCGACCGAGACCCGAACCACGTCGAGCGCCGCTTGCGCGGCGGCCACGTCGGCGCGGTTGGCCTCTAGGCTGCGACGCACGCGGCCGAACAGGTCGACCTCGTAGGACATGTCGAAGCCGGCCCGGTACTGGTCGCCGTCGGCGAACTGGCCCGTCACCAGGTCCTGGCCCCGGACCCGCTGGCCCGAGGCCGAGATGGTGGTCGACGGCAGCAGCCCCGAGCGGGTCTCGTTCAGCACCGCCCGCACCCGGGAGAGGTTCGCGGCGGCGACGGCGACGTCCTTGTTGGCGACCAGGGCCTCCTGAACCAGACCATCGAGGGTCGGATCCTGGAACAGCCGCCACCAGTCGCCGGGCGGAGCCTCGGCCGCGGCGATCCCCGGTTCGGCCGAGATGAACGTCCCCTGCCCCGACGCGACCGGCGCCGGGACCTTGTAGTTCGGTCCGGCGGCGCAGGCGGTCAGCGCCGTGGCGCCCAGCAGCGCAGGGATCATCTTAAGGCGGATCACTTCGCGCCTCCTTCGTACTCGAGCGGGTGGTGCGGCGTGCCGCCCCCGGTGGTCGGATAGGTCTTCTCTTCCTTGCCCTTGGCCTTCGGCAGGCGCGCGGCCAGCCAGCGACAGAGCACGTAGAAGACCGGCGTGAAGATCAGGCCGAAGATGGTCACCCCCAGCATCCCGAAGAACACCGCCGTGCCCAGCGCCTGACGCATCTCCGCCCCCGGCCCCGTCGCGATCGCCAGCGGCAGCACGCCCAGGATGAAGGCGAACGAGGTCATCAAGATCGGCCGCAGACGCGTCCGGGCCGCCTGAATGGCCGCGTCGAACCGATTGGCGCCCTCGTCTTCTTCCGCCTGCTTGGCGAATTCGACGATGAGGATCGCGTTCTTGGCGGCGAGCGCGACGAGGACGATCAGGCCGATCTGGGTCAGGATGTTGTTGTCCTGGCCACGCAGGTTCACCCCGAGGATCGCTGCGAGGATACACATCGGCACGATCAGGATGACCGCCAGCGGCAGGGTAAAGGCCTCGTACTGGGCAGCCAGCACCAGGAACACGAACACCACCGCGAGGACGAAGATCAGGGCGCCGGAGTTGCCGGCCGCCTTCTCCTGGTAGGCCAGTTCCGTCCACTCGTAGCTGAAGCCGGCCGGCAGCACCTTGGCCGCATGCTGCTCCATCGCCGTGAGCGCATCGCCCGAGGCGACCCCCGGAGGCGCGCCGCCCTGCACTTCTGCGGCGGGGAAGAGGTTGTAGCGGACCACGCGGACCGGACCGGTCTCGTCCTTCACTGTGGCCAGCGAGCCCAGCGGAACCATGCCGCCGGAAGCGGAACGGACCTTGATGCCGGCGATGTCGGACGGATCGTCCCGCGCGTCGGACTCCGCCTGCGCGGTCACCCGGAAGGTGCGGCCGAGCAGGTTGAAGTCGTTGACGTAGGTCGAGCCGAGATAGGTGCTCATGGCGTCATAGATCGCGCCGGGCTGAACCCCCATCAGCAGAGCCTTGTCGCGGTCGATCTCGGCGGTCACCCGGGGCGAGCCGGTGTTGAACTGCGAGAAGACGCCGACCGTGCTCTGCGGGGTCTGCGAGGCGGCGCCGACGAGACCGTTGGCGGCCTGCTCCAGCGCGGCGTAGCCGGCGCCCGAGCGGTCCTGGACCATCATCTTGAAGCCGCCGGCATTGCCCATGCCCTCGACGGGCGGCGGAGCCAGGAAGAAGATGTTCGCTTCCTGAATGCCCGACAGGCGACCCATGACCATGCCCGCCATGTTGTCGGCGCTCATTTCCTTGCCGCGCTTGGACCAGTCGTCGAGCTTCACGAAGAACACGCCGCCGTTGGACATGGCCGAGAAGCTGGCTCCGTCGAGGCCGGCGAAGGCGGAGACGCCCTGAACGCCAGGGGTGTCCTGCACGATGGCCGCGGCTTGGCGGACGACAGCATCCGTACGCTCGAGCGAGGCGCCCGGCGGAAGCTGGACGACGCCGATCAGGAAGCCCTGGTCCTGCTGCGGGATAAAGCCGGTCGGAGTGGCGGTCAGGCGCCAGCCGGTCAGCAGGATCAGGCCCGCATAGATCACCAGCACGATCATGCTGGCGCGCACCAGGCGGGCGGTCAGCGCGCCGTACTTGTCGCTCAGCCAATCGAAGCCGCTGTTGAACTTCTGACCGGCCATCTTGATCGGCCGCATCCAGCGCGGGCCGGTGTCGAGAGAATGCTCGACGTGCGGCTTCAGCAGGAGCGCGGCCAGGGCCGGCGACAGGGTCAGTGAGGTTAGCAGCGAGATCACCGAGGCCGCCGAGATGGTCACGGCGAACTGGCGGAAGAACATGCCGGGGATGCCGGGCATGAACGCGGTCGGCACGAACACAGCCAGCAGCACCAGCCCAATGGCGATCAGGGCGCCGGACACTTCGTCCATGGTCCTGAAGGCCGCCTCCCTGGGCGTCATGCCTCGACGTATGTTCCGCTCGACCGCCTCGACGACGACGATGGCGTCGTCGACCACGATGCCGACCGCCAGCACGAGGGCGAACATCGACAGCGAGTTCAACGAGTAGCCAAGCGCCAATTGGACCGCGAAGGTGCCGACCAGCGCGACCGGGATGGCGAGGATCGGAATGATCGCCGCGCGCCAAGTCTGCAGGAACACCATGATCACGACGACGACGAGGATCACCGCTTCGAACAGAGTGCTCTGCACCGACGAGACCGACGCCTCGACGAATTCGGTCGGGTTGTAGGGGATGGAGTAGCTCACGCCTTGAGGCATGGACGGCTTGAGTTCCTCGACCGCCTTCATGACTTCGGCGGCGGTCGACAGAGCGTTGGCGCCCGGCTGCTGGATAATCGCCAGGCCGATGCCGCGGTTGCCGTCGAAGTAGCCGCGCATCCCGTAGTCCTGGGCGCCCAGCTCGACCCGGCCGATGTCGCGTACGCGCGTCACGCGTCCGTCGGCGTCGGTGCGGATGACGATGTTGGCGAACTCTTCCGGGTCGGCCAGACGGCCCTGGACCTGCACCGGCAGCTGGAAGGCCGCGCCGGTGTCGTTCGGGGCCTGGCCGAGAGCGCCGCCCGCGGCCTGGACGTTCTGGGCCCGAAGCGCCGCCACGATCTCGTCTGAGGTCAGGTTGCGCGCTGAGGCCTTGCCGGGGTCGATCCAGACCCGCATCGAGTAGAAGCCGCCGCCGAACACCTGCACGCCGCCGACGCCCTTGATGCGCAGCAGACGGTCGCGAACCGTCGAGTTCGCGAAGTTGCCGATGTGGTCGAGGTCGGCGTTCGGGTCCTCCGAGGTCAGGGCGACCAGCAGCAGGAAGCCGGACAGCTGCTTGTTCACAGTGACGCCGACTTGGCGCACCTGCTCTGGCAGGCGCGGCGTGGCGAGCGCCACCCGGTTCTGGACGAGCACCTGCGCGGCGTCGAGGTCGGTGCCCGGCTCGAAGGTCACGGAAATCGTCGCCATGCCGTCGGCGGTCGACGACGAGGTCATGTAGAGCATGCCCTCGACGCCGTTGATTTCCTGTTCGATCGGCGCGGCGACAGTCTCGGCGAGAGTCTCGGCCGAGGCGCCGGGATAGACGGCGGTGACCGCGATGGTCGGGGGCGCGATGTCCGGGTACTGCGACAGCGGCAGTAGCGGCAAGGCGAAGGCCCCGATCAGGGCGATGAACACCGACAGCACGCCCGCGAAGATCGGGCGGTCGATGAAGAAGTGCGAGAAACGCATGGATTCCGGTCCTGGATCGGGCCCTTAGCGGGCGCCGACCGGCGTGGCGCTCGAGGCCACGGGAATGGTGACAGTGGACGTAGCTTGCGCCGCGGCCTTCTTGGGCTCGATCGTCACGACCTTGGCCTTGACCTTCATGTTCGGACCCATCAGGCGGACGCCGCCGTTCACGATGACCCTGTCGTCGGGCTTGATGCCGCTGCGGATGACCCGCAGGCCCTGGGTGGTCGGGCCAAGCTCGACCGGCTTCAGGGTCACCGAGCCGTCGGCGGCCACAACATTAACCGCCTTGCGGGCGCCGTCGGCGACAATGGCGTCTTCCGGCACCAGCAGCGCGTCATAGGCTTGGCCGCCTTCGACCTTGGCCTTGGCGAACATCCCCGGCTTCAGGAAGCCGTTCGGGTTGGGAACCACGGCCCGCATGCGGATGGCGCCGGACTGGCCGTCGATGCTGTTGTCGGTGAAATCGACCTGGCCGGTCCATCGGTAGTCGGCCTCGTCCTGCAGACGGATCTGCACCTTTCCGCCCTTGCCCGTCGCCCTCTGATCCTTGAGCAGCTGGGCTTCGGAAGCGTCGAACAGGAAGTGGATCGGCGTGGTGGAGACGATCGTGGTCAGCACGTCCGCACCGGCGCCGCCGCCGGAGATGACGTTGCCCGGATCGACCCGGCGGTCCGAGACGACGCCCGAGGTCGGGGCGGTGACGCGGGTGAATTCCAGGTCCAGGGCTCGGGCCTGCACGGTCGCCTGGGCGACCTCGCTGGCGGCGCGCTTGTTGTCGTACTCCTCGCGGCTGATGGCCTGAACCTTCAGCAAAGTTTCGGCGCGGGCCAGGTCGGCGGCGGCCAGCTTGGCCTGCGCCCGGGCTGCGGCGAGCTGCGCCTCTGCCGGACGCGGGTCCAGGGTGAACAGCAGTTGGCCCTTCCTGACGAACTGGCCTTCGCGGAAGTGAGCGGCTTGCAAGTAGCCGCTGGTGCGGGCGCGCACATCGACGCGCTCCGGCGCTTCGAAGCGTCCAGTGAAATCGTCCCAATCGACGACCGATTGCCGCAGCGGCGTGGCGACGGACACTTCCGGCGCCGGCATCTGCGGCGGGCCCTCTGGTTTGCCGCATCCGGCCAGAACCAATGCAGCGGCGGCCGTTGCGACGAACGGCGCGAAAAACTTACGCATGATTTATCCCACGGGCGGGGGAGCGCCCAAGTCAACGGTTGATGACTTTTACATCGACACGGCGTACATATGTCAACAGCCGATGACAACAAGGGAGCGAACGGCGAAAATGGCCGAAAATGTGGCGCCGGTGCGTGCGCGCAACGCGGCGGCGACGAGACAAGCGATCCTCGATGCGGCGAAAAACCGTTTCGCCAAAGAGGGTTATGACGGCGCGAGCCTCCGCGAGATCGCCGCCGAAGCCCGCGTCGACGCGGCGCTCGTCTCGCGTTATTTCGGCTCCAAAGAGGAACTCTTCGTCGAGGTCCTGAACTGCGGACCTGACGCTACGGAACTCTTTCAGGGCGAACTCAGCCAGTTCGGCGAGCGCGTCGCCGACAAGCTCCTCGATGATCCTGACCGCCAGGACGGCCTGGACCACCTCCTGATCATGCTGCGTTCGGCCTCGTCCCCGGCCGCCGCAGAGCCGCTTCGCCGTTCCATGCGGATCTGGTTTCACGACCCCTTCGCGGCCTTTCTCGGCGGCCCCGAGGCCGACGTCCGCGCCCGCCTGGCCGGCGACCTGATCATGGGCGTCGCGATCTCCCGCGCCATTACCGACGATCATGATCTCGACGTCGAAGGGCGGGCCGCTCTGCGCCGCAGGCTGGCGAAGGTCATCCAGGCGGCGATCGACCCCTAGGTCAGCGGGATCGCGGCGCCGAATTTCACGCGCCGCCGCACGAACACCGTTTCGAACCGCCCTACGGACGGATGGTCGGCGATCTCCGCGTCGACGAACGCATTGAACGCACCTATCGTCTCGAACACCGTGATGCACATCAGGTCGTAAGCGCCTGATAGCTCCATTACGACCTGGACATAGGGCGAGCGGCTTAGCCGGGCCCGTACATCGGCGACCCGCGCAGGCCCTTGCTGGGACAACTGGATCATCACCATCACCGAGATGTGGTCGCCCGCCAGCCGTGGATCGAGAACGGACACGTCCGCTGCGATGACTCCATTGCTGCGATAGCTGCGAATCCGGCGCTGGATCGCTGAAGGCGAGAGCGGCACGTGACAGGCCAGCTCATGGGCGCTGGTCTGGTTCGAGACCTGCAAGGCCGACAGGATTTTGAGGTCCAATCGGTCGAGTTGCATCTCCATCGCCATCTCCTCCAGTCGCACATCTCGAATGGAGCAGCGGGCCGACCGGGTCATTGGAGTCGCGACAAACCACGCCTCCGGCGCGCCAAAGACGCGGCGCCAGCGGCGGACCGGTTGATTCCACCCACGAAAGCAGTCCGGACCGTCAGCGCGCGATGATCTCGTCGAGTTGCTCGCGTACGGCGCGCCCGGCCGCGGTCAGATGCAGGACTCTGCTACGCCCGTCGTTCGGATTGAGGAACGCCTCCACCAGGCCGCAGGCCGGCGCCCTCGCCCACTCCGATCCCGGCGGCCCGAACGAGCGGATGCTGCGCGAGGCGGTCGGCTCGGTCATTCGGGCCATATCCGCCAGTTCCTGGATGGTCAGGCCCTCGTTGTCGCAAGCATGCAGGAACGTCGCGATCTCGTTGACGGTGATCGTTGGATTGAGACTCCGAAACAGCGCGAGGGCTTCGACGAGCACGCGCCGCGAGCGCGTCGCGTCAACGCTCGGCATGACGGCCGACCGCCAGCTCCGCCGGAAGCGCGCGTACGGCCGGCGTGGGCCGGCGCTCGCGGCGTTCGCGCATCTGCAGCTTGGCCCCGGGATAGACCGCCCGCACCTGCGCCAGCAGAGCCTCCAGCCGACGTTGGTGCTCGGCCGCCTCGACGTAGTCGCCCACGTTGAGCTCGATCGAGATCAGACCCCACAGCTTCACGGCGCGCCTCCAAAACCAATTGCCTCGTCGTCGCTATCCCTAACCTCGCGCGCACGCGGTTTCGCCGCGTTGTGGCGGCCTTGAGCGCGGCCGTGCCGCGATGATCCCCGAAGGTCGCCGCTGCGCCGCGCGACGCCCAAAAGCAAACCGGCCGGTCCCTTTGGGAACCGGCCGGCGCTTGGTCTTTCGAGTACTCCGCCTGTCCCTAGAAGGACTTGCGGACGCTCACGTACCAGTAGCGGCTGTAGGGCTGGTAGAGCGCGCCCAGGTAGCCGTCCGACGCCAGCGGCGGCTTCTCATCGGTGATGTTGCGGACGCCGACGCGCAGGCGGGTGTTCGACGCCAGGCCTTCGGTGAACTCGTACTGACCGTAGAGGTTGGCGGTCAGCTGCGAGTCGACGACCCAGGGGGTGCCGGCCGAGTCCACCAGGGCGGTGTCCTCGACGTCGCCGATGTACTGAGTGAACGCGCCGACCGTCCACTGGTCGTAGCTCCAGGTAGCCGAGGCCGACCACTTCCACTCCGGACGACCATCCTGGCGGACCAGGTCGCCGCCGCCGCCGATGAAGATGGTCGGATCGATGCCGCCAGCCGCCTGAGCGGCCATCAGCTCAGCCACGCCCGGAGAGGGCGAGCGGTAGAACTTGATGAGGTGGGCGGCATTGAAGTTGACGCTGAAGTCGCCGTACTGCGTTCCGCGCAGGTTCCACATCACGCCGATGTCCAGGCCGCGCGCCTCTTGCGGCAGCAGGTTCTGGTACTGATCGGTGATGTAGAGAATTTGCCCAACCGGAGCCAGGCCGGTGCCGGCGAAGGCGGCGATATCGTCGGCGGTCGGCGCGGCGCGAACAACGTTGGCGTACGACGAGCCGTTCAGACGCGCATAGTAGTCGGCGGTGATGGCGTTGCCGCCGCCGAACAGGCCGACGATGCCGTCCTGCTTCACGCGCCAGTAGTCGACGGTGAAGGTGAAGCGGCCGAAGTCGTCGGGGATGAAGCGCGGTTCATAGACCACGCCCACGCCCCAGGTTTCCGACTCTTCGGGCTTCAGTTCCGGGTTGCCCGAGCGGCGCTCGGCCGTGGCCGGGGCGGCGCAGGCCTGCAGGGTGGCGACGCGGCCGGCGCGTCGGTCGGCTTCGCAGCGGTACCAGTCGCGGCGGTTGTTCGAGCGGGTCACCAGGGTGGCGTTGACCTGTTCGAGGTTCGGAGCCTTGAAGCCCTGAGCCCACGAACCGCGGAAGCGCAGACCGTCGATCACGTCCCAGGCCATCGCGACCTTCGGCTTGGCCACGTCGCCGGCGTCGCTGAAGCTCTCGTAGCGGCCGGCCACCTGGGCTTCCAGGTTATAGACGAACGGAATGTCCATCTCCGGCGAGACGAGCGGAATCGCGAACTCGAGATAGGCCGAGGTCACGTTGCGCGAACCCTTGGTGTCGGGCGAGGGGCTCGAGCCGACCAAGTCGTTGGCGTAGGTCACGCCGGTGTTGGCGTTGGTGAAGTTGATCGTACCGTCCAGGCGGGCGTCACGGTCGTCCTTCTGGGTTTCGCGGCGGTATTCGACGCCCGCAGCGAAGCCGACGTCGCCGGCCGGCACTTGGAACAGGTCGACTTTCGAGACCTTGAAGTCGGCCATGGCCAGCGAGCTGGTGTTCTTGCGGACGGTCTTGACCCGGATGGCGTCGATCGCCGCCTGCGAGCTCGGGCGGTTGTCGCCAATGCTCGGATTGTCCAGGCTGCCGCCGCTGAACGGGTTGTAGGCGTCCGGAGTGGCAAGGGCCATTTGGCGCTGCAACGCGGTGGCGCTGATGCCGTCGGACGTGTCCTCGACCGAAGCCTTCGAGTAAAGCAGCGCGCCTTCCCAGTTGAAGCCGAACTTCTCGCCCTTCAGGCCGGCGAGGAAGCGCCACTGTTCGTTCTCGACGTCGACGCGGTTCGGGCCCACGTCCACGAAGTTGTAGGCCGCCATGGTCGAGGCGACGCCGGCGGCGCCGATGCTCAGGCCGGGCAGGCGGTTCGGGTTGGCTTGGCCGTTGATCGTCGTAGCGCCGAACGGGTTGTAGTAGTTCGAGGCGGCGATCGCGATCGGCAGCGTGCTGAGGTTGGTGGTCGAGGTCTGCACCGCGTGCGTGGTGGCGGTGTAGTAGCCGACTTCACCGAACGCGCGCAGGTCGTCGCTGATGTCGTACTTGCCGGTCAGGAACAGGTTGACCCGTTCCAGCTCGGGCATGACCGAGGTGTTGAAGGTGCCGGTATCGAAACGCAGATTGCGGTCTGCGCCGGTCGCCGAGTTGGCCGCCGCGCCGGTAGCCAGGCAGATGCCGCCGCCCAGCTGCGCCGCGCAGGCCGAGTTGGTGGAGGGCTGAATGTGGTACGCGCCGGCCGTCGAGGTCAGCAGCGCGCCGTTCTGGCGGACCGCGGTCAGCGCCGTCAGGCTGGCCCACGGCGACGCGGTCAGTCGGTCGTCGAGGGTGACGTTGCCGGCGTACGAGGTGCCGGCGAACAGCGGCGTCTTATCCGACGACGAGGTGTAGTCCTGGTCCCAGGCGTTCAGCGCGGTACGGTTCGTGTAGTTCGCGAACAGGCTGATGTTGCCGCGGCCTTCGTGGAAGTTGCGGCCAGCCTGAACGTTGAACTCGTATTCGCGCATGTTCGTGCCTTCGGCGGCGCCGTACTGGGCGTCCACCGTCAGGCCGTCGAAGTCGTCCTGCAGCACGGTGTTGACCACGCCGGCGACGGCGTCCGAGCCGTACAGCGCCGCGGCGCCGTCACGCAGAACTTCCAAGCGCTTCAGGCCGTTCACCGGAATGGCGTTGGTGTTGTAGGTCAGCACCGGCACCAGGTTCTCGTCGGCGCGGCTGGTCGGGTGGGCGACGACACGGCGGCCGTTCAGCAGCACCAGGGTGTTGCCGACGCCAAGGTTGCGCAGGTTCACCGAACCGACGTCGCCGCGGGCGCTGTTGCTGGAGTTCGGCAGGTAGCTCGAGTTGAAGCTGACGTCGCCCATCTGCGGGATGGAGCGGAAGAGATCGTCGCCCGAAGTCGCGGCCACGTTCGCCAGTTGCGCCTGATCGACCACGGTGACGGGGAGAGCCGCCGTGACCTTCGCCCCTTCGATCTGCGAACCGACGACGACGATTTCTTCGACCAGATCGCCATCCGTCTGAGCGTTGGCCGCGCCAGCGATGGAGAAGGCGCAGAGCGCCGAGGTCGCGAGCATGGCGTTACGCCAAGACATGCGAGAATTCATTGAGATTATCCCCTCAACCCATAAGTGTATTGCGTCAATTTGCAGCCGCGGCAGCAAAGATCAACGTTGGCGTGACAAACACCTGATCATCGCCGCCGCGTCACCCTTCTCGCTTTGACCAAGCGAGAAATAACGGCGTCTGTGGCATTGCAGCCACCGATCCGATGCGCGACGCAGCCACTATTCGCCATAACTGAATGGAAACTTAAGCCATCGGCGCCGAACCGCGCAGCAGAACGCACGCGGCGGCCGGGCCGTCGCGTGCGCTCAGTCACCAGACGCAGTGAAGACTCAGATCCTCAGTAGAAACTGACGTTGTCGATCTCGAGCCACATCTTCTCGCCGGCCGGGCGGCCGCCGTCGACGGTGATCTCCAGGACGTCGTCGCCGGTCCAGGGACCAGTTCCAGCGCCCCGCCCGCTCGTCCGCTTAAGCGCACTGAACGGCACCTCGACCGTCGTCCACTCCGTGGCCGAGGCGACTTCGGCGATCCAGCGGCCGTTCTGGGTGTTGACGCCGAGGTCGTAGGCCTTGCCGTCGCCACGCAGCTCGAACCGCACGCCCTTGTAGGCGCGCACGTCCACCGGTTCGACCGACCCGCGGCTGAGTGGAATGATCACTCCCGCGTTGGCGTCGTCCTTGGCCGACATCCGAGCGGCGATGCTGAGCGCATGATCAGCGGCGGTGCGGTTGATCACCTGAGCCACTTGGACGGTGCGGTCGATCCCGCCGTCCATGTCGTCCATGCGCAGGGTGTCGTAGTTCGAGCGGGCGCTTTCGAAGTCGTCGATGACAGGGCCCTTGGCCTTGATCACCGGCATCGACTTCTGGCTGTTGGCGGCCGGCAGCTTGGTTCCCGGACCGTGCACCTGGACGCCGTCCACGAACACGCGGTCGGTCTTGTAGACATCGGCGATGTTGCTCCAGGGCTGGCCGGAGATCAGCACGATGTCGGCGCGCTTGCCCTTTTCAATGGTGCCGCGATCGTCCAGTTCGCCCAGCACCTTGGCGCTGTTGGCGGTGCCGGCGATCAGCGCCTGAGACGGCGTCAGTCCTGCGCGGACGAGCAGTTCCAGCTCCTTCAGCGTCGAGGTCCCATGCGGCGTGCCGGTCATGCCCGCGTCGGTGCCCAGCGCGATGGTCACGCCGGCGTCGTGCAACGCCTTTACGTTGTGCAGCGCGTAGCCGAACTTCTGCTCGCTGCGACGGCGGGCCTCCTCGCTTTGGGCCGGGCCGGTCTTGCCCGGATCGTAGACCGCCAGGGTCGGCGCGTACGCGGTGCCGCCGGCCTTGATCGCGTCGATGGTCGCCTGATCGACCTCGCGGTCCTGCAGGCTGTGGGCGATGACGTCGACCTTGGCGCGGCCCGCGATCGCCCCGCGGTCGACGGTGACCGTGTGGGTCAGGACCTTCAGGTTGTTGCGGTGCGCCTCGTCGACGAGCGCGCTGAGCGTGCCCTCGTCCATGCTGGTGTTGTCAGCCGACGCGCCATAGCGCCAGCCGTCGGCGAAGGCCTTGATGAAGTCGGGCTTGTAGGGAACCAGCGCCTTCACTTCCATCCGCGCGCCCTGGGGCGAGTTCACCCACTTGGTCGTCGCGCGGTCGGCCCAGTCGGCGCCGTGGCCGCCCGGCGTGCTCATGCGCGCGACGAAGTTCACATGCGGCGAGGCCATCGAGGCGATCCACCGGCGACGCGGTTCGAACGATTCCGGCTGCTGGTGGAAGTCGTTCACAGTGGTTACGCCGGCGGCGATATAGGCGTTGGCGATCTGCGGCGAGATCCGCGGGTCGCCGGCCGGGGTCCAGTGGGTGTGGACGTCGAAGAAGCCGGGCAGCAGCGCCTTGCCCTTGGCGTCGATCACCGCCGCGCCGCGTGGCGCCTTCACGCCGGGGCCGACCTCGGCGATACGGCCGTCCCGGATGACGACGTTGGCCAGATGCGGGGCTGCGCCCGTCGCGTCGAACACCGTCGCGCCGATGATCGCCACTGGACGCCCCTGGGCCTGCGCCGCGCCGGCGAACGCCAGAATTCCGCCCGCCGCGACCAAGCCAGCGGCACGCCAACTGTTTCGAACCACGCTCACCTGAACCCCCGCTACTCGTCACTTGCACTTACGGGTCGAGCCTCGCTCATTCCCCGAAGATGTCCAGTTAGGCTCAGCTCGGCACGAAAGCGATTCATATCGCCGTTCCGAGGGATGAATTTGCCCGTTACCCGCCCACGGCGGGCGTTCTCCAAGTCCTGACAACGTCTTCATTTGAACGCAACGCGTGCGCATATAGCCTGCGCATCGAACACTCCCTCCCTGGCGACCTCACCTATGAAGCAATTCCTCCTCACCATGGCCGGCGTCTTCGCGGGTCTGGTGCTGTTTCTGATCGGCGTACCGTTCCTGCTGATCGTGATGGCCGCCGGGGCTGCGAAGCCCGCGCCGACGCCTGCGCACACCGTGCTGGCGCTCGACCTGCGCGATCCCCTGACGGACCAGGACCCGGTCAATCCGTTCGCGTCGATCGGCCGCCGCTCGATGTCGGTCATGTCGGTGATCGAGACGCTGGATCGCGCCGGCAAGGACGGCAAGGTCAAGGCGGTGCTGGTGCGCCTGCCGGAGGGCGGGATGCCGCCGGCCGCAGCCGACGAGATTCGCTTGGCGCTCAAGAAGTTCCGCGCCTCGGGCAAGCCGGTCTTCGCGCACAGCCAAGGGCTCTACCCGTCCGGCGTGATCACCTCGACCTACATGCTCGGTGCGGCCGCCGACGAATTCTGGATGCAGCCCGGCGCCTCGCTGCAGGCGACCGGCCTGGCCTCCGAGGACGTGTTCTTCAAGCGCTTCTTCGACAAGTACGGCGTGAAGGCCGACTATGAGCAGCGCTACGAGTTCAAGAACGCGGTCAATCCTTACCTCTACAGCGACTACACCGCCCCGCACCGCGAGGCCCAGCTGTCGTGGATGGGCTCGGTCTACGGATCGACGCTGGTGAACGCCGCCACCGACCGCAAGCAGACCCCCCAGGTTCTGCGCACGAACCTCGAGGCGGGCCCATACATCGCCGAAGACGCTCTGAGGCTGAAGCTGATCGACAAGGTCGGGCAGGTGAAGGACATCGAGAGCGCCGTCCTGGCCAAGGCCGGCAAGGGCGCCGAGTTGGTCGAATTCGAGAAGTACATGCGATCCAGCCGCGAGCGTGTGCCGCGGCCCGGCCCGGCCATCGCGATCGTCGAAGGCGAAGGCGCGATCGTGACCGGCCACGACGGCACGGCCAATCCGTTCTCTTCGTCCTCGGCCATGTACTCCGACGACATCGCCGAAGCGCTCTACGACGCCATCGAGGACAAGGACGTGAAGGCCATCGTCTTCCGCGTCTCCTCCCCCGGCGGCTCGGACACCGCGTCTGAGCAGATTCTCGCCGCAGTGCGGGCCGCGAAGGCCGCCAAGAAGCCGGTCGTCGTCTCAATGGGCACCTACGCCGCATCGGGCGGCTACTGGGTGTCCAGCGAAGCCTCGGCGATCGTCGCACACCCCACCACCCTGACCGGTTCGATCGGCGTGTTCGGCGGCAAGTTCGCCCTCGGCCCGGCGCTCGAGAAGTTCGGGGTCGACATCCGTCAAATCGGGGTCGGCGGCGAGTACGCTGGTGCGTTCGGCATGGGCGGGGAGATGAACCAAGCCCAGCGCGCCGCTTTCTCCGGCTGGATGGACCGCATCTACGGCAACTTCATCGACCGCGTCGCCGAGGGCCGCAAACTGCCCCCCGAGCGGGTGCGCGAGATCGCCAAGGGCCGGGTCTGGACCGGCGCCCAGGCCCGCGAGATCGGCCTCGTGGACGAAGTTGGCGGCTTCTATCAGGCGGTCGACAAGGCCAAGTCGCTGGCCGGCATTCAGGGCGACGTACGCCTCAAGCGCATGACCACCCAGGTCTCGCCCTTCGAGGCCCTGGAGGGCGCCCTGGGCGTTTCGGCGAACTCGGCCCGCACGCTGGCCGCCGCCGCCTGGATCTTCGGCGATCCGCGCGCCAAGGGTCTGCTGGACGAGATGGCCCAGGAGCGTATGCGCAGCCAGGGCGCGATGGTGCTGTCTCCCACGCCGGTGAAGTAGACGGTCAGGTCGTCGGTCTCCGTCGCCGCGGGCTTCCCGAAGGCAGGGTGAAGATCACCTGCCGGCGCCCGTAGTCCAACGTGATGGCGTCGAACTGGCGCATGGCGTCGGCGCCGATCAACAGGCTGGGCTTGGCCTTCAGGTCCCAGATGTCGAAGACGTGCAAGTCGGCGAACACCGTCGTCAGCCGCAAGATGTCGAGCCCGCCGATCCGCAGCAGCGGCAGCACCGCCATCTCGCCCTGGGCAGTCTGGCCCGTGGCGCTCAGCACCGGCACGAGGTAACGCGGCGCGCGCAGCTCCGCCGTCCCGATGACCAGCTTGTGCAGCGCCTCGTTGCCCACGGTGCTCTGCGATCCGGAATCCAGGAAGGCGGTCACCGGGCGCCCCGCCACGTCTGCTCCGATGATGATCAGCTGGCCGAAACGGTAGCGAGCCGGGACCACCACCTGGCGAGACGAGGCCGCATCGCCGCTCGGCAGGCGGCTGGCTGCGGCCGCACTAAGTCCTAGAGCGCTCGTCGGCGCGCCCGGACCGCGCGACGGCGTGATCCGGAACTCATTGTTCAAGAAGTCGACCGTCACGCGACGGCCGCGCAGGACATCGACCCCCAGCAGGCCATCGGCGCCGAGGCGCTCACGGCCGAGGGTGGGGGCGCGGATGGATCGGGTGGCGACCGCGTCGACTTGCAACAGGTCGATCGTCACGGTGTTCGACGGCTCGACCCCCGCCACGCCATGTACGTCGGCCGGTCCTGCGTCGGGCAACCCCAGCTCGGCCGCCAACTCCCGGGTGATGACCGTGCGATTGGCGCCGGTGTCGACGACGAAGTCGAAGGGCCCCTGCCCGTTGATCCGCACCGGCGCGGTGACTCTGCCCGACATGTCGGCGTCGGTGACCAGCGCAGCGCCGTCGTCGCCGGCGGCCGCGGGCGGCGGCGGCGCGTCGGCCATGTTGATCATCACAGGCTGCGGCGCTGGCGGCGAGGCGCAGCCTGCAAGCGCCAGCAGGCTCAGCCCGACCGTCCGCCTGTCAAAAGACTGCACCCGATCCTCCCGCGCGTCCGTGGCCGGACATCCAACACTGTATAGGAATTGTGGGTGGGCCGACGGCCTGTCCAGGGCGGCCGCGTCCAATTCCGCCGCACAAGCGACCGACATCCGCACAAAGAAAAAGGGCGGCGGATTGCTCCGCCGCCCTTCGCCTCCCCTTACGGGAATGCGTCTTAGAAGTTGGCCGTGAAGCCGATGAACATCTTGCGACCCAGCAGATCGTAGGTCGGGTAGGTGTTCGGCAGACCGGTGCCGGCGATACGCGAGTTCACCAGCGGCGGGTCTTGGTCGAGGATGTTGTTGATACCAGCGCGCACCGTGAAGGTGTCGTTGATGTTCCACACGCCCGACAGGTCGAGGTAGCTGCGAGCCGGCAGGGTGTGGTTGAACGCGTTCTGCGAACCGGTGCCGATGGTCGGCTCCTGAGTGTCGGTTTCCAGCTTCACTTCGCCGATGTAGCGCCAGGCGGCCGAGAACGTCATGTCCCACGGAGTGGTCCAGTTGACGCGCAGCTGGTGACGCCACTTCGGGTTCACGGTCTGGCACTGCGGGCCGAAGAGGCCGGCGCAGTCGTATTCCGGATCGCCCGGCAGCGGGATGGTGGTGCTCTCGATCAGGTAGGCGCCGTTCAGGGCGACCGAGACGCGGCCGTAGTCTTCCAGACCGATCATTTCGATCGGCAGGTTGTAGTTGACCTGGACGTCGACGCCCGACGTGGTGCCAGCACCGACGTTGACGTTGGCGCCGTTGATGTAGCCGCCGGCGGCGACGTCGTCGCCGAACAGAGCGCCGTTGATCGGGTTACGAACGATCTGCGAGCAGAACGCTTCGTCGCCGGTCTGCAGGCAGCGTTGCATGATCACGCCCAGCGGGATGTTCCCGATCGTGCCTTCGAGGTCGATCGTGAAGTAGTCCAGGCTGGCGGTCAGGCCCGTAAGGAAGGTCGGGGTCAGGGTGAAGCCGACCGAGAAGGTCTTGGCTTCTTCCGACTTCAGTTCCGGGTTACCGCCTTGCAGGACCGAGCACTGACCCGAGGGGCACTGCGGAATGTTCAGGTACTGGGCCGCGGTGATGCCGGTGTTCAGGCAGGCCGCGAGGCTGGCCGGGGTCGGAGCGCCCTGGGCGCAGGGGTCGACCGACACCTGGCTGGTGTTGGTCACCGACTGCGGGGTGTAGAGTTCGAGCAGGTTCGGCGCACGAATGGCTTGGTTGTACGACGCGCGGAAACGGATGTCGTCGGTCGGCGCCCACTGCAGAGCCACCTTGTAGGTGTCCGCGGTGATGCCGGTCGAGTAGTCCGAGTAGCGGTAGCCGAGGTCGAGGACGACATCCTTGGCCCAGGCCATGTCCTGAATCAGCGGGATCCGGGCTTCGCCGAACCCTTCGGTCACCGCGATGCTCTCGTCGATCTTCACCGAAGCGCCGCCGGCGCCCGACAGATCGCCGCTCAGCTGAGCGACGTCAGGGGCGTATTCCAGGTGCTCACGACGGGTCTGGAAGCCGAAGTTGACCGCAACGCTGTCGTTGGCCCACGGCGACTTCACGCCGTATTCGCCCAGGTCGCCGGTGATGGTGCCTTCGACGATCCGCTGGCTGACCGCGCCGCGCGAGGTGCCGGTGATGTCCAGGTAAGCCAGGGCTTCCGAGGTCACGCCGCCGTCTTGGAAGATGTTGAACGGCACGCAGCCGTCCGACTGGTCGATACAAGCCGGGCCGTTCGGCGTCTGAACGACTTGCAGGGCCTTCTGGATCTTGGAGATCGAGAGGTAGTTCTGCGAGGCTTGGTACAGGCTGGTATAGTAGTACGAACCGTACAGGTCGTAGGTCCACGGACCGGCGATCTCGCCGCGCGAACCCAGGACGACGCGGTAGTTCTGGTGCTCGTAGAAGCCGTTACGACCGCCGCCTTCGATGTTCCGGCGACCGATGTACATGTCGACGTCGTTGCCAGCAGCGACGTCGGCCGGCGTACAGCCGATGGCGCCCTGTTGCTGGGCGCTCATGAACGGGTTGTTACAGTTGACCAGGAAGCCGCTCGTCGCAGACGGGCCGCTGCCTTGGAACAGGCCGGTCGGCGCGATCTGCACGTTCGTGCGGTCGTTCATGAACGAGAAGTCGGAGTACAGCTTGAAGTTATCGTTCACGTCGTACTTGGCGAAGAAGCCCGCGGTGTAACGCGTGCTCTGCTGCATCAGGTACGAGTATTCGTTCGAGTTGAAGAACGGCGGCGGCGTCGTACGCGCGCTGTCGCTCCACGGAACGAATTGGTTGCCGACAACGGCGAGTTGGCCGCCTTGGCCGTCAGCGCGGAACCACTGGTTCGAGTTCGGCGAACCGGCGCAGCTGGCGACGCCAGCGGCCGAGGCGACGACCTGACAGGCCGACCAGTCGCGCTTGCCTTGGGTGACCGGCTCTTGGTCGTGGTAGGTGAAGAAGGCGGTGACGTTGCCGCGGCCGTCTTCGGTGTTGGCGCCGTAGACGATGCTCAGGTCACGCGACGCGCCGTCCCAGGTGTTTTCCTTCGGCTTGGCGACTTGGCGCGGGCCGAGCAGGCTCTGGACGAATTCGTTGTGCTGGTTGTGCTGATAGATGCCCCAGTTGCCATCGATCTGCAGACCTTCGAAGTCGCGCTTCATAACGAAGTTCACGACGCCGGCGATGGCGTCCGAACCGTAGGTCGCCGAAGCGCCGCCGGTCAGAACGTCAACGCGCTCGATCAGCTGGCTCGGGATCTGGTTGATGTCGGGCGAAGGGTTCGGGTTGCCGGTGTTCGGGTCGCCGATGCCCAGGCGACGGCCGTCGACCAGCACCAGGGTGCGGGTTTGGCCCAGACCGCGCAGGTCGATGGTGGCGACGCCGCCCGGACCCGACAGCGGGTTCGAGGTCGACGACAGGCCAGTCGCAGCGTTCTGCGAGATTTGCGGCAATTGGTTCAGGAAGTCGGCGGTGACCGGACGGCCGCCCAGGGTGACTTCTTGCGAACCGACGACTTGGACCGGGCTGACGCTGGTCAGGTTCGGCTGCGGAATGCGCGAGCCGGTGACGACGATTTCGGAAACTTCCGACTCTTGGGCGACCGCTTGGCCGGCGCCGAGAGCGACGATTCCGCAAATCATCGACGACGCCAGCAGGCGTCCACGTTGCGTAGTCATTTTCAAGGTCTAGATCCTCCAGCGGCCCGCCCACCCAGACGGTGGCGATCCCGCTCCCCACAAAAGGTTCGGTCCCGGATTCGAATTCGAACCCGGTTACCTTGGAGTTACGGGGCTTACAGCTAGAGGGTCAACGCAGTTTAGCCGCCCGCAATGTTGTGGACGCCAACCTGTCGCATTCTGGTCACAGATTGTGCCCGAGCGGCGCTGTCGCGCACGATTTTACCCTTTTGGCGCAACGGAATTCCTCGCACCAGGCGTGCCTTTCGCAACACACCAGTAACGCGCGCGATGCTGGTCCACGATATTGTCGACAAAGCCGGTGACCTTCGGCGAGACGAGATTCTTGTTCACGTAGAAATAGATAGGCGCAACCGGGGCGTCGTCGAGCATCAGCGCCTCGGCCTGCGCGAGGTAACCGGCGCGGACCTGCGCATCGACTTCGGCGTCAGCCTTGGCCAGCAGCGCGTCATAGGCCGGATTGCGATAGTCACCATAATTTTGCGGGCCGGTCGCCGACTGTTGCAGGTAAAGGAAACTCATGGCGTCGTTGTAATCGGCGATCCAGGCCGCGTCGGCGACGTCGAAATCTCGGGAGCGGAAGGCCGCATAGGCGATCTGGGCTTCATTCTGCACTAGGCGCGCATCGACCCCGATCTCCTTCCAGTCGGCTTGGATGGCCGGCATGAAAAGCATCGGATCAGGTGTGTTGCGGTGCTTGATTTCGAAGCGCAGCGGGTTCTTGGGACCATAGCCGGCCTGCGCCAGCAGGCGGCGCGCCTCGGCCTGCCGCTTCTCGAGCGGCCAGGACGCCCACGCCGGCGGCGGCGCAGCCGTGTAGTTCGCGACGCCAGGGGGCACGAAGGTATAGGCCGCCTTCTGCCCGCCCCGCAGGAGCTTCTCGGTGATGAAATCGCGGTCGATGGACATCGCCAGGGCCTGCCGTACGCGCTTGTCCTTGAAGGCCGGGACGTTCGAGTTGAACGCCAGATAGGTCACGCCCAGGAAGGTGTGGGTGCGCACGTAGCCGGGCATGGTTTCGCGCAGGAAGGCGATGCGGTTCGACTGGATGTCGGCGTTCATGTCCAACTCGCCGCGCGCCACCCGCCGCTCGGCCATGGCCGCATCCGGCGTCGGGTACAGATAGATCTGGTCGACGCAGACCTTGTCGGCCTCGTAGAAGCGCGGGTTCTTCACCAGCCGCACATAGTCGCCGAGTTTCCAGTCGGTGACGATGTAAGGGCCGTTCGACAGGTAGTTTCCCGGCTGCACCCACTTCTCACCGACCTTGTCCAGCAGGTGCTTAGGCACAGGCGACATGGTGTGGTGCTTGGCGAGTTCAGGCAGGTACGGCGCCGGATGGTTCAGGGTGATCTCTAGCACCTTCGGCGAGATCGCCCGCACGCCGAGCGCTTCCTTGGGCGCCTTGCCTTCGTTCACGGCCTGGGCGTTCTTGATCAGATAAAGGACGGAGGCGTACTCCGACGCGGTTTCGGGCAGCAGGATCCGCCTCAGGGAGTAAACGAAGTCGTCCGCGGTCACCGGCACGCCGTCGGACCAGTTCGCATCGCGCAGGTAGAAGGTCCAGACCAGGCCGTCGGAGCTGGTCTCCCAGCGCTCGGCCATACCCGGGACCGCCTCGCCTTTCTCGTCGGAATCGGTCAGTCCGATCAGCAGGTTGGCGATGATCCGGTCTTCCCAGGTCCCGGTCGACTTGTGCGGATCGAGCGTCACCGGCTCGGAGACGTTGCCCGCCTGGATGCAGACCTGGCCGGCTGGGCATGGCGGTCTGGAGGGCCCCTTGGGCGCGCAGGCGGCGATGGAAAAGGCCGCCGCGGCCAGGATCAGCGTATTGCCGAGCGCCCGGAGCGCCCTATCAATGCGGGACGTCGAAACCATGGGTCACGGATGACACACTTTCCCACGCGCTCAAAGCTGACCGCCCTCGCTCTCCTGGCCGCCCTCGTCGCCGGGGGCCAGGCCGCCGCCCAGGCCAGGCCCGAAGGCCGCGCCGCGGTGTTGCAGTCTCTGCTCGACTGCAAGACCAAGAGCGACCCGACCGAACGCCTGGCTTGCTATGACGCCGCCGCGGGCGCCATCGACACCGCCGAGCAGAAGGGCGACATCGTCGTCGTCGACCGTGAGCAGGCCAAGGCCGCGCGCAAGCAGGCCTTCGGCCTCAGCCTGCCGACCCTGGACATGTTCAACAAGGCCGAGGCGACCCCCGAGGAAGCCAATCGCATCGAGGACACCGTCGAGCGCGCCTATCGCGGCGGCGACGGCAAGTGGGTGTTCGAACTGACCGGCGGCGCGATCTGGCAGTACTACGACGCCGCCGATCTCGGCCGTCAGCCGAAGAAGGGCAGCAAGGTCGAGGTCCGCAAGGGCGCGGTGGGCGGCTACTTCCTCAGCCTCGACGGTCAGTCCGGCGCCCGCGCCAAGCGGCTGCGCTAGGGCTCAGCGGTCCTTCGGGTCGATCGCGTCCCGAAGGCCGTCGCCGATGAAGTTGAAGCTCATCAGCGTCACGACCATGGTCAGGGCGGGGAAGATCAGCAGCCAGGGGGCCAGTTCCATGTCCTGCGCCCCGCCCGCGATCAGAGTTCCGAGCGAGGCCATCGGCGGCTGCACGCCGAGACCCAGAAAGCTGAGGAAGCTCTCTGCCAGGATAACGGCAGGTATCGTCAGGGTCACATAGACCACCACCGGCCCCAGCAGGTTGGGAATGATGTGGCGTGAGATGACGCCGCCCTGGCTGAGCCCCGCCGCGCGCGCGGCCTCCACGAACTCCTTATGCTTCAAGCCCAGCGTCTGGCCGCGGACGATGCGGCTCATCGTCAGCCATTCGACGGCGCCGATGGCGACGAAGATCAGGATGATGTTCGACCCGAAGGTCACCATCAACAGGATCACGAAGAAGATGAAGGGCAGCGAGTAGAGCACGTCGACGACGCGCATCATGATCTCGTCGAGCACCCCGCCGACATAGCCGGCGACCGCGCCCCAGGCGATGCCGATGACCAGCGACACCAGCGTCGCCACCAGCCCGATCGCCAGCGACACCCTAAGGCCGACAAGGAGTCTGGCCAGCAGATCACGGCCAAGCGAGTCGGCGCCCAGCAGGTGGCCGGCGGTCAGCGGCGGCGCCCAGACGTCGTTCTTGTTGATCTGGTCGTAGCTGAACGGAACCAGGTGCGGCCCGACGATGGCGACCAGCACCAGCACCGCCAGCACCGCCATGCCGCTGACCGCGGCCCAGTTGCGGAACAGGCGGCGCACCGCATCGTCCCACAGGCTGCGGCCTTTCACAGCCTTTTCCATGACTTGCGCGCCGGCGCGCGAACCGGGAGCCAGGATCACGACAGCCTCACGCGGGGATCAAGCGCCGCATAGAGCAGGTCGGCGATCAGGTTCAGGACTAGGATCAGGGCGGCGTAGAAAATCACCATGCCCATGACCACGGTGTAGTCGCGCTGGAGCGCGGAAATGACGAAAAACTTGCCTAGTCCCGGCAGGTTAAAGATCTTTTCCACCACCAAGCTGCCGGTGAGCAGGCCGGCGCACGCCGGGCCAAGATAGCTGACCAGCGGCAGGATCGCCGCGCGCAGGGCGTGTTTTCCGACAATCCTGTGTTCCGGCAAGCCTTTAGCTCGGGCGGTGCGGATGTAGTTCGAGCGCAGCACTTCGATCATGCCCGCCCGCGTCAGGCGCGAGATGATGGCGATCTGCGGCAGGGCCAGCACCGCTACCGGCAATATCAGGTTTGGGAGCGCCCCGCCGTTCCAACCGCCAGAAGGCAGAAGCTGAAGTTTCGACCCGAATATCAGCACGAGCAGCGGCGCCGTGACGAAAGTCGGGATGCAGACCCCGATGATGGCCACCGCCATCACACCGTAGTCGATGAGCTTGTTCTGCCGCAGCGCGGCCAGCACCCCAAGGGTCACCCCGACCACGCTGGCCAGGATGATCGCCGACAGTCCGAGGACCAGGCTGACCTTGTAGTTCTCCTGCAGGATCTGGAGGACGCTCTTGTCCTTGTACTTCAGCGACGGGCCGAAATCGCCGCGGGCCACGTCGCGGAGATAGTTGAAGTACTGCTCGTGCAGCGGCTTATCCATCCCGTACTTGGCCATCACGTTCCGCTCGATCTCGGGCGAGAGCTTGCGGTCCATGTCGAACGGGCTGCCAGGCGCGGCGCGCATCATGAAGAATGCGACAGTCACCACCAGGAACAGGGTCGGGATGGCCACCAGCAGGCGGCGGCCGATAAAGCGGAACATCAGGGGCTCGAGGTGGCGGCCGATCGTCGGCCGGGCGTTGCGAAACTTTCACCGCCCCCCGATGATGTCAAACGATCGCCCCTCCCCCTCCTAGCGGTATTGCAGATGACTGACTTCCGACGCGTCACCGACCAGCTCTCGGTCGCCCCCCAGATCTCGACCGCCGACCTGGCGAGCGCGGCGGCCCAGGGCTTCAAGCTGGTGATCAACAACCGGCCGGACGGCGAGGACCCGGCCCAGCCGACCAGCGCCGAGATCGAGGCGGCCGCCAAGGCCGCGGGCCTCAAGTACATGCACATCCCGGTGCGCGGCGGCCCGACCCCTGACCAGATCGAGGCCAACCATCGCGCCGTCGAGGCGGCCGGCGGGCCGGTGCTGGCCTTCTGCCGTTCGGGCACCCGCTCGATCGTCACTTGGTCTCTCGGCCAGTTTCAGGCCGACGAGCGCTCGGCGGACGAACTCGTCGAGCTGGGCGCCCAGGCCGGTTACGACCTTTCGGGCGCTTTCCCGCGCTAGACACGAAGAGGCCCGCCCCCGGCGTCGGGAGCGGGCCCTTAATCGTTCGCGATGCAGCGGCCTTAGGCCGGCGTGAACGCGTTCCGACGGCGCGAGGAGCGCACCGCGCTGCCGACCGCGCCGAAGCCGATGATCATCATCGCCCAGGTCGCGGGCTCCGGGACGGCGCTGCCGACGTCGCCAAGCGTGACCTGGAAGCTGGCCGTGCCGCCGGTGAAGTTGAAGGTCTGCTGCCGGGCGTAGTCGATGTTGATCGAATTGCCGGTGAAGCTGAACGACGGGACGACGCCGCCGGTCGTGAGATTGTTGCTCAGCAGCGAAATGCCGGTGATCGTCTGGGCGCGGTCGAACAGGACGTTGCTGATCGCCAGGCTGTAGGTCTGGAAGTCCCAGGTGTCCTGCGAACGCAGGGTGATGATGTTGGTGACCGCGTCCCAATCGACGAACACCACGCCGCCGCCCCAGCCCGACGGGTTGGAGACGAAGTCACCGCCGTCCAGCTCATAGCCGGCGCCGAGCACCGCGCCGGTGTTCTGGTAGAGCTTGCCGCCGCTGGAGCTGTAGTCCGGCAGGTGGGACTCCGAACGGAAGTCAGCCACCGTCACGGCGGCCGCGGCCGGCAGGCCGAACATCAGGGTTCCGGCGGCGATCGCGCCCGCAATCAGCTTCTTCATAGTCTCAAGCCCCAACTGTGCGGCCACAGCGGCCGCGAATTTCGCCTGTCCCATTCCGACCCGTCTGGGGCGAATGCGACTCTCTTCAGACGGGTGCTTGCAGGAGCCGTGCCAGCCGCGCGGCTCTCGGCGGGACGCGAAATAGGTACTTTACGTACTGATTTTACGTCGGCAATCTGGTACTCATGAGTACCGATACCATCTCGACCGGCCCCGGACGTCCGCGCGACGAAGAGGCCACCGCCGCGATCCTCGCTGCGACGCTGCGCCTGCTGGCCGCGCGCGGCTATGCCGGGACCAGCACGGCCGACATCGCCACCGCCGCCCGCGCCAGCAAGGCGACCGTCTATCGGCGCTGGCCGAGCAAGCCGGCACTGTTCGCGCAGGCCATCCAGCACGGCCTACGCCAGGCGCACGAAGCGCCGGCCCGGACCGGCGACGTGCGCGAGGACATCGCCGGCGTGCTGGCCGCCAAGATGGCCGCCTTCGCCGACGGCCCGCTCGGCGGCGCCATCCGCGCCGTCGTCTCCCATGCGGCGCACGAACCGGAGCTGTCGCGGGCGATGACCATGGTCACCCAGGGCGCGCGCGAACACGGTCCCCTGCGCGGCCTGGTCGAGGAGGCCAAGCGCCAGGGCCTGGCGCCCGCACATGCCGACACCGGCCTGCTGCTCGACCTGCTGCTGGGAGCGCCGTTCTTCCAGCTGCTGGTGCTGCAGGTCCCGCCCGATCCCGCCACCGCCCGCGCCCTGGTCGACCAAGTGTTCGGGCTTGCCGAAAAGGACGCCCCCCGTGCAACTGCGAGATAGAACCATCCTGGTGACCGGCGGGGCGCGCGGCATCGGCCTGGCGCTGACCCGCCGCTTCCTGGCCGAGGGCGCCGTGGTGATCGCCGCCGGCCGCGACGGCGAGCGGCTGGCCCGGCTGCACGCGCAGCATCCGCGCCGGGTCACGGCCTGGCCGGTCGATCTCGCCGATCCGCAGCAGACCGACGTCTTCGTCCGCGAGCTGCCCCGCCGCCATCCGGAGCTGTCGGTGGTGGTCAACAACGCCGGCGCCCAGACCCTGACCGACTTCCTGGCTGACGACGTCGAGGCGCTGCGCCCTGCCCTGCGTCGCGAGATCAGCCTGAACCTGGACGCGGTGGTGGCGATTTCGACCGGCCTGCTCGACCATCTGCGCCGCCAGCCCTCGGCGGCCATCGTCAACGTGACCAGCGGCCTGGCCCTGGCCCCGAAGACCTCATCGCCGGTCTACTGCGCGACCAAGGCGGCGGTGCGGAGCTTCACCAAGGCGCTGCGCTATCAGTGCGAGGACGGCGCGCCGAACGTACAGGTGATCGAAGCGGTGATGGCCCTGGTCGACACTGACATGACCGCCGGACGCGGCGCGGGGAAGATCACCCCGACCGAAGCGGCCGACGAAGTGGTCGATGCGATCCGCGCCGGCCGGCGCGAGGTCTATGTCGACCGAGCCAAGCTGCTGCCGATCCTCATGCGCGTGGCCCCCGGCCTCGGCGAGCGGATCATGCGCCGGGGCTAGCAGACAGTATTCGACGCGTAGCTCGGCCTATGGCTTCCGATCGAGTTGCACCCGGGCGGCGCCCATGGCTACCTGCTCGGGTTCGCAACTCGCGACGGCCAGCACCAGCTGGGCCGCGACGAGACAGAGCAGCGCGAAGGCCACCCTCTGAAGCCGTTTTGATACATAAATCGCCGTGTCCGTCGCCATGACCGACCTCGCACCCCAAGTTCGAGGACAAGACAGCAAGACGGGCGCCGCCGAAGGACTTTTCGATGATCCCTTATGTTCGTGAGATTCAGTTCGAGTACGGCGCCTGCGACCAGGTCTCGCCCCTGATCCGCCGGGTGGTGGCCAACAATCCCGGCCCGTTCACCTATCTGGGCACCGGCACCTACATCATCGGCAAGGGCCAGGTGGCGGTGATCGATCCCGGTCCCGACCTGCCCGAACATCTCGATGCGCTGATGGCGGCGCTGGAGGGCGAGACGGTCACCCATATCCTGGTGACGCACCACCACTCCGACCACTCCCCCCTCGCCGGCCCGCTGCAGGAGAAGACCGGCGCAAAGATCTACGGCTGCGCGGTGGGCGCTAAAGCCGGCGACTCGACGGTGATCACCGAGGCCGGACACGACCTGAGCTTCACGCCCGACATCGACATCTGCGGCGGCGGGGCGATCTTCGAAGGGCCGGGCTGGACGCTGGAGGCGATCGCGACGCCGGGCCACACCTCCAACCACATCTGCTTTGCGCTGAAAGAGGAGAACGCGCTGTTCTCCGGCGACCACATCATGGGCTGGTCGACGACGGTGGTGTCGCCGCCGGACGGCGACATGACCGCCTACATGCAGAGCCTGGAGCTGGTGAAGGCGCGCAAGTTCGACATTCTGTGGCCGACGCACGGCCCGCCGGTGCTGAAGGTCGAGCCGTTCATCGACGGCTATATCGCCCACCGCCGCGCCCGCGAGGCGCAGGTGGTCAAGGCGGTCAGCGAGGGCCATGGCAAGATCAAGGACATGGTGCCGGTGCTCTACGCCGAAACCGACAAGCGGCTGTGGCCGGCGGCGGCGCGATCAGTGCTGGGCCACATGATCGACCTGACCCGCCGCGGGGTTGTCGTCAGCGACGACGCCGACCCCGGCCTCGACAGCGAGTACCGGCTGGCGGGGTGAGCCTCAGCGCGCGGCGCCGGTTATTTCCTTGATGGCCGACTGGACCGAGGCCTTTTCGCCCGCGCCCCAAAGGTTCTTGAGGTAGGCGAGCGTGTTGCCGGCGGGACCATCAAACCGCCACTCGCAGTCCTGGAAGCGGCAGTTTTCGAAGATTGGCGGCTCGCCGCCGGCGAAGATCAGACGGGACTTGAGGAACTCGCAGTCGGAGAAGAACTGCCCGTCGAGACTGACCGTCTCGTGGCTGTAAACGACGCTGGTCGACATGGGCTATTTCTCCTCTTCCGGCGGGGCCGAGAGCGCCCGCGCGCGTTCGCGCTCTTCGCGTTTTTCCGCCGCCTTGGCCGCAGTCTTGTTGGCCTTCTGGCGTTCGCGCTCCATGCGCTCGAACTGGTAATTCGGCTTCCTCGCCATCGGTGCTCCTGCGATTGACTACTGGCGGGCCTTGCGGGCGGCGTAGCGCAGGTCGCGCTTGGCCTTCTGCTCGGCCTTGGTGAGCGCCTTGCGCTCCTTGCGCTCGCCGCGCTTGGCGTCGAGCGACGCCGCGGCTGCGGCCTCATCGGCCTGCCGGACGGCTTCCTGAGCGTCGGCGGCCGCCTGCTGCTTGTCGGCCTTGGCCTGGCGACGGGCGGCGCGGACCTGTTCGAGCTCGGCCGCGCGCGCGGCGGTGCGGTCAGGAGCCTGAGCGGCGATGACCGTCGGCTTCGGTCGAAGTTTGGCCAGCAGCGCGCTGCGCGCTTCGGCGGCCGTCTTAAGGCGTTCGGCGAATTCGGTGCGTTGAGTTTCGTTCATTTGTACTTTCGGTTGTCCGCGGGTGGGGCGGCCTGCGGGGGCTTGAACGCTGCGACGCAGATGGCCTCGAGGTGACGGCGCAAGGACCGCGGCGCGAGCAGGGCCTCCACGGCGCGACACCCGTCCGCCTCAAGACGAAGCTTGAGCGTGGCGATGTCGCGCACCTGACCCGAGCGAGCGATCTGGAACGCGCGCTCAATAGTGGAGGTGATCATAGGCGTTTCCCGGCCGAGCCGGTCGGAGAAACCAGGGCCCAGGCGGAAGGCAAGGCGCTCAAACGGCTTGCAACTGCACAGCGGTCATCTTGCCGCTGCGCGAGTCCAGTTCCAGTTCGTAGGCGAGCTTTTGGCCCTCCTCGAGCGAGCCGAGGCTGGAACGCTCGACGGCGCTGATGTGCACGAACACGTCGGCCCCGCCTTCATCAGGCTGAATAAAGCCAAAGCCCTTGGTCGGATTGAACCACTTAACCATGCCGGTCGTCATAATCGTCACCTTTCGGGCGCAAGATTTCGCGCGCCCAATACGAGGCGGCGGATCAAATTTTCGGAGAAGGTTGAGGTCGGCTCGGGCCGCTTTCTAAAGAAAAAGCGATGAGAACAACCGAACCAAAAGCGATCTTCGATTTCGACTTATAGCAAAAATGCAGACTTTGCGCCAGATGCAATTGTGGAAGCGCTGGAAAGCGCCCGGAGACCGGGCCCAACCCAGGCGAGCCGGTTCCGCCTCAGCGGAGCGCCGCCTGCACCTCGGCTGTGGGCTGGCGCCCCTCGCGGTCCCAGACATAGGCGAACAGGGTCGCGGTGGTGATGGCGAGCACCAGCAAGGCTCGCAGCCAGAATTTCGAAAAGCCGGCCAGCATGGCGACCAGCACGCCGAAGAAGCCCGCAGCGACGCTGGCCAGAGCGACGTGAGGCGCCCATTCCATGGCGACAAGGCCGACCCCGACGCCCTCGCTCATCAAACCGAGCTTGGGCGCGATCACCCCTACGGCGACCAGGCAGGCCGGCGCCAAAGCGACCAGGGTCGCGCCATGCAGATAGAGTTCGGCGAAGCCGTGCGAGACGGCCGGCTGACGCACCAGTACGGATGCGGCCGGCCGCCCCTGTGCCAGCGCGAGCGCCGGCTCAGACGCGGTCAGCTCCGCCGAAAAGGGCGCACGGCGTCCGCCGGGGCCTCCGGCGGCTGCGGGTCGGCCGTTGAGGGGACACGCATGGCGGAGCGATCAACGGTCTGGTCTGGGCCAGGCGTCCACTGCAGCCAAGAGCCGTCGTCCGACGCCGGGGCTTCGGGTTCAGGCGCGTAGATCTTCGGCTCCGGCGTCACGGCCAGCGCCGCCGCGCCGCCGGCGGCCGCGGTCGGCAGGACGTAGTCCTTCATCCGATCGCGGATCAGCTTCTTGTCGATCTTGCCGGTGGCGCCGAGCGGGATTTCGTCGACAAAAGCCACGTCGTCCGGCGTCCACCACTTGGCGATCTTGCCTTCGAGGAACTGCAGGAACTCTTCCTTGGTGGCCTCCTCGCCGGCCTTCAGCTTGACCAGCAGCAGCGGCCGCTCGTCCCACTTCGGGTGGGCGACTCCGATGACCGCGGCCAGCTCGGCCTTGGGATGGCCGGCGGCGATGTTCTCGATCTCGATCGAGGAGATCCACTCGCCGCCCGACTTGATCACGTCCTTGGCGCGGTCGGTGATCTGCATGAAGCCGTGCTCGTCGAGGGTGGCGACGTCGCCGGTATCGAAGAAACCGGCCTCGTCGAGGATGTTTCCGCCCTCGGACTTGAAGTACCGGCCGACCACGAACGGGCCGGCGACCTTGAGCCGGCCGAAAGTGGCGCCGTCGTGCGGCAGGTCCTTTTCCTCGTCGTCGACCAGCTTGAGCTCGATGCCGAGCGGGGCGCGGCCCTGCTTCAGCTTGAACTGCAGCTGGGTCTCGGCGTCCATCGCGGCGATGGCGGCGTTCGGGGTGGCCTGGGTGCCGAGCGGCGAGGTCTCGGTCATGCCCCAGGCGTGAGTGACGTCGACGCCGAACTCGTCGCGGAAGCCGCGGACGATGCTTTCGGGCACCGCCGAGCCGCCGATGACGACGCGCTTGAGGGTGGTCAGCTGGCTCTTGGTGGCGCGCAGGTGCTGCAGCAGCATCTGCCAGACGGTCGGCACGGCGGCCGAGAAGGTGACGCCCTCGGTCTCGAGCAGCTCGTGCACCGAGGCGCCGTCGAGCTTCTGGCCCGGCATGACCAGCTTGGCGCCGACCGCCGGAGCCGAGAAGGCCAGGCCCCAGGCGTTGGCGTGGAACATCGGCACGACAGGCAGCACGGTGTCGGTGGCCCGGATGCCGAGAACGTCGCCGCCCATCGTCACCAGGGTGTGCAGGAAGTTCGAGCGGTGCGAGTAGAGCACGCCCTTCGGATTGCCGGTGGTGCCCGAGGTGTAGCAGAGGCCCGCCGCGGTGTTCTCGTCGAAGCCGCCCCAGGTCACGTCGGGCGAGGCCTGCTCGATCAGGCTTTCGTAGGCGAGCGCGCCCGGCAGCTGGTCGCCGAGGTGCGCTTCGTCCGAGAAGACGACGAAGTGCTTCACGCCGGGGATCTGGTCGCGGATGCCCGCCAGGATCGGCAGGAAGGTCAGGTCGGTGAAGATGACCTTATCGTCGGCATGGTTGATGATGTAGACCAGCTGCTCTGCGAACAGGCGCGGGTTCAGGGTGTGGCACACCGCGCCGATGCCCATGATGCCGTACCAGGCCTCGATGTGGCGGCCGGTGTTCCAGGCCAGGGTGGCGACACGGTCGCCGGGAACCACGCCCAGCGCCTTGAGCGCGTTCGACACGCGCTTGGCGCGTTCATGGATCGCGGCGTAGGTGGTGCGGACGATCGGCCCCTCGACCGAACGGCTGACGACCTCGCGGCCGCCGTGCCAGGCCTTGGCGTGGTCGAGGATCTTGTCGACCGTCAGCGGCCAGTCCTGCATCAAACCTTGCATACGCTTATCTTCCTCCCGACGACGCCGCCCTCTCTGGGGCTGGCGCAAAGCTAGATTCACCAAGTCCTTAACGCAACGCGGCTCGGTGAACAGGGACTTGTGGCCAAACCACGCTGCGACATGGTGTTTTGCCCAAGAATAGGGGCCGCGACGTGGCGCCTGTCCGAGAAGGAAGCGCGGCGAACCGCCGGTTGACTTCCGGAGGCCGGTCCTATCGAAGGGCCGACTTTCCTTCATGCAGTTTGCGAGGCCCCAGGTGGATCAGTTCGACGTCGTGGTGATCGGCGCCGGGGCGGCGGGCATGATGTGCGCCATCGAGGCCGGCAAGCGCGGTCGCCGCGTACTTGTGATCGACCACGCCGCCGCGCCGGGCGAGAAGATCCGCATCTCCGGCGGCGGCCGCTGCAACTTCACCAACATCAACGCCGCGCCGGCCAACTTCATCTCGGCCAACCCGCACTTCGCGATCTCGGCGCTGCGCCGCTACACGGCCAAGGACTTCATCGCCTGGGTCGAGCGCGAGGGGATCGCCTATCACGAGAAGACCCTGGGCCAGCTGTTCTGCGACAACTCGGCCAAGGAGATCATCGCCATGCTGACCGGCGCGATGCGCCAGGCCGGCGTCACCCTGCGGCTGAAGACCACCGTCGAGCGGGTCGAGCAGGAGGACGACGGCTTCTCCCTGGAGACCAGCGGCGGACGGGTGACCTGCGACGCGCTGGTCATCGCCAGCGGCGGCAAGTCGATACCGAAGATGGGGGCCACCGGATTCGGCTACGACATCGCCCGTCAGTTCGGGTTGAACGTCGTCGAGACGCGGCCCGCACTGGTCCCGCTGACCTTCGAGGTCGGGATGCTGGAGCGGCTGAAGCCGCTGGCCGGCGTGGCGGTCGACGCGGTGGTCTCCTGCGGCAAGACCAAGTTCGCCGAGGCGATGCTGTTCACCCACCGGGGGCTGTCGGGCCCCTCGATCCTGCAGATTTCGTCCTACTGGCGCGAGGGCCAGGCGATCACGGTCGACATGGCCCCCGGCGTCGACATCGCTGCGACCTTGAAGACCGCGCGCCAGACCCGCGGCAAGCAGGCGGCGATCACGGTGCTTTCCGAGCACCTGCCACGGCGGCTGGCGCAGCTGATCCTCGACGAGGCGGCCGCCCCGTCCAACGCCGGCGACCTGTCGGACAAAGCCATCGGCCGCATCGCCACGGCGGTGAACGCCTGGACCGTCAAGCCGGTCGGTTCGGAAGGCTATCGGACGGCCGAGGTCACGCTGGGCGGCGTGGACACCAACGGGCTGGAATCCAAAACCATGCAGGCGAAGGCCGTTCCCGGCCTCTTCTTCATCGGCGAGGTGGTCGACGTCACCGGCTGGCCTCGGCGGGTATAACTTCCAGTGGGCCTGGTCGTCGGGCTGGGTGGCTGGGCAGGCGGTTTGAGCCGCCGCACCTAAGGCAGCGGCGAGCCGCCGTGCTCGATCGACCAGGCTTCGGCGGCGTCCTGGGCCGGGCCGGAGGCGTCGACGCGGACCCAGTCGATCGGGCCGACGTCGCGGTCGAGCTGCATGCGCAGGGTGGCGACGGTGGCGTCGGAGGCGTCCCCTTTCCGGCCCTCGATGCGCTGGGCCAGGACTTCGGGCGCCGCTTCCAGCCAAACGCCATGGAACGGCACGCCGGCCTCGCGGGCCAGTTCCTGCACGCGGCCGCGCAGCTCGGGCTGGATGAAGGTGGCGTCGACCACCACCGCGCGTCCGGCGTCCAGCAGGGCGCGGGTCTCGGCGAAGAGGGTGTCGTAGACTTCCCGATAGAAGGCCGGCGAGTAGACGCTGGCCGGCAGCGAGGCGTCCGGCGCGACGCCCAGCAGGCGCTTTCGGATCTCGTCGGTGCGCAGGACCACAGCGCCGGGCGAGGCGCCCAGGCCCGGCGCGATCAGCCGCGCGAAGGTCGACTTGCCGGACCCTGAAAGCCCGCCGACCGCGGTCAGCTTCGGCGGCGGCGGCGACAGATGCGCCAAGCCGGCGTCGAGATAGGCGCTCGCGCCCTCCAGGTCGCCGCTGTGGGCCTGGACGTGGGTGCGCACGGCGGCGCGGACCGACATCATCAGCGGCAGGGCGGCGAGGCCGTCCAGCAGGTCGGGGCCGAAATGGCGGCGGCCCTTGTCGACATAGGCCGACAGAACCCGCACGGCGGCGTCCCGGCGACGGCGGAAGTCGAGGTCCATCAACAGGAAGGCCAGGTCGTACTGGACGTCGATGTCCGACAGGATGTCGTTGAACTCGATGCAGTCGAACAGCACCGGCCGGCCGTTCTCGAGCAGGATGTTCCCGAGGTGCAGGTCGGCATGGCAGAGGCGCGCGAAGCCGGAGTCGCGGCGGGCGTTCAGCAGCGCCTCGTGACGAAAGAACTCGGCGTCGGTGGCGGCGATCAGCGCCTCGACGCGGGTCTCGCCGAGCTTGGGGGCCAGCTCACGGATCAGCTTGGCGTTGGAGTCGATCGTGTACTTCAGCGCCTTGCCGCCGCCGCCCTGCGGGCGCAGCTCGGCCTTGGCGTGGAAGCCCGCGACCTCGCGGCCCATGGCCTCGGCCAGCGGGCCGTCGACCGCCCACGGCCGGGCGGCCAGCACGAAGCTATCGTCGAAGCGGCGCATCTCCAGGGCGTACTCGACCACGGCGCCGGGGCCGTCCAGCTCCAGCCCGCCGCCGCTCTTGCGGGTGATGGTGCGCACGGCGCGGTAGATGTCCGAGGTGGCGGCGCGGTTGAAGCGCAGCTCGCGCTCCAGCGCCCAGCGCCGCAGGTCCAGGGTCGAATAGTCGAGGAAGCCGAGGTCGACCCGCTTCTTGACCTTGAAGGCGGTGTCGCCGGCCAAGAACACCCAGGCGCAGCCGGTCTCGATCTTGGTCTGCGCCTCGCCTTCCAGCCAGGCGACGACTTCGGCCTCTTCGGCGTCGGTCAAGGATAGAGGCGCTGGGTGGTCCAGCCCTCCCCCACCCGTTCGAAGACCAGGCGCTCGTGCAGGCGGAACGGCCGGTCGCGCCAGAATTCGATCGCCTGCGGCTTCACGCGGAAGCCGGACCAGTGCGGCGGGCGCGGCACCTTGCCGAGGCCGAACTTCAGGCCGATCTCGGCGATGCGCTTTTCCAGGGCCAGGCGGTCTGGCAGCTGCTGCGACTGATCCGAGGCCCAGGCGCCGATCTGGGCCGGGCGGGCGCGGGTCGCGAAATAAGCGTCGGCCTCGTCGGGCGTCACCGGCTCGATCAGGCCGCGAACCCGAACCTGGCGGCGCAGCGACTTCCAGTGGAACAGCAGCGCAGCCTTGGGATTGGCGGCCAGCTGGCGCCCCTTGGCGCTGCCGAGATTGGTATAGAACACGAAGCCGTCGGGGCCGGCCTCTTTGAGCAGCACCATGCGCACGTCGGGCAGGCCGGTCTCGTCCACGGTGGCGAGCGCCATTGCGTTGGGATCGTTCGGCTCCTTGGCCGTGGCGTCCTTCATCCATTCGGCGAACAGCTCGAACGGATCCTGGGCCGAAAGCAGCGGCGGCGGTTCGGCCGCAGTCACCTGGCGAACGTAGTCGTCCTCGCTGGGCGAGGGAGGAATTGCGGCCTTGTCGCTCATGTCGCCGATATAGCGCCTTGGCGCGCGCTTGCCATGCTTAACGCGCCGTTGACCATGTGCCGTCCACAGTCGCCGGATGGCCGCGCCCAAGTCACTCGTGCTGGATAGGAAGCGGGCGCGCGCCGTGCTGGGCGCAGCGCCGGGCGCGACGCCGGCCGACCTGCGCCGCGCTTTCCGCGAGGCCGCCAAAGGCGCCCACCCCGACCGGCCCGGCGGCGACGCCGAGCGGTTCCGCGAGGTGGTGGAGGCCTACCGCCTGCTGAGCGAACCGCCCTCGACCGAAAGCATCATTCAGCCGCCCGCCACCGTCAGGAAAAGCGCCCTGGACGACAGGATCCTGCCGATCACGCCGCTGCTCGCGCTGAACGGCGGGGTGGTGCTGCGCGAGACCGCAGACGGCCGCAGCCTGAAGATCACCCTGCCCGGAGGCCTGCGCTCAGGGGACCTGCTGCGGGCCGGCGCCGACATGTTCGAGATCGCCGTGCGGGGCGACGCGCAGATCATGGTCCGCGGCCACGACCTTTGGATCACCACGCCGCTGCATCCGCACGTCCTGGCCCAGGGCGGTCGAGTGGCGGTTGACACGCCGCTGGGACGCCGCGTCGTCTGGATCACCAAGAAAGCCGGCGAACGGGGGCTGGTCCGGCTGGCCGGCCAGGGACTGCCCGCGCGGGGCGATCATCCTCAGGGGCACCTGTTCCTGCGCCTCACGGAGCAGACCCGGGCCACCGACACCGCCACGCGCACCCTGCGCCGCCGTTTCGCCGCCGCCTGGGCGGCCTAGCCTTGCGGCGGCGCCGGCTTTAAGAACGCCGCCATGTCGCACAACACCTTCGGCCATCTGTTTCGCGTGACCACCTGGGGCGAGAGCCACGGGCCCGCCCTCGGCTGCGTGGTCGACGGCTGCCCTCCGGGCATCGGCCTGACCGCCGAAGAGGTGCAGGTGTGGCTGGACCAGCGCCGTCCCGGCCAGGGCAAGTTCGTCACCCAGCGCCAGGAGCCGGACGCGGTGAAGATCCTGTCCGGCGTGTTCCAGGACGAGCGCACCGCCGGTCAGGTGACCACCGGCACGCCGATTTCGATGATGATCGAGAACGTCGACCAGCGCTCGCGCGACTATGGCGAGATCGCCACCCAGTTCCGCCCCGGCCACGCCGACTACACTTATTTCGCCAAGTACGGCGTTCGCGACTATCGCGGCGGCGGCCGGGCCTCGGCGCGCGAGACCGCCGCGCGGGTGGCGGCAGGCGCCGTGGCCCGCAAGATCATCGAGGGCGTCACCATCCGCGCCGCCGTCGTGCAGATCGGCCCGCACGCCATCGACCGTAGCCGCTTCGACTGGGACCAGCGCCACGAGAACGGCTTCTGGTGCCCCGACGCGCAGACGGTTCCGGTCTGGGAGGAGCACCTGGAGAAGGTCCGCAAGTCCGGTTCCTCGACCGGCGCGATCGTCGAGGTCGAAGCGCTCGGCGTGCCCGCCGGCTGGGGCGCCCCGATCTATGGCAAGCTCGACGCCGAACTGGCCGCTGCGCTGATGTCGATCAACGCCTCCAAAGGCGTGGAGATCGGCGCCGGGTTCGCCAGCGCCGCCTTCTCGGGCGAGGAAAACGCCGATGAGATGCGGATGGGCAACGACGGCGAGCCGCTGTTCCTGTCCAACAGCGCCGGCGGCATCCTGGGCGGCATTTCGTCAGGCGCGCCCGTGGCGGCGCGCGTAGCGTTCAAGCCGACCTCCTCGATCCTCACCCCGCGCCGCAGCCTGAACGAGGCCGGCGAGGAAGTGGAGCTGCGCACCAAGGGGCGCCACGACCCCTGCGTCGGCATCCGCGCGGTTCCGGTGGTCGAGGCGATGACCGCCTGCGTCCTAGCCGACGCCTATCTGCGTCACCGGGCCCAGACCGGCGGCGGCGCCTATGTTCCGGGCGGTTCCGACCGCCGCTGACCCTGTGCAGCCGCCCGAATTTCGACACTCACAAATCGCTGTTTTCTGGCATTGACCGTGCAACTTTCGCGCAGCTAATCAGCTGCTATCGCGGAACGAATCATCGCGAGTCGGCTCCACAGTCAGCGCGGTGAACGTGCGCCTCGATCGCCTCAAGGTCCTGATCGTCGACGACAACAAGCACACCCGCGTGCTGCTAGCCCAGATTCTGCGGGCGCTCGGCATCACCCAGACCATCGAGGCCAGCGACGGCGTCGAGGGCCTCGCCGCTCTGCGCAGCCACGCTGTCGACATCGTGCTGACCGACCTGGCGATGGAGCCCATGAACGGCATCGAGTTCGTGCGCTCGCTGCGCACTGGACCAGACAGCCCCGGCCCAATGCTCCCCGTAATCATGATCACCGGCCACGCCACGATGAAACGGCTGCAGGAGGCGCGCGACGCCGGGGTCAACGAATTCATGGGCAAGCCGATCACCGCCCGAGGGGTGATCGAGCGGCTGGCCCAGGTGGTCGACCACGCCCGCCCATTCATCCGCACCGGCGACTATTTCGGGCCCGACCGGCGGCGACGCAGCGATCCGAGTTTCCAGGGCCCCTGGCGACGTGCGGGCGACCACCGCACCGTCCGCGCCATCGAGCTCTAGCGTTCGCCACCATTTGGTGATCTTCGGCCGCTAGGCAGGGAATGTCCCCGTCGGAGAATCCCTGCATGCGCGCCCTTCGCCTTCTCGCCCAGCTGTCGCTGCTGGCGGGCGCGGTCCTGACGCTGTCGGGCTGCCTGGCGGTCGCCGCCACCGGCGCGGTGGTCGGAACCGCGGTCGGCGTGACCGGAGCGGCGGTCGGCGTCACCGCCAAGGGCGCGGGTATGGCCGTCGGCGCGATCATCCCCGACGGCGACGACAAGGACGACAAGCGCAAATAGCGCCCGGGACCGCCCCTGCGTTGCCGGGCGTGGCCCGGCGCGCTCGCCCGGATCGGCGGCCGCCTCAGGCGCCCGGCACCGCCATCGCACAGCTCTCGCCGATGGTCGGGCGCGAGACGACGATGCGCGACAGGCCCGGAAACTTGGGCTGCAGCCGCTCAGCGAAATAGAGGCAGATGTGCTCGAGCGTCGGACGCTCCAGACCCGGCTTCTCGTTGAGCAGCCCGTGGTCGAGTTCGGCGGCGACGGCCTTCAGCTCGCCGTCGAGATCGGCCAGATCGACCACCCAGCCCACCGGCTCCTGCGGCGCGCCGCGGACGGTCGCCTCGACCTTGAACGAGTGGCCATGCAGGTTGTTGTAGGGCCGATGCTCGGGCCCTTCCGGGAAGTAGTGCGCCGCGTCGAAGGTCGCGGCCTTGGTGATCTCGAAAATCGGTTGGGTCATCTGGGAGGGGTCTTGGGCCGCCCGGCCGCGCTTGGCGCGCGTGTCACGGAATGCCGAGGTACTTGTGAGTCTGGACGCTTAAACGCCACCGCGGGTGTGCAAGGCAATAGGCGATCGCCGCCTGGGTGTTTTCGACGCGCGCCGGGCCGTCCATCGGCTGGAGCAGGAAGCGCTCGAAATCCATGTGCTCGAAGCGTGAGGGATGGGCCAGCGCCTGGGGGAAGACGAGCTTCAGCTCCTGGCCATGGGTCTGCACGACCTCGGCGTCGGCCTTGGGGCTGACGCAGATCCAGTCGATCCCCTCGGGAACAGGCAGGGTGCCGTTGGTTTCGAGCGCGATGCGGAAGCCACGGGCGTGCAGCGCCGCGATCAACGGCGCATCGACCTGCAGCAGCGGCTCGCCGCCGGTGCAGACCACCAGCCGGTGATCAGGACCGCCGGTCCAGGCCGCCTCGATCGCCGTAGCCAGATCGTCGGCGCCGGCGAAGCGTCCGCCCCCCTCGCCGTCCATGCCGACGAAGTCGGTGTCGCAGAAGGTGCAGACCGCCTTGGCGCGATCCTCCTCACGGCCCGACCAGAGGTTGCATCCCGCAAAGCGGCAAAACACCGCCGGCTGGCCTGCCTGGCCGCCCTCGCCCTGGAGGGTCAGGAAGATCTCCTTGACGGCGTAGCTCATGGCGTCAGTTCCGGGCGGCCGGCCTCGACCCACTCGGCCCACCCCCTGGCGCGCAGGTCGCAGGCCGGGCAGTCGCCGCAGCCATGTCCCCACTCGTGCAGCGCTCCGCGGGTCCCCCGGTAACAGGTGTGGCTGTCGCGAACGATGACGTCGACCAGGTCCTCGCCGCCCAGGCCCTTGGCCAGCGCCCAGGTCTGCGCCTTGGTCAACCACATCAGCGGGGTCTCGACCACGAAGTCCTGGGCCATGCCGAGGTTCAGCGCCCGCTCCAGGGCGTCGAGCGTCTCGCGGCGACAATCCGGATAGCCGGAGAAGTCGGTCTCGCACATGCCGCCCACTAGAAATTTCAGTTTGCGGCGATCGGCCAGGGCGGCCGCATAGGTCAGAAAGACGAGGTTGCGGCCGGGCACGTAGGTGTTCGGCAGCCCCTTTTCGGTGATCTCGAAGGCCCGTTCCTGGGTCATGGCGGTGTCGCCGACCGCCCCGAAGCCGGTCAGGTCGAGGACATGATCCTCGCCCAGCTTGCCCGCCCATTGCGGAAACCGGGCGCTGATCGCCTGGCGAACCACAGAACGCTGTTCCATTTCCACCGCATGCCGCTGGCCGTAGTCGAAGCCGACGGTCTCGACATGATCGTGCCGGGCCAGCGCCCAGGCGAGGCAGACGCTGGAATCCTGGCCGCCCGAGAACAGGACCAGGGCGCGGGACTGCGGAGAAGCTTGGCTCATCGGCCCCATATGCGCGCGCGCGGCGCAAATCGGAAGCCCGCCGCATGGCCCGCGCGCGCCCGTCGCCATACCCGCGAATCTAAAATGCTATTTGAAACAACGATTTCGCAGGTGCAGCATCGCGAATACAGGCACACGTCAAGCTTACGCCCCGGAAACCCCCTCACGACCACCTATAATTGAAATAAATCACGCCCATGCATTTCAGCAACAGCGCTTGATTAGTTTTGTCGTGAACGTCGATAACTTAACATCGTCACGTTGACAGACTCCATAACTGAGCGCGAGCCTGCTGGTCGGGGAGTGGCCGCCACCCCCTTGACGAATTCTCGTGCGGCGCAAGGTGACGCACCAGGCCGGTTTGTAGAGAGCCGTGGGCGTCTTGGGAGGAACCTGGAATGTTGAATGCTCTGCATTTGCGGAGCGCGCTGATCGTTGGCGCGTCCGCTGTAGCTTTGAGTTCAGTTGCGTCCCCGGCCTGGTCCCAGAACGTCATTCAGGAACTGGTGGTCACCGCCCAGAAACGCGAGGAGGCGCTGCAGGACGTGCCGATCGCGGTGTCGGCGTTCAATCAGGACACGCTGGAGAAGGCCAAGATCGACGGCGGCCCGAACCTGGTCATCGCCGTTCCGAACGTCAACTTCTCCAAGGGGAACTTCACCGGCTACAACTTCCAGATCCGCGGCATCGGCTCCAAGCTGGTCGCCGGTTCGGGCGACGCCGGCACCGGCATCCACCTGAACAACGCGCCTCTGCTCTCCAACAACCTGTTCGAGACCGAGTTCTACGACGTCGAGCGGGTCGAAGTGCTGCGCGGGCCGCAAGGCACCCTCTACGGACGCAACGCCACCGGCGGCGTGGTCAACATGATCACCGCCAAGCCGATCGACGAGTTCGAGGCGATGATCCGCGGCGAGGTCGGCAACTACAACACCATGAAGCTGCGCGGCATGATCAACGTGCCGCTGGGCGACCAGTTCGCCCTGCGGGTCGCCGGCTCGTGGCTGAAGCGCGACGGGTTCGGCGACAACCTGGTGACTGGCAACGACGCCGACGACCGCGACCTGTTCGGCACGCGCGTCACCCTGGCGTTCAATCCGACCGACACCTTCCACGCCTACTTCCTGTGGGATCACTTCGACGAGGACGATAACCGCTCGCGGATCGGCAAGCAGTTCTGCACCAAGGACCTCGGCCCGTCGAACGTCGGCGGCCTGGGCTACTCGGCCGCGGCCGGCGGGCTGATCGGCCAGATCCAGCGCGGCCTGTTCAGCCAGGGTTGCTCGGCGACCTCGCTCTACTCGGCCGGGGCGCTGGGCACGGTGAACTCGCAGGCGACCCTCGGCGGCCTGTTCGGCGCCCTCGGCGGCTTCCAGACCGGCGACGCCTATGCCGGCAAGATGCAGACGACCAACGTCCGCGACATCGAGTCGACCTTCGACCCGATCTACCAATCGACGACCGACATCTATCAGTTCAACGTCGACTGGGACCTTACCGACGAACTGCGGCTGACCTGGCTGACGTCCTACACGGACTTCGACCTCTATACGCGCCAGGACTACAACCGCTATGTCCCGAGCACGAGCTTCAACACCACGCCGAACCCGGTGAACGCCTTCGCCGGCGCGGTGCCGGGTTACGCCGCCATCTATGCGGCGCTGTTCCCCGGCGGCGTGATCAACGACGCCCAGAACCGGCCGTTCAACCGCTTTACGACCAGCGACATCTCGTCAGCCTACACCAAGGGCTGGAGCCAAGAGCTGCGACTGCAGTCGGCCTATGACGGCCCGTTCAACTTCAACGTCGGCGGGATCATGGTTCGCTACCAGGCGACCGGCGACTACTATGTGATGTTCAACACCGGGACCGGCTACTACCAGATCAACAACCTGTTCAGCACCGGCAACCCGAACTGCGTCGGCGCGGCCCCGTGCGTCTCTATCGATCCGAACTACGAACCGACCCGCGTGGGCCGCAACTACTACGACGCCTACGGCCCCTATGACCTGCGCTCCCACGCCTTCTTCGGCGAGCTCTACTGGCAGGCGACCGACACCCTGAAGTTCACCGGCGGCCTGCGCTACACGGTCGACGACAAGGAGGTCGAGAACCACCAGGTCAACCTGGGCATTCCGGGCGTCGGCATCGCCGGTCCCATCCCGGGCACGCCCGACATCCTGCACGTCGAGTTCAAGGAGACCACCGGGCGCATCGGCTTCGACTGGAAGCCGGATCTCGACTTCACCGACGACACCCTGATCTACGCCTTCTTCTCGCGCGGCTATAAGGCCGGGGGCCTGAACTCTCCGTGCAGCGGCGGGCAAGGCGTGATCTGCGGTCCGCCGACCTTCGATCCGGAATTCATCAACGCCTACGAAATCGGCACCAAGAATACGGTGCTGAACGGCACGATGACGCTGAACCTGACCGGCTTCTACTATGACTACCAGGGCTATCAGGTCTCGAAGATCGTCAACCGCGCCTCGACCAACGAGAACATCGACGCCAAAATCAAGGGCGTCGAGCTGGAAAGCGTCTGGCAACCGCTGGAAGGCCTGCGCCTCAACGCCCAGATCGGATGGCTCGACACCGAGATCAGCTCGGGCACCTCGATCGACACCTTCAACCGCACGGGCAGCGACCCGAACCTGGTGCTGGTGAAGTCGAGCGCGGCGTCGAACTGCGTGGTCAACATGGCCGCGGCCCAGACGGCGCTGGCGGTGTCGAACGCTACCAACAACCCGTTCGCCCTGCTCGGCGTCTGCACCCCGGTCTCGACCGCCGGCGCGGGCACCAACATCGGCAGCGGCGCGCTAGGCGGAATCGACATTCAGCGCAGCCAGATCATGGTGGCGGCGAGGTGTACGAAGCCTAGGAAGTGGATGGCCCTGCGGTCGTAGCGGGTGGC
>NZ_JACIDK010000005.1 GCF_014196295.1 Phenylobacterium haematophilum
GAACCGTCCAGCGCCACCCGCTTGGCGGTGATCTGACCGGCGACGCCTTCCAGCTGCTTGGAAACCCCGGCGTCGAGGAAGAACACCTTCGCGCCCGAGTCATTGAGCATCATCACCAGGCTTTCCGGCGTCGAGGACGGCGCCAGCGGCGCCACGATCGCCCCGGCCCGCAGGATCCCGAAGAAGGTCGCGCCGTACTCGGCGCTGGTCGTCGCGCAAATCGCCGCCACGTCCGCCTTGCCCACCCCGTCGCGCTGCAGCGCCACGGCGATGCGGTCCATCAGCTCGTCCAGCTCGGCGTAGGAGATCGTCCGCTTCGCATCCACCAGCGCCGCCTTGCCGCCCAGCTCCGCCGCCTGCGCGCGGATCACGTCGGCCAGGGTCCCGAATTCCTGGGTGAGCAGTTCTTCCACGGACATGGGCGTCTCCCTCTCAAACACTTGTACGAACCCCTAAAGCCCGAAACGGCGACATCCGCAATCGGCGCTTGCGTCACAAGCCTTCCCCAAAGGAAACTGGGGGCGTCCGCCATCGCATTCCGGCGGCGCGCCATTCTTCGATCAAAGGGCCGTCAGAGCCCGATCCATTTCCAGGGGACGGAAACCAAAGCATGTCCGATGAGATGATTTCGCTCGGCGCCAAGCTGAAGCAGCTGGCGCAGCTCAAGCCGAACGCGCCCGCCGTCACCTGCGGCGATGTCACGCTGACCTACGAGCAATTCCACAAGCTCTCCAACCGCGTCGCCCGCGGCCTTGCCGCCAAGGGCGTCAAGTTCGGCGACCTCGTCACCCTGGGCCTGCCCAATTCCACCGACTTCGCCGTCGCCTGCTGGGCGATCTGGAAGCTGGGCGCGACGCCGCAGCCGATTTCCTTCCGCCTGCCGAAGGGCGAGCTCGAAGCGATCATGGAGCTGGCCAATACGCCCGTGGTCATCGCCCAGTTCGAGCACCAGATCGACCGGCCGCTGCTGTCGATCCCCGACCTGCTGGCGCTCAGCGACGACGACAGCGACCTGCCCGACCAGACCGCCCCGGTCTCCAAGGCCCCGACCAGCGGCGGCTCCACCGGCCGCCCGAAGCTGATCTTGTCGGGCCAGCCCGGCGTCACCGCCAAGGAAACGCCCGAGGTCGGCGGCTGGCGCCTAAAGCCCGGCTCCGTCGCCCTTCTGCCGGCCCCGCTCTATCACAACGCCGGCTTCGGCATGATGATGTCAGCCTTCAGCGTCGGCTGCCACATGGTGCTGATGCCGCGCTTCGAGGCCGAGGCCACCCTGGCCGAAATCCAGCGCAACAAGGCGACCTGGATCTACCTCGTCCCGACCATGATGAACCGCATCTGGCACCTGCCCGAGGAGGTCCGCGCCAAGTACGACCTCTCCTCGCTGGAAACCCTCTGGCATCTGGCCGCCCCCTGCCCGGCGTGGCTGAAGGAGGCCTTCATCCACTGGGTCGGGCCCGAGACGGTGATGGAGCTCTACGCAGGCACCGAGGCCCAGGCGGTCACCACCATCTCCGGGGCCGAGTGGCTGGAGCACCGCGGATCGGTCGGCAAGGTCACGGTCGGCGAGATGGTCGCGGTCGGCGAGGACGGGTCGTTCCTGCCCCCGCGCGAAGTCGGCGAGATCTACATGCGCCGGCCCGAGGGTGCGCCGCCGTCCTACAAGTACATCGGCGCCACGGCCAAGGTGCTGGAAGGCGGCTGGGAGAGCCTCGGCGACATCGGCTGGTTCGACGAGGACGGCTATCTCTACTTGGCCGACCGCCGCACCGACATGATCCTGGTCGGCGGCTCCAACGTCTATCCGGCCGAGATCGAGGCGGCGCTGGAAGAGCACCCCGAGGTGCAGTCCTGCGCGGTGATCGGTTTCCCGGACGACGACCTCGGCAACAAGATCCACGCCATCGTCCAGACCAAGGGCTCGCGCGACGAGGCCTCGCTGCGAGCCCACCTGGCGGCCAAGCTGGTCACCTACAAACAGCCGCGGACCTACGAGTTCGTCGACGAACCGCTGCGCGACGACGCCGGCAAGGTCCGCCGCACCGCCCTGCGCGACGAGCGCCTGGCGGCGATGAAGCAGCCGGCGTAGCGCCGAGACGCCTGGCGAGTGTCATCCCGGAAGCCGCGCAGCGGCTGTCCGGGACCCATGAACACCTGATTGCCCAAGCAGGAAGCGAGGCCGCGCCGCACCTGCACCACGGCGCGAATGGGTCCCGCTCTTGCTTCGCAAACCGGGATGACACCCTGGGCTTCCGCGGGTTGCCGTCCATGCTGCACCGCGATAAGCCAGCTTCCATTCTTCAAAGATAATTTCCGGGGAAACGCATGAGCATAAAAGGCAAGGCCTACATCATGGGGGCGTACGAGCATCCGCTCCGCGACGCGCCCGACAAGTCCACCCCGCAACTCCACGCCGAATGCGCCAAGGGCGCGCTGGAGGACGCGGGTCTCACCAAGGACGACATCGACGGCTACTTCTGCGCCGGCGACGCCCCCGGCTTCGGCGCCATGTCGATGGTCGACTACATGGGCCTGCGCAACGTCCGCCACATGGACTCCACCGAGACCGGCGGCTCGTCCTACCTGCTGCACGTCGGCCACGCGGCCCAGGCGATCGCCGAAGGCAAGTGCTCGGTCGCCCTGGTGACGCTCGCCGGCCGTCCGCGCCAGAACAAGTTCTTCGGCGGCGGCGCGGGCAAGCCCGGCCAGCTGACCGACGGCCCGCCCGAGGCCGGCTACGAGAACATCTACGGCGGCTCGACCCACAACACCTACGGCATGTGCGCCATGCGCCACATGTACGAGTACGGCACCACCTCCGAGCAGCTGGCCTGGATCAAGGTCGCGGCCAGCCATCACGCCCAGTACAACGAGCACGCCTTCCTGAAGGACGTGGTGACGGTCGAGCAGGTCGTGAACTCGCGGATGATCTCCGACCCGCTGCACCTGCTGGACTGCTGCGTCGTCACCGACGGCGGCGGCGCGCTGATCGTCACCAGCCCGGAAGTCGCCAAGAGCCTGAACCGTCCGAAGGTCAAGGTGATGGGCGCCGGCGAGGCCCCCAAAGGCCCGATGGGCGGCCGCGGTCTCGACCTGACCCACTCGGGCGCGGTCTGGTCCGGGCCGATCGCCTTCGGCGAGGCCGGCGTGAAGCCGTCCGACATCAAGTACGCCTCGATCTACGACAGCTTCACCATCACGGTGCTGATGCAGCTCGAGGACCTCGGCTTCTGCGAGAAGGGCCAGGGCGGCAAGTTCGTCGCCGACGGCAACCTGATCTCCGGCGTCGGCAAACTGCCGTTCAACACCGACGGCGGCGGGCTCTGCAACAACCACCCGACCAACCGCGGCGGCATCACCAAGGTCATCGAAGCGGTGCGTCAGCTCCGCGGCGAGGCCCACCCCAAGGTCCAGGTCCCCAACTGCGACATCGCCCTGGCCCACGGCACGGGCGGCTCGCTCGGCACGCGCCACGGCGCGGCGACCCTCATCATGGAACGGGAGGCCTAAATCATGACCGACGTCCAAGATCGCCCCGCGCTGATGACGCGCCAGATCCCGGCCCCGGCCGTGACCATCGAAAGCAAGCCCTTCTGGGATGCGGCCGCCGAGGGCAAGTTCCTCATCAAGCACTGCAACGCTTGCGGTGAGGATCACTGGTACCCGCGCGCGCTCTGCCCGTTCTGCTTCTCGGACCAGACCGAGTGGAAGGAGAGCCCGGGCGAAGGCGTGATCTACAGCTACAGCGTCATGCACCGCTCGCCGTCCGGCCCCTACGCCATCGGCTACGTGACCCTGAACGAAGGTCCCGCCGTGCTGACCAACTTCGTCGACGTGGCGCCCGACGGGCTCTCCATCGGCCAGAAGGTCAAGGTGAAGTTCCAGCCCACCGAGAACGGCCCGCCGGTCCCGGTGTTCTCGCCGGTCTAGAGCCGCAAACAGAGTGTCATCCCGGAAGCCGCGCATCGCGCAGACCGGGATGACACGCTAGGCCAGCCGCGCCGCCAGCCCCTCCGCCTCGCGCGGATGGCGCAGGCGATGCACCTTCAGGTGCGCAAAGCGCGGGTCCTCGACCCGCCCGCCGTACTCCGCCCGCCGCCGCGCCCAGGTGTCCCACGCCCAGCGGATCGGGTGCTCCTTGCTGAGCCACATCCGCCAGTCCTCGCGGTTGCCGGTGCCGGGCCACAGCTCGGTGCGGTCGATCGCCCGCAGCACCGAGCGCCTGATCACCCGCGGCATGATCACGCTGCGCTCGTAGTCGAGCCAGACCAGATGCGTTGCCCGGCTCCAGACCAGGTCCCGGACCTTGCCGTAGTTGCCGTCGCTGACCCAGGCGTCCTGGCCGACCGCCGCGTCGACCCGCCGGACGAATTCGTCCGGGTCGTGGCTGTTGAGGTCCTTCCAGCCGGCCTGCCAGTTGATCGCGTCGAGCTCGATATGCGGCAGCCCGAGCTCGACGGCGAGGCGCCGCGCCAAGGTCGACTTGCCGGACCCCGAACTGCCCACCACCGCAATACGCATCAGGCCTCCTGCGAGACCTCGGCCAGCACTTCTTCGGTGTGCTCCCCCAGACGCGGCGGGTGCCGGCGGATGTTCGACGGCGTGCCCGTAAACTTCACAGGCGGCTTCATCGCCACATAGGTCCCGGCCTGCGGGTGGTCGTACTTCTCGAAGAAGCCGACCGCCTTCAGGTGCGGATCCTCGGGCAGGTCGTCCAGCCGGTTGGTCCGGGTCACCGGGATCGACAGCGGCTTGAGCAGATCCAGCCACTCGTCCGTGGTCTTGGTCACCGTCACCGTCTCGACCAGGGCGTAGAGCTCGTGGATGTTCTTGCCGCGCTCCAGGCCCTGGAAGCGCGGGTCCTTGCCGAAGGTGTCGCCCCAGCCGGCGACGTCGAAGAAGATGTCCCACTGCTTGTCGGTATAGGGCAGCAAGCCGATGTAGCCGTCCTTGGTCGGGAACGGCTTGCGGTGCGGATTGACCACCCGCTGATAGCCCCACTGCCCGGTCGGGGGGTCGAAGGCGTGGTCGTAGAGGTGCTCGACCAGATTGAAGCTGGTCACGCACTCCAGCATCGGCACCTCGATGAACTGGCCCTGGCCGGTGCGCTCGCGGCTGAGTAGGCCGGCGGTGATCGCCTGACACATGAACAGGCCCGAGACCTTGTCGGCGATCAGGCTCGGCAGGATGCGCGGCGTCGGATTGCCGTCCGTGCGCGGCAGCACGTCGGCTAGGCCCGAGGCCGACTGGATCAGGTCGTCATACGCGGGCTCGCCAGCATAGGGGCCGTCCGAACCGTACCCGGCGGCGTGGACGTAGACCACGTCCGGGCGCAGCGCCTTCACCTCCTCGTACGACAGGCCCAGCCGCTTGAGGCCCTCGTAGCGGATCGAGGTCGCGAACACGTCGCAGCTCTTGATCAGCGCTTCCAGGCTGCGGCGCGACTTCGGGTCGGCGAGGTTGAACGAGACCGAGCGCTTGTTGCGGTTGATGGTCAGGAAGATCGGCCCCAGGTCGCGCGGCCAGTCCTTCGGCGTGTGTCCCGGCCAGCGCATGATGTCGCCGCCGTTCCCCCGGCCGGAGCCGGGATCTTCCAGCTTGATCACCTCGGCGCCCTGATCGCCCAGCATCTGGGTCGCATAGGCCCCGAACACGACGCTGGTCAGGTCGAGGATCCGGATCCCCTTCAGCGGCCCCGTGGCTTCGTTCGCCAGTTGCTTTACTTCCGCCACGTCAGGCCTCCCCTCTGCACACCGCCTCGTTATGATCGAGGCCGAACATCGCGCATTGACGCGGGGGAGGGCTAGTGGACTTCGCGCTTTCCGACGAACACAGGATGCTCAAGGAGCTGGTCGCCCGCTTCGTCCAGGACGAGCTGATGCCGCTGGAGGCCGGGGTGCTGGCCCGTGAGGCGGACGGCAAGGGCCTGGGCATCGGCGCGGCCGACAACGCTCGGCTCGACGAAGTCTCCAAGTCGCTCGGCCTCTGGGGCCTGGACGCGCCCGAGGATGTGGGCGGCGTCGACCTGCCGGCCGTCGCCATGGTCGGTGTCAACGAGGAGCTGGGCAAGACCATCACGCCCTACACCCTGCCGCCCGACAGCCCGAACCTGCGGATGCTCGCGGCGACCGTGAACGAACGCCAGCGCGAGGCCTATCTGGCCCCCTATGTGCGCGGCGAAACCATCAGCGCCATCGGCATCTCCGAGCCCGGCGCCGGGGCCGACCCGGCCGGCATGCTGACCCGCGCCGACCGCGACGGCGACGACTGGGTGATCAACGGCCGAAAAATTTGGATCACCCGCGCCGAGGAAGCCGACTTCACCATCCTGATGGCGGTGACGAACAAGGAGAAGGGCGCGCGCGGCGGCATGTCGGCCTTCCTGGTCGACAAGGGGACGCCCGGCTTCAACGTGCTGCGCAAGATTCCGATGATCGGCGGCCAGGCGACCTACGAGGTGGCGCTGGAGGATTGCCGGGTCGAGGGCTGGAAGCTGCTCGGCGAAGAGGGGAACGGCTTCGCCCCCATGCAGCTGCGGCTGGGCACCCGGCGCATCGAGATGGCCTCGTGGTCGATCGGCATGGCGCAGCGGGCGCTGGACATGATCTGCGAGTACGCCCCGCAGCGGAAGACGTTCGGCTTGCCGCTCAGCGAACGCCAGGCGATCCAGTGGTGGGTGGCCGACGCCGCCACCCGCATCCACGCCGCCCGCCTGATGACCTACGACTGCGCCTGGAAGCTGGACCAGGGCCGCGACGTGCGGGTGGAAATCTCGATGATCAAGGGCTACGCGACCGAGATGGCCTGGGAGGTCGTCGACCGCGCGATGCAGACCTTCGGCGCCATGGGCATGACCAAGGAGCTGCCGCTGCAGTTGATGGCCAACCGCCTGCGCACCATGCGAATCTACGACGGCCCCACCGAAGTGCACAAATGGGTGGTGGCCCGCAACCTGATGGGATCGAGACGATGAAGACCGCCTACGGCGACCACCTGACCCTGACCACCGACGGCCATGTGGCGACCATCGTCATCGACCGGCCGGAGAACAACCACGTCTCGGTCGAGCTCATGCGCGACCTCGCCGACGCGCTCGAGGCGATGGACCGCGACAACAACATCCGCGCCGTGGTGCTGGCCGCCGCCGGCCGCGCGTTCTGCGCCGGCGCCGACCTGGTCTCGCCGACCGGCATCGGCGGAACCGGCATGAGCGGCATCGACAGCCTCTACGAGCAGGCCGTGCGGCTGTTCGCGGTCGAGACCCCGATCATCGCCGCCGTCCAGGGCGCGGCCGTCGGGGCGGGCCTCGGCCTGGCGCTGGTCGCCGACTTCCGGGTGGTCGCGCCCGAGGCGCGGTTCTCGGCCAACTTCGTGAAGCTCGGCTTCCACCCGGGCTTTGGCCTGACCCACACCCTGCCACGCCTGATCGGCGTGCAGCGCGCCAACCTGATGTTCCTGACCGGCCGCCGCATCAAGGGCGAGGAAGCCGTGGCCTGGGGTCTGGCCGACGAAATCGTCCCCCTGCACGAGCTGCTGCCGGCCGCCCAGGCCCTGGCCGCCGAGATCGCCGAGAACGCGCCGCTGGCGGTGATCGCCACTCGCAAGACCCTGCGCGGCGACCTCGCCGCCGTCGTCCGCGCCCAGACCGCCCACGAGCACGCCGAGCAGACCATCCTGCGCGCCACCGAGGACTTCGCCGAGGGCGTCCGCGCGGTGCAGGAGCGCCGCCCGGGCGTGTTCAAGGGACGGTAGGCCCGCCAACCGCGTATCATCCCGGCTTCGGCTCAGTCGAAGACCGGGACCTATTCGCGCCGCGCCGGGGGCCGGCGCTGGGGAGCAGCGCCTACCTCTTTCCCAGCGTCGACGCCGCGCGGGCCAGCTCGGTGATCCTGCCCCAGTCGCCGGCGCGGACCGCGTCGGCCGGCGCCACCCAGCTGCCGCCGACGCAGATCACGTTGGGCAAGGCCAGATAGTCGGCCGCGTTCTTGGCGTCGATCCCGCCGGTCGGGCAGAAGATCGCCTGCGGGAACGGGCTGGCGAACGCCTTCAGCGCGCTCACGCCGCCGACCACATTGGCTGGGAACAGTTTGAAGTGCGTGAAGCCGGCGCGCATGCCGCGCATCAACTCGCTGGCGGTGGCGATCCCGGGAAGCAACGGCAACGCCCCGTCGACACCCTCGCCGTCGATCAGGCCCGGGCTGACCCCGAACTTCGCGCCGGCGTCGGCCGCCGACTGCCGCGCCTGGGCGGTGGTGATGGTCCCCGCGCCGACCACCGCGCCCTCGACCTCGCCGGCGATGCGGCGGATGCATTCGAGCGCCGCCGGCGTGCGCAGGGTCACTTCCAGCGCATAGAGCCCGCCCGCTGTCAGCGCCTTGGCCAGCGGCACGGCCTGGGCGGCGTCCTCGATGATCAGGACCGGCACCACCGGCGCCAGCTTGAGGGTCTCGGCGAGGGTCAAAGCGGGCTTCCTTCCAGTTGCTCGAGCACGCGCGCGGCGCCGACCAGCGCCGCATAGGGGTGGACGATCAGATAGGTCGGGATGTCTCGGGTGTAGTCCGACAGCCGGCCCTTGTCCTCGAACCGGCGGCGGAAGCCGCCTGACGACAGCCGGTCGGCCAGCCGCGGGGCGATGCCGCCCGAGACATAGACCCCCCCGCGGGCGCCGCAGGTCAGGGCGATGTCGCCTGCGGTCGAGCCGAGGATCTCGCAGAATCGGTCGAGGGTCTCCTCCGCCAGCAGGTCGCCGCCCTTCTGGCCGGCCGCCAGCACTTCCTTCTCGTCCTTCAGCTCGGCAGGCACGCCGCGGACGTCGGCCAGGCCGCGGTAGAGCGCGTAGAGGCCCGGACCGGACAGGATCCGCTCGATCGAGACCCGCCCGTAGGTGCGGCGCAGCGAGGCCCAGATCGCCGCCTCGACCCCGTCATAGGGCGCAAAGCCGGCGTGGCCGCCCTCGCAGGGCACGGCGATGTCGCCGCGGTCGGTGCGCACCACCATGGAGACGCCGAAGCCGGTGCCGGCCCCCAGCACCAGGATCGGCGCGCCTTCGGCCCCGCGCATCGCCGGGCCGATGATCTTCAGATCGTCCGGATCGAGCACCGGCGCGGCCAGCGCTTGCGCAGCGAAGTCGTTGATCAGCTTGGCTGAGTGGAACTCGAAGGTGCCTATCAGCTCGCCTTCCGAGATCCGCCAGTCGAGATTGGTGAATTCGATCTCGCCGTCGACCACCGGGCCGGCCACGGCGATCGCCGCGGTGTGCACCTTCTGGCGACCGACCGTGGTCTCGAGGTACTCGCCGATCACCTCGGTCAGCGATCCGTACTCCGCGGCCGGATAGGTCTTGGGATTGCGGATCCGCCCCGTGGAATCGACCACGGCCAGCCGCGCATTGGTGCCGCCGATGTCACCGACCAGGCCGGTATAGATGGTCTTCACGCAACATCTCCGAATAGCGCGCCGCCGCCCTGCTCGGCCGGCGCGGCCGCCCGGCGCATCCAGCCGAACAGCTCACGGCCATAGCCGAATCCGGGCTGGGCGACGCTCAACTTCTCCCGCGCCGCGAACTGCGCAGGGTCAAGCTTGATCTCCAACGTCCCGGCGTGGGCGTCCAGCCGGATCACATCTCCCTCGCGCACTTGCGACAAGGGGCCGCCCTGGGCCGCCTCGGGGCTGACGTGGATCGCCGCCGGCACCTTGCCCGACGCGCCGCTCATCCGCCCGTCTGTGACGAGCGCCACCTTGAAGCCCTTGTCCTGCAGGACCCCCAGCACCGGCGTCAGGCTGTGCAGCTCTGGCATGCCGTTGGCGCTCGGCCCCTGGAAGCGGACCACCGCGATGAAGTCGCGGTTCAGCTCGCCGCGCTTGTGCGCCTCCAGCAACTCCTCCTGGTCCTCGAAGACGATGGCCGGGGCCTCGACCACTAGGTTCTCATCCTTGACCGCCGAGGTCTTGATCACCGCCCGGCCGAGCGGCCCGGTCAGCAGCCGCATGCCGCCTTCGGGCTGGAAGGGGTCGGAGGCCGGGCGCAGGATGTCGCGGTTCAGGCTCTCCCTCGCGCCTTCGCGCCAGACCAGCTTGCCGTCCTCCAGGAACGGCTCGTTCTGATAGCGGCGCAGGCCCTGGCCGGCGACCGTGACCACGTCCTCGTGCGCCAGGCCGGCGTCCAGCAGCTCGCGCACCACGAAGGCCATGCCGCCGGCGGCGTGGAACGCGTTCACGTCCTCGCTGCCGTTGGGATAGACGCGCGCCAGCAGCGGCGTGATCTTGGAAAGTTCATCGAAGTCCGACCAGTCGATGATGATGCCCGCCGCCCGCGCCATGGCGACGATGTGCAGGGTGTGGTTGGTCGAGCCGCCGGTGGCCAGCAGACCGGCGACGGCGTTGACGATCGCCTTCTCGTCCACGACCCGGGCCATCGGCGTATAGGCGTTGGTCCCGTGGCCTATCTCGATGGCCCGCTTGGGCGCGGCGGCGACCAGGGCGTCGCGCAGGGGCGTGTTCGGATGGATGAAGGCCGACCCCGGCAGGTGCAGGCCCATCATCTCCATCATCATCTGATTGGAGTTGGCCGTGCCGTAGAACGTGCAGGTCCCCGGTCCGTGATAGGACTTCATCTCGCTGTCGAGAAGCTCGTCGCGGGTCGCCTTGCCCTCGGCGAACAGGCCGCGCACCCGCGCCTTCTCGGCGTTCGACAGGCCCGAGGTCATCGGCCCGGCGGGCACGAAGATCGTCGGCAGGTGGCCGAAGGCCAGCGCCCCGATCACCAGACCCGGAACGATCTTGTCGCAGACCCCCAGCATCAGCGCGCCGTCGAAGGCGTCGTGGGTCAGCGCCACCCCCGTCGCCATCGCGATGACGTCGCGCGAGAACAGCGACAGCTCCATGCCCGGACGGCCCTGGGTGACGCCGTCGCACATGGCCGGCACGCCGCCGGCGTATTGGGCGGTGCCGCCGACCTCTTCCGCCGCCGCCTTGATAATCTCCGGAAAGCGCTCTAGCGGCTGGTGGGCGCTCAGCATGTCGTTATAGGCCGACACGATGGCGATGTTCGGCGCGGTCGGGTTGCGCATCCGCTGCTTCACGCCGTCCGGCTCGGCGGCGAAGGCGTGGGCCCAGTTGGCGCATGACAACTTGGCCCGGCCCGGGCCGTCATGCTGCGCCGCCTGCATCCGTTTCAGATAGTCCGCCCGGGATTGTCGGCTCCGCTCGACGATGCGGGCGGTGACGGCGGCGGTGACGGGGTGCAACGCGACAGGCATGACTGGCTCCGACTTGTCTCAAGGGTTCCAGAGAACGCGCACGGGCGCTTGAGCTTGCCTGAGCAGCGCGTGCACGGGCAGACCGTTCCCCTTCTCCACGATGTCACGCTTCTTGGCCCCGGAGATGAGCACCAGAATCAGCCGAGCTTGTAGGAGAGCCGGCATGGTCATGGTCACCCGCGCGACCGGCGGCGAGCCGACCCCGGCGGGTATTCCCAGGCAGAAGCGCGTTCCGTGCGGATCCATGCCCAGATCCAGCACAGGCGATCCGGGTATGAGCGACGCGACGTGCCCGTCCTCTCCCATGCCCAGCAGCATGACGTCATAGGGCGCCATGGCGCGCACGTCAGCCTCCACCTTTTCGGCGGCGGCCTCGACGCTGTCGGCGGCCGTGCTGATCGGCACGAAACGCGCCGCGGCGGCCGGCCCCGTCAGCAGCCGCTCGCGCAGCAGCCGCTCGTTGGAATCGGGCGAATCCACCGGCACGAAGCGGTCGTCCGACAGCGTGACGGCGATGCGGCGCCAATCCAGCTTCGCCTGCGCCAGCAGGTCGTAGACCGGCGCCGGCGAGCGCCCGCCGGTGCCCACTAGGCTGGCGGCGCCGCGCTCGTCCAGGGCCGCCTCCAGCGCCCCGGTCGCGGCGGCGGCGGCGGCGGCGGCCAGCTCGGCCGAGGTTGCGTAGGTCTCGATCATATCCCGCCCATAACGCAGCACCACGACGAACGCGCCACCGATTCACGTCGGCAAGGCGGAAAAGCGCCGGCTGATTCGGAACCAGACCGGGCGGTCGCGAACTTCCTCTGCGGCTCTACGGCGCGTCCAGACGCTTGCGGCCCACCCACAACAAGGAGCTCACGTGATGAGGATCGCTCAAGTTCCACCGCTTTATGAGGCCGTGCCGCCCCGTTTCTATGGTGGAACCGAGCGCGTCGTCGCCCACCTCACCGACGCCCTGGTTGATCTCGGACACCAAGTCACCCTGTTCGCCAGCGCGGAGGCCCAGACCAAGGCCGAACTGGTCAAGGTCCGCGACCAGGCGATCCGGCTCGATCCCGTGCAGCTGAAATCGGACCTCGCCGCCCACATGTCGATGCTCTGGGACGTTCGCCGCCGGGCGCACGAGTTCGACCTGATCCACTTCCACACCGACATGATCCACTTCCCGTTTTTCGAGGACGTGGCCCACAAGACCCTGACCACCCTACACGGGCGGCTCGACCTGAAGGACCTGCCCGGCGTCTACTGGCGCTGGCAGCAGTTCCCCCTGGTCTCGATCTCCGACTCCCAGCGCAAGCCGATCGCCTTCGCCAACTGGGCCGGGACCGTGCACCACGGCATGCAGGCCGACCTCTACCGGCCGAACTACGGCCCCGGCGAGTACTTGGCCTTCCTCGGCCGGATTTCGCCGGAAAAGCGCCCAGACCGCGCGATCGCCCTGGCCAAGCGGGCAGGTCTGCCGCTGAAGATCGCCGCGAAGGTCGACGACGCCGACCTGCGCTACTTCCAGGACAAGATCGAACCGCTGCTCATCGGCCAGAAGCTGGTCGAGTTCGTGGGCGAAATCGGCGACGACGAGAAGTCGGCCTTCCTGGGCGGCGCCAAGGCGCTGCTGTTCCCGATCGACTGGCCCGAACCCTTCGGCCTGGTGATGATCGAGGCCATGGCCTGCGGCACGCCGGTCATCGCCTATGGCTGCGGATCGGTGCCAGAGGTGATCGACGACGGCCAGACCGGCTTCATCGTCTCCAGCGACGACGAAGCGCTCGCCGCCATCAGCAGGATCCCGAGCTTGAATCGCCGCGAGGTGCGGCGCAGATTCGACGAGCGTTTCTCTAGCGTGGCCATGGCCCAGCGCTATCTCGACCTCTACGCCCGCCTGGCCGGCGCTCGCCCCGAACTCGGCGTCGCACTCGCGGCGAACGCCTAAGGTAGCGCTCATGGACGATCTCGCGCCGGCCCCCGATGCGCCGGTCGAAACCGGTGAGACGGGCGAACCGCGGGTCCCGCACCGGCTCTTCGCCCTCAAGGACAAGGACACCTTCGTGGTGGCCGACGCCTTTGGGGACATCGTCGGCGCGGGCGACGGCCTGTTCCACAACGACACCCGGATTCTGTCTCACTTCCGGCTGCTGCTGGGCGGGCGGCCGCCCTCGCTGCTGTCGGCCGCCATCGCTCAGGACAATGTGTTCTTCACGTCGCACGGCGCCAACCAGGCCCTGCCCTACCCCGGCGGGCCCGTGGGGCCGCCCGGCGTGCTGCACGTCGAGCGCAAGCGTTTCCTGTGGGAGGAACGGCTCTACGAGCGGATTTGCTGCGTCAACTATAGCCGCGACGTGGTGCTGATCCCCCTATCCGTCGAGTTCGGCGCCGACTTCCGCGACATGTTCGAGGTCCGCGGCCTGCACCGCGAGCGCCGCGGGCGGCTGCATCCGCCCACCGTCGACGGCCGCAGCGTGCGTTTCCGCTACGACGGCCTGGACGGGGTCGAGCGCACCAGCCTCGTCTCGTTCTCCGACCCGCCGGCGCGGATCAGCGCGACCCGCGCCGACTACATGTATTCGCTGCAGCCGGAGGGGCGGCTGGAGCTCTATCTGGAGATCGGGGCCAGCAGCGCCCCGCCCCCAGGCCGCGAACGTTTTCGGTACGCGGCCGCCCGCGCCCGCTGGGACATGCGCGCGCGCCGTCGCCACGGCGCGAGGATCAAGAGTTCGGGCCGACTGTTCAACGAATGGCTGGTCAAGTCGCGCGCCGACCTCGCCCTGCTCACCACCCGTATGGAGACCGGCCCCTACCCCTATGCCGGCATCCCGTGGTTTTCGACCGCCTTCGGGCGAGACGCGGTGATCACGGCCTGGCAAATCCTGTGGTTCGAGCCGTCGCTGGCGCGCGGCGTGCTGACCTATCTCGCCGCCCATCAGGCCGAGGAGGTCTCAGCCTTCCGCGACTCGGCCCCCGGCAAGATCATGCACGAGACCCGCAAGGGCGAGATGCCGGCCATGGGCGAGGTGCCGTTCGCCCGCTACTACGGCGGGGTCGACACTACGCCGCTGTTCGTCGCCCTGGCTGGCGCCTACGCTGAGCGCACGCGCGACTTGACGCTGATCGACGACCTCTGGCCGGCCCTGACCGCGGCGATCCGCTGGATCGAGCAGTTCGGCGATTCCGACGGCGACGGTCTGATAGACTACAAGCGCGGCAAGGAATCCGGCCTCGCCAACCAGGGTTGGAAGGATTCGGAGGACAGCGTCTTCCACGCCGACGGCCGCTTCCCCAACGGACCGATCGCCTTGGTCGAGGTGCAGGGCTACGCGTTCGCCGCCTATCGCGCCATGGCCCGGCTGGCCCACCACCGAGGCGACCAGGACAACGCCGCCCGCTGGGCCGCGCGCGCCGAACAGATCCGCGAGTCAGTCGAGCGCCGCTTCTGGATGGAGGAGCATCAGTTCTATGGCATCGCCATCGACGGCAAGGGCGAGTTGTGCCGCGTGCTGAGCAGCAACCCTGGCCACCTGCTCTTCGCCGGGCTGCCCGGTCCCGCGCGAGGACGCAAGGTGGTCGAGCGCCTGATGTCGGCCGACTTCGACAGCGGCTGGGGGATCCGCACCCTGGCCACCGGCCAGCCCCGCTACAATCCGATGAGCTATCACAACGGTTCGGTCTGGCCGCATGACACTGCGGTGTGCGCCATGGGGCTGGCCAACTACGGCGAACGCGAAGGCGTCGCCACCCTGACAGCCGGCCTGTTCGAGACGGCGATCAACTTTGAAATGCGGCTGCCGGAGCTGTTCTGCGGCTTCCCGCGCATGGCCGGCGAGCCGCCGGTCGCCTATCCGGTCGCCTGCCTGCCCCAGGCCTGGGCCGCCGGCTCGGTGTTCATGATGCTGCAGGCGGTGCTCGGGGTTTCGATCGACGGCTGGAACCGCGAGATCCGGGTCACCGATCCGCGGCTGCCGATCGGTATAGACCGCCTGGAGATCGACGGCCTGCGGGTCGGCGACGAGAAGGTCGACCTCCTGTTCGAACGCACCGGCCGGCGCGTCGACGTCCAAGGCCGCAGCCACACCGGCTTCCCGGTGCGGGTGCGCTAGCGTCGCGGCGCGTGGGCGATACGGAGGATGTTGGCCGCGCCGGGCGACCCCATCGGCAGGCCGGCGAGGATGATCACCCGCTGATTGGGCCGGGCCAGTTCGGCGGCCAGCGCCTGATCGACGGCCAGCTTGGCCAGTTCCTCGGCGTCGCCGACCTGCGGCACCACGCGAGCTTCCACCCCCCAGACCAGGGCCAGCATGCGCGCGGCATGCAGGTTGGGGGTGAGCGCCAGGGTCGGCTGCAACGGGCGCTCGCGGGCCAGCCGCATGGCCGTGCGGCCGGTGGTGGTGAAGGCGGCGATGCAGGCGGTCGACGCGGTTTCCGCCGCGCGGCTGGCGGCGGCGACCAGGGCGTCGGCGTCGGCGTCCTCGATCGGGTACTCCGCGCGCATCAGCTCGGGCCAGCGCGGGTCCTGCTCCACTCGGGTCAGGATGCGATTCATGATCGTCACCGCCTCGAGCGGATACTCGCCCGCCGCGGTCTCGGCCGACAGCATCACCGCGTCGGCGCCCTCGTAGACCGCCCCGGCGACGTCGGAGGCCTCGGCCCGGGTCGGGCTCGGGGCATGGATCATCGACTCGAGCATCTGGGTGGCGATGATCACCGGGATGCCCCGGGTGCGCGCGGCGCGGACCAGCGACTTCTGCACCACCGGCACGTCTTCGGGGTTCAGCTCCACTCCCAGGTCGCCGCGGGCCACCATCACGCCGTCGCAGAGGTCGAGGATCTCGTCGAGCGCCTCGATCGCCGCCGGCTTCTCGATCTTGGCCAGCACCGCCGCGCGGCCCTGCACGATCTGACGCAGCTCAGCCATGTCCGAGGCGCGCTGCACGAAGCTGAGCGCCACCCAATCGACATTCTGGTGCAGGGCGAAAGCCAGGTCTTCGCGGTCCTTGGCGGTCAGGGCCGGCACCGGGATGGCGTGGCCGGGCAGGTTCAGGCCCTTGTGGTTCGACAGGGTCTCGCCCGACAGCACCTCGGTCTCGGCGAAGCCCGGGCCGTTGCGGCGCACCCGCAGCCGCACCTTCCCGTCGTCGAGCAGGATGTCCGAGCCCGGCCGCAGCACGCTGAACACCTCGGCCAGCGGTACGCCGACGCGGCTGGCGTCGCCTGGCTCATCGGAGACGTCGAGCCGGAAGTCCTGCCCGACCTTCAGCCGCACGCTCCGGTCGGCGAATTCGCCCAGCCGGATCTTCGGGCCCTGCAGGTCCGCCAGCACCGCCAGCGGACGGCCGACCGCGGCCTCGGCGGCCCGGACATTGGCGATGGTCCTGGCGTGGGCCTCGTGCGTGCCGTGACTGAAGTTCACGCGGAACACGTCGGCCCCGGCCAGCGCCAGTTGCACGACCTTGCCGGCCTCGCGGCTGGCCGGGCCGAGCGTCGCGACGATTCGGGCGCGTCGGTCGCGGATCATCTGGCCTCCATCGGCGAAATCGGGTCGGGCCGCACTATGGCCCAACCGGCAGGCGAAGGGAGTCTTTCCCCGATAGAGGTCGATTCGAGAACGCCCGGCCTGCACAATCGGCACGAACCTGGAGGCGCTTCGCGAATTCCTGACGAATGACCCAGACTCTCGACCTCTTCCCGATCGGCAATTGCGCGGCCAGCGGCCTCATCGACCGCGCCGGACGACTGGTGTGGGCCTGCGCGCCCCGCGTCGACGGCGACCCCATGTTCTGCACCCTGCTCGGCGAGGAGCCCGACGCAAACCCCGACGCGCATGGGTTTTGGGACATCCAGGTCGAGAACCAGGTCCACGTCGCCCAGAGCTATCTGCGCAACACCCCGGTGCTCTGCACCGAGGTCACCGACGCCGAAGGAGCGATGGTCCAGATCATCGACTTCTGCCCCCGCTATCGGCAGTTCGGCAGGATTTATCGGCCCCTTGCCATTATCCGCCTCGTGCGTCCGCTGGTCGGAACACCCAAGATCCGCATCCGTGCGCGCCCTATGGTCAACTGGGGCGAGCGGCCGGCCGACCACACGACAGGCTCCAACCACATCCGGTTCGTCGGCGGCGAGACGACCCTGCGGCTGACCACGGACGCCCCGGTCTCGCACATCACCGCCGAACGTCTGTTCCGGCTTGAACAGCCGGTGTCGATGTTCCTCGGCCCGGACGAGGGCTTCGACGCCGATCTCGCCGCTACCTGCGAGCGGATGCTCGGCGAGACCACCGCCTACTGGCGCAGCTGGGTGCGCAACCTGGCCGTTCCGCTCGAATGGCAGGAGGCGGTGATCCGCGCCGCCATCACGCTCAAGCTCTGCGCCCATGAGGAGACAGGGGCGATCGTCGCGGCCCTGACCACCTCGATCCCCGAGCATGCCGAAAGCGGCCGCAACTGGGACTACCGCTACTGCTGGCTGCGGGACGCCTACTACGTGGTTCAGGCCCTGAACCGCCTGGGCGCAGCCGACATGCTCGAGAATTATCTCGGCTATCTGCGCAACCTCGTAGACCGCACCGCCGGCGGCCACGTTCAGCCGCTCTACGGGGTCGGCATGGAGCCGGCCCTGACCGAGCACTTCGCCGAACACCTGCCCGGCTATCGCGGCATGGGGCCGGTGCGGATCGGCAACCAGGCCCACGAGCACCTGCAACACGACGTATACGGACAAATTATCCTGTCGACCGTGCAGGCCTTCTTCGACGAGCGCCTGCTGCGGCCGGCGAACGTCGAGGATTTCAAGGCTCTGGAGCGGGTCGGCGACCGCGCCTTCGAGATGCACGACAAGCCGGACGCCAGCCTCTGGGAGTTCCGCGGCCGCGAGAGCATTCACACCTATTCGGCGGTGATGTGCTGGGCCGCCTGCGACCGGCTGGGCAATGCGGCCCACAAGCTTGGCCTGACCGATCGCGCCGACCACTGGAACGCCCGCGCCGCCGAGGTGCGCAAGGCCATCGAGACCCGCGCCTGGAACCCCAAGCTCGGCCGCTTCGCCGCCACCTTCGAGGGCGACGAGCTGGACGCCAGCCTGCTGCAGCTGGTCGACGTGCGTTTTGTCAGTCCCGACGACCCACGCATGGCCGCTACGATCGCCGCCGTGGAGAAAGGCCTGCGCCGCGGGCCCTACATGCTGCGCTACGCGATCCCAGACGACTTCGGCGAACCCAAGACGGCGTTCAATTTCTGCACCTTTTGGCTCATCGAGGCGCTGCACCTCTCCGGTCGCTCCGAGGAGGCGCGCCAGCTGTTCGAGGAGATGCTGGGCCGCCGCACCGCCGCCGGCCTGCTGTCGGAGGACATCGCCTTCGACGGCGCCGAGCTCTGGGGCAATTATCCCCAGACCTACTCGCTCGTCGGCCTGATCAACTGTGCGACAATGTTGTCGCGGCCGTGGGCGTCAGTCCGATGAATCCTTTTGGCGAATCATGGATTCTCTGTGGGGACACGCTGAAAAGGGCGGCCCCATGTTCCATGCCACGCAGACCCTGCACCGCTACGAAGCCCGCACCGCGGGCGGCGCGACCTATGAGATCGTTGGCGCCAGCTTCGAGGACGCGGCACTGGAGTTCGCCGACCTCGTCCACGAGGGCGAGGTCGAACTGACCGACTGCCAGAGCGGCGAGCGCCGCTGCTTCCGGATCGACCTGGATTAGTCGTACCAGGCCCGGCCCGAGCGCTCGATCAGCGCGAACGCGCCGGCCGGTCCCCAGCTGCCCGCCGCATAGGGCTTGGGCGCCATCGACGATTCCCGCCAGGCGTCGGCGACGCCGTCGATCCACTCCCAGGCGCGCTCGACCTCGTCGCGACGGACGAACAGCGTGCTGTTGTTCTGGATGACGTCGAGGATCAGCCGCTCATAGGCGATCCGGCGGCGCGAGTTGGGCCCCGAATAGGCCTTGGCCAGCGACAGCGACAGCGGCAGCGACTGCAGGCGCATGCCGCGCTCCGACAGGCCCGGAGCCTTGTTCATCAGCAGCAGTTCGATGTCTTCGTCAGGCTGCAGATCGATGACCAGGCGGTTGGCCGCCATGTCGGCCTTGGCCGCGCCCTCGAAGATCGAGTGCGGCACCGGCTTGAACTGGATGGCGATCTGGGTGCGCCGCTCGGGCAGCCGCTTGCCGGTCCGCAGGAAGAACGGCACCCCGGCCCAGCGCCAGTTGTCGATGTCGGCGCGCAGCGCCACGAAGGTCTCGGTGCCGGTCGGCTGGCCGCGCTCGGCCTCGTAGCCGTCGACCGCAGCGCCGGAGGCGACACCCGGCGTATACTGGCCGCGAACGCTGACCGTCTGGACGTCGCCGCGGGTGACCGGGCGCAGCGAGCGCAGCACCTTGACCTTCTCGTTGCGGACGCTGTCCGGCTCCATGTCCGACGGCGGCTCCATCGCCACCAGGCAGAGCAACTGCAGCATATGGTTCTGCACCATGTCGCGCAGCGCGCCGTATTCGTCGTAATAGGGCCAGCGGTCGCCGACGCCCTCGGTCTCGGCCACGGTGATCTGCACGTGGTCGATGGTCAGGTTGTTCCAAAGCGGCTCGAACAGCGTGTTGGCGAAGCGCAGCGCCAGGAGGTTCTGCACCGTCTCCTTGCCAAGGTAGTGGTCGATCCGGAAGATGCTTTCCTCCGGGAAGACCGCGGCCACCGCGCCGTTGATGACCTTCGAGCTCTCCAGGTCCCGGCCGATCGGCTTCTCGAGCACGATGCGGGTGCCCGGCCCGGCCATGCCCGCGCCGGCCAGGGCCGCGCAGACACGGCCGTAGATGCTGGGCGACAGGGCCAGATAGTAGATCGGCGTCTTGGCGCCGCCGAGCGCCGTCTTCAGCTCGGCCGCGCCGCCAGGCGTGGTGGCGTCGGCGCCGACATACTGCAGGCGCTTTTCGAAGCGCGCCCAGGTCTTGGCGTCCAGCCCGCCGCCGCCGACCCGCGCCGAAACGGCCTCCTTGATCTGGGCGACGAATGCTTCGCGGGTCATTTCGGCGCGCGCCGTGGCGATTATCCCAAAGGCCTCGCCGAGGAAACCGTCCGCATCCAGATTATACAGCGACGGGAACAGCATTTTCTGGGCGAGATCGCCCGTCCCGCCGAAGAGCACGATCACGTCGGCCAGGGGCTGTTCAGCCATCTGCTGTCACCTTTTCGCGAGTAAACGATTTCGTGTGCGCATAGCGGTGTTCGCACATGCGACGTCAAGTCCTTCTGACGGACACCGTTCCCTCCGGCGGAAGATTTGCGCCGCACCTGCGGCGGATCGAACCGCCCGGTCGGGCGTTGTCGTTCGGCTGCGGGGTAAAGGCGCGTATGAGTATTGACGAACTGAGCATCGGCCTGGAACGGCCGCCGAGCCGGCTGGCGCTGGAAGGTTCGGCCCTGTTCCTGGATCTCGACGGCACGCTGGCTCCAATCGCCAAGCGCCCCGAGGATGTCGGTCCTGACCGGCGGCGCAACGATCTGCTGAGCCGGCTGGCGGCCCGCATGCAGGGGCGGCTGGCGGTGGTCAGCGGCCGCTCGCTGGACGACATCGACCGCATTCTCGAAGGCCGCGTGGTCTGCGCTGCGGCGATCCACGGACTGGTCCGCCGCGACACCCGTGGCGTGGTGGGCGAGGCGCCGCCGCATCCGGGCCTGGCCTCTGCCCGCGCCAGCCTCAAGGACTTCGCCGCCAGCGACCCGCGTCTGCTGGTCGAGGACAAATCGCTCAGCCTCACTCTGCACTATCGCCTAGCCCCGGACCGCGGCCAGGAGGCGATCGACCTGGCTGAGCGGATCGCGACGATCACGGGCCTGACCCTCCAACCGGGCGACATGGTCGTGGAGCTGCGCACCCCGGGCGCCAGCAAGGGCGACGCCATCCGCGCCTTCATGGCGGAGGTCCCGTTCAAGGGCGCGCAGCCGATCTTTCTGGGCGACGACCTGACCGACGAGCACGGCTTTTTCGCAGTCCGCCAGATGGGCGGCTATGGCGTGCTGATCGGGCCGCAGCGCCGCACCACCGCGATCTATCGCATGGAAGGAGTCGAAGAGGCGTTGTCCTGGCTGGAGGGCGCGGCATGAGCCGCCTGATCGTCGTCTCCAACCGCGTCACCCCGCCCGCCGGCAAGGGCGAGGAGACGGTAGGCGGCCTGGCCATGGCCTTGGCCGCGGCGCTGCGCGAGTACTCCGGGCTTTGGTTCGGCTGGAGCGGGAAGACCACGCCGGAGTTCACGGGCCAACTGAATCTGCAGCGCGTCGAGGGGGTGACCGTCGCTACGGTCGACCTCGAGGAGGCTGACCTCAACGAGTACTACAACGGCTACGCCAACAAGACCCTTTGGCCGCTGTTCCACTACCGCCAGGACCTGACCGCCTACGACCGCTCGTTCGACGAAGGCTACCAGCGGGTCAACCGGCGCTTCGCCGAGACCCTGGCCCCGCTGATCGAGCCCGACGACCTGATCTGGGTGCACGACTACCACTTGATCCCGCTGGCCCGCGAGCTCCGCGAACTAGGCGTCAAGAACCGCATTGGCTTCTTCCTGCACATTCCGTGGCCAGCGCACCAACTGCTGATCACCCTGCCGCGACACCGCCAACTGGTCGAGGCGCTGTTCGCCTACGACCTGGTCGGTTTCCAGACGCCCGAGTACCGCCAGGCGTTCGAGGAGTACGTGCTGAACGAAGCGCGCGGGGTGGTCACGGGCGATGGTCAGTTGCGCGCGTTCGGTCGGGTCGTGCAGGCGGGCGCGTTCCCGATCGGCATCGACGCGGCGGACTTCGCCGAGCTCAGCGAAAGCACGATCGCGCGACGCACGTTCGACATCATGTCCGCCCACACGGCGTTTCGAAAGGTGGTCATCGGCGTCGACCGGCTGGACTATTCGAAGGGGGTCGAAGAGCGATTCCTCGGCTTCGAGCGCTTTCTGGCTTCCTATCCCGAGCTGCGCCGCGAAGTGCTGTTCCTGCAGATCGCTCCGCTCAGCCGCGAAAGCGTCGAGGCCTATCAGGAAATCCGCGCCCGGCTGGACGCGCTGTCGGGGCGGATCAACGGCGAGTACGCGGACATCGACTGGAATCCGGTCCGCTACGTGAACCGCAACTACCGCCGCGACGAACTGGCGGGCATCTATCGGGCGGCCAAGGTCGCACTGGTGACGCCGCTGCGCGATGGGATGAACCTGGTGGCCAAGGAGTTCGTCGCCGCCCAGGATCCGGCCGATCCAGGGGTTCTGGTGCTCTCGCGTTTCGCCGGCGCCGCGAACCAGCTCAAAAGCGCACTGATCGTCAATCCCAACAGTCCAGAGGAAATCGCCGACGCGCTGCACCGGGCGCTGTCGATGGACCGGATGGAGCGAATCGAGCGCTGGCGCGCTCTCTTCGACAACGTCCAGCGGGAAGACGTCACCGCATGGCGCGACGCGTTCGTGAACGCGCTCGCCGCCACGCGCGAGCCTGACCGCGCGCGGACGGCCGAGGGACCCTTCTATGGCGAACAAGCTCGCCCGCTACCAGTCCATGCGGGACTTCACCCAGACGGCGGAACCGAGCGGCCGGGCGAAGGTCAAGCCGGCCAAGCACCTCCGCTACGTGATCCAGAAGCATGCGGCGACCCGGCTTCACTACGACTTCCGGCTGGAACTGGACGGGGTCTTCAAGTCCTGGGCGGTGACCAAGGGGCCTTCCCTCGACCCCCGCGAACGTAGGCTGGCGGTCGAGGTCGAAGACCACCCGCTCGACTATGGCGATTTCGAAGGCGCCATCCCCAAGGGCCAATACGGCGGCGGCACGGTCATGCTGTGGGATCGTGGCTTCTGGGCGCCCGAACCAGGGACCGATGCCCACGCCGCCCTGGAAAAGGGCGACCTGAAGATCGTTCTCGAGGGCGAGCGGCTGCACGGCGGCTTCGTGCTGGTGCGGATGAAGCATGACCGTGACGGCGGCGATCGTAACAACTGGCTGCTGATCAAGCATCGCGACCAGTTCGCCCGCGAGGGAGACGACGACGCCCTGCTCCGGGACAACGACACCTCGGTCGCGTCGGGCCGGAAGATGGCCGACATCGCGGCCGGCAAGGGCGAAGCGCCGGCCGCGTTCATGACCGCCCGTGAGGGTCGCGCTGACGACGTGTGGCAAAGCAAGCCGCGCGGCGCAACTTCCGCTCCGCCCCTGGCCAAGCCCGCGAAGCGCCGGGCGAAGCTCAAGGCTTCGGCGATGCCCGACTTCATCGAGCCGGAGCTCTGCCGCTCGCAGGATAGGCCGCCGAACGGTTCAGGTTGGGCGCACGAGGTGAAGTTCGACGGCTACCGGATGCAGTTGCGCGTCGCCGACGGCGCAGCCCGGCTGCGCACGCGCAAGGGACTGGACTGGACCGAGCGCTTTCAGGCCATCGCCGACGCGGCCGCCGATCTTCCGGACTGCATCCTCGACGGCGAAGCGGTCGCCATGGACGGCGCGGGGACGCTGAGCTTTGCAGCGCTGCAGGCGGCGCTGTCGGAGGGCCGCAGCGACGAGCTGATCTACTACGCCTTCGACCTGCTGTTCGATGCTGGCGAGGACCTGCGAGAGCTGCCGCTGAGCGACCGCAAGACACGGCTCAAGACTTTGCTCGACGGACGCGACGACCTCATCCGGTACGTTGAGCATTTCGATGCGTCCGGCGAGGCGGTCTGGCGCTCGGCCGAGCGACTCAAGTTGGAAGGGATCGTCTCCAAACTGCTGACGTCGCCGTACCGCTCGGGCCGCAGCAACGCCTGGAGCAAAGCCAAGCTCCGCCCCGGCGACGAGGTCGTGATCGGCGGCTGGACCGGCGAGAAGGGCCGCCTGCGCTCGCTGTTGGTCGGCCGCTACAAGGACGGCGCGCTGGTCTATGCAGGCCGGGTCGGCACCGGCTTCAGCAGCGCCGTCGTCAACCGCCTTCTGCCTCGTCTGGAAGCGGTGGCCGCCGCCAAGAGCCCGTTCAGCGGCCCCGGCGTCCCACGCAAGCAAGGCGACATCAACTGGGCACGACCAGAACTGGTCGCCGAGATCGAGTTCGCCGGCTACACCGACAGCGGCGCGGTGCGGCATGCCGCGTTCAAGGGCCTGCGCGAAGACAAGCCGGCCAGCGAGGTCGAAGCCGAGACCGTCGCCCCGGCCAAGCCCGATCCACCGCCGCCGAGGAAGCGCATGGGCGATCCGACCGTGATGGGCGTGACCATCTCCAGCCCCGACAAGGCCCTATGGCCGAGCTCCGCCGACGACGACGCACCGGTGACCAAGCTGGACCTCGCCAGGTATCTGGAGGCCGTCGGCGCCTGGATGATGCCCCACATAGAGGGCCGGCCGTGCTCGATCATCCGCATTCCCGACGGCCTGGGCGGCGAGCAGTTCTTCCAGCGTCACGCCGGCAAGGGCGCCTCGCCGCTGTTGTCGCAGGTCGAGGTGTTCGGCGACCACGCCGCCTATTTGCAGGTCGACCGCATCGAGGCGTTGGCCGCCTTGGCCCAGATCGGAGCGGCCGAATACCACCCTTGGAACTGCCGCCCTCACGCGCCGGAGACGCCTGGCCGGCTGATCTTCGACCTAGATCCAGGCCCCGACGTTGAGTTCGACACCGTCGTCGCAGCCGCCCGCGACGTGCGCGACCGCCTTGAGGATCTGGGCCTCATCGCGTTCTGCAAGACCACAGGGGGCAAGGGCCTGCACGTGGTCACCCCGCTGGCGCCGCCAAAGGGCGAACTCGACTGGCCGACCGCCAAGGCCTTCGCCAAGAAACTCTGCGAGCAGATGGCGGCTGACGAACCGGAGCTCTACGTCGCCAAGATGGCGAAGAAGATCCGCCAGGGCCGCATTTTCCTCGATTACCTGCGCAATGATCGACTCTCGACGGCGGTTGCGCCGCTGTCGCCGCGGGCGCGCGACGGGGCGACCGTGTCGTTTCCGTTGACCTGGAGCCAGGTGCGCGCCGGGCTCGATCCGCGGCGCTATACGGTCCGCACCGCTCCGGCGCTGCTGGCCAAGACCAACGCCTGGGCCGACTACGCCGATGGCGAGCGGTCGCTTGAAACCGCAATAAAGCGTCTGGGCTGAAACATCGGCCACAGCTGCGCCGCCAAGATGAACCTTAGCCAACCATGGCGGTTCAGCTCAGGCTCAAGCTCGTCACTTCATGATGTCTCTCAGTTCGATAGGAGAGAGCTTATGAAGACGTTTCTGACCGCCGCCGTCGCCCTGTCGGTCCTGGCCAGCGCGGGCGTCGCCTCCGCTCAGCCGTACCGCGGCGATGATCGCCGCGACCATGCCGAGCGCCACTACGATCGCGATATCCGCAAGGCCGAACGCAAGTACGACCGCGACGTCCGCAAGGCCGAGCGCAAGTATCGCGCCGCCGCCTATCACCGCCCGCCTGGCTACCAGTACCGTCACTGGAACCGCGGCGACCGCCTGCCGCCGGCCTATCGCGCCGACCGCTACCGGATCACCAACTACAGCTACTACCGTCTGCCCCCGCCGCCCCGCGGCTACTACTACACCCGCGTCGACAACGACGTGATCCTGACCGCCGCAGCCACCGGCGTCATCGCCTCGGTTATCGTGGGGATGTTCCAGTAACCGCCGTCAGGACGCCCGCTTTCGGGCGGGCGTCTTGCGAGCCGCGCTCTTCTTGGCGCCCCCGCGCGGCTCGGTCTTGCGCCGCGGCCCGCCCTCACCGAGGCTGCGGCGCAGGGCCTCCATCAGATCGATGACCTCGGCCTCCTTAGGCTCCTCAAGCTTCGAGACGACGCCGTCGTGGGCCTCCTTTTCAGCGATCAGCTTGCGCAGAGCGTCCTCATAGCGGTCATTGAACTCGCTGGGATCAAAGGCGCCTTCCAGCTGCTCGATGATCTTTTCGGCGATGGCGACCATCTTCGGATCGGCCTTCACGTCCGGAATACGATCGAAGAACTCGGCCGGATTTTTCACTTCCTTATTGTTGCGCAGGGTGTAGGCGACAATCCCCTGGTCGCGCGGCTCAAGCGCCAGGAGCCGCTCGCGCTGGTGCATCACCAGGCGAGCCAAGGCCAGCTTGCCGGCCCCTTCCATGGCCTCCCGGATCACACCGAACGCTTCGGCCGCCAGGTCGCCGTCCGGCGTCAGGAAGTAGGGATCGTTCCAGTAGAGACGATCGATCTCCGCCGCATCAACGAACCGCTCGATGTCGATGGTGCGGGTCGTCTCCAGCCGCACGTTCTTGATCTCCTCGTCGGTGACCACGACATAGCGGCCCTTCTCGATTTCGTAGCCTTTGACGATATCGGCCCGATCGACCGGTCCGGTTTCTGGGTCGGTGGGGATCATGCGGATACGATTATGCGTCTCCTTGTGCAGCATGTTGAAGGAGACGTCGGCGCTGCGCGAGGTCGCCGTGTAGAGCGCCACCGGGCAGCTCACCAGCGACAGGCGCAGATAGCCCTGCCATGTCGGACGCGCGGCCATGTTCCAAGACTCCCCTGCGGCCAGAGTCTCAGAACGCCGAGCTTGGCGATTCAGTTCTCCGGCAAGGCCAGGCTTGGCAAGGCGACCTGTTCCTGGGCGTCGAGCTGGCGCTTGCGGAAGCCAGAACGCACGCCGCTATCCGCCCCGAATTCGACCAGCTCGTCGTCCGCGGCCTCATAGGCCGGCCAGGCGACCGCGCACTTGGGCGCTCCGGTTTTGGCGAAGGCGACCCAGCAGCCGTGCATCAGGTCGGCCATGGCCCGGTCGTCGGCCGCCACCATGCTCAGCGGCGTGCGCCGGCCCCAGTACTCAAAGACGTACTGGATTTCGGCGGCGTGAGCGGCACGCGTCACGCCCATCGGCCGAAATCGCGAGCCGACATAGCTGAAATGATAGAGCCAGGCCGGCTTTCCGGCCGCCGCTTGGCCCGCCAGCCAGCGTGCCGGGCCGACCATGTAGCGGTCCCCGAACACGGCGCGGACCAGGGCCTCGTCGCCATTGGCCGCCTCGTCTGGATAGGCGGCCTTCACCGTTGCGGGAATCTCGGCGGCCATCGCCGCGGCGTTCGGCAGGCGGCGGCCGAGCAGCGAGTCCTCGCCGGAATTGGCCCCGATGATCAGCGGCACGTCGATCGCGCGGCCGGCGGCGAAGGCTTGGGCCGGGGTCTGTTTGAGCCAGCGGCCGTCGACGAATGGCCCGTAATCGGCGCCGGCGCCTTCGTCGGCGAGGACCTGAGCCGGCAGAGCGCGCAGTTGGGCCAAGTCGCGCGCCCCGAGCTTGCCGGCCAGCGCCAAGCCTTCCTCCTGCTTATGGGCTAAGGTCTCGGGCGCGCTCCAGCCGCCGCCCGATTGCACCACGGCCTTGTGGAACAGGCCTTTAGCGGCGGGCGCGGCGAGCAGGGCCAGGGTGCTGGAGCCGCCCGCGCTTTCGCCGAAGACCGTGACGTTGGCCGGATCGCCCCCGAAGGCGGCGATATTGCGCTTGACCCACTGCAGGGCCGCAACCTGGTCCATCAGCCCGTAATTGCCGCCCTGGTCTGTTCCAAGCGCCGGATGGGCGAAGTAGCCAAGCGGACCGAGCCGGTAGTTGATCGCCACCAGCACCACGCCGTCGCGGGCGAAGTTCTGCCCGTCGTAGATCCAGCCGCCCCCGGTCTTGTGGCCGCCGCCATGCAGCCAGACCATCACCGGGGCCTTCTTGGCCTCCAGCGGCGCGAAGACGTTGAGCTGCAGGCAGTCCTCGCTCGTCGGCCCGTTGGCGCTGCCTTCGTTGGGCGTGCCGTCGGCGTTCATCTTCTGCGGGCAGGACGGGCCGTTGACGGCGGCGTCGCGCTCCCCGCTCCAGGCCAGCGGCTTCTGGGGCGACGCCCAGCGCAGGTCGCCGACCGGCGGGGCGGCGTAGGGCACGTTGCGGAAGATTCTCGCCCGGTCGGTCTGGGCGCCGACCAGCACCCCGCTCTCGACCTTGACCTTCGGCCCGTCGGCGGCCTGGGCCGCGCCGGCCAGGGCCAGGCTTCCGAAGACGATCGCACCCCAACGCAGCATGGCGTTCCCCCTTGAGCGGCGCCGGAGAATTCGACCATGCCGCCCCGTGGTCAAGGCCTAGTGGAAGTCGCGGCTGCGGATCAGGCCGCCGCTCACGCGATTGCGGATCTGCGGCGCCGGCCCGTCTTCGTCCTTCAGCTCGGCCAGGCGGTGCGACAGGTCGGTGAACCGGCGGGCGACCACGTGGATGACGTTGCTCTCGCTCTGGATCTGGCCGTGCACGACCATGAACGAGGCGGTCATCACCAGCCGCCGGTTGGCGGCGAAGGCGTCCTGCCAGACCACGATGTTGGCGACCCCGGTTTCGTCCTCCAGGGTCAGGAAAGTCACCCCCTTGGCGGTGCCTGGCCGCTGGCGCACCAGCACCAGCCCGCCGACCGAGACCAGCTTGCGATCCCGCACGGTCTTCAGGTCCGCCGCCCGGATCGCCCCCAGGCTATTGAGGCTTTCGCGGAAGAAGCTGATCGGATGGGCGCGGAGCGACAGGCTGGTGGTGCGGTAGTCCTCCTCCACCTCGTGCGACAGGCTCATCAAGGGCAATTCGACCTGGTGCTCCTTGACCCCCATGGCGGCCAGCAGCGGCGCGGTCTTCAGGCTGCTGGTTTCGTCGGCCAGCCCTTTCACCGTCCACAGCGCCTGGCGGCGGGACAGCCCCAGCCCGGCGAAGGCGTCGGCCTCGGCCAGCAGCTCCAATGAGCGCCGCGACAGCCCGGCCCGGACCGCGAAGCCCTCGACGCTGCGCACCCCGGCCTCGCGCGCGGCGACCAGGCGATCGGCCTCATCCTCACAGAACCCCTTGATCTGACGTAGGCCCAGCCGCACCGCGCGCAGACGGCCCTCCCGCGTCGCCGGCTCCAGGGTGCAGTCCCAGTCACTGGCCAACACGTCGGGGCCGCGCACCTCGACGTCGTGTTCGCGCGCGTCGCGGACCAGCTGGGCCGGCTGGTAGAAGCCCATCGGCTGGCTGTTCAGCAGCGAGGCCAGGAACGCGTCCGGCCAGCGCCACTTCACCCAGGCCGAGGCGTAGACCAGCAGGGCGAAGCTGATGGCGTGGCTCTCGGGGAAGCCGTAGGAGCCAAAGCCCTCGATCTGCTTGAAGCAGCGCTCGACGAAGGCCGGGTCGTAGCCGCGGCTCTTCATGCCTTCCAGGAACTTGGTCTCGTACTCGCCGACGCTGCCAAGATTGCGGAAGGTCGCCATCGAGCGGCGCAGGCCGTCGGCGTCGTCGTCGGAGAACTTCGCCGCCTCGATGGCGATGCGCATCGCCTGTTCCTGAAACAGCGGCACGCCCAGGGTCTTGCGGAGAATGTTTTCGAGTTCGTCCTGCGGATGCTCCGGCCCCGGCCGCGGATAATCGACCGGTTCGATCTTGTCGCGGCGCTTGAGGTAGGGATGAACCATGTCGCCCTGGATCGGGCCGGGGCGGACGATCGCCACCTCGATGACCAGGTCGTAGAACTTCCTCGGCTTCAGCCGCGGCAGCATCGACATCTGCGCCCGGCTCTCGACCTGGAAGACCCCGACCGAGTCCGCCCGGCTCAGCATCTCGTAGACCTCGGGGACCTCCTGCGGGATGTGGGCGATGTCGGTGATCGGCCGACCCACATCCTCCGGCGGGATCATGTCGAAGCTCTTCTTCAGGGCGGTCAGCATGCCCAGCGCCAACACGTCGACCTTCATCAGGCCCAGCGCGTCGATGTCGTCCTTGTCCCACTCGATGAAGGTGCGGTCCTTCATGGCCGCGTTGCCGATCGGCACGGTCTCGTCCAGCCGCCGCTTCGTCAGCACATAGCCGCCGACGTGCTGCGACAGGTGGCGCGGGAACTTCAGCAGTTCCGTCGCCAGCCGAACCGCGCGGCGGATCTCGCGATTGGCCGGATCGAGCCCGGCCTGGACGATGTAGCTGTCAGGCACCTCCTCGCCCCAGCTGCCCCAGATGGTGCCGGCCAGGGCGGCGGTGACGTCATCGGTCAGGCCCAGCGCCTTGCCGACCTGGCGGATGGCCATGCGCGGGCGGTAGTGGATGACGGTGGCGACGATGGCGGCGCGGTCGCGGCCGTAGCGGCGATAGACGTATTGCATCACCTCCTCGCGGCGGGCGTGCTCGAAGTCGACGTCGATGTCCGGCGGCTCGCCGCGCTTTTCCGAAATGAACCGCGAGAACAGCAGGTCCTGGTCGTCCTTGGTCGGGTCGACCGCGGTGACCCCCAGGCAGAAGCAGACGCACGAATTGGCGGCCGACCCGCGGCCCTGGCAGAGGATGTCCTGCTCGCGCGCCCAGCGGACGATGTCGTGGACGGTCAGGAAGTAGTTGGCGAAGCCGAGCTTCTCGATGAGGTCGAGCTCGTGCTCGAGCGTCCGGCGCTCCTTGTCGCCCATGCCCTTCTCGAACCGCCACTGCGCGCCCTCCCAGGTCAGGTCGCGCAGGTGCTGGATCGCGTTCTTGCCCGGCGGCACCGGCTCGTCCGGATATTCGTAGCTGAGCTGCGAGAGGTCGAACTCAATCCGCTCGACGATCTCCAGGCTGCGCTCGACCGCGCCCGGATAGCGCGCGAACAGCCGCTCCATTTCGGTCGGCGACTTCAGGTGCCGCTCGGCGTTGGCGGCCAGCCGCAGCCCAGCCTCGTGAATGGTGCAGGTCTCGCGGATGCAGGTCAGCACGTCCTGCAGCGGGCGACGTTCGGCTGCGTGGTAGAGGACGTCGTTGGTGGCGACCATCGGCGCGCCTGCGCGCTCGGCCAGCGCCGCTAGCCGCGAAATCCGCTGCAGGTCGCGCGGACCGTAGTCGCGCGACGCCGCCAGCCAGACGTCGCCGCGCAGGTCGCCGGCGATCTGGACCACCTGGTTCTCGAACGCCTCGTCCAGGCGGGCCGGCGGCACGATCAGCACCAGCTGGCCCTGAGCGTGGCCTGCGAAATCGCCCCAGTGCAGCTCGCAGCCGCCCTTTTCCGCCCGTAACTGGCCGAGCGTCAGCAGCCGGGTAAGGCGGCCGTAGGCCTCGCGGTCGGAAGGATAGCAGAGCAGCGACGGCGTGCCGTCGGCGAAGTCCAGCCGGCAGCCGGTCAGGGCCTTCACCGCAAAGGGCGTGTCCTTCATCGAACGCATCTGCGTCCAGGCCCGCACCACCCCGGCCAGGGAGTTGCGATCGGTGATCCCGATCGCCGCCATCCCCAGCATGCCGGCGGCGGAGACCAGCTCCCAGGGATGCGAGGCTCCGCGCAGGAACGAGAAATTGGTGGCGGTCTGAAGCTCGGCGTAGCGGGTCATCCGAACACCCCGTGCATCCACCAGCGGGCCGGCGCGCCGGCTTCATAGAGTCCCTCGCGATAGACCCAGAACCGCGCGCCGTCCTGGTCCTCGACCCGGTAGTAGTCGCGAACGTGGCCGACGCTGACGTCGTCGATGTCGCCGCGCCACCATTCCTCGCCGATGCGCTCGGGTCCTTCGGCGCGGGCGACCCGGTGCAGGCGCTTGCGCCACTGGAACTGCCGCGGCGGGTCGTCGGGGGTGAGGGCCGTGACCAGGTCCAGCGGCTCAGGCTGGCGGAACAGCCGCAGCGGCCGCGGGGCCTCCGGGCTCCAGGCGCGCGGCGGGACCGCAGCCAGCGGCCCGGCCGGACGGGCCGACAGCTCGGGTACGTGGCTCTGCACAGGCGCAGTCTTCCAGACCCGCTCGCCCCCCAGCCGGTTGCTCAGACGGTCGACCAGCGGGCCCAGCCCCTCCTCGATCGCCGGCTCGGCGCCGGCGTCCAGGCGGACCTGGCGACCGGACACCGCTTCCACCGCCTCGGCCTCGAGGGTGACCACGTCGATCCCGAAGCCGGGGTCGATGGTTTCCAGCTTGGGCGCCAGCAGCTTGGCGATCCGAACCGGGTCGCGAGCCGCGAGCGCCGTCCCGATCTCCAGCGGCAGGGCCCGTCCGTCGAGGCGGTGGAATACGAGGCGGAAGCGGCGCGCGCCCCGGCCTTCCTGTTCCAGGCGCGCGCACAGTTTGGCGGCGACGTCGCAGGTCACCCGCTGCAAGTCCTCCAAGGCGCTGATCGGCTCGAAGAAGGCCAGCCGCGCGAACCACGGATGCGGCGGGCGACGGAAGCTCAACGCCTCCTCCGCGCGGCCCATGGCCTGGTCGATCCGCACCAGGGTCTGTTGGCCGAACCGGCGAGCCAGCGGCGCGCGCGGCAGACCCAGGATCTGCAGCAGCAGCCGCAGCCCCAGCCGCTCCATCTGGGCCGCCGCCGCCGGGGCCAGCCGCAGGGCGGCCGGCGGCAGATAGGCCAGCAGGTCGGCTTGACCGTTCGGCGGGGCGATGATCTCCGCCCCCTTGCCATAGTGTGCGAGCGCCCAGGCCGCGCCGGGCGTGTCGGCGACCGCGCCGCGCACGAAGATCCCGTTGGCCGCCAGCCGCGCGCGATAGTCGGCGAGCAGTTGCGCTTCGCCGCCCCACAGGTGGGCGACGCCGCTGATGTCTAGGAAGAGGCCGTCCGGGGCATCTTCGGCCACGGCGGGCGAGTAGCGCACCGACCAGTCGGCCAGAGCGGTCAGGGCCTCGGCGTCGGCCTCCGGCTCGCTCTCGGCGACGACCAGATCAGGGACCAGCGCCATGGCGTCGGTCGCCTTCTGCCCGGGAAACAGGCCCAGCGCCCGGGCGGCCTTGTCCGCCGCCGCCAGCCGGCGCGCGCCCTTGACGGTTTCGACCAGGGCGAAGGGTTCAGGCGGAGAGTCTGACGGGTTCCGCCGGCGCCAGTTGGCGATCGCCCAGTTCGGCGACCAGGCGCAGAGGATGCGGGCCATTCTCGGCCTCCCAAGTGTATGCGGCCTCGGCTTCCATCAGCCACGCGCCGGTCCGCCCGCCCCGGCAGCGCTCCAGTTCGACCCGCCAGCGCGGCGGCCCCAGGCCGAATTCTCCCGACCCAGGTTCGCTGGGCGCAGGCGTGATCTTCCAGCGAGTGGCGGCGGCCGACCCCGCACTCTCCTTGCGGGCCTGCCCGCCATAGGGCCGACGACGGATCATGAAGCCGGTGGCCCCATGCTTTTCGCAGGCCAACTGCAGCCGCCGCCCGGAGGTCAGGTTCACCCCTTCCACCTCGGCGAAGACGGCGGCCACGCCGAGGGTCGATAGCGCGTCTTCGCTCACCGCCAGCGCCTCGTCCTCGTCGCGGGCGCAGACCTGGATCAACCGTTCGGCCGGGAAGCCGAGCCCGACCAGGCCAGGGGCGAAGAGATCGTCCCGTCGCAGGATCCAGACCGCCTGTCCGCGGCGGGCCAGCGGCGCGGCGGTCAGGGCGGCGAAGGCGGCGGGGCTGGCGCCGATCTCGGTCTCCATGCCTGCCCCGAGCAACTCGTGCCACTGGCCCAACGGCAGTCCGCCGCCCGGCAGGCAGGCGTCGATCGCGGCGGCCCCGAACGGGAGGGATTCGGAGTCCGCCCGTCCGCCCGCCTCAAGGGCGGCGATCTTCGCCTTGAGAGCCGCCAGGCGGCTGTCGCGAACACCGGACATGGCTTTTTCGTTCTCCGAAGTTCTTCTTTTGTTCTAGTTTCGACGGCGAGAGAGTCAAGCACCTCACAGTGGCGCCGCCGCGCAGCGGACCCCCAACATCGAAGGCTGCACGATGGGCAGGTCGGCCGACAACGCCCACAGCCGGTCGGTCACCAGAGACAGCGCAGCCCCTCGGCGAACAGACAGGTGAATTTGTCGCGGCTCATGCCGCCTCTCCGCAGCCAGGCCTTCAGCGTATCCAGCTCGGCCAGGATGTCGTAGGCGGCCACCCAGTCATGCTGCTTGTACGATGAGAGTGAGGGCGTCGAGCGGCTGGGCCTTGCCGCCGAACACCGCGAACATCTTCTTGTTCACGTAGAGCGCGCGGTGAAAGCCCGTCCCGGGCCCCCGGCAAGCTCATCCGCAGGCCGTGAGCAGGGCCTTGGCCCGCTGGTGCGGCGTCTGGGACATGGGACCTCCCTGCGGAGGCCGAAGTGCGCAAGGCCGCGCCGCCCGGCAAGGCGGCGCGGCCCGCGACAGATCAGAAGCGCAGGGTGCGCGCTTCCTTGACGTGCGGCAGGGCGCGGATCTTCTCGACCAGCGTGTCGCCCGGATCCTGATCGACGCCGACCAGGGCGATGGCGTCTTCCCCGGCCGAGACGCGGCCGAGGTTGAAGGTGGCGATATTGACCTGCGCTTCGGCCAGCAGCGCGCCGAGCGCGCCGATGAAGCCCGGCTTATCGAGGTTGTTGACGTAGAGCATGGTCGGGGCGAACGGGGCGTCCAGGTCCATGCCCTTGACCTCGACGACGCGCGGGGCGCCGGCGATCACGGTGCCGGCGAACGAGCGCTTGCCGAGCGCCGTGGTGACGGTGATCCGCACCAGGCTGTCGAAGATCGGCGAGTCGTCCTGCTTGCTCTCGGAGACGGTGATGCCCCGATCCTTAGCCACGGCCGGCGCCGAGACCATGTTCACCTCGGCCAGCATCGGGCGCATGGCGCCGGCCAGCGCCGCGGCGGTCAGCGGGCGGGTGTTGAGGTTGGCGACTTCGCCTTCGTAGGCGATGTCCACGGCCTTGACCTCGACGTCGACCATCTGGCCGGCGAAGGCGCCCAGGCGCTCGGCCAGGGCTACGAACGGCTTCAGCTTCGGGGCTTCGTCGGCGGTGACCGAGGGGCTGTTCAGGGCGTTGGAGACCGCGCCGGTGAGCAGATAGTCGCTCATCTGCTCGGCGACCTGCAGGGCCACGTTCTCCTGGGCTTCCATGGTCGAAGCGCCCAGGTGGGGGGTGGCGATGAAGTTCTCGGCGCCGAACAGCACGTTTTCCTTCGCCGGCTCCTCGACGAACACGTCGAAGGCCGCGCCGCCGATGTGGCCTTCGTCCAGGCCCTTGCGCAGGGCCGCTTCGTCGACGAGGCCGCCGCGGGCGCAGTTGACGATCAGCACGCCCTTCTTGGTCTTGGCCAGGTTCTCGGCCGACAGGATGTTGCGGGTCTTGTCGGTCAGCGGGGTGTGCAGGGTGATGACGTCGGCGCGGGCCAGCAGCTCTTCCAGCTCCACCTTCTCGACGCCGATCTCGACGGCGCGTTCAGCCGACAGGAAGGGGTCGTAGGCGACGACCTTCATCTTCAGGCCGTTGGCGCGGTCGGCGACGATGCCGCCGATGTTGCCGGCGCCGATCAGACCCAGGGTCTTGGCGTACAGCTCCACGCCCATGAAGCGGTTCTTTTCCCACTTGCCGGCCTGGGTCGAGACGTCGGCGGCCGGCAGCTGGCGGGCCAGGGCGAACATCATGGCGATGGCGTGCTCGGCGGTGGTGATCGAGTTGCCGAACGGGGTGTTCATCACCACGATCCCCTTGGAGGTCGCAGCGGGGATGTCGACGTTGTCGACGCCGATGCCGGCGCGGCCAATGACCTTCAGGTTGCCGGCGGCGGCGATGACGTCCTTGTCGGCCTTGGTGGCCGAGCGGACGGCCAGGCCGTCATAGTCGTTGATGATCTTGAGCAGCTCCTCTTTCGACAGGCCGGTCTTCACGTCGGCGTCGACGCCGCGTTGCTTGAAGATGTCGATGGCGGCCGGGCTCAGCTTGTCGGCGATAAGGACGCGGGGCATGGGAATTTCCTTGCGGATAAGGGGTAGGCGTCCTCGGCTCCACACGGTTTACGGGCGTGAAGTCGCGAGGACGCGAGAAGGGCCTTAGGCGGCTTGCAGTTGCTCGAGGGTCGTGGCGAACGCCCAGTCGAGCCACGGCGTCAGGGCCTCGATGTCCGAGGTCTCGACCGTGGCGCCGCACCAGATGCGCAGGCCGGCCGGGGCGTCGCGGTAACCGCCGATGTCGAGGGCCGCGCCCTCTTTCTCGAGCACCGCGGCCAGCTTCTTGGCGAAGTCGGCCTGGGCGTCGTCATCCAGGGCGGTCACGCGGGCGTCGACCACCTTCAGGCAGACCGAGGTGTTCGAGCGAGTCGCCGGGTCGGCGGCCAGGAAGTCCACCCAGTCGGTCTTCTCGACCCAGGCGGCCAGGGCCGCCAGGTTGGCGTCGGCGCGCCGCTGCATCTCGGCAAGGCCGCCGATCTGGGCGCCCCACTTGAGGGCGTCGATGGCGTCTTCCACGCAGAGCATCGAGGGCGTGTTGATCGTCGCGCCTTCGAAGATGTCCTTGGCCAGCTTGCCGGCCTTGGTCATGCGGAACAGCTTCGGCATCGGCCAGGCCGGGGTGTAGCTTTCCAGGCGGGCGACCGCGCGCGGCGACAGGATCAGGATCCCGTGCGCGCCTTCGCCGCCCAGCGCCTTCTGCCAGGAGAAGGTCACGACATCGAGCTTGGCCCAGTCGAGATCCTGGGCGAAGGCGGCGCTGGTGGCGTCGCAGATGGTGATGCCTTCACGGTCGGCGGCGATGAAATCGGCGTTCGGGACGCGGACGCCCGAGGTGGTGCCGTTCCAGGTGAAGACGAGGTCGGCGTCCTTGCGCACCTTGGTCAGGTCCGGCAACTCGCCATACGGCGCATCCAAGACCTCGGCCGGCAGCTTCAGCTGCTTGGTCACGTCGGTGACCCAGTCCTTGCCGAAACTCTCGAAGGCCAGCAGCTGAACTGGCTTGGGGCCCAGCATCGACCACATCGCCATTTCCACGGCGCCGGTGTCCGATCCCGGCACGATGCCGATCAGGAAGTCGTCCGGAACCTCCAGCACCTGGCGGGTGCGTTGGATCGCGTCCTGCAGGCGCGCCTTGCCCAGCTTCGAGCGGTGCGAGCGGCCGAGCACGGCGTTCTGGAGATTTTCGGGGGTCCAGCCGGGGCGTTTGGCGCACGGGCCGGAAGAAAACTCGGGGCGAGCCGGGCGCATGGCCGGCTTGGCGAGGGTCGTCATAGCGATGTCTCCCATCCTTACAGATGAGCTGCACCCCGTTGGGGGGGTGTGGCCCGCGGCGGAGAAACTCCGGATCGCGACGCGGCGCAAGCGAAAGTTTTCGAATTCGACGCGAACCGTCGCGTAATCGCCTAGGCGGGGCGCCTGAGCCGCTGCCGCCAGCCGACGATCGCCCCGACCAGCAGACAGATGACAATCCCGAGGAAATTCAGGTTGTTGATCCAGGCGTAGAGCACGTCGACCGGGCGTGATGTGACGATGTAGAACGCATGCAGGCTGAACTGCACGGCGTAAAGCAGCATCACCCCGCCGAGCCAGAAGCTGGCGAAGCTGACGGTGATGATCAGCAGGCTGATGGCGGTGAGCCCGTCGAGGGTGAGCCGCGCGAGCGCCTGGGCCGATTCCGGTAACAGCAACCCGCTCAGGATCGACAGAACGACGTTGGCGCCGACGATGGCGCCGCCGACCCGTTCGGCGAAGTCGCCCTTCCAGAGGGCCAGCAGCGAGATCCCCAAGGTGAGGGCGATCAGGCCAAGAACGATCGGTGATGTCGGCATAACACTGCGCCCCTAACTCGCATTAGGGGCGCAGCAACAGTTAATCTATTGCAACCAAGTCGGCTCAGCCGACTTCGCGCATCGCGGTCACGGTTTCACGCTTCCGCATGGCCGGCTTGTCCATGTAGCCAAGCTTGGTGCGGATGCCGAGGCGCAGCTGGGCTTCCGCCAGCTCGTTGTGCGCGCCGACCATGGCGCTCCGGGCTTCTCCCAGGGCCTTGATGGCTTCAACCATCTTCACCTGCACTTCGTCAGCGAAGACGAGCGAGGCGTTAACTTCCGAACGGGCTTTCAGCAGATCCGCCAGCAGTTCGGTGGCTTCGACCATGGCTTGGTCAACCGCCGCTTCCGTCGAGAACAACTTGGTCGCGACACGCTGCGCGACAAACGCCTTTTCCATGGGGAACCCCTCCGAGGAAATTAACCAACTCCGTCAAGGTAAACCGGAGGTTAAATTCTACCTAGGAGATTCATGTTCCGTTAACCACGATTTTATCGCTCGACGGTTGTGATCGTGGCTTTGGCGCCACAGTTCGCGCTCTGGGCGAGCCTTCTGGAAGCGAACCGTTAGGAGAATTCGCCTAAATCGGGAGCTCGGATGAAGCTCGGGCTCCATGACTGACCAGCCTCGCACCACCGTCTCTCGGCCCCAGATGACCTTCCACGCGCGCGTGGCGGGGGTGGCCCTGATCACGACCGTGGTCGTCCTGGTGGCCGCGTGCCTGACCTTCATGCTCCAGCAATGGGCCGTCGCCCGCGAACAGAACCACCAGGCCCACCGCGCCCTGTCGGACGTCGTGGCGCGCGCCGCGGCTCCGGCCCTCGCCGCCGGTGATCTTGACGGTGCAAAGCTCTCCATTGCTACGCTCGGCAGCGACGGCAGCGTCACCGTCGCCGTGCTGAAGGACGGCTCCGGCCGCGCGGTGGCCCGGTTCGAGCGGCCTGAGCCGTCGACCTCGGAGTCCTTCGAGGTGATCGCCACTCCGTTGATGGCCGAAGGCCGCCAGGTCGGCGAACTGAACCTGACCTTCGAGACCCCCGCCTTCACCGCCCTGCTGCCGCAGTTCGTCGCCCTGACCCTTGCGCTACTCTTCGGCGGCGTCGGCGTCGCGCTGTTCCTCGCGCGCGGACTCGCCTCTCGGGTGATCGCGCCCGTGCTCAAGCTGTCCGAGGCGATGCATGACGTCGCCGCCAGCGGGCGTTTCGCGCCCGTCGAGGTTGAGGCCGACGATGCGCTGTTCCGCAGTCTGACCGACAGCTTCAACCACTTATTGGCGAAGCTCGACGAGCGCGAGCAGGCGCTGCAACGGACCCTTCGCGAACTGGTAGAGGCGCGCGACGCGGCCAACGCCGCCAACGTGCTGAAGTCGCAGTTCCTGGCCAATATGAGCCACGAGATCCGCACGCCGCTGAACGGCGTGCTCGCCATGGCCGAGGTCATGTCGATGGGCGACCTGACCCAGGTTCAGCGCGAACGCCTGGACGTCATCCGCCAGTCCGGCGGCCTGCTGCTGGCCGTGCTCAACGACGTGCTCGACCTGTCCAAGATCGAGGCCGGCAAGCTGACCCTGCTGGTCGACGATTTCGACTTGGAAGCGGCGATCGCACCGACCCGCGACTCTTTCTCGGTCATCGCCCAGGGCAAGGGCCTGGACTTCGAGGTCTCGGTCGCCGAGGAAGCCCGCGGCGCCTGGCGCGGCGATGCCGACCGCATCCGCCAGATCGTCGGCAACCTGCTATCCAACGCCGTCAAGTTCACCTTGCAGGGCGAGGTCAGCGCCCGCTTCGACGTCGGCCCGTCCGGCGTACTGCGCCTGGTGGTCCGCGACAGCGGCGTCGGCATCGCCACCGAAAAGCAGGCTGGCCTGTTCGAGAAGTTCACCCAGGCCGACAACTCCGCCACTCGCCGCTTTGGCGGCACGGGCCTTGGCCTCGCCATCTGCCGCGAGCTGACCCAGATGATGGGCGGTCTAATCAGCGTGGAGAGCCGTGAGGGCCAGGGCTCGGTGTTCACCGTCGAGCTGCCGCTGGAGCGCGGCGAGTTGGCCTGCGAGACCATCGCCCCGCCGGTAGTGACCGAGGAAACCGACGAGGGCGCGCTGCGCCTGCTGGCCGCCGAGGACAACCCGACCAACCAACAGGTACTGGCTGCGGTCATGGGCTCGCTGGGCATCGACATCGACATCGTCGCCAACGGCCGCCTGGCGTTCGAGGCCTGGCGCGACGGGTCCTACGACCTGATCCTGATGGACATCCAGATGCCGGTCATGGACGGCATCGACTCCGCCCGCGCAATCCGCGCGGCCGAGCGCGAGGCCGGCCGCCTGCGCACCCCGATCATCGCCCTGACCGCCAACGCTCTTTCGCATCAGGTCGAGGAGTACCTCGCCGCCGGCATGGACGGGCACGTGGCCAAGCCGATAGAGATCGCCAAGCTCTACGAGGCGATCAGCCGAGCCCTGACCGAAGCTGCGGCGAACGGCTCGAGCACCACCGGCGCCGTCGCCGGCGCAGCGGCCTGACCGGCCTCCAATCAAGCTGAACGACAGACAACGACGGCCTCAGACCCGTTTCAGGTCGCCCATGGTCTTTTGCCCATCAACGTCGCTTCCCCGCGACGCGGATGTCCAAGGAGGACCGTCATGAAAAAGCTCGTTCTGGCCCTGACTGCGGCTTCCGCCCTGGCTGCCGCCGCCGTTCCCGCCGCGGCCCAGCCGTACGGCGGCCCCGACCGCTACGATCGCACTCAGCACTACGACAACAACCGCGCCGACCGCCTGATGTGGCGTATCGACCGCGCCGAGCGCACCGGCTCGCTGAACTCCGGCGCCGCCGTATGGCTGCGCCGCGAAGTGAACGCCACCGAACGTCTGGCGTGGCGCTACAGCCGCGGCGGCTTCAGCCAGTGGGAGCGCCAGGACATCGACCGCCGCTACGATCAGCTGGCGCGCCGCATCGATCGGGACGATCGCCGATACGGCTATGGCTACGGGCCCGACTATCGCCGCTGAGGCGCGGGCTTGAGACACTGGGAAGGGGCGGTCGCGAGGCCGCCCCTTTTCCGTCTAGGCGTTAAGGATCGACAGCTCAGGCCAGCGGCGCTGGGCTGCGTGGGCGGTGCGCAGGAAGCCGCCCGTGACGCGGCTCGGGTTCGGGCGCAGGCGCAACGCAAACAGGTCGTCGAGCCCGAATGGGGCGTGGACGGTCAACCGGTCGTCGTCTTCCAGCCGGACGCCGACCGCGAACACGGTGGAGGTGAAGCGCGACAGCGCCTGGGTGCAGGAGGTCAGCGGCTCGTACGGCTCGCCGAACTTCTGCTCGAACCAGAGGTGCACGCGGGCCTGGTTACGGACCTCGACCATCTCCTGGAACGGCGGCGCGAAGGCGGCGGCGACCTGGCGGATCACTACGTCTTCCGCCTCATAAGAAGTGTCGGACGCATCGAAGTAACCGAGATCGTAGTCCTTGATCCCATAGTCGGGATCGCGGCCGGTCAGGTGGTTCAGCACTGGCTGGTAGACCGCGCCGGAAAACACCAGCCAGTCGGGCAGGTTCAGGCGCCGCACCGTCGTCAGCACGTGCATCAGGCTGGGAGTCGATCGGACGATGGTCTCGAGCCGCTCCGCAAGATCTGCGCTCATTTGCCGCCTCGCAGCGCCCAGGCGTGATCCAGGGGACCATGGCCGCCCCCAAGGCCTGGCGCGGCCCGCATCGCCTCATGCACATAGGCCCAGGCGCGGGCCACCGCCTCGCTCAGCGGCAGGCCCTGCGAGAGGCCCGCGGCGCAGGCCGAGGCCAGGGTGCAGCCGGTGCCGTGCGTATGGCGCGTGTGTATACGCTCGCCCTCATAGGTGGTCTCGCCCTGCCGCGTCAGCAGCACGTCGGTGACGGTCTCTCCTGGCACGTGGCCGCCCTTCATCAGGACGGCGCGAGCGCCGAGCTTCAGCAGCGCCTCGCCGACGCGGCGCTGGTCGTCCAGGCTCTCGACCGCCAGGCCGGTCAGCGCCTGGGCCTCAGGCGCATTGGGGGTCAGTAGCGCCGCGCGCGGGACCATCAACGTACGCACTGCATCCACGGCGTCGGGCGCCAAGAGGTTCGAACCGCCCTTGGCGACCATGACCGGATCGACCACTGCGGGCGCAGCGGTGCTGTCGAGTATCCGCGCCACCGTCTCCACCATGGCGACGTCGCCCAGCATCCCCGTCTTGATCGCATCGGCGCCGATGTCGTCCAGCACCACTCGGGCCTGCGCCTCGACCACGTCTAGAGGGATCGGGTGAACGCCGGTGACGCCCAAGGTGTTCTGCACGGTCACCGCCGTGATCGCCGTCGCCGCATAGGCGCCCAGCATGGTGACCGTCTTGATGTCGGCCTGGATGCCGGCGCCGCCGCCCGAATCCGAACCTGCGATGATCAGCACTCGGCCCAAGGTCTCGCTCATGGACTGGACGTAGCGCGAGCGCGCAGCGAATGCATCGGGATTTGCGCGGCTGTCCACTGTGGCGCTTGCGCCCGGCCCACTGCTAACCTGCCGGCCATGAAAGTCGCCCTCGTCACCGGGGCCGGATCGGGGATCGGCCGCGCCAGCGCGATCGCCCTCGCAGAAGCCGGCTATTCGCTCGTCCTTGTCGGACGCCGCGCCGACAAGCTGGAGGAAACCGCCGCCGCCCTGCCCGGCGAGACTCTTATCCAGACCGCCGACATCGCCGACGAGACCGCCGTGGACGCTGCATTCGAGGCGACGCGGGCGCGGTTCGGGCGGCTGGACGTGCTGTTCAACAATGCGGGCGTCTCGGCCGGGGGGCGGCTGGAGGATCTGTCTCTGGACGCCTGGAAGCGGGTGGTCGACGCCAATCTCACCGGCGCCTTCCTCTGCACCCGGGCGGCGTTCCGGCTGATGAAGGCCCAGGACCCGCGCGGCGGACGGATCATCAACAACGGCTCGATCTCGGCCCACGCGCCCCGGCCCTATTCGGTGGCCTACACGGCCACCAAGCACGCGATCACGGGCCTGACCCGCTCGGCCTCGCTCGAAGGCCGGGCCTACGACATCGCTTGCGGCCAGATCGACATCGGCAATGCGGCCACCGAAATGACGCTGGCCATGGCCAAGGGCGTGCCGCAGGCCGACGGCTCGTTCGCGCCCGAGCCGCTGATGGACGTAAAGGCCGTCGCCGACGCCGTGGCGTTCATGGCCGGCCTGCCGCTGGACGCCAATGTCCAGTTTATGACCGTGATGGCGACCAAGATGCCGTTCATCGGCCGCGGCTAACGGGCGGCCGCGACCGCCTCCCAGACCTTCAGCGCCTGGACCGTCTCGGCGACGTCGTGCACCCGCAGGACCCCGGCCCCGCGTTCGACGCCGGCCAAGGCCGCGGCCAGCGAGCCCGCCAACCGCCCGTCCAAGGCCGCGCCGCCAGACGGATCAAGGGCGGCGATGAACCGCTTGCGGCTGACGCCCAACAGCACCGGGTAGCCGAGGGCTGCGACCGCGTCCAGCCGGGCGATGAGCGCCAGATTGTGCTCGGGCCGCTTGCCGAACCCCACCCCGGGATCGAGCCAAATCTTCTCGCGCGCCACCCCGGCCGCCATCGCCGCTTGCGCCCGTTCGGCCAGGAATTCGCAGACCTCGGCGACGACGTCGTCGTACTGCGGGTCCGCCTGCATGGTGCGCGGCTCGCCGCGCATATGCATGAGCACTAGGTCGCAGCCCAGCTCAGCGGCGATCTGCGGGCCGTCCGGCGCGTAGCGCAGGGCCGCCACGTCGTTCCAGATGTTCGCGCCGGCCTCGACCCCGGCGCGGGCGACCTGCGGCTTCATCGTGTCGATCGAGATGGCGATCGGACTCTCAGCCCGGATAGCCGCGATCAGCGGCACGGCGCGAGCGATCTCGTCCTCGGCGGAGACCGGCTCGGAGCCTGGCCGCGTGGACTCAGCGCCGATGTCGAGGATGTCGGCGCCCTCGGCGATCAGCCGCCGGGCATGGATCAGGGCCGCCTCGTGATCCAGGAAGCGGCCGCCGTCCGAGAAGCTGTCGGGGGTGACATTGACGATCCCCATGACCTTCGCAGAACCGGGCATGGACGGATCTCCTCGCGCAATCAGCAAGACGCCCTCCTGGCGCGGGGCCGGGAGGGCGTCAAGATCGCTAGGGCTGGTCGGCCTTACGCCGGTTCGGGCCGCGGCGAGATCGGCACCGCCACCGACGGGCCAGTGGGCCGCTTAGCGTCGGCGTCGTCGCGAACGGGCGGGACGCCCTTCAGCGCATTGATGATCTCGTCGCCGGTCAGGGTCTCGTACTCGAGCAGAGCCTTGGCCAGGGTGTGCAGGTCGTCCATCTTCTCGGTCAGGATTCGGCGAGCCTCGTCGAAGCCGCCCTGGACCAGACGCTTCACTTCGGCGTCGATCAGGTTGGCCGTCTCTTCCGAGACCGACTGGGTCCGCGACACCGAATGACCGAGGAACACCTCGTCCTGGTTCTCGCCGTAGGAGACGACGCCGAGCTTGTCGGAGAAGCCCCACTTGGTGACCATGGCGCGGGCCAGCTTGGTCGCCTGATCGATGTCGGACGACGCGCCCGAGGTGATCTTGTCCTTGCCGAAGATCAGCTCCTCCGCCATCCGGCCGCCCATCAGGATGGCCAGACGCGAGGTCATCTGCTCGTAGGACATTGACAGCTGATCGCGTTCCGGCAGCTGCATGACCATGCCCAGGGCGCGGCCGCGCGGAATGATCGTGGCCTTGTGCACCGGGTCGGTGGCCGGGACGTTCAGGGCGATCAGGGCGTGGCCGCCCTCATGGTATGCAGTCAGGCGCTTTTCGTCCTCGGTCATGGCCATGGACTTGCGCTCGGCGCCCATCATGACCTTGTCCTTAGCGTCCTCGAAGTCGCGCTGGGTGACCATGCGGCGGTTCTTGCGCGCCGCCATGAGGGCCGCTTCGTTGACCAGGTTGGCCAGGTCGGCGCCAGAGAAGCCCGGGGTGCCGCGGGCGATGGTCTTGACCTCGACGTCGGCGGCCAGCGGCACGTTCTTCATGTGGACGCGCAGGATCCGCTCGCGGCCGCCGATATCCGGGTTCGGCACCACGACCTGACGGTCGAAGCGGCCGGGACGCAGCAGGGCCGGGTCCAGAACGTCGGGTCGGTTGGTCGAGGCGATGACGATAATCGCTTCCGACGGGTCGAAGCCGTCCATCTCGACCAGCAGCTGGTTGAGGGTCTGCTCGCGCTCGTCGTTGCCGCCGCCCAGGCCGGCGCCGCGGTGACGGCCGACGGCGTCGATTTCGTCGATGAAGATGATGCAGGGGCTGTTCTTCTTGGCCTGCTCGAACATGTCGCGCACGCGGCTGGCGCCGACGCCGACGAACATTTCAACGAAGTCCGAACCGGAGATGTAGAAGAAGGGCACGCCGGCCTCGCCCGCGACGGCGCGGCCCAGCAGGGTCTTACCGGTGCCGGGAGGGCCGACCATCAGGGCGCCCTTCGGGATCTTGCCGCCCAGGCGCTGGAACTTCTGCGGGTCCTTCAAGAAATCGACGATTTCCGTCAGCTCTTCCTTGGCCTCGTCCACGCCGGCGACGTCGTCGAAGGTGACGCGGTTCTTGTTCTCGGTCAGCATCTTGGCCTTGGACTTGCCGAAGCCCATGGCGCCACGGGCGCCGCCCTGCATCTGACGCATGAAGAAGATCCAGACGCCGATCAACAGCAGGATCGGCAGGCTGTTCAGGAACAGGCCCAGCAGGCCGCCGCCAGCCGACTTCACATTGATGTCGGCGCCGCCGGACTCCAGCCGCTTGATCAGGTCGTCCTGATTGTTCGGGGTCAGCGCGGTGTACGACTTGCCGCCCGCGTCCTTGATCTCGATCGCCGTGCCGCGGAACGTCGCGGACTTGACCTCGCCCGAGTTCACCTTGCTCAGCAGCTGCGAGTAGGAGATCTGGCCTGAAGCCCCGGCCGCCTGACTGCCGCCGGTCATCATGCTGTAGAGGCCGATCAGGACGACGACGATGACGCCCCAGATGGCGAGATTACGCAGGTTCATGACGCGCCTTCGTGAAAAGTGTCTCTCAAATCCCACTGTAGGTGGGAGTGGCCATGGGCACTAGCAAGCCTCGTGCCGCGCGACCGAATATCGCGGTTCGTTGAGCGAGCTTGACCAAGCCCGATTCCAGACATGCAAAGGGCCGCGCAGTCTCCCGCGCGGCCCCCCACACTTAGGCATGACGCCTTGATTTCTTACCGGCTCGGCTTCTTCGGCGCGGCGATCAGGCCTTCGCGTTGAGCGCGCTTGCGGGCCAGCTTGCGCGCGCGGCGCACGGCTTCGGCCTTTTGACGAGCGCGCTTTTCGCTCGGCTTTTCATAGTGCACGTGCCGCTTCATTTCGCGGAACGAGCCCTCGCGCTGCATCTTCTTCTTCAGCGCCTTGAGGGCCTGATCGACGTTGTTGTCGCGGACGAAAATCTGAACCAGAGGTCTCTCTCCTATCACCCGTTCCCGCTCGGCCTTCCTGACATCAGGCGGCGGCGAACGGATAAAAGCCTTGCGACCCGTCGAGCGAAGGCCCTTCGGGTTGAGCGCGGCGAGATATCAGAACCCGAGCGCGATGTCCACGGCGGACAGGCGGAAAATCGCCCGCTATATGGATGCATGGCCAATGTAGACGAGTGGGCGCAGGACGCCGAACGGCAGGTTCTCGACGCCGCCTTGCAGATTGCAGCCGATCGCGGCTGGACCTGGCCGACGGTGAAGGCCGCCGGCGCGGCGGCCGGACTGTCTGAGGCCGATGTCGAACTGCTGCTGCCGCACGGTCCGCGCGACCTCGCCGCCTTGCTGGGCAAGCGACACGACGCTTTGACCCTGGCCGCCCTGCCCGACCCGGCGGCCCTAAAGATCCGCGAGCGGATCCGCACCGCCGCCATGACCCGGATCGACGTCGCAGCCCAGGATGAGGCGGCCGTTCGGCGTTGGGCAGGTTTCCTCGCCCTGCCGATACACCTGCCGCTAGCGATGCGGCTGTTGTGGGACAGCGCCGACCAGCTGTGGCGGTGGGCCGGCGACACGGCCACCGACGAGAACCACTATTCCAAGCGCGCGATCCTCTCGGGCATCCTGGCCAGCGCGTTGGCGATCCGGCTGTCGTCGGGCCGCGACGCGGCGGCGGCCTTCGTCGACGCCCGCATCGAAAACGTGATGGCCTTCGAGAAGTGGAAGGGCGGCCTGAAGCCCTCGCAACTTCTGTCCGACGTCGCCAGCGCGCTCGGCAAGATGCGCTACGGCTAAACGCCTCCCATTCCCTTGCGTCATCCGGCAATGATGCCGCCTTTGCATCATTCATAAGGAGACGCCCATATGGCCGACGCCTTCTCGCAGACCTGGACCTGCTTCGACGTGACCCTGGACGGCCACGTCGCCCACATCCAGCTCAAGCGCCCCGAGGCCATGAACTCGATGATCCGCGAGTTCTGGAACGAGCTGCCGGTGATCGTGAAGGACATCGACCACAACGCCCGCGCCCGGGCGATCGTGATCTCCTCGACCGGCAAGCACTTCTCCGCCGGCATGGACCTGGCCGTGTTCGGCGGCGGCGGCTCGACCTCGGCCAACCAGAACCAGGACCGGCACATCAACGCCGAGCAGCAGCGCCATCATATCCTGTGGCTGCAGGACTGTTTCGGGTGTCTCGACGAGGCGCGCATCCCCGTGATCGTCGCCATCCAGGGCGGCTGCATCGGGGGAGCGGTCGACATGACCAGCGCCTGCGACATCCGCTACGCCAGCGCCGATGCGTTCTTCTGCATCCAGGAGATCAACATCGGCATGACCGCCGACGTCGGGACCTTCCCGCGGCTGTGCAAGCTGATCCCTGAGGGTTGGGTGCGCGAAATGGCCTATACCGGCCGCCGCATGCCGGCCGCGAAGGCCAAGGAGATCGGCTGGGTCAACGAGGTGCTGCCGACCCACGAAGAGTGTGTCGCCCACGCCCTCGCCACCGCCCACGAGATCGCTAGCAAGGCCCCGCTGGCGGTGACCGGCTCGAAGGTCATGATCAACTACGCCCGCGACCACACCATCAAGGACGGCCTGGACTACATCGCCGTCTGGCAGACCGGCATGTTCTCGGGCCCGCACATGGGCGAGGCGTTCGCGGCGAAGTCCGAGAAGCGCGAGCCGGTGTGGCAGGGGCTTCAGCCGCTGAAGCACGGGATGTAGGAACCCGCCTTCCTTGGAGTGTCATCCCGGCTGAAGCGAAGCGGAAGGCCGGGATCCATTGGCCGCGCTTGAGGCATGCGGCGAGGTCGAGCCGTCATCCGCATGATCAGGTGCTCATGGGTCCCGGTCTTCGGCCTGCGGCCGAAACCGGGATGACAGCCACAGCTCAGCCGCCCAGCTCGACGTCGGTGAGCACGCAGCCGTCGAGCTTGGCGTCGGAGAGGTCGGCTTCCGGCAACCGGGCGCGCAGGGCGAACGCGCGGCGCAGGTCGGCCTGGCGCAGGTTGGCGCGGGACAGGTCGGCGCGGATGAACCGGCCCTGACCGATCTCCAGCGGGCCGAGGATCGCCCCGCGAAGGTCAGCGCGGGTCAGCTGCGCGTCGATCAGGCGCGCGCCGCGCAGGTCGGCCATGCGCAGATTGGCCGCGCGCAGGTCGCAGCGCGACAGGTCCGCGCCCTGCAGCTCGACGCCCTCGAGGTTCATTCCGAACAGCACCGAGCCCGGCGCGATCAGGCCGCTGAGCTTGCGGCGCTTGAGCGTGCCCACCGGGCGGAAGTCAATGTCGGCCAGCCGGGCGGCGGCGCCGGCGCGACCGCCGCTTTCGCAGAAGGCCTCGTGCGCCGCCAGCACCTCGCCGAGCGGGCGTTCGTCGACATAGACCACCGCCGGCGGCGCCCGCAGCACGTCCGAGAGGTCGGCCCCCTCGACGGTCGCGAAACTGAAGTCCACGCGAATCAGAATGGCGCGCCGCAGCGAAGCGCCGGAGAGGTCGGCCCCCGCCACCTGGGCCCCGGTCAGGTTGGCTCCATCGAGCTTGGCCTTGATCAGGCGCGCCCCGCCCAGTTGAGCGTCGGTCAGGTTGGCGTCAGTGAAATCGGTGGCCAGGGCCGAGGCCCCGGTCATCTGGGCCCCGGTGAGGTCGGCGCCGGTGAGCACGGCGAAGTTAAGCTCGCCCGGACCGCCGGCGTGGTCGAGATATCGGAACCCCTCGGTGCGGTCCTGCAGGGCGATGCGGCCCTCGCGCAGGTCGCAGCCGGCGAGATTGGCGCCGGTCAGGTTCGCGCCGCGCAACGAAGCGCCGCGCAGGTCGGCCTTGGAGAGGCTGGCCTTGCGCAGGTTGGCGTCGCGCAGGTCCGCGCCGAACAGGATCGCGCGGTCGAGCTTCACGCCGGCCAGCATCGCGCCGGACAGCCGCGCGCCGGTCAGGTCGGCGTCGCTGAGGTCGAAGCCTTCGAGCTTCAGGCCTGACAGGTCCGCATAGGCGAGGTTCGCCCGCCGCCCGCCGGTGCGGTGGGCGAGATAGCGGCGATGGGCCTCCAGGGTTTGCCGAAGCGCCTGGGGATCCAGCGGCCGATAGAGGTTGGCGACTGCGGACATGCGGACCGGTTTAAGGAACGAGGCCCTCAGGATCAGATATCGCGCTTAAGGAACGGTTGCACAATTGTGACTTCACCGTGGCGATATCTAACGCCGGTCGGCGATCTACAGCCAACCCTACCTCTCGTATCAGATGAACGGGGTAACTTGCGCGATAACCATAAGCAGATGAGTCAATGTATACCCAAACATCCAGCGCAAATGCGGTGTCGCGCCGAAGTCCGCTCCATATATAGATGCGACTGGCGGCGGCGGCCGGAAGACGACCGCCACGACAGAGAAGAATTGATGCTGTTCTCTCGCTTCATCAGGTCGAGCGCCGCGTCGGGCAGGAACCAGATGCGGTCGTCGCCAGCTCCGCGTGCTCGCTCAGGGCTGAATGTCGTGCTGGATCGAGGTCAGGCGGCTTTGGCGAGGCGGCCGAGGAAGGCATCGAGGCGCTCGACGGCCCGCTCCACGACGCGCCCTCCGGCGAGGGCGAGACCAGGTTGATCCAGATGATGTCGTCGTCCGGCCGTCAGCATGGAGCTCTCCGCAAGGGATGGAGCCCCACCTGAAATTTGAGGGATGGGCGTCAGCGCCCAGCCGGGTCAGTTCGACTCGGCGGGCGGGTTCATCTGGGTAGCGGCCTGGATCAGGGCGGCGATCCGGTCGGTGGAGTCGGCGGCCTGGCTCAGCATCTGCAGCGGGCCAGCGCCCGGACGAACGACCGAGGCGACCTGGTTGGCCGCGCCCTGGGCGACGGCGATGGCGGTGTTCTGGGCGCCGTTGAGCTTGTTGCTCGCCATGCGGATGGCGTTGGCGTCCTGGTAGATGAAGCCGTGGGTCGGGTAGGTCGACGAGCCGAGGTCACGCACCGGATCATACCACACCTTGACCTGCGACCAGTCGCCGGCCGGCGAGACGTCGATGACGGTGACGTCCTTCTCGATCTGCCCGCGCGTGCCCCCGATGCGCGACCAGTTGGCGTGGGTGATCTGGATGACGCGGTCGGTCAGCACCTGGCTGACCACGGCCACGTGTCCGAGACGCATCTTGCCGGTGGGCTTGAAGCAGAGGACCGCGCCCGCCTTGGGGCTGAAGCCGGTTTCGTATTTGCCCACCGCCTGACGCCACCAGGTCCAGGCGTCGCCATAGATCTGCACGCCGGAAATCAGGCGCGCGAACGGGACGCACTGCCAGTAGGTGTCGGCCATCGCGCCCGAGATGGGAGCGAAAAACATAACCGCCGCAGCGGCCAGGGAGCCAATCACGGCCCTCGGGCGTTTAAGCATGTTACGGGTACTCCCCCACGCGAACAGCGTAAGGGGTAACCATCTCACGCCCGGATGAAAAGAGTCTTTATGCGCCTGCGGTAGAAGGTCGCCGAGCCTCCCACGCCTCCGCCCATAGCTTCATGCGGGCGCGGGCCGGCTTTTCAATAAGATGATATGACGCCGCGGCCAGTGGAACGACTCCGCCGAGGAAAACTAACCACAGCCAAAGGGGCAGGCGCTCGTCGTTGAGCTCAAATACTTTCGACGCCGCGTTCACGAATACTATCTTCCACGGAACGCAGACCATGTAGACGGAGTAGCTGATCTCGCCCAGATAAACGAGCTGTGCGTTACCAAATGTTTCAGAACCGGTTTGCGCCATGCGTGCGAGGAAGAAGATCACGGCGCCGAGCGCAGTCACAATTACGGCATCAGGAGCGGCGATCGCCGCCAAAATAAGCACCGCGAGGGTCGAAGCGACGGCGCCGACCAGGGCGCTGCGACGATTCTGCGAGGGCCGCGCGCGCCACAGGGCATGCAGGGCGCAGCCGTAGGCGAAGCACGGAACGATGCGCAGGGCGCCCCACTGTATGGTCGCCTGGGTGAGCGGAAAGCCGGCCAGGTGCTGGAACGCCGCATATAGGGCGGCGAGGAAGCCGATCGCCAGACCGAGCGCCACGAGCGGCCGGTCCTTCAGCGCCAGGGCGCCCCAGGCGAACAGCGGGAAGGTCAGATAGGCGAACCACTCGGCCGAGATCGACCAGGACGGGTGGTTGAACGCCGCCTGCGGGGCCAGACCCCAGGCCTGGACCAGCAGCAGGTTCGCCGGCAGCGATTCCCAGGAGAGAATGTTCGAGTCGATGCCAAAGCCCGCGGCCTGGGCGCCAAGCGCCAGCACGATCATGCCGACCAGGGTGGCCAGGTGCAGCGGATAGACCCGCGCGAGCCGATTCCAGAGGAACGAGCCGTAGCGGAAGCGCCCCTCCTCCAGGCTGGTCCGGTAGACGTGGCAGAGGATGAAGCCGGAGAGGACGAAGAACAGCTCGACCCCGAGATAGCCCTTCTGCACGAAGAGCGGGATCGCCGCGTCGAAATCGAGCTTCGGCCAGTAGTGGAACAGCACGACCCAGAAAGCGGCGAAGAACCGCAAGGAGGTGAGCTGGCGGATGTTCGAGGCGTCGTTCATAGGCGGCTTCGTCCCGTTCCGGCGCCGTTCTCGGCGCAGCGTCAGGGGCGAGTGCAATTCGCGCACCAGGCGAGCCCCGGCGAGGAGACTAGGCCAGGAAGCCTGACCATTCGGTTACGGGCAAGCGCCGCACGGCGCTCGACCCAGCAGCGCAGGCGCGAATGGGTCCCGGTGTTGGCCGCGCCTACGCCGCCGCGGTCATGTAGCGGTCCCAGAAGCCTTCGGCCGGTTCGATCTGCTCGACGACGTCGACCCAGAGGCCGGAGGGGTCGAAGAAACCGAAGCGCAGCTGGCCGAACGGCTCCTGGGCCAGGGCGTAGTCGACCCGCAGGCCGCGGCCGCGGAACTCCTCATAGGCCAAGGCGGCGTCCTCAACCTGCAGTTCGAAGCACATGCCGTGGCCGGAGAACGCCTGCGGACCCGGCGGGCTGGACGGGTGGTTCGGGTGCATGAAGGCCAGGGTGGCGCCGTCGGCGGCCAGCAGGATGAACCAGTCGGCCTCGAAGACCACCTCGAACCCCAGATGCTCGACCCAGAAGTCGCGACACTGCTGCAGCTTAGGGGTGACGATGATCGGATATCGGTCGACGAACTTCATGGCGATTGTCCTTGATCAGTCCTGATGGCGAACTAAAATACAGACAGTCTGTATGTCAAATAGGAAATCGCGGATGAGCGTGAAGGCGGCGAAGGCGGCGGCGACGCGAGGCAAGCTGGTCGCGGTCGCGCGCGACCTGTTCGCCGCTCAAGGGTACGCGGGGACCGGCACAGAGGCGATCCTGGCCGCGGCCGGGGTGACCCGCGGGGCGCTCTATCACCACTTCGCCGACAAGCAGGCGCTGTTCGCCGCAGTGTGCGAGCAGCTGCACGGCGAAGCCGAGCTGGCGATCGAAACGGACGCCGACGCACAAGCCAGCGCCTTCGACGGGCTGCTGGCCGGGTGCCTCACCTTTCTCGACTTCATGGCCGGCCCGCAGGCGCGCCGGATCCTGATCCTCGACGCCCCCAGCGTGCTGGGCTGGGAGGCCTGGAATGAGATGGATCGCCGGCACGGTTTCGGCCTGCTGGTCGAGGGCGTGCGGGCCGCGGTGGAGGCGGACGAGTTGCAGGGCGACCCCGAAACCCTGGCGGTGATGATCAACGGGGCGCTCAACTACGGCGTGGTCTGGGCCGGCCACGGCGAGGGACCTGAGGCGCTGGCGCGGCTGAAATCGAGCTTTGTTGAGACCATGGCCCGCTTGCGGCGCTGAAACTCCACCTTATCTGACGCGGTTGGCTCGATAGAATTTCCACATAACCGAGAGGACCTCGATGGACACCCTTATGACCCTAGCTGCTGATCCGGCCGTGTGGGCGGCGCTGATCACGCTCATCGTCATGGAGGTGGTCCTTGGCATCGACAACCTCATCTTCATCTCCATTCTCTCGAATAAGCTGCCCCCCGAACACCGCACTAAGGCCCGCCGCATCGGCATCAGCCTGGCGCTCATCATGCGCCTGGTCCTGCTCTCGACCCTGGCCTTCATCGTCGGCCTGACCGCGCCGGTGTTCGAACTGCCCTGGCACGGGGCCCTGGACGAAAACGGCAAGCCGGCCTGGGAGCTGGCGTTCTCGTGGCGCGACCTGATCCTGATCGCCGGCGGCCTGTTCCTGGTCTGGAAGGCGACCACCGAAATCCACCACACGGTCGATCCGACCCCGAACGACGACGTGTTCGACTCCAAGAAGGCGGTCGCAACCAATTTCGGCGCGGCGATCATCCAAATCATCATGCTGGACCTGGTGTTCTCGATCGACTCGATCCTGACCGCCGTGGGCATGACCGAGCACCTGCCGGTCATGGTGATCGCGGTGATCGTGGCGGTGACGGTGATGCTGCTGGCCGCCGATCCGCTGGCCAACTTCATCAACAACAACCCGACCGTAGTGATGCTGGCGCTGGGCTTCCTGCTGATGATCGGCACCGTGCTGATCGCCGACGGCTTCGGGGTGCATGTGCCGAAGGGCTACATCTACGCGGCGATGGCCTTCTCGGCCGGGGTCGAGGCGCTCAACATGTGGAGCCGCAACGCCGCCAAGAAGCGCGAAGCGCTGGGTCAGGACGCGACCAAGCACTGACCACCAGTGTCATCCCGGAAGCCGCATAGCGGCTGTCCGGGATCCATTGCCGCCGCGTCGAATTAGGGGCGCGGCCGGCGCCGCCATCTGAACCATCTGGTGTTCATGGATCCCGGTCTTCGGCTGCGCCGAAACCGGGATGACACGCGGCTCTCTACAGAAAACTGTACGGATCGACGTCGATGGCCACCCGGATCGCGCCGGGCGGCCGCACGCGGGCGCGCCAGGTGGCGAGGTAGGCCGAAAGGTCGACGTTGCGGTCGGCGCGGACCAGGAAGCGCTTGCGCCGCCGGCCGCGCACCAGGGCGAGCGGGGCGTCGGCGGGGCCGTAGACCTCGACCCCCTCGGCGTTGGGCGCGACCTTGGCCATCTCGCGGGCGAAGGCCTCCAGCGCCGCGGCGTCGGGGCCGGAGATCACGATGGCCCCCAGCCGGCCGAACGGCGGCAGCTTCATGATCTCGCGCTCGGCCATCTCGGCCTCGACGAAGGCGTCGCGGTCCTGGGCCTTCAGCGCCTGCATCACCGAGTGCTCAGGGGCGTAGGTCTGCAGGAGCGCGCGGCCGGGACGGTCGCGGCGGCCGGCCCGGCCGGTGGCCTGGGCCAGCAGCTGGTAGGTGCGCTCGGCGGCGCGCAGGTCGCCGCCGCGCAGGCCAAGGTCCGCATCGACCACCCCGACCAGGGTCAGCTTGGGGAAATTGTGGCCCTTGGCGGCGGCCTGGGTCGCCACCAGGATGTCGATCTCGCCCTCGGCCATGGAGTCGACCAGGCGGCGCGCCTCCTTGGCGTCCCAGACCGTGTCGGACGAGAAGACCGCGATGCGGGCGTCAGGGAACAGGTGGCGGGCCTCCTCCTCCACCCGCTCCACGCCTGGGCCGATCGAGGTCAGGCTGTCCTTGGCCCCGCAGTGCGGACACTTGTCGGGCTTGGGCATGGAAAAGCCGGTCAGGTGGCAGACCAGCCGGCCGCTATAGCGGTGCTCGACCAGCCAGCTGTCGGTGTCGGGCGACGTCAGCTTCTCGCCGCAGGCCTTGCAGAGCACAAGCGGGGCGTAGCCGCGGCGGTTGAGGAACAGCAGGGTCTGCTCGCCGGCGGCCAGGGTCTGTCCCATGGCGTCGACCAGCGGCGGCGAAAGCCAGCGGCCGGGCGGCGGCGGCGTCGCCTTAAGGTCGATGAGCGTGATGTCGGGCAGCTGCGCGGTCCCGTGGCGGCTGGTCAGCTTCAGCCAGCGGTAACGGCCGGTCTCGGCGTTGCGCAGGGTCTCGAGCGACGGGGTCGCCGAAGCCAGGATCACGCCCGCGCCCTCGATCTTGCCGCGCATCACCGAGAGGTCGCGGGCCTGGTAGATGAAGCCCTCGTCCTGCTTGTAGGAGCCGTCGTGCTCCTCATCGACGACGATCAGCGACAGGCGGGTGAACGGCAGGAACAGCGCCGACCGGGCGCCGATGACGATGCGGGCTTGGCCGGTGGCGACCGCGTCCCAGGTGCGGCGGCGCATCGGCGGGGCGACGTCGGAGTGCCATTCGGCCGGTTTCACCCCGAAGCGCTCCACGAACCGGGCGATCACCGCCTGGGTCAGGGCGATCTCGGGCAGCATGACCAGCACCTGGGCGGCGGGGTCCTTGGCCAGGGCGGCGGCGACCGCCTCCAGATAGACCTCGGTCTTGCCCGAACCGGTGACGCCGTCGAGCAGGGCGACGTTGAAGCCGCCCTCACGGACCATGTCGACCAGCGCCTGGGCCGCGGCGGCCTGGCTGGGGTTCAGCGGATGGCCCGCGCGGGCGAGATCGGGTTCGGGAAAAGCGGCCTGCGCCTCGATCAGCCGCAGGGCCAGCGCGCCCTCTTCGACCAGGCCCTTGACCACGCCAGCCGAAACCCCGGCGGCGCGGGCGAGATCGGCCGGCGCCTGCGGGCCGGCGGCGGCGGCCTCCAGCACTTTCAGCCGGGCGGGGGTCGCGCGGGCCGGCAGCAGGCCGGTGGCCTCGAGCACCTTTTCGGGTTTGGCCTTGGGGGCGCGGGCGCCGCGGATGGCGATGGCCAACGGCTGGCCGGGCGCGTCGACGGAATAGCGCGCCGCCCACTGGACGAACTCGATGGCGCCGGGCGGCAGCGGCGGGGAATCCAGCTTGCTGTCGAGCGGCTTCAGCGGCCGGTTGCCGCCGGCCCCTTCGCGCAGGGCGACGACGACGCCGCGCAGCAGCCGCGGGCCCAGCGGCGCGGCGACCTGGTCGCCGACGACGAGCTCCATCCCCTCCGGCTCGGCGTAGTCGAACGCCTCAGGCAGCGGCATGGGAAGCAGGACGGAGGCGATGCGGCTCATGGCCCCGTCCAGATAGGCTGGCCGCACGCGGCTGCAAACGGTAAAGAGCCCGCGAAACCCCGCGCCAGAAGGTCACCCATGCAGCTCTTCCTCGACACCACCGACATCGGCCTGCTCAAGGAACTCACCGCCACCGGCCTGGTGGACGGGGTGACCACCAACCCGACCCTCATCGCCAAGTCCGGCCGCCCCATGCTGGAGGTCATCGCCGAGATTTGCGAGCTCGTCGAGGGCCCGGTCAGCGCCGAGGTCGCCGCCACCGAGGTCGAGGGCATGCTGGCCGAAGGCGCGAAGCTGGCCGCCATCGCCCCGAACGTGGTCGTCAAGCTGCCGCTGACCCGCAACGGCCTGATCGCGACGTCGGAGTTCGCGGTGCAGGGCATCCAGACCAACGTCACCCTGTGCTTCACGGCCGCTCAGGCGCTGCTCGCGGCCAAGGCCGGCGCCAGCTACATCTCGCCGTTCATCGGCCGCCTGGACGACTACGGCGCCGAAGGCATGGGCCTGATCCAGGAAATCCGCGCGATCTACGACAACTACGATTTCGATACCGAGATCCTCGCCGCCTCGATCCGCACGCCGGCCCACGTGACCGCCGCGGCCCTCGCCGGCGCCGACTGCGCGACCATTCCGCCCACCACCTTCGCCGACCTCTTCAAGCACCCGTTAACCGAAAAGGGTCTTGAACAATTCCTCAGCGACTGGGCCAAGACGGGTCAGTCCATCCTGTAGAATGCTGGGGGCGGCACATGGAAGGCGGGGCGAAGGCTAAGGAACATGGTCTCGAGCCCCGCGAGGTCCGCGCCTTCCTGGCCGACAACCCCGACTTCCTGCGCGGCGACACAGCGCTGCTGGCCGAGCTCGGCCTGCGCGCCGACGCCGGCAACGTGATCGACTTCGGACCGGCGGCGCTGGCCCGCGTGCACGAGGCGCACAAGCGCGAGTCCAGCGCGCGCAAGCACCTGGAAGCTACGGCACGCGCCAACTTCGCCGCCCAAGCCCAGACGCACGGCGCGGTCGTCGACATGCTTGAGTCGCGCAATCACGCCGACCTGGCCCGCCGGGTCGACGAGCTGGCGCAGCTGCGTTTCGGCCTGGTCAGCGGCGTCGTCGCCCTGGAAGGGCCCGAGCGCACGCCGGCCGGCTGGCGGATGCTGGTCGAGGGCCAGATCGACATGATCATCGGCCACGACCGCGTGGCGCTGATGGGCTTCGAGCCCGTGGCGCTCGGCCTGTTCGGCGAACGCGCGCCGCAGGTCCGCTCGATGGCCATGGTCCGCATGGCGATCTGGGAGCCCTCGCGCGAGGGCCTGCTGGCCTTCGGCTCGGCCGACGAGCACGGCTTCACCGAAGACATGGGCGTCGAATTGGTCGCCTTCCTCGCCCGCGTGGTCGAGCGCACGGCGGAGCGGTGGCCGGTCCTGTGACCAACGCCCGCCAGGCGCCCGAGCCGGTTCCCACTTCGGCGCGTCGCGCTCTGGCCCAATGGCTGGAGCACCTGGCCAAGGAGCGCCGCGCCTCGCCGCGCACGGTCGAGGCCTACGCCTTCGCCGGCGGCCGCTACATCAGCTTTCTCGAACGCCATCGCGGCGAGGCCCTAAGCCTCTCCGACATGGGAACCCTGGCCCCCAGCGAGATCCGCGCCTGGCTGGCGCACCTGCGACAGGGCGATCACCCCCTGTCGCCGCGCTCGCTATCGCAGGCGCTGTCGGCGATCCGCACCTTCCACAAGTTCCTCGACCGACGGCTGGACACCCCCAACGCCGCCATCGCCCTCGTGCGCGGCCCGCGCGTTGTCCCCTCGGCCCCGCGGCCGGTCAGCGAGGACCAGGCGGCCGGCCTGATCGCCGAACCCGCCTTCGATCCCGACCGCGACGACTGGGAGGTCAGCCGCGACCAGGCGGTGCTGACCCTGCTCTATGGCTGCGGCCTGCGGATCTCCGAGGCGCTGTCGCTGAAGCGCAGCGACGCGCCGATCCCCGAGACGCTGCGCATCCTCGGCAAGGGCGGCAAGACCCGCATGGTCCCGGTGCTGCCGGCGGTGCAGGCGGCGATCGCCACCTATCTCGCCGACCTGCCGTTCGTGCTGGAGCCGGACGAGCCGCTGTTCCGCGCCAAGCGCGGCGGCCCCTTAAGCCCGCGTCACGTCCAGGCGACGGTGCAAGGTCTGCGCGCGCGCCTGGGCCTGCCCGACAGCGCCACGCCGCACGCGCTGCGCCACTCGTTCGCCACCCATCTGCTGGGCGCCGGCGCGGACCTGCGTTCGATCCAGGAACTGCTGGGCCACGCCTCGCTCTCGACCACACAGCGCTACACCGAGGTCGATGCGGCGTCCCTGCTCAGCGCCTACGCCAAGGCCCATCCGCACGCGTGAACACCCGTCCTGCTGCGCCCTCCCCCCTCGCCGAGGGGAGAGGGACAGTCGAATGGCCGCGTTAGGCCTGGCCGGCCGCAGCGCTCTCAATCTTTTCCATGACCTGGTCGATCGAGAAGCTGGCCGCCTTCTGGGCGGGAGGGAACTCCTTGAACGTCGCCAGGAACTCGCCGACCATCGCCTGGGCCGGGACCAGCAGGAAGATGTGGTCGAGCATCCAGTCCCAGTAAGTGTTCGAGGTGCGGTCGGCCCGCTCGTAGGGATCGGTCCGCAGGTTGAAGATCTTCGGCACCCGCAGCGGCGTGAACGGCTCGGCCCAGAGCTCCAACGTGCCCTTGGAACGCTGTTCCAAGAAGACCATCTTCCAATTGTCATAGCGCAGCGAGACCACGTCACCGTCGTCGTTGAAATAGATGAAGCCCGGCCGCGGGCTCACCTTGGCCTGGCCGGTGATGTAGTCGGTCAGGTCCCAGCCATCGAGGTGGGCCTTGAACTTGTGGCCGTCGAGCGTCGCGCCCTTCTTGAGGTCCTCCTTGACCGACGCCGCGCCCGCCAGATTGGCGAAGGTCGGGAACCAGTCGAGGTGCGAGGCGATGCCCGTGAACTTCGTGCGGGGCGCAATCTTGCCGGGCCAACGCACCAGGCAGGGGACGCGATAGGCGCCTTCCCAGTTGGTGTTCTTTTCCGAACGGAACGGCGTGGTCCCGGCGTCCGGCCAGGAATTCTGGTGCGGGCCGTTATCGGTCGAGTACATCAGGAAGGTGTTGTCGGCGATGCCCAGTTCATCGAGCAGATCGATCATCTCGCCGATGTTCTTGTCATGGTCGATCATGACGTCGTGGTACTCGGACTGCCAGCGCCCTGACTGGCCCAGGCTCGAGTCCTTGGCGTGGGTCCGGAAGTGCATGTGCGTCGTGTTGAACCAGACGAAGAACGGCTCATCCGCGTCGACAGCGGCCTTGATGAAGGTCTTTGCGCTGGCGAGGAACTCCTCGTCGACGGTCTTCATCCGCTCGCGGGTGAGCGGGCCGGTGTTCTCGATCTTCTGGCCGCCCTTGCCGTCGGCCCAGCAGTGCAGCACGCCGCGCGGCCCATACTTCCTGCGGAAATCCGGGAAGTCCTTGGCCGGCGGATAATCGCGCAGTTCAGGCTCTTCCTCGGCGTTGAGGTGATAGAGGTTGCCGAAGAACTCATCGAAGCCGTGCATGGTCGGCAGGTGTTCGTCCCGGTCTCCCAGGTGGTTCTTGCCGAACTGGCCGGTCCGATAGCCCTGGTGCTTGAGCATCCGCGCGATCGTCGGGATTTCCTTTTTCATGCCGAGGTCGGCGCCCGGCAGGCCGACCTTGGTCAGGCCCGTGCGCATCCCCGCCTGGCCGGTGATGAATGAGGCGCGGCCAGCCGTGCAGCTCTGCTCGGCGTAGTAGTCGGTGAACATCGCACCTTCCTCGGCGACGCGGTCGATGTTGGGCGTCTGATAGCCCATCACCCCGTGCGAGTAGCAGCTGAGGTTGTGCTGACCGATGTCATCACCCCAGAGGATGAGAATGTTGGGCTTTTTGCCTGGCATGGCGATGCTCCTGCGGTGGCGGCGGCGTGGATGACCGTGGAGCGTCGCGGCGGCGCCGATGCGGGACAATCGGGTGAATCCCGCGAAGCCCGCTCACAGCCCCCGCGATGGGGCGTTTCACCGATAGTGCGCGCGAAGCCACTAGAGCGAGATTGCCTGGCCCCTGCCCGCCAACAAGCGTGCGTCCATGCTCTAGCCTGTGATCCGGCCCGCGACGGTTGAGGATCTGCACGGCGGGCTGGCGCTCTAGCGGCAGTTCAATCCCGGCGACCCCGTCCTCGACATCGCCGCGCGTCTACGTCGAAATCGGGATGACACGCGCAGCGTCAGCGCGGCCGTGCGAAGCGGCCGTCGCCCTGGACATTCTGGCGGACCATGGTCGAGACCGCGCAGCCGCCCACCGAGCGCATGACCGTCAGGTGCATGCCGGCCGGCGGCAAACTGGCCAAGGTCTGGGCGCCGTCGGGGCCGCGGCGGTCCTGCGGCCGCAGCAGGGCGGCGGGCCGGGCGGGGTCGGCGACCTGGAGCCTCGCCTCCTTGGGGCAGGATGGGGCGGGCGGCGCGGAAAGGGTGGTCGCCGCCAAGGCGGCCAGAAGCAGGGAAGCGGCCATGTCGATCCTCCTGTCGGGAGGAGCCTAAGCCCCGCGCGTGACGCCCCGAAGCAGAATCAGCGGCTTAGCCGCAGCCAGGTGAAAGCCGCGCCGGGGTCGCGGCCGACGTCGACGATGCGAAAGCCCTCGCGCAGATAGAAGTCCTGGGCGCGCAGGTTCGGCGACTGGCACTTGAGCGACAGCGGCCCGTCGGCGACCACGGTCACGTAGTCAAGCAGCGCCTTGCCGACGCCGGCGCCGCGGGTCTCGACGTAGAGCGAGTGGAGAAAATTGCTCTGGCGGTAGAAGCCGGCGATCCCGAGCAGGCGTTCGCCGTCCTTGGCCAGGTAGACCTCCTCTTCTTCGGCGGCGGAGAGGAAGTCGGCGGCCTGGTGCTGCTGCGGCGGGATCCAAGTGAAGGTCTCGCGCTGAACGCGTTCGTACAGCGCCGCGCAGGCCGCGATCTCATCGGCCTGCGCGCGCCTCACGATCATCAGGCTTGCATCGTCCAGCCTTCGACGCCCATGGCGGCCTGACGGCCGGCTTCCGAGCGGGTCGGGTGCGGGTGGCAGACGCGGGCGATGTCTTCGCTGGCGGCCTTGAAGGCCATGGCCACGCAGTACTCGCCGATCATCTCGCCGGCCTGCGGGCCGACGATGTGGACGCCGAGGATCTCGTCGGTCTTAGCGTCGGCCAGGACCTTGGCGAAGCCATCGGTCTCATGGTTGATCTTGGCGCGGCTGTTGGCGCTGAACGGGAACTTGCCGACCTTGTAGGCGACGCCCGCGTCCTTGAGCTGCTCCTCGGTCTGACCGACCCAGGCCACTTCCGGGTAAGTGTAAACCACGCTGGGGACCAGATTGTAGTCCACGTGGCCGTACTTGCCGGCGATGATCTCGATGCAGGCCACCGAGTCCTCCTCGGCCTTGTGGGCCAGCATCGGGCCATGGATGGCGTCGCCGATGGCCCAGACGCCGGGCGCGGAGGTCTTGAAGTGGTCGGTTTCGATGAACCCGCGCTTGTCCGGGGTGATCCCGACGTTCTCCAGGCCCAGGCCCTCGGTGTAGGGACGCCGGCCGATGGCGACCAGCACGTACTCGGCTTCCAGGGTCTCGGCCGCGCCGCCAGCCACCGGCTCGACGGTCAGCGAGACGCCCTTCTTGGAGGCGGTCGCGCCGGTGACCTTGGCGCCCAGCTTAAACTCCACGCCCTGCTTGGTCAGCGAGCGCTGGAAGGTCTTGGCGGTCTCGGCGTCCATCCCCGGCGTGATGCGGTCGAGGAACTCGACGACGGTCACCTTCGAACCCAGGCGGCGCCACACCGAGCCCAGCTCCAAGCCGATGATGCCGGCGCCGATGACGATCAGGCTCTTGGGGACCTCCGGCAGCGACAGGGCGCCGGTGGAGTCGACGATGCGCTCCTGGTCGATGGTCACGCCCGGCAGCGGGGTCGGCTCGGAGCCGGTGGCGATGACGATGTCCTTGGCTTCCAGGGCGGTGACCGAGCCGTCCTCGGCGGTGACCTCGACCTTGCCCGGGCCGGCGATCTTGCCCGCGCCCTTGATCCACTCGACCTTGTTCTTCTTGAACAAGAACTCGATGCCCTTGGTCAGGGCGGTCACCGAGTCGGCCTTCTGCTTCATCATCTGCACGAGGTTCAGCTTGGGCTTCACCTCGATGCCGAGGGTGGCGAATTCGCCGCCGGCGGCTTCGTAGAGTTCCGAGGCGTGCAGCAGCGCCTTGGAGGGCATACAGCCGACATTGAGGCAGGTGCCGCCGAGCGTCGTGCGCTTCTCCACCACGGCGACCTTCAGGCCCAGCTGGCCCGCGCGGATGCCGGCGTTGTAGCCGCCGGGGCCGCCGCCGATGATGATGACGTCGTATTGAGCCATGATGTTCAGTGCCTGATCGGAGGAGTTACGGGGAGGATATAGGAACGCGGCCCTCGTCCTGATGCTCGCGCTGGATGGGCAGCGGGGTCGGGACGCCGAAGAGCCAGGTGATGACGAGCGAGAAGGCCAGACGCGGCACGCTCTGCGCCGGCGGCGGCGGGGCCAGGGACGACGGCGCTGCGCGGATCTGCGAAAGCATCGCCCGCACCTCGGCCGCCTCCTCTTCCATCACGTGGAGCGGGAAGCCGCCGAGCGCGAACTGCACCCCGAAGTTCATCTCTCCGTGGTGCTGGTTCTGGAGGAAGACGAAGATCCCGGAGGCGCGCAGAGCCGACGCTGCGACCTGGGCCTCCGTGAGATCGGCGAATCTTGCGACTTCCACCAGCGCCATGACGCAGCTCCAACCAAGTGTCGGAGCTTGGCCACATCGGTCTTAGACGTCCAGCAGCAGGCGCTGCGGGTCTTCGATGGCTTCCTTGACCTTGACCAGGAAGGTCACCGCGCCCTGGCCGTCGACGATGCGGTGATCGTAGCTGAGCGCCAGGTACATCATCGGACGGATCACCACCTGGCCGTTCACGGCCATCGGGCGTTCCTGGATCTTGTGCATGCCCAGGATGCCCGATTGCGGGGCGTTGAGGATCGGGGTCGACATCAGCGAACCGTAGACGCCGCCGTTCGAGATCGTGAACGTGCCGCCTTGCAGGTCTTCGAGGGCGAGTTGGCCATCGCGGGCCTTCTTGCCCAGCGCGCCGATGCCCTTCTCGATGCCCGACAGCGACAGCGCGTCGGCGTCACGCAGCACGGGAACCACCAGGCCCTTGTCGGTGCCGACGGCGACGCCGATATCGTAGTGGTTCTTATAGATGACGTCCGTGCCGTCGATCTCGGCGTTGACGTCCGGCACGTGCTTCAGGCCGTGGATCACCGCCTTCACGAAGAAGCTCATGAAGCCGAGCTTCACGCCGTGGCTCTTTTCGAAGCCGTCCTTGTACTGGTTGCGCAGGGCCATGACCGCGCTCATGTCGACCTCGTTGAAGGTCGTCAGCATGGCCGCGGCGTTCTGAGCTTCCTTCAGGCGGCGGGCGATGGTCTGGCGCAGGCGGGTCATGCGGACCCGCTCTTCGCGCTCGTGGATCTCGCGCGGCGCGGCCGGAGCGGCGGGCGCCGCCGGTGCGGCGGCGCGGGCTTCCAGAGCGGCCAAAGCGTCGCCCTTGGTCACGCGGCCGGCCTTGCCCGAGCCGGCGATGGCGCCGGCGTCGAGGTTGTTTTCGGCGACGATGCGCTGGGCCGAGGGGGCCAGCGGCGCGGCGGCGGCAGGAGCAGCGGCCGGAGCCGGCGCGGGGGCGGGAGCCGGCGCCGGCTTCGGCGCTTCAACCTTGGGGGCCGGGGCGGCGGCCGGGGCCGAGGCCACGGCGCCTTCGGCCAGGCGGCCGAGCACGGCGCCCGGCTCGACGGTCGCGCCTTCTTCGGCGGCGATGAACTCGAGCACGCCGTCCGCAGGAGCGGCGACCTCAAGGCTCACCTTGTCGGTTTCCAGCTCGACGAGGATCTCGTCCTTCCGAACGGCGTCGCCCGCCTTCTTCGTCCAGCGCGCGACCGTCGCCTCGGTGACGGACTCGCCCAGGGCGGGGGTCATGATGTCGGCCATTGGAAGTACCTGTCTCTCTTCGCTCTGTTCTTTTACTTGGAAGTCCCGGGACGCCTTAGGCGAAGGCGTCCGCGAGGAAGTTCTGCAGTTCGCGCATGTGCCGGCTCATCAGGCCCGCGGCGGTCGAGGCCGAGGCCGGACGACCGACGTAGCGGGCGCGCTTGGCCTTGACCTTGAGGCGCTCCAGGGTGAGCTCCAGCCACGGGTCGACGAAGGTCCAGCCGCCCATGTTCTTCGGCTCTTCCTGGCACCAGACCAGCTCGGCGTTCGGGAAGCGCGACAGTTCCGTCGACAGCGACTTCACCGGCCACGGATAGAACTGCTCGAGGCGCATGATGTAGACGTCGTCGACGCCCTTCTCCTCACGGGCGTCCAGCAGGTCGTAATAGACCTTGCCCGAGCACAGCACCACGCGGCGGATCTTGTCTGGCGGGACGAGCTTGACCGAGGTGTTGACGCCGCGCTCGGCGTCGTCGTTCAGCACGCGGTGGAAGGACGAACCCTCGGCCAGGTCGGCCAGGGTCGAGGTGGCCTTCTTGTGCCGCAGCAGCGACTTCGGCGTCATCACGATCAGCGGCTTGCGGAACTCGCGGCGCTGCTGACGGCGCAGGGCGTGGAAGTAGTTGGCCGGGGTCGAGCAGTTGACGACCTGCATGTTGTCTTCGGCGCAGAGCTGCAGATAGCGCTCCAGGCGGGCCGAGGAGTGCTCGGGGCCCTGGCCCTCGTAACCGTGCGGCAGGAGCATCACCAGGCCGCTCATCCGCAGCCATTTGCGCTCGCCCGACGAAATGAACTGGTCGACGACGACCTGGGCGCCGTTGGCGAAGTCGCCGAACTGGGCCTCCCAGAGGGTCAGCGTCTTCGGATCGGCCAGCGAGAAACCGTACTCGAAGCCCAGCACCGCCTCTTCCGACAGCGCCGAGTCGATGACTTCGAAGTGGGCCTGGCCCGGACGCAGGTGCGACAGCGGGGTGTAGTGCTCTTCGGTCGTCTGATCGATCAGGTCGCAGTGGCGCTGCACGAAGGTGCCGCGGACGCTGTCCTGGCCGGCCAGACGGACCGGGAAGCCCTCGTCGAGCAGGCTGGCGAAAGCCAGGTGCTCGCCGGTCGCCCAGTCGAGCCCTTCGCCGGCCTCGATCGCCGCGCGGCGGTTCTCGATGACGCGGCGGACGGTCTTGTGGACGTCCAGGCGGTCCGGAATGGCGGTGATCTTCTGGCCGAGGTCGATCAGCTTCTGCATCGGCACGCTGGTGTCGCCGCGGCGGTCGTCGCCCTCGGGCAGCGCCAGCCCGGCCCACTTGCCGTCCAGCCAGTCGGCCTTGTTGGGCTTGTAGGTCTTGCCGGCCTCGAATTCCTTGTCGAGGAAGTCCTCGAACTCGGCGACCCAGCCGGCGACTTCGTCCTGGGTGGCGACGCCTTCGGCGATCAGCTTGCGGGCGTAGAGCTCGCGGGTCGGCGGGTGGTCCTTGATCTTGGCGTACATCAAGGGCGAGGTCATCGTCGGGTCGTCGCCCTCGTTGTGACCGAACCGCCGGTAGCAGAACATGTCGATGACGACGTCCTTGCCGAACTGCTGGCGGAACTCGGTGGCCACCTTGGCCACGTAGGTCACCGCTTCCGGGTCATCGCCGTTCACGTGGAAGATCGGCGCCTCGACCATCAGCGCCACGTCCGACGGATAGGGCGAGGAGCGGCTGTACTGCGGCGCCGTCGTGAACCCGATCTGGTTGTTGACGATGAAGTGGATGGTGCCGCCGGTGCGGTAGCCCTTGGTGCCCGAAATCGCGAAGCACTCGGCCACCACGCCCTGGCCGGCGAAGGCCGCATCGCCGTGCAGCAACAGCGGCAGCACATGGCCACGGCCGCTCTCGGGCGCATCGCGCAGGGTGAAGGCCTGCTTGGCGCGCGCCTTGCCGAGGACGACCGGATTGACGATCTCCAGGTGCGAGGGGTTGGCGGTCAGGGACAGGTGGACGTTGTTGCCGTCGAACGCGCGGTCCGACGAGGCGCCCATGTGATACTTCACGTCGCCCGAACCCTCGATGTCCGAAGGCACCGACGAGCCGCCTTGGAACTCGTGGAAGATCACGTGGTAGGGCTTGGCCATCACGGCGGCCAGGACGTTCAGGCGGCCGCGGTGCGGCATGCCCAGGACGATGTCGCGCACGCCGAGCGCGCCGCCGCGCTTGATGATCTGCTCCATGGCCGGGACCATGGCTTCGCCGCCGTCCAGGCCGAACCGCTTGGTGCCGGGATAGCGCTTGTGCAGGAAGCGCTCGAAGCCTTCGGCCTCGATCAGCTTCTTCAGGATGGCGACCTTGCCCTCCTTGGTGAAGTGGATCTCCTTGTCGCGGCCCTCGATGCGCTCCTGCAGCCAGGCCTTCTGGGCCGGATCGGAGATGTGCATGTACTGCACGCCGATGTCGCCGCAGTAGGTGCGCTTGAGGATCGCCAGGATCTCGCGGATCGTGCCGGTCTCGAGGCCGAGCACGTAGTCGAGGAAGATCGGACGGTCGAAGTCGGCCTCGGTGAAGCCGTAGGTCGCCGGGTCGAGCTCGGAGGCGTCGCCGTCCGGCACCGTGATGCCCAGCGGGTCGAGGTTGGCGCGCAGGTGGCCGCGCATCCGGTAGGCGCGGATCATCATGATCGCGCGGAGGGAGTCGAGGGTGGCGGCGCGGACCGACTCGGGCGAGGCGCTGGGCGCGGCGCGCTCGGCGACCTTGGCGCCGACCTTGGCCTCGACCGCGGGCCAGAGGCCGTCGATGGCCGAGAGCCAGTCGGGACGGGCGACGGGCGCGCCCGGCTTGGTCCAGGAGCGCTTGCCGGCGGCGGCCTTAACCTCTTCGGCGCGGTCGTTCAGCGAGCTGAAGAACGCCTGCCAGGAGGCGTCGACCGAGGCGGGGTTCGCCGCCCATCTCGCGTAGAGGTCCTCCACGAATGTGGCGTTGCCGCCGTAGAGGAATGAGGTCTCCGCGAGCACCTCGTTGATCAGACTGCCGTCGTCCGCCATTTCTTCCGTTTCCCGGGGTCCGTCGCGCGGACTTCAGGAAGAAGGAGCCGAGCGCGGACCGCCCATACTACTTAGGTTGTCGCCGGACGCCTTCCAGGCGCCCGGCTCGTCGTCAGGCGCCTTTCAGCACCTGCAGAAGGGTTTCGCCCAGAGCCGCCGGCGACGGCGAGACGCGGATGCCCGCGGCCTCCATCGCAGCGATCTTGTCTTCCGCACCGCCCTTGCCGCCGGAGATGATGGCGCCGGCGTGGCCCATGCGGCGGCCCGGAGGCGCCGTACGGCCTGCGATGAAGCCGACCATAGGCTTCTTGATCGGCGAATTTTTGATGAACTCGGCCGCATCTTCTTCAGCCGAACCGCCGATCTCGCCGATCATGATGATGGACTCGGTTTCCGGGTCCTTCAGGAACAGGTCGAGCATGTCGATGAACTCGGTGCCCTTGACCGGGTCGCCGCCGATGCCGACCGCCGTCGATTGGCCGAGGCCGACGTTGGTGGTCTGGAACACCGCTTCGTAGGTCAGGGTGCCGGAGCGCGAAACCACGCCGACCGAGCCCTTCTTGAAGATGTTGCCCGGCATGATGCCGATCTTGCAGGCGTCCGGCGTCAGAACGCCGGGGCAGTTCGGACCGATCAGGCGCGACTTCGAGCCGGCCAGGGCCTTCTTGACCTTGATCATGTCGGTCACCGGGATGCCCTCGGTGATGCAGATGATCAGCGGGACTTCGGCGTCGATGGCTTCCAGGATCGAGTCGGCGGCGAAGGGCGGCGGGACGTAGATCGCGCTGGCGTCGGCGCCGGTCTGCTTGACCGCCTCGGCCACGGTGTCGAACACCGGCAGGCCGATATGGGTCTGGCCGCCTTTGCCGGGGGTCACGCCGCCGACCATCTTGGTGCCGTAGGCGATGGCCTGCTCGGAGTGGAAGGTGCCCTGGGCGCCGGTGATGCCCTGGCAGATGACGCGCGTCTCTTTACCGATGAGGATGGACATCAGTTCGCCTCCCGCACGGCTTTGACAATCTTCTCAGCGCCGTCCGAAAGGTCGTTCGCCGCGATCACGTTCAGACCGCTTTCGTTGATGATCTTCTTGCCCAGCTCGGCGTTGGTGCCTTCGAGGCGGACCACCAGCGGGACGTTGAGGCCGACCTGCTTGACCGCGTTGACCACGCCGTTGGCGAGGATGTCGCAACGGGCGATGCCGCCGAAGATGTTGACCAGGATGCCCTTCACGTTCGGGTCGGCCATGATGATCTTGAAGGCCGCCGTCACCTTGGGCTCGTCGGCGCCGCCGCCGACGTCCAGGAAGTTCGCCGGCTCTGCGCCGTAGAGCTTGATGATGTCCATGGTGGCCATGGCTAGGCCCGCGCCGTTGACCATGCAGCCGATCTCGCCGTCGAGGGCGATGTAGCTGAGGTCGAACTTCGAGGCCTCGATTTCCTTCGGGTCCTCTTCGCTCTCGTCGCGCAGGGCGACGATGTCCGGATGACGGAACAGCGCGTTGGAGTCGAAGCTGACCTTGGCGTCGAGGACGCGCAGGTGATCATCGCCGGTCACGATCAGCGGGTTGATCTCAAGCATGCTCATGTCCTTGGCGAGGAACGCCGTATAGAGCTGCGAGAGAAGCGTGGCCGCTTCCTTGGCCAGGCCGCCCGTCAGGCCCAGCGCCTTGGACAGCGTGCGAGCGTGGTGCGGGAAGACGCCGGTGGCCGGGTCGATGGAGAAGGTGATGATCTTCTCGGGGGTCGAGTGAGCGACCTCCTCGATGTCCATGCCGCCTTCGGTCGAGGCCACGACCGAGACCCGGCTCGTTTCGCGGTCGACCAGCAGCGACAGGTAGAATTCCTTGGCGATCGCGGCGCCTTCCTCGATGTAGAGGCGGTTCACCTGCTTGCCCTTCGGGCCGGTCTGATGGGTCACCAGCACGCGGCCGAGCATTTCCTCGGCGTTGGCCTTGACCTCGTCGACCGACTTGACGACGCGCACGCCGCCCTTGGCGTCGGGACCGAGGCCTTCGAAGCGGCCCTTACCGCGTCCGCCGGCGTGGATCTGGGACTTCACGACGAAGACCGGACCACCGAGGTCCTGGGCGGCCTTGACCGCTTCGTCTACGGAGAAGGCGGCATAGCCGCGCGGGACCGCCACGCCGAACTCGGAGAGGACGGACTTGGCTTGATGCTCGTGGATGTTCATGAGGCCGCGTAACGCGTGATCGGGAAACCCGCCGGGCTCGGCGGACGGCCGGGGTTATAGGCGCCACCGCTCAATGTGGCAACCGCGAGCCCCCAACAAAACCGCGTATTTTCGCCTACTGTATACAATCCGGACGCTAGCGTCATCGAAGAAAGACCAATTACAACAATCGCTCGACCATAAGGACGCGCCAGCGCCCCGCTTCCTCATCGGACCCAATCGTGTTTTCTCCTGCGCATGCGCTCAGTGAAGGCGAAGTGGTTCGAATATGGCCCCATGGGCGGCGTCGCCGGATGGCGGCGCGGCTTCGCCATCGCCGCAGCCGCGGCGGTGTTCCTGGCTGTCTCCGGCGCCTTCGGCATGAGCCGGACGCCGCTAGGCGTGCGACTGTTCTACTGGGCCGGCATGCTGACCATCGGCACGGTCTGGGGCGGACTGATCCTGCGCCTCGTCTTCCCGGCCCGGGACGCGGCGTCGAACCCCTGGCTGCGCACCATCCTCTATGCGCTGGTGATCGCTGGACCGCTGACCGGACTTGTCTGGCTGGTCAACGGGCGGCTGCTGCACGCGCCGATCCCGCTCCGGGCGCTGGCCTCCCTGTTCGTAAGCGTCGCCCTGGTTACGCTGGCGATCACGGCCGTGAACGTGCTGGCCGGGCGCCGCCAGGCGGCGGCCGAGCCGATCATCGCCCCTGCGCCGTCCCGCTTCCTCGAGCGGCTGCCAGCCAAGCTGCGCGGCGCCGAGATCTGGGCGGTGCAGTCCGAGGACCATTATTTGCGGCTGCACACCTCGCTGGGCCAGGAGCTGATCCTGATGCGGCTGAGCGACGCCGTGGCCGAGCTGGAGGGCGTCGAGGGCGCCCAGGTGCATCGGTCCTGGTGGGTCGCCCGCGCAGCGATCGCGCAGGCGCGCCGCGGCGAGGGCCGCGCCACCCTGACCCTCAAGGACGGTTCCGAGGTTCCGGTCAGCCGAACCTATGCGCGGCGATTGCGCGAGCGCAGTTGGCTGTGACCAACGGCGCCGTCCATAACCTCAGGCTATGGATTATTGAACCAAACGACTAGTTGCAGTGCGAACGCCACTGTTCGCGGCTCTGACCCCACACATCGACGCTCTCGCTGATCGGAGGCGGCAGCATCGCGTGACGCAGCAGCGAGGAGCCGAGCCGACGGGCGACGGCCTGCGAATTGACGTTGCCGGGGTCGATGCAGTGGATGACCTCGGTCCAGCCCAGATGGTCAAAGGCCCAGTCGATCGCCGCGGTCGCGCCCTCGGTCGCATAGCCCCGCCCCCAGAACTCGCGCGCCACGCCCCAGCCGACTTCAGTTCCGGGCCAACCCTCGGGCTGCCAGGGGCCGAGCCTGCCGACCCATCGGCCGCTCTCCTTCTCGATAACCGAGAACATGCCGAAGCCGCGCACCACCCAGGACCCGGCCATGGTGCACATCATCCGCCAAGCCGCCTCCCGCGGCTGCGGTCCGCCGAGGAACCGCGAGGCCTCCTCGTCTGCGGAAAAGGCGGCCCAGGGCTCGAAGTCCTCCCCCGAGGTCGGGCGCAGGAGCAGGCGGGCGGTTTCGAGGGTCGGTCCGAGGCTCATGGCGACGACTTTTCACCGGTTCGGGCGGCCGCGCCAGCGGTTCAGCCGGCGTTCAGCACCGCGCCGTAGGGTGGGGCCATGACCCTGGATGGCGAACCGCCCCTGACCCTGGAGCCGCGCAACCCGCCGCCTCCGCCACGCCGCAGGATCGGCGGCAAGGCGCTTCTGGCCGGCGTGGCGCTGGCCGGAGCGCTGGGGATCGGGCTGGGCCTGGCCGCGCGGCCGCAACTGATCACCGACCTGGCCGCCCGCACGCCGATGGCGCCGGTCGCCAAGCCGGCCGCGCAGCCCGAGCGGCAGATGGACATCGTCATGGCCGAGTTGCCCCCAGCCGCGCCGCCGCCGCCCGCCCCACCGTTGGAAACCCTGCCGCCGGACATGGTCGAAGCGCCGCCGCCCGGAGTCGCTCCGCTGCCGGTCGAGCCGGCGCCGGCGCCGATCCCGCGCCCTGCCCCCGCCGCGCCGCGCGCGCCGCAGGCTGCGTCGGCGCCTCAGGCGCCGATAGCTCCGGACCCGACCTGGGGCGAGCGACCGAGCTTCGACTGCCGCAACGCCGCATCGCTGGCCGAGGAGATGGTCTGCACCGACGCGGTGCTGGCCGCCGCAGATCGCCACATGGCCCGCGCCTATCGCCGGGCCGAGCGTTCGGGCGCACCGATCGAGGCGCTGCGCGAGGACCAGGACGACTGGCTGGCCTACCGCGAGGAGGCGGCGTTGCGCTCGCCGCGCGCGGTCGCCGCCGCCTATGACCGCCGCATCGGCGAACTGGAGGCGATCGCCGCCGGCCGCGCTCGCCTCGGCGGCAGATAGCGAGCACGAAAAAGGCCGGCGCCGCGATGCGGGCCGGCCCTTCGATGGTTCGGGTCGTCTGGTTTAGGAGGCCAGCAGGTCCTTCACGGTGTCGCGCTCGCCGACCAGTTCGTCGTTGGTCAGGGCGATCTTCGACTTGGCGAAGTCGTCCATCTCGTAAGATGTGATCACTTCGTAGCCGGTGGCGGTGGTCTTCACCGGCATGCCGGCCCAGACGCCTTCGGCGAAGCCGTAGCGGCCTTCGCTGTTGACGGCGACCGAGTGGACCGCGCCGACCGTGGTCAGGTCGCGAACGTGGTCGATCAGGGCGTTGGCCGCCGAGGCGGCCGAGGACAGGCCGCGGGCCTCGATGATCGCCGCGCCGCGCTTGCCGACGGCCGGCAGGTAGTCGTTCTTCAGCCAGGCTTCGTCGCCGATGACCTCGGCGGCCGGCTTGCCGCCGATCTTGGCGTGAGTGAAGTCGGCGAACATGGTCGGCGAGTGGTTGCCGTAGATGAAGAGGTCGCTGACGTCGTTGATCGAGACGCCGGCCTTCTTGGCCAGCTGGGCGCGGCCGCGGTTCTCGTCCAGGCGCACCATGGCGGTGAAGCGGTCGGCGGTCAGACGCTTGGCCTGGGCGGCGGCGATCATCACGTTGGTGTTGCAGGGGTTGCCGACCACGGCGACGCGGGCGTCGTCAGCGGCGACGGCGTCGATGGCCTTGCCCTGGGCGATGAAGATCTTGCCGTTGTCCTTCAGCAGGTCGGCGCGCTCCATGCCCGGACCGCGAGGCTTGGAGCCGACGAGCAGGTTCCAGTTGGCGTCCTTGAAGGCGACGTTGGCGTCGTCGGTCAGCACCATGTCGGCGAGCAGCGGGAAGGCGCAGTCTTCCAGTTCCATGGCCACGCCCTTCAGGGCCTTCTGGGCGCCTTCGGTCGGGATTTCGAGCAGTTGCAGGATGACCGGCTGGTCCTTGCCCAGCATCTCGCCAGAGGCGATGCGGAAGAGGAGGGCGTAACCGATATTGCCGGCGGCGCCGGTGACAGCGACGCGGATCGGCTTCTTCGTGGTCATGGAACTGTCCCGTGTTTGCAGTGCGAAATTCGCACGGGCTCTAGACCCGCAAGGGCTTTGCGGCAAGCGCAAGTGACTCGGTGCGGCTTGAGGGCTACCTAGCGGCGGTCATGTTCGAGATCGATCCGGCCTTCGTCGCCACCTCCCACGCCCTCGGCGACCTCGCCCTCAGCCACGCCCGCCTGCAGGACGACGGACGCTATCCCTGGATCGTGCTGATTCCCCGCCGCGCCGCCTTGCGCGAGCTGGAGGACCTGTCCCGCGAGGACCTGGCGATCCTGACAGACGAGATCCTCGCCGCCGGCCGCGCCGTGCGGGCGCTGGGCTTCGTCGTCGACAAGCTGAACGTCGGGGCGCTGGGCAACCTCACCCCGCAGTTGCACGTGCATGTGATCGGCCGCCGGGTCGGCGATCCGGCTTGGCCCGGCCCGGTCTGGGGCCATAGCCCAGCCGAGCCCTATGGCCAGGACGATCTGGCCCGCGTGGCGACGGCGGCGAAAGCGGCGCTGGGCTTGGCCTAGTTGCGGCGCAAGGTGACGGCGGTGCGGTCGCGGCCTTCGAGCAGGTCGCCCGACCACTCGCCGCCGGGGCCGGGATTGAGCATCAGGGTCGCGATCCCGCCGCCGGGCCGCGGATAGAAGCTGGCGGTGACCTGCGTACCAATGCGCTGGATGTCGACCAGGAAGCCCGACCCCTCTGGCGTGCCGCGCCGACGCGGATCGCGCCAGGCTCCTTCCAGGGTCCCGCCGCCCTTGTCGACCAGCAGGAATGAATAGAGCGTCTCGCCCGAGCGCGCTCGTAGCACCCAGGCGCCGTCCATCGGACCCTGCATCCCCTGGGCTGACGCGAAGGACGAGCGCAGCCGGCTCTCGTAGCTGCGCTCGACGGCGTTGAGCGGCCCCTCCGGCGTCTTGTCGTACTCGTCGATCGTGACCGGGCCGCTGAGCAACGGCCGGCGCGGGGCTGGCGGCGGCGGCGCATAGGCCGGGGGCATACTGACGGCCGCGGGCCGCTCGATCGGAGGCGGCGCAGGCGGCGCCGGCGCATAAGGATAGGTGGGCGCGGCGGTCGTCGCCGGGGTCGGGGCGGGAGTCGGGGCAGGCGGCGCGCCGAGCGTTTCGGCGGTCTCCTCGTCGATCTGGTCCAGGATGGAGCCGATCGGATCGACGACGTCCTGCGCCTGGGCCGCCGACGCGGCGGTCAGGGCCACGAGCCCGATCGCAGACCTCAGAAAATGATTCAAATCACGCCTCACGCCGCGGCGATGGCCTCGGCCACGGCGATCACCCGCCGCGCCTGGGCCAAGTGCAACCGCTCAACCATGCGCCCCTCGACTTTAAGAACACCCTTAGCGGCGTTTTCCGGCGAATCGAAGGCTGCGACCACCACCCGCGACCATGCGACCTCTTCGGCGGACGGGCTGAATGCGGCGTTTGCGGGCTCGATCTGGCGCGGGTGGATCAGGGTCTTGCCGTCGAAACCGAACTCCAGTCCCTGTCCGCACTGCGCCGCCAGGCCGGCGTCGTCCTCGATCTCGTTGAACACGCCGTCCAGGACCGCCAGGCCGTGCGCCCGACCGGCGGCGACGATCAGCGAAAGCGGGCCGGCCAGGGCTGCGCGCCCGACGGTCAGCCGGCAGCGCATTTCCTTGGCCAGGTCGTTGGTCCCGACGACCAGGGCGGCCAACCCCTCGGCCCCGGCGATGTCGTCCAGGGCGAAAAGCGAAGCGCAGGTCTCGACCATGGCCCACAGCGGCACCCCGCCGGCCTCGGCCGCGCCGTAGGCCCGCACGTCGTGCGCGCTCGACACCTTGGGAATCAGAATCGCATCCGGCCGCGCGTCGATGGCGGCGGCCAGGTCCTCAAGCCCCCAGGGGGTGTCGAGGCCGTTGACCCGGATCACCACCTCGCGGCGGCCGAAACCGCCCGCGCGGACCGCGGCCGCCGCCTGTTCGCGGGCGACTTCCTTGGCGTCCGGCGCGACCGCATCCTCGAGGTCGAGTATGACCACGTCGCAGGGCAGCCCGCGCGCCTTTTCGATCGCCCGGGCGTTGGCGGCGGGCATGTAGAGGGCGCTGCGGCGCGGGCGGGCGACGTTCAAGGTCGGCGGGCTCCAGGCGGGATAGCGAAGGCCCAGTCATAAGGGTTAGGATGGCGACATGACCACCCGCTACGACGCCGGCGCCAGAAACGTGTTGGGGGGCGAACTGCTCGCCTGCTCGCTCGACCCCGTGACCGGGTTCTTCCGCAACGGCTGCTGCGAGACCGGGCCGCACGACCTGGGCCTGCACACGGTCTGTGCGGTGATGACGGCCGAGTTCCTCGCCTATTCGAAGATGGTCGGCAACGACCTGTCGACGCCCATGCCCGAGTACGGCTTTGCGGGGCTGAAACCCGGGGACCGCTGGTGCCTGTGCGCCCCGCGCTGGAAAGAGGCTCTGGACGCCGGCGCCGCGCCGCAGGTGGTGCTGCAGGCGACCCACGAGGAGACCCTGGCCATCGTGCCGCTCGGCGTGCTCAAGGACCACGCCGTCGAGGCCTAGCTCAGAACAGCGGATACTCCCGCTCGGCGCGATACCAGGATCCCTGGTCCGACTGCCAGCTGGAATAGAGGCCGAAGCTGGTGACCCTGAAGGGCTCGGTCCGCAGCAGATTGTTCTCCTGGATCCACTTGGCGACATCGGCCGGATTGGGCCGGCGCAGATAGGCCAGGGTGACGTGCGGCTTGTAGGTGCGGGTGTCGGGTTTCAACCCCGCTCGGCGGGCGGCGACCTCGCAGGATCGGGCCAAGTGGCGCAGGGCCTCGTTCTCCTCGACGCCGGCCCAGACCGCGTGGATGTCGGCCCCCTCGCCGAAAGCCCCCACGCCCTGGAGGGACAATTCGATCGGCCCGCTACCCACAGTGGTAAGCTCTGCATCAAGGTCGGCGGCGACGTTCTCGGCCACGTCGCCAACGAACCGCAAGGTGATGTGGAACGCCTCAGCCGGCCGCCAGCGCGCGCCCGGCAAACGGTCCTGCCGGACGACCAGGTCCTGCGCGATGTCCTCGGGAATGGCGAGCGCGGCGAACAGGCGGATCATGGTCACCTACCTAAGGTGCTGACGTTCTGACGCAATCGTAATCGACCCAGCCTTGCATGGAGGCCATTGGACCACGATATTTGAGTGGCGTCCGCTAGGGGCGCTTCCTAGAAGGGCCAACATCCCTATGAGCGACTATAACCGCGGCTACGCGCGCTCGATCCCCGCAGATCGCGCCGACATGTCGGTGGACGCGGGTCTGCGCAGCTTCATGCTCGGCGTCTACAATAAGGTAGCGTTGGGTCTCCTGCTCTCCGCCGCTCTGGCGTTTGTGACTGGTTCGTTCCCGCCGGTTCGCGACCTGATGTTCAGCGTCTCGCCGACCGGCAAGGTCGGGTACACCCTGCTCGGCATGATCGTGGCCTTCGCGCCGCTGGCCGTGATCCTCTTCGGCGCCTTCGCCATGAAGAACGTCACGCCGCGTTCGTCGGGCATCTACTACTGGACCATCGTCGCCCTGATCGGCGCGGGTCTGGGCGTACTGACCTTCGTCTATACGGGCGCCTCGATCTTCTCGACGTTCCTGATCACCGCGGCGGCCTTCGGCGGCCTGTCGCTGTTCGGCTACACGACGAAGAAGGACCTGACCGGTTTTGGCAGCTTCCTGATCATCGGCCTGGTCGGCCTGGTGATCGCCAGCATCGTCAACATCTTCCTGGCGAACAGCATGATGGCCTTCATCATCAGCGTCGCCGGCGTGCTGATCTTCGCGGGCCTGATCGCCTACGACACCCAGCGCCTGAAGATGAGCTACTACGAGATGGGCGGCGACCACACGGCCCAGGCCGTGGCCACCAACTACGGCGCGCTCAGCCTGTATCTGAACTTCATCAACCTGTTCCAATTCCTGCTCAGCATCTTCGGCGACCGCCGCTAAGCGCTGACAAGGACCAGAGCTTCGAACCCCGGCGGGAAACCGCCGGGGTTTTTGTTTGGCTAGTCGACGACCTTGAAGCGGCCCTTGTCGAAGAACCGCAGCACCTGCTCCAGCTCGTGGCCGCGGCGCAGGACCATGCCGCCCTGGCCGATGACGGCCCAGGCGCCCTGGCGGCGGGCCAAGGCCGGCCGTTTCTCGATGCGATAGAGCGGAGCCTCCGAGGTCCGCCGGAACACCGAGAACACGCAGGCGTCGGCCAATGCGCCGATGCCGTAGTCGCGCCATTCGCCGGCGGCGACCATGCGTCCATAGAGGGCGAGAAGGCGGTCGAGCTCGCGTCGCTCAAAAAAGACCTGGACGGTCCGAGGCTGCTGTTGCGGATCAAGCGCCATTGCGTAGAGCGTGCCCCAATTTCCGGCCGCCGACAAATGCTCAGTGGGCGGCGGTCGTTGCGCGGCTGACACGCCCCCCGCCAATCTAAAACAACCGTAATGTTGCGCCACGGAAAGACCTTATTTCGGTCGTTCGCGCGCCTGATCCGCCTTCGATAGTGACATGGTCGGTTGATCGGAGACCTGCTGGTCCCGGATCCTGAACAGCCCCCCCAGCCCCCCTGGATCGTGGGCTTCGGTCAGCCGACGCTTCTTCATTGAGCACCACCCCAATGCGAGCCCGCGCGGATCCTCCCCCCCTCCCGCGCGGGCTTGTTTGCGTCTGGATTCCTGAAAATCAGTCCTTGAGGGCGACGGCGATGATGCGGCCGCCGTCGACGCCCTGGACCAGCACGGCGCTCGCCAGGCCGTCCTCGGCCGCCGGCAGCCGGTAAGCGGTCGGGCGGCCGCGCCAGGGACCCAGGCGCTTGATCTCGCGCACCACGTTGCGGTGGACGACGGTCTGACCGCGGTTGTCGCCCTTACGGACGACCACATCCTGTTCCCGCGGATCGTAGCGCACCAGCCAGACCTCGGCCCCGCCGCGCGGGACCTTGCCCGAGCCGACGTCGACCCGACGCGCGCCGATGAAGGCCATGTCCGGCGGATCGTGCGGCCCCTTGGCCGCCTGGGAGATCAGGCGCTCGACCTTTTCGTTCTGCAGGCCCCCGGCCTGGGAGCGGCCGTCGACGACCACCTGCGGCGTATAGGGCTCACGCAGTTCCAGGCGGGCCACATAGGCCTTCTGACGGGCGGTGAACTCGGGTTTGGCGAAGGTGTCGGACCAGCCGAGATAATCCCAGTAATCGACCGGGAAGGTCAGGGCGAGCACGCCCTCGCGCTGCGCCATCTTGGCCAGATTGGCGTTCGCCTCGCCACAGGAGGCGCACCCCTGGGCGGTGAACAGCTCGACGACCACCGGCGGCTTGGCGGCCGCGGCGACAGGGGTGGCGCAGAGCAAGAGGCTGAAAAGCGCGGCCTTACGCATCGTGCCGCAATTAAGCGGACTTCCCTGAGCTTTGGATTTCAACAAGGCGTGACCAGCTTGCAGCGTCGCGGAAACGAAAGAGGGGGCCTGCACGGGCGGCAGACCCCCTCGAACGCGATGATCTACCCCTCTGCGTGAGAGAGGCAAACCAAGACTTTAGGCCGCCGAACCGCCGGCCAGGTTGCGCAGCACGTAGTTCAGCACGCCGCCGTTCTTGAAGTACTCAAGCTCGGTCGGGGTATCGATGCGGCAGCGGACCGGGAAGCGGGCGATGCGGCCGTCCGACGGACGGTACATCTCGACGGTCAGCTGCTTGCGCGGAGCCAGCTCGGTGAGGCCGCGAATGGTCACGATCTCCTCGCCGGTCAGGCCCAGCTTCTGCCAGCCGTCCTGGGTGAACTGCAGCGGCAGCACGCCCATGCCGACCAGGTTCGAGCGGTGGATGCGCTCGAAGCTTTCGGCGATGACCGCGCGGACGCCCAGCAGCTTGGTGCCCTTGGCCGCCCAGTCGCGCGACGAGCCGGTGCCGTATTCCTTGCCGGCGAAGACGACCGCCGAACGGCCTTCGGACTGGTAGCGCATGGCCGCGTCGTAGATCGACATCACGTCGCCCGACGGGAAGTGCTTGGTCACGCCGCCTTCGATTTCCGGGGTGATCTTGTTGCGGATCCGGATGTTGGCGAAGGTGCCGCGCATCATGATCTCGTGGTTGCCGCGGCGCGCGCCGTAGGAGTTGAACTCCGTGGCGGGCACTTGGCGTTCACGCAGATAGACGCCGGCCGGCGAGGTCGCCTTGATCGAACCGGCCGGGCTGATGTGGTCGGTGGTGATCGAGTCGCCGAACACGCCGAGAATGCGGGCCTCGACGATGTCGGTGACCGGCGACGGCTCCATCTTCATGTCCTGGAAGTACGGCGGGTTCTGCACATAGGTCGAACCCATGTCCCAGGCGTAGGTCTGGCCGCCGGACACCTTGATGCCCTGCCAGTTCTTGTCGCCCTTGAACACGTCGGCGTAGCGGGTCGCGAACATCTTCTGGGTGACGTGCTTACGCTGGAGCGTGGCGATCTCTTCCGAGGTCGGCCAGATGTCCTTCAGGAACACCGGATTGCCGTCCTTGCCTTCGCCGAGCGACTCGGTGGCCAGGTCGATGTTCATGTTGCCGGCCAGGGCGTAGGCGACGACCAGCGGCGGCGAGGCCAGGTAGTTTGCGCGGACGTCCTGGTTCACGCGGCCTTCGAAGTTGCGGTTGCCCGAGAGCACCGAGCAGGCGACCAGGTCGTTGGCGTTGATGGCTTCCGAGATGGCTTCCGGCAGCGGGCCGGAATTGCCGATGCAGGTGGTGCAGCCGTAGCCGACCAGGTTGAAGCCGAGCGCGTCGAGCGACTTCGTCAGGCCGGCGGCCTTCAGGTAGTCGGTCACGACCTGCGAGCCGGGGGCCAGCGAGGTCTTCACCCACGGCTTCACCTTCAGGCCCTTTTCGACCGCCTTCTTGGCGACCAGGCCGGCGGCGATCAGCACCGAGGGGTTCGAGGTGTTGGTGCAGGAAGTGATGGCGGCGATCACCACGTCGCCGTTGCCGACGTCGAACTTCTCGCCGGCCACCGGCACGCGGGGCTCTTCACCCGACTTGCCGAAGTCCTTGGCCAGGGCGGCCTTGAACTCGGAGGCGGCGTCCGACAGCAGCACGCGGTCCTGCGGGCGCTTCGGGCCGGCCAGCGAGGGCAGCACCGCGCCCAGGTCCAGCTCGAGGGTGTCAGTGAAGACCGGGTCCGGATCGCCGGCCTCGACCCACATGCCCTGTTCCTTGGCGTAGGCTTCCACCAGATCGGCGCGCGCGGCGTCACGGCCGGTGGCGCGCAGGTAGTCGATAGTCGCCTTGGTGACCGGGAAGAAGCCGCAGGTGGCGCCGTACTCCGGAGCCATGTTGGCGATCGTCGCCTGGTCTTCCAGGGTCAGGTTGGCCAGGCCCGGGCCGAAGAATTCGACGAACTTGCCGACCACGCCCTTCTTTCGGAGCATCTGGGTGACGGTCAGCACCAGGTCGGTGGCGGTCGCGCCGTCCGGCAGGTTGCCGGTCAGCTTGAAACCGATGACTTCCGGGATCAGCATCGGGATCGGCTGGCCCAGCATGGCCGCCTCCGCCTCGATGCCGCCGACGCCCCAGCCCAGAACGGCCAGGCCGTTGATCATGGTGGTGTGCGAGTCGGTGCCGACGACGGTGTCCGGATAGGCGACCGAGGCGCCGTCCTCTTCGTTCAGCCACACGGTCTGGGCCAGGTACTCGAGGTTCACCTGGTGGCAGATGCCGGTGCCGGGCGGCACGACGCGGAAGTTGTTGAAGGCCGACGAACCCCAGCGCAGGAAGCGGTAACGCTCGATGTTGCGCTCATACTCGCGCTCGACGTTCTCGCCGAAGGCCTTGGCGGTGCCGAAGTGGTCGACCATGACCGAGTGGTCGATGACCAGATCGACCGGGTTCAGCGGGTTGATCTTCTCGGGATCGGCGCCGAGTTGGGTCATGGCGTCGCGCATGGCGGCCAGGTCGACGACGGCCGGAACGCCGGTGAAGTCCTGCATCAGGACGCGGGCCGGGCGGAAGCTGATCTCGTGCTCGACGGCGCCCTTGTTGTCGATCCAGGCGGCCAGGGCCTTGAGGTCATCGGCGCCGACGGTGGCGCCGTCTTCATTGCGCAGCAGGTTCTCGAGAAGGACCTTCATCGAGACGGGCAGACGCGCGACGTTCGAAAGACCGGCTTCCTCTGCGGCGCGAAGGCTGTAGTAGACGTAGGTCTTGTCGCCGACGACCAGTTCGCGGCGGGTCTTCAGGCTGTCGTTAGACGCCATATCAGGGATCCTTCCTCTGTTCTCGGCCGCTCTTGGACCACTTCGGGGATCGCGCGCTTTTCGGGGCGGACACACAGCGTTCGTCCCAGCGCCGCGTACGCCCCCCAAGGTGGCGACGGCCGCGCGCGTCATAGACCCTGATTTCCTAACCGTCCATGCAGGGCGGGGCATTTCCTCGCTACCTGAGAACCACCCGCAAGGAGCCGGCGCGTGATCGAGGCGCTGGTGATCGAAAATCTGGCGCTCCAGCGCGGCGGAAGGCTTTTGTTTTCGGGCCTTAGCGTCGAATTGCCAGCCGGTTCCGCGGCTGCGCTGGTCGGTCGCAACGGCGCCGGCAAGACCAGCCTGCTGCGGGCGATCGCCGGGCTGGTGCCGCTGGACGCCGGCGTCATCCGCTTCGGATCGCTGGACCCCGTCGACGCCCGCGCCGAGCACGTCCACCTGGCCGGCCACCAGGACGGCCAGAAGCCCGCCCGAACCGCCTGGGAAGAGCTCGCCTTCTGGGCGCGCTGGAACGGGGCGAGCGAATCGGCGGCGCGCGAAGCGGCGGCGCGGCTGGAGCTGACCCGGCTGCTGGACCTGGAGGTGCGGCGGCTGTCGGCCGGACAACGGCGGCGGCTGTCGCTGGCCCGGCTGCTGGCCGCGCCGCGCGCGCTTTGGCTGCTCGACGAACCGCTCAGCCCGCTCGACGCCGACTGGCGCGCGCGCTTCGGCGAGATCATGGGCGAGCATCTGGCCGGCGGCGGGCTGATCGTCGCGGCGGTGCACGATCCGCTGCCGATCACGGCGCTCAGCGTTGAGATCGGGGAGACCGCGCCATGAGCCGCGCCACGGCCTTGCTCTCGCGCGAAGCAGCCCTGGCCTGGGGCCGCGGCGGCGGCCCGATGGTCTCACTGGCCTTCTACGGCGGCGTCGCCACCCTGCTGCCGCTGGCCACGGGGCCCGAGCCCGCGCGGCTGGCGGCGGTCGCGCCGGGCGCAGCCTGGGTGGCCCTCGCGCTCGCCGCCCTGCTCTCGCTCGACCGTCTGTTCGAGCGCGACTACGAGGACGGGGCGCTGGACCTGCTGACGCTGTCGTCGGTGCCGCTGGAGATCGCCTGCGCGATCAAGTGCCTGGGTCAGTGGCTGGCCACCGCCGCGCCGCTGGCCTTCGCCGCCCCTGTGGCGGCCATCGCGCTGGGGGCCAAGCCGCATCTGGCGCCGTTGATCTTCGCCTGCGCGCTGATGGGCGGGCTGGCCTTCGCCTTCGTCGGCGGCATCGGCGCGGCGTTGAGCCTGGGCGCGCGGCGCGGCGGCCTGCTGACCGCGGTGATCGTGCTGCCGCTGTTCGTGCCGCCCGTGATCTTCGGCGGCGGAGCGCTGGACGCCTACGCCGGCGGGCTGCCGTGGAAGGCGGGGTTCGCCCTGCTGGCGGCCTATGCAGCCGCCGCCGTGGCGCTGGGCCCGATCGCCATGGCAGCTGCCTGCCGCAACGCGCTGAGCTGATCTAGTCGGTCACCGCCGGCTGCGGCTTGGGCTGCCACATGGCGTTCACGATCACCCAGCGGTCGCCGAACCGGCCAAGGTGGAAGTAGTCGACGAACCAGGGCGTCTCGACCCGGGCGACGGCGACGTCGCCGGCGATGTCGAGCACCTTGACCAAGCGGCTCCATTGCTCGCGCGGGGTCTTGAGAACGCCGCGGCGGGTCAGGTCGACGAGCTCCTCCTTGCTCATTCGGCGCAGGCCCAGCGCCTCGTCCGGCGTCGGCTTCACCGCGCGCTTGGCGAGATCGGGATGCAGCGAACGCGCAACACGGTCCGCGTCGCCTTCCAGTTGGCCGTCGACATAATCGTAGGCGGTCGCCTCGATCTTCCGCACCGCGACCTCGTCCAGGTCCGCCGCCAGGGCCGGACCGCCGGCCAGAACGCAGGTCGCCGCCAGGCCCGCAAAAAGCTTGCGCATGAGTTCCTTCTCCGTGTTGCGCTGGGGCCGAGCCCCCGAAAGCCACGCGACGTGTAATCGATCCAGTTGAACCGCTTGCAGCATTGTCGACGAAAAGCTCCGAAACGGCGACGGACTTCACCAACCGCGCCGTTGAAGGGTCAGAGGGGCGGCAATCGGAGCATTTGACCCATGACCTTCAAGAAACTCGCGCCTGTCGCGCTCGGCGGCGTCCTGCTGACCGGCCTGATGGCCAGCGCCAGCGTCGCACAGCAACCGCCGCCCGCCGCCGCGGCCGGCCAGCCGCGCGATGGCCGCGGCGAATGGCGTCGTCCGGACCCGGAGGCGATGGCCGCGCGCCGCGCCGAGCATCTGCGCGCTGCGCTGCAGCTGCGGCCGGACCAGGAACCGGCGCTGAAAGCCTTCCTCGACGCCAGCAAGCCGGCCGCCCGCCCGGCGCGCGGCGACCGCGCCGCCATGGCCCAGATGTCTACGCCGCAGCGGCTCGACGCCCAACGAGCGCGGATGACCGAGCGCCTCGCCCGCTTCGACCAGCGCGCGGCGGCGACCAAGAAGTTCTACGCCCAACTGAGCCCCGCCCAGCAGAAGGCGTTCGATACGCTGGCGCCCCGCGGCCCCGGCAAGGGCAAGGGCCCTGGCGGCCGCGGGGGCCACGGACCGCAGCGCGGCTAGCCCGTTCCCATGCTAAAAGGGACGGGCGATGCTGTTCAAGGCGCCCGTCCTGGCGGCCATCGCGGAAGGCAAGGTCGACCTGGCCTTCCGTCGGTGGCGCAAGCCGACCGTCAAGGCCGGCGGGACCCTGACCACGCCGGTCGGGGTGCTGGCCATAGACGAGATCATGATCGTCGCAGCCGAGACGATCAGCGACGCCGACGCGGTCCGCGCCGGCTATGCGTCAGCCGCCCAGGCGGTGGCCGCCCTGGAGGGCGAAGCCCCCATCCACCGCATCGCCTTCCGCCTGATCGGCGAGGACCCGCGCCGGGCCCTGCGGCTCGACGTCTCGGACGCGGCGCTGGGCGAGATCGAAGCGCGGCTGGCCCGGCTCGACGCCCGCGGCCCCTGGACCGCGACGGTGCTCGACCTGATCGCCGCCCATCCCGGGGTGCGCGCCCCAGACCTCGCCGCTCGGCTGGGCCGCGAGACCGTCGCCTTCAAGACCGACGTGCGCAAGTTGAAGGCGCTGGGCCTGACCGAGAGCCTCGCGGTCGGCTACCGGCTCTCGCCCCGCGGCCAGGCATTGCGCACGCGCCGCTTGCAGCCTGGGTCGCCCGACGCTAAGCCGCAGGCATGATCCCGGCGCCGGCCTTTTTGTCGAATCCCGAGCGGTTCATGGCCTTTTCCCGCTGGGCCGCCCCGATGTTCGGCGCCATCGCCGTCGTCCTGGCGCTGGCCGGCCTGTGGCTGGGCTTCACCGCGCCCGAAGACTACCAGCAGGGCGACACGGTCCGGCTGATGTTCATCCACGTGCCAGCCTCGTGGATGAGCATGTTCGTCTACGCCTGCCTGGCGACAGCGAGCTTCCTGGCCCTGGTCTTCCGCCACGCTTTGGCCGACGCGGCCGCCCGCGCCGCAGCCCCGCTGGGCGCGGCCTTCACCTTCATGGCGCTGTTCACCGGCTCGCTCTGGGGCCGTCCCATGTGGGGCACCTGGTGGCAATGGGACGCGCGCATGACCTCGGTGCTGGTGCTTTTCCTGGTCTACCTGGCCTATATGGCCCTGCGCGCCTCGCTGGACGACGAGACGAAGGCCGCCCGCGCCTGCGCGATCCTGGCCCTGGTCGGGGCGGTGAACCTGCCGGTGATCAAGTTCTCGGTCGACTGGTGGAACACCCTGCACCAGGGCGCTTCGGTGTTCCGCGCCGACGGACCGGCCATGACCAACGACTATCTGTGGCCGCTGCTGCTGATGGGTCTGGCCTACATGTCGGCTTTCGGCTCGCTGTGGCTGGTCGGCATCCGCGCCCAGGTCTGGCGTCGGCGGGCCGAGGCCGCCGCCCTGCGCGCGGCGAGAGGATAATCCGATGCTCGACCTCGACGCCGGCAAGTACGCGATCTTCGTTTGGCCGGCCTACGGCCTGACCGCCCTCGTCTTCATCGGAATGATCGTCTTCACTTTGCGCCAGTCGCGTATCTGGCGCCGCCGCGCCGAGCGGGACGGCCAGTGAACCGGACCCTCGCCTTCCTGCCGCTGGCCGCGCTGCTGGCGCTGGGCCTGCTGTTCGGCCTCTATTCCCTCAAGCGCGATCCCCAGGTCCAACCCGACGCCCTGGTCGGCAAGCCCCTGCCGGACCTGACCCTGCCGACACTCGACACCGGCCGGCCTATCCGCCTGCACGACGCCGCCCAGCCGGCCCCGGTGCTGGTCAACATCTTCGCCTCGTGGTGCGCCCCCTGCGAGATCGAGCACCCGGTTCTGGTCGACCTCAAGAAACAGGGGGTGCGCATCGTCGGCGTCGCCTACAAGGACGCGCCGGAGAACACCAAGGCCTTCATCGGCCGGCTCGGCGACCCCTATTCCGAGCGCCTGGTGGACCGTGACGGCCGGGCGGGCATCGACCTCGGCGTCACCGGCGTGCCCGAGACCTATCTGGTCGGCCCCGGCGGGACGATCCTGGCCAAGCACACCGGGCCGCTGACCCTGGAAAAGGCGCGCGAGTTGCTGGCCAAGGCGCCGCGTTAACCAATCCTTGAGGCGGCGCAACGAAACCTCGCCAAGGTTCCGTTAACCATAGTTGCGCCGCCCGTGAGCACGATCCGCCCGCCGATCTTCCCGACGCCACAGCCGCAGGCCCAGCCGACGGCGCCCGCGCGCAACAGCGCCCAGCAGGCGTTCTTCGCCGCGGCGATGGGCCGCCCGGCCGCCGCCCCGACGCAGGCTCAGGTCCAGACTCAGCCGCAGGCCCCGGCCGGGCCGGTTCACCGCATGCCCGCCTCATTGCCGGCCGACCCGCCGCAGAAAATCCTGCGCCCGGGTTCGATCCTCGACATTCGGGTCTGAAACGCGGCTAGGCCGCTTTCTTGAGCTTCTTTTTCTTCGGCTTGCCGGCCTTGGCCTTCTTCGGCTTCTCAGCCTTGTCCGCCTTGGGCTTCTTGGCTGGCGCAGCGATCGGCACCGGCGCGGCGGCCGCCTCGTCGGCCGCCCGGATCAGCTCGCGCAATCCCGTCGTCAGCGCCTCGCGCTTGGCGGTCGACAGCAGGCGCAGCAGCCGCGCATCCGCCGCCGCCATCTTCGGCTTGGCCGCGGCGAGGGCCAGGCGTCCGGCTTCGGTCAGGCTGACGGCGTTGGCGCGGGCGTCGGCGGTCGAGCGCTGGCGCTCCAGCAGGCCCTTGACGATCATCCGCGCGACCATGTCGGCCAGGGTCGAGCGATCGATGCCGGTGGTCCGCACCAGATCGGTCTGGGTCAGGCCCTCATAGGCCTCGACCGCGGCCAGCACCGCATATTGCCGCTGAGTGACGCCGCCCTCGCCCTGCTCGTCCGCATAAATGTCGAGGGCCAGCTGCAAGGCCCTATGCAGCAGATGACTGGGCGACTTCTCAAGGGCCGGCAGGCCCTTCTTCTTGTCCTGGGACTTCGACTTGGCCATCCGGTTCCACCCCCGCCTGTCGACACGCCTGGACGCTAGCGGCGTACGGTGTCGATTTGACGACACATGGTCAGTGGACGGCGCCGGCGCCAGGGGCCTCCGGAGGCTATTCGACGTGGGGCGGCGGCGGCTCGTCGGTCTTGGCGTACTTCATCATCAGCGGCACCTGGGCGAAGCCGAACAGCACCGTGAGGATCAGCAGGCCCGGGAAGCGGAATACGACCCAGACGTCGTCGGGCTGGGTGCGCCAGACGAACTCGTTCAGCGCCGCCAGCGCCAGAAAGAACAGGCCGTAGTTGAGGGTCAGCTTGCGCCAGCCGACGTCCGGCATCTTCACCGCGTCGCCCAGCAGCAGCTTCAGCGGGTTCTTGCGCAGGACCAGCCCGCCCAGCAGCGCCACGCCAAACAGGGTGTTCATCACCGTCGGCTTCAGCTTCACGAAGCGGACGTCGTGGAAGAACAGGGTCAAGCCGCCGAACACCAGGGCCGCGCCGCCGGCGATCAGCGGGAACGGCGCGATGCGCTTTTCGAACACGAACCCAACGACCAGGCCCAGGAGCGATCCGCCGACCAGCCACCAGGTCGCCTGGACCAGCGCCTCCTGCGAGGTCATGCCGCCGCCGCGGTTCAGGAAGAAGCCGATCAGGAACGCGACCAAGCCGCCGTAGTCGACGACGCCGCGGACCCATTTGCGTGCGCTGGGGGAGAGCTTCATGCCTCGTCGAGTCCGACCAGGGTGCGGGCGAAGGCGCGCGCCTTGAACGGCTGGAGATCGTCGATCCCCTCGCCCACGCCGATAAGCTTGATGGGGCTGTCGGACGCCTGGGCCACCGGCACCAGCACGCCGCCGCGGGCGGTGCCGTCCAGCTTGGTCATGACGATTCCCGACACCCCGATCTGGTTGCCGAAGATGTTCTCCTGGGCCAGCGCGTTGCGGCCCACCGTGGCGTCCAGCACCAGCAGGGTTTCGTGGGGCGCGTCCGGCTCGACCTTCTTGACCACGCGGATGACCTTCAGGAGCTCGTCCATCAGGCCCTGCTTGTTCTGCAGACGACCCGCGGTGTCGATCAGTACGACGTCGTAGCCATCGGCCTTGGCCCGCTCGACCGCGTCGAAGGCCAGACCCGCGGCGTCCGAGCCGGTGGGCCGCGACATGAAATCGGCGCCGGCCCGCTCGGCCCAGACCTTCAGCTGCTCGACCGCGGCGGCGCGGAAGGTGTCGCCGGCGACGACCAGCACCTTGGCCCCGCGAGAGGTCAGGTCGGCGGCGATCTTGCCCAGGGTGGTGGTCTTGCCCGAGCCGTTGACCCCGATGAACATCACCACGTAGGGGCGCGGCCCAGTCAGCGGCGCGAACTCGCCCTCACGGCTTTCCAGCTCGGCGCCGATGGCTTCGGCCAGGGCCTCCTTGATCTCACGCTCGTCGACGCTCTTGCCGAACTTCTCGTCGGAAAAGCGCTGGGTGATGCGCGCAGCCGAGTGCGGGCCGAGATCGGCCTCGATCAGCATCTCTTCCAGCTCGTCGAGCTTGGCTTGGTCCAGCGGCTGCTTGGTGAAGGTGGAGACCACCTGTTCCGTCATCTGTTTCGACGAGCGCGACAGCCCGGCGGTCAGACGTTGGAACCAGCCCTTCTTCGGTTCGGTCATGGGCCGCTTCTAGCTCGTCAAAGGGTTGCGCGATAGAGGATGAAGCCATGGACGCGCTCGCCACAGCCTTCGCCTGGTTCGACTACGCCGCCGTCGCCGTGTTCGGCGCCACCGGGGCGCTGGCGGCGGCACAGCGCAAGCATGACATCGTCACCTTCGCCTTCTTCGCGGCGGTCACCGGGGTCGGAGGCGGGACCTTGCGCGACCTCCTGCTGGACGCCCCGGTATTCTGGGTCGGTCGCCCGGACTATTTGATCGTTTGTCTCGCCGCGGCGGGAGCGGTCTGGATCTTCGGCACCGGCAGCGCGCGGATGAAAGTGCTGCTGTGGTTCGACGCCCTGGGCATGGCCGCCTACAGCGTGATCGGCGCGGCCAAGGCGCTGTCGCTGGGCGCGCCGCCGTTCTCGGCCCTGGTGATGGGCGTGCTGACCGCGTGCTTCGGAGGCGTCATCCGCGACGTGCTGGCGGGTGAGCCCTCGGTGCTGCTGCGTCGCGAGATCTACGTCACCTGCGCCCTGATCGGCGCCGCGGTCTATGTGGTGCTGGATACGCTAGGCCTGCGCGACGTCTGGACCGGGCTGCTCGGCTTCGCCGCGGCGTTCGCGGTGCGGGCCGGCGCGATCCGCTACGGCTGGACGCTGCCGGCCTTCCCGGGGCGCGGAACGTCCTGACGACCTAGGAAATCCGCGCCAGCGCCTTGCCGCCGTCGTGGCCGTGGACGGCCAGCGCCGCCACCGATCCGACGCTCACCTCGCCCTCGAAGGCGATCTCGGTGAAGTCCTCGGCCCGCGCCACGCCCGGCCGCTCCACCAGCCCCAGCAGGGTGCGGCCAACCTGACGATCCAGGTGACGCAGCAGAGCCGCTTCGCCGGCCGCGCGCAGGCGTGCGGCGCGCGCCTTGATCACCGGGCGCTGGAGCTGCGGCATCCGCGCCGCCGGGGTGCCCGGCCGCGGGCTGAACGGGAAGACGTGCAGGAACGAGAGCCCCGCCTCCTCGACGAGGCGCAGCGTATTCTCGAACATCTCGTCGGTCTCGGTCGGGAAGCCGGCGATCAGGTCGGCGCCGAAGGCGACGTCGGGGCGCACGGCGCGCACGTCGGCGACCAACTTCAGGGCGTCGGTGCGATTGTGACGGCGCTTCATGCGCTTAAGGATCATGTCGTCGCCGGCCTGCAGCGACAGGTGCAGGTAGGGCATCAGCCGGCGGTCCTCGGCCAGCACCCGCATCAGGTCCGGATCGATCTCAGCCGCATCGATCGACGACAGCCGCAGCCGCGGCAGGTCCGGGACCAGCTTCAGGATCCGCGCGACCAGTTGGCCGAGGGTCGGCTGGCCCGGCAGGTCGGCGCCCCAGCTGGTCACGTCGACCCCGGTCAGCACCACTTCCTGGTAACCCTGGGCGGCCAGCTTGCGGACCTGTTCGACCACCTCGCCAGCCGGCGCCGAGCGCGAGTTTCCGCGGCCGTACGGGATGATGCAGAAGGTGCAGCGGTGGTCGCAGCCGTTCTGCACCTCGACATAGGCGCGGGCGCGATCCTTCAAGCCGTCGATCAGGTGACCGGCGGTCTCGCGCACGCTCATGATGTCGTTGACGCGGACCTTGCCCTCGGGGACCTGGTCGGCATAGGCGCCGGCCTGCGACTTCTCGGCGTTGCCGAGCACCAGGTCGACCTCGGCCATGGCCGCGAAGGCGGCCGGATCGATCTGCGCCGCGCAGCCGGTGACGATCAGCTTGGCCTCCGGGTTCTCGCGCCGGGCCTTGCGGATCGCCTGGCGCGCCTGGCGGACGGCCTCATTGGTCACCGCGCAGGTGTTGAAGACGATGGCGTTCTCCAGCCCGTCCTCGGCCGCACGCGCGCGGATGACCTCGCTCTCATAGGCGTTCAGGCGGCAGCCGAAGGTGACGATGTCGACGCCGCCGGGCTCGGCGCGCGCCGTGCGCGGCGTCAGCTCGAAGTCTTCGAGGGCGTCGTGGTCGTGGCTCACGGCAAGGTTCCGGTGAAATCGACCTGGGCCGGCCCGGTCATGATCACATGGCCGTCGCTCTCGCGCCACTCGATGACCAGCTCGCCGCCGTCCAGCACCAAAGTCGCCTTGCGGTCGACCAGCCCGCGGCGGAACGAGGCGACCAGCGCCGCGCAGGCGCCGGTGCCGCAGGCCTTGGTCAGGCCCGCGCCGCGTTCCCAGACCTTCAGCCGGATGCGGTCGCGCGCGACGATCTGGGCGAAGCCGACATTGACCCCCTCCGGGAACAGCCGGTGATGCTCGATCATCGGACCGACCTGCACCACGGGCGCGGTCTCCACGTCCGGCACGAAGAACACCACGTGCGGATTGCCCATCGAGACGCAGCCCGGCGTGTGCAGGATCGGATCGTCGATCGGGCCGACCTGCAGCTCTATGCCGCGGGTGTCCATCTCTTCGTCCAGCGGGATCTGCCGCCAGTCGAGGCCCGGCTCGCCCATGTCGACGCTGACGATCTTGTCGCCGGCGCGGGTGGCCGTCAGCAGACCGCCCTGGGTCTCGATCACCGCCTGGTCGGCGCCGGAAGCCTCCATCAGCAGCCAGCCGACGCAGCGGCTGGCGTTGCCGCAGGCCCCGACCTCGTCGCCGTCGGCGTTCCAGAATCGCACGCGAGCGTCAGCTTTCGCCGACGGCTCTATAGAAACCAGCTGATCGCAGCCGACGCCGGACTTTCGATCGGCGATCGCGCGCACCTCCGCCGCAGTGGGCGCGAAGGGGGCGGTGCGGGCCTCGACCACGACGAAGTCGTTGCCGAGCCCGTTCATCTTCAGGAACGGACGGCTCATGGCCGGGGCTATATAGGCGAGCTGCGATCACCTTGCACGCGACAAGCCCAGCCTGCCCCGCTAAGCGTAACGGCCATGAAGCTTGTTACAGCAGCGCTTTTTGGCGCTCTCATCGCCGCCCCGGTCGCCGCCATTGCACAAGCCGCCGACCCGTTCATCTGGCTCGAAGATATCGACAGCCCCCGCGCCATGGCCTGGGTCGAGGCCCAGAACGCCAAGACCCTGGCCCGGCTGGAGGGCGATGCCCGCTACCCGACCTTCCTTGGCGAGGGCCGCGCGATCTTCACCGCCACCGACCGCATCCCGAAGCCCGACTTCCGGGCCGGCGGGGTCGACAACTTCTGGCAGGACGCGACCAACACCCACGGCGTCTGGCGCCACACGACCCTCGCCTCCTATCGCAGCGCCGCGCCGACCTGGGACGTGGTGCTGGACGTCGATAGGCTGGCCAAGGACGAGGGCCGCAACTGGTTCTGGAAGGGCGCGACCTGCCTGAAGCCGGACGAGACGCTTTGCCTGGTGCGGCTGTCGAACGGCGGCGGCGACGCGGTGGAATTGCGCGAGTTCGACACCGCGACCAAGACCTTCGTCGAAGGCGGCTTCCGCTCGCCCGAGGGCAAGCAGGGCGCCGAGTGGATCGACCGCGACACCCTGGTCGCCTGGCGTGAATGGACGCCCGGCGAGGTCACCGCCTCGGGCTACGCCAACGTGGTCAAAATCCTCAAGCGCACCGGCGAAGCCACCGAGATCTTCCGCGGTGAAGAGTCCGACGTCTGGGCCAACGCCAGCGTGCTGCGCGGCGAGGGCGGCAAGACCGACGGGGTGCTGATCCAGCGCGGCCTGACCTTTTTCGAGTCCGACTACTCGCTCTATTCCGACGGCCGCCTGACCCCGGTCGCCCTGCCGAAGAAGGCCCAGTTCCAGGCCTATGTCGACGGGCGGATGATCTTCACCCTGCAGGACGCCTGGAACGGCTTCGGAACCGGGGCGCTGATCGCCTACGACCCCAAGGACCTGGCCGCGGGGCCGGCGCTGGTCTTCCAGCCCGGCCCGCGCCAGGCGATCCAGTCGGTCACCAACACCAAGGGCCTGCTGGCGGTCGAGCTGCTGGAGGACGTCAAGGGCGCGGTCGACGTCTACGACCTGACGGCCGGCAAATGGACCGCACGGCGCCTGGCCCTGCCCAAGGGCGAGACGCTGTCGATCATCTCCACCTCGGGCAAGGACGACCAGCTGTTCGTCGGGGCCGAGGGCTTCCTGACCCCGTCGAGCCTGTGGCTGGCCGACGGCGCGACTGGCAAGGCGCAGAAGCTCAAGTCGCTGCCGGCCCGCTTCGACGCCGGCAAGGACCAGGTCGACCAGTTCTGGGCGACCTCGTCCGACGGGACCAAGATCCCCTACTTCGTGGTCCGCCCGAAGGCAGCCAAGCTGGACGGATCGATCCCGACCATCATGTACGGTTACGGCGGGTTCGAGGTCGCCAAGCCGCCGATCTATATCCCGGAGTTGGGCAAGATCTGGCTGGAGCGCGGCGGCGCCTATGTGATCGCCAACATCCGCGGCGGCGGCGAGTTCGGTCCCGCCTGGCACCAGTCGGTGCTGCGCGACAAGCGCCAGCTGGCCTTCGACGACTTCGCCGCAGTCGCCCGCGACCTGGAAGCGCGCAAGATCACCTCGCCACGCCGCCTGGGCATCTACGGCCGATCGAACGGCGGGGTGCTGACCACCGTCTCGCTGACCCAGCATCCCGAGCTCTGGAACGCCGTCGTCGTCGAGAGCCCGCTGGTCGACATGCTGCGCTACCACAAGCTCTCGGCCGGGGCCTCGTGGGTCGGCGAGTACGGGAACCCGGACGTCGCCGAAGACCACGCCTTCATCGCCAAGTACGACGGCTACCTGAACCTGATGGCCGGCCAGAAGTACCCCGAGCCCTACGTCACCACGAACACGCGCGACGACCGGGTGCACCCCGGCCACGCCCGCAAGTTCGCCGCTAAGCTTGAGGCTCTCGGCTACCCCTACCTCTATTTCGAGAACACCTTCGGCGGGCACTCGAACGACGCCGACCCGGAGATGAACGCCAAGCGCTGGGCCCGGCACTACGTGTACCTGGCCCAGAAGCTGATGGATTAGGACCAGGCGTCATCCCGGTTTGCGAAGCAAGACCGGGACCCATGAACACCGGATCTCTCGGTGCGTGCTCGGCGCCGTCCGGCGCAAATGGGTCGCGGTCTTCGGCTGCGCCGAAACCGGGATGACAGCTGGGGTCACGCCCCGCGCCGCCATTCCACGGCCATGTCGGGCTCGCGGAAGGCGAAGCGCTTGAGGTGGCTGTCCATCACCTTCTCAAGCAGGGCCAGGCTGTCAGGGTCGCCCGCGCGGGCCACCATCATCAGGGTTTCGGGGGCGGCCCGCAGCGCGGCCTCGCCCATCTCGAAGGTGATCTTGCCCTCGTGGTCGTTCCATTCGGCCGGGACCTTGTGGCCGAAGTGCTTGCAGAGCTGCACCATGTAGCGGCCGGCGTGGGCGGTCGGGACGGTGGCGCTCGATTTCATGACGGCCTCCATGTTCAGGCCTTCTCGATCTTGGCGACGGCGTCGTCGATGGCCGCGACAATCGCGTCCACCTGGGCGTCGGTCGGCTTTTCGCCCGCGAGCTTGACCCGCAGGGCCATGGCCAGGTTCTGCATGGCCCGGGCCACGCGGGGCGAAGAGCGCGGCGAGGATTCAGCCGCTTCGTCCAGCCGAGCGAAAACGGCGTCCACCGCCGGCTTGTTCCGCTCCAGCGCCTCCAGGCCGGTCTCGGTGATCTCGAAGGCCTTGCGGCCGCCCTCGGCGCCGGTGGGTCGGGCGAAGCCCTCGTCTTCCAGCAGGCTCAGGGTCGGATAGATCACGCCGGGGCTCGGCCGATAGGACCCGCCGGTGCGCTCCTCAAGCGCGCGGATCAGTTCGTAGCCGTGGCTCGGCTTGTCCTTGAGAAGCGCCAGGATGACGAAGCGCAGGTCGCCGTGCTCCAGCAGCCGGCCGATGCGCGGTCCGCCGCGGCCGCGGCCGCCCCAGTGTTCGCCGCCTCGGCCGAAACCGCCGCCGCCGAAGGGCCCGCGGCCCCGATGCTCGCGATGAGCTTTCCAATGATGATGTCGGTGCATTTTCGATCCTATTTAGATATGTCTCAATTGCAGATATATCGAAGTTGGATCGAGGTTCAAGATATATCTAAGATGTTTTTAGATCGTCAGGTGCGGAGGGTCTCGGCCAGCAGTCGGCCCTCGGCGGCGCGGCTGGAGCCGGACCGCCAGGCGACGACGATCTCGCGGCTCGGATGGTCGGCCTCGAGCGGCATCACCGCCACGTCCGCCGCCTCGGTCAGGCCGGCCGCCACCGCCATCGCAGGCAGGAAGGTGACCCCCAGGCCCGAGCCGACCATCTGAACCAGGGTCGGCAGCGAGGTCGCCGCGAAAGCCTCCTCCTCGCCCGTCGCCCGCGGCGGGCGCAGCCCGCAGGCGGCCAGGGCGTGGTCGCGCAGGCAGTGGCCGTCCTCCAGCAGGATCAGGTCGTCGCTCTCCAGGGCCGAGGGCGGGGCCGCCGCCTCGCGGGCCAGCGGGTGCGTGCGAGGCAGCGCCGCCAGCAGCTCGTCGTCGGAGACGTGGGCGTGGGCCAGGCCGCTCATGTCGTAGGGCAAGGCGATCAGCGCGGCGTCCAGCTGGCCAGCCTTCAGAAGCGCGATCAGCCGATGGGTCAGATCCTCGCGCAGATAGAGGCGCAGTTTCGGGAAACGGGCGCGCAACAGCGGCAGCGCCCGCGGCAACAGGAACGGGGCGACGGTCGGGATGACGCCAAGCCGGAAGCGGCCGGTCAGCGGCTGGCCGGCGTTGCGGGCCGACTGCACCAGCTCCTCGGCTTCGTTGAGGATGGTCGTGGCCTTCCCCAGCGCCACCTCGCCGATCGCGGTCAGGATCACCCCCGAGCGCGCCCGATCGACGACCGGGCCGCCGAGAATCTTCTCCAGCTCCTGCACCCCGGCTGAGAGCGTGGGCTGGGTGACGTGGGCCGCCTCGGCGGCGCGGCCGAACGAGCCGTGCTCGGCCAAGAGCTTGAGGTACTGGAGCTGTCGCAGGGTCGGGAGGTTCATAGGCCCAAGATAGGAAATTTCTATCCGAAAGCCAGAAACTATCGATTGGCCTTTTGTGCGCTGCAGCACTATCTCAACGCCACGGCTTCGGCCGACCAGTTCAAATCATTTGGAGAGATCGATGCTCGGCGTTGGTGAAAAGCTTCCGGAATTCAAAGTCGTCGGCGTGAAGCCGAAGTTCAACCGTCACGAAGAAAACGGCGAAAGCGCCTTCGAGACCCTCACCAACGAATCGTTCCCCGGCAAGTGGAAGGTCATCTTCTTCTACCCGAAGGACTTCACCTTCGTTTGCCCGACCGAAATCGCCGAGTTCGCGCGCCTGAACCCGCAGTTCGAAGAGCGCGACACCGTCGTCCTGGGCGGCTCGACCGACAACGAGCACTCCAAGCTCGGCTGGCGCCGTGAGCACCCGGACCTCAACAGCCTGGCCATCTGGAACTTCGCCGACAACAGCGGCAAGTTCGCCCGCGCCCTCGGCGTCCTGAACGAAGACGAGGGCGTCGCCCTGCGCGCCACCTTCGTGGTCGACCCGCACAACGTCGTGCAGCACGTCTATGTGACCAACCTGAACGTGGGCCGCGCTCCGGCCGACACCCTGCGCGTCCTCGACGCGCTGCAAACCGACGAACTCTGCCCGTGCAACCGCGCGGTCGGCGGCGAGACCCTGGCGGCCTAAAGGCCTTCAGCAAACGGACGGGTCACGACCCGTCCGCACGCCGCCTAGTCCGGGCCGCCGCTCCTCCCCGCGCGGCCCGGACGCCTCTTTGCCCTTTATCCTGGCGTAAGCGTCGCCGAGACTGGCGGACGCCTTTGCACGCCTAAAGTTTGGAGAACGCCATGTCGCTCGACGCCCTGCGCGAGACGTTGCCCGCCTACGCCAAGGACCTCAGCCTCAACCTGTCGAGCCTGGCCAACGAGACCCTGCTCACCGATCAGCAGAAGTGGGGCGCTTTCGTCGCGTCGGCCCACGCGGTGGGCACGCCGGCGGTGATCAGGGCGGTCGACGCCGCCGCCGCGGCGGCCGGTCTCTCGGCCGAAGCGGCGACCGCCGCCAAGGCCGCCGCCGCGATCATGGGCATGAACAATGTCTACTACCGCTCGCTGCACCTGCTCTCGAACCCCGAGTACAAGACCCTGCCGGCCAAGCTGCGGATGAACATCCTGGCCAATCCCGGCGTCGACAAGGTTGACTTCGAGCTGTGGTCCACCGCCGTTTCGGCTATCAACGGCTGCGGCATGTGCCTGGACGCGCACGAGTCCGAGCTGAAGAAGCACGGCATGCCGAACACCTCGATCCAGGCCGCCCTGCGCATTGGCGCGGTGGTCAATGCGGTCAGCCGCGTGGTCGCCGCCGAGACCGCCTCGGCCGCCTGACGCGCCCGCTTCGACGGACGTCCTTTCCGCCCGCCCGGCCCATAGCCAGGCGGGCGGAATCGTTTCCGAATGCCGCCTTCGTCCAGGAGGCCCGCGCCATGTCCGTGTCAGACCGTATCCGGGTGCGCGACGTGCGCCTGCTGTCCGATAACTGGTATGTGCTGAAGGCCACGACCTTCGACTGGCGGCGGGCCGACGGGACCTGGCAGACCCAGAGCCGCGAGACCTACGACCGCGGCAACGGCGCGGCGCTGCTGCCCTACAATCTCGCCGCGCGCACCGTGGTCCTGACCCGTCAGTTCCGCTACCCGGCCTATGTGAACGGCCATGACGACCTCTTGGTCGAGGCCCCCGCCGGCTTGCTCGACGACGCCACGCCCGAGGAGCGCATTCGCGCCGAGGTGGAGGAGGAGACCGGTTACCGGCTGGGCGCCATCCGCAAGATCTTCGAGTGCTTCATGAGCCCCGGCTCGGTGACCGAGAAGCTGCACTTCTTCGTCGCCGAGTACGACGCCGCCATGCGGGTCGGCGACGGCGGGGGGCTGGAGAGCGAGGGCGAGGAGATCGGCGTCCTCGAACTGCCGTTCGACGAGGCCATGGCGATGATCGAACGCGGCGAGATCGCCGACGCCAAGACCATCATCCTGCTGCAGTACGCGGCGCTGAACGTCTTTCGGGCCTAGGCCTCCAGGGCCCGCGCCAGCCGCGCCACGCCGCCCGCCATCATCCGCTCCGGGAAGCCCGAGAAGCCCAGCATCAGACCCTGGCGCGGCTGCGCCTGGCGATAGAGCCGGCTGATCGCCCGCACGCTGACCCCGCCGGCGGCGGCGGCCGCCTCGACCTCGAGATCCGGGCCGCTCCCCTTCAGATAGGCGATCAGGGTCATGCCCTGGTCGGGGACGTCGACCTCCAGAAGATGGCCGAGCTGGGCCTCCAGCGCGCCGGCCAGGGCGTCGCGCTGGGCCTTGTAGGCCAGCCGTCGCCGGCGGATGTGGGCGGCGAAATGACCCTCGCGGAAGAAGTCCAGCACGATCGCCTGGGTCAGGGTCGGCGGCTGGCGGTCCATCAGTTGGCGGGCGTTGGCTAGGGCCGTGGCCAACGGCTTGGGAGCCACCATGTAGCCCATGCGCAGGCCCGGAAAGAGCGCCTTGTTGAGGGTGCCGACATAGATCACCCGCTCGCCGCCATCGAGGCCCTGCAGCGACTCCAGCGGCGGGCCGGTGTAGCGGAACTCCGAGGCGTAGTCGTCCTCGACGATCCAGGCGCCGGCGGCCCGCGCCCAGGCCAGCAGCTCCATCCGCCGACCCATCGAGAGCGTCATGCCGAGCGGATACTGGTGCGAAGGGGTGACGAAGGCCACGCGCGCCTCGGGCGCCGCCTCGACCCCGGCTGCGACCACGATCCCGTGCCGGTCCACCGGCGCATGAAAGATGTCGGCCCCCATCGCCGCCAGGGCGTGGCGGGTGGCCGGATAGCCGGGATCCTCCATCCACACCCGGTCGCCGTCCTTCAGCAGCACCCGGGCGGCGATGTCGACGGCGTGCTGGGCGCCGGCCGTGACGATCACCTGGTCGGGCTCGCAGATCACCCCGCGCGCGGCCCGCAGATAGTCGCTGATCGCCGCCCGCAGCGCGTGGTCGCCGCGGGGGTCGGAATAGCCGAAGTGGACCGGATCGAGATGGCGGAGCGCCCGCCGCGTCGATCGCGACCAGGCGTCCTGCGCGCGCGCATCCAGCAGGGTGCGCCCGGTCGTGAACAGCCGCTGCTCGGGCTGAGGCGTCGGCAGCGCCGCCTCGTCCAGCTCGCGGACGCGCGGGGGCACCACCGCCGGCTCGTACGCCTCGGGCGGCGTCGGCTTCAGTTCGGCGACGCCGGAAAGGTCGCCGGAGACATAGGTGCCCGAGCCCGGCCGGCCGACCGCATAGCCCTCGGCCAGCAGCAGATCGTAGGCGGCCACAACCGAGGCCCGCGCCACGCCCAGGCGGCGGGCGAAGTCGCGGCTGGAGGGCAGCCGTTCGCCGGGCTTCAGCGCGCTCTGCACGATGGCTCCACGCACCTGGTCGTAGATCTGCCGGATCACCGGCTCGCCGGCCTGCGGGCCGCGCCACGGATAGATGTCGGCCCAGCTCATTCAGCCTCCCCGCCGCAATGTGGTCTGGACAGATAGCCGATACTGGATCTTCACAACAGTCCGCATGCAGCTAGTCTTTCCGCGAAAGGAGCCACTGGGATGAGCAGCTTCACCCCGACCCCGCGCTCGCGGGCCCGGCGCAAGCCCGACCGCGCCGCCTATGACGAAGAGGCGGTGTTCGCCATTCTCGACGCTGGACTACTCTGCCATGTCGGCTACGTGATCAACGGCCAGCCGTTCGTCACCCCGACCACCTACTGGCGCGAGGGGCGCAAGCTCTACTGGCACGGCTCGGCCGCCAGCCGGATGCTGAAGGCGCAAGGCTGCGGCCTGCCGGTCTGCGTCACGGTCAGCCAGATCGACGGCCTGGTGCTGGCGCGTTCGGGAATCGCGCACTCGATGAACTACCGCTCGGTGATGGCCTTCGGCCGCGCGCGGCTGATCGAGGGACTGGCCGCCCGCCGCGCAGCGATGGAGGCGTTCATCGACCGGCTCTATCCCGAGCGCTCGGCCGAACTGCGCCCCTCGACCGACAACGAGATCCTGCAGATCGGCCTGGTCGAGATGACCATCGAGGAGGCCAGCGCCAAGCGGCGCGACGGCGGCGTCAATCGCATGGCGGCCGACGACGGCTGGAGCGCCTGGAGCGGGGTGATCCCGGTCGAGACCCGGCTTGGCGCGCCGATGGCCGACGCCCATCAGAGCGCCGGCGCGGCGCCGTCGCCGAGCCTTGACCTCTACGAACCGGGCGCGCGCCTCGACGCGGTGCTGACCAAGGCGGCGCGGAGTTAATTCGGCTTGCCCGTCTCGACGTAGGTCTTGAGCCGCGCGACCTGCTCGCCGAGCACGCCGTCGACGGGCGCGGCCCAAGTCTGGGCCAGGCCGCCCCTGGCGTAGCCGCCGACGTCATAGGTCAGGGTCAGTTGCGTCTTTTTCGAATCGCTGGTCTTGCCGAACGCCAGGCCCAGGTGCCCGCTCGCCCCGGTCGTCGCCAACGGCCCCAACGCCCCGGCCAGCCGCAGGGCGTCCGGCGCGGAATAGACCAGGGTCATGTGGCGCACAAAGCCGTCTGGAAGCTTCTCGCAAAAGCACCCGGACGCATCAATCGACAGGTTTTTCGCATCGCCCGAATAGGTGTGGCTGCTGTTCCACCACTTGCCGATGTCCAGCGCCGCGGTGCGGACCTTGGCCGCCGGCGCGGCGATCTCCACGACGTGGCGCACCTGAAATCCGGCCGGGCCGCTGTCGGCGACTTCGGCGTGCGCCGAGCCGGTCGCCAGCAGCAGCGCGGCGATAATACCCAGCACTTTCATGATCTTGGGCCTCCCTAAGCCTTCTCGAAGCTTAGCGGCCCTCCCCAGAAGGTCTCAACCAGCAAGTTCTGCGCGCCCGGCTCGCCCGTGGTGACGAACCGCCGCCCGGCCCCATCGCCGGTGCGGTACTCCGGATGCTTGGCGAGGTACGCCTCCAGCGCGTCGGCGGTCGCCTGCGGCTGGTGGATCAGCGGCGTGCCGGGCTTCAGCGCCGCGCGGAAAATGTCGGCGATGATCTCGTAGTGGGTGCAGCCCAGGATCGCCCGGTCCGGAGCACGGCCGACGCGGGTGGCCACCGCCGCCACGTGCGCCTCGACGGCCTGGGCCAGCTCGACGGCGCCGGCGCCGTTCTCGATCATCCGCGCCAGCTCGGGGCAGGGCTCGGCGAACACCGCCACGTCCTGGCGGCGCTTGTCGATCTCGATCTCGTAGACTCGCGAACGCGCCGTGGCCGGTGTGCAGAACACGGCCAGGATGTCGAGCTTCTCGATCTTGTCGCCGCGTAGCTCGGCCTCGTGCTCCCAGGGCATGCCGGTCGCCGCCTCGATGGTCGGGACGATGATGCCGAGGATGTTGACGGGTCGTCCCAGCGCCTTGCGATAGCCCGGCAGCCAGGTCTGCTGCAGCCGCCGCAGGGCGATGGCCGAGGCGGTGTTGCAGGCCAGCACAACGAGATCGCAGCCGAGGTCGAACAGATGCTCGCAGCCGGCCCGGGTCAGCTCGACGATCTCCTCGCCGGTCCGCCCGCCGTACGGCGCGTTGGCCTGATCGCCCAGATAAATGAAGTCGGCCCGCGGCAGCCGCTGCACGAGCGCGCGGTGCACGGAGAGCCCGCCCACGCCGGAATCGAAGACGCCAATGGCCATGTCCCTGGATGTAACCGGGCCCGCGGCGGCCGTCCATGCGGCCGTTCGCCGAACTGCGACATTTCAAATTGACAACCGTGTCAGGCTGACATATCTGTCAAATCAAGCGTTGCAGTGTGGTGTGTAAACCCAGCGGACGGCCCGAGACGCAGGCCGGCCGCGCGTATTCCTTTTTCCCCAGCGTCGCCTGCCAACCTGGACCCGAAAACCTAGCAGCCATGGCCCTCCCCGCCCGCGCCCCCACCTCTCCCGACACCCCGTCGCCGACCTGGCAGATCGGGGTTGAGGTCGACCTCGCCACCGCGCTTGCGCTGTCGCGTGCGACCACCCGCGCCCTGCTCGAGCTCTCGCCGCTCGCGCATCGCGAAATCACCGCCGCCCTGGAACACGAGATCGACGTGCTCGAACGCCAGAGCGATCCCCTGTCGCTCGCCGCCGCCAACGCGGTGCGCCAGTACCTGCCCGAGGCCGCCTGACTCCCCGGCGTCCCATGCGGGTCAATCTTGAGGCCCGGGCCGCGGCGGCCGAGCAGCGCAAGGCGCAAACGCGCGAGCGCCTGCTCGAGGCCGCCATCGCGGTTATCGGCGAGAAGGGCCCCGACGCCTGCTCGATCGAGGACTTCGTCGCCGCAGCCGACGTCTCCCGCGGCACCTTCTACAACTACTTCCCGACCGCCGAGGACCTGCTGCGGGCGGTGAGCCGCAAGATCATCGCGGCGATGACCGCGGTGCTCGACGCCCGGCTGCCGGCCAGCATGTCGGTGTCGCTGCGCCTGGCCACCCGGCTGCACAGCTACATCCTCTCGGTCAGCCGCGACCCGGCCTGGGGCTGGATGACCGCCCGCCTCGACGGATCGCGGCTCGAACGCACCCCGGTGCTCGAGGCCAATCTCGACCTGATGTTCTATGAGGGCGTGTCGCGCGGCGAGTTTCGCGACATGGACCCGGCCGCCGTCCGCACCCTGGTGTTCGGCGCCAGCCGCATGGTCCAGCGAGACATCCTGATGGGCCTGTCCAGCCCGGAGCACGCGATCCAGGTGGTCGCCCTGGTGCTCAACGCCTGCGGCCGGCCCTACGAGTCGGCGCTGGCCGTCAGCCGCGAAGGCGCGTCCGTCGCCCTGGAGATCCAGGCCGTCCTCGACGCGGCCTGACGTCACATTACGACCGTGTCATGTGACGTCGGTTCGGCTTGACCTTAAGGTCGCCGCCTTCCCACCAATTCATCCTGGAGTCCTCATGAAACGGCGTACGTTCCTTGCCGCCTCCGGCGCGCTCGCCGCCGCCTCGGCCCTGCCCGCCGCCGCCTTCGCGCAAGGCGCCGCCGCGACCAGCGCCCTGACGGCCGCATGGACGGGCCCGTTCGGCGGGGTTCCCGCCTTCGACAAGGTCGCCGTCGCCGACTTCCCGGCCGCCTACGACCTGGCGATGAAGACCGAGCGCGGCGAGATCAACGCCATCGCCGCCAACCCCGCGCCGGCGGACTTCGACAACACCATCGCCGCGCTCGAGCGGTCCGGCGACCTGATCAACCGGGTCGGCATGTTCGGCGGCGTCTGGTCCTCGACCCTGTCGACGCCGGAGCTGCGCGCCCAGGAAAAGGTGTTGAACCCCAAGCTCGCCGCGCACAGCGACGAGACCCTGCAGAACGAGAAGCTCTTCGCGCGGATCGAGGCGGTCTACAATGATCGCGCGAAACTGACCCCCGAGCAGCAGCGCCTGACCTGGGTCTACTGGAACCGCTTCGTGCGCGCCGGCGCCAAGCTTTCGGCCGCCGACAAGAAGCGCGTGGCCCAGATCAACCAGGAACTGGCCGCCCTCTTCACCAGCTTCAGCCAGAACCTGCTGGCCGACGAGACCGACTACGTCCTCTACCTGCGCACCGAGAGCGAGCTGGCCGGCCTGCCCGACGACGTCCGCGCCGCCGCCGCTGCGGCCGCCGAGGAGCGCGGCAAGAAGGGCGAGTGGGCGATCCTCAACACACGATCCTCGATGGATCCGTTCCTGACCTATTCGAACCGCCGCGACCTGCGCGAGAAGGTCTGGCGCACCTATTACAGCCGCGGCGACAACGGCGACGCCAAGGACAACAACGCCAACATCAAGAAGATCCTGAAGCTGCGCTTCGAGCGCGCCCAGCTGCTCGGCTACGCGTCCCACGCCCACTGGCGGCTGGAAAACACCATGGCCAAGACCCCCGAAGCGGCCATGGAGCTGATGACCCGCGTGTGGCCCTCGGCCATCGCCCGGGTGAAGGAAGAGGTCGCCGAGATGCAGGCGATCGCCGACAAGGAACGGGCCGGGATCAAGATCGAACCCTGGGACTATCGCTTCTACGCCGAGAAGGTCCGCGCCGCGCGCTACGACCTCGATATGAACGAGCTCAAGCCGTACATGCAGCTGGAGAAGCTGCGCGAGGGCATGTTCTGGGCCGCCGGCGAAGTCTACGGCTTCGAGTTCGTGCAGGTCGCCGACGTCCCCGTCGCCCACCCGGACATCCGCGTCTGGGACGTGAAGAAGGGCGGCCAGCACGTCGGCCTCTGGTACTTCGACCCCTACGCTCGGACCGGCAAGCGCTCGGGCGCCTGGATGAACGCCTACCGCCGCCAGGAGAAGTTCGACAAGCCGATCACCACGATCGTCTCGAACAACTCCAACTTCGTGAAAGGCGCGCCCGGCGAGCCTGTCCTGATCTCCTGGGACGACGCAGAGACCATGTTCCACGAGTTCGGCCACGCCATCCACGGCCTGAACTCCGACGTGAACTACCCCACCCTGGCCGGCACCGCCGTGCCGCGCGACTACGTCGAGTTCCCCAGCCAGATCAACGAGCACTGGCTGCCGACCAAGCAGGTGCTGAGCAAGTTCGCCCTGCACCACAAGACCGGCGCGCCGATTCCGCAGGCGCTGGTCGACAAGCTGGAAAAGGCCAAGACCTTCCGCCAGGGCTTCGACGTCACCGAGTACCTGTCCTCAGCGCTGATCGACATGAAACTGCACCTGGCCGGCGGCGCCGACATCGACCCCGACGCCTTCGAGCGCGAGCAGCTGGCCAAGCTCGGCATGCCGCACGAAGTGGTCATGCGCCACCGCACCCCGCAGTTCGGGCACGTCTTCGCTTCGGACGGCTACTCGGCCGGCTATTACAGCTATCTGTGGTCAGAGACCCTGGCCCTCGACGTCGTCGACGCGTTCAAGAGCTCGCCGGGCGGCATGTACGACAAGGCCATGGCCAAGAAGCTGCACGACAACGTCATGAGCGTCGGCAACTCGATCGATCCAGCGATCGCCTACCACACCCTGATGGGCCGCGACGTCGACGTTAAGGCCTACCTGCGCGACAAGGGCTTCCCGACCGCCTGACGGCGGCAGGCCGCAGCCCGGCTCGCCCGGGCTGCGGCATCCCTTCTACTGACCTTCCCGCGGCTTTTCCGCGGTCTTCACGGCGCAGCCCTTGTAAGTCGTGCCGCCCAGTGCGACCTCGGCCGCCAGCGGATACTTCAGGTCCGACATTCCGTCCGAACAGCCGGCCTCTTCGCGCAGCGTGACCTTGATCGGCCGCGGCCCGTCGGCGTTCTCCCAGACCACCGCACCGTCCGCCACCGACGCGCCCTTGTTCGGGAAGGCGATGTTGGAATCGGGGGTCGAGAACTCGATCTGGCCCTCACGGATCTTCACGCCCCAGAACGGCTCGGTCCCGTGCGCGTCAAGGTCGCCCTGGAAGGCGGCCGGCAGCGATCCGGCCGGAGCAGGAGCCGGGGCGGGCGCGGGCGCGGGCGCATCGGCCGGCGGCTGGGCGACCGAACCGTCCGGCGCCTGCGGCTGGCAGGCGGCGAGCAGAAGCGCGGCGGCGGTGATCAGGAGAGCGTGTCGCATACGGCGTCCTTTCGCATGGCGGCGGCCAGGGTAGACTCAACGCGCAATGAGTCGGGTGCTTTCCTTCTACGAATTTTTCGCCGGCGGCGGCATGGCCCGTCTGGGCCTGGGACCAGCGTGGGCCTGCGCGTTCGCCAACGATTTCGACCCGTTGAAAGCGGCCACCTATCGGGCCAACTTCGCTGACGCCGACGCGCACTTCCACCAGGGCGACGTATGGGCGATCGATCCCGCGGCCCTGCCGCCCCACGCCGATCTCGCCTGGGCCTCCTCGCCCTGCCAGGACTTCAGCCTCGCCGGGGCTCGCGCCGGGCTGGCGGGCGGACGCTCGTCGGCCTTCTTCGGGTTCTGGCGGCTGGTCCAGGCGCTGGGCGACGCCGCGCCCCGCGCCATAGTCATCGAGAACGTGACCGGTCTGCTCTCCTCGCACGGCGGCGCCGACTTCACCGCCCTCTGCCAGGCGCTGGCCGACCAGGGCTACGCCTTCGGCGCGCTGGAGATCGACGCGGCCCGCTTCACGCCGCAGTCGCGGCCGCGGGTCTTCGTGATCGCCACGCGCGAGCCGCCGGCGCCCAGCCTTTCCGGCGACAGCCCCTTCCACACCCGCGCGGTGCGCGAGGCCCACGCCCGGCTGCCCGAAGATCTGACCCGCCGCTGGATCTGGTGGCGCGGCGCCGCGCCCGCCGCCCGCAACACCGACCTCGCCGCCCTGCTGGAGCCTGACGCCGCCGTAGCCTGGCACGGACAAGACAAGACCGAGCGCCTGCTGGCGCTGATGGCCCCGCCGCACCTGGCCAAGATCGAGGCCGCCCGCGCGTCCGGAACCCGCCAGGTCGGCGCCGTCTTCCGGAGGATGCGCGTCGAGGACGGCCAGCGCGTGCAACGCGCCGAGGTCCGCTTCGACGGCCTGGCCGGCTGCCTTCGCACCCCGCGCGGCGGCTCCTCTCGCCAGACCCTGGTCGTCGTCGAGCACGGCGAGGTGCGCAGCCGGCTGGTCTCGCCGCGCGAAGGGGCCAGGCTGATGGGCCTGCCCGACAGCTACGCTCTGCCGCGCGCCGCCACCGGCGCGCTGCACGTGGTCGGCGACGGGGTCGTGGTCCCGGTCGTGCGCTGGCTGGCCGAGCAGATCCTCGAGCCTTTGCTCGACCGTCGGACGGCCGTCGCCGCCGAATAGCCAGACTGGCCGGCGAAACAGAAGAAGTGCGCTTCCAAATCTCCCCTGGGCGCTTAGGTTGGCGGCACAGCTAAACCGACGAGAGAGCCATGGCCGACTCCACCTATGACGCAGCCCGCTACAAGCGTTCCGGCCGCGGCAAGATCTTCGACTCCGTCATCGACCTGATCGGCGACACGCCGCTGGTCCGCCTGCCGAACCTGACCAAGGCGCTGAAGCCAAAGGGCGAAGTCGTCGCCAAGCTCGAGTTCTTCAACCCGCTGGCCTCGGTCAAGGATCGGATCGGCGTGGCGATGATCGAGTGGCTTGAAGTCACCGGCAAGCTGAAGCCGGGCGGCTCGATCGTCGAACCGACCAGCGGCAACACCGGCATCGCACTGGCCTTCGTCGCCGCCTCCAAGGGCTATCCAATCACCCTGGTCATGCCGGAAAGCATGTCGATCGAGCGTCGCAAAATGCTGCTGATCCTCGGCGCCAAGCTCGAACTGACCCCGGCCGAGCGCGGCATGGCCGGCGCCGTCGCCCGCGCCAAGGAAATCGTCGAGGCCACGCCCGGCGCAGTCATGCCCCAGCAGTTCGACAACGAGGCCAACCCGCTGATCCACCGGGTCTCGACCGCCGAGGAAATCTGGAACGACACCGACGGCAAGGTCGACGCGGTGATCTCCGGCGTCGGCACCGGCGGCACCATCACCGGCATCGGCCAGGCCCTGAAGGCCCGCAAGCCGGGCCTGAAAATGGTCGCGGTCGAGCCGGAAGCCTCGCCCGTGCTGTCCGGCGGCCAGCCCGCCCCGCACAAGATCCAGGGCATCGGCGCCGGTTTCGTGCCCTCGATTCTCGACCGCGGCGTGATCGACGAGATCATCCAGGTGTCGAACGACGACAGCTTCGCCATGGCCCGCCGCGTGGCCAAGGAAGAGGGCCTGCCGGTCGGCATCTCGTCGGGCGCGGCCCTGACCGCCGCCTTCGACCTGGCTTCCCGCGACGAGTACGCCGGCAAGCTGATCGTGGCGATCATCCCCAGCTTCGCCGAGCGTTACCTCTCCACCGCGCTGTTCGAAGGGCTCTAAGCCCCTGAGGATCGCGGTCGTCGGATGCGGCGTCGCCGGCATGGCGGCGGCGCGCGCCCTGGCGCGCAAGGGTCATGCGGTGACGCTGCTGGAAGCCTTCCAGCAGCCGCGCCCGCTGGGCTCCGGACTGCTGCTGCAGCCCTCGGGCCTGGCGGCCCTGCGCCAGCTCGGGCTTGCTGAACAGGTGATCGCGCGCGGCGCGCGGGTCGATCGGCTGGACGGCCGCGACTTGCGCGGCCGCCTGATCATGGACATGCGCTACGCCGACTGGCGCCCGGACGCGTTTGGCGTCGGCGCGCACCGCGCCACCCTGTTCGACGTTCTGCATGACGGCCTTGAGGCCGCCGGTGTCCAGCTGCTCACCGACGTCGATGTGGCGAGCGTCGAGCACCACCCCGTCGCACGCCTGATCGACACGGCCGGCCAGAGCCACGGCCCCTTCGACCTCGTGGTCGTCGCCGATGGCGCGGCCTCGCGCCTGCGCGCGCAGCTGCGGCCGAACGCCAAGGCCCCCGTCTATCCGTGGGGCGCGGTCTGGGCCAACGCCCGCGACGAGACCGGCGCCTTCGCCGGGTCGCTTTCCCAGCGCTATGATCGCGCCTCGACCATGATGGGCGTGCTGCCGATCGGGCGCCGCCCGGACGACGGCGACGGTCAGCTGGTCAGCTTCTTCTGGTCCTTGCCGGTGACGCAGATGGACGGCTTCCTCAGCGGCGACCTGGGCGACTGGCGCCAGCGGGCGATCGCTATGTGGCCGCAGGCCGCGCCGATCATCGAGCAGTTCCAGACGCCCGCGCAATTCTCCCGCGCCAGCTATCGCGACGTGCGCGTCGGCCGCTGGTCGGACGGGCCCTTCGTGCTGATCGGCGACGCCGCTCACGGAACCAGCCCTCAGCTCGGCCAAGGCGCGAACATGGGCCTGATCGACGCCGTCGAGCTGGCCGAACGGCTGGGCGACAGCGTCTCCCGGTCAGTCCGCGGATTCCAGGCCTCGCGCCGCCGCCACACCGGGCTCTACCAGTTCATGTCGCGCTGGCTGACGCCGATGTTCCAGTCCGGCGGCTGGCTGGGTCCGTTCGTGCGCGACGCGTTCTTCACGCCGATGTCCAAGGCGCCCGGCGGTCGCCAGGTCGCCGCACGGGTGCTGACCGGAACCCTGCGTCTGGGACGCACGCCCAAGGCGCTGCGGCCGTGAGCGACGTCTTCACCCCCGAGAAGCGATCGGCGGTGATGGCCCGGGTGAAGGGCAAGAACACTGCGCCCGAGCTCAAGGTCCGCAAGGCCCTGACCGCGCTCGGCGCCCGCTATCGCCTGAACCGCAAGGACCTGCCCGGCTCACCGGACATCGTCATGCCCGGCCGCCGGCTGGCGATCTTCGTTCATGGCTGCTTCTGGCACGGCCACGACTGCCGTCGCGGCTCGCGGGTGCCCAAGGCCAACCGCGAGTACTGGACCGCGAAGGTGACCCGCAACATCGCCCGCGACCAGCGCGCCGCAGCGGAACTGACCGCCGCCGGCTGGCGCGTCGAGACCATCTGGGAATGCGATCTGAAGGACGCCGCGGCCCTGACCGACCGCCTGCGCGCGCTGCTGGCGTCCTAGGCCACCGTCACCTCAGTCTTCACCGAATTGGCGATGAAGCACTCTTCGTGCGCCTCATGGTGCAGGTGAGCCAGTTGCTCGGCGTCGGGCGCCTGGCCGTTCCACTCGATCTGCGGCGACAGCGTGACCTTGGTCACCGCCATCTTGCCCGGCGCGATTTCTTCCATGATCCCGCTGGCGTGGTCGCGATAGGACGTGACCACGAAGCCGGCCAGCCGCGCCTTATGCAGGAAGGTCAGCATGTGGCAGTTGGACAGCGCGGCGACGAACATTTCCTCGGGGTCGACGGCCTCCTGCACGGCCCACTTGCCGACCACGTGCGGCGAGGCCGAGGCCGGCACGATCAGCCCGCCGTCGAAGCTGATCACGTGGCCGCGGCTGTAGCGTCCTTTCGCGAAGTCCTCGCCGTCGCGCAGGCTCCACGCGACGTCGGCGGTGTAGGCGGCCATCAGAACGCCTCCGCCGGCAGCGCCATCATCAGCTCGGCGCCGGTCTTCAGCTTGGCCAGGTGCGCGGCCGTATCCGGCAGGATGCGCTCGACGTAGTAGCGGCCGACGACCAGCTTGTTGGCGTAGAACGGATCGGTTTCGCCGGCCGCGATCTTGCCCTGCACGGTCTTGGCGATCTGCGCCCACATATAGGCCAGCGCCGTGAGCCCGAAGAGGTGCATGTAGTCGGTCGAGGCCGCGCCGGCGTTGTCGGGGTTCATCAGCCCGTTCTGCATCAGCCACATTGTGGCGTCCTGCAGCTCGCCCTTGGCCTTGGCCAGGCCCTCGGTGAACGGCTTGAGGTCCTTGTCGCCGCCGTTGGCCTCCACGAAGGCGTCGATGTCGGCGAAGAAGCTCATCACCGCCCGGCCGCCCTGCGCCGCCAGCTTGCGGCCGACCAGGTCAAGCGCCTGCACGCCGTTGGTGCCCTCGTAGATCAGGGCGATGCGCACGTCGCGCATGTACTGGCTGACCGGGAAATGCTCGGTGAAGCCCGACCCGCCATGCACCTGCACCGCGTTCGAACAGACCTGCAGCCCCTTGTCGGTCAGGAAGCCCTTCACCACCGGGGTCATCAGCGCCATGTAGTCGCCGGCCTTCTGGCGCACCGCCTCGTCGGGGCTGGCGTGAGCCAGGTCGCCCTGCAGCGCGGTCCAAAACAGGAAGGCGCGGCCGCCCTCGATCAGCGCCCGCGAGTCCATCAGCATCCGCCGCACGTCCGGGTGGACGATGATCGGGTCGGCAGGCCCGTCCGGGTTCTTCGGGCCGGTCAGCGAGCGGCCCTGAAGCCGCTCCTTGGCGAAGGTCGCGGCGGCCTGATAGGCGGCCTCGGCCTGGGCCACGCCCTGCAGCCCGACCCCGATCCGCGCCTCGTTCATCATCACGAACATCAGCGAGAGGCCCTTGTTCTCCTCGCCGACCAGCCAGCCCACCGACTCCTCGTGACGGATCACGCAGGTGGCGTTGCCGTGGATGCCCATCTTCTCTTCGAGGCCGTCGCAATAGACGCTGTTGCGCGCGCCCGGCTTGCCGTCGGCGTCAGGGATGAACTTCGGCACGATGAACAGGCTGATGCCGCGCGTTCCCTCCGGCGCGCCCTCGATCCGGGCCAGCACCAGGTGGACGATGTTCTCGGCCATGTCGTGCTCGCCGCCGGAGATCCAGATCTTCCCGCCCGTGATCTTGTAGGAGCCGTCGCCCTGCGGGACCGCCTTGGTGCGCAGCAGGCCCAGATCCGTGCCGCAGTGCGGCTCGGTCAGGTTCATGGTCCCGCCCCATTGGCCGCTCGCCAGCTTCGGCAGATAGAGGTCCTTCTGCGCGTCCGACCCGCCGTTCAGGATCGCCGAATAGGCGCCATGGGTCAGGCCCGGATACATCGAGAAGGCCATGTTGGCCGACGAGCTCATCTCCGAGAACGACAGGTTGACCACGTGCGGCAGGCCCTGGCCGCCATAGGCCGGCTCGGCGCCCAGCGCCGGCCAGCCGCCCTCGACCAGCTGGGCGTAGGCTTCCTTGAAGCCGGCCGGGGTCTTCACCGTGTGGTCCGGGCTCCAGACGCAGCCTTCCTTGTCGCCCACGCTGTTCAGCGGCGCCAGCACCTCGCCGGTGAAGCGGCCGGCCTCTTCGACGATCTGCGAAATCACGTCCATGGAGGCGTCGGCGAATCCCGGCAGGTTCGCGTACTTCTCGATCTCCAGCACGTCGCGCAGCAGGAACAGGTGGTCGCGTACGGGGGGCTGATAGGGCATGTCCGCTCCAATGACGGGCCGGTGACGGCGAAAGGGCTCCCGACCGCGTCGAAAGCCCTCTAGGTTTATCGTGGTTGCACGATCACGGCGAACCGTGATCGGCGATTACTTGGCGTGTTCCAGGTCGCCCAGGCGCTCGCGCAGCACCTGGTCGTAGTCGGCGGCGCGCGGCAGCAGGTCGGGCCGCGTTTCCTTGAGGTGCTGCTCGAGCGCATCGCACCCTTTGCGGAGCTCCTCGATCGCCTGCTCGATGTCGTTGCGCTGGGCCTCCAGCTCGACGATGCGCTCGCGGAACTTGACCAGCGACTTGGCGTTCTGCGCCGCCCCGCCGTCGTTCAGTTCGTAGAGGTCGAGAATCTCGCCGATCTCGGAGAGCGCCAGGCCTACGCGCTTTCCGCGCAGGATCAGCTGCAGCCGGGCGCGGTCCTTGTAGGAATAGACCCGGTTCATGCCGTCCCGCGCCGGTGAGATCAGGCCCTTGTCCTCGTAGAACCGCAGGGCGCGCGGGGTGCATTTGAACTCCAGGCACAGCTGGCGGATCGTGAAGGTGCGATTGGGCCGACGAAGATCACTGGCCATGCGGCGCCCTCCCTGGACGCATCGTTTCTATTGATTGACACCGTAAGACGGTGCTTCCGTTTACGTCAAGGTGATCAACGATCACCCTCGGGTGAGGCGCGCCCTGGACCGGCCGGATCGAACGACCCTAGGTTGGTCGCGCAAAGGGGGCGATTTCATGGTTCGATCTGGTTTGTTGGCGACCGCCGCGGCGGCCGCTTGTCTGGCGTTCTCATCGCCCGCCTTCGCCGTCGCGGACCCTAAGCCGGCCGCGGCCACCGCCGGCGCGGTCCGCCAGGACGGGCTGCTGCCTGTCTATGTCGACAAGGCCCGCGGCCGCATCCTGCTGTCGCTGCCCGCGCCTGACGCGCAAGGGATCAGCGGCCGCTTCCTCTATATCGCCGCGCTCAAGACCGGCCTCGGCTCGGCCCCGGTCGGGCTCGACCGCGCCCGGATCGGCGACACCCAGGTGCTAGCCTTCCGCCGCATCGGCAGGAAGGTGGTGGCCGAGTTCGAAAACCATCGCTTCCGCGCCGCCGGCGCCCCCGACGCCGAACAGACCGCCGCCCGCGAGGCGTTCTCCGTTTCCACCGTCTGGGCCGGCGAGGTGATCGAGACCGCGCCCGACGGCGCCATCCTGGTCGACATCGGAAGCTTCCTGACCCGCGACGGCATCGGCGTCGCCGACGCGCTGAAGCAGGCCGGCGAGACCGGCTACAAACTGGTCCCCGACCTCTCGCTCGCCGACCCCGGCGCGGTGAAGGTGTTTCCGGAAAACCTCGAGTTCGAGGCCCGCCAGACCTATGCTTCCGACACGCCCGGACCGGAGGTGCGCAACATCGCCCCCGACCCCAAGCTGATCACATTCGAGGTCCGCCACAGTCTCGTGAAGCTGCCCGAGCCCGGCTATCAGCCGCGCGCCTTCGATCCGCGCACCGGCGGGTTCTCGACCATGGCGCTCGACTACGCCGCCCCGCTCGGCGAGGAGATCGTTCAGCGCTACGCCAACCGCTTCAGGCTTGAGAAGACCAACCCCGCCGCCGCCCGCTCGCCGGTCAAGAAGCCGATCGTCTTCTATGTCGACCGCGCCGCGCCCGAGCCGATCCGAAGCGCCCTGGTCGAGGGCGCGGCCTGGTGGAACCAGGCGTTCGAGGCGGCCGGCTTCGTCGACGCCTTCCAGGTCAAGGTTCTGCCGGAGGGCGCCGACCCGCTGGACGTCCGCTACAACGTCATCAACTGGGTCGATCGCGCCACCCGGGGTTGGTCCTACGGCCAGGCTGTGGTCGATCCGCGCACCGGCGAAATCGTCAAGGGCTCGGTGCTGCTCGGCGCGCTGCGCGTGCGCCAGGACATGTTGATCTTCGAGGGCCTGGTCGGCGCGCACCACAACGGAACCGGCGGCCCCAACGATCCGATACAGGTCTCGCTCGCCCGCCTTCGCCAGCTCTCGGCCCATGAGGTCGGCCACTCGATCGGCTTTGCGCACAACTTCGCCGGCTCGACCCAGGACCGCGCCAGCGTCATGGACTATCCGGCCCCGCGGGTGTTGCTGAAGGACGGCCGCATCGACCTCTCGGACGCTTACGGCGTCGACATCGGCGGCTGGGACAAGTTCACCGTCGACTGGCTCTATGGCGAGGATGGCGAGCCGGCGCTGCGAAAGGTCAAGGCCTCGGTCGACCAGGGCCAGCGCTACGTCACCGACGTCGACGCCCGCCCGCTCGGGACCGCCCAGCCGTGGGGCAGCCTGTGGGACGACGGCCCCGATCCGGCCGCCGAGCTCGCTCGCATGATGGAGGTCCGCCGCGTCGCGATAGGCCAGTTCGGCCTCGGCGCGCTGAAGCCCGGCGAGCCGGTGGCCAATCTCAAGCGCAAGTACGTTCCGATCTACCTGCTGCACCGCTACCAGCTTGAGGCGGCCAGCAAGCTCGTCGGCGGCGTCGACTTCGCCTACGCGGTGATCGGCGACGGTCGCGAGACCTCGCCGCCGGTTCCCGCCGCCCAGCAGCGCGCGGCGCTGGCGGCCCTGCTCGCCACCCTCGCCCCCGGCGAGCTCGACACGCCCGAGACACTGACCGCGATGCTGTCCTCGGCCCAGTCGGGCGACCCGGACCGTCAGTACACGATTGAGGTCTTCGCCACGGCCGGCGGGCCGGTGTTCGATCCACTAGTCGCCGCCGAGGTCGCAGCCGGCCTGACGCTCGACAACCTGCTGGCTCCCGACCGCATGGCGCGGCTCGTCGACCAGAACCGCCGCGATCCGGCCCAGCTCGGTGTTGGCGAGATACTCGACCGGCTGATCGACACCGTGTTCGCGCCGGCGCCCGGCCGCCTGGGCGAGATCTCCCGGCGGGTTCAGACCCGGCTGGTGCTGAACCTCGCCAATGCGGCGCGCGACCCCAAGGTCTCGCCGGCCGTCGGCTCGGAGATCAGCGCCCGGCTCAAGGCCCTGCCCACGCGGCTCAAGGGCGGCGCCGACCCAGCCGACCGCGCCCATCGCCAGCGCCTGGTCGCGCTGCTCGGCGACCCGGCCCTGCTGGCCGAGCTCTTGGAACCGAAGCTGAAGCCCCAGACCCCGCCGGGCATGCCGATCGGCGACGGAGATTTCGGCGGGCGATAACATGTGTCATCCCGGTTTCGGCGGAGCCGAGGACCGGGACCCGGACAGCCGCTGCGCGGCTTCCGGGATGACACTGAATGCCCGGACCTAAGCCGCGGCCAGTTCCCCGGCCAGCGCCTGCTCGATCAGCGCGATCGTCCGCTCCAGACCGAAGATCGCCGCGAACGAGCCGAAGCGCGGACCCTGGCTCTGGCCCAGCAGCACCTCGTACAGCGCCTGGAACCAGGCCCGCAGCGGTTCGAACCCGGCGGTCTTGCCGACCTCGAACACCTCGTTCTGGATGGTCTCGGCGTCGGCGTCGGCCGGCAGCGCCTTGAAGCGGGCCAGCAGGTCCTCCATCGCCGCCCGCTCCTTCTCGTCGGGGCTGCGGAACTTCTTCGAGGGCTTCACGAAGTCCTCGTAGTAGTTGATCGCGTATCCGATGAGTCGGTCGAGCATCGGCTCGCTTTCGGGCGAAGCGCCCGGCATGTACCGACTGACGAAGCCCCAGAGGATGTCCTTGGTCGAGGCGTCAGCCGCCGACACCAGGTTCAACAGCAGCGAGAACGACAGCGGCGAGCCCTTCTCCGGCGGCGCCCCGCGGTGGACGTGCCAGGCCGGGTTGTCGATCGCCGTGCTGTTGCTGGTCGCCCGCGCCTTGTTGAACGCCTCTAGCTGCTGCAGGTACTCGTCCGTCGCCTTCGGGATGACGTCGAAATAGAGCCGCTTGGCCGACTTCGGCGATTGGTACATGTAGTAGGCGAGGCTCTCGGGCGCGCCGTAGCGCAGCCACTCCTCCATGGTCAGGCCGTTGCCCTTGGACTTGGAGATCTTCTGGTTGTTCTCGTCCATGAACAGCTCGAAGTGGAAGGCTTCTGGCGGGGTCCCGCCCAGCACCTTCACCAGCTTGTTCGAGACCCGCACCGAGTCGACGAGATCCTTGCCCGACGCTTCGAAATCGACGCCCAGCGCGTACCAGCGCGCGGCCCAGTCGGGGCGCCACTGCAGCTTCACGTGACCGCCGGTCACCGGAACCTCGGTCAAGGTCCCGTCCTCGTCGGCGAAGGTGATGGTGCCCTTCTCGACGTCGCGCGCAACGGTCGGCGCCTGCAGCACCCGGCCCGACTTCGGGCTGATCGGCAGGAACGGCGAATAGGTGGCGCGGCGCTCTTCGCCGAGGGTGGGCAGCATCACGCCCTGGACGGCGTCGAACCGCGCCAGGATCTTCAGCAGCACCTCGTCGAAGCGGCCGGACTTGTAGGTCTGCGTCGACGACATGAATTCGTAGTCGAAGCCGAAGCCGTCGAGGAAGGCGCGCAGGCGGGCGTTGTTGTGGGCCGCGAAGCTTTCGTACTCGCCGAACGGGTCGCGCACGGCCGAGACCGGCTTGTCGCGATCTTCTTCCAGCATCTCGCGGTTGGGCACGTTGTCCGGGATCTTCCGCAGACCGTCCATGTCGTCGGAGAAGACGATCAGCTTGGTCGGGATCGCGTCCTCGGTCAGGGCGCGGAACGCCGTGCGCACCATGGTCGGGCGCGCCGCTTCACCGAACGTGCCCATGTGCGGCAGGCCCGAGGCCCCGAACCCGCACTGGAACACGATCGGCTGGGCCAGCACCGGGAAGGTGCTCACCGCCTCGTCGGCCTTGCCCTGTGCGATCAGGCTGGCGGCCAGGTCCCGCTCGGCGTCCGACAGGCGAAGTTTGAGCGTCCGATCCAGCAGAATGCGGGCCTGTTCGAAGGGCCAGCTTTTCGCTTCGCGCGCCTGGGCAGAGAGGCCGCGCAGGGAGGGGTTCTGGATCGAGGTGTCGGACATCTGCGCGGCCTAACGCCAGTACGCGCTCGCCTCAAGCAGACTTTTACGCTCATCATCGTCGTGGAGCTGTCACGGAACCGGCGCAAAAGCCCGGCCAGTCGCTCTTTCGGGGGAAGTTTTCATGCTCACGCGCCGCCTCGCGCTCGCCCTGGCCGCCGCGCTCACGCTCGCCGGCTGCAGCCAGAAGGACGAGGCCAAGACGCCTCCCCAGGTGATCAACTTCTCGATCATGTCGACCGAGGGGCGCCAGACCCAGATGGACGACTGGGGTCCGTTCCTGGCCGACATGGAAAAGTCGGTCGGCGTGCCGGTGAAGCCGTTCTTCGGCACCAACTACACCTCGCTGATCGAGGCCATGCGCTTCAAGCAGACCGATGTCGGCTGGTTCACCAACCACTCGGGCCTCGAAGCCGTGCGCCGCGCGGGCGGCGAGGTCTTCGCCCGCACCGTCAAGCCGAACGGGCCCGACGGCTACCAGGCGGTGATCGTCGTCAAGAAGGGCTCGGGGATCACCCTCGATCGCCTGCTGAAGTGCGACCAGACGCTGAACTTCGGCATGGGCGACGCCAAGTCGACCTCGGGCACGCTCGCGCCCATGACCTATCTGTTCGCGCCCGAGGGGATCGATCCCAACGCCTGCTTCAAGACCGTCCGCTCGGCCAACCACGAGGCCAACCTTTTCTCGGTCGCCCAGGGTCTGCTCGACGCGGCCACCAACAACACCGCCTCGATGGAGCGCATGGAGATGCTGGGCACGGACCTGGCCAAGAAAACCATGGCCAGCATCGACGTGATCTGGACCTCGCCGACCATTCCCGAGGACCCGATGGTCCGCCGCAAGGACCTCGACCCCGCGCTGAAGGCGAAGATCGACGCCTTCATGTTCAGCTACGGGACCGGCGAAGGCCCGGAGGCCGAGCGCCAGCGCAAGGTGCTCGAGCGCATCCAGACCAAGCCCTTCAAGCGCGCCGACAATTCGCACCTGCTGCCGGTCCGCGAGATGGAGGCCGCCGGCCAGCTGATCGTCGCCAAGCGCAAGGGCGATGCGGCCGCGACCGCCGCCGCCCAGGCCGAACTCGACAAGATCGCCGCCGAGAAGAAGACGCTGCCGCCGGCCGGAGCGGGGAACTGAAGCGCCCTTTTCGCGTCCTTCCTACCTGGGCCGTTACGGAGGGTTATGTGAATCTGCTGGTCGCCAAGCGGGCCTTAGGCCTGTTCTCGCTCGCCGTCGGCGTGGCCGCGGTCACCGCGCCGCGCCAGGTCACGCGGTTCCTCGGGCTCAAGTTCGACGATCAGGCGATGAGCGCCTTCGGCGCGCGCGAGATCGCCTCCGGCGCGGGCCTGCTTTCGCCGGTGCCGCCTGGGCCGTGGTTCTGGATGCGCGCCGGCGGCGACCTAATGGATCTGGCGGCGCTTGGCCGCGCCATCGGCCGCGACAATCCCCGGCGCAAGGTGGCCTATGTGGCCTTCGGCGCGGTTGCGGCCGTCGCCGTGGTCGATATCGCCATCGCCATCCACGCCGCCCGCAATCGCCGCGACGACAACGAGGCGGCGGCTTAGCCCCCGCTCAGCAGGAAGTGTCCGCGCAGGGCGGCGGCGGGCTTGTCGCGCGCCTCCTGCCAGGCCTCGACGTGCACGTTGGCGATCTGCCGGCCGACCTTCCTCACGTCGGCGCGGGCGTACATGGTCATCGCCTTGCCGGGCCGCAGGTACTCGATGGTGATGTCGATGGTCTTGTGGACCTTGGCGCTGGGCGCGATCACCGACAGCTGGGCCAGAGCGGTCATTTCCATGAACGCCCCGATCACCCCGCCGTGCAGGGCCGGCAGCGCCATGTTGCCGATCAGGTGCGGCGCGAACGGCAGGATGGCGGTCATCTCGTCGCCGGCCAGTTCGGCGCGCATGCCGAGGAACCGGACATATGGCACCCGACCGAGGAACAGTTCGAGGCGTTGAACGGCGGCCGGCTGGGTCATGGCGCGGCCCGCTTCAGAACAAATGCGGCCTGGGCCGTCGCGATCGGGTCTTCCGGATCGGCGTCGAAGGCGTGGGCGCGCACGAAGGCGATGTTGCGGGTCAGCTTGTAGCAGTGGGCGCTGGCGGTCACGTCGGCGCGCGGCGCCGCCGGGCGCATATAGTCGATGCGCAGGTCCAGGGTCGCCGTGGACAGGAAGCCGCCTTCGAGCGATCGCGAGGTCACGGCCAGGCCGCAGACATGATCGAGGAGCGCGGTGATCACCCCGCCCGCGATGACGCCGGTGTCGGGATCGCCGACCAGCTCTTCTCGCCAGGGGGTGAAGATGGAGCCTCGCGAGGGCTCTACGGAAATCAGCTTGAAGCCGAGGGCGGAGGCCTGCGGCACGGTCTCAACCATGTGCCGGGCCGCATCGCGAAGGGCCTCCGGGGTAATCGTCATCCCCGTTCTTTGAGGCGCCTCCGCCTATCGGTCAACGTGAGGGCAGGTCAAGTTCATACCTGCCCTTAAGCGACGCCGGCGGCCTTGGTCAGGATCGCGACGGCGATGGCCATCAGCGGGGTGGCGGCGAGAGCGAGGTTGGCGAAGCCGTTGAAAGCGTAGGAGTTGCGCATGGTCTTGTCCCTCTGGTCTGGTATGGTTCGCGATGTCCGCGTCCCGATGAGAGAGGTATACGCAACGACTTTTCCGAATACTCGTTAAGTCTTGGTCATGACGCCGATTTCACAATATGAATACTGTGTAATGTTCCGCGGATCGCCAATACGCGTCATCCCGGAAAGCGTGAGGCGCTTGTCCGGGACCCATTGCCGCCGCGGTCCGGGGCTAGAGGCGCAGGCCGCGCAACATCCTGCACGATCAGGTGTTCATGGGTCCCGGTCTTCGGCCGGAGGCCGAAACCGGGATGACACCTTGAGATCGCCTTACCCATATCCCCTGGCATGATCCGGCCCGAAGCTCTGCTGTGTCCCAAGCCCGAGGGGCTGTACTGCGCGCCCGGCGACTTCTTCGTCGATCCGGTGGCGCCGGTGGCGCGCGCGGTGATCACCCACGGCCACGCCGACCACGCCCGCGCCGGCCACGGCACGGTCATCGCCACGCCGCAGACCCTGGCGATCATGGCCGAGCGCTACGGCGCCGATTTCGCCGGCTCGGTCCAGCCGCTGGCCTACGGCGAAAGCGTCGCCCGCGACGGGGTCGACGTGACCCTGGTCCCGGCCGGCCACGTGCTGGGCTCGGCCCAGGCCGTCGTCGCGTGGAAGGGCCTGACCATGGTGGTGTCCGGCGACTACAAGCGCCGCCGCGACCCGACCTGCCCGCCCTTCGAGCCGGTGCCCTGCGACGTGTTCATCTCCGAGGCCACCTTCGGCCTGCCGGTGTTCCGCCATCCGGACGACGCCCACGAGATCGCCAAGCTGCTGCGCTCTGTGCAGCAGTTCCCGGAACGCGCCCACATGGTCGGCGCCTATGCGCTTGGGAAAGCCCAGCGCATCATTCGCCTACTGCGCGAGGCCGGCTGGGAGCGAACCATCTACGTCCACGGCGCGCTCGACCGCCTGAACCATCTCTATGAGAAGCACGGCGTGCCGCTCGGCCCGTTGGCCCCAGCCACCTCGGACGTGAAGCAAGACTTCGCCGGCCAGATCATCATCGCCCCGCCCGGCGCCCTGGCCGACCGATGGTCGCGCCGGTTCCCCGATCCGGTCACGGCCTTCGCCTCGGGCTGGATGCAGGTGCGCGCCCGCGCCCGTCAGCGCGGGGTCGAGCTGCCGCTGGTGATCTCCGACCACGCCGACTGGGACGAACTGACCGCCACCGTCGACGAGTTGCGCCCCGGGGAGCTGTGGATCACCCACGGCCGCGAAGAGGCGCTGATGCGTTGGGCCGATCTGCACGGGATCAAGGCCCGGGCCCTGGCCCTGGTCGGCTACGAGGACGAGACCGAGTGAAGGCCGCTTGCCGGCGATCACAGATCCGTTACCGTCATGGGCGACATCTCGATGGGGCGGGCGCATGCGATCGGCAATTGGACTGGGACTGGCGCTCGTCCTGCTCGCTGGCTGCGGAAAGCCCTCGGAACCCAAGTTTTACGAAGATCTGGCAGCCGACGCCGCCGCCGCAACAGCGCCGCAGGCGCTCGAAAGGCCAGCGACGCCAAGCGTCCCGGCCGGTGCGCCTATGCTCGCCTATTCCTACGGCTATGGCCTGCAAGCCTCTCCCAAGGGCGTCCGCACGCTGATTGCAAAGCACGAAGCCGCCTGCACCAAGGCCGGCCCCGCGCTCTGCCAGGTCACCGGGTCGTCGGTGAGCGAGCGCGGCCAGGACCAGTTGTCGGCCGAGCTCACCCTGCGCGCTGCGCCGCCCTGGTTGTCCCAGTTCCGCGAGGGACTGAGCGCCGACGCCAAGGACGCCGGCGGACGGGTCGTGCGCTCTGAAGTTTCCACCGAGGACCTCTCGCGCCAGATCGTCGACACCGAGGCGATGCTCCGCGCCAAGATCACGCTGCGCGACCGGCTTCAGGCGCTGCTCGCCTCCCGGCCGGGCAAGCTCGCCGACCTCGTCGAACTTGAGCGCGAACTCTCCAAGGTCCAGGGCGAACTCGACGCCGCGCAGTCGGAACTGGCCATGATGCGCCAGCGGGTGGCGACCTCAGACGTGACGATCAGCTACGAATCCGGCGGCGTCCTGGCCCCTCAAGACGTCTGGTCGCCGATCGGCAAAGCGTTCAGCGACTTCCTCCGCATCCTTGCGGCCACCATCGCGCTGTTGATCAACGTCATCGCCTGGACCCTGCCTTGGCTGCTGCTCGGCGGCCTGCTGATCTGGGCGCTGCGCAAGCGGCGAAAGTGGCCCTGGCGGCGCAATCAGAAGCCGGCCGCCTGAGGCCAAGCTCGGGGTCGCGCGTTAAACTGACCGCATGCGCGCTTTCGCCGAACTCCTTGACCGCCTGTCGCTGACCGCCTCGCGGAACGCCAAGCTCGTCCTGTTGCGCGACCACTTCGCCAACGCGCCCGATCCCGACCGCGGTTGGGCCCTCGCGGCCCTGACTGGCGACCTGACCTTCGATGCCGCAAAACCGGCCTTCATCCGCAAGGCGGTCGAGGCGCGGATGGACCCGATTCTGTTCGGCTGGTCCTACGACTATGTCGGCGACCTGGCCGAGACCGTCGCCCTGGTCTGGCCCGCCCGCCCCGGCGCCAACCGCGAGCCCGAACTTTCGGAGGTGGTCGACGCCCTGCGCGGCGCCAGCCGCGCCGAGGTCCAGCGGCTGATCGAGGGCTGGCTCGACGCGCTCGACGCCACCGGCCGCTGGGCGCTGCTCAAGCTGATGACCGGCGGCTTGCGGATCGGCGTCTCCGCCCGCCTCGCCAAGACCGCCGTCGCCGCCCTCGGCCCTGTGGAGGTCTCCGAAGTCGAGGAGGTTTGGCACGCGCTCGCCCCGCCCTATGACGACCTGTTCGCCTGGCTCGAAGGGCGCTCAGAGCGCCCAACCGCCGACGCCCCCGGGCGCTTCCGGCCGGTGATGCTGGCCCAGGCGATCGACGAGGCGGTCGACTTCGGCAAGCTTGATCCGGACGACTACGCGGCCGAATGGAAATGGGACGGCATCCGCGTCCAGGCGATCAGCGAAGGGGGCGTGCGGCGGCTCTACACCCGCACCGGCGACGACATCTCGCGCACCTTTCCGGATGTGATCGCGGCGATGGACTACGAGGGCGCACTCGACGGCGAGCTGCTGGTCCTGCGCGAGGGCGGCATGGCCAGCTTCGCCGACCTGCAGCAGCGCCTGAACCGCAAGAGCGTCACCGACAAGATGCTGGCCGACTTCCCGGCGGGGATCCGCGCCTACGATCTGCTGTCCGACGGCGGCCAGGACATGCGCGCCTTGCCGTTCGCCCAGCGCCGCGCGCGGCTCGAAGCCTTCGTCGGGGCCTTGGAGACGCGGCGCATCGACCTGTCGCCGATCCAGCCGTTCGCGACCTGGGAGGAGCTGGCCGCCATACGCCGAGAGCCGCCGCCAGGCGACCCCGCCCTCGCCGAGGGACTGATGCTCAAGCGCTGGGACAGCGTCTACGAGGCCGGCCGGCCCAAGGGCCCATGGTTCAAGTGGAAGCGCGACCCGTTCCTGATCGACGCGGTGCTGATGTACGCCCAACGCGGCCATGGCAAGCGCTCGAGCTTCTATTCCGACTACACCTTCGGGGTCTGGAGCGAGGCGGTCGACGGCTCACGGGTGCTGACCCCGGTCGGCAAGGCCTATTTCGGCTTCACCGACGAGGAGCTGAAGGAGATCGACAAGTACGTCCGCGACCACACGGTCGACCGCTATGGCCCGGTCCGCGCCGTGCGCGCCGACGTCCGCCACGGACTGGTCTTCGAAGTCGCCTTCGAGGGCCTGCAACGCTCGACCCGCCACAAGTCCGGCGTCGCCATGCGCTTCCCCCGCATCAGCCGAATCCGCTGGGACAAGCCGGCCGGGGAAGCCGACGAGCTGGCGACCCTGGAGCGGATGCTGGAGCAGATGGAGGGGCGGTGAGGCCGCCACTCCGTGTCATCCCGGTTTGCGAAGCGAGACCGGGATGACAGCTGAGACGGTTACCTCGCGAAACGCTTGAAGAAGCTCTCGTCCTTCCACTTCGGTGTCGCCGGCGCGTTGGCGATGTCGGTGATCAGCCGCCCCAGGAAGGCGTCGAACTTCACCGCTTCGGCCTTTTCGACCGGTTGGGCGAGGTCGTCGGCCAGGGCGTGATAGCGCTCGGCCCGCCAGGTCCTCTCGATCGCCGCGCGGTCGCTGCCTTCCTTGAAGCCGAACTTGAACGACAGGGCCGGGATGCCCGCGCGGATGAAGCTGTACTGATCCGAGCGGATGAACGAGTTGCGGTCCGGATAGGGGTCGGCGACCACCTCCAGGTTCGCAGCCTTGGCCGCCGCCTTGGCGGTGTCGCCCATTGTGCTTTCGTCGATGCCGTAGATCAGCACCGAGTCGAAGGTCCAGAGCGGCAACGCCATGTCCATGTTGAGGTTGGCGACCACCGAGGCGGGCGGCACGCTGGGCTTGCCGGCGAAGTACTTGGAACCCAGCAGCCCCTTCTCCTCGCCCGTCACCAGCACGAACAGCACCGAGCGCTTCGGCGCCGTCTTCGCCGCCGACATCTCGCGGGCGATCTCCAGCACCGAGGCGACCCCGGCGGCGTTGTCCAGCGCCCCGGCGTAATAGGGCGCGCCCACGCCGGTGGTGTTCGGCCCCAGGTGGTCGAGGTGGGCGGTGACGACGATGTTCTCGGCCTTCAGCTTCGGATCCGAGCCCGGCAGCTTGGCGACGACATTGGCCGACGACACCTGGCCGACCTCGGTCGCCACCTGCGCCTTCAGGTCCATGTTCAGCGCAAAGCCCTTGATAGGTTTGGCCGCGTCGGCCAGTTCCAACACCTGCGCGAACGTATGCCCCGACCTGGCGAACAGCTTCTCGGCCTCGGCGGGGTTGAAGCTGGCGGAGAACGCCTCGCCGGTCACGTCGCGCAGGTCCTCGTCGGCCGGATACATGCCCGGCTGGCCGGCGCTGGCCATCTGCCGCGCCCACGGCACGTCCATCGACTTCGGGGTCGGCAGCGCGATCAGCCCGACTGCGCCGGCCGCCTTGGCCGCGCGCCAGGTTTCCGAGCCGCGCGAATGCGCCTTCAGCGCCGCCGAGATTTCGCCCGGTCCGCCGTTCACATAGACCGCGATCTTGCCCTTCAGGTCCTGGCCGGCGAAGTCGTCGTAGCCGACCTCCGGCAGGTGCAGGCCGTAGCCGATAAACACCAGCGGCGCCTGGATCGCCTTGGGCTGAGGCAGGCGCGCGCCCAGCAGCAGATCGGGGCCGACCCGCAGCGGCTGCTCTTGTCCGTCCACCACCAGAGCCGCGCTTGAACCGTCGGTCAGCACCCGCTGCACGGTGAACTTCATCGGCTGCAGGTAGCCGTCGGTCCCGGCCGGCTTCAGCCCGAACGCCTTGAACTGCCCGGCGGCGTAGGCGGCGGCCTTGTCGTAGCCCGGCGTCCCGGTCAGCCGGCCCTCGAACTGCGGCCCGGCCAGGGTCTCGACATGCGACCACCAGCGGGCGCCGTCGGCATCGGCCGCCGCGGCGGGAAGGGCGCTGAGCGCAGCGATCACGAGGGCAAGGGGAAGGCGCATCGGCCGCTCCGGTTGTTGGGGGAAGCCTCGACCATTCGCCGATCCGCCCAGCTGCGGCAAGCCGCGCCGCAGCCGCAGGGCCGCGAAACTCGAAACTTCGCCCCCTGGGCGGTTGCGCCCGCGGCCTCACTCCGCATAACTCCCCGGCAAAGCGTGAAACAGGGAGTGCGCGGCGTGAGCGAAGGCGAAGTCTTTCCGGTTCCCAAGGCCTGGGCCGAGCGGACGCACATGGACGCGGCCGGCTACGAGGCCGCCGTGGCGCAAGTCGAGGCCGATCCGATCGGCTACTGGACCAAGGTCGCCGGCCGCCTCGACTGGAGCAAGCCGTTCACCCAGGTGAAGGACGTCTCGTTCAACAAGGACGACTTCCGCATCCGCTGGTACGCCGACGGCGAGCTGAACGTCTCGGTCAACTGCCTGGACCGCCACATCGCCACGCGCGGCGACCAGAAGGCGATCATCTGGGAAGGCGACGGCGGCGAGACCACGACGTTCACCTATCGCGAGCTGCTGGCCGAAACCTGCCGCATGGCCAACGTGCTCAAGGCCAAGGGCGTCAAGAAGGGCGACCGCGTCACCATCTACCTGCCGATGATTCCGCAGGCGGCCGTCGCCATGCTGGCCTGCGCCCGCATCGGCGCCGTGCACTCGGTGATCTTCGGCGGCTTCTCGCCGGACTCGATCGCCGGCCGCATCCAGGACTGCGACAGCCGCATCGTCATCACCGCCGACGAGGGCCTGCGCGGCGGCAAGACCGTGCCGCTGAAGCGCAACGTCGACGAGGCGCTGGCCGCCTGCCCGCAGGTCAAGGACGTCATCGTCGTGCGCCGCACCGGCGCGGACGTGCCGATGGTCGAAGGCCGCGACGCCTATTTCGGCGCACTGAAGAAGGACGTCGCCGACACCTGCGAGCCCGAGCCGATGAACGCGGAAGACCCGCTGTTCATCCTCTACACCTCCGGTTCGACCGGAAAGCCCAAGGGCGTGCTGCACACCACCGGCGGCTACCTGACCTGGGCGGCCCACACCCACGAGCTGGTCTTCGACTACCGCCCCGGTGAGGTCTTCTGGTGCACGGCCGACGTGGGCTGGGTCACCGGCCACAGCTACGTCGTCTACGGTCCGCTCGCCAACGCCGCGACCAGCCTGATGTTCGAGGGCGTGCCGAACTACCCGACCAACTCCCGCTTCTGGGAGGTGATCGACAAGCACCAGGTCGAGATATTCTACACCGCCCCGACCGCCATCCGCGCCCTGATGCGCGACGGCGACGAGCCGGTGACCAGGACCTCGCGCAAGTCCCTGCGCCTGCTCGGCACGGTCGGCGAGCCCATCAATCCGGAAGCCTGGCTCTGGTACCACCGCGTGGTCGGCGAGGGCCGCTGCCCGATCGTCGACACCTACTGGCAGACCGAGACCGGCGCCTGCCTGGCCTCGCCGCTGCCGGGCGCCCATGCCGCCAAGCCCGGCTCCTGCGCCAAGCCGCTGCCGGGCGTGAAGTTCCAGCTTGTCGACGCCGAAGGGGGCGTGCTGGAGGGCGCGACCTCCGGCAACCTCTGCATCACCGACAGCTGGCCTGGCCAGATGCGCACCGTCTACGGCGACCATCAGCGCTTCTTCGACACCTACTTCTCGACCTATCCGGGCAAGTACTTCACCGGCGACGGCTGCCGCCGCGACGAGGACGGCTACTACTGGATCACCGGCCGGGTCGACGACGTGATCAACGTCTCGGGCCACCGCCTGGGCACCGCTGAGATCGAGAGCGCGCTGGTCGGCAACGAGCACGTCGCCGAGGCCGCGGTCGTCGGCTACCCGCACGACGTCAAGGGCCAGGGGGTCTACTGCTTCGTGACCCTGAAGGCGGACGTGGCGCCGACCGACATCCTGCAGGCCGAGCTCAAGGGCTGGGTCCGCCGCGAGATCGGTCCCTTCGCGGCCCCCGACGTCGTGCAGTTCGCGCCGGGCCTGCCCAAGACCCGCTCGGGCAAGATCATGCGCCGCATCCTGCGCAAGATCGCCGAGAACGACCTCGGCAACCTCGGCGACACCACCACGCTCGCCGATCCGGCCGTCGTCGACGACCTGGTCAAGAACCGTCACGGCTCCTGAGGCGTTACCCCTCACGGGGAGAAGCTGCGCCGTGAGGGAACGCCATGCGGGCGCTCGCCGCCCTTGCCGTCGCTCTGGTCCTCGTCGGACCCGGGCCGGCTTGGGCTGACGCCGGCCCGAACCGCGATGGCATTCGCGTGGAGGTGACCGCCGATCCGGGCGGCTCCTCAGGGCTGATCCGCGGCAGCGTCGAGATCGACGCCCCGCCAGAGGCGGTCTGGAAGGTGGTGGTCGACTGCGATCTCGCCCCGCGCATGGTCAAGCGCCTCAAGAGCTGCCGCATCCTCGAACATGACCCGGCCGGACGCTGGGACGTGCGCGAACATGTCAGCCGCGCCGGGATTCTGCCGGCGGTGCGCAGCGTGTTCCGTTCCGAATACGACCCGCCGCACCGCATCCGCTTCTATCGCGAAGGCGGCCAGCTGCAGGTGCTGAACGGCGAATGGCGGCTGATCCCGCTCGACGGCGGCGCCCGCACCCGCGTGCTCTACGAGAGCCGCGCCTCGACCCCCTTCGCCATTCCCGCCCCCATCGCCCGCATGGCCCTGCGCCGCGACATCCCCGACGCCCTCGCCGCCCTCCGCCGCGAGGTGATGGCGCGGACGAAGTAGCGGCGCAGGCGAACGCCAAGGTGTCATCCCGGTTTCGGCGCAGCCGAAGACCGGGACCCATTCGCGCCGTGCCGGCCGTTCCTAGACCCCGCCGCGCCGCAGCCTGCCCCATCCGGTGTTCATGGGTCCCGGACAAGCGCTTCGCGCTTTCCGGGATGACATCTGCGGGATAATCCACCGCCATGTCCTTCGACCTGCCGCCCCAGCTCCGCCTCGCCGCCGATCGCCTGATGGAGGGCGTCTCGCGCAAAGACATGGCTGAGCGGGCCGGCGCGATCTCGGCCCGCTACCGGGCGGGGGGCGGCTCGGCCGCCGTGGTCGCCGGCCAGGCCGACGCCACGGCCTATGTGCTGACACGGCTGCCGGCGACCTACGCCGCCTGCGGCCGGGTGTTCGAAGAGCTGACCCTGCGCGCGCCCGGCTTCGCTCCCGCCAGTCTGCTCGACGCCGGCGCAGGCCCGGGCGGGGCCGGCTGGGCGGCGCTGGAGACCTGGCCGCAGCTCGTCCGCGCCAGCCTCCTCGACTCCAACCGCGCCTTCCTCGACATCGCCGCGACCCTCGCCGCCGACGCGCCGACGCCGCTGAAAGACGCCGAGCGCATCCGCGCCGACCTCACCGCCCCGGGCGCCTGGCCCAGCGCCGACCTCGTCGTCGCCAGCTACGCCCTGGCCGAGATCCCTGAGGCCAAGCAGGCGGCGACCATCGCCGCGCTCTGGGCCTCGGCCCTCGGCGTCCTGGCCATCGTCGAGCCCGGCACGCCGGCCGGCTGGCGGCGGATCCTCGCCGCCCGCGCGACGCTGATCGAGGCCGGCGCGGCGATCCTCGCCCCCTGCCCGCACCAGGCGCCCTGCCCGCTGGCCGCCCCCGACTGGTGCCACTTCAGCCAGCGCCTGGCCCGCTCGCGTGACCACCGCCTGGCCAAGGGCGCCGAGACCCCGTTCGAGGACGAGAAGTTCATCTACCTGCTGGCCGCCCGCCCCGGCGTTGCGGCCGAGGCGCCGACGCCGCGCGTCCTGGCCCCGCCGCGGGCCGGCAAGCCGGGGATCGAACTCAAGCTCTGCACCCCGCAGGGAACCGCCGAGCTGCGTTTCGCCGCCAAGCGCGACAAGCCCGCCTACTCGATCGCCCGTCGGCTCGACTGGGGCGAGGCGCTCCCCGCGGACTGATCTCGAACATTTGTTTGAAGGCCCTGGCCTTACGGCGTTCGGCAGGCGACAACTCCCGTTCGGCCCATCCGCATTCAGGGCCGACGCATTTCAAAAACGCAGGGAGGCCATATGCCCAAAAGCCGTGAGATCCACCTCGTCGCCCGCCCGAACGGCATGCCCGCCCAGGGCGACTTCGCCCTGATCGAGACGCAAGTTCCAGACGCCGCCGACGGCGAGGTGCTGGTCGAGAACCTCTACATGTCGGTCGACCCGGCCATGCGTCCGCGGCTGACCGCCGGCCAGGACCTGAACGTCGCCATGATGGGCGGCGCGCTGGGCCGCGTCGTGCAGTCCAAGAACCCCGACTTCGCGGTCGGCGACCTGGTTTCCAACCGCAACGGCTTTCGCGAGTTCTTCACCTCCGACGGCAAGGGCCTGACCAAGCTGGTCTCCGATCCCGACCTGCCGGTCACCGTCCACATGCACGCGCTCGGCATGACCGGCTTCACCGCCTATGGCGGCCTGCTGCACATCGGCGCGCTGAAGGACGGCGAGCAGGTGTTCGTCTCCACCGCCGCCGGCGCGGTCGGCTCGGTCGCCGCCCAGATCGCCAAGATCAAGGGCTGCTACGTGGTCGGCTCGACCGGCGCGGCCGACAAGGCCGCCTGGCTGAAGGAGGAGGTCGGGCTCGACGCGGTGATCAACTACAAGGAAACGCCGATCCGCAAGGCGCTCGAAGAAGCCACCCCCAAGGGCATCGACGTCTATTTCGACAATGTCGGCGGCGATCATCTCGAGGCCGCCCTGCGCCGCATCAACACGCTCGGCCGGATCCCGGTCTGCGGCTTCATTTCCGGCTACAATTCGGGTCACTCCAGCGTTTCGAACCTGTCGAACATCATCTATGCGCGGGTGATGCTGCGCGGCTTCGTCGGCACCGACTTCATGCACCTCTACGGGGACTTCCAGCGCGACATGGCCGGCTGGCTGAAGGAGGGCAAGGTCAAGTATCAGGAGACCATCCTCGACGGGATCGCCAACGCCCCGAACGCGCTGATCGGCCTGATGGAAGGCAAGAACTCCGGCAAGATGCTGGTCAAGTTGGCGGAGTAGGCAAGGCCGTCATCCCGGTTTGCGAAGTAAGACCGGGACCCATTCGCGCCGGACTTTCGGATGTGGCGCCACAGCAGGGCCTACCTGCCCTTCAGTGTTCATGGATCCCGGTCTTCGGCTGCGCCGAAACCGGGATGACACCTCCCGCAATCCTCCCAGCGTGGATGATGACAATCCCGTAAGCTTCCCAACCCCGAGGCGGGTGCTAGGGTCGGCGCTCGCCAACCGGGAAGTTCGTATGCTTCGTCACGCCGCCCTCGCGCTCACCCTCTGCCTGGGCCTCGCCCTTCCCGCCTACGCGGCCGACACAGTCCCCCCCATCGCCTACAAGGAGCGCACGCTTCCCAACGGCATGAAGGTGTTCTCGTCGGTCGACCGCACCACGCCGAACGTGACGGTCCAGGTCTGGTATGGGGTCGGCTCCAAGGACGACCCGGTCGGCCGCTCCGGCTTCGCGCACCTCTTCGAACACATGATGTTCAAGGCCACGCGCGACATGCCGTCGGAAACCATCGACCGCATGACCGAGGACGTCGGCGGCTTCAACAACGCCTCCACCTACGACGACTTCACCAACTACTACGAGGTCGTGCCGGCCAATCACCTCCAGCGCCTGCTGTGGGTCGAGGCCCAGCGCCTGGGCTCGCTGGTCGTCGACGAAGCGACCTTCAAGTCCGAGCGCGACGTCGTGAAGGAGGAGCTGCGCCAATCGGTGCTGAGCCACCCCTACGGCCGCCTCTTCTATCTCTACCTGCCCCAGGCCAGCTACCAGGTGCACCCCTACAAGCGCCCGGGCATCGGCTCGATCGAGGAGCTGGACGCCGCCACCATCGACGACGTGCGCGCCTTCCACGCCGCCTACTACCGTCCCGACAACGCCGCCCTGATCGTCGTCGGCAATTTCGATCAGGCTGAGCTCGACGCTTGGGTCGACAAGTATTTCGGCCCCCTAAAGACCCCCGCCACCCCGATCAAGCGGGTCACCGCCGTCGAGCCTCCGCGCACCGCGCCCGGTGTCTTCAAGGGCTACGGCCCCAACGTGCCGCTGCCGGCGATCCTGATGACCTGGCACGCGCCCGACGCCGCCAGCCCCGACGCCCCGGCGCTCAGCGTGCTCGACGCCATCCTCTCCAGCGGCAAGTCATCGCGGCTCTACAACAGCCTGGTCTACGACCAACAGGTGGCGACCGAGGTGTTCTCCGACGCCTCCCTGCCCCAGCAGCCGGGCCTGGTGATGCTGGGCGCCATCCTGTCGGGCGGCAAGTCGATCGACGATGGCCAGAAGGCGCTGCTCGCCGAAGTGGCCAAGCTGCGCGACGCCCCGCCCACCGACGACGAGCTGGCCGAGGCCAAGAACGAGCTGATCGCCGGCAAGCTGCGCGAGCGCGAGACCATCGACGGCCGCGCCTTCGCCCTCGGCTACGCCCTGCGCACCGCCGGCGACGCCGCCCTGGCCAACCGCGAGCTGGCTGAGCTCCAGGCCGTCACCGCCGCCGACGTGCAGCGCGTGGCGCAGACGTATCTGACCGACGCCGGCCGCATGACCATCCTCTACCAGCCCGAAAGCGCCCGCCCGGCCGGCGAGAAGGACGCCGCGCCCAAGCCGCCGGTCGTCGCCTCGGCCAAGTACACGGGCCCGGTGGTCACGCTCGCCCCGGAGGACCAGCGCCAGACCCCCCCGCCGGTCGCCGCTCCGGTCGAACCGGTGCTGCCCAAGCCGGCCGAGAAGACCCTGGCCAACGGCCTGCGGGTCATCGTCGCCAAATCTTCCGACCTGCCGCTGGTCTCGGCTTCGCTCACCGTGCGGGCCGGGGCCTGGGCCGATCCGCAAGGACTGGCCGGCGCCATGGGCATGACCGCCGGCATGCTGACCGAGGGCACCAAGACCCGCGGCGCCCAGGAGATCGCCAGCCAGACCGAGGCCCTCGGCGCCGTGCTGTCGTCCGGCGGCGGCCAGGAGTCCTCGGCCGTCACGCTCAACGTGATGCCCGAGAAGCTGCCGGCCGCCATGGCGATCATGGCCGACGTGGTGAAGAACCCGGCCTTCGCCAACGAAGAACTGGAGCGCCAGCGCGTCCAGGCGCTCGACGGCCTCGCGGTCGCCTACCAGTCGCCGGGCCAGCTGGCCGGCTTCGCCGCCTCGCCGGTGATCTTCTCCGGCACCAGCTTCGGCCACGTCGCCTCCGGCACCCCGGCCTCGCTGGCCCGGCTCAAGACCGAAGACCTCGCCAAACTGCATGGCCAGTACTTCCGGCCCGACAACGCCATCCTGGTGCTGACCGGCGACATCACCCCCGAGCAGGGCTTCACGCTGGCCGAGGGCGCGTTCGGCGACTGGAAGGCTCCAGCCGGCCCCGCCCCGGCCCGCGCCGACGTGGCCCCCAAGGCCGCGCCGCGCGCCGTCGCCATCGACCTCCCAGGCACAGGCCAGGCGGCGGTCACGCTCGCCAAGGCCGCGATCTCGCGCGGCGACCCCGCCTACTACCCCGGCGTCGTCGCCAACTCGGTGCTCGGCGGCGGCTATTCGGCCCGCCTCAACCAGGAAATCCGCATCAAGCGCGGGCTCTCCTACGGCGCCAATTCGCGGCTCTCGGCCATGCGCACCACCGGCCTGTTCCGTGCCGCGGCCCAGACCAAGAACGAGTCCGCCCCGCAGGTCCTCGACCTGATGCTGGTCGAGCTCAAGCGCCTGGCCGACGCGCCCACCAGCGCCGACGAACTGAAGGCCCGAAAGTCGGTGCTGATCGGCGGCTTTGGCCGCGAACTGGCCACCACCGACGGCCTGGCCGGCATCCTCGGCAACCTCGCCCTCTACGACCTGCCGCTCAGCGAAGTGGCCGACTACACGGCCAAGGTCGACGCGGTCACCGCCGGCCAGGTCCAGGACTTCGCGGCCAGGAACCTCGCCCCAGGCAGCCTCAGCGTCATCGTCGCCGGGGACGCCAAGGCGTTCTCGGACGGACTCAAGCAGCGCCGCCCGAACCTGGAACTGGTCCCGGCCAAGGACATCGACCTGGATGCGGTGAACTTGAGGAAGTAGGCGGCCGAAGCAGCCGCACAGTCTCGTCCCTCTCCCCGGCGGGGAGAGGGAGTTACGGCTCCCTACGCCCCGCGCGCCCACTTCGTCAGGTCGCGCTCACGGCCCATCAGCGCCAGCCCCGAGGCGATCGACTCCAGTTCCGAACCGCTCTCGATCTTCGAGGCGTCGAACCGCCGGTAGAAGATGTCCCGCACCGCCGGCACCAGCGACGAACCGCCGGTCAGGAACACCCGGTCGACGCCGCCGGCGTTGAGGCCGGCGTCGCTCATCGCCCGGTCGACCGCGTCCTCGATCAGGTGCAGTTCCGGCGCGATCCAGTCCTCGAACTCGCCCCGCTCGACCTGGCGGCTGATGTCGATGGTGCCGGCCGCGAACTGGAACTGCGCCGCCTCCTGCGAGGACAGCGCCTCCTTCAGCGCCGACACCGACCGATAGAGGCGATAGCCGTAGTTCTCGTCCAGCACCTCGACCAGCCGCTCGATCTTCTCGGGCTCGACAGCCTCGCGCACCAGCTTGCGGATCTCGCGCATGTCGCGGCTGGCCCGCATCAGCGCCAGCTGGTCCCAGCGCGCGAAGGTCGAATAGTAGCGGTTCGGCACAGGCAGGATCTTGCCGAACGACTTGTAGCTCGACCCCTTGCCCAGCTCCGGCGAGACCAGGTTGTCGATGATCCGATAGTCGAACGCGTCGCCGGCTACGCCAACACCGGCCCGGCCCAGCGGCGTCGAGCGGATCTCGCCGTTCTCGCGGGTGAAGCGGATGATCGAGAAGTCGCTGGTGCCGCCGCCGAAGTCGCCGACCAGCACGGTGGCGTCCTCCTGCAGCTCGCGGGCGAAGAAGAACGCCGCCCCGACCGGCTCGTACGAATAGAGGATCTCCTCGAACCCCAGCCGCTTGAACGCGGTCTCGTAGCGGGTCAGGGCGAGCTCCTCGTTCGGCGCTCCGCCGGCGAAGGTGACCGGCCGCCCGACGATCACCCGCTTGGGCAGCCGGGCCAGGTCCTCGCCCGCGTGCTCGCGCAGCTTCAGCAGAAAAGCCGAGAGCAGGTCCTCGAACTGATAACGGCGGCCGATGATCTGGGTCTCGGTGAAGCTCTCGGAAGCCGCGAAGCTCTTGAACGACTGGATGAACCGCGTCTCAAGCGGGTCTTCGACATAGGCCTCGATCGCCCACGGCCCGGCCTCGACCTCGCGCTCGTTGGGCAGGTCCGGCGGGGCGTAGAACGACAGCGCCGAGCGGAAGGCGAACACTTCCCCACCGGCGCGTCCCGCGCCGGACAAACCAAGAGAGTCCGGGGCCGGGAACTTCACCAGGTGCGCCGGCCCGTCGGCCCCTGCGAGCGCGACGACCGTGTTGGTCGTGCCGAAGTCGATGCCGATGCTGAGACCGGTCATGGTCGCGCTCCTTTTGCTTCGGGGTGGGACGGCCAAGCCGCCCGCACCCCGAGGAGCGGACGGCTGGTTAGTTCAACGTGTTGAGCGCGAGGCTCACGCTTGCGCCTCGATGGCGTCCTGCTCGTAGGCGGCCAGGGTCGCCATCTGCAGAACGCGGGAGACCGAGGCCGAGAGCGGCGCGATCTGCACCGACTTCGACAGGCCCAGCAGCAGCGGCCCGATCACCGTGGCGCCGCCCAGCGACTGCACCAGCTGGGTCGAGATCGCCGCCGAGTGGATGGCCGGCATGATCAGCACGTTGGCCGGGCCGGTCAGGCGCATGAACGGATAGTTGACCCGCTTGCTGGGGTCGAGCGCGAGCTCCGGCGGCATCTCGCCTTCGTACTCGAAGTCGACGTCCATCATGTCGAGCATGGCCACTGCGTCGCGCACCTTTTCCGAACGCACGCCCATCGGGTTGCCGAAGGTCGAGTAGGACATGAACGCCACCCGCGGCACATAGCCCAGCGACTTGACCGTGCGGGCCGCCTCGCAGGCGATCTCCACCAGTTCCTCGGCCTCGGGCATCTCGGTGACGTTGGTGTCGGCGATGAACAGGGTGTGGCCCTTGGCCAGCACGACGCTCATGCCCATGATGCGGCCGTCCGGCGCCGGGTCGATCACCCGTAGCACCTCTTCCAGCACCTGGTCGTAGGAGCGGGTCACGCCGGTCACCATGCCGTCGGCATAGCCCAGCGCCACCATCGAGGCGGCGAACGAGTTGCGGTCCTGGTTGATCAGCCGCTGCACATCGCGCTTCAGGTAGCCCTGACGCGACAGCCGCTCGTAGAGGAAGTCCACGAACTCGGGGTTATGGCGCGAGACGCGGGCGTTGATGATCTCGAGCTTGGTCTCGGCCGGGTCCAGCCCGACCTCGATCATGTTCTCCTTCACCAGCTCGTCGCGGCCGACCAGGATCGCGTGGCCCAGGCCCGCGGCCTCGAAGGCGTGCGCCGCGCGGATCACCGTCGGCTCCTCGCCCTCGGCGAAGACGATGCGCTTGTTCGGCGCCTTCAGCACCGCGCCCTGCAGTTTCTGGAGGAAGGCCGCGGTCGGGTCGAGGCGCTGGGCCAGCGAGTGCCGATAGGCGTCCATGTCCTCGATCGGCTTGCGCGCCACGCCGGTGTCCATCGCCGCCTGGGCGACGAACGGCGGGATATAGGTCAGCAGCCGGGGGTCGAACGGCGTCGGAATGATGTACTGCGGCCCGAACTTCAGCTGGGTGCCGTGATAGGCCGCGGCGACCTCGTCCGGCACGTCCTCGCGGGCCAGTTCGGCCAGGGCGCGGGCGCAGGCGATCTTCATCTCCATGTTCACGCGGCGGGCGCGCACGTCCATGGCGCCGCGGAAGATGTAGGGGAAGCCCAGGACGTTGTTGACCTGGTTGGGATAGTCCGAGCGGCCGGTGGCGACGATGGCGTCGGAGCGGACGGCGTAGACCTCTTCCGGGGTGATCTCCGGATCGGGGTTGGCCATGGCGAAGATGATCGGCTTGGGGGCCATCGCCTTGATCATGTCCTGAGTCAGGGCGCCCTTGACCGACAGACCGATGAACACGTCCGCGCCCTGCAGCGCCTCGGTGAGCGTGCGCGCGTCGGTCTCGACCGCGTGGGCGCTCTTCCACTGGTTCATGTCGTTGGCGCGGCCACGATAGATCACGCCCTTGGAGTCGCAGGCGATGACGTTCCCGGGCGACACGCCCATGGCCTTGATCAGCTCGATGGTGGCGATGCCCGCCGCCCCGGCGCCGTTCAGCACCACCTTGATCTGCGAGATGTCGCGGCCGGTGATGGCGCAGGCGTTGATCAGGCCGGCGGCCGAGATGATCGCCGTGCCGTGCTGGTCGTCGTGGAACACCGGGATGTCGAGCAGCTCCTGCAGCTCGGTCTCGATGCGGAAGCACTCGGGGGCCTTGATGTCCTCGAGATTGATGCCGCCGAAGGTCACGCCGATGTTTTTGACCACCGTGATGATCTCGTCGGGGTCGGTGGCGCTGACTTCGATGTCGATGGAGTCGACGTCGGCGAAGCGCTTGAAGAGGACGCTCTTGCCCTCCATCACCGGCTTCGAGGCCAGGGCTCCGAGGTTGCCCAGCCCGAGGATCGCGGTGCCGTTCGAGATCACCGCCACAAGGTTGCCCTTGGAAGTATAGTCGTAGGCGGTCTCCGGATCTTCCGCGATCTTGAGCACCGGTATGGCCACGCCCGGCGAATAGGCAAGCGACAGGTCCCGCTGGGTGGCCATCGGCTTGGTCGGCGCAATGGCGATCTTCCCGGGGGTCGGGTGCTTGTGGAAGCTCAGCGCTTCCTCGTCGGTGAAGGTGCGTTTCTCGGCGTCGCTCATAGGCGCGGCGTTTCCTCTTGGCCCCTAAGGGCCCGCTTGGACTGAAGGGGCGCCAACCTATAGAGCCGCAGCGCGCCCTGACAACCGCCGAACGCTGTCCTAGCTTGCTCCCGTCGCGGCGCCGTTGCGTTGTTGCCGCGTCTGCGACCCGTCCGGAGACAGGAAAACCAGCGCCGTCTCATCGAAGCGGACGCGCCGCGAGGGCGCCCCTTCGACATGGAACAGACCCGCGTCGTCGAGCGGGACCAGCACGCTCGGCGGCCGCCGGCCGACCTGCAGCTGCAGCCGGCCGCCCACGACCTTGGCCTGGTACGGACCATAGACGCCCTCGTAACGGGCCAGCGCCTGGGCGGCGATGGTCGGCGGCGGCGACAGCGCCTCCAGCGCCCAGCGGTTCTCGGTCCGCACCGGCTCGCCGAGCGGTGCGGCGGCCAGCTTGGTGAGCGCCAATTGTTGAGCTCGATCAAGCGCCTGCGCCGCCGGAACCGCCGCGTCGGGCGTCACGCCCGTCCCCTCCCAGTTCCTGCCAGTGATCGGATTGATCGGCGTGCCCGACGAGATGAACACGGAGAGCCCGTCGCCCAGAGCGGCGGCGCCGCCGGGGTTGGCCCCGCCGGCCGAGGGCTCGCCGACCACAGTCGCCCGCCCCGCCGCCTGCAGGGTGTAGGCGAAGCTCTCGGCGGCCGAGGCTGTGCGCCCGCTGGTCAGCACATAGAGCGGCACGTCGAGCCGCCGCTGCCCGGCGATCGGCACGTGCGGCGCCTCGTCGCTGTCGGGTTCTCCGCGGGTCTTGAAGGTGTTGTAAATCTTCGCCCCCTCCGGGACGAAATGGCCGATCAGGTAGCCGACCATGGCCGGCGAGCCCCCGCCGTTGTCGCGCAGGTCGAAGATCAGCGCGTCGGTCCCGGCGACCAGCGCCAGGGCTGCGTCGGCCGCCTGCCGCGCGGCTTGGTCGCCGTCGGCTGCGAAATCGGCGAAGCCGCGCATGTCGATGTAGCCGATATTGCCCGGCAGCACCCTGACCGCCACGAAGCCGTAGCCGCCGCGCCGCGACAGGAACGGCGGCGGCCCGCTGGGGCCGCGCGCGGCGGTCGCAGCCGCCGGAGCCGGCGGCGTCCAGCTGACGGCGAAGTGGCCGTCCTGCGGCCGCAGCCGCTCGGTCAGGGCGGCGGCGAAGTCGCGCGGGTCGGTCAGCTTGTCGTAGGTTCCCTTTCCCGCCTCCGCGCGCAGCTCGCCGGCGATCTTCGCCGCCCGGCCAGGATCGTAGAACTGCGCGTCGATCGCCGCCGCCAGCGCCTCGACCTTGGCGCGCGGCTTGATCGGGGTTTGGGCCGGCGCCGCGCTGGCCATCAGGGCGGCGCTCAGGCTCAGGGCGGTCAACAGCTTCATGGCTGGAATCTCCGGTTCGGCGAACCTCGTCCAGCCCAAGCTGGGCTATTTTGCGGCGACCTGCGCCAGGTCGCGGCGACGGATGCGGGCCAAGGCCGACAGCGCCGCGGCGGCGAAGGCGCCCGACCGCTCGGCGGTCTGTTCGCTTTCGGCCGGGCCGCTGGCGGCCACCACCCCGTCGGCGCGCAGGCTCCAGCTCCAGCGCTCGCCGCCCTGCTCGATCACCACCTCGTAGCCTTGCTCGACCATCTCGATCCTCCTCCGTGATGCGAGACGAGCATCGCGGGCCGACGTGCAGCCGCGCCTGCGCAAGCCAAGGAGATTTTGTGCAGACGCTTTAGGCGGCCGGCGGCAGGGTCGCGACGAACCGGGCGCCGCGGTCGCTATGCGCCAGCTCGATCGTCCCGCCATTGGCCGCCAGCAGCGAGCGGGCGATGGAGAGGCCCAGACCGGTTCCGCCCTGCGCGCGGCGTGTTGTGAAGAACGGCTCGAACAGCCGCGCGGCGTCGGCGGCGCTGACCCCCGGCCCGTCGTCGGCCGCCTCGATCAGCACCTGGCCGTCGAGCGTCCGCAGAGAGATGCCGGCCTGGCGCGCGCCGGCCTGGCGGCTGTTCTGCAGCAGCACCCCGACCACGGCCTCGATGGTGGCGGCCGGCACGGCGACCGACGGCAGGCCGGGCTGAACGGACGTCGCCACGTGAAAACCGCCGACATTCATGGCGTCCGCGGCCCGCTGCACCGCCACGCCGGCGTCGGTCGAAAGTCCCGCCTCAGGCCGCGCCATGTCGGCCCGCACCAGGTCCAGAAGCCGGGTGACCAGCTGCGACAGCCGCGCGGAGTCGGCGGCGATGTTGCCGAGGAACCGCGAGCGCTCCTGCGGGCTCATCTCCTCCCCGTGGTCCTGCAACAGCTCGACCGCGCCGCTGATCCCCGCCAGCGGGGTCTTGAACTCGTGGCTGACCGAGGCGGCGAAATCGCGCAGGTAGCCGCTGCGCCGTTCGATCGCCGCCGACATCGCCCGGAAGTCCTCGTAGAGCGATTGGATCTCGACCGCCGCCGTGGTCGGCGTCTCCAGGGTTTGCACCCCTCCCGCCGCCACCTGCCGCGAGGCCGCGCTCAGCTCCTCGATCGGCCGCGTCACCCCGCGCGAGACCAGGCCCGCCAGCACCACCAGCAGGGCGGCGATCCCGACCACGCCGATGGCGATCTTGCCGCGGTCCTCGTAGATGCCGCGGAACAGCGCCCGCGGCGAGCGCGACAGCAGCACCACCCCGACCACCCGGTCGTCGACCTCGATCGGCCGCGCATGGTGCAGCCGCAGGCCCGACGCCCGGCTCAGCCACTCCAGCGAATAGCGCGGGCGATAGTCGCCGACCCGCCGCAACACCGTGTCGGGATCCCCGGCCAGGGCCGAGCGCACTTCGGGCAGCGCCGCGAGCGAGCCGCCGTCCGGCGCGATCGTTCCGCGCGCGTCGAGCAGCACCACCGAGGCCAGGGTCGTGCGCACGGTCTGGTCGATCATCGGTTCCAGCCGCCGGGCGACCTCCGCCGCCGTCGGATCCGGCGGGCCGCTCGGCGTCGGTGTCGGACGCTCGGGCAGCAGCGGCGAGGCCTGCAGGTCGATGGTGCTTCGCTCGGGCGCATAGCGGCCCTGGGCCGGGGCGCTGGCGGCGACCGGCGGCGGCGCCCCGGGCCAGCCGACCGCGGCGGCCGCCGCGATCGCCGCGCCCTGCGCGACCAGCTCGGCTTCGGTCTGGCGCACCAGGGTGTTTTCGTAGACCCGCAGGAAGATCGCGCTCAGCCCCGGCATGGCGGCGGCGAAGAACAGCACGGCGAACAGGATCACCCGCAGCCGCAGCCGCGGCCAGCGCCGCTTCAGGAACGTCTTGACCGTGCCGATCACGCGCCCTGGCCCAGGCAGGCCCCCAGCCGGTAGCCGACCCCGGACCGTGTCTCGATCACGTCGTGCGCGCCCATGGCCGCGAACTTGCCGCGCAGATTGCGCACGTGGCTGTCGACCGTGCGGTCGGTGATCGCAAAGCCCGGCCCGCGCAGCCGGTCGATGATCGCGTCGCGGGTGAACACCTTGGCCGGCGCCGCGGCCAGGGTCCGCAGGATGCCGAACTCGGTCACCGTCAGCGCCAGCGGCTGGCCGTCCCAGTGCGCCAGCCAGGCGTCGGGGTCGAGACTCAGCCGCCCGCGCGCCACCTCCCCGCCGCCCGCGGCTGGCGGCGCAGGCCGCGCCCGGCGCAGGATCGCGGTCACCCGCGCCACCACCTCGCGCGGGCTGAACGGCTTGACCACGTAGTCGTCGGCGCCGAGCTCGATGCCCAGCACCCGGTCGATCTCCTCGTCGCGCGACGACAGGATCAGGATCGGCAGCTCGCTCTTCGCCCGCAGCTGGCGGCAGACGTCCAGCCCGCTCATCCGCGGCATGTTGATGTCGAGCACCAGCAGGTCGGGAGCCGCGCTCTCGGCCTTCTCCAGCGCCGCCTCGCCGTCCTCGGCCTCGGCCACCTCGAACCCGGCCTTCTCCAGCGCGAAGGCCAGCAGCTGGCGGATATGCGGGTCGTCGTCGGCGATCAGGATCTTGGCCATGCGCGTCATGTTCCGGCTTGCACGGGCCCCGTCAATGCGGCCGCCGCATCCAGCCGCCGCTGACCGCGCCAGGTCCAGGTCCGCCAGTGCGCCTGCCGCGCCGCCAGCTCGGCCTGCGTCCGGCGCTGCGCCGCCTGCACCTCGGCGGCCAGGGCCGGCGGCAGCGGACGGCGGGCCAGCTCGCTCAGCGGAACCAGCCCGGCCGGACCCAGCTCACGCAGATGCACGAGATCCAGGCTCGGGTCGCGCGGATCGCCGGTCGCCTCGCGCGCATGGCGCACGTTCCAGCCCGCCGCCACCGACCCGATATCCGCGACCGCCACCGCGGTGAGCACCACCGCCAGCGCCGCCGCATTGGTGCCGATCAGCCAGCTGGCGCTCTTCTCCCGCACCAGGCGCACGCAGATCAGCACCAGCCCGAGCCCGACCAGCCCCATCCAGATCAGCGCCGAAATCCGCAGCTGGGTCAGGCCATAGGCCTCGACATAGTCGAGGGTGCGCAGGGCGCTGGAGGCCACCAGCAGCAGGTTCTGCGCCACCCAGGCGATCACCAGCCGACGCACCGCCCGCGACTGCGCCGCCCCGGGTCGCAGGAAGACCAGCACGAAGCCGCCGGCCAGCAGCGCCGTGACGATCAGCAGGTAAGCGCCGCGGTGCGCATACTCTGCAAAGCTCACCCCCTCCGGCAGCGGCGCGCCGCTCCATAGAAAGGCGAGGTCGAGGCCGTTCTGCAGCGCGAACAGCGCGTTGAACACCACCAGCGAAACGGTCACCGACGCCGAGGCGGTCCCCGGCCCGCGGCTGCGCCAGGCCGGCGCGAACCGCCGCCGCGCCCCGCGCGGCCGCAGCAGCGCCCAGGCGACCATCGCCATCCAGGCCCAGAACAGCAGCCGCGCCGGCGAGAGCGGCGGCAGCCGCCAAGCGGCCAGCGCCGCCTCCATCACCGGATTGGCCAGCACGAACAGGCCCAGGAACACCGCCCCGCCGATCACCGGCAGCGCAGAGGCGACCAGCGCCCGCCGCACCGCGCCGAGCCGCCCGCCTCTCGCGGCGGCGCGGCGGATGTCCAGCACCGGGGCCGGAACCGACATCAGCCCCGCCCGCAGCAGCCGCAGCGCCCAGTCGGCCACGTCGCTGCGCGCATCGGCCCGCGGCGACAACACCGCCACGCCCAGCGCCAGCACCGCCATGACCCAGGCGATCAGTCCCGGCCGGTCGATCAGCAGCAGGGCGAAGCCGCCGGCGAGAGCGAACGCCGCCAGCGCCCGCCGGTCGCGCCAAGTCTCAGGGTGGGCCGACGCCGCGACGGCCAGGGCCGCCAGCATCAGCAGCCCGAGATTGGCCCCAAGTTCGTGGTCGAACAGCAGCAGGTCGGCGAGCGCGACCAAGCCGGCGGCCAACACGGTCTTGAGGCGGAACGAGCGGGCGGTCATGCGAACGGCTCCGGTTGCAGGTGGCCCAGCTATCGCCCGCCGGCTTCCAGCCCTGCGGGAGCCGCCGTCCACGGCCCAAGGCGTTGCCGTGCAGAAGCCGTGCAGGCTGGCGCCTTGACCGCGACCGCCAGGACGGGAGACTAGCGCGCTCAAGTTTTTCGCCGCGTCGGAGTCCTCCCCCTGTCCAGTCCCATCGACATCGCCGTGGCCGGCGCGCTCGGCCGCATGGGCCAGGCCGTGAGCGCCGTCGTCTCCGACCGCGCCGACGTGCGTCTGGCCGCCCGCTTCGACCGTCCCGGCGCAGAAGGCGAAGGGCTCGTGCCGCTCGATCAGGCGCTGGAGAAGGCGCAGGTGGTCATCGACTTCACCACGCCCTCCGCCTCGGTGGCGCTGGCCCAGGCCGCCGCCGCCCGCGGCGCCCCGGCCCTGGTCATCGGCTCGACCGGCGCCTCGCCGCAGCAGATCGAGGCCATCGAGGCGGCGGCCAAGTCGATCCCGATCGTGTTCGCCGGCAACTACTCGCTGGGGGTCAACATGCTGATGGGCCTGGTCGCCCAGGCCGCCAAGGCGCTGCACGCCGACGCCTACGACATCGAGGTCACCGAGAGCCACCACAAGCGCAAGGTCGACGCGCCCTCGGGCACCGCCCTGATGCTGGGCGAGGCCGCCGCCCGCGGCCGCCAGGTCGCCCTGGCCGACGTCGCCCAGCGGGTGCGCGACGGCATCACCGGCGCGCGGCCGACCGGCGAGATCGGCTTCTCGGTGATCCGCGGCGGCGGCATCATCGGCGAGCACTCGGTGATCTTCGCGGCCGAGGACGAGATCCTGACCCTCAGCCACTCGGCCCGCGACCGCGGCCTGTTCGCGCGCGGCGCGGTCGAGGCGGCGCGCTGGGTCGCCGGCCGGCCGCCCGGCCTCTACGACATGCAGGACGTCCTGGGGCTGAAATGATGGCCGACCTCCTCGCCCGCGACGCCACCGGACAACTGTCGGCGCTGAGGGCCAAGGAGGTCTCCGCCGTCGAACTGCTCAAGCTGTCGCTGGCCCGCCATGAGCAGACCCACGCCCGGCTCAACGCCGTGGTCGCCGCCGACCTGGAGCGGGCGCTGGACCTGGCCAAGGCCGCCGACGATCTGCGCGCCAAGGGCGCGGGGGGGCCGCTGACCGGCCTGCCGATGACCATCAAGGACACCTTCGACGTAATCGGCATGGCCGCCTCGTCGGGGATCGAGGCCCTGCGCCGGCGCAAGCCGGACGACGCCGCCGTGGTCGCCGCCGCCCGCCGGGCCGGGGCGGTGATTTGGGGCAAGACCAACGTGCCGGTGATGGCCGCCGACTGGCAGTCGTTCAATCCGCTCTACGGCGTCACCAACAATCCCTGGGACCGGACCCGCGTGCCCGGCGGCTCGTCCGGCGGCGCGGCCGCCGCCCTTGCCGCCGGCGTCACCGCCCTGGAGATCGGCTCGGACATCGGCGGTTCGCTGCGCGTCCCGGCCAGCTTCTGCGGCGTCTTCTCGCACAAGCCGACCTGGGGCCTCGTCTCGCAGGTCGGCCACATTCCGCCCGCGCCCGGAACCCACGCCGAACGCGACCTCAACGTCGTCGGCCCGATGGCCCGCTCGGCCCGCGACCTGCGGCTGCTGCTGTCGATCCTGGCCGAGGGCGTCCCGGCCAAGGCCGAGCTCGCCGACCTCAGGACCCTCAAGCTCGGCCTCTGGCTGGACGGCTTTCCGCTCGATCCCGAGGTCCGCGCCGTGCTGGAAGACCTCGCCGGCCGGCTGCGCGCCGCCGGGGTCGAAGTGCGCCCGATCTCGGCCCCGGCCCCGCTCGACCAGTTGATGGACGCCTATCGCGTGCTGCTCGGCTCGCTGGTCGCCACCGATATGCCGCCGACCACCCAGGCCGCCATGCGCCGGATACGCGGCCCGGCCGCCATCGCCCTGGCGCTGGGCGCCCGGCGTGAATCCTGGGCCGGCCTGACCCGAGCCTACACCGCCAGCCACGCCGAGTGGATCGCCGCCGACGAGGTCCGCGCCCGCCTGCGCAGCACCATGGCGGAAGCCTTCGAGGCCTTCGACGCCATCCTGGCGCCGGTCGCCCCGACCGTCGCCTTTCCGCACGACCACAAGCCGTTCGCCAGCCGCAGGCTGAAGACCAGCGATGGCGCGGCCATCGCCTATCCGGCGATGCTGAACTGGATCGCGCTGGCCACCGCCTGCCACCTGCCGGTGACAACCATCCCGGCCGGCCTGGCCGCCAGCGGCCTGCCAGTCGGCGCCCAGATCATCGGCCCGCACGGCGCCGACTCCCGCACCCTCGCCATCGCCCAGGCGATCGACGAAGCCCTCGGCGGCTACGTCGCCCCGCCGCCGGGGTGAGCGACCCGCAACCCTTGCATGCAACGCCGCGCCATGTACCCTTGCCGCGGGCATTCAGGGGGAAAGTATTTTGCAGCGTAGCGTTCTGGCGGCCGCCGCATGGGCGGGCGTCCTCGGTTTTGTCGCGTCGGCGCAGGCCGCGCCGGCTCCCGCATCCGCCTACGGCAGGTTTCCGGCCCTCGCCGACGCGGCGATCTCCCCCGACGGCCGCCGCATCGGGATGCTCGGCGGCCAAGACGGCAAGCGCTTCGTCTCCATCGCCACCATCGACGAGCCGAACGTGCCGGTCTTGCCGCTGGGCGCGGGCGAGGGGCTCAGCCTGATCTGGTCCGGCGATGATCACCTGCTGCTGCGGACCGCATTCTGGTTCTCGCCTCGTCCCAAGGAGATGCACCGCTTCGAGCGCCACGTCTCCATCACGCCCGAGGCCAAGCTCGCCACGCGTCTGCTGGAGAACGAGACCTACTCCCAGCACTTCTACAATCAACCGATCATGGTCGCGCCCCAGGACGGCTCCGGCAGGATCGTCCTGCGCGGCGGGGCGAACGGCGGCAACGAAGGCACGGTGATGGCGCTCTGGCGCGTCGATCCGGCCACCGGGCTTGGCGAAACCATCGCCAAGGGCGCAAGGACCACCCGGAGCTTCAGCGTCGATGCGACTGGCGCAGCACGCGTGCGCCACGACTACGACTCCAACCGCATCACCGACGTCGAGGCCATCCACCTCTCTCGACCGGGCCAGGGCGCGGCGCTCTGGACGCGGTTCTGGTCGACCAAGCTGGGCGGCCGCGAACGCTTCCTCGGTTACTCGGCGCCGGAGGACGCGGTCTACCTGTTCCTCGAAAGCGGGGAAATTGTCCGCCAGCCCACGAGCGGCGCGGCGGCGCAGGTCGTCGATCGCCCGGCGTCGGACACCTCGCCCTACATGCTGTGGGATCACATGCGGGCGGCGCCGCTGGCCATCGTCAGCGGGGGCGGCGCGACCGAGAGCTACAAGTGGCTCGACCCCGAACTCGGCGCCGTCCACACCTCGCTGAGCAAGATCCTCAAGGGCAAGGAGGTCTGGCTGCTCGACTGGTCGGCCGACCGCAACCGCGTCCTGTTCCACGTCAGTTCGCGGACCACGCCGGACGCGGTCTATCTTTATGACCGCGGCCGAAAGGAAGTCTCCCTGCTGGGCGAGGAATATCCCGAGCTCAAGGACGCGCCGGTCGCTCAGGGCCGCTGGCTGTCGTTCAAAGCCCGCGACGGCAAGGACATCCAGGCCTATCTCACCCTGCCCCCGAACACGGCGCCGGGCGCCAGGCCGCCGCTGGTGGTGATGGCCGGCGAGGCGCCGGGCGTCGGCGGCCGCGCCAGCTTCGACTACATGGTCCAGTTCCTGGCCAGCCGCGGCTACGCCGTGCTGCAGCCCTATCACCGCGGCCTCTGGGGCTTCGGCGACGAGTTCTACGAGGCCGGCTTCGGCGAATGGGGCGGCAAGATGCAGACCGACCTGATCGACGCCGTCGCCGCCGTCTCGGGCGAGGTCGATGCGCGTCGCCCCTGCATCGTCGGCCACGACTTCGGCGGCTACACCGCCCTGACGGCGATCGCGCTGCAGCCGGAGTCCTGGCGGTGCGCGGCCTCGATGGGCGGGCTCTCGGACCTCGGGCTGATGATGTCCAAGCGCCGCTGGTTCTACGACTACGAGTCTCCGGCGCTGGAGCGGCTGCGCGAACGCATGGGCGGGACGGGGAAGAACAAGCTCAGCGGGGCCTCCCCGGCTCGCTTCGCCGGCAAGGTCGGCGGCCCGGTGCTGCTGATCCACGGCGACCAGGACACCGAGATCGATCCCGAGCAGTCGCAGGTGATGGCCGACGCGCTCAAGGCCGCCGGCAAGCCGGTCGAGCACATCGTCATGAAGGACGAGGCCCACTACTTCTCACGCGGGACCAATCGCGTGCAGATGCTGGAGGCTTTGGAAACCTTCCTGGCGAAGAGCTACGCGCCGAGCTGACGCGAACTTGGGGGTGCGGCGCCCCGTCTGGTTGCGCGACTGCGCCGCATCCTTATAGAGCCGTTCCGGGGGACTTCGGCTCGGCCGCATCCAAGGAATAGCTCAGCCATGCGTATCATCACGGCCGTCGCGCTCGCGACTCTCGCGGGCGCAGCCCATGCTGCGCCGCCGCCGGCCACGGCTTTTGGTCGCGTCCCGGCCGTCGTCGACACCGCCATTTCGCCCGACGGCCGCCGCGTCGCCCTGCTCGGCGGCACGTCCGAGCAGCGCTACGTCTCGATCGCCACCATCGACGATCCGAACATGCCGGCGCTGGCGCTCGGCGACGCCGAGGCCGTCGGCCTGAGCTGGGCCGGCAACGATCACGTCCTGGCCCGCATGGCCTACTGGCGCTCGGAAGGCCCGCGCCTGGCCTATCGCTTCGAGCGCAACGTCTCGATCAACACCCAGGGCCAGGCCGTCTCGCGCCTGCTCGAAAGCGACGCCTTCTCGCAGTACCTCGTGACGCAGCCGGTGCTCGGGGTCGTCGCCGGGCCGCCGGCCAGCGTCTACGTGCTGGGCCTGACGCCGATCGAGGCCAACAGCGGCATGGACACCCGCATCAAGCGCAAGGGGACCGAAGGCTGGGCCTATGCGCTGATGAAGGTCGATCCCGCCACCGGCAAGGGCGTGCGCGTCGAGAAGGGCGACTCCGACACCATCCGCTGGGAGCTCAATCCGGCCGGCGAGGCCAAGGTGCGCCTGGATATCGACGAGCTGACCCACAAGTTCGAGGTCTACGCCCGCTCAGGCGCCCGCGCCTGGACCCAGATCTGGCAGGGCGGCGACTATGAGAGCCGCCGACAGTACCTCGGCTATTCGGCCCCTGAGGACGCGATCTACCTGGCCATGGGCGACCGCATCGTCCGCAAGTCGCTGGTCGGCGGCGCCGAACAGCCAGTCGGCCAGCCGTTGAACGGCGTCTCGCCGAAGATGCTCTGGGATCCGCACCGCGTCGCGCCGGTCGCCATCATCGGCGGCGCGGAGAAGCCGGTCTACGAGTGGCTCGACGCCGACCTCGGCGCCACCCACGCGGCGTTGGCCAAGGCCTTCAAGGGCAAGGACGTCTCGCTCACCGACTGGTCGGCCGACCGCACCCGCTTCCTGGTCCGGGTGAGCTCGCCCGCCTCGCCGGGCGTCCGCTATCTGTTCGACAAGACTCGCAAGGAGCTCTCGCCGCTCGGCGAAGAGTACCCTGAGCTCAAGGACACCGCCCTCGGCCAGACCAGCTGGATCACCTACAAGGCCCGCGACGGCCTTGAGATTCCGGCCTATCTGACCCTGCCGCCCGGCCTGGCGGCCGGCGCCAAGCCGCCGCTGATCGTGCTGCCGCACGGCGGCCCGACCGCGCGCGACCACTTCGACTTCGACTACATCGCCCAGTTCCTCGCCACCCGCGGCTACGCGGTGCTGCAGCCGCAGTTCCGCGGCTCCTGGGGCTTCGGCGCCGCCTTCGAGAACGCCGGGGCCGGCGAGTGGGGCGGCAAGATGCAGACCGACCTGCTCGACGGGATCGCCGCCGTCGCCGACAAGGCCGACGCTGGCAAGGTCTGCGTCGTCGGGGCCAGCTTCGGCGGCTATGCGGCCCTGGCCGGGGCCACCATGCACCCGGAGGCCTACAAGTGCGCCGCTTCGATCGCGGGCGTCGCCGACCTCGGCCTGTTGCTCGAACAGCTGTGGCGGACCTCGGGCGACGACTCCGCCGGCATCGGCGAGCTGCGCGCCATGCTTGGCGCCGCCGACAAGGGCAAGCTGAACGCCACCTCGCCGGCCCTGCTGGTCAGCAAGGCCACCGCCCCGATCCTGCTGATCCACGGCGACCAGGACACCATCGTCGCCCCGCAGCAGTCGCAGGTCATGGCCAACGCGCTCAAGGCGGCCGGCAAGCCGGTCGAGTACGTCGTCCTGGCCGGCGAGAACCACTACATGACCCGCTCGGCGACCCGCACCCAGATGCTGCAGGCGCTGGAGACCTTTCTGGCCAAGCAGCTGCCAGTGACGAACTGACCCGTCTCCGGCCGTCGCCCTTGAGGCGGCGGCCGGGCTCTGGCATTCCGCCCTCACACTCAAAGCAAGGGCGACCCCGGATGACTGAAACGCGCGGCCTGACGGCGACCTTCAAGCGCTGGGAAGGCAACCACGATCTGCCGCTGCCCGCCTACGCCACCGCCGGCGCCGCCGGCTTCGACTTCCGCGCCGCCGTGCCCGAGGGCGAAACGGTGACCATCGAGCCGAACGCCCGGGCGCTGATCCCGACCGGCTTCGCGGTCGCCCTGCCGATCGGCTACGAGATGCAGATCCGGCCGCGTTCGGGCCTGGCCGCGAAGAACGGCGTCTCCATCGTCAACACGCCCGGCACCGTCGACTGCGACTATCGCGGCCAGATCCTCGTCTGCCTGATCAATCTCGGCGCCGAGGCCTTCCACGTCCGCCGCGGCGACCGCATCGCCCAGGGGATCATCGCCGCCGCCCCGCAATGGACCCTGGTCGAGGCCGACGAGCTCGACGACACCGTCCGCGGCGCCGGCGGCCACGGCTCCACCGGCGTCTAGCTAGTTGAACGCCTTGCGGACGCTGAGCCGCACGTTGCGATAGCTCTCCTCGTCGCGCCGCTCGGCGTAGACGAGGTCGGCGACGTGCCGCAGCCCGGCGTGCACGTCCCGCTCGCTCCAGGCGCTGCGGCCGGTCAGGTTGTTGACCTCCAGCCGCAGGGTCACGTCGGCGCGCGGCGAATAGTCGACGAAGGCCGAGGCCCACGGTTCGGCGCCGCTGACCTCGGTCCCGTCGAAGCGGTAGGCGGTCTTGTCGGTGAAGCCCGACAGGTTGACGCCCCAGGTGGCGTTCCACTCCGGCAGGTCCTGGGTGAAGGCCGCGTTCCACTCCAGCGCCGACTGGCCCGAATAGCTGCGATGCTCGCCGGTCGCCGCGTCGGTGACTTCGGACCGCACCGCCTTGAGCCCGGCCTTCAGCAGCCCGCCTGAAATGCCGCCGGCGTCCAGCGGCACGGTCGAGTTCACCTCGAGCATCTGGCGCAGGCCCGGGCCGACATTGCTGCGCGCGTCGAAAAGGCCGTTGGGACCGGCGACCGGCGCCAGGCCGATGACGTCCTCGATCTGTTCGTGGCGCAGGATCGCCGCCAGCGCCCCGCGGCCGGCGAACCGCTGCTCGAAGGCGACCTCCGTCCGCAGGGTCTGGGTCGGGGCCAGCATGCCCGCCCCGGCGGTCACCACGCCGGTGTACATGTTCACCGAGGCGACGAAGTCGTTGAAGTTCAGCTGCCCGACTTCGCGCTCGATCCGTATACGGACCAACTGTTGCGCGTTGGGCGTCCAGGTCAGCGCCGCCGACGGCTTGGCGAACTCCAGGCCCTGCTCCTCGCCACGGCCGGGATCCAGCACCGAGGCCTCGAAGCGCAGGCCGGCCTCCAGCGCCAGCATCGGCGAGGGTTGCCACACCCCCGTCGCGAAGCCGTCGCCGCGCCGTTCCTCGACTCGCGCCTGCGACCCCGGCGCCGGGACCAGGGCCCCGCCGACCATCAGCGCGCTGTCGCCCTCCAGCCAGTTGAACGCGGCCTCGAGGCCCGTCTCCAGCGACAGCGCGTCCCAGCCATGGAAGCGCAGCACCGCACGTCCGACCGTCTCCCCGGACTCGTCGAACCGGCGATAGCCGACGGTCTTGGCGGCGGTCACCGACGTCGCCCGCGTCTCGTTGGTGCGCCACGAGCGCAGCGCCACGGTCTCCAGCTCGACCCCGCCGCCCAGCGGCGCGACATAGCGGCCGCCGAACTCGCCGCCTGCCCCGCGATAGGCTTCCTTGAGCAGGCCAGAGCCGGCCGGATAGTCGAAGGCGTCGCGCTCGGTCACGTCGGTGATCTCGCGATAGCCGCGGATGTTCAGCCGCACGTCGCCCAGCGGTAGGGCGGTTTCGTAGGCGGCCGAACCGACCACCTCCTCGCCCGGCTTGTCGCTGTCGATCCGCGAGTCCATCAGCAGCCGCCCGTCGCCGGCGGTGCGCACCCGGTGCGTGCCGCGGCGGTCGTGCGCGTCGCCGCGCTCGTAGCTGGCGGCCGCCTCGAACACGTGGGCGCCCAGCCGCGCGGCCAGATCAGCCGCGACCTCGCCCTCGTTGCGGCCCTCGGCGTCGAGCGTCAGGGTGTCGGAGACCGTGACCGTCCCGCTGATCCCGCCGCGCGGATCGCGGATGACATTGGCCACCACCGGCTTGCGCTGCATGTCGATCCCGGGCGCGCCGCCGCGGATCACGTCGATGCGGATCACCTGGTCGGCCGGGATGCGGGCCAGCACGTCGCTCAGCGAGTCGCTTTTGGACGAGGGCCGGCGCCCATCGATCAGCACGTTGCCGGCCGCGCCCGACAGGCCGCGCACGGCGCCGCCGCCGTCGAAGGCGAAGCCGGGAATGCGGTCGATCATCGCCTTGGCGTCGCCCGGCCGCGAGGCGGCGAAGAAGCCGGCGTCATAGCTGGTCACCGCCTGGTCGGCGGGCGCGGCGCCGGCGTCCTGGGTCAGGGCCGCAGCCAGCAAGGCGATCGACAGTACTCCCACGCGCGTCCCCCTTCCGAACTAGCCGCGTGATCTACGGCTGAGTACGGCGAATGTCTACGGCGCGAACGGCGGTTTATCGCCCTCCCGAGCCCTCAACCGGTAACGCTTTCTGGAGGTAGGCCACGATCGCCGCCTGATCGGCGCTCGAAGCCTCGGCGCCCTTCTCGACCATCGCCTGGACGACGTCGATCCAGGCGGCGGTCTTCTGGCTGCGATGCACCAGCACATCGGCCTCATGGCAGCCGGTGCAGACCCGCACCGTCTCGGCCCGCCCCGGTCCCGCCGGCAGGTCGTCCGGCCTCTGTGCGGACGCGCCGGTGGCGGCGATCAGGACAAGCAGCGCCAGCCGCCTCACAAGCGGCCCGCCAGCGCCGCCGGCGCAGGACCGCCCGCCGCCCAGTCGAGCAACTCGACCGTGTGCACCACCGGCACGCCCGAGCCGCCGGCGATCTGGGTCAGGCAGCCGATGTTGCCCGCGGCGATCACGTCCGGCTTCGTCGCCTCGAGATTGGCGACCTTGCGCTCGCGCAGGCGTCCGGCCAGCTCCGGCTGCAGGAGGTTGTAGGTTCCCGCCGATCCGCAGCAGATATGCGGCTCGATCGGCTCGACGATCGTCAAACCTGCCGCTTGCAGCAAGGCCTTGGGAACATTGCCGATTTGCTGGCCGTGCTGCAGCGAGCAGGCCGAGTGGTAGGCGACGCGCAACGGCGGGATCCCGACCTGCGGCAGCGGTCCAAGTCCTTGAAGAAGCTCGGTAATGTCCTTGGCCAGCGCTGAGACCCTGGCCGCCCGCTCAGCCCATTCGGCAGATTCCCGGAAGACGAAGCCGTAATCCTTCACGGTAGTCCCGCATCCGGAGGCCGTGACGATGATCGCGTCGAGCCCCTCGCCGTCGATTTCACGGGTCCATGCGGCGATGTTGGCCTGGGCCAGAACGTGCGAGCGATCGGCCTTGCCGAGGTGGTGCGGCAGCGCCCCGCAGCAGCCCGACCCGGACGCGGTGACCACCTCGACCCCAAGGCGGTTCAGCAGCCGGATCGCGGCGGTGTTGATCTCGGGCGCCAGCACCGGCTGGGCGCAGCCGGCCAGCAGCGCCACCCGCGCCCGCCGCTCGCCCACGGCCTTGAAAACTTGCGCCTTTTCAGAGGGATCTGGCGCCGGCAACCGCGCGGGGGCCATCGCCGCCATGCCCTTCAGCCGCCCGGGCAGCAGCCCGGCTAACGGCCGCCCGACCTGGGCCAGCCGCAGCGCCGCACGGAACAGCGCCCGGTCCGGCAGCACCCGCGCCAGCATTCCGCGCAGAAAACGCTCCGGCCACGGACGAACATGATGCTCCTCGATATAGGCCCGGGCGTGATCGACCAGGTGCATGTAGTTCACGCCCGACGGGCAGGTGGTCATGCAGGACAGGCAGGAGAGGCAGCGGTCGACGTGCTTGACGGCCCGCGGCGACGGCGGCCCGCCCTTCTCGAGCATCTCCTTCATCAGGTAGATTCGGCCCCGCGGGCTGTCGAGCTCGTCGCCCAGCAGCAGGTAGGTCGGGCAGGTCGAGGTGCAGAACCCGCAATGCACGCAGGTGCGAATGATCTTTTCCGACGCCGCCGTATCCGGGTCGGCCAGTTGCGCGGGCGAGAAGCTGGTCTGCATCAGGCGTACATCCGGCCGGGATTGAAGATGCGCTGCGGGTCGAACTGCGCCCGCACCCGCTCGGTCAGCGCCGCGACGCCGGGCGCCAACGGTTGGAACGGCGCAACCTGCGCCCGCACGTCAGCGTCAGCGCGCATCAGCGTCGCATGGGCCTCGCCGCCCGCGACCTGCGCCAGCACCTCGCGCACGCGGCCCGCGTGAGCGTCGGGCGCGGCCGGTAGCTCCAGCCACACCGCGCCGCCGCCCCAGTCGTAGAAGCAGCGGCCAGAGAGTTCGTCCGCCAGCCGACGGCCGACAGCCGCGCCCATCATCGGAGGAACCGACAGCTTCCAGATCTGACCCTCGCCGCCGACGAAGGCCGAGGCGTCGGCAATCTCCTTCCAGGCCAGGTGCGAGGCCTCGCGGTCCAGCACCGCCTGCCGCGCCTCGGCCGACAGCACGTCGGTCAGGTGCGCGATCCGCGCTGTCACCGACGGGCCGACGCCCTCGACCCGCAGCAGCGTCACCGCGCCGTGGGCGGCCGAAAGCTCCCCGACCTGCGAGCGCGCGGCGACGTCGGCCGGCAGGTGCGCGGCCGACGACACCTGGGCCGGACAGCCCAGCGCCTTGGACATGACGCCCATCGCCGCTTCGTCCGACAGGCCGCGGATCGCCAGGGTCTGCGCCTGCGGCGGCGCCGGCAGCACCTTCAAGGTCAACTCGGTGACCGCGCAGAGCGTGCCGAAGCTGCCGGTCGCCAGCTTGGCGACGTCGAAGCCGGTGACGTTCTTGACCACGCGGCCGCCGGCCGCGAACGCCTCGCCGAAGCCGTTGACGCCCTTGATCCCCAGGCAGTGGTCGCGCGGCCCGCCCGCGGTCAGCCGGCGCGGCCCGCCGCGGCCGGTCATCATCGCCCCGCCCACCGTGCCTTGCCCCGCTGCAAGCCCCCACAGGGGCCCGAAGTCCGGCGGCTCGAAGGCCAGGCATTGTCCGGCCTCCGCCAACATGGCCGCGATCTGCGCCATCGGCGTCGCCGGCTCTACCGCCAGGATCAGCTCCTCGGGCTGGTAGGTGACGACACGGTTCAGCGCCGACAGGTCCAGCACCTCGTCCGCCGCCACCGGCCGCCCGAAGCCGCGCCGCGTGCCGGTTCCGACCAGCTCCAGCGTCCGCCCCTGGGCTAGGGCGTCGGCGACAGCGACCCGCGCCTCGTCCGCAGTCTTGGGGGTCCAGGCCACGGTCAGAACCGATCCAGTTCGGGGAAGCGGACCTTGCCGCCGTGGATGTGCACGCGGCCGAGCTCGGCGCAGCGGCACAGCTTGGGGAACACCTTGCCGGGGTTCAGCAGGCCGTCCTCGTCGAACGCGCACTTCAGGCGCTGCTGCTGGTCGAGGTCGGCCGGCCCGAACTGGACCTCCATCAGGTCGCGCTTCTCAACGCCAACCCCGTGCTCGCCGGTCAGCACCCCGCCGACCTCGACGCAGAGCGTCAGGATCGCCGCGCCCAGTTCTTCGGCCCGGTGCAGCTCGCCGGGGACGTCCGCGTCGTAGAGGATCAGCGGATGCAGATTGCCGTCGCCGGCGTGGAAGACATTGGCGATGCGCAGGCCGTACTGCTCCGACAGCTCGGTCATCCGCCGCAGCACGTGCGGCAGGGTTCCGCGCGGGATAGTCCCGTCCATGCAGTAGTAGTCGGGCGAGATCCGGCCCACCGCCGGGAACGCCGCCTTGCGCCCGGCCCAGAAGCCCTTGCGCTCGTCCTCGCCCGTCGAGATGCGGAGGTAGCTGGCGCCGCAGTCCTCGCCGATCTCGCGCACCACCTCGATCAGGTGGTCGACCTCGGCCGGCGGTCCGTCCAGTTCGATGATCAGCAGCGCCTCGACGTCGAGCGGATAGCCGACCTTCACGAACGCCTCGGCCGCGGCGATGGCCAGGCGGTCCATCATCTCCATGCCGGCCGGAATGATCCCGGCGGCGATCACCGCGGCGACGCAGGCGCCGGCCGCCTCGACCTCCTGGAAGCCCATCAACAGGGCGCGCTGGGTCTCCGGCGCCTGGAGGATGCGGACCGTCACCTCGGTCACCACGCCCAGCAGACCTTCCGAGCCGCAGACCACGCCCAGCAGGTCCAAACCCTGCGGGTCCAGGTGCTTGCCGCCCAGCCGCATCACCGTGCCGTCGATCAGCACCAGCTCGACGCCGAGCAGGTTGTTGGTGGTCATGCCGTATTTCAGGCAGTGCACGCCGCCGGCGTTTTCGGCGACGTTGCCGCCGATCGAGCAGGCGATCTGGCTGGAGGGATCGGGCGCGTAATAGAACCCCTCGCCGGCCACCGCATGGGTCACCGACAGGTTGGTCACCCCCGGCTGCACCACCGCGCAACGGTTGGCGTAGTCGATGTCGAGGATGCGATTGAACTTGCCCATCCCCAGGATCACCCCGTCGGCCAGCGGCAGCGAGCCGCCCGACAGCGAGGTCCCGGCCCCGCGCGGCACCACCTTGAGGCCGACGCTGTGGCAGTAGGCCAGCACCCGGCTGACCTGGTCGACAGTGTCCGGCAGCACCACGATCATCGGCCGCTGGCGATAGGCGGTCAGGCCGTCGCACTCGTAGGCGGCCAGGCCGGCGTCGTCGTCGATCACGCCTTCGCCGGGGACGATCGCGCGCAGGGCGGCGACGAATTCGCCGCGACGGGCTAGCAGGCCCTGATCGGGCGCGGGCATCAGCATGGCTGCGCCGATCTCAACATGGCCGCCCGGCCTCCCCGCTCGAACTGACGGCTCGACATAGCCCGGCCGGTCGGCCATGACCACCGCCGCGGCGCCTCATGCTTCCCCTAGGTGAGCCCATTTCGTATACTGAATACGAAAACCCGGCTCGGTGGCTGGGCTTAGGCGTGGATTTCATGGACGGCGATTTTCCCCTGGGCGACCCGCATGGCGCCACGCCGACTACGCTGAAGTCGCATATCCTGCGCCTGCTGCGCCAGGCGATCCTGTCGGGGCGCTATCCGCCAGGCTCGCGCCTCAACGAGAGTCAGTTGGCCCGCGAGTTCAGCATCAGCCGCATCCCGATCCGCGAGGCGCTGATGCAGCTGCAGGAAAGCGGCCTGGTCACCAACCATGCCCGCCGCGGCATGTTCGTCACCCGCCTGACCGACGAGGACGTCCAGCGCATCAACAGCATCCGCGTGGTTCTGGAGGCCGAGGCCCTGCGCCTGTGCCGCGCCAACATGACCAAGGCCGCCGCCGCGCGGCTCAGCGCCATGGTCGCGCAGATGGAGGCCTGGGAGGTGGGCGACCGGCCGGCCGGGGCCACCACCGACTTCGAATTTCACCGCGAGATCTGGGCGCTGTCGGGCAATCCGTACCTGGCGCGCACCCTCGACTCCCTGTGCACCGTGCTCTTCGCCCATGCCGCCCAGGACCGCGGCGAGACCATCAAGTGGCGCCTGAACCGTCATCGCGGACTTCTGGATGTGGTTTTGGGCCGCACCAACGTCTCGCCAGAGGACGCCGTGATTGCACACCTGAGGGTCTCCTATGACGAGCCGGAGAAGTTCTCCAGCTACGCCGCGACGCAACGGACCGACGCGCCGGCCGTTGACCGCTCGCGGCCCAAACGCCGGACCGAAGCACGATGAGCAGGATCGTCCCGATGACCCCACGCAACATTCTTGGCCTGGCCGCCGGCTTCGCCCTCGCCACCGGCCTCGCCACCTCGGCCGCCGCCCAGGTGCAGGGCGAGACGGTGTTCAAGCAGCAGTGCGGGACCTGCCACGCCATCGCCCCCGGCGGCCCGGCCAAGCTCGGCCCGCCGCTCAAGGGCATGGTCGGGCGCAAGGCCGCGACGGTGCCGGGCTACGCCTATTCCAAGGCATTGAGCGGCTGGGGCCAGACCTGGACCACCGCCAACCTCGACAAGTACCTGGCCAAGCCGTCGGCCGTCGTTCCGGGCGGCAAGATGCTGGTCGGGGTGGCGAACGCCGATCAGCGCGCGGCGGTCATCGCCTATCTCGCAACCCAGAAGTAGCCGCCAACTCCCAGGTGACTCATGAACACGCTTGAAGTCGGGCCGGGGGCCCGCCCCACCGGGGCGCCGCCGCACGCCTGCCCGACGCCCCGCGCGCCAGACTACCATGCGCTGGGGACGTTCTCGGAAACGTGGGCTTTCCTGGAGTACTTCATCGACCGCTGCCTGCAGGCCGGCGGCGGCGAGACCGCCAGCGACCGACCGCTGAGCCTGGCCGCCCGGCTCGACGCGCTGGAGCGCCTCGACCACGGCTCTCAAGGTGTCGAGGCCGCCGCCCTAATCTCCGATACGCGCGCGCTGGCCGACCGCCGCCAAAATGCGCTGCAGGACCTGGCCCGCGCCAGCCTCCAACGCATGGGCCTGGGCCAGTTCGACATCGACGGCGCCCTGCCGCATGACGGCGACAAGACGCTCGAGGCCCTGCACATGCGGACCTGCGACTTGGTCCGCCGCACGGTGATGCTGCTGTGCGCCCTGCAAAAAGCCGGGCGCTGAGGGCTCAACCCAGCGCCTGCGCCATCCGCTCGGCGAGCTTGCGGGCCACCTCGGATTTGGCGGTCCGGTCCCAGCGTTCGACGCCGTCCGTAGTGACGATGGAGACGGCGTTATCGTCGCCCCCCATGGTGCCGGCGACGCTGACGTCGTTGGCGACGATCCAGTCGCACCCCTTCTTGGCGAGCTTGGCCTTGGCGTAGGCCTCGACGTCGTTGGTCTCGGCCGCGAAACCGACCACCAGGGCCGGGCGGCGCGGCGACTTCGACAGCGTCGCCAGAATGTCTGGGTTCTCGACCAGGCTGATCGTAGGCGGCCCGGCGGCGCCCTTCTTCATCTTGGTTCCGGCGGCGCTTTCCGGGCGCCAGTCGGACACCGCCGCGACGCAGACCGCTATGTCGGCCGGCAGCGCCGCCTCGCAGGCGGACAGCATCTCGCGGGCGGTCTCGATATCGACGCGCTTGACCCCGACCGGGGTCGGGACCGCGACAGGGCCGGCGACGAGGGTCACCTCCGCCCCCAGCTCGGCCAGGGCCTGGGCGATCGCGAAGCCCTGCTTGCCGCTGGACCTGTTCGTCAGCACACGGACGGGATCGATCGGTTCGGCAGTGGGACCGGCGGTGACGATCGCCCGCTTGCCGGCCAGCGGCCGCGCAGCCGGGCCCTCCAACGCCGCCAGGATCGCCTCGAATATGACCGGAGGCTCGGCCAACCGCCCGAAGCCGTATTCGCCGCAGGCCATGGCGCCTTCGTCGGGCCCCACGAAAAGCACGCCGTCGGCCTTCAGCTGGGCGACGTTGCGGCGGGTGGCCGGATGCTCCCACATGCGCACGTTCATCGCCGGGGCCATCAGCACCGGCTTGTCAGTGGCCAGCAGCGTGGTCGAGGCCAGGTCGTTGGCGTGGCCGTGCACGGCCTTGGCGATCAGGTCCGCGGTGGCCGGGGCCACGACGACCAGGTCGGCCGAGCGCGAAAGCTCGATGTGGCCCATCTCGGCCTCGTCGGTCAGCGAGAACAATTCGGAATAGACCTTGTCCTCGCTGATCGCGGCCAGCGACAGCGGGGTGACGAACTGCTCGCCGGCCCTGGTCAGGATCGGCCGCACGCCGATGCCCGCCTTGCGCAGCAGCCTGGTCAGTTCCAGCGCCTTGTAGGCCGCGATGCCGCCACCGACTATCAGGAGAATCCGCTTGTCCGACAAGGCTTCGTGCCCCTCCGCAATGGTGGTCCGGTCATAGGCCATACGAAGCAGCTGGACAAACGCCGGTTTCCGTTCTTAATTTGTTCCGCAACTTGGCCGTGAGAGGGAGAGAACAGTGGCTAAGTATAAGATTGCGTTGAGCCTGGGCCTCGCCCTGATCCTGACCGCCGCCTGCGAGCGGCCTTCCGCCGTCGCCCAGAAGGACGAGTCGCCGCAGGCGTCAGAGGCACGCCAGTTCGCGGCCGCGCCGCCCTCTCGCTCGGCGGGCTCGACCCGCGTGGACCAGCCGGTCCGCGAACTCGACGGCCGCCCGATCTGGTCGGCGAGCCGCCGCGGCACCGCCGAGGAGAACGCTCAGCGGGCCTTTGACCGCAATGGCGAGGCGTTCGGCGCCCGCGACCTCGACGACTTCGTGCGCAAGGCCCATGCCTTCATCGAAAAGCCGCCGGCCGGGACCCAGCGGCTGACGCGTGCGAACGGCGACGTGCTGCTCTACGACCCCAAAGGCAACGTCTTCGCCGTCGCCACCAAGGAAGGCGCGCCGCGCACCATGTTCAAGCCCGACGAGGGCGCCGCCTATTGGGACGAACAAAAGGCCCGCCAGGCGCGGCAGGCCTCGCGCAGCGGCGCCGACAACGGCGAGAGCTGATCACTCAAACAAATGTTCGAACCGCCCCTTTCGTCGCTTCCGCCCCTGCGCTAGCGTCCGCGCCAATCAATTGCAGACGCGGGAGACGGACATGAAAGCGGTGCTCAGCAAGGTGACGGGCGGCCCCGAAACCCTGGTGTACGAGGACGTGCCTGCGCCGGAGGCCAAGCCGGGCCACGCGGTGATCTCGGTCAAGGCTGTGGGCGTGAACTTCCCCGACGTGCTGATGATCGAGGACAAGTACCAGTCCAAGCCGCCTCGCCCGTTCTCGCCGGGCGGCGAGCTGTCGGGGGTGGTCAAAGCGGTCGGCGAGGGCGTCACCAACGTCAAGGTCGGCGACCGCATCCTGGCCAACACCGGCTCCGGCGGCATGGCCGAGGAAGTCCTGCTGCCGGCCAACCGCCTGTGGCACATCCCCGACTCGATGCCGCACGACATCGCCGCGGCGTTCATCCTCACCTACGGCACCTCGTGGCACTCGCTGAAGGACCGCGCCGACCTGAAGGCCGGCGAGACCCTGCTGGTCCTGGGCGCGGCTGGCGGCGTCGGCCTGGCGGCCGTCGAACTGGGCAAGGCGATGGGCGCGCGGGTGATCGCGGCCTGCTCCAGCCAGGAAAAGGTCGATCTGGCGATCAAGCACGGCGCCGACGCCGGGGTGGTCTATGGCCGCGGCCCGTTCGACCGCGACGGCCAGAAGGCGCTGGGCCAGCTGTTCAAGGAGGCCGGCGGCGAACATGGCTTCGACGTGATCTATGACGCCATCGGCGGCGACTACGCCGAGCCTGCCCTGCGTTCGATCGCCTGGGAAGGCCGCTATCTGGTGGTCGGTTTCGCGGCCGGAGACATTCCGAAGATCCCGCTGAACCTGGCGCTGCTGAAGGGCTGCCAGATCGTCGGCGTGTTCTGGGGCACCTGGGCGGCGCGCAATCCCGAACTGTTCGCCAAGAGCATCGACGAACTGCTCGAGCTCTACGCCCAGGGCAAGGTCAAGCCGCACGTATCCGAGCGCTTCCCGCTCGAGCGCGGCGCCGACGCCATCGCCCACCTGGGCAGCCGTAAGGCCATGGGCAAGGTCGTCGTCACCGTCGACTGACGACCGCGAAGTGGAAGCCGCCGAAACGGCTTCCACTTTCTCCCGCCCCGCCCTAGTTATCGCCGATCATATAAAAAAGATCGGGAGCGGAATATGGCGGGACGTCTGGACGGCAAGGTGGCGCTGATCACTGGCGGCGCATCGGGGATCGGGCTCGGCACGGTCGAGCTGTTCGTCGCCGAGGGCGCCCAGGTGGTGGCGGCCGACATCCAGGACGAAAAAGGCGCGATGCTGGAGAAGCGCTTCCCCGGCCAGGTCGTCTACGCCCACTGCGACGTCACCAGCGAAGCCGAGATCGAAGCCGCGCTGCAGAAGGCCAAGACCGAGTTCGGCGGCCTCGACATCCTGTTCAACAACGCCGGCATCTCCGACCGCATGACCTCGATCGGCGAGATCACCGCCGACGGCTGGAGCTGGATCTTCGACATCCTCGTGCGCGGCCCGGCTCTGGGCATGAAGCACGCCGTGCCGCTGATGCTGGAGCGCGGCGGCGGCTCGATCATCAACACCGCTTCGATCGCCGGGCTGCAGGCCGGCTTCGGCCCGATCGCCTATTCGACCGCCAAGGCCGGCGTCATCCACATGAGCCGCGTGGCGGCGGCCCAGCTGTCGCCGCAGAAGATCCGCGTCAACGCCATCTGCCCGGGCCTCATCGCCACCTCGATCTTCGGCGCCTCCTTCGGCCTGCCGCGCGAGGTCGCCGACCAGATGGCCGCCCGCGTCGCCGAGAACGCCGCCGCGGCTCAGCCGGTGCCGAAGGCGGGCCTGCCCGACGACATCGCCCAGGCGGCGCTCTACCTCGCCTCCGACGCCGCAGCGTTCGTCTCGGGCACGCACCTTGTGGTCGACGGCGGCATCACCGTCGGAGGGCGCCATTCCTGGGACCCGAACATGGTCTCGCCCTTCGCCACCATCCTGGGCGACCTGACGCCGCCGGCCCAGTCTTGAGCGAGAGCGCCGGCAAGCCGCGCCTGGACCACAACGTCGAGGGGGCCCTCTGGATGGTCGCCTCTGCGGTCGGGTTCACGGCCATGACCACCCTGATCAAGTATCTGGGCGACGACTATCCGGCCGCGCTGCAGACGTTCTATCGGCAGCTGGCCGGCTTCATCGTCCTGCTGCCGATCATCCTCAAGCGCCGCGGCGCGGCCTTCGCCACCACGCGGCCGGGCATCCTTATCTTCCGCTCCGCCGCCGGCACGCTGGGGATGATCCTGTCGTTCTACGCCTTCCAGAAGATGCCGCTGGCCGACGCCAACGCGCTGTCCTTCACCCGCACGCTCTGGCTGGTGCCGCTGGCGGCGCTGGTCGTCCGAGAAACGGTCGGACCTCTGCGCATCGGCGCGGCCGTGGTGGGCTTCATCGGCGTGCTGATCATGCTGCGACCCGGCTCAGGCGGCGAGTTCGCGATCGGCTGGCCCGCAGCGGCGATGCTGGCCTCGTCCTTCCTGTTCGCCCTGACCATCACCGGGATGAAGGTGATGACCCGCGACCACTCGCCGACCGTGCTGTTGGTCTGGTCCGCGACGCTCGGCCTCGTCATGGGCATTCCCGGGGCGATCTTCACATGGCGCTGGCCTGAGCCTGTGGACCTGGCGCTGCTGGCGGCGATGGGCGTGCTCGGGACCATCACCCAGGGCTGCTACATCAAGGGCATGGCCATCGGCGACGCCGCGGCCATGGCCCCGATCGACTACATCCGCCTGGTGTTCACGGTGCTCGTCGGGGTGACCCTGTTTCACGAAATCCCGACCATCTGGACCATCGCCGGCGCTGGGGTCGTGGTCGCCTCGACGCTGCTGATCACCTGGCGGGAGGCCGCGTTGAACCGGGCGGCCCGCAAGGTCAGCGCCGGAGAGGAGGCGGCCGGCTAGTCGTCCTCGCGCTTCATTCGCTCGAGGATTTCCATCGCCTCGGCCTTGTGCCTGGGCTTCAGGTGGCGGCCGACGACGGCCAGCAGGGCGGCGAACACCGCCGCGTCGTCGGTGAACCCCACCACCGCAAGTACATCTGGAATTGCGTCGGTCGGCAGCACGAAATAGGCGAGCCCCGCCATCATGACCGCCTTTGCGGTGGTCGGGGTGGTTGGATCCCGGGCGCAAAACCATACCGACAAGGCGTCGCCTGCGAACGGCACCTTGGCCGCGACGCGGCGGATCTTCGGCCAGAAGCCGCGGGCGACGCGGCGTTCGTTGACGCGCGCGACGGCGGGCGTCAGCGCCCGCGACGGGTCCAGGGCCTGCGTGGCGTCGAAAGCCTCGCCGTTGACGTGGGGTGACGCTTTTGAGTCCGCGCTCATCGGGCTAAAGCCTCGGATAATGAGATCCTATTAGACGTGAACGGGAGCCAAGCGTCCATGAAACTCGATTCCTCCATCGCTGCGGTCGTGACTGGCGGCGCGTCCGGCCTCGGCGAGGCTACCGTCCGCGCCCTGGCCGCGCAGGGCGTAAAGTGCGCCATCTTCGACATGAACGAGGCCAAGGGCGAGGCCGTCGCCAAGGAAGTGGGCGGCGTCTTCTGCAAGGTCAACGTGACCTCCGAGGAAGAAGTCGACGCCGCCTTCGCCAAGGCCCGCGCCGCCCACGGCCAGGAGCGCATCCTGGTCAACTGCGCCGGCACCGGAAACGCGATCAAGACCGCCAGCCGCGACAAGCAGACCGGCGAGACCAAGCACTTCCCGCTCGACGCCTTCAACCTGATCATCCAGATCAACCTCGTTGGCACCTTCCGCTGCATCGCCAAGTCGGCGAAGGGCATGCTGGATCTTGAGCCAATCGACGGCGAGCGCGGCGCCATCGTCAACACAGCTTCGGTCGCGGCCGAAGACGGCCAGATGGGCCAGGCGGCCTATTCGGCCTCGAAGGGCGGCGTCGTCGGCATGACCCTGCCGATCGCCCGCGACCTGTCGGGCGACGGCATCCGCGTGAACACCATCCTGCCGGGGATCTTCAACACCCCGCTGATGAACGCCGCCCCGCCGCAGGTGAAGGAAGCCCTGGCCCAGTCGGTGCCGTTCCCCAAGCGTCTGGGCAACGCCGAGGACTACGCGTCGCTGGCGCTGGAAATGATCACCAACGGCTATTTCAACGGCGAGGACGTCCGTCTCGACGGCGCCATCCGTATGGCGCCCCGCTAAGAGACCTGGCGAGGGCCGCCCGACCTGGCGGCCCTCGTGACTTTTCAGTGACGCTTTACCTCGCGGCCTTTTAGGCGTTCCGTATCGCCGGAACTTCGTCGGGGGCTTAGAAAGCGCCATGATGGGTCGATGGGCGCAGCGGTTCGCCACCGCGATGGAGCGCCCTGTCCTCGCCTATGCAGCGATGCTCGGCGCCGTCGTCGCCGCCACCCTGCTGCGCGCCGCCGTCGGCGCGGTGATGGCCGATCCACCCAACTACATGACCTTCTATCCGGCCGTGCTGTTCGCCACCCTTGTGGCCGGCGCCCGCGGCGGTCTGGCTGCGACCCTGGTGAGCGCCCTGATTGTCGCGGGTCTATGGCTCGACGCCCAAGAAGGCCTGTCCACCGCCATCTTTATCGCGACCGCCGCTGCGACGGTGCTGATCGGCCGGGCGATCCGCGCTGCGGTCCTCCGCGGCGTCGAGGCGGAGGAACGCTTCCGCATCTTTCAGGAGCAGGCGCGCGAGGGCTTCGTCATCCTCGAGGCCGTGCGTGAACAGGGGCAGGTCGTCGACTTCTACTGTTCCTACGCCAATCCGGCCGCGGAGAAGATGGCGCGCACCGGCGCCGGCGGCTTGAAGGGACGCCGCGTGACGGAGGTGCTGCCCGACGAAAACGGCCGGGTCATGTTCGAGCGACTGCGGGCTCTGTACCAGGCGGGCGGGTCGGACGACGTCGAGGTGCGGCGAGTGATCGACGGCAAACCGCTGTTCATCCGCTCCAGCGGCGTGCGGCTGCCGGATGGCCTGGCGGTTTCGTTCCGCGACGTCACGGCACAGCGCCAGTCGGAGCAGGCCCTGCGCACCGGGGAAGCGCGGGTCCGCGCCTTGCTCGACAGCCTGCCGCAGCTGATCTGGTCGACCCGGGGCGACGGCTATTGCGATTATCTCAGTCCGCAATGGATCGAGTTCACCGGCGTCCCGGCCGAAAGCCACTTCGGCGACGGCTGGCAGAACTCGATCCACCCCGAGGATCGCGACGCAGTCGCGCAGGCCTGGATCCAGGCCGTGGGCGGCGGGCTGCCCTACGACGTCGAATACCGCCTGCGGCGGCACGACGGGGTCTGGCGCTGGATGACGGCGCGGGCCTCGGCCGTCCGCGGCGAAGACGGACGCGTCACCCGCTGGTTCGGCACCAGCAGCGACATCACCGAGGTCGTTCAGGCGCGCACCGAGCTTGAAGAGCGGGTCGCAGTCCGTTCGCGCGAGCTGGAACGCAGCCTGGCCGAGCGGGCCGAAGCCGAGGCGGCCCTGGCCCAGGCCCAGCGGCTGGAAACCGTCGGAAGGCTGACCGGCGGCGTGGCGCACGACTTCAACAACCTGCTGACCGTTGTCATCGGCGGCCTCGACATGATCCTGCAGCACCCCGACGACCGCTCGCGGGTCGCAAGACTGGCGGAAGCGGCGCTGGCCGCGGGTCGCCGCGGCGAACAACTGGTGCGTCAGCTGATGGCCTTCTCGCGCCGCCAGGAGCTCAAGCTCGAGCTGGTCGACCTGACCGGCCTCATCGAGCAGATCGAGCCGCTGGTGCGCCGCGCGATCGGCGAGGACGTCAACCTGACCCTACGCCACGACGGCTCGGCTGGTTGGAGCCGGCTCGATCCGGCCCAGTTCGAGGCGGCGTTGCTCAACCTGGTGGTCAACGCCGCCGACGCAGCTCCGCCGAAGGGCGGCGACATCGAGATCGCCCTGCAACGCCGGCGGCTGGCCGACGGCGAGGTCGCCGGGGCGGCAGCGGGCGACTATGTGACCGTTTCGGTCTCGGACAACGGCGCGGGGATGGCGCCAGACATCCTGGCGCGCGCCTTCGAGCCGTTCTTCACGACCAAGGACGTCGGCAAGGGCACCGGGCTCGGCCTCGCCCAGGTTTATGGCTTCATCAAGCAGGTAGGCGGGGCGGCGGCGATCTCGTCCTCCATCGGCTTTGGGACCACCGTCACCCTCTACCTGCCCGCCGCGCCCGCCGAAGCGGTGGGCCCGACGGCGAACCCGGCCCCCAACGTGGGCGAGTGGGCCCGCGGAGCTCGGGTGCTGCTTGTCGAGGACGATGCTGCCGTGCGGGCGGTGACCGAGAGCCTGCTCGTTGACTTCGGCTGTCGGGTCGAGGGGGCGCCGGACGGGCCGACCGCCCTTAGCCGGCTGCAGTCGGGGGAGCGGTTCGACCTGCTGATTTCGGACATCGTCATGCCGGGCGGGATGAGCGGCGTCGAACTGGCGCGGGCCGCGCGCGCCCGCGACGCGCATTTGCCCATCGTGTTGACCAGCGGCTACGCCGGCGAACGGCTGGGCGAAGGCGCCGAAGCCCTCTCCTGGCCCCTGCTGCGCAAGCCCTTCCGCGCCGAGCAGCTGGGCACGGCGGTGCGAGAAGCGCTGGAACGCGGACCGGTCGACGCCTGAAGTATCAGACGGGCTGCTCGACGCCGTCCTTGCGCAGGGTGCGGACCTGAAGGGAGCCCGCCGGCGAAGGCCGCAGAATGGCCCGTTCAGGCTGCGAAAGATTGAGCCAGGCCATGCCCTCGGACGGGGCGAGGGTGACGATCTGGCGGTCGTGATAGGGCGCGACGTCAGGCCCCGGCGCGGTCGTCAGCAGACTGAAGCAACCGTCGCGGACAATCCCCGCGATCCAGAACCAGGGCTCGGCGGCCATGGTGAATAGGTGGCGATCCTTGAGCTTCACCGCTGCGGCCGGCGACGTGTGCTCGATGAAGCCGTCGGCCAGCACCAGCACCCGGTCGCTTCGCGAAAAGTCTCGGCCCTCGGAGCGAAAGTTGAACACCGGCGCGCCGCGCGGGCCGGGCCAGGCCCAGGTCATCATCGTCCCTTCCAGACCTTCACGGTCTCCACGCACGACGAAGGCGCTGTCGCGGATGCGGATCGCCGGCTGGGCGTCCAGCATGTTGGGGATCAGCCCGTCCTTCCACCTGAACAGCGGCAGGCCGCGCCGGTCGAATTCCTCGATCGCGTCCTTGAGCAGCTTATGGCGCTGGAACTCGTTGCACATGGCGCCAGCCTAGCGCGCTGACCGCAAACGAAAAGGGCGGCCGCGTCGCCGCGGCCGCCCTTGACGTTTTGTCCGACTGGAAGCCCTAGGCTTCTTCAGCGGCGGCCGGCTCGTCCTTCTTGGACAGGTCTTCGCCGGTTTCCTGATCGACGACCTTCATGGACAGGCGGGTCTTGCCGCGATCGTCGAAGCCCAGGAGCTTGACCTTCACGGCCTGGCCTTCCTGCAGCACGTCCGAGACCTTGGCGACGCGGTCGCTGGAGATCTGCGACACGTGCACCAGGCCGTCCTTGGCGCCGAAGAAGTTCACGAAGGCGCCGAAGTCGACGATCTTCACGACCTTGCCGGTGTAGATGGCGCCGATTTCCGGCTCCGAGGCGATCGACTTGATCCACTCGCGGGCTGCATCGATCTTGGACTGCTCGGCGGCCGCGATCTTGATCGTGCCGTCGTCGCCGATGTCGACCTTCGCGCCGGTCTTTTCGACGATCTCGCGGATGACCTTGCCGCCCGAACCGATGACTTCACGGATCTTGTCGACCGCGATCTTCATGGTTTCGATCTTCGGAGCGAACTCGCCCAGCTCGGCGCGCGGGGCTTCCATGGCCTTGGCCATTTCGTCGAGGATGTGCTTGCGGCCACCCTTCGCCTGCTCCAGCGCCTGCTTCATGATCGCTTCGGTGATGCCGGCGATCTTGATGTCCATCTGCAGCGAGGTGATGCCGTCCTCGGTGCCGGCGACCTTGAAGTCCATATCGCCCAGGTGATCTTCGTCACCCAGGATGTCCGACAGGACCGCGAAGCCGTCCGATTCCAGGATCAGGCCCATGGCGATGCCGGAAACCGGCTTCTTCAGCGGGACGCCAGCGTCCATCAGGGCCAGCGACGAACCGCAGACCGAGGCCATCGACGACGAACCGTTGGACTCGAGAATCTCGGAGACCAAGCGGATCGTGTAGGGGAAGTCCTCGTTCTTCGGCAGCATCGGGCGGATCGCCCGCCAAGCCAGCTTGCCATGGCCGACTTCACGACGGCCCGGAGCGCCCATGCGGCCCGTCTCCCCGACCGAGAACGGCGGGAAGTTATAGTGCAGCATGAACTTCTCGTAGTACTTGCCTTCCAGCGCGTCGATCAGCTGCTCGTCGTCGCCGGTGCCCAGCGTGGCGACCACCAGGGCCTGGGTTTCCCCGCGAGTGAACAGGGCAGAGCCGTGAGCGCGCGGCAGCACGCCGACTTCCGAGACGATCTGGCGGACCTTGTCGACGGTACGGCCGTCGATGCGGATGCCGGTGTCCAGGATGTTGCGGCGGACGACGTCGGCTTCCAGTTCCTTGAACACGCCGCCCAGCTTGGCGGGATCGACGCCGGCCGGATTCGTGTCCGACTTGCCGAAAGCTTCAACGGCCTTGGCCTTGGCGGCCGAGACCGCGTCGTGACGTTGGCCCTTGGCGACGATCTTGTAGGCCGCGGCCAGATCCTCGCCGATCAGCTTCTTCACTTCAGCCTTGATGGCGTCGGTGTCGTCGGGGGTGAACTCGAAGGGCTCCTTGGCCGAGTGTTCGGCCAGTTCGATGATCGCGTCGATCACCGGTTGGATGCCGTTGTGGGCGAACATGACGCCCTTCAGGACCTCGTCTTCGCTGAGCTCCTGGATCTCGGATTCCACCATCATGACCGCGTCGCTCGTCGAAGCGACGACTAGGTCCATGGCCGATTCCTTCATCTCGTCGAGCGTCGGGTTCAGGACGTACTCGCCGTTGATGTAGCCCACGCGCGCGGCGCCGATCGGGCCCATGAACGGGGCGCCGGAGATCACCAGAGCGGCCGAGGCGGCGACCATGGCGACGATGTCCGGATCGTTCTCGAGGTCATGCGCCAGCACGGTCGTCACGACCTGCACTTCGTTCTTGAAGCCCTTGGCGAACAGCGGGCGGATCGGACGGTCGATCAGACGCGAGGTGAGCGTTTCCTTCTGGCTCGGCGCGCCTTCTCGACGGGGGAAGGAGCCGGGGATCTTGCCCGCGGCGTAGAATTTTTCCTGGTAGTTGACGGTCAGGGGGAAGAAATCTTGACCCGGCTTGGCGCTCTTGGCGAAGACGGCGGTGGCCAGCACCATGGTCTCGCCGTAGGTGGCCAGCACCGCACCGTCGGCCTGACGGGCCATGCGGCCGGTTTCGAGGGTCAGCGTCTTGCCGCCCCACTCAATGGTCTTGCGCTTGATATCGAACATTTTGCTTCTTTCTCATCCCGCGGGCGTATTCCCAACGGGGGCGGACAGGGTCGGGGTTCCGAAATCCTCTCCAGACGATCAGGCGATGAGGATTGCTGTGGAACCCTCGGCGTGTAGCGGGCGCCCCTGACTTGGACCGCCCGGATCGCCGCTTTGTTCCCTTCGGCCTGTCGCGAAGGAAGCGGCGCAGTACATATGACCTGATACGCAAAGCCCCCGGTTTCCCGGGGGCCGACCTCTCGGTCCTTTAGCGGCGCAGGCCCAGCTTTTCGATCAGCGCCTGATAGCGGCCCTCGTCGGACTTCTTCAGGTGGTCGAGCAGCGAACGACGCGCGGAGACCAGCTTCAGCAGGCCGCGACGCGAGTGATTGTCTTTCTTGTGGGTCTTGAAGTGCTCGGTCAGGTTCGAAATCCGTTCCGAGAGAATGGCCACCTGGACCTCGGCGCTGCCGGTGTCGCCTTCGGTGCGGCCGTGGGTCTTGATGAGCTCAGCTTTACGCTCAATCGTGATCGACATCGGTTAGTCTCCGCTCTTTTCCAGATGAAAGACCCGCGAGGGCTCGAGCTTGCCCGCACGCATCTCGCAGAGCGCCACGATCGATCCACCCTCCATGGCTGAAACGGTTCGGGTCCCGGGGCTTAGCCGGGCCTTCAGCACTTCAACCTGTCGGGGAACGAGAACGATCGGCCGTCCCTGCTTGAGCTTGAATGCGTCTTCGGTGGTCACGGCCAGCTCCGGGATGTCGTCCAGGGCGGTCTCGACCGGAAGCAATGCCTCCAAGCAGCGGGCCTTATGGCCCAAATCTTCCAACAATTCCAGCGTTATCGCGGAGTCCTCGTCGAACGGGCCGACGCGGGTCCGGCGCAGGGCGCTGACGTGGGCGCAGGCGCCGAGCCGCTCGGCGATGTCACGAACGATCGCCCGGACATAGGTGCCCTTGCCGCACTCGACCGCGATCTCGATGTGGTCGGCGTCCGGGACGTCGATCACCCGGGCGTCGTAGATGGAAACCTTGCGCGCCTTGAGCTCGACGGCCTCGCCGGCGCGGGCCAGGTCGTAGGCGCGCTCGCCGTCGACCTTCACCGCCGAGAAGGCCGGCGGGACCTGCAGGATGTCACCAATGAATTCAGGCAGCACGGCGGCCACCTGCTCCGGCGTCGGACGCACGTCGGAGGTCGCGGTCGTCGCGCCCTCGCGGTCGAAGCTGGCGGTCGTACGGCCCCATTCAATGGTGAAACGGTAGGCCTTGTCGGCGTCCATCAGGAACGAGACAGTCTTCGTCGCCTCGCCCAGGGCGATCGGCAGGATGCCTGTGGCCAGCGGGTCCAGCGTGCCGGCGTGGCCGGCCTTTTGGGCGTTGAAGATCCGCCGAACCCGTCCGACCGCCTGGGTCGAGCCGAAGTCATACGGCTTGTCGAGATTGACCCAGCCGGAGATCGCGTCGCCCTTCTTGCGACGAGCCATCAGTCTTCGTCCTTCCAGGAGTCCGACGGCGGCTGGGGCGTCAGGTCCTGGGCGACGCGCGGATCGTCGAACAGTGCGCCGATGCGGGCGGCCTCGTCGAAGCTCTGGTCGTGAAGGAATTTCAGATCCGGCGTGAATTTCATGTCGATCAACCGACCCAGCCGGCCGCGCAGGAACTTGGCGTGACGGTTCAGCGCCTTGACCACGACGTCGGCGTTCTCGCCGCCGAGCGGCTCGACGAAGCAGACCGCATGTCGCAGATCGGGGCTCATCCGCACCTCGGTCACGGTCACCGACACCCCGGTGAGGGCCTCATCGTTGAAATCCTCCTCGCGAAGGATTTCGACCAGGGCGTGGCGCATCAGTTCGCCGGCGCGTAGCTGGCGCTGGGACGGACCCGCCGGGGCGGCGCGGCCCTTGGGGGAAGAGCGTTTCATGGGCTTGCCTCTAACGACCTGGCGCGCGGATCGGACGCGGCGTCTCAGGAGAAGGGCGCGCTTCTAGGCGCGCGAGCTCAAGAAGTCCAGGCCTTAGACCGCTCCGGTCCGCTCCCTGAAGAACGCAAGGACCCGGGTCTCGGCCTCCTTGGTGGGCCCCTCTTCGGCCAGATTGATGGTCAGCACCGAGTGCGGATGCTTCAGGCCGCCGGGCGCGGCGTGCCTGGGGTCGATCTCGATCGCCTCAAACTTGTCGCCGAATTCGCGCTTGTAGCGGTCGAACCGCGAGTCCGGCACGAACGGGTCGCCATGAAAGCGCAGTCCGATCATCGACAGCCCCTCCTCCTCGAACCGTTTGCGGGCGCAGCTAACCTCGGCCGGTGAAGCGCCGATCCCGGCGGCGCGCTTCGGGTTGCTGGCGCCCAACGGCAAAGAGGGCTGTGAGAGCACCGGGGCGACGACCGACGGTTCGGTCATCATCGCCAGGGCGAAGCCGCCGGTGAAGCACATGCCGACCGCCCCAACGCCGTTGCCCCCACACTCGGCGTGAGCTTTTCGCGACAAGGCTTTCAGCCACTCGACGATCGGGCTCGACTTGTCGGACGCCCAGACATTGAACTCGCGTCGGATGCAGATTCCGCCGAGCAGGGTGAGGGCGCTGAGCGGATGGTCGGCCGGCCGCCCCGGCTCGCCGAACAGGTGCGGGCAATAGACCGTCATGCCGGCCGCCGCGATGCGGTCTGCGAAACGCACGACCAGCGGATGCAGGCCGGGCATTTCGTGGATGACGATGACCGCCGGTCCAGAGCCTCGCTTGTAGACGCTGCGGGTCCAGCGCCCGTCGTTGAAGGCGAACTTCTCGTATTGAGCCAGTGCTGCCTCGTAGCCCACCTCAGCCTCCCCTAACGTCGTTCGGCGAGGTGAGCTTATCCCTACCGTGCCTTGGTACGCAGCATGGAAAGATCGCCCTCGAAGCCGGACAACCGCCAGACGCCCTGCTGTTCGGTGAAGGTCAGCAGACAGGGGCCGTCCTTCTTCCGCGGGACGCAGACCTGCCCGTCTCCGACCGTCTTGAGCTGACCGCCGATCACCATCGCGCCGGGCAGCGGCCTGGCGGCGTCATAGCCGTAGTAGGCGGCGACGGAGCGGAACACGTTCGGTTGGATTAGCGCCTCGCCGGCGAGGTCGGCCAGCGTCGGGGCGATCAGCGCGCCCAGGGCGGCGAGGCCGTCGTTGGCCCCTGACTTGCGCGTCTCGGCCATCATCCGGCTTTCGATCTGACGCTTGAGCGCCGGGCGGTCGACGTGGGCCTCGAAAGCCGCTTGGTCGTTGTCGCGGATTGAAACGAGCAGGGCGTGGACATCCGCCGCCGCGTCGTACCGCTGGGCGGTGGCGCAAGCAGACAGGATTAGCGTGGCCAACGCCAGGATCAGAACTCTCATCAGGGGGTCGCCATATGTTGGGTGTAGCGCAGCATGTCGGTGTCGTATCCCAGGGCCTTCACCTGCGCCAACAGCGCGTCGCGTTCGGCCTGCGACGGCCGGGGGTTGCGGGTCAGCAACCAGAGGAAACGGCCCGAGCCCTCACCGACGATCGCCCACTCATAATCGTCGCCGCGGTCGAGCACCCAGTAGTTGGTCAGCAGAGCGGGGCCAAAGAATGACACCTTGAACTTGGCCCCAAGGTCATCGCCCGCAGGCCGCGCCTTTCCCTCCGACACTTTGATCGGGCCCCGGACCGAGCCTTCACGACAGGTGTTCTTCACCGACAACCCGCCGCCAGGAAGGATCGCGTACTCTGCGGTCACCGCCTCGCACCCACGCTCGAACCGGTTCTCATAGCGGGCGAACTCGTACCAGAGGCCGAGGTAGCGGCTCAACTCGACCGGCTTGGCCGGCTCGGGAACCTCGCTGTTGCCGACCGGACCGCCCACGCAGGCGGCGATGACAAGCGCACCGAGGGCGACGGCGAGAAACGGACGCATTGCGGCTCCTGGGTTGTGTTCCTCTGTGGGAATGCCCCTCGCCGCGAATGGCTCCGAAACGCAAAAGGCCCCCGGTTTCCCGGGGGCCTGATGACTTGGATGCGGAACGCCTAGAGGCTGCGCGCGACCTCTTCGAGGCTGAAGCACTCGATGACGTCGCCTTCCTTGATGTCCTGGAAGCCCTCGAAGAACATCCCGCACTCGACGCCCGACCCGACCTCGGTGACTTCGTCCTTGAAGCGCTTGAGCGTCTTGAGGGTGCCCAGTTCGAGGACGACGATGTCCTCGCGGATGATCCGGACGCGAGCGCCACGACGAACCACGCCTTCGGTGACCCGGCAGCCGGCGACCCGGCCGACCTTGGTGATGTCGAACACCTGCAGGACACGCGCGTTGCCGAGGAAGGTTTCGCGTTGTTCCGGCGCCAGCATGCCAGAGAGCACGCCTTTGATGTCGTCGATCAGGTCGTAGATGATCGCGTAGTAGCGGATCTCGACGCCCTCACGCTCCGCCAGGGTCTGGGCCTGCTTCGAGGCGCGGACGTTGAAGCCGATGATCGGCGCGCCCGAGCCCTTGGCCAGCATGACGTCGCTTTCGCTGATCGCGCCGGCGCCCTGGAGGATGATCCGCGCGCGGACCTCGTCCGTGGCGAGCTTGTCCAGCGAGCCGACAATGGCTTCGGCCGACCCTTGGACGTCCGCCTTGATGATAACCGGCAGCTCCGAGATCTTCTTGTCCTGAAGCTTGGCCATGAAGTCGGCCATGGTCACGCCGCCAGCGACCGGCGAACCGGCCTTCTCGCGCTTCACCCGGGTGCGGTACTCGGTCAGTTCACGAGCGCGGGCTTCGTTCTCGACCACGGCGAAGGGCTCGCCGGGACCCGGCGTGCCGTCGAGGCCGAGGATCTCCACCGGCACCGAAGGCCCGGCCGAGTCGAGCTGTTCGTCGCGCTCGTTCAGCAGCGCGCGGACGCGGCCGAAGTTGGCCCCGGCCACGACGATGTCGCCGCGCTTCAGGGTGCCGCGCTTGACCAGGACGGTGGAAACCGCGCCGCGGCCGCGATCGAGCTTCGCCTCAATGACCGTACCGTCCGCGGTGCGCTCCGGGTTGGCCTTCAGGTCCATCATCTCGGCCTGCACCAGGATCGCCTCGATGAGGTTCTCCAGGCCGGTCTTCTTCAGGGCCGAGACTTCGATCACCTGCGTGTCGCCGCCAAGGCTTTCGACCACGATTTCGTGCTGCAGCAGTTCGTTGATCACCCGCTGCGGATTGGCGTCGGGCTTATCGATCTTGTTGATCGCCACGATGATCGGAGCGCCAGCCGCCTTGGCGTGCTGGATGGCTTCGGCCGTCTGCGGCATGACGCCGTCATCCGCGGCCACGACCAGCACCACGATGTCGGTGACGTCCGCGCCTCGGGCCCGCATCGCCGAGAAGGCGGCGTGGCCAGGGGTGTCGAGGAAAGTAACCGCCTGGCCATCGGCCAGACGCACCTGATAGGCGCCGATGTGCTGGGTGATGCCGCCATGTTCGCCGCCGGCGACGTCGGCGGAACGCAGCGCGTCCAGCAACGAGGTCTTGCCGTGGTCGACGTGACCCATGACCGCCACAACCGGCGGGCGCGGGACCAGGTTGTCGTCGATGTCCTCTTCGCCGATGAAGCCCTCTTCGACGTCGGCTTCCGAGACGCGCCTCACGGTGTGGCCGAATTCGGTGGCCACCAGCTCGGCGGTGTCATTGTCGATGACATCGTTGATCTTCAGCATCACGCCCTGACGCATCAGGAACTTGATGATTTCGACGCCGCGGGTCGCCATCCGGTTGGCGAGTTCCGCCACGGTGATGACGTCCGGGATGACCACTTCGCGGGCGACGCGCGCCTGCTCCTGGGCTCCGCCCTTGCGCTTCTCGCGCTCCCGTTCGCGAGCTCGGCGAACCGAGGCCAGCGAACGCATCCGTTCGACGGCGCCCTCATCGTCACCGGCCACGGCCTGGATGGTGAGGCGGCCTTCACGACGTTGCGCGGCGCCCTTCACACGGCTGATCGCCTTGTTCGGAGCGTTCGCCGCGGCCTTGCGGCGCGTATCCTCGTCGTCGTCTGGCCGGCGACCGGCTTCACCCGGGCGCGGGGCCTGGCGAGCGGCGCGCTGGATTTCCGGCGTGGCGGGCGGGGCGTTCGGCGCCGCGCCGCGCGGCGGGCGCGGGCCGCCAGGACGATCACCGGGACGACCGGCGCCCGGCGCGGGACGCGGAGCGAGGGCAGAGTAGCGGACGGGCTCGCCGCTAGGACGCGGACGGTCGCCCTGCGGACGATCACCCTGCGGGCGATTGCCGTGCGGGCGGTCGCCCTGCGGACGCGGGCCGCGGTCGTCGCGCGGCGGACGCGGCGCGTCGGCGCGCGGAGCGCGCTGGCCGAAGTTCATGTTTTCGTAGCGGCCCGGCGCACGCTCCGGACGATAGGTCGTGGTCGTCGGGCGATCGTCGCGTCGCTCACGCGACGGCTCGTAGGTGCGGGTCTGACCCGGCGCGCTACGATGGCTGTCCGAACGCGGCGCGTCAGACCGGGCGCCGTCGTGGCGCGGAGCCTCCGAGCGCGCGACGGGAGCCTTCGGCGCAGCGGGGGGCTGCGGCGCAGCGGTCGCCTGCGGCGTAGGCGCCGGGGTGGGGGCGGCGGGCGCCTCAGCGCGCGGCGCTTCAGGAGCCGGCGTCACGGGGGCGGCTGGCGCGGCCGCTTCGGCAGGCTTCGCAGCGGCGGCGGCCGCAGCAGCCGCTGCGGCGCGGGCGGCCTCGGCGTCGGCCCGGGCGCGTTCCTCGCGGGCGCGCTGCTCGGCGGCTTGGCGAGCCTGATGCTCGCGGGCCAGTTCGATGGCGCGTTGCCGGGCGCGTTGTTCGTCAGCCGACAGCCCTGAACCGTCATTCGACGATCCGCCCTGAGACGGACGCGGTGAAGACGGCTGCGGCGAGTAGGCCCGCTTCTCCGCCGAAGACGGCGCAGCAAGGTTCCCCGTCGGCGCGGCATGCGTGCGCTGGCGCTTGGTCTCCACGACCACAGTCTTGGAGCGACCGTGGCTGAAGCTCTGCTTCACCGTGCCCGCGCTGACCGATCCAGCCCCACGGGGCTTGAGGGTCAGGGGAGCTCGCCCGCCAGGGGCCCGGCCGTTGTCGTTCTCGTCGCTCATGCGCTCGCTTTACATATCGGCCGGGACGGTCCCGACCACGGACATTCCAATAGCTCTAGGCGCGCGAAACCGGTTCAGGTTCCGCCCGCCTCAGGAGGCTTTTCCTCGCGCCAACTCTCGGGAAGGAGCGGGCGGAAGCCAGATAGTCTCCGGACGTCATTCGTCCAGCGATCGGCTCCGCGCCCCGCAAGGAAGGCGGTGTGTATCACATTCTCGGCCCCCAAGGCCAAACCCAATTCCTCAGCGTCGAAGAGTCCGCAAAGCTGCGGCGGTTTGGGTGACTTGCGGGCCACATTCAGGATCTTGCGGCGGCCGTCCGCGGCGCCGTCGGACGCCTCGATCAACCACGCGGCCTTGCCTGCGTTCAGGGTCGAAGCGACCTTCTCGAACCCCGAGATAAGCTCGCCGGCCCGTTTCGCAAGCCCAAGACCGTCTAAGATCCGGCGCCGCAGCAGCGTTTCGACCTGATCGGCGAGGTCGGCCGGCGCCGAGAGCTTGGCCTTGGCGGCGCGGGAAAAGGCCCCCCTCTTCACCGCCGTCTCGACAGAAGCCCGGTCGGCGGCGACCCAGAGTCCGCGGCCCGGCAGCTTGCGCGCCAGGTCGGGAACCACCAGACCGCCGGGACCGGCGACGAACCGCACGAGCGCGGCCTCGCCCATCACTTGGCCCGAGACGATGTCCCGTCGCTCCCGCGCGGCTTGCGCGAGGGTTCGAGGGGCCGTCGTCCCGGCCGCGATGGAAGCGGACGCGCTCACCTGGGATTAGGCCTCCGGCGTTTCTTCGGCCGCAAGGGCCTCAGCCTCGACTTCAGTCTCGGCTTCGTCGGCGTAGTCTTCCTCGACTTCCGGCTCCGGCGGAGCCTCGACCCAGCCCATAACGATGCGCGCGCGCATGATCAGGGCCTCGGCCTCGGCGGCGTCGAGATTGAAGCTTTCGAGAATGCCAGGCTCGCGCACGCGCTCGCCATCACGGTTCTCGAACCAGCCGCGCAGGTCGTCCGGGATCAGGCCGGCCAGGTCCTCGACGCTCTTCACGTCGCCCTCGCCCAGCGCCACGGCCATCGGCAGGGTGACGCCGTCGATCTCGAGCAGGCCGTCCTCGACGCCCAGCGCCTTGCGCTTGGCGTCGTACTCGGCCGCTTCCTTGTCCAGGTACTCGCGGGCGCGGGTCTGGATTTCGTCGGCGGTGTCCTCGTCGAAGCCTTCGATCGCCGCGACTTCCGACGCGTCGACATAGGCCACGTCCTCGACCGAGGCGAAGCCTTCGGTGACCAGCAGTTGGGCGATGACCTCGTCGACGTCCAGGGCCTCCTGGAACAGGGCGGTGCGCTCGGTGAACTCGCGCTGACGGCGCTCGCTCTCCTGGCTCTCGGTCATGATGTCGATCTGCCAGCCGGTCAGCTGGCTGGCGAGGCGAACGTTCTGGCCGCGGCGGCCGATGGCCAGCGACAGTTGCTCGTCCGGCACCACCACTTCGACGCGCTCATCCTCCTCGTCCATGACGACCTTGGAGACTTCGGCCGGGGCCAGGCCGTTGACGATGAAGGTCGCCTCGTCCGGACTCCACTGGATGATGTCGATCTTCTCGCCCTGCAGCTCGGCGACGACGGCCTGGACGCGCGAACCGCGCATACCGACGCAGGCGCCGACCGGATCGATCGAGGAATCGTTCGAAACCACGGCCATCTTGGCGCGCGAACCCGGGTCGCGGGCGACGGCGCGGATCTCGATGACGCCGTCATAGACTTCAGGCACTTCCTGCGCGAACAGCTTGGCCATGAAGCCGCCGTGAGCGCGCGACAGCAGAATCTGCGGACCCTTGGTCTCACGGCGTACGTCGTAGATGTAGCAGCGGATGCGGTCGCCGATGTTGAAGTTCTCGCGCGGGATCGACTGGTCGCGGCGCATGATGCCTTCGCCGCGGCCCAGATCGACGACGGTGTTGCCGTACTCGACGCGCTTGACCACGCCGTTGACGATCTCGCCGACGCGATCCTTGAACTCTTCGTACTGACGCTCGCGCTCGGCCTCGCGGACCTTGCCGGTCACGACCTGGCGGGCCATCTGGGTCTGCACGCGGCCGAACTCGAACGGCGGCAGGATTTCTTCGTAGGTCTTGCCGACGAAGGCGTCCTTGTCGCTGCGCAGCGCGTCAGCCAAGCGACGCACGCCGACCGGCTCTTCCGGAACGCCGTCCTCGCTCTCGAACACCGCCTCGTCGTCGATGACGGTGATCACGCGCTTGACCGTGGTCTCGCCGGTCTTCGGGTCGATGCGCACGCGGATGTCGTGCTCGGCGCCGTATCGGGCGCGGGCGCCCTTCTGGATCGCTTCCTCGATCGCCTCGATCACGACTTCCTTGTCGATCGACTTCTCGCGGGCCACGGCCTCGGCGATCTGCAACAACTCAAGCCGGTTGGCGGAAATGCCGGTCAGGCTCATCGGTTTGCGTCCTCTTACTCAGGGGTGTCTTGGTCGGCCTCGGCGCTGAGGCGGGCGGCGCGTTCGTCCGCGCCGCGCTTCATCAGCGCGTCGGTCAGGATGAGTTTGGCGTCCACGATCCATTCAAACGGGATCATGGCCGTGGAGTCTTCGCCTTCCAGGTCGATGCCGATGGCGTCGCCTTCGACGCCGGCCAGCACGCCCCGGAAACGCTTGCGGCCTTCCGCGACGCGGTCGAGTTCGATGCGCGCTTCGAAGCCGTCGTAGTTTTCGAAATCCTTCAGCCGGGTCAGCGGCCGATCGACGCCGGGGGAGGAGACCTCGAGCGTGTACTCGCCGGCGATCGGGTCGGCGGCGTCCATGATCTCTGAAATCGCGCGCGACAGCCGGGCGCAGTCCTCGACGACCATGTCGCCTTCCGGTGTCTCGGCCATGATCTGCAGGCGGCGCGCTTCCTCGCCGCCCATCAGGCGCAGGCGGACGATCTCATAGCCCGCAGCCTCCGCGACGGGGTCGAGAAGCTCCAGGAGCCGACGGTCTTCAGCGGTCTTGCCACGCATAAGCTTGGCTGCTCTCCGGCAACAAAAAAGCGGCCGGGCCGAAGCCTGCCGCTCGTATACGCTATCCAGCGCTAACGGACGATGTGACGCCTATATAGCGCGTGGCCATTGCTTTGTCAGCCCCTTGCCGCTCAGGCCCCGATTCCATGTCTTTTACGGTTTTCCGGCGGCAAACAGCGCGCGGCCCCTTTTCGACAGGGCCTGAATGGTCCACAGACGGCGCCCTTAACTCTTGTGTCGCCAAGGTCCTCCCTTCCTATGGACATCTCCAAGATCCCCACGGGCGTAAACCCGCCCTACGACGTCAACGCCATCATCGAGATCCCGCAGGGCGGTGAGCCGGTGAAATACGAGCTCGACAAGGACAGCGGGGCCATCATGGTCGACCGTTTCCTCCACACCGCGATGTACTACCCGGGCAACTACGGCTTCATCCCGCACACCCTGTCGGACGACGGCGACCCGATGGACGTGCTGGTGGTCGGCCCGACCCCGGTGGTTCCGGGCGCGGTGATCCGCGTGCGGCCGATCGGGACGCTGATGATGGTCGACGAGGCGGGCGGGGACGAGAAGATTCTCGCGGTGCCCGTCGACAAGCTGCACCCGTTCTATGCCGGCGTGGATTCATGGCGCGGGCTGCCGGCCATCCTGACCGAACAGATCGCCCACTTCTTCCAGCATTACAAAGACTTGGAGAAGGGCAAGAGCGTCGAGATCGTGCGCTGGGCCGATCCGGAAGAGACCGGCGACCTGATCCGCCAAGGCATCGAGCGCGCCAAGGCGGCGGGCAAGGGCCAGCCAGGAACGTGACGATAGAGGCCGCCGTCGGCAGGTTTAGACGGCGGCCTTCCACCTACCTTCTGATGAAGTCGAAGAAGACGGGCTCGCAGTCGCCCAAGCGCTTTTCCTCATAGCGCGTGGTGATGTGGTCGGAAGGCGCGACGCGCCAGTCGTCGGCCTTCTGCGCCGGCCAGTCGAAGTCCGGCGAGGCCAGGATCCGCTCCAGCGCCCAATCCGCATAGCCCGCCACGTCGGTGGCGAAGCGCAGCCGCCCACCCGGCTTCAGCACCCGGGCCAGCTCCGCGACCATCTCGGGCTGGACGATCCGGCGCTTGTGATGCCGCGCCTTGGGCCAGGGATCCGGGAACAGAATGAACACCCGATCGAGACTGGCGTCCGGCAGGCGCGCAGCCAGTTCGCGGGCGTCACCGTCATGGATGCGGACGTTTTTCAGTTCCTGCTCGGCCACATGCCGCACAGCGCTGGCCACCCCGTTCAAAAACGGTTCGCAGCCGACGATGAGCACGTCGGGCGCGCGGGCGGCCTGACTGGCCATGTGCTCGCCGCCGCCGAAGCCGATCTCCAGCCAAGCCTCGCGCGTCCCGTCCATCAGAGTCCGCGGATCAAACGGGCCTTCCGGCGGCCGCAGCGACGGCAGCAACTCGTCGACCAGCGCGGCCTGGCGCGGCTTGATCGGCCGCGACTTGATCCGGCCATAGGACCGCATCAGCGGGTGTTGGTTGTCTTCCATGCGCGCGCTCTACAACGACGAAGGCCGCCGCGCGAGTGCGCGACGGCCTTCGGATATTCCAAACCCGATGTGGATCAGGCCAGGCTCTTCAGCTGGTCGACCAGATCGGTCTTTTCCCACGAGAAGCCGCCCTCGTTGTCCGGCTGGCGCCCGAAATGGCCGTAGGCGGCGGTGCGGGCGTAGATCGGACGGTTGAGGCTGAGGTGCTCGCGGATGGCGCGCGGCGTGGCGCCGCCGATCATCTGCGGCAGGGCCAGCTCCAGCTTCGCCGGGTCGACCTGGCCGGTGCCGTGCAGGTCGACGTAGAAGCTGAGCGGATCGGAGACGCCGATCGCATAGCTGATCTGAATGGTGCACTTGCGCGCCAGGCCCGCGGCCACGACGTTCTTGGCCAGGTAGCGGCAGGCGTAGGCGGCCGAGCGGTCGACCTTGGTCGGGTCCTTGCCGGAGAACGCGCCGCCGCCGTGCGGAGCCGCGCCGCCGTAGGTGTCGACGATGATCTTGCGGCCGGTCAGGCCGGCGTCGCCGTCCGGACCGCCGATCAGGAAGCGGCCGGTCGGGTTGACGTGCCACTTGGTCTTCTTGGTGACCAGGCCGCTCGGCAGAACGCTTTCGACGTAGGGCTTGATGGCCGCGGCCAGGCGCTTCGAATTGACCGTGTGGTCGCCGATCTTCTTCTTGTGCTGGGTCGAGACGACGATCTTCAGAATCTCGACCGGGCGGCCGTCCTGGTAGAGCACGGTGACCTGGCTCTTGGCGTCCGGCTCGAGGTAGTCGGCCTCGCCCGAATGACGGACCTCGGCCAGCTTGTGCAGGATGTCGTGCGAATACTGCAGGGTGGCCGGCATCAGCGACGGGGTTTCGTCGCAGGCGTAGCCGAACATGATCCCCTGGTCGCCCGCGCCCTCTTCCTTCTTTTCGGTCGAGTCGACGCCGACGGCGATGTCTGCGGACTGCGGGTGCAGGTAGTTGGCGAACTTGGCCTTTTCCCAGTGGAAGCCCTTCTGGGCGTAGCCGATATCCTTCACCGCAGCGCGAACCTTGGGCTCCAGGCCGGCCAGGATCTCCTTGGTCATGGCCTTGTTTTCGGCCTTGGAGGCGCCCGGCTTGCCCGCGCGGACTTCGCCAGCCAGCACGATGCGGTTGGTGGTCACGAGGGTTTCGCAGGCCACCCGGGCCTCGGGCTCCACCGACAGGAACGCGTCGACCACGGTATCGGAAATGCGGTCGGCGACCTTGTCCGGATGGCCTTCGGACACGCTTTCGCTGGTGAAGATGTAGGAGGAACGGCTCAAGAGGTAGCTCCGGTAACGGGCAGGCCGCGGCGCAGGGCGGCCCCATTTGGACGTCGCGGGAACCTATAAGGAAATCTTTATATCCCGCAAGCCGCGTCGCTCCACACGCGATAGCAAGTCGCGGGCGAAAGGGTGCGGGCGGAGGACCGCCTGCGCCCTCGATCCTAGAAGCGGACCCGGAAACCCGCGGTCCCGGCGACGTCGTAGCTGTCGCCGAAGCCGGACAGCGAGGTGTCGCCGGAGACTTCGCCGTAGAGCGTGTAGCGCCCCTCGCCCCAGGCGTAGGTCCCACCCGCGGTCAGGCCGACCCAAGCCCTCTCCAGGCGGCTGAACACCGGCACGCCGGAGACGTCGACGGCGCTCCCGTCCAGGAACTCGTGGCTGAGATCGGCCACGGCGTAGAGGCCTCCACCCGCGGCCATGGCATAGTCGAGGCCTAGGCCCGCCCGCGCGATCAGGCTCTCGGACTTGTCGTTCGCCACCAACGCGCCAAAGCCGTCGGTGAAGCTGTCGAAGTCGACCTTGGCGTAGCTGAGCTGCGCCTGCGGGGTCAGCCGCAGACCGCCGACCGTAAAGCCATGGCCGGCCTCCAGCGCAGCCGCCAGGCCCTCGCCAGAGAGGCCGTCGGCGCGGCGTCCGAGCAGGCTGGAGCTCAGATCGCTGTCGAACCAGCTCGCCTGGACCTGGGCGTCGACATAGCCGCCGCCGGCCGCGATCCAGGTCAGGTTGGCGCCGACCCCATAAGCCTTGGTCTCGATGTCGCCGCCGCCATAGGGCGAGGCGACCTTGGTCTTGGCTCCGCCGAGATAGCCGGTCAGACCAGCGCTGATCACGCCGCCGCCCGTTTCACCCGCCAGCGGCTCGACCCCGAACTGCAGCTTCCAGCGGTCGGCTTTGAGGTCGGCGCGGGTGGTGCTGGCGTCGGGCGCGAGCTTGGTGCGGCCGCCCTCCATCCGACCCCAGACGCCGACGCCCGCTTGGCCCGACCACTGCCGAGCGCCGGTGCGCTCGCGCATCGTGCCCAGGCCGTTCAGCAATTGCAGCGCCTGCGGATAGGCTTCGTAGATCGGCACGCCGGGCTGGTAGAGCGGCGCGTCGGCCGGCGAGCCCGGAATCTCGCTCGGCTCCAGGTTGGAACGCAGACGCCAGTCACCGCCCACCGCATCGCGGCGCATGACATAGCCATAGGCCCCGGCCACCAGCACGTGCTCGTCGCCGCGGCGATAGTCGCCCTGCGCCAGCGCAAAAGCGCCCGGCGCCGAGGCGCCGTCCACCTGCACCAGCAGGATGCCGTCTTCGGTCAGGGCGCCGGTCCCGCCCGCCAGGCGGTTGATCTTGACCGGGGTGACTCCCGAGGTCGCGCCGCGCACCACCAGCCGGTCGGCCGGGGCGTTGTCGCCCGCCAGGGTCGCGTCCAGCTCCAGCACGCCGCCGGCCCCGGCGTAGTCGCCGGTGAGGGTCAGCACCCCGACGCCGCCCCGGCCCGGCGAAACCACGCCGCCCGCCTGGTTGACCAGCCCTCCGAGTTGGCCGGAACCGATCAGCCGCGCGCCCGGGAGCACGTTGGTCACCCCGCCCAGCTGGCCGTCGATGGCCAGCGTCCCGGCGCGGATCTCGGTGACGCCCGCGAAGGCCGAGCTGTCGCCCGTCAGGCTGAGCACGCCGGCGCCCAGCTGCGCCAAGATCCCGGTTCCCGAGACCACGCCGCCGAAGCTGACGTCGTCCGAACGCTTGAAGGCCAGGGTCCCGTCGTTGCTCACGTCGCCCCGGATCGAGCCGCTCGCGCCGCCGTCGCCGATCTGCAGCACGCCGCCGCTGACCGTGGTGCCGCCCGAATAGCTGTTCTCGCCCGTGAGGATCAGCATGCCGCCGTCCTCCTTGTTGAGCAGGCCAGCGCCAGTCAGCTCCGAGGCGATGTCGGCGACGAATGTCGCGCCCACGGTCGTGCCGTCGCCGACGCGGACGACATTGTCGCCAGCCGACAGGGTCACCGCGTCGCCGGTCAGGCGATAGCCGTCCGAAGCGAACTGCAGGCCGGTGACCGTGATCGGACCTTCCGAGCCATCGACCGTGACCGTGCCGGCGGTTCCGGCGAAGATCGCGAAGGCGTCGGCAGTGTAGGCGCCGTTGGCCGCGCCGCTGGCGGTGGTCCAGTTGGCGGGACTGGCGCTCCAGACGCCGTCGCCGCCAGTGATCGCACCGTCCGCGCCGCCCGCGCCGTCCCAGAAGTTGAAGGTCGGGGGCGGAGCCGGCGGCTCGCCGCCGCCGCCAGGCCCGGCCGGGGGCGCGCCTGAGGCGATCAGGTTCACCTGGTTGGCGATCGAGGTCTGGATCACCCCGGTGAACCCGGCCGGCAGCGTGCCGACGTCGAGGACGTTGTCGGTCAGGACGCCGGTGTAGTCGATCAGGCGGTAGACGCCCTTAAGGAAATTGCCGCCCGTGCTCTGGGTGACGTTGAGCGTGCCGTTCAGGGTCAGGGCGCCGTTCACCACCGTGAGGTCGTTGAGCGATCCCCCGACCGTGTCGGCCTGGCCCAGGCGATAGCGCAGAATCGAACTGGCCCCGAGGGTGAGGGGACCGTTGATGGTCAGAGCGCCGGGCGCGGTCAGCCCGCCGGGCGCCAGGGTCCCGTTGACGACGCCGCCGCGGGACGTGCCGGTTCCTCCGATGGTCCCATTGACGCCGACGACCAGCGCCGATCCGCCGCCCGCCACCGAGCCATTGATCAGCAGGGTCCCGGCGTTGACGTTGGTGACGAAGCCATAGGTGTTGGCGCCGTTCAGGATCAGCGTCCCCAGATCGGTCTTGGTGATGCCAGCGCTGGCGCCCACCAAAGGCGAGTCGATGGTCGCCACGAAATTCTTGCCGTCGGCCGTGCCGTCGCCGACCCGGAAGATCCGCCCCGCACCCGACAGCGTGATGGCGCCCCCGCTAAGCCGATAGCCGTCCACGGCGAACTGCACGCCGCCGTTAGTCGTAACCGTACCCACACCGACCGCGCCCGGCGCGCCGGCGAAAATCAGGAGGTCCGCGGCCGTGTACGCGGTGTTGACCGCGCCGGTTCCGGTGGTCCAGTTGAGACTGGCGCTGGTCCAGGTCCCGGCCCCGCCGTCGACGCGGCCGTTGTTGGCGCTGGCGCCGCCGTCGCCATCCCAGAAGTTGACCGGCATGCCGCCGGTGTTGATCAGGTTGACCTGACCCGGGATCACGGTCTGGACCGAGACCGTCGAGCCGGGCGGCGTCGCGCCGATGGTCAGGCCCTGATTGTCCAGAGCTCCGCCGTAGGAGGCGATCCGGTAGAGGCCGGCGTCGAACACCCCTCCGGCGGTCACCGTAACATTGACCGTGCCGTCCAAGCGCAGGTCGCCGCCGACCTTGATCAGGTCGTTCATCGGCCCGCCGACCACGTTTGATTCCCCGAACTCGATCTCGAGCATCGAGGCCGGATCGAGGCTCAGGTCCCCGGCGATGGTCAGCGTGCCCGGGCTGTTCCCAGGCGCGATGGAGCCGGCGGTGACCGTAACGTCTCCGCCGAGGGTCCCCGAGCCGCCGAGGGTGGTCCCAGCCGCCACGGTCAGGTTCCCGCCCAGCTTGCCGTCGACATCGAGCCGGCCGCCAGCCAGGGACGTCGTTCCCGTGAAGCTCGAGCTGTCGCCGGTCAGCCGGGTCGTCCCGGCCGCAACCTTGATCGTCCCAGCGCCGGCGATGGTCGGCGCGAACGCGTAGTCAGTCCCGGTGTGGTTGAAGTTGAGGCGGCCAGCTGCTCCTAGCGTCACCGTCGCCGTGTCAAGCACGCCGGCATCAACTGCGGCAGCCGCCTCGCCGCCGCCGATGTTGAGCACGCCGACGGCCGTGGCGGCGCCGACCGTGAACGAACTGTTGGCCTCCAGCACGCCGCCTCGGGCCAGGGTGACAATGCCCGGGCCGGGACTGGCGCCCAGCGTCACCGCGCCGTTCGCGGTAAGGCGCGAGCCTGCGTCCGCGACCAGCAGGGTGGCCGACCCGTTGTTGATTCGCGGCCCGACGCTGAGCGTCCCTGTGGTGAGAGCTGCGCTATCCAGCACGCTCACTTCGCCGCGGTAGAAGGTCAGCGAACCCACGCCGAGCGTGGAACCGCTGCCGGTCACCGTGATTCGCGGCGCGGTCGGCTGGGCCGAGTTCTGTGAACCGACGATCAGGTTCTGCCCGACGCTGGCCACGCCTTGATCTGAGATCGTCCAGGTCGCGTTAGACCCGTTGTTGATCGTACCTAGGGAAACGGCCTGATCAAAGATCAGCTTCGAGCCGGCGCCGCTGACCGTGAGGTCGAGCGTATTGTTAGGGGCCATGGCGATGGCGGCGGTGGTCAGGGCATGGACGACCCCGCCGTTACGGATCCGGATCGTCGCCGCGCCGCCGTTGGCCGCTTCCAACGCATTAGCTGTAAGGACGCTGCCGACGCCGTCGACGATCAGCGTTCCGCCCGAGCTCACGAAGGCCGTTCCGCTGGCGGTGAGCTTGGCGCCGCCTTCCAGGCGCACCTCGCCGCCGCTCGCACTGAATTGCGCCGCCATGCTGGACCCAACCAATGGTAAGATCCCGCCGCCGGTGATCACGAAGCTGCCTGACGTGCCGTTGAAGGTCAGGCCCGTCAGCGTAAAGCCACCCGGATCCAATAGAATCTGCTTGTTGGGCAAGGTCATCGGAGCCGTCACGGCGAAGCCCGCCGTCAAGGTGATCGTCGACTGCGCATCCGGACTGGCGGCGGCGGCGGCAAGGGCGTCGCGAAGTTGCTGTTCCGTCCCGGCGGTGAAGGTCGCGGCCTGGGTTGGGGACCAAGCGGCGGCGCCGAGCGCCAGGGCCGAAACGGTTAGGCAAAGCCCCATCCGACGGGACTGGGAAAGCACGCTGTACGAACGCGACATGACTGCACCCACTGGCGGCCGGCCTGGGGGGACTGGCGGGCCTACGCACGCCTCCACCGGGAGCACGGCGCGGGGGACTGTCGCAGCGTAAACGTGAACTAACGCCTAATATGGCATCGGTCGAGTTGACTATTTTAAGTGGCATTTCGCCTGACAATTCTGCGCCGCCCGGATCCGGTCAGGCAGGGTCACGAACGTCGGCCGGCGTCAGTCGTCGAGGATGGCGGGGTCTTCTTCGACCATGGCGCGGACCAGATCGAGGATGCGGCGGCGCACCCGCGGCGGGGTGATGCGCGGGAAGGCGCTGGCTAGTTCGACGCCCTCAGGCGTGAGCAGGAAGGCCTGCAGATGGGCTTGGCCGCCAGGGGAACCGTCGGCGCCGATGGTGGCGGTGTCGGCGAGGCCTTCAAAGAAGTAGGCGGTGGACGTCTCGAGCGCGCGCGCCATCTCGTAGAGCTTGGAGGCCGACACCCGGTTGGCCGCCCGCTCGTACTTCTGGACCTGCTGGAAGGTCAGGCCGATCGCTTCGGCCAGCTTCTCCTGGCTGACCCCTAGTTCCTTGCGACGAAGTCTGATGCGGAGACCGACATGCACGTCGATCGGGTTTGGTACGCTGTCGAGGTCCTTGGACATTGGCTCACCCTAAACGAGCCTCCACTGACGCGTCAAAAACCTGACCAACTCGTCAATTGCGCTCTCTTCGCCGATCTAACTGTCGAAATCCGACCATGGCCAGCGAAAGGAGCAACATCATGGCGAAGCCTGCTTCGCTGATGAAACTGTAGATTGTCCGGGCCCGTGGAGCGGGCAACCGAGCGTCGATTACGCCCGATTTCCCGAGTCCCAACTCAGCGCCTGGAACGATCCGGCCCTGGGCGTCGATGACCGCCGAGACGCCGGTGGGCGTCGCCCGAACGATCGGCAGGCCGCTCTCGATGGCGCGATAGCTCGCGATGTTCAGGTGCTGCCAGGGGCCGCTGGTCGCGCCGAACCAGGCGTCGTTGGAGACGTTCAGCAGCCACTGCGGCCGCGCTCCGGCGCGGGCCGCGGCGTTTTCGGCGAAGCGCGGGAACAGCGCCTCGTAGCAGATCAGCGGCTGCAGCGGCGGCAGGCCCTGCGGCGAGATCGGCTTGGGCGGCGGGCCGGCGGTGAAGTCCTCCGGCATGTGGACCAGGCTGCGGATGCCGAGCTTGGTCGCCAAGTCGCCGAAGGGCAGGAACTCGCCGAAGGGCACCAGCCGATGCTTGTCGTAGACGCCGGTCACCTTGAGGCCGCCGGGCAGGCCGCGCAGGGCCACCAGGCTGTTGAAGTAGTCGGCCTGACCCTGGGCGTCGAACTGCACCCGGTTGGCGCCGAGCAGCAGCGTCTGGCCCGGCGCCACCGCCTGGGCGAAGCGGCCGAGATAGGGGCTGCCGGGCGCCAGAAGGTCGTCGATGACAGCGGGCAGCGCGCCCTCAGGCCAGACGATGATCTGCGGGACCGGATCGCCGGGACGGCCGCCGGAAAGCTCCACATAGGAATCGACGATGGCGTCGAGGTTTTCCGGCTTCCACTTGTCCTTCTGGTCGATATCGGCCTGGACGATGCGGACCAGCGGCGCGTCCGCCCGGGCCGGCGGGGCGCCGGCGAGCCGCGCCATCCCGAAGGCGACCATACCGGCCAGCGTCAGGATCGCCAGCGCCGGGCCGGCGAAACGCCGGCGCGGCGAGCCGGCGTCCAGCACCAGGGCGAAGCTGGCGGCGAGCGCCACCGTCAGCCAGCTGAGCCCGTAGGGGCCGATCACCGAAGCGAACTGCGACACCGCCCCGCCTGCGGGCCAGCTCTCGCCCGGGAGGTTCCAGGGGAAACCGGTGAATATGTGCGAACGGACCCATTCGAGCAGGGCCAGGGCCCCGGCGAAGACCAGCATCCGGGCAGGGCCCCGCACGTCGGCGAGCCGGTAGGCCAGCGCCGCCAGACCCCAGAACAAGGCGAGTCCCCCGGCCATCAGCAGCAGCGCGAAGGGCGCCATCCAGCCATGAGCGGCGGCGTCCACCAGGAACGCCTCGGTGATCCACCACACCCCGACCGCGAAGTAGCCGACCCCGGCCAGCCAGCCGCGGAAGAAGGCCGAGCGCCGCGGGCGCGGACCCGTCGTCTCCGCCATCCGCATCATCAGGGCGTAGCCGAGCAAGCCGGGCAGCAGGCCGAACGGCGGGTGGGCGAGCCCGGCCGCGACGCCGGCGGCGAGCGCCAGCAGCCGCGCGAGCCAGGGAGACGGCGTCTTCAGATCAGACCTCTTCGCCGGCGGGCGCCGTCATCGGCGCGAACCTCACCCGCTTCACACGCCGGGCGTCGGAATCAAGCACCTGGATTTCGAAGCCGGCCGGATGGGCGATGACCTCGCCGCGTTGCGGCACGCGGCCGGCCAGGGCCGAGACCAGGCCGCCGACCGTGTCGATTTCTTCGTCCAGTTCGCCAGGCGCCAGGTGCTCGCCGAGCGCAGCTTCCAGCTTTTCCAGCGGCGCGCGGGCGTCGACCTCGTAGACGCCGCCGGCGCGCGGCGTGATGGACGATACGGCCGCCTCGTCGTGCTCGTCGTCGATGTCGCCGACCACCGCCTCGACCAGGTCCTCCATGGTCACCAGGCCGTCGGTGCCGCCGAACTCGTCGATGACCATGGCCATGTGGGTGCGTTCGGCCTGCATGCGCAGCAGCAGGTCGGCGGCGCGCATCGAGCCGGGCACGTAGAGCGCGTCGCGGCGCAGCTTCTGGAGCACCAGATCGGAAGGGCCAGGCCGGCGGCCGCGGCCGGCCAGCAGCTTGAAGATATCCTTGACGTGGATCACCCCGACCGGATCGTCCAGCGTCTCGCGGTAGATCGGCATGCGGCTGTGTTCGGATTCCGCGAACAGCTCGACCACCTCGGCGAAGGGCGTGGAAAGCTCGACGGCGACGATGTCGACCCGGGGCGTCATCACGTCGGAGACCCGGAGGGTCTGGAACGCGGCCGCCTGCTCTACGAGGCCGTTAGATCCCGAGGTCGGGCCCGGCGGCGGCGCTTCGGCCCGGCCGGCGCGAAGTTTGCGAAAGAACGCCCGAATCCCCCTGCTTCGACTAGGGGGTTCGGGCGGACTGGATATCCCGTCCGAAGAGTTAGCCATGGTCTCCCTGCTCAGCCGCGTAGGGGTCTGGAACCCCGAGTCCGGCCAGGATGACGCGCTCTAGACCTTCCATGTGTTCGGCCTCGGCGTCGGTTTCGTGATCGTATCCTAAAAGATGCAGCACGCCATGCGCCACCAGATGCTGCAGGTGGTGGCCGAGCGGCTTACCCTGTTCGGTTGCTTCGCGCGCGCAGACGCCGAACGCCAGCGCGATGTCGCCCAGATGCCCTTCCGGATTTTCCGGGGCCGGGAAGGACAGGACGTTGGTCGCATAGTCCTTGCCGCGGAAGCGGTCGTTGAGGTCGCGCACGCTCTCGTCGTCGGTCAGCAGGATGGTCACGGCGTCGACGTCGAACTCTGCGTGGCGCAGGGCGGCGGCCGCGGCGGCCTCGACGAGATGCTGCGCCTGCGGCGCGGCGGCGACCCAGGCCTCGTCCTCGATCTCGATGTCGATCAAATCGCGCGCCCGCTCTTGGCGGCGTCGGCGTCGTAGGCGCGGACGATGCGTTCGACCATCGGGTGGCGCACGATATCCTGCGCCGTGAAGCGATTGACCCCGACGCCCTCGACGCCCTCCAGCAGGCCGACCGCGTGGGCGAGGCCGGAATCGGCGGCGTTGACCAGGTCGATCTGGCTGGGGTCGCCCGTCACCGCCATGCGTGAGCCTTCGCCGATACGGGTCAGAACCATCTTCATCTGCAGGCGGGTGGTGTTCTGCGCCTCGTCGATGATGATGAAGGCGTGGCTGAGCGTGCGCCCGCGCAGGAAGGCGATCGGCGCAACCTCGATCTCGCCCTTCTCGCGGCGGCGGCGCAGCTGCTCGGCCCCGAGGATGTCGGTCAGCGCCTCCCATACCGGCGCCATGTAGGGATCGACCTTTTCGTTCATGTCGCCCGGCAGAAAGCCGAGCCGCTCGCCCGCCTCCACCGCCGGGCGGCTGACGATCAGGCGGTCGACCTCGCCGCGCAGCAGGAGGCCCGCCCCGTGGGCGACGGCGAGGAAGGTCTTGCCGGTGCCGGCCGGGCCGAGACCGAACACCAGATCGCACTTGGTGAGGGCGTCGAGATAGCGCGCCTGGCCCGGAGTACGCGGCGCGACCTGGCCGCGCCGGCCGCTGGGCAGACCGCCGGCCGGCGCCTTGCCGGTTCCCGCGCGGGCATTGCCGATGGCGACCCGCACGTCGGCCTCGGTGACCTCGCGGCCGGAGTCGGCCTGGGCGGCCAGGGCGGAGACCGCCTGCTTGGCGCCGGCGCGCGACTTGGCGTCGCCGTCGATGGAGACCCCGCCGCCCGGCGTTTCCATCAGGACGTTGAAGGCGTCCTCGATCAGAGCCGCATGGCGGCTGGCGGGACCGGCCACCGCGCGGGCGGCCTCGTCCGAAAGCGGGATGTACTCAGGCCGGCTCACGCGGACTCCATCTCGAGGACGCCAGCCAGGCTCATCTTGTGGGCGGTCTCGATGCGGACCGGCACGATCTGGCCGATCAGGCGCTCGGGACCTTCGACATGGACGGCCTGGAGGTAGGGGCTGCGGCCGGATAGCTGGCCGGGATGGCGGCCGGGCTTTTCGAACAGCACCGGCAGCACCTTGCCGACCTGGGCGGCGTTGAAGGCGCGCTGCTGCTCGTCGATCAGGGCGTTGAGGCGCGCCAGGCGCTCGTCCTTGACCGCCTCCTCCACCTGGCCCGGGAGGGCGGCGGCCGGCGTGCCGGGACGGCGCGAATACTTGAAGGTGAAAGAGGCGGCGTAGCCTACCTCGCGCACCAGGCTGAGCGTCGCCTCGAAGTCGGCGTCGCGCTCGCCCGGGAAGCCGACGATGAAGTCGCCGGACATGGCGATGTCGGGCCGCGCGGCGCGAATCTTCTCGACCAAGCGCAGATAGCTCTCAGCCGTATGCGCGCGGTTCATCGCCTTGAGGATCTTGTCGGACCCGGCCTGCACCGGCAGATGCAGATACGGCATCAGCTGCGGCAGTTCGGCGTGGGCTTCGATCAGCGCATCGTCCATGTCGGCAGGGTGGCTGGTCGTGTAGCGGATGCGGTCCAGGCCCTCGATCTGCGCCAGCTGGCGAGCCAGTCCGGCAAGCCCGCCCTCGCCGGCATAGGCGTTGACGTTCTGGCCGAGCAGGGTGACCTCGCGCACGCCCTTGGCGGCGAGGTCGCGGGCCTCGGCCAGGATCGTTTCGACCGGTCGCGACCACTCGCCGCCGCGCGTGTATGGCACGACGCAGAAGGTGCAGAACTTATCGCAGCCTTCCTGCACGGTCAGGAACGCGGTGACGCCGTCCGGATTGCGCGCGACGGGCAAAGCGTCGAACTTTTCGTCGGCGGCGAAGTCGGCGGCGAGGCGCTCGCCGCGCGCGCGGTGCGCGCGGGCGATCAACTCGGGCAGCTGGTGATAGGCCTGCGGCCCGACGACCAGGTCGACGGCCGGCTGACGCAGCATGATCTGCTCGCCCTCTGCCTGGGCCACGCAGCCGGCTACGGCGATGGTCATCTTGCCGCCGGCCTGCGCGCGGGCCTGCTTCATCAGCTTGATCTGGCCGAGTTCGGAATAAACCTTCTCGGTGGCCTTCTCGCGGATATGGCAGGTGTTGAGGACGACGAGATCGGCGTCCTCCGGCGTCGAGGTCACGCCATAGCCCAGCGGCGCCAGCACGTCGGCCATGCGCTCGCTGTCATAGACGTTCATCTGACAGCCGTAGGTCTTGATGAAGAGGCGCTTGGTAGGCGCAGAACCGGTCATGCCGGCGTTATGGGGTTGCGAACGCCCCCGCGCAAGTTTTCCACCTGACGCAGGGGCGGCGCGGATCGCGACTCAATCGTCGAGCGGCATGCCGTAGAGTTCGAGCCGGTGATCGACCAGCTTGTAGCCAAGCTTGCGGGCGATGGCCTCCTGCAGGGCCTCGATCTCCTCGTCGACGAACTCGACCACCTTGCCGGTCTTCATGTCGATCAGGTGGTCGTGGTGGACCTCGGTGGCTTCCTCGTAGCGCGATCGGCCGTCGCGGAAGTCGTGGCGGGCGATGATGCCGGCTTCCTCGAACAGGCGCACCGTGCGGTACACGGTGGCGATCGAAATGTGCGGGTCGACCTCGTGCGCACGGCGGTACAGCTCTTCCACATCGGGGTGGTCATGTGCAGCCGACAGCACGCGCGCGATGACGCGGCGCTGTTCGGTCATACGCATGCCCTTCTCGACGCAGAGGCTTTCGATCCGATCCACGATAGTCTCCTCGGTATTCAACTCGCCGCAAGGATAGGGCGACTAAGTCGCGCGGCCAAGGTCGAGACGCATAACAACCGCGTCGGCCGATCCGGCGGCGCCGCGATCATAGTATCCCCGACGCAATCCGGCCCGCGCGAAGCCCGCCGCCTCATAAAGGCCGAGGGCCGGCAGGTTGTCGTGCGCGACCTCCAGAAACATGACGTCGGCCCCCGCCATGCGCGCCGCGCCGGCGGCGGCGTCGACGAGGGCGCGGGCCAGGCCGCGGCGGCGGGCGGCCGGGTCGACGGCCAGGGTCAGGATCTCGGCCTCGCCGGCGACCGCGCGACAGAGGATGAAGGCCAACGGGGATTCGTTCTCCACCAGCAGCGCGAATCCGCCGGGCCCGTCCAGCAGTTGGGCGATCTCGTCGGCCGACCAGGCGTGGTCGAAGGCGGCGGCGTGGAGCTGCGCCAGGGCCTGCGCCTCGTGCCCCCAGGCCCCGCGCAGCTTCATTCGGAAAGGCTCTTGCCGCCGGGCAGCTTGGCGTCCGGCGCGCGCAGATAGAGCGGGCGCGGCGGAACGGGGCTCCGGCTCGCGCCGAGTGCGGCGATCGCGGCGGGATCGGCATGGTCGACGGCGATCGCCTGGGCCGAAGGACGCATCTGCGCCAGCAGCGCCGCGCCGGTCCCGACCAGGATGTCGGGAGCGAGCTCGGCCACGCGAGCGGCGGCCGTCTCGATCGGCAGGGCGTCGGGGGCGCTGACCGCCGCGCCGTCGGCGAAGGCCTGCAGGTAGACCTGCCCTCGCTTGGCGTCGAGCACGGCGAACACCCGGCCCTTGTGCGGCTGGGCCAACGCCTCAAGCGAGCCGACGCCCACCGCGGGGATCGCCAGCGCCGCCGACAGCCCCTTGGCGAAGGCCAGGCCGACGCGCAGGCCGGTGAACGACCCGGGGCCGACAGTGACGGCGATGCGGTCGAGCTGATCGAAGCCGACGCCGCCGGCCTCGGCCATGACTTCAGCGACCAGCGGGGCCAGCCGCTCCTGGTGGCCGCGGCTCATAGGCTCGACACGGCCGGCCCGCACCGCGCCGTCCTGAACCACGGCGGCCGAGCAGGCGAACAGGCAGGTGTCGATCGCCAGGATCATCACGGCTGGGCCGGGCTCCAGCAGGACGCCAGGCGACGCAGGCTCGCGTCGACCCAGGCGGCCATGGGCGAGCCGCCCTCGCCGCGGACCTCCAGCTGCACCGGATAGGCCGAGGTCGCGAAACGGGCGTCCTCGGCCCACAGCAGGTAGCTGTCGGCGTTGGCCGACGCGGCGGCGGCCGGCGGCCTGAGCCCGACGCCGGGGACCTCGATGCGCGGGGCCGGCAGCTTTTCCAGCCCGGCCACGGCGGCGTTCAGTGCGGGGCAGCTCCGCGCCGCGGCCCAGCTGACGACGGCGTCCGCACCGTCGCGGGTCTCGACCCGGCGGGCGATGGTCTGGCCCTCACGGAGATAGAGCGAAACGCCAGTGACGCTGCGGTCGGCGCGGTAGACGGCGAAAGCGCCCCAAGGGCGCAGACCTTCGAGCCGTACGCCCTTGAGCACCGGCCAATCGTCTTCGCTGGCGGCGGCGGGCGCGGCCAGCACGCCGGCCCCGGCCAGCGCCAGGATCAAGCTTCGGATCGCCCCCACGCGATGCGCCCTACAGCGTCTGCTCGACGCGGGTGACCTCGGGCACATAGTGCTTGAGCATGTTCTCGACCCCGGCCTTGAGGGTGGCCGACGACGACGGACAGCCCGAGCAGGCGCCGCGCATGTGCAGCCAGACCACGCCGGTGTCGGCGTCGAAGCGGTTGAACAGGATGTCGCCGCCGTCCTGAGCCACGGCCGGACGAATGCGGGTGTCGAGCAGGTCCTTGATCTCGGCGACCACCTGGGCGGTCTCGCCTTCATAGGCCGTGTCGTCATGACCGCCGGCCTCGGCGGCGCTTTCGACGAACAGCGGCCGGCCGGAGGTGAAGTGGTCCATGATCGCCGCCAGCACCGGCGCCTTCAGGTGCGGCCAGTCATGGTGGGCGTCCTTGCCGACGGTGACGAAGTCGGCCCCGAAGAACACCCGCGTGACGCCCTCGATGTCGAACAGGTCGGCGGCGAGCGGCGAAACCTGGGCCTCGTCCATGTCCCGGAAATCGCGCGAGCCCTCGGCGAGGACCTCGCGACCGGGGAGGAACTTCAGAACCTCGGGGTTCGGCGTGGCTTCGGTCTGGATGAACATGCGCCAGATGTGGCGCTTTGGACGCGAAATCGCAAGTTTTCCCTCCCTCTCAGCACCATCGGTCGCCCCGGTTTCGCCAAAGGCTAAGACCGGGGGCCATTTCGCGTCGGAAGCGGTTGCTGCAGCGGGGCCGAGCCTCACACATCCCATCTGATGTCCTGGGTCCCGGTCTTGCCACGCAAACCGGGTTCACGCTCAGTTCTAGGCCAGATCGGCGATCTCATCATCGGTGAGGTCGCCGGGCACCACCGTGACCGGCAACTTGCGGGCTCCCCACTTCACCCCGTCCTTGGCGATCGACGAGACCAGCGGACCGGGGCCGCGGCCGCCGACCGAAGCGGCCAGCACCAGGATCTTGATGTCGGGATCTTCGGAGATGACCTTGCGCAGCGCCGCGCGGGTGCTTTCTGCGTTCACGATGATGAATTCGGGCGGCATGCCCGTTTCAGCGATGACGAACTCCGCCATCTTGTGCAGCACGGCCTCGGCCTCCTCACGCGCCTGCCGTTCGATCTCCTCGCGCACGCCGCTCCAGTGCTCGAACACGGCCGGCTCGATGACCCGGAGCAGCGCCACGTGGCCGGCGGTCGAGCGAGCGCGCCGGCAGGCGAAGCGCAGGGCGGCCTGAAACTCCGGACTGTCGTCGGCGATGACGAGGAACTTGCGTTGGCTCATGGCGCGGACGGTGACCCGGACTCGCGTATTCGGCAAGCACATCCCCGGCGTGTCATCCCGGTTTGCGAAGCAAGACCGGGACCCCTTCGCGCCGCGCTGGCGGGATGACACTTGAGGAAATGTCGGTCAGGCGCCCCAGAAACCGACGATCTTGCGGACTTCGGCCAGGGTCGGGGCGGCCGCAGCGCGGGCGCGCTCGGCGCCGTCCGCCAGGACGCGGTCGATCTCGGCCGGGTCGGCCATCAGGCGGCGCATTTCGTCGCCGACCGGTCCCAGCTTGGCGACCGCGAGATCGGCGAGCTTGGGCTTGAAGGCGCCGAAGCCCTGTCCGGCGAACTCGGCCAGCACCTGCGCCGAAGTGCGGCCGTCGAGGGCGGCGTAGATGCCGACCAGATTCTCGGCCTCCGGACGCGCCTTCAGCTCGTCGAGGGTTTCCGGCAGCGGCTCGGGATCGGTCTTCGCCTTGCGGACCTTCTGGGCGATGGCGTCCGCCTCGTCGAGCAGGTTGAGCCGCGAGTTGTCCGACGGATCGGACTTGCTCATCTTCGCCGAACCGTCGCGCAGCGACATGATCCGGGCGCCCGGCCCCTGGGTCAGGGCGTCGGGCAGCGGGAAGTAACCCGGGACCTCGAAGTCGTGGTTGAACTTCGCGGCGACATCGCGGGTCAGTTCGAGATGCTGGCGCTGGTCGTCGCCGACCGGCACCTGGGTCGCCTTGTAGAGCAGGATGTCGGCGGCCTGCAGCACCGGGTAGGTGTAGAGGCCGACGCTCGAGCGCTCCTTGTGCTTGCCCGACTTCTCCTTGAACTGGGTCATCCGGTCGAGCCAGCCGAGGCGGGCGACGCAGTTGAAGATCCAGGCCAGCTCGGCGTGCTGCGGCACGGCCGACTGCGGGAAGATCGTCGCGACCTTGGGATCCAGGCCCGAGGCGAGATAAGCGGCGGTGATCTCGCGCACCTGGCCTGCCAGCAGCTTCGGATCCTGCCAAACGGTGATGGCGTGCAGGTCGGCGACGAAGATGAAGGTCTCCACCTCGTGCTGCAGTCGAGCGAACTTCACCAGCGCGCCGAGATAGTTGCCAAGGTGCAGAGCGCCGGACGGCTGAACGCCGGACAGCACGCGTTGGGGACCGCTGTAGGCGGGGGGAGCTTGGTCAGTCATGGGATCGGCTTCCGAAGGGCGTAGACAGGCAGGCGCGCAGAATCGCGCCGGGAAAGGCGAGGATCAGGCGCTACGCCATCGCCACGTGTTTCGTCCGCTAGCCATGGTCCCAGCGAATAAGGCCTGGGGCGGCGGACCGCAAGCCCGTCAGAGGTCGGCCGAGACCGCAGCGTCGCCCGGACGTCGGCGCAAGGCGGCCTTGATCTCGCTGGGCGTGATTCCGCGGAAGGCCAGCAGCAGCAGGCCGTAGACCGCAACCCCGACGGCGGCGACGGCGAGCACCGCGATCTCCTTGGCCCCCAGCCCGACGACGTGGAAGCCGCGCAGCGGCGCCTCGAGCCAGGCCCGCTCGTGCGAGGCGAAGGCGAGCAGCGCGCCGAAGGCGGCGCTGGCCGCCACAATGCGGCCGATGCGGCTCCAGGCGGCCTTGGTCGGCGAATAGTCGCCCCGCTTGGCCAGCAGCAGCACCATCTGGGCGACGTTGATCCAGGCCGCCGCGCTGGTCGCCGCAGCGATGCCCTTAACCCCGATGACCTGGAACAGCGCCAGGCCGAGGACGATGTTCACCGCCACGGAGATCAGGCCAAAGCGCATCGGCGCCTTGGTGTCGGCCCTCGCAAAGAAGGCCGGCTGCAGCACGCGGGCGAGCACGAAGGCCGGCACGCCCCAGCCGTAGTTGAGGAGGATCCAGCCGGTCTGGCGGGCGTCTTCAACGGTGAAGGCGCCGCGGGTGAACAGGCCGTCGATCAGGAAGAACGGCATGGCGATCAGCGCCGCCGCCGCCGGGGCGGTCAGGGCCAGCGAGAAGATCACCGCCTGGTCGGTGGCGGCCTGGGCGTCGTCATGGTCCTTGGCCTGGATGGCGCTGGAGAGCCGCGGCAGCAGGGCCACGCTCACCGCCACCCCGATCAGGCCGAGCGGCAGCTGGTAGAGCCGGGCGGCGACCTCGGTCCAGGCGCGGCCGCCGGCCACCTGAGAGGCGAGGATGCCGGAGATGAAGATGTTGATCTGGACGGCGCTCGCGGCGATCGCGCCGGGCACCGCGAGCGCAATCAGCGCCTTGATTTCAGGCGTAAGCGACGGCCAACGCAGGCGGATATGGGCGCCGCACTTGCGCGCGCCCCACCACAGCAGGCCCGCCTGGAAGACGCCGGCGATCGGAATGGCGATGGAAGCGGCGTAGGCGGCCAGGATCGGATCGTCCTGCGGGATCACCGCGATCAGCATCACCAGGTTCAGAATGGTCGGAAAGACGCCGGTGATGATGAACCGGCGGTGGGCGTTGAGCACGCCCGACAGCAGCGCGCCGATCGCCATGCACGGCAGGTACGGCATGCTGATCTGGGTCAGCACGATCGCCAGCTTGAACTTGGCCGGATCCGAGGCGTAGCCTGGGTTGATCACGTACATCAGCCACGGCATGGCCAGTTGCGCGGCCAGGGTGATGGCGATGGTCGCCGCCGCCAACGTGGCGAGCGCGTCGGAGGCGATGCGGTCGGCCTCGGCCTGGCCCTCGCCGGTCAGGGTCTTGGTGTAGGACGGGATGAACGCCGAGGAGAACGCCCCCTCGGCGAAGATCCGCCGGAACAGGTTCGGGAAGGCCAGCGCCGTGTAGTAGGCGTCGGCGGCGATGGTCGCGCTGGCGCCCAGGCGCGCCGTCAACACCAGGTCCCGCGCAAGCCCCATGAACCGACTGATCAGGGTCAGGCCTGACAGCAGCAGGGATGAACGGATGAGTCCGCTCTTGGCGGCAGGAGTGGCGGCTGCGGTCACGGGGGTTGGTGTGCGCTTATGCGGCCGCACCGGTCAAGCCGCCCCGTCAGCGCGCGACGCTAGCGCGCGCCTTCTGCAGATTGGCGCGCGGTTTGGGCGCCGCGGCCTCCACTTCCTCAAGCGCCGCCATCAGGTGCGACTTGAGCGCGGCCATCCGCTTCGGATCGGTAAGTTTTCCGCCGTCGCGCTCGGTCACGTAGAATGCGTCGACCGCCCGCTCGCCATAGCCGTCGATGTGGGCCGAGAGGATCGAGAGACCAGCGTCGGCGAGATTGCGCGCCAGGGCGACGAGCAGGCCGGGGCGATCGCGGCCGGACGCCTCGACCACGGTCGAAACCTCGGACGCTTCGTTGTCGAGCATGACAGTCGGGGTGATGGTGAACGCTGCCGCGCGGCCGAAGTCGGTCACTCGCCGCGGCTCGGACTTGGTCAGCTCGCCGCGGCCGGCGGCGGCGAGCGCATCGGCCAGCTTGGTCAGCGAGCGCGGATTGTCGGCGCCATAGGCCGCGCCAGTGGCGTCCTGCACGTAGAAGACGTCGAGCGCCTGACCCTGGCGGGAGGTGAACACCCGAGCCCCGACGATGTTGGCGCCGGCTGCGGTGACCGCGGCGGCCAGGTCGACGAACAGGCGCGAGCGGTCAGGAGCGGCGATCACCACCTCGGAAGCATTGAGGCCCGGCCGAATGTGGCCTTCCGCCGCCGCGCCGCGGTCGGCGGCGCGACGGGCGAGGTCGGCGTGGACCAGGATCTCGGCGTCGGAGAACGAGGTGAAGTAGGCGTCTTCCATCGCCTGCACCCAGTCGGTGGCGGAGGGGTCGGCGGCGATCAGGCGCACGCGCGCGTCGTAGGCGGCGTTCTCGTGATAGCGGCGGATGGCGGCGGCGGCGTCGGAGCCGCGGCCGCCGCGGAACACCGCTTCGGTCGCGCCATAGAGTTCGCGCATCAGCTGGCCTTTCCAGCCGTTCCAGACCCCCGGCCCGACGGCGCGGATATCGGCGACGGTCAGGACCAGCAGCAGGCGCAGCCGCTCGGGCGTCTCCACGATGCGGGCGAAGTCCGCGACGGTGCGCGGGTCGGAGACGTCGCGCTTCTGGGCGTAATCGCTCATCACCAGATGGTGCTCGACCAGCCAGGCGACCATTTCGATGCGCTTGCGATCCAGGCCGAGCCGCTCGCAGGCCGAGCGCGCGGCGCGGGCCCCGGCCTTTTCCTGGCCCCCCGCCCCGCCCTTGCCCGTATCGTGCAGCAGCATGGCCAGGAACAGCGCCTCGCGGTCGTCGATCAGGGGCATGACCGCAGTCGAGAGCGGGTGGTCCTCGGCGAAGCGGCCGTTGGCGATGTCGGCGATGACGCCGACCGCCCGCAGCGTGTGCTCGTCCACCGTGTACGAGTGGTACATGTTGAACTGCATCTGGGCGACGATGCGCCCCCACTCCGGGATGAAGCGGCCGAGCACGTCGGCGTCGTTCATCATCGACAGCGCCCGCTGCGGATCGCGGCCATGGGCCAGGATGTCGAGGAACACCTTGGCCGCGGCGGGATCGCGACGGACCTTGGAACCGATGATGCTGGCGCAGCGGCTGGCGGCGGTGAAGGCGTCCGGGTGCAGGTCGAGGTCGCGCTGGTCGGCCAGCCGGAACAGCCGCAGCAGGTTCACCGGATCGCGCTCGAACACCTGCGGGCCGTCGACGTTGAGGCGTCCGCCCTCCTCGTGGAAGCCGGGATCCAGCTTCTTGCGCTTGGCCTTGCTGCGGCCGGGGATCAGCCGCGACAGCCCCTTGGGCTGCTGCTTGATCTGCTCTGCCTCGAGCTTGGCGGCGAACACCCGGGTGAGCGCCCCGACCTCCTTCGCGATCAGGAAGTAACGGCGCATGAACCGCTCGACCGCCGGCGCGTCGCCGCGGTCGCCATAGCCCATCCGCCGGGCGATCTCGGGCTGCAGATCGAAGGTCAGCCGCTCCTCGGGCCGGCCGGTGGCGAAATGCAGATGACAACGTACGGCCCAGAGGAAGTCGAACGCCTTGATGAAGGCCGCGACCTCCTTGCGGTCGAACATGTCCAGCTGGACGAAGCCGTCGACGTGGCTGACCGGGTGCAGGTACTGGGCGATCCAGAACAGGGTGTTGAGGTCGCGCAGGCCCCCCTTCCCTTCCTTGACGTTCGGCTCGACCAGATAACGGCTGGCGCCGGCGCGCTCCTGGCGGATGTCGCGCTCCTTGAGCTTGGCGGCGACGAACTGAGCGGCGGTGCCCCTGACGACCTCGGCGCGGAAACGCTGGAACAGCTCATCGGCCAGTGCGGCGTCGCCGCTGAGCTGGCGCGCCTCCAGGATCGAAGTGCGGATCGTGTAGTCCTCGCGGCTGAGCTTCAGGCACTCCTCGATCGTGCGCGAGGCGTGACCGACTTTGAAGCCGAGATCCCAGAGGGCGTAGAGCATGTACTCGATCACGCTCTCAGTGTGGGCGGTCTGCTTGTAAGGGCGAAGGAACAGCAGATCGAGATCGGAAAACGGGGCCAGCGTCCCGCGGCCGTACCCGCCGACCGCCATCAGCGCCAAGCGCTCGCCCTCGGTCGGGTTGCGGGCCCGGAAGACGTGGACGGTGGTGAAATCGTAAAGCGCGGTGACGACCTCGTCGGTGACCCCGGACAGCAGCCGGGCGGTCTCGATCCCGCCGGCGCCGTTCTCAAGCCGCTCCTTGGCGATCATCCGGCCGCGGAACAGGGCCTGCTTGAGGATGTCGAGCGCCCGGCGGCGCTGTTCCTGTTCGTCGCCGGCCGCGTCGAGGGCGGCGGCGGACAACTGGGCGCGCAGGCGCACGCCGTCGACGACGTATTCCAGGCGGGTGGGTCGGAGGCGGGGCGGCATGACGTGGATATAATCACTTCCGGTAGCTGCGGCATCCTCTCCTCTGAGCGGCGCCGAGACCAGGGCCAAACCGAACCCGCACCCGACGGCGAGAATATCGGCGGCGCCTGAAAATCGTCCCGACCACAGCGGATTCGGGGTCCGCGATTCAGTTTTTCGTCTCAGTTCGCGAAGACTTGGGCTGATTGGGAAACTGCTTACCCATCCTTAACCACGGCCACCCAAGGACTGCGGCAGCGGGTTTTGGTGGAGCGGATTATGACGGGTAAGAGCCTGGACGGGCGCCTGGAGTTCATGCAGGTGACGCCGGAGACCCGCAAGACGCTGCGCGCGACCCGGTCGCTGATCTCCGAGAAGCTGCCCGGCGCGCTCGACCACTTCTACGCCCAGGTCCGCGCGACGCCCGAAACCAAGGTGCACTTCCGCGACGACGGCCACATCACCAAGGCCCAGAACGCCCAGCTGCGCCATTGGCAGGGCATCGCCTCGGGAGAATTCACCGCCGACTACGCCAAGTCAGTGCAGACCATCGGCGCGGTGCACGCGCGCATCGGGCTTGAGCCGCGCTGGTACATCGGCGGCTACGCGCTGGTTCTGGAACAGCTGGTGCGCGCCGTGGTCGCCGAGAAGGGCGCCAAGGGCTTCGGCGCCAAGGCCAAGAACGCAGAGCTGGCCGAAACGCTGTCGGCGCTGATCAAGGGCGCCATGCTCGACATGAGCCTGGTGCTGGACGTCTATTTCGAGGCCGCCGAGGCCGACCGCGCCAAGGCCGAGGCCGAGAAGGCCCGCTCGGCCGCCGAGCAGGCGACAGTGGTGCGCAGCCTGGCCGCGGCGCTGTCGGGTCTGGCCCGCGGCGACCTGACCAGCCGCATCGAGACCCCGCTGTCGGGCGACTACGCCCAGCTGCGCGACGATTTCAACGGCGCGGTCGGCGAGCTGCACGGCGCGATCGCCGCGGTGGTGGACTCCGTCTCGGCGGTGACCGCCACGGTCGGCCAGATGAAGAGCTCGGGCGACGACCTGGCGCGGCGCACCGAAAACCAGGCCGCCAGCCTGGAGGAGACCGCCGCCGCGGTCGAAGAGATCACCGTCACCGTCCAGCGCGCCGCCGAGACCGCCCGCCAGACTTCCGGCGCGGTGGCCGACGCCCACAAGGAGGCTGAGACCAGCGCCCCGGTGGTCGAGGCGGCGATCTCGGCCATGGGCCAGATCGAGGACTCCTCCAAGCAGATCAGCCAGATCATCGGCGTGATCGACGAGATCGCCTTCCAGACCAACCTGCTGGCGCTGAACGCCGGGGTCGAGGCGGCCCGGGCGGGCGAGGCCGGGCGCGGCTTCGCCGTCGTCGCCTCCGAGGTCCGGGCCCTGGCCCAACGCTCGGCTGACGCCGCCAAGGAGATCAAGACCCTGATCAGCGCCTCGAGCGAGCAGGTCAGCCAGGGGGTCAATCTGGTCGGCGAGACCGGCCAGGCCTTGGGGCGCATCGTCGGCCGCGTGACCGAGGTGCACGGCCTGGTGGCCGACATCTCCAGCTCGGCCCAGGAACAGGCCGTCGGCCTCGGCCAAGTCAACAGCGCCGTCAATGAGATGGACCGCGTCACCCAGCAGAATGCCGGCATGGTGCTGGAGACCGCGCACGCGGCGGCCGACCTGGCGCGCGAGGCCCAGATCCTGTCGCAGCTGATCGGCCGGTTCCGGCTGGCGACCGGCGCCTCGGCCGCCGCCCGCCGCGCGGCCTAGGCGCCCGCCATCAGATCCGCCAGCCGCTCGCGGCCGGTCCAGAGCGCGGCCTTCCAGCCGCGGGCCTGGGCGGCCTGCACGTTGGCGACCTTGTCGTCGATGAAGAAGAGCTCGCCCGGCGCATAGCCGGTGCGCGCCTCGATCGCCGCATAGAACCCGTCGGCCGGCTTGGCGTGGCCGAGATCGGCCGCGTAGTGGATGGCGTCGAAGCGATCCTTCAGGCCCATCTCGTTCCAGAGATAGGCGGCGCGCTCGTGCTCCTGCACGGTCGCCAGATGCAACGCATAGCCCTGGGCGCGGACAGCGGCCAGCTGGTCCAGCAGGCCGTGGTCGAGGTGGCTATCGTGCTCGAACCAATAGGCGCAGAGCTCGTCGCAACTGAGGTGCGGGGCGATCCTCGCCAGCACCGGAGCCAGCCGATCGCGCAGAGCCGCGCGGCCATGGACGATGTCGTGAAAGTTCGGTTCGAAGAATTGAGCTTGGAGGTCCTCGATCTTGAGGCCGAGATCGCGCTCCAGATTGGCCGACCAGCCCTTCGGATCCGGATGCACGACGATAACCCCGTCCACATCGACCATCAGCGCCTTCACCGCATCAGTTCCTTCAGGCGGTAGAGCGCGGCCATCGCCTCACGAGGGCTCATGCCGTCGAGGTCGAGCGTCTTGAGCTGCGCCTCCACCTCGCTCGGTCCGAAGGCGGGCGCCTCGGGCTCGGCCGCGTGGGCGGCGAACAGCGGCAGGTCTTCGAGGTGCGCCGGCGCGCCAGCCTCGCGCTCCAGCCGGTCGAGGACTTCACGCGCACGGACCACCACCGCCGGCGGCACGCCGGCAAGCTTGGCGACCTGCACGCCGTAGGAGCGGTCGGCCGGGCCGGGACCGGCCTCGTGCAGGAAGATCAGATCGCCGTTCCACTCCTTGGCCTTGAGCGACAGGTTGGACACGTGCGCCAGTCGATCCTCGAGCACCGCCAGCTCGTGATAGTGGGTGGCGAACAGGCCGCGGCAGCGGTTGGTCTCGTGCAGCGCCTCGGCGCAGGCCCAGGCGATCGCCAGGCCGTCATAGGTCGCGGTGCCGCGGCCGATCTCGTCGAGGATGACCAGCGAGCGCGGCGTCGCCTGAGTGAGGATCGCAGCGGTCTCGACCATCTCGGCCATGAAGGTCGAGCGGCCGCGCGCAAGGTCGTCGCCGGCGCCCACGCGGCTGAACAGCCGGTCGACGACGCCGATGCGCAGCGCCTTGGCCGGGACGTAGCAGCCGGCCTGGGCCAGCACCGCCAGCAGGGCGTTCTGGCGCAGGAAGGTCGATTTACCGGCCATGTTCGGGCCGGTGACGATGGACAGCCGCGCCGCCGCCGCCCCCGCACCATCCAGCGCGCAGTCGTTGGGCGTATAGGGATCGCCGGCGCGCTTGACCGCGGCCTCCACGACCGGGTGGCGGGCGGCTTGGGCCTCGAACACCGTCGAGCGGTCGACCACCGGCCGGGCCGCGCCGACGTCTTCGGCCCATTCGGCCAGCCCCGCGGCGACGTCGAGGCGCGCGGCGCCCTCGGCCGCGGCCTGGATGGCCGGGGCGACGCGGATCGCCGCCTCTCGCCAGGCCTCGAACGTCGCAACCTCCATGGCCAGGGCACGCTCGGCGGCCTGGGCGATGCGGGCGTCCAGCTCGGCCAGTTCGACGGTGGTGAAGCGGACTTGGTTGGCCAGGGTCTGGCGGTGGATGAAGGTGGTGTTGAGCGGCGCGCTCATCAACGGCTCGGCCGCCTTGGCGGTGGCCTCCACGAAGTAGCCGAGCACGGCGTTGTGGCGGATCTTCAGCGCCACGCCGCTCTCGGCCGCCAGCTTGGCTTCCAGCTGCAGGATCACCTTGCGGCTGTCATCGCGCAGAGCGCGGGCCTGATCGAGCTCGGCGCGGACGCCGGCGGCGACGAAGCCCCCGTCGCGGGCCTGGGCGGGCAGGTCCTCGCCCAGACCGTCGGCCAGCATGCGGCGGAACTCGGCAAGGTCCAGATCAGCGCTCGGATGCAACGCGGCCAGGGCGCCGGCTATCTCTGCGGGGGCCGGATCCAGCGGCTCGGGCGCGGCGAACAGGCCGAAGATCGTTTCGCCCCCCGCAAGGCCGGCTTTCAGGGAGCCGAGATCGCGCGGTCCGCCGCGGCCGAGCGCCAGCCGCGACAAGGCGCGGGCCATGTCGCCCATGCCCCGCAGCTGATCGCGCAGCTTGGCGCGCAACGGACGGCGCTCGCAGAACCACTGGATGGCGTCGAGGCGCGCGTCGATGGCGGCCGGATCGAGCAGCGGGCGGGCCAGGCGCGAGGCCAGCAGGCGCGCGCCGGGCGCGGTGATCGTGCGGTCGATGGCGCCCAGCAGCGAGCCGTCGCGCGAGCCGGAAGTCGATTTTTCGATCTCGAGGCTGGAACGGGTGGCCGGATCGATGGCCATGACGTCGGCCTCGCCCGCGCGCCGCGGGGCGGTAAGCGCCGGCAGCCGACCGGCCTGGGTGGTTTCCAGGTGCGCGGCGATCAGACCGAGGGCCGAAATCTCGGCGCCGGTCAGCTCGCCGAAGCCGTCGAGAGTCTCGACGCCGTAGAGCCTCTTCAGCCGCGCCTCGGAGGCCGAAGGCTCGGACAGCGCCGAGGGCATCGGCTGGATCAGGCCGCCAGCCGACTTAAAGGTCGACGCCAAGGTTTCGTCGGCGAACAGGCGGTCGGGCACCAGGGTCTCGGACGGGCCGAGGGCGGCCAGGGCCGAGGCCAGGCTGTCGCGCGAGAGCGCCATGCACTCGACCTCGCCGGTGGAGAGCTCGACGCTGGCCACCGCCGCTGCTCCAGCGCGCACGGCGACCGCGGCCAGGCGGTTGGCGCCGCGGGCGTCCAGGAGCCCGTCCTCCGTCAGGGTGCCGGGCGTGACCACGCGCACCACGTCGCGGCGAACCACAGACTTGGAGCCGCGCTTCTTCGCCTCGGCGGGATCCTCCATCTGCTCGCAAAGCGCGACCTTGAAGCCCGAGCGGACGAGCTTGGCGAGATAGGCCTCGGCTGCGTGCACCGGCACGCCGCACATCGGGATCGGCGCGCCGCCGTGGTTGCCGCGCGCGGTCAGGGTGATGCTCAGGGCTGCGGCGGCCTTCTCGGCGTCCTCGAAGAACAGCTCGTAGAAGTCGCCCATGCGGAAGAACACCAGCGCGTCCGGCTGGCGCGCCTTGGCCTCGAAAAACTGGGCCATGACCGGCGTGGCGCCGGTCGGGTCGGGAATGGCGGAGGTTGGGGCGTTCATGGGTCAGCGGAAGCTAGAGCCCTTTAGCCTTGGGTGGAATCACCCAAGGTGTCTGAAAGGGCTCTTATCCATAGATTTTGAGCGCGACGGTCGCCGAAACCGGCTTCCACTTTCGGCTGTGGCGCGAGTGAGGCCCGCGCGATCCGTCACCCCTGGCAGGCGCGTAGAGACCCTTGAACCGCCGCCAGCGACTTCCAAGCTGTGTCTAAGTGAGGAGCCGCACTTGCCGCACGTAATCTTCCCCGCTGGGCCGGACGACGCGGAGGACCTGGCGCGTGTGCATATCGCCGCCTGGCGCGAGACCTATCCCGGGCTGCTGCCGGACTCCTACCTCGCGCGCATGTCCGTCCCGGTCTATACGCGGCGCTTCCGGGCCGGACTGCTGCGTCCGCGCGAGCAGGAAGCGACGCTGGTCGCGGCCGACCGATCGCGGCTGGTCGGCTACGCCTCAGGCGGTCCGTCCCGATCACAGCGGCCAGGAGAAGCCGAGGTGATGACGCTCTACGTGTTGAAGGCGGCCCAGGGGCATGGCCTCGGCCGCGGCCTGATGGCCGGCATGGCGCGGGTGTTCGCCGCCAACGGGGCGACCAGCCTGATGCTGTCGGTGCTGCGCGACAACATCCCCGCGCGGCGGTTCTACGAACACCTCGGCGGGCTGGCCGACGCGCCGCGGCGCGAGCCGGGCCCGGGCGGCGTCACTCACGAGGTCAGCTATCGCTGGCCAGACATCCGCAGTCTGACCGGCGGCTAGTCGGCCATCGTCGCAACGACGGCCCGGGCCATCGCGGCGACGACGCGCTGGGCGGCCTCCACCGACAGCCCCTGGTCCTCCCGCAGGCGTCGCCAGGCGTCAAAGCTGAGCGCCAGGTCGAGCGCTTCGAGCAGATCGCCGCCGAACGGGCCGAGCCCATCCAGATGTCGCAGCAACAGTTCGCGCTGCCGGGCGACGAAGGCCTGATGGCCGGCCGTGAGGCTGGGAGAACGCGAGCGGTTGGCGTCGGCGAAGGCCTTAGGGCGGGCGAGCTTCTCAAACACCACGGCCCGGCGGGCGACCAACTGGTCGAGACGCTCGGCCAGCGTTCCGCGGACCGGCTCGTCGTAGATCGGGGCCAGGCGCTCGTCCATGACCTGTTGCAAACCGCGGTGCAGGCCTTCGACGTCGTTGAACAGGCGGAAGACGGTGCGCACGCCGACGCCGGCGCGGACCGCCACCGCCTCTGCCGAAGGCTGCACCTCGCCGGCCTGGATCAGGTCGACCATCGCCTCGAGGATGCGCGCGCGGCTGGCGACGGCCCGCTCGCGGCGGCCGTCACGTTTCTCGATGGCTTCGACTGTGACGCTCATCTGCCGTTGATAGCCCGAGCGGGACGCAGCGACGGCGTCAGCCGCCGGTGACGTCGTCCCAGAACTGTTTGGCCTTGCCGATGAAGGTGGCCGATTTCGGATGCTGTTGCTCTCCGCAGATTTCGGCGAACTCGCGCATCAGCTCCTTCTGGCGGGCGGTGAGCTTAGTCGGGGTCTCGACGAACAGTTCGACCACCAAGTCGCCGCGGTCGCGCGAGCGCAGCGACGGCATGCCCTTGCCCTTCAGCCGCACGGTGCGGCCCGTCTGAGCGCCTTCCGGCACCTTGACCTCGATGCGGCACTCGCCGTCGCAGTTGTCGCCGCCCATCAGGCATGGGGCTTCGATCTCGCCGCCCAGCGCCGCCACCGCCATCGGCACCGGCACGGTGCAAAGCAGGTCAAGGCCGTCGCGGTCGAACAGGTCGTGCGGCCGCACCGAGAGGAAGATGTAGAGGTCGCCACGAGGCCCGCCGCGCGCGCCGGCGTCGCCCTCGCCCGCCAGGCGGATGCGCGCGCCGTCGTCGACGCCGGCCGGGATGCGGACCTGCAGGGTGCGCTGCCTGCGCACCTGGCCATGGCCGCTGCAGTCCTCGCAGGGGTCGAGCACCAGGCGGCCCGAGCCGCCGCAGCGCGGACAGGCCCGCTCGATCGAGAAGAAGCCTTGGCTGGCGCGCACGCGGCCGGCGCCGCCGCAACCGCCGCAGACGGTCGGGCTGGTGCCCGGACGCGCGCCCGAGCCGTCGCAGGTTTCGCAGTTGATCGAGGCCGGCACGGTGATCTCGACCTCGGATCCGGCATAGGCCTGCTCGAGGGTGATCTCCAGGTCGTAGCGCAGGTCCTGGCCGCGGGCCGGGCCCGAGCGCTGGCGACCGCGGCCGCCGAACATGTCGCCAAAGACGTCGCCGAACACCTCATTGAAGATGTCGTTCACGTCATGGAACTGGGCCCCTCCGCCGCCGCCGGCAGCGCCGTTGACGCCGGCGTGGCCGAAGCGGTCATAGGCGGCGCGCTTCTGGGGATCGGAGAGGACCGAGTAAGCCTCGTTGATCTCCTTGAACCGGCCGGCCGCTTCCTCGCACCCGCCATTGCGGTCGGGGTGGTGCTCCATGGCGAGCTTACGGAACGAAGACTTGAGCGCAGCTTCGTCCGCGCTCCGTTCCACGCCGAGGATCTCGTAATAATCCCGCATGCTATGTCAGAGGTTCAAATTGATCTGAGAATTGAGGTGGGATGATCCCCGCCCGACTGCAAGGCTTATTCCAAACCGGAGCAGACGGAGATTTTCCCGAGGGGCGCCCGAACCGATGGCGGTCGTCTCGCAGAATTTGCGGATGACCGCCATCGGGCGGAACGTCACGCCGACTTCTTGTCGTCGTCGGAGACTTCTTCGAACTCGGCGTCGACCACGTCGTCAGCCGCCGCCGCGCCCTGGGGCTGCTCTTCCGAGCCGCCTTGCTGGGCCGCATACATCGCCTCGCCCAACTTCATCGAAGCCTGGATGAGGGTCTGGGTCTTGGCCGAGATCGCCTCGGCGTCGTTCCCTTCAAGTTCCGACTTCACATCGGCCAGCGCGGTCTCGATGGCGGTCTTGTCGTCGCCCGAGATCTTGTCGCCGTGCTCGGCGAGAGCCTTTTCGGTGGAATGCACCACCGCCTCGGCTTGGTTCTTCGCCTCGACGGCCGCCTTGCGCTTTTCGTCCTCGGCCTTGTTGGCCTCGGCTTCCTGGACCATCTTGTCGATGTCCGCGTCCGAGAGGCCGCCGTTGGCCTGGATGCGGATCGACTGCTCCTTGCTGGTCGCCTTGTCGCGGGCCGAGACGTTGACGATGCCGTTGGCGTCGATGTCGAAGGTGACCTCGACCTGCGGCACGCCGCGCGGGGCCGGCGGAATGCCGACCAGGTCGAACTGACCCAGCATCTTGTTGTCGTGCGCCATCGGGCGTTCGCCCTGGAACACGCGGATCGTCACGGCCGATTGGTTGTCGTCAGCGGTCGAGAAGGTCTGCGAGCGCTTGGTCGGGATCGTGGTGTTGCGTTCGATCAGCGGGGTGAACACGCCGCCCAGGGTTTCGATGCCGAGGGTCAGCGGGGTTACGTCCAGAAGCAGCACGTCCTTGACGTCGCCCTGCAGAACACCGGCCTGCACCGCCGCGCCGAGCGCGACGACTTCGTCCGGGTTCACGCCCTTGTGGGGCTCGCGGCCGAAGAACTCCTTCACGGTCTCGACGACCTTGGGCATGCGGGTCATGCCGCCGACCAGGATCACCTCGTCGATATCGGTCTTCTTCAGACCGGCGTCCTTCAGCGCCTGCTCGCAGGGGCCGACGGTGCGGGCGACCAAGTCTTCGACCAGGGCTTCCAGCTTCGCGCGGCTCAGCTTGATGTTCAGGTGCAGCGGGCCCGACGCGTTCATCGAGATGAAGGGCAGGTTGACCTCGTACTGGGCGACCGAGGACAGCTCCTTCTTCGCTTTCTCGCCTTCTTCCTTCAGGCGCTGCAGGGCCAGCTTGTCGTTCCGCAGATCGACGCCGGTTTCCTTCTTGAACTCGTCGGCGAGGTACTCGACCACCCGCATGTCGAAGTCTTCACCGCCGAGGAAGGTGTCGCCGTTGGTGGCCTTCACCTCGAACACGCCGTCGCCGATCTCCAGAATCGAGACGTCGAAGGTGCCGCCGCCGAGGTCGTAGACGGCGATCTTCTTGCCGTCGTTCTTCTCGAGACCGTAGGCGAGCGCCGCCGCGGTCGGTTCGTTGATGATGCGCAGGACTTCCAGGCCGGCGATCTTGCCGGCGTCCTTCGTCGCCTGACGCTGCGCGTCGTTGAAGTAGGCCGGGACGGTGATGACCGCCTTCTCGACCTTCTCGCCGAGGTGCTGCTCGGCGGCTTCCTTCATCTTCTGCAGGATGAAGGCGGAGATCTGTTGGGGCGAATAGTCCTTGCCGTGGGCCTTCACCCAGGCGTCGCCGTTCGGACCCTTGACGATCTCGTAGGGCACCATGCCCTTGTCCTTCTCCACCAGCGGATCGTTGTACTGGCGACCGATCAGACGCTTGATGGCGAACAGGGTGTTGGCGGGGTTGGTGACCGCCTGCCGCTTGGCCGGCTGGCCGACGAGACGCTCGCCGTCGTCGAGAATGGCGACGACCGACGGAGTGGTCCGTACGCCTTCGGCGTTCTCGATCACTTTAGGCGCTTTGCCGTCCATGATGGCCACGCACGAATTGGTCGTGCCCAGGTCGATGCCGATGATCTTGCTCATATCGAGTCTTGCTCGCTCCTGAATGGCGGACGCCGGTTTGAGGGCCTTCGTTTGAAGCACCCCGGTTCTTCTCGGCATCCCCGGTTCGAATAAGGGCTCGGCCGGTTAACCCATGGGGCAACCAGCGTCGAGTCGCGATATGGGATCACATACACCCGCCGCAAGTGCGTAATGACCCTAGATCGTGCGAGGTCTTCGCCCCAGCGGCTGCGGCCAAGCCTCTAAAATCCCTGCATAAGCTGTGCTGTCGTAAGGCGCCGCGCCGCCGCCAGCGGCCAGATAGGCGTGCTGCACGACCATCGCCTGCTGCTCGATGTTGAGCTGAGAAAATGACCGACCGTCCGCCAAATCATATGCGTAGGTCGCCCGGCCGTCGCCGGCGCGCAGCTTTGCGAAGGGCAGGAAAACGCCTTGCTGCGCCTGCCAAACGTGCACCAGCTCATGCACCAGGACCGAGCGCAACCAGAGCGGGGCGACCGAAAAGTCGGCCAGGGCCGAGGTCGCCGGCCACACCACGAGTCCGGCTGACGGGACGAAAGGTCGCGGCCAGACCGGGAGGCTGAGGATCCGCACCCGCGCCGCGTCGATATCCTCGCCGAACACCTGCGCGCACAGGTGGTGCTCGCCGGCGGTGAGCCGGCGCGCCCGCAGGGGCGGCATGCGCATGTCGCTGGCGGCGCGGGACGTCATTGCGCCTATATGAGCATCGATGAGCCTTTCGACGACCAGTGGATTTCGCCTGCTGCCCGGCCGGCTGTCGCCCGCCGCCCAGGCCGCGCTGCTGGAAGAGGTGGCGGCGGGCCTCGCCGACGCGCCGCTGGTCCGCCAGGCGACCCCCGGCGGCAAGCTGATGAGCGTGGCGATGAGCAGCTTCGGCGACCTCGGCTGGACCACCGACGCCAAGGGCTATCGTTACGAGCCGCGACACCCGATCACCGGCAGGTTCTGGCCGCAGATCCCCACAATCCTGACGGATCTCTGGCGCGAGCTCGCCGACCCGGAGGTTCCGCCCGACGCCTGCCTGATCAACTTTTATGACGCCGACGCGAAGATGGGCCTGCACCAGGACAAGGACGAGGCCGACTTCCGGTTTCCAGTCCTGTCGGTCTCGCTTGGCGACACGGCGGTGTTCCGCATCGGCGGCCTCAAGCGCAGCGATCCGACGACCTCGGTGCGGCTGTCATCGGGCGACGTCTGCCTGCTGGCCGGCGAGGCGCGGCTCTATCACCACGGGATCGACCGTATCCTGCCGGGATCGTCGCGGCTGATCCCCGGCGGCGGGCGCATCAACCTGACCCTGCGGCGGGCGGCGGCGGCCTAGTAGGGAGGCTGTTCGGGCGGCGGAGTGAGACCGTCGATCAGATCGCCGACACGGTCTTCCTCAGGCGGCGGCGTGGTCGGAACCTTGGGCGCGGGCGCGGCCTTGGGTTCGGGCGCCTTTTCGATCGGGAGCGGCGCCTGCTCGGTCGGCTCGGCGGGCTTTTCCTCCTCTTCCTTCTTCGGCTCGGGGGCCAGCTCGGAAGGGGTCAGAACCAGATCATCAAGCGGCCGGGCGTCGCTGGCCTGGAGCGGGGCGCCGCCGCCTGCCGCTTCGCCGGGCAGCCGCGCGCGCTCCGGAGCGCCCCGCACGCCGAGAATGAACCCGCCCACGGCGCAGAGACCGAGAATGACGGCGACGAACCGCAGGACGCTTCGAGGCATGCTCCACATGCGGCGAACCTAGATGGGCTTGGCCAAAACGGAAACGGGATTTTGCGGGTACGGCCGCGCTTAAGGCCGGGCTTGGTAAACGCCTCTTAACCCTCGTCCGGGCAAACAGGGGATCTCTGAAATCGGGAGCGTGGAATGGCGCGGGCGGCGCGAAAGACGGGTGTCGAGCTGGGGATTCACATCGCCGGCCTGGCCTGGTCGCATCCGGCGACGGCGCGGCTGCGCGGCGGCATCGTCGCGGCGGCGGGCCTCGCCTTGATCATCGCGCTCGCCACCTACAACGCCGCCGACCCCAGCCTGAACGCAGCCTCGGCCCTGCCGCCGACCAACGCCCTGGGCGCGCCTGGGGCGACCGCCGCGGATGTCGGCATCCAGTCGCTGGGCCTGGCCGCCGGCGTCGGCGCCCTGCTGATGGTGGTGTTCGGCCTCGGCCGCGCCACCACCCCGCAACCGGACCTGACACGTCGCAAGGTGCGCCTGCGCGCCGCCATCGGCCTGCTCGGCGTGATGGCGCTGGCCGGCCTGCTGAGCGCCCCGCCGGCGCCCGCTTCCTGGCCGCTCGCCAAGGGCCTGGGCGGCTTCTGGGGCGACGGGCTGCTGCACGCGATCGCGGGCCTCTTCGCCTACGCCCACATTCCCGGCGGCGTGCTGATCGCGGCGCTGCTGTTGCTCGCCGGCGCCGCGGCCGGGCTGGGCTTTGCGATCGGCGTGCGTCGCTCCGAACTGACCGCCAGCATCGAGTGGGTGCGTGCGACCTTGCAGCAGATGCGCGAAGAGCCCGCCCAGCCGGCCAAGCCGGCGCGCGCTCCCGCCGCCCGCCGAGCGAAGGCCGCCGAGCCCGCCCCTACCTCCCCGCAGCGCCAAGCCCCGCCCTCGCCCCCCGTCGAACCGGCCGCGTACGCCCAGCAAGACGACGACGAAGACGCGGCGGGCGACACCATCGTCAGCCCGGTGGCGATCAAGCAGCCGAAGCCGGCTCCCAAGGACTCCGGCCGCGAGCAGCGCGAGGCCCAGGGCGCGTTCGACTTCGTCAAGACGGGCGGTTTCGCCCTGCCCGAACTGGCCATGCTGGCCAAGCCCAAGCCGCGCGCCTCGATGTTCGACGAAGGCGCCCTGCGCCAGAACGCTCAGCTTCTGGAAAGCGTGCTGGCCGAGTTCGGCGTGCGCGGCACGATCGACCAGATCCGTCCGGGTCCCGTGGTCACCCTCTACGAACTGGTTCCCGCCGCCGGTGTGAAATCGGCGCGGGTCGTGGCGCTGGCCGACGACATCGCCCGCTCGATGTCGGTCGCCGCCTGTCGCGTCAGCGTGGTGCCCGGCCGCAACGCCATCGGCATCGAACTGCCGAACGCGCGGCGCGAGACGGTCTATCTGCGCGACCTGCTGGCCAGCGCCGAGTACGAACGCTCGACCCAGGCCCTGCCGATGGCGCTGGGCGAAAACATCGGCGGCGAGCCCTACATCGCCGACCTGTCGAAGATGCCCCACCTGCTGATCGCCGGCACCACCGGCTCGGGCAAGTCGGTCGGCGTCAACGCGATGATCCTGTCGATCCTGTACCGGCTGCCGCCGGATCAGTGTCGGTTCATCATGATCGACCCGAAGATGCTGGAACTGTCGGTCTATGACGGCATCCCGCACCTGCTGGCCCCGGTGGTCACCGACCCGAAGAAGGCCATCGTCGCGCTGAAGTGGACGGTCCGCGAGATGGAGGACCGTTATCGGCTGATGTCGAAGATCGGGGTGCGCAACGTCGCCTCGTACAACGAACGCGCCAAGGAGGCGGCCGCCAAGGGCGAGCACTTCGAACGCACCGTGCAGACCGGCTTCGACGACAGCGGCCGGCCGATCTACGAGAGCGAGCGGATCGACCCCAAGCCGATGCCGTACCTGGTGGTGGTCATCGACGAGGTCGCCGACCTGATGCTGGTCGCCGGCAAGGACGTGGAAGGCGCGGTGCAGCGCCTGGCCCAGATGGCCCGCGCCGCCGGCATCCACCTGGTCATGGCCACCCAGCGCCCGTCGGTCGACGTCATCACCGGCACCATCAAGGCCAACTTCCCGACCCGGATCTCCTTCCAGGTCACCTCGAAAATCGACAGCCGCACCATCCTGGGCGAGCAGGGCGCCGAGCAGCTGCTGGGGCAGGGCGACATGCTCTACATGGCCGGCGGCGGCCGCATCACCCGCCTGCACGGCCCGTTCGTGTCGGACGGCGAAGTCGAGGCGGTGGCCAAGTTCCTGCGAGACCAGGGCGAGCCGCAGTACCTTGAGGACGTCACCGCCGGCGGCGATGACGAGGACGGCGGCGGCGACAGCTTCGGCGACGAGGGCGGCGGCTCAGGCGACGACCTCTACGACCGCGCCGTGGCCGTGGTCACCCGCGATCGAAAGGCCTCCACCAGCTACGTCCAGCGCCGGCTGCAGATCGGCTACAATCGCGCCGCCTCGCTGATCGAGCGCATGGAGAACGAGGGCGTGGTCAGCCCCGCCAACCACGCCGGCAAGCGCGAAGTGCTGGTCGGCGCAGCGCCCTAGGCGAGCGCCGCGGCCACCGCCGCGCCGAGCTCGCCGGGGAACACCCCGCTCATGCCCTCGATGGCGGTGTTGGTCAGGGCGACCAACGTGGTCTCGCGATCCGGCACGATCTGCCAGGAGTGGCCGTAGACCCCGCCCCACATCACCGTGCCCCGGCGCAGCGGCGAGCCGGCGACGGCCGGATCCTTCAAGACAGCGCCGGCATAGCCGAAGCCCCAGCCGGGACCGTGGGTCGTGACCACCAGCTCGCCGATCTGGTTGCTGAGCATCGAAGCGGCCGAGGCCTGCGACAGGATTGGCCCGCCGCCGGTGCGCACCGCCTCCAGCAGCTTCAGCACGTCGCCGGCCGTGCCGACCATGCCGGCGCCGCCGGACGGGAACGAGGCAGGCCGGGTCGCCCGCGCCGGGGAATAGCGGATCCCCGAGAGCTCGAAGAATGGCGAGACGTCCGGATCCTGCATCGGGCGCGGGGGCTGGCCGTCGATATAGGGGGTGGCGAGCTGGTCGGCGCTGGCGACGTAGAAGCCGCTGGCGTCCATGCCCAGCGGGCGTAGGATCAGCTCGTCGATCAGTTGCGGCAGCGGCTTGCCGGCCGCCTGCTCCATGGCCGCGCCCAGCACGTCGAGGCTGACCGAATAGTTCCAGGCCGCGCCCGGCGGGAAGAACAGCTCGATCTGGCCGAGCCGCGCCAGGTTGTCGGCCATGCTGCGGTCGGGCAGGTCGAGACCGTCGGAGACCCCCGCCTCCAGATAGGGGCCCCCCTCGGGCTGCAGGAAGCCATAGCTGAGCCCACTGGTATGGGTCAGCAGTTGGCCGGGCGATCTCGGCCGGCGCGCCTCCCGGGGCGGAAGGGCGGAAGTCCGGCAGCCAGCGGCTCACCGGCGCGTCCAAGGCCAAGTCACCGCGCTCGATCATCGCCAGAGCGGCCGCGGCCACGATCGGCTTGGTCACCGACGCCAGACGGAAGACCGTGTTCTGCGCCATCGGCAGGCCGCGCTCGCGGTCGGCGTCGCCAGCGGCGCGGGCATAGACGATCTCGCCTCCGCGGGCGACCAGCACCACCGTGCCGACGATCCGTCGCTCGGCCAGCGCGCGGTCGATGACGTCGTCTATGCGGGCGTCGAGGCTGTCGGTCATGGCGCGCTCCGTCCGGTTTCCAGATCAGATGGACGGCGGAGCTTGCGGCGCAAGCCTGTCGTCGCGTCAGCCTTCGTCAGACGGCCAAAGAAAAAGGCCGGAGCGGTTCGCCGCTCCGGCCAAGATCGCGTGGTCCTGGCGCCGGGGTTATTCGGCGGCCTGAGCCTGGACGCCGAGGCGGCGGCTGAGCGCGGCGTGCTGGTCCCAGAGCTCGGCTGGCAGGCGGTCGCCGAACTTCTTGTAGAACTCGGGGATCAGGGCGGCTTCCTCGGCCCAGACCTCGGCGTCGACCGAGAGCAGGGTGTCGAGGGCCGCGGCGTCGATTGTCACGCCGTCGAGATCCAGCGACTCCTTGCTCGGTACGCGGCCGATCGGGGTGTCGACGGCGGCGGCGGCGCCTTCCAGCCGGCCGAAGATCCACTTCAGGACGCGGGCGTTCTCGCCGTAGCCCGGCCACAGGAACTTGCCGTCGGCGCCCTTGCGGAACCAGTTGACGAAGTAGATGCGCGGCAGCTTAGCGGCGTCGGCGCCCGCGCCGACCTTCAGCCAGTGGCCAAAGTAGTCGCCCATGTTGTAGCCGCAGAACGGCAGCATCGCGAACGGGTCGCGGCGCAGCTCGCCGACCTTGTTCTCGGCCGCGGCGGTGCCTTCCGAGGCGACGTTGGCGGCCAGGAACACGCCGTGTTCCCAGTCGAAGGCTTCGGTCACCAGCGGCACGGCGCTGGCGCGGCGGCCGCCGAACAGGATGGCCGAGATCGGCACGCCGGCCGGGTCGTCCCACTCGTCGGCGATCACCGGGCACTGGTCGGCCGGCACGGCGAAGCGCGCGTTCGGGTGCGCGGCGGGTTCGCCCATCTCCGGCGACCAGGGCCGGCCCTTCCAGTCCGTCAGCCCTTCCGGCGGCTCGTCGGTCAGGCCTTCCCACCAGACGTCCCCGTCGGCGGTCAGGGCGACGTTTGTGAAGACGGTGTTGGCGTGCAGGGCGTCGACCGCGTTCTTATTGGTCGCAATGCCGGTGCCCGGCGCGACGCCGAAGAAGCCGGCCTCGGGGTTGATCGCATACAGCCGGCCGTCGTCGCCGAAGCGCATCCAGCAGATATCGTCGCCGACGGTCTCGGCCTTCCAGCCAGGAATGGTCGGCTGCAGCATCGCCATGTTGGTCTTGCCGCAAGCGCTCGGGAAGGCGGCGGCGACATAGCGGACCGCGCCCTGCGGCGAGGTCAGCTTGAGGATCAGCATATGCTCGGCCAGCCAGCCTTCGTCGCGGGCCATCACCGAGGCGATGCGCAGGGCGTAGCACTTCTTGCCCAGCAGGGCGTTGCCGCCGTAGCCCGAGCCGTAGGACCAGATCTCGCGGCTCTCAGGGAAGTGGACGATGTACTTCTCTTCGTTGCACGGCCACGGCACGTCGGCTTGGCCCGCTTCCAGCGGCGCGCCGACGGTGTGCAGAGCCGGGACGAAGAAACCGTCGTCGCCAAGCATGTCCAGGGCGCCCTGGCCCATGCGGGTCATCACCCGCATGGAGATGGCGACATAGGCGCTGTCGGTGATCTCAACGCCCAGGGCGGAGATCTTCGACCCGAGCGGACCCATGCAGAAGGGCACGACGTACATGGTGCGGCCGCGCATGGCGCCCTTGAACAGACCCTGCAGCTTGGTCCGCATTTCCTGCGGGTCGAGCCAGTTGTTGGTCGGCCCGGCGTCCGCCGGGTCCTGCGAGCAGATGAAGGTCCGGCTCTCGACCCGGGCGACGTCGCGCGGATCGGAGGCCGCATAGAAGCTATTGGGCCTCTTCTGCGGATTGAGCGGCTTCAGGGTGCCCGACTTCACCAAATCGGCGGTCAGGACGTTCCACTCCGCATCGGAACCGTCGCACCAGTGGACCCGGTCGGGTTGGGTGAGTTCAGCGACTTCACGTACCCAGGCCAGAAGTCCGGCATGTTTGGTAGGGGCCTCGTCGAGACCCGGAATGGCCAAGCCCATCAGGCTGCGCCCCTTATGTTACCCACGCGTCATGCCAGCCGCGGAAGCCCTCTGTCGGGGTCTCTCAGACGGTCGACGGCCCGGTGATATGTACGATTTTTGACGCGCACAAGCTTGCTGCACTGCGGAATCGCCCCTCAGGGGGTGAAACGCCGCCCGTCAGGGGTAAGTTTTGCTTAACGATCGCGTGGCGCGGCGCCCGCTGTCGGCCGCTCCATCGTGCTGGGGTCTGCGGATGGCTGGCGAACGGCGCTTCGCAACTAAGGGCGAGCTTCGCCGTTCTTGCGCCCTAATGAGGCCCACGGCGCCTTATATACGTCGCCGAAACTGGAGTTCGCCCTCGCATGACCCGACTGACCCGCCGCGCCCTGGCGCTGGGCCTGGCCGCCCTGCCCCTCCCCGCTCTTGCTCAGCGCGCGCCCGCCGCGCCGCTGTCACCCGCGGACAAGGCGTTGGTCGACCGCGCCGCGGCCTACCTGGAGGGACTGACCGAGGCCAAGGGGCGGTTCGTGCAAACCGACGCCCGCGGCGCGATGACCCAGGGTTCGCTCTATCTGAAGCGGCCGGGCAAGGCCCGTTTCGAATACGACAAGCCCTCCGGCCTGCTGGTGGTGTCCGACGGCGGCAACGTCTCGATCGCGGACTCGCGGCTGAAGACCTTCGACGCGTACCCTCTGATGGCCACGCCGCTGTCGATCTTCCTGGCTCGCAAGATCCGCCTCGACCGCGGCATCAACGTCACCCGAGTGGCGCGGCTGGCTGACGGCTTCTCGATCACCGCCCGCGACGGCAAGAAGCAGGCCGAGGGCCAGATCACCCTGACCTTCTCCGACAATCCAATGGCGCTGGTCGGCTGGACGGTCACCGACGCGCAGGGGTCCTCTACCCGAATCCGCCTGACCAGCCTGACCAAGACCAGCGGCCTTGCCCCGTCGCTATTCGTGCTGAAGGACCCGAGGCCGAAGAACGTCGGCCGTTCCAAAATGTGACACATTCACAACAGGCAATATGCCGTGTGATTTGTGATTGACTTTTTCTCGTCGCCAGTGGCATTAATGACACTATTGGGATCGCGCGATCGCGACCCCTTTCCGTGCCGGACCCTATCCCCTCCCGGCGGCGGCATGAGAGACACACTTTACGCCCGGGCTTCTCCAGTGCCCGGGCGTTTCTTTTTGCCCGAACCCCCTTAGACATCGCCCCATGCGCCTTCGCCTCTCGACCTGGAACGTCAACTCCGTGCGCCTGCGGGCCGAGCAAGTGGCCCGCTTCGTCGACGAGCAGGCGCCCGACGTGCTGTGCATGCAGGAGATCAAGTGCCAGGAGGGCGAGTTTCCGCGCGCCGCATTCGAGGCCGCCGGCCTGCCGTACATCAAGATCGCCGGCCAGAAGGGGTGGCACGGGGTGGCGATCGCCTCGCGGCTGCCGATCGAGGACGCCGCGCCGCTGGACGTCTGCCGCGAGAAGCACGCCCGCTGCGTCGGCGGCAAGGTGGCCGGGGTCGAGATCCAGAACTTCTACATCCCGGCCGGCGGCGACATTCCCGACCGCGAGCTCAATCCGAAGTTCGACCACAAGCTCGACTTCTTCGAGAAACTGACCGCCGAGATGGCGCGCCGCGATCCGAAAGCGCCGCTGGCGATCGTCGGCGACCTGAACGTCGCCCCCGGCGAGTTCGACGTCTGGAGCCACAAGCAGATGTCGAAGATCGTCAGCCACACGCCGATCGAGCTGGAGGCCTTCGCCAAGCTGAAGGCCAGCCTCGACTTCATCGACCTGCCGCGCGAGGCGATCCCGGAGCCGGAGAAGCTGTTCTCGTGGTGGAGCTACCGCGCCGCCGATTTCCGGAAGTCCAACCGCGGGCTGCGGCTGGACCATATCCTGGTGACCCCGGGCCTGAGGGACGCAGCGTTCCACACTGGGAAGGCCGCCTCGCGCGTGCATGACGACGTGCGCGAGTGGGAGCGGCCCAGCGACCACGCGCCGGTCAGCGCCGACTTCGCGGTCTAGAACTTCGGCGGAACCTTCGGGATCACGCAGGTCGGCACGCCGTCGCGCGTGGCGACGGTCGCCGGACGGCCGACGCCCGGCGCGAAGTAGAAGGCGCCCTTGTCCGTGGTCACCACCACCTGCGCCGGGCCACTGAACTGGCAGACCGGGACGAAGTCGTTCCCCGCCCCGCCGGCCTTGACGATGCTGCAGTCGGCATGTCCGTAGCGGCGCTCATAGCGGATGTCGTTGGTGATGAAGGCGTGCGCGGCCTTGGCGCCGCGCGCCTCGTACTCGGCCTTGGTCATCACCGCGCACGGCTCGCCTTCCATCGCTCCGGCCGGAAGGTTGGCCGTGGACTGCTCGATGATCGTAGCGCGGCGCAGGTGATTGCCGACTGCCAGGACGATCACGCCCACCCCCACCGCGCCCATCAGCATCAGCGGAAAGGCGCGCGCGATCGTCCACTTCTTCTTCGCCACGCCTCGCCCCGGGGGTCCGTTTTACGGAGCCAACCGATAGCCGCCGGCCTCGGTCAGCAGCAAGCGGGCGTTGCCCGGATCGGGCTCGATCTTCTGGCGCAGGCGATAGACGTGGGTTTCCAGGGTGTGGGTGGTGACGCCGGCGTTGTAGCCCCAGACCTCGGCCAGCAGCTCCTCGCGCGAGACCGGCTTTTCGCCGGCGCGATAGAGGTACTTGAGGATGTTGGTCTCTTTCTCGGTGAGCCGGATCTTCTTCTGGTTGGCGTCGACTAGCATCTTGGCGGACGGACGGAACTCGTAGGCGCCGAGGTGGAACACCGCGCCTTCGGACTGTTCGGCGCTGCGCAGCTGGGCGCGGATGCGGGCGAGCAGAACCTGGAACTTGAAGGGCTTGGTCACATAGTCGTTGGCGCCGGCTTCCAGGCCGGAGATCTGGTCGTCGTCGGCAGCGGCCGCGGTCAGCATGATGATCGGGGCGACGACGCCCTTCTCACGCATCTGACGGCAGGCTTCGCGGCCGTTCATGTCCGGTAGATCGACGTCGAGCAGGATGAGGTCGGGGCGGTTCTCGATCGCCGCCCTCACCCCATCGCCGGCTGTCGCCGCCTCGATGGCCGAGAAATCCTCGGAGAGTTGGAGTTGTTCGGCGATCGCGCCGCGGAGTTCTTCGTTGTCGTCGACGACGAGCAGGGTCTTGCGTTGAGCCATGGACCCGAACATGCACCGTATCGTGCGAAAGAGCCAACCGCGGGAGTTCCCTTAAGTCATGATCTTCACGGCGTTGTCAGATGGAAGCTTCCGGCTGGACGGTCGTACGACCCGCTGCGCCTTGGGAAAAGGCGGCGTGATCGCCGCCGCCGACAAGCGCGAGGGCGACGGCAAGTCGCCGCTCGGCGTCTGGGCGATCCGCCGGGTGCTGTTTCGTCCCGACAAGGGCGGTCGCCCCGAGACCCGGCTGCCGACCAAGGCGCTGGAGCGCGACGACGGCTGGTGCGACGCGCCCGGCGACCCGGCCTACAACCGGGCGGTCAAGCTGCCGCACCCGGCCAGCGCCGAGCAGATGTGGCGCGAGGACGACGTCTACGATCTGGTCTGCATCCTGGCCCACAACGACGACCCGCCGGTTCCGGGCCTGGGCTCGGCGATCTTCATGCACCTGGCCCGCCCCGGCTATGAGCCGACCGAAGGCTGTGTGGCGCTGTCGCGCGAAGATATGCTGGAACTGTTGTCGCTGGCCAAGCTCGGCGACGCGGTGGCTATCGAGCAGGCCTAGCTGCGGGCGCCGAACAGCGCCGAGCCGACTCGCACGCTGGTCGCGCCGAAACGGATGGCGGTCTCGAAGTCGTCGCTCATGCCCATGGAGAGCTTCGCGACCCCGTTGCGGGCCGCGATCTTGGCCAGCAGCGCGAAATGCGGGCCCGGCGGCTCGGCGGCCGGCGGGATGCACATCAGGCCCTCGACCTGCAGGCCGTAGGTCGCCCGGCAGGCGGCGATGAAGGCGTCAGCCTCGCCGGGCGCGACGCCGGCCTTCTGCGGCTCCTCGCCGGTGTTGACCTGGACGTAGAGCCGCGGCGTGCGGCCCTGCTTCTGGATCTCGTCGGCCAGGGCGCGGGCCAGCTTCTCGCGGTCGAGGCTCTCGATCACCTCGAAGAACGCCACCGCCTCCTTGGCCTTATTCGACTGAAGCGGCCCGATCAGCCGCAGTTCGAGCGCTTCATGGCGCCCAGCCCAGCGCTCCATCGCCTCCTGAACCCGGTTCTCGCCGAACACCGACTGGCCGGCCGCCAGCATAGGCGCCACCTTCTCCCAGGGCTGCTGCTTGGAGACCGCCACGAGGGTGACGTCGGCGCCCGCCCGGCCGGACGCCTTCGCCGCGCGCGCGATCCGGGATAGGACGTCGGTGAGGGCGGGAGGAACGGTCATCGCGGCGAACTTCTGGACAGTGACGAGAGCGGCCCAAGCCATAGGTCGCCGCGCGGCTGGGCGAAACCCCCCGCTGCCGCCGCTTCTGTTCTTCACCGACCCGGCCCGCACCCCCGACATCGAGGCGGCGGCCCGGCGGCTGCCGCGCGGATCGGCGATCGTCTACCGCGCGTTCGGCGCCCCGGACGCCGAGGCCCGCGCCCGGCGTCTGGCGCAGATCGCGGCCAAACGCGGCCTGGTGCTGCTGATCGGGGCCGACGCCGGTCTGGCAGCACGGGTCGGGGCCGGCGGCGTCCACCTGCCGGAACGGATGGCGGCGCGCGCCCGACGGCTGAAGCGCCCGGGCTGGATCGTCACCGCGGCGGCGCACAGCCTGTCGGCGGCGCGGCGCGGACTGGCGGCCGGCGCCGATGCAGTAGTGGTTTCGGCGATCTTTCCGTCGAACAGTCCCTCGGCGGGGGCGCCGATCGGGCCCCTGCGGCTGGCGCGCCTGGTTCGCGCCGCGGGCGGACCGATCTATGCGCTGGGCGGGATCAACGACAAAACAGCCCGCCGGCTGTTGCCTGCGGGCCTGGTCGGTCTGGCGGCCGTAGAGGCCATTAGAACTTGAAGGCGGTCTCGAGCCGGACGCGCGGAGCGGATTCCTGCGGCTCCGTCTTCTTGTAGGCCGGCGCTTCCTTTTCGCCGAGCGCGACGGCGCCGCCGACCCGAAGGCTCGGCGTCACGCGGAAGTAGGCTCCCGCCTCGACGTCGTTCCACTGGGTGTCGCGCTCGCCCCGTTGTTCGAGGTTGAGCGTGACCCCCCAGCGCCCCTTGCGCGTATCCCACTTCAGCGACTTGTTCCCTTGCGGGGACGTCGAAGTCTCGCTGCGCACGGTGAAATCGGCGGTCTTGCCCTTCGCGGCCGAAGCCGCGGACGTCTGGGCATGCGCCGCCGAAGCGCCGCTCGCGAGGAGCGCCGCGCCGATCAACGAGATGACCAACCGCTTGGACATGACTACCTATATGGCCCCTTAGCCCCGAACACGCCACTTAGAGACGTGACCGTTGAGCCGATTAAAGTCCTGGGCGACGTCAGGTCAACCGACTCTCGGGGGCCTCTGCACGCTTCGCAGGCAGATCGTCGGCGCCTGTGGCGGCTGGGACACGCGATTCCTGTTTGGCGGTTCCACGGGCGTTGTTATAGAGGGCGCGGCTGCGTGGGGGCGGCGCCGCGGCGCGAACCGATCGCGGAAGAACGACTAGGAGCCGATATATGCCGTTTGTGCGCGGTGAGTTGATGCGTGGCGTGACGACCGGAGCCTTGGTGCTGAGCCTCACGGCGCTGGCCGCGTGCTCAAGCGGCGGTCCCCGGACCTTCCAGACCCAGGAGCCCGGCGGTTTCAGCGTGTTTGGTCTCGGCGGCGGCAAGAAGTCTGCTCCGGCCAATGCGGGTCAGCCCGCAATCGGGGTGAACGGCTATCTGTGGCGAGCGACGCTGGACACCTTGTCCTTCATGCCGCTGGCCTCGGCCGACCCGTACGGCGGCGTGGTGATCACCGACTGGTACGTGAACCCGGAAAAGCCGGACGAGCGCTTCAAGTGCACCGTCTACATCCTGGACTCGCGTCTGCGCGCCGACGGCCTGAACGTGGCCGTCTTCAAGCAGGTCAAGGATGCGACCGGGAACTGGACCGACGCGCCCTCGGCCGGCCAGACCGAGACCGACCTGGAAAACGCGATCCTTACCAAGGCGCGGCAGCTTCGGCTGTCGAACATCGGCTAAGGCCCGTCTCGGGGCGCATTCAGCAAGGGTGGAAACCGGTTCGGATGCGCTCCCTCCCAAGGGCCAGCGCCTTCCGCCGCTGGCCGTCACCTATCGAAGTCTGAAGAGCGCCCCCAATGGCCCGCTACAATCCGAAAGAGACCGAGCCGAAGTGGCGTAAGGCGTGGGCCGACGCCGAGGTGTTCAAGGCCGGTCCCCCGACCCCGGGCGTGCCGAAGTACTACGCCCTGGAGATGTTCCCCTATCCTTCGGGACGTCTGCACATGGGCCATGTGCGCAACTATTCGCTGGGCGACGTCGTGGCCCGCTACAAGCGCGCCCGCGGCTTCAACGTACTGCATCCGATGGGTTGGGACGCCTTCGGCCTGCCGGCCGAGAACGCGGCCATGGAGCGCGGCGTCGATCCGCGCGGCTGGACCTACGACAATATCGCCAAGATGCGGGGCGAGCTGAAAGAACTGGGCTTGTCGATCGACTGGTCGCGCGAATTCGCGACCTGCGACGCGGCCTACTACGGCAAGCAGCAGGATTGGTTCCTGGACCTGTGGAAACGCGGTCTGGTCTATCGCAAAGAAAGCATCGTCAACTGGGACCCGGTCGACCAGACCGTGCTGGCGAACGAGCAGGTGGTCGACGGCCGTGGTTGGCGCTCGGGCGCAGTGGTCGAGAAACGCAAGCTGAACCAGTGGTTCCTTCGTATCACCGACTACGCCGAGGAGTTGATCGAGGGCTTGAAGACGCTGGACCGCTGGCCCGACAAGGTCCGGCTGATGCAGGAGAACTGGATCGGCCGCTCCAAGGGCCTGAAGTTCAGCTTCGGATGGGCCGGAGAGGCCCCCAGAGGCTTCGAGGCCGGGCTGGAAGTCTACACGACCCGCCCCGACACCCTGTACGGCGCGGGCTTCGTGGGCATCGCCCCGGACCATCCGCTGGCGGAGCAACTGGCCGCCGACCCCAAGGTCGCCGCCTTCATCGCAGAATGCCGCAAGGGCGGCGCCTCGGAAGCCGAGATCGAGACCGCAGAGAAGATCGGCTTCGACACCGGCCTGACCGTCGCTCACCCGTTCGACCCGACCTGGCGCCTCCCGGTCTGGATCGCGAACTTCATCCTGATGGACTACGGCACCGGGGCGATCTTCGGCTGCCCGGCCCATGACCAGCGCGACCTGGAATTCGCCCGCAAGTACGGGCTGCCGGTTAAGCCGGTGGTGCTGCCGCCCGGGGAGGACCCCGCCGCATTCACCATCGGCGACGAGGCCTACACCGGCCCCGGGACCATCTTCCACTCCGACTTCATGGACGGCCTGGAGATCGAGCCGGCCAAGGCCGCCGCGATCGCCCGGATCGAAGCCCAGAACCAGGGCAAGGGCGCGACTGTGTTCCGCCTGCGTGACTGGGGCGTAGCCCGCCAGCGCGGCTGGGGCTGCCCGATCCCGGTCGTGCACTGCGCCAAGTGCGGCGTGGTCCCTCTGCCGAAGGACCAGCTGCCGGTCGTCTTGCCTGACGACATGGACTTCTCCAAGCCGGGCAACGCCCTGGCGCGGCATCCGACATGGAAGAACGCCAGCTGCCCGCAATGCGGCGGCGAGGCGACGCGCGAAACCGACACGCTGGACACCTTCGTCGACAGCTCCTGGTACTTCGCCCGCTTCACCGACACCGAGGCGGCCGAGCCGATCAACAAGGCCGCGGCCGATTACTGGCTGCCCGTCGACCAGTATGTGGGCGGTATCGAACACGCGGTCCTGCACCTGCTGTACGCCCGCTTCGTGACCCGCGCCCTGGGCGACGAAGGAATGCTGAGCGTGCGCGAGCCCTTCGCCGGCCTGTTCACGCAAGGCATGGTTACGCACGAGACCTACCGCCGCGCCCAGAGCGGCGAGTGGGTCGAGCCCAAGGAAGTCGAGATTCTCGCCGAAGACGGCAAGCGCCGCGCCCGCAGTTTGGAGACCGGCGAAGACCTGGTCATCGGCGACGTCGAGAAGATGTCGAAGTCCAAGCGCAACACCGTCGCGCCGGAAGAGATCTTCGAGGTCTACGGCGTCGACGCCGCCCGTCTGTTCGTGCTGTCCGACAGCCCGCCCGAGCGCGACACCCAGTGGTCAGCGGCGGGCGTCGACGGCGCCTGGCGGTTCGTGAACCGGGTCTGGAACGAGTTCGACAGCCAGCCCGCAGGCCCTGCCCCTGCCCTCTCCCCCGATCCGAAGGCCGACGAACTGCGCGCGGTCACCCACCGCACCATCAAGGCGGTGACCGAGGCGGTGGAGACCTTCCGGTTCAATTCCGGCATCGCGCGGATGTACGAATTCCTGAACAAACTCAAGGAATTCCCAGCCGACAAGGCGACCGCGCCCGTCCTGGCCGCTCGCCAGGAAGCGCTTTCGGCGTTCGCCCGGCTGATCTCGCCGTTCACCCCGCACCTGGCCGAGGAAGCCTGGGCCCGGATCGGCGGCGAGGGCATGGTCGTCGCCGCGCCCTGGCCGGAGTACGACGCGGCCCTGACACAGGACGCGGTCAAGGTTCTGCCCGTTCAGGTGAACGGCAAGCGCCGCGGGGAGATTTCGGTCGCCGCCGGCCTCGAACCGGCCGATGTTGAGAAGATCGTGCTTGACGATCCCGAGATCGCGCGGCGCCTTGAGGGCCTGGCGATCAAGAAGGTGATCGTCGTGAAGGACCGCATCGTCAACATCGTGGCCGGGTGACCTGCATGAACCGCGTCGTTGCTTCCGCCCTCATCGCCGCCGGGGCACTGACCCTGGCCGGCTGCGGGTTCACGCCGCTCTACGGCGACCCAGCAGTGACGGCGCAGCTGCATTCGGTGCAGGTGACCACCCCGCCCGGCCGCACCGGACAGCTGATTCGCGAGCACCTGGACGACGCCCTGGCCAACGCCAAGGGAACGCCGAAGTACCGGATGGATCTGGCGCTGTCGGAGACTCGCTACCCGCGTGGCCTGCGGGTCGACAACGTCGCCACCCGCTACGAGTATGTGCTGACCGCGCGCTACACCTTGGTGGCGTCGTCCACCGGCGCCCAGGTGAAGACCGGCTCGACCCGCGCCCAGGTCACCTACGACAGCGCCGACCAGCCCTACGCCTCGATCACCGCCCAGCAGGACGCCCAGGACCGCGCCGCCGCCGAGTGCGCGCGGCTGATCCAGCTCGAGCTCGCCGCCTGGCTGGCGACGCAGGGAAAATCGTAAGGACTTCAAGGCCGTGATCCTATCCAAGCGGCCTGACATCGAGCGGTTTCTGGCCCGGCCGGAACCGCCGATCCGGGTCGCCGTGATCTATGGCCGCGACACCGGCGTGGTCCGCGACCGCGGGCTGCAGCTGGCCCGCAAGCTCGTTCCCAACCTCGACGACCCGTTCGACGTCGCCCTGCTGACTGACGGCGACCTCGACTCCGACGGCGCCCGACTGGAAGGCGAGCTGGCGGCGCAATCGCTGATGGGCGGGCGGCGACTTGTGCGCCTGCGCTTCGCCACTGAGAAGGCCGCCCTGGACAAGCAGGTGGCCGAGACCCTCGTCGCCCACGCTGAGGGCAAGCTGAACCCCGACGCCTTCTTCATCGTTGAGGCGGGCGCCCTCGGCCGCGACTCCGCCCTGCGCAAGGCCGCCGAGAAGGCCGCCGACGCCGTCGTCATCCCCTGCTACGAAGACGAGCCCGGCGACGTCGCGCGGCTCGTGCGCGAGCTGCTGTCGCAGGACGGCGTCGGGCTGGACGCCCAGGCCCTGCAGCTGTTCGTCGGACGCCTGCCCAAGGAGCGTGGCGTCGCCCGCCAGGAGATCGAGCGGCTGGCCTTGTACCTGGAGCCGGGCAGCGGACGCACGGCCTCCCCGCGCGATCTGGACGACTTCCTGGGCGTAGAGCCGGAGGCATCTCTCTCCGATGCCGCGGCCGACGCGTTCGGCGGCAAACTGGCCGAGGCCCAGGCGGGCCTGCGCCGCGCCGCCGCCGAGGGCGAGGCCGGCGCCGCCGCGATCCGCGCGATCAGCATGTACCTTGGCCGGATGCGCCGAACCCTGACCCTGGCCAAGAACGGCGCCGGCCTGCAAGAGGCGGCCAAGGCGTCCGGCGTGTTCTGGAAACAGGAGCGCGAGTTCTTGCGTCAGGCGCGCAGCTGGTCGCTGGCCGAACTCGACAAGCTGCAGCCCGAGGTGCTCGCCGCCGACAAGGCGGTGAAGACCGCCGGCTCGCCGGACAGCCTGATCGCCGAGCGCCTGGCCCTGACCATCGCTGGTCGGGCGAGACGTCTGGGGCTCTAGACGGCGCTAAAAGTCCAATTTTGAAATCGGCGCTGTGGCGCAGGGAGCGCTCTCGCGCCGTACTCCTGGACGCCCGCTTAGCGAGAACGCGAATTCCGATGTCCAGCTCTTTAAAATCAAGGACTTAGAGATCAGCCGCGCGTGGTCAGCTTGCGGCAGAGCTCGTCGAGCTGTTCAAGCGTCGCGTACTTGATGCGCAGCTCGCCGACGCCTCCTTTATCGAGCACCTCGACGTCGAGACCGAGCGCATCGGAGAGGTCGACCTCAAGCGCCTGAGTGTCGGTGTCCTTGGCAGGCTTGCGCGAGGCCGACTTCGGTCGGCCCGCCTTCGGCGCGCCGCCGCGGGCCAGGGCCTCGGCTTCACGGACCGAGAGACCGCCGGCGATGATCTTCTCCGCCAGGGCGACCGGATCGTCGGCGGTGAGGATCGCCCGCGCGTGGCCGGCCGACAGCTTGCTCTCGAGCACATAGTTGCGGACCGGCTCGGGCAGGTTCATCAGCCGCAGGGTGTTGGCCACGTGACTGCGGCTCTTGCCGATGCTCTCGGCCACCTGTTCCTGGGTGCGGCCGAACTTCTCGATCAGCTGCTGGTAGGCCGCGCCCTCTTCGATCGGATTGAGGTTGGCGCGCTGGACGTTCTCGATGACGCCGATCTCGAGCACCTGGACGTCGTCCAGCTCGCGGACGAGCACCGGCATAACCCGCAAGCCGGCTTTCTGGCTGGCGCGCCAGCGGCGCTCGCCGGCAACGATCTCCCACTCGCCGGGCAGGCCCGGCGCCGGCCGCACCAGGATTGGCTGCAGCACGCCCTTCTCGCGGATCGAGCCGGCCAGCTCATCGACCTCCGCCTCCGTGAACACCCAACGCGGCTGGTGGACGTTGCGATGGATCAGCTCAATCGGGATCTCCCGGACGCCGGCGACCTCGTCGACCGGCGCGCCGGCCACGACCTTGGCCTCGTCCACATCGCCCAGCAGGGCCGACAGGCCGCGGCCCAATCCACGCTTCTCGACCATCATGTCCCCCTAGGCCGCCGCCTGAGCGCGGCGATTGCGCTCACGCAGCACCACTTCACGCGCCAATTTCAGATAGGCCTGCGAGCCTGAGCACTTCAGATCGTAGACCAGCACCGGCTTGCCGTAGCTGGGGGCCTCCGAGACTCGCACGTTGCGCGGGATCACCGTGTTGTAGACCGTCTCGCCGAAATGGCCGCGGACGTCGCGGGCCACCTGTTCCGACAGGCTGTTGCGGCGATCGTACATGGTCAGAACCACGCCCTGGATCTCCAGGTTCGGGTTCAGGCTGCCGCGCACCAGGTCGACCGTCCGGATCAGCTGAGTGAGGCCTTCCAGGGCGAAGAACTCGCATTGCAGCGGCACCAGCACCGCGTCCGACGCCGCCATGGCGTTGACCGTCAGCAGGTTCAGCGACGGCGGGCAATCGATCAGGACGTAGGTATATTCGCCCTCCGCACGGATCGGCTCCAGGGCGTCGCGGAGCTTGAACGAGCGGCGGGCCTGCTGGCCCAGCTCCAGTTCGACACCTGAGAGGTCGGGATCGGCGGCCACCAGGTCGAGGCCCGGCAGCACGGTGTTGACCACCGCCGAGGAGATCGGCGCTTCGCCCATCAGAACGTCGTAGAGCGTGACCTTGCGCTGGGCGCGGCCGACGCCGAGGCCAGTCGAGGCGTTGCCCTGCGGATCGGAGTCGATCAGCAACACCTTTTCCCCGACGGCGGCGAGCGCGGTGCCGAGGTTGATGGCCGTGGTGGTCTTGCCCACCCCGCCCTTCTGGTTGGCGACCACCAGGACGCGCAGGCCTCGCTTAGCTTTTACGGCCACGGCCGAGTCTCCTCACACGCACGATCCGGCCTCTGGCGTCGCTGAGGCTTGGCGACACGTCCGCCTCGAAATCCCAGGTCTTCGCCGCGTCTTCGAGTTCGGACGCAACCTCCTGCCCTTTTAGGAACAGCGCCTGCGCGCCTCGCTTGAAGTAGGGCTGGGCATACCCCAGCAGCCGGGACAGGGGCGCGCAAGCCCGGGCCGTGACGATATCCACAGTCAGCGACAAGTCTTCCGCACGTGAATTGTGAACGGTCGCCGGCAACTGCAATCCGCTCACCACTTCGTTCAGGAAGCGACAGCGTTTGGTGAGGCTGTCGACCAGGTGCACGTGGAACCCGGGCCGGTCCTTCTGCATGATCGCCAACACGATGCCGGGAAGCCCCACGCCGGTTCCGAGATCGGCCCAGGTCAGCGCGTCGGGCGCCAGCGGCAGGATCTGAGCCGAATCCCAGGCGTGCCGCGACCAGAACGTGTCGAGCGTCGCCGGCCCGATCAGGTTCATCTTCTCGTTCCACTCGGCCAGGTATGACCGGTAGCGCTCGAGGTCGGCGATGGCCTGGGGGCCGGCGTTGGTCGCGGCGGCGAAGCTCGCCGCGTCGGTCACATCCACGGTCATGCGATCAGGCGGCGCGACGGCGAACATGGGCCAGCAGGGCGGTCAGCGCGCCGGGCGTCACGCCCTCGATCCGCGCGGCCTGGCCGAGAGTCAGCGGGCGGACGGTCGTGAGCTTTTCGCGGACCTCGTTGGAAAGGCCGCCGACGCCGGCGTAGTCGAGATCTGCCGGCAGCCGCAGGTTCTCATCCCGACGAAAGGCCGCGGCGTCAGCGGCTTGCCGATCGAGGTAGCCGGCATAGGCGGCGTCGATCTCGAGCTGCTCGCGGCAATCGGCAGACCACGCGCCCGCCTCGGGGAAGATGCGGGCGAGGTCGTCGAAGCTGATCGTCGGGTAGGCCAGCAGCTGCACGAAGTCGCGGACCACGCCATCGGACTTCACCGGCAGGCCGGCCTTCTGGGCCATGTTCGGAGACAGGGTCAACCGCCCTGCCCGCTCGCGCGCGTGGGCCAACTCGGCGGCCTTGGCCCGGTAGGACGTTTCACGTGAAACACCGACCACGCCCAAGGCCATACCGCGTTCGGTCAGACGCTGGTCGGCGTTGTCGGCCCGGAGGGTCAGGCGGAATTCCGCCCGGCTCGTGAACATCCGATAGGGCTCGGTGACGCCGCGCGTCGTCAGGTCGTCGATAAGCACGCCGATATAGGCCTCGTCGCGACCGAAGGCGGCGGGGTCCTGCCCCGAGGCGGCGCGCGCGGCGTTGAGCCCCGCGACCAGGCCTTGGGCCCCCGCCTCCTCGTAGCCCGTCGTGCCGTTGATCTGGCCGGCGAGATATAGGCCCGGAAGCTTCTTCACCTCCAGGGTCGGATAGAGCTCCCGCGGATCGACGTAGTCGTATTCGATGGCGTAGCCGTAGCGCCGGACCTTGACGTTCTCGAGACCAGGGATCGTGCGCAGGAACAGGTCCTGGGTCTCAGTCGAGACCGAGGTCGAGATGCCGTTCGGATAGACGGTGTCGTCGTCCAGGCCCTCGGGCTCCAGGAAGATCTGGTGGCTGTCCTTGTCGCCGAAGCGGACCACCTTGTCCTCGATCGACGGGCAATAGCGCGGCCCGCGGCCATTGATGCGGCCGCCATAAACCGCCGACTCTGTCAGCCGGTCGGCGATGATCTGGTGCGTCTGGGCGTTGGTGTAGGTCACGCCGCAGGCGATCTGCGGCACGGTGATCTTATCTGTCAGGAACGAGAACGGCACCGGCTCATCGTCCGCGGCCTGCATCTCCAGTTCGTCCCAGGCGATGGTCGAACCGTCAAGGCGCGCGGGGGTCCCGGTCTTCAGGCGGCCCATGGCCAGCCCGGAGGCGTAGAGACGGTCCGACAACCCGATCGCTGGAGCGTCGCCCACCCGTCCCGCGGGGATGCGGGTCTCGCCCTGATGGATCAGACCCTTGAGGAAGGTCCCGGTGGTCAGAACCACCCGGCCGGCGCGGTACTCCGTCCCCGTTGCACCGACCGCACCCTGGACGACGCCGTCCACGACGATGAGGTCCTCGACCGCCTCGGCCATCACGGTGAGGTTGGGGGTCGCGGCGAGCTCGGCCTGCATAGCCTGGCGATAGAGCTTGCGGTCAATCTGGCTGCGCGGCCCGCGCACGGCGGCGCCCTTGGAGCGGTTGAGCATCCGGAACTGGATGCCGGACAGGTCGGCCATGCGCCCCATCAAGCCGTCGAGGGCGTCGATCTCGCGGACCAAGTGGCCCTTGCCGAGACCGCCGATGGCGGGATTGCAGCTCATCTCGCCGATGGTTTCGAGCTTGTGGGTCAGCAGCAGGGTGTTGGCGCCGACGCGCGCGGAAGCCGCCGCGGCTTCGCAGCCGGCATGCCCTCCCCCAATGATGATGACGTCCCAGGCGCTCAATCGAGTCTCCACGGAAGACGCCCCCGGAAGGCCGGGGGCGCTATGGGCAGCTATATAGCGAACAAAGGACCCCTTTTCACCCCGGATTCCGCTGGCGGAGGCATGGGTGTTTCACGTGAAACAACGCGGACGAGCGGCGGCGTTTCACGTGAAACAGAAGCTACTTCCCTATGCAGAAGCTGGAGAACACCCGGTCCAGCACGTCCTCGGGGTCGATCCGGCCGGTGATCCGGTCCAAGGCACGCCCAGCAAGGCGCACATCCTCGGCCGCAAGTTCGAGATCGTCTTCCAGCAACAGGGCGCGATTGAGCCGTTCCAGCGCTTCGGAAAGCAGCTCGCGGTGACGCAGGCGCGTCGCCGTCGGGAGTTCTGCGCCGGCCAGGGCATCGACGACCCGATGCTCCAGGGCCATCAGCAGCGCGGAAATATCGTCAGGTTTCCAAGCGCTGAGCCTAATAACCTCAACATTGAGCGCCCGCGCTTCGACCAGGGCATGGCCAGTCTCGGCCCCCTGCACGAGGTCGGCCTTGTTGATCAGGCATAGATCGTGCGGATGCAGCGTCGGCACGGTCGCCGCCGCGTCGCTGGCGCCGTCCACCACCCAGATCCGCAGGTCGGCGTCGTTGGCCCAGGCCCGCGCCCGGCGCACGCCTTCAGCCTCAATCTCGTCGCGGGTGTCGCGCAGGCCGGCGGTGTCGGCCAACAGCGCCTTGTACCCCGCAAGCCGCATCGGCACTTCGATCACGTCGCGCGTGGTGCCCGGCGTGGCGGTGACGATCGCCGCCTCACGTCCGGCCAGTGCGTTGAGGATCGTGCTCTTGCCCGCGTTCGGCGCTCCGACCAGGGCGATGCGGAAGCCCTCGCGCACCCGCTCGCCGCGCTTCACGTCGGCGACGGCGTGTTCCAGCTCGCCGATCAACGACGCCAGTACGGGTCTGGCCCGGGCCGCGACGTCGGCCGGAACCTCCTCGTCTGGAAAGTCGACCGCGGCCTCGAACATCGCCAGGGCTTCGATCAGACCTTCGCGCCAACGGGTCTGAGCCTGGCCGAGCGCGCCGCCCAGCTGGTCGAGCGCCTGGCGCCGTTGAGCTTCGGTCTCGGCCTCGATCAAGTCGGCGACGCCCTCGGCCTGAGCCAGATCGAGCTTGCCGTTCTCGAAGGCGCGGCGCGTGAACTCTCCCGGTTCGGCCAACCGAAGCCGCAGGTCTGCCAACGCTTCCAGCAGACCGGCGACCACGGCCGGCCCCCCGTGCACGTGAAACTCCGCAGCGTCTTCGCCCGTGTAGCTGGACGGCCCCTCGAACCAAAGGACGAGGGCCTGATCGATCGCCCGCCCCTGCCCGTCACGCAGGACGCGCAACGTCGCCTCGCGCGGTCGCGGGAGCTTTCCAGCCAGCGCCTTCACCGCCGCGCCGGCGCCTGGGCCGGACAGGCGAACGACCGCGACCGCCGATCGCCCAGCGGCGGTCGCGGGCGCGAATATGGTGTCGGTCATTTGGAGCGCGAAGCGCCCATGCCGACATCAACCGCGGCGTTCATCAGGTTGCGGAACTGCTCCTGAGCCCCGACTCCGAACGCGGTCCAGTTCTTGATAAGCTCGTCCGGCGACAGCATGGCCATGTTCGCCGTCATGCGCTTCTGCATCTCTTCGACGAGTTTGTCGTTGAGACCCGTCACGTCCGGCAGGCCCAGAAAGGCGCGCGCCTCTTGGGGCGAACAGTCGATTTCAATCGTCATCTTCATTCGGATAACTCTACAGCCGACGTAATGCTTGACCACATTGTTATGAGCCTAGCCCGGACAAGGGCGCCACCTCCAGCCGGCCCTTAGTCAAGTCTACTCGCAAAAGTGAGCGTGCTGTGCGCGCGGGAACCGGTATCCACATGCTGCAGCGCCGCGCATAGGCGCCGCATAACTATTCAGACGGGAGTTACCGATGGGTGAGACCACCACCATCAAGACCGACGACGGCCAGTTCGCCGCCTATGTGGCGCGACCGAGCAACCCGAAGGCGCCGGCCATAGTGGTCATCCAGGAGATCTTCGGCGTGAACGCGGTGATGCGCGGCGTCTGCGATGAGCTGGCCGCGGCCGGCTTCCTGGCGGTTTGCCCGGACCTGTTCTGGCGGATCGAACCGGGCATCGACATCACCGACCAGTCCGAGGCCGAGTGGAAGAAGGCCTTCGAGCTTTACAACGCATTCGACATCGACGCCGGCGTCAAGGACATCGCCGCGACCATCGACCACGTACGGGCGCTACCCGAGGTCAACGGCAAGGTCGGCGCGGTCGGCTTCTGCTTGGGCGGCCTGCTGGCTTATCTGACCGCGACCCGCACGGATGCGGACGCCTCGGTCGCCTATTACGGCGTCGGCATCGAGAAACATCTCGTCGAGAGCGAGAAGCAGGCCCATCCGCTGCTGATGCACATCGCCGAGGAAGATCAGTTCGTGCCGAAGGAAGCCCAGGCGCTGATCCTCGCGCAGCTGAAGAACCACCCGCAGGTCGAGATCTTCACCTATCCCGGCCGTGACCACGCCTTCGCCCGCCAGGGCGGCGAGCACTACGACGCCGCCGACGCCAAACTGGCCAGCGGCCGCACCCTCGCCTTCTTCCAGCAGCACCTCGCCTAAGGTCCGGCCATGAAAGCCATCCAGTTTGAAACCACCGGCGGCCCCGAGGTCCTGGGCGTCGTCGAAATCCCCGCGCCCATCGCCGGACCGGGTCAGGTCCTGGTCAGGCAGCAGGCGATCGGCATCAACTTCATCGACACCTACCATCGCTCGGGCCTCTATCCGGTGAAGCTGCCGTCGCGGCTCGGGATGGAAGGCGCCGGGGTCGTGGAAGCGGTCGGCGACGGCGTGACCCGCTTCAAGGCCGGCGACCTGATCGCCTACGCCTCAGGACCGCTCGGCGCCTACGCCGAGTATCATGCGGTCGCTGCTGATCGGGCCGTCGCTTTGCCGGCCGGGGTCAGCGCCCAGGTCGGGGCCGCGGCGATGCTGAAAGGCATGACCGCCGAGTTCCTGATCCGCCGCTGCTATCCGGTGAAGGCGGGCGAGACGATCCTGGTCCACGCCGCGGCCGGGGGCGTCGGCTCGATCCTCGTCCAGTGGGCCAAGCACATCGGCGCCACGGTGATCGCCACCGCCGGCTCGGCGGAGAAGGCGGAGCGCGCGACGTCTCTCGGCGCCGACCATGTCATCCTCTATCGCGACGAGGACGTGGCCGCGCAGGTGCGTGAGATCACCGGCGGCGCCGGCGTGCCGGTCGCGTATGACTCCGTCGGCGCGGCGACCTTCGAGGGCACGCTCAAGAGTCTGGCGCGGCGCGGATTGTTCGTCAGCTTCGGCAATGCTTCGGGCCCGGTTCCGCCGTTCGCGCCGGCACGGCTGCAGCAGTCCGGCTCGCTGTTCTTCACCCGGCCGACCATGGGCGACTACCTGGCGACCACGGCCGAGCTGGACGAGAGCGCGGCGGCCCTGTTCGGGGTCATCGCCTCGGGCGCGGTGAAGATCGACATCGGCCAGACTTTCAAGTTGGAAGAGGCGCAGCGCGCGCATCAGGCCTTGGAAGGCCGCGAGACGGTCGGGGCGAGTTTGCTGATCCCGTAGGCTCGAGTTCCTCCCCTTCCGGGGGACAGTTGGTAGCTTCTCGCCCGGACACGCCGAGCGTTCCACGTGAAACACGATTAGAGTCATAGGCTTAGCGCAAAAAAGGGGGCCCGCGTCGCCGCGAGCCCCTTTTTCATATGCGCTAAGGCTAAAGGCCCTAGGTGTTCATCGACTGGAAGAAGTCTTCGTTGTTCTTCGACTGGCGGAGCTTGTCGAGCAGGAACTCGATCGCGTCCTGGGCGCCCATCGGAGTGATGATCCGGCGCAGGATGAACGACTTCTGCAGGTGCTCCTTCGGGGTGATGAGGTCTTCTTTCCGGGTGCCCGACTTGATGACGTCGACGGCGGGGTAGATCCGCTTGTCGGCGACCTTGCGGTCCAGGATGATTTCCGAGTTACCGGTGCCCTTGAACTCTTCGAAGATGACTTCGTCCATCCGGCTGCCGGTGTCGATCAGGGCGGTGGCGATGATCGTCAGCGAACCGCCTTCCTCGATGTTCCGGGCGGCGCCGAAGAAACGCTTCGGGCGCTGCAGGGCGTTGGCGTCGACACCGCCGGTCAGCACCTTGCCCGAGGACGGGACGACGGTGTTATAGGCGCGGCCGAGGCGGGTGACCGAGTCCAGCAGGATGACCACGTCGCGCTTGTGCTCGACTAGGCGCTTGGCCTTTTCGATGACCATTTCGGCGACCTGCACGTGGCGGGTGGCGGGTTCATCGAAGGTCGAGGACACCACTTCGCCGCGGACGGTGCGGCGCATGTCGGTGACTTCTTCCGGGCGCTCGTCGATCAGCAGGACGATCAGGTAGCACTCGGGGTGGTTGGTCTCGATCGACTTGGCGATGTTCTGCAGCATCACCGTCTTACCGACCCGCGGCGGGGCGGTGATCAGGCAGCGCTGGCCCTTGCCGAGCGGGGCGACGATGTCGATGACCCGGCCGGTGCGGTCCTTCAGGGTCGGGTCCTCGATCTCCATCTTCAGACGCTGGTCCGGATAGAGCGGCGTCAGGTTGTCGAACAGGACCTTGTGGCGGACGTTTTCCGGCGCTTCGAAGTTGATCTGGTCGACGCTGACCAGGGCGAAATAACGCTCGCCCTCACGCGGGGCGCGGATGCCGCCGTCGACGGTGTCGCCGGTGCGCAGGCCGAACTTCCGGATCTGCGAGGGGCTGACATAGATGTCGTCGGGGCCGGAGAGGTAGTTGGCTTCCGGGCTGCGCAGATAGCCGAAGCCGTCCTGCATGACCTCCAGCGTGCCGGAGCCGGAAATCTGCACGCCTTCCTCGGCCAGAGCCTTGAGGATCGCGAACATCATGTCCTGCTTGCGCATGGAGTTCGCGTTCTCAATCTCCAACGTCTCAGCGAAGGACAGCAGATCGGCGGGCGACTTGTCCTTCAACTCCTGGAGGGACATGCGAGTGAGGCCCATGGCGGCGATCGCCTGGGCGACCTCCGAGGGGCCTTCGTCGTCTTCGTCCTCGGTTTCGGCGCCGGCTTCAGCCTGGGCGGTTTCCAGCACCGGCGTTTCGGTGGCGTCGGTGGTTTCGACCGGGGTTTCCTCGGTCGGGGCGGGGGTGTCTTCGCTCATGATTCAACTCTGGTGGTCCCAGCGGAGCCGAACGGACTTCGGGCGCCGGGGGAATCGCAAATGGCGCGGGGAGCGCGCCGATGAATTTTTCTAGGACCGGGCCGCGGCGGCTGGTGTTCAGCGCGCGGCGCACGGGAAAAGGCGGGGCGTGGCTTCGCGGCGCGACTCCACGTGCGGTCAGCGGAACCACATGCCGGGCGGCGGGTCAAGCGTGGCCTGGGATCGCGCGGTCCGCTGTCGCCTCTCCGTAGGTCTTCCTCGGCCGCGTTAGCCTGACGGAGATCCATATGCGTCGGCGCTATTCGTCGAGGACGGAGTCTATGGATGGCCGGGACCCGTCGGCCCGGCCATGGAAGGCATGGGACCTCTCCCGGTCTTCGGCGGCGCCTAAACCGGGATCACCAGGCAAATAGGATCAGCGCTGGCCGAATTGAAGGGTCACGGCGAGGACCGCGACGACAGCCGCCAGAAACGGCAGTTCGTTGGTGGCGCGCCAGAACTTGGCCGACTTCGGACGCTGGCCAGCCAGGAACTTCTTGTACGAGCCGGCCAGGAAGCCGTGCCAGCCGGAGATGAACAGCACCGCGGCCAGTTTCACGATCATCCACGGCTGCAGCAGGAAGCCCCAGCCCTCGCCCACCGCATAGACGTGATAGAGGATCAAGCCGATCCCCAGCACCCAGACGATGATCATCGCCGGATTGATGATGATCTTCAGGAGCTTACGCTCCCAGACCAGGAAGTTCTTGTCGAACTCGCTGCCGGGAGGCGCGGTCTCGGTGTGGTAGGCGTAGAGCCGCGGCAGATACATCATGCCGGACATCCAGGCGATTACGGCGATGATGTGCAGGCCGCGCAGCAGGTCGAAATGGTTCATCGCAGGCTCCCCCTAGCCCAGTCTACACTAGCTCGATCTGCAAGCGCATTTGCCATAGGCGGCCGGACAGCGCCACGTCCCGAACGGCGCCGGCGCCCCGCCACGATCTAGCGCCTCCAGCGCCGCGGCCGCCAAGGCATCGATCAATGCGCCGTCGACGGTCGGGGTGGGCGCGCGCAGATACGGCGCGCAGCCCAGCGTCTGGGCCAATTCCGCATACTCGTGATCGAGCTCGACCAGCGTCTCCACGTGCTCGGAGACGAAGGCGATCGGACTGACCAGCACGCCCTTGCCGTCGACGGCGGCCTGGCGGATGGCGTCGTCGGTGGACGGACCGATCCATTTCAACCGGCCGACGCGGCTCTGGTAGCAGACGCTCCAGTCCGGCAGCTCGGGCAGCAGGTCTGCGACCGCCTGGGCGGTGGCCTCGACCTGGGCCTGGTAGGGATCGCCGCCCTTGATGACCTTTTCCGGCAGGCCATGCGCCGAGAACAGCAGCCGCACGTTGTCGGGTCGGCCCGCCTTCAGCCAGGTCTGGCTGATGGCGCGCGCGTGGGCCTCGACCAGACCCTGAGCGGTCGGATAGCAGCACACCACGTGGCTGGCTCCCGGGCCGCGGTAGGCGCGAGCCCAGTCCTTCAGAGACGAGGCGCTCGTCGTGGTCGAGAACTGCGGATAGAGCGGCAGCAGCACCAGCTCGTCCGGCGCGAATTCGGCCACCTCCGCGGCGGTCTGGTCAGCGAACGGCTTCCAGTAGCGCATGGAGATGAAGACGCGGGTCTCCAGGCCGGGCCGTGCGGCCGACAGGGCGGCCTGCAACGCGTCCGCCTGCCGCCGGGTCTCGGGCAGCAGCGGCGAAGCGCCGCCCATGATCGCGTAGTTGGCCTTGGCGGCTTCCTCGCGCCCGGAGGCGATCATCTTGGCCAACGGCAAGCGCACGATCCCCGGCAGCGTGATGATCGCCGGGTCGCTGAACAGGTTGGTGAGGAACGGCTTCACCGCCTCGGGACCGTCAGGTCCTCCGAGGTTGAAGAGGACGACGGCCAGCTTAGTCACTTGCCAGTCACCCTGCGGATCGTCCGCTCGATATGCTCGATGGGCGTATCGGGCATCACCCCGTGGCCGAGGTTGAAGATGTAGGGCCCGCCGTTCCACTGCTCGATCAGCGCATCGACGCGCGCATCGAGCGCCGGGCCGCCGGCGCGCAGCAGCAGATTGTCGAGCGCGCCCTGAATGGTTTTGCCGCCGGCCTGGATTTGCCTTCCGAGGGCGGCGGTCGCCTGGGTGTCGAGCGCAACCGCCTGGACCGGGACCCTGGCCGCATAGTTGGCGACCTGGGCGCCGGCCCCGCGCGGGAAGCCGATGAACGGCGTGTCGACCCCGGCGGCGCGGACCTTCTCGATGATCGCCGTGTGCGGCGCGATGACGATGCGTTCGAACATGTCCTCGGCAAGGCTTTCCGCCCAGCTCTCGAACAGCTTCAGCACCTGGGCCCCGGACCTGGCCTGCATGACCAGGTAGCGGGCGGTCGACTCGACCAGCACATCCAGCAAAGCGTCGAGTTTTTCGGGATTCTTGTAGGCGTAGGCGCGGGCGGCCTCGCGCTGGGAGCCGCGGCCTTCGATCATGTAGGTGGCGACGGTCCACGGCGCGCCCGCAAAGCCGATCAGGGCGCGTTCGGGCTCAAGCTCGGCGCGGACGCGGCTCAGGGTCTCGCCGATCGCCGAGAGCCGGCCGGTGGACGCCTCGATCTGATCGGCCAGGGCCTCGATCGGCGGCAGTTCACCGAGCCGCGGGCCTTCGCCGGCCTCGAACCAGACGTCCTGGCCCAGCGCCCGCGGGATCAGCAGGATGTCGGCGAACACGATGGCCGCATCCAGCGGGAAGCGGCGCATCGGCTGCAGCGTCGCCTCGGCGGCCATTTCCGGATTGTGGCAGAAGGCGATGAAGTCCCCGGCGCGGGCCCGCAGCTCGCGGTACTCGGGCAGAGAGCGGCCAGCCTGGCGCATGAACCAGACCGGCGGCCGATCGAGGGTTTCGCCCGCGAGCGCCCGCAGCAGGCGCGGTTTTGAACTTTCCGACATGGCCGTCGTTAAACCGGCTTCGGACGCAAGGCTCAAGCCCGCCTGCCCTTCTTCTTCATATCTAAGATTCTTAAATTGGAAGTGGAGTTAGAGGTTGGCCCTTGGAGAAGTGGGGACAACTTCCTCCGGCCATACCGCGCCAACCCCTTTTCAACAAGGCGATCGGCCGTTTCCCAACATGGTTAAGCCATACCTGTGAGTTACGGGGAAAACCGCTGAACCCCAGGCGGCGTTTACCTTTCGTTAAAGGGTTAACAGGGAGTTAACGATGACGAACGCGAGTCATCAAAACCGCCCTGGAAACCGACCCTGTTCATACTTTTTTAACCAGCGGAGCCGTGGACGGGCCGGGCGCAAACCCGGGGGGTTTTCCCGCCCGTACACAACCGGCTGAGCGGCGCGCCAGCTATTCCCCAAAACGGTCCGGCTTCGTTAAGAAGGTTTCGACTCTTTCGTCCCCAGCTTTGCGATCCCCGCCCAGCAGATTCCTCTTTACGCGCCGGCAAAGGCTCCATGACCCGCTTTGCGACCTACTTTCACGTCCACCTGGTCTCGGACTCCACCGGCGAGACGCTGAACGCGATGGCGCGGGCGGTGTGCGCCCGGTTCGAGAACGTGCTGCCGATCGAGCACATCTACGCGCTGGTGCGTTCGCCCCGGCAGCTGGAGCGGGCGCTGACCGATATCGAGGAAGCCCCCGGCGTGGTGATCCACACCATTGTGGACGATCAGCTGCGCACGGCGCTGGAAGAAGGCGTGCGGCGGCTGGACATGCCGTGCATCGCCGCGCTCGACCCTCTGGTCTCGTCGCTGCAGCGTTATCTCGGCGCCTCGATCAGCCGGCGGGTGGGCGTGCAGCATGCGCTGGACAACGACTACTTTAACCGCATGGACGCGCTGAACTACGCGATCGGCCATGACGACGGCCAGGGCGGCCAGGACCTGGAGCAGGCCGACGTGGTCCTGGTCGGCGTCTCGCGGACGTCGAAGACCCCGACTTGCATCTATCTGGCCCACCGCGGCGTGCGGGCGGCGAACGTGCCGCTGGTGCCGACCCGGCCGCCGCCGGAAAAGCTGTTCGAGCTGAAGAACACCCTGGTGGTGGGACTGACCATCTCGCCCGACCGGCTGATCCAGATCCGCCGCAACCGGCTGCTGAGCCTCAAGGAAGATCGCGAAAGCAGCTACATCGACATCGAGGCGGTGCGCGAGGAGACGGTGAAGGCGCGCCGGCTCTATGAACGTCAGGGCTGGCCGGTGATCGACGTCACACGTCGGAGCGTCGAGGAGACGGCCGCGGCGGTGCTGAACCTGCTGCACGGCGGCCATGGCCAGGTCGAGGTGCTGGGCGGATGAGCGAGCCGATTATTCTGGCCTCGAAAAGCGCGGCGCGGCGCGCGGTGCTGACCGGGGCGGGCGTGCCGTTCGAGGTCGCCGTGGCCGGCGTCGACGAGGACGCGGTCAAGACCTCGATGCTGGCCCACGGCGCGACCCCGCGCGATGTCGCCGACGCCCTCGCCGAGATCAAGGCGGTGAAGATCTCCGCCGGCCGTGCCGGCTTTGTGATCGGCTCGGACCAGACATTGGAATTCGAGGGCCGGCTCTACGACAAGGCCGCGACGCTGGAGGCCGCGCGCGAGCGGCTGGCGACCATGCGCGGCAAGCCGCACAAGCTGCATTCGGCGGTGGTGGTGGCCAAGGACGGGGCGCCGATCTGGCGCGAGATCGTCTCGGCGACCCTGACTATGCGCGACTTCTCCGACGCCTTCCTGGACGAGTACCTGGCGCTCGAGGGCGAGGAGATGCTGGGGTCGGTCGGCTGTTACCGGCTGGAAGGGCCCGGGGCGCAGCTGTTTGCGAAGATCGAGGGCGACTATTTCGCAATCCTCGGCCTGCCGCTGATGGGCCTGCTGGACCTGTTCCGTCGGCACCAGGTGCTGACGCCATGAGTATTTCCGGCGCGACGCGGGTCGCCGGCGTGGTGGGGCGGCCGATCGCCCACTCGATGAGTCCGATCCTGCATAACGCGTGGCTGGCGGCGGCGGGTATCGACGGCGTCTATGTGCCGTTCTCGACGCAGCCCAGTCGGTTCACGGCCTTCGCCGAGTCCTTGCGCGGCGGGACGGTGGCGGGACTGAACGTCACCCTGCCGTTCAAGGGCGAGGCCCTGGCCGTGGCCGACGAGGCCAGCTTCCGGGCCCGCAGCGCCGAGGCCGCCAACCTGCTGGTGTTCCGCGAGGACGGGACGATCTTCGCCGACAACACCGACGGGCTCGGCATGCTGGGCGCGTTCGCCGACCAGGCGCCGGGCTTCGATCCCAAGGCCGGACCGGTGGCGATCCTGGGCGCCGGCGGCGCGGCCCGTGGCGCGGCGGCGGCCTTTGTCGAGGCCGGCTGTCCGGACGTGCGGATCGTCAACCGCACCCTGGCTAAGGCGCAGGAGATTGCGCAGCCGCTCGGCGCGCAGTCCCTGCCGCTGAGCGAAGCGGCCTCGGCGTTCGACGGCGTCGTGGCGGTGGTCAACGCCACCTCGGCCGGACTATCCGGGTCCACGGGGCTCGAGGTTCCGCTGGAGGCGACCCCGGCGGGCGCGGTGGTCATGGACATGGTCTACAAGCCGCTGAAGACCGCGTTCCTGGCGCAGGCGGAAGGGTTGGGGCGGCGAACGGTCGACGGCCTCGCCATGCTGATCGGCCAGGCGGTCCCGAGTTTCGAGTATTTCTACGGCCAGCCTCCGCCGCGCGACGTCGATGTGCGGAGCTTGGCGATCAAGGCGTTGGGGCTGTGAAACCTATTGGATGTCATGCCGGCCGCAGCGAAGCGGAGAGCCGGGACCCATTATCGCTCTGTAGGAAAGGCTTGCGCGACATCGGCCGACATCTGGTGTTCATGGTTCCCGGTCTTCGCCCTTTGGCCGAAACCCGGATGACACTTATTGCGAGGATTGCATGCTCATCATCGGCCTGACGGGCTCAATCGGCATGGGCAAGTCCACGACCGCCCAGATGTTCCGCGAGGCGGGCATCCCGGTCTACGACGCCGACGCGGCGGTGGCCGATCTTTACGAGAAGGGCGGTGCGGCGGTCGCCCCGCTGGAAGCGGCGTTTCCGGGTGTGACCAAGGACGGCGCCGTCGACCGTGAGGCCCTGCGCCAGCGCGTGCTGGGCGACGACGAGGCGATGGCCAAGCTCAACTCCATCGTGCACCCGCTGGTCGGCGCCGATCGGGTGCATTTCTTCAAGGCGGCGGAAGCGGCCGAGGCCGACATGGTCGTCCTGGACATCCCCCTGCTCTACGAAACCGGCGGTCACGCCAACATGGACGCGGTAGTGGTGGTCTCGGCGCCGGAGGCCCAGCAGCGCGAACGGGTCCTGGCTCGGCCTGGCATGACCGCCGAACGCCTCGACGCCATTCTCTCGCGCCAGTTGCACGACGCCGAGAAGCGGGCGCGCGCCCATTTCGTCGTCGACACCGGTCGCGGCCTGGAACCGGCGCGCAAACAGGTCAGCGAGATCATCGCCACCATGCGCGATCCACAGCGACGTCCAGCTCGCGACAAGGCGCCGGGTTGAAGGCTGGCGCGAAGCAGCCGAAGTAGTTCCCATGGCGCGTGAGATCGTTCTCGACACCGAAACCACCGGCTTCGAGCCGCACCTCGGCCACAAGCTCGTCGAGCTCGCCTGTCTCGAGATCGAGGACTACCTGCCGACCGGGCGCAGTTTCCACGTCTATATCGACCCCGAGCGCGACATGCCGCCTGAGGCCGAGAAGGTCCACGGCCTGTCGGCGGCGTTCCTGCGCGGCAAGCCGAAGTTCCGCGACAAGGAAATCCACCAGGAGTTCCTCGACTTCGTCGGCGACGCGCCGATCATCGCCCACAACGCCACCTTCGACCGCACCTTCGTGAACTACGAGCTCGAGGGCCTCGGCCTCGCCGGCATTCCCGAGGAGCGCTGGATCGACACCCTGGCCCTGGCGCGCAAGCGCTTTCCGGGGATGCACAACTCGCTCGACGCGCTCTGCAAGCGCTTCAAAATCTCGCTCTCCGAGCGCGAGAAGCATGGGGCGCTCATCGACGCCCGGCTGCTAGCGGCGGTCTATCTCGAGCTGAAGGGCGGCCGCGCCCTCACGCTTGAACTGACCACCCGCGAAATGACCGCGCATGCCGTCGCCGTCGCCAAGGCTGCGGCCTATGGCGCGCGCCCCCGTCCCCTGCCCTTCCGCTCCACCGACGCCGAGCGCGAGTTGCACGCCAAGTTCGTGCGCGAGGTCGTGAAGAGCGAGGAACTCTGGGGCAAGTTCGGGCTCTAGGCACGCGTCTCAGATCCATCGCTCGTCGGCCGTGAAGTCGACGGTCAGCCAGTAGCCGGGATTGAGCCCGCCCATCGCCAGGGCGATCTCGCGCCGTATGGTGTCGAGCTGTTCGAAACTCATGGTCGTCTGGCCCGACGGGGCGACGAAGCCGATCTCGATGAACTGCTGGCGGCCCGAACGGACCACGTGCGAGCTGAAATTGGAGAAACCGTATCGGGCGGCGACCTCGGCGGCGAGCTCGCGAACCTGCTGGTCGAGCTGGGTCGGCGCGATCATCAGGATGTCCTGGCTGGCCCGCCACAGGGTGAGGGCCGGGAACGGCGCCAGGCAGATCGCGACGATCACCAGGATCATCGGATCGACATAGGGGGTCATCCATTCCGCGCCGCTGCCGATGAGCGCCCTGCCGATCAGGAAGCTGAGGCACAGCCCGGCGCTGAGCACGCCGCCCATCAGCCAGGAACGCGAGTCCACATCGAGCATCTGGGAACTCAGGTGACGCGCCGAGCTGCGCACATATGCGAACATGCCGAAGCTGAGCGCGCTGCTTAGGCCGGCATAGACCGCGCCGAGCCCGAACTGCACGGAGCGGCCGCCGGCCAGCAGGCCGTTCAGCCCGTCGAGGAACGCGTAGACGCAGGCGAAGCTGAGCACCAGGCCGTTGAGCAGGGCGAGCATCGGTTCGAGGTGCCAATAGCCGTACTGGAACCGGCGATCGTCGCCGCGGGCGATCAGCCGCACGATGAGCAGGGCGATGGCCGTCATCGCCGCGTCGATGAGGTCGTAAAATCCGTCGAACGTCACCGACTTCGAGCCGAGCCACAGGCCGAACCCGATGCTGGCGACGGCGAAGACGATGGTCGTGGCCATCGAGGTCGCGAGCAGCCGCTCCTCCCTGGCCGAAGGGTGCGGGGCCGAAGGGCGTGGCGTGGAAGACGGCGTCATGCGGCAAGCGCACCTGTAGCTCAACCCGGGCGAGGAAAGCCCAACCGCGCGCCGGCGTCGAGAGTGAGCAGAGGCGCCGTCGAACGGCGGTGCGGCGCTTGCGCTCGGCCGCACGGGGTCCTAGCTAGGCGACGCTCCTCGAACGGAGGCCCGATGAAGTCCGCAAGCAGGTAGGCCGCAACAACACCCCTTCGTTGTTGCGGCGGTCGACACCCCAGCTCCAGAGCCATGGCAGGCCGCCGCCAAATCTCCCGATTTGAGTGGATGCAAAGTCATGCCTGGTTCCAAAGCCAGACCCTGGGACTATTCCCTGCCCGCCGCCCTGATGCTGCTGGCGCCCTTCGACATCCTGGCCTCGCTGGCCATGGACATCTATCTGCCGGTCGTTCCAGACATTCCCGGCCAGCTTTCGACGACGCCCGCCGTCGTACAACTGACCCTCAGCCTCTACATGGCGGTGCTCGGCCTGGGGCAACTCGCCTTCGGGCCGTTGTCGGACCGCATCGGCCGGCGGCCGGTGCTGCTCGGCGGCGCGCTGCTGTTCGTCGCGGCCAGCCTGGCCCTGGCCCTGAGCGACGCCGGGCCGGCGTTCGTCCTTTGGCGCGTGGTCCAGGCGGCGGGCGCCTCGGCGGCCCTGGTCGCCACCTTCGCCACGGTGCGCGATGTCTATGCCCAGCGGCCCGAGGGCGCGAGCATCTATGGGACGCTGGGGGCGATCCTGTCGTTCGTTCCGGCGCTGGGACCGATCGCCGGGGCGTTGATCGCCAAGGGCCTTGGGTGGCGGGCGATCTTCGCCGTGCTGGCGGCGCTGATGACTGGAGCAGTGCTGCAGGCCGTCCGCCGCTGGCCCGAAACCCGGCCGGAGGTCAGCCGCGGCAAGGGCCCGACGCTCGCCGCGATCCTGCGCAGCTATGGATTCTGGACCTACACGCTCGGCTTCAGCGCAGCGATGGGGACGTTCTTCGTGTTCTTCTCGACCGCGCCGCGGATCCTGATCGGCCAGGCGAGTCTCTCGCAGCTGGCGTTCAGCATCGCGTTCGCCTCGGCGGCGGGGATGATGATCCTCGCCTCCCGGTTCGTCGGGCGGGCCGTCGCGCGCTGGGGAACGGCCGGGAGCCTGGCGCGCGGCATGGGCCTGCTGATCGTCGGGGCGGCGCTGCTGGCGGCCGGTCAGGTCTGGGCCGAGCCGTCGATCTGGACGCTGCTGGCGCCGATGTGGGTCATGGCTGTCGGTATGGTGCTGGCGGTCGCGGTCTGCGCTAACGGGGCGCTGGCGGCGTTCGGTGCTGCGGCGGGAACAGCGGTGGCGCTCTATTTCGCGATTGAGAGCGTGATCGTCGGCGTGCTGGGCACGGCCGCGGTCATCTGGCTGGACGGCGACAGCGCTTGGCCGCTCGCCGCCTACGCTGCCGGCATGGCGCTTCTGGTGCTGGGAATGCTTGGCGCCAAGCATTCGAGGCGCCGGGCCTAGGGGCCCTGCGAGGGGGATGGCCCGGGCCGTCCCCCTCCAAATTCGTCGCCGTTAGGCGTTGCCGATGGTCTCGCCGCCCATGCCCTGGGCCTTGCGCGCGGCGTAGACGCCGGCGAAGTCGATCGGGTCGAGCATGAAGGGCGGGAAGCCGCCGTCCGAGGTCACCGAGGCGATGATCTGGCGGGCGAACGGGAACATGAAGCGCGGGCACTCGACCAGCAGCACCGGCTCGAGGTCTTCCTGGCTGACGCCGGAAATCTGGAACACGCCGCCGTAGAGCAGTTCGACGTGGAACACCGGGCCGTCTTCGCGTTCGGCGCGGGCCGACAGCTTCAGGTCGACCTCGAACAGACCGTCCTCGCGGCCGCGGGCGTTCATTTCGACGCCCATTTCGATCTGCGGCTGGGTGGCGTTCTGGGCGCGCAGGGTCTCCGGCGCGCGCGGGTTTTCGAACGACAGGTCACGGATGAACTGGGCGAGGATGCGGATGCCGGGCTCGGGGGCGCCCGCACCGTTGGTCTCGGGGCCGGCGGCGTCGGTATCGGTCATAGTCGGGAAAATCCGGTTGGTGGACGCGCATTCACGTCCTGTTGTGGCCTGGGCTGCTATCATGCGCCCTATGCCATGGCAACGTCGCCCCTGACGTGGGCGTTACGCTGTCCTATATTGAAGATTACGTTCGTTCCGTGAGCCTGAAGAATTGCAAGTCCTCGAACTGATCATTTTCGCCGGCCTGGCCGGAGTCGTGCTGTACCAGCTCTATGCGGTGCTGGGCCGGCGCGTCGGCCGCCAGCCTGAGGACACCCAGGCTGCCGATTCCGTGGCGGCGAGCGCGCGCCAGGCGCCGGCCATGGATCAGATCGACGACGGCGTCGACCTGACCGGCCTTCCGGCGATCAAGCATCGCGACCCCTCGTTCGACCTGTCGCGCTTCCTGGGCGGGGCCAAGGGCGCCTACGAGATGGTGGTGCGGGCCTTCGCCGGCGGCGACCGCGAGACCTTGCGCAACCTGCTGGCTCCCAACGTGCTGGCCAGCTTCGAGAGCGCGATCGACGAGCGCGAGGCCCAGGGCCGCAGCGAGTCCGTCGAGTTCCTGCATCCGCCGCGGGCCGACATGGAGCGGGCTGACCTGCACGGCGAGACCGCGCAGATCACGGTCCGGTTCCTGGCCGAATTCCGCAGCCGCACCAAAGGCCCGGAAGGCGAGGCGGTGGACGATAAGCGGACCGCCGAGCTGTGGACCTTCGAACGCAGCCTCAAGAGCCGGGACCCCAACTGGCTGCTCGTCAACGTCGCCGCCGCCGAAGCTTAAGCACGGTGAAAGCCGAACGGCGGCAAGGGTTTGTTAACCCTTACGCCGTTTTCCCGCCCCTAACGCAGGACTATGAAGAGGAAGCCGGCGCGCCTTGCGCGTCGGGCGTCTTTGAGTTCGAGAAAGGCGGCGGGCCGATCGCCGCGACGTCGACGACAGCGCTGGGGGCGACCTTGAACATCCGACATGCAAGCCGCCTGGTTCCGGCCCTGCTGCTGACCCTGCTGGTCGCAGCCTGCGCCACGCCCAAGCCGCCGGCGCCGGGCCCTGGCCCGCAGCCGCCGCGTCCGACCCCGACCCAGCCTCCGACGCCCACGCCGCCGGCCGGCCGGCCCGAGAGCTTCGCCGAAGTGCCCGGCTGGGCGCAGGACGACCACGCGGCCGGATACGAGGCGTTCCGCACCACCTGCGGGGTGTCGCGCGACCCGGCCCTGGGCGAGGTCTGCCGCCGGGCGCGGGCGATCGGTCCGCTGGATGGGCCGCGGGCGCGCGCCTTCCTGGAAGAGAATTTCCGGCCCGAGCTGCTGGTCGGCGAGGGCGTGCTGACCGCCTACTTCTCGCCGGAGTACGAGGCGCGCGAGCGGCCGAGCGCCGAGTTCTCCGCTCCCGTGCGGCCCAAGCGCGACGACCTCGTCGGCACCGGCGTGGGCGGTAAGCCGGCCCAGCAGCGCGGCGGCGGCGGCCAGCTGGGCCCCTATCCGGACCGCGCCGCGATCGAGCGCGCCGGCGCCGGGCCGGCGCTCGCCTGGATGCGTCCCGAGGATCTGTTTTTCCTGCAGATCCAGGGCTCGGGGGTGCTCACCTTCGAAACCGGACGACGCGCCAAGGCGGTGTTCGCCGCCACCAACGGCAAGCCGTTCCAGGGCATCGCCAACCCGATGCGCGACCGCGGGCTGCTTCCCGCCAACAACACCTCGGGCGAGGCCATCCGCAGCTGGCTGGCCGACAATCGCGGCCCGCGCGCCGACGAGATCATGCGGCTGAACCCGCGCTATGTGTTCTTCACCCTGGCCCCCGACGACGGTCGCCAGCCCGTCGGCGCAGCCGGGATTCCGTTGCCGCCCGGCCGCTCGATCGCCGTCGACACCGGGCTGAACGCGCTCGGCGGCCTGTACTTCATCGAGGGCGTGGCCCCGACCCTGTCGGGCGCCTTCCCGGCCTATCGCCGGACGGTGATGGCGCTGGACGCCGGCGGGGCGATCAAGGGCCCGGTGCGCGCCGACCTCTATCTGGGCATCGGATCGCAGGCCGGCGCCGAGGCCGGTCGCGTCCGCCACACCCTGCGCATGCACCGGCTAGTCCCGAAGGTCGGCCCCTATCGATGAAACGGCCCATCCGCCCTGACGAGCAGAAGCTCTGGGCGATGGTGGCGGCCACCGTCCACCCGCATCCGGGCCGCCAGACCGACGCGCCCAAGCCGCCGCCGGAGCCGGCGATCCCGGCGCTGAAGGCCAAGGGGCGCGTCGTCGATCCGGCCGCGCGGCTGCCCCTGGCCGAGATCATGCCGCCTCTGCGTGCGCCGTTGCGCGGCGAGCCCGAGGGCATCGAGCCGCGCCGCAAGCACCGGATCGCCAAGGAGCGCGACCCGATCGGCGCGCGCATCGACCTGCACGGCATGGACCAGCAGCGCGCCAAGGCGGCGCTGGAGGCCTTCGTGCTGCGGGCATGGGACGAGGGTTATCGCGCGGTGCTGGTGATCACCGGCAAGGGGACGCTGGGCGACGGCGTGCTGCGCCGGCGCGCGCCCGAGTGGCTGGGCGGCGTGGCGCTGCGCGGGGTGGTGGCCGGCATCTCCGAAGCCCACCGCCGCCATGGCGGCGAGGGTGCGCTCTATGTGGCGCTGAAGCGCAAGCCGAGGACCTAGCGGTCACAACTGCGTATGGCCCCTGGAAATCCAGGCCCTGGCGCACGATATGCGCGCGGACAACTAAAAAGGAAACGCTGCTTTGACTTCCCGACTTCCGAAGATCTTCGCCGTCAGCGGCCTGTCGCTGGCCATGGGGCTGGCGCTCGTGACCGAGGCGGACGCCCGTCGCGGGGGCAGCTTCGGCAGCCGCGGGGCGCGCACCCACCAGGCGGCGCCTCCGACCCAGACCTCGCCGACCCAGACCGCGCCGGTGCAGCGCTCGATGACCGAGCGCCAGCCGGGTGCGCCGACCACGGCGCCGGCCGCCCGTCCGAACGCCGCCAACCCGGCCGCCGCGCCGAAGCCGGGCCTGTTCGGCAACCCGCTCGTCCGCGGCCTGATGCTCGGCGGCCTGATCGGCCTGCTGCTGGGCCACGGCTTCGGCGCCGGCATGGCCGGGATACTGGGCGGCCTGCTGCAGATCGCGGCGATCGCGCTGGTGGCGATGCTGGCGTTCCGCTTCTTCGCCTCGCGCCGCAAGCCGGCGCAGGCCGCGGCGGCCAACAATGCCGCGTTCCGCTCGCCCTTCGAGATGCAGCAGCCGGCCCAGCCGGCCGCCGCGCCGCAGCCCTATGCCCCGCCGGTCGATCTCGGCCAGGATTTCGCGGTCACCGGCGCCGACCGCGAGACCTTCGAGCGACTGCTGCGCGAGATCCAGGAGGCCTTCGGCCGCGAGGACTACGCCGCGATCCGCGAGCGGACGACCCCGGAGATCATGGGCTACCTGGCCGAGGAACTGGGCCAGAACGCCACCGCCGGCCGCCGCAACGAGGTCCGCGACGTGAAGATGCTGGAAGGCGACGTGGCCGAGGCCTGGCGTGAGGGCCCGGTCGACTACGCCACCGCCGCCCTGCGCTATTCGAGCATCGACGTGATGGTCGACCGGCAGACCGGCGCTGTGGTCGAGGGCGACGCCGATCGCCCGACCGAGACCACCGAACTCTGGACCTTCGTGCGTCACCCGAACGAAGGCTGGAAGCTGTCGGCGATCCAGGACGCCTGAGGCGGATCTTGACGGCGCGCTAAGCGGCGCGCCGTCGTCGGCGTCAGGCCACGATGTCCGAGGCGATCAACGGTCAACCTTCCGTTGGAGCGGTTGCGCCGCTCGCTCGTTAAAGCGGCTGGAGGATCAGCCCATGGCCAAGCCCGTCGTCGTCACCATCCCGCACGAACTCGGCAAGGCCGAGGCGCGCCAACGCATCGAAGACGGCGTCGGCAAGCTGATCCATCAGTTCGGCGAAGGCGTGAAGCTGACCCGGACCTGGGAGGGCGACCGTCTGTCGTTCGCCGCCAAGGTCGTGGGTCAGGCGGTCGCCGGCCGGCTGGACGTGGCCGATGACGCGGTGCGCATGGAGGTCGACCTGCCGCCTTTCTTCGCGATGATCGCCGACAAGGTGAAGGGCCGGCTGAAGAAGGAAGGCCAGCTCATGCTCGAGAAGAAGTAGACGCGAACGGGGCCATCAGCCGCGGCGAGCGGCGCACCAGTTCGACGACCGCCACCATGTAGAAGGCCAGCAGCACCTCGATGAGCGTTTCGTCGAGGCCGCCCGTGACCTCGGGATCGTCAGGCAGCATCGGGGCCTGGAAGAAGGCGATCATCAGGTTGGTCGCGACGTGGGCGCCGATCGCGAACTCCAGGCCGCCGAGCCGCAGCGCCGCCCAGGCGAAGGCCGCGCCGGCCAAGGCGCGAGCCGCCATCGCGCCGGGATCGAACTCCAGATGGGCCAGGGCGAACGCGGCCGCATTGACCACGATCAGCACCCAGACATTGTGCGTGAAGGCGGCGGTCTGCTGCAACAGGTAGCCGCGGAACACCGCCTCCTCCGCCGTCGCGGCGACGAGCAGACCCGCCACCACCGCGAGGGCGTAGAACGCCTTCAAGCCGAGCCCGGCGCCGGGGTCGAAGATCGGCATCTGGAACTCGTGCGGATTGAGCACGAGATCCGCAACCATCAGCACCCCGACGCCGACCACGGTCAGGGCCGCGCCAACCAGCAGCAGTCGCCAACGGAAGCGGGGCGCCGCGGTCAGCCAGGTGGCGATCGGGCGGCCGAACACGTAGCGGGCGGCCAGCAGCACGGCCAGGCCCATTGCGCCGAGCCCGATCCCAAGCTGCAGCACGTAGATTGCGGAGCGCTGCAGCCGCGGCCCCCCGGTGTCCTCGAACATTGCGCCGCCGGTCAGCGTGCCCAGCACGATGGCGAACACCAACGACAGCAGCATCACCGCCGCCGGCGTCGCCGCGGCCATGGCCGCGACCCGCGGCCAGCGGCGGTCGCGTTCGGTTACAGCCTGCAGAAATGGAAAGGGAGAGAGCACGGTGGGACTATGCTCCTGCCGGAGCGCTTGCGCCATCGGCGCGAGCAGCATCCATGCACACCCGCAGAGCTGTTTCTGACGGAAATTCGCCTATAGGGTGAATTTTGCCTTGACCGGGCCGCATGGAGACCGACGTTGTGTCACCGATGCTTGGGCTGGGTGACCTCAATCTGCGCGAGAGACTCGCGCCGGACGTCCCCACTTGGGTGACCGAGTGGGTCTGCGCCTGCGTATGCGCGGCGTTGGCCGGCGTGCTGCGGGCGCTGATTTCGCTGGTCGTTGTCGCCCCGCCCTACGTCTTCCTCTACCCGCTGGTGCTGCTGGCGACATTGCTCGCCGGGTGGCGCTCGGGGATCTACAGCCTGACGATCATCCTGCTCGGCATCTGGTACGTGGTGCTGTTTCCCGCCCGGTTCGGCCCGCTGACCGCCGGCGAGAGCGTGGCGCTGGTGCTGAACGCGTTGAGCGGTGTCGCGGTGATCGCCGTGGCCCAGGCGTTCCGCACGTCCTACCGGGTGGCCGAGGCCGAGCGGGCCGCCAAGCTCGAGGTCCGCGACCTGCTGCTGCGCGAGCTGAACCATCGGGTGAAGAACAATTTCCAGATGGTCGAGAGCCTGCTCGACATGCAGCGGCGACGAGCGTCTGCGGCGAGCACCGAGCAGGCGCTGGCCGACGCGTTGCGGCGGGTGCACTCGATGGCCCAGGCCCACGCCAATCTCTATTCGCCGGACGAGGCCGGCGACGCGATCGATCTCGGCGCCTATCTGGGCGACCTGTGCGAAAACCTGTCCGACAGTCTGCTGCTGAGCGGCGACGTGCGGCTCGACAGCTGTTTGACCTCGTGGCCGTGCGACCGCGATCGGGCGGTGGCGGTGGGATTGGTGGTCAACGAGCTGGTCACCAACGCGGCCAAGCACGCCTTCCCGACCGGCCGGACGGGCCGCATCCTCGTCTCCCTCAAGCAGAGCGAGGTCGGCTGCGAGTTGACGGTCGCCGACAATGGGGTCGGCATGCCGCCGGACGCGGAGGTCAACAGCCGCGGGCTCGGCCGCAAGCTGGTCGAAGGCTTCGCCCGCCAGACTGGCGGCGCCCTCACGCGGGGCGACGGTCCGGGTGTCAGCCACACCTTGGTGTTGCCGCACTGAAGCACACATAGAGTTTGCGAGAACCTTCACCGTAGTCGATCGTTATCGGCGCGAGGGAGGACGTCCGTGACGCTGCGCCGTGATCTGAACCCGATGCCGGACGACGTGCGCCAGGCCCTCGAGGCCCGCGGCCTGGTCAATGCCTACGAAGGCCGTCCGCCATTCCAGCGCAACGACTACCTCGGCTGGATCACCCGAGCCCGCAAGCCGGAAACCCGCCAGAAGCGCCTGGCCCAGATGCTCGACGAACTCGAGGATGGCGACATCTATATGAAGATGCGCTGGAACGCCGCCTCCTGAGCCGCACCGCCAGCGGGAGGATTTACTTTGGACGTGAGGCCTTTTCGGCCAAGCCCGAGGCGCCCTCGCGGGCTTCGAGCTTAGCGGCGACGTCGTCGAGGCTGACGCCGGCGCGGGCCAGCAGAACGAGCCAGTGATAGATCAGATCAGCGCTCTCGGCGGCCAGGCCATCCTGGTCGCCCTGGGCGGCGGCGATCACCGCCTCAACGGCTTCCTCGCCGAACTTCTTGGCTGAACGCTCGACGCCCTCCGACAAGAGCTTGGCGGTATAAGAACTGGCCGGATCGGCGCCCTTGCGGGCCTCGATGGTGGCGGCCAGCCGCTCGAGGGTCTCGGAGAAGCGGCTCATGCGGCCTCCGTGATGCGGACCGGAATGTGGGCCTTGGCCATCTCGCGCTTCACCTCCGCGACGGAGACCTCGCCGAAATGGAAGATCGAGGCGGCCAGCACGGCGTCGGCCCCGCCCTTGATGACCGCATCGACCATGTGCTGGGCGTTTCCAGCTCCGCCCGAAGCGATGACCGGCACGTTGACCGCGCTGGTCACGGCCTTCAGCAGGTCGAGGTCGTAGCCGGTCTTGGCGCCGTCGCGGTCCATCGAGGTGAGCAGGATCTCCCCTGCTCCGCGCTTCACGGCGTTGACCGCGTACTCAACCACGTCGAGGCCGGTGTCGGTGCGGCCGCCGTAGGTGAACACCTTCCAGCCGTCAGCGGTGCGCTTGGCGTCGATGGCGACGACCACGGCCTGGGAGCCGAAGGCGTCGGCGCAGGCGCTGATCAGGTCCGGGTCCTCGACCGCGGCGGTGTTGACGCTGATTTTGTCGGCCCCGGCCAGCAGCAGCCGGCGGGCGTCCTCGACCTGGCGGATGCCGCCGCCGACGCTGAGCGGCATGAAGCAGACGTCGGCGGTGCGGGCGATGACGTCGAGGATCGCGCCACGGCGCTCGTGGCTGGCGGTGATGTCGAGGAACATCAGCTCGTCGGCGCCGGCGGCGTCATAGGCGGTGGCCTGTTCGACCGGGTCGCCGGCGTCGCGCAGCGAGACGAAGTTCACGCCCTTCACGACGCGGCCGTCCTTGACGTCCAGGCAGGGAATGACGCGAACCTTGAGCATCTCTTCCAGTTTCCTTAGGCGGCGACCTTGAGGGCTTCTTCCGGATTGATCGCGCCGTTGTAGAGCGCGCGACCGAGCACGGCCCCGGCGATCGGCACGCCCTTGCGGGCCTTGATCTTGACGATGTCGTCGATGGTGGCCAGGCCGCCGGCGGCGATGACCGGGATGGCCACGGCGTCGGCGATGGCGCCGAAGGCCTCGACATTGAAGCCCATGACCGTGCCGTCCCGGTCGATGTCGGTGATGATCAGAGCGCCGACGCCGGCGTCCTCGAAGCGCTTGGCGACGGTGACCGCGTCAAGGTCGGAGCTTTCGGTCCAGCCCTGGGTCGCGACCTTGCCGGCGCGGACGTCGACGGAGACGGCGATCTGTTCGGGCCACAGGCGGGCGGCCTCGCGGACGATCTCGGGTTCGGTGACCGCGACGGTGCCGAGGATGACCCGCGACACGCCGGCTTCGATCCAGCGCTCGACGTCCTTCAGGCTGCGGATGCCGCCGCCGAGCTGGACCGGGATCGAGACGGCTTCGAGGATCGCCTCGACGGCTTTCTCATTGACGGCCTTGCCCTGCACCGCGCCGTTCAGGTCGACGACGTGGACCCAGTGGAAGCCGGCTTCGACGAAGCTGGCCGCCTGGGCGGCGGGCGAGTTGTTGAACACCGTGGCGGTGTCGAGGTCGCCGTGCAGGACACGGACGCACTGGCCGTCTTTGAGATCGATGGCCGGATAGAGGATCACGGTCGCCACTCCAGGAAACGCGCCAGCAGGGCGAGGCCGGCGCTTTGCGACTTTTCAGGGTGAAATTGTACGCCCGCGACATGGCCCTTGGCGACGGCGGCGGGGAACTTGCCGCCGTGGTCGACATAGGCGGCGACGTCAGCGGGATCGTCCGGGAAGAAGGCGAACGAATGGGTGAAGTACATGGGGGCCTCGCCGACGCCGGCGATCGGCGCCGGGCCGTGCGGGTCGATCAGGGTGTTCCAGCCCATGTGCGGGATCTTGGCGGCGGGGTCGTTCGGCTCGACGCGGCGGACGTCGCCGGGGATCCAGCCGAGGCCGGGGGTCTCGCCGAACTCCAGTCCGCGGGTGGCCAGCAGCTGCATGCCGACGCAGACGCCAAGGAAGGGGCGTCCCTTCACCTGGACCGCCTCGGTCATGGCTTCGATCAGGCCGGGGCGCTCGGACAAGGCCTTCATGCACGCGGCGAAGGCGCCGACGCCGGGCAGCACGACCCGGTCGGCGGCGGCCACGATTTCGGGATCGCTGGTGACGACGATCTGGCTCGTTCCCGCCGCAGCGCGGACGAGGGCCTTTTCGGCCGAGCGCAGGTTGCCCGACCCGTAGTCGATCAGGGCGACGCTCTGCATAGGGTATACTTTCCTACAGGACGCCCTTGGTCGACGGGGCGCGACCATGGGACTTGGGGTCGAGTTCGACGGCTGCGCGCAGGGCGAGGCCCAGCGCCTTGAAACCGCTTTCGGCGATGTGGTGGCTGTTGTCGCCGTACAGGGTCTCGATGTGCACGCAGGCGCCGGAATGCATGGCGAACGCCTGGTGGAACTCCTTGAAGAGCTCGGTGTCGAAATCGCCGATCTTCTGGGTCTTGAAGGCGACCTTCCAGATCAGATAGGGCCGGTTGCAGAGGTCGAGGGCGCAGCGGGTCAGCGTCTCGTCCATCGGTACGTAGCCGTGACCGAAGCGGCGGATGCCCTTGAAGCCGTCCAGCGCCTTGTTGATCGCCTGGCCGAGGACGATGCCGGTGTCTTCCACGGTGTGGTGGAAGTCGATGTGCAGGTCGCCCTTGGTGCGGACATGGAGATCGACGCCGGCGAAGCGGGCGAAGCTGTCGAGCATGTGGTCGAAGAAGCCGACGCCGGTCTCGACGTCAGCCACGCCGGAGCCGTCCAGATCTACGCGAACCGTGATCTGGGTCTCCTTGGTGTTGCGGACCACTTCCGCGGTGCGGGCCATCCGTTAGAGTCCTTTCGAAGCCGCGAGGTCCTTGAGGCTGACCAGCGGCCTCGGGCCATAGTGCGAGATCACCTCGGCCGCCGCCAGCGATCCGAGCTGGCCGCAGACGTTGAGCGGCCGGCCGGTGGCGAGGCCATACATGAACCCGGCTGCGTATTGGTCGCCCGCGCCCGTCGTGTCCATGACTTTCTCGACCGGGAAGGCCGAAACCTCGAAGGTCTCGCCGCCGGCGGCGATGACCGAGCCCTGGGCGCTGCGCGTGACCGCGGCGATCTTGACCTTCGAGCGCAGCGCGTCGACCGCGGCGTCGAAGTCGTCGGTCTGGAACAGCGAGGCCACCTCGGTGGCGTTGGCGAAGACCAGGTCGACCTGGGTTTCCAGGAAGCCGAGCAGAGCCTCGCGGTGGCGCTCGACCACGAAGCCGTCCGACAGGGTGATGGCGATCATGCGACCTGCGGCGCGGGCCAGGCCGGCGGCCTTGGCGAAGGCGTGGCGCGCGGCCTCGGCGTCGAACAGGTAGCCTTCCAGGTAGACGATCTTGGCCGCCTCGATGACCGCCGGGTCGATGTCGTCGGAGGCGAACTCGGTCGAGGCGCCCAGAAAGGTCGACATCGTCCGCTCGCCGTCCGGCGTGACGTTGATCATCGACACCGCCGTCGCCTTGCCGTTCAGCAGCGGGGCGGTGTCGAAATGGGCGCCGATCGCACGCATGTCATGAGTGAAGACCTTGCCGAGTTGGTCGTCGGCGACCTTGCCGAGGAAGGCGCCGCGGCCGCCGAATGAGGCCAGGCCCGCGACGGTGTTGGCGGCCGAGCCGCCCGAGGCTTCGACCCCGGCCTGCATGGCGGCGTAGAGCGCCGCGCTGCGCTGCTCGTCGACCAGCATCATGGCGCCCTTGTCCATGCCCTGCTGGGTGAGGAAGTCGTCGGTCGCCGGGGCGATCACGTCGACGATGGCGTTGCCGATGGCGGCGACGTCGTAGAGCTCGGTCATGCGGGGAAGGTTGGCTTTCGCTGAAATCAGGCTCGCCTCCTACAGGGAAAGCCCTTTCGGGGCAACGCAGGCGGCGCATCGGCCGCAACCGGGTCTGATCCCATGAGTTCATCCTGGGCAACCGGAGGACCGCAATGTCGATATTGAAGCGCGACAAACCCAAGACCAGCGGCCAGGCGATCGGCTCGGGCGCCGCAGCGGCGGACGCCGCCGTCGAGGGCCGCCCGCAAATGGCCGATCACAAGAGCGAAGCGCCGCACGCCCGGCCCGCCGGCCGGACGCTGGACGAGAATGAAAAGCACGACCAGCTGGCGGAAAAGCAGAAGGACGCCGAGGACCGGCAGGAAGCGCTGCTGGACGAAGGCCTGGAGGAAAGCTTCCCGAGCAGCGACCCGGTGAGCGTCAAGCGCATCACCTGACCGGTCAGTAGGGAATCTGCGACCAGTCCGCCGGGGTCGGCTCGATCTCGGCGGGCTGCTCTTCCACCTCGCGCGCCATGGCGTTGCGCCGCACCGGCCCGAAGGCGTCGCGCAGCGGGGCTGGCGGCTCAGGCTCCTCGACATAGAGCGGCGGCGGCAGGGCCGGGAACCAGGCGAACTCGACGTCGGGCAGGCCGCGATGGGCGCCGGCCATGAAGTCCCGCCAGATATGGGCGGGGACCTGGCCGCCGGTGATGCGGCCGGTCGGGCGGCTGTCGTCGTTGCCGACCCATACCGCGCACAGCCAGTCCGGCGTGAAGCCGACGAACCAGGCGTCGCGGTGATCCTGACTGGTGCCGGTCTTGGCCGCCGCCAGCCGTCCGAACGCAGCCTCGCGGCCGGTGCCGGCGAGGATCACGCCGCGCATCATCTGAACCATCTGGGCGGCCTGGTAGGTCGGGTAGACCGGAACCGCGGCGCTGGGCGGACGGACGAACAGCAGCTTGCCGCGGGCGTCCGTGATCTTCGACACCAGGTAGGGCGAGGTCTTGCCGCCGCCGGTCTGCAGCACCTGGTAGGCCCCGGCGAGTTCCAGCGGCGTGACCTCGTAGGCTCCAAGCGCGATGGAGCCGCCGGGGTGCTCGGGGATGCCGGTCAGCCCGAAGCGGCGGGCGAGCGCGCCCACCTCGCCGAGCCCGGCCTCGCGCGCCAGCCGCACGGCGACGGTGTTGATCGAGAGTTGCAGGGCGCGCTGCACGGAAATCTCGCCATGATAGCCGCCGCCGTAGTTGCCGGGGGTCCACGAGCCGATGCGGATCGGCGCGTCCCGGCGCCAATCCATCGGCCTCACGCCGCGGTCGAGCGCCGCGGCCCACACGATGGGCTTGAAGGCCGAGCCGGGTTGGCGGCGGGCCTGGGTGACGCGGTTGAACGGGCTGGCGGCGTGGTCGACCCCGCCGATCATGGCGCGGATCGCGCCGTCGGGGGTCAAGGCCACCAGCGCGGCCTGATGGGCGCCCCGGCGATAGCCCTCGCGCGCCATGGTGCGGCGGACGATGTGGCCGGCGATAGCTTGGGCCTTGGGATCGACGGTCAGCTGGATGACAAGATCGGGGGTCGACCCGCCCAGCCGCTGGCGCGCCTCGGCGGCGGCGGCGTCGAACACCCAGGCCATATCGCCTTCGCCGTCGGCGGCCAGCCGGGCGAGGGGAGGGGGCGGGCCGGCGGCTGTCCGCGCGGCCAGGGCCGGCTCGATCCAGTCCATTTCGCCCAGGCGCTCCAGCACCAATTGACCGCGGGCCCAGGCGGCCTCGGGAGCGTTGGCCGGAGACAGGCGCGAGGGCGCCCGGGGCAAGGCCGCCAGCACGGCGGCCTCGGCCAGGGTGAGATCCTGCGGAGCTTTGCCGAAATAGGTCTCCGCCGCGGCTGACAGTCCATAGGCGCGGCCGCCGAAATAGATCCGGTTGAGGTAGAGTTCGAGGAGCTCGTCCTTGCTCATCATCCGTTCGAGCCGAGCGGCGAGCAGCACCTCCTGGACCTTGCGGCGCAGGGTCTGGTCGGGGGTCAGGAACAGGTTGCGGGCCAGCTGCTGGCTGATCGTCGAGCCGCCCTCGACGACCCCGCCGGCGCGGACATTGACGCTGAGCGCGCGAAGCACGCCGCGCAGATCCATGGCCCCGTGCTGGTAGAAGCGGCGATCCTCGATCGCCAGGAACGCCAGCGGCACGTGCTGGGGCATCTGCGACAGGCGCGCGGGCGGACCGTGGCGCGGACCGCGCCGGCCGACCACCTCGCCGTCAGGCCCCAGGAAGGTCAGGCCGGGCGGGCGGCCCATCGACCATAGCGCTTCCTTGTCCGGGACGACGGGCAGGTCCTGCAGGAAGGCCCGGTCGAAGGCGAACCAGCCGCCGAGGCCCAGATTGGCGAGGATCGCCACGGTCAGGACGGCCGCGCGCCAGTTCACCCGCGGCAGGCGCAGGGTCGGTCGTCGTCCTGAGATGGGTTTGGGCGGGGGCGGCACGCCCCGATCATTGCAAGCCGTGCGCCAGGAGTCTCGCCGTGCACGGAAGAAGGGGGGCGGGCCGGCTGGAGGAAGGGGGCCGGCCCGCGCTCGTCAGGCCGCGCCGATAAGCGCGATCACCGCGGGGGAGGCGATCACAGCGACAGCGAAGACGAGGATGATGTCGCGCAGCATGTCAGTGCGCGAAAATTCAATCGATTGAGGATAGGTGCAGGTCACGGGGAGGCTCCTACAGCGGCGGACGCCCTCCATCTCGCTCTTTTGTTGCGGTGCGACAAACGAGCTTAGCGCCGGTCAGTTGACTTTGGATCAATCGGGATCGGTCAAGCCGTCGGCCAGGGCCTGTTCCAGCAGCCAGCTGCGGAAGCGCCGTATGTTGGGCTGCTCGGCTTTTTCCGGCAGCGACAGCACCCAGTGGCTGAACGGACTGGGCAGCGACAGGTCGAAGGGCTGCACCAGCCGGCCATTGGCCAGATCGTCGATCACCATGGCCTTGTGCGCGAAGGCCAGGCCGCGATCGGCCAACGCCGCCTCGACCGCGAGGTAGGTGTTGGAGAAGCGCGGTCCCGGATTGGGATCGACCCGGTCGGCCCCGGCGGCGGTCAGCCAGTCAGCCCAGTCCGGCTCTTCCGGCAGCATCAGTACGTCGTGCAGCAAGGTCACGCCGCGCAGATCGTTTGGGTGGTTGAAGGGTCCGTGCTTCTCGACGAGGCCGGGGCTGCACACCGGGGTCATGAGGGTGTCGAACAGGTGGGTGACGTGCAGGCCGGGATAGGGGCCTCGCCCCAGGCGGATGGCGACGTCGATGTTCTCGCGCGCCAGGTCGGCCGCATGGTCCGAGGCGGCGACCAGGATCTGGACCTCCGGATAGCGGCGTTGGAAGTCATGCAGCCGCGGCACCAGCCAGCGGGCGGCCAGAGAATGCAGCACCGTCACCACCAGCGGCGCGTCGCGCTTGGAGCGCACGGCGTCGACCGCCGATTGGATGGTCGAGAGCCCCTGACGCACGCCGACGGACAACTGTTCGCCGGCGGCGGTCAGCCGCACCGCGCGGTTGAAGCGGTCGAACAGCCGGGTCTCGAGCTCCGCCTCCAGCCCCTTTATGTGCCGCGAGACCGCTCCGGGGGTGATCGCGAGCTCGTCCGCCGCGCTCAGGAAGCTGCCGTGGCGGGCGCAGGCCTCGAAGACCCGCAGGGCGTTGAGCGGCAGATGGTTGGCCATGGCGTCACGTCGCGCGGCTGAACAGGATCTTCGACGGGCACAGGTCGGCCACCTGGCACTCCTCGCACTTGGGTCGCCGGGCGAGGCAGGTGTAGCGGCCGTGCAGGATCAGCCAGTGGTGGGCGCGGGTCAGGTAGGGCGCCGGGACGAGGGCCATGAGGTCGGCCTCGACCTGGTCGGGGGTCTTGCCGACCGACAGCTTCAGCCGGTGGGCGACGCGGAAGACGTGGGTGTCGACGGCGATGGCCGGCTCCACCCCCAGCTCGTTCAGCACCACGCTGGCGGTCTTTCGCCCGACGCCGGGCAGGGCCATCAGGTCCTCGCGGTTCAACGGCACCTCGCCGCCATGCTGCTCGACGATGATCTTGGCCGCGGCGATGACGTTCTTGGCCTTGGTGCGGAAGAGGCCGATCGAGTTGATGTACGGGATCAGCCCTTCCTCGCCGAGCGCCAGCATGTCTTCCGGCGTGTGGGCGACGGGGAACAGCTTGGCGGTCGCCTTGTTGACCCCGACGTCGGTGGCCTGGGCCGACAGCGCCACCGCCACCACCAGGGTGTAGGGGCTGTCGTAATGCAGCTCGGTGCGGGGATCGTCGCTCAGCGACTCGAACCGGTGGAACAGTTCCTCGACGCGGGCTTTCTCCGCGGGCGAGACGCGCTTCTTGGTGACGGGCTTGGCCATGGCGGGGCGAACATCGCCCGGCCCGGCCGCCTCGCCAAGAGGTGCGGGCTTTTCGCGTCCGATTTCGGCGTTAGATTGGACGCCCAATGGATGGCCTCGTCTACATGGACGCCGTGATCACGCCGAACCGCTCGCTGTCGCAGCGGGGGTTCGTGGTGCTGATCGGTATCGTCACGCTGTTCAACTGCGTGGCGGCCGGCGTGTTTCTGTCGATGGGCGCCACCTTCGTGCCGGTGTTCCTCGGGCTCGACGTGCTGGCCGTGATCGCCGCCTTCGCCGCCAGCTATGCGGCCGCCAAGAAGATCGAGCGGGTGCTGGTCACCGCGCGCGAGGTGCGGGTGGTGCGCGAGACGCCGAAGTCCAGCGAAGTGATCTGGGAAAGCCCGACCGCCTTCACCCGGGTGGCGCTGGAGATCGACGAGGACGATGTCGTTCACGGCGTGCGGGTGGCGATGTCCGGCCGCCACGCCTCGGTTGCGCAGGCGCTGAGCCCGGTGGAGCGGGCCGACTTCGCCCGCGCCCTGGAGCGGGCGATCTACGACGCGCGCCGCGGCTGACCTCAGGAAGGGCGCATGCCCTTCATCTCCATGCCCTTGACGATGATCAGCTTGGCGAGGTTCGCGCCCGGCACCACGAAGTTCAGCGTCTCGGCGCCGACGTCGAGCAGGAAACGCGGGTCCAGCGCCTTGCCCAGGTACTGCTCGAAGGTCGCGCCGCCGACCCGGGCCTCGCCGGTGACGGCGTCGAACTCGACCACCGCCTCCTTGTCTGCGCGCCGGTAGCGGAACGCGTGGATCGGCCGGTAGTAGAGGTCGACAGCCTCGACCCGCACCAGCTCTTCTGTGACGGTGTCGGCGTCGATCTTGCCGATCGCCGCGGCGACGACGTCGCGGACCACCATCGAGGCCTTGGCCTGAGGCGGCACGACCACCATACCCTCGGCGGTCGCCTTGGCCAGGGTCTCGGCGTCGGTCTCGACCGCGTCGTGCTGCAGATAGGTCGCCAGGGCAGGGGTCGCCTGTTTGCTCAGGCCGTCGACGAACACCTCGCGGCGGGCCTCCTCGCGGCAGGATTCCAGTCCTTCGAGCAGGAACCGGCCGTCGGCGGCGTCGAACGCCTTGCCGTCGAGGTCGACCTGGCGGACTTCCGGCGCGACGGCCACCGTATAGCTGCGTCGCCGCTTGTAGGCCGTGGCCGTCGAGACAGCGATGCGCCAGAACGGCTGCAGCCGCCGCTCGCGGTAGATGACCGCGAACTCGTCGTCCTTGGGCTGGCTGAACAGGCCGGTGACCCGCGCCAGGGCCCCGAACGCCTCCAGACGCTTGGCCCAGGCGCGGCCCTCGGCGTGCTCCAGACTGAACCGGTCGGCGATGCGGAAGATGCGCTCTTCGGCGAGTTCGACCTGCATGCGGGGCCTCCCTGCGGCGTCGCCGCGATTGAGAGCCCCGCGCGGCCGTCGGGCAAGGGGGTCAAGTCCTCGCCCGGCCTAGGGAAAACCCTGGGTCAGAGAATGAAGCGGCTAAGGTCCGTGTTCTGGGCCAGGCCGCCGATGCGGTCCTTTACATAGGCCGCGTCGATGTTGATGGTCTCGCCATCGCGGTCCGAGGCGGTGTAGCTGACCTCTTCGAGCACCTTTTCCAGCACGGTCTGCAGCCGTCGCGCGCCGATGTTCTCGACGCTGCCGTTCACGGTCACCGCAGCGTCGGCCAGGGCGTCGATGGCGTCCTCGGTGAAGGTGAGGGTCACGCCTTCGGTGGCGAGCAGCGCCTGGTGCTGGCGGATGAGGTTGGCCTCAGGCTCGGTGAGGATGCGGCGGAAGTCGTCGCGGCTCAGGGCCTTCAGTTCGACGCGGATCGGCAGACGGCCCTGCAGCTCTGGCAGCAGGTCCGAAGGCTTGGCCACGTGGAACGCGCCAGAGGCGATGAACAGGATGTGGTCGGTCTTGACCGGCCCGTACTTGGTCGAGACGGTGGTGCCCTCGATCAGCGGCAGCAGGTCGCGCTGAACCCCTTCGCGGCTGACGTCGGCGCCGGCGCGATCGCGGTTGGACGCGACCTTGTCGATTTCGTCCAGGAAGACGATGCCGTTGTTCTCGGCCAGCTCCAGGGCTTCCTGGGTCAGGGCCTCCTGGTCGAGCAGCTTGTCGCTTTCCTCGGCGATCAGCGGCGCGTGGGCGCCGGCGACGGTGGTCTTGTGGGTCTTGGTGCGGCCGCCGAAGGCCTTGCCCATCATCTCGCCGAGATTGAGCATGCCCATCTGGGCGCCGGGCTGGCCGGGAATGTCGAACATCGGCAAGCCGCCGCCGGTGTCCGAGAGAGTCAGCTCGACTTCCTTGTCGTTCAGTTCGCCGGCCCGCAGCTTCTTGCGGAAGCTCTCGCGCGCGGCGGTGGAGCCGGGGCCGGTCAGGGCGTCGAGAATGCGTTCCTCGGCGGCGGCCTCGGCGCGGGCGCGTACGCCGGCCCGACGCTTGTCCCGGACCATGGCCATGGCGCTTTCCACCAGGTCGCGGATGATCTGGTCGACGTCGCGGCCGACATAGCCGACCTCAGTGAACTTGGTGGCTTCGACCTTCAGGAACGGGGCCTGGGCCAGCCGCGCCAGCCGGCGGGCGATCTCGGTCTTGCCGACGCCGGTCGGGCCGATCATCAGGATGTTCTTCGGCGTCACCTCGTCGCGCAGGTCGGCGGGCACGCGGCGACGGCGCCAACGATTGCGCAAGGCGACGGCGACAGCCTTCTTCGCGTCCGGATGGCCGACGATATAGCGGTCGAGCTCGGAGACGATTTCGCGGGGAGAGAACTCAGTCATGGGCCGCTAGATAGTCATGCCGGGGCGCCTGCGACAGGAAGAATCTGATCGAAGACGAGCCGCCAGCCGTCGGCGCGGCTCTGCCAGATGCGGACATAGTGCCCGCGGCGATCTTTCGGGCCTTCCGTCCAGCGGGCCTCGCCATAGGTCCACACCAGATCGCCGCCCGTCGAGGCGCGGCCTCCCAACGGGACGAAGGCGATGGCGGGGGGCCGGCGGTCCAGCTCCGCCTTCACCGCGGTCGGGGTGGTCGCGGGGACGGACGAGGATCCGGTGACGCGGGCGTCGGGGGCGAGGGCGGCGCGATAGGCCGCCGCGAGGTCGCTGGCGGCGGTCGTGGCCAGGTCCGCCTCGGCCGCCTGAACGGCGCTCATCGCGGCGGCCGCGTTGGTCTGCGGTCCGGTGGCGGGGGGCAGGTATGTGGGCGGCGAGCCCTGAGGGGCCGCCGCGCCGTGGGCGCTGGGCGAGCCGCCGTCGTAGATCCACTTCCAACCGCCGTCGGGCTGACGGGCCCAGACGGTGAAGTACCAGCCGTTCTCCTTGCCGTCGAAGGTGCTCGGTCCGGTGGTGAAGCCGAGGTCGCCGGAGCGGGATATCCCCGCCCACAGCGGCCACCAGACCAGCGGCGGATGGGGCTTGTCGGGACGCGAACCGTAGAGGTCGCGCACCCGGGTCGGATCGGGCGCGAACACGATCGCGTCAGGCGTCGAGTGGGCCAGGAACGAGCGCTTGATCCCGTGCGCCAGGCCGTCGGCCGCAAAGGCCCGCTCCGCGGCGACGACCGCGGACGGATCTGGTTCGGCCATGACGGGGGTCGAGAGGAGAAGCGCAGCCAGGATCAGGCTACAGGCTTTCAACCGTCAGCTCTCCGTTGGTGTAGACGCAGATCTTGGCGGCGATGCTCATCGCCTTGCGGGCGACGTCCTCGGCCGAGAGTTCGCTGTCGACCAGGGCCAGGGCGGCGGCCAGGGCGTAGTTGCCGCCCGAGCCGATGGCGGCGACGCCGGTCTCGGGCTCCAGCACGTCGCCGACGCCAGTGACGGTGAAGATCGAGTCCTTGTCGGCGACCAACAGCATGGCCTCCAGCCGACGCAGGTAGCGGTCGGTGCGCCAGTCCTTGGCGAGGTCGACGCAGGCGCGCGCCAGCTGGTCCGGATACTGCTCGAGCTTGGCTTCCAGCCGCTCGATCAGGGTGAAGGCGTCTGCGGTGGCGCCGGCGAACCCGGCCACCACCTTGCCGCCGGCCAGGGTGCGCACCTTGCGCGCGTTGCCCTTGACGATGGTCTGGCCCATGGACACCTGGCCGTCGCCGGCGATCACGGTCTTGCCGCCCTTGCGCACCGCGAGGATGGTGGTGCCGTGCCAATCCGGAAAAGAGCTGGCGGGAAAAGAGTTCGAGCTTGTCGTCATGGCTTCCGATGTGGCCAGGGGGACGGGCGAGGTCAAGCGTGGTGCGACGGGACCGGCCGGCCGAGCGCCAAGAACGGACGGGTTAGACGATGAGCTTCACCGACGACGAAGTCGAGCGATACGCCCGCCACCTGGTGCTGCGCGAGGTCGGCGGCCAGGGCCAGCAACGGCTGAAGGCGGCAAGCGTGCTGATCGTCGGGGCCGGCGGGCTGGGCGCGCCGGCGGCGCTGTATCTCGCCGCGGCCGGGATCGGGCGTATCGTGCTGGCCGACGCCGACGTGGTCGACACCTCCAACCTGCAGCGCCAGGTGATCTTCCGCGACGCCGACGTCGGCCGCCGCAAGGTCGAGGCCGCCGCCGACCAGCTGCGCGCCCTGAACCCGCACGTCCACGTCGACTGCGCGCCGGTGCATGTGGAGCCCTGCAATGTCGGGCCGCTGGTCGCGGGGGTCGACCTGGTGCTGGACGGCACCGACGACTTCGCGACCCGCTTCGCGGTCAACGCCGCCTGCGTTCAGCACGAGCGAACCCTGGTCTCCGGCGCGATCGGCCGCTGGACCGGCCAGGTCGGGGTGTTTCGCGGCCGCCCCTGCTATCGCTGCCTGGTGCCGGAGGTCCCGCCCGAGGTCGAGACCTGCTCGGCCGTCGGGGTGGTCGGCGCCCTGGCCGGGGTGATCGGCTCGATGATGGCGCTGGAGACGATCAAGCTGGTCGCTGGAGCCGGCGAGCCGCTGGCCGGCCGGCTGCTGATCTATGACGGACTGTCGGGCGAGAGCCGGACCGTGCGGATCGGCGCGGACCCGGAGTGCGAGGTGTGCGGGCGTCCGGCGGCTTAGACGCACGTGTCGTCCCGATCTTCGGCTGCGCCGAAACTCGGATGACAGCTTTGGACTAGAGCATCGACGGAATGACGCGGTCGGGCGGCCGGTGGCCGTCCATCCAGGTCTTCAGGTTGATGATCACCTTCTCGCCCATGTCGATGCGGGCCTCGACCGTGGCCGAGCCCAGGTGCGGCAGCAGCACGGCGTTCGGCTGGGTCAGCAGCTTGGGATTGATCGCCGGCTCGAACTCGAAGACGTCCAGGCCGGCCCCGGCGATGGCGCCGGCGGCCAGCAGGTCGGCCAGGGCGCCTTCGTCAATGATGCCGCCGCGGGCGGTGTTGACCACCACGGCGTGCGGCTGCAGCAGCTTCAGCCGCCGCGCCGACAGCAGGTGGTAGGTCGCCGGGGTGTGCGGGCAGTTGACCGAGATGATGTCCATGCGGGCGAGCATCTGGTCGAGGCTCTCCCAGTAGGTGGCCTCCAGCTCCTCGGCGATCACATGGCTGACCGGCTTGCGGTTGTGATAGTGGATCTGCATGCCGAAGGCCTTGGCGCGGCGCGCCACCGCCTGGCCGATGCGGCCCATGCCGATGATCCCCAGCCGCTTGCCGTTGACCCGCCGGCCCATCATCCAGGTCGGGGTCCAGCCGGTGAACCCGCCGGCCTGCACGACGTTGGCGCCCTCCACGATCCGGCGCGAGACGGCCATGATCAGCGCCATGGTCAGGTCGGCGGTGTCTTCCGTCAGCACGCCGGGCGTGTTGGTGACGGCGATGCCGCGCTCGTTGGCGGCGGCCACGTCGATGTGATCGACCCCGGCCCCGAAGTTGGCGATCAGCTTCAGCTTTTCGCCGGCCGCCGCGATCAGGTCGGCGTCGATATGGTCGGTGATGGTCGGGACGATAGCGTCGGCCCGCTGCACCGCCTTGATCAGCGCTTCGCGGTCGAGCGGTACGTCGTCGAGGTTCAGCTCGGTGTCGAACAGCTCCCGCATCCGGGTCTCTACCGGGTCGGGGAGGCGGCGGGTGACGATGACTTTGGGTTTTCGAGCGGCCATGGCGTTTGAAAGGAATCTTTAACTGCGCGTGGCGCGCCTTGCGTTGTGACGAAGAACCTCTAGCAAAGCCCCCATGGACGGCCAAGGCGAGCGACGTACCTTTGGACTGCGGAAGCGCGTAACGCCCGTTTTTTTGACGGCGGCGTTGATTTCGGCCGCCCTGACGCCTGCCGCCCAGGCGGCGCCGCGCCAGACGCCGTCCGGCCAGCCGGTGCCGCGCTACGTCTCGCTGAAGTTCGACAAGGTCTATGCGCGGGCCGGGCCGGGGGAAGATCACAAGCTTTTGTGGGTCTACCAGGCGAAGGGGCTGCCGGTGCAGGTGATCGCCGAGAACACCGAGTGGCGGCGGATCTGCGATCCGGACGGGGGAATGGCCTGGGTGCATCGCCGGCTGACCAGCGGCGAGTCCACGGTCATGCGGGTCAAGCCGACGCGTCTGGCCTTGCACAAAAAGCCGCGAGCCGAGGCCGAGATCACCGCCTACCTGAACCCGCGATCGATCGCCGAACTGGTCAAGGACTGTGAGGAAGGCTGGTGCCGGGTGCGCAGCGACGGGGTCTCCGGCTGGGCTCAGGCGGGCGAACTCTGGGGAACTTCCGACGCGATCCAGTGTAAAGTGGGCCGCCCCGGCGCCGCGCGCAGCCGTTGAGCCTGCCGCGCGGCTCTGCTAGGGCCTGAAATTCACGATTCCCGAGGCCCGGAACAGCGGGCCGCCGCCAAGAAAGCCAAGCATGATCCAGGGCGCCAAGGCCAAGGACCACTACAATCTCGAAGAGCTGCTGGCCTGCGGCCGAGGCGAGATGTTCGGCCCGGGCAACGCCCAGCTGCCGGTGCCTCCGATGCTGATGTTCGATCGCATCGTGAAGATCACCGAAGACGGCGGCGCGCACGGCAAGGGCTATCTGGAAGCCGAGCTGGATATCAATCCGGATCTCTGGTTCTTCCAGTGCCACTTCATCAACGACCCGGTGATGCCGGGCTGCCTGGGCCTGGACGCCATGTGGCAGCTGGTCGGCTTCTTCCTTGGCTGGTCGGGCGCGCCCGGCAAGGGCCGCGCCCTGGGCGTCGGCGAGGTGAAGTTCACCGGCCAGGTGACCCCGAAGGTCAAGAAGCTGGTCTACAAGATCGACCTCAAGCGCGTGATCATCCGCAAGCTGGTCATGGGCATCGGCGACGGCGTGCTCGAGGCCGACGGCAAGGTGATCTACGAAGCCAAGGATCTGCGCGTCGGCCTGTTCGACGCCAAGGACCTAGTCTGAGAGCACGGGCAGGCACATGCGTCGCGTCGTTATCACCGGCATCGGTATCGTCTCGTCCATTGGCGCTGACGCCAATGCAGTCCTGGCTTCGCTGCGCGAGGCCAAGTCCGGGATCAGCTTCTCGCCCGAGTACGCAGAGCTGGGCTTTCGCTCGCAGGTCCATGCCGACCCCGGCCTCGACTGGGAAAAGCTGGTCGACCGGCGCGCGGCGCGGTTTCTGGCTCAGGGCACGGCCTTCGGCCACATCGCGATGGAACAGGCGATCGCCGACGCCGGACTGGAGGAGGCGGAGGTCTCCCACGAGCGGACCGGCCTGATCGTCGGTTCGGGCGGCCCCTCGACCAAGGCGATCATCGAGGCGGCCCACACCGCCAAGGAACGCGGCCCCAAGCGGGTCGGCCCGTTCGCGGTGCCCAAGGCGATGAGCTCGGGCGCCTCGGCGACCCTCGCGACCTGGTTCAAGATCAAGGGCCTGAACTTCTCGATCTCGTCGGCCTGCGCCACCTCCACCCACTGCATCGGCTCGGGCTACGAGCAGATCCTGATGGGCAAGCAGGACGTGGTGTTCGCCGGCGGCGCGGAAGAGCTGGACTGGTCGCTGAGCGTCCTGTTCGACGCCATGGGCGCGATGAGCTCGAACTTCAACGACCGCCCGGCGACCGCCAGCCGCGCCTACGACAAGGATCGCGACGGCTTCGTGATCGCCGGCGGCGCCGGCATCGTGGTGCTGGAAGAGTACGAGCGCGCCAAGGCCCGCGGGGCCAAGATCTACGGCGAGATCGTCGGCTACGCGGCCAATTCGGACGGCTTCGACATGGTCGCCCCGTCCGGCGAGGGCGCGGTGCGCTGCATGCGTCTGGCGATGGCCGATCTCGGCGGCCGCAAGATCGACTACCTGAACCCGCACGGCACCTCGACCCCGGTCGGGGACTCCAAAGAAATGGGCGCGGTGCGCGAGGTGTTCGGCTCGAACGTGCCGCTGATCTCGTCGACCAAGTCGCTGACCGGGCACAGCCTGGGCGCGGCCGGCGCGCAGGAGGCGATCTACAGCCTGCTGATGCTCAACAACGGCTTTGCGGCCGAGAGCGCCCACATCGCGAATCTCGACCCGGAGTTCGCCGACCTGCCGATCCTGCGCGAGCGCAAGGACGTGCAGCTGGAGACCGTGATGTCGAACTCGTTCGGTTTCGGCGGCACCAATGGCTGCCTGGTGATGGCGCGGGTCTAGCATCCGCGCCTCACGCGAACGCGGCTTGCGCAGCCCAGCGCGCCCGTTCACAAACCCTCGACGAAGTTCAGAACGCCAGGGAGACCACGCGTGGCCGAAGATTATCAGATGCCCAAGGGCGACCTGATGAAGGGCAAGAAGGGCGTCATCACCGGCGTCGCCAACCACCAGTCGATCGCCTGGGGCATCGCCTCGCAGCTGGCGGCTCAGGGCGCCGAGCTCAGCTTCCTGCACCTGCCGGGCATGGAGCGCCGGGTCACCCCGCTGGCCGAAAGCGTCGGCGCCAAGGCCATCGTGCCGGCCGACGTGCAGGATGACGCGTCGATGGACGCCGCCTTCGAGGCCGTCGAGAAGGCGCATGGCGCGATCGACTTCTTCCTTCACTCGATCGCCTTCGCCAACAAGGACGAGCTGAAGGGTTCGTTCGTCGAGAACACCTCGCGCGAGAGCTTCCTGCGCGCCATGGATATCTCGGTGTTCTCGTTCGTCGACTGCGCCAAGCGCGCCGCGAAGCTGATGCCGAACGGCGGCTCGATCGTGACCATGACCTACCTCGGGTCCGAGCGGGCGATCCCGAACTACAACACCATGGGCGTGGCGAAGGCCGGCCTGGAGGCGGCGACGCGCTACGTGGCGCGCGACCTCGGCCCGGCGAAGATCCGCGTCAACGCGATCTCGGCTGGGGCCATGAAGACCCTGTCGCTGGCGGGGATCAGCGGCGGCCGCGGCATGCTGGCCCAGGGCCGGTCGATGTCGGCGCTCGGCGAGGACACCTCAATGGAAGGCGTCGCCGGCTGCGCCCTGTGGCTGCTGTCGGATCTCGGCCTCTCGACCACGGGCGAAATCGTCCACGTCGACGCCGGTTTCCACATGATGGGCCTCGGCTCGGACAGCGAGTAAGCCGAGGCTGTCATCCCGGTTTCGCCGCAGGCGAAGACCGGGCCCCATGAACACCGGCGCCTTTTTGACAGCCCGGCGGTAATGGATTCCGGACAGGAGCTCCGGGATGACACGCGTTTGTGCGCTCAGGCGTTCGCCCCGCCGTCGATGACGAAGCCGGCGCCGTTGGCGAAGCGGCTCTCGGGGCTGGCCAGCCAGGCGACGGCGCTGGCGATGTCTTCGGGCTGTCCATATTCGGGAATGGGCATGCGTCCGCGCTGCGGGTCGGCCCCGGGGCCGGCGGCGGGGTTCATGTCGGTGTCGGTCGAACCGGGATGGACGAGGTTGACCGTGATCCCCTGCGGGCCAAGGTCGTGGGCCAAGCCCTTGGTGAAGCTCAGCAGCGCCGACTTGGTCATCGCATAGAGGGTGATGCCGGCCATGGGCACCCGCTCGGCCAGATTCGAGCCGATGTTGATGATCCGCCCGCCCTTGGGCAGGTGCGCGGCCGCGGCCTGGGCCGCGACGATCACCCCGCGCACGTTCACCGCCAGCAGCTGGTCGATGTCCTCAAGCGTCCAGCCTTCGACCGGCCCGACGCCGCGGGCGATGCCGGCGTTGTTTACCAGGATGTCCAACCCGCCCAGCTCGGCGGCGGCGCGGTCGACTGCGGCCTTGACCGCGGCGGGGTCGGCGCTGTCGGCCTGGATCGCCAGGCCCGTGCGGCCCAAGGCTTCGATCTGCCGGACGAGGGCCTGCGCCTTGTCGGCTGAGCGCTCGTAGCTGATGGCGACGTCGGCGCCGTCACGCGCCAGGCGCAGGGCGATGGCGGCGCCGATGCCGCGGCTGGCGCCGGTGACCAGGGCGCGCTTTCCGGAGAGGTTCGACACGGGGGTGCTCCATTTCTGTGTCGTTCGATACAGAAAGCAGATGGTCGGCTTGTCCGGTTCCGTCAAGAGATTTATATATCGGTCGATATAGAAAGGTTGAACCATGGCCGAACGCGGCCGACCCCGCAGTTTCGATCGCAGCGCCGCCCTGGTCCGGGCGATGGAAGTCTTCTGGACCAAGGGTTACGAAGGCGCGTCGATCAGCGACCTTACCGAGGCCATGGGCATCGGCTCGCCGAGCCTCTATGCGGCGTTCGGGTCGAAGGAGGCGCTGTTCCGCGAGGCGATCGAGCTCTACGGCCGCACCGAAGGGCCGGCGATCTGGGACGCGGTGGAAAACGCGCCCGACGCGCGCTCGGCAGTGGCAGGTTTCCTGACCGCCACCGCACATTCCTTCTCAAGGCCGGGCAAGCCGCGCGGTTGCATGGTCGTGCTTTCCCAGCTCAATCCGACCGAGGCCAGCGCCAGCGTCTGCGCCGCCCTGCGTGAGAACCGGGCGCAGGGACAGTCGGGGTTGGAGAGGCGTCTGCGGCGGGCCGTCGAGGTCGGCGAACTGGCGCCCGGCACGGACGTCGCGGCGCTGGCGGCGTTCTACCTCACCGTCCAACAAGGCATGTCGATCCAGGCCCGGGACGGGGCCAGCGAGGAGACGCTGCTGGCCGTGGCCAAGGGCGCGATGGCGGCCTGGGAGCCGCTCACCGCGCCCTGACGCGTCAGGCGAACTTCTGGTCGCGGCGGCGGGCCGCGCGCAGGGCCGTTCCGGCCAGGCCGAAGCCGGTGATCATCATCGCCCAGGTGGCCGGCTCGGGAACCGCCGAGCCGGTGAAGCGCACCTCCGACAGGCCGATCGGCGCGTAGCCGTAGGTCTCCGGATACTTCTGGTGATTGCCGTCCAAGGCGATCTGGACGTAGCGAGCCGCGCCGCTGAAGCCGAAGTTCTCGGCGGCCAGCACCTTGCCGGTCCCGCGCGCAAGCTCGCCGGCCAGCACCTGGGTGTAGGTGACGCCGTCGGTCGAGATCGAGATCTTGAAGGCCTTGGAGGCGCGGTCGAGGGTCGAGGCGAATTCCTCGACGCCGAAGTTGTAGTTCCAGATGTCGGCGCCCGAGAGCTTGTAGGTCTGGCCCAGGTCGAAGGTCAGGGCGGCGGCGGAGACGCCCAGGTCGGTCATCCACATGTTGGCGTAGTCGGCGTCGTGCAGGCCGCCCGACAGGCCGCTGCCGTCGATCAGGTTCTCGGCGTTATAGGTCCCCCAGAAGGGGAAGGTGTTGGTGGCGGTGACGCCGACCGGAGTGATCGTGGTCGCGGCCGCTGCGGGGAGCGCGAGCGAGCCGGCGGCGACGAGGGCGGCGAGGCCCAGGGACTTGGCGAACATGGTTGCTCTCCAGTTAAGACTGAAGGGCTGATCGCCCACGCGCATGGCGCCCGCATCATCGTTCGGTGAAGGTTGTGCGGCGCCGCAGGTTCTACGCGGAATAGGCCTTCATGAAGCGCGCGGCCGCCTCGCCCGCGACCCGGTCGATTTCGGCGGCCGAGAACTGACGCTCGACCCCCAGCAGCTGGGCGATCTGGTGGCCGCCGATCACCATGCTGGCGAAGAATTCCGCGGCCAGCACCGGGTCGTCCACCGCCATGCGGCCGTTCTCGGTCTCCATCTTCAGGAACTCCGCCAGCCTTCGGCGCGAGGTGGCCGGGCCGGCCTCGAAGAAGGCCCGCGCCAGGTCCGGCTGCTCGCCGGCGCTCTCGACCGTCATGCGCAGCATGGAGGTCCCGCGCGCGGTCAGCACCGCGTTCAGCATCGAGCGGCCCAGCGCGGCCAACGCCTCCTGCGGATGGTCGACGGCCTCGGGCACCAGCAGCGGGGCGGTGATCTCGGCCACCCGCCGGTCGACAATGGCGCGGATCAGTTCCGGCTTGGAGCCATAGTGATTGTAGATCGTCTGCTTCGACACCCGCGCGCGGCGGGCGATCTCCTCCATCGAGGCGGCTAGGCCGCGCTCGCCGAACACCTCGGCGGCGGCGTCGAGGATGGCTTCGGTCTTGGCGAGGTCGATCTGGCCAGGGGCGCGGGGCATCAGTGGCCCCCGCCGCCGCTGGGCGGCGGCGCGCTCTTGCCGGGCGTGGCCAGGAAGCCGAGCAGGGCGGCGAAGGCGCAGCCCAGGGCCAGGAAGTAGAAGCCGTCAGCGAAGCCGAGCACGGCCGCGTCACGGCGCAGGGCCATGCCCAGGAACTTGCGGGCCGCGCCTTCCGGATCGGCCAGGCCCTGGGCCTCCATCATCGAGGTCAGGCCGGCCAGCATCTCCTGGCCCTGCAGATTGGCCACTGTCATCGCCGCCGACAGCTCCGAGAGGTGCACGGCGGTCTGGTCGCTGAGGATGGTGGTCAGGATGGCCAGGCCGATGGCCCCGCCCACGTTGCGGATCAGGTTCACCAGGCCCGAGGCGTCCTTCATCATCGAGACCGGCAGGGTCGAGACCGAAAGCGCCTGGGCCGCGATCATCGCGACCATCACTCCGAAGCCGCGGATCGCCTGCAGGGCGGCGAATTCCCAGAAGCCCCACTCGGCGGTGACCTTGACCCCGAGGCCGACCCCGTAGGCGGCCAGTGCGAAGCCGGCGACCAGCGAGATCCGCGGATCCATCAGCCGCACGACACGGCCGACAATCGGCGCGCTGAGGAACATGGTCAGGCCCGAGACCAGCATGGTGGTGCCAACTTCGGCCGCCGAGTACTGGCGGATCTGCCCGAGGAACAGGGGCAGGATGAAGGTGCCGCCGAACAGGCTCATCCCCGAGACGGCGTTCATCAGGAAGCCGAGGGTGAAGTTGCGGTCGGTGAACGGCCGCAGCGAGACGATCGGCTGTTTGTAGGTGAGCTGACGCCAGACGAAGACGACGCCGGTGATCACCGCGGTCACCGTCAGCCAGAGGATCAGGTCGTCCTCGAACCAGCCCTCGCTCGAACCTTCCTCGAAGACGTACTGCATCGAGAGCAGGAACACCGTCATCGTGAACAGGCCGAACCAGTCGATGCCCTTGGCCAGCGACGGGTCGCCCTTGTCGAAGTCGCCGTAGCGGCCGACCAGGAACATCACCAGCAGGCCGGGCGGGATGTTGACGAAGAACAGCCATCGCCAGTTCAGCGCCTCGGTCAGGTGACCGCCCAGGGTCGGGCCGATGGTCGGCGCCAGGGTGACGATCAGGCCGACGGTGACGTTGGCCATCACCCGCTTTTCCGGCGGGAACACGGTCATGGCGGTGGCGAACACCGCCGGGATCATCGCCCCGGCCGCCAAGCCCTGGAGCGCGCGGGTGACGATCATCATCTCGATGCTGGTCGACAGGCCGGTCATGATCGAGGTGACGATGAAGGCGGCGGCGGCGAACACGTAGACCGGCCGCGTGCCCCACATCTTGGTCAGGTAGGCGGTGAGCGGAATGATCACCACTTCGGCCAGCAGATAGATGGTCTGCACCCAGCTGATCTCGTCGGCGCTGGCCCCGACCCCGGCCTGGATCTGGCTGAGCGAGGAGGCGACGATCTGGATGTCCAGGGTGGCCATGAACTGGCCGATCACCATCCCGCCGAAGCCGAGGAAGATCTTGATCCAGTCGACCTCGCCCGACGCGGTCACGTGACCGCCCGGCGGCGCGGATGCGGCGCCCGGCTTGGGGTCGACGGCGGCGTCGGTCACGGCCGCGGGTCCTTAGCGGGCGACGCCGCGCCGGGCGTACTCGGCCGAGGGCGCAGCTTCGGCGAAGCTCGGGCCGGTGTCGGCGGTGACGTCGACCTTGACCGCGACCGACAGACCCGGGCGCAGGGCGCCGGCCAGGGGCGAGCTCGGGTCGACGGCGATCTTCACCGGCAGGCGCTGGGCGATCTTGGTGAAGTTGCCGACCGCGTTCTCGACCGGGATCAGCGCGAATTCCGAGCCGGTGGCCGGAGCGAAGCTGTCGATCTTGCCCTTGATCTCCTGCTTGCCGAAGGCGTCGGCCTTGATGGTCACGGGCTGGCCGATCCTCAGACGCGCGACCTGGGTCTCCTTGAAGTTGGCGACCACATAAGCTTGGCCGAGCGGCACGACGGTCATCAGCGACGAACCGGGCCGCACGTACTGGCCGGTGCGCACGGCACGGGCGCCGACGACGCCGGAGGCGGGGGCCTTGATCTCGGCGCGGTCGAGGTCGATGCGCGCTTGCTCGACCGCGGCGCGGGCGGCGTTCGCTTGGGCGACGGTCTGATCGCGAGCCGAGCCGAGGCTTTCGGCGCTGCGGCGCTCGGCCTCAAGCGTGGCCTTGGCCTGGTCGACGCTGGCGGCCGCCTGGCTGGCGGCGGCGCGGGCCGACTGGGCCCGCTGCGGGGAGACCCAGCCCTGGCCGGCCAGGACGCCGTAGCGGGCCAGCTCGGCCTGGGCGAGTTGGGACTCGGCGTGGGCCGAGGCGACCCCGGCCGCCTTCTGGGCGATCAGCGCCTGTTCCAGGCGGGCCTTGTCGTCGACCGCGCGGACGGCGGCGTCCAGCGCCGCGGCGTTGGCCTCGGCCTTGGCCAGCGCCGCCTTCAGCGGGGCGGTGTCGAGACGGACGAGCACTTGCCCGGCCTGGACGTGCTGGTTGTCGGCGACCAGCACCTCGGCGACGTAGCCGTCGACCTGCGGGGCGACGGTGACCTTGTCGGCCTGGATGAAGGCGTTGTCGGTGGCTTCGAACTTCTGCTTGTTCATCCACCAGGCGCCGCCGCCGATCACGAGGCCGACGGTAACGACCCCGCCGACGGCCAGGGGCACGAGTTTCTTGGGCAAAACCGCCATGTGGAGCGCCTGAAAATCGAAAAGTGGACGCATTAGTCCAATCAAGACCGAAGTAGGGCGACTTCGGACAGGCCGCAATGGGTAAAGTGGACGAGTGCGTCCAAGAAACATGCGCGATACGGAAAGCCGCGGGGCGGCGAGGGCGCTCAGCCCAGCCGGCGCATGCGATAGGCGTTGATAGCCATGTCGCCGACCCGCTGGGTCAGCCGCCAGTTGACCACCGCGCCGACCGGAGCCCCAATGATCGGGATCAGCTGGGCCATCTTGGCCAGGTCGATGTAGTCCCGGTACTCCTGCTGGAAGCGCCGCCAGTCGAAGTCGTCCAGATGTTGGGGATGGGCGTGGGCGTCCCAGTCCTCCATGGCGCGGAACACCTCGGCGCGGTGCGCGGCCGATGAGAAGGCCAGCTGGAAGATGTGCAGCAGGTAGAGCCGTTCGGAGAAGTCCTTACCCGAGTGGCCGTAGATCGCCATCAGGTCGAACAGCAGCTTGAGCTTGATGGTGATCAGCGCGGGGAAGTCGGCCACCGCCAGCCAGAAGCCGCCGGCCCCGGCCACGCCGCCCTCGACCGCCGCAGTGGTGCGGTAGGTCCCGATGGTGGTGATCGCGCGGGCGTCGCGGACCGCCAGCGGCGCATCGAGCAACGGCGGGGCTGTGACCACGTTGGAGCCGGTCAGGATCGCGCGGGTCATCTGCTCGATGACCGCGGTGGCGGTCTTGTGCACCTGCTCGGGGATGACGCTGTTGATCTTCTGCTGGACGCCGCGGGTGGTCTTGTCGAGCAGGTTCGGGGCCTTCAGCATCTGGCCGCGCCAGCGAGTGACCTCCCCGCGTGCCCAGGCCTCGTAGTCGGCTTCCGAAGCGCCGAACGGCGGCTGATCCTTAGCCACGGCGTCAGGCGTCCGCGAGGTGGGCGCGGGCCGCCGCAATGGCGGCGGCGATCGCCCCGCGCGCCTGCGGGCTGTTGCGCCAGCATGTCGAGCCGACCAGCGCGGAGGCCGCCGCGCAGACCGCGCCAGCGTCCTGGCGGGCGAGGGCGGCGAGATCCTCGATCCCGACCTGCTCCAGGCGCTGCACCACGGTCGGGCCGACGCCCTTCACGGCGAGGAGGACGGCGCGTTCGTCGGCGGCGAAGGGCATGGCGGCTCCAACTCTCCTTGGGCCTAAAGAGGTCGGCCTTCGCCGCGCCGGCGTCGAGGTTCGGCCTGGACCTTTGCCTTCATTCGTCGGCATATCCGCCCATGGCTGAGACCTTCGATGCGGACGTGATCATCGCCGGCGCCGGGATGGCGGGGGCGACCTTGGCGCTGGCGCTGAAGAGCGCGGGACTGGAGCCGCTGCTCATCGATCCGGTGGTGTTCGACGACCAGCTGGCGCCGACTTTCGACGGTCGCGCCTCGGCCATCGCCTTCGCCTCGTTCCGCCAGTGGCGGACCCTGGGCCTGGCCGCCGAGATCGAGCCCTACGCTCAGCGCATAGAACAGATTTTGGTCACCGACGGCTTTTCGCCGGGGGCGGCCGCGCGGGCGCCGACGCCGTTCTATCTGCGCTTCGATTCCGCGGAGATCGCCGACCGTTCGGAAGGCGAGCCGCTCGGCTACATGATGGAGAACCGCCGCACCCGCGCGGCGCTGGCGGCCGGGGTCGGCCGGGCCGGCATCCGCGTCGAGGCCCCGGCCCGGGTGGCGGGCGTCGAGCTGGGCGCCGGAGGGGCCAGCGTGACCCTGGAGGACGGCCGGGTTCTGCGCGCGCCGCTGGTCGTCGGCGCCGAGGGCCGCGGCTCGGTGGTGCGCAAGGCGACCGGCATCGGCGTCACCGGCTGGGACTATCCGCAGACCGGCGTCGTCGCGACGGTGCGGCTGGCCCGCGGCCACGAGGGCGTCGCCCACGAGTATTTCCTGCCCGGCGGCCCGTTCGCGATCCTGCCGCTGACGGAAGATCGGGCGAGCCTGGTGTGGACCGAGAGCCGATCCAAGGCCGCAGCGCTGAATGCCGCCTCGCCGCAGGCGTTCCACGCGCACCTGCAGCGCCGGTTCGGGGAGTTCCTCGGCGCCGCGACGCTGGACGGGCCGGTGTTCACCTATCCGCTGTCGCTGCAGCTGGCCGAGCGGATGACGGCGCCGCGGGCGGTGCTGCTGGGCGACGCGGCGCACGGCATCCACCCGATCGCCGGCCAGGGGCTGAACCTCGGCCTCAAGGGCGCGGCGGCGCTGGCCCAGGTGCTGGTCGAGGCGGCGCGGCTGGGCGAGGACATCGGCTCGGAGCTTGTGCTGGAGCGTTACGCCCGTTGGCGCAGCTTCGACACCGTGATGCTGGCGGCGGCGACCGACGTGTTCACTCGGCTGTTCTCGAACGACAATCCGGTGCTGCGCCTGGCCCGCGGGATAGGCATGTCGGCGGTGAACCGCATCGGCCCGGCGCGGCGGTTCTTCATGGAAGACGCCGGCGGCGCGACCGGCGACCTGCCGCGTCTGCTGCGCGGCGAGGCGCTGTAGGTCGCGCCGCCTCTGCAGAAATGGGGCGAGCCCCAGCAAACGCCAAAGCCATCAGGTGTTTGTGGGTCCCGGACAAGCGCTGCGCTTTCCGGGATGACATCCATTTTTAGTCGATGGTCCGCGCTTCCTCCGGCAGCATGATCGGCACGCCGTCGCGGATCGGATAGGCGAGCTTGGCGCCGTTGCTGATCAGCTCGCCGGCGGCGCGGTCATAGACCAGCGGCCCGTGTGTGACGGGGCAGACGAGGATTTCCAACAGCCGCGGATCGACGTCGGCGGTGAGGGCGAGCGGGGCGAGAGCGTCGGACATGGCGCGCTTCTACTGGATCGACTGCGGGCCGTCATCGTCCGCTTCGAGACTGTCGATCTCGAGCAGGGCGGTCAGGGCTTCGCAGCGGTCGGCGACGGTGGGGGCTTCCAGCAGCGCCTGCTTCTCGGCCGGCTCGAACGGCAGGCCCATGGCCAGCGAGGTCACCAGGCTTTCCAGCGGCGCGGTCTCGGCGGTCTCCCAATCGATGTCGAGCTCGCGACGGTTCAGATAGCGCTTGAGCGCCCCGGCGAAGCGGCGACGGTCGAAGGCCGGGATCTCGGCCGCGTCGACGCTGAGGTCCTCCGAGTAGGGATCGAACTCGGCCCGCACCTGACGATAGGGCGTGGCCACCGAGAGCTCTTCCCGGATCTGGAAGCGGCATATCCCCGTCAGGGTGATCAGGTAGCGGCCGTCCGACGTCTCGGAGAAGCTGGTGATCCGGCCGGCGCATCCCACGCTCGCCAGGTTCGGCCGCGTGCGATCGCCGCCCGCGCGGGTCTGGACCATGCCGATCATGCGGTCCCCGGCCATGACGTCGTCGATCATGTTCAGGTAGCGCGGCTCGAAGATCTGCAGCGGCAGGTCGCCGCCCGGCAGCAGCAGCGCCCCGTCCAGCGGGAACACCGGGATCACCTGCGGGAGGTCTGAAGCTCTGCGAAAAGCGGCGGCCGGCATGATGCGGCCCTTCCTCATGAGAACAGGATGGATGAAAGCCGGCGGCGGCCGGCGCGGGTGATGTCGGAGCCGGAACCGGCGGCCTCGAAGATGGTCAGCAGCTGCTTGCGGGCGGCCTCGTCGTTCCACTCGCGGTCGGCGGCGATGATCGTAAGCAGATGGTCCGAGGCCTCAGCCCAGGCGCCGCGGGCGGCCAGCGCCTTGGCGATCTCGTAGCGGGCCTCGTGGTCGTTCGGGTCCTTGGCCAGGCGCTGCTCGAACGCGCCGGTCTCGCTGGGGCCTTCCTCGGCCAGGGCCAGGGCGGCGCGCACGCTGTCGAGATCGGCGTCCTTGGCGTCGGCCGGGGCCATGGCGGCGATCTCGGCCGCCCGTTCGGGGTCGCCGCCGGTCAGGTAGCAGCGGGCCAGGCCGCCGATGGCCTTCACGTTATCGGGCTCGGCCTGCAGCACCTGGGCGTAGGCCTGGGCCGCGCCGCCGATGTCGCCGACTTCGAGGCTCTCCTTGGCCATGGCCAGCAGCTCGTCGGTGGCGTTGGCCGGGGCCTGGCCGGCGATGCGGTCGACGAACTGCTTCACCTGGCTGTCGGGCAGGGCGCCCATGAAACCATCGACCGGGCGGCCGCCGACGAAGGCGAACACCGCCGGGATCGACTGTACGCGCAGCTGGCCGGCGAACTGCGGGTTGGAGTCGATGTCGATCTTGACCAGCTTGACCTTGCCCTTGGCGGCCAGGACGTTCTTCTCGATCGACGGGCCGAGCTGGCGGCACGGACCGCACCAGGTGGCCCAGAAGTCGACGATGACCGGCGTTTCCTTCGAGGCCTCGATGACGTCGGCCACGAAGCTGGCGTCGGTGCCGTCCTTGATCAGGTCGCCGGCGGCGGCTTGGGGCTGGGTCTCGCCGATCAGGCTCATGACAGGTCTTCCAAACGGGGTTGTCGGAACGTAACGCGTCCGGGCGCTAAAATGGTCCCTTAGCGCCGCCGCTTCAACGGGGCTTTAGGCGTCTTCGACCACGGCCATGGCCGCGAAGTCGACGATCAGGGGGGTGATCCCCAGCGCCTGCAGGAACTTGGCGAAGCCCGCCTGCGAGACGCCGGTGGTCGCGGTGTTGGTCATCGGGTGGAAATTCACGCGCTCGGCCTCGGCAAGCCGGCGGTCGAGCACGAAGGTCGCGCGATGCTCCACGTCGTTGATCAGGGCGAAGGCGGTGACCGAGCCCGGCGTCACGCCCAGCACTTCCTCCATGAGCTCCGCCGAGCCGAACGACAGCCGCGCCGAGCCGATCACCGTGTGCAGGCGCTTGAGGTCGATCTGGGTGTCGTCCTGGGCCGAGATCAGCCACAGCCGGCCCTTGGCGTCCTTGAGGAACAGGTTCTTCGTATGGGCGCCGGGAATGTCGTCCTTGATGCCTTCGCCCTCGCCGACCCGAAAGACGGCCGCATGGTCGGTGGTGTGGTGCTCGACGCCGTTCGCGTCGAAGAAGGCGATGAGGTCAGGCCGGGTCTTCATGGCGTCTGCTTAGCGCAAGCGCGTTGGTGGCCGCTAGCGGCGCGCCGCCGGCGGGTCTAGAGCAATCGCCAGAACACAAGCTGGAGGAGCCCATGGAGCTCGAGTGCTATCCCACCGCCGAGCGGCCGCCGGAAATCGTGCCGGGACGGCCCCAGCGCGCCTGGATGGACCGTTTCGCCGAGCGCCACCCCTATCGCTGCCTGCCGCTGACCATGGCCAACACCACCGGCTGGGAGATCCTCTGCCCGATGGCCTTCACCGCCGAGTGGAACGGCGGGGTCATGCAGGACGACATCAAGATGGTCCCGGACCGGCCGCACCCGGATTTCCACAACTTCGTGAAAAGCCACTTCAGCCACGGGGTGATGACCTTCCACCCGGGCTATCTGTTCCGCACGCCGCCGGGCTGGTCGATGATCGCCCAGGGCCCGCCCAACCACGTCAAGGACGGCATCCAGCCCCTGGCCGGCCTGGTCGAGACCGAATGGCTCCCCTTCCCGTTCACGATGAACTGGATCTTCACGCGACCGGGCCGCGTACGTTTCGAGAAGGGCGAGCCCTTCTGCTTCATCACCTTGACCAAGGACCGCGAACTGGCCGAGTTCCAGCCGGTGATCCGCGGCATGGACCGCAACCCCGAACTGCGCGGCCAGTACGACACCTGGGAGAAGCACCGGAGCGAGTTCAACAAGCGAATCTTCCGCGCCGACCCGGACGCGACCAAGGAGGCCTGGCAGCGCTACTACTTCCGCGGCGAGTTCCCCGAGGAGACGGGCGAAGCCCCCAAGGACCACGTCAACAAGCGCCGTTTGAAGGCTCCGAAATTCGGCTGAGAAAAAAGATGGTCCTTGGTGTTGCCAACGTGCGGGCGCTCTGCCATAAGCCCGCTCTCGATTTTCGGGCGGCACGGAACACCAAGTCGCTTCGGAGTGCGGGCGTAGCTCAGTGGTAGAGCACAACCTTGCCAAGGTTGGGGTCGAGAGTTCGAATCTCTTCGCCCGCTCCAATCGAAAATCGGACCAAGCAGGGGTCGCCTTCGGGCGGCCCCTTTGCGTTTCGGACCGGTCGTTCGCGGGCCGAGTTGCGCATATGATCGCGCGTGGTCTATAGGTCCCGGCGATGACCCTGGCTCTCGACCTTGCCGGCCTGACGAACGCGCGCCCCGCGGCGACCGCGACCGCCTGCGCGTCGAAAACCACGACCATGATTATTATCACCCCCACCATTGGGACGGGGCGAACGTACGCGCTTTAAAACAAGCCGACGGATCGCAAGATCAGGAACCCCGCTCCCGAACAGGCAGCGGGGTTTTTTATTGCGCGCTCCGTCGGTCCTTCACCTTCGAAAGGACTGACTGACATGGACTACGCCAATCTCTCATCCGATCCCGCCAGCGCGGGGCTGGCCGCGCGCCGGTTCGCCGCCGCGCTGGCGCAAGAAGCCCTGCTGGAGCAAACGGCTCGCCTGGAGGCGACGCTGACCGGCGGGCTGGAATCGCTGCTAGCCGTCGAGCAGGCGCTGGATCTCGCCTGGCCGAGCGCGGCGCCGACCTGCGAGCTGATCTGGGCCACCGAAGCGGCGCCCGAGGGCCTGCGGCTGCGCGCCTATGACGAGGCCGGCCGGCTGCTGCTGGCCCGCGCCTATGGGCGCGCGGAGGTGAAACGTGGCTGACTGCGCCTGGGGCCGGGCCGAGCGCCGGACGTTCCTGATCGAAGCCTCGCCTGAGGCTGACATCCTGCTGCGCGTGCTGGGTCTCTTCGCGGTCCGCGACGCGAGGGTTCTGACCCTGGAGGCGGCCGAGAGCGCCGAGCAGACCTCCATTCGCATCGAGGTCGGCGCCATCGACGCCGACGCGGCCGGGCGCCTCGTCGCCCGCCTTCGTGAAATGCCCGCCGTGCGAACGGTCGGCGCCGGCTGGCGCGCGTGCGCCTGACCTAGTTGGTCAGGCCCTTGCGTTCGACGCGTCGAGCCGCAAGGTCAGCGGATAGCGGTCGCCGAGTTCCGCGAGTTTGGTCAGCAGCGTCCGCAGGAGGATCGCGACGGCCAGCATCTCGCCGGTCTCCTCGGCCGAGACCAGGGCGATCATGTGCAGAGACAACTGCGAGACGTCCAGCGCACGTTCGGCGTTCTGGATAAGCTCCAGGCCGATCGCCGACGCGACGTAGAGCAGGCCGCCGCCGGCCAGGCCCAGACGCACGGCCCAGCTCTGCCGGAGCCACAGCCGGAAGAGGAAGACGCCCAGCGCCAGCGCCACGACCGCGTAGGGCAGCACGCCGATGCTGCTGAACATGCCGCTGTCGGGCCCACGGTCGCCGAAGCGGTTGAGCTTCTCGTGCAGTTGGGCGGATTCATCGATCGCCATGAAGGCGAGGATGCAGGCGAAGACGGTCCAGGCGCGCGTCTCGCGCTTGTCGGTAGAGGCGCGCGACAGCAACCAGGCCGCGGCGGTCGCCGCAGCGAGCGCAGCCGTCGAAAAGAGCGTCGGGACATTGGCCTCGAACGCCATGCGGAAAAGTTTGCTGGAGCCGCCGTTGGTCCTGTCGTGCAGAGAGGCGGCCAGGTTCGCCGCGAGCAGAACGGCGATCGCCGCCACATGCCAAAAGAACAACCGCTGCGCGGATAGTCGAATTTCCAAGATCGCCCCCCATGCGAAGGCCGGGACCCTAACCCGCATGACGGTTTTATGACAATCGGATTGATCAACTCGGGGTGGCGAGAGGATGTGCAGCAAGCTGCCCGCGCGGGGCAGGGAGCGCTTATGTTTCTATGATCAAAGGAGGGTGTTTATTTACTCCGAAATCCTAGAAGCGAGCCCTGTTTCACCCGTTGGGGCTCATTTTAAAGTGTTCAAAGTATTAACGTGCCTTGCGACAGAGCATGATCTGCGCCTGGTTGTTGTCGCTGGACTCGTGTGCTTCGGCGGTTGCTTTACAGCCTTCCGCTTATACTCAAGGATGCGGACTGCACCGGGACACGGTGTGCGTGCGGCCTGGGTGCTGTTGACCGGCCTGGTGGCGGGCTGTTCGGTCTGGGCCACCCATTTCATCGCCATGCTGTCGTACCAGACGGGGCTGCGATCCGGCTTCCTGCCGCTGGGCACGCTCGCCTCATTGCTGATCGCCGGCGTGTTCATGGCCGCGGCCTTCGCCGCGCCGGCCTTCGCGGCCGGGCGGGCGGGCAGGATCGCGGGCGGCGTGCTGGCCGGCCTCGGGGTCGGTGCGATGCACTACACTGGGATGGGCGCCTATGTGACCGAGGGCGTGCTGACCTGGGACCTCTCGATCGTGGCCGGCTCGGTTGTGGCAGGCGTCGGGGTGGCGCTGGCGGCGATGTTCGCGGCGCGCGACGCCTCGCGGTTGTCGCAGCAGCTGCTGGCCGGCCTGTTGCTGACGGTGGCGATCTGCAGCCTGCACTTCGCCGGCATGGGTGCGATCACCGTCGTGCCGGACCCGACGATCGACGTTCCGGCCCAACTGCTGTCGTCGGTGATGATGACGCTCGCTGTGGCGCTGATCGTCAGCCTGATCATCCTCGGCGGCCTGGGCGCGGTGCTGATCGAAGGCGGAGCCAACGCCCAGGCGCTGACCCGCATCCGCCGTTTGGCCGACGCCGCCTACGAGGGCATCGTGGTCGTGCACGGCGACCGCATTCAGGACGCCAACGCCGCCTTCTGCGCCATGGCCGGCGCTCCGCTGGCCGAACTGGCCGGCCGCAAGCTGACCGGCGAGATTCTAAGGTTCGATGACGCCTCGTGCGTGGCCCACAACGCCCGCTGCGAAGGCGTCTTGCGCCCGGCCGGCGGCGGCGGGGACATTCCCGTCGAAACCTTCGGGCGGATGCTCGAGCAACGTCGCGGCGGCGGCGAGGCGGGCGACGTCATGGTGCTGGCCGTTCGCGACCTGCGCGAGCGCCGCTCGGCAGAGGAGAAGATCCGCTATCTGGCCGAACACGACGGCCTGACCGGCCTCGCCAACCGCAACATGATGCAGGTCCGCCTGGGCCAGGCGCTGGAGCGCATCGAACTGACCGGCGAGACGCTGTCGGTGATCTGCATCGACCTCGATCACTTCAAGGAGGCCAACGACCTCCACGGCCACCTGGCCGGCGACGCCATCCTCACCGAGGTCGCCCGCCGCCTGCAGAAGGTCGTGGTCGCCCCGTCCTTCGCCGCCCGTCTGGGCGGGGACGAGTTCGTGGTGGTGCAGATCGGCGCCGACGACCAGCCGGCCGCCGCGGCCGAACTCTGCGCCGAACTGCTGGAGGCGCTTAGCGTGCCGGCTCCCTATGCCGACCAGCAGCTTCAGGTCGGGGCCAGTCTCGGCGTCAGTCTCTATCCCGACGACGGGGCGAGCGGCGAGGCGCTGCTGGCCAACGCCGACATGGCCCTCTACCGCGCCAAGGAGGACGGGCGCGGCAGCTACCGGTTCTTCAAGCGCGAGATGGACGAGTCGATCCGCGAGCGCCGGGCGCTGGCGCGAGAGCTGCGCCAGGCGATCACGGCCGAGGAACTGGTGCTGCACTACCAGCCGCTGGCGCGCGCCGAGGACGGCGAGGTCTGCGGATATGAGGCCCTGGTCCGCTGGCGCCATCCGCATCGCGGCCTGGTCGCGCCGATCGACTTCATCCCGGTGGCCGAGGAGAGCGGGCTGATCCTGCCGCTCGGCGAATGGGTCCTGCGCCGCGCCTGCGCCGACGCGGCGGCCTGGGACAAGCCGCTGCGCATCGCCGTCAATCTTTCGCCGGTGCAGTTGCACCAGGCCAACCTGCCGGCGGTGGTGCACGAGATCCTGGTCGAGACCGGTCTGGCCCCGCGCCGGTTGGAGCTGGAGATCACCGAGACCGCGCTGTTCAAGGACTATCAGCGGGCGCTCGATAACCTGCGGCGGCTGAAGGCGCTGGGGGTGCGGATCGCCATGGACGACTTCGGCACTGGCTTCTCGTCGCTCTCGACCCTGCAGTCGTTCCCGTTCGACAAGATAAAGATCGACAAGAGCTTCGTCGAGAACATCCACCGCCACGACCGGGCGACCGCCATCGTCAAGGCGGTGTTGGGCCTGGGACGCAGCCTCGACATCCCGGTCACCGCCGAGGGGGTCGAGACGCTGGAGCAGCTGGAGTTCCTGCGCGGCGAGGCCTGCGCCGAGGTGCAGGGCTACGCGATCGGCCGCCCGGCGCCGCTGAACGACTGGACCGAGGCTGAGCGGAAGGCCGGCTGACGCCCGCGCCTCACGGCGCGGGGCGCAGCACCCGCGGGCCGAGATTGCTCATCACCGCCCGGGCGTCGAAGGCCCCCGGGTTGTCGGCCGGCTTGGCGCCGCGGCGCATGACGATCTCGGCGCTGGCCTCGAACTTGGTCACCGTGCGGACGTCGACGCTGTTCGACCAGAAGGGGTCGCCCCAATAGGGGTCCCAGGTCCGCCAGCCGTACGGGCCGCCGTAGTAGCGCCAGGCTGGCCGCCAGTAGCCGTAGCTCGGCCCGTACCAGGGGCTGTAGAACGGATCGCGGTCGATGTAGGTGCGGCGGTCGGCGTCGGTGTTGCGGTCGACGATCTCGAACCAGTCAAAGCCCCGCTGCACGGTCAGTTCGGCGGCGCGGTAGAGCAGATAGCCCTCGACCGTTTCGCGCGAGGTCAGGCTGTTGCCGGAAAAAGTGACCCGGAACCGGTCGGGCTCGACCTGCTGCTCGGAATAGCCGCCCTGGACCTTCTGACCCGAGATGTTCGGCTGGTAGGGCGTGGCGGTCGTGCAGGCTCCCAACAGGGCCGTAAGGGCCAGGCTGGCGACGATGGCGGCGGATTTACGTGACATGGCTTTCGGACCCGAATTTCCTCGTCCCTCGAGGAAGGTGCGCACTAGTGAAAAACACCTGGGCCTAATTATGGTTGCGCTTGTTAAGCTCCGCCAGCCTTGCGAGCCATAAGGACCGCCGCCGTCAGCAGCAGCAGGCCGACCGCCACTGCAAAGCCGCGGGCGAAGCGCGGCTCGGTCATCTTGGCGGCCAGCGCCGCCCCGCCCAGGCCGTAGGCGCTCATCGCCAGGATATCGAGGGTGAGGGTCGCGCAGGCGAACGCGGCCAGTTGGGCCGGCAGCGGCCGGGCCGGGTCCAGGAACGGCGGCAGCACCGCGGTGAAGAACAGCACCGCCTTCGGATTGGCGATCTGCACCGTGAAGCCGTCGAGATAGGCCGACTTGCCCTGCTTGAAGGTCCCGTGTCCCGGCTCGGCCTCCTTGGCGAACGCGCCGCGCAGCGACTTGACGCCGAGCCAGGCGATATAGGCCGCCCCGGCGTAGGCCAGCAGGTGGAAGAGGTCCGGAAAGGCCAGGATCAGCGCGCCCAACCCCAAGGCGGCGGCGGCGAACCACACCAGGGTGGCGGTGTTCATGCCGGCCACGCCGACCAGGGCGGCGGCCTTCCCCTTCTGGGCGCCGGTGGCGATGGCGAACAGGTTGGCCGGACCTGGCGTCACGGCCATGACAGCCATCACGCCCAGAAAGGCGCCGTAGCGGGCGGGATCGACGGGGAGCTGCATGGGCCTATCGGCGGAGTGGAAAGGTAGAAATGCTGAGTCCGCCCCGAGGTAATCCCCATTGCGCCTGTCGGATAGCTCTGCGAGTTGCGGCGCGCGATGAGGAGGGGCTATGGGTCCTGAGTTCTGGCTCTACGGTGCGGTCGGCTTCGCCGCCCAGCTGGTCGACGGCGCGCTGGGCATGGCCTACGGCGTGGTCTCGACGACCGTGCTGCTGGCCAACGGCGTGCCCCCGGCCAGCGCCTCGGCCAGCGTTCACGCGGCCAAGGTGTTCACCGGCGCGGCCTCGGCCGCCTCGCACATCGCCCACCGCAACGTCGACTGGCGGCTGCTGGCGCTGCTGGCGCTGGGCGGGGTCGTCGGGGGGGTGGCCGGCACCTACCTGCTGACCTCGGTCGACGGCGAGAAGATCAAGCCGTTCGTGGTCGCCTGGCTCGGCCTGATGGGCCTGGTGATCCTCTACCGCGCCTGGAAGGGGGCGCGGCCCAAGCCGTTCTCGTGGAAGTCGCCGGCCCCGCTCGGCCTGGTCGGCGGGTTCTTCGACGCCGTCGGCGGCGGCGGCTGGGGGCCGGTGGTGACCTCGACCCTTTTGGGATCGGGCGCCGACCCGCGCAAGGCGATCGGCACCACCAACGCGGCGGAGGCCTTCGTCGCCGCCGCCGTGTCGGCCGCCTTCCTGACCGCCCTGGTCACCGGCCACTGGCAAACCGAGGGCCTCGCCGATCACCTGTGGTCGGTGCTGGGGCTGATCGCCGGCGGCGTGATCGCCGCCCCGATCGCTGGCTGGATGACCAAGGTCATGCCGATCCGGGCGCTGACCTGGGTCGTGGGCTTCGTGGTCACCGGGCTGGCGATCTGGCAGGCGGTGGTGCTGTTCGGCTAGGCTCCGACGACGGCCAGCGTCCAGACGATGCGGCCCGCCGCACCAAGCAGTAGAACCGCTGCGGCGACGAACTGGATCAGGAAGCCGGCTTCGCGTTTCTTCGGGTCGGCCACATAGCCGAGCGCATAGAGGATCCGCCCCACGATCCAGACCACGCCCAGGCCGGCGGCGATCAGGTCGTTCCAGTAGATCGCGAACAGCCACAGGCCGACCAGGAAGATCGGCAGCCACTCCAGGGTGTTGTAGTGGACGCGGATGTGCCGCTCGAGAATCGGGTCTCCGATCATGGCCGGCGGTGAAATGCCGCTCTTGGCGCGGGCCCGGCCCACCCGCAGGCCCATCCAGAAATAGGTCAGAAGCGCGGCGACGGTGACCAGCGCCACATAGCTGTGCGGTTGCATGTTTCCCCCTCAATCGGCCGGCGAACGCGGCCTTTAGCGGCGCGAGCTTGGCACGGCGGGGCCGCTCGGGGGAACACTTTCGCCCGCTCTGCGCGTTTAGGGGTATCCACGGAGAATAGGAGGCCCCCGCCATGCAGGTCGACTCCGAAGCGATCCGCGAGATTTCCTACGACGAGCATCGCGCCAAGCTGTTCGTGACGTTCCACGACGGCGACCGCTATGTCTATGTCGGCGTCCCCGGAGAGGTGCACCGAAGTTTCCTGGACGCGGATTCCAAGGGCCAGTTCTTCGCCTATGAAATCCGCGACCAGTATCCCTACAACAAGGTCGAGGCTTAGCCCCGGCGGTCGCGCTTGGCGGCCACGCGCAGGCGCAGGGCGTTCAGCTTGATGAAGCCGGCGGCGTCGCGATGGTCGTACGCGACCTTGCCCTCCTCGAAGGTGACCAGGTCCTGGTCGTACAGCGAGTACGGGCTGGTGCGGCCGATGACCGTGACGTTGCCCTTGTAGAGCTTCACGCGGACCTGGCCGGTGACGTTCTTCTGGCTGAGGTCGATCGCCGCCTGCAGCATCTCGCGCTCGGGCGAGAACCAGAAGCCGTTGTAGATGAGCGATGCGTACTTGGGCATCAGCTCGTCCTTGAGGTGCATCGAGCCGCGGTCGAGGGTGATGGACTCGATGCCGCGGTGGGCCGCCAGCAGGATCGTGCCGCCCGGGGTCTCATAGACGCCGCGCGACTTCATGCCGACGAAGCGGTTCTCGACCAGGTCGAGGCGGCCGATGCCGTTGTCGTGGCCGAGCTTGTTGAGCTTGGTCAGGAGCGCGGCGGGCGAGAGCTTCTCGCCGTCGATGGCGACCGGGTCGCCGCCCTCGAAGTCCATGGTGAAGATGGTCGGCTCGTTCGGCGCGTCTTCGGGCGAGATGGTGCGCATGTGCACGAACTCGGGCGCCTCGACCGCCGGGTCTTCCAGCACTTTGCCCTCGGACGAGGAATGCAGCAGGTTCGCGTCGACGCTGAACGGCGCCTCGCCGCGCTTGTCCTTGGTGATCTGGATCTGGTGCTTCTCGGCGAAGTCCAGCAGCGCCTCGCGGGACTTGAAGTTCCATTCGCGCCAGGGGGCGATCACGTGGATGTCGGGCTCGAGGGCGTAGTAGCCGAGCTCGAAGCGCACCTGGTCGTTGCCCTTGCCGGTGGCGCCGTGGCTGACGGCGTCGGCGCCGGTCTGGCGGGCGATCTCGATCTGGCGCTTGGCGATCAGCGGCCGGGCGATCGAAGTGCCGAGCAGGTACTGGCCTTCATAGACGGTGTTCGCCCGGAACATCGGGAACACGAAGTCGCGCACGAACTCTTCGCGAAGGTCCTCGATGAAGATGTTCTCGGGCTTCACGCCGGCGGCCAGAGCCTTGGCCCGCGCGGGCTCGATCTCTTCGCCCTGGCCGAGGTCGGCGGTGAAGGTGACGACCTCCGCCCCGTACTCCGTCTGCAGCCACTTGAGGATGATGGAGGTGTCGAGCCCGCCGGAATAGGCCAGGACGACTTTCTTGATGGGGGGGTTGGTCGTGCTCATGAGCGGCACCCTAAGCCAAGATCAAAACAATTGGATTGCAAATACGCCAACATTCGTCGCGATATTGGCGCCAGATTTCATACTAGCCTCCCAGAAGGGCGCCCGGCGCCATGAAACTCGACGCCATCGACCGGCGCATCCTGCGCGCCCTGCAGCGTGACGGCCGGATGCAGAATATCGAACTCGCCAAGGAGGTGGGACTCTCGCCTTCGCCGTGCCTGCGGCGGGTGCGGCTGCTGGAGGAAGCCGGGGTCATCGAGCGCTATGTGGCGGTGGTCGACGGGGCCAAGGTGGGGGTCGGGCTGACGGTGTTCGCGCGGGTCTGGTTCAAGACCCAGGACGCGGCCATGACCCATCAGTTCGCCGAGGCGGTCCGGCGCTTCCCCGAGGTGGTCGAGTGCTATCTGACGACAGGCGAGTGCGACGCGCTGCTGCGGATCGTCACCGCCGACCTCAACAGCTATTGGCGGTTCCAGGCCGACCACCTGACGCGGATCCCGAGCGTGCAGAGCGTGAAGACCGACGTGCCGATGGAGACCGTCAAGCGCAGCTACGAGATCCCGCTGACCTAGGACTTAAGCGAGCCCTCGGCCTCGAGCGTCGACAGCGCCCCTTTCAGCCACTGAAGGTGCACCATCGCGACGATCGCCGCGAGGGTCGCGCGCAGGCCGAAAAAGATGACGTTGGCGGAGAGATCGGCCGCGTTGCGGTGACCCCAGAGCAGCACGACCCCGACCACGAAAGCCGCGGCGACCGGGACGACGAGCGCCAGATTGCGCGGCAGCCGCCAGGTCCCGATCATCGGCACCATCACCTCTGCGTCCATCCGCCGCCAGGCCATCCGCGCGGCGCCGGCCATGATCGACAGGGCGATGATCCAAAGCGTGTCGGCGGCGATACTCAGCACGTTCATCAGACGCTCACCTGGGTCCCCAGCTCGACCACGCGGCCGGGCGGAATCTTGTAGAAGTCGGTCGGGTTGGCTGCGTTCTTCATAAGGAAGATGAAGATCTTGTCCTGCCAGAGCGGCATGCCCGACTGGGCCGACGGAACGATCGAACGGCGGCCGAGGAAGAAGCTCGTGGCCATGATGTCGAACTTCAAGCCGAGCTTGCGGCACAGGCCCAGCGCCTTGGGCAGGTTGGGGCTCTCCATGAAGCCGTAGGAGATGAAGACCTTCTTGAAGTCGTCGTTGACCGGCTCGATGCGGATGCGGTCGTCCTCGCGGACCCGCGGGGTCTCGGCGGTGACCACGGTCAGGATGATGTTCTTCTCATGCAAGACCTTGTTGTGCTTGAGGTTGTGCATCAGGGCGACCGGCGCGATGTCGGGGTCGGAGGTGAGGAAGATCGCCGTGCCGGGCGCGCGGTGCGGCGCGCGGGCCTTGAGGATCTCGGACAGCTCGACCAGAGGCACGGAGTCGCGCCGGGTCTTGTCCGAGAGAATCTGGGCGCCGCGGGTCCAGGTCCACATGATCAGCACCAGGAAGGCGCCCATGACCAGCGGCATCCAGGCCCCGTCCGGGATCTTCAGCAGGTTGGAGCCGATGAACACCAGGTCGATGACGCCGAACGCCCCGGCGCCGAGCGCGGCCTGCCAGACCGGTCGCTTCCACATGTGGCGGATGATCACGAAGAACAGCAGGGTGTCGACGAACATCGCCCCAGTCACCGCGATGCCGTAGGCCGCGGCCAGCGACGACGAGGTCTGGAAGGTGAACAGCAGGATCAGCACGCCGATCATCAAGTAGGTGTTCACTTGCGGTACGAAGATCTGGCCGGCCTGGGTCTCGGAGGTGCGGCGGATGTCGATGCGCGGCAGCAGGCCGAGCTGCACCGCCTGCTGGGTCATGGAGAACGCGCCGGTGATCACCGCCTGGCTGGCGATGACCGTCGCGGCGGTGGCCAGCACCAGCACAGGCCAGTAGGCCAGCTCGGGGACCATCTCCCAGAACGGGTTGAAGCGCGCCTCTGGGTGGGCGAGCACGTTGGCGCCCTGGCCGAGATAGTTCAGCGCCAGGCAGGGCAGGGCGAAGAACAGCCATGAGACCCGGATCGGCTTCAATCCGAAGTGGCCCATGTCGGCGTAGAGCGCCTCGGCGCCGGTGACGGCCAGGAATACGCTGCCGAGGATCACGAACCCCACCCAGCTGTTGTCGAACAGGAACATCACCCCGTAATGCGGGCTGAAAGCCTGCAGGATCGACCAGTCGTCGGAGATGTGAAACACGCCTAGCGCGCCCATCACCAGGAACCAGGCGGCCATGATCGGCCCAAAGAAGGCCGCGACGCGGTGGGTGCCGCGGGCCTGGACCATGAACAGCGCAACCAGCACGCCGGCGGCGATCGGCACAAGGTAGGGCTGGATGCCGGCCCCGACTCCAGGCGCTTCCTTGAGGCCCTCGACCGCCGAGAGCACCGAGATCGCCGGGGTGATGATGCCGTCGCCGTAGAACAGCGCTGCGCCGATCACGCCCAGGAAGAACACCCAGGTCGAGCGCTTGGGCAGGTGGCGCTGGGCCAGGGCCATCAGGGCCAGAGTGCCGCCCTCGCCCTTGTTGTCGGCCCGCATCAGGAAGACGACGTACTTGACGGTCACGATCAGGACGAGCGCCCAGATCACCAGCGACACTACGCCCAGCACCGCCAGCTCGCTGGCCCCGCCCGAGCGCGAGTGGTGAAGGGCTTCCTTCATCGCGTAGAGCGGGCTGGTGCCGATGTCGCCGAACACGACACCGATCGCGCCCAAAGCCAGGGCGGCGAAGCTTTCCCGCTTATGGGAGTGAGATTCCTCGGTCGCTTCTTGAGCGACGGCGGCTGAGTCAGCCATTCAAGGTCTCCGGGAACACGACAGAGGCTCCCACGCGCGGCCCGATGCCGCAAAGGCGGGCGCGATTACACCCAATCTCGCCAGCGTACAATCGCGACGTGCCGGCGTCACGCCGCCGCGAGCGGTGCAGACCCCTGTCTGGCTTGACCTTGCCTGCGGTTTCGCCACCTTCGCTCTGTTCGGGACGCAAGGGGCGCAGATGGACCGCAGATTGGCGCTGGTGACGGGAGCCTCGGCCGGGATCGGCGCGGCCTTCGCCAGGATCTACGCCAGCCACGGCTACGATGTGGCCCTGACCGCCCGCCGCGCGGATCGCCTGGAGCGGATGGCCGAGGAAATCCGCCTGGGCCATGGCGTCGAGACCCTGACCTTCGCCGCCGACCTCGCCGACCCGGACGCGCCGGGCCTGATCCTCGACCACCTCGCCGCCCACGGCCGGGGCGTCGACGTCCTGGTCAACAACGCCGGCTACGGCGTGCCGGGGGTGTTTCTCGAATCCTCGTGGGAGACCCACGAGGCGTTTCTCCGGGTGATGCTGACCGCCCCGACCGAGCTTGCCTACCGGGTGCTGTCGGGCATGGTCGAGCGCCGCTTCGGCCGGATCGTCAACGTCGCCTCGCTGGCCGGACTGATCCCCGGCTCGCCCGGCGCGACGCTCTACGGGGCGGTGAAGAGCTACCTGATCAAGGCCTCGCAGAGCCTGCACCTGGAGACCCTCGACAAGGGCGTGCACGTCAGCGCCCTCTGCCCGGGCTTCACCTATTCGGAGTTCCACGACGTCAACGACACTCGCGAGCAGATCAGCCGCAGCGCCCCGCCGTGGATGTGGCTGGGGGCCGACGAGGTCGCCGCCGCGGGCTATGAGGCGGCCGAAGCAAACCGGCCGATATGCGTGCCGGGCGCGCCGAACAAGGCCATCGCCGCGGGGGTGAAGATGCTGCCCGACGAGTGGGCGCTGGCGCTCATGGCGTCGCAGGGACCGCGCTTCCGCGGCAAGCTCTGAGCCTATCGGCAGCGGCGCGGGGAAAACCGCCGATAGGGGCTGATTCTGACGATAGCGCGGCGTATTGCCTGCCGATGGCGGCGCGAGCGGCAGGTTTTCGAGCGCCGAGGCCATAAAGTCGCCGATGACACCCTAAAATCACTTCGCGTAGGGCGCGGCGGCTTCGCGCAGGATGACGCCGGCGGTCGACTCCGCGATGCCGGCGATGATGAACTGCACGGCCAGGGCGCAGAGGATCAGGCCCAGCACCCGGACCACGATGGTCAGGCCGATTCGACCCAGCAGTCGGCTGATCAGCGGCGTCGCCCAGAAGATCAGCATGGTCACGATCGAAAGGGCGGCGATCACCGCCACCCCGACCGCGGCGCCGGCGAGGCCGAACTGCTTGGCCTCGCTGGCGTAGATGACCACGGTCGAGATCGCGCCAGGGCCGATCAGCAGCGGCATGGCGAACGGGACGATCATCCGCTCGAAGCGGCGGCGGGCGTTGGCGCGGCCCTCGCCGACCGGGGTCTCCTCGTCGGCGGCCCCGGCGAAGGCGGCGGTGAAGTCGTCGCGGGCCATCTCGAGGCCGAGCAGGAACAGGATCACCCCGCCGGCGATGCGGAAGGCCGGGAGCGAGATGCCGAAGAACTCGAGCAGCGACAGGCCCGAGAAGTAGAAGAAGGTCAGGAAGCCGAGCACGAACAGCGCGATGTAGACCGAGATCAGCCGCGCATCCTTGGACTTCACGCCGTTGGTCGCCGCCGCGAACAGCGGGACGTTGCCGATCGGGTCGATCAGCGCGAACAGGGCGACGAAGAAGTTGACGGCGAAGTCCCACTGGCTCATGCAGGCTTCTTAGCCCAATTCGCCACGCCCGCCGACCGCCCGCCGCGGAGGCGCGCGTCTGCCTGAAAGGACGCCGCCATGGCCGTCATCGAAGCCCCCGTGCGCGCCGACCCGCGCCTGATCGTCCCGCTGGACGTGCCGACCGTGGCCGAGGCCCGCGCCCTGGTCGAGCAGCTGGGCGAGTCGGTCAGCTTCTACAAGGTGGGCTTGGAACTGTTCGCCACCGGCGGCGGCATGACCCTGGCCCAGGAGCTGAAGGCCCAGGGCAAGCAGGTGTTCCTCGACTGGAAGCTCCACGACATCGGCACCACGGTCCAGCGCTCGGCCGCGGTGCTGGCCGAGACCGGCTGCGACTTCCTGACCGTCCACGCCGAACCGCAGGTGCTGAAGGCCGCGGTGCAGGGGCGCGGCCGCTCGAACCTGAAGATTCTCGGGGTGACGGTCCTGACCAGCCTGACCGACGCCGACCTCATCGAGATGGGGTTCAATGAAACCGCCCGCTCGCTGGTCGAGCGCCGCATTCACCACGCCATCGCCGCCGGCGCCGACGGGGTGATCGCCAGCCCGCATGAGGCCGAACTGGCCCGCAAGCTGGGGGGCAAGGACTTCCTGGTCGTCACGCCCGGCGTGCGTCCCGACTGGTCGGCCAAGAACGACCAGGCGCGCGCGGCGACCCCGGCCGACGCCCTGCGCGCCGGCGCCAGCCACATCGTCTGCGGCCGCCCGATCACTGCGGCCAACGACCCGCATGCGGCCGCCCTACGGGTGGCCGGCGAGATGGCGGGGGTTTGACGTCAGTGTCATCCCGGTCTTCGGCCGCGCCAAAGCCGGGGTGACCGTTAGGGATCAGCGCGGGGCGACCACCGGGCGGCCGGGCAGGGTGCGCCAGCCGCTGTCGTAGTCCCAGCGCCGCATGCCGACGAAGCGGCCGTCCGGCATGTAGCCGCCGTTCCAGTACCCGCCCGGCCAATACCCGCCGGGCCAGACCCCGTCGGCCAGATAGCCGCCGACCCCGCTGGACCAGCTGGAGGACGAGGAGGCGTAGCTGACCTCGCCGCCGCCGCCGGCGGCGCAGCAGCCTTGGCCGGGCCAGCCGTAGTTCTGCGAGGCGTAGCCGTAGGTCGGGATCTCGTAGCCGCCATAACCGCCGCAGCTGCAGGGCGTCGGCGGCGCGTAGGCCTGGGAGTAGTCGTAGGCCGGCGGCTGGTAGACCTCCGGGCCCACCGCGTGGCGACGGAACTCTTCCTCGTAGTAGTCGGGCCCGTTCGGATCGCCCCAGCTGTAGCGATAGCCGCCGTTCTGGTCGTCGCCCCAGGACTCGTAGTTCGGCGGCGTACCGCCCTGGGGCCCGGATGGGCCATAGGCTTGCGGGCCGGGCGCCTGCTGGGGGGCGGGCTGGTATTGCGGGGCGGGCCGGAAGTCCTGCGGCGCCTGGCCCTGCGGCATGTAGGGCTGAGGCGCCTCGCCCGGAGCCGCGAAGCGGGGCGTATGGTTTTGCGGCGCGGGCTGGGCCTGCGCCGCGCCGGCGGCCGCCAGGGCCAGGCCGATGATCATGCCGGTCGATCGCCGCATCGTCGTCTCCGCGTTCGAAACCTGTCGGCGGCAGTCTAGGCGGGGCGCGGGTGCAACGCGACGGTTTGCGCCTGTCGCGGGAACCCTAAGGGTTAAAAATCAACCGCTATGCCCTTGCGCTCCCAGTCGCCGAAGCGGGTCGGCTCGGGACCGGAGGGGCCGCCGAGCTCGGCCTCGCGGGCCTGGCGCTCCTGTTCGGCGGCATGACGCGCGGCGGCCTCTTCCAGGGCGCGGCGGGCGGCGGGGGTCAGCACCTTCCCCGGGGCGGCGTTGGGCGGTTCGCTCATGAGAGGGAGATAGAGGTTCCTCCGCCCGGGCGCCAGCGACCGCCCGCAAGCAGTTGGTTGACTAGGAATTCATATCCATATAGTTTCCTAGTCAACGAAATCGAGGCGGCGATGGCGGTAGAGGTTTCCGAGCTGACGGCGCACCTGGGGTTCTGGCTGCGGATGGTGTCGAACCACGTATCGCAGGCCTTTTCCCAGAAGCTGGCCGAGCAGGGCGTGACTGTGGCCGAGTGGTGCCTGATGCGCGGGCTGTACGGCCAGGCCCCGACGTCGCCGAGCCGGCTGGCTGAAAACCTGACGATGACGCGCGGCGCGGTGACCAAGCTGGCCGACCGGCTGATCGCCAAGGGCCTGGTGGCCCGCGCCGCCAGCGCCAGCGACCGCCGCGCCCAGACGCTTTGCCTGACCGAGCGCGGCGCGACATTGCTGCCGCGGCTGGCGGAACTGGCCGACCGCAACGACGCCGAGTTCTTCGACGCCCTGACGGCCGCCGAGCGGGCGGGGCTGGAGGCGCTGCTACGGCGTCTCGCGCAGCAGAACCGCATCGCCGCCGTCCCCACCGATTGAGCCCAGGGAGCCACTCCGATGAACGACCATCAGCGCAAGACCGCTCAGGCCTGTCTCGACGGCGCGGAACACAATGCGATGACCTTTCCGCAGATCGTCGGGACGCTGATCGAGGCCGGCTTCGAGAGCTATGCGATCGACTTCCGGCGTGCGCGGGCGACCTATTATCTGCCGGATGGGCGGAGCCTCGACCTGGAAACCCATCGCATCACCACGCCGATCGCCCCGGAACTGGACAGCGCGCGGATGCAGGCCGCGGTGCGCGAGGCCCAGCAGCAGGTCGACGGTTACACCTACACGGGCTTTTGCGAGAAGGCCGCGGCGGCCGGCTGTACGGGTTATGTGGTGTCGTTCTTAGGCCGACGCGCGGTCTATCTCGGCCGCACGGCTCAGACCCACGTCGAGACCTTCCCTGACTGATCCGAGCGGCGGAAGTCAGGTCTCTCCGCCCAGCAAACCCTTCGCCGCCACCGCCTTGAGGCGCAGGCCTTCGATTTCGCGGAAGGCCAGGTCCTTGGCCCCGAAGTATTCGCCCTGGTTCATGGCGTTCCAGTCGGTGGTGGCGATGCGGACGACGTCGCCGGTCGGGGCGGCGACCTGCTCGCCGTAGAGGAAGTCGCCGTTGCGCTGATCGAGCGGCATCGGGCGGTCCTGGTTGGCGCGGGCCAGGAACTTCGCGAGACGATCGCGCGGGACCTCGGCGACCATCAGCTTGCCCTCGAAGCGGACCACGGCGTCGAAGGCGTGGCGCGAGACCGGGCCGGCCGGCAGGCCGGTCCCAAGCGTGGTGTGGCCGATGAAGCCGGCGTCGGCGCCGGCGGCGCGGGCCATGGCGGCGGCCACGGCGCGGCCGGTGTCGCCGAGCGAGAGGGCGGCGGGCGAGGTTCCGAGGATCGCGCGCTCCTCGTCGGTCAGGGTGCGGGCGAGGACGGCGGGGATCAGTTCGGAGAGCGCCGGGGCGATCGGGCCGTCGAGGGCGACCGGGACCGAGACCGCGTCCCCCGGACCGGCGGCGTACAGAGCCACGGCGGTGTAGGCGTTGCTCCACGAGCCGGTGTGGACATAGAGGCTGGACCCCTGGCGGTGCTGGAACAGCAGGTGGTTGTGGCCGCCGATCATCAGCGTCCCGTCCGGCAGCAGCGGCAGGATCTCGCGGTCGGGAGCGACGCCGGCGTGGCTCAGGACCATGACCAGATCGGCGCCGGACAGCGAGCGGGCGAGGTGGTCGCGAGCCCACTCGCCCGGAACCGGGATCTGCAGCGTCGGGCGGCTGGCGGCCGGATAGGTGTTGATCGAATTGGTCCCGACGCCGACCACGCGCAGGGTGCGCTTGCCGAGCGGCAGGTCGGCCTGGGCCGGGGCGAAGGGGGCGCCGGTGCGCGCATCGACGATGTTGCTGACCACGGCCAGGCCTAGGCTGCGCATGCGGGCGACGACCTCGGCGAGGTCTGGGGTGATGTCGTTGTCGTGGTTGCCGAGGTTGACGACGGTCGGGGCGATCTTCGGCAGGGCGGCGAGGAAAGCCCAGTCGATCTCGCCGCCGGAGCGCACCGCCGCGACGTTGCCGTGCTCGAAGACGTCGCCGTCGACGGCGATGACATGCGGCGCCTTGTGGGCGGCGACCTCGGCGGCGAGGGCGGCCAGCAGCTGGCCCGTGCGCTCATAGGCCGAATGCAGGTCGGACATCGCCAGCACGCGCCCGACCAGACGGCCGCGGGGGGCGGCGAAGGCCGAGCCGCTCAGCAGCGGCGCTGCGGCGAGCCCGACGGCCGCGGCGAGCAGACGGCGGCGGTCGGTGAGGTAATGAGGCTGGGACACGGGACCTGATTTCCACCAATTCGACGCACAGGCAATGCGCGGCGGGACGCCGCAATGCGTGATTGCGGTCACGTCTTGAAAATTTCACGAGTCGAACGCCGTTTTGTGTTGGCTCTTTTTTGCGCTGCAACGTAGGGCGGCGCCCATAATCCAAACCTCGGGGATATACTGATGTCACGTCGTCTCGGCGCGTTGGCCTGCACGGTCAGCGGCCTGGCTCTTCTCGTTTCCACGCCCGCCCTGTCGCAAACGGCGGACACCGCCGACGCCGCCTACACCGTCGAAGACATCGTGGTGACGGCCCAGCGCCGCAGCGAGAACATCCGCGACGTGCCGTTCGCGGTCACCGCGGTCACCGAGCAGAAGCTGGCGCAAGTCGCCGCCGGCGGCGGCGACATCCTGTCGATGACCGCCCGCGTGCCCAGCCTGCAGGTCGAAAGCTCGAACGGCCGCTACGCCCCGCGCTTCTACATCCGCGGCCTCGGCAACGTGGACTTCGACTTCAACGCCTCGCAGCCGGTCTCGGTCGTGCTCGACGACGTGGTGCTGGAGAACGTCTTCCTGAAGGGCTTCCCGCTGTTCGACGTCCAGCAGCTGGAAGTGCTGCGCGGCCCGCAGGGCACGCTGTTCGGCCGCAACACCCCGGCCGGCGTGATCAAGATCGACACCGTCAAGCCGGGCGTCGAGTTCGGCGGCTTCGGCTCGCTGGCCATGGGCAACCTGGGCGCCGTGCGCGCCGAGACCGGCGTGACCATCCCGGTCAGCGACACCCTGCAGGTCCGCGTCGCCGGCCTGTGGAACCATCGCGACGACTGGGTCGACAACATGTACAGCCCGGCCTTCGCCGACCCGAACGGCAAGGACCTGGGCGAGTTCGACGACCGCGCCGGCCGCGTGCACGTCGCCTGGGCCCCGACCGAGCGTCTGTCGACCCTGCTGACCCTGCAGGCCCGCGACTACGAAGGCACCGGCACGATGAACCGCGCCAACGTGCTGACCAAGGGCTCCAACGAGCTGAACGCCAATTTCGATCGCGAGCGCGTCTACTATGACGGCGGCCGCAACAACTTCCAGAAGCAGAAGACCCGCTCGGGCTCGCTGAAGGTGGCCTACGACTTCGGTCCGGCGACCCTGACCGGCGTGGCCGCCCGCTACTGGGGCGCCTCGGCCGGCGACGGCGACATCGACGGCGGCGTGGCCTCGGCCCCGGCCGGCGCGCCCTGGAAGACGCCGTTTAACTCCGAGACCGGCACCCTGGACAGCGATCTGACGCAGGACACCTACGAGCTGCGCCTGGCCTCGAACGGCGACGGTGCGTTCGGCTGGCAGGTCGGCGCCTTCTATTGGGAAGAGCGCTTCAACCTGATCTCGGCGACCTTCAACGGCGTCGGCGGCCTGCAGCCGACCATCGTCACCGACATCGTGCAGGAGTCGGACTCCTGGTCGGTGTTCGGCCAGGGCTACTATCAGGTCAACGACGCCCTGAAGCTGACGGCCGGCCTGCGCTACACCGACGACAGCCGCGACTTCCGCGGCCAGCGCACGCTGGGCGCGCCGCTGGACGTGACCAAGGCGGTCGGCGACGAGCAGCTGAGCTGGGACGTCAGCGCCCTCTATGAGGTCAACGACGACCTGAACCTCTTCGCGCGCGTGGCCAAGGGCTATCGCGGCCCGTCGATCCAGGGCCGGATCGCCACCTCGAACGTGGTGACCACCGCCGACTCCGAAACCGTGATGTCCTACGAAGCCGGCTTCAAGGCCCGCCTCTGGGAGCGCCGCGCCAGCCTGAACGCCACCGCCTACTTCTACGAAGTCACCGACCCGCAGTTCACCGCGATCGGCGGCGAGGGCAACTTCAACCAGCTGATCAACGCCGACAAGGGCGAGGGCTACGGCGTCGAAATCGACGGCGACGTCTATCTCGGCGCGGGCTTCAACCTGACCGGCGGGTTCGCCTGGAACCACACCGAGATCAAGGACAGCAACCTGCTGGTGGCGTTCTGCGGCGCCAACTGCACCGTCACCGATCCGATCGTGAACGTCGGCACGACCCGCCGCGCCAACATCAACGGCAACCCGTTCCCGCAGGCGCCGGAATACACCGCCAACATCGCGCTGGACTGGGTGCACACCCTTTCGAGCGGCGCGCAGCTGTTCGCCTCGACCGACTGGGTCCTGCAGAAGAACTTCAACCTGTTCCTCTATGAATCGGTCGAGTTCCAACAGGACACCGCCTTCGAAGGCGGCGCCCGCGCGGGCTGGCGTGCGCCGGAACTGGGTCTGGAAGCGGCGCTCTACGTCCGCAACATGACCGACGAGGCGAACGTCATCGGCGCCATCGACTTCAACAACCTGACCGCCTTCGTCAACGAGCCCCGGACCTTCGGGATCCAGGTGACGAAGCGCTTCTAAGCACCTTGGCGGCCCGGCGGAGCCAAGCGCTTCGCCGGGCCTGCGCCAACCTGCGTCTTGCATCGCGGGCCCAATGAGGGCACGCACCGCCGGTGACCGAAGACCGTGACATCGGCCTGCCCGCCCGCCGGGCCGCCATCGACATTCTCGCCTCCGCCCTGGCCCGCCGCGCCGGGCTGGACGAGGCGCTGACCCGCCCCGCCTTCCGCAATCTCGAGCCCCGCGACCGCGGCTTCGCCATGGCGCTGGCCATGGCCACGCTGCGCCGGCTGGGCCCCATCGACCGCGCCCTGCAGGGCCGGCTGGCCAAGCCGCCGCCCGACGGCGTGGTCAACATCCTGCGGATCGGCCTGGCCCAGGCCTTCGTGCTGGAGACGCCGGCCTTCGCGGCGGTGACCACCAGCGTCGACCTGGCCGCGAGCCATTCCTCGACCCGCGCCTTCAAGGGGCTGGTCAACGGCGTGCTGCGCGGCCTGCTGCGCGAGCCGCCGGACCTGAACGCGCCCGACGCGCTCTGCCCGCCGTGGCTGCTGGCCCGCTGGAGCGCGGCGTTCGGAGCCGAGGCGGCGCTGGCCATGGCCGCTCTGATCGCCGACGAGCCGGCCACCGATCTTTCCCTGAAGTCCGCGGCCGACGCCGAGCGGCTGGCCGGCGAACTCGAAGCCGAGATCCTGCCCGGTCCGACCCTGCGCACGGCCCGCAAGGGCGACGTCGCGGCCTGGCCGGCCTATGGCGAAGGCGCCTGGTGGGTGCAGGACGCCAGCGCGGCGATCCCGGCCCGGCTGCTGGACGTGCAGACCGGCGAAAGCGTGCTCGACCTCTGCGCCGCGCCCGGCGGCAAGACCCTGCAGCTGGCCGCGGCCGGCGCGCAGGTCGTGGCGGTCGACCGCTCGGCCGCGCGGCTGACGCGCGTGAAGGAAAACCTCGACCGCATGGGGCTGAGCGCCGAGATCGTCGCCGCCGAGGCCGGGGACTGGGACGATGCGCGGACCTTCGACGCCGTGCTGCTGGACGCGCCGTGCAGCGCCACCGGAACCTATCGCCGCCATCCGGACGTGCTGTGGGCCGCGCGCCCGAGCGACGTGGCGGCCCTGGCGGGCGTGCAGAGCCGGCTGCTGGATTCGGCCGCGCGGCGGGTGAAGCCGGGCGGACGGCTGGTCTACTGCGTCTGCTCGCTGGAGCCGGAAGAGGGCGAGGCGCAGATCGCCGCCTTCCTGAGCCGGCATGGCGACTTCAAGCTGGCCCCGGCCGCGCCGGGCGAAGGCGGGGCGCCGGAGGCCAGCCTGCTGGCCGACGGAACCCTGCGGCTGCTGCCGCATCATCGCCCCGGCGGGCAGGACGGCTTCTACGTCGCTCGCCTGCGACGCGAAGTTTAGTCGCCCAGACAACCTTGTCCCGAACTCCACCCTTGGCTAAGTCGAAGACCATGACCGCACCGATCATCGCCCCGTCCATCCTGGCCTCGGACTTCGCCAAGCTCGGCGAAGAGGTCGCGGCCATCGAAGCGGCCGGCGCCGACTGGGTGCATGTCGACGTCATGGACGGCCATTTCGTGCCGAACATCACGCTGGGTCCCGACATCGTGAAGGCGCTGCGGCCGCACGCGAAGATCCCGTTCGACGTCCACCTGATGATCGCCCCGGCCGACCCGTACCTGGAAGCGTTCCGCGAGGCCGGCGCCGACTATATCAGCGTGCACCCCGAGGCCGGCCCGCACCTGAACCGCACCCTGAAGCGCATCCGCGAACTGGGCGCCAAGGCCGGCGTGGTGTTCAACCCGTCGACCGATCCCAGCGTCATCCAGTGGATGATGGACGAGATCGACCTGATCCTGGTGATGTCGATCAACCCCGGCTTCGGCGGCCAGAAGTTCATGCACTCGCAGCTGCGCAAGATCGAAGCGCTGCGCAAGATGATCGACGCCAGCGGCAAGCACATCGAGCTGGAGGTCGACGGCGGGGTCACCCCGGAGACCGCGCCGCTCTGCGTCTCGGCCGGCGCCACCGCGCTGGTGGCGGGCACGGCGGTGTTCAAGGGCGGTCCCGCCAAGTACGCCGAGAACATCCGCGCGCTGAAGGGCGGCTGACCGGGTGGCGGCGGCGCCCCCGAGGATTCCGAAACATCCAGCCGGCCTCTGGGGTCAGGCCCTGGCGGCCGGCGTGGTGCGCCAGGTCCGGCGAGACTGGGCCGGCTCGCCGCTGCACCGTGCGCTGCTGGCGCGGCCGCGTCCGCAGGGGCTGGCCGTCGCGCCGCGCGACTGGCGTCCGGCCGACGCCGAAGCGGGTCGGAAGATCCTGGCCGGCCGGTTCACCTTCGCCGGCGTGGTCATGGAAATCGGGCCCGGCGGCGATCCCTGGGACCGCCCGAGCCCAAGCCATGGCTTCGCGGTCGGGCTGCACGGCTTCGACTGGATGCGCGACCTGCTGGCGCTGGGCGGCGAGGGCGCGACCGAGGCTTTGCGGCTGACGCTCGACTGGCGCGGGCTGTTCGGCAAGTGGAACGCGTTCTCCTGGAGCCCCGAGGTGCTGGAGCGGCGCGTGCTGCATCTGGCGTGCGGGGCCAAGGCGATCTGCGACGGGGCCTCGGACATGGAAGCGGGCCTGATCGCCCAGGACCTGGCGCGGCAGGCGCGGCAGCTGCTGTCGGTCGCCGACGGCCCGGCGCGGGCGGCCGAGCGGGCGTGCGCCGCGGCCCTGGCCGGGGCCGCGCTGGGCGGCGAGGCCGGCGAGCTCTTGATGAAGCATGGGCTGATGCGGCTGGTCAAAGCGCTGCCGGTCAGCGTCGCGCCCGACGGCGGCCACGCCAGCCGCTGCCCGCGCGCGGCGCTGGAACTGCTGTTCGACCTGCGCAGCCTGGACGACGCGCTCGAGCAGCGCGGCCGGCCGGCCCCCGAGGAGATGATGCGCGCCATCGACCGGTTGGCCGGGGCGGTGCGGTTCTTCACCCTGGCCGACGGGGCGCTGCCGGAGCTGCAGGGCGGCGAGGCCGGCACCCGGGCCTATGTCGCGGCCGCCAAGGCCGGCCAGAGCGGCGCGGCCGCCAAGCCGCCGGCTTCCCGCAACGGCTATCACCGGCTGGAAGGCAAGAGCCTGCAGATCTTGGCTGACGCCGCACCGCCCGCGGCTGGCGCGTGGAGCGTCACCGCCTGCGCCCAGCCGCTGGCCATGGAGGTGCTGGCCGACGGCCGCCGGCTGATCGCGGCCAGCGCCTGGTCGCCGGAAGCGGCCGGCCCGCAGGCGCTGCGGTTGGTCGACGCCTCCTCGACCCTGTCGATCTCAGACGAGGCTTGCGGCGAGCCGCTGCGCGGTTTCCGCGCCGCCGCCCTGGGCCCGCGGCTGGTGGGAGCCTACGAACATGTCGAGGCGCGCCGCTACGAGACCGAGCAGGCGCTCTGGCTGGAGCTGGCGCACGACGGCTGGGCCCGGCGCTTCGGCCTGCGCCACGAGCGGCGGCTCTATCTCGACCTGGTCGCCGACGAGCTGCGCGGCGAGGACATGCTGGTCCCGGTCAAGCAGGGCGACATGGGCGAGGCCGGCCGGCGGTTCATTCCGTTCAAGGTCCGCTTCCATGTGCACCCAGACGTCAGCGCCAGCCTGGCGCGGGACGGCAAGAGCGTGCTGTTGCGCGGCGGCGACGACGACCACGGCTGGTGGCTGCGCAACGACGCGCAATCGGCCGACATCGAGACCGGCGTCTACTTCCAGGACGGCAAGCCGCGCCGCACCCAGCACGTCGTGCTGCGCGGCCAGGCCCGGGCCGAGAGCGGCGCCAAGCTGCGCTGGAAACTGGCGAGCGCGGCCCCGGCGGCGGGGTAGGTCCCGCGATGACAGCGGAGGGATTCGCCGCATTGACCGTGGGGCGTGGGGGGCCTAAGTCGGCGGCGTTCCGTGTGACTGGCGAAATCTAAGGTGGGCGACCACCGGGGAGCGCGGGACCTCATCACGCCGCTCGCCTGGGCATTTTCCTTTTTGAACCCTTCGAAGGAGACTGCGCCGTGCCCGCCGCCCCGAATTTCCCGCCCGCTCCCGACCGCGTCGTTCCCAAGCGCGCTCTGATCTCGGTCTCCGACAAGACCGGCCTGATCGAGGCCGCCAAGGCGCTGGCCGCGGCCGGCGTGGAGCTGGTCTCGACCGGCGGCACCCGCGCGGCGATCGCTGACGCCGGGCTGGCGGTGAAGGACGTCTCGGAGCTGACCGGCTTCCCGGAGATGATGGACGGGCGGGTGAAGACCCTGCATCCGATCGTGCACGGCGGCCTGCTGGGGGTTCGCGACGCGGCCGAGCACGCCAAGGCGATGGCCGACCACGGCATCGGGGCGATCGATATCGTCTATGTGAACCTCTATCCGTTCGAGGCGACGGTCGCGAAGGGCGGGACCTTCGAGGACTGCGTCGAGAACATCGACATCGGCGGGCCGGCCATGGTCCGCTCGGCCGCCAAGAACCACGGCTATGTCGCGATCTGCACGGAGATCGCCGACCTGGAGGAGGTGCTGGCGGAGCTGAAGGAAGCGGGCTCGACCTCGCTGGCCCTGCGCAAGACCCTGGCCGCCCGCGCCTATGCCCGCACCGCCTCTTACGACGCGGCGATCTCGGCCTGGTTCGCCCAGGCGCTGGGCGAGGAGGCGCCGCGCCGCAAGGCTTATGCCGGCGAGCTGGTGCAGACCATGCGCTATGGCGAGAATCCGCACCAGAAGGCCTCGTTCTACCGCTTCGCCAATCCGCGGATCGGCGTGGCGACCGCCAAGCAGCTGCAGGGCAAGGAGCTCAGCTACAACAACATCAACGACACCGACGCGGCCTATGAGCTGATCGCCGAGTTCGACCCCAAGGCGGCTCCGGCCTGCGCGATCATCAAGCACGCCAATCCCTGCGGCGTGGCCACGGGCGCCAGCCTGGCCGAGGCCTACGAGCGGGCCCTGGCCTGCGACCCGACCAGCGCCTTCGGCGGCATCGTCGCGCTCAACAGCAAGCTGGACGCGGCCACGGCGGCCAAGGTGCTGGAGGTGTTCACCGAGGTGGTGATCGCGCCGGACGCCGACGAAGAGGCGGTGGCGCTGTTCCGCAAGAAGAAGAACGTGCGGCTGCTGACGACCGGCGGCCTGCCCGACCCGCATGCGGCCGGCGACACCTTCCGCTCGGTCGCCGGGGGCTTCCTGGTGCAGAGCCGCGACACCGCCAACCTGACGGCGGCCGACCTGAAGGTGGTGACCAAGCGCGCGCCCACCGACGAGGAAGTGCGCGACATGCTGTTCGCCTTCACCATCGCCAAGCACGTGAAGTCGAACGCCATCGTCTATGCGCGGAACGGCCAGACCCTGGGCGTCGGCGCCGGCCAGATGAACCGCAAGGACTCGGCCCGGATCGCGGCGCTGCGGGCGGCCGACTTCGGCCTGGACCTCAAGGGTTCGGCCTGCGCCTCGGAGGCCTTCTTCCCGTTCCCGGACGGGCTGCTGCAGGCGGCGGACGCCGGCTGCACGGCGGTGATCCAGCCGGGCGGGTCCATCGGCGACGACAAGGTGATCGAGGCGGCCGACGAGCGCGGCATCGCCATGGTGTTCACCGGCGTGCGGGTGTTCCGGCACTAGGGACGCGCATTCCTCTCCCCGCCTGAGGGGAGAGGTTGGGTGGGGATCAGCGGCGCGCAGCGGCGCACCGCTGAGTCAGCAGGCTCCCTAGGTCTCGCGGCTGCGCTGCGATCCACCCTCCCCGAGAGGGGAGGACCTAGATCCGAGTGTCATCCCGGTTTGCGCAGCAAGACCGGGACCCATTCGCGCCGAGTGCGCGGAAGGGGCGCGGCCCCGCCGGGGCTTGCGAGATCAGGTGTTCATGGGTCCCGGTCTTCGGCTGCGCCGAAACCGGGATGACAGATAGAGAAACGCCGCGGATCGGAGGATCCGCGGCGTTTTTGTTGGTCCGAAGGTGCGACGCGTTACTTCGCTTCGACGTTGGCCAGTTCGCGCAGCGCCGCGTTGGCGATGGTGAGCTTGGCGAAGGACCAGGCCCCGCCGGAGGCCTCGATCTCCTCGACCGCCTTGCGGGCGGCGAGGGCGACGTCGCGGCGCTCGGCGGTCCAGGCGGCGATGGCGGCCTTGGCGGCCTCGTCGTCGGCGCCGGCCTTGGCGTCGTCGGCATAGGCCATCACCGCGCGGGTGACGGCCGCCTGTTCGGCCAGCAGATCCTCGACCAGACGCCGGACGGCGGTGCGCTCGAAGGCGTCGCCGGCCGTGAAGCCGCCGGCGGCGGCGCGCAGGCGGTCGAAGGCGAAGGCTGCGCCGACCTGGTGATAGAGGCGGGCGGCCGCCTCCAGCTTCCAGTTCGAGGCCTCGGCGAGGTCGACGAGGTCGACGGCGACGGTCAGCGGCTGGAGGCCGGCGACCTGGCGGGCCAGGGCCTCCGGCGCGCCGGCGTCGGTCAGACGCGCAACCTGGGCTTCCAGGCGCTCGCGCTCGACGCTGGAGAGGATATCCGGCACCAGCTTCTTCAAGGTCGCAGCGCCCGGACCGTAGCGCTTGACCAGGGCCTCGACGCCCTGGCCGCCGCGGGCGGCGCGGCGGGCGAGCCAGAAGGTCTCGCCGCGCAGGGTGTAGGCCAGGCGCCGATAGAGGGCCATCTGGCCGGCGGCCGGGATCTTGCCGTCGAGGGCCGAGACCTGGTCCCAGGCGGCCGGCACGCCGAGCACCGCCTTGGCCGCCTCGTAGGCGGTGACGAAGGCGGTGACGTCGCAGGACGCCGCCGCCATCAGCCGGGTCGGGAACGACGGGCCGCAGCGGTTGATGGCGTCGTTGGCGACGACGGTGGCGATGATCTCGCGGCGCAGGCGGTGACGGCGCAGGGCATCGTCGTACTTGCGCAACCCCTTGGGGAAGTAGCCTTCCAGCAGGTCCTCGAAATAGGGGTCGTCGGCGACCGGGCTCGTGGCCATGTCGCCCTTCAGCTCCAGCTTGCCGTAGGCCAGCAGCACCGCCTCTTCCGGACGGGTCAGGCCCTTTCCGGCTTGGCGGCGTTCGGCGATGACGGCGACGTCGGGCAGGCCCTCGACCGCGCGGTCGAGCTGACCGCGGGCCTCCAGGTGGGCCATGTAGCGGGCGTGAGGTTCAAGCTCGCCGGCCGCGTCCAGGTCCATCAGCGAGAGCGCCAGGGTCTGGTCGTAGTTGTGGTCGAGCACGTGGTCGGCGACGTCGTCGGTCATCGACTTCAGCAGCTTGTCGCGCTTCTTGCGGTCGAGGACCCCGGTGCGCTCCAGCATGCCGGTGAGGATCTTGATGTTGACCTCGTGGTCCGACGAGTCGACCCCGGCGGAATTGTCGATGGCGTCGGTGTTGACCCGCCCGCCGCGCAGCGCGAACTCGATGCGGCCGGCCTGGGTCAGGCCGAGGTTCGCGCCCTCGCCGACGACCTTGACCCGCAGGTCGGCGCCGTTGATGCGGATGGCGTCGTTGGCCTTGTCGCCGGCCTCGGCGTTGGTTTCGCGCGCGGCCTTCACATAGGTGCCGATGCCGCCGAGATAGAGCAGCTCGGCCGGGGCCTTGAGGATGGCGGTCATCAGCTCGGACGGGGCGAGGCTGTCGGCCTCGACGCCGAGCATAGCCTTCACTTCCTTGCTGAGCGGGATCGACTTCAGGCTGCGGGCGAAGACGCCGCCGCCCTTGGAGATCTTCTTGCGGTCGTAGTCGTCCCAGGACGAGCGCGGCAGCTCGAACATGCGCTGGCGCTCGGCGTAGGAGGTCGCCGGATCGGGATCGGGATCGAGGAAGATGTGGCGGTGGTCGAAGGCGGCCTGCAGGCGGGTCTGCTGGCTCAGCAGCATGCCGTTGCCGAACACGTCGCCGGACATGTCGCCGACGCCGACCACGGTGAACGGTTCGGACTGGATGTCCTTGCCGAGCTCGCGGAAGTGGCGCTTGACCGCTTCCCAGGCCCCGCGGGCGGTGATGCCCATCTCCTTGTGGTCGTAGCCCGCCGAACCGCCGGACGCGAAGGCGTCGCCCAGCCAGAAGCCGTAGGAGTCGGCGATGCCGTTGGCGATGTCCGAAAAGGTCGCGGTGCCCTTGTCGGCGGCCACCACGAGATAGGGGTCGTCGCCGTCATGGGCGATCACGCCGGCCGGATGGACCACCTTGCCCTCGGGATCGAGGTTGTCGGTGATGTCGAGCAGGCCCGAGAGGAAGGTGGTGTAGGCGCGGACCGCCTCGGCGCGGATCACGTCCGGCGCGCCGCCCTTGGGCAGTTGCTTGGGATAGAAGCCGCCCTTGGAGCCGACCGGCACGATCACCGCGTTCTTGGTCTGCTGGGCCTTCACCAGGCCGAGCACCTCGGTGCGGAAGTCGTCGCGGCGGTCGGACCAGCGCAGCCCGCCGCGGGCGACGGGCCCGAAGCGCAGGTGGACGCCCTCGATGTGCGTCGCCCAGACGAAGATCTCGCGATAGGGCTTGGGCAGCGGCAGGTCGGCGAGCTCGCCCGAGGCGACCTTGAAGCTGATGTAGGGCTTGGGCTGACCGGCCTCGTCGAGCTGGTAGTAGTTGGTCCGCTTGATCGCGCCGACCAGCAGCGCCAGGCGGCGCAGCACGCGGTCGTCGTCGAGGCTGTCGACCTGCTGCAGGGCCTGGACGATCTCGTCCATCACCGCCACGGCCTGGGCCGTGCGCGTGGGCAGGTCGGCGCCAGTGGCCGGATCGAACTTGGCGCGGAACAGGTCGAGGATCAGCCGCGCGACGCCCGGATGGTTGGAGAGCGCGGTCTCCTGGACCCGCTGGCTGGGGTCGAGGCCGGACTGCTGGCGATAGCGGGCGAGCGCGCGGATCAGCGCCGCCTCGCGCCACGAGATCGACAGCTCCAGCACCAGGCGGTTGAAGCCGTCGCTCTCGGTGGCTCCGGTCCAGACGGCGGTGAAGGCGTCCTCGAAGGCGGTCTTCACGTCCTCGAACACCAGGTGCTCGCCGTGCTGGTCGTCGAGTTCGAACTCGTGGACATAGACGCGGCGGCCGCCGGCCGGCATCACCGGGTAGCCGCTCTCGACCATGGCCTTGAGGCCCATGTTCTCGAGGATCGGCAGCACGTCGGCGAGCGGCGCGGGGGAGCCGGGATGGTATAGCTTGAAGCGCAGCTGGGTCTTGGAGTCGGCGGCGCGGCGGAAGGCGCGGATGCGCACGTTCTCGCCCGGCTTGAGGCTCTCGAAGACCGCGATGTCGGCGAGGGCTTCTTCGGCGTCGTAGCGCTCCCGATAGCCGGCGGTGAACGCCTCGGCGTAGCGCGCGACCATGTCGGCGACCTGCGCCGTCGCCCGGCCCGAGGCGCGGACGGCGGCGGCGAAGCGGTCTTCCCAGGTGCGGGCGGCGGCCGCGATCTGGGCTTCCAGCGACTTCAGGTTCGGCTCGGCGTGGTGACCGGGCTGGACGCCGATGATGAAGTGGACGCGGGCCAGGGGGCTGTCGTTGAAGGCCGGATAGTAGGCCGAGACGCGGCCGCCATAGGCTTCGGCCAGGATCTCGCCGGCGCGCTGGCGCAGGTCGGAATCGTAGCGGTCACGCGGGACGAACAGCAGCACCGAGGCGAAGCGGTCGAACGGGTCGCGGCGCTCGAACAGCCGCACGCGCGGGCGGTCGTAGAGGTGCAGGATGCCGAGCGCGGCGGCCAGCAGGTCGTCTTCCGAGGCCTGGAAGAGCTCGTCGCGGGGATAGGTCTCCAGGATGTTGCGCAGGCGCTTTTCGTTGTGGCTGCCCGGGGCCTTGCCGGCGCGGGCGAGGACGGCGGCGACCTTGGCGCGGATCAGCGGCACGGCGTGGGCCGGCTCGTCATAGGCCTCGGCGGTGAACAGGCCGACGAAGCGGATCTCGCCCGAGGGCTTGCCGTCGGCGCCGTAACGCTTGACCCCCACATAGTCCATGTAGCCGCGGCGATGGACGCGCGAGCGCAGGTTCGACTTGGCGACGATGACCGGATCGGAATCGAGGCTAGCCTGGACCTGGGCGGTCAGCAGGGCCGGCTCGGAGGAGCGGCGCAGCACGGTGCGGGCCGGATCGCGCAGCACGCCCAGGCCGTCCTGCGGCTGGAACAGCGGCTCTTCCTTGGCGTAGCCGCCGTCCTTCAGGCGCGGGTATTCGTAGACGCGGGCGCCGAGATAGACGAAGTGCTCGTCGTGCAGCCAGCGGAGGAACTCGAGATCCTCGTCGCGGGTCGGGCCGGCGGGGGCGTCCTGCAGTTCGCCGATGGTGCGGGCCATCAGTTCGAGCATGGCGGGGAAGTCGTCGACCGCCGCGCCGACGTCGGCCAGCGCAGCGCGCACGCCCTCCAGGAGGGCGGGCTCGCGGTCGGCGCCGACGCGTTCGAGGATGACCTGGATCATGGATTCCCGGCGAGGCGAACCCTCGGCCAGGCGTGCGCCCTTCTTGTCGCGGGCGACCTCGACGACCGGGTGGAACATGGCGCGGACCGACAGGCCCTGATCGGCGATCTCGCCCATCACGCTGTCGACCAGGAACGGGGCGTCGTCCTGGAGGATCTCCAGGCGTTCGAGCGCCGGGGCGCCTTCGACCGGGACCAGTCGGATGACGGGGGCGGCGCCCTTGCGCGTCGCGGCGAAGGCCCAGAAGTCGGCGAGTTGCGCGGCGAGGGCCTTGCCCGGCAGCTCGGGCAGTTCGTCCGGCGCGGCGTCTTCGGCGGCCTGGGCGATGAAGGCGCCCGCGGCGGGGTCGTCGCCGGCCAGGGCGGTGAAGGCCGTGACCAGGGCGCGCTGGGCGCTCGTCAGCTTGGGTCGCTTGCTCATCGGACGGCCCCCGATGCGAGGGCGCCGCCGGAGGAGAGAGTCCGGCGGCGCGTGGCTTCGCCTTGGGGGGGAAGGCGGAGCGCTTGGGGCTCGCAGCGGCCGGAGCCGCCTTGAATTCGGGGGGCGCCCGAACGGACCTTAGATAGGGAGGAAGCGAACAAGTTGAAGGCCTTGATTTTCAGTCTTTGGTTTCACGCTTGCGTGACGGTGGGCGGGTGCGTTTGGCGACCGGCTTTTCGGTCGGCGCGGCGACCGGGCGGCCGCGGAGCTTCTCGGGCTGGCCGTCGGCCGACAGCAGCACCGCCAGCCAGCGGGTGCCGTCGAATTGGGCGAGGATCACCATCGCCATGACGGTGAGCGGGGTGGAGAGGAACATCCCGGTCATGCCCCAGATCAGGCCCCAGAGGGCCAGGCTGAGCAGCACGACGATCGGGTCCATGTTCAGGCTGTCGCCCTGCATGCGCGGCAGGATGATGTTGCCGACCACGAACTGAATGGCCTGCAGCACGCCGAGCAGGATGATCGCCGGCCAGAAGCTCTCGAACTGGATGAGGGCGAAGACCGGCGGGGCCAGGATGCCGACCGCGCCGCCGATCACCGGAATGTACGAGGCGATGAAGATCAGGAAGGCCCAGAACACCGCATTGTCGAGGCCGACCGCGATCATCGCGATCCACGAGGCGATGGCGATGATCAGGCCGGTGACCGTCTGGACCCAGAGGTACTGCTCGACCCCGTCGCGGATGCGGTGGAAGGCGGTCATCGCCTCGTTGCGCTCGGCATGGTGCGGGAAGAGGCCGACCACCTTGCGCTGGAAGCCGCGCCGCGAGGCGATGATGAAGCCCAGATAGATCAGGATGAAGAAGGCGTCGGAGGCGAAGCCCTGCAGGCCCTTGGCGAAGTTGGCCAGGTAGGCGCTCGGGTTCAGCTGATTCAGCAGGTCGCTGATGGTCGGCGGCACGTCCATGCCGAACAGGCCGGCGATCTGGGCGATCAGGTTGTTGAGCCGCGGGGTGTAGGTGACCAGCTGACCGACGAATGTGGTGGCGTTCTCGGCGATGATCACACCGGACGCGCCGAACAGCAGAACCGAGAGCACGATGGCCACCGGCAGCGCCGCCTTTTCGCTGACCCAGGGCATGTACTGGCGGATCACCCGCGCGAAGCCGTCGACCATCACGGCCAGAAACACGGCGAGCGCCAGGGGGGTGAGGATGCCCCGCAGCAGGTAGAGGGCAAGACCGGTCGCGATCACCGCCAGGATGACGAGTGAGACGCGGACCGTGTGGGACTCTGAAGCTCGGACGGACATGAGATCTTTTTGCGGTGGTGGTTCCCCGAGACTGTCAGTGTCGGAGCCTGCCGCGTCAATTTCGACCATCCCTACCCCGGTTCGACCGGCGTGGGGAGTGTCTATGCCGATAAGACGTGCTCCTGCGGTTTATCCTCACCGGTTCCGCAGAAAATTCGGCAATGAGTTTTCGTGAACATCGTTCAGGAACGCGACGGAATGCCTGTGGGCAAAGTCCAAGCGTCATCCCGGAAGCCGCGTTGGCGGCTGTCGGGGATCCATTCGCGCGGATGGCCGAAGACCGGGCGCGGAGACACTTGGTGAAGTGAAAGCCTATCGCCGTGGGGCGTCCGGCCCGCTAGCTTCGCCGGATACGAACCTTGCGGAGCTCCCCATGTCCGACGGCGTCCTGATCGGTTTCTCGGATCACCTCGAAAACCTCCTGCTCAACCGGGCCAACCGCCATGGCCTGGTCGCCGGGGCGACGGGGACCGGCAAGACCGTGACGCTGCAGGTGCTGGCCCAGGGGCTGTCCGACGCCGGCGTGCCGGTGTTCGCCGCCGACGTGAAGGGCGACCTCTGCGGGGTGGCCGAGCCGGGAACGCCGAACGCCAAGTTCGAGGAGCGCGCCAAGCTGATGGGGCTGACGCTCAATCCGCAGGCCGCCCCGACGGTGTTCTGGGACCTGTTCGGCCAGCAGGGCCATCCAATCCGCGCGACGGTGTCGGAGATGGGGCCGCTGCTGATCTCGCGGATGCTCGACCTGAACGACGTGCAGGAGGGCGTGCTGACGGTGGTGTTCCGCGCCGCCGACGACGAGGGCCTGCTGCTGCTGGACCTGAAGGACCTGCAGGCGGCGCTGACCTTCGCTTCCGAGAACGCCAAGGAGCTGGGCGCCAAGTATGGCAACGTCTCGCCGGCGACCGTGGCGACCATCCAGCGCAAGCTGCTGGTGCTGGAGGACCAGGGCGGCGGGGGCTTCTTCGGCGAGCCGGCGCTGCAGCTGTCCGACATCATGCGCACCGACGGCGCGGGCCGCGGCTATGTGAACATCCTAGCCGCCGACAAGCTGATCGCCAGCCCCCGGCTCTACGCCACCTTCCTCTTGTGGCTGATGAGCGAGCTGTTCGAGGAACTTCCCGAGGTCGGCGATCCGGAGAAGCCGCGGCTGGCGTTCTTCTTCGACGAGGCGCACCTCCTGTTCCGCGACGCGCCCAAGCCGCTGCTGGAGAAGGTCGAGCAGGTGGTGCGGCTGATCCGCTCCAAGGGCGTCGGGGTCTATTTCGTGACCCAGAACCCGGCCGACATTCCCGAGACCGTGCTGGGCCAGCTGGGCAACCGCATCCAGCACGCGCTGCGAGCCTACACACCGACCGAGCAGAAGGGGCTGAAGGCGGCCTCGAACTCGTTCCGCGCCAACCCGGCCTTCGACACGGCCGAGGCGATCCAGGGGCTGGGCGTCGGCGAGGCCCTGGTCAGCGTGCTCGACGAGAGGGGCGCCCCGACCGTGGTGCAGAAGACGCTGATCCGGCCGCCGGTCTCGCGCCTGGGGCCGATCACCCCGGCCGAGCGGGCGGCGATCATGGCCCAGAGCCCGGTGCGCGGGCTCTACGACACCGTCAAGGACCGCGAGAGCGCCTACGAGATGCTGAAGGCGCGGGCGGCGGCGGCCACCGAGGCCGCCCAGACGCCGGCCTCGCCGTGGGGCGGACAGCCGGCCCCGGCCCCCGCGCCGCGCGGCCGCGCGCCGGCCGCGCCGCGGCCGCGGGCGTCGAACCGCCAGTCGATGGGCGAGGCTTTCACTAAGTCGCTGCTGCGCCAGGCGGGCAGCACCATCGCCCGCGAGCTGATGCGCGGCATCCTGGGCAGTATGAAGAAGCGGTAGCGGCCAGCCCCACCCGTCTCGCCGCCGAGCGGCGATCCTCCCTCCCCCATGGAGGCAGGGCTATCGCATATGGCCGAGCATGGAGAGCAGGAAGGCGTTGTCCCACCCGGCGCGCTTGATCTTGGTCTTCATCGAGCCCTTGGCGGGG
>NZ_JACIDK010000006.1 GCF_014196295.1 Phenylobacterium haematophilum
CCCGCCAAGGGCTCGATGAAGACCAAGATCAAGCGCGCCGGGTGGGACAACGCCTTCCTGCTCTCCATGCTCGGCCATATGCGATAGCCCTGCCTGCTGAGGGAGGACGCTATGACCACCGGGTGGGCCCACCCTCCTCCAACCCGCACGATGTCTTTCGACCGGTGATCCGAACCGCCAAACCGGACGCCCTCATTGGGATCAGGGATTGCCCTTGCCCGATGATGCACGGCCCGGCGTCGCAGACGACGCCGAACGGCTGAACCGCCTGAGAGGCCGCGCCCCCCTCCTTACCCCCCGGGGCGCGGTTCTTGACGGGCCGCCGGCGGAGCCTCTGCGCTCCGTCGGCGTGTCCCGGCCGGCTTTGCTCTATGCCCCTTCGGATTCCGAACATGCGACTTCCCATCCTTCTCGCCAGCCTGCTCGTGGCCGGCGGCGCGCAGGCTGCGCCGCTGACCTTTGCCGCCGCGCTCGACGCCGCCCAGCGAACCTCGCCGACCCTTCAGGCCCGCGCGCGGCAGGTCGACAGCGCGCGCGCCGCCGCGCGCGCCGCGGGCGCGCTTCCCGATCCCAAGATCGCCTTCGGGCTGGATAACTTTCCCGTCTCGGGCCCGCCCGCCGGGCGGTTCAACGGCGACAGCATGACCATGGCGCGGGTCGGCGTGATCCAGGATGTTCCCAACGGCGCCAAACGCGCCGCCGAACGCGCTCGCGCTCAGACGGACACCCAGGCCGCCGGGGCCGCCGAACAAGTCGGCGTCCGTGACACCCGCACCGCCACGGCGCTCGCCTGGATCAACCTCTACTATGCCGAACGGCGGTTGTCGGCGATCGACGAGCTGTTGAAGAGTCTCGAACCCCTGTGGAACAGTGCCCCCTCCGCCGTCGCGTCGGGCGCGGCGCGGCCCGCGCAGTCCCTTGAGGCCGAGCAGATGCGGGCCGACCTGCAGGACCGGCGCAGCGAGCTCCTGGCCGCCGTGGGACGCGGCCGCGCAGACCTCGTCCGCTGGACGGGCGATCCGCAGGCCGGAGTCGCCGGATCCCCGCCGGGCTTCGAGGTTGATGCGACCACACTGCGGAGCGGGCTGGCCGGTCACCCGCGGCTGGCGGAGCGAGAGGCAATGACGGCGCAAGCCCAGGCCGACCTGCGCCTCGCCCGCGCCCAGAAACGGCCGGACTGGAGCTGGGAGCTCGCCTACCAGCGGCGCGATCCAATGTTCGGCGACATGGTCTCCGCAGGCGTGACCGTGACCCTGCCGCTGTTCGCCGCCCGGCGGCAGGACCCGCTCATCGCATCTAATGTCGCCTCTGCGGCCCAAAGCCAGGCCGAAGCCGAGGCGACTCGCCGCGACCTCGCCGCCCAGCTCGAGGCTGGTCTCGCCGACCACCTGATGCACCATGATCAATGGAGCCGGGCCAAGGACGTGCTGATACCGCTCGCCAAGCGGCGCGCTGACTTGGAGACGGCCAGTTACGGCGCGGGCCGCGGCGGGCTGACCGACGTGCTCCAAGCCTTCACGGCGCTCGCCAACGCCCAGCTGACCTTGCTGGATCGCGAGGCGGCGGTCGCCGCCGACGCCGCCACGCTGGCGCTCACCTACGGGAGCGACCGACCATGAGCGCCCGCTCCGCCTTCATGACCCTCAATCCCGGCCAGCCCGGCGCCGAGCGGGTCAGCCCACGCCATGGCGTTCGGGTCACCACCCCCTCTGAAAGCAGCGACCAATGAGCACCACGTCACGGTCAAACCTCAGAACCCTCGCGACCGCCGGCGTCATCGCCATCGTCGCCGCCGCAGCCGGCTACGGCCTTGCCCAACTGACGCCCAGGCCGTCGACCGCATCCGAGGCGAGCGCTTTAGGTGGGAAAAAGGTCCTCTACTGGTACGACCCGATGGTTCCCCAGCAACACTTCCCGGCGCCGGGCAAGTCGCCGATGGGCATGGATATGGTGCCCAAATACGCCGACGAAGGCGCCGGCCCCGGCGTGGTGGGATTCAAGATCGATCCCGCGAAGGTCGCCAACCTCGGCATGCGGCTCGCGACGGCCACGCGCGGAGAACTCGCTGGCGGGGTGACGGCGACCGGCACGATCGACTTCAATCTGCGCGACGTCGCCATCGTGCAGCCGCGCGCGGCGGGCTTCGTGCAACGCGTCTATGGCCGCGCGCCCGGCGACATCATTCCAGCTGGCGCGCCCTTGGCGGACCTCCTGGTTCCGGAATGGGGCGGCGCCCAGGCCGAGTATCTGGCGGTGCGCCGGACGGGAGATCCAGCGCTCATCCGCGCCGCCCAGCAGCGGTTACAGTTGCTCGGGATGTCGCCTGCGCTCATCCGCCAGATCGACCAGAGCGGGCGCGCCCGCAACGTGGTGACCGTCACCGCCCCGATCGGCGGGGTCATCAAGACGCTCAGCGTGCGCAGCGGCATGTCGGTCTCGGCCGGCGAAACCTTGGCGGAGATCTCCGGCCTGGGCACTGTGTGGCTGAATGCGGCGGTGCCCGAGGCGATGGCCGGACAGATCCAGCCGGGGCAGCCGGTCACCGCCACCCTCTCGGCCTACCCCGGGGAGACCTTCTCGGGACGGGTGACGGCGGTCCTGCCGCAGGCCCAGGTGGAGAGCCGAACGCTGCAGGTGCGCATCGAACTGCCGAACCGCGTCGGTCGGCTGAGGCCGGGCATGTTCGCCAACGTCCAGCTCACCTCCACCGCACGGCCTGCGATCCTCGTTCCCACCGAAGCGATCATTCGCACAGGCAAGCGCAGCCTTGTGATGCTGGCCTTGCCGGGCGGCCGCTACCAGCCGGCCGAAGTGCAGATCGGACAGAGCGCCGGCGACAAGACCGAGATCCTGGCCGGGCTCTCCGAAGGCGAACGGATCGTCGCCTCCGGCCAGTTCCTGATCGATTCCGAGGCCAGCCTTTCCGGAATCCAGGCCCGCCCGGTCGGCGGCGGGATGGCCTTGCCCGCGTCTCCGGCGGCCGCTCCGAAAACCACAGTCGGCGTGGCCGAAACGACCGGCCACATCGAGTCGATCGGCGCGGACGGCGTGACGATCTCCCACCAGCCGGTCCCCGCCGTCGGCTGGCCCGCGATGACCATGACGTTCCGCGTCGAGCGGGCGGCGCTGCTGAAGGGGGTGAAGAAGGGCGACCGCGTGCGGTTCGCCTTTGACCAGCCGGCCGCCGGCCCCACCTTGCGCCGGCTCAGCAAGGAGCCGGCGCAATGATCGCGGCGATCATTCGCGGGTCCGTCAGGAACCGCTTTTTCGTCCTGCTCGCCGTTCTCGCCATCACCGTCGCCGGGGGACTGGCAGTCAAATCGACGGCGGTCGACTTCTTGCCGGACCTCTCCGACGTGCAGGTGATCATCCGGACGAACTATCCTGGCCAGGCTCCCCAGATCGTCGAGAACCAGGTCACCTATCCCCTGGCGACGACCATGCTGTCGGTCCCTGGCGCCAAGACGGTGCGCGGCTATTCGTTCTTCGGCGACAGCTTCGTCTACATCATCTTCGACGAGGGGACCGATCTCTACTGGGCCCGCTCGCGGGTGCTCGAATACCTCAACCAGGTGCAGAGCCGGCTGCCGCCCTCCGCGAAAGCTGCTCTCGGACCGGACGCCACCGGCGTCGGGTGGGTCTATGAGTACGCCCTGGTCGACAAGACCGGCCGCCACGACCTGGCGCAGCTCCGCAGCCTGCAGGACTGGTTCCTGCGCTATGAGCTGAAGACGCTTCCCGGGGTCGCCGAGGTCGCCAGCATCGGCGGCATGGTCAAACAGTACCAGGTCGTCCTCGAGCCGACCAAACTCGCCGGCTACGGGGTCACCCAGCAACAGGCGGTCGAGGCGATCCGGCGCGCCAACCAGGAGGCTGGCGGCTCCGTCCTCGAATTGGGCGAGGCCGAATACATGGTCCGCGCGGGCGGCTATCTGCAGTCGCTGGACGACTTCCGCGCGATCCCGCTGCGGACCGCCGCCGGCGGGGTTCCGGTGCGCCTGGGCGATGTCGCCACCATCCAAATCGGGCCGGAGATGCGGCGCGGCATCGCCGAGCTGAACGGCCAGGGCGAGGTGGCCGGCGGCGTGGTGGTGCTCAGATCGGGCAAGAACGCCCGGGCGACCATCGCTGCCGTCAAGACCAAGCTCGAAGAGCTCAAGCACAGTCTCCCGCCCGGCGTGCAGGTCGTGACCACCTATGACCGTTCCCAATTGATCGATCGCGCGGTGGAGAACCTGCGCGGCAAGCTGATCGAAGAGTTCATCATCGTGGCGCTGGTCTGCGCGCTGTTCCTCTGGCACATGCGCTCGGCCCTGGTCGCGATCCTGTCCCTGCCGATCGGCGTGCTGATGGCCTTGATCGTCATGCGCGTGCAGGGCGTGAACGCCAACATCATGTCGCTTGGCGGCATCGCCATCGCCGTCGGCGCCATGGTCGATGCGGCCGTCGTGATGATCGAGAACGCCCACAAGCACATCGAGCAGTGGGAGCACGAGCATCCCGGCGAGAAGCTGAAAGGCGCCGAGCACTGGCGGGTGGTCACCGAAGCCGCTGCCCAGGTGGGGCCGGCGCTCTTCCTCAGCCTGGTGATCATCACCTTGTCCTTCGTGCCGGTCTTCACCCTGCAGGCGCAAGAAGGTCGGCTGTTCAAGCCGCTGGCCTTCACCAAGTCCTATTCGATGGCCGGCGCGGCCATCCTGTCGATCACCCTCGTGCCGGTCCTGATGGGCTACCTGATCCGCGGCCGCATCCCACCGGAAAACGCGAACTTCCTGAACCGGGGACTGACCGCCCTCTATCGGCCCGCCATCAACTGGGTGCTGAAGCACCCGAAGAAGACCCTGCTCGCGGCGCTCTTGGCCTTCGCCACCACCGCTTGGCCGCTCACCCATCTAGGCGGCGAGTTCCTGCCGGCGATGAACGAAGGCGACCTGCTCTACATGCCGTCCGCCCTGCCCGGCTTGTCGGCGGCGAAAGCCTCCGAACTGCTCCAGCAGACCGATCGCATGATCAAGACCGTGCCGGAGGTGGCCACCGTCTTCGGCAAGGCCGGGCGCGCGGAGAGCGCGACCGACCCGGCGCCGCTCGAAATGTTCGAGACCGTGATCCAGTTCAAGCCACAAAGCCAATGGCGCAAGGGCATGACCCCCGACAAGCTGGTGGAGGAACTCGACAGCAAGGTGAAGGTGGCGGGCCTGACCAATGTGTGGGTTCCGCCGATCCGCAACCGGCTCGACATGCTCGCGACCGGCATCAAGAGCCCGATCGGCGTCAAGGTGTCCGGCGCCAATCTCAGCCAGATCGACGCGATCGCGCAGCGGATCGAGACCGTGGCCAAGACCGTCCCGGGCGTCAGCACCGCCTTCGCGGAACGGCTCACGGGCGGCCGCTACGTGGACGTGAACATCGATCGCGCCGCGGCGGCCCGGTACGGACTGAACATCGCCGACGTCCAGGACATCATCGGCGGGGCCATTGGCGGCGAAAACGTCGGCGAGACGGTCGAGGGCCTGGCCCGCTATCCGATCAATGTGCGTTATCCGCGCGAGATTCGCGACAGCCTCGACGAGCTGCGCGCGCTGCCGATCTACACGCCGTCCGGCCAACAGATCACCCTGGGCACGGTCGCGAAGGTCGAGGTAGCCGAGGGGCCGCCGATGCTCAAGAGTGAGAACGGCCGGCCTTCGACCTGGATCTATGTCGACGTGCGCGGGCGGGACTTGGCGTCGGTCGTCAAAGATCTTGAGGCGGCGGTCGCCAAGGACGTCAAGGTTCCGCCGGGGGTCAGCCTCTCGTATTCCGGCCAATTTGAGTACTTGCAGCATGCGGTCGAACGTCTGAAGATCGTGGTCCCGGCGACCCTGCTGATCATCTTCGTCCTGCTTTACGTCACCTTCGGCCGATGGGATGAAGCGGCGCTGATCATGGGGACCCTGCCCTTCGCCCTGACCGGTGGGTTGTGGATGCTCTACCTGCTGGGCTTCCACCACTCCGTCGCGACGGGCATCGGTTTCATCGCCTTGGCCGGCGTCGCGGCCGAATTCGGCGTCGTCATGCTCATCTACCTCAAGCAGGCTCTCGAGGCGCGGGGCGCGAATCCCACACGGCAGGATCTCCAGGAGGCCGTTCGCGACGGCGCTGTGCTTCGGGTCCGGCCGAAGTCGATGACGGTCGCGGTGATCATCGCCGGTCTGGCGCCGATGCTCATTGGCCATGGCGCCGGCTCGGAGGTCATGGGCCGCATCGCCGCTCCGATGATCGGCGGCATGCTCACCGCCCCCCTCCTGTCGATGCTCGTCGTTCCTGCAGGCTATCTCCTCCTTCGCCGCCGGAGGCTCCCTGAGGATGGGTCCCGAGCGGGCCGCTAAGCGGCGTCTGCAGCCGAACGGCACTCCAATACAGTGCGAGCAGCTGAGCGGACCGCCCGATCCGACCAGCCACCGCTATCCGGCGCCAAACGATGTCTAAGAACGGGCGGTCGGACCGGCGTTGAGACGTTGCGATCTCCGCGACGGCGACGAGGCGGCGACGGGACCGACTTGCCATGGGGGCGTGTCGCGCCCACGCGGTACGGCAGACCGCGCGGTAGGCTGAGGGCCGCGCAGCGATCTCCACCTTGAGATCGCCGCCACGCGCACGAAGCGCCCCAGGCGCTCCGCCTGCGGAGTGCCGTCGGAAACCCCGCCGGACGGCTTGACCCACTGGAAGGAAAATTAGGAGGCGATGAACGCAGCCTCGGTATGCCGGCCGTCGAGGAGAGGAGGGCTATCGGAGGCACGGGCAGCCAGCTGCACGGGTAACGATGAAGGGGCGCAAGGCAGCAAAGCTACGCTCGCGCGCCTGATCAGGCGCCGTGCGTGGCGAACACCTGCGTCCGTCCGGATCTATCGAGGAGCAACAGGGTCTCGAACCTCTCCGCAGAACCGTTGGGGATTTCCATGCCTGGAGACCCAATCGGCATGCCCGGAACCGTGAGGCCGAGCGCCTTCGGCTTCTCCCGCAGCAGGCGCATCACATCGGCAGGCGGCACATGCCCCTCGACGACATAGCCGCCAATGACTGCCGTGTGGCAGGAGGACAGCGTGAACGGGACGCCATAACGGCTGCGGACAGGCGCGAGATCCTCGAGCTCATTGATAGTCGGGGAGAAGCCCGCACGAGTCATGTGGGTCACCCAACCCTTGCAACAGCCGCAGTATGGCGTCTTGTAGACGACCAAGGGTCCCGTAGAGGCAGCCCGGGCGCAGCCGCTAACCAGGAGCGCAGCAGCCCCGCCTGCGAGCAAATGGCGCCGATCCAACCTTTGGGAAATCATCTTGTCTCGTCCCTTGGCTATCCGGTTAGGGCTGCGATTCGGCGCAACGGCGCCCGTACGGGGCGGCGGCTGAAGCGAGCGGCCGTGACGCCCGATCATCGTTCGCGCCTGGGTCTCAGGAGCAAGTGCACGGCGAACCCTCGCCATGGAGAGTGTGAACAAACTGACGATCTCCGACGGCTTCGGATCAAGCCTCGGCGCTGCGGCAGAGCCGGCGCTATTCGCGCCGGCAGCCCGCCCGCGCCGCAGCGCTAGAAGAAGGCGCGAACACCCATGACGAAACTCGTCGCTTCGACGTCTTCGCCAAGGGCGCGCGCATAGTCGGCGGTCTTGCCGAACTTCCGGTCCCAGGAGACGCCGATATAGGGCGCGAACTCCCGACGGACCTCGTAGCGAAGGCGCAGCCCGAGCTCAGCGTTGGACAGTCCAGAGCCGGTCTTGGTCTCGACGGTGTTCTGCGCGGCGAGATTGAATTCTGCCCGCGGCTGTAGGATCAGGCGGTTGGTCAGACGCACGTCGTAGGAACCTTCAAAGCGCCCGAGGAGTTCCCCCTTGTTGGAGAGGAAGACGGCGCCCTCGACGTCGAACCAATACGGGAAAAGGCTCTCGAAGCCCACGGTCGCATAGGTCCGGTTGCGCGGTTCAAAGTCCTGCCGGATCCCCACCTGGACATCGGTGTAAACGCCGACGGCGCGGGAATAGAGCGCCTGCAGCTCGGCGGCTTCGAGGCCTTCGCCGCGGGTCCCTTCCCCTTCACTCTTGAGCACGAAGCGGTTGATGTCGCCGCCAAACCAAGCCTGGGCGTCCCAGGTATAACCATCCGCGCCCTTGCGCGCCTGGTATTCCGCCAGATTGGTCATGAACTTCGAGGTTATAACCGCGCCGTGCTCACGGCGAAGTTCGGCAACAGCGCTATCCATGGCGGCCGCCGAGAAGAAGCGGTCGGCCGCCCGGTCCGTCGGCGGCGGCGGCGGCGGCGTCTTCGGAATATCGGCGGTCGCCGCCGGAGCGCTGTTCATTCCCGGCATGGCCGAATGATCCGCCGGCGCGGCCTGCGCCGGCATGGTCATCCCGGGCATGGCGCCATGGTCCTGCGGCCCTGGAGCGGCGGGCATGGTCATGCCTGGCATGCCGCTGGAAGCTGGCCCCTGCGACGGGGCCGGCATCGACATCCCTGGCATCGCCGAATGGTCCATCGGGGCTGCGCCGCCCGGCGTAGTGTGGCCGGCATGCGCGTCGGCGGGCGGCGCCGGCGTCGCGTTGCGGCGCGGGGGCGCCGCGGGCTGGGCCTTTGCCTTGGGCTTGGATTGCTGAGCGGGTTGTGACGGCGCAGCCGGCATGGCCATGCCCGGCATGGAAGAATGGTCCATGGTCTGCGCCGCGACAGGCGTCGCCAACGGCAGGGGGACCAGCGAAATCAGAGCGAGCCGGTTCATGCGGCGGCTCCGTCGAGCGGCCGCACGCTGAACACTTGGAACATCCCGCCGTGCATGTGGTAGAGCATGTGACAGTGGAAGGCCCAATCTCCCGGATCCGCCGTGATGTCCCAGGAGACCTTGCCGCCCGGCGCCACCGTCACCGTGTGTTTCCTCGGCCCGTAGCCCGGTGGCGCGTGCGCTAGTTCGAAGAAATGACCGTGCAGGTGGATCGGGTGGGCCATCATGGTGTCGTTGATCAGCGTCACCCGAACCCGCTCTCCCTTCTCGAAGGTGTACGGCTTGCTGGTCTCGCTGAACTTCAGGCCGTCGAACCCCCACATAAACCGTTCCATGTTCCCGGTCAGGTGGATGTCGAGCGCGCGCGTCGGTATCCGTGGATCGACGCTCGGCGTCAGCGCGATGAGGTCCTTGTAGACCAGCACCCGATGGCCGACGCTCTCCAGCCCTTGTCCCGGTTCGCCGGTGCGATCCATCGGCATCGGTGCAATGGTCTGGACTCCGGGACCAAGCTTTACCCCAGGGGCATTCTGCGGGTCGCGCATCGACATCTTCATACCTGCCATGCCCCCCATCGCATCTGACCCGCGGGGCTTAGGCGGCGCCATGCCGGGCGGGGCTCCCATGCCGGGCATACCGGCCATTCCCGGCATCGCGGCCATGTCATGGCCCGAGGCGTCGTGGTTCATCCCGGGCATGGCGCCGGACCCGCCCATGTTCATGCCCTGCATCGCGCCCATGTCCATGCCCATGTCCTTCATGGTCGCGAGCGGCCGCTCACGAAGCGGCGGGACAGGCGCGGTCATGCCCGGGCGCGGCGCCAACGTGGCGCGCCCCATGCCGGAGCGGTCGCTCGCCTCCGAGACAATGGTGAAGGCTCTATCTTCCGTCGGTTGCACGACGACGTCGTAGGTCTCGGCGTTGCCGATCTGGAACTCTTCGACCTCTACGGGCCGGACGTTCTGGCCGTCGGCCGCAACCACCGTCATCTTTAACCCGGGGATCCGCACGTCGAACACCATCTGAGCGGCGGCGTTGATGAAGCGCAGGCGCACCCGCTCGCCGGGCGTGAACAGCCCGGTCCAGTTGTCCTTCGGCCCGTGGCCGTTAATGAGGAACTTCAGCACCGCACCGGTGACGTCGGAGACGTCCGTCGGATCCATGCGCATCTTGGCCCATTCAATGCGCTCTTGAAGCGTCTGGTCCTTGCCTGCGAGCAAGCTGGCGATGGTCTGCTTCTGGAAGTTGAAAACGCCGCCCTGCTGCTTCAAGCGCTTGAAGATCAGGTGCGGGTGCATGAAGCTGAAGTCGGAGAGCACGATGACGTGTTCGCGGTCGTAGGCGACCGGGTCCGGTTCCGCCGGATCGATGATCATCGGGCCGTAGTGACCCTCGGCCTCCTGCAGGCCCGAGTGGCTGTGGTACCAGTAGGTGCCGGACTGCTTGATCGGGAACTCGTAGACGAAGGTTTGTCGCGGCTTGATCCCGGGGAAGCTGACCCCCGGAACGCCATCCATCTGGAAGGGCACGAGCAGGCCATGCCAGTGGATTGAGGTGTCCTCGTCCAGGTCATTGGTCACCGACAGACGGACGTTCTGGCCTTCCTTCAGCCGCAGCAAAGGCCCGGGCACCGTCCCATTGATGGTGACGGCGTGCCCGGTGCGGCCATCGACGTTCAGGCGAGAATGGCCGATCCGCAGATCGATATTCGGGCCGGTGAGGGTCGGCAGCGTCGGGCCGGTGTCCAGCGTGGCGCTTTGCGCCCAGCCCGGCAGCAACGTGCTGAGGGCCAGACCGCCCCCCATCAGCGAGGCGCCGCGCAGAAGCTGGCGACGATCGAAGTCTTTCATGTCGATGCGAGATCCCAGGCGAATGACACCGCACGGCTGCGAGGCCGCGCACTTTCATGAAATACGCGCCGGATCAGCCGCCACCCTTATGGAAATGTCGAAAAACGGATCACGTTCACGCCAGGACCCGCCGCTAACGCGATCTCAGCCCATGCCTTCAAGGCGCGCTAGCCGCGCGGTCGCGCGAGTGACGACCGCGCGCTGACTGGTGGGGTGTCCTCTATTGAAGCGTCGGCGTGATGGTGTCGGCTGCCTCGCGACAGGCCTGTTCGCACCGACGGCAGGCGTCGGCGCAGATGCGGCAATGCTCGTGCATCTGCGCGTGTTTCTGGCATTCGTCGCCGCACAGCCGGCACGCCTCGGCGCAGGTCTCGATCATCCGCTTGATGGTGAGCTCGTTGGTCCCGGTCCGGCGCGACGAGACCGAGCCCGTGGCGAGGCAGACGTCGGCGCAATCCAGATTCAGCCGGATACACTGGGTCAACTCCTTGACCATGTCCTCTCCGAGGCACGCGTCCGCACAGCTCGTGCAGATCTGGGCGCACTCGTAGCAGGCCTCGATGCAGCGGATCAGCGCATCGTTGGTGTTGCCGCGGACATGCGGATGGGTCGCGATCATTTCCTGGACGTGCATGGTTTAGCTTCCTCTGGCTGCGCGGGAATGTTCGTCAAACCGCCGCGCCTCGACGCGGTTCCGCGAGAACAGATGAAATGAATAGAAAAGACAAAAGCTTGCTATGATGGGAGGCCTGCTGGCGCGTTTGCTTGAAGGCGGCCCCCTTGACCTTCCTACCGTGGGAATCCCTATGTACCCGGGCGAAGCGAACCCAAACGAGGAGATGAGCTATGCTTCGCCTGAATGTTGAAGGCATGAGCTGCGGCCACTGCGTCCGATCGGTGACCGAGGCGTTCAATCGCGTCGATCCCAAGGCTGAGGTCCGGGTGGATCTTGACGCCAAGCGGGTCGAGGCCGAGACGGCCGCAGACCCCAAGGCGGTCATGCGCGCAATCGCAGAGGCTGGCTATGCGGCGTCCGCGGCCTGATCCCTTTGCAGGCGCCGCGTGCAGCCGATGGCCCCACGCGGCCCTTCCAGGGCCGCCGCCGGTCCCCTCGGCCGCTGCCCCACCCGATGAGGGGCGCAGCCCGCCTCGTGCGTAAACCAAGCGGGGCGATCATGAGGCCGTGCGCGCCTCACCCGAGCAAGACCAGGAGACTAGCAATGAAACTGATCCTCGCCGCCGTCGCGGCGCTCGGCCTCAGCGGCCCCGCCTTCGCCCAAGCCGGCCATGACATGGCCAAGATGCCTGGCATGGACCGTCCCGCCGCCGCGGCCGGCGCCCAGGGCGCGGGCGTGATCAAGAAGCTCGACGCCAAGGGCGGCTCGGTGACGCTGCAGCACGGCCCGATCGCGGCCCTCAGCTGGCCGGCCATGACCATGGCCTTCAAGGCCGACCCCGCGCTGCTGAAAGGCCTCAAGATGGGCCAGCAGGTCAATTTCACGCTGAAGACCGGCGGGACGCCGGAAGTGGTGGCGATTCAGCCGAAGTAGGACCGCCGCCGGCGTCCCGTCCCGGGCGCCGGCGGTCTCGCAGGCTAGGGCCATGCGCTTTGCGGATCCGAGCCTATGGCCGCCGGCTCGGCGGCTTTGCACGGGAAGGCGGCCCACCACCTTGAACCACGCTGGCCGGCAGCGGCTGGACCTCTCCGAAGAGGCGCGCGGTAAATTTCAGAGCCCAGGTCCCGTCGGTCGGTAGGCGGCCCGGAAATTAGAGACGCCATATTCCAGACTGGGCGTGAAGAACGCGGGCAGCACGCCGCCCGCCTGACCTTCGGGGGAGCGGTCGACATAGGCGTCGCGGATGTCCGCGCCAGCGATGGCGGCATTGGTCGTGCGTGACCCGATCCGGACTTTCAGTGGAACGCCGACGCCGCGTTCGACGATGGGCGCGACGGCTCGAAGCGGTAGTCGGCGGGACCCGCCTGGCTCACCGTCGGCCAAAACACGAGCACCAGGAGCCAACCCGGGCGCATCACGAGACCGCGCCCGCGCGGTCTGCGACATTGGCCGCTGGCGAGGCGGGCCCTGCGGCGAGGTCGATGAGGATCGGACAGTCAGGGCGATCATCCCCCGCGCAGCCCTCCGACAGGGCCGTCAGGGTATCGGCCATCGCCTGCATCTCGGCGATCCGCGCGCGCAGGTCGGACACGTGGGCGTCGGCAATCGCCTTGACCTCGCGGCTCGGACGGGTGTGATCGCGCCACAGGGACAGCAGGTTGGTGATCTCCTCGACCGAGAAGCCCAGCGAGCGACCGCGCTTGATGAACCGCAGGTCGTTGACGTCGCGCTCGCTGAAGCTGCGGTAGTTGCTGTCGGTGCGATCGGCCGGGCGGATCAGTCCGATCTGTTCATAGTATCGGATCATCTTCGCGGACACGCCGGACGCGCGCGCAGCTTGGCCGATATTCATGCGGTGTCCTCTGCCGCCAGCCGCCGAGGCGTGTAAGCCCTCAGGCGCAAGGCGTTGGTCAAGACGCTGACGCTCGACAGCGCCATAGCGCCCGCCGCCAGCATCGGCGAGAGCAGCCAACCGAAGGCCGGGTAGAGGACGCCGGCGGCCAGCGGGATCAGCACGACGTTGTAGCCGAACGCCCATATGAGGTTCTGCCGGATGTTGCGCAGGGTGGCCCGCGACAGGCCGAGCGCCGTCACCACGCCGGTGAGATCACCGCCCATCAGCACCACGTCGGCGCTCTCGATGGCGATGTCGGTCCCCTGCCCCATCGCGACGCCCACGTCGGCGGTAGCCAGGGCGGGCGCGTCATTGACCCCGTCGCCGACAAAGGCGACGGCGCCATAGCGCCCGCGCAAGCCCTCCACGGCGCGCGCCTTGCCGTCCGGCAAGACGTTGGCGAGCACGTCGTCGACGCCGAGCGTTCGGGCGACGGCCGCGGCGGTTCGCTGGTGGTCGCCGGTGACGATCGCCACCTTCAGGCCAAGCCTGTGCAGCGCCGCCACCGCCTCGGCCGACGTCGGCTTGATCGGGTCGGCGACGGCGAGCACGCCGGCCAGGCGGCCGTCGATGGCGACGAACAGCGGGCTCTCGCCTGCGTCGGCCAGGGCGTCAGCTCGCCCCGACAGCGGCGAGACATCGATGCCGGCCGCCTCCAGATGTCGCGCTGTGCCGATTACGAGCTCACGGCCATCGACCCGAGCGGTCACCCCAAACCCTGGGGTGGCCTGGAAACCCTCGGCCGGCCGCAGGGTCAGGCCCCGCCTCCGCGCTTCGGCGACGATCGCTTCGCCAATCGGGTGCTCGGAGCGCTGTTCGACGCTGGCGGCCGCGGCCAGGACCTCGTCCTCGCCATATCCTCCGACGACCTGCAGGGCGGTGAGCGCCGGCCGCCCCAAGGTAAGCGTCCCGGTCTTGTCAAAGACCACCACCTTCACGTCTCGCAGCGCCTGCAGCGCTTCCCCGCGCCGGAAGAGCACGCCGAGTTCGGCCGCGCGACCGGTGCCGACCATGATCGACGTGGGTGTGGCCAAGCCCATGGCGCAAGGGCAGGCGATGATCAGCACGGCCACCGTGTTGACCAGCGCCAGGCCGAGCGCCGGGGCCGGTCCGAACGCCAGCCAGACCCCGAAGGTGAGCGCTGCGAGCGCCATCACCACGGGCACGAACCAGGCCGTGACCTTGTCGACCAGGGCTTGGATCGGCAGCTTGGCGCCTTGGGCTTGCTCCACCATGCGGACGATCTGCGCCAGCAGGGTGTCGGCCCCGACCTTGGTGGCGCGGAAGCGGAAGGCGCCGGTCTTGTTGACCGTGCCGCCGATCACGACCGCGCCCGGTCCCTTTTCCACCGGCATCGCTTCGCCGCTGATCATCGATTCATCGACGAAGGAGCCGCCGTCGAGGACCTCGCCGTCCACTGGGACGCGCTCGCCAGGCCGGACGATCACCAGATCGCCGGGCCGCACCGCCTCGATCGGGAGCTCGACATCCTCCCCGCCGCGCTGCACCCGGGCGGTCTTGGCCTGCAGGTGCAGCAGACGCTTGATCGCTTCGCTCGTGCGTCCCTTGGCGCGGGCCTCGAACCAGCGGCCAAGCAGGATCAGGGTGACGATCACCGCGGCGGCTTCGTAGTAGACGTTGTTCGTGCCGGCCGGCAGGGCCTGGGGAAAGAGCGTCGCCACAAGCGAATAGGCCCAGGCCGCAGTGGCGCCCAGCACCACCAGGCTATTCATATCCGGCGCCAGCCGCAGAAGATTGGGCACGCCCTTCTTGTAGAAGCGGAGTCCCGGCCCGAAGAGGACGAAGCTCGCCAGAGCGAGGCTGATCAGCCGCCAGGGCTGCTCGCCCAGGCTCGCCGCCAGCCAATGGTGGACGCCGGGCACGGCGTGTCGGGCCATCTCGACCGTGAACAGCGGCAAGGTCGCGAGCCCGGCGAGGACGACCGGGCGGCGCAGGGCGCGGATCTCAGCCAGACGGGCGGCCTGCTCGCGGTCCCCGTCCGCGCCGCCCGCTGCTTCCACCATGCTTGCGTCATAGCCGGCATGAGTGATCACCGCGGCGAGGCGTTCAGACGTGACCGTCCCATCCAGGATCCGAACGGTGGCCCGCTCGGTCGCCAGGTTGACCTGGGCGTCCAACACCCCGGGCTCCGCCTTGAGCGCGCGCTCGACCCGGCCGACGCAGGTCGCGCAGGTCATGCCGCGGACCCGAAGCTCGACGGCATGTTCGAGCGGTTCGTAGCCGACCGCACGGATGGCGGCGGCCACGGCGGCAGGGTCGCCGCCTTCGACATGGGCGCGCTCGGCCGCCAGATTGACGCTGGCCCGGCGCACGCCCGGCACAGCGCCGATCGCCCGTTCGACCCGGCCCACGCAGCTCGCACAGGTCATGCCGAGCACGGGCAGTTCGATGGCGTCGAGGGCTGCAGCTTCGGGCATCGCAGGGTTCCTTCTTCCGATGCCCAACTCAGATAGAGCTTCCCATCATGGGAGGGTCAAGGCTCCGTCGGTGCTGTTCTTGGGATACGCGCCAGCGCAGGCACGCCCCTCAGGGCTTCGACTGCTGTGGCGCTCCCAAGGTGCGGCGTAGAGTCTCGGTCAAGAAGGGCCGTCCGCATCGCCCATCCTCCAATCATTGGAGGCTTCGGCGCGGGCCTCTTTGGGGATCTCAAGCAACGAAGTCCCGCTGTGGCGGTTCTCTTCGCGTTCGTGACCAGGCTAGAGGCCGAGGTCGCGCCTTTATGTCAGGACGGAACAACGAAGATGCGAACAAAACTTACGATCCTCGCGGTGATCGCGGCGCTCTCGACCGGGGCGGGCGCGGCGTCCGCTCAGTCGAACCAGGGCGCCATGAAGGGGATGGACCACAGCGCCATGCCGGGGATGAAGGGCGCGAAGGGCGATCACAATATGATGGCCATGAACGACTACATGGCAGCCATGAAGAAGATGGACCAGGCGATGATGAGCGCGAAGGGCTCCACGCCCGACGCCACGTTCGCCCGCAAGATGATGGCCCACCACCAAGGCGCCATCGACATGGCGCAGATCCAGCTTCGCCACGGCGCCGACGCGGACGCCAAGAAGATCGCCCAGAAGACGATCGACGAGAACACCAAGGGTAAGGCCGAGCTCGAGGCCTGGCTCAAAGCGCACGGCGGCTGACCCCAACTGGTGCGGCGACGAGTCCCAACGGTCAACGGCGGCTCGTCGTGCGCCTCATCCAATGATCCTTTAGGGGTTGGGCCGGGCTGGAACGTATAGTTCCTGGGGCGACCTTGAAGGATTTGGACATGAGCGAACGCTTGGATGAGCTGCTCAACCGATTGGCAGCCAGCCCGGCTGACCGTTCACTGGACGGACTGGAAACTGAGATCGGCCGCAGAATCGCGGCGCGCCGGCGCGATGCGCGTGCGCTTGCCGCGCTCGCGCCGGTTCGCTTCGCCTCAGTGAGCCTGGCCCTGGCGATGGGGTTGACCGCAGGCGGCGCTGTCGCGGCCTCGGCGGCCTTGGCGCCGCAACACGACAGCCCCCTCTCCAGCGCAGCCCGCCTCGCGCCGTCCAACCTGCTGGAGGGTCGCCGGTGAGCGTGATGAGGAGCATGGCGCTGACACTGATCTTGTCGGTGTTGGTGGCCATCCTTGGGGTCTGGGGCGGCGCGCAATACGTCATGCACCGCGTGCACCGACCGACGCCGCTGCACGAGTTGGTGCACGAGAAGCTGAATCTGACCGCCGACCAGGAACGGCGCATCGCCGGCATGGAGCGTGACCACGAGGCGCGTCGCCAGGCGCTCGAGGCCGAGATGCGGGCGGCCAACGCGCAATTGGCGCAGGCCTTCCAGCAGAGTCATGCCTACACGCCGCAGGTGCAGGCGGCGATCGATCGTTTCCACCGCGCCATGGGCGAACTCCAGAAGGAGACGATCGTGCACACCCTGGCGATGCGCGCGGTGCTGACGCCCGATCAGACGGCCAGGTTCGACGAGACCGTCGTCAGGTCCCTGACCGAAGACACGAGGTGACCGTGGACGCCGAGGCGTCCGACAGCATCCTCGCCCGATCCGCCGCGGCCGGGGATGATCGGGCCTTTGCGGTGCTCGTTCGTCGCCACAAGGATGGCCTCTATCGCCTGCTGCGCCGCTACACCGGGGACTCTGACGAAGCCTACGAAGCCGTCCACGAAGCCTTCATCGCCGCCTGGAGCGCGCTGAAGCGCTATGATTCCCAGCGCCCCTTCGGCGCCTGGCTACGCACGATCGCGATCAACAAGGCGCGCGATCGTGGCCGCCGAATGGTGGTCCGTCGTGTGATCTTCGGGTCGGGCGGACTTGATGACACCGAGGCTCTGAGCGCGCCGGACCCGTCGCCCAGCGCCGAAGCCGGCGTGTTGGAGGACGAACAGGCAGTGCGGCTGGACCGGGCCGTCGCGCGGCTGCCAGCCGCCCTGAAGGAGCCGCTGCTGCTGACTGCGTTCGAAGGTCTGAGCCAGCAGGACGCCGCGCAAATCCTCGGCGTCTCGATCAAGACGGTCGAGACCCGCGTCTACCGGGCGCGCAAACTTCTGGCCGAGCAGCTCGACTCTGACATGCGGCCTTCCGCTAGGTGAGCCGGTGGGAAACCTTCTCGAGCGCCGCAACCCCGGATCCGAATCGGGCCATCGCCTCCCGATGCTGCTCCAGGGCGCTATACGGCAAATACCGCACGCTCAGGTCGGCGATCCGGCTGAAGGCCGGTCGGGCGATCTGCGCGCGCACGTCGGCTTCGCGCTTATCCGGTGCGACGAGGAACAGGCTGTGAAGTCCGCTCGCGTCGCCGCCGAGCGCGAGGTCCAGCATCCGCACGATCCCGGAATAGATCGAGGTCGTGTGCTCCACCTCGAAGGCGGCTACGATGGCGCCCGCCGCGTTCAGCCACAGCACATCGATCAGGCGCACGGCTTCGGCGCCTGGGCGACTGTCGAGCGCCGTCGGCAATCGCTCCAGGCAATGATCGCCCAGGCGACCGGGCCCACACGGCCGCCCACGGTCGTTCTGCGCGATCCATACATCGTAGCCGAGCGCGCGCCCGAGATCGCGCAGCCAGCCTTGGATTTCCGTGTGGGTCCGCGCATCCGCATCGGCCGCCGAGGGTTTAGCGGCCTGGGCGCGAACTTTGGCCAGATCCGCCGCCCAGTCTGCGCGCGCGGCGGCGTCATTGGTCCGCGGCGGGGGCGCATAGAGCCCCATGCCCAGGTCGAAACAGAACGCCGCCGCCGCGCCGAGGTCATTGGACAGCAACTCGCGGTGTTTGCGATTGAAGGCGATCAGGCCTTGCCGCATCGCGAGGTACTCGTCCCAGCGACCGAGCTTCACGTTGGCGCCGGTCAAGGCGTTGTAGCCGCGCACGATCGCGGTGTTGAACGGCGGCGCGATGGTCGGGTGCAGGAAATAGAGGATGTTGGCCACCGCCGGACCGAGGCCCTTGATCTTCAGCGCATCGATCCGATGGATTTCCGCCAGGACATGCTCTTCGCTGTCGCAGCAGACGCACGCATCCAGCAGCTGGCCGAAGGCGCGCTGGTTGCCTGGATGCTCGTAGATGTCGGGAATGCGCAGCTTGGGCTTCCAAAGGAAGGCGTGATCTGCCCCCTTGAAGACTTGCCGCTGCTCCGCGATCGAATGGACGACGGTCTCCAAGGACGATCCCCGATAGGCGACGCCGAAACGCTCAGCCTGGATCTCGGCCGCGACCTGCTGGACGCCGCGCCGGATCGACCGGAAGTTCTTGAGCCGCTCTTCCCACAAGAACCAGCTCTGGTAGGCGCCTGCGGGATTGTTTCGCCAGCGGCTCAGCAATTCACGTGTCAACTCGTCGGACAAGCCCGTTCCCCCCGCAGGACGCACATGTTCGCTGGGGCGACCTGCGATCACAAGCTCTCTCCCTGAAAAAGGCGCGTCGATGGTTCATCCCGCCAAAAATGGTCCCGGTCCTAGTTGCGGCCTGCTCGCTGCGCCGATGTCGGCCTCTGCGCATGATCCGGTCGCAGGCCCAATGCCGACAACCGTGCGCCTCAACCCCGCCGCCGCCGACGCGGCGGCCGTCGTCGACGCCTTCCATGCGGCTCTGAAGGCGGGGGACGCGTCCAAGGCCGAGAGCCTCCTCGACGACGCCGCCCTGGTCTTCGAGGCGGGCGGCGCCGAGCGCTCAAGGGCGGACTATGCGGCCCATCATCTTCCCACCGACGCGGCCTTCGCCAAGCTGGCTACGGAAAGCCTGAACCGCCGTAACGGCGGCGGCGGCGGAAACTTCGCCTGGATCGCTTCGGAAGGCGTGGTTCGCCCACCAGCCGAAGGCAAGGCGCCGCCGCGGATCACAACTGAGACCATCATCTTGGAGAAGACGGCGGGGACTTAGCGGATCGTCCATGTGCACTGGTCGTCCCGCGCGCTTCCGACGGCGTCCCGCTGAGTCTCGGGCGGAATCCCCGCAATGGCGCGCCGGAAGCCAGCGATGCGTACGAAGATGACAACACTGACATTCTTGGAATGTTAGGGTTATCGTCCTGGCTCGTAAGACTTCGAACAGTGACAAATCTCAGTTTTACACGGCGTTAACCGAGCGTTAACCACGACACCTGAGCTTGAGGGCGATGACAAAGGATAGAAGGTCATGGCCAAGGTCGGGTTGCAGGGGGACGGTGTCGCCGCCATCGCCGCTTCCGCGCTTAGGGCTGAGCAAGCGCGAATGCGGGTCATCGCCGAAAACATGGCCAACTCCTCCTCGACGGCGCGAACCCCCGGCGGGGAGCCGTACCGGCGCCAGGTCCCTGTGTTCAAGGTCCTGCGGATGGAAGGCGGCAAGGGCGTCCAGATGGCCGGCGTCAAACCAGACCCATCGGCCTTTGCCAAGACCTACGACCCCGGACATCCCGCCGCAGACGCGAGCGGCTATGTTCTGCTGCCCAATGTGAACGGGCTGGTAGAATCGTTGGACATGAAGCAGGCGATGCGCGCCTACGAAGCCAATCTGAACGTGCTTGAAAACCAAGATGCGATGGAAAAACGCACACTTGATCTTCTGAAGCGCTGACCCCCCGCCCATCGCCCGCACACGAACTGAATTGTTTCAAGCGCAGGCCGGCGGCCGCTCCCACGTTCAATTGGGTGCGGAGCGCGAAATCTCCTCGAGACTACGTGGGTTCGTGGATCGATCGCGGCGCCGTGCGACGCCCATCCCATGGAGCACCGTCCAGTAAGGCGTGCGCGACGGGTCAAGGGCGCCGCCAGCACGGGCACGACCGCAGCTTGCGTGGTCGCAAAACTCTCTCCAGCGCAGGCGTATTCATGGCGCCGCAGACCCGGGGGCATCGGCGCGCAGGGGTCAATCAGTGAGATGTCGACTTTGGGAGCCGGCCGCTGCGGGGAACCGCTCTCACGGTGCGTATACGTATCAGGTGAAGTCGATCTCAAATCGGCCTGAGCCGAACGGAGACACGACGATTGGACGCAATTGGCCACAGGCTGTTCGAGATCGTCATGCGCACCCGGGACAAGGTCGTCATGGGCCCCGCCAGCGATCCGGCCGAGGCTCGATTTCGGGCCGGCGTGACCCGATACTTCATGGCCGTCGCCTGGATCTCGGCGGACGCCGAGCTAGCACGCCACAAGTTGGCAGGTGACAAGCCGAAGGCATTCATGAGCGCCTTCCTTGAGAAGATGTACAGCGAGCTTCAGCGCGTGCAGATCGCAATCCAGCCATCCTGCACGGACGGTGAGATCTGGCGCATGCTCTTTGACGATGCGGACCTCTACAGCCAAGTCTGGAATGAGGCCGCGTCCCAACAGTGCGAGGACCTGACGCTGGCCGCCGGGTTGCGTTGGTTTGACGAACGCTCTCTCGTCAATCTCGCGTCAGCCGAGGCCTACGGCGAGTGCATCGCGGTCCTGACCATCGGGGCCGCGATCACTCCCCAGATCGTTAGTGTCGTTGAAACAATGCGTATCGACGGGACCGGCTGAACGAATGTCGGGGCGTCGGCAATGCCAGCTCCGAGCCTGTCCTGATAGTCCGCGGCTGGCCAAGTCACCTGCCTCGACTAGACGCCAGGGATCGGCAAGGCTGGCGCCCCGCCCCCGAGCGATCCTGGGGGAGCTGTTGTAGGCGCCCCCGCGACGGAGGCTCCGGCGCGTCCTGGACGACTTTCAGCCCGGATTGATCTGGGGCGATCGCGCCGCGTTCCCTGAGCATAAACAGGACGTTTAGGACGAGGTCATGGGCCCGACCCTCTTATTTCGTGCGCTATGACGTGTCTCCCTAGACGCTGAAGCTTCCAGGCGCACGCCTGCGCGGCGCCTGCTGGAGACATCAGACTTGCGATCGTCCAGCAGCTCGCGCGCGACGGCCGATCGCCACGAAGCGCTTCAAGTTCAGCGCGCCTCAGGCGTATGGCCTGCGGCAGCTGGGGCCTGCCTTCGACGTGAACGGCGCCCCCAAGCTGTGGAATGGCTGCCTCCTGATCACCCGGCTCCTGGCCTGGTTTCCCACGACCCTACAGAGCCGACGCCTTGGCGCCGCCAGGGTTGCCGTTGCGCATCTTGCCTTCGTCATGCAGGCGGTCTACCCGCCGCTTGAGGTCCTTCAGGATCATCTGGCGAGCCCGCGGCTGCATCTTCCGCCAGGCGCGGATCTCGAGGATGGTCCGGCCACATCCGACGCACCAGCCCGTCCGGCCCTCGAAACGGCAAACATCGATACAGGGTGAAACCGCGCTCACGGGTGAACCGGCACTGGTTGCGGGACGCGGGCGGTGGGCGCAGCCGTCAAAGCCTCGCTGGCCTTCGCCTTGCTCGGCAATAGCCGCGCAGAGTTGAGGATGAAGGTAAGCTCGGACGCGACGTGGATGAAGGCGGCCAGCAGCGGGTTGAGCAGGCCGACGGCGGCCAGCCCGATCCCGAGCCCGTCGATCGCCAGGGTCCCTGCGAAGTTCTGCCAAATGATGCGCCGGGTACGACGCGCGACCTTCAACGTCTCGACAAGCCGCACGAGATCGTTGCCCAACAGCACCACATCAGCGCTTTCCTGGGCGACGTCGGTCCCAGAGCCCATGGCGATCCCGACGCTCGCTTCGGCCAACGCCGGCGCGTCGTTGACGCCGTCGCCGACCATGGCGACCGTCCGCTTCTGCCGTACGAGAGCCTGGATTCGGGCGAGCTTGTCCTCCGGCAACAGTCCGGCTTCGATCTCCTTGATACCGAGCCCGTTGCCGACCGCATTGGCCACCGGCAGCGCATCGCCAGTGAGCAGGATTGTCCGGATACCCAGCGACGTGAGCGCTTCGATGGCGCGCTTGGCTTCCGGACGAACCGTGTCGGCAACAGCGATCGCGCCGAGCAGGACGCCATCTCGCGCGACGTAAACCTCGGAGGCGGCCTCGACGCCAGGGCTGAGCGTGCTCGGGACCGAGATGTTGTTGTCCTGCATCCACGCCCGATTGCCGACTAGAACTCGCGAAGCGGCGACCTTGGCGTCGACGCCGCGTCCCGGCGTGTAAGCGAAGTGCTCAGGCTCGACGATCAGGCGACCCTGCGCGCGGGCATGAGCAATGATCGCCTTGCCGAGCGGGTGTTCGGACCGCAGTTCCGCTGCAGCCGCCGCATCGAGAAGCTCTTCAGAGCTGGTCCCTGCCACGGCGGCGACCGCCTGCACCTCTGGCCGGCCGAAGGTCAGTGTTCCGGTCTTGTCGAGCACCACGGTGTCGACCTTGCCTAGGGTTTCGAGGTGGACGCCGCCTTTGATGATCGCGCCAAGCCGCGCGGAGCGGCCGATTCCGCCCAGGATCGCAAGCGGCGTTCCCGCGGCGATGCCGCAAGCGCCGGCCACGATGATCACCGAGATGGTCGAGGTGATGTTCCGGGTGATGAGGTAAGTCAGGACGGCCGAGCCGAGCGCGAAATAGACGAGGTAGCCCGCCATGCGGTCGGCGAGCCGCTGGACCGGTGCTCGTGACCGCTCGGCCCGCTCGACGGCTTCGATGATCTTGCCATAGCTGGTGTCTCGGCCGATCCGCTCGGCGCGGACTTCGAGCGCGCCGGATTGGTTGATCGACCCGGCGAAGACCGAAGCGCCTTCGACTTTCTCGACCGGCATCGACTCGCCGGTGATGCGGGATTCGTCGACGAAGGACTGGCCGGAGAGCACCGCCCCGTCCACGGGGATCCGACCGCCCGGCGCCACCAGGATCGCGTCACCGACGCTCAGCTCAGCGGCCGAGATCGTGCGAATGGAACCCGTGCGCCGGACTGACACCTCGCTCGGCAGGAACTCCAGCAGGTCGCGGATCGCCTTGCGGCCGCGCCCAACGGTCAGGCCCTCCAGCACCTCGGCCACCAGCACGAAGAGCGTGATGACGAGAGCGGTGAAGAATTGGCCGATAGTCGCGGCGGCGACGATGGCAATCGTCATCGACAGCTCCATCGTCATGCGCCGCTGCAACACGTTCTCGAAGGCCTCCTTGAGGATTGGCCACCCGCCGACCAGCAAGCCGGCGACACCGATCACGCTGACCAGGCTGAACGGTTCCCAGACCCGGAACCAAACGAGCGCCGCAGCTACGGCCACGACGCCGATGCGGACGGCCTCTTGCCACTCGAACGGGTGTTCGTGATCGTGCCCGTCCTCGTCGTCATGGTCGTGATCACCGTGGGTATGGTCGTGGTGATCGTGGTCGGTATGGGGGTGAGAATTCTCGTTCAGCGCCTGGGGAACGGTTGTCCGCGCCTCCGCCTGGTCGGCGAGCGACGCACCGTCGCGGTTCAATTGGTCCGCCATAGGGGTTCCGTTCTCATTTCAGGTAGGTGCGCACGACGTCGATCAGCTCTTCCGCGCCTTTGGCCCGTTCGGAGTCGGGTTCGCGGTCCGGATCGACGACGTGCATCCGGATGTGGTCTTCCATGACCTCGGCCATGAGGCCGTTCATGGCCCCCCTTACCGAGGCGATGAGTTGAAGCACCTCGGCGCAGCCGATTTCAGCTTCCAGGCCCCGCTCGACCGCTTCCACCTGGCCGCGAATCCGGCGCACGCGCGCGATCAGCTTGGCTTTTTCTCGAACCGTATGAGCCACCGCGGCCCTCCATACACACTCGTTTAATATAGGGGGGTAGACTATAATGTCCATGTGAGATGATTGGATAGCGATCCTTGTCGCTATTTCACCGGTGTATCAGGGGATTGGTCGGACGATCTTCGCCCCACCAAGTCAGGGCTTCACCTGCGGCCATTCCTGGTGAAGATCATCGATGACGAACTCATGGGTGTGCGGCGAGCTGGTCCCCCGAAGGTGGGGATGCGAAGCTGCGAGTTCAGGGTGGTGGTGCGGCAGGCGTTCGGCGTCGGCACGGGGCCAGACCCGCGAGGCGACGACAACGCCGAGGATAGCCAGACCCCCCAAGGCCACCAAGGTGACCGTCATCCCGAAGCGCGCGCCAGCCATTCCCGCGACCAAGTAGGTGATCAGCCAACAGGCGTGGGAGAGAGCGAACTGCGCGGCGAACAGCGCGCTGCGGTCTTCAGGATGCGCTGAGCGGCGCAGGAGGCGGCCCGATGGCGTCAGCACCGCAGAGTAGCCCATGCCCATGACTCCCCATACGGCCAACAGCGCGATCCACTGCTCCGCCGCAGGCAGACGGGTAAGGGCCGCCATGCCGAAGAGGCACAAGCCGAGGACGCCGGCGGCGGCTATCATAAGTCGGCGGTCGTCCAACCGATCGAGGACCCGCGGTAGCAGCAGCGCCGCGACCATGGAACCGCCGCCGAACGCCGCCAGCCCGAGCGCCACGTCATCGGCGCTGCGGCCAAGCACGCTGCGCACATAGACGACCGTGTTCACGATCACCATTGCACCGGCGGCCGCAGCAGTGAGGTTGAGCGCGAGCAGGCCGCGCAGGCGTGGGGTCTTCAGATAGATCCGCGTGCCGCGAGTCGTGCGGGCGTAGATCCCGCCTTCGCGTGGCGCCGGCTTCGGTTGCGGGACGACGACGGAGACGACGAGCATCGCCGAGGCCAGGAAGCCGATCACCGTGCCCCCGAACAGCCAGTGGAAGCTCATGACGCCGAGCAGGGCGGCGGCGAGCGTTGGGCTGACGAGGCTTTCTAGATCGTAGGCGAGTCGCGATAGGGACAGCGCCCGCGTGTAGGCCTTCTCGTCCGGGAGGATGTCCGGGATGGCGGCCTGGAAGGTGGGGGTGAACGCGGCCGAGGCCGACTGCAGGAGGAAGATGAGAGCGTAGACCTGCCAGACTTCCGTCACGAACGGGAGGAAGATGGCGACTGCAGCCCGCACGAGGTCCATCGCCACGAGGAAGGCTCGGCGAGGCAGGCGGTCGACGAATGCGTTCACGACCGGCCCCACGCCGATGTAGGCGATCATCTTGATCGCGAGAGCGCCCCCCAGGACGGCGCCGGCGTTCCCGCCGGCGATGTCATACGACAGCAGACCCAGCGCCACCGTGGCCAGGCCGGTGCCGACCAGCGCGATAACCTGGGCGAGGAAGAGGCGCCGATAGGTGCGGTCGGAGAGGACGCCGAGCATGTATGCCTCTGGAAGCGGGGTGGATTAGGTTGGGCTCGGACTGTTTACCAGCCCGGGAAGTTTGACACGGCTGCGGACCACGCACGACGCCGCTCAAGGTGGCGATGATCGCGCCACATGTCTGACGACGATGTGGGCGACCTGCGTGGTGGGGACGCCGAGTGATGCGGTGTACGTGCCCGTCCGTACGCGCCCTCCCGCCGTCATGCCCGACCAGCGGGCGCTTCGCGCGGCGATCTGGACGCCCGCGGCGTCGAACGCGATGACCTCAAGCCCACCTGGTATAGGTCCGCGCCAGAGCGGATCGGCCGAAACTGTCCCCCGCACGACCGCCAAGTCGCTTCCCGCGCGTAGATAGGCGCTTCGGATGCGCAAGTGGCCTCCGTCGACGCGCGTGACGGCGACCGAGGGGGTGGGTGGGAGCTTGGTGGCGCAGGCCGTGGCGGCCAGGGCGAACACCAGCAGACAGCCCGAGCGTAGAGCGTGTCGTTTCACGGTTCCCTCGTCGAATTTGTCGGCCAAGATTTCACGCGCCGCGCCGCTGCCTTCGGCGCGCCTCCGCTTCGAGATCGCGCAGCATCGTCTCGACCACGGGTTCGAAGATCCTTCTGAGGAGCGCCGGCCTGAGCACGGTGACCAGCCCGGTGATCCGTACGACATGGCGCACATGGGTCATGCCGCCGCGCGCGCTGGTCTCGAAGCCGATGTCTAGACGGAAGACCAAGGCCATGCCGAAGCGCCAGCCGATCGCCCGTAACGGTTCTCGCGTCGTCTCGCGTCCCGGGAAACTCCACGCCCGCTCATCGCGGCCAGGCGTGCGGACGCGAATGCGATAGACCAGCTCGCCGGGCCGCGCAGGGTCCTGCAGAAGGATCGCGGCGCCGGTCCACTTGGGGTAGCGCCGGTAGTCGGCCAGCGCGCGCCAGACGGCGCCGACCGGCGCCCGCACGTCCCGCTCAGCGTCGAGAACGAGCATCCCCGTCACGTCGAGACCTGGGGCCGCCGGTTACACAACACGCTTCACTTCCTTATAGGCTCCGGAAGTTTCGAGCGTGATGGTCACGGTCTCTCCTGTGCGGTTGCGCCAGAACCAGCCGTGACTGCCGGTAAAGGCAGCCGCGAGTTCACCTTCCTCGCGCTGTGACGAGCCCTTGCCGTAGCCGTGATAATTGACGCCGGGCCGGTCAGCGTGAGTGTCGAAGTTGACCCTGCCGCCGCTGCTCGACCAAACGAAGCGGACGCGCGCGCCCTCGACCATCACGAGTTTGATCTCCGCCGCGGCGTCGGGCTCAAGGGTGATGACCGTCCGGTCCGACCGTTCGCCCTGCGCAGCGGCGGCCGGTGTCTCGGCCGGAATGGAAGCGGCGGCCGGAACGGGAGCGGCGGCGGCGGCCGGAGGTGACGCTGAACTAGCAGCGGCGTCGGCTCGCGCATCTGCCGCCGACTCGGCGGCAAGTTGTCGTTTGATGCGCCCCATCTCGGTGAGGCCGAGCACCGACCCCACCCTGGTGGGGTCGACCCCGTACTCCGCAGGCAGGACGACAGTGGCGAGGAGGAGCCCCGCAACGCCAGCGGCGAGCGCGGTCGAGCGGAGGAGCTTGCCTGTCGTGGGCAACTCGGAGAGACGGGGCTTGTTGGCGTTGTGCATGAGGGATCTCCCGTCAGATGACGAAGAAGCCGACGAGCTGGTAGCCCGTCAGGATGAAGCCGAGGCTCATGAGGACGACGTTGGCGAGGTAGGCGTGCTTCCAGAAGCCGTCAGTGCGTCGCCAGAAGCCCATCGCAATGAGGATGGCGCCGAGCGCCAGCAGCTGGCCCAGCTCGACGCCGATGTTGAACCCGATGAGGTTCCAGACGAGGCCGTCGGGAGAAAGCTGAAAGTCCTGAAGCTTGGTCGCCAGGCCGAAGCCGTGGAACAGGCCGAAGATCAGGGTCGCGGCCTTGGTGTTGGGCTGCACGCCGAACCAGCGCTGGAACGCGCCCAGGTTGTCGAGCGCCTTGTAGACGACGGACAGGCCGATGATCGCGTCGATCAGGTAGCTGGAGACGCTGACGCCGGTGAGCACGCCCAGCAGCAGGGTTGTTGAGTGACCCACTGCGAACATGGTCACGTAGATGCCGATGTCCTTCATCCGGTAGAGGAAGAAGATCACCCCAAAGAGAAAGAGCAGGTGGTCGTAGCCGGTGATCATGTGCTTGGCCCCCAGGTAGACGAACGGCAGGAAGACCACGCCGCTCGTCTCCTGGATGTAGCCCTTGTCGCCGTCGGCGACCCCATGGGCCAGGGCCTGCGACAGCGCGCCGTCGACCAGTAGCAGGAGCAACGCGAGAAGAAGGATGGCAGATCGCCATCTGAGCAGGATGCTTGCTTGAAGCATGGAGCGAACCTCGAAGGCGTGACATGCAGGGGGTGGGCGGCCGCTCCCGACAAGCGACCGCCCAGACGGTGTGAGGGGGGTGGTCACACCGCCTTTCGGCTGGCGCGGAATGGCAGATGGTCGAGCCAGGCCGGCCTCGGCCAATCGCTCCCACGCTCGCGGCCGTGCACAAGGCTATAGAGAGCAGGCAGCACCAGCAGGGTCAGCAGGGTCGACGAAATGATCCCGCCGATCACCACGGTGGCCAGCGGCCGCTGCACCTCTGCGCCCGCCCCGACGTTGAGCGCCATGGGGACGAAGCCGAGGCTCGCCACCAAGGCGGTCATCAGCACCGGGCGCAGGCGTGTCAGGGCGCCTTCGCGGATGGCGTCCTGCACAGGCTTGCCTTCCTCGATGAGGCCGCGAATGAAGCTGACCATCACCACGCCGTTCAGGACTGCAACACCGGACAGAGCGATGAAGCCCACCCCTGCGGAGATGGACATCGGCAATCCCCGAAGCAGCAAGGCCGCAACGCCGCCGGTGAGCGCCAGCGGCACGCCGGAGAAGACGATTGCGCTGTCGCGCCAGGACCGGAAAAGCGCAAACAGCAGGGCGAAGATGAGCGCGAGAACCGCCGGCACGACAAGTTGCAGCCGCTTGGCCGCCGAGATCAGCTGTTCGAAGGTGCCGCCGTAAGTGACCCAGTAGCCGGCCGGCAGCTGGACCTCGCTCTCGACGCGCTGACGGACGTCACCGATGAAGGAGCCGAGATCCCGGCCCCGCACGTTCGACGTCACCACGATCCGCCGCTTGCCGTTCTCGCGGCTGATCTGGTTGGGACCTTTCTCGAGGCTGATCGACGCGATCTCGCTCAGCGGAACGAACCCGCGGGGCTGACCATCCACGGCTGGCAGCGGCACCTGGATGCGTCCGATGGCATCGGTGTTGGAGCGCAGGTCCTCTGGCATGCGCACGACGATGTTGAACCGCCGATCGCCTTCGAAGATCTGTCCCGCGATCGAGCCGCCCATCGATGTGGCGATCACCTGCTGGACGTCGTCGATGCTGATACCGAGCCGCGCAATCGCCTGCCGATCAGGACGAATCTGCAGAACGGGCAGGCCCGTAACCTGTTCGGACTGCGCTCCGGCGGTGCCCGGAACTCCGCCAACGATCTCCTCGATCTCCGAGCCGAGACGAACGAGTTCGTCAAGGTCGTCACCGAACACCTTGATGGCGACGTCCGCCCGCACCCCGGAGAGGAGTTCGTTGAAGCGCATCTGGATCGGCTGGGTGAACTCGTACTTGTTGCCCGGGACCTTGCTGACGGCCTCCTCCATTTCACGGACGAGCTGATCCCTGGGCTTGCGCGGGTCTGGCCAGTCCTTGCGGTCCTTCAGGAGGATGAACGTGTCCGCAACTGAGGGCGGCACGGGATCGGTAGCCACAGCGGACGTGCCGATCTTCGCCACAACGCGTTCAACCTCCGGGAAGCGCGACAGCCGCGCTTCCAGAGCGGTTTGCATCTGGATGGCCTGGCTGAGACTCGTTCCTGGAATACGCAGCGCGTGCATGGCGATGTCCCCCTCGTCGAGGTTGGGGACAAACTCCGAGCCCATGCGCGAAGCGCCGAACGCCGCAAGAGCGACAAGCGCCACCGCGCCTGCGATCATGACGCCGCGCGCGCGCAATGCAAAGTCCAGGGCCGGCTGGTAGGCGATCCTCGACCAGCGCATCAGCGGGCTGTCCTTCTCCTGAACCTTACCGGTGACAAACATGGCCACCGCCGCCGGCACGAAGGTCAGGGAGAGGATGAGCGCCCCGGTGAGCGCGATCACCACGGTGATCGCCATCGGATGGAAGGTCTTCCCCTCCACCCCGCTCAGGGCAAAGATCGGCACATAGACCAGGGTGATGATCAGGACGCCGAACAGCGAAGGCCGGATCACCTCGCTGGAGGCCGCGGCCGCCAGAGAGAAGCGCTCGTCGCGCGTCAGCAGTCGTCCTTGCTGGTGCTGAGCTTCTGCAAAGCGGCGCAGACAGTTCTCGACGATAATGACCGCGCCATCGACGATCAGCCCGAAGTCCAGCGCTCCCAGGCTCATCAGGTTGCCTGAAACGCCCGTTCGAACCATGCCGGTGATCGTCATCAGCATGGTGATCGGGATGACGGCCGCCGTGATCAACGCCGCGCGGACGTTGCCGAGCAGGAGGAACAGCACGACGATGACGAGGAGAGCGCCTTCGACGAGGTTCTTCTCGACCGTCCCGATCGCCCGTTCCACCAGGTCCGTTCGATCGTACACTGGGGACGCGACCACGCCCTTCGGGAGCGCTCGCGCAGCTTCCTCAAGGCTCGCCGCCGCGGCCTTCGCGACGACACGGCTATTCTCACCGGCGAGCATCAGCACCGTCGCCAGAACGGTCTCTTTGCCGTTCTCCGTCGCCGCGCCAGTCCGTAGCTCCTCACCCATGCCCACATCGGCGACTTCGGCGATCCGGATAGGGACGCCGCCACGAGTGGCGATCACGATCGCCGAGAGGTCCTCCTTGGTGGAAGCCTGCCCCGGCACACGGATGAGGTATTGTTCGCCATAGCGCTCGACGTAGCCTGCGCCGACATTGGCGTTGTTGCGCTCAAGCGCATCGACGACGTCTGTCATGGTGACGCCGTACGCGGCTAGACGCTCGGGCCACGGCGTCACGTGATATTGCCGCTCGAAGCCGCCGATGGTGTTCACCTCGGTGACGCCCGGCGTGTTGCGCAGCTGGGGGCGGATGACCCAGTCCTGCAGCGTCCGAAGGTCCTCCGGCGTATAGGCCGTGCCGTCTGGCTTCCGCGCACCCGGCTTGGCTTCGATGGTGTACATGAAGATCTCACCGAGGCCGGTGGCGATCGGACCGAGTTCGGGCGACAAGCCGGACGGCAGTTGGCTGAGAGCGGTCTGCAGCCGCTCGTTCACCAGCTGGCGCGCGCGGTAGATGTCTGTCCCGTCTTCGAACACAACGGTGACCTGCGATAGTCCGTAGCGTGAGACGGACCGCGTATACTGCAAGCCAGGTACGCCGGCGATTGCGGTCTCCACTGGGAAGGTGATGCGCTGCTCCGCCTCGAGCGGCGAATAGCCGGGCGCCTCTGTATTGATCTGGATTTGGACGTTGGTGATGTCGGGGGTGGCGTCGATCGGCAGGCGCTGGAAACTCCAGACACCGACGGCCGACGCGATGAGGGCGAGCGCCAAGACGACCCAGCGGTAGCGAATCGAGAGCGCGATGATGCGTTCAAGCATGGGTATGCGCTCCTAGTGGTCGTGGCTCGCGCCGGACTTCTCGATGTCCGCGCGGATCAGGAAGGCGCCGTCGACGACATACTCGGTTCCTCGCTCCAGGCCGCCGAGCACCTCGGTCCATTCGGGGGTGCGGCGGCCGATCTCCAGCATCCGCACCTCGTAGGTGTTTCCGACCTTGGCGTAGACCACCTCGAAGTCGCGGAACGGCTGAATGGCCTTTGTCCGAACCGCAAGCGGCGCGGCGGTCGCGCCGACCTGCACCGTTCCCTTCACGCCCAGACCGGGTCGCCAGACGTCGCCCGGCCCAGTGATCGGCACATGGGCGACGAGGGTCTGGTTGGCCAGATCAGCCGTCGGGAGGATCGCTTCAATGCGGCCGATCAAGCGGTGATCGCCGGCAAGACTGGCGACCTCTACGGGCTGCCCCACGCGCACGCGCTCCGCATCCCGTGGGTAGAGGAAGAACTCGGCATGTAGGCGCGTGGGATCAGCCACGACGAGCATGGCTTCCGAGCCGGTGACGCCGCCGACTGTCACATTCTTCTCGACGATCACGCCTGAGATCGGCGCCACAACCGAGTAGGTTTGCAGGCTGTCGCTTGATTCAACCCGCGCCAGCACTTGGCCGCGCCGGACCCGCTGCCCGAGCTCAGCGTTCATCGAGACGACGCGCCCCGGATAGCGCGCGATCACATCGCTGCGCCCCTCCGGCGTAATCTCGATGCGACCATTGAGAGGCAGTGACTCGCCGATCTGGCCTGGGCCCGCGCGTTCCGTCGTCACACCGCCGGCGCGCGCAGCGTCCGCGGTGATAGTCGTGCGTCCCTCATATGAGGCATAGGTCCACTTGTGCTGCTGGCCGCCTTGGGTCGCTGCCACGCTGACGTCGAACGAGTGCGGCTCGCGGACGATCGCCGGGCTCGTCAAATAGTCCGCCTCAGGCGTGAAGGTGAACCGGTCCACCTTTGGACCAAGGCGGGTGAGTGCGATGCTCGCCTGTACCTGCTTTGGGTCGACTGGTTTGTCCTTGAGATAAGGATACAGCCGGAAGAGCGGCGCAGGTCCTTCTTCATACAAGGTGATCTCGAGGGCGAAATCACCGCTCCGCAGCAAGCGGCCGTTGTGCGGTCCGCGCTCGTAATCGGCGGCGGCGGCCTCAGCCTTCTCCGCCTCCGGGGCTTTGCTGGCGGACTGGCCACAAGCGGCAAGCGCTGTGGCGAGAAGGAGGACGGCGGACAGGCGCGTGCGCCGCCGGATCAGGGTGGCGTGCATCAGCGACGCTCCGCATTGAGGTTGGAGGAAGCGAGCGCCGCATGGCGCCCAGTAAGACGGTCGAGCGCCGCCTGATCGATATGAAACTGCCGCAAGACGGCGACCCGGCGGGCTCGCGCATCGGCTAGCGCCCGCTCGGCGTCGGCCACGTTGATGTATTGGAAACCGCCCCGATTGAAGCCTTCGCGGACCTGCTCGACAGCCCGAATGGCGCTCGGAATAACCTCCGCCCGCAGCCGCTCGGACTCCGTGGCGGATGCGACCAGACGCGCCGTCAAGCGAGCAATCTCGCGCTCGCGCACAATCCGCTCTGTCGCAAGGTCTGCTTCGGCCGCATTCCGCTCGGAAAGAGCGCGTTCGACCCCAGCTTTGTTGGTGTCGTACAGCCGCAGCGGGATCGTGCCGCCAACGACAAAGGCCACGTCTCGTCCATCGCCGAAATAGCGGACGCCCGCTCGCACGGTCGGATCCACGACCGCGCGGGACTGCTCGATCCTTATGTTGGCGGAGGCGACATCGCGCTCGCCCTCCAGTAAGGCGAGATCGGCTGCGGCGACGGGCCCGGGAATCCCCGGCGGCGCCACGGAGAAGAAGGTTTCCAAGTTGAGCGTGAAGTTCGCCGAGCCGCCCCAGAACCGGGCCAGCACCGCGCGCGCGTTCTCCGTCGCGGCCTGCGCCTGATCCCGCTCCACCTGGGCCTGCGCCGCGGTGGATTCGGCGCGCGACCCGGCGAAGAGCGGGTCACGGGCGGCGCGCACGCGGCGATCGACGTCGGTTTGGGCGCTGCGCGCGGCGATGAGCCGGGCTTCTGCAATCAGCAAGTCCGCTTCTGCGGCGAGCGCCTCGGCATACGCCAGCTGGACATCTCGAAGCAGATCTAGGCGACGAACATCACGGCGCCGGCGGGCCACCTCGGCGTTTGCGCGGGCGAGACCCACGCGCGCCTCGCGCTTGCCGCCTCGCTCGAGGACTTGCTGATAGCTAAGGGTGGTCTGGCTGCCACTGAGCATCGAGTAGGGGCCGCTCCCAGCGACGTTCTCCGTTTCCAGCCCGAGCGCCGGGTTTGGCTTGACGCCGGCCTGGCGGATGTTCGCCTCCGCCGCGGTGAGGCGCGCCTCCCAGCCAGACACCGCGGGATCCGCGGCGCTGGCTAGGGAAAGCGCCGCGGCAAGGTCCAGGTTTGGTCCGGCCGTAGCCGATGAAGATGGCTGTGCGAACGCCGAGGATTCGCCCGTCAAGGACAGCACTAGACTCGCGGCGAACGCGAAGCCCGGCCGCGCAAATGCGCGACCCACACGAAATTTGGACATGAGATTTCTCGAAGGTGTTGATCAGGCGCGCGGCCGGATCACCGCGCTGCTTAGGCTGCGTGGCTTCGAGGTTTCGGAGGCCGTTTCAGGCCAAACGTCAGGGATTGTGGCGCGCCGTCGTTCGCTTGGGCGAACACGGCTGCAGATCGCATCTGTACGACCGGCTCGAGCGTCGCTGTCGCGACGTGGGCCACCTGCGGACCCTCCGCGTGGTGGTGGTGCGACCCGGGGTCATGGTCACCAGAGCGGCCGTCTTCGCGATCTTGATCGACGCGATCATGATCCAAGCCGTGATCGTCCGACGCCGTTGCGAACTCAGAGGCGGGCGCTGGATGGTCAATCGACAATCCGTGCTGAATATCGTTGATCATCGACTGCGACCGTTGCACGGCGACGACTGCGCTAAGTGCCATCAAAATGATGACTAGCGCATTCCGCACGGACACTAGGCGCGTTGACGATAGCACGGAGCCCCCCGATCAAAGCCACCTAGCCGAGCGCGTCATGAATTGCAAGGTGACCTTACGCCGCGAATCCGGTTGGCGCGCCTCTATCGGGTGAGCGAAACGACCGTAACCGCATCGTCGGCGCCACACGGACGACTGCTCAGGTCGCCCAATGAAGCTCGCACCTGCCCCTCGCGGTCCGAAAGCCGTCCCACGCGGCGTCTGGGCCATCGGTTTCGTGTCGATGTTCATGGATATCTATCAGGCTCGCAGATCGCCTTACCCCCGGTATTGGGCGCCGGCTTGCTGACACACCCTTTGGCAGGCCGCGGCCAGCTGCGCCGGCACGATCGGCTTGGGTACCACGGGAAATAGCGCCTGCCCGCTCCGCATGTCTGAATTCGCGGTCACGAACACCACGGGAATGTCACCCATCTCCGCCAGGATCGCGTTGACCGCCTCAAGACCGGTGCCATCGACGATCCGCAGATCCGCGGTGATCAGATCGGGGCGATGGCCTTTCGCGCAATGCAGAGCCTGAAGCGGTGATGTCGCCCAATCGAAGCTCTGAAAACCATGTTCACTCAGCAGGGCTTCGATCTCAATCGAGATGAGAGCCTCGTCCTCGATGATCAAGACATGACGTCCGAGCGCCCCGCCCACGGCGTGATACTCCCTGGTGCTTCTTCGCTTGCGCCCAGAAGGATGAATCAATTGTGGAATCGCCGCCAGCGACTTCGCGACCGCGATCACCGAATTACGGGGCAAGCGTCGAGTGCCTGGTTTCCAGCTTCAGGAGCCCTGAGGGCCAGGTCTCACTGGTCCGACTTTGGTAAATCCTCTGTCGTCAGGAAGTCTGCTGGATTGACACCCATGGCGTCTGCGAGCCGCGCCAGGATGGCGACGGTCGGACTGCTGGTCCCTCGCTCGATACGCCCCAAGTGCCGCATGGCCAGGCCAGCCTCTCCGGCAAGATCCTCCTGGGTCAACTTGCGCGCTAACCTGAGACGCCGCACGTTGCGCCCGACGACCCTATTCCAATCCATGCACGATGGATTTAACGGTGCGTCGACAACTTCTAGGACATATATGTCCTATCGCTGGAGTGTGGGTTGGTTTTGGCCCCGAGGAGGCTTCACATGGGCTCAGAGCCAGCCCACGTCGATATCCATGTCGGCAATCGCCTTCGGTTGAGGCGCCGGCAGCTCGGCATGAGCCAGGAACGCTTGGCCTGCGGCCTCGGCCTGACATTCCAGCAAGTCCAAAAGTACGAACGCGGGGCGAACCGCATCAGCGCTTCAAAACTTTATGAGGCCGCCCGATGCCTGGAGGTGCCGGTCAGTCATTTCTTCGAAGGTCTGGCGGATCCAGCGTCGCCCGATGGCGACGCCTATGCGAAGACCTGGAGTGGAGTGGTCGAGGAACTCCTCGCGGAACCCAACGGCATGGCGCTGGCCGAGGCATTCTTGAGCATCCGAAGGCGTAGTGTCCGAAAGAGTCTCGCCGACCTAGCCCGTAAAATCGCCGCCAATGATGACCCGTCACCCAATCCCAAAGGCCGGTCAAAGGCCGAGTGAGCAAGTGAAGTTCCTCGCAGAGACCTGCTCCTAGCGCGCCCCCTGCTCGGGCGGCGTGATGACTTGCAAGTGACCCACAACACCGTCATCCGCACCCTGCCTTCGCAGAGGGCAACTTGTCTTTCATCGGGGTCACGCGGGTCTCCTCGACTCGAGCGCCATGAGGGTCAAACAAGATCCTACCCGCGCCGACATATGGCGCATTGGTAGGAGTCATCAGCCTTTTCGGCGGTTATCGAGGAGCTCCATCCCCATCGTGGGCGGGAAGAGTTACGAACGCAGATTTGTACCGCCAGCCAGGCCGCTCTTGACGTCTTGCGCAGCAGCAGGAAGTTCTTTCCTCGCCCGCGGGTTCAAGACCCCCGACGCCGCAAGCCGCCTTCTAGCTGCGGACATGGGTCCCCGGCGGCGACAGCGCGGCGCGAAGCCCCAAGGCCAGACCCAGCGCGATCATCGGCGCCGACAGCATCATTCCCATGGTCAGGCCTAGGGGGAAGGTCGGCATGGTCAGGTCTGGGTTGCGCACCGTCTCCAGCGCGATCCGCGACGCGCCGTAGACGACCAGGAAGGCACCGCTGACCACGCCGCGCCGACGCAGCCAGCCGCGTCCGCGCACACCCCAAAGCAGAATGAGGAACAAGATCACGCCTTCCAGCGCCGCCTCATAGAGCTGGCTGGGATGGCGCGGCGTTTGCCCGGCCGGGCAAACGCCGCCGGCCGCCTCCGCGAGCCTCTGCGTGCAGAAGACCACGCCCCAAGGGACGTCGGTCACGCGACCCCAGAGCTCGCCGTTCACGAAGTTGGCCAGTCGCCCGAAGAAAAGCCCAATCGGCACGCTGGGCGCCACGAGATCGCCAAGGGCGACCAGACTTACGCTATGGCGCCGTGCGAAGAGGGCCATCGCGATGACCACACCGATGAGGCCGCCGTGGAAGGACATGCCGCCTTCCCAGACCTTCAAAACCTGTAGCGGATCACGCCAGAGCACCGCAGTGTCGTAAAAGGCTACATAGCCCAGCCGTCCGCCAAGAATGATGCCCACGGTAAGCCAAAGCACCAGATCGTCAAGCGCAGACGGCGCCAAGGGTGGGCCTGGCCGAGCCCATAGTTGGGGTGAACGGATCAAGCTTGCTGTGTAGCGCCACCCCAACAGGATGCCAGCGACATAGGCGAGCGCGTACCAGCGGATCGCCAGGGAACCTAATTGAAGCGCGACAGGATCGAAGTTTGGAAAGACCACGACGTGCTCTATCAGGGCATGGCCTGCGGGCCGAACCGATTTTCAGGTGAGCGTCTCGGCGATGCCAGGCCCATGGGCGAGGGATATCGAAGGGGCGCGCCTGCGGCGACGGCAGAAAGGTCATCGTGGCGACCGTCGCACAAGCAGAAGCGCCGCGAACGAGCGGTCGTCTTAACGCCCGCAGTGTCCGGCTCCCCTGAAACTTGGGAACGGCGCGCTGCTTCGAGCGTAGTCGGCGGCGCCCGCGCCGCCGACGATTGCCAATCCTAAAGCCTGACAGGTTCCAGGAAATAGGTTTCCCCCTCACGGCGGACGAGCCGGCTGACCTCCCTTACCCGCCGGCCATTCGGCGCTCGCTCGATGAAGATCACCACATTGATCGCCTGGGTGATGGCCCGATACGGTATTCGCGGTGTCGCCTCGCCGATCAGGTCCTCGAGCCGCGTCAGCCCTTCCCGGGCGCTGTTGGCGTGAATCGTGGCGAGCCCGCCAGGATGGCCCGTGTTCCAGGCTTTCAGCAGATCCAGGGCGGAGCCGTCGCGCACCTCGCCGATGATGATACGATCCGGCCGCAGCCGCAGCGTGTCCCTGACCAGATCGGTCATGGTCACTACAGGCTCGGTGCGTTTGGTCAGCATCTGCACCTTGTCCTCGGCCGAGCACTGTAGCTCGGCCGTGTCCTCGATCAGCACCACCCGGTCCGTGGCGAACGCAGGCTCGGCGAGAATGGCGTTGGCAAGGGTGGTCTTGCCCGACCCCGTACCGCCGACGATCAGCATGTTGTCGCGATTGACGGCGGCCGCGCGGATCGCCGCAGCTTGACTGGCCGTCATGATCGCCTGCTCGACATAGTCATCGAGCGTAAACACCACTTCGGGGCGCTTGCGGATGGCGAAGGCTGGGCTCGGCACGATCGGCATGAAGGCGCCCTGGAACCGCTCGCCGGTCTCCGGCAGGGTCGCGCTGACCCGCGGCCGGTCGCGGGTCACCACCTCGCCCACGTGGTCTGCCAGGAGCCGCAGGATCCGATCGGCGTCGGCGCTGGCCAGGCTCTGGCCGGTGTAGGAACGCCCCTCCCCTATTCTGTCGACCCAGATCTTTCCGTCGGGATTGACCATCACCTCCACCACCATCCGGTCGGCGAGCGCGGCGGCGATCACCGGCCCCATGGCCTGCTTCAGGGCCGCGACCTTGCGGTCCTGAGCGATCGGATGCGAAACGGCCATGGGAACTCCAGGTTAGGCAGGGGCTAGGCGGCGCCGGGCAGGCTGTCGTCTTCGTTGGGCCGCAGGTTTTCGATCGACTGCGGCGCCATGTATTCGTCGGCGTCGATCGCCTCCGGCGGGGCGGCGTTGGCCGGCGAGGCGATCGGCGTGATCGCCTGATGCGGCGCGGGCGCGGCCTTCACCGGCCTGACCCCCTTCCAGTCGATCGTCGCCGTGCCAGGCAAGTCCGCCTGACCGCGCGCCTGGCGGACCTTGGCCGGCACGCCATGGAAATAGTCGCCGGTTCGGTCCTGGAAGAAGGGCTCCTCGTAGTAGCGGATCTTGTCGGCGAGGATCGGCTTGCAGTTGTTGACGAACAGGAACTGTTTGCGGTCGTCGAGGCCGCGGACGTCCTCCTCGGAGAGGATGTAGCGCTGCTGCTCCGACTGGGACGTCGAGCGATGCGCCCGGCCGAACAGCGTGCGCGGATCGCTGAAGCTCTCGCGCATTTCCAGCGCCTTGCCGGCGCGTCGCACCACCTTCTCGATACTGGTCGGCTCCGACGTCGCGAAGGCCGCCGTGATATGCATGTTGTCGAACAAGGGCGTGCGATCGCCGTACTTCGAGAACACGTCGTTGAAGCTCTGGCAGATCAGGTGGGCGGTGATGCCGTAGCCGGCCATCTCGCCCATGGCGTTCTCTAGGAACGGCAGGCTGCCGAGCTTGGGGAACTCGTCGAGCATCAGCAGCAGGCGGTGCCGCTTGGCGCGGCCGCGGCTATCGACGTGTTCGCTCTCCATCAGGCTGTTGATCGTCTGGCGCGTGAACACCCGCACCAGGAACGCCAGCCGGTCGGCGTGGGCCTGTGGGGTGATCATGTAGAAGCTCACCGGCGCCGTCGAACACACCAGGTCGCCGATCGAGAAGTCCGACCAGCTGGTGGCGTATTCGACCAGAGGATCGGCCCAGAGCGACAGTGACGCCCGGCAGGTGGCCAGCACGCTCGACTTCACCCGCTCGTCGAGATTGGCCAGCGCCGTGGCGCCCAGCAGCACCTCCGGATGCACCTCGGCGATCGGCTCCCCATCCGCGCCGCGCGCCGTGCCGCCCGGCGCGTGGTAGTCCGGGCGATGGCGATGCAACGTGTGCTGCATGGCGTGCAGGGTCGGCTCGATATTGATCAGCAGCCGCCGCACCTGGGCCAGGTTCTTGCGCTCGTCCGGCTCGCTGTAGAGCACATGCAGGATCACCGCGGTGAAGAAGTCCGTGGCGCTCTGGTCCCAAAAGTTCAGATCGCCGGCCTTGCGCCCCAGCGGGTCGACCAGGATCCCGACCACGTTCTGGATGTCGGCGATCTCCATCGGCCCCTTGCGGACCTCGAACAGCGGGTTCCAACGCACGGTGTTGGGGTCGGTCGGCGCGAAGTAGAAGACGTGGCTGAAGGTCTTCCGATGGTCGGCCGTAATGTGCCAGAGCTCGCCTTTGCGGTCGTAGATGAAGGCGCTTTCCGGCCAAGACACCAGCGTCGGGACGACGTGCCCGGCCCCCTTCCCACTACGCGAGGCGCCGACGATGATGGCGTGCTCGATGCCGCGATAGGCGAGGTAGCGATCACCGAACCGGCCCAGCACGCGGCCGCTGAGCTGCTTGCCGCTCTGGATCAGCTTGGCCCGCTCGACGTCGATCATTGTCGCCCACGCCCCCTTGCCGAACTTCGGCGGCGAGCGGCGCAGGCGGCGACTCAAACCGATGGCCGCCATCGCCGGGATGAACAGGATCGCGAGCGGCAGGAAAGCCGCCATTTCGAAGGCGTCGGGATAGGTCCGGGCATAGTGGCCGTACCAGCCGATGAAGGCCCACGGCGGATAGATCCGCACCGCCCCGACGTCGACGAAACCCGCGCCGAACTCGCGCGGATAGTGGAAGACATGGGCGACATATTGCGTCGAGAGCGCCCCGGCCAGCAGCAGCAGGACCGCGGTCAGCGGAAGCAGGATGCGCGCCTTCTGGGTCTTGGTCATGCCGCTCGCTCCTTTACCGCCCGGGGAACAGGTTGCGGCCGATCGAGCGCCCCTGCCCTCGGTTCAGCCGCTCCACCGCTAGCTGCCGCGCCTGGGCCGGATAAGCCTGGATCGCCGCCCGCGCGGGCGCGCCGACGTCGCGCACGAACCGCGTCGCATCGGGCGAGGTGCGCGGCACACTCAACGCCGCCTGACCGAGCTCATGGGCCACCCGCAGGTCGTTATAGGTGCGCGTCGCGCTGACGATCCGCTTGTCCATCCGCTTGATCTTGCGCTCCAGGGTCCGGCGCTGGCGGGCCACCTCGGCGGCGGCCGTAACGCCGGGCTGACGTCGCGCCGCGATGAACGCCTGGCCGGCCTCCGAACGTGCCCAGGCCTGCCGGACTTGCAGGGCGGCATCGTGCCGCCGGACCTCCGCCCGGGCCCGCGCCAGGGCGTTCAGTTCGGCATGTTTCGCCCAGATCATCCGCGCCGGATTGCGCACCCACTGGACCAGATTCAGGCGCTTCTCGCGGGCTTTTTTGACCCGCTGCTCGGTGTGCTGCAGACGCGCCCGCGCGCTCTTCAAAGCGACCGCCGCCTCCGCCGTCAGCTCGCGTTCGACCTGCCGTTCGGTCAGCACCTTGGGGGCCGCCAAGGCGTCGCGATCACGCACCCATTGATCGCGCTGGGCCACCAGATCGTCGCGGACTTTCGCGGCGTCGGCGACGAGCTTCGGCACCGGCACAAGGATGATCGGCTCGCGTGCGGCGAGCTTGTCGATGGTCTCCTCCAGCGCCACATGGACCTCCCGAACCTTCCGGTTGCGGGCGCGCACATCGCGATTCTGCTCGCCCCGATCGGATGCGATGTTCTTGCGCTCCAGCGCCGTCGCCGTTGGGCCCATATGCACCGTCGGCGTCCGGTCAACGCCGCGCTCGGCCAGGCTCAGATGGGAGACCTGCGGCGCGTCGGGGCCCAGGCGTCGACGTAGGTGTTCGTTCTGGATCTTGGCCCATCCGGCGCGCCATTCGCGGACCTGCTCGGGCGTGCGCCAGCTGCGGTCCTTCAGCCCGAAACCCTTCGGCCCCACCCGCCGTGTCGTCACCAGGATATGGGCGTGGAAATTGCGCTGGTCCCCCTCCTTGCCCGGCCGGTGCATGGCGACGTCGGCGATCATGCCCTTGGCCACCAGGTGCTCCTGCACGAAGGCCCGCACCAGCTCGCGCCGCTGCTCGAAATCGAGCTCGTGCGGCAGGGCCACCAAGAGCTCCCGGGCTGGCACCCCGTCCCGCCGGGTCTCCGCCGCCTCCGCCGCGTTCCACAACCGCTCGCGGTCCTGCAGCGCCGCCGGCGCGGCATCGGGCGCCATGATCTCGGCGTGCTCGATGCCGTCCTTGTTGGCGAAATCGAACTCCATCGCCAGCCGCTCGTCCACCAGCGCCGCGCCCGACCGATAGGCCGCGGCCGCCACGGCCGACCGGCCGGCGGCTCTCTGAATGGTCTGCACCTGGCACAGGAATGACGCCACGCCGCACTCTCTTCGGGCCGGCTTGGCCGGCGGATCGCTAAGGGCCCTGGCCCTTGGCTCAAACCCCAGGCCGTCACCGGCCGCAGCGGGGGTTGAGGGTGTCGGGCGGAGCCTGACCGCATCCGTCGGTGGGCGTAGCCCAACCGATGGGTATATGCGCCATTGTCCACAAACTGCTCTGCCGACCACTATCGACCATCCCGCCGCATTTTGGTAGAGGCAGCCCATCACGTTCTTTTTTTCCACGGATGGTGCGTGTCATGGCGACCGTCGATAAACGCCGCCGCAATGCCCGCCGCTCTAAATACCGGCCCCGCACCGAGGCCCAGAAGCAGCGCCGCAAGGAACTCTGGACCGCCCGCGAAGCCGACCGTAAGGCTGGTCGCCGGCTTTCAGAGGAAGACGCCCTCACCCTACGCCTCGAGGAACTCGAGGCGGCGCTGCGGGACCAGGGCCACGTCGGCATCCACAACCGCCGCCACGTCACGCCGCTCGACGAGATCGACGACGACGTCCAGCGCTTCGCCGTCCTCAAGGCCCGGGTCGAACGTCTTGAGGCGCTCTGGGCGATCAATCAGCGCAAGCGCGAGACCCGCGGCAAGATCATCATCGGCGGCGCGCTTCTGGCCGAAGCGGCCGACTTCGAGGTCGAGGATCGCGACGAGCTCATGGAGCGGCTGGTCGACATCTTGGACCGGCGTGTGGACCGCGTGCGGGACCGCCTGACCGTCCGTGAATTGCTCGGCAATCCGCCCCTCGCCCTGCGGCCTGGCGGCGACCTCGAGGAGGATGCCGAGACCGCGCTGGCCGCCGCAGGCGAACAGCTCCCCGACTTCGACGCCATGGCGCGGTCGGCGCTGGCGGAGAGCGAGGACGAGGCCGCCGAGTGGGACGGGAATGACGCGGCGGAGGCCGAGATGGAAGAAGCCCACAGCGACCCGTCCTAACGCCCGCGATCGCTCTCGCGACCATCCGGCAGGACGAACATCCCCCGCAGCGGATCGGCCGCCGAAGCGGGGGCGCGGGCGGCTTCGGGCGCGGGCTCCACGCGGAGCACCACGGGCCCTGCGAACGGATCGGATCGCGCGTTCGACACCAGCTCAGAGCGGTCCGACGCCCGGTTCTCCCCGACGAAAATGGTCATCGGTGGAGGGCTGGAGGACGGCGCCGCTGTCGCCTGTCGGGCGCCGCCGCCCCCTCCCCCGCTCCGCCGGGCCTCGACATAGAAGCTATGGTCGCCGATGCGCGCCGAGCGGGCCGCGCCCCCGAAATCCGTGAGGCCTGGGGACACCGTGCCGGCGGCCTCGCGCGCGGCGACAACGGACGCATTCTGGAAGAACCGCGCGCCGTTGGTGAGGTCGGGGAGCCGGCCCTCCAGGGCGAGGTTGAGAATGGTGTCGATCCGCGCTCGCTCGGCGTCGGACACCGGCCGCAGGTTGCGCCAGGACCCACCGGCGCGCATCACCGGCTCGAACTGGCCGCGGGCGTTGACCACGGCCTCGACCGTCGCGCCCCAGCGCCCGTCCTGGAGCCGGTTGAGGATCGTGTAGACGACGCCAGCCAGCCCCGAGTCGCCCTGGTTGCCGGCCTCGGCATAGGCGACGCGGGCGATGGCCTCTCGCGCCGTCCCAGAGGCCAAGGCGGCCGCGAGCGGCGCCCCGCCGCGCGCCGGATCGGCCGCCGCAGATCGAGGCGCGCTGAGCGCCACGGCGGGTGGACAGGTGACGCCCGCGGGCAAGGGTTGGGCGGTCGCGCCACGGGCCAACAAGGCGCAGAGACCGGCGAGGGCGGCGGGATCCATCAGCGGGCTCCAGAGGCCGTCTGGGCGGCCGCGAGGGGTCGATAGACCCCGAGCACCCGCTCGCCTCGGATCGGCCCGTAGTAGCGGCTATCGAAGCTGTTGGGGATGCGGTCGGAGTAAACGAAATATTCGGCCGCCTGCAGGCGCCGGCACCCGTTCCATTGCGGCAAGGCGCGGCCGCGCGGATCGCGCGCATAGACGGGGGCGACCGGTCGGCCGTTGATGGCCAGCACGCCGTCCCGCGCGCACACCAGGTCGCCTTCGACCGCGGCGATCTGCTTCAGGATCGGCACGCGCCGCAGATAGGCCATCCGGCCGTCGGCGTAGGGGAAAGCGGCGGCCGGCGCCTGGAAGGCGATGAGGCGGCCGATCGCCGGGCGCGTCAGCGTGCGGGTGTAGATACCCAGCGGCTCACTGTCGGTCCGATTCCACAGCACCCACGGGCCGCCCAGGCTGGCTGCGCCGAGCAGGGCCGTGGCGCCGAGCGCGCCCAGCGCGAATACGGGTGACAGGGGACGCGAGAGCACGAGGGGCATGCGGAATTCCGACCTTCGCCGCGCAAGGACGATCGCCCCTCTGATCGCCCGTCACGACCCTTTTAGGGTATTTTCGCCCGTCGGGCGAGGGGGTCGGCGGCGAAAGCGCTGGCGCGCGGGCCAGGCATCGATATGCCGAGGTTTCATCCGAGCGGCGGCATCGACGAGGCTCGGTTCGATCCCTACGTCGGCGCGCCGTCAGGCGCCTTCGAATCCAGGATCGACCACGGCGGCCGGCAGGATGACATTCCAACCGCGGGCCGGTCGTCCCTCCCCGGCCACAGCGCCCAGGGCGTAACGGGTTTGTCGCGGCGCCAGGGTGCGGATGGCCTCCAGCGCCGCCCCCGGAATCTGAAGACTGGCCCGCCGCTGGGTCAGCCACCAGCCGGCGGCGCCGGCTGCCGTGGCGTTGCCCAGCGCCTTCAAGTGTTGACCGACCTTGTACCCGTCGAGGCGACCGATCAGGGCGAGGCTGTTCATCAGTTCTTCCGCACCGCCCGCCAGGTCGGGCCGGTCGAACAAATCGGCCACCGTGCGTTCCAGCGTCGTAACCGGAACGCTCTGGCCGACCCGGTCGAGGACGGTGACGCTGTCGGGTCCGACCGGGGCGGCGGGCCGGACGAACCGGCAGATGAAGTCCGAGGTTTCGAGCGCGCCGGGTTCGCCGGGCGCGATCGCCTGGACGTCGAAGGCGGCGGTATAGGCGCAGCCATGCGCTTCAAGGGCCGAGTGGTAACCGATCACCGCCTCCGGCCGTAGCCGCGAGGCGACCAGAAGACGGTCGACCCACCAGGTCTTGGGATCGGCGTGCTTGGGGACCGAGGCGTAGACGCCTCGGGCCAACCGCTTGATGTTGCCGGCGCGCATGTGCTGGGCCAGCATCGCGGTCACGGTCTTGTCCTGCGAGCGCCGACCGACGGCGCGCGCATACTCCGCTCGGCGAAACACCGGGATGGCGCTGAAGAAGGGCGCGGAGAGATTGCGGGGCATGGCGCGCAATAGGATCGTTGAAAGCGATAGGTAAAATATCGCTTTCCTTGCATAAGCCAAACAATTCGCCGTCGCGCGGCGACAGAACAGCCCGTTCAGGGCCGGGCTTCACTTCGGCGGATTTTGGCGGGTCACTGATCCCCCGAACCCCGCGTTAACGACTTGCCAACTGGCAAGTTCATTTGCCGGGGCGCAGATCCGAGAGCGCCGCTGCGAAGGCCTTGTGGAAGTCCGCATTGGTGGCGTTGGCGTCCAGGGACAGCTCGATCACGGCCCGCTTCGCGCTCTTGGGAATGAGGCTGAAGAGCCGGGCGCCAGCGTCTGAGGAATGGATCTTCGGGCCCGCCTTCGCTCGCGACGCAGTCGCCTTCCCAGCGCCAGCCGCCTTTAGGCGCTCGATCACCTTCGCCGCCTCGATCACCGGCTCGCCTGCCTTGGCGCGTGCGCCCTGCTCGGCGCTCAACGTCTTGGCGGCCGCCATCACCTTGGGCCGCGCCTGGTCGTCGTTCAGCAGCGGCTTGATGGTGCGGGCGTGGTTCTCGCGGATCTGCCGGATGTCACCGAACGCCTCGACGACCGCAGCCGGCAACTTGGCCAGCTCGAGGAAGCGCGAGAGCCATTGCTCCGACACCTCCATTCGCTCGGCCATCCGGCGCGCGACCCCCCCATAGTAGTCCTCCACCGCAGTTCGATAGTCCAAGGCCCGCTCATAGTCGGAGATGTCGTCCCGCGCCCGGTTCTCGACGTCCGACAGCCGGAAGGCGGCCTCGTCATCGAGGTCACGAACCTCGATCAGGAACTTGATCGGACGGTGCTCCACCGTCCGCAGGAAGCTCACCGACCAATGGCGTCGCGCACCGCAGATGACCTCGAAGTCGATGTTTGGGTCGTCGCTGACTGCCCGGACGATGGCCGGAAACTCCTGCTCGCCCTGCGAGCGGAGACCCTCCAAGAGATCGGCGCAGGACGCCTCGCTGAGCAGGTCGTAGCGACGGTTGTGCCGGCTCCACATGCGGCAGCGCGCCGGATCCACGAGGTGAAGGGTCTTCTCCCTCACATCACCGGAGGTCACGCGCGAGAGGCCGCTCAAGCGCGTGTTGAGGCGATCCGGCGGCCGGGTCGCCGGCGGCGCAGTCGCCTCCTGAACCTTCGGGGTTTCCGTGACCGGCGCACGGTCGCCGACCAGGCCGGACAGGATGCTGCGGTTCTTGTTCGCGGTCGTCGCCATGGTCCCCTCCCCTACGCCACACCCTGCTGCCGCAAGGCCGCCCGGTGGCTGGGCCAGCAGCGGCGGATGAGCAGCTCCACCTCGTCATTGAGGAGATCCAGATTGTTGCGGCAGCGCTCGTGGGTCTTGGACCCGCCGGCCATCTCGTAGACGGTCCGGAGCTGGACGTTGGCGTTGTCGATCTCGGCCGAGTCCAGCAGCGAGGCGCGAAGCATCTCGGCGCCGAAGACCGACTGCATCATCGCTCGGATCTGCACGTGGGCGCTCTTGTTCTCGTCGACCTTGGTGGCGACCACCTTGACGAAGTTGAAGCTACGCGCCCCGAGCTTGTCGTCCAGCACCTCGATCGTCTCGACGACCATGCGCAAGAAATGCGCCGTCGAGGCGAAGTCGACGGTCGAGGGCGGAGTGGGGATCAGCAACGCGTTGGCCGCGCGCAACACCGCGAGCGAGATCATGCCCAGCGCCGGTGGCGGATCGAGCAGGATGACATCGTAGTCCCGCATCAGGTCCTCGACGCCGTGCCGCAGGCGATCGAAGTCCTTGGGATTGCCACGGACCCGGGCAGCCGCCTCATACTCGGCGTTGTAGAGGCCGAGGTTGGCCGGCAAGAGATCGATCCCCGGCCAGGCGGTAGGCCTCAGGCCATACCGCAGGTCAGACTGCTCGCCGTGCCGGAAGAACGGCAGCAAGGTCTCCTCGTCGGCGATGTCCGCGTCCGGGTTGAAGCCGAAGACCGTGGTCGTGCTGGCCTGACTGTCGCAATCGATCACGGCGACCCGGTAGCCCTTCAGCGCCAGGGACTGGGCGAGATGGCAGACCAAGGTGCTCTTGCCGACGCCGCCTTTGAAGTTCTGCACGGCCAGCACCAGGGCCGGATCGCTGTCGGCGCGGCGCGGCCGGGTGCCGAACACGTCGCGCATGGCGTTGATGTCGGCCAGGGTATAACCCTCGCGCCGGTTGGTCGCTGTCATGCGCGGTGCGGGCAGGCGGCCGTCAGCCTCCGCCTGGCGAATCGCCTCCGTGGACCGACCGACCATTTCAGCGGCCTTGCCAATGGCGAACCGGACGTCGAGGGTCTTCTGAGCGTCCGGCGCGAACACGGTCGCCCGCAGCCGGTCGAGCACCGCGTGGGCCCGTTGGTTCAGGCCCTCCATGGTATCGTAGAGGACCGGCGGGTTGCTGGCCCGATCAGCGAGTGCGGCGGTCGCCATGGCCAAATCCCTTTGCAAATTTCGCTCGGCAGGAAGCAAGTTTGCCAAGTTCTGACGGCAATACAATGAAAGAAGGGTTAACGGCGACCTGCGCCCGAGCCCTTCAAGGCTCGGGGCGCAGGTCGACCGCCGTGCCGCCGCGTCCGTTACAGAGAGATTTTAATGGGGAAGGTTAGGAAGGGTTAGAGAGCGCCGAAAGGCGGCCAACCCCTTGCCTACACAGGGGTTTTCCCCGCGGCCGGTCACCGATCCCCCGATCTCGGGTCACAGATACCCCGGGCGCCTGGTCACCGATCCCCCGAGGGAAAGGTCACTCATCCCCCGAGTCGCGGAGGCGGCGCCGGTCAACCAGCCCATCGACTTCCGCGGCCCGCGCATCTTCGCGGGCGATGCGTTCGCGGCGGACCGATTCGGCCTCGAGGTCCGCCTTGAGCTGGGCGCGTTCGACGGCGCCCCTGCGCACGAAGTGGATCGCCGAGGCGTTGTCCGCCGTCGTCACGAAGGTCAGATCGTAGTCGGGCAGGGCGTTGGCCTCGACGATCTTCTTCATCAGGTAGTTGAACTGCTTCAGCGGGCTGTCGCTGCCAGACTTCTCGTGCAGGACCGACACCCGGCAGATCCATCCCTTCGGTTGATCGCCGGCATGTTTGCGCGCGATCCGGTAGATGGCGCGTTCCAGGCCGCCCTGAAGGGTGAAGTAGTCAGGGTGGAGGGTAAGCAGTGTCTTGTCGCCCATCAGCCCGTCGAACACCCATTTCGACAGGGTGATGGTCAAGCCGCGCACGGCGCCGGAGCTGGGATCGATGTCCATGGTCCACTCGTCGAGCCAGCCGAACTGGGCCCGCTTGTCGCGCTTGGTCGCGCGGATCGAGGTCTGGATATTGGTGGCCTGGAGCCGCTGCAGGGCGGCCTCCAGCTCCTTGTAGCCCTTGCCCCCGGTGTCCCGGCGGATCGCCTTGAGGAGTTCATGCGCCGTCGTGTGGAGCGTTGGGGTCAAATCGTTGACGCCCTTTTCCCGCAGCTGGTTCAAGCGCGACGTCGCCCAGATGAGGATGTCGGCATCCCAGATTGTGGCGATGCCGAACAACGGGTTGGCGCTGACATGCACCCACACGTCCCCGTCGGGGCTGTTGTACACGATCGGCTTGAGGCGCTTGCGCTTCTGGAGCGAGAAGAACGGCCGCTCCATCATCTCCCGCTGATCCTTCAGCGGGAGGCTGTTCATACGAGGGATGAACAGGTCGAATTCCTGGTCGCGGACCGCGCGCTTGCTCATGCGGCCACGCCAGGGCCGGAGCGGGCAGGGGGCTTAGCCAGCCCGGACTTGCCAATTGGCAAGTTGGAAAATCGCTGCGAATTCATAGCTCAAGCACCGTCTTCAGCCGATGCGCGAGGGCTTGCCGGCGGGCGTCCGGCAAGCGCGCCAGGTTCATCAAGCGCCACCGCACCGCCGGCAGGTCGGCGGCCTGCGGCAAACCGATCATCGACCAGTCGGGCGCGCCGGTCTTAACGCCGAGAAGGAACCTCCGGTCCTGCTCGGTCAGGGCGGCATGCAGGCCGCGGATGAGGTCTTCTCGGGCGGCTTCAAGCGCCTCGATCGCCACCGGGACGTCCGTCATCCCGGCGAACGTCCGGCCATACTCCTCGGCGAGATCCTTCCGATTGGGCGAAAGCACCTCGGCCATCGGCCGATTGTGGCTGACCAGATAAACGAGGAAGGCCTCGATCAGCGGTCGCGTCAGGCCCTCGTTCGCCAGAAGGTCGCGCACGTCGAAAAGGTCGCGGGGGTGCTGCCGGTCGAGGGCGGCGACGATCTTGCCCGCGAAGAGGTCCGCGAAGGAGACGAGGTTTGCTTCGGCGAAGCCGAAGGCGGCTTCGACCCTTGGCGACACGGCGCGCCTCTCAGGGGCGAAAACCACGCCGCGTAGAACCGGGGTGACCTCGACCTTCACCTGGACGGCGCCGGCGCGCACCAGCAGCCGATGCACGCCCTCCTGGCTTTCGTGCAGGCCCACGGTCGCGCCATCGATCCTCATGCGAATGAGGCCGGCCAAGCGCTGCAGCGCCGCGTCGATCGCCGCCATCGATGCGGCGCGGTCGGCAACTGGCAGATAGGTCAGGTCGATGTCGACCGACAGCCGGGGCAGGTCGCGCCAGAACAGATTGATCGCCGTGCCGCCCTTGAGGGCGAAGTCCGGTTCGCTGGCGAGCAAGGGAAGCACCCGCACCAGCAAGCCGACCTGGGCGCGATACTGGGCGGTGCTCATGACGACACCAGATCGCGCGGCACAGTGATCCTATAGGTTCGGTCCAAGCGCCCGCCCGGCGCCAGCACACGCTTGCCTTGGCCAAGATCGATGCGGCCGCGGTCCAGGCGTTTGGCCCAGGCCATGTCGTGGCGGTCGGCGAACCACAGCGCCAGCCGCTTGACCTTCACGCTCCGGCACGCCGCGAGGAGCGCAGAAAGGCGCAATGGGCTCAGCGTCGTTAGGCCTTCGACCAGAGCGTCCGCCTCATGGAAACTCGCCGCCTGCGGAACGGCGTCCAGCAGTTCGAGGAAGGCGCGCTCCGCCGTCGAGACCTGGAGTAGGCCGGCCATTCCGTCCTGATCGGGGTGCCGGAGGTGTAGGGCCAGGGCCTCGGGGGAGGGGTCCGTCGCCAGCAGCGGGTCGGCTTCGAACAGGCGGGCGCGATGGAACGCCAGGCGGGGGCCGATCAAACGGCGCGCCCAGACCGGCGGCGGGCGGGCGCCGTAGAGGTTGAGTTCCTGGGGGCCGCCGGCGGCGAGGTAGTGGGTGAAGCCGAGAAGCTCCAGCGCAGTGCGGCCGCCGACGGCGTAGAGGGGAGGGGCCAGCCTTTGCAATGAAACGACCACGGTCGCCCAGTCGTCCTCGCCCCCTCCCGGCGCGACGCCCGCGCGCCTGTAGGCGCCGCGGGTCGGTTGTTCGAGCCACCCGCCCCGAACGTACTTGGCCACGAGGCTGGAATAGTAGCCGTGACGCGACAGCCAACCGCCATCGACCAAGAGGCCGGCGGGCAACAGGCTCTGGAGTTGGTTTAACTTGCTATCCAACCGCTAACCCAGGGTGAGTGTTCAGAGCGGTCTCTAAACCCCCGAACGGTTTAGGTCTAGCCGATTCGACTAACCCTCAGTGAGCCGTCTAGCACGATTCCGAACCACGCCGAAAAGCCCCACCCGGCGGACCGGGTGGGGCGGGCGGCGGATCAGTCCTCCTCGGCGGGGTTTTGCTCGGGCCGGTCCAGAGACTTCAGCTCGTGGCCGGGCATGGCGATGACCACCTTCGAGAAGAAGCGCTCGACACCGTCCTTGTCGGTGTAGCGGTCGTGGCGGATCTCGCCCTGGACATAGACCTTGGCGCCCTTCGAGAGGCCCTTGGAGTCCAGCCAGTTGACCGTCGCCTGGTTCCAGATCTCCACTTGGTGCCAGGTCGGGTAGTCCTTCCGCTCGCCGTTCTTCTTGGTGTAGCGGCTGGTGCAGACCCGCAGGGTGGCGACCTTCTTGCCGCCTTGGGTGGTGCGGATTTCCGGCTCGGCGCCGGTGAAACCGATCAGTTGGACTTGGTTCAGCATCGTCTTTCTCCATCTTCCGCCCGGAGGAGCCCGGGCGGCTCGCGGTCCCTGCCGCGATCACGAGACCGCCCAGGTCGGGGATCAGCGAGGGGACGAAGCCCGGCGGGGCTGGAAACCGGTCTGCAGCGGCGCTAGCTGCGAAGACCGGAGGGTCCGGCCCGGCCGCCTCGCCTGCGAGGTCGGCTTCGACCCTGAGCGACCCGGCCTAGGTTCACGTGATTGATCGCGCGGGACCGTCCTCCGCCACGGCCCCATCCCCAGGAAGACGCCTAGACGATGCGCCAAGGCTGACCCCAGGGGTCACTGCGGAGAACCGGATCGCCTGACACGCCCACCGCGACGTCGCCGCCCGGAGGGAACCGCCTCATCCTGCACCCACGAACGGCCGGGCAGGGGGCCGCCCACCCAAACCTCGGGAGGCTGGACCCGGAGACCTGCAGATGAGCGCTGGCCTCATCGCCGCCTGGAGCTGCGTCCCGTTCGCCCCCGGGGTGACCGTCCACCTCACCGCCCGCACCGACTTGACCGGGGCCATTCCGCGTGAGCCGAATAGGTGCTCGCCGCCTATGACCTAGTCCGCGACCCAAGCCTGGGCCGGCCCGACTTCGCCCGTCTCCGAGGACTAAGGGCCTCCGCAACTGCCCGACGCCGGCTGGGAGCGGACGCCATTCCGCCTGTGGGCCGAAACAGCGTAGGGACGGGGCGAGCCAAAACGTCAGAGATCCTTCGCCGGGTCTCGCCGCGATACTTAGCCGGTTGCCGGCGGCTAGGTCGCTCAGCTCCGGGGCCAGATTCCATTCACGCCGTCGGCCCACGCCGACAGGGTGACGAAACGCGAGGACGGGCGCCGATCGGCGCCCGTTGGAACGAATCACCAACCCCAACGGGTCGCGCCGTCAGGACCAACGCCCACAAGGGCTTGGATTCCGTTCGGCGCCCGTTCTCGCTCAAACGAGGGAGGGCGGCCGTTGCCGGCCGCCCGAGAGCTCAGTGGACCGTTCGCCGCTGCGCGATCAGCGCCCCGAAGTGGGCGATCGCCGCCGTCTCGAGGGTGAAGGGGACGTTGGTCCGCTCTTCGTGCTGGTCCAGCTCCTCGAGCACCGACCAAGTGTCCCAGCACTCGGCGACCACATACCAGTTGTCCACGTCGTAGAATTGGTGGGCGTGTTCCAGAACCGCCTGCGCCATCGCCATGCTCGCCATCTGAAGTCTCCGTTGCTCGACCGGCGGGCTCATCCCGCGATCATGCGACCGGTCGGGACGGGGAGAGGGTCGGACTCAGGGTCGGCGGCGGTGGAAACCGGCCTGCACGAGAGCGCAGCGAAGGAAGGCCGGAGGGTCCTGCGCCGACGCCTCGCCCTCCGGCGAGGTCGCCTTGAGCCCGAACGGCCCCGGCCCAGGTTCGCCTTGAGAGATCGCGTTCAGCCCGCCCGATCGTCCGCCTGGAGGCCTCCGGTGAGCCTGTGATGACCCTGCCGGCTCCCACAGCCCTCGCGGATCGCAGACAAAAAGGATGCGGCGACCTTGCGGCCGCCGCACCGGCGGGGCTCAGGCCCGCGCCTTGACCGGAAGATGACGCAGCCCGCGCTCGGCCGCCTTCTGCGCCAGGTTCAACGCCGGCCCGAAGGGCTTCAGCTCCGCCGCGCGCTCCGAATTGATGGTGTTGGCCAGCGTCAGCACGCACACCAGCTCGAGCTCGAGCATCTCGTCATTGGCCCGGAACGGGGCCGCCCGGCCGTGTCGGTCGAAATCGGCCTTCGCCAGCACCACCCGGACGCCCTTCTGCTTGGCCCACTTGAGAGCCAGCTTTTCGGCGCCCTTGGCCCCGGACGTGGCCAGCGCCATGTCCGGCCACTGCACCCGCGCCCAGTTCAGGGCGTCGAAGATGCGGTTGGCGTCGTCCGCCGTGTCCGCCTGCGGCGCGCCGCGGAACGCCACGATGCTCACGCCCGGGTCGGTCGCCGCGTGCTTGCGGGCCTTTTGGGCCCGGATGGCGTCGCGGGCTTCGATCTGAGCCGCCGTGGTGCGGGTGCCCTTGACCGAGCCCTTCCACGGGCTCCACACCTCGCCGGTGTTGGTCGTGTAGGTGTCGGCGGCCGCATCGCGAACGATCTCCATCGCCAGGGTGGCGACGTCGGCGGCGCGCGCCTTGCGGGTGACGTCCTGGATCTCGGTGTCGAGCACCTCGGAGCCGTCGAAATCCCGCACCAGGCCGCCCAGCTGATCCCGGGCCTTGTCGGCGTCGCGCTCGATGCGCTGGGCCATGGAGTGGAAGGCGCCGATCAGCGCCTCGCCGATCAGGACATGGAAGTCCTCCAGGGCGGACTCGCCGACAACGTCGAGCAGCTCCGTCATGAGACTGTGACCAAGCTGGTGAAGCGCCGCCTCCGGCGGATGGGTTCGGGTGTCCTCCAGGTGGAGGGCCTGAGCCTCGTAGGCCGTCAGGCGATCAGAAGAGGGGGGAGAGAGGGAAAACTGCATGGGAAAGTCCCTTCGTGGGTTGGGGGTGCGAGCCCGTCGGCTCGGGACCGCCTCGCGCCGCCCAGCGGCGGACCCCACAAGGGCTTTGAGCGCAGCGCCCCTTGTGGGGGCCGGCGATTGGTGGCGAGGTCACTGGAGCCAAAGGGCCGCGCCCACCCCACGCTCGGACGCTGCAGCGTCCCTCCGCACCGCCCGGCGCCAGCCGGCCTTCGCGGCCAACCATTCAACCGCCTCCGGACACCCGCCGACGCTGAGCCCGAACCGGCCGGCCTCGTCCCAGGCGTTCTGGTCGCGGCCCTCGAAGCGCGCCGCGAACGACCACGCCATGCTGTCGGCCGTGGCCAGGCGGCTCCGCACGGCCTCATCGAGCAGCGACGTGCGCTTGCAGCCGAACCCGTGCAGGCGCAGGTCCGGCCGGTCCTGCTGGATGGCGTCGAGGATTGCCGCGATCACCTCAGGGCGGCCCTGCCGCTTGCAGAGCGACCCCACGCCCACCCAGGCGCCAGGACCGATGCGGTCGCCATAGGCCTCAAGGTGACGGCGGTAGTCGTCGGGGTGCGGCCTTGCAGCACCGGCAGCAGATGCACACGGCCCACGCCGGCGTCCCGGATCGCGTCGAACCGCTCGATGGTCAAACCCTGGTGACGGGCGACCGTCAGGCCCGTCGCCTTCAGCGCGACGGGCTCGCACATGTAGTCCTGAGTGGAGGCCGCGATCAGGCCGGTTCCCGCATAGCGGCGGATCATCGCCGCATAGGCCCTGGGCGGTTGGCTGAACCCGCCCTGCAGGGCGACCTGGGTGAAGGCACCGGAATCCAGCAGCCACGGCTCGTCGCACCCCACGAAGGGCGTATCGCACACCCGGTCCCGCAGCACGTTCGCCGAGATGCACACCCGGAAGCCGCGCAAGGTGAGCGGCCAGGCCAGCCGCGGATGGTGGACGCCCACGTAGAAGCGGAAATCCACATCGCGCGTTAGGGCGAAAGACCCGTCAGGCGGTCGCATGATCGCCTCGCAAGGTCTCGCGCCGCCGGCGCTCCGCACGCAGCGCCTCCACCACCTGCAGGTCGCGATGATGCTGGATCAGGTGATCGAGCCGGTCGTCCGGCAACCGCCGGGGATCGAACTGCGGACCCTTCGGCCGCGGCGTCACCCGGCCGATGGCCAGCTGGCGCTGGCGGTTGACCGCCTCGGTGATCAGGACGCCGAGTTCGGCGCGCGACCACACCCGGTCAAGCTCATGCAGATCATGACCCCACGGATAGCGGGCCACGCGTAGGCGGCCCACCAGCTCGCCGACGGCGACGGGATCGTCCGCCCGGCGGATGCGCTCGGGCGTGAGGGTGCGGGCGGTGCGGTCGAACCGTTCGTAGAGGCGGCGCCTCGGCCGCATCAGCGCGCCCTGGCGATCGATCTCCGCCAGCCACGCCGCGAGGGTGGTGAAGGGCGGGACGATCATGCCGCTGCCGGGCGCCCGTGCCGGCGCGGCGGCCGCCACGGGCTCTTCCTGCGCGTACCGCAGGAGCGGGGAGGGAAGCATGGCCCAACCCCGCTCAGATCAGGCCGGCCAGGGCGCGGCGGACGACCGGGTCCCGGTCGGCGCGCCAGGCCGTCCCTGGACGGACGCCCTGGGTTTCGTGGGCAGTGCAGTAGCGCCCGTCGGCATGACGACCGCAGAAGCTGAAGTCCGGGCTCTTCGGATCGCCGATCGGCCACTTGCAGGCATGGACGCCGAGCCGCGCCATGTCGGTGACCAGGCCGGGCCCCTCGGGGGCAGAGGCCGGGGCCGCCACGGGCGGACGCGGCGGCGCCATGACCCGCGAGGGACGAGCGGCCGCGCGGCGGGGACGGGCAGGCCGAGGCGGGCTGACGCGCGAGGGGCGGCCTGGCGCCGACGGAGCGCCCCGGCCGCCAAGGCCCAGCCGATGGACCTTGCCGATGACGGCGTTGCGGGTGACGCCGCCGAGCTGCTTGGCGATCTGCGACGCCGACAGGCCGTCGAGCCAGAGCGTGCGCAAGGTGGTGATGCGGGGTTCGGACCAGCTGGTCATGGGAAGGACCTCCAAAGGCTCGGGAGCGAGCCCACCCCGCCGGTCCCTTCCTCCGTCCTCGGGCCCGCGCACCTCCGTTCGGGCAGCACAACAAGCGCCCCGACGCGGAGACGGGGCGCTCGGGAATGTTCAGTCGATCGCCTGCAGGATCGCCGAGCATTCGGCGTGCCCGGCCGCGTAGCGGTAGAGCCGCTCATAGCCGTCGGCGAGCCGATCGGAGCCATGGCGGAACGACAGGTGCGAGAAGGCGAAGAGGGTGACGATGATCCCCGCCGCCTCGGCCGAGACTTCGCCGCCGAACATCGTGATGTCCGGCTCGATGCGGAAGCGCGGCTTGGAGGTGGGCGCCATGAACAGCGGCGCCCCGCTGCGCTCGTAGAAATCCCACGAACCGCCGCCGTACTCGGCGGGGCTCAGCCGTTCCATCAGCGAATAGACCGTGTGCTCGCCGACAATCATCAGCGGCAGGCCGAAGAGTTTGGGTAGAAAGCCCTCGCGGCGCTCAGGCGCAACAAGGGTGGCCGGGGGTCTGGTGGTCATGATGAGGGCTCCGAACACGGCGCGGGGGCACATCCCGACGCGCTCGCCCGCTCCGGTCCCTTCCTCCGCCTCCCGCCGCCTACATCAGCCCCTGGGCCCGGAAGCTCAGCACCTGGTCGCCGGCGACGATGAAGTGGTCGAGGACGGCGATCCGCAGGACGCGGAGCGCCGCCACCACCTGCTTGGTCATGTCGATGTCGGCGCGCGACGGCGCCGGGTCGCCGGAGGGGTGATTATGCGCGAGCAGGACCGAGCTCGCCGACAACTCGAGCGCACGTCGCGCCACCTCGCGGGGATAGACCGGGGCGTGGTCGACGGTGCCGACGCCCAGGCGCTCATCGGCGATCAGCTGGTTGCGTTTGTCGAGGAATAGGACGTGGAACACCTCTCTCGGCGGGGCGGCGAGCCGGGCCCGGAGATATGTCGTCACCGCCTCATGGGAGCTGAGCAGCGTGCGTTGGCGCAGGGGGTGTTCCAGCAGGCGCACCAAGAGGCCGTGCAGCAGGACGAGCTCGCGCGCGGCCTCCCGGCCGACCACACGGGCCAGCTCCGGCTCCGGCGCGCCGAAGATGCGCCACACCCCGCCGAACCGCGCCATCAGCGCGTCGGCGGCGTAGCAGACGTTGGCCCCCGGGCGCAGGCAGCGGGCGAGGATCAGGGCGAGGGTGTCGCCCTCGTCCAAGGCCGCCGCCCCATGAGCGACGAAGCGCTCGCGCAGCTCGGCGCCGGGGTCGGCCGGCGACGCGATCGCCGCCGACGTCGAGATTTCGGACACACCGGGCGCGAAGAGATCGCCTTGCTCAACCATGGCCGGTCTCCCGGGCCTTGGCGACGCCGAGCAGGGCCGCATGCTGGGGGTGGTAGGCGCGGATCGTGCGCTCGGCCGCAGCGCGGAGCGCAGGGCCGCGCACGGGATCGTCCTCGTGCGCGTCGAGGCCCAGGGCGAGATAGGGCAGGGCCCAGTCGCAGTCCTCCTCGAACCAGCCGTTCGCGCTGTACGCGGTTTGGCGGGTCGCCGCGGGCATGCGCGCCAGCGCGTCCGGCGAGACGCAAAGGCCGCCATGCGAGGCGGTCGAGACTGCGACCGCATCGGGCCCGAGCGGCGTAACGGTCTGGATCGCACCCCAGGGCGAGGCGAATCCGCAGCGGGGCGGGAAGGGGTAGGCCATGGCCGGCTCCAACGCCGGCCCAGGACCCATTCCCCGGCCGGCTCACCCGGCGGGCCCCTTCCTCCAGCCTTTCCCAAGATGCGGGCGGCCGCTCAATCGCCGCCCCGCCACGCGATGATGGTCGCGGGATCGACAGCGGGCTCACGCGGCGATCTCCAGCGCGGGCGGCGGAGCGGTTCGTCTGCGCGGAACGGCGTCGGCCATCAGCGCCATGACGCACGCCTTCATCTTCCGCACCGAGACGGCGTTGCCGATCTGCTTGATCTGCTCGGTCTTGGTGCCGACGAAGGTGTAGTGGCGGCCGTCGCCGTCGAAGCCCATGGCGGCCGCCAGCTCGTGCGGCTCCAGCATCCGGAATAGGATGTCGTAGCCCTCGAGCCCTTCGACCCCCTCCACCAAGTTGACGTGGCCGGTGGCCGCGATGGTCGGCGTGGGGGCCTCCACGCTGTGGGTCCTCGGCGCCTGGCCCGGCCGTTCGCCGAACTGGGCGGCGATGAAGGCCAGTTCGCCACGGTTGGCGCCGGTCGGGGTCGGGATCGGCTCCTGGTTGACGTCCCGGCTCCGGTTGGACCCGTCGTGGTGGGTCACCGGCATCACGATGGCGAACTCGCCGCCCTTGGCGGTCGTCGCCGTCGGGATAGGCTCCTCGGTCGACCGGGCGGTGTTCCCGCGCTTGCTCTGCGTGACGGGGACCACCACCCCGAAGCGGCCCCTGGTCGTGATCGGCGGCACCGGGTCCTCGACGGTGTAGCAGGGCGGCGGCGAGCCGGACTGCTGCTGCCAGCCGTTGCTGTAGTAGGGCGAGATCAGCGCATGGGCGCCATGCGTCGGGATCGCCGGGATCGGCTGGATGGTCTGGCGCGCCACGCCGCCCGCGCCCTGGCTGAGCACGAAGGGCTCGACCATGGCGAACTTGCCGCCGCCGGCGTGAACCGTGCCGAGCGGATCGTCCAGGCTCTTGCACCGGCGGCTGTCGGCTGTGGAGTCGCCCTGGCTATTGCCGTGGGCGACGCTGGCGATGAAGGGCTCCACCACCCAGACGCCACCCTTGGTGTCCAGCGTCGGAATCGGCGCCCGGCCGGCCGGCGTGGCCTTGTTGCCCCTGCGCCCATTCATGACCAAAGGCTCGGCGGTGAACAGGCTGCCCTGGGTGGTGGGGCTATGCAGGGGCTCGCCGGCGGTCCGGGGGTCGCACCCGGCCTTCATGGTCCCCACGAGTGGCTGGGCGAGGCCGATGTGCGTGCCGTTCGCCATGATCGACGGGATGGGCACGTCCAGGCCCTGGCTGGCCATGTGGTTGCGCAGGATGACCAGGAAGGGCTCGGGCCAGCGGTGCTTGACCGCACCGGCCCAGATGCGCTCCAGGGTCTTGGCCGCCAGCGGCTTGTCCCGGTTGAAGATCGACCGGCCCCTGATCTCCCAGTCGATGATCTCACGCGCCGGCCGCCAGGGCTGCAGGGTCGCGAACAGGTCGGCGCTGTTGGGCCTGCGGGCGTGGGTCGCCGCCGGGAACTGCACCGGCTTGCGGTCGCTGCGGGCCATCAGGATGAACCGGCTGCGGGTGGTGGCGTCGCCGTAGTCGGCCGCGTTCAGCTTGCGCCACTCGATCTGGGTGAAGCCCAGCGCCTTGATGGCGCTGATCCAGGCCCAGAAGTATTCGCCCTCACGGCGCTTGATCGGCCGGCCGGTGCGCCGGTCGACCGGACCCCATTTGATGAACTCCCAGACGTTCTCGATGATCAGGCGCTTGACCCGAAGCTCGGTCAGCCAGGTGATGATGTGCCAAGGGTCGCTCCGCTGCTGGTCGGAGGTGGGCTTGCCGCCCCGCGCATTCGAGTGGTGCGTGCAGGTCGGCGACGCCATCAGGAGGTCGAGGTAGCCCTCGGGGACCAGCAGGTGCGGCCGCACCGTGGCGATGTCCTGCACGTAGTGCCGGGCGCGGGGATGATTGATGGCGTGGGACTGGATCGCCGTCGGCCAGTGGTTGACCGCGACGAACTCGATCTCGTCCAGGCTGAACCCCAGGTCGAGGAGGGCGCGCTCGCAGCCCTCGGTCGAACCGCCGGCGCCGCACAGCAGGTCGGCGACGAGGATTTTCTTCGCCATCACCGCGCCCCCGGCGCCGGGGGCGCACCATCGCCTTCCGGGCCGCGCCAGCTGCCGGCGTGTTCGACGGCGTAGCCGAGGGTCTGCAGGCCGGCGATGAAGCGCTCGCGCGCGCTGTCGGCCCAGGCGATCCAGGCGCAGCGGCCGGGCTCCCAAAAGTACCCGGCCTTGGTGGCTGCGGCATGGATCTGGGCGACGGCGGTGTCGTCCAGATCAACGGTGTCGTAGAGTCGGAAAGCGCTGCGCGCACCGTCGAAGCGGCCGTAGTTCTCGCTGCGCCAGGTGACGGTGAGCGTCGGGGCGATGGGGGAGTGGGGCATCTGGGCCTCCTCTGCTGGGGACGCCCGTCCGCACCCTTCCTCCTCCTTTCCCCCGGGGCCGCTTCCGCCGCCGCGGGGAGCATCGGCCGCGCCGATCCCTGGGGCGGGGGACGCCTTATCCCCCTCGCCACCAGGCGATCATCGCCTCGCGCGAGCCGTTGGCGAGCCGCAGCAGGAGGTCGCCATGGCAGGCCGCCGGGGCGCAGAAGCACACCAGGTCCTTGCCCCGCAGGCTCGGCACCGCCCGCAGCAGGTGATGCTGACCGCGCAGCCAGGCCTCGTGCCTGGCGATCACCGCCGCCCGATCGCCGTCCGGGCCGATCCGGAACGGATTGCCCCACGGACTGCCGCGCCCGATGTAAACCGCACCCTCGGGGACGCCCGCCGCCCGCTTGTTCAAGACCTTGCACACCCGCGTGCTCCTTCGACCTGGCCGCTCCCTACGAGCGGCGACGGCGTCTCGGGTCGCGTCGGGGCCCCGGTTGTCACGGGCGCGCCGACGGCGCGGACGGGAACGGCGCCAGCCGTTGACAAGCGGGGTGACGCGCCACGATGGGACGACGCCGCGCCGGCCTCACGGCCAACACGACCGCCACGCCCCTCGCGGCCGACGGCGACCAGGACCCGGCGGATGTGCCGGGCGTAGACGCTGACCGCCTTCCAGTAGGCGGCCATGATCCCCTTGTTCTGAGCCCAGCTGCGCTGGGCGCGCGCGGCGGCGTCGGTCCCGAGATCGGCCAGGACCTCGGCCAGCGCCGCTCGCGCGAGAGGATCGAGATCCATCAGGGCGCGGGCGGCCGGCAGGCCGAGCACGGGATTGGCGATCTGACGCCGCATCGGGCCCCGGGGAGAGGAGGCTCCGCGGGTCGGCGGGAAGGGGTAGAGCATGATCGGCTCCTGCGCCGGCCCAGGAACCATTCCCCGGCCGGCTCGACCGGCCTCTCCCTTGCTTCAAGCTCCCCAGTGGGCGTGGGCGCCTTACGGCCCAGCCGGCAGCGGCTCGTCCATGCGGGGCATGTCACCCGATGCGAACAGCGGCATGGCGGCCGCCTCCTGCCGGCGCCGCTTGTTTTCAAGCCCACACCAGCCGAGCGGGCACGATCCGTAATGACCGGCCTGGTCCGCGGCTATGTCGCGTTCGGCGTGGGGCTCGCCGCCCCAGGTGCGGTGCTCGGACGGGCGGGCGCAACCACGGCCGATGGGCGCGCGGCAAGTCGGGCAGGCGACCTCCAGGGCCGGGTCTCGCGTCCAAGTCTTGCCGCAGCCCTCTCGCCGGCAGTGGATGTTGGCGGCGGTCGTCGGACTGGTCATCGCGCCCCTCCGTCCATCTGCGCCCAGGCCCACTCCAGGACCTTGTCCACCCAAGCGTCGGGCGCTTCGGTGCGCCGGGCCGCGGCCAGGGCGGCCGCGCCCTCGCAATCGAGGTGAAGCAGGCGGAGGTTGGCGGCGAGCCGGTCAAGCTCGGCGGGGTAGGACTCCGCCTCGCCGAGCGAGATGATCAACGCCGCGAGCGCCGAGCTGGTCGCCAGCACCGCCGTTCGGAACGCCGGACCCGGCCAGAGCGGGGCGTCAGGGTCGAGCGACACATCCGCGAAGATCGGATCCTGGTCGTCTTCCTGCAGGGCGACGATGCGCAGGCTATGGGCCCCTTCGGGCTCTCGCTCCGTCAGCATCCCTGCCTCGGCGAGTAGCATGGCCTTGGCTCTCGCCAAGGCGGCGTCAGGATCGGCCGCCTCGACGGTGAAGGAGCAGTAGAAGGGCATCTCCTGGGCGGCGACGACCTGGAAGGTCCGCAAGGTCTCGGTGTCCGATGGGTCGGCGTCAGCAGTAGGGGAGGTCGACATGGCAGGGCTCCTGCGCCCGCCGAAGACCTATTCCCCGCCGGGCTCGCCCGGCCGGTCCCTTTCTCCCCCTAGCTCGGACCCGATGCCTCCCCGAACGCCCCCGCCGGCAAGCGCCAAGGCCGTTCGGTCACCGGCAGGGTCCAGCGGTCCGAGGCCGCGAGCGCCGCCAAATCCGGATCGGCGAGGGCGGCAGGGTAGGGGACGCCGCGATCCGCCAGGGCCACCACGCTCGCGGTTCGCTGGATGGTCCGACCCGAGACGGCCTCGCGCGCGGCGATCTCGGAGAAGACCTCCGGATAGAGCGCCCGGATCGTCGCCCATTGGGCCGGCGAGCCGAAGATGCAGCACCGGCAGCTGAGGCGCGACCAGCCGAGGCTATAGGCCGGATGCGGCCGGATCGACGCCGCGGCGATGGCGTCCCAGACCTGGGCCTCGGGCCAGGCGAGGATCGGCCGCCAGTGGTCGACATGTCGCCGTGCGCAGGCCGTGCGGTGCGGCTCGAACGGGCGGTAGCGCGCCCGCGCCGGGCTCTCCTCGGCCCGCTCGCCGGTCACCACCAGGGTCCGGCCGTCCTCGAACCGCGTCTGGCCGCGGATCGCTGAGGCCAGCACGTCGATCTTCAGCGCCGGGCTGCACCAGCGCACGGAGAGGTCCGCCGAGACCTGCGGGAAGCGGCCGCGCACGCCGGGCGGGCCCGCGCCGCCCGTGCGGCCGAGCTGGCCGCCGGGCGTCTCGAACAGGACCGGCGCGGTCGGGTCGCCGTCCCGCTCCATCTCGCGACGGAAGCCGCCCTCGCGCCAGGAAAAATAGAGCGGCAGGCCGAAGTGATCGGCCAGGGCGGCGACATAGGCCGGCGTCACCGGCCAGTCCATGAAGCTCGCGCCGCGCCCGTCGACCTCGTGGTGATGCAGCTCGATGCGGCTCGGATCGACGCCCAGCGCCAGCAGGTGGAGCAGGCAAGCCAGCGAATCCTTGCCGCCGCTAAAGGCGATCAGGATTCGGTCGTAGGCCGCCAAGGCGGCCATGTCCGACCGGCGACAGCGCAGGCTATCCATCGGCCGGCTCGCCGATCGCCGAGACGTCGGCCTCGTCGACCAAAAGCGCGCCGCCGTCCAAGCCCTGGCAGAGGGCCTCGATCTCGCAGACGTCGAACGGTTCGACGGGTCGGCCGTCGGCGAAGACATCGAGGATAGCCGGGTTCTCGTAGCCGTCGGCAGCATGGTCCTGCAGCAGGCGCAGGCCGGCGAGCAGCGCGCCGAGCTGGCGCGCGTCGATCTTGAGCAACATGGTGGTCTCCTTGGACAGGGGGGCGAGGGCGGCCGCTCAGGGCCTGGCGACCAGGCCCGCGTAGAGGCCCGGGTCGCCGTCGATCCGCCGGGGGTCGGCGGCGAAGGCGTCGAACAGGGTGAGCCAGCGCGCCATCTCCGGGCGCGGCTCCGCGCCGGCGGCGGCGACCGCCGACTGCCAGCGCAGGAGGCTCTCCGGCGCCAGGGCGATGATGGCGTCGATCTCCTCGGCCTGGAGGAGACGCTCCTGCCGGATGAACGCCGTCATCGACCCGGGCCGGGGGGTGGCGCCCCGCGCGCCCTTGACCGACTTTCGCCACAGGCCGTCGACGGTGCGTAGCCGCGGCGCGGCGCGGGCCTCGATCAGGACGATCTGGCGGAGCAGCGCGCGGGGAAGGGCGCGGATCTCCTCCGGGCGAGCGGCAGTGCAGAAGAAGCACGCGCTCTTGGGCGGCACCGGCAGGCCGGCGGCGGCGATCCGCCGGGCGCAGTCCGCCCGCGTCCAGCCCCACTCGCGCAGGGGGTAGCGATGTTCGTAGAGCGGATCGTCCAGATCCTGGACCGCCCGGTAGCGGCGCTCGTCGGCGGGACTGGCGTCATAGCCGATCAGCTTGATCACCTTGCGCCCGGCGGCCCAGGCGGCGATCGCCGGCGGCCAGGCCTTGGCCCAGGCATGCTGGGGCGCCGCCTTCCACTTCTGGCTGCAGGTGCCGCGGCCGAAGGCGATCCCGGGCAGGGTGCCGTTGGTCAGCAGGTTCTCGGTCAGAGTCCGATAGGCCGGCCAGTTCTTGAAGTTCTTCGGGACGTAGCGGACGATTTCCGAAGGGACGCCGCGTTCGGCCAGCCAAGCCTGGAAAATGGGGATGAAAGCCACGGTCTCGGGCTTCTCCGGGACCTCGGCGAGCAGGACCTGATCGACGGGCTCGCCCCGTTCGACCAGCTCGACGAGCATGCCTGTGGAATCGACGCCGGCGCCCCAGGCGGCGAGGACGGGCGAGCGAAGGGGTGTGGGGGACAAGGCGGCCTCCGGACAACACCGGCGGCGGCCAATTCCGCGTCCGGCTCACCGGGACCGGCCCTTGCTCCTCCCCTCCACCTCTGTGCGGATGGGCTGGAACGAGACGTTTGGGATTATCCCACCGGCCTGCCGCGATCGGCGGACCCTGGCGAGATTCCCTCTCAGGCGCCGGATTTGGTCCGGGCGGCCGCCCGGCGCTGGTGCGTCTGAACGAGGTTGAAGGGGTGCGCGCCGGGTCGGGCGGGGAGCAAGGACCGTCGGCGCGGCGGGCGCCGGCGAACGCCTGGGACGCCTATGCTTCTGGCCGGTTCGACCGGCCGCGCCCTTCCTCTAGCCTTTGAGCGTCAATCGCGCTTCTGGACCTGCGGACGCCTGTGCAGTCGCCGCGACCGGATGGCGGCGCGCAGCCGCTCGTAGATCGCCTTCGGCAAAAGGCCGTAGGCGTAGGCGTCGGCGCGGCCCGGTATCGGCCGCAGGTCGTAGCCGGGCCAGATGAACTCGTTGAGTTCATCGACCCGGATCCAGTGATCCGCGCCATCGAGGCCGAGCGCGCGCGCCGCCTGCGGCGGAATGGGGATGGAATCATCCTCCTCGGGAAGCGCATGGGTGATCGGTGCGACGAGGACGGTGATATCGCCGGTCTCCCCGAGCGCCGCGGCGACGACGATGGCGCAGGGTCGATCCTTCGAACCCTCGTCGGCCCCAGCCTCGGCCTCATGGCTCCAGAGAAAGCTGTATCGAACGACCAGGCCCGGCTCGGGAGCCGGCAACGTCATTTGGGGGCGACGCCATACTCAGCCGCATCGATCGCGGCGATGAGATGATCGGGCAGCTCCTCGGTCTTGTAGACTTTTCGCTCCCTGGCCTTCAGGCGCTGATAGTGCGCAAGCTCCTCGGCCGACAGATAGCCCCCGACCACGCGGTCGTGGCTCGTGACCACGATCACCTTCTCGCGGATGGCCTCGTCCTGATAGCGGGCGAAGTGCCGGGCGAAGGTCGTAGCCTTGACGGTGGCATGGGCGGTCATCGGAATCTCCAGATGTGTAAAACGCGCGTTTTTCGCTTTTTGTCAAGGCGGACCGCCCTAGCCGTCGCTTGGGACGGCCGCAAGGTCGATCGAAGGCGCCAAGCGTAACCGTCTGGCCTCCAAGGGCCACAGGTGGCCGGGCCAGGTACGGGCGCGGGGGTGTCTCTGTTCTCGCGTCGCGGCAGCGCAGATGGGCCGGCCTGACGAGCGCGTCAACGCCCTGAACCCCGCGCGCGGCTTGGCGCGGTGAACCTCAAGCACTGTCCGTGGCGCATCGACGTTGCGGTGCTCCCCTTGTGGTGGGTCCAAGGCGGCGGGCGGGTCCCGCGCGATCAATCACGCAAACCTAGGCCGGGTCGCTCGGGGCGAAGCCGACCTGGCGTGGCCAGGCGGCCGGACCGGACCCTCCGGTCTTCGCTGGGCTGCAGACCGGTTTCCAGCCTGGCCGGGCTTCACCCCCTCGCTGATCCCCGACCTGGGCGGTGGCGTGATCGCGGCAGGGACCGCGAGCCGCCCGGGCTCCTCCGGGCGGAAGATCTGGAGAACGACGATGCTGAACCAAGTCCAACTGATCGGCTTCACCGGCGCCGAAGCGGAGATCCGCACCACTCAGGACGGCAAGAAGGTCGCCAGCCTGCGGGTCTGCACCAGCCGCTACACCAAGAAGAACGGCGAGCGGCGCGACTACCCGACCTGGCACCAGGTGGAGATCTGGACCCCGGCGACGGTCAACTGGCTGGCCTCCAAGGGCCTCTCGAAGGGCGCCAAGGTCTATGTCCAGGGCGAGATTCGCCACGACCGCTACACCGACAACGAAGGCGTCGAGCGGTTCTTCGCGAAGGTGGTCATCGCCATGCCCGGCCACGAACTGAAGTCCCTCGACCGGCCCGAGCACGATCAGCCCGAAGGCGAGGATTGACGACGAAGCCCCACCCGGGCGACCGGGTGGGGCCTCTTCCTACCAGCGGGCGACGCCAAGCCTCACGCCGGCCTGCCAGAGTCCTCGATCTCGACGGGCGGCACATGCGGGTCGGCGAACAGGCGCAGGTGCTCGAGGATGGCGTCGACGTCCGCGAGGCCTACGAAACGAATGTCGTCGGCGTTGAGCGAGCAGGTCACGCCGTCGCCGGCGTCGCCGGGTCTGCGGACGCGGCGGGCCGGACCCCATTCGCAGCCGTAGCCGTCGTAGGTCAGCACATAGGTGAGCCCGACCTCGACGCAGTAGGCCGCCAGCTCGTCGAACTCCCCGCCGGAAACCTCGCGGCCGTAGAAGGTGACGCCTTCGGCGCCGTCCTGCAGATAGGCCAGAAGCTCGTCGCGGCTCTGGAAGCGTTCTTCCCAATCGCGGCCGAGCCGCTCGCTCTCGATGACATCGAGCAGCTCTTCCAGGCGGTCGGCGGGCACAGGGCCGCCGATGGTGATGGTGGCGTCGACACGGTCTGCCATTGGCCTTCTCCTTTCCAAGGGACGCCCAACACTCCCCTTTCCCCACCTCCCTACACCGCCGCAGCAACCCGCCACCCTGGCCGGCAGACCCACAGTGGTTCGCAGAGGCGCACCGGCCCGCGGTCAGCGCCGCCCTCGCGCGCCCGCGACCCTCGCGGAGAGCCAGCACACGGCGAGTCGCTGGCCGAACGGCCAGCGGCTCGGAAGGTGACGCGGAACCTAGAGACCAAGGGCCGGCGTCAGGCCGCCTTCGGCAGCACCGATTGCGGCGGCCATTTGGCCAGCACGGCGGCCAGGACCTCCGGCTTGTCCACCGGCACGAACACCCGCGGCGTATAGGCGATGATCTCGACGAAGCAGCCGAGCGCAGTGAACGACGAGCGCTGCGAAGCCGCGCCCACCACCTCCATCCGGTAGCGGTCCATCACCTTGGCCCGACGCAGCCAGAGGCCGCCGGCCAGGGCGATGGCCGCGCCGTCCTGCCGGACCAGAACGGACACTTGATCGGGATCGCCGTAGGCGCTGGCGACGTCGGACAGACCCAGTGCGACCTTCAGCGCCGGGACCTGGCCGGGGTCGAGCAGACGGCCGAGCCAGCGGCGGCCGTCCGGCGCCTTCAACCGCCGCACCGAGGTTCCCTTGTCAGGGAGGTGTGTCCAGATCGGCAGCAGGAGGCCCGATACCAGCACCAGGTCGCGGGTGATCCAGGGGTCGGCCTCGGCGACTTCCCGATCCCAAGCGGCGCGCCAGCTCGCTTCGTCGGTCGCCTCCCAGGCCGACTCCTCGAAGCCCTTCAGCGAGGCGATCGTGCGCTTCTCCGGCCGGATCAGGCGCACCGCCGGGATCAGACGGTCATCGTCATTGGTCGTGGTGAGCCCCTGGACGACGAGGGCTGCGCGTCCAGACTTGGAGTTCACTGCGAAGATCACGCCGTCCGGATCCAGGCCTGCAAGGGCGGTGTCCGCGGCCGTGAGCTCGCGCGCGGTGCGGACCTGGAAGCGCAGGAGCTTGGTCTCCGCCCCGGTCACCGCGTCCTTGCGCACCACCTCCTCATCCAGGATCGCCACGTCGTCGGCGACGATGTCCTCCATCCCCCGGTCCAGGGCGGCGGACTGGGCCGCCCGCTCCAGGATCGAGGTGAGGATTTCGTCGAAGGCGGCGAACAGGGCGTTCTGGTCTTCGATCCGCAGCGCCAGGAGGCGATTGAGGAAGGTGTTCATCGGCGGCATGTCGTCGGACGTCTTCAAGTCCCCGTCGCCGTCGACCAGCCGCAGGCCGGTCTTCGCCTCGAAAGTCTCCCGGTCCATCGCCTCGACGTTGCCGAAATGGAGGGCGATGTAGAAGGCCTGCAGAGCGCGGTGCGCCCAGGGGCTTTCCAGATTGTCCTCGGCGCGGAAGAGGCCGTTGCCGGCGGTGCGCCGCTCGCCCCGGGTGAGCGCGCCCAGGCTGTCGAGCCGGCGGGCGATGGTCGAGGTGAACCGCTTCTCCCCGTGGATATCGGTCGTCACCGGCCGGAACAGCGGCGCGCAGGCCTGGTTGGTGCGGTGTGAGCGACCGAGCCCCTGGATCGCGGTGTCCGCCCGCCAGCCGGGCTCCACGAGGTAGTGGACCCGGCGCTCCTGGTTCTGGGCGGCCAAGTCCGCATGGTAGCTGCGGCCCGTGCCGCCAGCGTTGGAGAACACCAGCACCCGCTTTTTGCCGGACATGAAGGCGTCGGTCTCGGCCTTGGCCGCGGAGGCGCTGCGCCGCTCCACAACGCGGCGGCCGTCGCGGGTGACCACCCGGCGCGAGCGGCCGGTGATCTCGGCGACCTGCTCGGTCCCCAGCGCCTCGATCACCGCGTCCAACACACCGTGGACGGCCGGCAGGCAGGCGAGGTGGGTGACCAGCTCGTCGCGCAGCCGCAGGGCCTCCTGGCTGACGACCAGACGCCCGTCCTCGTCGGTCACCGGGACCATGGTGACGGCGCCGTCCTCGTCCTCGATCGCGTCCATCGCCATCACCGGGAAGGCGCCCATCAGATAGTCGAGCACCTGGTCCTTCGGCGTCAGATCGACGGCGAGGTTGTTCCATTCCTCCGGCGGGATCTCCGCCAGGCGGCGTTCCATCACGGCCTCATTGGTCGAAACGACCTGCACCACGGCCGATCGGCCGACGGCCAGGTCTTCCCGGATCGAGGCCACGAGGGAGGGGGCCTTCAGCCCCGACAGCAGGTGGCCGAAGAAGCGCAGTTTCGCCCCCTCGAACGCCGACAGGACCGCCGAGGCGGCCTGGCCGGATTTGGGCTTGCCGTCCTCGGTGACGCCGACGGCCTCCAGGGCGGCGCGCAGGTTGGCGTGGATCAGCTGGTAGGCGTCGGCCCAGGCGTCCCAGATGGCGATGTCGTCCTCCGTGAGCGGATGACGCAGGGGTTCGTACTCGACGCCTTCGAACGACAGCGAGCGGGCGATGTAGAGACCCATGGCTTTCAGCTCCCGCGCGATCAGCTCCATCACCGCCACGCCGCCGGTCTCCACGGCGTCCATGAAGGCCTCGCGCGTCGGGAAGGGCGCTTCCGGCCCGCCCCAGAGGCCAAGCCGGGCCGCATAGGCGAGGTTCTCCGGCGTGGTCGCACCGGTGGCCGAGACGTAGAGGATGCGGGCGTTCGGCAGGCGGTTCTGAAGGGCGAGGCCCGCCATGCCCTGCTGCGAGGCCTTCTTCGGGCCGCGCGCGCTCTTGCCGCCCCCGGCGGCGTTGGCCATGGCGTGGGCCTCGTCGAAGACGATCACCCCGTCGAAGTCGGCGCCCAGCCAGTTGACGACCTGGTCGAGGCGCGAGGGTCGGTCGCCCCGCGCCGGCTGCCGTAGGGTGGCGTAGGTCGTGTAGAGCACGCCCTTGTCCATGCGGATGGCGTCCGCCTGCTTCCAGGCGCCTTGCGGGGTGATGTCCGAGACCGCCCCGCCGATGGCGGTCCAGTCGCGCCGCGCGTCTTCCAGCAGCGCATCGTTCTTCGACAGCCACACGGCGCGCTGACGGCCCTGGGCGAGGTTGTCGGCGATAACGCCGGCGATCTCACGGCCCTTGCCGCAGCCGGTGCCGTCCCCCAGGAAGAAGCCCTTGCGGAAGCGCACGGCGCCCGGATGGTCGTCCTTGACGAGGATGACCTGATGCGGCGCCTCGCCGAGGATCCAGGATCCCGGCAGGACCTGGGCGTGCGCCTCGCCGGCGTAGATCACCGTCTCCAGCTGCGCGTCGGAGACCAGCTCGCCGGCGATCTTCGCCGGCAGCACCGGGTGATAGGTCGGCGCCGGCGGGGCCACCGAGGCCATCGGCCCGGATTCCACGAGCGGGGAGGGGTGGGGCGTGCTCTGGGCGAAGCGGACGCGCCCGAGCTGGTAGGCCTGATAGAGGCCGACGTCGTGGCCTTCGCCCGACCAGGCGCAGGTCTCGTAGGCGACCGACGCGGTGTCTGCGAGGAAGGCGAGGCGGCCGGCCGGCGTCGCCAGCGCCCGGGCCCGGGGCGCGAGGATCGCCACGGAGTTCACCGCCCGGAACTGACGCGCCTGTGCGGTCGGGCGAGCGGCGACAGCCGCGGCCGCCTTGGCGGCGTCGGCCAAGGTCTCCGATGCGGCCACCGGCGGGATCGTCCCGTCCGGACCGGCGCGATCGATGACCAGCAGTCCGGTCTCGACCGAGGTCCCGTGCTTGGCATAAGCCCGCGCGGGAAAGGCGAGCCGCAGGACGATGCGCCCGCGCGACGCCAGGGCGCGCATGATGGCCGGGTCCTCGAACACCCGCGTCGGGACGATCGCGGCGAGACGGCCGCCATCGGCCAGGCACGCGAGCGCCGCCTCCAGGTGGGCCTGCAGATGCTGAAAGGGCGGGTTGACCAGGGCGACGTGGAACGAGCCGGACGTCGGCAGCACATCGCAGAGGTGGACGGCGTCGTGCTGGCCGCGCGTGGCGAACTGGAAGAGGCCCTCCAGCAGCCCTGCGCGGCCCGTGGCGCGCTCGTTGAGCGTCAGGGCGCCGCCGCAGGCCTCGGCCAGGATGGCGAGCAGACCCGTGCCGGCCGAAGGCTCGAGCACCTGGTCGCCCGGGCGCACCTGGGCGGCGAGCACCGACAGGGCGCCGAGTTCGGGCGGGGTGGAGAACTGGTCCATCGCCACCTGCTCCTCGGAGCGTCGGGTGTGGGTCAGGCTCAGCGCCGAGAGATTGGCCAGCAGGGCGACGATGTCGGCCGGGGCGTCCTCGAGTCGGCCGATCTGCGGGGCGAGGCGGCGCAGCTGCAGGACGAGCGCGGCCTCGATGGCGTCGTAGGCGTCGCGCCACAGCCAGGCGCCTTCGGCGTCGGAGGCGCCGAAGGTCGTGGTCATCACGCCCGAGACCAGCTTGCGGTCCAGCGGCCGCGATCGGTTGAGGTGCGGGGTCAGAGCCCGGGCGGCGGCCAGGAGATTGGCGGCCTTCTGGTCGGCGGCGTCGCCGTCGGCGGCGAGCAGGGGGAGCAGGGCGTTCATAGGCAGGGTCCAGATCGCCCGCCGCGGAGGGCTCCTCCCTCCAGACCCGACGGGCTCGCCCGTCCGGCCCCTCCTTCTCCTTCGGCCGACCCCCCGCACGATCAGGACGCCCGCTTGCCGTGCCGGTCCCGAGGTCGTACCTGGGACGCGCAGGAGCAACGCCATGTCGGGTTCCCCGGATAGACCGCCGCCGATCAGGCGGCCTTTTTCGGCGCCCTGGACCGGCCGGCGGCGCCCACGTCGAACCTGAAGACGGCAGCCGAGCGTCATCGCAAGACCGTGGAGTCCCGATGACCGGGTCGGCGTCCGAGCGGCGGAACCGAGGCCACGGCCGCGGCGTCGGGGCCTCGACCCCAGATGGCCGGAGCGGGGCGACCCATGGGTGATCTCGTTCCGATGATGCCGGCGGCGACCTTCGCCGCCCTGGAGCGGCTGCTTGAGGTGGCGCGCGCCGACACCCATCAGGCCCGCTACGTCGGCAACTTCCTGCTGGCCTGGTGGAATGCGCCCGATCTCGGCGGATTCGACCTGACCGACGCCTGGGGCCTGGACGAGAGCCTGCGCGAGGACTTGGTGACGCTGTTCGGGTTCATCGCCCGCAATAAGGTCTATCCCAGCGCCTACAGCTTCCGGACCGAGTTCGAGGACCTGGTCCGCCGCTGGCGACCGGAGGCCTCGCCAAGGACGCCTGACCGGCGGCCGACATGCGAGGCGAGGGCGTAAGGTTACGCATCGTCGTCACGAACCTGATGGCGCCAATATGCCGCCGCCGCCGGTGTCCGTGGACGGCGCGCCCAGGGGCGGCGGGCCCCGCGTGAGGAGGTCCCCATGATGGAGATGGAGACGGAGACCAGCGACCTGGCCCAGGCGACGGGGCTGGCGATCTCGCTTATCGGCCTGCTGCTGGAGGGCCGCGCGATCCTCCCCAAGGGCGAGTTCGGCCGGCACCTCGCCAACCTCGCCCAGGTCACGGCGGAGGTCGACGTCGGGCAAGGCGACATCCTGGAACACTGGGCGGCGATATTGGCGCAGATGAGCCCCCGGCCGGCGCACTAGCCGCCGGCGAGCGGCTACGCGACGGGCGGGGCTGGAAGCTGACGGGCCAGCCAGTCCGAGCAGTCGATCCAGGTCAGGCTCTTGCGCGCACCCAGGTCGAGCAGCTGGGCGCCGCCGCCGAAGGCGTCGAGGCGGGGCCGGGAACAGGTCAGGCCCAGCAGAAGCCCCACCGCCCCTTGAGGTCGAAGGTCTCGGCGCAGAGCAGCGCGAAGGCGATGACGTGCTCTGGCTCGCCGCAGTCTTCGTCGCGCAGCCACAGGGCTGACGAGGACCCGGTCGCCGCCTGGGCGACGAAGCCGATCGACAGCCCGTCGTCGGCCTCCAGGTCCTGCGCCATGCGCGCATAAAGCGCGAGCGCCGGTTCGATATTGCCGGCCCCGACCTCGAGCAGGCACGAGAAGTGCGTGAAATAGTCGGCCATGTCGGCCTCCCGAAAGGGCGATAGCCCGGCCGTCGGCCGGGCTATCGCTTAGGTGAGCAGGAAGGGTGGTCAGGCGGCGATCTGGACCGCCGCCTCGTCCGGGCCGGGGGCGGCGGTTTCGCCGGCGTCGTCATCCGCCTCGACCTCGACGCTCCGATCCCAGGCCAGGGCCGAGGGCGCCCATTGCCGTTCGGCGGCGCATTCGGCGACGAAGGCCACCAGGTCGTCCTTCTTCAAGGTCTTGGCCCGGTCGTCCTCGACGCCCATCTCCTCGAGCAGCGCCAGCAGCTGCTTCTTGGAGTGGACCGCCAGATATGCGGCGTCCGGGGTCCAGTGGGCCGAGATGTCGGCCCCGCAGAGCGCGGCGATCTCGGCCGCCTCGGCGCGCGCGGCGTGGCGGATCAGCGAAGTGCGCCCCTCGCGCAGGTTCAGCGAGACGGCCGTCAGCTCGGCCAGCAGCGCCATCTTGTCCCCGTGAGCCAGGGTCTCCACCCAGGTGATCGGGCGCAGACCCGACGCCTTGTAGGCCGCCCGCCGCGCGTCGAGCCGGTCGCGGACCTCCCCGTCGAGGGCGGGGATGGGGGCGGTCGATCCCCGGCTGTAGCGCACACCCGAGATCTGCAGGGCGGCGGTGTCGAGGCTGCCGGCCGAGTGCAGCGCCAGCTGCTTGAACAGCTGCGCCACCAGCACCGTCAGCGCCGCGCCCGGATCGTCGGCCAGGTCGCGGATCAGGCCGCGCGTGGCGACGTCGGTGCGGGTCTCGTGGAAGACGTGGCTGGAACCCTCCACCTCGACATCGGCCTTGGGGACCTCGACGTCGGCCGAGCTGCGGCCGTAGCGGCCACCGACCTCGACGCCGTCTTCGTCGTCGTCCTCGTCGGCCTCGCCCTCGATCTCCTCCGGCAGCTCATCGGCCGGCAGGGGAACCGCGTAGAAGGTGGCCGAGAACCCGTAGTCGGAGTCGGCCGGCGACAGCATCACCGCGCCGATCTTGTCGCGGCTGAGCGGGGCGCCGGCGACGGCCGCCATGGCCGAGACCAGCGGCCCGAACACCGCCGTCGTCTCCTCGCCCTGCGGGTCGACATCCTGCAGCGCCGAGGAGAGCTGGGTGACCCGGTAGCGGGCGTCGTCCAGCGCCTTGACCTGGGCCTCGGTCAGGTCGGGCCGGTAGACGTAGGGCAGGCGGGAGAAGCCGTCCGGCGCGCCGAAGGCGCCGTCCTCGCCGAGATAGACCGCCAGGCCCTCGACCTTCAGATGATCGATCATCGGCTGGACGCGCTCGCGCCACGCCGCCTGGAGGATCTCCGGATCGAGCACGGCGTCCGGCAGCTCGCCGAACAGGTCCGAGGTCACCCGGCCGCCGGCGGCGAGGTAGCGGTCCATCCCGACTAGGGTGAACCGCGGATCGTCGGCCGTGGCGCGGCCGCGCTCGACGACGGCGCGGATCTGATAGTCCTGGAAGTAGCCGTCCAGCGCGGTCTGGGCGATCTCGGCCTGCTGCTTCTTGTCGGGCAGGCGCGCGAACAGGCGCACCTGCTTCAGGGTCAGCTTGCCCTTGCGCAAGGCGGTCAGCACCGACGGGTGAACGGCGGCCAGAGCCTCGAGCCGCTTGATCTCCAGCTCGGCGTAGCCCAGCGCCTTGGCGATGGCGGCGGTGTCCATCTTGGCCTTGCGCAGCCGGCCGATGGCCACGATCACGTCGGCGACGTGGACCGGGGCGTGCTCGGTGTTGGGCAGGACGATGGCTGCGGCCTGCTGGGCCTTGGTCTCCGCCAGCAGGCACTCGACCTGGTAGTCGTCGGTGATGTCGCCGCGGTCGCGCAGCAGTAGCAGGCCCAGCCGCCGGCGGCGGCCGTCCAGCGCCATGAACGGCTCTTCGCCCTTGCGACCCGGGCGGACGATCGGCGGGATCACCACCCCGGCGGCGAGGATGGTGTCGGCAAGCTGCGGCACGCCCTCGTCGGCGGGCTCGGCGTAGCGAAGGTTCTCCTTCGCCAGACCCAGGTCGCCCAGGCGGACCTGGACGCGGGCCATGGCGACGGGCGCGGCGGCGGTTTCGGGAACTTCAGAGGTGAGGTCGGTCATCGGTATCAGGCTCCAGCGCCTGGGCGAGGGTCATCCTGCCCCTGGGCGCGCCCACCCCAGCCCTTCCTCCGGCCTTTGGCGGGGTCGGGCCAGACGCCGGCCCCTCAGGCGGGCCGCGCCGCCTCGTTCCAGTCTCCATGCGGCTCGGGCGGCAAGGCGATGGTCGGCGCCACGCCCTGGCGGCGCAGCCGCGCGGCCAGGATCTCGGCCGACGCCTCGCCGTCCTTGCCCCGGTCCGCGGCGATCAGCACGCGCCGCACGCCCTCCGGCGCGGACCAGCTCCTCAGGTTCCGCGTCGAAAGCAGGGCCCAACCGGGCAGGGCGAACCGTTCGGTCGCCGACAGGGCGGTGAACACCCCTTCGGCGACCAGCATCTCCGGCGCGGCGGGGTCCAGCCGCACGGCGCTGCCGGGCGGGACCGGGCCCACGGTCTTGCGCGGCAGCCGCAGGTCGAGGGCCCGCTGACCGTTGGCGGCGAGATAAGTGACCTCCACGGCGCTGAAGGATCCGTCGGCGGCGCTGATCGCCACCAGCAGGGCAGGGCGGCGATAGCGGCTCTCGGCGTAGGCGGAGACCGGGGTCTCACCGGCGTGCCGCAGGACCTGCGGCCCCGGCAGCGCGCGTTCGATTTGGCGCAGTCGGCAATGCCGCTCGGCCAGAGCGCCAGCGACCGGCCGGCCGGCCTCCCACAGACGCCGTGCGGCATCGAGTCGGCGGACGTCCGGCTTATGCGCGCTCGCCTGGTCGACCCCCTCGCCGAACGACACCGAGCGGGGCGCATTGTCGGCGTCGATCAGCCGCTTGGCGCGCAAGTCGTCGAGCACGGCCTGCCAGTCGCCGTCGCCGAAGGTGTGGACAATCACCCGATCGTCCTTCAACAGCAGCGAGACGGAACGGTCGGCGCGGCTGTGGCCCGGCGCCGGGATATTGGCGCGCCGGCCGCCGTCATAGAGGTCGCCGCCCAGGACCTCGACGATCGCCCTCAAGGACATGGCCGGCTCCCGGGCCGCAGGGGTTGCGCAGATCTCGGCATGGTCTCGGCTCCTTGGCGTCCGCGACGCTCCTCTGTTCGCCCCCCGCCGCCCTTCCCCAACCTTTGGCTCGACCTTGGGCTAGGTCCGATCCTCACCCCCGCCCGGAAAGGCCAGGTAGAGCACGATGGCGGCCCCGGCCACGCCCAGCGCCCACCAGGTCAGGGGGCCTGGCTGCTCGGGATCGGCCAGAATGTCGGCGACGGTCACGCCGACCATCAGCATCGGCACGGCCAGCAACAGCTCGCGGGCGCGTCGCCAGATGCGCCCGAACCGGGCGCGGCGGGTCGTCGACGTCGGGCCGTTCATCGTGCCTCCTGGAGCGTCCGGTCCGAGCGAGGACCGGCGTCGGGCAGGCCGAGAGCGGCGACCCATCGTCAGGCGTGCCGCAGCACCGGATAGAGCATGGCCCTTTTCGGTTAGAAAGTCACCTGTCGCACCCCTGGAAAGCTCCGCTCGGAGACGGCGTGGGGGACATGGTTTGCTCCCCGCTGAAGCCCGGCCGATAGGCGGTCTCTTCGTCTGGCGTTCTGGCCGGCGACGGCTTGCAGCCTCGTCCGGCGCCGCAACGCGCGGCGGCTAAGGCTTTCTTCCCCGGCGCGATGCGCCTCCTCGCGCGGCAACAAAGCCGCCGCCGGCGTCTGACGCCCTGGCGGGTGCGGCGCCGCTCCGCGCCGGCCTCCTGAGCGCCATCGAGACCGCGATCGGCGCGGTCGAGATCAGACAGGAGCAAGACCATGGCCACCATCGGAACCTTTACCCGCCGCGGTGACACCTTCCACGGGGCGATCCGCACCCTCAGCCTCGACGTGGAGCTAGATATCCGCAGAGCGGACAAGGCCAGCGACAACGCGCCGGATTACCGCATCTTCGCCACCGGCACGGGCCGGGGACCGGAGGAGACGGACGCCGAAATCGGCGCCGCGTGGAGCAAGACCAGCGCCCAGCAGCGGGACTACCTCTCGGTGAAGCTCGACGATCCGGCCTTCGCCGCCCCGCTGTTCGCGACCCTGGTCGAAGACGCCGGCGGCGATCGCTTCAGCCTGATCTGGACCCGGTCCTGACGGTCGTGGCGCCGGGCCTGTCGCGGCCGGCGCCACCTTCCCTTAGGGGGCGTTGCGGGGCAGGCTGTGCCAAAACTCGGCGGCACAGAGCACCGGCGACTGCAGCGAAGCGCCGTGCGGCTCAGGCCGCTGGCGTTAGACGCTCCGCACCGAAGGCGTTCACCGCGTGGAGGATGTTGAAAGCCAAGATCGAGAGCGCGGCCTCCGCTTTCACCGCTCTGAGCCCTCGTGTGAGGAATCTGCCGCCGCCCGACATTCGCTTAATCGTGCCGAACGGGTGCTCAACAGTACATCGGCGCGTCACCATCAAGCTCGGATCGGCGTAGATCCTAGCCTCCATCCGATCGAGGGCCGCCTGATCGAAAAGTCGATGGATCGTCCTCTGGGCGCCGGGCGTGCATCGGGATTTCAGTCGACAGTCCTTGCACGTGGACGTTCGGTATCGGATGGCGCGGTTGCGCGTGTGCTTGCCCGACGGCCTCAGGGTCTCGCCGGCCGGACATCGGATGGTGTCGGACACTTCATCGTAGGTAAACTGGATCGGCCGGAAGAAGTCGGAGCTCATCGCGCCACGCTTGATCGGCGCAGCCACCTCGATGTTGTCACGCTCACATTCGGCGACAGCCTGGGCGTTCGAGTAGCCGCCATCGGCCAGGATTTTGAGCCGGTCGATCTCCAACACCTCCATCGCCGCCAGCGACATGGGGTGAAGGAGTTGGCTGTCGTTCGCCTCGTTGGCGACGTCGTGATGAATGATCAGTCCGCTGTCGACATCGACGACGCTTTGCATGTTGTACGCAGGGAACTTGGGCGCGCGGCCGTAGCCCATAGGCTTGGCGTCAGGCTCGCCGAAAACGAGCACCTTCTCATCGCGATCCGCCAAAACCTGCTGGCGGCGCACAAGACGATCCTTTCGGCGGCGCAGAGCGGCGATTGCATCCGTAAACGCCTGGCGGTGCTTCGGCTGATCGTCGAAGCCCTTGGCCGACGCCTCGTCCATGATGTCGAGCCGGTCCAGGTAGTAGCCGATCTCCTTTTCCGTGTGCGCCAGGTCGCGCGCAAGCCGATCTGCGCCGGCGATATTCTTGGAGCTGGCGACCGCGCGCATCTTGGTCCCATCCAGCGCGACGAGACGGCCGCTGATCAGGCCGGCTTCCCTGCAGAACTGAATAAAGGCGGCGCTCGAAGCGATGATGGCTTCCGGGTTGTCGTGCCGGAAGGCGGCGATCGTGCGGTAGTCTGGGGCCAATCGGCGGAGCAACCAGAGCGCTTCAAGGTCGCGAGTGCATGCGCGTTCCAGATGGCGCGAGGATCGGAGCTGGTTGAGATAGCCCCAGATATAGAGCCTGAGCATGTCGCCCGGGCGGTAACCAGGACGGCCGGTGGACGCGGCGACGGTGCGGCCAAAACCCAGTTCAGTCAGGTCGAGACTGGCGACGAACGCATCGACGATGCGCACGAGCGCGTCCGGGGCGACATAATCGTCGAGGCAAGGCGGAAGCAGGCTGGCCTGACCGCGTTCTGTTCCTTCGATAAAGCTCACGAACACCTCAGGGCAGGCCTGAATCAGGTGTAGATTCTAGTAGTGTTCGCGCCTCTCGGACAGACGTAGTCACAGTCTTGCGTTCGTACACTGAGATTTTCCTACATCGGCCGAGGGCCTTCAGTCTAAGGCATTGGCGAGCGCTACAGCATGTAACCCAGGTCCGATGCGCCGGTCGGATAGGCGAACATGGTGGAGCGAAGGTCGGCGGCGGTCAGGCCGTGGCGGATCGCCAGGCCGAAGAGGTTGATCACCTCGTCGGCGCCCGGCCCCACAAGATGCGCGCCGAGGACCAGGTCACTGTGCTCCTCGATCAGCACCTTGTGGCCGTAGACCCGCTCGGCCAAGCGGCGGGCGGTGAACCAGTCCGGCGTCGAGGCGGCGTTGATGCGGAACACCAGCCCGCGGCGACGGGCCTCCGCCTCCGAGAGTCCGACTGCGGCGATCGGCGGCACGGTGAAGGCAACGCTCGGGACCCCGCGATAGTCCGGCTTGCGCGACGTGCCGTCCAACAGGTTGGCGGCCACCACCCTGGCGTCGTGGCTGGAGACCGGCGTCAGGGGCGGCCCGACGCCGGCCGCGTCGCCAGCGGCATAGACCCGCGGGTTGGAGACGCTTTGCAGATGGTCGTTTAGCTGCATGCGGCCGTCGCGCACGGTGACCTGGCCCGCCGCGAGGTCCAATGCGTCGAGGTCGGGCCCGCGGCCTGCGGCGTGCACCACCAGTTCGGCCGGGACAGCGAGGTCCGGCGCGCCCGGACGGCTGGCATGGACTAGCAGGCCGCCCTGGACCGGCTCGACACGGGTGACCGTAGCGCCGGTCTCGACGGCGATGCGGAGTTCATGGAAGCGCGGCATGAGCCAGCCGACCAGGTCGGGATCGAAATTCGGCAGCAGCCGCGCAGGCCGTTGCAGGATGGTGACCTCGGCCCCGGCGCGCGCCGCCAGGTGCGAGAATTCGGCGGCGACGTAGCCGCCGCCGATCAGCACGATCCGGCGCGGGAGGCGTTCAAGCTCCATGAAGGTGTCGCTCGTGACGACCAGTCCCTCGCCCGGGATGCCAAGCGGGATCGGCCGCGCCCCGGTAGCGATCAGCACGTGGCGGGCCTGCAAGGTCCGGCCGTCCACCTCGATCGTGTCTGGGGCGGCGAAGCGGGCGAGCCCGTGGACGGCGTCGACGCCCAACTCGGCGTAGCGATGTTCTTGTTTGGCGGGGATGGGATCGGTGAAGGTCCGCTTGAACCCCATCAGGCCGGGCCAGTCGATCGCTAGGGCGCCTTCGACGCCATGCCCGGCCATGCGCCTGGCCGCGTCGATCGCTTCCTCGCCGCTTACCAGCATCTTCTTGGGATCGCAGCCGCGGAGCGCGCACGTGCCGCCGAACGGCCGGTGATCGATCACGGCGACGGACCAGCCGGCGGCGCGGACCTTCGCAACGGCAACCTGGGCCGCCGTGCCGCTGCCGATGACGATCAGGTCGTAGGCCATGGCCGCAACTCCATCCGCATCGGCGCGAAGATCGCGCGGCCGACCTCCAGCGCTTCGGACAGGCTCAGGCGCACCCCGTCCTGACCGGCGGCCAGGCTGTTCGTGCGCCAGGTCTCCAGGTGAGCGTCATCGCAGAAGAAGGCCTGCAGGGTGCAGAGCGAAGACGCCGCGCAACCGGCGGCGTAGCGATGGCCGGACCAGACGACGATCCCCGAAGGCTCGACCTGATCCAGTTGGCGGCCGTGGCTCCGTGTGTGGATGGCGAGCGCACGGGCGCACTGACGGCACGCCGAGCGGACGGTGATGTCGCGCTCCAGCATCGCCCCGACGCCGAGCGCGTCGATGGCGCACATGGCGCCCACGGAGAGCCCGCCGGTCTCGACGTGATGCTCAGTCGGACCATCGGTGAACGGATAGGCGCCGCCTATCCGGCCGGCAACGTTGAGAATGAGGAGGTCGCGCCCGGCCAGACGCCGCAGCACGCTGTCGGTCTCAGCGATGGCGAGTCCGGCCCCGGCGGCGACGTCCGCGGCCTCCGGAGCGTGCCCGCTCATGGCGTAGGCGCTCAGGACGATGCCGTGGATTCGGCTCTCGGTCTCATCCAGCCCATCCCACTTGGGGCCGATGAAGGCCTCGACGACGGCCCTCAGGGCGTTTTGGGCCTGTGGTGTCGTGACCGCTCCCCAGTCTGGGATGATCACGCCGCCTCGAAACTCGACGGCGGGCCATCCGGTGGCTTCAGCGTGTGAGGTGGGCGTCGTCATCACGCGCGCTCCGCTCGCCACCCAAACTGAACCTTCAACCGGCGCAGCAGGAAAGCTGTTTCACATCCTTGGAGAAGGTCTGGGCCGCGAGCTTCAGGCCTTCCACCATGGTCAGATAGGGGAACAGCTGGTCGCCCAGCTCGCCGACGGTCATGCGCGCCCGGATGGCGAGCGCGGCCGTCTGGATGATCTCGCCCGCCTCCGGCGTCACCGCCTGGACGCCAATGAGCCGGCCGCTACCAGCTTCGGCGACCAGCTTGATGAAGCCGCGGGTGTCAAAGTTGGCGAGCGCGCGCGGGACGTTGTCCAAGGTCAGGAGCCGGCTGTCGGTCTCGATCCCGGCGCGGTGGGCCTCCGCCTCGCTGAGCCCGACCGTGGCGACCTGCGGATCGCTGAACACGACCGCCGGCATCGTGGCCAGGTCCAAGGCGGCCTCACCGCCGGTCATGTTGATCGCCGCCCGGGTTCCGGCCGCCGCCGCGACATAGACGAACTGAGGCTGGTCTGTGCAGTCGCCGGCGGCGTAGATGTGCGGCGTGCTGCTGCGCATGGCCGTGTCGATCACGACGCCGCCCTGCGCGTTGACGGCGACGCCGGCCGCCTCCAGGACAAGCGTCCGGGTGTTGGGCGCCCGGCCCGTCGCGACGAGCAGCTTGTCCACGCGCAGTTCGCCCTGGCCGGTGGCGAGGACGAACTCGCCATCGGCGTAGGCGACCTTGCTCGCCTGGGTGTGCTCCAGCACCTCGATGCCCTCGGCGCGGAAGGCGGCCGTGACCGCCTCGCCGATGGCCGGGTCCTCACGGAAGAACAGGGTATGGCGCGCCAGGATCGTCACCTTGCTGCCGAGCCGAGCGAAGGCCTGGGCCAGTTCGACAGCGACGACCGATGAGCCGATCACCGCTAGGCGCGATGGGAGGGTCTCGCTCTCAAGGGCCTCCGTCGAGGTCCAGTACGGCGTATCCGACAACCCCAGAATGGGCGGCTCGGCCGGGCTGGCGCCGGTGGCGATTAGGCAGCGTTCGAAGGTCACATGTTGCTCGACCCCGTCGGACTGGCGCACGAGCAGGCTGTGGGCGTCCGCGAAGCGGGCCTCGCCGCGCAGCACCGTGATGGACGGGGTGTCGGCCAGGATGGTCTCGTATTTCGCCTGCCGCAGCTCATCGACGCGCGCCTGCTGCTGGGCCAGCAGCTGCTCGCGCAGGATCGCTGGCGTACAGGCCCCGATCCCGTCATCGAACGGGCTTTCGCGACGTAGATGGGCGATATGCGCCGCGCGGATCATGATCTTGGACGGCACGCAGCCGACGTTGACGCAGGTTCCGCCAATGACGCCGCGCTCGACAAGGGTGACCTTCGCGCCCTGCTCGACGGCTTTCAGCGCCGCCGCCATCGCCGCGCCGCCGCTGCCGATGACGGCGATGTGCAGCGGGACGCCGCCGGCGCCGCGTTGCGCGCCGCCCGCGTCGGCGACCGAGGCGCGATAGCCGAGCGTCGCGACCGTGGCCGCAAGGGCCTCGGAGCTAACCCCCGCATCGGCCGCGATCTCCGCGCGCGCCTTCAGATAGGAGACGGCGGCCGAGCGCACGCCTGGGACGCGCTCCAACGCCTCCCTCACGTGCGTGGCGCACGAGTCGCAGGTCATTCCGTCAATGCGCAGGGCGATCGCGGCGGTCACGGGGCAGGCTCCTCAGCGCTTCACGGTGGACGGGTAGCCCGCGCCCGCCGTCGCCTTGGTCAGGGCGGCGACCGTGGTCTTGGCGTCATCGTAGGAGACGACGGCCTCGCGCTTTTCGAAGCTGACCTCGGTTTTCTCGACGCCGTCGACCTTGGCAAGCGCCGTCTTGACGGTTATCGGGCAGGCCGCGCAGGTCATGCCGGGCACCGCCAGGGTGACCGTCTTCGTCGCGGCCCACGCGGGCGAGCTGAGCGCGCCCATCAGGGCGATCAGGGAGACGAGCGTCTTCATGGGGACTTCCTTTCAGTAGAACAGGGGCAGGACGTAGGGGAACGCCAGCGCGACAAGGACGAGCGCTGCGACCGCCCAGAAGATGACCTTGTAGGTGGTCCTGACCTTGGGCACGGCGCAGACTTCGCCGGGCTCGCAGGCGCGGGCCGGGCGAAAGATTCGGCGGTAGGCGAAGACCATGGCGATCAGCGCTGCGCCGATGAACAACGGACGATACGGTTCCAGCGCGGTCAGGTTGCCGATCCAGGCGCCGCTGAACCCGAGGGCGACCAAGACGAGCGGGCCGAGGCAACAGGTCGATGCCAGAATGGCGGCTACGCCTCCTAGCGCCAACGCACTGCGGCCGCTTTTGGGTTCTGACAAGTCGACTCTCCTTCCGATCAACTCCGCCATCACGTTAGGAAACAGCCCTTTCGCGGGGTGGCGCGGGCGCATTGCGAGGCGGTGCAGCGAGATCCCAGATCGCGACGACCACCATCAAGGTCAGTCCGGGATAGAGGAGCCACGCCGTCGGCCAACCGCGGGTGGCCATGAGCAAAGCCGCCGCCAGCACCAAGATCGGCCCGATGACGCTCAGCGCCATTCGCGGCCACCGGCGATGGCGAAGTCCGCCGACCACGTTGGCGACGAGGGCGATCACGGCGAACAGCGGCAGGAGGTAACGAATAAAGACGCCTTCGTACTGGCTCAGAAACCCGAGGCCCAGCGCGGCGCCAAGGCTCGCAAGAGCCGGGAAGCACGCCGCGCAGCCCATGGCGGTGACGATCGAGCCGATGACGCCCGCCTTGTCGGCCGCGCGGGTGAGGGGATTCTGGATGGGCATCGCAATAGCCTCGGCGACTTCGTGGAACCGTCAGAGCGACGCTACAATCAGGACTGCAGCTTGCCCGTGGGGGCTGAGGATCACTACATACGATCTGTAGCGACTACAGACTCAAGCCCAAAATTGAGAGGCGCGAACAGCATGGCGGATACCGCGATTCCGATTGGCGAACTGTCCCGGCGCACGGGCTGCAACATCGAAACGATCCGCTACTACGAGCGGATCGGCCTGATGCCGGCCCCGCCCCGGCGGGGCCGCTACCGGAGCTATGGCGCGGACGACGTGGGCCGCCTCGGCTTCGTGCGACGGGCCCGCGAGCTGGGCTTCACGCTGGACGAGGTGCGCGCCCTGCTGGGCCTTGCAGGCGGCGGGCACGCGTCCTGCGCCGAGGTGCGCAACCTCGCCGCATCGCATCTGAAAGACGTGCGCACGCGCATCGCCGACCTGAAGCGGATGGAGCGGGTGCTGGCCGACTCGGTGCGGGCTTGCGACGCGGGGCAGGATCCAGGCTGTCCGCTGATCGAGGCGCTCCGCGCCGCCTGAGCGGCTGCGATATGATCGTGGCGGCTGCGACTTTTAGCACAGCCTGGGGGTCCTCCCCGCTGGTGGGGGTCGCCGCAGACATCTCGGGGCTGCGGCGCAGGGGGAGGGCGCTCCCCCACAAATGTGAATTGCCCAACCGTCAGGCGCCCCGCTACTGTGCCAGTCCAAACGTCAGACCGTGCCCTAACGCCACGTTTGAGAGCATTAGGCTCTAGTCTTCCCTCTGCGTCTGTTCTTGGTTCGGCGAACACCACTCTTACTTGATCGCGCTGGAAGTGTGGGCTGTCCAATATTCTACTCTGGCGATCATCCACTTCAGGCGCTGCAATAAAACCCCGGCGGCGCAATCATATCTGTACGGCGCGCCGGCTCGTTTCCTGATACGGATTCACGGGATTCGCGATGCTTAACGGGGCTATATCCATTGCCGAAGAAGGACGACAAGCGGGCGGCGCCGGCAGGCCGTGACGACGAGGTGTGGATCGCCGCCCACAATCCCGAACACGCCATCCGCGTGCGCAGTCTCACGGCCTATCTACAGAACGGCGGCGGCCTGAAGGATGTCCGCTTGGTGCAGGGGGAGGACCGCTGCTGGACGATCTTCGTGCGCCTGAGCAGCCGACCCGGCGAGCACCGGGTCAATATGTTCAAGTCCGACAAGCCCAAGACCTACCGCGACGTGGACCTGGCGCTCGCCTGCGTCCGCGAGGACTTCGGCTATTATGGCCCGGTGACCCTGGTCACGGAGCTCACCGCCCCGACTTGAGGGCGAAGCCGGATCCTCGCAGGACCGGGCCCGCCCTTTCCTTCGCCCCGCCAGCGCTGCGCGCGGCAGCCTGAGGCTGGCCCATCCTGGCGGGTCTGTCGCGGATGCGGGCGCGGTCATCGCTTGCGCACCGTCACCACCACCCGCTCGACCCACACGCCGACCCGGTCGGCGGCCAGTTTTACCGCCTCGACGTAGTCCCGCTTGATCTTGTCGGCGGCGATGCCGGTCGGGGTCGAGAGGGTCAGCACCCCGTCGGCGATGCCGTGGAAGCCGATCCGGCCGAACCAGCTGCCAAAGGCGCCCTCCTTGATCAGCCGCCGCAGCTCGGCGCTGATCTCCGGCCATGGCGGGTCCTCGCTCCCCGGCGCGAACATCAGCGGTGGCGGATCGTCATCGACGGGCGGTTGGGTGAAGTCGGCGGGCTGCAGGGCCGTCTCCAGCGGCGGTAGGTCGCCCTTGCGGCGCAGGATCCGCGCGAGGTTCAGCCGCAGGTCGGCCGCGCCCTTTTCCTGGGTGGCCAGCTTGCCGAAATAGGAGCAGGCGCTGCGCACCTCTGGGTCCTCCAGCGCGATGGCCAGCATGACCACCACGCGGATACCATGCCGGGCCCAACCCCAGGCGACGGTCTGTTCGTTGTTGCGATCCGGCTCGGGAAGCAGCTCCCCGGCGGCCATGGCGATCCGGGCGGCGTCTTCCGGTGTCGCCGCGGCTGGGTTGGCGAGCACCTCGGGGCGTACCAGCGGAGCTAGGCGCGGACAGGCCTGGACGGCGCTCCGCAGCTCCTGGCGCACCATTTCCGCGTACGCCGACGGCGCCGAACTCGCGCCGCCAAAGCCGCTGGCTCCCTCCGAGGAGCCAATGGCGCTGTCCTGTCGGGTGCGCTGGCGTTTGCCCGAGTTGGTTCTGGTCTGTCCGAGCTCAGGCCGCGTAGCGGGCTGACTTAGTGAACCATGTCGCGGCGCAGCCGCGTCCTTCTCTTGTACAGGAGAACTAGAGTTCTTATGGGACTGTTCTAGGCGCCGGGATTCCGGCGCCCGGGCGCTATATTTCATCGGGAAGGCGACCGCCTCCGAATACATCGCCCTGCGGGCGGCCGCCGCCTCGCGGATCGCCGCGTCCACCGCCTCCAGCTCGTCGAGACGCGCCATCAGCGGGCGCAGGTCATAGGCCTCGAGCCCGGCCGGCCGATTGGCGCGAGTGTAGTCGCGCACCATGAAGCCGGCGGCCTCCAGGGCGCGCCGGTTGGCCCGGGCCTGGCTCTCGCTGCAGCCCAGATAGTCAGCCACCAGGCTGGTCGAGGGCCACACGCAGGCGATGTCCTGTTCCAGGCGGTCCTGGTTCAGGTGCTCGACATAGAGCAGTAGGGTCAGGCGCTGCGGCGCGCTGAGCTCAGGGGTGCCTTTCAGCACGGCGGCGGCGACACGGGCGATGCTCTCGCCCGGGCGCCAGCGCCAGGCCTCGGCCTGGGCGCAGACCTGTTCGAAATTGTCTGCGCGCTTAGCGAAGCCTGGCCGCCATTCCTCGGAATGAGCGGTTTGCAATGGTTGTCCCTTCAATGGGACGAGCCCGGCCCGACGCGGAAGTCTGCGGACGAGAAGACAATAGGTCTCCTGTTCGGGCCCTTGACGACGCGAAAAACGCCGCCTAGATTCAACCCGATCTTGAGCCGCCTCTCACAACGGCCGTCCGAATTTTCCGAGAGCCTCCAGCGCCAACTGGGGGCTTTCGTCGTTTTGGGATCTCGTCGCTAGGTCAAGGTGTGGTCCTCATTGGATGATGCGGCCGAGCTCGATCGGCCGCAGGGCGGCGTCCGGCAAGTCGCGTCCAGGCCGAAGCCTCAGGCGTGAGCAAGCAGGCAGAAAAGCGGGTCAGGTTGGTTTCACAGGTCGTCCTCCGGTCGGAAGACGAGGCGCGTAAACGGTTGAATCCCGGCCGTGAAACCGGCCGCACTGCGCCGTTTGGGGCCTTGACGACGTCAGGAACGCTGCCTAGGATTTTCCCCATCGAACGCCGCGCCCAGCGACACATCGAAATTTCCGAGAGCCTCCAGCGCCAACTGGGGGCTTTCGCCGTTTTAGAGCCTCGACTTTAGGTCATGCTTGAGTCCTCGTTCGCCGCATCCCGCTGATTCGGCACGTGATTCGGCAGAGATGGAGCGTGGGGTGAGTCTGTCCGCGGCCCAAGGCCTCGCCCTCGGTCAGCGCCGGGCGATCCCGGGCCGGCGCCTGCTCAATCCGGCCCCGGCGCCGGCTGTTCACCCCGGCGATGTCGGTCCTAGTGATAGCCAGCGGGCTTGGTCGCCCGCTGGCCGACCGACCTCAGGCCTGATCGCAACGTGGAGACTGACCGCCACGGTTCTGACCTGCGGTATGCATCTTGTCCTGCTGCCTGGCTCATCGCGTTGCCGCAGACGCCGCGTCGCGGCGCTGTCGGCCGCCAGACTTCTGACCGGACGCGGCCCTCGTGCAGTGGGCGCGTCGCCAGCTGCTGGCTAGCGGCGCCCCGGCCTGGCTGGATTGGTCGGCGTGGCGAATGACGACATGCACCTGCGCGACATTGGCATCGTCGGCTACGCGGCGAGTTCCCCGCAGCGATGCCGATATTGTTTCGCCGGACCGCGGCCGCCAAGCTGGCGCAGCGATAGGCGATGTCCCGCCCGCTAAGAGCGGCGCTCTCCGCCGCGCGCGCGCCGCCACGCCTGAAAGCCCTTATCGCCCTCGATGAACGTCGCCAGGATATGCGCGGCGAGGATGTCGAGTTCGATGGCGCCGTTCTCTTCGGCGTACGCCGCCTGATATTCAGCAAGATCCACGGCCGCCTTGCCCTTCAACTTGAGCCGCAGATCGACCACCTTCTCCTCGGTGTCGATCTTCGGCAGGGCCAGGCTGGTCTTGGCTTCACGCGCCATGTCGCTCTCCAGGTCTCGAGGATTAGAATGGGGGCATGCCGCGCCGCTCAGGGGTAGGGCGCGAGGATCATGTCCTTGCTGACCAAAACACGCAGCGGCCAGCCAGCGCGCACCATCAGCGTTGGCTGGCGGTTGAGGTCGCGGCCGGTGATCTGCTGGCCCACTATCTGAGCGGAGTTGGCCACGCCGCTGCCGACGCTGTTGATCACCAGTCCGCCCGAGCTGCGCGTGCCCGCGTCCTGGGCTGCGGCCGCGCCGACGCTGAACAGCGTCGATAGCAGAACGCCACGAGCGAGCTGGCCGAAGTGGCCATCGCGGCGGTCCTGCAGGCCCGCCGCCCCGCTCAGGTCCGCGCCGGTCATCGACCCGATGTTGATTGAGCGGCCGTCGGGCATGATGATCCGGTTCCAGGCCACCATCAGCCGGTTCTGACCGTAGGCGATCTGACTGTCGTACTGGCCGATCAGCCGCGATCCCTGCGGGATCAGGACGGTGCGGCCGGTGCGGTGATCGTAGACCGGCTCGGTGACCTGGGCGATCACCTCGCCCGGCAGATCCGAGTTCAAGGCCGTGATCAGCGCCGCCGGGATGATGGCGCCCGCCTTCACCTCCCAAGGGCTGGCCGCCGGTCGAAGGGGGTTGAGAAGATAGTCTTCGGCGCGAGAACTCTGCGCGAACTGCACCTTGGCCGCTTGGCCATTGCCGGGCTGGACCTCGCCCGGCGCGGCCGCACCGCCGACCCCGCCGCCGGGCGCTGTGGCCGCGAGGGTCATCCCCGGGGCTGACGCCTGCGCTTGCGGCGGCGCCCCGCCGAAGAAGGGCCCCGATGCACGGGCGGCGATCGCTTGCTCCTGGGCGGCCTGCACCTGCGGATCGACGGGTGGGGGAGGGGGAGGGGGAGGGGCTGCGGCGACCGCCCCGCCCGCTGCAGGATCCACCGCCCCGGGGGCGAGAGCAGGCGGCGGCAGCCTGGCGAAGCCCGGCTGGCCAGGCCCGGCCTGGACGGTCGGATCGCCATAGCCGGCCGCGTAGCGGCCAGCGATCGCCGGGATCTGCGACGTGTTGGTGTCGATATTGGCCTGCTCGTCGACCGGGCGGGTCTGTGGGCGATGGGCGCCCCCGAACCCGACATAGAAGCCGAGCCCCACCAGGCCGGCCAGGACGGCGGCGCCGGCCAGCAGATAGCGACGGTTCCACCGGGTGACCGGCGCGCGCGGAGCGGCGAGCACGCTCTCGGAAGACGCCTTCGGCTCCACGAGCGGCGGGGCCTGCGATTCGAGCGGCGGATCAGGCGGAAGATGCGACATGACGTCAGCTCCGCTTGCCGGTGCGGGTGATGCGGACGACGGTCTGGCGCTTTTCGCCAAGCCGCAGCTCGGCGACGTCGATCAGCCGGTCGACGACGTAGTAACCGTTCAGGTAGCGGTAGTTGACGAGCTGGGCCTGCCTGTCCGCGCCGATGACGAACAGTGGCGGCGCCTCGCTGGCCCCGAGGTTGGTCGGAAACTGGATGTAGGTCTTCAGGCCGTCATCGAAGACCCGCAGCGGCTGCCAGTTGGGCGACTTCGATTTGATCGGTCGGATGTCGTAGTCGAAGTGAAGCTGGTCCACGGCGAGCCCCGACGCCACCACCCCCCGCGCGTCGGCGGCCTTGGCCGCCTGGGCCTCGCGCGCCTCGTCCAGCGCGTAGGTCCAGTTGACCACGCTGGTGTAGGCTTCGCCCTCGCGGCTGACCGCCTCGAGCAGATAGGTCCGCTGGTCCGTGGTGAGGATCACATTGGTGCGCAAACTCCCGCGCGTCGGTTTCAGCATCACCAGCACCTGCTCGGAAACGCCCGAGCCCTGCACAGTCTCGCCGAGCACCCAGCGCACCGTGTCGCCGGCCGCCTTCGAGATGAGCTTCTCGCCGGGCCGCAGGGCGATCACGGTCAGGAATCGCGGGCTCGTATTCACCGTGTAGAGCCGGCCGGGCTCGAAGGCGTAGTAGAGCGCGGCGTTGACATAGGCGCCGCTGGCGGGGAGGTCGCGGCTGTGCGCATTGGCGGAATAGACCGTGCGATATCCAGGCGCCGGCCGGGACCGCGCTGGACGGGGCGCTGGCTTCGCCGCCACCGGCGGGGCCGCAGCTGCCGCCGCCGGCGCGGCGGGACGCTGGACCTGGGCCAGCGCAGGACCGGCCAGGGGCGAGAACGCCAGAACGGCCATGGCCGCGAGGGCGACGCGAGAATGCGGGTGAGTGAGGGTCATAGCTCGCGACTCCACTGAAACGCGGTGATGTAGATCCCCAGAGGATTGGCCCGTAGCTCCGCCTCGTTCTTGGGCGGGTTGACCTTGGTAGTGAAAAGGCCGGTCCAGTTCTCGGTGAGGCCGCTGGCGCCGGCGTTGAACGTCGTCTCGCGCCACTGCACTTGGTAGGTGTTCGGACTGCGGGGAAGCACGGAGACGATTTCGACATTGACCGCCTGCGTGCCGGCGTTGGCAAACGGGTCGTTGGCCTTGGCGTAGTCGTTGAGCTGGCCGATCGCGCCGCCGGCGACGAAGTGGTAGGCCCCCGTCCAGTTGTCCCGGATGACGATCGGATCGATGCTCTTGGATCGTGTCCGCCGGACCCAGTCGGCGAGGAAGTAGCCGATCTCGGCGGTGGCCGGCTGATAGGTCCGGCCCGCCAGCTCAATGCGGCCGGGGCGACCGTATTTGTCGATCGGCACGACGTAGGTGGCGATGTTGGTGTTGGTCGATTGCCAGATCAGGCCGCCCACCGACAAGGCGGTGATCCCCATGCAGATGAAGGCCGCGAGCCGCCAGTTCTTGGCCTGAACGGTCGCTGAGCCGAGGCGCATGTCCCATTCGCGGGAGGCGCGGAGATAAGGGGTCTCCACCGGAGCCGAGCTGCCATAGCGGTCGTTGGGGCGCTTGAAGGGGTTCATCAATCCAATCCGGTTCAGGCTTCGCGATCGGGATCGTCACCCCGCCGCGTCGCCGTTGCGGGCATCCCCGGCGTGATGTCGTTGGCCGTACTGGTGGCCGCCGCGAAGCTCCCCTCGGCTGCGGCCCGCACTCCGCTGCGGCGTTCGCGGGTTCGCGCCACGGTGTCGGCCGCCGAAGGGGCTGGGGGAGGTGGCGGCGAGCCTTCGCCGCCGCCGTCGGCTTCTCCACTCGAGCGATTGGCGAACCGGCGAGCCGAAGCGACGGCGCTCGAAACGGGGGCCCGCGCGAACTCGGCCGCGGCGCCGCCGAAACCGCCACCACCGCCGCTACCGCCGCCGCTCGGACCGCCACCTCCGCTCGGGGACCCACCGCCTGGCGGGATTGCGCCTGCGGCGGCTTGAGCGGCCGCAACCTTCTGGCCTCCAGCCGCCCAGCCGCCTGCCACGGCGCCGCCGATTGTCCGACCAGCGAGCGCAACACCGGCCACACCTGCCGCGACACCGGCCGCGCCCATGAGGCCGCTGCCGGCGCTGAGTTGCGGGCCGCCAGAAACTAGCGCCCCAGCGATCGCCGGGACTTTCAGCGCGAGCATCATCAGGAAAATGGCGGAAAGGAGCAGTCCGCATTCTTCGCCGATTGTAGGCTCAGCAGAGAGCGTGAAGGTCTTATAGATATTGATGCCGACGCCGAGGATTACACCGAGGGCCATCATCTTAAGGCCGACAGATACGACGTATCCGATAGCCCGCTCCGCCATAAACGACGTCTGGGTGAGCACCCCAAACGGTACCGTGACAAACGCAATCAGAGTGACGAGATGGAACTCTATGATCGTGACCGCGATCTCGATCGCCAGAACAATGAAAGCAAGCAAAATGCCGATAGCCGCGACGGCGGCGATTAGTATGGCGTCAATGTGCTGGAGAGCGCCGAAGCCAGCATTTTGCGAGGCAAGCTGGCCAATATAGTCGACCAGCTTCACGACAACCTGCATGCCAGCGTCGACTGCTGTCGTCGGAGCGTTTTTGAAATCGCTAAACGTCGAAGGCCCGCCGCCGGCCCTTAGGCCGAGCATGGCGAAGCCATTCACGACGGTGGCGCTCAGCGTCTGCCAGGAACTCACTAGCCAGGCGAAGAAGCCCACAAGCAGTATCTTGCGAACAAAGCTCGCCATGATGTTTTGAGTTTCATCAATGGCCCAGAGGATCGCCGTCAGTGTGATGCTGATGACAACTAGCGTCGCCAGGATCGCCTGGACATCGCCAGCGATCAGGCCAAAGCCACTATCAATTTGACCCGTGAAGCGACGAATAAACTCGTCCAACGCGGCTGGACTCGCGGTTGCCATATTACGTACTCGTAGATTTGACTAAACCCCCTTCTCCCCCTTGAAGCCTCCTTGAACGGGCTTGTAGTAGTTGGGCGAGCAGGGATTTGTAGAGTCGTGAATACTGGGGTCCGGACACTTCTTATCCGTAACGGCTGGCTTGGTTGATTTCTCCGAAACCTCAGCCGGGCGTCCGCAAGAAGCCATCAGCGCGGCCATCGCGAACATAAGAAGGAGACGGCCGCGCAACATCACAGGCCCTTGTCGCCGGCAAAGGAGCCGCGGACGGGAGTGTAAGCATTGTGGCGCTGTGACTCTGCGCGAGCGGCCACCGAGCCAGCCTGCTGCTGCGCTAGGATGGTTTCCTGGGTCCTAGCCTGCGCGATAAGGATGGTCTGCAGACCTTCCAGCTGGCCGCTCAGGGCGGCGAGAAGTTGGTTCGTGGCCTGGATGGCCGCGGTCTGGCCGGCCGCGCTCTGAGACGCAGCGACGGCGCTGGTCACGGCGTTGGCGGTCGTGGGCTGCGAACGGACCAGCTGGTTCTGGACCGCCATCGAATCCTGGAGGGTCAGGCGGCTGTTGTCTTGCCAACTGCCATAGCGCTGCAGGATCTGCTGAAGGCTGTTGCCGGACAGGCTCGACGGATAGAGCTGCTGGAATTGCTGGCCGATGTTCTGGCCATTGTAGCCGATCGCCTGCGCCTGCTGGAGGAGCTGGGTGGCCTGTTGGCTGAGCTGAGCCAGCGGCTGGGTTACGTCGGTCCCAAGCTTCTGAAGCATGGCCACCTGGTTGGTCAGCTGCGCCTGCAACTGCTCGATCTGCCGCAGGCTGTTGCTCACCTGAGAGACCATTTGGGCGATCGCCGCCGGATCATTGACGACCACACCCGGGAAAATCTGCGCCTGGGCCGGGGGCGGCGCGACCACCGAAGCGGGGAGCGCGAGAAAAGCGACGGCCGCGGCCGTGGTGAGAAGCCTACGCATGTGGAAACTCCCTTTGGCGCGAGGGCGGAAATGACTCCGGCGGCCAGATGTCGGCCGCCTCGGCGCGGACGAAGAGCGGCTCGGACACGGCGCGGAAGAGAACGGCCGCCCCGAACAGGACGAAGCCGGCGACCAGCACGAAGAAATTGTGGTGGAGCGTGGTGGTGAACACCGCCAGGAAGCCCGGCGCCGCGAGGCCGAGGAACATCAAACGGCGACGACGCACGGTTAGCAGCCAGCCGGACGGAAGACGACGTGTAACGACGGTCAAGCGGGCAAGCTCGCGCTCGCTGAGGGGACGAGCGGCGATCAGCGCTGGAGCGTCTTCCGGGGTTGCGTTTTCCATCAGGCGACCCTCGCGGCCGGCGGGGACGCCGATTCATCGAGGTAGGTCGCAACCTCGGTCAGGCCCCGAGCGGCGTAGAACCGCGCCGCGAAGCCCTCCCGGTCCTCCTGAAGCGCCGCCGTGATCGCCTGCTGGTCGCCGGGCGACGATGCTCCAACGGCCGCCAGCGCGATGGGGCCCAGGCCGAGCTCGAAGAGCCGGTTCCCGGCCGTCGACTGATAGTAATATTCGCGCTTCGGCGTGGCGCTGGCGATGATCCGGATCTGCTGGGCGTTGAGGCCGAAGCCTGTGTAGAGATCGGCGATCTGCGGCGTGGGCGCATCCGGGTTCGGCAGGAAAATCCGGGTGGGACAGCTTTCGATCAGCGCCGGGGCGATCGAGGACCTCGCCACGTCGGCGAGGCTCTGGGTCGCAAAGACGACGGCGACATTGTATTTCCGCAGCGTCTTCAGCCACTCGCGGATCTTCGCCGCGAAGGCCCCCTGGTCGAGGAACAGCCAGGCCTCGTCGAGCACCAGCAACGTGGGCCGCCCATCGAACCGGCGCTCCAGCGTGCGGAAGATGTAGGTGAGCACCGGCGCCAGGGCGGCCCGGTTGGCCATCAGCTCGACCATCTCGAAGGTCTGCCAGACCGCCGCCTGCAGGCTGTTCTGGTGGGCGTCGAGCAGATGGCCGTGCGGGCCGCTGAGGGTGTAGGGCGCCAGAGCCGCCTTCACCGCCTGGTCCTGGACGGTGGCGGCCAGGAGCGTGAGGGTGCGTTGCTCGCGTGGGCCCGCGGCGAGGTTGCGCAGCCCGCTCCAGATCTCCTCCTTGACCTGGGGCACGATCGGTACGCCCTCAGCGGCGACGAGGTCCTCAACCCATTCCTGGGCCCAGGCGCGGTCTTCCGGTCCGTCGATGTCGGCGAGCGGCTGGAACGCCAGTTCGCTGGCGTCGCCGCCTAGAAAGAAGAATTGGCCTCCGGCCAGGAGGGTCGCCGCCCGCGAGCTCGCGCCCTTGTCGAAGAAGAAGACCTGCGCTTCGGGATAGCGCAGCCACTGCATGGCGATCGTATTGAGCAGAACCGACTTCCCAGACCCCGTCGGGCCGACCACCATGGTGTGGCCGACGTCGCCCTGGTGGAGGTCGAAACGGAATGGCGTTGTGCCGGCCGTCCGGGCGAACATGAGGGGAGGCTGCGTGCCCTTGTGGCCCCGCTTGAGGCACTCCTCGGTCAGATGGGCGTTGCGGGTCGGGCCTGGCCAGATCGCCGACATCGGCATCATGTCACAAAGGTTCAGGGACGAGACGAGCGGCCGGCGCAGGTCCGCGTAGGCCTGGCCGGGAAGGCTGCCGATCCAGGCCTCCACGGCGTTGACGTCTTCGACCTTACAAACGAAGCCGGCGCGGTTGATGGCGCCTTCGACTTCGCGGACGCGGTCGGCGAGCCGATCGGCGTCCTCGTCCATCAGCGTGACCGTGGGCGTGAAATAGCCGATCGAGGCGAAGTCGCCGCCGAGGATGGCCAGGGCCGCGTCGGCGTCGGCCGACTTGGCCGCCGCGTCAGGGTCTTCCAGGAGAGAAGGCTCGCGGGTGATCGCCTCCTTCAGCAAGGCGAGGACGCCCTTGCGCTTGGCGAACCAGCGCTTGCGGACTGTGGTCACCGCCCGCCGCGCATCTTCCTTGTCGAGCGGCAGGTAGCGACAGACCCAACGGTAGCTGATCCCCAGTTCGTTCAGGCGATCCAGCAGGCCGGGCGATGAAGTGGTCGGGTAAGCCCGCACGGAGATCGTGCGGATGTAGCGCTTGCCGAGCCGAGGGAAGAGCCCGCCCTGGAAATCGTCATCGGTCAGGAAGGCGTCGAGGTAGGCCGGTGTTTCCGGTGCCCGCACATAGTGGCGCTTGGTCGAGATGCAGCCGTGCAGGTAGGTCAGGGTCTCATCGTCGCTGAGCTCGCGGACCTCCGGCATGATGGCCGTCAGGATGTCGGCGATCTGGCGGACCGTGCCCTGGAAGTCGTTCAGCGCGGCGCGGTACATGCCCGCCGCGCCGCGACCGGAGGGGGCGTTTTCGAGAAGCAGGCTCTCGGCCGTGCTCACCGCCTCCTCTGGCGGCAAGTAGGTGAAGGTGAGGAAGTAGCGGCTCTCGAAATGGCGCTCCTGGGACTCGAAGGCGTCGCGGCGCTCGTTGTCGATCAGGTCCGAGACCGGATCCGGGAAGCTGCTGGAAGGATAATCCTGGGAGGCGGCGCGGAGCGCCTCGATGTGAAGACACCAGCGCGATCCGAGCCGGCGCAGCGCGTTGTTCAGTTGGGCGCGAACCGCCACCAAGCCCGCTTCGGTCGAGCTGGCCAAATCGGGGCCGCGGAACGCGAGCGTCTTCTGGAAACTGCCATCCTTGTTGATCAGGAGGCCCGGCCCGATGAGCGCCACCCACGGCAGATGATCGAAGAGGCGGTCGGCTTTGGGACGGTATTCACGCAGGTACAACATCGGGGCCTCAAGGCCTTGCGGTCAACAGACCTGCGCCCATCGCCGAGGCGGCGAGTCCGGACGTAGGCAGGGGGGAGGGGAGGGGCGGTCAGCCATCAGGCGTCCAGATACGGTCGCTGACGAATGTGCCGCCCGAGGGCGTCGAAGAAGTAGGGATCGCGCTTGTTGAGCCAGTAGCAGACGGCGTGGATCGCTAGGCCGAGGGGCACGCCGATCAGCGGAACCTGGAGGCCGAGAGCAAGAACGGCGGTGAGCGTGCCGTTGAGGACCGCGATCATTCGCGGGACGCCGGCGATGGTCACCGGCTCGGCGAGCGAGCTGTGGAACCCGATCTCGAACCCATCCACGAGCGAGGCCATCAGAATGCCGCTCCGGCGGTCATGTTGAAGAACGAGGTGATGAAGGTCGTCGCGGTGAAGGCGATGGCCAGGCCGAAGACGATGCCGATGCCGCGGCGCAAGACCGAGCCGCCCTCTGAGAAGGCGAAGCCCAGGCCGGTCAGCACGATGGCGATGATGCCCACCGCCTTGGCCACCGGCCCCGACAGCGACTGCATGATCGTCTCCAGCGGCGTCTCCCAGGGCATGGCGGTGCCGCCGCCGGCGGCCCAGGCGGGACCGGCGACGAGCATTGCGATGCCGGCGACCATGACCGCCGTTCGCAGATTGCAGCGGCCCTCGGCCGCGCTGAATGAAGTGAAGGCCATCGTCGAGCGCTTTCCTGAGCGTAGCCCCGAACAACTCGGGCTACCCAGGATTGAGTCGCAAAGCGCGGGTGGTCAAGGACTCTTATGCCACTAACCGCCCACGAGGTGCGTTTTTATCCATAAACGCCCATTGCTAAGCTTATGACGATGGGCAAGGCTCGGCGCGCGGATTGCTCCGATTCAGAAGAGGGCCGGTTGTCCGAAGACATTATGACCGAAACGGGGCAGGAATTCCAACCAAAGGCTAGTCAGCGCCCCTAAGCTTAGCCGTTCACGCATCACAATGTCCCGCCTTTATTATATAGTTAAAGCTCGATAACCAGCATCAGGGCAGGGTAGGCCTCAAGTGCTCACCTATCTGTAGTGCTTCCCATGATTAGAACCTTCGATCGGCGTTCTCCGGCTCAGGGGAGTAACCGAGACCATCTGAGCCTCAGGGCCCCACAACGAAGCTCAGCCTCGGCCTGGAGGCCCTGGCGAAATTGAAGTTGTTGCGGGCCCGCCGCTAGGTTCTGGCCTCTGCCCGGCGGCGCCGGAAGCCGACCAGGATCATGAGCAGGGTGGCGAGCTGAGCACCCATCCCCTCGAGGGTGGGCAACACGCCCAGCACCTCGACGCGCGGGACAGCCGCCAGCGGTTGGATGTCGATCAGGCCAGCCTCCTGGAGGGCGGCGACACCTTTCCGGCCAGCACCACCGCCAGGGCTGAGATGAGCATCGAACTGTAGCTGAAGAACTGCGAGATCGGCAGCCGCTTGCTGTAGCTCAACACGGCCCAGGCGATCAGCCCCAGGGCAGCGACGGCGACGCCCGCCCCCGCCAGGATCGCTGAGCTTCGCCGCTAAGAACCTGGCGCCCACTCTGGCGAGACCTCGGCGCGCGGGATCAGGCTAAAAGGCCAGTCGAGTCGTCGTCTCCGCCAGACGCGGACGTGTCGCGAAGGGGCGCCTGGTCGGCCAAGGCCTCAATCACACGACAGCCGCCGGGGCTTCCCTCACATCCCGACGCGACCATCCTTTCCAGCACCGACCGGAGCGAATCGAGCTGCACGATCTTGGTCTCCACGGTGGCGAGTTGCTCGCGAGCGAGGATGTTCGCGTCGTCGCACGCCCGCTCGGGATGGTCGGAGAGGTCGAGCAGCGTCCGGATAGCGTCGATGGGGAAGCCAAGCTGGCGGGCACGTTTGATGAAGGCGAGCCGGCGGATCGAAGCCTCGTCGTAGAGGCGACGATCGCTTTCGGTTCGCGGCGCCAGCGGCAGCAGGCCGATCTGCTCATAAAACCGTATCGTGGGAACCTTCACGTCCGCCGCCTTGGCCAGCTTGCCGATTGAAAGGGTCGCCATCGTCATCTCCGCCCAGAACGACAACTGTAGCCGCGACATCCTCTAGTAACTAGAGGGCGCGAAAACGAGCCTCTTGGGCGCCTCGCAAACCGCCACGCGCGGGGGACGAACACAGACAGGTGCAGGCTAAGAAAAAAGAGCTTGATCCTCTAGCTACTAGAGGAAGCAACATGCCGCTGCTTCAAGGCGCGACTTCTCTCGGAGAGCGCCTCCAGTGGCGTGCGCCCGCTCATGGCGTTCGAATATCTAGGGTAGGCCGTGGACGCACTGAAGGCATGGGGGAGGGGGTTGGCGCGGCTGGCGATCGCTTGCGCGGTAACCTTGCTTGTCCTCGCCCCGAGCCTCGATGCCGTGCTCTGCTCAGAGGCCAAACTGGCGCCCACGATCACGTCGGCCGAGCCCGGCCCGCATATCAAGATGGTCGCGAGTGGAGAGCAGGGCAAAACATCTCCTGCTCTGGTCGGGCTTCGCCTCTACGGCCACTGCCACTTCGGGGTGGGCTTCCTGCCGCCCGTGACGGTTGATGACGCGTTCGTCGGCGACCGGCCAAACGAGCGCCACGCGCTGTTGAACGCAGCTTTGCCCGTGTCTCATCCCGAATTCGAGCTGAATCGACCGCCTCGCGCCTGAGCCGCTCCGCGCCAGTGGTGCGTCCGCCTCGTCAATCGTGAGAAGGTCCATGTCCCTACCTGTTGCTCGAAAACTGCGTCGCACGCTGCTATTTGGGCTTTCGCTGCAAGCGCTGCTGGGCAGCGCCGCGCTCGCTGAACCCGCCCCGCCCTTCAAAGAACTGCTGCGCCAAGCCCAGGCGACGGCGCCCCGTCTGGCGGAAGCGCGGGCGGAAATCGCGCGCGCCGAAGGCTTGGCGCGCCAAGCCGGGGCCTTCCCGAACCCGACCGTGGGGGTGCAAGTGGAAAATTTCGCCGCCAGCAACGGGCTGCACATGGCGGAGACCACGGCTTCGATCGAACAGACGATCGAGCTCGGCGGCAAGCGACCGGCCCGCATCGCCGCCGGCCGCGCCGACGTTGAGGCCGCGCGACGCCGCGTGGCGCGCGTCCAGTCCGAGTACGCCTTCGATCTGGCGGCGGCTTATGCTGAGGCTGAGGGCTCTGATCGCAGACTGCAGTTGGCGGCCGATGGTCTCGAACTCGCCCAGGAAGACGCCCGCATTGCAGGTGTCCTCGTCGAAGCCGGCCGCGAGGCGGATCTACGACGGGTGCAGGCGCAAGCCGCAGTGCAGGCAGCGCGCGCGGCGGTCGACCAAGCCAAAGCCGCACGCGCCACGGCCTTCGCCAATCTCACCGCCATGGTGGGCGCGCCGGCGCCCATCACCTCGATCCCGGTCAGCTTGCTCGACGAAGCCGCCAAGGCCGTCCGGACCCCGGATCCGAATCCCCTCGCGAGCCCCTCCTATCTGGCTGCGGAAGCCGAGCGCGAAGCGGCGGCGCGGCGGGTGCGGGTGGAGCGAACCCAAGCGACTCCCGACGTCACCGTCTCCTTCGGCGTCCGTAAGACTCAGGAGAACAACGCCACCGCCATGTTGGCTGGCGTCGCGATGCCGTTCCCCATCTTCAACCGCAATGGCGGCAACATCAGTGCGGCGCGCGCGGAGTTGAGCGCCGCCGAGGCCCGGCTCCATGCGGCCCGACTTGATGCGGAGGCGGCGGCCCGGTCTGGCATTGCCCGTGTGAGCGCCGCCGAAACCCGTCTGGTCGCCGCGCGGGGGGGCGAGCAAACCGCCGAGGAAGCCTACCGCCTGACCCGCATCGGCTACGAAGGCGGCAAGCTGGCTTTGGTGGAACTGCTCAGCGCGCGCCGCGCGCTGACCGAGGCGCGCACCCAAACAATCGAGGCCGCCACCGAGCGGCTGAGCGCGCAGGCCGCGCTCGCCCGGCTCGCCGGCGTCACCCCCTTTGGAGACCAACCATGAAGCACGACACCAAGCAGGTCTCCGCAGCGCCGGGGGTCAGCCGAAACGCTCTCCTTGGCGGGATCGCCGTGGCCGTCATCTTGGCCGCAGCCGGCGGCTTTGGCCTTGCGAAGCTGACCAGCAAAGCCGCGCCAGAGGCCGCTGCCGAGGCAGGCGAAGCGAAGAAGCCAGCCGGCGCCCCCGACGCGGTCGAAATGGACGCGAACCGCATCGCCGCGAGCGGGCTTCTCGTCCAGCCAGTGTCTTCCACGGGCTTGGCCTCCGAAATCGTCGCGCAGGCCACGGTCGAGGCCGCGCCCGGCGCTCAGGCTGTGCTCACCGCCCGCGCCGCTGGCTCTGTCAGTCGCATCAACAAGCGTTTGGGCGAACCGGTGCGCGCCGGCGAAGTGCTGGCGCTCGTGGAAAGTCGCGAAGCCTCCCAGATAGCCGCCGCCAGAAGCGTGGCCGCGGCCAAAGCCGACTTGGCGGCCAAAGTCCTCGCGCGCGAACGCCACCTCTACGAACAGCGCGTCAGCGCCCGCCAGGACCTCGAGGCCGCCCAGGCCGAAGATGCCTCGGCACGAGCGGAGGCGCGCAGCGCCGCTGCCGCCGTGAGCGCCGCCGACGTCTCCCGCGATGGTCGCTATGTCATGGTGACCAGCCCGATCAACGGTCGGATCACCTCGGCGCCGGCGAGCCTTGGCGCCTTCGTGCAGTCGGAGACCGAACTCTTCCGCGTCGCTGACGCCAGCCGCTTGCAGGTCGAGGCGGCCGTGACCGCCGCCGACGCGCGCCGGATCCGGCCGGGCGATCCCGCCGTCCTCGAGCTGAACGACGGGGTCACCGCCAACGCGGTCGTGCGGTCCGTGACGCCGGGTGTGGACGAGACGACGCGCGCGGCCACCGTCGTGCTCACGCTGACGGGCGGCCAGGGACAGCTTCAGCCTGGACAGGCGGTGCGCGCGCGCATCACCGCGCGGCAGTCGATCAGTCCGGGCATCGTCGTGCCTGAGGAAGCCGTCCAGACCTGGGAGGGGCAAGACGTGGTGTTCGTGCGGACCAAGACGGGTTTCGTGGCTCGGCCGGTCCTCGTCGGCATCCGCGCGGCAGGCCGAGTTGAGGTCGCTTCGGGCTTGCGAGCGGGCGAAAACATCGTGGTCAAGAACGCCTTCCTCTTGAAAGCCGAACTCGCCAAGGGCGAGGCGGAAGAAGAATAGGTGGGAACAGCAGCATGATCGCCCGCCTCATTTCCCTCGCGGTGAGGGGACGCTGGTACGTCGTCACCCTCACCTTGATCATCGCCGCTCTGGGCCTGTGGCAGCTCACGCAGCTGCCGGTCGACGCGGTGCCGGACGTCACCAACAAGCAGGTCCAGATCAACACGGTCGAGCCGTCGCTCTCGCCCGTTGAGATCGAAAAGCGGGTCACCTTTCCGATTGAGACCGCGCTCGCCGGCATCCCAGGTCTCGAGACCACCCGCTCCCTCTCGCGCAACGGGTTCTCGCAGGTGACGGCGGTCTTCACCGACCGCACCGACCTCTATTTCGCCCGTCAGCAGGTCGCAGAGCGGCTGGCCCAGGCCAGCGCCTCGCTCCCGGCAGGCGTGCAGCCCCAGGTGGGGCCAGTCTCCACCGGTCTGGGCGAAATCTTCATGTACTCGGTCGAGTTCGTCCGCCCCGGGTCTGGGGCTCGGATTCGCGACGGGGCGCCGGGATGGCAGACCGACGGCACCTATCTGACGCCGGAAGGCGAGCGCTTGGCTGACCCCATCTCCCAAGCGGCCTACCTGCGGACGGTTCAGGATTGGATCATCCGGCCCCAGCTGCGCACCGTCAAAGGCGTGGCGGGTGTGGACTCGATCGGCGGCTACGAGAAGCAGTACCTGGTCGAACCCGACCCCGCGAAGCTGGCGGCCTATGGCGTCTCCTATGCCGACCTCGGCAAGGCGCTCGAAGCGGCCAATCTCTCCGTCGGCGCCAATTTCATCCAGCGTGCGGGCGAGGCCTACCTAGTCCGCGCGGACGCGCGGGTGTGGCGGCTCGACGAGATCGCCGCGGCGGTGATCGCCACCCGGGGTGGCGTGCCGGTCCATGTCAAGGACGTGGCGGCCGTCCGCATCGGCGGGGAGCTGCGGACAGGGGCGGCCAGCAAGAATGGTCAGGAGATCGTGGTCGGCACCTCGCTCATGCTGATCGGCGAGAACAGCCGCACGGTGGCCAAGGCGACGGGCGAGAAGCTGGAGCAGGTGAAGGCCTCGCTACCGCCCAGCGTGGTCGTACACACGCTTCTCGACCGCTCCGCCCTGGTGAACGCCACGATCGGCACGGTCGAGCGCAATCTGACCGAGGGCGCTCTGCTCGTCGCCGCGACACTCTTTCTGCTGCTTGGCAACGTCCGCGCGGCCCTGATCGCGGTGCTGGTGATTCCGTTCTCCTTCCTGATGATGGCCATCGGGATGAACGGGCTGAAGGTCCCCGGCAATCTGATGAGCCTCGGGGCCCTCGACTTCGGCCTCATCGTCGACGGCACGGTAATCATCATCGAGAACTGCCTGCTGCGGCTTGCCCAAAAGCAGCACCACCAGGGTCGTCTGCTCAACCTGCCGGAACGCCTGGAGACGGTGCTCCACGCAACACAGGAGATGATCCGGCCGACGATCTACGGACAGGCGATCATCTTCCTGGTGTTCACACCTCTGCTGACGTTCACCGGCGTGGAAGGGAAGACCTTCTATCCGATGGCGGTCACCATCATGCTGGCGCTGGCGGCGGCCTTCATCCTTTCGCTGACCTTTGTCCCGGCCATGGTCGCCATCCTCATGCGCGGCAAGGTGGCGGAGAAAGAGGTCAGGGCGGTCCAGGTGGTCAAGGTTCGCTACGAGCCTGTCCTGCGCCGCGCGCTCGCGCGGCCGTGGCCCTTCATCGGCGGTGGCCTGGCGGTCTTCGTCGTGGCAGCGGGGATCTTCACGACCATCGGCCAGGAATTCATTCCCACCCTCGACGAAAAGAACGTCCTCCTGGGCTCGCTGCGGATTCCCTCCACGGCGATGGAGCAGTCGCGCGATATGCAGCTGCATGTCGAGCGCGCCGTCACGGGCTTGCCGGAGGTGGAGATGATGTTCTCCAAGACCGGCACCGCGGAAATGGCCGCCGACCCCATGCCGCCCAACCAGTCCGACGGCTTCGTGATCCTGAAACCGCAGAAGGACTGGCCGAAGGGCGTGCATACGAAGGCACAGGTCGTCGAGCGCATCCTCGGCAAGGGGGAACTCCTGCTCGGCAATAACTTCGAGGTCACCCAGCCGATCCAGATGCGCTTCAACGAGTTGGTGGCCGGGGTGCGTGGCGATGTCGCCATCAAGCTCTACGGGGATGATCTGGAGAAGATGAGCGCCGCAGCGGCCAAGATCGGCGCCGCGGTCGGATCCGTTCCCGGCGCCTCAGGCGTTCGGGTGGAACAGACCTCGGGCGCGCCAACGCTCGACGTCCGGTTCGACCGTGCCGCCATCGCGGGCTACGGCCTGACGGTGGAGGAGGTGGCCGATACCCTGGCCAGCGCGCTTGGCGGCCGCGAGGCCGGCAATGTGTTTGAAGGCGACCGGCGCTTCGACATCGTCGTGCGGGTGCCCACGGCCGAACGCAACGACGTCGAGGCGCTCGGGGCGATGCCCGTCATGCTCCCGGGCGGTGAAGGGCAGGCGCGCCAGTCGGTCCCGCTGCGTCAACTCGTGGAGTTCCGGTTCACGGACGGCCTGAATCAGATCAGCCGCGAAGACGGCAAGCGGCGCGTTGTCATCCAGGCCAACGTCCGCGGCCGCGACGTCGGCTCATTCGTGACCGAGGCGCGCGACAAGGTGGCGGCCATCCCGCTCCCGCCCGGCTCCTGGATGGTCTGGGGCGGGCAATATGAAAACCTCAAGGCCGCGACGGCGCGGCTCTCTGTCGTCGTGCCGCTTTGCTTCATGGCGATCTTCCTGATCCTGTTCTTGGCGCTCGGCGGCTTCTGGCCCGCCCTGGCGGTCTTTGCGGCCATTCCGCTGGGGCTGTCGGGCGGAGTCTTCGCCCTGGCCCTCACGGGGATCACCTTCTCGATCTCCGCGGCCGTCGGCTTCATCGTCCTTGCCGGCGTCGCGGTCCTGAACGGCCTCGTGGTGATGACGAGCATCCGCCAGCGACTGGATGAGGGCAGGAGTGTCGTCGAGGCCATCTATGAGGGTGGGATGGAACGGGTGCGGCCCGTGTTGATGACCGGTTTGGTGCCGGCGATCGGCTTCATCCCGATGGCCCTCGCGCACGGTACGGGGGCGGAGGTGCAAAAGCCGCTCGCCATGGTCGTCATCGGCGGCTTGATCACCGCCACCGCGGTCACCCTCCTCGTGCTGCCGGCCATCAGCAAGCTGCTCCTGACGGTCGGCGAACGCCGCAACCGGGAAACCTCGGCCTTTCCCCCCAAGGCTGCGGACGCGCCCGTCGGTGAGTGAGCCGAACCAGACCATGGAGCTGAATATGAACCTTGATCTCCAATCCACCTGGCCAGGAGCGGTCTAATGGTTGCGCCTGGTTCGGCGGTCCTGCTGAGGATCTACACAGACGAGGACGCGCTCCACGGCGCCGAGGCGCTCGCGGCGGTCATCGTTAAGCGAGCCCGCGAGGCGCAGCTCGCCGGAGCCACGGTCTTGCGCGGCAGCTTGGGCTACGGCCACTCCACCCGGCTGCACACGCACCGGCCGTTTCGGCTCGATGACAACATGCCCGTGGTGATCGAAATCGTCGACGACGACGCGCCGCTTCGCGCCTTCGTCGACACCCTCGGCGAGTTCCACGACATCGGTCTGATCACTTTCGAGAAGGTCGAGGTGGTCCGCTACGGGAACCAGACAAGCTGACCACGCCGCCGCGCGCGCCGCGCGGCAACTGGAGGGCGGAATGCGCCGGTTCGTGCTGCTCGTATTGATGACCCTGCTTGCGGTCGCGCCGGCGATGGGCCTCCGGCTGACCGGCTGGCGACCCGACCCGGTGACGGACGCGCTTCTGTTCGGTGTTGCGGTTCTGGCCGCGGGCTTCATGCTGTCCTGGGGCGCGGAAGCCGCTGAAAAGCACATTTCCCAAGGCCTCATCGTCGCCTTGGTCGCCCTTGTCACCGTGCTGCCGGAATACGCGGTGGATCTCTATTACGCTTTTCGCGCCGGCCAGGCGCCGCAGTCGAACTACGTCCACTACGCCGCCGCCAATATGACCGGCGCCAATCGCCTCCTGGTGGGGCTGGCCTGGCCCCTGATGGTGGGGCTTCACTGGCTGCGGACGCGCAATCGGGCGGTCGAACTCTCGCCGGTCAACGCCGTCGAGATCGCCTTCCTTTTGCTGGGCAGCCTCTATGCCTTCATCATCCTCCTGAAAGGCGCCATTGCACCCCTCGACTTCGCCGTGCTGTTCGTGATCTTCGCGGGCTATCTCTACCGCGTCAGCCAATTGCCAAAAGCCGGCGGGGACGACGACGAAGACGAGGAGCCGGGTCCTGCGGCGGCGCTGAACGCGCTTCGACCTGCCGCGCAGTGGGCCTGGATGGGCGGGCTCACTCTGATCGCCTTTGTCGTGATCGCGGCCTCGGCCGAGCCGTTCGCCGAAGCCATGGTAAGCTCGGGCCGGATCCTCGGCATCGACGAGTTCCTCCTCATCCAGTGGCTTGCGCCGCTCGCCAGCGAGGCGCCCGCGGTGACAATCGCGATCCTCTTCGTCCTGGCCGGTCGGGCAGTGAGCGGGCTGACCGCCATGATCAGCGACAAGATCAACCAGTGGACCCTCTTGGTCGGCATGCTGCCCCTCGCCATGAGCCTCGGCGCGGGGGGCTTGGTCGGCCTGCCATTGGACGCGCGGCAGAAGGAGGAATTCCTGCTGACGGCCGCGCAGTCGCTGTTCGCCATCATGCTGCTGATGCGCCTTCGACTCTCGCTTCTGGCGGCCGGCCTATTGTTCGCACTCTTCGCCGTGCAGGTCGGACTGGCTTTCCATTTCCGCGAGGACGAGGCGGCGACGATCAACAGCCTCACCACCCTGACCTGGATCTACTTGGGCTTGGCGGCGGTCCTCATCCCCTTCAATGGACGACAGCTCGCGACCATCCTCCGCGATGGCCTCTTACGATCTCATCGCGGCCTGGAAGCCGCGCCGGGGCAGGCCAGGAGGGGCGAATAGACCTTGATCGCGGTGTGGCGACGCAAAGCCCGGCGACGCCCGTTGGCCAATCTCTGCTGGCCACCAGAGCAATCGTGATCCTGGCGGTATGGCTGACTCAAGCTCGATTTTGGCTCGAGGAGTTGGACGCCAACCTGCCCTAAGCGTTCGCCTGTCCTTCGGCGCGGCGTCCCGCGGTCCAGAACCCAATCACCACAACGGTCAGCGTCACCAGCTGAGCGACCAGCCCCTCCCACGTCGGGAAGATGCCGAGCACCTCGATCCTGGGCAGCGCCGGGAGCGGTCTCACATCGAGCCAACCCGCCTCCTGCAGCCCAGCAACGCCCTTGCCGGCGAGCACCACGGCGAGGGTGGCGATCAGCAGGGAGCTGTAGGAGAAGAACTGCGCGATCGGCAGGCGCTTGCTGTAGCTCAAGAGCGCCCAGGCGATCACGCCGAGGCAAGCCACCGCCAGCGCGGCGCCGGAAACCATCGCGACCTGTCCGCCTTGGCTCCAGAGTGCAGCGTAGAAGAGGATCGTCTCAAAGACCTCCCGGTAGACGACGATGAACGCTAACAGGAACAAGAACCACGCCGAGCGCTTCGAAAGCGCGGCCGAAAGCTTGTCTCGGATGTAGGCCTGCCAGGCGCCAGCCTGCGCCTTGCCATGCATCCAAACCCCAACCGAGATCAGCACCACGGCCGAGACCAGTGAGCCCACGCCTTCAGTAAGCTCGCGGCTGGCCCCGCTGATGGAGATCAGGTAAGTCGCCGCCGCCCAGGTCAGGCCCCCACCCGCCAGGGCCGACGCCCACCCCGCATGAACATACGGCAGCACGTCGTGGCGTTCGGCCTTCCGCAAGAACGCGATCATCGCGATGACGATGAGCAACGCTTCGACGCCTTCCCGCAGGAGGATCGTGAACGCGCCCAGGAAGGTCGAAGCTGCGCTGGTTTGATCGGGGGCAAGCGCCTTCGCCGCCTGGTCGAACAAAGTCTCCAAGGTACGGACCTGCGTCGCAACTTCGGTCGCTGGAGCGCCTCGGCTGATGCTCGCGCGCAGCTGACCCATGCCGGCCTCGACCTTCGCCATGAGGCCACCGTCGCGGGCGCGAAGCATCGGCTCGACCGGCTCGAACCCATCGAGATAGGCAGAGAGGGCGAGCTCTTCCGCGCGCTTTCGGTCGCCGGCCTGGTAGGCCGTCAGGCTCTCGGCGAGCTTGCGACGCGCCACATCCAGCCCGCCCGCCGACTTCGTTGCGATGACGTCCGGGTTCCGTCTTAGATAAGCGACGAGCTGACTGGCCTGCGGCTCGCCGACACGCGAGGCGAACGCGGCGGGTGTGGTCTGCACCAGCGCTTGCAGGTCCGCAACGTCGGCGCGCAGTTCCGGGCGATTGCGCCATAGCTCTCCGCCGGCGCGCGCGTCGCCCTGCGGATAGGCGAAGCTTCCGACATGGAACGCCAGGGCCCAGCGGTCGTCAGACGACAGATGGGCAAAGCTTGGCATGGCCGTACCGTCGAGCCCTTGACCAATCACCTGGTAGAGCCCGAACAGGCTACGTTCCTTGGCCCTGGCCACATCCGTGAACGCGACGGGCCGCGGGTTCAAATCCTTGGCGTTGGGGCCATCGCCACGGCCGCTGGCGCCGTGGCAAGCCGCACATTGCTCGGTGTAGAGCGCGGCGCCACGCGCAAGGTCCGGCGCCTGGCGGGGCGCGAGGGGCACGGGGTAGGCTTTGAGGAGGTCGCTCCCGAGGCTCCGGGCCTGCAGCGCCACGGTCTTGGGCTCGGCGCGCCGGTCCACGGCGGCGACAAGCGCGGTGGATTCGGCGAGGAGCTGGGACTTGGCTGGGCCGGCGGGCAGGGCGTCGATGCGGCTGCGCACGGATGCGGAGAATTCGCGCATCTCGGCGTACTCCGCATCACTGACGATGCGCCCGCCTGAGACCGCCCCAGGGTAGTCCACGGCAATGTAGTCGAGAAGCCGCCAGGCGACCGCGGCCGGGGAGGCGGCCTCCTGGGACATTGCGGTCACGGGGAGCTGGGCGACCACCAAGAGGGCGGCCGCAAGGAAAAGGCGGGCGAGCGCCGGCATCGAAACGTCCTGACTGCGACTGAGAATGGATCTCAGTAGCAGAATACATGCTCAAGCCACTAGAGGATCAAGGGCGCAACTTTCGCATCTCACGGGTTCGCAATGGCTTGATCCTCTAGCCGCTAGAGCAAGTAGGCTCATCGCTTAGAGGAGGATTTCGCATGCCGAACACGCCGGCCGTCGCCGAGACGCTGCGCTACCGCGTCACCGGAATGGATTGCTCGAGCTGCGCCGAGAAGATCCAGTTCGCGGTGACGAAACTTCCTGGCGTGGAGGCGGCGCGGGTCTCGATCGCCTCGTCGATGATGACGCTGAAGGTCGACAAGGCCGAACGGCGAACGCCCGTGATCGAGGCCACCGTAAATGAGCTGGGCTACCAGCTGGATCGGGAAGAGGCTGTTGCGAACGACGACGAGCGCGCGATCACGAAGGACCCCAGCCACGTCACGCCGTCGTACCGGCGCGCGCTCTGGGCCGTGGTCCTGATCAATGTCGGCTACGGCCTGGTGGAAATCGTCGCTGGCTTCGTCGCGCGGTCTCAAGCCCTGAAGGCCGACGCCTTGGACTTCGTGGGCGACGGGTTGATCAGCTTGCTGGGGCTGCTGGCGATTGGATGGTCCCTTGCGTGGCGGGCCAAGTCCGCCCTGATCCAGGGCTACTTCCTGGCCGCGCTCGGTCTTGGCGTACTCTTGAACACCGGCTACCGCGTCCTGGTCCTGAACCAACCTGAAGCCGAGCTCATGGGGGCCTTCGGCGTCGTGGCGCTGGTGGCCAACGTCACTGCTGCTCTGATCCTGATTCCACACCGGAAAGGCGACGCCAACGTCCGAGCCGTCTGGCTCTTCTCGCGCAATGACGCCCTCGGCAACTTGGCGGTCGTCGTGGCCGCGGGCCTGGTCTTCTGGACCAAGACGGCCTGGCCGGACCTCGTGGTGGCGGTGATCATTGGCGGGCTCTTCCTGCAGTCAGCCTGGTCGATCGTCCGCGACGCCCGCGCCGACCTGCGCGAGGCGCACGCGCTGAGCCCGGCGTAGCAGCTTATGAGACGGCCGCCGCCACCTCTGCTGCGCCGCCCGCCAGCCGCCGCGCCACCGCCCCAGGTTATGGCGGACCTGCAGCGCGCGGTCGCGCTTGTGAACGGCGGCCAGTGGGACCAGGCGCAGCTTCACGCCGAACGCGTGCTCGCCGTCAGGCCAGCCGATTCGTCGGCTCTGAATGTCCTCGGAACCGTGGCCATGAACACAGGCCGGGCCGAGGGCGCCGTGACATGGTTTGAACGCGCCGCCGCCGGCCAGCCTCGCAATCCGTTCATCCAGTTCAATCTGGGAGAGGCGCACAGGCGCCTTCAAGCCTATCCGAGAGCGGCGAAGTTCTTCCAGCGCGCGGCGGCGTTGAAACCGGACTTTGCAGAAGCTCACGCCGCTGCGGGCGATATCTTCCGGATCATGGGGCAGGGGGCTGACGCGGAGCGCAGCTACCAAGCTGCATTGCGCCAAGCTCCGGCCCAGCTCAGCGCCCTCAACGGGTACGGGCTCTTGCTGCTGCAGCGGGGAGATCTCGGCTCCGCAGCAACACACTTCCAGGTCGGCTGCGCAAATGCGCCCGTCGGCCATCCCATAAGGCCGACCCTTCTCACCAACCTCGGTGTCGCCTTGCTGCAGCTCGGGCAGGGGCTCCCGGCCCTTAACGCCCTCGCGCAGGCCGTGGAGACCGCACAAGAGGACGACGAGAGCTGGCGGCGACTAGCCAGCGCGCTACGCGATACCCGGGTCGCGCCCACCACCGCCGCATTCCGCGGAATCCTGCATCGCCTCTTCGACCGGGAGGACATAAACCCTCGGAATCTGGCGACCGCAGCCATAGCCGTCTTACGCCAGGACGAGGGCATTAACGCCCTCCTGGACGCGATCGGCGCCGCGCCGCGAGCGCTGGGGCGGACGCTCGATCAACGGGCGAACGCCGCCTCGCAGCTGGTCCAGGATCCTCTGTTCCGGACGCTCCTCGCCGCGGCGCCGATCCCGGACGCAGCGATCGAGCTTCTGCTCGTGCAACTTCGGGTCGACCTGTTGACGGCCGCCCACGACGAACCGGCGAGCCTGGAGGAGGAGCTTGACCTTGTCGTCGCGATCGCGCGGCAGGCGTTCCTCAACGAATACGTATTCTTCGCCAACGCTGAAGAGCAGGGCTCCGTGGATACCCTGATCGCCCAGCTGGATCACGACGAGTTTGAGGGCGGGGCGGGCGTGGCCGCCAGGATCGCCGTCGTGGCGGCGTACCGCCCGCTCACTTCCACCCCGCTCGCGGCGCGGCTCCGTAGTCTCAATCAGCCCGCCTTGGCCGACCTCTTGCGCGAACAGCTGATCGAGCCTGCGGAGGAGGGCCGTCTTCGGTCTAGCTTGCCGCTGCTGAAGCCCGCGGTCGACGCCACCTCCCTCGCCGTGCAGCAGCAGTACGAGCAAAACCCCTATCCGCGCTGGACGCGCTGCAGCCTGGGCGCGCCGCTGCCGTTCCGAGAGGCCGTTCAAAGTGCGTTGCCTGAGCTCTCCGCGCGAGAGATTCCCGAGGCTCACGCGCCCCGCGTGCTCATCGCGGGCTGCGGCACGGGGCTGGAAACACTGCGGGTGGCGGGCGCCTATCGTGACGCATCGATCGTGGCGATTGACCTGAGCGGCGCCAGCCTCGGCTACGCCATGCGCAAGAGCCGAGAATACGGCCTCGACGTCCAGCACCTGCAGGCGGACATTCTGGATCTCACTGCGCTGGACGAGCGGTTCGATCTGATCGACAGCTTTGGCGTCATCCACCATATGGCCGAGCCAGCGAGAGGTCTTAAGGTGCTCTCTGGGCTGCTGAAGCCGCAGGGCTTCCTCTTCCTCGGGCTCTACAGCGAGATCGGTCGGCGCGCTGTTGTCGAGGCGCGACGCCACATCGCCCAAAAACAGTACGCGGACACGACGGAGGGGATCCGCGCCCTTCGGCGCGAACTGATGCTCGCCGGCGCGCCCGCGCAGTTGCAAGACGTGGTGAGCCCGGCGTCGGATTTCTGGACGCTATCAGACTGCCGCGACCTCCTCTTCCACGTTGAGGAGCATCGATTCACGCTGCCTCAGATTGGCGACCTGTTGGACGCTGCCGGCTTGGAGTTCCTCGGCGTGCAGTTCGGCCATGCGGCGGATCGCACCCGATACCGTGCCGATAACCGGCAATCCGGCGCCATGCGCGATCTCCAACGACTTCATCGCCACGAGGTGCGGCATCCCGAGATCTTCGGCGACACCTACCGGCTATGGGCGCGTCTGAACAAGATGGTCGGATGACGCGAGACCTCCCACCCCCGCCGGTCGACCTGGCGAAGGAGCAGCGAGCGGTCCGCCGGCAAGCCGCCCTCGCGTTCATCTTCTGCGTCCCGACGCTTGCGCTGGCGAGCCTCGGCCTCCCGCGACTCTTCGAATTCCCGGCGTCCCCGGCCGAACGCATGGCCTTTGGCTTGCGGGCCAACCTGGTGCTCGGCCTCTGGGTCCTGCTGGCCGTGCGCAGGGTGGCGAACGTGCGGTTCGCGTCGGCCGCTGACAACGCCGGCTCCGCCTTCAGCCGGCCAAGCGCACGCCTGGCGGTTCCCGCCGCGTTCCTGCAGAACACCCTTGAGCAGGCCTTCGTGGCCGCCCTGGGCATGTTGGCGCTCGCCACGACCAGGGGTGAAGCCGCGCTGGCCTACATCGTTGGAGCCGTCGTCCTCGTCAGCGTCGGGCGGATTACGTTCCTTCGCGGCTATCCCCACGGCGCCGGCGGCCGCGCCTTTGGAATCGCCACCACAACGCTGCCCACCATAGGCGCCTACGGCTGGGCCATCGTCGACATCGGTGCGAATCTGCTGCGCTGATCCAGTTTGAAGTGTGGAGGCGACCTCGCCCGTGGGTCAGCGGTCCTCGATCGCGCGTCTCAATAATAGCGTTGCAGCACCAGCGTGCGCGCAGATCCGTCCGACAGCGACAGCACAGCCTTCCCGCCTGCCGGCCCGTAGCGCCACCGCGCCAACCCTCCCGTCCCGTAGTCCGGTCCGATCGGCACGCCGTTCACGGCGACGATGCTCTCGCCCTCGCGCCAACCGGCCAGGGCGGCCGGGCCGCCCAGAGCGACGTGGACCACCCGAAGGCGATCGGCTTCGAGGGCAAGCCCCAGGCCTGAAAGGTCGCGTTGAAAGGGCGCGGCCAACAGGCGTGGCGCCGGCCGCAGCCAGAGCGCTCCGCCCGCCACATCCAACGCGAACCCGTAGCGCTCGAGGACCGGCAGGCCCAGTTTGGCCGGCGCCAAGGTGGCGTCGGTCTTCGCCAGAACCTCGCAGGGGACGTCGTTCAGCTGGTCCTGCCCGAGGCGCAGCGTCGACACGGAGATGGTGCGGCTGATCGAGATGCCGTCGACGCCACCCGTGGCGGCAGACGAGACCCTGCGACCGTTCAACAGGCCCAGCGCCTCCGCCAGGGCTGGCGAGACGGTCAGCGGGTTGGAGCTGCCCAGATCGAGGGCGGCGTCGACCGGCGCCTTCCCTTCGAGCACGATCGGAATGAAGAGCTGCCCGCGCGCGCTCCGCGCGACCGCGAACCGTTCGGAGTCCTTGCCAGGCTGGAAGCCCGACCGCGGCCAGATCGCCAGGCGCCGGGCGGGGAAATCAATATCCAGCACATTTTCCTTCAGCGCATCGACGCCGAGGATGAGATGGGGGGCGCCGCTGTCCGCGCCGAAGATCGGCCTGAAGTCCATCACGAAGTAGCGGTCGGTGGCCAGCTTCACGCCGCCGATATCGAACGTGAGAGCGCCGCCCGCGCCGAGTGTGACCGAGCCAACATCACCGCGGACACTACGACTCTCCACAGGCTTCAGACCAAGGCGCTGAGCAAGGGCCGCGTCGACCATCGTCGCGGCCGAGCCGGTGTCGACCAGGACGCGCACGCGCTCGCCGAGCACCGTTCCCGTCACGATCACCGCGTCCGGATCGGCGAGCAGCGGCGTCCAAGGATCGTCGGATTTCGGGGCGGCCGGTACGCTCATCGCTCTGCCTCCTAAGGCTGCCCCGCCCCACAGCAGGGCCAGCGCGCCTACGCCGTGCAGCATGCGACGACGAGAACTTCTTCGGCTGCGCATGGATGGTGCTCCCGGTCGTCGGCTCCTGGCGCCCGTTAGCATGGCCCTAACCGGCTTGTGGCCCTTGAGAATGATCGTAGGACTTTAGCCGAGCCGGTGAATTCGCGATCGCGCTGAGTCGCGTGGGCCCGGGATGAGGGGCGACCATGACGTGGACATATTCAGGTTGTGCTGCGGCGCTGGGACTCGGCTTGGCCTTGTCGGCTCCGATCACTGCCCAGGCCGCCGCGGCCGAAGACTACATCAATCCCGATCGGCCGGGCATCGCCGATGGCAGCAATGTCGTGGGACCTGGTCACGTTCAGATCGAGACCGGCGTGCAGAAAGAGTTTCGGCGCACCGGCGGGGTGTCGGACCGCACCCTTCTCCTGCCGACCTTGGTTCGCCTGGGGCTGAGTAAGGACTGGGAACTGCGGGTCGAGACCACAGGCGCCTACATCTGGGACCGGGTGAGCGATCCCACCTCCGGCGTGATGAAGAGTGAAGGCGTCGACCCCATCTCCCTCGGCGTGAAGTATCACTTCCAGGACACTGCTGGCCCGTCGCAGCCCTCGCTAGGCGTGATCCTGCGGATCTTCGCGCCGTCCGGTTCCGGCCCGTTCAAGACCAGCCACACCACCGCCGACCTGCGCCTGGCTGCGGACTGGGACATCGCGCCGAAGTGGTCCCTGAACCCGAACATCGGCGTGGCGGTCTACGAGAGCGCCGGCCGCACCTATGAGGCCGGGCTCTTCGCCACGACCCTCAACTACAACCCGAGCCCGATCCTGAACTTCTTCGTCGATACCGGCGTGCAGTCGCCGGAGACCAAAGGTGGACGCACGTCGGTGATCTACGACGCCGGCGTCGCCTACATCATCGGGCACGACATCCAGCTGGACGCCAGCGTTGGCACGGGCGCGACCGGCTCGACGCCGCCGCATCCCGTCGTCGCGGCAGGGATCAGCAAGCGGTTCTGAGCGCGCATCTGCACAACGTGCAGCCTCATTGTCCACCCGCGGGACTTAGTCGTCGCGCCCACGAGGGCTTGGCCGAGCACCTTGGTCCCAGGTAGCATAAAGCGCGCTGAACGCCGTGGCGGGCCGTTCGGGCAGTCGCCGTTTCACATGACAAGAGGGTCAGCCGAGCTGAGTACGCCGAGACGCGCAAGTTTCTCCGCCTCCTTGAATGACCGGATCGCCCGCGACAGCGTCTGGGCCACAAGTGGTGTCGGAGGGAAGACAACGAAGCTCGGCCTGGCCCCGGCATCGAAGCCCGCCGCACGCTTATCCACGTCGCCGTGGCCGGTCGGCACGAGCGCCCTTCACCAACCGCCGCAAGGCGCCATCATCCAGCCCGCCGCGGACGAGCCGCGGGCCCACGAGGTAGGCCGGCGTCCCCTCGAGGCCCAGCGCAAAGGCCTGAAGCGCGTGGCGGTCGAGCTGCGCCTCGATCTGCGCGGCGTCACGGGCCCGATCCGCCTGAAGGCGCGACCAGTCGACGCCGGCCGACGCGCCGGCGTCACGGATCCGATCCGCCGACAACGCGCCCCGGCTCGCCATCAGGGCGCCATGGACCTCGGCATAGCGTCCCTGCCGCGCGGCGGCCAAGGCGACCTGTGCGGCGGCCCGGGAGGCCTCTCCGAGGATCGGCCAATCCTTGTAGATGACGGCGACCTGCGGATCTTGCGCCACCAGCTGGCCGAGGGCGGCGTCCGTGCGACGACAGATCGGACACTGATAGTCGGTGAAGATCACGACGGTTACGCTCGCCATCGGCGGTCCGATCCGAGGTGAGCCGGGGTCGTCGACCACTTGGCGAAAGAAGGGCGTGTCGCCGAGCCGTTGCGGCGGCGCCCCGCGCCCCCGCAGCCACGCCGACACACCCCATCCCAGCAGGCCGGCAGCGCCGAGGCCCAGCCACGCGCGCCGATCCAACTGTCGAGGTCCGCTTCTCGGGAGCCCTCCGGGCCGGGTGACCCGCGGCTCGCCGGAGCTCATAGCACCAGCCTGTCCCAGCTCGCATAATGTTCGCCACTGCGGCGGCCGCGCGGCAGGCTGAGCGCAACGAGCGCGAGCCCCAGCGCGATGCTGGCGATGCGGCCCACCGGCGTGTCGCCGCTCAATAGGAAGGGCGCGGCGACGAGCCAAAGGCCCAGCGCTGCGTTCACCAGCCGGAGCGCGCGCGCGACCTCCGAGGTGGCGATGATCGCGACGGTGATCACGAGCGCGCCGATGACATGGTCGCTGTTGGCCATCTCGCCGGAGGCTCCGAACACGACCCGCGTCAGCATCAGGAGGCCGCCGACAGCGACGCTGACCACTAACGTCCAGGGCAGGGTCATCCCCCGCACCGAATCCTTCCAGAAGGCGCTGGGGCTGGCCAGCGCGTCGGCGTCGTCCACCTTGCCCGCGTCCACGGGGCCACCCTGGAAGAAGGTGCGGATCACCGGCTTTCCGGTGCAATGCACCCACCAGAGGTACTGTCCCATTGCGATCACCTCATCCAGCGCGAACGGGATCATGACCAGCATCGCCAGGGCCGCCAGCAGGCAGAGCGTACACCAGGTGCCGATGACGATCGGCTGGATGATGATGAAATAGATGCTGACCACACCCAGCGGGATGACCAGGATGCCGAAGAAGGTCACCATCCACGGCATCGTGCGCCAGCGGTCGCGCCCGCCCATGACCGCCATCAGGATCTCGAGCGTGTAGCTGATCGCGCCCAGGCCCGCATCGGGGACCGGCCACGCCTTCGAGACGGAGGAGGAGATGATCTCCTCTGTGCCGTTCTTCAGGTTGGCAGGATCGCCGCCGAAGAACGGCTCGAACACCGCGTCGATGTGCCCGAGCTGATAGGCGGTGAGCACGCGGGAGATCAGCAGGCCGATCAGGCCCAGCAAGGCGATCGGCACGCGCTGCGCCCAGGTCGAGGGACAGTAGGTCCAGCCTGGGGGAATGTTCTTCGGGTCCATCATCCCGGCCATGCTCATCCCCGGCATCATCGGGATGAGCACCGAGAACGCGATCACGAGCACGCCCACGAGAGTGTCGTTGAGGTATTGCGCGGCGCTGGGCGTCCAGAACAGCATCGGTGCGAAGAGCAGCCAGAGGCCCACGAAGGTATTGGCCCATTGGGCGAACCAGGCCGTTCGCCTGGAGAGCGAAAGCGTCCCGAACCCGGCGATCGCCAGGCCGCTGAGGAGATCGCTCAGGAGGAGCGCGGTGGCCCGCGCATCGAGGCTGGCCAGCCCGCGGTCTTCGGTCACCGCCCGAACCAGCGGGCTCGCCGCGGCCGCGCCCAGCCCGTCGTAGATGAACGGGCTGGCGGCGAGCCAGAGGCCCAGGCCGATATTGGCGAAGTGCGCCCAGCGGACGCGGCGGGCGTCGGCCTCCATCATCGCCATGTGGTCGTGTCCGCCCCCGCCGTGTGTGGCGTGCTGTCCACCTGGCGCGGCGCCTGCCGCTGCCGACGGGTCCGGATGATGCGCCATCTGGTCGCCCGTTCTGGGCGGTTCGGCGGGCACGGCGGCGTCCTGGCCGGGCGCGTGCGACGCGTCATGCGGCCGATTCCAGGCCACGACCGCAGAATCCAGGCCATTGGTCTCGTACCATCCCTGGGGATCGCGCTTCAGCGCGTCCACGATCTTCGGTAGGGTGGCCCTGAGACTGTGCCGCGGCGTCCAATCGAGCAGGGTTTGGGCGCGGGTTATATCGAGCACATAGTGGTCGTTCGACTGGTCGACCATCCAGGGCTTGACGAACTTCTGGTCGCCGAGCGCCTCGGTCTGCAACCAGGCGCCCAGTTTGGCGACGGGCTTGGGGATGCGCACCGTGTCCCAGTCTTCGCCGTGCAGCGTCCGGCCGATGATGTCCTGCACCTCGCCATAGCCGATCGCCTCCGGCTCCCCGAGCAACAGAGGGAGCTCGGGCGGCAGTTGGGCGCGGCGCGCGACGAGCTTGGCGATCGCGTCGACCAGATCCTCGAGATGCATAAAGGACTGCCCGGCGCAGAGCATGCCCGGGTAGACGTGCGCGGTCAGCCGATGCTCGTAGATGCGCGCCACGTGCTCAGCGACGAAGGGGGAGTGGGCCAGGTCGTCGTAGACGCCGGCGATGCGCAGCAGCACGAGGGGAATGTCGCCATGCTCCTCGCGCAGCAGGGCTTCACTCCTGACCTTCGACTCCGGATAGGCCCAGCCCGCCGCGATGGGCGAGTCCTCGTTGATGGTCTTGTCCGGCCGGTCGGTCGGCTGATGCACCAGCATGGTGCTCGCCAGGATGAACTGGCCGACCTCGAATCCACGGAGGCCCTCGATCAGACGTCGCGCGCCCTGAACCGTGATCTTGTCGTAGAGCGGATTGGGCTTGCCGGAGACATCGAAGTAGGCGGCCAGATGGACGACAGAGGCGATCCGGCCGCCGAAACGGGCGCGGACCGCCTCCAGGGCCTTGGCGACCCCCTCGTCGGTTCCGAGGTCGAAATCGACCGCGTCAGCCTCAGCGGGGGGGTCCGGCGGACCGGCGCGGTCCAGCGCCACCACCTGGTAGTCCTGCGCCAGGCGTTTGATCACCGCGCTGCCGATGAAGCCGCTGCCGCCGGTCACCAGCACGAACTCGCGTTCCGCCATCGTGCGTTCCCTTCGCCTCAGTCGTCTGGACTCGCTCTATGGGGATACGCGCGGACCCGCGGCCACCCAGCAGAACCAAGTCGGTTTTCCGCCGCCGCGCCCGGCGCGACGGCTAACGGTTGCGGGCATGCCAGAAGGCGTCGATCATGGCTCCGATACCCAGCAAGGCCATGACCGTGGCGTCGCCGAAGAGATGCTGCCGGGACAGACCAAAGACTGGCCCGCCGCGCATCTCGCTGACCCACGCTGTGACGAGGGCCAGAAAAGCCAAGCCGAGGAAGATCCTCCCGATCACCACCATGACTGTCATGCTGCGAGCCTCCTCTGTGATCGACGTCTCAGGGGCGTCGGAGCCTAACGCTCAATCTCGCCCTCAAGAAGGGTGGACGGGGCGAAGTGACCGGCGCTGGAAAACACCGCATAATGCCTCGGCGTGACCATGGCCGACGCGACGAGCGTGGAGCCCGTGGTCACGCCCATCGCCAGCGCCAGCATGATCGAGGCGACCCGTACCGGTAGGAGCTCCGCCAGAACGCGGGCCTCCTCTCGCAGGGCCACGATTCTGCGGAGGACTTCGGCTTCCATGCTATCGAATCGCGCATCGGCTGGCGTCGCCGCCAGGTCTGCCATCAGCCGGTCCAGGCATTCGCTCATCTGCGCACCTTTCACCCCGTCCTTGGGGATACGCGTCAGGCGAACTCCAGCCCTTAGATCGGCGATCGTATGAGCTGATGTTTGGTTAGAAGAGACGGCGGCCCTGTTGCGAACCGCGTCCGCGGGCCTTGCGCTGCAAGCGCGCAAAGAACGCCGCGACGAGATAGACCGCCAATCCGATCATCGAATAGAGCAGGATGTCGCGCAGCATGGTCAGGATCACCGCGTCGCCGCGGCGTGCTCGCTGCCGTGGGCGGCGCTCCCCGTCGCCGCGGCGGCATCGTGTGATGCGTCCGCATCCTCGGCGCCCACCGCCTTGGAGACGCCGACGCCATGCCGATAGACCATCTCACCGCCGAGCCAGCCAGTGATGGCGAGCAATCCGACGCAGATGGCCGACAGGACGACCCCGAATGGGGCCACGGCGGCTTCCGGTTCGCGCCGGCGTAGGATGAGGTTCATCGCGGCCAGCGCCACAAGGCCAAGGTTCATCAGGCCATGGATCCAGGCCAGGCGCCAGCGCCGCGCATGTTCGATCGTGAGCAGGTCGATCGCACCGGGAACGGCGGCGAGCAGCCCCATCGCGACGCCTGCGGCGAGCAGCCAAACGGAGCTTTGCGCCCAGAACGCTCCGCTCGTTGCGAGGTAGACCACGTCCGTAACGAAGGCGCCGATGAAGAGCGTGATCGGAAATCCGACGAGCATGGGGTGGAGCGGGTGGCCCCCTAGCGCCGCCGTGCTGCCGGTCCCCGATGTGTGGGTGTGATGGTCCATGGTGGCCTGTCCTGGAGAACACCCGCCGGTTCGCAGGCGTCCCGCGAAACCTTCCGGCGGGGTAGTGATTTCTGGCGTTTTGAGGGACTAGACCCGGCTGGGGCGTATGCGTCTTAGAGCAGGCCGCAGCGTCTGGAGCGTACCCATGCCCGAACCCCTTGCCTTGCTGATCCAGATCGGGCGTGGTCCTGCGGCCGGTGAGCAGGATCGCGCCTGGCGCGCGCCAAGACGCTTCGCCGTCACCGCCTCGGCTGCACTGCTGTCGCTCGGCCTCAGTGGGTGCATTAGCGCCGCGGAGATGGCGGCTCGACACCGGCAGGCGTGCGTCACCTACGGCTTCTCGCCGGGCACCGAAGCCTATGCCAACTGTCTCCTGCAACTCGACGTCGGGGAGTACGGCTACGGCCATCATGGCCGGCCGCGGCTGGCGCCGCATCCTTACACCGCGCCGCCACCCATATCCTAGCAATTGCGACAATGCGGTCCTCGTCGCGGCTCAGCTACCAAACTGATCTGCGGAACCCTGACCGCGCAGCGCTCGACGCCATGAGGGCCCCAGCCTAAGTCGCGCGTATCCAGATTAGAGCCCCCGATCGGCTCTGGTGGCTGAGCTGGCCCGATCCCCGCCAGCGACCCATCTCGGTCGCGCCCCGTCTTTCCCGGCGTTTCCGCCACGCGGGCCGCTCGTTCGAAGGGGCGACCTGTGGTGACGACAGGAGGCGCGCCATGACACGTTGTTTGAAGATGATCCTGTTTTGTTCGGCCCTGGCGCTCCCCGCCGTAGCCTCTGCGCACGACCGGATGCCGCGAGACCGGCGGGGAGATGGGTGGAACATGGCTATAGCACCTACCCGCGAGGCGACTATCTGCCCGCTTACCGCGGCTACGCCGGTTACTCGGGCTACTCTGCGCCGTATTGGACGCCGGGCCCTCGGGTCTACGTCTACCCACATGGGACGCGCGTCTGGTACGGGCCAAGCGCTGCGCCGAATTACGGCCACGGCCCGGTCGGACCCCCCGGCTACGCGTATGGTGGCCATCACCGCCCCCACCACGTCGACCGCCACCATGGCTGGTAGGGCCCGAGAACATCCGGACCCGGGTTCAGCCTGCGTCCGGGGCGAGGACAACCTATTGATCCGGCTTTAGATCGGAGGCGGACTCGGCGGCGCCTTCGGTCCAGTCATATTCGGCGCTGAGAAATCCGTTCTCGACGGCCGTGGCGCGAACGGCGATCCCGGTGCAAAGGAGGCGCTCTGCGCCAGGCAGGGCTTCGATCGCCTCACGGGTCGCTAAGCGATTGGCGGAAGTGGGCGCGCCGCCCGCAGGGTAGGTGAAGTGGTAGACCGTGACCATTGACATTGCGCCTCCTTAGCGAGCGGCTCTCGGCCGCGCTGCTTCAGTCATGGACGGCGCGCACAGGCGGCAGGCTATTGTGGATCGCGGTCGCGGCGATCGCCGCTTCGCCGACGGCGACGCTGATCTGGTCGAGACCCCGCACCACGTCGCCAGCCGCATAGACGCCCGGCAAGAAGGTGCGCTGGTGCTCATCGACGAGGATACACCCGGACCCGTCAGTGACCACCCCGATGGTCTCGGCGAGACTGGATTGTGGCTCGACGCCCAGGGCGCCGTAGACCACTTCGAAGGGCTCGAGCTCCGATCCGTCGATCCGCAAGGCGTGCAACCGATTGTCCTGGACCTTAAGGCCATCCGGCTGCACCACGATCAACGGGACGCCCGCGCGGTCCAGCGCCTCGTGGCTGACCCGCGAGACCTTATGGTTGGAGCCCAGCGTCAGCAGGCTGACGCTGGGGCTGTAAGCCCGGAGGAACAACGCCTCGCGTGCGGCGTGATCGTCCATGCCGATGACGGCGATCCTGTCCAGCATGGCTTCGAACCCGTCGCAGATGGGGCAAAACCGAAGCAGCCCCTCACGGATCGCCTGCTCGGGCTCGGAGATCGGCGGTCGTCGGTCAATCACCCCGGTGGCGAAGAGAACGGTGCGGCCGAGCACCGCCCGGTCCGCGAGGGTCGCGCGCCAAAGGGTGTCGTCGACGCTATCTAACCGCATCACCTGACCTACCCAATCCACGGGCCCAAACTGCGCCAGCTGTTCGCGCAGTTGGGCGAGCAAGTCCTGCCCGCGGACACCCCCCGCAAAACCGGGGAAATTGTGACTGCGTGGGATTAAGCCCGCGCGGCTCTGTCCGCCGTCGGCCACCAGCACCGTTCGGCGAAACCGCCGCAGATAGAGCGCCGCAGCGAGGCCGGCCGGACCCGCGCCGAGGATCAGACAATCGAAGATGTCGTCCGCTGAAGGCTTCGGATCGACCCCATCGTTAGGGCGGGGGCTCTCGTGTGTCTGCGGCTCAGTGGCCATCGCCAGTGTGCCCGTCTGACTCCTTGGAGGGCATCGCCATGCCAGGCATCCCGCCTTCCTTCATCATCTCGTCGTGGCCCGCGGGAGCGCTCTTGATGGCGGCTTGGTACTGTGCGGGCGACATCTTGGGCAGCTGGCGGACAAAGGCCACCATGTCCCAGATCAGCTCGTCGCTGTGGGTTCGTCCCCACGCCGGCATCGCGGTCATCTTGATCCCGTGCTTGATCGCCCAGAATTGTTCGCCTGCGGAGAGGTCTGCGTGCCGCCAGAGCTCAGGGGCTTGCGGATAGAGCCCTTGGCTCATCTCGGTTTTTTCGAGGCCGGGCGCCAGATGGCAGCCGCTGCACATCTCGGTGTAGAGCCCCGCGCCGCTGGCGATCCGCTTCGGGTCGTTCAGGTTCGCCGGGGCCTTGACGCCCGCCGCCCTGACGCTGATGGACCGGTCGCGCAGGGTTTCCAGCACCTTGTAGACCGGTCGCGTGTGAGGGGCGTCGGCGCCGATGTTGTAGAGCCCCAGCCCGATCGTCACGCCGACCGCCGCTGCCGCGAGCAGCCCAGCCGCGCCAAGCACGACGACGATTCCGAGGTGCGTCCTCGGATGCCTCAGATCCCAGCCCATCACCTGCATACTCTTGCCTCCCTTAGAGATTCGCTGAGATTGAGGGGCTCCCAGTGGGGGGCGCCTGTCTCGAACATGAATTTGGTTTAATGTCGTCAGGTCCGCCGCCGGGCGGCGCTACATGGCCGCGATCCGCTGCGCGATATTCTCCATGAAGCCTTTCATGAGGGCGGCCATCATCGGCAGGAAGATCAGGAGCGCGATGAAGATCGCCACGATCTTGGGCGCGTAAACGAGCGTCTGCTCCTGGATTTGCGTCAGGGCCTGCAAAAGTCCGATCACGACGCCGACAACCAGGCCGACGGTCAATACCGGCGCCGAGACTAGAACCGTCAGCCAGATGGCGTCGCGCGCCACGTCGAGGACCTCGGCGCCGTCCATCAGCGCCGCGGTGCGGGTGGGGACCCGTGGAAATCCCGATGTGACTCGGAGATCCAGATCCGGCCATCTGCTTTGGGTGTGCTCGTTCCGACGACTTCATAGGCGGTCAGTCCGACAATAACGGCGGCGACGAGGAGCGCCGCCATCCAAAAGAGTGGGCCGCGCCGACGGCCGCTCGCGCGATCGGGTCTTGTCTTCTCGCGGACCACAGGATTCCCCTGCCAGCACTGCTAATGGGTTTACGCGCCGGGTCCCGTCCAACCCTCAGCGCGCGCCAGATCGCCTAAATCCGATGTCACGTCCGCTTGCGGTCCACGACATCCGGGTGGGCGACAACGCTCCTGTTCGCCGACCTTCTGTCGGCCAGTCCAAGGAGCATCCCATGCAACGCCTTCTTGCCGCCGCCGCCGCGACGGCCGTCCTCACGATCGCCTCGGCCGCCTCGGCGCAGCCCTACGGCCATCCCGGCGCGTCTTATGCGCATCGGCCAGCCCCTGGCGCGCGAACCCTTACGGCGCCGCGAGAACGTACCAGGACGACCGTGCCTACTACGGCGGCGCCCGCTATGACTACGGCGCCCGTCACAGCTACGGTTCTGCGGTCGGCTCCACCCGTCCATACGGCGCCTATGGGTATGCGCCCAATCGCACCTATGGCGGCTGGGGCGCGCGCTTCACCCTTCCGTTCCGATCACACGGCCGGTCTCACCGGTGACCTCCTTCGCCGCGCGGGCGGGGCGCAGGTCCCGGTCCGGGCTCAGCGGCAAGCGTAACTCCGCCCTGAGCCCGGGCTGATTGTCCGCCAGCACGAGCTGGCCACGATGGACCCGCGCGACGGTCGCCACGAGGGATAGGCCAAGACCGCTGCCGGGCGTGGAGCGGCTCTCGTCCAGCCGACTGAAGCGCTGCACCGCCCGTTCCCGCGCGTCCGGTGCAATCCCCGGCCCTCGGTCGCCAATGGTGAGGCTGCTGGCCGCACCGTCGATTCCCGTGGCGACGACGATCTGCCCACCTGGGTTCCCATGCTTGATGGCGTTGTCGATCAGGTTGGCGGTCGCGTGGAGGAGCAGGCTCGAAACCCCGCGCGCCGGCGCCGGCGAGAGTCGAAGGAGGAGATGCTGCCCCGCGTCTTCCGCCAGCGGCGCGTAGAGGTCGTAGGCCTCCTGGGCGACCGCGGCGAGGTCGAGCGCCACGAAGCTATCGGCCGTGGTGGCGTCAGCCCTGGCCAGCACCAGCAGCCCATTCACCAGCGCCAAGAGGGCGTCGAGGTCGCGCGCCGTCTCCGCCAGGATGTCTTGTTGCGGAGCCTCGTGCCCGCGTAGCGCCGCCAATTCTAGCCGCGCCTTGATCCGTGTCAGCGGCGTCTTCAGGTCGTGCGCCAGGCCATCGGTGGCGGCGCGGAGCGACCGGACCATGCGCTCGATCTCGTCGAGGCAGGCGTTGAACACCTCGGCCAGGCGATCGAATTCGTCGTCGCGGGGTGAGACCTTGAGCCGCTCATCCAAGTGACCGCTTAGGAATCGATCGCCCGTGTCGGCCGCCGCCCGCACTACGCGCACGCCGCGCCGGCTGACGAGCCAGCCGAGGCTCAGCCCGAGCACGGCGGTGGCCAGCACCGACAGGGCGAGGGACACCCAATAGCGACGCCCGAGCGCGATGCGGCTGTCCGCCAAGTGCCCGACCAAGAGCCGCGTGTCCGGCCCGAGGGTGCGGACCTCGGCCTCGATTCGTCTCGATTGGACCTGACCGCTTCGCCGCACCTGCACGGTCGTGATGGCCAGGTGCTCGGCCGCCAACCCGCCTGGCCAGACTAAGACATTGCCGGCCAGACGCCGCCCGGCGCCGTCGGAGACCATGTAGACCACGTCGCGCCGCTGCGTCCGGGTCTGCTCATCGATGTAGCTGGCCAGGCCGCCCAGGCCGCCGTCACGATAGCGGAGGACGAGCGCGTCCGCCTCGCCTTCGAGCAGGTGCTCGAGTTCGATCTTCAGCACGCGGACGGTCTGAAAATGTTGGACGCTCAACGCCACCACGGTCGTGATCACCGCGATCAAGGTGATCCAGAGCGCCCCCCGGAACGCTGCGGCCTGGGGTCGGCGCCGGGGCGGACTAACGCGCGTCAAGCTGGTAACCGGCGCCGCGGACCGTGTGCAGCAGCGGCGGCTCGTCCCCGTGCTCCAGCTTGCCGCGGAGCCGGCTCACGTGGACGTCTATGACATTGGTTCCGGGATCGAAGCTGTAATCCCACGCAGCTTCGAGAAGCATGGTGCGTGTTACGACCTGGCCAGCATGGCGCATGAAGTATTCGAGGAGTTGGAACTCCTTGTTGAGCAGCTCGATGCGTCGGGCGCCCCGCTTGGCCGAGCGCCCTAAGAGGTCGAGCTCCAGATCGCCCACCTGAAGGGTCGTGGTGGCCGTGGCCGCGCCGGAACCCCGCCGGACGATGGCGGCGATCCGCGCCATCAGTTCCCCGAACGAAAACGGCTTTGTCAGATAGTCGTCGCTGCCCGCGTCCAGGCCCTTGATCCGATCGTCGACCTGCCCGAGCGCGCTGAGGATCAGCACCGGTGTGGCCTGGCCCTGCGACCGCAGCGCTTGCAGCACGGAGAGACCATCCAGCTGCGGCAGGTTCCGATCGAGGATGATCGCGTCGTAGGGGTTCGTGAGCGCGGCCGTCAGCCCGTCGAGCCCGGTCTCGGCGTGGTCACAGGCGTGGCCGAGCTCGGCCAAGCCCTGCTGGACATAGCTGGCCGTCGCGCGGTCATCCTCGATCAAGAGAAGCTTCATGGGCAGAGTCTGAAGGGTCCTCGGCATTCGATCCAGGGGGATGTCAGTCTCGGCGATCGCCGCCAGCTGCCGGCGGGATCGACCGGCAGCTGGCGGGCTTGGCCGGCGCCTCGAGCGCGTCCACGGGGGGCAGGTGGACCGCTCGGCGTCACCGCGCCGCCACCGACCAAGATACGGCCGGGAACTTTCAGGCGAGTGGGGCCGGTGTGAACTCGATTTCATGTTCGCGGTCGGGGCTTCGGAGCCGCCATGATGAAACGGAATTCATCCTGCTCCCATGCGCACGACACCTGGCGGGTCCATCTGGTCTGCTCGCTTGGCGCAGAGGAGCGCCCCCCATGATCAAGATCATCTGTGCAACTGTGATGGCGACAGCCGGACTGGCCGCGCCGGCCATCGGCGTCGCACAACCCGTCGGTCCCGCCCCGCCGCCGTTCGTCTATTACGTCGTGCCGTGCGGCAGTCCGGGCGCGATCGCGGCGACGCCGGCCTTGCCGCCATCGGCCGACCCGGCCCTGCCGGCGGAGGCCGTCTGCGTCGTGCCGGTCGCCACCGATGCGGCTCCGCCGCCCCGCCCGCGCTATTCCTCCTATGCTTACGATCCTTGGGGCCCGAACTACTATTCAAGGCCGTTCTACGGCTCCTTCGGCCTCAGCTTCTTCAGTGGCGGCCACCGCGGCGGCGGCCACTTTAACGGAGGCCACTCAAGCTTCGGCCACGGTGGCGGTGGCCATTTCGGCGGTGGGCACGGCGGGGGCGGGCGCAGCCATTGAATCCGAGTCCTTGAGCTCGCCGCCGCGCGGCCGAGCGCGATCGCTTCACGAAAGGGCGTCGCAAGGCATCTGTGAGGGTGTAGTTTCGGGGCGTAAGGCGCGCCTGGACGGGAGGGAGCCAAAGATGGAGACCTGGACCTATTCGGTCGTGCCGGTTCCGGGTGGCTGGGCGGTCGAACAACCTGCAGGCCTACCGCTCATGTTCCTCTCCGGGGGGCGCGCGGAAGCCAAGGCCAAGCAACTCGCCCAACAGGCGGCCGCCCAGGCTGGTTGCGCCGAGGTCCTCGTCTTCGATCGCGACAAAAGGCTCCTGGCCCGCCGGCGATACGCCCAGCATTTCGCTCCTCAGGTCTCCGAAGCGCCGCCACGAGCGGGATGAGGGCGAGGCGCGATCTCCCGCGTAGGCCCTTTAGGACCCGAGCGTCTAGGCGGGGTGACGGAGTCTTATGGGTCGCGAGGTCGTCCTGGTCGTGGAAGACGACCCCGCATGCCGGGACCTGATCTCTGAGATCCTGGCGGACGTCGGCTATGACTGCTTGCAGGCCGACGGCGGCCGTGCGGCCATCGCGCTGATGGCGAGACGGCCCGACGTGCTGCTGACCGACCTGCTAATGTCGGACAAGGACGGCGTCGAAGTGATTATGGAAGTCCGGCGGCGTTGGCCCTCGACCCGGATCGTGGCGATGAGCGGCGGATTCGGGATCTTCGAAGCCAGCCAGCTTCTCCGCACGGCCAATTTCGCGGGGAGGGTTTCGCGGCGTGCGCCGGGGGCCCGGAGGAGCCGTGGAGCGGTCGATGAGAGTCGGAGACGCCATGCGGCAAGCAGGAACACTCACCATATAGACCGTCCGCGGCGTCAGGAATCTCGTCGTTCCACTCCCTGGCGGCCCATACTTAGTCGGGCGTGACCTGGTAATACCTGCCAGCTTCAGGGCGTCACCTCCCCAATTTGGCCCGTCGAGGCTTCTGGATGTCAGCGAGTCGCAGTGAAGCCCTCATGGCCGCGAGGAAGCGTCTTCGGACGTTCGGCAGCGCGCCAGACCCGAAGAAACAGGCGCGCGAGTTGTATTCCGAACTCGTCCGGGCCGACGGGTGGACCCCGCGTGAGCGCGACGCCATCGACACTTGGCGCGACGCTCATGAGCCACTGACGAACCGGCGAGTTTGGCGGAAGCTAGGCGCCGATCGAACGCGGGGCTCCACGATAGACCGGCCGGGGCATCGACCTCACCTCGCGGCATGCGTCTTTACGACAGGGCGACCAGCGCCCGGAGCGTAATCTCGTCGGCGGGACTGCGTCCGTACCTGACCGGGCTGTCGCCTCGGCGGCGGCCTCTTACGCAAGGACTCACCATGCTCCATCTGACCAGCCTCGGCGGCGCCGGCACCGTCACGGGCTCCAAACACCTGCTCGAGTACGACGGCCGCTCGATCCTGGTCGATTGCGGGCTCTTCCAGGGTCAGAAGGCGCTACGCGAGCAGAATTGGGCGCCGTTCCCGGTCGCTCCTGACGGCTTGGACGCCGTCGTCCTCACCCACGCCCACCTCGATCATTCCGGCTACCTGCCGAGGCTCGTCAAGGAGGGCTTCCGCAAGCGCATCGTCAGCACCCATGCGACGCTGGAACTCAGCGACATCATCCTGCGCGACAGCGGCCACATCCAGGAGAGCGACGCCGAAAATGCGAACCGCCATGGCTATTCAAGGCACAAGCCAGCGCTTCCGCTCTACGGCGTGCGAGACGCCGAGCGGGCCATGGAGTTTTTCTCGCCCGCCGAGGTCCACAAACCCGTCGAGCTGCCCGGCGGAGCGCGCCTGACGCTACGTCGCGCCGGTCACATCCTGGGCGCCGCGACCGCGGAGATCGCTTGGGCCGGCCAGAAGGTGGTCTTCTCCGGCGATCTGGGGCGCTACGATGATGCCATGATGCGCGATCCGGAGGTGGTGCCCGAGGCCGACTTCCTGATCGTCGAGTCGACCTACGGGAACCGGCGCCACGAGCGGACCGATCCGACCGATGCCCTGGGCCGCGTGATCGAACGCACCGTTCAACGCGGGGGCACCGTCGTCATCCCGGCCTTCGCGGTCGGACGCGCGCAGTCGCTGCTCTATCACATCTGGAAGCTGAAGCAGGCCGGCCGCATTGGGCTGGTGCCCGTCTACCTCGACAGTCCGATGGCCATCGACGTCAGCGAACTGCTCTGCAGCCACCTGGACGACCACCGGCTCACGCCGGAGGTCTGTCGCGCCGCCTGTGCGGTGGCGACCTATACCCGCGACGTGGAAGCCTCCAAGGAGATCACGCGCAACACCATGCCGAAGGTGATCATCTCCGCGAGCGGCATGGCGACCGGCGGGCGTGTGCTTCACCACATGAAGGCCTACGGCCCGGATCGACGCAACACGATCCTATTCTCCGGCTTCCAGGCGGCGGGCACCCGTGGGGCGGCCCTGCTCGGCGGCGCCAAGGAGGTGAAGATCCACGGCCAGTGGATCCGGATCGCCGCCGAGATTGAGAACCTCCCGATGCTCTCGGCCCACGCCGACGCCGAAGAGATCCTGCGCTGGCTGGGCGGCTTCAAGCAGCCTCCCAAGCGCACCTTCATCGTCCACGGGGAGCCCAACGCGTCTGAGACGCTGCGCACCCGGATCGAGGGTGAGCTCGGCTGGTCGTGCACCGTGTCGGCGCCGATGGAGAAGTACGAGCTGTGAGCCCATCTCTGGAGCCTGCGGACGCGATCCCCCAGGCGCCGCCACTCAAGGTACGGCGGCTGGGATTGGTCACCCAGCATGAGGCGATCGTCGTGATGCGCACCGACTGCCACGTCTGTCGGGCCGAAGGGCTGACGGCCCGCGCGCAGGTGACGCTCTCGGCGAACGGGCGGGAGGCCTACGCCACGCTCTACCAGGTCGACGCCGATTGGCTGGGCCACGATGAGGCGGGTCTCTCGGAATCCCTCTGGAGCCTTCTTGGCGTGGAGGAGGGCGCCGCGGTCACGGTCCGGCACGCCCCCGCTCTGGAGTCGCTCTCCAGCATCCGCCGGCGGATCTATGGCCAACGCCTCTCGGCCGAGGCGTTCCAAGAGATTGTGACCGACGTGGTGGCGGGCCGCTACACCGACATTCACCTGGCGGCGTTCCTGACCGCCTCGTCCGCCCTGCCGCTGGATCATGACGAGACGGTCGCCCTGACGCGCGCCATGGTCGACGCCGGAGAACGCCTGACCTGGCCGGGCGGGATCGTCGTCGACAAGCATTCGGTCGGGGGCCTGCCGGGCAATCGCACGACGCCGATCGTGGTGGCGATCGTCACGGCTTTCGGACTGACGATGCCCAAGACCTCGTCGCGGGCGATCACCTCGCCAGCCGGGACCGCGGACACCATGGAAACCCTGGCTCCGGTCGATCTGGACTTGCCGGCGATCCGAAGGGTGGTCGAGCGGGAAGGGGGCTGCATCGTCTGGGGCGGCGCCGTCAAGCTCAGCCCGGCCGATGACGTCTTCATCCGCGTGGAGCGGGTGCTGGACGTGGACACCGAGGGCCAGCTGGTCGCTTCGGTGCTCTCCAAGAAGATCGCGGCGGGCTCAACGCACGTGGTGCTCGATATCCCCGTGGGTCCCACCGCGAAGGTGCGCAGCGAGGCGGCCGGCCTTAGGCTGGCCGAGACGCTTGGTCGCGTGGCCAAGGCGTTCGGCCTCACCACCCAGAGCTTGATTTCCGACGGCAGCCAACCTGTCGGGCGCGGCATCGGGCCGGCTCTCGAAGCCCTGGATGTCCTGGCGGTCTTGCAAGGCGCCGCGGACGCCCCCCGCGACCTGCGCGCGCACGCCTGTGTTCTGGCCGGCGCCGCCCTGGAGTTCGGTGGCCTGGCGAAGCCCGGCGAGGGCGCGGCGCTCGCGGCCCAAGCGCTCGACGACGGCCGGGCGTGGACGAAATTCCAGGCCATCTGCGAGGCCCAGGGCGGACTGCGCACCCCGCCATCCGCCGCGCAGACGCAACCGCTCGGCGCCCAGCGCGGCGGGCGCGTGGTGCATATCAACAATCGCAAAGTCGCCCGGTTGGCCAAGCTGGCCGGCGCACCGGAGGCCAAGGCCGCTGGCGTGGCCATGACGGTGCGGCTCGGCGACGAGGTGGCGGCGGGGCAGCCCCTGATGATCGTGCACGCCCAGTCTCCGGGCGAACTCGCCTACGCCCTCGACTACGCCGCCCGCAACGCGGACCTGGTCGAGATCGAACCATGACGCGCCAGCTGCTGCTCGTCATGCCCGGCAACGAGGCCTTTGGGGGGCGCCTGGCCACGGCGCTTGAGATCGAAACCACGCCGCTGGAGACACGCCGCTTCCCGGACGGTGAGAGTTACCTGCGGTTCACCGGCGACATTGCTGGCGCCGAGCTGGTCGTGGTTTGCACGCTGGCGGCGCCCGATCCCCAGTTCCTGCGCCTGGTGTTCGCCGCGCGCACCGCGCGCGAACTTGGCGCAGCCAAACTCACCCTGGTCGCGCCCTATCTCGCCTATATGCGCCAGGACAAGCCGTTCCATCCCGGCGAGGCGGTGACCTCCACGCACTTCGCGAGCCTGCTCTCCCGCGAGTTCGACCGCATCGTCACGGTGGATCCCCACCTGCACCGGCGCAAGACCCTGTCAGAGATCTACAGTATTCCCGCCGAGGTGGTGCATGCCGCCCCGGCTCTCGCCGCCTGGATCAAGGCGAACGTCGCACTCCCGTTGGTCATCGGTCCGGACGTCGAGAGCGAGCAGTGGGTCTCGGAGGTCGCCGAGGGCGCGGGCGCGCCGGCAGTGGTGCTTCGCAAGGAGCGCTTCGGAGATCGCGACGTCCGAATCTCCCTGCCGGACCTCCAAGCCTGGCATGGCCGCACGCCCGTGCTTGTCGACGATATTGTCTCGTCGGGCCGAACCATGATCGAAGCGACACAGGGCTTGATCGCCGCGGGCCTCGTTGCGCCGGTCTGCGTCGGCGTCCACGCCCTCTTCGCCCAGGACGCCTATCAGCGCCTCGCCGAGACGGCGCAGCGGGTTGTGTCCACCGATGCGGTTCCCCACCCGAGCAACGAGATCTACCTCGCGGATCTGCTGAGCACGGCGTTGCGCGTCTGAACCCGACCGCCGATCTCACGCGGACCTGGGAGCCCGTTCGCCTTGCTATCGGCCTGGGGCTGCGCCCCCTCCGCTTAGCCCAGCTCTCCCAACTCCGGGGCGTGGGAGGCTGAAGAGCGTCCCAGTGCGTAAGGCTCAGCAGTGTGCGGCGTCGATATCGGAAGGGTGCGCTTGCACAGACTGCGGGTGTTCGGCCCGCACGTCACACTTGGAGAGATGCCATGGCTTGGCTTTCGCAAAACTGGATTTGGATCCTCGCGGGTCTCGCCTTCGTGGCGCTTCACCTATTCGGGCATGGCGGTCACCGCGGCCACGGCGAGGGTCAGCGTGATGAAGGCGGTCCTCACGGGCATGGCCTCGACGACCGGGCGCTGCCGACGGATCGCCCTGCGTCGAGCGACCCGCGGCGGTGAGGGCGGGACCTTCTGGGGTCCAGAAGTGCCGGCCTAGCTGCGACCGCACCAGTTCGTCGGGAGACAAGTCCGGCGCCTCACGCGTCGCCACGGGATGGACGCCTTCAGCAAACGGGCGACAAGTAGACGCCACACAAAGCCGTCCGCAATCCTTCCCCCGCTGAGATTCTCAGCGGCGTCTTTGGCGCGCTGCCGCTGTTCAGCGGTTAGCCCGCGCAGGACATTGGGCCTTTCTTCGGGCCCTCTCAGAGCCGCCCTTTTCAATGACGTCATCGTGTTCGAACTGATCTTCATCGCTGCGAGCATCTGCGCCCTGGTGCGGATCCAGTTCGACAAGACCGGTCCTGGAACGTCGCCGCTAATCTAGATGGGCAGATTCATGCGTGACCGGCGGACCTGCCGGAAAGGTTCGAGCGGCGACCGCCCGCCCATTCCTTGTCACCCAATTGCAAAAGACTCGCGCGCCCGTCAGGGACCCCGCTGGTACGCTCGCCGGCGCTCGCGGAAATCGCTAAGCCTAAGGACATGGGCGGCGCGCGCCTCCTGCAAGTCGGACTTTGCGCCGCCGCCATGTCCGTAATGGTGATCCGCGGGGTGGGTCTCAGCGGCCTCTCCCTGCTTTCACACGTCGGAAATTTCGGGCCCACGCCGCCCTCCACAGGATCTGGATGGCGACCCTCCACGCAGCATTGCACTATTCCACAGACATCTATTCGACGATGGGATTTGGAGGCCCGATCCTCTCGCGCACCAAGTGCATCCTTGTCTTCGCGCAAGGCGTCAGCGGGTTCGGGGGTCGTCGGCCGATTCGGCTGAGCCATGGCCGCCGTAACCGCCATGCATGGATCTGCCGCCGAAGGGCCGGCAGGTTCAGCTATTGGGGTCGCACGTAGGCGAAGACAGCCTTGACCGGATCGTGCTGTCGGCCGGCGCGCGCCACATGGAAGGTCAGGCGATACCGCCCCGGATGTCGCAGGGACACATAGCCGCCATAGGTGGTGTCGCCGTTCACGGTCATCGGCTCAAGCGGCATGGTATTGTGTCCCGGATGGCCTGGACCCTGGAGGTTGAGCATGACAGTGGCGTCGTCGATCCGGGTGTTCGTCTTGGTGTCGAAGACCGACAGGGTGATGTGATCCGTCCCCCGGGCCGCGCCCCCATGCATCTGCGCTTCGACGTGGTCCGGAGGATGCGCCGCCGTGACACTGCTGTCGGTGACGCCGTAGTCGAGCCGGAGGTTCTCCACGACCTGCGACTGCCCCTCGACCGGCTTGGGCTGGCAGGCGGCGAGGGCGAGCCCGACGATCGCGCCCAAGAGGAGGGTCAGCGCCCTATGGCGAAGTCTGATGACGTTGAGCATCCGAGATCTCACATAGCCTTATGGACGGCGCAGCGGGTTTTGGACGCCGCAGGGGTTTTCCCTTCGACGTCGCGGCCAGCCGGGACATTACAATCGTCCTCATTCTCCCCGAGCCGGGGCGTCGGTGATCTGGTGGATGCGGGCCTTGGCCCAACAGTCGGCGAGAGCGCAAGCCTGGCACTTGTCGCTCAGCGCCTGGCGCAGGGCGCCGCGGGCCCGGTGCAGGCGGACCGCGGCGTTGTTGGCGGTGAGGCTGAGCCGCTCGGCGACCTGCTTGAGCGGCTGTTCCTCCAGATAGGCCTGCTGCAGGATCTGCGCATAGTCGGGCTTCAGGCCGGCCACGAGGCCTGTCAGGCACGCGGTCGGGGAGATCAGGTCCTCGGTCTCGCCGGCCGCGTCGGGGACGGGTTCGACAGCCAGGCTTTCGGCCAGCCGCCGCCGGACTGCGGCGCGGCGATAGCGGTCGACCACCAGGCGTCGCAGGGAGACGGCCATCCAGGCCTCGGGGCGCTCCGCGGCCTGCAGGGTCCTGGCGTGTTGCAGGAACTTGATGGAGGCGTCCTGCCAGGCGTCCTCGGCCTCCTCCAGGGAGGGCAGGCGGCTGCGCAGGAAGCGGATCTGAGCGGGGCGTTCGGCGGCCAGACGGCGGCCCAGGCGGTCGATGGCGGGATCAGCAACGCCGGGCGACGCCGAAGATTCCAATGGTTGTAATGTTGTAGACGTCGCGGCGTCAGGGCTCTGCGATGCAGAAAGTGGAAGCATTGGTCGAATCCCTCGAAGTCTCCATCGATGATCCTGGCCGCAATCTGCTTCCTTCGATTTGACCTCGATCAATCTGCTTCTTGTTGTCTCATATAGAAGAAAGTTTGAGGGATTCTATCTCGGCGGCGCGTACTGCCAAATTCCTCCGAACCGCCGTCACAGTCCGATGTCGCCCACAGCTGTAAGACGTTGCGGGGCGCGGCGTCATTGATCGAGCCCTTCCCAGGGCGCGAACGCCATCGGCGGGAGGGGCAGGGTGAAGATTCAGGCACGACAGGCGACGCTGCTGGTGGCGTTGGGGCTTGCGCTGCTCGTCGGCGGCTCCGCGATCGCCTATTGGCGGCTGAAGCCGGCGCCGGCGCCGGAGCAGGTCATCTACGGCAGCGGCCGCATCGAGGCCGACGAAGTCCGGGTGGGCCTGGAGGTGGGCGGACGTCTGGTGGAGAACAACGCGGTCGAGGGGGCGACGCTCCGGGCGGGGGCGCGCGTGGCGCGCGTCGAACCCGCGGATGTGGCGCTGCAGGCGGAGCGCGCGGCTTCGCAGCTGGCGGCGGCGGCGGAGACCGAAGCCCAGGTCGTCAGCCAGATCCGTCTGGCGCAGCACCACGCGATGACGGCGCGCACCGACCTGGACCGTTTCGAGACCCTGGCCCGCGACGGCTACGCGCCGGCTCAGCGCCTCGACGTCGTGCGCAACACCTACCAGGCGGCGGCGGATGAGGTCGCCGTGCTCAAGGCGCGGCGAGCCGAAGCCGCCGCCCAGGCGCAAGCGGCCGGCAAGGCGCTCGAGCTCAGCCGCTCGCAACTGGCGAAGACCAGTGTCGGGGCGCCGATCACCGGGGCGGTCCTACAGCGTCTGGCCGAGCCCGGCGAGGTCGTCGCGGCGGGCCAACCCGTCGCGGTCCTGGCCGACCTGACGCGGGTGAAGTTGCGGATCTTCTTGGGCGAGCGGGATCTGGGCAAGGTCCGGTTGGGCGCACCGGCGCGAATCCGGGTCGACGCTTTCCCGGGGCGCGATTTCACCGCCCGGGTGGCGCGGGTGGACGCCCAGGCCCAGTTCACACCCCGAGACATCCACATGCAGGACGAGCGCAGCCGGACGGTCTACGGCGTCACCTTGGACGCGCCGAACCCGCAAGGGGTGCTCAAGCCCGGCATGCCGGCGGACGCCTGGATCCTTTGGGACGCCCGCGCCGCCTGGCCTGCCCGTCTGACCGCGCCGCAGTAAAGGGCCCGCAGATGAGCGAACCCGTGATCGTGGCGGAGGGTCTGGGTCGGCGCTATGGGCGGCGCCAAGTGCTGGACGGCGTGAGCTTCGAGGTCGGGCCCGGCGAGGTGTTCGGCGTCGTGGGACCCGACGGCGCCGGCAAGACCACGCTGTTGCAGATCCTGACCGCCATCCTGCGGCCGACCACGGGGAGCTGTCGCGTCCTGGGGGAGGACGTGCGCCGCGCGTCCGAGCGGGTCCAGGCGCGCATCGGCTACATGTCCCAGGGCTTCTCGCTCTACGACAAGCTGAGTGTGGCGGAGAACATCGCCTTCGCCGCGGATATCCGCGACGTGCCGCCGGCGGCTCTGGCCGAGCGGCGAACGCGGCTGCTGGCGATGGCCGGGCTGGAACGGTTCGAGGCGCGGCGCGAAGGCCAGCTCTCCGGCGGCATGCGCAAGAAGCTCGCGCTCTGCGCCAACCTGATCCACGAGCCGCCCCTGCTCATTCTCGACGAGCCCAGTCTCGGGGTCGATCCGCTGTCGCGCCGCGAACTCTGGCGCATCCTCGAGCAGGCGAAGGCCGATGGCCGCTCCATCGTGTTTGCGACCTCCTACATGGACGAGGCCGACGCCAGCGACCGGGTCCTGCTGCTTCGCGAAGGCCGGCCGCTCGCGATCGGCACGCCGGCCGAGCTGCGAGGCCGGGCCAAGGGCCGCGTCTATCGCCTGCTCACCGCCGATCCAGGTCCGACGGAACGCCAGCTCAACGCCGACGCCGAGGTGATCAGCTTCCAGCGCCGGGCTGGCGATGAACTGCGCGTGCAGATGCGGTCCGAAGCGCCCCCGGCGCTCTCGGGTGACGCTCGAGCCGAGCCGGCGTAGCCCAGCATGGAAGACGTCTTCACGGTTGCGTCGGCCCCGCCGCCGGCGCTGGCCGGGACGGCCGCGCCGGCGCCGCCTCAACGACCGGCCACCGCTATGGCGCCGGACGTGATTGTCGCTGAAGGGGTGGCGCGCCGGTTTGGTGACTTCAAGGCGGTGGACGACGTGACCCTCAGCGTCGCCCCTGGCGAGATCCTGGGCTTGCTCGGACCCAACGGCGCGGGAAAGACGACCCTGATCCGGATCCTCTGCGGTCTGCTGGCGCCCAGCGCCGGGCGCGCCCAGGTCGCGGGGTTTGACGCCGCCGCCCAGAGCGAGGCGGTGCGGGCCCGCATCGGCTATATGTCACAGCGTTTCTCGCTCTATCCAGATCTGAGCGCGCGCGAGAACCTCCTGTTCTTCGCCCGGGCCTATGGCGTGCCTCGCGCCGAGCTCAAGGCGCGGATCGCCTGGGCGGCGGCGCGCGCTGGGCTCGAGGGGGAGGGGGAGGAGACCGTCTCATCGCTCTCGGGGGCGACCCGGCAAAGATTGGCGCTCGCCTGCGCCATGGTCCATCGCCCGCAGGTGCTCTTCCTGGACGAGCCCACCTCGGGCGTCGATCCGCTTTCCCGCTTCCGGTTCTGGCGGCTGATCGCCGCCCTCGCCGCGGAGGGCGTCGGGGTGGTGGTGACCACCCATTATCTGGAGGAAGCCACCTTCTGCGATCGGCTGGGCCTGATGATGGACGGGCGGTTGATCGCCCTAGGGCCGCTCGCCTATCTGGCCACGGAGCTGGGGCTGGAGACGGCCACCGTGGAGGACGTCTTCTTAGGGTTCATCGCCCGCGAGCGGGCGGCGAGGCGCGCGGCATGAAACTTCGTCGTCTGCTGGCCTTCGCCCGCAAGGAGGTGATCGAGATCTCGCGCGATCGCTTCACCATCGGGGTGGCGCTGTTCATGCCGGTGATGATGCTGTTCCTGTTCGTCTACGGCATCACGCTGGACGTCGAGAACGCGCCCTTGATGGTGGTCGATCACGACAAGAGCGCCGCCAGCCGTGAACTACAAGCGCGGTTCGTCAACTCCGGTTACTTCATGCTCAAGGCGGCCCCCGAGGACGAGCGGGCCGCCGAGCACGCCCTGATGCGCGGCGAGACTCGCGCGGCGCTGTTCATCCCCAAGGGCTTCGCGCGCCGCCTGGGCCGCGGCGACGGGACGCCGGTGCAGCTCGTGGTGGACGGCACCTATGCCAGCACGGCGGCGATCCTATCGGCCTATGGCCGGGCGATCCTCTATGCCTTCCCCGGTGAGCTACGCCTTCCGGTGCAGCCGGAGGTGCGGGTCTGGTACAATCCGCAACTGCGCAGCCGCAACTTCATCGTCCCGGGCCTTTTCGCGGTCATCCTGATGGCCTTTCCGCCGCTGCTGACGGCGCTGGCGGTCTCGCGCGAGAAGGAACTGGGCACCATCGCCCAGATCTACGTCTCGCCACTTACCCGCGGCGAATTTATCGCCGGCAAGCTGCTGCCCTATGCGGGCGTCGCCTTCCTGGAACTGTTGATCGTGGTGGTCGGCGGCCTGGTCTGGTTCCAGGTGCCGGTGCGAGGCAGCCTGGCGCTGCTCCTCGCCGTCGGCCTGCTGTACGTGGTCTGTACGGTGTCGATTGGCCTTTTGGTCTCCACCTTGGTGCGCACACAGTTGGCGGCGATGCTCACCGCGTTGATCGTCACCCTGATGCCCGCCTTCCTGTTCTCGGGCTTCGTCTATCCGATCTTCACCATGCCGGAAGCCTTTCAGGTCTACGCTTCGGCCTTCCCCACCCGATATTTCCTTGAGCTGTCGCGCGGCGTCGTCCTTCGCGGCGCCGGTCTGCCGGAGCTGTGGCCCAACGTGGCGGTCCTGGCGGCCTACACGGTCGTCGTGTTCGCGATCGCCGCGTGGCGCTTCCGCAAGAGGATCGCTTGATGCTGGGCCGCCTGGCGGGACTGCTGGCCAAGGAGTTCGCTCAGTTTCTGCGCGACCCGGTGATGCTGTTCATCGTCCTCTTCCTCTACACCGCCGAGCTGGGCTCACCTCAAGGTTTGTGCGCTAAAGCACGCTTAGAAGCACAAAGCATGAATATCGATTATGCGGCGCGGTAAAACCTGTCCATCCTCGTTGGCGCTGGACACAGGCGACCGCGCCAATGCACTGGCTCCGTGTGTCGCCCCGAACTGATGACCTCTGCGGTGGGAGTGAGCGAATGCGGAGCGGCGATTTTCGAATTTCGCGTCGTTCGGGAGCACAGCAGTGCCCGCCCAAAAGTCAGTCGGTGTAGGCGCCCACGTCGCATCAGGTGATCTAGGAGGCCCGCCAGACCATACAGTCCCCAGCCTCCGACGAGGCCAAAACCGAATGCGCTAGGTGAGGTTGTCGCCATAGTTGCAGATCGATGGGCTGATAGGACTAGTGGGGGGTCGGCAGGGTCGCGAGCTGCCGCGCGACCGTGAGCACGATCTTGCGGACTGGCCCCTCGGGAAGCTGCAGAAACGCCTGGGCCAGGTCGAAGCCGTCAGGAGTTTGGAAGAACCGCGAGGGAGAGTTCGGTGACTCGGGACTCGCCCGATGGGCGCCGTCGCCATAGCCCTCGTAGAAGTAAGTGACCGGAACCTCCATGGCTTCGCTCATTTCCCAGAGCATCGAGGCGCTCACGCGGTTGGCGCCACGCTCATACTTCTGGACCTGTTGAAAGCTGACGCCGAGGGCGTCGGCCAAGGTGGACTGGCTCATCCCCAGCTCGTGCCGGCGACCACGAACGCAGAGACCGACATGGACGTCGATGGGATGGGGCGTTGGGGTGTTTTCACGAGCCATGATGCACTCTTAGCGTGAGGGTCGGATTTGGAGGAAGTCGGTCTAGTCATGGTCGACCAGCAGAACTTGGTCCGTGAGGACCCCCTGGTCATTCTCGTCCAGAAACATCGGCAGGCCATAGCGGCGCTCATGGGTCTGCCCGTCCCTAATGGACGGGAGTTTCATTGTCGTACTCGAAATCGGCGCGGAGCGGCGATTTCGAGTTTGGGAGCACGGCAGTCGTCATGAAACCCCGGACATGTCTTGACTGTGAAGCGCCCAACAAAGCGCGCCAGTTCGGCGGCCTCTCCGTTTAACGAGGGTCACTGAGGTGTCCCCGGCATCTATCCTCCGTCGCTTCGGAGCCTGACTTCGAGGCTTTCGAGCTGGGCGAACAGCACTTGCAGGCGCTTCAGGTTTGCGGCCGCAAGGCCGCTCACCAGCGCCTCGGCTTCAGGCGCCGGACGTGCGTCGAAGCCTGCGGCCTGGGTCGTGATCAGGCCGCGGGTCCTGAGGGTGTGAAGACGTCGTCGAACGCTCGGGACTGGCTGGCTCAGAGAGCATGCCAGAGACGAAGTCCGCAGGGTCGGCCAGACGTCGCCTGAAGCCTCGCGGCCGGTCGCCTCGACTATCCCCATATAGACCATGGCCTCGTTATAGCCGCCCGCCACGTCGGCGATCCTGGCCAGGGTGTCCACGGCGAAGGCCGCGCTGCGGCGATTCACCAGCCTCAAAGGCGGCTCTCCGCGCATGGCTTCGCTCCCGTCGGCCATTGGCCAGTCGACTTGCGGGACCCTGGACTTGAGATCCCGAAGCAGCATCCGAACCGCCGCATAGTTGGCTTGCGAGCCGGCGTGATGGCGCGGCTCGTTGATCAGGCGGGCATGAACCCCATGCTCGGTGCGGACGCATCGGCCCTGGGTGATCAGGCCGTCAACACGCCTCCGTGCCGTCTCATACGGCAGGCCCAGCCGATCAGACAGTGACCGCACGGAGGTCGGACGTCGAAAGCCATCCGGCGGCCCATCTGCGTAGGTGGCGTACCGCCAACCCAAGGCCGCGATCTCGTCGAGATGGCCGATATCGGCGTCCATGATCGCGGTCAGGAGCACGGCGTCGATGATGTCGCCTTTCGAGCCGTCGACGCCGGCGAGGATGACGCGCAGGAGATAGCGGCAGGAGGCGTAGAAGGCCTCGGCGAGTACCTCCGGGCTCACCCTCACCCCGCGCGTGGCGTGAGTGGGCAGCGTCCCCGTCATCGACAAGCCAAGCCAGGGTTCCACGCTTGGTCGGGCCATGTGTCCGCCGCTCCTCGCTGAAAGACGTACACACGATAAGTAATCGCGCATACTGACATTGCTCAAATAGCGCACACTCCGATTTGTTCATTTTGGGTATTCGCCCTCGTCCTGGTCCCACACTGGTAACCTTGCCTGCCTACCTCTCGCGCCAAGCACGGGAGGATAGAGATGGCCAGCGGACTGGCGGCGCTTAGGATTCTGGTCATCGACGACAATCCGCAGATGCGCACCATCGTGGGCACAGTCCTGTCGGCCGCCGGCGTCGGTCGGATCTTCTACGCCCCAAATGGACGCGAGGGCCTCTCGGCGCTGATGACACACCAGCCAGACGTCACCTTCGTCGACTACGAGATGCCGGAAATGAACGGCCTGGACTTCATAACGCGGGTTCGCGCCCTGGACTCTGATCTGCGGATGACCGCACTGATCATGCTGACCGGCCACTCCGATGGCCCTCGCCTGCGGGCCGCCCGTGATCGAGGCGTGACTGAGTTCCTCGCCAAGCCCGTTGCGGCGCGAACAATCCTGGCGCGTCTGCAGTCAGTGATCCTGCATCCGCGGCCGTTCATTCTGTCCGGGAACTATTTTGGGCCCGACCGCCGCCGCCGAAACGCTGAGGACTATGCGGGTCCGCGCAGGCGGGCGAGCGACAGCACGGTCGACACACTGGAGATCTGATCGCGCTCAGCTTACGAACAGGAGTGCAGCCATGAAGGCGGCGACGACGGCTGTGGCGGCAAGGCGCCACCAAGGGCGGCGAGTTCGTCGGCTGAAGCGCTATCAGACTTGTATGAAGTAACTCACGTGGTTGGCAAACTTTGGCGAGTGCCTTCGGGTCAGTTAGCAGTAGCACTTTTCACGCTACTCGGCACTATCCCCACTCCTCAGTGGCCCCCTGTCGCCTGGCGGGAGGCGGAGCCGAGACAGGAGCCCACTGGGGCTTGTGAAGCGGCTTTGCGAAGTGCCAACCTTGGCCAAGCGCGACGCCGAGGTCGCGGACCATATCGGCGGTCTCCCGATTTTCCACCATTTCCGCGACCGTGATGATGCCAAGCTCCGTACAGAGCGCAACGATATGCTTCAGGAGTACGCCGTCGCGCCCCTTAGGCTGCAGAGATTGAATGTAGCGGCCGTCGATCTTGACGATGTCGATGTCCAGGCCTCGCAGTACATCGAGAGAGGCGGCGCCCGCCCCAAAGTCGTCCAGGCAGACGACATGCCCCTTGGACCTAAGGCGCTGGATCACCGTGTTGGCGGCGCCCAAGTCCTCAATCGCTTGAGTTTCGGTGACCTCGAGCATCAGCCGGTTTCGTAAGTCTTGGCGAGGGGAGAGCAACTCATCGAAGGCGGTCATGAAGCGCGGCAACGCCAACGAGCGGGCGCTGAGGTTGACCGCCACTTTGCAGGAGGCAGGTTCGGTCGCCAGAACATCGAGCACCATCCGTGCGACCGTGAGGTCGAAGTCGGCGATCATGTCGAGTTCTTCAGCTAGGCGGATGGTGTCCGCGGGACTGGCGTCGGCTTCGAACCGGGCTAAGGCCTCGAAGTGGTGCAGGCTGGCGTCAGCGAGGCGGACCACGGGCTGGTAGGCGAGTTGGAACTGGCCCGCGGCGACCCGCGCACGAAACTGGGCGGTATCGCGAACCATACGCTGCACCGCAGCCCTGAAACCTGCCGCCGAAGCCTCAGGGCCATCTTCGATGAACCGATCCAGCACATAGCGCATGGCGCGGAGGTTCTGCGCCTGGGCCCCGGCCTCCAGGGGCAGGTTGGCGGTGATGGGCTGCACAAGGTCGCCGGTCGCCTTGCCAAGATCGGCCTTGAGCCGCTCGGGCGACGTCGCCCCAGATGTCAGAATGGCGAACCGGTCCTGGGCGATCTCGGCGCCGCCCAACCCGCCTAGCGAATTGGCGCGCAGTGTGGCCGCAATCCGACGGTTCATGCCTGCGGCCGCGTCGGGATCTAGACCCGACAGACGGCCCTGAAGACCCGTCATTTCGATGAGGTCGAGGCGCACATCGAGGCCGGCGGCTTCGGCCTCGCGCAAGAGTTCGGCGGCGGCCGTGTCAAAATCCGCGGCCGCCAACAGACCGCGGGGCGGCGAGCCTGTCGCCGTCTGCAGTGGAGCGCCCATGCTGAGAGAGCACGATAGCGGCGCGCCGTCGCTTGGCATTCGGAACACCGAAAGGGAGACGTGGCGAGCAAGCTTGCCGGATGTGGCCAAGGTGAGGCGAAGTGGCCCCTGGCGCTCTCCCGGGCGGACGCCCTCGAGCAAGGCGGATAGCAAATCCGCATCGGCCGGAGCGAAGAGCGTGGCCCATTGCACCCCTTGCAGAGCAGCTTCCCGATGTCCGGTGATACGCTCGGCGGCGCCCAAGGCCAAACCGATCTGGCCATCAGGCAGAACGTCGAAGACTAAGTCTGAACCCGCGAAGGCGAATCCCAGCAGATGCTGTGGCATGGCAGCCATCCTAGACCACCCAGGCGTTGGAGGCGGCGCTGCTCGACGTCATCAAGCTGTCCTCGAAGTCCAGGAAGACGTCCATCAACTCTGCGGGCGAGATCATTCGGGCCTTTCCGGGTGGGAAGCGATAGCGCCAGAAACTGATGATGTGCTGGATGCCTCCGAGGCACTCGCCCAGTTCAGTGAACATGCTGGGGGCGGTGAGCAGGAAGTCTCGAAAGCCCATCGGTTTGCCACCCTCGGTAAGGCCAGCATAGGCCTTGTTGTAGACATCGAGCAGGGCCTGGACCCGGCTGAGCGCCTGTCCGACGGTATTGTGAATACGCTGACGAGCTCCGGGTAAGTATTGGGTAGCGTCTGGATCTCTCGGACCGCGAGGGGCGATGGCCGCGATTTCCATGGCGACCTGGCCCACGACGCCGCGCAGCTCTTCCAACTGCCACTTGTAATAGAGGAAGCCCCGCCAGGCGAAGACGCCATCCAGGTATTCCTTGTCGCTCAGCTTGAGTGTGACCTTTAGCGGCTCGAAGCCGTCCTCCGGTCGGCTGGACAGCAGCTTTTCGACAAGTCGGCCAGCGCCCGTCGCGGCGCTTGAGCCCTCTTGCGACGACAGCGCAACGAGGCTGGCGATCTCGCCGCGCACGAACTCGAACATCCGCTGAATGTCGGCGTCCGTGATGCCGAAATACACTCGCGCCGGTTCGATATCGTGACGTCGAAGCTGCTCACGCAGAAGGAACGGATCGAGAGACGGCAGGGAATCGATCAGGTCGAGGACAATCCGGTCGCGGCTCCCCGGCCGGAAGTCCTTGCCGAACATCGATTGGACCACTTCGTCGAAATCACGCTGGCCGACGAAGGCATAGTGCGCACCGGCCCGAAGGTCCTCGTTGTCGATGGGGATCAGCAGCTTCGTAGCCGTCGGCTTCGGCGTCGCGAACATGCTGTATTCGTGTGGCCGCAGCCTGTGCTTCAGGATGATGCTGCGGTCGAGCAGTCTATGCGAGAAGAACGGCGCCTCGATCAGGGCCGGATCGGCTGGGTTCTTCCGGTGGATAGCCGACAAGTTGAGAACACGCGCCGAAGAGGCTGACTGCTCAAGGGCCGTCAACCTGCGCACCGTTCGGTCTTTTTCCATTCCGCCTCAAGTATCTAGCCGTTCGTCAGGAGGCGGGCCATCACCGACTCCAAGGCTTACCTATCGCAGTGCAGTTCCTGAATGGCGGTGATTAACGAAGCGTAAGCACTGCCCAAAACGTGAGCGGCCCTGGCGCTATATGGTGTCACAGGGGCAATCTGGAGAATATTGCATCGCAACACGCCTTCTGTCCCGCCGCACAATATCCTGGTGCGCGGGCGTCAAAAGCGCCTCGTTCAAGCGCGCAATCTTCCTCTCCAGTTTTCCGCCGCGCGCAGGAGAGCAAGCAACAGGTCGTTCGAAGCCGTGGCTGGACGTCGGGGCAGACGCCAGTTCTCGTTGGACGGCAGGTCTTCCAGCATGACCGAATGAAAATGGAGGCGAAGAGCATCGGGGTGCTCGCGACCCTATGCGTCGTCGGCGGACGAGTTCACGCAGGACGCGATGTTCCACGGCGGGGTCTGGCAGCTGGCCTCCAGGGTGGCGAGTGAGTTTGGCCCTGCCATTGTCCTGAACGCGCTCCCAAGGACCTCGCAAGACGGGCCGGCGTCACGGTCTGGTGCCGGCCCTGCAGGACGGCCTCACCCAGCGCATGCCGCTCGACTGCCGTGATCAAGGTTCATGTCGCCCATGCGCGGCCCTTCTGGCGGCCCGTCAGCCGATCGGCCGCATTCGTTGGACCGGAGCTGAGAGCGCCGACGCCGGGTTAGGCCATATCGACGGAGCGATCCGCTCCGGAGAGCGCAGCGTTCAAGAAGTCAGTGCGTCACCCGTCGCTTTGCGGGATACGCGCGATCGTGGCCTTACTGACCCCCAACACTCGGGCCAAATGGCGAACGCTCTCACCCTTCGCCCGCTCACGGGCGACAAACGCGCGTTGATCAATTGAGAGCTTGTGTCGACGGCCAAGCTTCACGCCGCGAGCTTTCGCGCGGGCTCGTCCCTCACTGGTGCGCGACCGGATCAGGTCACGCTCGAACTCCGCTAAGCCGCCCAGCACGGTCAACATCAGCCGGCCGTGCGGCGTGGTGGTGTCCGCCCACGCATCGTGCAGCGACTTGAACTGCGCCTGCTTCTCGGTAATCGCGGCGAGCACGTTGAGGAGGTCCCGCGTTGAACGCGCCAGCCTGTCCAACCGGGTGACCAACAACACATCTCCATCCTCTAGCGCGGCGACGGCGCGTTTGAGTTGAGACCGATCGGTCTTGGCGCCGGAGGCCGTCTCGCTGAACACTTTCGCGCATCCGGCGGCTGAGAGCTCGGCGACCTGCGCCTGGACGCTCTGACCGTCCGTGGAGACCCGTGCGTAGCCGTAAATCATGATCGGATTCTGAGACTATCTTCTGAGACGGGCAAGCGTCTGTATTCATTGACACTGGCCAGCGTCTCAGAAATCGTGAATTGTGAGCCGTCGCAAAATGCGGCGGGGAAATCCCATGGCGCGGCGAAGCTTGCTCACGGGTGACGAACGGCGTCGGCTATTCGAGCCTCCGGTCACTGACCGTGAGGTGGCGCGCTGCTACACGCTGTCACCTGACGATCTCAAATGGATCGATGAGCGCAGAAGTCCCGCCAACAAGCTGGGCGGCGCAGTGCAGATGGCGTTGCTTCGTCATCCGGGTTTCGGATGGTCGCCCGGCCAACCGGTCCCAACGATCGTGCTTCGCTTCCTCGCCGACCAGGTTCACGTCGCGTCCGAAGCGTTGGGCGACTACTCGAAGCGACAGCCAACTCGTATCGAACACGCTGGCCAGTTGCACGCCCGGTTAGGACTTCGTGTGTTCATCCGCAGCGACATTCGCCCGTCGGTGGCCATCGCCGCCGCAGCTGCCCGATCGACCGACAAGGGCGGACCGATTGTCGAAGCACTCATTGCCGAGCTGCGTAGGCGACATATTGTTTTGCCGTCGCCCGACACCCTGGAACGCATCGGCTTGGCCGGTCGAGCGCAGGCCCGGCGCAAGGCCGCCGAGGACCTGTTGGCGGCGATTTCGCCCTCGCAGTTGGAGCGCATCGACCAGTTGCTGAACAACGACCCCAAGCTCAAGAAGTCGCCGCTGGCCTGGCTGCGCGACATCCCTGAATCGCCGAGCGCCGCGAGCATGGCGGCGATCACTGAACGCCTCGCCTACGTGCGCGCGATCGCCATTGATCCGGCGGTCACCAAAGCGATCCATGAGCGGCGCTTCGAACAGTACGCTCGCGAAGGCGCCGTCGCGCCAGCCTTCCTGCTTAGCGGCTATGGTGTCGGCCGCCGGCGAGCGACCATGGTCGCCCAACTCATTGAGCTCGAAGCCCGCTTGAGCGACGCCGCCGTCGATGTGTTCGACAAGATGGTCGGCTCTCTGTTCGCCAGGGGGCGCCGCGGCCGCGAGCGTAAGTACCAGGCCAGCAGCCGGGAGGTCAGCCAACTCATGCGGCTGTTCAGCGGCGTGATCGGGGCCGTTGACCAGGCGTGGGCGGATGGCGGCGACGTACTCGACCGGATCGAGACTCAGGTCGGATGGTGGAAGGTCATTGCAGCTAGGCCCAAGATCGACGCCTTGGCTGCACTGGCGGTTGAGGACCCGCTCGTCAGCGCCGCCGACCGCTATGGCGCGCTGCGCCGGTTCGCTCCGACCTTCCTTGAGCACATCCGTTTTCGGGCCGGAACGGGCGGCGCGCCTTTGCTCAGAGCGCTGGAAATCTTGCGCGCCCTCAATCTATCCGGCCGCCGTGAGGTTCCGGACGACGCGCCGCTTCCGTTCGCCTCCAAACACTGGAAGGCCCTGGTCAAGCCGATCGGCGGCCCGATCAACCGTAGGCTCTATGAAACGGCGCTGGTAGCCACGCTGCGTGACCGCCTAAGGTCCGGTGATATTTGGATCGAAGGTTCGCGGGCTTACAAGCGCTTCGTCGACTACCTGCTACCCACGAGCGAGGTCGCCGCCGAAGCCGAGGCCCTGCCGGTCAATGTCGAGATGGGCCCCTATCTGGCCGAGCGGGCCAGCCTACTGGATCAGCGGCTCGCCAGCTTCGCCCGGCGATTGGCGAAAGGTGACTTGGTCGGCGTCGCCCTGAACGGCGAACAGCTATCGGTGACCCCGGTGAAGGCCCATGCGCCAGAAGAGGCCAGGTCGCTGGACAGGGCGATAGATGCCCTGCTGCCACGCGTCCGGATCACCGAACTTTTGCGAGAGATCGATGCCCTGACTGGGTTCTCGACGATGTTCCGAGAGCTTCGATCCGGAAAGGTCCATGAGAACCCTAGCTGCATCCTGGCCACGGTTTTGGCCGACGCCACCAATCTGGGGCTTGAGCGGATGGCCAACGCCAGCCAGGGCGTTTCTTACGCACAGCTCGCCTGGACCCAGAGCTGGTACCTGAGCGAGGAGAACTACAAGGCGGCACTGGCCAGGATCATCGAGGTCCACCACGCACAGCCGTTCGCGAGGCATTGGGGCGACGGCCAAGCCTCATCCTCCGATGGACAGTTTTTCCGCTCCGGTCGCCGGCGTGGTGGGGCGGGCGAGGTCAACGCGAAGTATGGTCCCGAGCCCGGCTTACGAATCTACACCCACCTTTCTGACATGCACGGCTCGTTTCACACCCGCGTGCTGTCGGCCACCTCATCCGAAGCGCCCTATGTGCTCGACGGCCTGATCGGACGTGGGGGCGGCGAGCATTACACCGACACCGGCGGGGCGACGGATCATGTCTTCGCGCTGTGTCACCTGCTCGGCTACCGGTTCGCGCCACGTCTGCGGGACTTGCAAGACCGCCGCCTGGCCATTATCGGCGCGAAGCCTCGCCACAAAATCCTTGAGTCGCTCCTGGGCCGGCCGATCCGGATCGACGTCATCGAGGAGAACTGGGATGACATCATCCGGCTCGCGGCGTCGATCCAGGGAGGATCGGTCGCACCGTCGGTGATGCTCAAGAAGCTGTCGGCCTTCAAACGTCAAAACCGGCTGGACATGGCGCTGGCCGAGGTCGGGCGGATCGAGCGAACACTGTTCACTCTGGACTGGCTGGAAAGCCCCGAACTACGCCGGCGTTGCCAGGCTGGGCTCAATAAGAGCGAGGCCCGCCACGCGCTAGCCCAGGCGGTGTTCGTTCACAAGCAAGGCCGGATCGCTGATCGCACCCTGCAGAACCAAGAGCACCGCGCTTCGGGGCTCAACTTGGTGATCGCCGCGATCGCGCTCTGGAACACATTATATATGCAGCGCGCCGTTGAGCATCTGCGCGCCCATGACGTCGCTGCGCCGGATGAGCTTCTTGCTCATCTCTCTCCGATGAGTTGGGCCCACGTCGGCTTAACGGGAGACTACCTGTGGGCCGACGCCGCGGCTGCGGGCGGGTTGAGGCCACTGAACGATCCAACCGACAGGCTTTACCGCGCCGCATAGTCGATGTTCATCGTTTGTACTTCTAAGCGTACTTTAGCGCACAAACCTTGAGGTGAGCCCAGCTCGTGATGTGCACGTTGGCCCTCGGATTCGACGTGCAGGATCTCAAGCTCGGGATCATCGATCACGACCGATCCGCCGCCAGCCGCACGCTCGTGCAGGAGCTGACGACCGGCGGAAACTTCGTCCTGACCGACCAGTTCTCGAGCCTAAAGCAAGCGCAAGGCCGTCTGCAGCGCGGCGCGCTCGACGTGGTGGTCGAGATCCCGCCCGATCTGAGCGCACGGCTGGCCGGCGGCCGCCAAGCGTCTCTGGGCGTGGTGGTGGACGGCTCGAACGGCAATGTCGCCGCCCGGGCGCGCGCCTATGTGATCGAGATCCTGGCGCGGTTCGCCCAGGCCCGAGCCGTGGCGTTGCCCGGCGCGCCATCCGTTCCGGCGGGCGTCCAGTCGGAGGTGCGAGTCTGGTACAATCCGGACCTGACGAACACGCGCTTCATGGCCTTGGCGATGCTGGCCCAGGCGGGGTTGATGTTGGGGGTGGTGCTGCCGGCCGCCGCCATCGTGCGCGAGAAGCAGGGCGGCACCATTGAGCAGCTTCGGGTGACGCCGATCCGCGCCCATGAGCTGTTTATCGCCAAGGTGACCCCCACCATCGTCATCTGCACCGGCGCGGTGCTTCCGGCGCTGCTGATCATGACCCTGATGGGCGTGCCCATGCGCGGCGACGTCACGACGCTGCTGGCGCTCACCGCGGTCTATCTGCTGAGCGCTGTCTCCTTGGGGACCTTCGTCGGCACGATCACCGAAACACTTCAGCAGGCCATGTTGCTGGGCTTCTTCAGCCTCTTCCCGCTGCTGTTCCTGTCGGGGACCATCGCCCCGATCGAGAGCATGCCCGGCTGGCTGCAAACGGCCTCCCTGGCCAGCCCCCAGCGCCACTATGTGGATATCGTCTCCGGCCTCTTCCTGAAGGGGGCCGGCCTGGCGGAGCTCTGGCCGCACGCCCTGGCGCTCGTCGGGATCAGCGTGACCATGTTCCTGGGCGGATGGCTGCTCTTTCGGCGGCAGTGGTAACGCGAGGCGGCGCGGCCAGACAACAAAGGCGGAGACGGCCACCGCCTGCGCACCGCTCGCGCCATCGGATCGACTGACCTACGCACGCGCCGTTGGCGACAGGCAGCATCGATGGGTTCGTCCGAGGCTGAGGGCCCAAATGAAAAATGATGACATGCGTAAGGGGCCGCTCCGCCTTGCGTCTGGGATGAAGCAAGGGAACCCGTCGTTGCGCCCCGAGAGCCATCCGTCCTTACCGCTGCGGCGCCCCATGGCGCTCGGACTCGTCCTGTTGGCCCTGGCGCTGGCGGCGCTGCTCGTTCCCTTTGCGCCGGCCGCCCAGGCCCTGGTCGCCCTGGGCGGAATCCTGCTGGCAGGAGGGGTCATCGGACTGCTCACCGTCTCCGATGCGGGTGGGGCGGCGCGCGCGCTACGGCTGGGCTGGGTGATCGCGGCGACCCTGACGGGGGCCGCGGTGTTGTGGCATCATCGCTCAGGCGTGGGCTCCCTGCTCCCATACGTGGGCGGCGGGATCGCCCTGATGCTCGCAATCACGCTCGCCGAGGCTTGGCGTCAGCATCGACGTGGCCCGGTGCGTTGGGGCGGGCTGGTCGCGGGCGGCCTGCTCCTGGTCGGGCTGGGCCTGCTGATCGTCCGCGCCGCGCCGCACGCCGGGCTGATGACGCTCGGCATGTTTCTCGCTGTCAGTCTCGGCGGCTTCGGCCTGTCGCTGGTCGCGCGCACGTTCATCGACCGGCTCGGCGCCTGGTTCCTCTGAGGCTCGAGATGACGTCTTCGTGCGCAAGTTCGGGAGCGGACCCTTGCAGGCCCGCTCCCGGCGCGACCCCAGCGGGGGAGCCGTCAGGCGGACGAGCGTGGGGGGGGCAGGGTCGCTCGTCCGGTTGCGTGGCTCAGCACCGCCGCGGAGGCGGGCCTCGTCACCCTATCCCTGACGCGAACGCCGGCCTTCGCTTACAGCTGCCGGGACATCCGCGCCCTGCGCCGCGCAACCGGGCGCTCAGGCGGGACGGCTTGGGCAGCTGGGCGCCTGCCGCCCCCTGACGCTTCGGCGCCGTTCCATCGCTGCGCGGGTTCCATCCTGAGGTCGACGCCGCTCTGACGCGATTTCACTCCACGCGGGAGGGCCTGCTCTGCCTGGAACGCCCGCAGGTCCGCCCGCGCAACCTTACCGCGCAAGGAGGGCGCACGAGCGCGCCGTTTTGAGTTCGATGAGCCCGAAAGCGCCGCCGCCATCAAGACAGACGATCCGCGCGATGGCATGGACGCCCGTCAACGGGAGGAGCGGCCATCTCCCATCCGGTCGAACGCTTCTATCAGCGTCGTCCAGGGCGCGACGCCTTGGCGGGAAGGATCGGTGGCTGCGCGCGCCCTAGGATCATACATTTGGGCCCCGGGCGCGAGCACGTCGAGATCGAGCGCGCCCATGGCGGCGAGCAAAGTTGCCGAGGCGACGTACTCGTCCCGACGAGCGCTGACGAGTCCGAATTGGGCTTCCCGCAGCGCCTGCTCGGCGTTGAGGACGTCCAGCGGCGTCCGCAATCCGACGTCAGCTTCGCGTCGAACGCCTTCCCAGGCCGCGCTCGCGGCCCGCACCTGCTCGGCGTTACCTGCGACGCTGGCCCGGGCGGCGGTCACTTGCCGCCAAGCCTGCGACAGGGCCCGCTCCGCCTCTCGCCGGGTCTCCTCCACCTCAAGGTCAGCCGCTCCCGCGCGCGCCGTCGCCTGTCGTACGCCCGAGGCGATGAGGCCGCCGGAGGACAGCGGCAATCTGAAGACGAGCGCGGCCGCGCCGAACCGATCATAGTTGCTGAAGGGCGAAGCCCCAGCCGGGCCGCCCCCCGCCACACCCAGAGCGGCCCGGACGCTGACTTCGGGGCGGCTGCGCGCCTTCGCCTCGGCGACGCGGGCTGCGCTGGCCCGGGCGGTCGCCTCAGCCTGTCGTATCCGTGGATCGCGTTCCGCGGCGACGCGCAGAGCGTCATCCAAGGTGTGTGGCAAGGCGGCGGCGATCGGCGGTTCGGGCGCAAGGTCGACGGGCGCATGGCCGACCAGAGCCCGATAGTGATCCTGGCTGATCCCAAGCTGGGCCTCGGCGGCGGCGACGCGGGTCCGGGCCGCGGCGAGTCGGCCCTCGGTCTGGGCGAGATCCGTGCGCGTGATCACCTTTACCCGCAGGTTCGCCTGCGCCTCGTCGAACCGATGGCTCAGCACCTCTGCGCTCTCCTGGCTGATGGCGAGACGCTCCAGATCGAGTCGAACATCGACATAGGCGGCGATGACGTTGAGCAGCAGGGCCTGGTCGGCGGTGCGCAGGCCCTCGCGTCCCGCAGCCACGTCGGCCTGCGCCGCCGTGATCGCATGTGCGACCCGCCCGCCCGTGTACAGCGGCTGCTCACCGACCAGGCCGACGCCGGAAGCATTAATCTGGCCAAGCAAGGGAAGGGCGGTCTCGCTGCCGAGGACGCCTGCGGTGACGCCGAGCGTGGGCTGGTAGCCGGATCGCGCCTGCGACACGCCTTCATCAACGGCACGCTGATCTTCCCGCCGCGCCTGCAAGCCCGGATAGGTCCAGTAGGCGGCGATGAGCGCATCACCCAAGGTTTCCGCGGTCGCTTGCGAGGCGAGCAATCCCAGCGTCAAACCGAGGACCGGCGCTGACCACGTGCTCCAACGTGCCATTGTCATGGCGATCCCTCCCGCGAAACTGGAGCCCCGAGCCGCCATCGGAGCGTTGACCGCGCACGCACGCGTAACGGGCGCGCCGACCGCATCTCCTAAGGACGATGCGCGGCGCGTGCGATTACAGCGGAGGTTGGGCCGGCCTCTCGCTTCGGCTGTAAGGGCGCGACGCTGCGCAGCGTCTGCTTGCCGGGGCGTATAGGAGCCTCGGCGAGCCGGAGGTTGCGCGGGCGTGTCAGAATTTGAAGCCTTGGGGCGGCTAGGTGTCTCCCTGGCCATCGGCCTCCTTATCGGACTGGAACGCGGCTGGCGGCGGCGAAGCGCCGGGGAGGGCCGCCGCGCGGCGGGGCTTCGGACCTTGGGCTTGACCGGCCTGCTCGGCGGCGTGGTGGCGTTGACCGGATCAGACGCATCGGAAGCCCTGTTGGCCGCTGCATTCTTATCCGTCGCCCTGACGCTCGGCACGTTCCAGTTCATCGAGGCCCGGCGCACGCGAGATGCAAGCGCGACGGGCGTGATCGCCGGGCTGCTGGCGTTCGCCTTGGGCGCCTATGCGGCCCGCGGGGCGCTCCTCGTCGCTGTCGGCGCCGCCGTGGTCGCGACCGCCGTTCTCGCCTTCAAACGCCCTCTGCACGCCTGGGTGCGCGCGCTGAGTTGGGTGGAGTTGCGCGCGGTCCTGGTCTTGCTGGTCATGACGGCCCTCATCCTGCCGCTGCTTCCGGACCGGACCTTCGATCCTTGGCAGACGCTCAATCCGCGGCGAATCTGGCTGCTGGCTGTGCTGATCGCCGGCATGTCGTTTCTGGGATACGCCGCCGTCCGGATCGTGGGCGCGCGCGGTGGCCTGGTGCTCTCAGCCCTCGCCGGCGGCCTGGCTTCATCAACGGCGACGACTTTGAGCTTTGCCCGCCTAGTGCGCGGCAACCCTGGCCTCTGCACATGGCTCGCGGGTGGCAGCCTCATCTCTAGCGGGCTGATGGCCCTGCGCGTTGTCGTCCTCGCCGCGACAATTAACCCGCCGCTCGCCGTGGCCCTCGCGTGGCCGATGGGAGCTTTCGCCCTGGTGTTGGGTGTGTCTGGGGCGCTGCTGATGGCCATACGCCGCGCCGGCGCCGGGTCTCAGGCGATCACGACCCTCACCAACCCCCTCGAGTTGGCCGAGGCGCTCAAATTCGCCGGGCTGATCGCGGTGATCATGCTGCTCGGCAAGATGCTTGCGCGCGGATTTGGCGCGATCGGCGTTTACGGTCTGGCGGTCCTATCCGGCGTGGCGGACGTGGACGCCCTGACCCTGTCGGTCTCCGAGCTTGCCGGACGCGATCTGGCGGTGGAGGCCGCCGTTCTGGCGGTCAGCTTGGCGGTGGCGTCAAACACATTGTCAAAGGCAGTCATGGCGGCCGGCATCGGCGGACGAAAGCATGGCCTGCTGATCGGCGGAGCCAGTCTGATCGCCGTCGTGGCGGCGGCCTTGGTTCTCGGTGTGCGGAGCGGAACTAGCTGATCCATGTCAACGCACGACGGGTCCAACCGGTCGAGCTTGCCGAAATCGGCTCATGGACTTCTGGCTAGACGCGCCTGGTCACGCCTTGTAGAGGCGCGCCTATTTGATGGGCAGATCGCCGCCTGGGGGACTGCCCGCCCGCCACGGCGACGCGTCGGCGCGCGGTCTTGCGGACCGTGTGTCCGCCGCCGAACTGCTCCGACCACATTAGGGCAGACCTCTGCCGTTGCTTCTTCAAGCCCACGCCCGGAGATGCCGGCAAGGCCCTTTCGCGGAGCCAACTGCCCCGGCGCGTCGGGCGCGAGATGCTCTGCGCCGACCACGGGGGCGCAAGCCTATGCGCCGCTCAGCAAAGGCGTTGGGCTGAGGGAATGGAGAGCCCGTTCGGTTGGACCTCGACGCCAAGCTCGACACCGACGACGAATTCGTGATTTTGACGACCGCCCTGTCCGCCAGACGACGAATTTGCGCGCACCCGCCGCCGGCTTGGCTCCGATCCTAGTGCTACGCCGACCGACGTAGCCCGGGGCCGCGCGTAGAATTCGCCGCCCGCCGCTCGAAGCGGCCTGCCGTCCGACCAGCTTCAGTGCGGCGCCGCTGGCGCGGTGACGGAGTCCGCAGGCTTGTCCATCATCGCCTGGCACTTGTCATGCATCGCCTTCATCTCGGCGGGCGAGAGCGGCTTGCCCCTCGGGTAGCTCGTGACGCCCATCTTCTCGCGCGTGTGATCATGCGGTTGTTTGGGATCCATCATCCGACCCATGTAGGCTTTGCAGTCCTCGTGCAGCTTGTCGTCGGCCGCCTTCGCCCGCGCCTCGAGGACGCCCGGATGGTGCGCGGCGTGATCTTGAGCCATGGCGGCGTTCCCGCTCAACAAAGCCGCCGCAACGCCCGCGATGATGACTCTCATGATGATCTCCTTGGGAGACGTCGACGTGACCCTCACCTGGGGTCTGACGCATTTCCGCACGAAGCCTTACGGGCGACCGCTTCGTCGATTCGACGACGATGACGGAGGCGCGCAGCAGTCCTGAGCTGAGCGCATATCGGCCCGCGTGTCTCCATGGTCACGGCCGACATCGCAGAACACCACGCGCGCCGCCGACGCAGAGGTGAAGCCCAGCCCGAGCGCCACTGGGCTGCACGCACACGAAGGTCCTGGCCTGCGCCGGGAGGACCACCGACGTCGTGTCAGGGGCTCCGCGATATTGGGCCAGTTATCCCGTCAGCGTCATTAGGCCATCCGGCCAGCATGTCGCCGGCCGTGCGGTCGGCCAAGGACGGTCGTCACCAAAGGAGGCGGACACCCGCGACAAACCGTCGATCCATCGCGGCGTCTCCGTCGGCCCGCTTCAAATCTGCGGTGGCGCCCAGGGATCGGTCCCATACATAGCCGACGTAGGGTGCAAACCTGCGGCTCATCACATAGCGCAACCGAATCCCGAGCTCGACATTGCTCACGCCATCGCCGACACCGCGAGCCTTCTCGCTGCGGCTGTAGAGGTTCGTCTCGCCTTGGGGCGTGAGGACCAGCCGGTTTGTCAAGCGCAGGTCCTGCGAGGCCTTCAGACGCGCGGAGAGCCGTCCATCATCGCCAAGATATCCTGTCACTTCGACGTCAAACCAGTAGGGCGCCAGACCTTCCACGCCCGCGGCGAGCCAAGTATGGGCGCCTGGACCGATGTCGCGCCTGACCCCCGCCACGCGGCCCCAGAACGGGCTGTAGGCGTGCCACCACATGGCTTCGAGATCAGAGTTCGCCTCCAGCTTCGAGCCGGAGACCTTGGAGCCCTGGGTGCGCAGCAGGAGCTTGTCGTTATCGCCGCCGTGGAAGAACTGGGCCGACCAAGCCATTCCATCCCCCGCGTCGCCAGAGACGAATTCCAGTTCGTCGATCAGAGCGAGCCCGAGCGGGATCTGATCGGTCTTCTCGAAGCCGGCCATCCCCGTGTACTCGAAGCCGTCAGCAAAGGCGTTCGGGTCTCGCGCGCCTTCCGGGGCGGATCCGCCTTGCATCCCGCCCATCTCCATGGCGGCCGCGCCGGCCGGCGATGGGCTATCACCCGGCATGTCGGCCGATACAGAATGAGCAGGCGGGGCGGTCGCGTGATCGTGGGCAGGCGGGGCGGGTAGGCTCTGGGCCAGGCCCGGCGTGGCAGGAAGCATCAGGGCGCCGATCGTTGCGACGACCGCTCGGGTGAGAGCCATGCGCTGGGGGATTGAAGTCCAGGTCATGCGACCACCACTTCGCGGAACATGCCCGCGGCCATGTGATAGAGGAGATGGCAGTGGAAGGCCCATCTGCCGGGGGCGTCGGCGGTCACGGCGAAGCTGACGCGCTGCGCGGGTTGCACCGAGATCGTGTGCTTCCTGACCTGAAAGGTCCCGTCGGGGGCCTCCAGTTCGCTCCACATCCCGTGGAGATGCATGGGATGGGCCATGGTGGAATCGTTGACGAAGGTGATGCGAAGGCGTTCGCCCTGACGGAAGTGGATCGGCTTTGCGTCGTTCAGCTTCAGACCATCGAGCGACCAAATGAAGCGTTCCATATTGCCGGTCAGATGCAGCTCGATCTCGCGATCGGGCGCCCTGGGGTCGAGTGCGCCGCCGACCGTGCGCAGGTCCGCATAGGTCAGGACACGCCGACCATTCCGTCTCAGGCCTGCGCCGGGATCGTCTAGGTTGGAGCGTGGGTAGTCGACGCGCATATCCGTGGTCGGACCGTACTCGGTACGCGCGTGGCGAGCCTTTGGCGCCATTTGGGTCATGCCATGACCGGCATGGGGACCCGACATCGCAGCCATCGCGCCCATCATGTCGATCGGATCGAGCCAGGGCTGCGCATCAAGGGGAGGCACCTCGGCCGTCATGCCCTCCTGCGCCGCCAACGTGCCGCGGGTGAAGCCGGTCCGGTCCATCGACTGGGCGAAGATCGTGTAGGCCCGGTCGTCCGGGATCTGGACGACGACATCATAGGTCTCGCCGGGTCCGATGCGGAATTCGTCGACAGTCACCGGTTCGACCCGCTGCCCATCGGTGGAGACGACCGTCAGCTTCAGGCCAGGTATGCGCACGTCGAAATAGGTCGCGGTGCCCGCGCCGATGAAGCGCAGGCGCACGGTCTCGCCCGTCTTGGCGATCGCCGACCAGTTCTCCCTTGGGGGCGTGCCGTTCATCAAATAGGTGTAGGTCGTGGCGGAGACGTCGCTAAAGTCCTTCGGACTCATCCGCGCGCGGTTCCACATCTCGCGTTTGGCGATCGCCGCAGCGACGCCGTCGCGCGACACGTCGCCGAAGAAGTCGCCGACCGTGGGCTGGGCGAAATTGTAGTAGCCGCCCATCTTCTTCAGGTTCAGGAAGACCTGCAGCGGGTTCTCGTCGGTCCAATCGCTCAGAATGATCGGATAGTCGCGATCCGAGGCGATGGGGTCCACATCACGGGGTTCGGCGATGATGGCCCCATAGAGGCCGGTCTGCTCCGCCAACGTATGGGCGTGATACCAGAAGGTGCCGCTCTGTCGGACCGTGAACCGATAGGTGAAGGTCTCTCCCGGCGCGATGCCTGGAAAACTGATCCCCGGCACGCCATCCATGTCTGCGGGGACGATCATCCCGTGCCAAGGGATCGTCGTCATTTCCTTGAGCCGGTTGGCGACGCGGATCGTGACCGCATCGCCTTCCCGCACGCGCAGGACAGGACCGGGCACCAGGCCGTTGACGGCCGTCGCGAAGCGCATCCGCCCGGTCGGATCGAAGGCGATCTGCGTCACCTCGAGATCAAACTCGGTTCCGGTCAGCTCGACCGGCTGCGGGGCTCTTGGCAGGGCCCAAGCCTTCGTCCCCAGGGCTCCAAGGGCCGTCACCGCCGCGCCGGCCTGCAGTAGGCGCCGTCGCGGGAACGCCGCCGCGCCGCTGCGCTGTCGCCTTAGATCATCCATCATTGCTAAAATCTCTCCTGGGGACGCGTGACCAAGGCGCCGCCGCGGCTTGGCGCTCGGCGTCGGTCGCCAGGGATGACGCGGCTAGAGGCGAAGCATTACGCGACCAGCGCACGTACACCTGGCAGCGTCGCCGGGCGGCCTCCATGGCCTCTCGGACCGCGCGTTGGCCCGCCGGGCCGTCGATGTCTCTGCCGGAGGCCTACCAACGCCACGGGGGGTCAAACGGCGGGTTTGGGGGCCGTCTTAGAGATGGCGGGCCGACGATGCCCCTTTGGCTCGCCCAGCCGGGTGCGCTTTAGCAACAGCGCGTTGATGGCGACGATCGCCGAGCTTCCGGACATCGAAAGCGCGGCGATCTCCGGGCTCAGGGTGATCGGGTAGAGCACGCCTGCGGCCAAGGGAAAGGCCACGACATTGTAGCCGACCGCCCACCAGAGATTCTGGTGCATCTTGCGCAAGGTGGCGCGGGAAAGCTCGATCGCCTTCACCACATCCAGGGGATCGCTGCGCATCAAGACCACGTCGGCGCTTTCGATCGCGACGTCGGTGCCTGCGCCGATCGCGAAGCCGACGTCAGCCTGAGTGAGCGCCGGCGCGTCATTGACGCCATCGCCGACCATGCCGACCTTGTTGCCCTGGCTCTGGAGCTCCTTGATCTTGGCGGCCTTGTCGCCGGGCAGCACGTCGGCGAGGACGATGTCGATTCCGAGCTCGTCGCCGATCCGCTGCGCCGTCCCGGCGTTGTCGCCGGTGAGCATGGCGACCTTGACGCCCAGCGCCTGGAGCTGGCGGATGGTCTCGCCAGCCGTGGGCCGGGTGGCGTCGGCGATGGCGACGAGGCCGATCAACTGGCCGTCCCGCGCCAGATGCACGACGGTCCGCCCCGAACCCGCAAGCCGCGCCGCCTCGTCGGCAAGCGCGCCGAGCGCGATCTTGCGCTCATCCATCAGTCGCCGGTTGCCGAGCAGGACGGCCTTTCCATCGACCCGCGCCTCAGCGCCGCGTCCTTCCAAAGCCTTGAACTCGGCGGCGGCGGGAATGGTCAGTTGCGCCGCGCGCTCTAGGATCGCCACCGCCAAGGGGTGTTCAGACCCTTTCTCGATCGCTGCGGCGGCGGTGATCACCGCAGTTTCGTCGAAGCCCGCCGCCGCAACCACCTGCACGACCTTCGGCTGCCCCATGGTCAGAGTGCCGGTCTTATCGAGGACGATCACGTTGAGCTTCACGGCGTTTTCGAGCGCGCCCGCATCCTTGATCAGGATGCCGTGTTTGGCGCCCAGCCCGGTGCCGACCATGATCGCCATGGGGGTGGCCAGGCCAAGCGCGTCGGGGCAGGCGATCACAAACACGGTGATGGTCAGGGTCATGGCGAACAGCAGGGTCTGGCCGACAACCCAGAACCACACAGCAAAGGTCAGCAGGCCGATGGCGATCGCCGCCAGTACAAGCCATTGGGAGGCCCGATCCGCCAGGAGCTGGGCAGGCGCCTTGGAATTCTGGGCCTCCTGTACGAGTTTGACGATCTGGGCGAGCGCCGTGTCTGAACCGACCTTGGTCGCGCGATAGCGGATGACACCGGCCTTGTTGATCGCGCCGCCCACGATCGTGTCGCCGGCCTTCTTCGAGACGGGCATCGATTCGCCCGTGAGCATGGACTCGTCGATCTCTGACGCGCCGTCTTCGATCACCCCATCGACGGGGATCTTGCCGCCGGGGCGAACGACGACCAGTTCGCCGACCAGCACCTCGGACGTCGGCACTTCCTTTTCCACGCCGTCGCGCTCGACCATGGCCATGGGCGGGGCGAGGTCCATGAGACCGCGGATCGCGTCCGATGCGCCGGCGCGCGCCCGCATCTCCAGCCAGTGTCCCAGGAGGATGAAGACCAGCAGGAGCGCGGAGGCCTCGTAGAATTGATCGGCCTTGAAGAAGAAGGTCGCGCCGACGCTGAAGAGATAGCCCGTGCCGACGCTTAGCAGGACCAGCACCGCCATGTTGAACACCCCCCGGCGAAGGGCGCGAATTGCAGCGATGACGAAGGGCCAGCTGGGCCAGAGGATGGCGGCGCTGGCAAGCACGAACAGGGTGCGGTCGAGATCCCAGCCGAAGGGGGGCGGAACCCGCAGGAAGTCCATTCCCATCGGCGCCAGCAGGAAGATCGGGATGGTGAAGCCGAACGCCACGAAGAAGCGATTGCGCATGTCCCGGGCCATGGTCTCCATGTCCATGCCGGGGCCGTGGCCCATATCCGCCATGGCGTCATCGCCAGCCTCGGTGGATTTCGCGCCGGCGGGTCGGGGCGACCCGGCATGACGGGCATGACCGGCGTGACCGGCGTCCGCGCCATGTGGGTGGCCGGGCGCTTTCGGATTGTCGGGCCCCACCGTGTCGGAGCCCGGCGCGCAAACATGGCGGGGCACGACCTCGCCGCTGCAGTGAAAGCCGCAATCCTGGACCGCATCGCGCAAGGCCCCCACATCGGTCGTGGCCTCGTCATAGGTCACTGTCGCCGAAGCCGACGCAAAATTGGCGGAAACGGTTCGCACGCCCGGTAGGGCGCGCAACCGCTTCTCGACCACGAGCGGATCGAGCGGCGTGCGGAAACTGGTGACATCGACCGTGGTGGTTTTCACAGGGCTCACTCGCGTTGGCGTGGGGAGATAGGCGTCGAGGCGCGCGTCAGTTGGTCAAGCCGCCGGCTTGGCGCCGGTCGCCCAGGCGCGGAATGAAGGCCGGCGTGGTGCGTCTGTAGGCGCGGTAGGCTTCGCCGAACACCGCTTCGGTGTCCCGCTCTTCGGCGACCGCCAGACGCCAGTACATGATCACCAGGACCGGGAACATCAGGACGGTCAGGATGGTCGGCCATTGCAGGAGGAAGCCGAACATGATCAGCACGAAACCATCATATTGCGGATGGCGCACCTTGGCGTAGAGACCCGAGGTCGCCAGTACGCCATCTCTTTGCGCGCGGTAGAGGATCGGCCACGCGGCTGAGATCAACCAGAAGCCCGCGCCGATGAACACGAAGCTGAGGATGTGGAAGGGCCCGAAATGCGGGTTGGCGCGCCACCCGAACATCTCCTCCAGCAAATGTCCTGCGTCGTGGGACAGCCAGTTGACCTCTGGGAAGCGCGTCTGCAGCCACCCCGAGAGAAGGTAGATGGTCAGAGGGAAGCCGTACATCTCCGTGAACAACGCCACGACGAAGGCGCTGAACCCGCCAAAGGCGCGCCAGTCCAGCCGTGTCTTCGGCTTGAAGAAGCTGAAGGCGAAGAAAATGAACAGCACGGAGTTCAGGACCACGAGGGACCAGAGACCGTAGGCGGGGGTTGTGTCGTGCACCAGGGCCTCCTTCAATGGCGATGCGGGGGATCGGTCGGGCCGGTTTGGGCGTCACCATCGGATTCCCGCCGACCGTGGCCGCCATGTCCGCCGTGCATCGTCATGTGCAGTAGTGGACACAGCGCCAGCAGCAACAGGATCGGGAGCCAGCCCAACACATGCGCCCGATGCTCGGTGAACAGCAGACCCACGAGCGCCAGGACAAAGACCGCGATCACCAGTTTTCCGATGGCCCCGGTCCAGGGCTTCGAGGATGGGCGCGTGGTCTCGCCTTGCTTTATCGACATGGGGGGTCCTGGACGTTTCATCGGGCCTGCTCATAGCTGAAGACGGCTCTTGCCGGATCGTGCTGGGGTCCCGCGCGAGCCACGCGAAATGTCAGGCCGTGACGGCCGGGATCGCGCAGCGAGACGTACCCGCCATAGGTGGTGGCCCCCTCGATCCTCATGGGTTCGAGCGGCAAGGTTGCGCGGCCAAAATGGCCGGGGCCCGACACGGTCAGCGACACCGTGGCGTCTTCGATTCGCGCCTTGGTCTTCGCATCAAAGCCCGCGAGGACGCCAATGCGGCGGCTGTCGATGAGGGTCATGGGGCTCTCCAGCCACTCCATAGCGCGTCGCGGACCACAGCCGCTGCAGGAGGAGACGCGCGCCGGCCGGTAATCTTACACGTTACGACGGCGCCCCCGCCGATGCGGTCGCCGGCGGCTGTCTATATCGGCGGTGGCCTCTCCTCCTTCTCGGCCATGTCGCCCAGGGACGATGCGCCTGCGTCCGCCCGGCCCGCGGCGTGGCGCATCCAACCGAAGAGCTCACGGCCGTAGCCGGGCTTGGAGCCAGGATTGGCCGCCGCGTCGCGGCGCATCAACTCCGATGCATCTACGCGGATGGTCAGGGCGCCGTTGGGCGCGTCGATCCGGATGATGTCGCCGGACTGGACGCGAGCCAGCGGCCCGCCCTCGGCGGCCTCCGGCGTGACATGGATGGCGGCCGGGACCTTGCCCGACGCCCCCGACATCCGCCCGTCGGTGACCAGCGCCACCTTGAAGCCCTTGTCGAGCAGGACGCCGAGCGGCGGGGTCAGGTTGTGCAGCTCCGGCATGCCATTGGCTTTGGGCCCCTGGAAACGGACGACGGCAACGAAGTCCTTGTTGAGCTCGCCGCGCCCGAAGGCGGCCTGCAGCTCGTCCTGGTCCTCGAACACCACTGCCGGGGCCTCGATGACCAGGTGCTCGGGCTTGACCGCCGAGGTCTTGATCACCGCCCGGCCCAGGGGCCCGTTCAGCAGGCGAAGGCCGCCCTCGGCCTGGAACGGATCGTCCACCGGCCGCAGGATGTTGGGGTTGAGCGAGGTCGCCGTCCCCTCGCGCCAGACGAGCTTGCCGCCGTCGAGGAAGGGCTCGGTCTGGAAGCGGCGCAGGCCAGGGCCGGCGACGGTCATGACATCGTCGTGGGCGAGGCCGGCGTCCAGCAGCTGGCGCACGACAAAAGCCATGCCGCCGGCTGCATGGAAGGCGTTCACGTCCTCGCTGCCGTTCGGATAGACCCGCGCGATCAGCGGGGTGACCCGGGAGAGGTCGTCGAAATCCTCCCAGGTCAGCTGGATGCCGGCCGCGCGGCCCATGGCGATGAGGTGGAGCGTATGGTTGGTGGAGCCGCCGGTGGCGAGCAGGCCCGCCAGCGCGTTCACCAGGCTCTTGACGTCCACCACCTGGGCCATCGGCGTATAGGCATTGGAGCCGTCGCGGATATCCACCGCCCGCTTGGGCGCGGCGGCCACCAGGGCGTCACGCAGCGGCGTGTTGGGATGCACGAAGGCCGAGCCCGGCAGGTGCAGGCCGGTCATCTCCATCATCATCTGGTTGGAGTTGGCGGTGCCGTAGAAGGTGCAGGTGCCGGGGCCGTGGTAGGACGCCATCTCGCTGTCGAGCAGTTCCTCCCGCGTCGCCTGCCCCTGCGCGTAGAGCGCGCGCACCTTCGCCTTCTGGGCGTTGGAGATGCCCGAGGTCATCGGCCCGCCGGGCACGAAGATCACCGGCAGGTGGCCGAAGGCGAGCGCGCCGATCGTCAGCCCCGGCACGATCTTGTCGCAGATGCCCAGCATCAGGGCCGCGTCGAAGGCGTCATGGGTGAGCGCCACGGCGGTCGCCATGGCGATGACGTCGCGGGAGAACAACGACAGCTCCATACCGGGCCGGCCCTGGGTGACCCCGTCGCACATGGCCGGTACGCCGCCGGCGTACTGGGCCGTGGCGCCGACTTCACGGGCTGCGGTCTTGATGATCGCCGGGAAGCGCTCCAGCGGCTGATGGGCCGAAAGCATGTCGTTGTAGGCGCTGACGATGGCCAGGTTGGGCGCCGTCGGGTTGCGCATCGTCGCCTTGTCGGCGTCGCTGTCCGCCGCGAAAGCGTGCGCAAAGTTGGCGCAGGAGAGCTTCGCCCGTCCGGTCCCGGCCGAGCGCGCGTGCTCCATGCGCTCCAGGTAGTCGGCGCGGGTCTCGCGGCTGCGTTCGACGATTCGTTCGGTGACTTCCGCCGTGACCGGATGCATCATATGTCCTCCTCTGGTGGCCGTGGTCCCGCCAGCCTTGACCCGCCTTGGTCGATCGGCGCGCGCGCCTGTCGTTCGCCGCTAGTCGCCGCTGATGTTGTTCGAACCGCGTGTCGAAGTCTCTGCGGCGACCCTGAGTGAAGATCGCCCCTCGCGGATCGCTTTCCCATTCACCACGGCCGGACAAGGCGTCGCGTTATGGGGGTCGCCAGCGACGTCAGACGCCGCGGCCTCGATAAGATCTCGAACGTCCGATCCGGGCAGAGTCTCATGCTCCAGAAGCGCCGCCGCCAGCCGCCGCAGTTCGCCGGATCTTGCGGTGAGGATCATCCTCGCTCTGGCTTGCCCCTCGTCGACGATGCGCCGGATTTCCTTGTCGATGATCTGCGCGGTCGCCTCGGCGATATTCGACCGCCGGGCGCCGACGTGGCCGAGATGGCTCGACGGGTCCTGTTCCTCGTAGCCGAGCGGCCCCAGACGGTCGCTGAAGCCGAACTCAGTCACCATCCGACGCGCCAGGTGGGTGGCTTGGCGCAGGTCGTCGCTGGCGCCCGTGGTGACGCTGTCCTTTCCGAACACCAGTTCCTCGGCCACTCGGCCGCCGAACATCATAGCGATCTTGGCCTCGAGCTCCTGCCGCGTGTAGCCGTACCGGTCGCGCTCCGGCAGCAAGAGGGTCACACCGAGGGCGCGCCCGCGCGGGATGATCGTCACCTTGTGCAGGGGATCGTGGCCCGGCGTGCAGAGGGCGACCAAGGCATGGCCGGCCTCGTGAAAGGCGGTGACCTCCCGCTCGGCCTCGGTCATCGCCAACGAACGCCGCTCGGACCCCATCAGGATCTTATCCTTCGCCGCCTCCAGATCGGCCGCCCCGATATGCTCGGCCCCTCGGCGCGCCCCGAGGAGGGCCGCCTCATTGACCAGGTTGGCCAGTTCCGCGCCGGAAAAGCCGGGCGTGCCCCGGGCGATCTGCTTGACGTCCACGTCCGCCGCCAGTGGCGTGGCGCGCAAGTGGACCTTGAGAATGTGCTCACGTCCGATGATGTCTGGCGGGTCGACCGCGATCCGCCGGTCGAAGCGACCGGGGCGGAGCAGGGCGGCGTCGAGGACATCTGGTCGGTTGGTGGCCGCGACGAGCACAACGCCTTCATTGGGCGCGAAGCCATCCATTTCGACCAGGAGCTGGTTCAGGGTCTGGTCGCGCTCGTCGTTGCCCCCGCCGAGGCCGGCCGCCCGGTGGCGGCCCACGGCGTCGATCTCGTCGATGAAGACGATGCAGGGAGCGCAAGCACGCGCTTGAGCGAAGAGGTCGCGGACCCGCCCGGCGCCGACGCCCACGAACATCTCCACAAACTCGGAACCGGAAAGGCTGAGGAAGGGAACCCCCGCCTCGCCCGCGATGGCGCGCGCGAGCAAGGTCTTGCCGGTCCCGGGCGGACCCATCAACAGGCAGCCGCGGGGGATCTTGGCGCCCAGCCGGCGGAATTTTTCGGGCGCCCTGAGGAAATCCACGAGCTCCCTCAGATCCTGCTCGGCCTCCTCGACCCCCGCGACATCTTCGAACGTGACCTTCTCGCTGTTCGGAGGCGATAGTCTCGCCTTTGATCGACCAAAGCCCATGGGCGCGGGGCTTCCACCGCCGGATCGCGGTTGCGAGGTCCTTCCGGAACCGACCGACACCCCGACCAGGAACAGGATGGCCGAGACGGCCACAAGGGCGCCGATCCAAGGCCAACCCGCACCCGTCCTGGCGGCCGTGACCTTGACGCCACGGGCGAGGAGCGAGGACACCATGTTCGGATCGTCCGGCGTGGTCGTGCGAAAACGCGTTCCGTCCGATAGTTGACCTTGGACGAAGTGGTCGTCGATGATGACTTCTCGGACGAGGCCCTCCTGCACCTTACGCATGAAGTCCGAATAGGCGGTGGACGTTTCCGTTGAGGTGACCGGGACTGAGGCCGCGGCGCTGTCGATCGCCTCAGCACGTCCCGAGCCAGCAAGGCCCAGGCTCATCATGATGACCGCAGCAGCGAAGCCAGTGCAGGATGTGGTCACGCGGGACATGGCTCGCACTCCCAGAAAAGCTAGCGCGGGGCCGAGCGCGCCATGCGGTGTCTAGGACGTGGTCAGCGGCTCTCGGTTACAGCCGGCCCGGCTTTGGGCCTTGTCCCTACGTGACGAAGGCCAATCGGCGCGAGCCCGCGGGGTCCGACGTCAGCCTTTGGCGGACGATCGTGCGAACGCCTCGAAGAAGCGACCGAACTCGACGGGGAAGGGGAAGACGATGGTCGAACTCTTCTCCCCGGCGATGGCGGCCAAGGCGCCGAGATAGCGGAGCTGCATGGCTTCCGGCCGTCCGGAGAGGGTCTCGGCCGCCTCCAACAGTTTTTGCGCCGCCTGCTGTTCGCCCTCTGCGTTGATCACCCGCGCGCGGCGTTCGCGTTCTGCCTCCGCCTGGCGCGCGATCGCTCGGACCATGGTTTCTTCGATGTCGACGTGCTTGATTTCGACATTGGCGACCTGAATGCCCCAGGCCGTGGTTTGGGTGTCGATGATCTCTCGGATGTCCTTGTTCAGCTTGTCGCGCTCGGCGAGCATCTCGTCGAGGTCGTGCTTTCCCAGCACCGAACGCAGCGTCGTCTGGGCCAGCTGACTGGTCGCATCGACATATTGTTCAACCTGGATGATCGCGCGTTCCGGATCGACTACCCGAAAATAGATCACCGCGTTCACATGGACTGAGACGTTATCTCGGGAGATGAGATCTTGCGTCGGCACATCCAGCACGATCGTTCGTAGATCCACACGCACGATTGTCTGCACGAAGGGGAAAATGAGAATGAGGCCCGGGCCTTTGACGCCGGAGAATCGACCTAGGGTGAAGAGCACCGCGCGTTCATATTCGCGCAGGATGCGGATCGTTCCGGCCAACAGCGCCAGAAGGCCAATGACGACGAGGATTGCTAGGGTGAGACTGCCGGTCATCTTCTGCTCCTGTATGATCAAGGCCTGCGGAACTTCCTGTTCTTCGCGCGCCTGACGCCATGAGGGCGGCGGCGCGCGCGCACTGGCTGTGAAGGATTCACCCGCAGCCCAGTGAGGACTCACGAACTCAACTGGCGAACCGCCACCCTCCGCGTCGGCGTCGGAACGGGTCTGTTGATCAGAGACGCGATACCATCTTGGCGATTACAGGGACGCGCCAGCTTACGGTGAGGCAGCGACAGTGGGAGCCCCCGCGCCGGGGCCTATGGCGCGGGCTCACGGCGCGATTTTACGAGCCGGGCTGCGAGCGGGCCCTCTTGGGGGCCCTCGCCGGCCCACCGCGTTTCACTGGTCGTGGTGGGAGGCCCCGCTCGTCCGGACCGCCCAACGCTCTGTAAGGTCAGACCCGCCGCGGCGTCTTTGGGATCGTGGTCTCCAAGAGACGGCCGTTTGCCGGGTCAGGCCGCTGAGGGACGATGACGGGCCACACCAGGGTTGGCGACACACGCGGGCGGGCCTGACGATTTAGATCAATCCCACCCATTGCTCAGGCTCGGGCGGGCTCAGGACCGGATAAGGAGCGGAACGCATGGACATCGTGGTCTTTGAAGCTGAGGAGTGGGAGGCAAAGGCCTGCGCCGCGCTCACCCCGCACCACACGCTCAGCTGCACGAAGGCGCCGCTCCGCCGCGACACCGTCGGCGCCTATGCGATGGCGGAAGCTATCAGCCCCTTCGTCGAGTCTGATCTCCGCCGTGACGTCTTGGAGTGCCTGCCTCGCCTGAAGCTCATCGCCACGCGCTCCACCGGCTTTGATCACATCGACCTGGCCTATTGCCGAAGCGCAGGCGTCACCGTCTGCAACGTGCCGGACTATGGTGATCACACAGTCGCCGAGCACGCCTTCGCCTTGCTCCTGTCGTTGATCCGAAAGATTCCCGAGGCTGGCGACCGCGTCCGCCGTGGGGACTTTTCGACGCGGGGGCTGCGCGGCTTCGAACTGGCCGGCAAGACCTTGGGCGTGATCGGCGCCGGCCGCATCGGACGCCGGGCGATCGAGATCGGCCGAGGGTTCTCCATGGAGGTCCTGGCCTTCGACATGGCGCCAGATCTTCAGGCCGCTCAAGACCTCGGCTTTCAGTATGTGGACTTTGTCGACCTCCTGTCCGCCGCCGACGTCATCACCGTTCACGTTCCGGGCGGCGGCGGCAGCCAGGGCCTGATCTCAGATCCGGAATTCGCGCTGATGAAGCCCGGTGCGATCTTGATCAACACCGCCCGCGGCGGCGTCGTCGATCCTGAGGCCCTCATCCGGGCGATCGATTCCGGACGACTCGGCGGCGCCGGTCTGGATGTGATCGCCGAGGAGAAGGCGCTTCGTGACGAGGCGGAGATCTTCAGAAGCGGGTCCGGGCTCCAGCCCGATCAGTTGCGAACCATGATCGCCGACCACGCGTTGCTGCGCTTTCCGAACGTGCTGATCACGCCTCACATCGCCTACGATACACGCGAAGCGGTCGGCCGCATCATCGACACCAGCCTCGCCAACATCGAGGCGTTCGCGCAGGGCGCGGCGCAAAATGTCGTTCGCTGAGCTCATTCCGCCGCGACCGCGTAAGCAATGCGTCAGTTGGACGTCTATGGAGCCGACGGCTCCTGCGCCGTGCCTTTCGGAGCCGCTTCCGATGTCACATCCAGATGCGCGCAATCCCGCACACGCATCAAAGGTGGGCGAAGGACCGCGACGGGCGCGCGCCTTGCGTGACCTCTCGTCCCTTGCGCCGATGCGACTTTCGGCGCCCCTCTGTCCGGCTGGCCGGCTCTATGCCGGCCTTCATCGACCTCTTGGCGGGTGATCCGGCAGTGGCGCAGACGGCTCTTCCAACCGGAATCGACGCCCCCCGATCATCGACTGGGGCCAAGAATATTCGGCAGGGGCGCCTCGTCGCCGTGCGGGGCACAGTATTGGACGTCGAATTCCTGGCGGGCGATCTGCCAGAGATCAACGACGCGCTCGTAATCGAATGGAGCGGGCCGGAGCCGTTGGTCGCCGAAGTTCTGACCCATCTCAACGAACATCGCGTCCGCGCTGTGGCGATGCAGAGCGCCGAGGGGTTGCGCCGTGGGCTGGTGGTCCGATCTGCCGGCGGGCCGATCGCGGCGCCGGTCGGCGAGGCCCTGCTGGGACGACTCGTGGACGTCCTGGGCGTGCTGCGTGACGGCGGCCCTCCCATCCCCGCTGAGACGCCCCGCTGGCCAATCCACCGTCCGCCGCCGACGCTGGCCCGGCAGAGCGGCGCGCCCACGCTGCTGGAGACTGGCATCAAGGTCATCGACTTGCTGGCGCCGCTCGCACGGGGCGGCAAGGCGGGCCTGTTCGGCGGCGCCGGTGTCGGCAAGACCGTGCTGGTCACCGAATTGATCCGCACCATGGGCGAGACCTATGGCGGAATCTCAGTCTTTGCGGGTGTCGGCGAGCGGTCCCGCGAAGGCCATGAGATGTTGCTGGAGATGCGCAGATCCGGCGTCCTGGAGCGGACGGTGCTGGTCTATGGTCAGATGAATGAACCCCCCGGCGCGCGCTGGCGGGTGGCGCTCAGCGCCTTGACGATCGCCGAGTATTTCCGTGACGAGAAGAAGCGCGATGTGCTTCTGCTGATGGACAATGTGTTCCGCTTCGTCCAAGCGGGGGGCGAAATCTCCGGCCTGCTAGGGCGTCTGCCCTCCCGGGTCGGCTACCAGCCCACCCTCGCCACAGAGGTGGCGGGGCTGGAAGAGCGCATCGCCTCGGTTCCCGGCGCGGCCGTGTCGGCGATCCAGGCCGTCTATGTTCCGGCCGACGACTTCACCGATCCGGCGGTCACAGCGCTGTTCAATCATTTTGACGGCGCCGTCGTTCTGTCGCGCGCCATGGCCGCCCAGGGCATGTATCCTGCGGTCGACCCGCTGCGCTCAAATTCGGTCCTGCTGAACGCCAGCGTCGTGGGGGAAGCCCACTACCGTCTGGCGGAGGACGTCCGGTCCACCCTTGCGAGATACCGCGACCTCCAGGACATCATCGCTCTGCTCGGGATGGACGAACTGAGCGCCGACGACCGCCGCACAGTGGTTCGCGCCCGTCGCCTGCAGCGGTTCCTGACCCAGCCGTTCCAGGTCACCGAGGCCTTCACGGGCAAGCCGGGTCGCACGGTTCCGGTCGGCAAGACGGTCGCCGGCTGTCAAGCCATCCTGGAGGGCGAAGCCGACGCCTGGGCCGAGAGTTCGCTCTACATGGTCGGCGACCTGGAGGAGGCGCGCGCCCGACAGGCGCAGGCGACACCCGAGGGTACGGCGTCATGAAGCTTCTCATCACCTCGCCTAGCAAGGTCACGGTCGATCATGACGACATCGCCGCCATACGCGCCGAGGACGCGAGCGGAGAGTTTGGGCTGCTGCCCCACCATGCGGACTTCATGACGGCGCTGAGCATATCTGTCCTCAGTTGGCGCCATCTCGATGGGCGGCAAGGGTATTGCGCCGTACGCGGCGGGCTTCTGACGGTGAACCGCGGCGAGGTCGCGGTCGCGACCCGCGAAGCGATCGTGGGCGATGACCTTGCCGCGCTCGAAGCGATTGTTGGTGATCGGCTTCGGGCGGACGCCGAGCAGGACCGCCAGGCGCGGGCTCACTCGGAACATCTGAGAATCCAGGCCATCCGACAGATCGTCGGCTATCTGCGACCTGGTGCGAGCGACGTCAGGGCGGCCCCCTCATGAGGCCGCCGCTCGACCCCTCGCCCGGCGACGTCGAGAGCGCACTTCAGCGCGCCGTCGCCCAGCGCGCCAAACGCCGGGCCTTCTGGCAGACCCACGGCGAGAGGTCGCTGGCGCAGAATCTGGCGATGATCGGGGCGCTCGGATGGCTAGTCATCACGCCGACCCTCGCCGGTGTCTTCCTGGGGCGGTGGCTCGACCGGCGCTTCGACGTCGGCATCTTCTGGACGGGGGCGTTGCTGACGGCCGGATTGGCGACCGGCTGCGTGATCGCCTGGCGGCGCGTCCAGCAGATCCAGCGGGAGGACGAGGCATGACCGGAGACGAGATCGGGCGTTTGGCGATCTTCGGCGTCGCGGGCCTTGCGCTGGGCGGGGCGAGCCTCGCGTCGTTACGGTTCAACACGAGGCTCTATATGAGCGGCGATTTGTGGAGACCCATCGGCCTGCACATCGTGCGCCTGGCCGTCCTGGCCGCCGTGCTAATCTGGGCGGCCCACGCAGGCGCGGGGCCGCTGATCGCCATCGCGGCGGGCCTAGTGCTGGCGCGGCCGCTGACCCTGCGGCTGCTGGCGAGGGTCGGATGATCACCTCGCCCCTGACCGCTCAGGTGCTCTTCCACATCGGGCCAGTTCCGATCACCGAGCCGGTGGTCGTCACCTGGGGTCTGATGGCGGCGCTGACGACGACCGGCCTATTGGGAACGCACAAGCTGCGGCTCGATGCGAAGCCCGTCCAGGCCACCCTGGAGCTGCTGATCTCCGCGGTGCGCGACCAGATCCGCGAGACGATGCGGAACGATCCCGAGCCCTACCTGCCGTTCCTGGCGACCCTGTTCATCTTCATCGTCTCGGCCAATCTGCTGGCCCTGCTTCCGGGCGTCGAGCCCCCGACCGCGCATCTTGAAACCGACGCCGCGCTGGCGATCATCGTCTTCCTCGCCGTCCACTACTTCGGCGTCCGCGCGCGCGGCCTCGGCGGCTACCTCGCCGATTTCGCCAAGCCGACCTGGATCATGTTGCCACTCAACCTGCTGTCCGAGGTCACCCGGACCTTCTCGCTGATGGTCCGCCTGTTCGGCAACATCATGAGCGGGGTCTTCATCATCGGCATCGTGCTGTCCCTGGTCGGCCTGCTCGTACCGATCCCGTTCATGGCGCTCGAACTGCTCACCGGCCTGATCCAGGCCTACATCTTCACCGTCCTGGCGATGGTCTTCATCGGCGGCGCGGTCGGACACACCCCCTCGTCCTCCAGGAGCCCGCGATGAACTACCTGCCCCACATCAGCATCCTGGCCGCGGCCTTCGCGGTCGGCATGGGCGCCATCGGCCCCGCCCTGGCCGAGGGCAAGGCGGTGGCGGCGGCCATGGACGCGATCGCTCGCCAGCCGGACGCGGCGGGTGTGATTTCGCGGACGCTGTTCGTCGGCCTGGCCATGATCGAGACCATGGCCATCTACGCCCTGGTGATCGCGCTCCTGGTCCTGTTCGCCAATCCGTTCGTGCGTTGAGATGCAGTTCGACCTTTGGACCCTGGGCCTGCAGGCCGCCAATTTCCTGGTGCTGGTCTGGCTGCTGCACCGGTTCCTCTATCGTCCGGTGCTTGCGATTCTCGCGGCGCGGAAGGCCGCGACCGACAAGTTGACTGCGGACGCCGAGGCCGCCAAGGCGGCGGCTGAGACCGTTCGGCTCGACCTGGAGCGCCAACGCGCCTCGATCGAGCAGGATCGCCACGCCGCCTTGAAGGCGGCGCACGAGGCGGCCGACGCGGAGAGCAAGGCGGTGCTCGCCAGGGCGCGGGCCGAAGCCGAGGCGCTCGGACAGGCGGCGCAGGCCGAATTGGCGCAGGAGCGGGCCGCAATCGTCGCCTCTTCGGGAACCGACGCCGCCCGGCTCGCCATCGGCATGGTGCGTCGTCTGGTCGACGACCCCGCTGCGACATCCCTCCAGACGCACCTGCTCAACCTCGCCTGCGAGGACCTCCGCGCCCTGCCGGCCGAGACGAAGCGGCAGATCGCAGAGCGTCTCTCGACGCGCCAAGGCTCGCCGCAGGTGGTGACGGCGACGCCGCTGGACGAGACGGCCCAGGACACCGTGGCAGGGATACTGACCAAGACGTTCGGCGCGCCGCTGGCCCCGGTGTTCCGGGTCGATGCGAATCTGCTGGCCGGCGTGGAGATCCATTTTCCCTTCACGATTCTGCGGCGCTCATGGGCTGAGCGCCTGAAACAGCTGGAAACCGAGGTGATCAATGCCGACCCCGCTACGATCGTCGCTTGACCGCTGGCTGGAGGCGGCGGAGGGGCGCCTGGCTTCGACCGCCCTGGAATCGCGCCCCGAACAGATCGGCGTGGTCGAGGAGGTGGGCGACGGGATCGCCTTCGTGAGGGGGCTTCCGGACCTGGCGGCCAATTCGCTCATGCGCTTCGAAGGCGGCGCCACCGGGTTCGCCCATACCCTTGAGGACGATCGGGTCGGATGCGTCCTTCTCGACCTGGGTCGGGTCGAGGCCGGCGAGCAGGTCCATGGCCTGGGCGCGCCGGTGGGCACGCCCGTGGGGGAGGGCCTCCTCGGCCGAATCGTCGATCCCCTGGGCCGGCCGCTCGACGACGGGCCGCCGATCAGCGCCGTGCGGCATGATCCGGTGGAACGTGCGGCGCCGAGCATCATCGATCGCGACCTGGTGACGCAACCCCTGCAGACGGGCGTCAAACTCATCGACGCCTTGCTGGCGCTCGGCCGCGGGCAGCGCGAGCTGATCATCGGTGATCGCGAGACCGGCAAGACGGCGCTGGCGACCGACGCCATCATCAATCAGCGGGGCGGCGACGTCATCTGCATCTATGTGGCGATGGGACAGAAATCCTCGTCCGTGCGGCAGGTCATCGATGCGGTCGGAACCTATGGGGATCCAAAGCGATGCATCTTCGTGGTCGCTGGGTCGGCGACGGCGCCCGGCCTGCAGTGGGTCGCACCCTATGCCGGCTTCACCATGGCGGAGTTCTTTCGCGACCGCGGCGACCATGTGTTGATCATCCTCGATGACCTGACGAAGCATGCCGCGACCCATCGGGAATTGTCCCTGCTGATGCGACAACCGTCCGGTCGCGAGGCCTATCCAGGCGACATCTTCCATGTCCAGGCCAAGATGCTCGAACGCGCGGCGAAGCTTTCGTCGGACCGCGGCGGCGGGTCGCTGACGGCGCTGCCCATCGCCCAGACCGAAGCCGGCAATCTCAGCGCCTACATCCCGACCAATCTCATTTCGATCACAGACGGACAGATCGTCCTCAGCACAAAGCTCTTTGACGAAGGTCAGAAGCCTGCCGTCGATGTCGGTCTCAGCGTCAGCCGGGTCGGCGGCAAGACCCAGACGCCGGTCCTGCGCGACCTGGCGGAAAACCTTCGGCTCGACTACGCCCAGTTCCTCGAGCTTGAGCTGTTCACCCGGTTCTCGACGACGCTCGACCCGCACACCCAGGCGCAGATCGACCACGGTCGGCGGATTCGCGCCATCCTCACCCAACCGCAATATGCGCCCTTGCCGCTCGGGCACGAGGTCGGCGAACTGCTGGCCCTCCACGATGGGATGCTGGATGGCTTGGCGCTTGACCAGATCGAGGCGTTCAAACGCCAGCTGGGGCCTTGGCTGGATGAGCGGTGCAAAGGCCCGTTGGCGCGACTCGAGGCCGATGGGCGGGTCAGCGCCGGCGACCGCGAACAGATCGCAGCGGCGATCACCGCCCTCGCGGCCACCTTCAAAGCCAAGTCCGGTGAGACTCGACCATGACCGCGCTGGTCGACGCACAAGCCCGTATCCGTAGCGTGCGAAAGCTGAAGATGGTGGTCGACGCGATGCGCGGAATCGCCGCGGCCCATGCTCAGCAGGCGCGAAGCGCGCTCGGCGGCTTCCGAGCCTATGGCGAGGTCATCAACGCCGGATTGCAACGGGCGTCGACGACCCTCACGCTGGACGCGCGACCTCCAGCCGCGGCCGGGCGCAACGCTGTGGTCGTCTTCGCCGCCGAGCACGGTTTCGCGGGGGCGTTCTCCGAGCGGGTCTTGGCGTCATTGGGGGCCCACGAAGTCTCGGAGGTCTTCTTGCTCGGCGGCCGCGGTCTCGTTCTGGCGCAGCAGCGCCGTTTGCCCCTCGCTTGGACGTCCGCGATGGCGAGCCGGATCGCAGGGGTGGACGCCACCGCGCGACGTGTGGCCGACGCCCTTTACGGGAGTTTCGTGAAGGATCAGATCTCGCGGGCTGAGATCCTCTACACGGTCACGACCGGCGCAACCGGGTTTGCGGCCGTTCGCAAGCCGCTCCTTCCCCTTGACCTGGGACACGGGCCGACGGCTGGTTCCGGGCCGCCGCCATTGACCAATCTGCCCCCCGGTCGTCTGATCGAACAGCTGGTGGGCGAGTATATGTTCGCTGAGCTGGCGCTGGCGGCGCTGGAGAGCTTCGCCAGCGAGAACGCCGCGAGGCTGGCGACCATGGAATCGGCGCGTCTCAACATCGAAGACAAGCTCGACGAACTGACCCGGCAGGAACGGTTGTTGCGACAAGAACAGATCACCGCTGAGGTGCAGGAAGTGACATCCGGCGCCCTCTCGGCGGACGATCGGGTCCGACAGTAGACGCTGCGGCTGGCGCGGCGACCCGTGCGCGGTCGTCGACTACGCGCGCCCTGGGCCTCGCAGGCGGTCGTGGTGGCCCAGAGCGATCCACGCATGACTCCGCCCTGCGAGCCGCCCTGCCCTCAATGACTGAGCAGAACGGCGCGGTCTGTCTGGGTGAGGAGGGCGCGGGTGAAGCCGCCGAACACCCGTTCCTGCAGGCGGCTGTGTCCATAGGCCCCCGCGACGATCAGGTCCGCCTTGCGCCGGGTCGCGATGTCCAGAACCTGCTCGACGGGATCGGAACCGCGACCCTCTAAGGCGGTCTCAACGGTCGCCTCGACGCCATGCCGCGCCAGATGGGCGGCCAAGTCCGTGAGGCGCAGCATCGCCTCGGCCGCCTCGTCTGGATTTGCGCAGATTTCCACGACATGAACGGATTGCGCCCGCTGCAGGAAGGGCAGGGCGTCGATGACGGCGCGGCGCGCCTCGCGTGTCTCTTGCCAGGCGATGACAATGCTGCTCAGCGTAATTTGCGTGGCGCCCGGAGGCGTCATCAGAACAGGCCGACCGGCGGCGAGCACCAGCGGGCCGGCCAGCGCGAGCCCGTCGTCCCGTCCGGTCCGCGCCATGCTGCGACCGATGAAGATTAGGTCGGCAGCCCGCGCCTCAGCCGCAAGCTTCTGAAGCGGCGCCTGCATCTGGGCGCGCCATTCGCAGCCCTGCCGCAAAGCTGTCGCGGCGGCGCGGAACTTCGCCTCAGCGCGTTCCAGATCGGCTTCGATCGACGCCAGCTGGGCCACGATCAGGGGCCCCGCGCCATAGGCGGGACCATCGCCGGCATAGCCGCTGCTGTCGAAAGCGCTCTTGTAGGGTTCGGCCCCGACGCCGATCAGCTTGGCGTCGAGCTGGTTGGCGAGGTCGACGGCGAGCGCCAAGCGCGCATCCGGCTGGGGTTCGGCCTCCACGGGGACCAGGATGGTGGAGATGGACATGGGCTGACTCCAGGCGCGGTTCCTAACGAGGACGGATCGTGGCGCGCGACCTTACCGCCAGCCGCTGCGGCGGCGTCTGTAAGGGGGGATGACGGGCGACGTCTTCCTAGAGGCGAGGGACTTCGCGTTGGCATGGAGTCGAACATGATCACGATCAAGGTGGAGAGGATGAAGTGCGGCGGGTGCGCGGCGTCTGTAAAACGCGCCATCGCCGCGGCCGATCCGGACGCCGTCGTCGACGTGGACCTCAAGGGCCATGCCGTCCATGTGCAGAGCGATCGCGACGCCGCGACAATCAGATCGGCCATCGAACGGGCCGGTTACAAGGTGGTCCTCTGAGCCTCAAGGCGCGCGGCTAGGGTCTGGGGTTGGCGCGGCAGAGGCTCCGCCGCACCCAGAGCAGGCCTTGTCTTTCGACACGACGGCTCGCGATCCCGGCCGCGCAGCACCCCTATCCGGCCGATCAGGGTTTGGAACGATCATCAGGCCCCACCGTCGCCTCTGAGGCGACCGTTCCGCCGCGCGCCATCAAGCCAACGCCAAGGAACGTCAGGCCGGCCCCGACGAAGACCGGCCAATCCAGAACTTCGCGGTAGAAGACGGACCCCATCGCCAGGCCGAAGATCGGCGTGAGGAAGCTGAAGGCGTTGGCCTGGTTCAGCGGCGTCGCCTCCAGGACGGAGAACCAGAGCCAATAGGCGAGCGCCGTCCCGAGGAGGCCAAGCGCCAGGAGAATCCAGATGAAGGCGAACGACCAGTGGATGTCCGCTGGCCGCTCGGTAAGCGCCGCCGTGAGGATGAGCGGAAGGCTGCCCATCAGCATCTGCAAGCCCATGGCCATCATGGCGTCGACTCGGCCCGCGATCCGCTTGATCAAGACGTTGCCGATCGTGATGCCCAGCGCGGCGAGGACGATGAAGCCCACGCCGAGCAGGTAGGTTCGCGACGCGCCAGAGAGGAGCTGCGGCGACGCTATGACAACAATGCCCAGAAAACCCAGCGCCAGCCCGGCCGCCCCGCGCGGAGTGAGGCGCTCCTTCAGGACCGCGCCCGCCAGAACCGCCGCCAGGAGAGGTTGGGTGTTGGCGATCACCGTGGCGACGCCCGGCGCGACATAGGCGGCGGCATGAAACATGCCCACGAAGCCGAGGCTCGTCGCGCCGAACCCGATCAGCGCTAGAAGGCCCCAATCCCGCAATTGCTTGGGCGCCGGCCGCCGTAGCGTCATCGCGACCAGGGTCAGCGCCGATCCCGCCAGGAGGGCGCGGAGCGCCGCAAAGCTCATATGCGGGGCCAGTTGTATTCCCGCTGTGATCAGGGGATAGCAGGCCGCCCAGAGCAACATCACCAGCACGACCTTGAGGATCGAAACGATAGTCATGAGGTGGAAATTTGCCCGGTTGCGCGACGATCGGCGGGATCGTCGTCCTGTTGCGCCCTTCCGGGGCCGCCTGTCTATGCAAGCATTCAGGATGCGGACGCTCGTACTGTAATGATCGCCGCAGTGCGCCGTCTATCGTCGTGGTTGGCGCAACTTCCCGGAAGGCGAAGTCGCACCGCCCATCGACCGCACAAGCGCATGTCAGGAGGGGTGTTTCTACAGGGTTGTCCGACGCGCGCTTGCAATCTTCGACCCTGATGGAGGTCGTCCGTGAACGCATTGATCTATTTTCTCGTCTGGGCCGGGATCATATTCGTCCTGATGCGCTTCGGCTGCGGCGCTCACGTCATGGGGCATGGCCATCGCCAGGACGAAGACAAGACGGGCCCAAGCCATCGGGCGACGTCGGGCACGTCGCCTACGCTTGGGGGCGGCCGGGGCGTGGGGTCCCGCCATGACCACTTGCCGCGTCGCTGACTTGCGCGCCTTTCACCCCGTGCGGCGGGTCGGTTGTCGACAATTTCGCACGTCTGGGGATACCCGTGCCCAAGCGCATTGGAGTGCTGCAACATTCCACTGGAGGACCACATGGCTGAGGCAAGAACGCCATCAACACCGCCTCGAGGGAGCCACCTGGCCGCGGATCAGACGCCGGTAAGGGTACCGGTCATAGCGCTTGGCATGAGCCTCGGCCTTTTCCTGGCGACTACCTACGTCCTGTGCATCGGCTTCGACCTCTTATTCCCGGGCCAGGCCATGTATGAGACGTGGCGTCACCTGCTGCCGGGATTCACCTGGCTCACCTGGCCAAGCTTTTTCCTCGGGCTCGCCGAGAGCTTCGGCTATGGGTGGTATGTCGCGTTGATCTTCGGCCCGCTGTTCAACGTCTTCGCCGCCATGGGTGAGCGGCCGCGCTCCACATGATCGCCCCCATCGCGTCGGCGACGGGGCCTCGGCGCAACCGTTGTCCCCGATGCGGAGTCGCGACTTCGGCGGTTGTCTACCCCCAGCATCCCGCAAGGGGAGCGTGAATGTTGCTCGCGCTCTGGTCGGCAGGTTGGCGGCCATGCACAATTGTCAATCGCGCCGAAACGAAAGCCGGATCATGAACAAGCACGATCGCAGTTCGCCATTGGGCGGGGCCTCGGACTCCGCTGATGCGGCGGTGGCCCGAGACCCGGTTTGCGGCATGAGCGTGAAGCTCGGCGCAGGCAAACCGAGCCTTGAGCATGCGGGCGTAACCTATCATTTCTGCTCGCGGGGGTGTCACGACAAGTTTGCGGCCCATCCGGAGACCTACCTTTCTCCAAAGGCGACCCGTGGGGAGGCCAGCCCACTTCCGGCAGGTACGAAATACACCTGCCCCATGCACCCGCAGATCGTACGCGATGCGCCCGGTGACTGTCCGATCTGCGGCATGGCCCTGGAGCCGATGGGCGTGCCGTCCGCGGATGAGGGTCCGAACCCCGAACTTGTCGACTTCAAACGCCGGTTCTGGATAGGGGGCGCGCTGACGCTGCCTTTGCTGGTGCTGACAATGGGCCCCTATGTGGGGCTTGGTTTCCTGCGGGAGATCTTCGGCGAGCGCGCGACATTGTGGATCGAACTGGCCCTGGGCACACCCGTCATCCTGTGGTCCGGCTGGCCGTTTTTCATTCGTGGCGCGAAGTCGGTGATCAACCGAAGCCTGAATATGTTCACCTTGATCGCCATGGGCGTCGGGGCGGCCTACCTGTTCAGCGTTACGGCGGTGCTGCTGCCGGGTATTTTCCCGGCCGGGTTTCGAGATCCACAAGGCCACGTCGGCGTCTATTTCGAAGCCGGCGCCGTGATCATCGTCCTGGTCCTGCTCGGTCAGGTTATGGAACTTGGGGCCCGCGAACGCACCGGCTCGGCGATCCGCGCGCTCCTCGATCTGGCTGCGAAGACAGCCCGCGTCATCCGCCCGGATGGCCGAGAGGAGGAGATTCCGCTCGAGGCGGTGCAGGTTGGCGACCATTTGCGGGTTCGCCCCGGCGACAAGGTTCCCGTTGATGGCGTGGTGGTGGAAGGCCGCTCGTCGATCGACGAGTCGATGATCTCCGGCGAACCGGTTCCCGTCGAAAAGGTCGAGGGGGAGACGGTGATCGGCGCCACGATCAACGGGACGGGCAGCCTGGTGATCCGGGCCGAACGCGTCGGCGGCGATACGGTCCTCAGTCAGATCGTCGAGATGGTGGCCAACGCGCAGCGCAGCCGCGCGCCCATCCAGAAGCTCGCCGACTCCGTGGCCGGCCTGTTCGTCCCGGCCGTGATCGGCATCGCCATTTTGAGCTTCATCGCCTGGGCGATCTGGGGACCGGCGCCGCCCCTGGCCTATGCGCTGGTGTCGGCGGTCGCCGTCCTGATCATCGCCTGTCCCTGTGCGCTGGGGCTTGCGACGCCGATGTCGATCATGACGGCGACCGGGCGGGGCGCCCAGGCGGGCGTTCTGATCAAGAACGCCGAAGCTCTCGAGCGCTTCGCCAAGGTCGACACCTTGATCGTCGACAAGACCGGCACCTTGACCCTCGGCAAACCCCGGCTCGTCGCGGTCTTGCCGCAGGCGGGCTATCGGGAAGACGAGGTCCTGCGCCTCGCGGCCAGCCTGGAACGGGGTTCGGAGCACCCGCTCGCCGAGGCGATCGTCACCGGCGCTGAAGACCGTGGGATCGCCTTGACCAAGGCCGAAGGGTTCGAGGCCGTCACCGGCAAGGGCGTGAAGGGAACCGTCGACGGCCAGCCGGTGGCGCTTGGCAATACGAAGCTGCTCGCGGACTTGGGGCTCGAAGGCGACGCGCTCTCTGGCGTCGCCAATGCGCGACGTGACGAGGGCGAGACGGTGATGTTCGTTATCGTCGAGTCCAAGATCGCCGGTCTTGTCTCGGTCGCCGACCCGGTCAAGGAGACCACCCCGGCCGCGCTCAAGGCCCTGCACGCGCTGGGATTGCGTATCATCATGGCCACCGGCGACAATGAACGCACGGCCAAGGCGGTGGCGGCGCGGCTCGGCATCGACGAGATTCGCGCCGATATCCTGCCAGAAGAGAAGGCGCGCATCATCAAGGCGCTGCAGGCCGAAGGGCGCAAGGTGGCGATGGCCGGGGACGGGGTGAACGACGCGCCCGCGCTCGCCCAGGCCGATGTGGGAATCGCCATGGGGACGGGCGCCGACGTGGCGATCGAAAGTTCAGGTCTGACCCTGGTCAGGGGCGACCTCAACGGCATTGTCCGCGCCCGGAAACTGGCGCGGGCGACCATGCGAAACATCAGGCAAAACCTGTTCTTCGCGTTGATCTACAACGGCCTCGGCGTGCCCGTCGCCGCTGGTGTCCTCTATCCATCGCTGGGAATCCTGATCTCGCCGATGTTCGCGGCGGCGGCCATGAGCCTGTCTTCTGTGTCCGTGGTCGGCAATGCCCTACGACTGCGATCCGTGAAGATCTGAAATCGTCGTAGGGCCGTCTTCCACCACTGGGTGAATGACGGGTCCGAAAATCCGGAAATCGGCAATGAAGGAAGCCATGGGCCACGAGCAGCACGAGGCCGATACGGCGTCTGGAACCATCACCGCGCACTACGCTCGCGACAGCCTTTCGCTGATCGGCGCAATCTCCATGGGGACAGGCGTAATGATCGGCGCGGGCATCTTCGCCCTCACCGGACAAGTTGCTGAGCTGGCCGGATCATGGTTCCCGCTCGCCTTCGTCGCCGCGGCGGTCGTCTCAGGTTTTAGCGCCTATTCCTATGTCAAGCTCTCCAACGCCTTTCCCTCCGCCGGCGGGGTCGCGACGTTCCTGGAGAAAGCCTATGGCAAGACGTCGGTGACGGCGGCGTTTGCGCTGCTGATGTACTTTTCCATGGTCATCAACGAGAGCCTGGTGGCCCGAACGTTCGGGACCTACGCCCTGCGGCTATTCAACATTGGCGAGGAGACCTGGCTGGTGCCGGCGCTCGGCGTCGGTCTGCTCGGGATCGCGTTTCTGGTCAATGTGATCGGCAATCGCCTCATCCAGTCTCTGTCTCTCGTCCTGGTCGTCCTCAAGGTCGGCGGCATCATGATCTTCGCCCTCGCAGGACTCTGGGTGGCGGGGGTCTCCTTCGATTCCGCGACCGTGGCGCCACAGGAGACCTCAGTCGGGGGATTCCTGGGGGCGGTCGCGCTCGGCATCCTCGCCTACAAGGGGTTCACGACGATCACCAACAGCGGCGGTGAGATCGTTGATCCCCATCGCGATATCGGCCGCGCCATCATCTACTCGCTGATCATCGGCATGGTGGTCTATGTGCTGGTCGCCTTGGCCGTCGCGGGCAACCTGACGCTCGAAGAGATAGTTGCGGCGAAGAATTCCACGTTGGCCGAGGCCGCGCGCCCTGCCTTTGGAGACGCCGGCGAAATCTTCACCATCGTCTTCGCCGTGATCGCCACGGCGTCAGGCGTCATCGCCAGCGTGTTCGCCGGCTCCCGGATGTTGGCGATGCTCACGGAGATGAAGCTGGTGCCGCACCGTCATTTCGGCATGTCCGGCAAGCTCCAAGGCCATACGCTCGTCTACACGATCGTCGCGGCGATGGTTCTGACGATCTTCTTCGATCTGTCGCGGATCGCCGCCCTGGGCGCGATCTTCTACATCATCATGGACATCTCTATTCACTGGGGGCTTCTGCGACATCTCCGAAAAGAGACGGGCGCGTCGGCGGCGATCCTGCTCACCGCCATCGTGCTTGATGTGGTCGTCCTGAGCGCCCTGCTGATCATCAAGGGGCGCGCGGATCCGACGGTCATCTATGTCGCCGTCGCCGGCTTGGCGGCTCTGTTTGGCGGCGAGAGGATATTCCTGCGACTGGCTCGTCATTGAGGATCCGTCAGCCGCAACCTCGACGCTGAACCCATGGCGTCCACGACTTGCCACAGCGGTGCGCCGGGCCAGCTTCAGACGCCGCGCCCTTGCAGGGGCCGGCGGATCATAGGGTGTCGGCCGCCCAGATGACCGGAAGGAAGTCTTCACGTCTGAGGGCCGCCCTGCCGATGAGGAGGCCGCCGACCTTTGGAAGCCTCAGGATGTCCGCGGCGTTTTCCGCATCGACGGAGCCGCCGTAAAGAATCGGGACCTGCCTGGCGGCGGCGCCGATCATCTTCACCAATGCTGCATGTATCCGCGCATGCGCCGCTTCAATGTCGTCGGATCTCGGCGCCATGCCTGCGCCGATCGCCCAGACCGGTTCATAGGCGATGGCGAACGCGCCGCCTGCCGGGATCCCGCTGACGCACCGCTCCACCTGCTCGCCGATCACCGCCAGCGCCCGACCCGCGGCGCGATCGTCCAACTGCTCGCCGAGGCACAGAATCGGCCGCAACCCCGCCTGCACGGCCGCGGCGGCCTTCGCGGCGACGTCCGGGTCCGTCTCGCCATAGGTCGCGCGCCGCTCGGCGTGTCCCAGGATAACGAACCGGGCGCCCGCATCCACCAGCATGGCCGCCGAAATATCGCCGGTGAAGGCGCCGCTGGGCTCGGCGCGGCAATCCTGCCCGCCAATCTCGATTCCGGTCCCGCGCAGCACCTCGGCCATCCTCGCGACCAGGGTGGCTGGTGGACAGATGACGGTCCTTGCGCGCGAGGGATGGGCGGCCAGCGCTTTCGCCAGCCCGCAGACCTCTGGCAGGTCCTCCGCAAGCCCGTTCATCTTCCAGTTGCCGACAATCAGCGGCCGCCCGTCGAGACCATCGCATTCGCGACCCGCCGCGGGGTCCCCTGTCTTTGGGAAGCTCGTCGACATACGCAGACCCTCTGCCGCTCAGCTGAAATCGACGACCCCCAGGATCATGCCGACTCGACCGTCACCCCACATGGGCAGCAGCAGGCGAGAATAGGCGGGGGAGGGTGCAGACGGCGTCGCGGGTCCGAAGTGCGACGGCCCGGCGGCTTCAACGGTCGCGCTGCACTGCGACAGCAGGAAGTCGAACGGCGCGCCCAAATCCACCTCATCGAGGAATTCGCCCTCGATGGCCCGTTCGGTCAGGGCCTTGCCCACCGTATTGAGCCGAAACCGCTCCGGCCGCTGAAAGACGTCGATCAGGAAGAGGCGATCGGCCAAGTCGGGCAGATCGGTGAGCTTGGCGTCATCCCAAAACGGCATCTCTGCGCGGCCGCGCAGGAGCCCCTCCCAATAGGCGTGGACCCGCAAGAGGTCGGGTGGGAGATGGGCGGGGAGGGGGTAGGGGTGCTTCACGGAGACAATCCAAACGATCAGCCGCACGGACGTCCGCGGACCTTGGGAACTGAAACATATGACCACGAGCCGCGTCAGACCACCTTGACGCGGCTCAACACGGCCCGATCCGCGACTTCGACCATCGATGCGCCGAGAGGAAGTCCCTTCATGTCAAACATTCTGACCCTCACCATGAACCCGGCGATCGATCTGTCGACATCGACGCAGGCGGTTGAACCGGTCCGCAAACTTCGCTGCGGCGCGACTCGCCGAGAGGCGGGCGGAGGCGGGATCAATGTGGCCCGTGTCGCCCAGCGCCTTGGCGCGCACGTCACAGCGCTCTATCCGGTCGGCGGTTTCGTCGGCCAGATGCTTGAGCGCCTGGTTGAGGGCGAGGGCGTCAGGAGTGTCGGCACGCCGATAGCGGGCGACACGCGCGAAGACTTCACGGTGCTCGACGAGCGGACCGGGCAGCAATACCGTTTCGTCCTCCCCGGACCGCAAATCAGCGAGCCCGAATGGACGCTCTGTCTTGCCAGACTAGCCGACCTCGCTCCCGATTGTGACTTCGTCTGCGCCAGCGGCAGTCTGCCTCCTGGGGTTCCGGAAGACTTCTACGCGCGCGCCGCGGAGGTTGTCCGCGGGCGAGGCGCGAAGTTCGTGGTGGACACCTCGGGTGCAGCCCTCAGGGCCACCCTCAAGACCAAGCTCTATCTCGTCAAGCCGAACCTTCGTGAACTGCAGGATTTGACAGGCGCGACCCTTGACGACCAGGCTTCGCTCTTACGGGCGTGCCGCGAGTTGATCTCCCCGAATGGTGCAGAAGTCGTCGCCCTGACCTTGGGGTCTGACGGGGCGATGCTGGTGACCGCTGACCGCGCATGGCGGGCGCCAGCGCTTCCCGTGCGGGTCGCCAGCACCGTGGGCGCCGGCGACAGCTTCCTGGGCGCGATGGTCTGGGCCTTGGCCTCGGAGTCGGGCTTGGAGGCGGCCTTTCGCCATGCGATGGCGGGCGGCGCCGCCGCGCTCCTGGCGCCTGGCACGGGACTGGCGCACGCTGTGGACGTGCGACAGCTTGTGGATCAGGTCACGATCCAGGGGCTCAGCGAGACCTGATCGATCAGGGCCCGCGCGCCGCTAAGCGGGCACGGCGCCGCGCGGCGTCCCCACCTCGTGTCGGTTCAGTGGGAGGCCAAGGTCTCCGGACGCCCTGCGCGGGTTCGTTGGATCGCGGCAAGTTCGAACCCTGGGGTGAGCGTAACAATGGCGTCCGCCCACTCGCGCGCTTCTGCGTCGGTCTCGCAGAATGCGACCTCATAGGCCGCCGCAGCGTCACTCTTCAGGTAAACGATGTAGGCCGTCATGGTTCCTGCTCCTTCATCGGCCGCAACCTACCGACGTCGCCGATCCCCGACCTTGATTCAGATCATGCGGACATGTCCGGCGGGCGCAAACTCGAACGGTCCTGCCCGTAGCTTGCGAGCGTCATCATCCGTGGCGCGACCGCGAGGATCAATCGCGGCCCCCCGCGCGATCCGCGCTCGGGCCGCCGAGGCTGAGCGCGCCCTCGTTGTGTAAGGATCGACCCCGATCCGCGTCTCTCCCTCCATGAAGGCCGCGCAATGTGGCGGTCCCCGCGGTCGGTGCGTCCGACCGGCCTTGACCGGGAGAGGATAAGTTCATGGGCGCCGATACAGTGCTGGTCTTGCCGTTCGAACAGGTGGCCCGCGCCGACGTGGCGCGCGTCGGCGGCAAGAACGCCTCCCTGGGCGAGATGGTGCAGAACCTCGGACAACGCGGCGTTCCTGTCCCGCCAGGCTTCGCCACGACGGCCGACGCCTATCGACGCTATATTGAAGCGAACGGTCTGGAGGCGATCGTTTCCGCCGCCCTCGACGATCTCGCCGCCGGCAAGGCGCAGCTCGCTGACGTCGGACGATCGATCCGCGAGGCGATCGTGGGCGGGGAATGGCCCGACGACACCGCGACAGCCATCAGGGCAGCCTATCAAGCGCTGTGCACGCGTCTCGGCCGGGACGATATCGATGTCGCGGTCCGCTCGAGCGCGACGGCGGAGGATCTACCGGACGCAAGCTTTGCCGGTCAGCAGGAGAGCTATCTGAATATCCGAGGCGAGGCGGCGCTTCTGGACGCCTGCCGCCGTTGCTACGCCTCCCTCTTCACCGATCGGGCGATCAGCTATCGGCAGGCGAAGGGATTCGACCATCTCAAGGTGGCGCTTTCAGTGGGCGTCCAACAGATGGTCCGTTCCGACCGGGCCGGGTCAGGCGTCATGTTCTCGATCGACACCGAGACCGGCTTCGACAGGGTGGTCTTGATCAACGCCGCCTGGGGCCTGGGCGAAATGGTCGTTCAGGGCGCCGTCGATCCGGACGAATACGAGGTGTTCAAGCCGTTCCTGGACACGCCGAACCTTGTTCCAATCATCGAGAAGAAGCTCGGCGCCAAGGCCCGCAAGATGATCTATGGCGACATCGACGGCCCGCCGACGCGCATCGTCCCGACCTCACGACAGGAACAGGCCTCCTTCGTGCTCACAGACGCTGAGATCATGGCGCTGGGCCGCTGGGCCGCGATCATCGAAGAGCACTATGGCTGTCCCATGGACATGGAATGGGCCAAGGACGGCGAAAGTGGCGATCTCTTCATCGTTCAGGCGCGACCTGAGACCGTGCAGTCGCGCATCGGATCGGGGGCTCTGAAGAGCTACACGATCAAGTCCAAGGGAAGTGTCCTGTCCACGGGCCTGGCGATCGGCGACGCCGTGGTCTCCGGCCGCGTGTGCTTGATCGAGAGTCCCCGAGACATCGACCAGTTCGTGGATGGGTCGGTCCTGGTCACCATGGCCACCGACCCCGATTGGGTGCCGATCATGAAGCGCGCTGCGGCGATCGTGACCGATCACGGGGGCCGCACCTCCCACGCGGCGATCGTCAGCCGAGAGCTCGGCCTTCCCGCCATCGTCGGCGCCGGCGACGCCACCCAGGTGCTGCATGGCGAGCAGGTGGTGACGGTCTCCTGCGCAGAGGGCGACCAGGGTTTCGTCTATGAGGGCCGCGCGGACTACGAGACGCAGATGATCGATACAGCCGACCTCCCCACAACCCACACCAAGATCATGCTCAACCTCGCCAATCCAGCGGCGGCCTTGCGCTGGTGGCGGCTGCCGGCCGAGGGCGTCGGGCTGGCGCGCATGGAGTTCGTGGTCAACAACCACGTCAAGGTCCATCCGATGGCGCTCGTTCGCTACGACGACCTCAAGGACGAGGCCGCGAAGCGAACCATCGCGGACCTCACCGCCGGCTATGCCGACAAGACCGACTATTTTGTCGATCGTCTGTCCCGGGGGCTGTCGCGGATCGCCGCCGCCTTCCATCCCAAGCCGGTGATCGTTCGGATGAGCGACTTCAAGACCAATGAATACGCCAATCTGGTCGGCGGCGCGCAGTTCGAGCCCAAGGAAGAGAATCCGATGCTCGGGTTCCGGGGCGCATCACGCTACTATTCGGCGCGCTACCGCCTAGGGTTCGACCTGGAATGCCGTGCGATCCGGCGCCTGCGCGAGACCATGGGATTCCGCAATGTGCTGGTGATGATCCCCTTCTGCCGTTCCGTGGCTGAGGCGTGCAAGGTGTTGCAGGTGATGGCCGAGAACGGCCTCGAGCGCGGCCGCGATGGCCTTGAGATCTATGTGATGTGCGAGATTCCCTCGAACGTCATCCTGGCCGAAGACTTCGCCGAGCATTTCGACGGCTTCTCCATTGGCAGTAACGACCTCACCCAGCTCACGCTGGGGGTCGATCGCGACTCCGCGGAGCTGGCCGAACTGTTCGATGAACAGGACGAAGCGGTCAAATGGATGATCGACAGAGTGATCGTCGCCGCTCATCGGGCGGATGCGAAGGTCGGCATCTGCGGCGAGGCGCCGAGCAATCACCCGGAATTCGCACAATACCTGGTCGCCCGGAACATCGATTCCATCTCCGTCAGCCCCGACAGTTTCGTCGCCGTCAAGCGCGCGGTCGCCGCCGCCGAGGCCGCCGAGCGCAGCCCCTCGCCAAGGGCATGACCGCGCTGTCGTGAGGCAGCTTGAACGAGATCACAAGGAGGTCGGGTGACGGTCATGGGCTTGCGAACGCTGGACAAGGCGCAGGTGGCGGGGAAACGCGTGCTCGTACGGGTCGATTTCAATGCGCCGCTGGCCGAGGGTCGCGTGGCCGACGACACCCGTCTGCGCGCGGCCCTGCCGACCATCGGTTTCCTTCATCAGAAGGGCGCCCAGGTCATCCTGATGTCTCATCTTGGCAGACCCAAGGGTCAGCGCGTGGCGTCGATGAGCCTGCGGGCTGTCGTCGAGCCGTTGGCGAGGCTCATGGGCGCGCCGGTGGCCTTCGCAGAGGACTGCGTGGGGGACCTGGCCCAGGCCGCCGTCCGCAAAATGGCCGATGGTCAGGTCCTCCTGCTCGAAAACCTGCGATTCCATCCAGGCGAGGAACGCAACGACCCAGCCTTCGCCCGCGACCTGGCCGCTCTGGGCGACCTCTATGTGGACGATGCGTTCTCCGCGGCGCATCGGGCGCATGCATCGACGGAAGGACTCGCCCACCTTCTGCCGGCCTTCGCCGGCCTTGCGATGCAGCGAGAGCTCGAGCAGCTTGAGACCGTGTTGGGGTCGCCCGAGCCGCCGGTGATGGGGATTATCGGCGGGGCCAAGGTCTCCACCAAGCTCGACCTGCTGAACCACCTGGTGACGCGCCTGCAGCGGCTCGCCCTGGGCGGCGCCATGGCGAACACCTTCTGCTTCGCCCAGGGGCACGACGTCGGCGCCTCGCTCCAGGAACCGGAGATGGCCGCCAATGCGCGCGCTATCCTGGAGACGGCGCGCGCCTCAGGCTGCGAAATCCTGCTGCCGATCGACGTCGTCGTCGGTGACACGCAGGCGCCGGACGCCGCGCCGCGGGTCATCGAGCTGGCCGCCATCCAGGCGGCAGACAGCATCTTCGACCTGGGCCCGGCCAGCGTATCCCAGATGCTGCAGGCCATGGACGCCTCGCGCACCTTGGTCTGGAACGGTCCGCTCGGGGTGATCGAACGCCCGCCGTTCGATTCAGGCACGATGCGGGCCCTACGGCATGCCGCTGGCCGCGCCCAATCGGGCGACCTGGTGGTGGTGGCTGGCGGCGGCGACACCGTCGCGGCGCTGAGGGCGGCGGGGATTACGGACGCCTTCGACGTCGTGTCCACGGCGGGTGGGGCTTTCCTGGAGTGGATGGCCGGAAAGACGCTGCCGGGCGTCGCCGTGCTGCAAGACTGAGGAGTGAGACCCGATGCCAAATCTGCCCACGCTAAACGCGACCGTTTCGCAACTGTTGGCCCCGGGCAAGGGGCTGCTCGCCGCCGACGAGTCCTTCGGGACGATCAAGGCGCGCTTCGACGCCATCGGCGTGGCCTCGACGGAGGAGACCCGGCGCGACTATCGGGAATTCCTCTTCCGCAGCCGCGAGCCGATGTCGCGCTACGTGTCGGGCGTGATCCTGTTCGACGAGACGATCTGGCAGGACGCTTCGGACGGGACGCCACTGGTGGACCTGATCACCGCGGCCGGGGCAGTCCCAGGGATCAAGGTGGATCATGGGACCGTGCCGCTTGCCGGTTTCGAGGGCGAGTCGATCACCGAAGGTCTGGATGGGCTCGCCCAACGGCTGGACGCCTACCGTGAGCGCGGCGCCCGGTTCGCCAAGTGGCGTGCGGTGATCGATATGGACGACGGGCTCCCGACGCACGGCGCGATCCGGGCGAACGCCCAGGCCCTGGCCCGTTATGCCGCGCTCTGCCAGGCCCACGATATCGTCCCGATCGTGGAGCCCGAGGTGTTGATGGACGCCGACCCCGATATCAGCCGCCGTGAAGAGGTCACCCGCTTCGTGTTGCAGACCACCTTCCAGGAACTGTTTGAACAGCGGGTCGCGCTCGAGGGTATGATCCTGAAGCCCAATATGGTGCTCACAGTCTCCCCCGGCGCGGATGAGACCGCCATTCAGGACGTCGCCCAACGCACGGTGCGGGTCCTGAAGGCCACCGTGCCGGCCGCCGTGCCGGGCATCGCATTCCTCTCAGGCGGGCAGCCAGACGCGGCGGCGACCGCACATCTGGACGCAATGAATCGCATGGGTCCGCTGCCCTGGACCCTGACGTTTTCCTACGGCCGCGCGCTGCAGACGACGGCCCAGCGGGCCTGGGCCGGCCTCGCGGACAACGTCGCGCGGGCCCAGGGCGCGTTCGCCCACCGCGCGCGGATGAACAGCCTCGCGAGCCGCGGCGAGTGGACCCTGGCCCTGGAGACGGCGGCCTGACAGGGTTTGCTGCGCGCACCTTCGATCGGAGCGGCGCGTTGACCGGACTGTAATGTGGAGGCGCCGCTCGCGTCCAACTTGAGATGAATCGTCCCAGCTACAAGAACGCGCTTCTTAGGGTCTCGACCCGGTGTCCGCCCGGGCGGACGACGGCGCCGCTCACCGGCGCGGGACCTGCGATGGAACGGCTGGGAGCGAGCCGGGCCGCTCGACTTGCGTGTGCGCTGTGCCATTGACGGGGCTGCGCGGGACGCTCTCCGATCGGAACCGGAGCCCCTGGCGGGATGACCGGCCGATCCGCGAGGAGCTGTTCAGCGTTGAGCGTCTCGAAGCGCATGCCCGTAGCCTGGCGCTGGCGCAGCCGGTGGCCGCAAGACCGGCCGCGGGACGGCCGCTCGCCCGTCGCCTGGCCGACAACGAGCGCCTGCTCATCCACGCCTACCGCGACACCAGCGCCGCTTTGGAGAATGGCAGCGCGGTCACCCCCGCCGCGCAATGGATCTTTGACAATTTCCATTTGATCGAAAAGCAGGTGCGCGAGATCCGTCGCGATCTACCCGCCAGCTACTATCGTCAACTGCCGAAGCTGATTTCCGGCCCCTTCGCCGGTTACCCTCGGGTATTCGGCATAGTCTGGGGGTTCGTCGCCCACACTGACAGCCTGTTCGATCCGGAAACTATGGAACGGTATGTCCGCGCCTACCAGGGCGTCCAGCCGTTGACGATCGGGGAACTCTGGGCGGTCGCCATCACCCTGCGGGTCATTCTGGTCGAGAACCTCCGTCGCATTGGCGAACGTATCGTGGCCAGCCGGACCGCCCGCCACGCGGCGGATGCGCTCGCGGAACGCTGGCTGGACGCCGTGGCGCGGTCCTCCGAGCCGCCTATGACGCTGCTGGCGGACGCGAGCCGAGGTCCCCTTGCCGAGGCGTTCGCCGCCCAGCTCTTGCATCGACTGCGGGATCGCGATGGCGCAGTCGGACCCGCCCTGACCTGGCTCGACGAGCGGTTGGCGGCGCAAGGCACATCCGCCGACGAAGCGGTCCGCACCGAGCACGACCGCCAGGTCGCCGCCACGCTCAGCGTGCGCAACATCATCACCAGCCTACGCCTGATCTCCGAAGTCGACTGGACCGATCTTGTCGAGCGTATGAGCCTCGTCGATGACGTGATGGGGTCGGTCGGCCCGTTCCGACAGATGGATTTCCCGACCCGAAATCGCTACCGCACGGCGGTCGAGGACTTGGCGCGCGGCGCGGGGCGGAGCGAGCTGGAGGTGGCGCATGCCGCGAAGGCGGCGGCGGTCAAGGCGGCGTCACCTAACTCCGAGCCGCGGCGGACGGACATCGGCTACCACCTGATCGGGGCCGGCCGGAGCGACTTCGAGCGCGCCTTGGGCTACCGCGCGCCGTTGAAGCTGTGGCCGGGCCGTATTGCGCGCAAGCTGGGGATGGCCGGCTATGGCTCGGCCATCATCTCCCTGGCCCTTCTAATTCTGGCGGTTCCCCTGGCGATCTTCTGGGCTCAAGGACTGTCGCCCACCTGGCTGGTCATCCTGGGCGTGCTAGGCGCGGTCTCGGCGCTCGACGTCGGGGTCGCTTTGGTCAACGCGATCGTCACGCGCGGCGTTCCAGCCGGCTTCTTGCCGGCTCTGGAGCTGTCCGAAGGCGTACCGCCAAACTTGCGTACGCTTGTGGCCGTACCGATCCTGCTCACGAGTCGGCCGGCGATCGAGGCGCAGATCGAGGGCCTTGAGGCGCACCATCTGGCCAGCCTGGAGGGCAATCTCCATTTCGCCTTGCTGTCGGACTGGATGGATTCGACAACCGAGCGCGCCGCCGAAGATGAGGCCTTGCTGGCGATCGCCCGCGACGGCGTCGCCGCCCTTAACCGAAAGTACGGACCTGCGCCGGGAGGCCCGAGATTCCTTCTTCTGCACCGCCGCCGCGTCTGGACCGAGAGCGAACGGTGTTGGATGGGCTGGGAGCGAAAACGCGGCAAGCTGCATGAGCTCAACCGGCTCCTCCGCGGCGCCGTCGACACCACCTTCATCGGTCTCGAGGAGACCCCCGCGCCGCCAGCCGGCGTTCGCTACGTGATCACCCTGGATGCGGACACACGGCTTCCGCACGACACCGTGCGGCGCCTGATCGGCAAGATGGGCCATCCGCTCAACAGACCACGCTTCGACCCTGTGGCAGGTCGCGTCGTGGACGGCTACGGCGTCTTGCAACCGCGGATCACACCGTCGCTGCCCGTCGAGCATCGTGGCACGATCTTTCAGCGCCTGTTCTCGGCCAGCAGCGGCATCGATCCATATGCAGCGGCGGTGAGCGACGTCTATCAGGACCTCTTCGGCGAGGGCTCATTCGCCGGCAAGGGAATCTACGACATCGACGCCTTCGAGGCCGCGCTCGCCGGACGCATTCCGGAGGGCGCGCTGCTCAGCCACGATCTCTTCGAGGGCGTTTTCGCCCGCGCGGGCTTGGCCTCGGATGTGGAGGTCGTCGAGGCCTCCCCGATGCGTTACGAGGTCGCCGCCAAGCGGCACCATCGCTGGGCGCGGGGGGATTGGCAGCTGCTGCCCTGGATCTTCGGGCTCGCGCGGGCGCCTGGCCTGTCGGCCAGAGCGCGTCGCCTGCCCACCGTCGGGCGCTGGAAGATGCTCGACAACCTGCGGCGGGCGCTGACGGCGCCAGCGGCGGTCGCCGCACTGCTGGCGGGTTGGGGCGCGCCAGGGCGCACGCCGTACCTCTGGAGTCTGTTCATCCTGGTCGCTGCGATCCTTCCGGCCTTGCTGCCGCTTGTCGACGATCTTGCGCCCCGGCGGGCCGGCGTGAGCGCTCGCAGCCGCATGAAGGCCGTCGGCGAGGACCTGCGTTTGGCCCTGGGCCGAGCCGGGCTCCTGGTGATCCTGCTGGCCGACCAGGCTTGGCTGATGACCGACGCCGTGGCGCGCACCTTGTGGCGGCTGCTGGTGAGCCGCAGGCGACTGTTGGAGTGGGTGACCGCCGCGCAGACGGAGTCCCAGCTTAAATCCGACTTGGCGAGCGTCTATCGACACATGTATGGCGCAATCCTGTTGGCGCTCGTGGCCGCAGTTTCGGCGGTGACCTGGGCGCGAGCGGCCTGGCCGCTCGGCGCCGCTTTCGCGCTAGTGTGGGCGACGTCGCCTTGGGTCGCGCGCTACGTCAGCCTCACCCGCCCAATCGGCGATCGCCAGCCCTTATCCGCGCAGGATTCGCTACGCCTGCGGCTGACCGCTCGGCTGACCTGGCGCTACTTCGAGACCTTCGTGACCGCCGACGACAATAGCTTGCCGCCGGATAACTTCCAGGAGGACCCGCCAGCGCTCGCTCGGCGCACCTCGCCCACGAACATCGGCCTCTATCTGCTGTCGGTGGCGAGCGCCCATGATTTCGGCTGGATCGGGCGAGGCGAGGCCGGCGAACGGCTGGAGGCCACGCTGGCGACGCTGGAGCGGATGCCGCGGCATCAAGGACATTTCTTCAACTGGTATGACACCCGTGACCTTCGCCCGCTGGAACCTCTCTATGTCTCGACCGTCGACAGCGGAAACCTCGCCGGTCACCTGATCGCGCTGGCCAATACGTGCGACGCCTGGACCCGCGCGGCGCCTGCATTCGCAGACCGGTTGGCGGGAGCCGGAGACGCCCTTTGCCTGGCGCGAGAGGCGCTGGGCCTGATGCGCGATGACCCCTCGGCCCACCGGGCCTGGCGGCCCATAGATGACGCGCTCGCCGCCCTGTCGGACCGCTTGCGATCCCCCGCCAGCGGGCACGATCCCGAACTCATAGTCGCCGTCCAAGGCGAACTTGACGCGGTCCTTCACGCCGCCCATAGCCTAGCGAGCGAACGTGATGATGGCGGCGATCTGCAATTCTGGCTGGATACGGCGCAAGCGACCCTGACCAGCCACCGGCGCGACGCCGCCGGCGAGGTCCATACGGCGCGGCTTGCCGCCATCGCCGCACAGTGCAGACGCTTGGCGGCTGAAATGGAATTCGGGTTCCTCCTGGACCCCTCGCGCAAACTTTTGTCCATCGGTTACCGGACCACGGAGGGGGTCCGGGACAGCAACTGCTATGACCTGCTGGCGTCGGAAGCGAGGCTCGCGAGCTTCTTCGCCATCGCCAAGGGCGATGTCCCTGCACGACACTGGTTTCGCCTAGGTCACGCGGTCACGCCGGTGGGCGATGGCGCGGCGCTCATCTCCTGGTCGGGCTCGATGTTCGAGTACCTGATGCCGTCCCTGGTCATGCGCTCGCCGGCCGGCAGCCTCATGGACGGTTCCAATCAGGCCGTCGTGAGACGACAGATCGAATACGGCCGCCGCCACGGCCGTCCGTGGGGGGTCTCGGAATCCGCCTACAACGCCCGCGACCTGGAGCTGACGTACCAGTACTCCAACTTCGGAATCCCCAGCTTGGGCCTGAAGCGCGGTCTCGGCGACGAAGCGGTCGTTGCGCCCTACGCCACCGCCCTTGCGGCCATGATCGACCCCCAGGCGGCGACCGAGAATCTGCAGGCGCTGGCTCAGGTGGGCGCGCGGGGTCGATATGGATTCTACGAGGCGCTCGACTACACCCCGACGCGGGTCCCGGAGGGGCGAACGCTCGCTGTGGTCCGCGCCTTCATGGCCCACCACCAGGGAATGACGATCGTCGCGCTGGCCAACGCGCTGCTTGGCGGGCGGATGCGCGAGCGCTTCCATGCCGAGCCGATGGTGCAGGCCTCAGAGCTCCTGCTTCAGGAACGCATGCCCCGCGAGGTCCTGGCGCCGAGCCCGGCAACCGCGCTGCACGCCGCCCTGCGTTCCGAAGGCCCAGAGCCGGTCCGGGCGAGGCGGTACGGCAGCGCGCATACCCTCTTGCCCGCGACCCACCTTCTGTCCAACGGGCGCTACAGCGTCATGCTCACCAATGCCGGGTCCGGCTACAGCCGGTGGGGCGACGTCGCACTGACCCGTTGGCGGGAGGACCCGACCTGTGATCCCTGGGGGACCTATATCTACCTCAGGGATACGCAGAGCGGCGCGCTATGGTCGGCCGCGTATCAGCCGACCGGGGCTAAACCCGAAAGCTACGACGTGACCTTCCATGAAGATCGCGCGGAATATCGCCGTCGCGACGGTGATCTGACGACCGAACTTCAGGTCCTGGTGTCGGCGGAGGACGACGCGGAGGTGCGGCGGGTGTCGATCACCAACGCAGGCCTCGTGGACCGAATTGTCGAGATCACCTCCTACAGTGAACTGGCGCTCGCGCCCCCCGCGGCGGACGCCGCTCATCCGGCCTTCTCGAAGATGTTCGTCGAGACCGAACACTTCCGCATGTGCGGCGACGCCCTGCTTGCGACCCGTCGCCGCCGGGCGCCCACAGACCCGGAAATCTGGGCGGCGCATCTTTGTGTGGTCGAGGGCCATGCCCCGGGAAAGCTGGAGTTCGAGACGGATCGGGCGCAGTTTCTCGGCCGTGGCCGCACGGCCCGCGCGCCGGCCGCTGTCGCCGAAGGGCGGCCGCTCACGGGGGGAACCGGGGCGGTGCTGGACCCGGTGTTCGCCTTGCGCCGCCGGCTGCGGATTCCGCCCGGCTCGACCATCCATGTCGCGTTCTGGACGATGATCGCGGACTCGCGCCAAGCGATCATCGATCTGGTTGATAAACACCACGACGCGAACGCCTTCGAGCGGGCGGCGATGATGGCCTGGACCCAGGCCCAAGTGCAATTGCGGCATCTGGGCGTCAACCAGGCGATGGCCGGACTCTACCAGCGCTTGGCTGGACCGATGATCTATGCGACCCCGGCGCTACGGCCGAGATCCGAAGTGCTGGCGGCGGATGCTGGCGGGCAGCCGGACCTCTGGCCGCTCGGCATTTCGGGCGACCTGCCGATCCTGCTGTTGCAGATCGACGAAACCGCCCAGCTCGACGTCGCCCGGGAAGTCCTGCAGGCGGCGGAATACTGGCGGCTGAAGGGACTGGCCGCCGACATTGTCATCCTGAACGCCCAGGCGAGTTCCTATGTTCAGGATCTGCAAGTGGCTTTGGAGGCGTTGGTGCGCGCCAGCCAGTCCCGGCGCCCCCCTGTCGCCGAGCAGACCCCCGGCCGCGTCTTCGTCGTCCGCGGCGACCTCATTGCACCCGATACCCAGGCGCGATTGGCCGCGCTTGCGCGCATCGTGTTGCATGCCCGTCGTGGGCGGATCGCCGAGCAACTGGACGTTCTCGGCGAGGCGGTGGGCGCAGACGCCGTGCGCCCGCCTCCGGCCGTACTGGGCGCCGCGACGCTTCCGCCGTCTCGAACGCCGGAGCTCGAGGTGTTCAACGGGCTGGGCGGCTTCGCCCAGGATGGCCAGGAATATGTGGTTGTCCTGGGGCCGGGACAGACCACGCCGGCGCCCTGGATCAATGTGGTCGCCAATCCCCGGTTCGGCTTCCAGGTGTCGGCGGAGGGCGCCGGCTACACCTGGTCGCTCAACAGTCGCGAGCGTCAATTGACCCCCTGGTCGAATGATCCGGTGGCCGACCCGTCAGGTGAAGCCTTCTACGTTCGGGACGCGGAGACCGGTGAGCTGTGGTCGCCGACCGCCGCACCCCTCAGAGATCACCAGGCGACCTATGTTGCGCGGCACGGCCGCGGCTACAGCCGTTTCGAACACAGCGCGCGCGGGCTTGAGCTCGAACTTCTCGCCTTTGTGCCCCCCGAAGACGCCGTGAAGATTTCGCGGCTGCGCATCACCAACCGCTCCGCACGACCACGGCGACTCTCAGCCTTTGGCTATGTGGAATGGGGCCTTGGCCGTTCCCGCGAGAGCATCGCGGCCTTCACCGCCACCCGCCTGGACGCCGCGAGCCTGGCGATCTTCGCCGAGAACCGGTGGGATCCGGCGTTTGCGAGCCGACTGGCCTTTTTCGACGCCGGCGGCCGCCAGGCCAGCTGGGCCGGCGACCGGCGCGAATTCGTCGGACGCAACGGGAATTTGGAGCACCCGGCCGCTGTTCTCGCCGGCGCCCCATTGTCAAATCGCCTCGGGGCGGCGCTCGATCCCTGCGCCGCCTTCGCCTGTCCCTTCGAGTTGGGCCCCGGCGAGAGCACGGAACTGGTCTTCCTGCTGGGCGATGCGGGGAGCGACGCGGAAGCGCAGGCCTTGATTGCGCGATATCGCACTGCCGATCTCGATCACGTCCTCGCGGCCGTCGAAACCCGTTGGTCCGCGGTACTGGACGGCGTTCAGATTAAGACCCCCGACCGGGCGCTCGACATCATGGTGAACGGCTGGCTGCTCTATCAAACACTCAGCAGCCGTCTGTGGGCCCGCGGCGGATTCTATCAGGCCAGCGGCGCGTATGGGTTCCGCGACCAGTTGCAAGACGTCATGGCTCTCGTGCATACCGATCCTGAGCTAACTCGTGATCAGCTGCTGCGGGCGGCGGCGCAACAATTCACCGAAGGCGATGTCCTGCATTGGTGGTTGCCGCATACCGGCCAGGGGGTTCGCACCCGGATGTCCGACGACCGGGTCTGGCTGCCCTATGTCGCCGCCCACTATGTCGCCGCGACGGGTGACCGGGGCGTACTCGACGAGACGGTGGACTTTCTGGAGGCCCCAGCGCTCGCGCCTGATGAGGCCGAGCGGTTCTTCACCCCAGACTCCTCCGGGACGACCGCGAGCCTCTATGAACACGCCGCCAGAGCCCTGGACGTCAGCATGGCGGTGGGCGTCCACGGGGCGCCCCTGATGGGCGGCGGGGACTGGAACGACGGGATGAATCGCGTCGGGGCGGGCGGCCGCGGCGAGAGCGTTTGGCTGGGCTGGTTCCTTCATGCCGCCCTGACGGGTTTCGTCCCTCACGCCGCCGCACGAGGGGACGCGGCCCGGGCGGCGCGGTGGACGGCGCACGCCGCCACCTTGAAGACCGCCTTGGAAGCCCAGGCCTGGGATGGGGCCTGGTACCTCCGCGCCTGGTTCGACGACGGCGCGCCGCTCGGGTCGGCTCAGAACACCGAGTGTCGCATCGACGCCATCGCCCAGTCCTGGGCCGTGTTGTCCGGCGCAGGTGACCCGCAGCGCGCCCGCCAAGCCATGGCATCGGTCGAACGCGAGCTTATCGATCCGGATGCAGGTCTGGCGCTGCTGTTCGCGCCGCCGTTCGAGGAGACCTCCGCCGACCCGGGCTACATCAAGGGCTATCCGGCGGGTCTGCGGGAGAACGGCGGCCAGTACACCCATGCGGCGCTGTGGACGGTGATGGCCTTTGCTGAGCTGGGGGAGGGCGACAAGGCCCATGCCCTGCTGTCCCTCCTCAATCCGATCAACCACAGCCGGACGAGGGCCGAGGCGCATCGCTACAAGGTCGAGCCCTATGTGGTCGCCGCCGATGTCTATTCCCGCCCCCCTCACGTCGGCCGCGGCGGCTGGACCTGGTACACGGGCGCGGCCGGCTGGATGTATCGCGCCGCCGTGGAGAGCGTGCTGGGAATTCGGCGAGAGGCCGGCGTCCTCAGTCTCGATCCGTGCATTCCAAGAACCTGGCCAGGGTTTGAGGCTAGGCTTGTATGCGGGGGCGCGACCTACCAGATCGTGGTGGACAATCCCGACAGCGTCTCCCAAGGCGTGATGTCAGTGACCTGTGACGGGGCGCCGGTTGCAGGCGCGCCCATCCGCGTCCCCCTGGCGGTCGATGGCCAGACCCACCGCATTCACGTCCGCCTCGGTCGCCGCCAGACCCCCGACTGAGGAGGAAGGCCCTATGCCAGGCCAAATCGACCCGAGAGCCGGAAAGCCGGTCGATCCTGCTGCGCTGATCGATGTCGCCGGGCTGCTCGACGCCTATTTCGCCGTGCGACCCGACCCGTCCGACCCCCGCCAGCGGGTCGCTTTCGGCACCTCCGGCCATCGTGGTTCGGCCTTCACGGCCTCGTTCAACGAGGCGCATGTGCAGGCGATCTCGCAGGCGATCTGCGAGCATCGGCGGGGCCGAGGGATCGACGGGCCGCTGTTCATCGGCATGGACAGCCATGCCCTGTCCGCACCTGCGCTGCGCAGCGCGCTCGAGGTCTTCGTCGCCAACGAGGTGACGGTGATGGTCGACGCCGACGATGGCTTCACGCCAACTCCGGCAGTGTCGCTCGCGATCCTCTCCTACAACCGCGGCCGGACCGCGGGTCTCGCCGATGGCGTCGTGATCACCCCATCCCATAATCCACCTCAGGACGGCGGCTTCAAATATAACCCGCCGCACGGTGGTCCTGCGCAAGTGGAGGTCACCGGCCCGATCGAGCGCCGCGCCAATGCGCTCCTGGAAGGCGGTTTGTCGAGCGTGCGCCGCAGGCCCTACGAGCGGGCTCGGGCCTCGGCCTATGTGAGACGCTACGATTTCCGCGACGCCTTCGTCACCGGCCTCGCCGAGGTGGTCGATCTCCAGGCTATCCGCAGCGCCGGCGTGCGCATCGGAATTGATCCGCTCGGCGGCGCGAGCGCCAGCTATTGGCCGCTGGTGCTGGAGCGCTTTGGCCTGCAAGGCGCTCTGGTGAGCGACGCCGTCGACCCCACCTTCGGCTTCATGACCGCCGACTGGGACGGCGAGATCCGGATGGACTGCTCATCGCCCTACGCCATGGCCCGCCTGGTGGGCCTGCGCGATCGCTTCGACGTAGCCTTCGGCAACGATCCCGACGCCGATCGCCACGGAGTGGTCACGCCCTCCGAGGGCCTGATGAACCCGAACCACTATCTCGTCGCGGCCATCGCGTACCTCACCGCGCACCGATCGCGTTGGAGCCCGGCCGCCGGCATCGGCAAGACCATGGTGACCACTGGCCTCATTGACCGGCTGGCGGCGTCGCTGAACCGGCCCCTGACGGAGACGCCCGTGGGCTTTCGCTGGTTCGTCGAGGGCTTGAGGTCCTCTCGCCTAGGCTTCGCCGGCGAAGAGAGCGCCGGGGCCGCCTTCCTGCGGCGTGATGGCGCCGTCTGGACCACGGAAAAGGATGGACTGAGCTTGGGCCTGCTGGCGGCCGAGATCATCGCGCGCACCGGTTCGGATCCCTCGAGGCTCTACCGGCGCGTGGCCGATGATCTCGGCGATCCTCACTACGAGCGGATCGATGCGCCCGCCGGGCCGGCGCAGACAGCGCGGCTTAAGGCGATCACCGCGGAGGATCTGGAGCTGCCCGATCTCGCGGGAGAGCCGGTCCTTGAGATCGAGACGACGACGGCCAGCGGCGAGCCCCTGGGTGGGGTGAGGGTTCGCACGCGGTCTGGGTGGTTCGCCGCGCGACCTTCAGGCACCGAGCCCATCTACAAGATCTATGCCGAGAGCTTCGTGAGCGGCGAGCATCTGCGCCGGATCCAGCAGGAGGCGTTGGAGGCGATCGGGCGCGTGCTGACAGCGGCCGACCAAGCGTCCGGCGTGGACACCCCCGGTTAGCGGGGGTCGACCCGAGGTTCATGCGATGTCCCGAGCGCTCGGACAAGCGCCCTGGCGCCGGCGACCACAAGGCCCACGCCTACGGGGCGATGGCCCGCAAGAGCATTGCGAACGCCGCCACCAGCACCAATCCCGCCACCATCCAGACCCACGCCGGCGGCGGGGGCGGGTCCAAGCGCGTGGGAAGATCGTCGTCGTCCCGTCTCAGGGGCACAGGCTCGCCACGTTGGAACCTCATGGGCGCATCAGTTGGCGTGGGCGCCCTCGGCGTGGCGTTGGCGCGCTTCATGGCCGGCGCGCGCCGCGCAGGTGCCTTCGTGCACCGTCACCTCCGACGGAGACGCTGCATGCAGGATCGCCTTCGCGCGGTCGATCTCTTCTGACGCGCCGTGCGCCATCACCAGGAACTGGTCGGCCTTGACAGCCTCTTCATAACGCAGGACCGAATCCTTTGGAATCCCGATGCCCATCAGCGCGCCGGTCAGAGCGCTCACGCCGCCGACCAGCACCGCGCCTTCGACGGCGCCCAGCAGCATCGCCCCGAGATGGCCCAGGACCACCACCGGACCCACCAGGGGAACGGTCATGAAGAGACCGCCCGCGAAGAGGCCCCACAGACCGCCCCAGAAGGCGCCGTTCTTACCCCAAAGCTTGATCCGATCGCCGAGATTGTAGAAGCCGATGACCTTCTCGTCGGTGTGATAGCCCTTGCCGACGATGGTCAGCTGGTCCATCGCAAACCCGGACTGAGCCAAGGTGCGGACGGCCTCTTCGGCCTGTCCATGGCTGCTGAACACGGCGACGGCGACGTTTTCCTGGCTCATGATAGTCTCCTGATGGCTCGGGCCGCCGCCCGAGGTGTCTAAGCGGTCATTGAAGGACGCGCGACGGGCGTCCGCATTACAGCTGTCGCCCCCGCGGAACCCCGTGGCCGGCGTCGGCGCAGGCGATGTCGGGCCCTCAGCGACATGCTGGACGTCGCCTCAGGCCAGCGCCAAGGGGCGGAGCGCCTTAAGGGGCGCGCCCGAGCCTTTGGCGGACGTCGCGGATGTGGTCGCCCGTGTCACACCGGCAGTCCAGGAACCCGTGCTCCGGACAGGTCAGGCAGACATCCTCCAGGCGGGCCTTGAGCGCCCGGCGCGCGCGGTGGAGCTTGACGTTGACGTTGTTCAAGGTGAGCCCGACGCTAACGGCGACCCGGTCCCGCGGCTCGCTCAGAAGATCTATTCGCCAGATGAGCTCGCTATAGTCCGCCTTGATCGTCGGCAGCAGTCGGTAGAGGCAGTAACAGACGGCGGCGTCCATTTCGACGTCGGGTTCGAAGGCCAGGGTTTCCATCTCGCTGGGCTCGCGAAGGGTCTCTCGCCGGCGCGAGGCCCGGCGGTGATGATCGATCAGGGTGGTGGCGAGCACCCGGCTCAACCAGCCGCGCACGGACTGGATCTCACGCAGGTCGCCCGCGCGCTTCAGCGCCCGCTCCATGAAATCCTGTAGAACCTCCTCGGCGTCGGCGTGATTGCCGAGGCGCCGGCGCAGGAACATCAGGAAATCGCGGTGGCATTCCACCAGTTCGCGTCGCACGGCCGCGTCGGCGGCCTTGGCCGCATCTTCGGCGTCCTCCGAAGAGGGCTCTGATTCGTCACTCGGTGGGGGCATGCGTGATCTCCGTCCCGTCCTGACGCCGCCGCGCCGCCCTGCTTGCAGGATCGCGTCGGACGCCGGGACGGGTCCGCGACCCTGCCCCAGTAAAGGCGCCCGGCAGGCTGGCGGCTTCCGGACGGCGGGCAAGTTTCAGCGCCACCCCGACCGCCGTCTCGAAGTCCCGCTCCAGCAGCGCCGGGGCGATGTGCGCGCGAAGATGATCGGCCCAGCGAAACTCGCTGAACGGGCCTGAGGACTTGCGGTAGCCTCCCAGGCGGCGCAGGGCGCTGGCAAGGCTTCGGAAAGGATCATCGCCAAGATCGGCCAACCGTTCGGGCATGTCGCCGAAGGCGCGCCGTTGGCCCAGGGCGTCATAGGGTCGGCACCAGCCACGCTGATCCAGCCGCCGCCAAAAGGCGGCCGGCGACAGATGCTGCAGGTCTTCGACAATATGCACCGCCGCGACCGCTTCGCCCTGCTGTTGTCGGGCGCACAGACTGTGGTGGCGGTCCAGGACATAGGCGACGCCCTTGGGGCCGAGCACCGCCGGGGCGCTCCTCGGCGCGGCTCCGAGGCCTCGCCGGCGCTTTTCCGCGACTTCGCGCCAGCCGACGGCCATCTGCGTCGGCCGAAGCTGCGAAATGGGCCACAGATAGCAGTCTATGCCGAGACGGACGGGGTGCGTCGACCGACCGGCCTGGACCGTCGTCTCGGCTGACCAAGGCGCGCGGGATGACATGAGCGGCGCCTTAATGGGCCAGACCGGCGGGGTCATGATAGGCCGCAACGATAGTCGGATCGGCCGGCGGGCAGTCCTTGCCCTCGAACTCGAAGCGCGACACCAGGTCGCGAATGAGCGCCACCCGGACGGCGCGCTTGTCGTCGGCCTTGACGATGGTCCAGGGCGAGACGAGCGAATGGGTGCGGGCCAGCATGACGTCGCGTGCGGCGGTGTAGTCGTCCCAACGCTTGATCGCGACGCGATCGATGTCGCTCTTCTTCCACTGGCTCAATGGATCCTCCGCCCTCGCGCGCAGGCGTTGGCGCTCTTCGTCCTTGGAGACGTCGAGATAGTATTTGATGAGTTTGACGCCGCAATGGTCGAGGAGGTTCTCGAACATCGGTGCGGTGATGAGGAATTCTTCGTATTCCTCGTCGGTGCAAAACCCCATGACGCGCTCGACGCCGGCGCGGTTGTACCAACTGCGGTTGAACAGGGCCATCTCGCCCGCCACCGGCAGGTGCGCCACATATCTCTGGAAATACCAGGCGCGCCGCTCACGATCGGAAGGCGGGTCCAGCGCGACCACACGGGTTTCGCGAGGACTGAGATGGCGGGTGATCCGTTTGATCGCCCCATCCTTGCCCGATGCGTCCCGGCCTTCCAGCACCACAAGCACCTTCATCCCATCGCGGATAATCTGGTTCTGGAGGCGGGTCAGCTGGATCTGAGCCGCCTTCAAGGCCGCCTTGTAGGCGGACTTCTCCGACACCTCGGTTTTCGTCTTGGCGCTCATGGCAATGGGTCCCGACCGGTCATTCCGCCGACGCAGCGCGCCGCCTGAGTGATAAGACGCCTTCACGACGATCAGCTTACACTTGGCCGGGGGCCAGACCGGGGGGCAGGGTCAGCCGCGTGCCGTATCGAATCGGGCGCACCCAGACGGCCCATCAAGCCAGCCGCCCCTGAACCCGGCCCGCTCAAGACCCCTGCGTATGCAGGGGCAATGACGCATCAGGTCCCACAGCAGACCATTGCGATGGTTTTCGATCATCAGCACGACTGGGCCTTCATTGAGTCCGAAATGCCAAGGCGACACCCACCAGTCGTAGGGACTTCCAGGCGCGCCCGGATAGGTCGGATTGAAGGCCGCCTTGAAGCCATAGGCGTTGTCGCGTTTCAGCTGCGCCTGGTGGATACAGAAATCGAGGGCGGGCCCGACGATCTCGGGCGCGAAGGGCAGGGACGCAGCGACGGCCCAGGGCGCGAGGGTGCCGTCATCGGGACCATAGGGGACGCCTCGGGCGACATAGTCCTCGAACCGGCGTTCCACGCCGTCGAGACTGAGCGTAGCGGGCCCGGGCCCCTCGCTGGCGGTGACGCCCCAGCAATGTTCGCCATAGCCCGCGAACCGACCCGGATTTTCGATGGCGTAGCGCTGCTGCACATAGGTGGCGCGACGGCTGTTCTCGAAATAGTCGCTGCCGCGCTCGCGCATGACGGCGTCCTGGAGGCCGCGCAGATCAAGCCAGACATGGGACAGTTGATGGATGAAGAGGGGTCCGGCATAGAGGTAGTCGTAACCATAGTGGCGCTCCCACCGGAACGTCGACGTCCAGGCGACATAGCTGACGCCTGAAAGGGGATGGGTGGGCGAGCCCAATCCCAGGACATAGAGCAGCAGCGCCTCGTCATAGCCTTCCCAGCGATAGGGCAGGAAGCCGGCCTCCGGCGTCCATCCATGCGTGACGGTATCGCCCCCGTCCTGCGCCCATGCCCAATCGGCGCGGGCGTATAAGGCCTCGGCGAGGAAGCGAATCTCAGCTTCGGCGTCCGCGGACTCCGTGAAATAGGCGCCTGCCGCCAGCGCGCCGGCGAGAAGCAACGCGCTGTCGATGGTGGAGAGCTCGCACGTCCAGGCTCGGCGGCCGGTCTGCATGTCCAGGAAGTGATAGTAGAATCCGCGGTGTCCGGTCGCGTCCGACGCCTCGCCCTGTGGGCTATTCCAGAAGAAGCGAAGGGTCGCCAGGGTCCGTTGGATGGCCGTTTCACGGCTCATGTAGCCGCGTTCGACACCTACCGGATAGCAGGCCAACGCAAGGCCGGTCGCGGCGATGCTGGCGGGCCAACCGGGTTCGGTCTTGTCGCGCACCAAGCCGTTGGCGGGGTTGGTCTCATGTCGGAAATAGCCGAACGTCTCGCGCTGCAGCGTGCTCAGGTCGTCTTGTCGCTCCGCCTCGGTCCTCACCTGATCATTCCCACCTGAGCGCCCTCGGCGTCGCATGCGGCCCCTGGCGTCGCCCAGCCCGCACTTAAGGTTTCGCCGTGGACCAACATCGAGATGTAAGGATCCCGATCCGGATGCGTCTTCTTCTGACGACCGACCATGAAAGAGTTCACGCCGACACGTTTCGGGCGCCCCCGAGTCGCTGGGATCGGCGTTGATGTTTCAGAGGTCGAATGAACAGGAGGCAGGCTCATGACACAGTGCATCTCCAGCCTTGGCGGACCCTCACCGCTCAAGGAAATGATCACCTTTGAGGTGGTCAAGGAACCCTACGGTTGGGCGGTGCGGCGTGATCGCAGCATGATGACGCCGTTCTGGTGCAAGGACCTGGCGATCGCCGAAGCTGGCCGGATGGTGGACGCCTTGCGCCGTCATGGCGCGAAGGCCGAGATTCGGATCGCGGACGACGAAACCTAACGGGTCTGCGGGCTCGTTTGGGAAGGCGCGCCTGTGATGAGACGGTAAAGTCGCGGGCGAGACATCCGAACCCGCCCGTCGCCCATCAGGCGATCTTTGGAGCATGTGAACACTGCGGAAATCGCGACTCGTAGTCAAGGCGCTACGCCTCGCGTCACGAGCAGCAATGCGATCATGCCAGATGCGAGGCAGTAAATCAGCATCGGCGGTAGGGTGAAGCGGATAATTGCGCCCTCATGACGAAGCAACCCGACGACGGCCGCGGCGGATACCACATTTACGACGGAGATCATGTTGCCCGCATTGGCTCCGAGCATTTGCGCTGCGAGCACGATGGTCGCCGGCACGCCGGCGTTTTCGGCGGCGACCAGTTGAAACTGTGCAAACATCATGTTGCTGAACGTGGCGCTGCCCGAGAGGAAGGCGCCAAAGGCGCCGATAACCGGAGCGACGAGCGGCCAAGCGGAACCGGTGAGGTCAGCGGCGGCCCTGGCGAGTTCCACGGGCATGCTGGCGAGCCCCGCGTCGTTGAAGCCAGAATGAATGAAGATTCGGACCATCGGCACGGCGGATCCCAACGCCGCTACGCTGCCCACCAAAGCGCCGCCCGCCTCTCGCAACGCTGAACCTGAACGCTGAAGGCCTAGATGGTGAAGGGGAAGGGTCAGCAAGGCGACGACGATGAAAACGGTCCCTGGCGAATAGAACGGCTCGAATGAGGCGCCGATTTCGGTGCCAAGAATACGATCCCATGAGACGGAGACCTCTCGCAGCCAGGTCCTAAGGGGGAGGAGGTCGATCCGCGTGACCAACAACAATCCCGCCAGCAACAGATAGGGAGCCCACGCCCGTCCCAGCGACATCGTGGAGCCGACCAGTGCGTCGGTCGATCGAGGTGGCTCTGGCCATGATACCAGTCTCGGGGGAAGCAGCAGGCCCAAACGGGCCACGGGGATCGTCACGGCCAGCCCGACCAGAGCGCCGATGAGGGAGGGAAATTCCGGCCCCAGCAGGACCGCCGCCGCGAGCGCCGGCAATGTGAAGGCAAGCCCGGCGAAGATCGCGAACCTCCAGATTTCAAGGCCTTCGCTCCAACTCCGCCGCGGATGGAAAAATCTGGTCAGCATCACCACCATGATCAACGGCACGAAGGCGCCGACAAACACGTCGATGCTGACCGCCTGCAGCACCACAGCCTCGAGAAAGCCCGGCTCTCCGGCCGCCGTCAGACCTGCCGGGCCCGAACCGGTCGTCTTCAACCCTTCCGCCAGGCCGACAACGACCGGCGTCCCTAGCGCGCCGAATGAGACGGGGCTGCTGTCGGCCACCAGCGCGAGCACGACGGCCGACAACGGTGTGAAGCCTAGGGCGACCAACAGGGGCGCGGTCACCGCCGCCGGCGTTCCAAATCCCGCAGCACCCTCGAGGAAAGCGCCAAACAACCACGCAATCAGGATGACCTGAACCCGGGGGTCAGGCGTGATGTGGGTGAAACCCCGTCGGATCGCCGCCAAACCGCCACTGGCGTTGAGAATCTTCAGGAGCAACACGGCGCCAAAGACGATCCACAGGATCGAAGCGGCGATGAGCGCGCCCTCAATGCCAGCCGCCACGACATGCCGGACTGGAACCTTCCAAATGAGGACGGCCACGCCAGCGGTGAGCGCCAGGCTGAGCGGCATGGCCCGGGCGGCTGGCAGACGCAGGACGACGAGGAGGCCGAAGACCGCCATCAACGGCGTGAGCCCGGCGAGAATCAACATGGCGACTCCCCGGTACGACGACGCCCAACAGCAATCGCCGACCGCCGCAATCTAGGTGTTTCGAACCGAAGCCAAACTCTCGAGGCCGCCGATGCCGAGGCTGGCGTTGGTCTTGGCGATGGAGGTTTCGGCGTCCGGCGCGGCGCGCCGCAGAGCCCGAATGGCGTCTATCGTTTCCGGGATCACGATCGCCTGGTTGTCGACCATATAGGCGTAGAAGAGCTCGTCGCCTTCGACCCGGAGCATGTCGGTCCATAAAGCCACCTCGTAGAGGTTGGCGTGGGGCCGCCCAATGTCGGCCATGAGTTCCTTGACCGTGTTCAGGGCCCCCAGTCCGTCGCCGGTCTGAATGGCCGCGATGCGCGATGACGCCTTGAAGGCGGCGAGCACCTCGGCCTTCTCTGCGGCGCGGGTCATCTGCACCGACCAGTAGTGCAGGTGCGCGAGGGTTTCGGGAACCTTGACGGCCATGGTCACCACGTCGAGGTCCGGATCGACGCTCTTGGCGTCGGGCCCTTGGTGGCTGGGAATCTCCGGTTCCGGCACCAGGGTATTCATGATCCCGCTGTGATCGCTTTCCCAGGGGTCGGTGGCGCGCCGCAGGAGCGTGCCCCGCGCGCGCCGCAACAGACCCGCGCGCTTGAGGGCGGTCAGGGTGCGCACGATCGATGTGGTGTTGCACGAGACAACCCGGGTCGCCTCACGGCCCAAGGCCCCCGCATAGCTGGACTCGGCGACGAAGGAGTGACCGGTGACCTCATGCTTTTCGCCGCCCTGGACAATGAAGGGCTTGCCGCTGCGCCGGTAGAGCTCAGCGTTCGCCGCGCCGACGTGTTTGGGCGTACAATCCACCAGGACATCGGCGGCCGCGATGAGCTGCGTGAGGTCGCCCTCGATGGGCAGGCCCGCGGTTTGCATCGCCTGCGCATCCTTCGACGTCGCTCCAAACAGTTTCACGCCCTGGCGCGAGGCGACCTGAAGCCGCCAATCGGCGCTCACGTCCGCCACCCCGTGCAGGATCATGTCGTCCTGGGCCGCGACCGCCTGCGCGACACGCTTGCCGATCACGCCATAGCCGATGACGCCCACTCGGATCTGTTCGGGCTCGCTCATGGGATTGTCCTCCTTCAGGGGGCGCCAGGCGGCGCGGGGATGTTTCAGCCAAGCAGATCCGCAGCCTGGCGGCGCTCGTTGTCCACCATGTAGTCGCGGGTGAGGGGGGCGGCGGTGACCCGACGCGCCAGCTGAATCTGGAACACCATCAGGCCGCCGACACGGAACGCGGCTTCACAGACGGCGAGATAATATTCCCACATCCGGCAAAACCGCTCGTCATAGAGGGCGGCGGCCTGCGCCCGCCGGGCCTGGAAGCGTTCGGACCAGCGCTGCAAAGTCTCGGCATAGTGCAGCCGCAGGATCTCCACATCGGTCACCCACAGGTCGCTCTTCTCGACGCTGGCCAACACCTCTGACAGCGATGGGCAGTAGCCGCCCGGGAAGATGTACTTGTCGATCCACGGGTCGCTGTCTCCCGGCGGATTGCGGTGGCCGATCGCGTGGATCACGGCCAACCCATCCGGGGCCAGCCGGCGACGGATCACGTCGAAGAATTCGCCGAAATGCGGCTCCCCGACATGTTCGAACATGCCGACGGAGACGATCCGGTCGAAGGTCCCGGTCGAATGCCGATAGTCTTGCAGATGAAACCGGACGCGATCGTCCAGGCCTTCCTCATGAACGCGCGCTTGCGCGACCGCCAGCTGCTCCTGCGACAGGGTGAGGCCATCGACCTCGACCCCGTGACGCTGCGCCAAGTCGAGCGCCAGACCACCCCATCCGGAGCCGATGTCGAGAACGCGAGCGCCCGATTCCAGGCAGAGCTTCGCGGCGAGGTGCGACTTCTTCTTCGCCTGGGCCTCGTCAAGGGTCTCGTCGCCGGTTTGAAAGTAGGCGCACGAATACTGAAGGTCCTCATCAAGGAACAGTTTGTAGAGCTCTTTCGACAGGTCGTAGTGATGAGCCACATTGACGCGCGCACGCTCCACCGGATTGTGGCGCTGAAGCTTTTGAACCGGCGCGGCGAAGGCGCGAAGGGTCTGGGCCTCCTTGGTCAGGGCCTCGGCCGCGGCGACCGCGATAAGGAGGAAGTCACGTAGGCTGCCTTCCTGAACGACGAGGCCGCCGTCCATATAGGCTTCGCCCGCCCGGAGGCTGGGGCTGGCGAGCAAGCGGGCCGGCTCTTCGGGATCTGTCAAACGCACCGTCGCGAAGGGCGCCTCGCCCGTCCCGAACACGTGACGTCCGTCCCAGGGGTCGAGGACGACGAGCGTGCCGTATTGAACAGCCCGTTCCAGCACCTTGGCCAGCACAGTGAACGCCGCCCGATCGGGCAAAACAGCACGCAGCGCCTGTCTCAGCATCGGATAGTCTCTTGTTGCCTTGTGGGTTTACGTCGGGATTTGAAGACTAAGACGGCGAACCCGCCGACGCCTTACAGTTGCGGAGCGTCAGGGTCTTCGCAGCGAGATCGCGAGGCGCGGGGTCGACGTCGCGGCGCGCTCAGGCGCCTTGGACCATGGCGTCGGCGCGTTGTTTCGCCCAGCAGTCGCTGAGCGCGCATTCGCGGCACTTGGCGCTCTGGACGCGGCGCAGATCGGCGCGGGCGCGATGCAGCCGCACCCCGCCATTGGTGGCGCTCAAGCCTCGATCCGCCGCTACCGTCTTGAGCGGGCGTTCGTGGAGGTAGACCGCCCTGAGCAGCTCGGCGTAGGGGGGCGAAGCTCCGCCAGCGTCGCCTTCAGGCATTCGGCGGGGGTTGCGAGGTCAGGGGCGTCGGCCCCCGCGTCGGGCGCGGGCGCGGCGGCCATGGCCTCGGCCATGCGCCGCTGCGCCGCGGCCCGGCGATAGCGGTCAACGACCAGACGGCGCAGCGATACACTCATCCATGCGTCCGGCCGCTCGGCGGCGGCCAGCGTCGGCGCATGCTTGAGGAAGCGGATGAGGGCCTCCTGCCAGACATCCTCCGCGTCGTCGCCGGCGGGCAGGCGCGCGCGCAGATAGCGGAGCTGGCGGGGCCGCTCGGCGTCGAGCGCGCGCGCAAAGCCCTCAAGAGGGACCCAGGTCTTCGACGTACCCTCACAAGCTTCCAACCGTTGCAATGTTTGACAGTGTGCGTCGTCGTTCGTTCTATTAGCGCGATCACAGAGCATTCGACCGTCCCTTGTCGTTTCCAGGGGAGCACTCGACTCCAAATTACGGCTTGGGGTTGATCGAAATCAAGGACTATCTGTATTTTCCGAAATGAAATATAGTCTGAGGGATTTCTGATCTTCGCACGTATAAGAAACCATCAGACCTACAGTCCAAATCCACTCCCCGGCGTGCTGCGGTTGGGCTGACAGCCGCGCTCAGGCGTCGTCGGGGGTTTCACCGCATCGCGGCCTCATCTTGGCGTTCCATCACGTGGCGGGCGTAAGCTCCGAGGCTGCGCTTCGTCTCTATAGGGCGGCGTCTCCTCAAGGGGCGCCGCGGCCTGGAGGAAGCACGCACTTGGGCAGATTGAGATCGTGGGTCTTTCAGATTCTTTGGGCGGGGTGGACGGCAGTGTTCGCCTTGGTCATCCCGGCATTGTGGCTAAGTCGATCACCGCCCACCGCGATCCGCCTGATCACACGCGTTTGGGCGCGCGGTGTCCTGGCGCTGCTCGCCGCGGTCACCGGCGTCCGATATATTGAGCGCGGTCGCGAGCTTCTTCCGCCGAAGCCATGCCTGATCGTGGCGAACCATCAGTCGACCTGGGAGACCATCGCCGCGCTGGTGCTGTTCCCCGACGTCGCCATCGTCGCAAAACGTGAATTGCTGAAGATTCCCGTGATGGGCTGGTATCTTGAACACTCGCCGATGGTGGTGATCGATCGCGCCGACGCGGCCAAGGCGCTGAGAGAGATGACCGCAGCCTGCCGCGCTGCGCTGTCGGAGGGACGATCGGTGCTGATCTTTCCGGAAGGCACCCGCAGGGCCCCTGGATCGCCTGTGATCTTCAAACGCGGCGTCGAGTTTCTCTATCGGACACTCGGCGTACCCGCCGTGGTGGTCACCCATGACTCGGGTCATCATTGGAAACGAGACGGCCTTCTGTCCCCCGGCGTCATTGGCGTCACGATCCTGCCGCCGATCGCTCCGGGCCTCAACGCTGCGCAGTTTGTTCGGACGGCCCAGACGATGATGGGCGCCGCCCAAAAGGAGATCCCATGATGTCCGCTCTCAAGGAAGTCGCCGGGCGGAAGATCCGCCGCAGACGTTCTCGAGGCGCCGCGAGGGTGTGTTCTACGCACCAGGCGGGGCGGCGCGCATGTGACGCGCAGGTCGAGGACAAGATCGACGACGCGCTCGCCGACAGCTTCCCCGCCAGTGATCCGCCGGCCTTTGTGCGACCTGGAGCCCAGATCAGGCCCCAGGACTGCCCCGGCGCCTAAGGATCGCCTTTGATGTGATGGCGAAAAAATCTATCAGGATCCGCGGCGGTCCAGTTCGCAACTGCACGGAGAAAGGCGTCTCGACCATGGCATCCGCTGAAGACGTTCCATATCCTGAAGGACACCGCGCGGGCGCCTCGCAGCGCCTGAACTTCGGGTGTTTCTGCGTGACCTTGGACCGGGGGGCCCTGGCCGAGGCCTTGGATCAAGAGGTCGGCGTCGCCGGGTTCGCAGCGACGCTCGCGCAGACCCATCCCACCCTGTTCTCCAATGTGTCAGTGTTCGTTCCGGCCAAGGCCCTTGTAGAGATGGCCGGCGTGGTGGTCGCCGTCGAAGCTGCGGCTCGCCTTGCGGGATTCCAAGCAGCAGCGCTGGCCTGGGCCGATCCTTTGGCCGTCGCCGATCCGGGCCCCTTGGGCGTTCTGATGGGTTACGATTTCCACCTGGGCGCGGATGGCGCAAAGCTCATCGAGGTCAACACCAACGCCGGCGGGGCCTTCCTCAACGCGGCTTTGGCGCGCGCCCAGCGCTTCTGCTGCGCCTCGCAGAGACCACAGGCCGGGGTGCCTGGGCCGGCGGCGTTCGCGACCCGCGTCGCCGAGATGTTCCTCAGCGAATGGCGGCTGCAAAGAGGCGAGGGGCGCCCACGCCGGATCGCGATCCTCGACGACGCGCCCGCCACCCAGCACCTGCTTCCGGAGTTCAGGCTGGCCCAGGCCCTGCTGCGCGCTCAAGGGCTCGAGACCGTCATCGCCGATCCCGCCGACTTGATCGTTGCGGATGGCGAGGTCCGCGTCGGGGGACAGGCGATCGATCTCGTCTACAACCGGTTGGTGGACTTCGCCCTTCAGGCGCCGGCCCACGCCGCTCTGCGCGAGGCCTATCGCGAAGGCCTCGTGGTGGTGACGCCCAACCCGCATGTCTATGCTCTGCTCGCCGACAAGCGCAACCTGACCCTGTTGTCAGATATGCCCCGACTGCGCGAATGGGGTCTTGGCGCCGACCACGTCCGCGCTCTCAACCAGGCTGTGCCACCCGCCGTGCAGGTCAGTCCGGCCAATGCGGACCAGCTGTGGGCGGAGCGCCGTAATCTGTTCTTCAAGCCCGCCTGCGGCCACGCCAGTAAGGCAGCGTACCGTGGCGACAAGATCACCCGCCGGGTGTGGGCCGAGATCATCGCGGGCGACTTCATCGCCCAGGCCTACGCGGAGCCGAGCCTACGGCGCGTGAGATATGAGGGCGCCACGAGCGATCTCAAGATCGACCTGCGACTCTACACCTACGCCGGGGAGGTCCAGCTGATCGCTTCTCGGCTCTATCGCGGACAGACCACCAACATGCGAACGCCAGGCGGCGGCTTTGCGCCTGTCCTGGTCGATCCGGCGAACGCCTGAAGGCCACGACCCACCGGCGTCCGACCGGTCTCAGCGGAATGGGGACTCAGGGTTTGGCGTCCGGAGCCGCCGGTTTGGCAGGGGGCATCGGGTGGTCCGCCATCATGGCCGCGCACTTCTTATGCATGGCCTCCATCTCCGCCTTCGTCAGGGGCTTGCCCTGGGGCCAGGTGGCGATGCCGGACTTGTCACGACTGTGTTCATGGACCGCCTTCGGGTCCATCATGCGGCCCATGACGGCCTGGCATTGCTCATGGCTCGGCATGGCGGCGGCGCCATCCGTGGTCGGCGCCGGAGCTGGCGCGTCGGAATGGTGAGCGGTGTGATCCTGCGCGAGCGCGGGAGCGCCCATCAACAGGGCCAAGCCAGCCGCGGCAATCAACATGGTTCTCATAGGATTCTCCAGATCGAGAAGGCGCGCTCGAAGGGCGCAGCCCCTAGGACGCGACCACGACGACAACATTACGCGCCTTCGTCTCGACCGACCTCGATCGCCCCGGGATCGAGTCGCTTATCACCACCCTTCGGGCAGTGGTTGTAATCAACGGGCGAGCGATGCGTCTTACAAGGGTGACCGATGTTGCGACGTGCTGGCGGGATCTCATCTGCGGTATGTCGTCGCGTCGTCGAGCATGGGCGGCCCCGGTCGTCCGGTTGAACCCGACGTTCCAGGAGCGAGAGATGGCTGCGTCCCGAACGAACACACCCCCCACGAGCGCGGTCACCGCGGTCCCCGACACTGACGCCGGCCTTCGGGCCTTCATGCTCGGGGTCTACAACCGCTTGGCGCTCGGGCTGGTCCTGGCGAGCGGTCTGGCCTGGGTCGTCGGCAATGTCCCGCAGGTGGGACAGCTGATGTTCCGCACAGTCGCGGGCCAACCGGTCGGCTACACGCTCCTTGGCATGGGGGTGGTCTTTGCGCCCCTGGTCCTTTTGCTGGGCGCCGGATTCGTCATGCGAACGCCGACAGCGCGTGGTACGGGCGCGCTCTACTGGAGCATTGTCGCCCTGATGGGCGCGTCGCTCGGCGTGGTGTTCCTCATCTACACCGGCGCTTCGCTCGCGCGGACCTTCCTCATCACGGCGGCGGCGTTCGGCGCCCTGAGCCTTTGGGGCTACACCACCAAGCGCAGTCTGAGCGGCGCGGGCAGCTTCCTGATGATGGGTCTGATCGGTCTGATCCTGGCCAGCGTGGTCAATATGTTCCTTCGCAGTTCGGCGCTCGCCTTCGTGGTCGACATCGTCGGCGTTCTGATCTTCTCCGGCCTCATCGCCTGGGACACGCAACGGCTCAAACTGTCCTATGCCGACCTGTCGGCGAAGGGGGCATCGCTCGAGGTGGCGGCGAACTACGGCGCCCTGAGTCTATTCATCAACTTTATCAACCTCTTCCAGTTCCTTCTTCTCCTGACCGGCCAGCGCCAGCGCTAAGAATGCCTGCAGATTCCTATGAACACGGCGGGCTTCGCACCCGTGTCTCCAGCAAGCCATGTGTCCCCGGGGCACGAAGAGGGTCGCTAATGACGAGCGATGGGGGCTAGGGGTGTGTTTCTCCTCAACCGCGAGCTTCACTGCGGCCGCCGTCTTAGCCCCGGCTGGGGTCGTCAGCGTGGCCCGGGCCTGGCGCGGCGATCGCCGCTTCCTGGCCTTGGCGACGCTGCCGCTGCTCTTCTCGATCCAACAGCTGCTGGAAGGCCTGGTCTGGCGGTCCGGAGCCATCGGCGATGTCGCGGGAATCGCCCGCTATTCGCTCGGCTACATGTTCTTTTCCTGGCTCGCCTGGCCCGTCTGGGTGCCCTTTGCGACCTACTTCCTCGAGCCGGCCCGACGACGGCCGCTCTACCTGGTTTTCGCGATCGCCGGCGGCGTGCTGGGAGGCCTGCAGTATGTTCCCTACTTCATCCACGAGAGCTGGCTGGTGACGCGGTTCCTGACCCACGCGATCAGTTACCAGGGCGTCCAGTTGCTCGATCTGGTGATCGGCCGCGAAGCGACCTACGCGATCTATCTCATCGTGGTGATCGGCCCCTTGCTCCTGAGCACCGAGCGCGACGCCAAGCTGTTCGGCGTGCTGGTGAGCCTGGTGCTGGTCACCACCTACGCCTTCTTCCAGTTCGCCTATGTCTCGGTGTTCTGTTTCGGGGGGGCGTTGATGTCGCTTTACCTGGTCTGGCGCCCGTTCTCGTCGGGACGCACTGGCCATGACGCCGGCCGGACCCTGCGCCTTCCTGCGCGGGCGGTGGCCTCGACGGAAGGACGATCAGGATGATCGCCCCCAGCCATCGCGCCGCCAACCCCAAGGGCCTAAGGTCGTGCGCGTTGGGCAGCAGGAGGTCTTAGATGCCATCTTGTCGCCAAGACGCCACGGCCGCGGCCCGAAAGTTGCTGCGAACCTTCGCCAGCGCCCCCGAACCGCGCAAACGCGCCCGCGAGATCTATCTTGAGCTTGCGGGAGCGAGAGACTGGTCCGCGTCGGAGCGCGATGAAATTCAGATGTTCGGCGACTGGCTGCAGTCCTATCCGGCGACGGATCAACTCCGGCTCGGGTGCGAAAAGATTATCGCGAGCCTGACGTGACTGCGATCGCGCCGAATCCCAGATGGGTGAAGCCGCGCGCAGTGCGGGGCGAGCGCCAACATGCGACCTGTCCAGCGCCGCGCCTGCCGTCCGGGCGGCGAAGCCCGAAAATCTCGAGGCGACCTCGCCTGCCGGCCGCGCACCCATCGACTCGGACCTGACAAGTCGAGCCTTGATAGACCGCGAGGACTCATGTCATTCGACCGCTCCGCACATCGACGTATCACGAGCTTGACCGCACGCGAGATCCTGGATTCAAGGGGCTGGCCCACGGTCATGGTGACGGTCGGGCTTGCCGACGGGGCCGTGGCTTCAGCCTCCGTGCCGTCGGGAGCGTCCACCGGGCAGTTTGAGGCTCACGAACTGCGGGACGGCGATCCTGCACGCTATTCGGGGCGCGGCGTGCTTCAGGCGTGCGCCCACGTGGCCCAGACGATCGCACCGGCGCTCATGGGCTTTGCGGCGACCTCGCAACAGGAGATCGACCGCTTGCTGTGCGATCTGGACGGCACGCCCAACAAATCGAGGCTCGGCGCGAACGCGATCCTTGGCGTGTCGCTGGCCGTTGCCCGCGCCGGAGCCCTCAGCCTTGGCGCGCCGCTCTATCGTTATCTCGGCGGCGTGGGCGCACGACGCCTCCCGGTACCCATGATGAATGTCATCAATGGGGGCAAACACGCGGGCAATGGCCTGCAGATGCAGGAATTCATGATCGTTCCCCATGGGGTGCCCGCCTACGGCGAGGCGCTGCGCTACGGGAGCGAAACCTACCACGCGCTGAAGTCGCTCCTCGAAGAAGCGGGCTTATCGACAGGCGTCGGGGACGAGGGCGGCTTCGCCCCCAAGCTGGCCTCGGAACGCCAGGCGCTCGAGTTCATCGTCCGCGCCATCGAGAAGGCCGGTTTCGAGCCCGGTCGGCAGATCGCCATCGCCCTCGACCCCGCCGCCACGTCTTTCGCGCACGACGGTCAATACGCCCTTCCGTCTCTGGGTCCCCGCAGCCTCACGGCCGACGAACTGCTCGCGGTGTATGAAGACTGGAGCCGGAGTTTCCCCATCGTCTCCATCGAGGACGGGTTCGCCGAGACGGACTGGCCGGCCTTTAGCCAGCAGACGGCGTCGATGGGCGATCGCGTCCAGATCGTCGGCGACGACCTCTATGTGACCAACACCCGCTTCATCGCGCGCGGGATCGCGGAGAAGGCCACGACGGCCGCGCTCATCAAGCCCAACCAGATCGGCACAGTCACTGAGACGATCGCAGCCGTCGACCTTTGCCGACGCTCGGGCCTAGCCTACAAATTCTCTCACAGGTCGGGCGAGACGGTGGATTCCTTCGTCGCCGACTTCGCGGTGGCGATGGGCGGCGGCCAGTTGAAGGCCGGCGCGCCCTGCCGCGGAGAACGGCTGGCCAAGTACGACCGGCTCCTGGAAATCGAAGACGAGCTCGGCGGCGCCGAGTTCATCTCCCCGTTTATACGATGACGCCGATGGCGAGCCCGCATCCCGGTCAAGTACGATCGCGCGTCCCGCGCACCGCAGCTAGCTCTGCGTCGGCATGGCGCGTTCGATTATAGCGCCAAACTCGCAGCCCGCAGGCAGCATGCCGAATGCGCCAGCCTCCGGGCCGAGCCGGCTCATGAGGAAGGCATGGACCATGAAACCCGGCGCATGGCGGACCAGAAGCGCGGCCTGCAGGACGACGGCGAGATCTCGGCTGAAACGGCGAAGGCTGGTTTCGTCGGCGGCGGCGCGGGCATGGTCGAGCACCAGGTCGATCTCGCGATCCAGCCGCGAATCCGCGCCGTGGACCGCGGCAAGTTCGGCCTCCAGCGCCTCCAACACCTCAGGCGACCGTTGCAACGCCCGCTGGACATCCAGGCACATGATGTTGCCCGCCCCCTCCCAGAGGGAGTAGAGCGGCAACTCGCGGTAAAGCCGTGGCATGCCGCTGTCTTCCACATATCCATTGCCACCGAGCACCTCGAGGGCCTCGGCCGCCACCATCGGGCCGCGCTTGCACACCCAAAACTTGGCGGCGGGCGTGAGCAGGCGCCGCAACAGCGCCTCGGCCGGGTCAGTCGCCGCATCGAAGGCCCGCGCCAAGCGGAAGGCAAGGGCGGTGGACGCTTCCACCTCCAGGGCGAGGTCGGCCAGCACATTGGTCATCAGCGGCTGGTCGACCAGCCGCCGCTGGAAGGCGGTGCGATGCTGAGCATGGTGAAGCGCGAGCGCGAGCGCGCGGCGCTGCACGCCGGCGGAGCCGACGACATTGTCGAGGCGGGTGAATTCCACCATCTCGATGATCGTGGACACGCCGCGCCCCTCGTCGCCGATCAGCCACCCCAGCGCGCCCTGGAATTCGACTTCGGATGAGGCGTTGGAACGATTGCCCAACTTATCCTTCAGGCGCTGAAAGTGGAGCGCATTGAGGTCGCCGTCGGGCGTCCAACGCGGCATGAAGAAGCACGAAAGACCGCCGGGCGCGTGCGCCAGGACCAAGAAGGCGTCGCACATCGGCGCCGACATGAACCACTTGTGTCCAACAATGCGATAGGGGTTGCCCGGCCCGCGCGATCCCACCGGTTCGGCGCGCGTAGTGTTCGCCCGCAGGTCGGATCCGCCCTGTTTTTCGGTCATGCCCATGCCGACCAAGGCCCCGGCCTTTTCGGGCAGCGGCCGGGATGCGGGATCGTAGGTCCGCGAATAGAGCTTCGGAAGCCAGGCGCGCAGCGCCTCGCCGGCGTTCGCCAGGAGCGGGATGGCGGCGTGGGTCATCGAGAGAGGACAGCTTGTGCCGGCCTCGACCTGGCCGCTCATATAGAGCCCCGCGCCCCGGCGCACATGAGCGCCGGGGCGCGGGTCCGACCAGGGTGAGGCCTGGAGACCCTCGGCGACCTGAAGCCGCATGAGGGTGTGATAGGCGGGATGGAATTCGACTCGATCGACGCGCCGGCCATAGCGGTCATGGGTCTCAAGGCGCGGGACCTCCCGGTTCGCGAGCCTTCCAAGCTCGAGTGTCGCCGCCGATCCCAGGGTTTCGCCATAGGCGTTCAGCTCATCGAGCGCCCACGCAGCGCCTTCGCCAACGACGGCTTCCATCAGCGGTGTGTCTGACAGGAAGAGGTTATAGTCCTCCAACGGCGGCGCCTGGTTGAAGACCTCGTGGGTCTGGCGGGTCGAAGCGCTCATGACGACTCGCAGGGCCTTTCAGACGGAAAGCGGCGCAGGTATGAAGCGGTCGGCATCAGCGGCGTCTCGCAGAACCGCCGCCAAACCTTGGTCCGCCGTCGCATCGCTGCGCGCAACCAAAGCTTCCGCCTGAGCGCGCGGCTCTTCGGCTAAGTTCGGCGGACGACTCGTTGGGCGGTTGGTCATTCCGACGGGCGCCTGGCGAATGATCGACCGCGGGCGCAGGGGTCGCACACACGGCGTCGAACAGGTCAGGCGCCGGGTCGCCGCCACGGCGGACAGGACCGGACGCGGGCGCGCGCGAGCTCCATCGAGCCTGGTGCTCCTAAATCAACCCGCCGCCGCCGGTCGTGGCGTTGCGCCCGATGCCCCGCCATTTGCAGGCTGATGAAGGCGAGGCCCAACAGCACCCAGAGCCAATTTTGTGATAACCAAACCATTGTGGGGCTCCTTGGACGGCGTCCGCTTGACACTTTCGACCGTCGTGTACGCTTCACGATTAGATTAGGCAGCACTCCGCAACGTCGACTTGACCTCGATCAATCTTGTTCGACTCATCTCAGCCAGACGTAGTGTCAGGCGTGTCTTTTCGCCGCGTTCGGAGATCTACACGGCCGCGGCGCGCCCTAAGCTCGATCCGTTGGCTCAAGGCTGTGAACCAAGCGATAGGTGAACCAAAGCGCGAGCCCGTAGCCCACCGCCGCCAGCACCGGCATGTCGCCGAGGATTGTCGGGCCGATGCTGTGTTGCATGAGCAGCGAGGCGGCGATGTAGAGGCCGAGAGAGACGAGGGCCAAGGCGATGCGGTCTGCGGCGCGCCCGAGAGTCTTGGCGGAGGCGGTTGCATCCGGCAGTCGAATTGACAGGCCGCCGTGCCGGCGCTGGTTGTGCAGCAAGCGGCCGGCGGTTTGCGGAAGGTCGCGCGCCGCCATCGCCACCTCCCAGCGAAACCGGGCCAGCATGGACTCGGACGCACTCCCGCCCGGGCGGAGCATTCGAAGAACCTCCGGCGCGCTCTGGCCCAGCATCTCCGCCACATCCAAATCCGGATCGAGGAGGCGCAGGGTCCCTTCGGCCGTAAACACTGTTCGCACCAGAACCGCGAGCTGGGGCGGCAATGCGATGGCGTCGCCTCCCCCCAATCGCGCGATGTCGACCATGAGATGAGCGATCGACCAGGATCGAAGCGGCAAGCCTTCGAGTTCGCGAAGAATGACCTCAACGCCGCGCGTGATCACGTCGTGATCCGCGCCCGGCGTGAGGAGTCCCAGATCGGCGGCCGCGTCCGCCAGCCACCCGGGATCTTGGACCGCGAAGGCCTGGACGAAGGACATCAGTGCGCGCCGCGCGGACGCATCCAGCATGCCCACGGCGCCGAAATCGTGAAAACAAAGCCGCCCGTCGTCCAGAACGAAGATGTTGCCGGGATGGGGATCCGCATGGAACACGCCCAGACGGAAGAATTGCTCCAGATAAAAGGTCACGAAGGCCTGAGCGAGGGCCTTGGACTCCCCTGCCAAGGCGGGGTCGCCGATGTTGCGGCCGTGACTCATCTCCTGGACCAGGACGCCGCGCGCGCTGAGGGTGTCGATTACATCCGGAATGAAGACGGCGGGCGAATCGCGAAAGGCGCGGGCGAATCGACGGATGTTCCGCGCTTCCGTCTCCAGATCCGTTTCGAGCCTGAGATTTCGCCAGATTTCGTGGGCCAATAGCCCGATGCGACGCCGGCGCAGGAATGGGATCAGCAGGGCCCCCAACCTGGCCAGCGCCACCACGATGCGCATGTCGCGATCGATCACCATGGCCACGCCTGGGCGCAGGACTTTGACGACGACGGAACGGCCATCATGTAGGCGGGCTCGGTGGACCTGGGCGATGGAGGCCGCGGCGAGCGGCGTCGCCTCGAACGTCCGGAACAGCTCCTCGGGGGATCTTCCCAGCGCCGCTTGTATCGATGCGACCGCGCGTTCGGGCGGAAATGGGCTCGCGTCCGCCTGGAGCCGACCCAGCTCACGCGTCCACTCGGACGAGAGGAGGTCGCGGCGCTGACTGAGCGCTTGGCCGAGTTTGACGAACGTCGGACCCAGCCGCTCCAACGTGCGCCGCACCCGCAGCGGCAGCCGGGTGGCGGTTTGTGGACGCACACGCGACCACAGGGCCGCCGCAAGGAGCCCAGCGGCGGCAAGGCCAATTTGAAGCGCCCTCAATAAGATCATGCCTGCGCCCCGTCCGTGCGTTCGACGACCTCTGCTGGACGTTGCTAGCCGCCGTCCATTACAGGGTCGCCGCAGATGCGACGACCGTCCGGCGAAACCGAAGCATGGGCGTTTCGGTCGTGAGGTCTGGGAAGGGGGTTCGGACTGGAGCCTCGCTCCTCACCCCAAGCCTTGCCGAGGGGCGCGGCGAGGCCCAGCCGCCCCGGCGCTTCGCGGCCAGCGCGACTGTAATCGAACGGCCACCGACGCGTCTCTTGTCCAATCGAGCCCCTGCGGCGGGCCAATGGCGAAGGAGAAGCCCGGTGAGACCATTCTTCAATCGTGTCAGCCGGCTGGCGGCGGTCCTGCTGGTCCCAATCGTGCTCGCCGGATGCGGCGTCAACACCATCCCGACCAAGCAGGAGAAGGCGAGGGCCAGCTGGGCCGACGTCCAGAGCCAGTACCAACGCCGCAGCGACCTGATCCCCAATCTGGTCGCGACGGTGAAGGGTTACGCCGCCCAAGAGAAGGGCGTGTTTGTCGAAGTCACCCAGGCGCGCGCTTCAGCGACCCAGGTCAAGGTCGACGCATCGACGATCACCGACCCCGCCAAATTCCAGCAATTCGCCCAAGCCCAAGATCGGCTGACCGGCGTGCTCGGGCGGTTGATGTTGATCCAGGAAAACTATCCCGACCTGAAGTCCAACCAGAATTTTCTGGCGCTCCAGAGCCAGCTCGAGGGCACCGAGAACCGCATCGCCGTCGCCCGGCGCGACTACAACGAGGCGGTGCGCGACTATAACACCAGCCTACGCACCTTCCCGGTCATCCTGTGGGCCAAGACGTTCTACGCGTCAGCCAAGCCCATGCAGCTCTTCGCAGCGAGCGCACCGGCCCAGTCCGCTCCAACAGTCAGCTTCGCGCCGCCCGTCGCGCCGGCGTCAGCGGGCGCTACGCCGGCCACCAAATGATCGCCTTCGGCCGCTCGCTCGTCGCGGCCGCCCTATCGCTGATCGTAGGGCTGGCGGTGTGGTCGGCGGCCGCCGCGGCCCCGACCTTTCCCGAACTCACTGGGCGGGTGGTCGATGGCGCCAACATTCTATCGCCACAGGCCGAAGCGTCGCTGACGACTAAACTTGAAACGCTCGAAGCCAAGACCTCCCGCCAGCTGGTGATCGTCACCGTTCCGTCCCTGCAGGGCTATGAGATCGAGGACTACGGCTACCAGCTCGGCCGGGTCTGGGGCATCGGTGAGCAGGGCCGCGACACCGGTGTTCTCATGATCGTCGCCCCGAACGAACGGCGTGTCCGCATCGAAGTCGGCTACGGCCTGGAAGGCGTGCTGACAGATGCGCTGTCGACCGTGATTCTGCAGGAACGTGTCCTCCCGAGATTCCGGAAGGGTGATTTCGAGGGCGGAGTGGTCGCCGGCGCTGATGGTCTGATCGCCCAGCTCTCGCTTCCAGACGACGAAGCGAGAGCCAAGGTCGCGACGCTAGCCCAGGCGCCTGCGAGTAGTGACAAATCCACCCTGGGAATCATCCTGGTCCTGCTCGGTCTGTGGGTCGCGCTTGGCCTGTTCGGTTCGGTCACCGGCCGGCCGGGTCATCGCATGGATCTATGGTTGCTCCCCCTGTTGCTGCTGATGAGCGCTGGCGGACATGGCGGGCGGGGTCGCCGCGGCGGGGGAGGGTTTCGCGGCGGTGGCGGTTCGTTTGGCGGCGGTGGCGCGTCAGGGGGGTGGTAGATGCTTCTGGAAGCCCAAGATCATGCACGCATAGCGCAAGCTGTTGCGGCCGCCGGGGCCACGACCAGCGGCGAGATCGTCTGCGTGGTGACCAACGAGGCTGCGCCCTACGCGGAGGTCCCGCTGGCCTGGGCGGCGCTCGGCGCGCTTGTGCTCCCGGTGGCGCTACTCGCAGCCGCCAGCGCAACGCGCCACTTCGACTATACGTTTGGCGGCTGGACCGCCGGGCACATCGGGGCGGTCCACGCCGCGGTCCTGACAACCCTCAGCGGCTATGTCTTGCTGCAATGTCTGCTGTTCGCGGGACTCTTTGCCTTAGTGTCCGTTCCGGCCATTCGCCGCCGGTTGACCCCACTGTCGCTTAGGCGAATGCGGGTGCGCGAGCGGGCGCTGGAGCAATTCTTCGTCCGGGGCCTCGACAGCACGCGGGAGCGGACCGGCGTGCTGATCTTCGTCTCCTTGAAAGACCGCCGCGCCGAGGTGCTGGCCGACTCAGGCATCTCGGGCAGGGTCGATCCATCGGTTTGGGATGGCGTCGTGGCGGAGCTGGTTGATGGGGTAAGGGGCGGCCGGCCGGGCGACGGCCTTGTTGCGGCCGTTGAGCGCTGCGGGCGAATTCTCACCAAGAGCTTTCCCGCCCAGCCTGGCAATCCCAACGAGCTGCCGGACACCCTTGCGGAAACCGATCTGACGTAACGCAAGAGGGCGTCTTCCAGCTGCAGCGTCGACGAGACCTGTAACGTGGTGCAGGCCGGCGCGTCATTGCCTGTAAGGCGCGTCCCGCAACCGGCGAAGCACGAGGCCGCGGAGCTTCTTGTAATGCGACGGCCCCTGCGCCCCAAATGAACGGACAAGGCGAGAACCTCTCGGGAGACCTGCGATGGGCAAGATGCGAGCCGCCGTCTTCGTCGAGCCGGGCCGGATTGTCCTGGACGACAAACCGGTACCCGACGTGGGTCCGCTGGACGCCCTGGTCCGCATCACGACCACCACCATCTGCGGAACCGACGTGCACATCCTGAAAGGAGAATATCCGGTCGCGCGCGGCTTGACGGTCGGTCACGAGCCGGTCGGCGTGATCGAAAAGCTCGGGTCCGCCGTCCGCGGCTACCGGGAAGGCCAGCGGGTCATCGCCGGGGCGATCACGCCGAGCGGCTACAGCAACGCCTGCCTCTGCGGGTTCCACAGCCAAGACGGGGCGGGAACAGCGCATGGGTGGAAGCCGATGGGCGGCTGGAAGTTCGGGAACACCATCGATGGCTGCCAGGCTGAGTTCGTGCGAGTGCCCGATGCGATGGCCAACCTCGCGCCCGTTCCGGACAACCTCAGCGACGAACAGGTGCTGATGTGCCCAGACATCATGTCGACCGGGTTTGCGGGGGCGCAGAGTGGAGAGGTGAAGATCGGCGATGCGGTGGCGGTCATGGCACAAGGCCCGATCGGCCTTTGTGCGACGGCGGGCGCCAAATTAATGGGCGCAACCACGATCATCGCGGTCGATCGGCTTCCGGAGCGACTAGCCATGGCTCTGCGGCTTGGGGCGACCCACGTGGTGGACGCCAGCCGCATGGAGGCTGTGGAGGAGATCCAGCGCCTCACCGACGGTCGTGGGGTCGATGTCTCAATCGAGGCTCTCGGTCTTCAGGAAACCTTCACAGCCGCCCTGCGGGTCTTGCGTCCCGGCGGCGTCCTGTCGAGTCTGGGCGTCTACTCCTCCGATTTAACCCTGCCGCTCTCGGCTTTCGCGGCGGGTCTGGGCGATCACAAGATCATCACCACCCTCTGCCCAGGCGGCAAGGAACGCATGCGCCGTCTGATGGCCGTGATCGCGGCCGGCGCCGTGGACCTGAGCGCCTTGGTGACGCATCGTTACAAGCTGGACGACATCGAGGCCGCCTACGACCTCTTCGCCAATCAGCGTGATGGCGTGTTCAAGGTGGCGATCACACCGTAACGGCGGCCACCGCCCATCGCCTAGCGCAAGCGCGCTCGTCAAGGTGTCCGCAGGCCCGATTGACGCAAACTAACCCTTCAAATGTCTTCCCTGACAGCCTTCTCAAAGAGTCGTGGTCGGCGATTCTTTTGATTTTCTCCCTCAGTGGCTGAAGAGCACCGGCAATGTTGAACACTCCAGCAATGTCTGGGTCATGCCGCCGAACAGCCACTCGCCGGCCCTGCTGTGTCCGAATGCGCCGGCCACGATCAGATCAGCGCGGCGTGAGGTCGCGAAGTTGATGAGCTTTTCGCCAGCGTCGTGCCGGGTGGAAACGGGCTCGACGACCGCGTTTACGCCGTGGTGGGCGAGGCGATTGATAAGATTTTCGATGGAGGCCGGCGTGGCAGCAACACCGGAACCTGTGGAGACGCTAACGACGGCCACCTCGCTCGCGCGGCGCAATAGCGGCAGCGCGTCGCTGACGGCGCGTCGCGCCTCGCGGGTGTCCTTCCAGGCGATCACGAGCCGTTCCACACCGATCTGGAGATGCCCGGCGGGCAGGGCGAGGACCGGTAGTCCGCTTCGAAGCACTGTGTCAGCAGCGTTTGGCGCAAAGTCCGTCCCGGCGCGCTCAAGGCCCGTGATGATGAGGTCGGCGCCTGCGGCATTGTCGCACAGCGCGTCTGTGGGATAGTCCGGCGCGCGGCGCCAGATCGCGCCGGGCGCTACCCTGTGGAATGTAGCCTCGACCTCGGCGAGCGCGTGCGCCTCGTCTTCAGCCCAGGTTTGCACAGCGTAGCTGCCGCCCTCGGCCACCGCCAGCGGCGCCACCCGGATCATCGAAGCGCGACCGCCGAGACCGATGAGTTGGGCTCCCAGCTTATCCGAGAGCTCGGCGGCGGCCTGCAGGCGCGCTTCCGATCCGGGAGTCGGCTCCACGTGCATTAGTATGGTCTTGTAGCTCATGGGGACACCTGTCCTTCGTCGTGGATCAGTGGCTGAGGAGCACAGCGCGGTGGGTTTGCGCCAGGAGCGCGCGTGTGACCCCCCCGAAAATCCATTCTCCTAGGCGGCTGTGCCCGTAGGCGCCGGCCACGATCAGGTCAGCGGCGTGCTGATCTGCCAGTTCGAACAACTGTTGAGCGGAGCTGACGTCCCGCTCCTCATGGCCGACCCGCGTCGCGGCGCGCACGCCATGGCGGAGCAGATATTGCGCGACGTCGGCGAGGCGGGCTTCAGCCGCCGGGGCCTCGGCATGGGCGCAGATTTCCGCCACCAGGATCGCCTTTGCCCGCTTCAGGATCGGAAGGGCGTCGGCCACCGCGCGCCGAGCTTCGCGTGTATCCTTCCAGGCCACCAGCACTCGGTCCAGTTGGAGGCTGGTTGCGTCGGCGGGGACGACGAGAACCGGTCGGCCAGTCTGTAGAACCAAGGCTGCTGGTGTGGCGACGTTGTAAGCCGACCTCCCATGGCGGCGGCTGGGACTCGTCACCACCAGGTCAGCCGCCCGGGCTTCGGCCGCCGCTTCGAGGATGGGGAATTGAATCCCCGAACGCCACTCCGACCCCTGCTGCACAGCCACGCTCGCCGCGTCGAACTTCGCCTTCGCATGCTGCAGATCGGCCGCGATCGCTGCCGTCTCAGCCGCGTAGATCGCTGCCGAACCATAGCCGTCGTCAAAATCGCCCCCGGTGATCCAGGTACGCCAGAGTTCGGCGCCCACGCCAATCAGTCTGACGTCGAACCGGTTGGCCAGATCGATGGCGAGCGACAACCGGCAATCGATCTCAGGCTCGGCTTCGACGGGAACCAGCAGGGTTGTGTAGGACATCTCATCAACTCCTTCAGGACCAGCGTTTCCTGATGCCTCGTTCCGCGAGGCGACCAACACGCTCACGCGGTCCCAAACTGGCGCCTACGGGCTAGGGTGCGTTCTGCTGACAGACGACCGCGTGCTGGGAACCTTACAGGTCGTTTTGGCGCGATTGACTTGGTTGGCCTGTTCTCGGGACTCGCCTACCGGGCTGCATGAGCCCCGCCCTGGCCGCAAGGGTTGTCCGCCGACGTCAGCACGAGGACCCGTCAAGCGGCGAAGCTCTTCGAGGTTCGCGATCACGCAGGACGGAATGATAGCTGGTCGGCCGTTCGCCAGCACATGCGGGGTAGCGGCGCCCGGCCATTCCCGTTTACCGACTCGGGAGCCTATGGCCCTGGAGACCCTGGGGGAGGGCGGCGAGACGGCGCGATCCTGGCGCAGTCCCTTCCCTCCGAACTCCGAGCATCGACAGAGCGAATTCCCATAACGCCTCCGGAGGAGATCACTAGAATCTCCCACCAAGTCATGGATATAAGTTATTGAGTTCTAATAAGATACGCAGACTGGTCGGGGCGGATTGACAGGCTCAGCGGAGCCAATTTTCAACCCGCAGACCGGCTACCCTCGCGAACTCCCGCTCATTGTCCGTTACGACGGCGCAGTCGGTTGCAAGCGCCTGGGCGGCGATCAGCATGTCGTTGCCGCCGATGGGTACGCCGGCCGCCTCGAGTTGGGCTCGCAACTGTCCATAGGCGACGTCAGCCGGCGCCTCGAAAGGCTGGATGTCGATCGCCAACAGGATGCGTTCGAGCTGGCGGGTCAGGCGCTCAGAGCGCTTCTTGACCGCGCCAAAGCGGAGTTCGGCCGCCACGATGATGCTTGTGCAGATTGCAGCGTCGCCGACCTCGGCGATGCGAGCGGCGATGCTGCCCTGCGGATTGCGGACCAAGTCGGACAGGATGTTGGTGTCGAGAAGGAACCGCGTCAAAGATCGACGGGTCCTGGCGGACGATCGTCGATCTCAGGGAAGCTGTCCTCGATCGGACCCAGTTCCGCCAGGAGCGCGAGCAGGGACTTCACTGGCGTGGGTTCGATGATCAGCTTGTCGCCGTCGCGGCGCATGACCGCGTCCTTGCCGGGAAGCTCGAACTCCCGTGGGATACGGACGGCCTGGTTGCGGCCATTCTTGAACAGCTTGACGTGGCGGTAGGCGTTCATTGGCGCAATATGGCATATGTCTAGGCATATGCCAATGCCTCAGAGGCCTAGCTTCCCCGCCGGACTGCCCTGGCTGAGCTTCGCCCGCCGCACGTAGCTGCGCATGGTGGTCAAGCTCCGGTGGCGGGTATGACCCATGATCTCCTCGTCGGGCACGCCGTTGCGGTAGGCCGTCGTGACGAAGCCCGCTCGAAGACCATGAGGACTCACCGGTTCGGCCAGGGAACCGTGCACGCCGGCCTCCGCCGCCCGCCGCAGTAAGATCTGGCGCACGGCGTCCTCGCTGAGACGGCGCGGCTCGACACGGGCCGCTTTATTGACCTTCCTGAACACGGGGCCGCACGTGATCGCTGCCGCGTCCAGCCAGTGCCTGAGGGCTCGGACAGGGCAGGTGTCCTCGTGGCGGCCGAACACGACCATAATCTCAGCGCCTTCTCCGTCCTTGTCGGTCTTGGACTTCTGCAGCAGCAGCTTCACGCCATCGTTCGACCAGGTGAGACGCTCCACATCCAGCGCCACCAGCTCGGACCGCCTGAGCGCGCCGGCGAAGCCGATCAACAGCAAGGCCCGGTCCCGGTCGCCGGCCAGGCCTGACTCGCACACGCGGCTCAGCTTCTTGAGCTCCACTGTGGTCAGCGCGGACGACCGCCGGCCGCGGCTGCCATGGATGCGGCCGATGCCGCGCAGAGTCTCGCGGATGGCGGGATGCTTGGTGTCGAGTGGATGACCGGCGACGCCTGAGGCCCGCGCGATGGCGGCCACGCGCCGGCGCAGCGTCTGCATGGCATAGCCTTCGCCCGCGGCCGCCAGATAGGCGCCGACCACGTCCGGCGCCGCGGGCAATGCGATCAGACCGTGGCGCGCACACCAAGCCTCGTAGTGCTTCAAGTCAGTGGCGTAGGCCCGCAAGGTCGCCGGCGCGTCGGCCGCGTCCTGATAGGCTTGCGCCTTGGCTATCGCCATGGCGGCGCGGGCGGTTGGCGGCTTTGTTTTTGGGGCGTCCACGAGGGCTCCAAAGGGGCGGATTACACGCGATAATGATCCTTCTCGCGCGTTATTTTTCTCTTAGTCGATAGCTGGTTTCGGCATTGATGCGCCAGCTGACATTCCGTTACTCCCGCACATCCAACATGGCCTGTGCCTAGCCGAGCGACAGCACCGCGTTGCCGCGGCCGTCCGCGATGTCGCCGGCAACCATCAGGCGGATGGATTCGCCGCGTCGCCGCGGTGGGAGACGCCATTCCGCGTCAAGCTGGACTCCCTGGAAGTTGTCGTTCAGGCTGAAGTTCAGCACGCTGGCGACGGCGTTCTGACCGTAGCCCGACGAGGCGATGCGCTGCCCAGGGGCGTAAACTGCGGCAGTGCGTTGATCAGGGTCTCGATAGTAGCCGAGCCAGCCGTGCGTCCTCCTGCGTGACAGTCACGATCGGGCAGTTGGCCACGTAATCCTTGCGTGCGATGCGGGAGCCGGTGACGACGACTTCACCCAACCGTTCTCGTTGGTTATGGAGCCGGCGACCTCAGACCTTCCTAGGTGTAGACGCTGAGCCAACGTTCGGAGCGGGTCGGGACAGCGCGGCCAAGGTTTCGCGAGCCTCATGCCGCTTCAGCTTGCGCCAAACGGTCATTCGAGAGACGCGCAGACGCCTCGCGATTTCTGCCGGCCCGATGCCACAGCTCCTTAAGCGCAGAATTGCATCCTCTGTCGCCATCAGGTCGATCGAGCGGCGTTTGGGCTGAAGATCGGCTACGGCCCTGAGGGCGGCGCGCAAATAACGGTCACCCCTGCCTCTGGTCGAAAAATCTTCATCCAATACGTATAGGCTGGCGCCGCGCTCATGAAGCCGGTCCAGAACCTCGAGGGCGGACAGCCCTATGAGGTCAGACAATGCAAATACGACGAGCTCGTCCCCCGGGCCTATGAAAGACAGTATCGCCCCAAGGACAGAGCCAGCGGAGGCTCCTTCGCTCCGAACAACCTGACAGCCGACGGAAGTCAGGAGCGCGACGGTTGAATCGTGCGGCCCCGCACGAGCACCGACGTAGCCGATCCTCACTCCAGACGTGACCAGTTCCGAGTCGGTGTTTTGCGTGTCTGCGTGCGATTGCCTCACCAATGGCGACCTCTCACAAAAGAGCCTGCTGGGAATACGCGACAGTGCCCAGCAAGCCCTCATATCGCCTCGAGCCGGGGGCCTGTAGATGTCTGGGACGCGCCGCTCGAAGCTGAGGCCGCGATCGAAATCCTCATCGACAGGCTGCTCAGTTCGCCCGAGTCTGAAGACATTCCCCAGCCGCACCCTGCTGCGGCTGCGTGGGTGTGAGACACCAGCGGTTCATCACCCCATAGCTTCACGCGGTCGAGCAACCGCACCTGCAACTCAGGGATCCTCGCTCTTGTCCTCTGCAGCCCGCTGGTCATCGGCTCGCGGACGTATAGCGGCCCCAACCTCTGGCCGCAGAAGCCGATCGCTCGAGGCGTTCACGCGCGCGCGCATTGAGAAGCGGCTCCAGCCCGGAACACGAGGTAGCTCGAGAACGCCCAGGATCAGTACAGCAGCGATGACAGCAAGGTGGTAGAGGCCGTAAGCTGTGCTCAAGCCGACCGCTGTGGACGCCCACAGGGTGGCTGCCGTCGTGAGCCCGGTCACGCGGGAGCCGTCCCGCAAAATCACACCCGCTCCGATGAAGCCGATCCCGGTGACCACGCCCACTGCAATTCGCCCCTGGTCGCCGATTGCACCCGATATGAGGCCGAACGCGCATGAACCCAACACCGTGGCCATATAGGTTCGGATGCCGGCGTCACGGCCGCGCCGCTCCCGTTGCCACCCGATCGCGCAGCCGAGTAGCGCAGCAAGCGCGATCCGAAAGATATCGAGGTACCAAGGGCTCTCGGCCATGTCTTGCCCGCTTCGTCGGTTCGCCATGGAGGGATCGCTCCCTACACCATGGTCTATGGGAGACACCTTAACCAACATGCGTTGCGCTTGGCGCCTTCCGGCGAAGCGAGGGGCTTATCCTCTACCCTGTGAGACCCCAATGTAGAGCCCACGACGACCACCCCTTAGCTGTGCGACAGCTTGTCTCCAGGTGAACGGTCCGGATAGTGGCTCGGTCGATCTTCAACGCCACCGATCTCAATCCTGACCGCAGCGACTTCAACCACCTGTTCAAGGACAACAAGCGCTTCCTGGCGGATTGCGCAGCTTTACCTATCGTCCTAGGCGCGCTAACGCGCCGGATCTCCACGGTCCGAGCCCCAAGAATAACTTCCAGGTGGCGATCACGGATTGGATCGGCGCAAGTGCCAGCCAAATCCGCAGCACACGTGACGGCTTGGTCCAAGCCGCTGAGGCCCAACTAGACCTTGATGTCGATTCCGTCCGTCCATTTGGTGTTGTGGGACGTCTCGCCGCTGGCGTGGCTCGTCTCGGGTTTCACCGCCGGCTCGGCCGGCTACTGGGGCCGGTCCGCCTGAGCCAGGACCGCGGAGCTCCCGGGCTGGTGGCGGAGACGTTCATCCTCACCGTCAAACGGCTTCTGCGCACGTGTGTATACACCGTTTTGCAAGGTCACCGGCCTACGCGCAGGTGAAAGCTCCTGGGACTTGCCGCGACCGTCGCTACATCACCTCGCGCCTCGATCTCGTTGCAGAGCGACCTCAGCGAACCGATGAAGGTCGTGATCCGTTCGCCCGTAGAGTCGCGCAATCCCCCCTTCCACAACATCGAGACCGACCTCGGCCGCCTCGGCGATCGCCATAACCTCCGGGGCCGCCTCGCGTGGAAGGAAGAAGGCGACGTGCGGAAATATGGCCGTATGGTGCCCCCCAAAGCCGCCCGCATTGCAGCTGCTGACGGTCGTCGCCCCCAACGCCGACAGCGCCAGGGTCGCGCCGATCACGCCAATATCGAGACCCCAAAGATCCTCCTCCGGCAGGAAAGCGTCCTCCCGCTCGTGCTCATAGAGTTCAGCCTCCTCGTTGAGCCCAGCGCTCGCCGCGAACCGCTGGAAGAGCGCCGCCTCTTGGGCCAGCGCATCGGCAACCTGGTCCCAGCTGGCCCCGCGCATATCCCGGTATTGCTGGTTGCCCTGCAGCCCGTCGTCTTCGCCGGCGTCAGCCTCCTCGTCGGAGAGAACCGCCAGCGCATCAAGGTCGAGTTCGCGAACGATGGCCACGGAGTAGATGCGCGATCCGGTCATCCTCGCCTTCCCTCGTGGTCCTTGCCCCGCCGCCTGAAAAGAACAAAATGGAAACTACGCTCGACGGGGCGCCTATGTGGCGCCACTCTGGCGCCATGCTACTTGATTCGAAAACGGCGACGGTCCGCACCCTAGACCGGATCAATCTGCGGCTCCCGGGCGAAACCTTCGACGCCATTGATGCGGCCCGAGGCGCTCGTCCGGGGAACATCTCGCGTAACACTTGGATAACCGAAGCGGTCGAAGAGAAATTGGCCCGTGATCGCGCAGAGAACGGCCAAGGAAAAGGCGGCGCGGGCGATGCCTAGCTTCTACGAATTCTTCGCGGGCGGCGGTATGGCCCGGGCCGGCCTTGGCAAGCGCTGGACCTGCCTATTCGCCAACGACTTCGACACGAAGAAGGGCCTGACCTACCAGTTGAACTATCCCACCGGGGACGTGCTCAGGATTGACGACGTCCGGAAGATCAAGGCGGCTGAACTGCCCGGACACGCCGATCTGATCTGGGGCTCTTTTCCGTGCCAGGATCTGTCGCTGGCCGGCGGCGGCGCCGGCTTGAAGGGCGAACGCTCGGGCACCTTCTATCCCTTCTGGGAGATCGTGAAGGGATTGGTCGCCGACGGGCGCGCTCCGAAGCTCATCGCCTTGGAAAACGTCCTCGGGACCCTGACCTCGCACAGCGGCCGCGATTTCGAGGCGATCTGCAAGACCTTCGCCGACGCCGGCTATCGCTATGGCGCGCTGGTCATCAACGCCGCCCTGTTCGTACCGCAGTCGCGGCCGCGGCTGTTCATCATCGGCGTCCGCGACGACGTCGAAGTCGACCCAGCCCTGCTTTCGCCAGAGCCCATCGCGCCGTTCCACACCGCCGCCCTGCAGCGCGCCTTCGAACGCGTCAGCAAAACGGCCCAGAAGAAGATGGTTTGGTGGAACATTCCCGCGCCAGCGAGACGCAACGCCACCTTCGCCGACTTTATCGAAGAGAACCCGACCAGCGTCAGCTGGCACACGGACGCCGAGCGGGATCTGCTGATCGGCAAGATGTCGCCAGTCAACAAGGCCAAGCTGGAAGCCGCTAAGCGCGCCGGCCGACGTATGGTGGGCTGCGTCTACAAGCGCACACGGCTGGATGAGCGTGGGGTGAAGGTGCAGCGTGCGGAAGTCCGGTTCGACGATGTCGCCGGCTGCCTGCGGACGCCGGCCGGCGGCTCTAGTCGCCAGGTGATCGTCGTGGTCGACGGCAAGAAGGTGCGCAGCCGGCTGATCTCCGCCCGTGAGACCGCCCGCTTGATGGGATTGGACGAGAGCTACAAGCTGCCGAAGAACTACAACGAGGCCTATCACCTGACCGGCGACGGTGTGGCCGTGCATGTGGTTCGACACCTGGCGGAACAGCTCTTCGAGCCCCTCCTCGGCGTCGATGACGCGGCGAAGGCGGCCGCGTGACGGTCATCCCCTGCGAGCAGGATCCGCGGCTCCGTGCCGAGATCGAACGCTTTGCGGAGGTCCTGAAAACCCAAGCGCATCAGCTGGGCGACCACGGGCTGGACGAAACCAGCTTCTACAGCTCCCCGATCTTTCGCGGCGCCATCGAGAAGGTACGCGGTGAATTCTCCGCGACCATGCGGGGCAAGCGCGAGTTCGTGCAGCACGTCCTCAACCACATGGAAGACGGCGGCTTCATCGCTGGATGGGACCGGACCCAGGGCAAGGCGCGCAACGACTATTACGTCCGATTGCATAGTGGCCGCCTGGCCGTCATCGACCTGAAGGGCTGCCTCGACGGCGAGAACACCAACAAGTTCGAACGCCCCGCAGACGCCGACGAGTTCATCACCTGGAGCCTCTGCACAAACTCCGGCGCAGACCCTCGCCGGAACGCCTGGTCCGGCATCCACACACGGCTGAGCGCCGAAATGATCAGCCGCAACAAGCGCGTCGATGGCGTGGTGATCTGGGACATGATCTGCGGCACGCTTGGGCGACCCTGTCCTAAGCTTGCGGCGCTGGACGGCGCCGTTCGTCGGACCGCCGTCGGCCCGTTCCTCACCCCACCGCCTTGCATCTACGTCTTCCCGGCCGCCATCCCATCGCGCGCCCATCCGCAGTCGACCGCCCAGACTTTGCAACAGGTGGAGCTGTTGGCCGCCTTCCACGCGGCCTTCGGCGAACGCGACGAGGAGGTCAACTACGTGGACTTCGAGGTCGGCGAGCAGGCCGATGAACTCTTCCGGCGCACAGTGATCCGCCGCGCCGGCGTCGTACAGCACGCGTCCGACATGACGGCCATCCAGCGTGTCTGATTCGGGGCCCCTCTTCGGGCGCAATCCCGACGCGGTGAATTTCCCACCGTTCGAGACCGAGGACCTGCGGGAGAACCTGACGCGCTTCCTCAACACGCCGTTTGAGCAGCCCGACGGGCAGGCCGCGCCGGTCGGCAACTTCCGTTGGGGCGTCTACGCCTTCTTCGACTACGACGGCGAGCCGATCTACGTCGGCCAGACTAACGAGCGACTGCGCACGCGTATCCGGCGCCACCTCACCAATCAGCGGACCGACGCCGTGGCCATGTCGGTGCTCGATCCCTTCGAAGTCTTCGAGATCGAGGTTTGGCCCCTTCCCCAGTTTCAGGGTTCGAATCGAGCCGACAATGCCGCCCGCCAGCACCTCGACGCGCTGGAGCGCCTCATTACGGAGCGGGCTGTCGACGGCTCTCAATTCAAGGCGATTCTCAACGAGAAGGACCCACCACCGGGCGCCCTCGCCGTCGAGGCCCCGCCTTCGTTTCGCGGGCGGATTGTCTCCGAGCGCGTCTTCGAACTTCGCTCTCATCCGGACTTCCGCATTTCCCGACGCGCGCTGATCATTTCGCGGCTTGCCCAGGTGATCTCCGAGCGAAAGGTCCAGGGCGGTTTGCGGCGGGTTCTGCTGACCCAGGCCAAACGCCTGCAGTGGCTCTCAGCCCGGCGCTACGAGGCCTTGGGCGGCGCCGCATCGGTGGCTGCGGAAGCGGAAGGCGAAGAGGTATAAGGCTCGTCGCGTCGCGGCCAGGGTGGCCGAAGAACGGCCTGACGCCGTGCTTACAGATTACATGATGCCTGTGATGGACAGCGCCGCATTGATCACGACCGTGGCCAGCGACTCAAAGTTTAACCACACATCCTCATCGCGGTGATGAGTTCGGCTTCCTAAGCCACCGTCAGGAGCGATGTCCTGCCATCCCAATCAGTGCCCAAGCCGTTCAAGACTTGCGCCGTGCCCGAGATTGGGCGCGATGGCGGTCCTTGGCCGAAGGTTGCTGGCAATCATCCGGACCTAGGGCTAGGGCTTAGTCCACGCGTCTTTCTAGAGTAGATTTCGCGAGCGGCGCCGCGACACGCAACATCAGCGCCCCCGGATCAGTTTGATCGATAGAGGAGCGCTCATGTCTCGCGCGGCCACAATCGTCATCACAAGTGTTGCGGCGTTGTCGCTCTGCGCCTGTACCACGCCGGGCTCTAGTGATCCCTTCGTCGGATTCGGGCCCAATCCGCTGCTATCGGCGCCGCAAAGGAGTCTCCTGCCGTCGGTCGGCGTGCCCAGCGTCGTGGGCTGGCCGGCGGGCGCGAGCCCTCGGGCTCCGGCCGGCTTCACGGTCACCCGCTTTGCCAGCGACCTCGAGCATCCCCGCTGGCTGCTCGTGCTGCCCAACGGAGATGTGTTGGTGGCCGAGTCCGCCGGTGAGCCGTCGAAGGCGAACAAGATGCAGCGCGGCATTCGCGGCTTCGTCCAGAAGATGCTGATGAAAAAGATGAAGGCGGCGGTCCCCAGTCCTAACAAGCTCGTCCTGCTTCGCGATCAGGACGGAGATGGCGCTGCGGAGAGCCGCACGGTGTTCGCGCAGGGGCTCCGCAGTCCGTTCGGCATGACGCTCGTCGGCGAGGTGCTCTACGTCGCCAACAACGATGGCGTGGTTCGGTTCGCCTATAGCTCGGGCCAGACCGCAGCGGCGGGGCCGGCGGAGCGGGTGTTCGATCTGCCCGGCCCGCCGATCAATCACCATTGGACCAAGAACGTCGTGGTGAGCCCAGATGGGTCCAAGCTTTACGCGACGGTTGGCTCCAACTCCAATATTGGCGACAACGGCATGGAGAACGAAGTCGGCCGCGCGGCCATCTGGGAGTATGATATCGCCTCGGCCAAAATCCGCACCTTCGCGTCCGGGCTCCGCAACCCCAATGGGATCGACTTCGAGCCCAGTACGGGGACGATGTGGACCGTCGTCAACGAGCGCGATGAGATCGGCAACGACCTGCCGCCCGACTATCTCACCAGCGTGAGACAGGGCGGCTTCTATGGCTGGCCCTACAGCTACTGGGGCCAGCACGTCGATCCGCGTGTGCGTCCGCCGCGGCCGGATCTCGTGGAGAGCGCCATCGTCCCCGATTACGGGCTCGGTCCGCACACGGCGTCTCTGGGCCTGGTCTTCTACAGAGGCGGGACCTATCCGCCGTCCTACCGAGGCGGCGCTTTCGTCACGCAGCACGGATCCTGGAACCGCCAGCCGCTCAATGGCTATAGGGTGGTGTTCATCCCCTTCGTCGCAGGGCGGCCCCAGGCGCCGCAGCTGTTCCTAACCGGCTTTCTCAACGCCGAAAGCAAGATCCAGGGCAGGCCGGTCGGGGTGGTTGTCGACAAGCGTGGGGCCCTCCTCGTCGCCGACGATGTCGGCGGCGTCATATGGCGTGTGACCGCAGCCGCTCAACCGGCGCTACATTAGTCCGGCCTAAGCAGCGACGGTTGAACTGGAGCGGAGATCGAACACTGAGGCTCGCAGATCAAATTAGAGCAGCTGGACGGACGGGCCCTACGCGTCGTAGGATTCCGCGCGCACCTGCTGTCAGGCCCCGGACCCGTCGCACATCGGCTGGAACCTATAAGAGTGAAACTAGAAGCGCGCCGTCAGCCCCACTTTCACCGCTGTCGGCGAGCCGGGGGTGATATTGTTGTTGCTGTTGGCGTAGACGAAGTACCGCTTGTCGAGCAGATTCTCGACGTTCACCTGGGCCGTGATTCGGTCGGTGACGTCATAGAACGCCGCCGCATCTAGACGCGTGAATCCGGGCATCACCACCACATTGTCCGTCGAGGCGTATCGCTTGCCCTGGTAGATCGCGCCGAGTGCGACGCCCAGTTTCGGCGTCACCTCGTACCGGCTCCAGAGTGAGGCGCTGGACTTGGGCACGTTCGGCAGCTTGTTGCCGGCTCGGACCGTCCCAGACACGTTGTCCAAGAACTCTCCATTGGAGAGGGTGTAAGCCGCGACGAAGCTCAGCTGCTCAGTCAATTCGCCCGCCGCGCTCAGCTCCATGCCTCGCGTGCGCTGCTTGCCGATCGGCACGGTAGGCGACGCCGCATTGTTGGGATCGGAGAGCGCCAGCACGTTGTCGCGGTCCAGCTGGAAGACCGCCGCCGTCACGTTGAATGACGGGTTGATGTCCCACTTCGCGCCGAGCTCGTAGTTCTGGAACGTCTCGGGATCTAGGTTCTGATTGCTGATCGACAGGCTGGTGAGCTGGTCGCCGCCACGCGGCTGGTAGGTCTTTGAATAGCCGGCATAGATCGATGCGTTCTCCACCGGCTTCCAGATCACCCCCACTCGCGGGGACCAGAGGGTGTCGGTCACATCGAACTGCCGCTGCTGCCCGGCCGGGAAGCCAACCACGCGCCGGTCCGTCACGCGCGTGCGGAAGTCCTCGTAGCGAACGCCCAGCACCAGTTTGAGGGCCCCGGTCAGGCCGATCTGGTCCTGCACGTACCCGGCCTTGACCGTCGCGACGCCCTTGTTGTCGCCGCTCGACGCAGTCTGCGTCCACGTCAAGGGAAGCCGGACGTTAGAGGCAGAGATCGGCACGGTGACAGAGGCGGCGTTGCCGGCGAAGCGTCCCTCGAAGCGACGGTTGTCAGTGATTTGACGGCCATATTCCGCACCGACCAGCAGCAGGTGTTCGATCGCGCCTGTGTTGAAGGTCAGGTTCAGGTCGGTCTGGTTGATGAAATTCTTGCGCGCGGTGGCGTTGTTGTAGGCCGAGAGCGAGACGGTGGTCTGGGCGGCGTTCACGTCGCCCGGGAAGACGTTCTGATAGAACTTGTCGTAGTTCGCCCAGCGCGTCCGGTTCCGGATCGACACGTTGTCGCTGAAAGTGTGCTCGATGAAGAGGTTGGCGGCGTCCGTGTCGGTCCAAGTGGGGCTGTTGGCCGGGTCGCCGAAGAATTGGCCGCGCGGGGTCTTCAGCGGCTTCGCCACCGCCATCCCGGCCCCGCGGACCTGAGCCGGCACGCCCCGGTCCGCGATGCGGTCGTCTTCGAAGTGCTCATAACCGATCTGCACGTTGGTGGCATCGCCGATCCGGAACGATGCCGTCGGGTTCACGCCCCAGCGCTCATTTTCGACGCCGTCGCGGTAGCTGCCGCTGTCCTGATAGACGCCGGTGATGCGCAACGCCACACGGTCATTCACGGGAAGGCCCACGTCGCCGCTGATTCGCTTGTGATCGTAACTGCCCGCCTCGAAGTGGAGCTCGCCGACGGGCTGCCAGCTGGCGACCTTCGTCACGCGGTTGACGACACCGCCGATTCCTCCTCGTCCGAAGATCATCGCGTTGGGCCCACGGAAGATCTCCAGTCGTTCGATGTTGTAGAGGTCGCGATAGGTCTGGACGTCATCGCGCACGCCATCGACGAAGAAGTCGCCCGTGGTGGCATTGCCGCGGAACACCAGCGTTTCCCGGTTGCCCTCCCCTTGCGCTGAGAAGACGCCCGGAACGTATCGGATGGCCTCGCCGATACTGCCTGCCGCCTGGTCGTTGATCTGCTTGATTGAGACCACCGTAACCGCCTGCGGAACGTCGATCAGTGCGGTGTCCGTCCGCATCCCCGTGGTGCTTCCTGTCACCTTGTAGCTCGCCTTGGACTCCTGCTCGCGGGCTTGAGCAGTCACCGTGACGCCGCTGAGGGTATTTGCGTCAGGGGCCGCGTCGGCCTGCGCCACGCCTGTCCAACAGACGGCCGACGTCGCCGCCAGCAAAGCCACACGCCGACAGCGCCGCCCCTTAACCACTTCACTCATAGCCGAATCCCTCGCGCTCACTGCGACTGCGACTGCGACTAGTTCTTAATCGCATGATGCGGGCCCAGTCAAGCGGGAACGTCACTCCACGGCCAGGGCGTACGGCTGATGGTTGCGAGAACTGCGCCCCCGCAGGCGCGCGGGTGCGGGTCCAGATGTCAGATCCGCACGATGATGCCTCGCCGTCGCAGGTAAGCCGCCACGCTCCACGTGAAGCCCACCAAGCCAACGAAGGACAATACAACCGCGAGGAGGGTCTCAGCGCTGGAGCGGGGGCCGGCCAAAAGCAGACGCGCCGCGGCCGCGGTCATAGCGGTAAGCATGAGCGAATGGAGGATATAGGCAGTGATGGCGTTCAGCCCGAAGGCCTCAAGAAACGCCGTCGTCGGACCGCCCCGGCGATAAACATCGACCACCCAGTAGATCAAAGCGAACACGAAGAGGGTCACGCCCGTCGTCAGCAGCACGAAGCTGCTCGACCAGAGCGGCTTTGAGATCGGAAGCAACGGCGACCAGAGCAGCCCTAAGGCGACGCTCACCAGACCTGCCGCCGCCAGCCCCGCCGCGATGTTCAAGGCGGTGTGGCCGGTACGGAGCCAGCGCCCGGCCTGAACCCCGAGAAGACACTGGGCGATCGCCGGCAACGTCCCGAGGATGCCCTCCGGATCATAACCTGCCTCGCCCCTAACATAGATGTGGCGACCCAATACGAAGCGATCGAACCACGAGACAAAGTTCGTTCCAGGCGAATTAAGGTCAGGCGGCTGACCGGTTGGCGTTGGGGCGAGCAGCAGCAGCCAGTAACCCACCAGCACCGCGAGCACGATCCGAGCCTGCAGCCGCGGGGACGTGTACGCCACGAGCAATGCGACAGAGATCTGTACGAGCGCCAGCCGCTGAAGCACGCCCAGGAGGCGAAAGGCCTCCCCATCCGGGCTGACGATCCAGTGGAGGTTCGACAGCAGCCAACCCGCAGCAAACAAGCGGATGGCCCTGAACCAAGCACCGGCGGTGATCGGGGACACGGCGGATGTCGGGCTCCGTAGAGCGAACGACATTCCCATCAGAAACACGAACGCGGGAAAGACGAGATCGGCGAGCGTGATGCCCACCCATTCGGCATGCAGGAGCTGTCTTGGAACCGGACCGAGACGAAGATAATCGACGATGGTGGCCCAGTTGACCACGATCATGCCGACTACGGCCAAGCCTCGGGCCGCGTCAAGCGACCGCAGCCGCCCCGGCGTAGAGCTCCATGATTTCGACGGCTCGGACATCATTTAGGGAATACGCGCCGCCGGACGCTTAGCCCTTTCGCTACAGGTCGCCGCCCCGAGAGGACCTCGCATGGGCTCGGTATTTCCATCGGTCGCGGCGGCGCGCGGCGCGGTCAACGGTCAACGGTCAGATGGACGAATTCGAACGCCCTCGGCCATTAGAACGAGTTCTTGGGTAGCCCCTGGAGGAGGGCATTAGGAACCCGTGGACCAATCTGAGTCTTTAACTCCAGGGCGCCGCTCGCCAGCGGTTCCCACGTGCGGCCGCGCAGACGCCTTGACGTTCGCGGCCGGCGCGGGCGCGTTCGCGTAGCGGCATGCGGATAATCGTCGCTTAGCTTCGGCACGAGCAAGGCGAGCGGCCTGGCCGTCATCGCGTGTCGAATCACGTCTGCGGCGAGGCGTCCCAGGAGTCGGCGGCCAGACAGGTGCCGCGGAGAGGGCCGGGCTAGAGGCGCTTCAAAATGGCCTTCATCTGGGCGATCTCACGTTTCTGCGATTCTATGATCCCGTTCGGGCCGAAGCAGAGTTCGCGGATTTCCGCATCCTTGATCGGGGCCTGGCCGCACATCAAAATCGCTCCGGAATGGTGGGGTATCATCGATCGAACGAACTGCCGGTCGCCGACAAACCCTTGGGCGCGAATTCCTGCCAACGAAAGAACGAATACGGCGGCAAAGACGACGTATAGGCCAACATTGAGTTTGGTGTTGCGATACATCGACTTCATCGTCAGCAGCATCACTGCGGCCATCGGCGCCCACATCACCAGCGCCATGTAGAAGAAGTTGATGTTCTGGACGAACTCGCCCCAGCTCGAGATCATCGCGAACATTGCAATATACATGATGACGAGGCTCAAGGCGAGATTGAGCGCGAGCATCATATAGTGATGCTGCATCATCTGGCGATCCATTGATCCTTCGATCTTATGTTCTGTCCGCACGTCCCTCTCCTATCGCGCTCAAATTCTAGATTGTGGCTTCGCCGTAGATGCGCGGCTACAACGCGGCAGTATCGGAAGAGTTCAATCACAAGGCCCAGCTTTAGACTCCACACGCGCACGTGGTGGCAAAGGGATCGTCGGAGGAGTTGCGATCGCAGGCTCTAATCGATCGCGATCGGCTGCACGCCGATGAGGTCGACAACAAGCGGCGATCGCAGGCAGCCTATGTCAGCCTGGCCAGTGCGCGGTTCTCAGCACCTATGCGCACCCAAAGCATGGCGGCGTTCAAGGCGGAGAATATCAGGGCGTAGGTCGGCAAGCCGAAGGCGATCGGCAGCACCGCAATCTCGGCGACAACGACGGCATAGTTCGGGTGGGACAGGACGCGATAGGGTCCGCGCCTCACCAGGGGTGCGCCGGGAAGTACAATGATCCGGGTGGTCCAGCGATCTCCCAGCGTTGCGATGACCCAGATCCGCAACAGTTGCAGGAGCAAGAAGAGGCTCAGCCAAAGCGGCGCGACCGGCCGGTCCCAGGCCATGATCCAAAGACCGATCAGCCAGGCGGCGTGCAAGGACACCACGATAGGATAGTGCCCAGACCCCATCTCGACGCCGCCTTTGGCCAGGAGCCTTGCGGAGTTCCGGCGGGCAAGGAGAAGCTCGGCGATCCGTTGCAGGGTCACGAGGGCCAGGACCGTGACGGACAGGGTCACGCCGCGCGATCCAGGGTGACAGTGCTCGCGGTGAAGCCTGGTCCCAACGCCGTGAGAACCGAGCGCGGCGGCATGCCAGAGCGCCGAACGCGGTCGAGGACGAACAGCGCGGTCGGGGCGGACATATTGCCATGGTCAGCCAATACCTCGCGTTCTCGATCCAGGCCGCCCTGCGGGATCGACAGCGAAAGCTCCAGCGCCTCGATCACTTTCACGCCGCCGGGATGGCAGATGAACCGGTCTATGTCCTCGACCTCTAGATTCTGGCCGCCCAACATCGACGCCATGGCTGGCTGCAGATTGGTTTTGGCGAATGGCGGGATCGCGCGTGCGAAGATCACCCCGAGGCCCGTCGGCTCGACCCGCCACCCCATGACATCGAGCGTGGCGGGCCAGGTATGCTCGGCGATCCCAGTCACCTGGGCGAAACCGCCCTCCCCGGCCCGGACCACGCAGGCTGCAGCGCCATCGCCGAACAGCGCCGTGGCCACGATGTCGGCCTTGCTGAGGTTGTCCAGCCGGAACGCAAGGGAACAAAGCTCGACGGTGACGAAGAGGACGATGGCGCCTGGAGTCGCCGCCGCGAGTTTGGCGGCCAGAGCAAGACCGGTCGCGCCGCCGGCGCAGCCGAGACCAAAGACCGGCACACGGGCGGCGTCGGGTCGGAATTTCATGCGCTCCATCGCGCGCGCCTCCAGACTGGGCGTCGCGATCCCCGTAGACGACACCGTGACGATGACGTCGACGTCGGGGCCGGCGAGCCCCGCCTCGGCCAGCGCCGCGGAGGCCGCCTGCACGAACAGGTCCGTCGCGCCATCGAGGTAAGCTTCGGTGCGTTCGGGCCAGCCCCGGGGCTCGAAGTACCATTCGATCGGCCGGATCACCTGCCGGGTACGAACGCCGGCCGAGGTGAAGACCGGAGCCATACGCTCGAACTGCGGAAACTTATCGGAAAACAGGTCTCGCGCCGCCTGCTCCACTTGCGCTTGCGCCAGCACGTTAGGCGGGGACGCCGTTGCGAGCGACAAGAGGGCCACGGGAGGCGGCATGAACTGTGGAATCCTGCGCATGACGTCGTCCGACCTCGACGACGGATTAGGCAAACAGATCGCAGCTCGCAGGGTTCCCGAAGTGACCGATGATCGCAGACACCGTCTTCGCAAATCGACGCCGGAGGACCGCGCAAGCAAGCCGTTGCGTAGGCCCAGATTGGAGGATGGCTCGGCGTTCGTACTCGGTATGGCAACTTTGTTGTGTGGTTCTGAGGGGGAGAAGCACGGTTGTACGTATATCCCTTAGATATGGGGAGGTTTCATGCGTTCCAATCGTTTTGCACTTCGCGGCGCGTCCGCGATGTTCACAGTGCTCGCCCTGGCGCCCGCGCCCGGGTTCGCTCAGTCCACCGCTCCTGAAGCTCTGGAAGAGGTGGTCGTCACAGCAGAGAAGCGCGAGACAAATCTGCAGGACACGCCGGTCGCCGTCACGGCGGTCACCGGCGAGACCCTTCGCGCGCTCGGGGTCTCCACCCTTGAGGATCTGCAGGTCTTTACGCCGGGTGTCACCATCACCAACGACTCGATGGCGATCGTGAACATCCGAGGCATCGGCACCTCGGCCTTCGGTGTCGCCACCGACCCGAGTTCGACGGTCCACTACGACGGCGTCTATATTCCGAGGCCGACCACTAGTTACCAGGACATGTTCGACGTGGAGCGCATCGAACTGCTCCGTGGTCCCCAGGGCGTTCTGTTCGGACGCAACTCCGCCGGCGGCACGCTGAACATCACCTCGCGGGCGCCCACGTCTGAGTTGGAAGGGATACTCAGCGCGACGGTAGGCAACTACGATCGACGGACATTCTCCGGCTCCGTGTCCGGGCCGCTTGGCGAGCGCATCCGCGGCCGCCTGACCGTCCTCAAGAACGATCGCGACGGCATCTACGACAATCCGAAGACAGGCGAAAAATACCAGGACATCGACCGTTTCGCCGCGCGCGCCACGCTCGCAATCGACCTCGCCGAAAACTTCGATCTGACGCTGCGCGCCGACTATGGCCGCGACCGCGAGACGGGCTATCCGTCCATTCGCCAAAGCTACCCGGCGGACTTCGCGCGGGCCGGCGCGACCATCCCGCGCGGCGAGGACGAGCTGATCCTCGACACGCGACCGCGCAACAACGTGGAGAACGGTGGCGTCTCTGCAACGGCCACCTACGTCACGGCCCCCGTGACCCTGAAGTCAATCACCGCCTATCGCGGGAGCACGGTGGACCAGGTTCTCGACGTGGATGCGACGGACCTCTTCCTTCGCAACATCACCCTCTACGAGCGGTCGCGCTCCTTCACCCAGGAGCTGCAGCTCAGCAACAATGAGCCCGATCGCCTGGAATGGATCGTGGGCGCGTTCTACCTGCGCGAAAAGGCGCGCGACCAGTTGCAGATTCTGGAGCCCGCACGCGCGCTCGGCCTGCCCGAGAGCAATGTCACCAACGCACTCGCAGCCTACGGTCAGGCGACGTTCCGCCTGACCGATCGGCTCCGGCTCACCGGCGGCGCCCGTTATAGTTATGAGGAGAAGGATTTCGCCTACCGTGTCCTCTCCGGCGGCGTCGATGTCGGCGGTGAGGCGGCCAAGGCGTCCTGGCGCGCATGGACTCCGAAAGTCGGGATTCAGTACGACGTCAGCGAAGACGTGATGGCCTACGCCTCCATCACGCGCGGCTTCAAGTCCGGAGGCTTTCAGCTCGGCGACGGCCGGCCGTTCCGGCCGGAGTACATCTGGAGCTACGAGGGCGGGGTGAAGTCCATGTTCTGGGACCGCCGCGTCCGGGCCAATCTCAGCGTCTTCTACTACGACTACACGGACCTGCAGGTGGTTGAGTACATCAACGGCGTGGCCACCACCACCAACGCCGGCAAGGCCACCCTGAAGGGCGGCGAACTGGAGGTCACGGTGAGGCCCGTCCGCGGCCTCGACCTGAACGCGACGGCGGCCTATCTCGACGCCGAGTATGACCGCTTCTTCGACAATGGGGTTAGTCTGGCCGGGAACACCCTGCCGAATGCCCCGCGGTGGAACTTCACAGGGGCCGCACAGTACCGGTGGGAGCTCGTCGACGGCCACAGCCTGACCCTGCGGGGCGACATCGCCTGGCGCGATCGCGTCCAATTCAAGCCGAACAACCTGCGCCAGTTCTCGGGCGAGCCGTACACGCTGCTGAACGCCCGAGCGACCTTTGCGACGGCCGGCGATGTCTGGGAGGTGGCCGTGTTCGGCCGCAACCTCACTGACGAGCGGTACGCGACCTACAAGACCGTCGGGACCGACGCCACCGGAGTCTCGAACCCGGCCCTGCCGCTCGCCGTCTATGGAGAGCCGCGGCAATATGGTGTGCAGCTCGTGCGCCGGTTCTAGGCTTCTTGCCCCCTCCGCCTTCGTGCGGAGGGGGATCTTTTGGGTTTCGAGGAAGACAGATGCAACATCACCACTTGGCCGCGGTCGCGGTCCTGGCCATCGCCGCCCCGGCTTCGGCGCAGACGCCGGCGGCGCAGGTGTCGACGTCGGAGGCTCGCAACGTCCTCGACGCCTTCACGGCCGCCCTTCAGCAGCGCGAGATCCGAGAGTTGGCCCGGCTCTTCACCCCGGACGCCGCCATACTGGAAGGCGGGCGCTACGAGGGGCCGATCGGTCAGTACCTGGACCATCATCTCGGGCCGGAGCTCGCCGCATTCGACAGCTTCGAGATCAAAAATCGCAAGGTGGACATTCAGATACTCGGCGAGGTGGCGTGGGCACGCGAGGAGTACGACTACGTCATCCGCGCCAAGGGCCGCCAGGGCGTCGTCGAACGGCGCGGGGTGAGCACGGCCGTCCTGGTGCGAAGAGCGGGCGCCTGGCGCATCGCACAGCTTCACCTGTCCTCAAGGGCGCCCTGAGACCGACCCGAGCGCGCCGTATGCTATTGGAGTGAAGCAGCGTCCGCTCTCGGATTGATCGGAAAGCGCTGACGGGCAATGCAAGCCAGCGCTTGTCACGAGTAAACTCCGCTGGCCGCGTCGGCGGCCCGACGAACCAGCTTGGATCTTGAGCCGCTGAAGGCGGCGCGGGTCTCTGTTGCTAGACCGACCGGGAGCATGACGCTCGCGCATCACTCCCGGTCAAATCTCAGAGCCCGACGTGGGTGGTCCTAGACCTTGATGTCGAGCGCGCCCGCAGGCTTACTATTGTGCGAGGTCTCGCCAGTGGCGTGGCTCGTCTCGGGCTTAGCCGGCGGCTGGGTTTGCTGCGGCGCCCGAGCGGCCTGTGCCAGGGCGGCAGAATTCACGGCGCTTGCGGCGGAGACGTTCATCGGAGTGTTCCTTCCTCGTTGTGCTCTTCTTGAGCTCAGAAATCGCTATCCGAGCGCACTGAAGAAACCGTGAATTGCTCAAACTATTTGTGATGCGCGTCTTGGCAGAAGAGCGTGCCCTCACCTGCCCACAAGCCGGTCAGGCACGCCTTCAGATCCTGGCCGACCTCTGGCGCTGCGGCGCCATCACAGCAGGAGCGCGTCGACCTTTCGCATTTCAGCTATCGTGGCACCCATTTGCATCAGCCCTTCAGCGGCGACACCATGATGTCCATGCAAGCAGACAAGTAGTCTGCTGCGGAAGTGGCGGTCCGAATCCTGTCCATCAACGGTGCATACGGCAAAGCCCAGCCCCGGGGCCTCCTTAGAACCTGCGATTCACCGTGAATGAAATGCCGCGCTAGGCGAGGGGTATCCATCTTGGCGCGCGTAATATGTTCAAGGAGCGAGGTCGCGGCCGCTCGGGTTCAGCTGAAGTGGCCGATCTCTGCGGCAGGAACGGGCAAGCAATGAAGCACATCTTTCCGTTGGTCCTGTGCCTCGGCGCCGCTACGGCTGCGAGTGCGCACCCAGGCGGCGGGGATACTCCGTCAACCCCCAGGCCCGCAAGCCGGCCAGCGCCGCGTCCGCAGGCGGTGTCGTCCCTCGCGGCCCCACCGGTCAAATTGAGTGAGATTCGCGGCGTCGGCCTGGTGCGAGCCATCGATGCAACGGCAGGCAGGATCACAATCGCCTACGACGCCATCGAGCCGCTGAACTGGCCTGCAGGGACGATGGCCTTCGCCGTGGGCAAGAGCGCTCTTCTGAACAGCGCTACGGTAGGGGACAAGGTCCGGTTTAGGTTGGAGAGCCAGCAGATCACCGAACTGACCCGCTTCTGACGCTACGCCGCAGCATGGCGGCGCAGGTGAACAGGATCGAGCAACGCAAATGATGGGAGAGATGATGAACATTCGGAACAAGTTCGCGGCCTGCGCCGCCGGAGCGATGGCTTTGCTGCTGGCCGCCTGCGGCCAGAAGGAATCTGCCCCGCCTCCGGTCGAGGCCCAGCCAGTAGCCGCCGCGCCGACACCCGCAAACGAGGGAGCCCATCCCGAAGCTAGCCCGCACGCCGACGTCACGGCCCATGATGCGGCTTCAAGCACCGCGGCGCCGGCCCAGGGTATGCCTCCGAAGAAGGGGGACCAGAAGGCCGATCCGAATTCCGACATGGCCGGAATGAAGATGCCGAAATAGGGCGGGTCCGAATTTCTGGCGGCCCTCTGCGATTTCGGGCCTCGTGAGCCCAGGCACTACTCGCCGCGCGCCGTGGCTGGGCCGGGCCTTCACCCGGCTCCGGCCGCGGCGCGCTTCAGAATCGTGGAAGGTGCGTCTCCCGGTCGCACGAGGCTACAGTGAGGGGGACTGACCAGGCGCTGCGTATACTCTCAAGGGACAGCGTTCAAACCTCGGGGATATCCCAATGACTCATCACAGAAGCCTTTCCGTCGCCGGCCTCGTCACGGCTGCAGCCTTGCTAACGGCCGGGACCGCTTCGGCCCACGCCAAATTGGTCACGTCGAACCCAGCGGCGAATGTGACGGTGGCTGCGCCGAAGACGATCACGCTCACCTTCAACGAAAAGCTGACGCCGGCTTTCTCTGGATTTGATCTGGAGATGGGCGGCGGCATGAAGATGCCGGTGAAGACTACCGTCTCGAAGGACGGCTTGTCCATGGTCGGCACGCCGCAGGGCGCGCTGATGCCCGGCGCCTACAAGGTCATGTGGCATGCCGCGACATCGGACGGGCACAAGATGACCGGCGACCTCGCCTTTAAGGTGAAATAGGACGTGCTCGAGCCTGCGGTCATCTTCCTCAGGCTGGTTCAATTTGCAGGGGCGATGATCCTCTTCGGATCATCGCTCTTCCTGATCTACGCCCTGCCCCGCGCGGGTCCCGGATCCGGCGCGCAATTGAACTGGTCCCCACGCTTACTGGGTTGGAGCGCGGCCGCCCTATTGGCCGCCACCCTGCTCGGCCTGGCGGCGCAGACGTCTGTCCTCGCGGGATCAATTTCCGAGGGCCTGAAGCTATCGTCGCTGACCGCCGTCGTCTCCACCATGGCGCTCGGCAAGGCCGCGATCGTCCGCGCGGTCGCCGCGGGGCTGGCGCTGAGCGCGGTGCTCGTGCTCCGCCCCGGCCGCCCCCTCTTCTGGCTCTGCACGGTGCTCGGCGCCATCATCACCGCTAGCCTCGCCTGGATGGGTCATGGCGCGGCGACCGAAGGCGCGGGTGGACCTGTCCACCTGACGGCCGACATCGTTCATGCGCTCGCCGCGGGGGTGTGGATCGGCGCGCTAGTGGTCTTCTTCGGTTTGCTTCGCCCGACCACGGGGGACGCGGGAGACCATAGCGCCGTGCATAGAGCGCTCCACGGCTTCTCCGGCGTGGGCTCCGGACTGGTCGCCGTCCTCGTCGGCACGGGCCTGGTCAACAGCTGGTTCCTGGTGGGTCCCGCGCGCATCAGCGGCCTCTGGACGACGCCCTACGGACAGCTCCTCCTCCTGAAGCTGCTGCTGTTCGCCGGGATGTTGGGATTGGCCGCAGCCAATCGCTTCCGCCTGACGCCGGCGCTCGGCGCCGCCCTGGAGGACGACGAGACGCGACCCGACGCGCTGGCCGCCCTGCGTCGTAGCCTTGTGCTCGAGACGGCGCTCGCCTTCCTGGTGCTGGCCCTGATCGCCTGGCTGGGCATGCTCGCGCCGGTGTCCGCGCAATGAACGCCGGCCGCCCCTATCGCCATGGCGCAGCCGCGCCTGATGAGGGCGGCCGTCGACTTAGACCTTTTGCCGGCGTAGGTTCCGCAGCGATGCGGCGTCTCCTCGTCCTTTTCGCCCTCCTGGGCCTGCTCTACAGCCCGGCCGCCGCCCTGGCGGCCCAGCGGTCGTGCGTCGAGGCGGGAGCCGAGATGGCCGGCATGATGATGGCTGCGACGCCAGCCGATCAGGCTGGGCCAACCGCCCCGGACCCATGCTGCGACCACGGCAAGAAGACGATGGACAGCGAGGCATGCGCGCAGGCCTGCGCTACGATGTGCGGCATCTCCGCAGCACTGCCGACCGCCAACGTCTATGTCGCCCCTCGGCCGAAGGCGTCGGTTGTCGCCGAGCGGGTTTTGCCGCTGAAGCCTCGCTCCCCGCCCCGGACGGAGCGACCACCGAGATCGATCGCCTGAACTGTCCGCGCGACCTGCGCGGGCCCGCTCACAAGTCGTGGCCGTCGCTATCCTGCGGCCGCGACGGATGTGGGCTGGAGGACCGCAATCCCGCGGCCTCTGTCATTCAGGACGATTACGATGAACCTTTTGAAGTTCTTGGCTGCGACCGCCTGCGTCGCCGCGCTCACCGCGCTCACCGCCGTGAGCACCTCCGCCCTCGCCGCCCCTGCTGAGGCAGGGGAATCGCATATGGCGGTGGAGTCGAAATTTTAGTTCGAAGCGGACTCTGCAGGCGTCTCCTTGGTGTGAGGAGGCGGCGGATTGGAGA
>NZ_JACIDK010000007.1 GCF_014196295.1 Phenylobacterium haematophilum
CTGAAGCTGTCGGAAAAGCACCGCGCCACCCACGCCATGCTGGTGCCGGTGCAGTACCGCCGGCTGATGGAGCGGCCCGACTTCGACAGCTACGACCTGTCGTCCTACGTGATGAAGTTCTCGACCTCCGCGCCGTTCTCGCCGGAGATCAAGGCCGACGTGCTCAAGCGCTGGCCGGGCGGCTTGATAGAGTACTACGGCATGACCGAGGGCGGCGGCTCCTGCGGCCTGCTGGCCCATGAGCATCCGGACAAGCTGCACACGGTCGGCAAGCCGCTGCCGGGCCACGACATCCGGCTGATCGGCGAAGACGGGGTCGAGGTGCCGCAGGGCGAGATCGGCGAGGTCGTCGGCCGCTCGGGCGCGATGATGGTCGGCTACCACAACCAGCCAGGCAAGACGTCCGAGGCTGAGTGGTACAGCCCCGAGGGCCTGCGCTACATCCGCACCGGCGACGTCGGCCGGTTCGACGAGGACGGCTTCCTGACGCTCATGGACCGCAAGAAGGACATGATCATCTCGGGCGGCTTCAACATCTATCCCAGCGACCTCGAGGCCGAGATCGTCCAGCACGAGGCGGTGCTGGAAGCGGCCGTGGTCGGCGTGCTGTCGGACAAGTGGGGCGAAACCCCGGTGGCCTTCGTGGCCCTGAAGCCCGGCAAGAGCGTCGAGGCCGAGGCCCTGCGCGAGTGGGTCAACGCCAAGCTCGGCAAGACCCAGCGGCTGGCCGACCTGGTGTTCCTCGACAACCTGCCGCGCAGCCACATCGGCAAGGTGCTCAAGCGCGAACTGCGAGACGACTACAAGGGAAAGGCCACCGCATGAGCCAGATTTCGGTCGCCGACCTCTGCGACGAACATGAGGGGACCATCGAGGTCTGCGAGACCCAGTTCCGCGACCTCGGCGGCAAGACCGCCTTTTCCGGCCCGATCCGCACGGTGCGCTGCCACGAGGACAACTCGCTCGTGAAAGCCACACTCGCCGAGCCGGGCGAGGGCTGCGTGCTGGTGGTGGACGGCGGCGGCTCGCTGCACCGGGCGCTGGTCGGCGACATGCTGGCCGCCGACGGCGTGAAGAACGGCTGGGCCGGCGTGGTGGTGTTCGGCGCGGTGCGCGACGCCGTGGTGCTCGGCACGCTCGACATCGGCATCAAGGCGCTGGGGACCAACCCAATGCGCAGCGTCAAGCGCGGCGAGGGCGTCGTCGACACGCCGGTGGCGTTCGGCGGCGTTGTGTTCGTGCCTGGCGACATGCTCTACGCCGACGAAGACGGCGTCGCGGTGCTGCCGACCGCCGACGAGGACGACGAGTAGGGAGGTTTCCATGGCTGACGCCTTCACCCATCTTGGTGGGAATACGCCGGAAGACCTGAACGCCATGCAGCAGGGCTTCCTGCCGGGCGAACTGGGGCTGGAGGTGCTCGAGGCGCGGCAGGGCTATCTGCGCAGTCAGGTGGAGGTGGCGCAGAAGCACATGGCGCCGAACGGCTTCATGCATGCGGCCAGCGTCATCGCACTGCTGGATTCGGCCGCCGGTTACGGCTGCCGGATCTCGCTGCCGGAGGGCGCGGTCGGCTTCACGACCATTGAACTGCAAAGCAATTTCCTCGCCACGGCCCAGGCCGGCGAGGTGGTCGCCTGCGAGGCCAAGCTGGTCCACGGCGGGCGCATGACCCAGGTCTGGGACGCCACGGCGACCCATGCCGGGAGCGGCAAGGCGATCGCGCTTTTCCGCTGCACGCAGATGATTCTCTACCCGCGTTGAAAGATCGCAAAACGCCCGCTTGATCTCGCGGAGCCGGATGAGTAGGTTCCGCGCCTCGCGCTCAGCGGGTTCTCCTTATTCGAGGCCCGAACGACGTCTCCGGAGAGGTGGCTGAGTGGTCGAAAGCACCGCACTCGAAATGCGGCGTACCTTTACGGGTACCGTGGGTTCGAATCCCACCCTCTCCGCCATATCCATGAAAATCTGAGACGTCCGGCCTTCGCAGCGCGAAGGCTCACGCCGTTTTCGATGGCCGAAAGCTGCTGCTGACAAACCGCTGTCAGCAGCAGCGCGTTCTGTTGGCGCAAACCAATGGAGCCGACCATGTCCGACCTCGTTTTCTACACTAACCCCATGTCGCGCGGACGCATCATCCGCTGGATGCTAGAGGAGGTCGGCCAACCCTACGAGACCAAGGTCCTGCAGTGGGAGACCGGCGCGGCCAAGGGCGCCGACTATCTGGCGATCAATCCGATGGGCAAGGTGCCGGCCATCGTCCACGACGGGGTGGTGGTCACCGAGTGCGCCGCCATCTGCGCCTATCTCGCGGACGCGTTCCCGCAGGCCGGCCTGGCGCCGCCGCCGGGCAGCCGGCTGCGCGGTCCCTATTATCGCTGGCTGTTCTTCGGCGCAGGCCCGATCGAGCAGGCCGTGGCCGCCAAGATGATGAACCTGGAGCCGACGGTCGAGCAGCGCACCTCGCTGGGCTATGGCTGCATGGAGGACGTGTTGGCGGCCATCGAAGGCGCGGTCGAAGGCCGAACATATCTGGTGGGCGACAGTTTCACCGCCGCGGACCTCTATCTGGCCTCTCACCTGTCCTGGGGCATGAACTTCGGCACGCTCGAAAAGCGCCCGGCGTTCGAGACCTATGCCGAGCGTCACCTGCAGCGTCCGGCCGCCCTGCGGGCCGACGAGATCGACAACGCGCTGATCGCTGCGGCCGCGCAGCCGTCGGCCTGAACCGTGGCGGATGGCCCGGTTTCCGGGCCATCCGCCCATGCGCCCCCTGGGGATAACCCCGATAGACCGCTCAGGGGGCGGCCCGCACTCTCGCGTCTGACAGCCACCAGTCAGGGCGAACACAGATGGCGAAACTGCCGAACCCCGCGCCGAAGCGGCCCGACCGGGTGAAGAACCCGCCGCTGCCGCCGCTGCCGGACGTCAGCGGCCTGAACGCCGACGGCGTCTCGGTGACCTACTCCACCCATCGCACCAAGCTTTCGGCCCATCGGACCGATCTGTCGGAACACCGGACCGACCTGTCCGAGTTTCGAACCGACCTGTCGACCGAGCGCACCGAGATGTCGATGCGGCGGACCGGGATGTCGTTCCAGCGCACGCGGATGAGTGACGACCGTACGCTGATGTCGGTGATCCGCACGTCGCTGTCGCTGATCGGCTTTGGCTTTACGATCTACCAGGCGTTCCAGAAGCTGCGCGACGCCGGGGCCATCGCCAGCGCCGCCGCGCCGCGGAACTTCGGCATCGCGCTTGTGACGCTGGGCATTCTGATGCTGATCATCGGCATGGCGCGGCACGTGAAGTTCATGCGCGAACTTAACGCCACCCGCAGCGCCATGGCCAAGGAGGGGCTGATCTTCGCCGAGAGCACCTTCCCGGTGTCGTCGACCTTCTGGATCGCGGTGGCGCTGCTGGTGCTTGGCTTCGCCGCGATCATCAGCATGGTCTTCAGGATCGCGGTGTTCGGCTAGCTAGCGCGACATCCAGGGCTTGGACTTCGATGAGGAATGCGCGGCCGCGGCCTGCTCGCGCTGGAAGCGACCGCCCCGCGGCGGCTTGGGCCGCGCCTCGATGGCGGCGTTCTTCAGGCGCAGGGCCCGCTGGATCGGGGTCTCGTTCGGCGGCGGCTCGTCGGGCTTGTCGGTCATGATCCGATCCTAGCGGAACGCGCCTTTCAAGACCACGAACGCTTGCCTTCGTCGCCGTTCGGCGGGCACACACCGGCCATGAAGCAAGTCATCGTCGTCAACGAGGCGCTCGGCCTGCCGCCCGGCAAGATGGCCGCCCAGGTCGCCCACGCCGCGGTCGGGGGCCTGCTCAACGCCCCGCGCGAGCAGCAGACCAGCTGGCTGCAGGCGGGGATGCCCAAGGTGGTGCTGCGCTGCGGCTCGGAAGAGGAGCTGTTCGAGCTGGCGCGCCAGGCCGAGGAGGCCGGCTTGCCGGTGATGTTGATCCGCGACGCCGGCCGCACCGTCGTCGCCTCCGGCACGCCGACCTGCGTGGGCATCGGCCCCGACGAGATTTCCAAGATCGACGCCGTCACCGGCGCGCTCAAGCTGATGAGGTAGGACGATGGTCTATTCGACCAAGCAGGGCAGCGGGGTGCTGGGCACCCAGGAGCAGCCGCTGGAGGCGGTGACCTTCGAGGCCACCATCGAGCACGCCCAGAACTCGATCCTGTCGTTCATCGCCAAGATCCGCACCCGCAGCGGCCGCAGCCTGGCCGAACTGAAGGGCCAAAACCTGGTGCTGCAGATCGACGACGGCCCGGCCCTGGGCGTGATGATCGTCCACGTCGAGGGGAACGGCGACGAGGCGGTGCTCAACCTCTCTCCCAGATGATCTGAAGGCCGCAGGCGCGCCCTCTCCCTGACTGCGGCTTGATGACTTGCAAAAACGAACTTATGGTCCGGTCAGGGAGAGAAAATCATGCAGACCGAAGACGTCCTGGCCTTCGCTGATCGGTTCATCGGCGCCATCGAGCGCGGCGACGTGGAGGCGGTGCGGGCCTGCTATGCCCCTGACGCCAAGATCTGGCACAACAACGACCGGGTGGAGCAGACCGTCGAGCAGAACCTGAAGGTGCTGGGCTGGTTCATGCGCAAGATGAGCGACCGCAAGTACCGCGTCGTGCGGCGCGAGGCGCTCTCGGACGGCTTCCTGCAGCAGCACGTGCTGGAAGGGAAATTGCCGGACGGGCGGGACTTCTCGATGTCGGCCTGCTGCGTGATCCGGATGCGGGACGGGGTGATCACCCGGCTCGACGAGTACATCGACTCGGCCGAGGCCGCGGTGTTGAGCGAGGTCCGCTGATGACGTTCGTGCGGGGGGCGCTGGCCGGCATGGCGGCGCTGTTGCTGGGCGGGGCGGCGCAGGCCGCGCCGCCGTTTCCGGACGCCCAGGCCACCGATCCGGTGGCCCTGGGCTGGATGGTCGGATCGCCGCCGCCGGCCGAGCGGACCATCCGCTTCGAGGACGGCGGCTTCCTTAAGTTCCCGCAGCTGCGCTGGACGTTCTCGCACTGGCGCGAGCTGTTTCCGACCGCGGTGGTCTGGCGCGGGCCGGGTCCGGTCAGCGAACTGCCGCGGGCGCCGCGCGAGGATCTGGACGCGGTCAGCTTCACGCCGCTGGGCGGCGGCGCGGCGATGACCTGGGGCCAGTCGCTGGCCGCCAACTACACCGACGGCATCCTGGTGATGCACCGGGGCAAGGTGGTCTACGAGCGCTACTTCGGGGCGCTGAAGCCCGAGGGGACGCACATCGCCCACTCGGTGACCAAGTCGTTCGCCGGCACGATCGCGGCGATGCTGGTCGCCGAGGGCAAGCTCGATCCCGACGCCCTGGTGACCCGCTACATTCCCGAACTCGCCGGCAGCGCCTTCGGCGACGCCACCGTGCGCCAGGTCTTGGATATGACCACCGGGCTTGAGTACTCCGAGGTCTACACTGACCCGAAGTCGCCGGCCTGGGACTTCGTGCGGGCGGTGGGGCTGCTGCCGCGGCCGCCGGGCTACAGCGGTCCGACGGCCAGCTACGACTATTTGAAGACCCTGAAGAAGGCCGGCGAGCACGGCCAGGCCTTCTCCTACAAGTCGGTGAACACCGAGGTGGTCGGCTGGCTGGTGCAGCGCGCCGGCGGCAAGCCGCTGGCCCAGCAGCTCAGCGAGCGGTTCTGGACGCCGCTCGGCATGGAGCAGGACGCCTATCTGCAGGTCGATTCCGTGGGGTCGGGCTATGCGGCGGGAGGCCTGAATCTGTCGCTGCGCGACCTAGCGCGGTTCTGCGAGATGATGCGCCAGAACGGCCGCTTCAACGGCCGCCAAGTCGTGCCCGCGGCGGTGGTCGCCGAGATCTCCGGCGGGGCGAAGCGCGAGGACTTCGCCAAGGCCGGCTACGCGACCTTGCCGGGCTGGAGCTATCACGATCAGTGGTGGGTCTCGCACAACGACCACGGCGCCTACATGGCCCGCGGCGTCAACGGCCAGGCCTGCTACGTCGACCCAAAGGCCGAGATGGCGATCGTGCGGTTCGCCTCGCACCCGCAGTCGAGCAACGTCTATCTCGATCCGCTGTCGCTGCCGGCCTATCACGCGATCGCCCAGCACCTGATGCGGACGCCCTGAAACGGGCGTCCGCACCAAGCGAGCTAGATCAACGCTGGCTCGGCTTCGGTCGCGGGCTTGACGGACCTGCGGCCGATCACCCGGCTGGCGAAGGCCGGCAGCACCACCAGGGTCAGCAGGGTGGCGGTGATCAGGCCGCCGATCACCACGGTGGCCAGCGGCTTCTGCACCTCGGCCCCCGCCCCGCTGGCCAGCGCCATCGGCATGAAGCCGAGCACGGCGACCAGGGCGGTGGTCAGCACGGCGCGTAGGCGGGCCATGGAGCCCTCTACCGCCGCCACGCGCGGGTCCATGCCGGCCTCGATCCGCTCGCGGATCGCCTGGATCAGCACCAACCCGTTCAGGGTCGCGACCCCGGAGACGGCGATGAAGCCGACCGCGGCCGAGACCGAGAACGGCATGCCCCGCAGAAGCAGGGCCATCGCTCCGCCGACCAGGGCCAGCGGCACGCAGGCGAAGACCAGTCCCGCCTGAGCGGCCGAGCCGAACGCGAAGTAGAGCAGCACCGCGATGGTCGCGAAGACGATCGGTACGACGATCGCCAGCCGCGCCTCGGCACGCTGCAGGTTCTCGAACTGGCCGCCCCAGTCAATCCAGGCCCCGGCCGGCAGTTTGACTTCTTCGGCCACGGCGGCCCGGGCCTCAGTGACGAAGCCGCCCAGGTCGCGGCCGCGGACATTGGCCTGGACGACGATCCGCCGCTTGCCGTTCTCGCGGCTGATCTGGTTCGGACCCTCGCCCTCCTGGAACTGGATGACCGAGCCGAGCGGCGCCATCACTGCCCCGTCGTTCGCCGCCAGCGGCGTCTGGGCGACGACGGAGAGGTCGTTGCGCGCCTCCTCCGGCAGGCGGACCATCACGTCGAAGCGGCGGTCGCCCTCGTAGACCCGGCCGGCGGTGCGGCCGGCCAGGGCGATCTGGACCGCGTCGGCGGCGTCGGCGGCATGGACGCCGTGCAGGGCGGCGGCGGAGCGGTCGACCTGGGCGGTCATCATCGGCAGGCCGGACACCTGCTCGACCTTGACGTCGGCCGCGCCCTTTACGCCGCGCAGCACGGTGGCGATCTTCTCGGCCGTGGCCTCCATCTCGTTGAAGTCGTCGCCATAGACCTTGACCGCCACGTCCGAGCGGACGCCGGAGATCAGCTCGTTGAAGCGCATCTGGATCGGCTGGGTGAACTCGTAGGCGTTGCCGATCTGGCCGGCGGCGACCTTCTCGATCTTGGCGGCGACGTCGGCCTTGCTGAGGCTGCGGTCGGGCCAGTCCTTGCGGTCCTTGAGGATCACGAAGGTGTCGGAGATGCTTGGCGGCATCGGGTCGGTGGCGACCTCGGCGGTGCCGGTCTTGGAGAAGACGTTCTCGACCTCGGGGATCTTGATCAGCGCTTTCTCAAGCCGAGCCTGCATCTCCAGCGACTGTTCGAGCGAAGCGCTGGGTACGCGCAGGGCCTGGACCAGCACGTCCTTCTCGTCGAGCGTCGGGATGAACTCGCGGCCCAGCAGGCTGAACACCGCCAGCCCGACCAGCACCATCGCGCCGGCGCCGAGGGCGACCCGGCGCGGATAAGCGACGGCCTGGCGCACCAGCGGCTCCAGCCGGCCGCGGACGACCGCCTCGGCCCTGGACTGATGTTCGCGGTCGGGCGGCTTGATGAACAGCGCGGCCAGCGCCGGGACCAGGGTGAAGGTCAGGATGAAGGCCCCGGCCAGGGCCAGCATGACCGTCGCGGCCATTGGGTGGAACATCTTGCCCTCGATGCCTTCGAGCGCCAGCAGCGGGGCGTACACGAGCAGGATGATCGCCTGACCGTAGGCCGCAGGGCGGACCATCTGGCGGGCGGCGGCGACCGCTTCGCTCATCCGTTCGGACTTGGTCAGGTCGCGTCCCTCGGCCTGACGTCGCTCGGTCAACCGGCGAAGCGTGTTCTCGACCACGACGACCGCCCCGTCGACCAGCAGGCCGAAGTCGAGGGCGCCCAGGCTCATCAGGTTTCCGGAGACACCGAACCGGTTCATGCCGATGACGCCGAACAGGAAGGCCAGCGGGATGACCAGGGCGGTGATGATCGCCGCGCGCACGTTCCCGAGCAGCAGGAACAGCACGACGATGACCAGCAGCGCGCCCTCGGCCAGGCTGGTGCGGACGGTCGAGATCGTGCGGTCGACGAGCGCGGTGCGGTCGAGGACCGGCGTCGCCTCGACCCCCGGCGGCAGCGAGGCCTGGATCTGATCCAGCCGCTGGCCGACCGCGTGAGCGACGGTGCGGCTGTTCTCGCCGGCCAGCATCAGGGCGGTGCCGATCACCACCTCCTCGCCGTGCTGCTGGGCGGCGCCGAGGCGCGCGGCCTGACCGATCTCGACGGTGGCGACGTCGGAGACGCGGACCACCAAGCCGCCCCGGTTCTTGATCGGGGCGGCGGCCAGGTCCACGGCCGAGCGCACGCGGGCGTCGGCGCGGACCACGAAGGCCTCACCGCCGCGGGAAATGTAGCCCGCGCCGGCGACGGTGTTGGCGTGCTCGACCGCCTCGACCACTTCGTTGAGGCCGACGCCGTAGGCGGTCATGCGGGCGGGATCGGGCCGCACCGCGTACTTCTTGACGTAGCCGCCGATGACGTCGATCCCGGCGACGCCGGGAACGGTCTTCAGCTGTGGGGTGATGATCCAGTCCTGGACGGTGCGCAGGTAGGTCGCCTTGGCCATCTCGGTCGTCAGGCGCTCGCCCTCGGGAGTGAGATAGGACCCGTCCGGCTGTGGGCCCGGCTGGCCGGGCTTCACGCCCTTGGCCGGCGCCATCTTGACCGTCCACATCATCACTTCGCCCAGGCCCGTGGTGATCGGGGCCAGGGCCGGCTCGGCGCCCGGAGGCAGCTCGTCGCGCGCGCCCTGCAGGCGTTCGGTGACCTGGTTGCGGGCGAAGTAGACGTCGGTCTGGTCGGTGAAGACCGCGGTGATCTGCGAGAACCCGTTGCGGCTGATCGAGCGGGTCTCGACCAGGCCCGGGATGCCGGTCAGCGCGGTCTCCAGCGGATAGGTGACCCGCTGTTCGATCTCCTCGGGCGACAGGGCCGGAGCGACGGTGGTCACCTGCACCTGGCGGTTGGTGATGTCGGGCACCGCGTCGATCGGCAGCCGGAAGAGTTCGACCGCGCCGTAGGCGGCGATAGCCAGCGCGATCAGGATGACCGCGAAGCGGTGGCGCACGGACAGCGCCACGATCTTGTTCAGCATGGCGGCCCCCCTAGTGTCCGTGCTCTGCTTCGCCCTTGGCGAGCTCGGCCTTGAGGACGAAGGCGCCGCGGCCGGCGACGCGCTCGTCGCCTTTCAGCCCGGCGACGATCTGGGTCTGCCCGCCGCCGGAGCGGCCGGCGGTGACCGAGCGGGCGCGGAAGCCGTCCTTCTCGGCGACGAACACGACCTGGCGGCCCTCGACCGTCTGCACGGCCTCGGACGGCACGCTGGGCAGGCCCTTGCCGTCGGCGGGGACCTGGGCGCTGACCGCCGCGCCGGGCGTCAGTGCGCCGGAGGTGGGCCGGGCGCGGACGATGGCCGCGCCGGTCGCCAGCTGCGAGAGCGGGGCGATGCCGACGATCTGGGCGGAGGCCTCGCGGCCGTCTGGACCGATCAGCTTCAGCGGCGCGCCGACGGCGAGCTTGGCGGCCGAGTCGGCGGGCACGTTGAACACCACCTCCAGGCGCTCGGGGTTGGAGACCTCGGCGACCGTGGCCCCTTGGGCGACGAAGCCCCCCGGGGCGACCTGGACGCTGGTCACCAGTCCGGCGATGGGGCTGCGCAGGGTGGCCTGCCCGCCGGCGCCGGGCGAGCCGGAGGCGGCGGCGCGGGCCTGGGCGGCGGCGGCCTGAGCGCTGGCGCGGACCGATGCGGCGCGGACGGCCTCCCAGTCCTGCTGGGCGGTGACGCCGGCCTTCAGCAGCCGGTCCTCGCGGGCCAGGGCGGCGCGGGCGGCCTGCGCCTCGGCGGCTGCGGCGGCGGCTTCGGCGCGGACGCTGGCGCCGTCGGCGCTGCGGATCACCACCACCCCGCCGCCGGCGGCGACCTGGGCGCCGGGCGACAGCAGCACGCGCTCGACGACGCCGGAGACCGGGGCGGCGACCACGGCGCGGGCGTGGGGCGCGGCTTCGACCCGGCCGGTCAGGCGGATGTCGGAGCCTCCACCGCGGCCGACGGTGACGACGGCGACGCCGGCGGCGGCGGCCTGGTCGGCGGGCAGGGCGATGAAGCCTTCCTCGCCGTCCTTCTCTTCGTCATGGGTTTCCTCGCCGCGGGCGTCCGCCGGCGCGGCGCGGAACGTGGCCAGGCCGTAGCCGGCCGCCAGGGCGAGCGCGATCGCCCCGCCGGTGAGCAGGTTTCGTTTGTCGAGCAGCATCATTACGCTCCGAAGGGGGTCTTGCCGGCCAGGCGCGCGGCCTCGGCCAGGGCGCGGACGCGGGCCAGGCGGGCCTCCAGCGTCTGCAGGCGCGCGGCGGCCAGGGCGCGGCGCGCGGCGGTGAGTTCGAGCAGCGGCAGGCGGCCGGCCTCGTAGCCGATCCGCGCCAGCCGGTAGGCTTCGGCGGCGGCCGCTTCGCCGGCGGCTGCGGCGCTAGCCTGGGCGCTGGCGCTGCGCGCGTGGGAACGGGCGGCGGCCAGGTCGGCGACGGCGTCGAGCCTCGCTTGGGCCAGCCGCGCCTCGGCCGCGGCCAACTCGGCGCGGGCGGCGGCGGTGTTTCCGCGGTTGCGGTCGAACAGCGGCAACGGCAACGCGGCGCCGGCGACCATGGCGGTGGAGCCGTCCCCGGCGAAGCGGCGCACGCCGGCAGAGACGGTGAGGTCGGGGCGGGATTGAAGCTGCTCGACGCGAACCTTGGCCGCGGCGCTGTCGCGGTCGGCCTGGGCGGACAGCACCGCCGGAGTGTCCACGGGCTCGGCGTCGATGGCGGCGTCGGCCGACAGCAGGCTGGAGGTCAGGGAGTCGTAGGTGTCGCCCGATCCGGCCTGGGCTGACAGGCGGCCGAAGGCGGCGTCGCGGGCGGCCAGCGCCTGGTCGAGCCCGGCCTGGGCGGACTGGGCGTCGGCCTGCGCCTGCAGGCCGCGCAGGCGGGCTTCCTTGCCGGCCTCGACCAGAAGATCGGCGGCGCGGGCGTCGCTCTGGGCGGCCTCCAGCAGTTCGCGGGCCTGGTCGGCCCGCAGCTGCGCGGCCTCCGCCTCGGCGTAGCCGACCGCCAGGGCGGCGGCGTAGTCGGCCCTAGCCTGGGCGTCACGGGCGCGGGCCAGATCGACGTCCCTCCGCGCGCCGTCGATGCGCGCGCCGCGCTTGCCGCCCAGCTCGAGCGTCTGGCTGAGCGACAGCGTGGTCTCGGCGGAATCGAGGCCTTCCATCGGGCCCTTGCCCGCGAAGTTCTCGACGTCGAGCGACAGCTCGGGATTGCGCCAGGCGCCGGCCTGATCGAGGCGGCCTTGGGCGGCGGCGATCTGTGCCTGGCTTTCGGCGCGGCGAGGCGCCTGGGCGGACTGGGCCAGCAGGTCTTGGAATGAAGGGGCGGGCGCAGCCAGGACTGGATGGGCGCACGCCAGGCCGCCCGCGGCCAGCAAGGCCGCCAGACGGACGTGATGGGGAGGCATCGGGATCTCCGGAAACGGACAGGACGGGAGCGCGCGTCGGCGCGCGAAACCGTCAGGCCGCGGGAGGACGGGTCGGGGGCGCTGACCTCAGCGTCGCGTGGTCGGCGTCGTCCGCCGGGCGCTGGCGGCCGGCGGCGCCGGTGCGGGCGTCGATCTCGGTCATGGCCAGCAGCGGCGGGGCGTGGCCCGCGCAATGGGTGGCGCAGTGGGCGCCGGGCGCATGATGGGCCGCGTCGGGATCGCCGTCGCCGGCATGATGGGCGCTGGCCGCCGCCGGGGCGGCGAAGTCGATGAGCGGTTCGGCGTGGCTGGGCGCGGCCAGCATGACGAAGGTCGCGACGGCCAGCAGGGCGAGGATCGCCGCGATGCGCCGCATGCCGTCAATGAGCCCCTGCCCGACCATGCGGCAGGCTGTGCATCCTACAGCGGCTGTAGGAGCAAGTGCTATTTGCGAGGTGATCCATGACGCTTGGGGGGCTTCCCAGCGGGACCGTTCTGGCGCCTCTTTGTCCACGAACGGATGTGACGTTGGGGGGATATGTATGCGTGCGTTGATGACGGCGGCCGCCATGGCCGGCCTGCTGTGTTCGGTCGCGCCGGCGGCGCTGGCCCAGGGCGTTCCGGCCGGCAAGATCGCGGGCCTGAAGGCGCAGGCCGCAGCCGGGGTCGAGAGCCGGGCCAAGCTGGCCCAGCAGATGAACGACCAGATCTTCTCGTATGGCGAGCTCGCCTTCCAGGAGGTCGAAACCTCGAAGTACGTCACCGGCGTGCTGGAGAAGAACGGTTTCACCATCCAGCGCGGCGTCGCCGGCCTGCCGACCGGTTGGACCGCGACCTGGACGCATGGGACGGGCGGCCCAGTCATCGTGCTCGGCAGCGACATCGACGGCATCCCGAAGGCCTCGCAGAAGCCGGGCGTGCCCTGGCACGACCCGCTGGTCGAGGGCGCGCCGGGCCATGGCGAGGGCCACAACTCCGGCCAGGCGCTGAACGTGGTCGCCGCCCTGGCGGTCAAGGACCTGATGGAGAAGCAGAACATCGCCGGCACGCTGATGCTGTGGCCGGGCGTCGCCGAGGAACTGCTGGGCGGCAAGGCCTACATGGTCCGCGACGGGGTGTTCAAAGGCGCCGACGTGGCGATCTTCACCCATGTCGGCTCGAACCTGGCGACGGCCTGGGGCGCGACGTCGGGCACGGGCCTGGTGTCGGTCGAGTACAATTTCCACGGCGCGTCGGCCCACTCGGCCGGAGCGCCCTGGCGCGGGCGCAGCGCGCTGGACGCCGTCGAGCTGATGAACATGGGCTGGAACATGCGCCGCGAGCATCTGCGGCCAGAGCAGCGCTCGCACTACGTGATCACCGACGGCGGCGACCAGCCCAACGTCGTGCCGTCCAAGGCGACGGTCTGGTACTACTTCCGGGAGCAGACCTTCGACGGCATCAAGAAGAGCTTCGAGATCGGCGACACCATCGCCGAGGCCGCCGCCAAGATGACCGACACGACCATGGAGCGCCGGGTGCTCGGCACGGCCGCGCCGCGCCACTTCAACCGGCCGCTGGCCGAAGCCGCCAAGGCCAATATCGACAAGGTCGGGCTGCCGAAGTGGACGCCGGAGGAACAGACCTTCGCCAAGGCGGTCCAGAAGAACCTCGGCTCCAAGGAGAAGGGGCTGGCCACGGAGCTCGACAAGATGGCGCCGCCGGTCGAGAAGCCCGAGAGCGGCGGTTCGGACGACATCGGAGACATCTCCTGGACGCTGCCGACCATCACCGTGGTCTATCCGTCGAACATCCCCGACCTGCCCGGGCACCACTGGTCGAACGCGATCTCGATGGCCACGCCGATCGCCCACAAGGGCGTGGTCGCCGGTTCGAAGGTGGTGGCGATGACCATGGTCGATGTGCTGACCAAGCCGGAGCTGCGCCGCCAGGCCAAGGACTACTTCGTCAACGTCCAGACCAAGGATCAGAAGTACGTCCCGATGATCGGCCCGGACGACAAGCCGCCGATCGAGATCAACACCGAGGTCATGGCCAAGTTCAGGCCGCAGATGGCGCCCTTCTACTACGACGCCGAGCGCTACCCGACCTATCTCGACCAGCTTGGCATCAAGTGGCCGCCGACCGAACTCACCCCGCCGAAGGGGACGCGCGCCGATTGACGCCGCGGCCACGGCTCATTTTCGCCATGAGCCGTGGCCAGCCTCCGCCTCGGTAACAGGAGGACCCGTATGCGTCTGACCAGCCTCATCCTCGCCGCCGCCGCCCTCGCGGGCTCGACCGGCATGGCCTTCGCCGCCGAAGGCCGCTTCATCCACCCGGCCGACACCAGCAAGGACGACCGGATCGATAAGACCGAATGGGTGGCCTACAAGCTGCCCGCCGACGAGTTCGCCAAGGCGGACAAGGACAAGAACGGCAAGATCGACGGCCCCGAGTTCGTCGCCTGGGACACCGCCTACAAGGCCGCCCACCAGGGCCACTAGCCCGCCAGGGCCTGTTCCAGGTCGGCGATCAGGTCGCCGGCGTCCTCGATCCCGACCGACAGGCGGATCAGGCCGTCGGCGATGCCGATCCGGGCCCGCGTCTCGGCCGGGATCGAGGCGTGGGTCATGATCGCCGGATGCTCGATCAGGCTCTCCACGCCGCCGAGGCTCTCGGCGAGCGTGAACAGTCGGGTGCGCTCCAGCATCCGCACCGTGCCGGCCAGGTCGCGGTCGAGCACCACCGAGATCATACCCCCGAAGCCGCCGCTCATCTGCCGCCTGGCCAGGTCGTGCTGCGGGTGGCTCTCCAGCCCCGGATAGATGACCTGGGCGACGTCGCCCCGGCCTTCCAGCCATCGGGCGATGGCCATGCCGTTTTCGCAGTGGCGCTGCATGCGCAGGGCCAGGGTCTTCACGCCGCGCAGGGCGAGGAACGAGTCGAACGGCGAGGACACCGCGCCCACCGCGTTCTGCAGAAAGCCGACCTGGTCGGCGAGCTCCGTGTTCTGGCCGACCACCAGCGCGCCGCCGACGATGTCGGAGTGGCCCGAGACGTATTTGGTGGTGGAGTGCATGACCGCATCGAAGCCGAATTCCAGCGGCCGCTGCACATAGGGGCTGGCGAAGGTGTTGTCGGCGGCGGTCAGCAGGCCGCGGCGCTTGCCGAGCGCGGCGATCGCCTCCAGGTCCGCCAGCCGCAGCAGCGGGTTGGTCGGGGTCTCGACCCACAACAACCGGGTGTTGGGCCGGATCGCCGCCTCGATGGCGGCGACGTCGCTCATGTCGACGAAGCTGAACTCCAGGCCGGCGGTGCGCCGGCGAACCTTGTCGAACAGCCGGAACGAGCCGCCGTATAGATCCTCGCTGGCGATCACGTGCGAGCCGGCGTCGAGCACCTCCAGGAAGGTCGAGATCGCCGCCAGGCCCGAGGCGAAGGCGTAGCCGCGCGTTCCGCTCTCCAGGTCGGCGATGGCCCGCTCGAAGGCGAAGCGTGTCGGGTTCTGGCTGCGCGAGTACTCGAAGCCCTTGTGCTCGCCTGGGCTGGTCTGGGCGTAGGTCGACGTCGCGTAGATCGGCGGCATCACCGCCCCCGTCGTCGGATCGACCGACTGGCCGCCGTGGATCACCCGCGTGGAGAACTCCAGGCGGTTCTTTCTGGTGTTGTCTTGGGTCACGCAGCTCGCCGCAGATAGTTGATGAGGTCGATGCGGGTGATCAGCCCGAGGAATTCGCGGCCGTCGAGGACGATAGCCACCTGATCGCGTTCGAAGACCGGCAGCAGCGCATCGAGCGGCGCGTCGGCCTGCAGAGTGTCGAGCTTGGCGGTCATCGCAGCCGCCACCGGCTGGGAGAATCGCTTGTCGGGCTTGGAGTCCTCGATGGCCTCCAGGAGGTCGCTTTCGTCGATGAGCCCGATCAGGCGGCCGCCGTCGAGCACAGGAAGCTGGCTGACGTCGGCCTGGCGCATGCGGTTGTAGGCGGTCAGCAAGGTGTCCTGCGGGCCGACCACGATGGCCCCGCCGTTGGTGGCGGAGCGCACGATCAGGTCGCGCAGGTCGCCATGCAGGCGGCGCTCGGTGAGGCCCTGCTCGGCCAGCCAGCTGTCGTTGTAGACCTTGGACAGGTACTTGGCGCCGGTGTCGCAGACGAGGGTGACGACCCGCTGGGCTTCCGTCTGCTCGCGGCAATAGCGCAGGGCGGCGGCCAGCAGCGTGCCGGAGGAGGAGCCGCCCAGCACCCCGGCCTTGGCCAGCATCAGGCGCGCGGCGGCGATGCTCTCGGCGTCGGGAATGGTGTAGGCGCGCGAGACCAGCGAGAGGTCGCAGTTGTCGGGCACGAAGTCCTCGCCGATGCCCTCGACCACCCATGAGCCCGGTTCGACGGTCTCGCCGGTGTTGACCAGCGGCGCGAGGATCGAACCCTCCGGATCGGCCAGCACCATCTTGGTCTTCGGCGAGGCCGCGGCGAAGAAGCGGCCAAGGCCGGTCAGCGTGCCGCCTGAGCCGACGCCGACGACCATGGCGTCGAGGTCGCCCTCCATCTGCGCCAGGATCTCTGGGCCGGTGGTGGTCTCATGCGCCTTCGGATTGGCTGGGTTGGCGAACTGGTTGATGTAGATCGCGCCGGGAATGTCGGCCGCCAGCCGCTGGGCCATGTCCTGGTAGTATTCGGGGTGGCCCTTGCCGACATCGGATCGGGTGATGCGGACATCGACGCCGAGCGCGCGCAGGTGCTGGATCTTCTCGCGGCTCATCTTGTCGGGCACGAGCAGCAGGATCTTGTAGCCCTTCAAGACGCCGACCTGCGCGAGACCGAGGCCAGTGTTGCCGGCTGTGGCCTCGACGATCGTCCCGCCGGGCTTCAGCGAGCCGTCGGCTTCGGCCGCCTCGATCATCGAGCGGGCGATGCGGTCCTTGATCGAGCCGCCGGGATTGGCGCTCTCAAGCTTCACGAACAACCGGCAGGGGCCGGTGTCGAAGCCGGTCAGCTCGAGCATCGGCGTGTCGCCGATCAGTTCGAGGGCCGAGCTGGCGGGCGGCGCAAGCTTGCGCGGGTGTGCGGTCATGAACGGCTCCTGGAGGCCTTTCAGCAGAAACGCCCGGAGGTCGATTTCCGCGCAATCTCCTCGAGCATATGGGCGATTTTCCTGCGTCGCCTAGCTGCAAGAGCGGCGTTAGTCGCCTTGGCGCAGGGCGTTGGCGAAAAACGAACCTCGGGCGCGGCGAAGCTGGCGCTTCGCAGCGACCGCCGGCGGGGCTAAAGCGAGCCATGGCCAAGACCACGCCCGCGACGCTCGCCCTCGACAAGGCCAAGATCGCCTACGAGCTGCATTCCTACGACTACGACCCCGACGCGCCGCGGGTGGGGCTGCAGGCCGCCGAAAGCCTCGGCGTCAGCCCCGACCAGGTGCTCAAGACCCTGATGGCCCTGGTCGACGGCAAGCCGGTCTGCGCGGTGCTGGCCTCGGACCGGGAGGTGGCGATGAAGAAATTGGCCGCGGCGGCGGGCGGCAAGTCGGCGCAGATGATGAAGCCCGCCGACGCCGAGCGCGTCACCGGCTACCGGGTCGGCGGGGTCAGCCCGTTCGGCCAGAAACGGCAGGTCCAGACGCTGATCGACCAGGCCGCGCTCGACCATGAGAAGGTGTTCGTCAACGGCGGCCAGCGCGGGTTGCAGGTGCGGCTGGCGCCGACCGACCTTTTGGTCGCACTACCAGCCAAGGTAGCGATCCTGACTTGATTGTCGTTGCGTAACGGCGCGGATAGGGCCTTAACTTAGCGTCGATAACTTTGGTCGACGGGGAGTGCGGCCTTTCGTAGTGCGTCGGGCCGCCGCAGTGTTTGCGATGAGATGGGCGTCATGACGGCGGTGAGCCTCGAACGGCGGCGCACCTATCACGTGGGGAATGTCCGCGGACAACTTCTAGCGGCAGCGCGGGAGATTCTGCAGGAAAGCGGCCGCGCCGGTCTGTCGCTGCGGGCCATCGCCGACCGTGCCGGCGTGGCGCCTGGCACGGTCTACTATCACTATGCCGACAAGGCCGCCTTGCTGGCGGGTCTTGCGGTCGACGGCTTCCGGCAGCTCTCCGACGCCATGCGGGCCGCCTACGAGGCGCACGGACACGAGGGCGGGCTGCGCTCCACCGGCGGCGCCTACCTGACCTTCCTGCGCCAGAAGCCCGAGCTCTACATCCTGATGTACGAGGCGCTGGATTCCGGCCGCCGCGAGGACGTGGCCGCCGCCGAGGCGGAGGCCTGCGCCATTTCGCGCGCCGCCATCATCGCGGACTTCGAGAAGCAGCATTCGACCGATCTGGCCGGCAAGATCGCCGACGCCATCTGGGCGTGGGGCCGGGGCATCGCGGCGACGGCGCTGTCGCGCAGCTCGCCCGGCGAGGGTCCGGAAGACGAGACGATGGAATCGGCGGTGCGCGGGCTGGAAGCGCTGATTTCGGGTCCAGTCAGGGCGCCGTAGCGTCAGCTCGCCATAGAGGCGAGCCCAGTCCATGTATTTGAATAATCAGTATCTTTTTCCGCGTTGCACATTGCTTCGGCAGAGGCGGCGCGGCCCTTGCGCCACAAGGCCTGACGAAAGTTCGGCGGGGGCGCTTTTCCCTCTATTCGAACGCTGTTCGAGACCTCCAGCCTAGCAATATTAAGCACTCGCGACGGGCGGCTAAACGCCCGCGTCTGGCTGGGAGGTAACACATGTTTCAACCGCTGCGTCTGCGCAGTCTCTTCATCATGGGCGCGTCTGTCGCGGCCATGTCCGCCGCCACTCAGGCCGCGGCCCAAGACGCCTTCACCATCGAGGAACTGGTCGTCACCGCCGAAAAGCGGGAGCAGAGCCTGCAGGACGTGCCGGTCGCGGTGACCGCCTACACCTCGGAAAAGCGCGACCTGATGGGCGTTGCGACCGTCGAGGATCTGGCCCGCGTCACGCCGAGCGTCGCCTACACCAACAACGACCGTCTCTCGATCCGCGGCTTCGGCCGTCTGACCAACGCGATCGGCACCGACCCGTCGGTGGCGCTCTATTCGGACGGCATCTTCTCGAACTCGATGGCCGACTCTTCGACGCCGTCGCTGTTCATCGAGCGGACCGAAATCCTGCGCGGTCCCCAGGGCACCCTCTACGGCCGTAACTCGATCGGCGGCGCGCTGAACATCATCGGCAAGCGTCCGAGCGACGAGTTCCAAGGCGAAGTCCGCGGCGCGGTCGGCAACTACGGTTCGTGGCGCACCGACGCCCTGGTCACCGGTCCGATCACCGACGGCCTGCGCTTCCTGCTCGGCGGTTCGGTCGAGCGCCGCGACGAAGGCTTCATCGAGAACATCGGCCCCGGCGGCGACACCAGCGCCCTGAAGCGCTACCTGGTCGAAGCCCAGCTCGAAGCCGACCTTGGCGAGAATATCACCGCCCGTCTGCGCTATACGAAGTTCGACTGGGACGACAGCTACGGCGTCGGCAACATCCACGAAGCGGTGATCACGCCCTACGACACCCGCTCGCCGACCGGCCTGGAAAATAGCGCGCTCTACTACAACCCGACCTTCGGCTATACCGGGGTCAATCCGTCCATCAACGATCCCTACAAGATCAACATGGACCAGACGATGGAGGGCAAGCTCTCCAACCATAATCGTCTGCACTTCGACCTGACCTGGGATCTCGGCGGCGCGACGCTGAAGTACCTGGCCGGCTATCAGGCCTACACCTACAACACCAACGGCGACGAAGACCGTTCGTCCCGCCAAGGCCTGTTCAGCATCCCGACCGCGACCCCGTTCGGCGCCTACACCGCAACCAACGTCTCGCCGAACGAGCGCTTCTTCTACACCGAGAAGCAGAAGTGGTGGTCGAACGAGATCAACCTGTCGTCCAACTCGGACGGCCCGCTGCACTGGATCGTCGGACTCTATCAGTACCATCAAGAGTATTCGCAGCCGCAGGGCCTGCGCGTGCTCGGCGATCCGGCCATGCAGGCGCCGCTGAGCCTGGCCACCGGCCGTCCGGCCGCGCCGAACCCGAACGGCAACTACCTGTTCGTCGACGGCAGCCTGGAAGTGAACTCCTACGCGGCGTTCGGTCAGATCGACTACGAGTTCGCCGAGAACTGGACCCTGACCGCCGGCCTTCGCTACTCGGTCGACGAAAAGTCCGGCACCGACTTCGCGCGCTACGTCTCGCGTAGCCCCACCACCACGACTCTGCTCCAGCAGTTCGCCGGCATCCCCGCGGCCATCGGCCAGGGCGTCGCGCTCGACTTCACCACCTTCGTGGTCTGCGGCGGGGCGACGCTCGCCTCCTGCACCGCGCAGCCGCAATACGCCAACCTGCGTGAAGCGGCCGGCGGCGGTCTGATCCGCGATCTGAAGGCCGACTACGACGCCTGGACCGGTACGCTGGGCGTCCAGTGGCAGCCGGACGGCGACACCAACGCCTACGCCCGCTACAGCCGCGGCTACAAGTCGGGCGGCTGGCTCGCCTCGAACGGCCTGACCCCGGTGCCGTACGCCGATCCGGAGTACGTCAACAACTACGAGGTCGGTCTGAAGAAGACCTTCGGCGGCCGCTTCCAGCTCAACTCGGCGATCTTCTACGCCGACTATCAGGGCTTCCAGGCGCCGCTGCGGGTCGTGATCAGCGGCTCGACCACCGGCACCCAGTTCCTGAACCTCGACGCCCGCAACTGGGGCGTCGAACTGGAAGGCCAGTGGGCGCCGATCGACAACCTGATGCTGTTCGCCAGCTACGCGTACATCAACGCGGAAGTGACCAACGGCTGCTGCTTCGTCGACGTCAACGACCCGACCGCCTCGAAAGCCGGCGCCAAGCCGATCGGCGGTACGGCTACGGCCCGGACCCAGAACCTGGAAGGCAACCGCCTCCCGATGACGCCGGAAAACAAGCTCAACCTCGGCGCCAACTACACCTTCGACTTCGACGCCGGCAGCCTGACCATCGGCGGCACCTACACCTATACCGACGACATGCAGACCGCGGTCTTCAGCCAGGCGAACTACACCGCCCCGGCGAACGAGATCGTCGACTTCCGCGCCCTGTGGAAGGACGGCCAGGACCGCTTCACGATCATCGGCTACGTGAAGAACGCCTTCGACGAGGTGGCTTATCAGAGCTCCACCCCGACCAGCCTGACCTCGCTCGGCGACTATCGCCGGACGGTGAAGCTGAACTTCCCGCGCACGTACGGCGTGGAATTCCAGTACCGCTTCTAGGAGCCACCAGGCTTCGGAACGGAAAGGCGCTGCGGGAGACCGCAGCGCCTTTGTCGTTTTCGAGCGTGGCCGTCGCCTTGAATCGGCGCCACTCTCGCAGCAATAGCCATTTGGCCCCGCTCGCAGAAACGACGGCCGGCGGGGCTCCTCGGGGGAGTGAGCGCCATGCTGGTTCGGTTGATCGCCTTGTCCGCCGCCGCGGTTCTCGTCGCGGGCTCTTCGGGCGCCGCCGCCGCGGCCGGCCGCTTCTCCGCGGAGATGCAGGCCTTCGCCGCACAGGATAAGGCCGCGCCCCCGACGCCCTGCAAGATCGTGTTCACGGGCTCCTCGACGATCCGGTTCTGGACCAGCCTGAGCCAGGACATGGCTCCCATCCCGGTGCTCAACCGGGGTTTCGGCGGCGCGGAGATCTCGGACGTCAATGCGAACTTCGACCAGGTCGTCGGGCGCTATAGGCCGCGGGCCGTGGTGTTTTACGCCGGCGAGAACGATCTCAACGCCGGGGAGTCAAAGGACTCGGTGGCCGAGGACTTCGGACGCTTCATGAAGCTCAAAAGCGAGAAGCTCGGCGCGGCGACGCCGGTCTATTTCATCTCGCTTAAGCCCTCGCAGGCCCGCGAGCGCCAGATTCCAGATCAAAGCGCAGTGAACGCCAAGATCAAGGCGCAGATGAAGGGCCGCAAGGACTTCGTCTACATCGACGTCGTGCCGCAGATGATGGGCGCCGACGGACATCCCAAGGACCTGTTCGTCGCCGACGGCCTGCACATGAACAGCGCCGGCTACGCGATCTGGACCAAGGTGGTGCGTCCGGTGATGGAAAAGGAAATGAAGGCGGACCGGCCTGCGTGCCGCAGTTCCGCGTCCGCCTCCGCCAAGCCCTAGAGCGAGGAGCGCAGCATCCAGACGTGCTTCTCGTGCGCGGTCAGCCGGTCCGAGATCAGGCTGGCGCTGACCTCGTCGCCCGCTTCCTGGGCGGCCGGCAGGATCGCGTAGAGCGTGCCGATCAGGGTCTCCTGGCTGGCGATCAGGTCCTTGAGCATCTCTTCTGCGTTCCTGGACGGATCGCCGTCCTTGATCGAGGAGAGGTTGCCGAACGCGCCATAGCCCTGCGGAGCCAGTTCGCCCAGCGCGCGGATGCGTTCGGCGACCTCGTCGATGGCGGTCCACATCTCGGTGTACTGGGCCATGAACAGCGTGTGTAGCTGCGAGAAATTCGGGCCCCGGACGTTCCAGTGGTAGCCGTGGGTCTTCAGGTAGACGGCGTAGGTGTCCGCCAGCAGCTTGGCGAGGCCTTCGGCGACCGCCTTGCGGTCCTTGGCGGTGGGTCCGGTGTTGGTCATTGGTGGTTCCTCTCCTCTAGGCTTCGACGCTCGTCGGGCTTGGCGCGCCGAGCCGCGCCCAGACGCGCTCGTGGATCGCGAAGGCGATCGTCTGGAAGACCGGTTCGATCATCCCGATCGCCAGCGCCGCCCGCCAGTCGCGGGTCAGAACATAGGCGACGGTGATCGCCACCGTCAGGTGCATCACGCTGTAGCTCAGTGTCTTCTTGGCGGTGCGCATCAGAAATGCCTTATTGCGAATTATTCGCAATATAGCGCGCGACGGACTTATTGAAAGACCTTTGATCATCATAAAAACTTATCTCAACCGCGGGCTTCTTATGGCCCCGCGGGCCGCGTTGCCACCAGCGACAGGGCGTGGTGTGCTGGCCGCCAGTCACTAGGGGTGCGGTATGAGCGGCGATGACCTGAAGGTCGTGAACAACGAGGAGAAGGGTCGCTTCGAGGTGCGGCTAGGCGACGAGGTCGCCTATGCGGAGTATCGGCTGCTGGCCACCGGGGTGCTGTTCCCCCACACTGAGGTTCCGCCGGCTTTCGAGGGCCAGGGCGTGGGCGGCAAGCTGGTCCGCACGGCGATGGAGTTCGTGCGCCAGCGGGGCGAGCTGGTGATCCCGGTCTGCCCGTTCGTGTCGGCATACATCCAGCGCCATCCCGAGTATCACGATCTCGTGCACCCGGGGTATCGGGCCGCGCTCAAGATCTGAAAGTCGCCTTGGGGGGAGACGCTTGAAGTCCATCGCCTACCTGGCCGCCGCCGGCGGCCTGATGCTGGCCGCGTGCGCGCCGCCCGCCGGTCCGCCTTCCGATCCGGCCAGCCTGGCCCCCGCCGATCCGCGCCTGGCCCAGCTCTATGCCGACAGCTGCAAGGCCTGCCACGTGGTCGCCGATTCCGGCGCGCCGCTTGTGCACGACGCCAAGGCCTGGGCGCCGCGCTGGAAGCAGGGCGAGGACGTGCTGCTCGACCACGTCGTGCAGGGCTACAAGGCGATGCCGGCGCTGGGCCAATGCGCAGCCTGCACGCCTGACGACTTCAAGGCCCTGACCCGCTTCATGGCCGGCAAGGAGGGCAAGTCGTGATCTCGCGCCGCACTGCGCTGCTGGCGGGTTCGGGCGGCGTGCTCGCCGCCGCCGGGGGCGGGGTCTATCTCGCCGCTCGCGACAAGCCCGAGCCGCCCGCCCCGCCCAGCGTGGACGCGAACAAGCATCTGCTGTGGCGCAACTGGTCAGGGACTGAGCACGCCTATCCGGCCGTGCGCAGCGCGCCGAAGACCGAGGCCGAGGTCGCCCAGGCGCTGAAGACCTCGACCGCGCCCGTGCGGGTGGTCGGCGCCGGGCACTCGTTCACCGGGCTGGTGCCGACGTCCGGCACCCTGATGACCCTCGACGGCCTGGCCGGTATCGAGCGTTGGGAGGGCGACCAGCCGGTGGTCCGCGCAGGCATGCGGCTCGGCGCCCTCGGTCCCGCCCTGGCCGAGCGCGGCCGGGCGATGGCCAACCTGCCCGACATCAACAAGCAGTCGCTGGGCGGCTGCCTGGGCACCGCCACCCACGGCACCGGCGCGACGATCAAGGCCATCCATGGCGACGTCACGGCCCTGCGGCTGGCGACCGCGACCGGCGAGATGATCGACTGCGACGCGACGCAGAACGCCGACGTCTTCAATGCGGCGCGGGTGTCGCTGGGCGCGTTGGGGGTGATCACCCAGGTCCGGCTGGCGACCACCGCCAATCGCCGGCTGCACCGCAAGGTGTTCGTCGAGCCGTTCGAGCAGACCCTGGCCAAGGCTGAAGAGCGCTGGGCGCAGCATCGCAACTACGAGTTCTTCGCCGTCCCGTTCACCGACCTGGCGGCCAATGTCACCCACGACGAGACCGACGCCCCGGCGGCGGCGCGCGGGCCGGACACCGACACCGCCCTGCTCGAGGTGCTCAAGCAGCTGCGCAACCTGACCCGCTTCTCGACCCCGCTGCGCAAGGCCGCCGCCAAGGCGCTGCTGGGCTCGGCCAAGCCGGAGGAGGCGATCGACGAGGGCTGGAAGCTGCTCTCCACCGAGCGGCCGGTACGCTTCAACGAGATGGAGTTCCACATCCCGGTGGAGAACCATCTGACCGCGCTGAAAGAGGTTATGGCGACGATCGAGGCCGAGCGGCCGGATGTCTTCTTCCCGATCGAGGTGCGCCGCATCGCCGCCGACGACGCTTGGCTCTCGCCCTTCCAGGGCGGCCCGCGCGGCTCGATCGCCGTGCACTGCCACTACAAGGACGCCTACGACTTCCTGTTCGACCTGATCCAGCCGATCTTCCTGAAGTATGGCGGGCGGCCGCACTGGGGCAAGCTGCACAGCCTGAAGGCCCGCGAACTGGCGCTGCTCTATCCGAACTGGAACGACTTCCTGGCGGTGCGCGCGCGGCTCGACCCGGAGGGCCGCCTGCTGAACCCCTATCTCAGGTCGCTGCTGGGGGTGTGACGAGCGCGTCGGGACCGCTAAGGGCCAGTGCATGGAAGCGCTCGCCGATCAGGCGGTAGCCCTCGGTGTTGGGGTGCAGGTCGTCGGGCAGCAGGTGGGCGTCGGCGGCGCCGAACAGCTTCAGGCCGTCGAGATAGGCGATTTGGCTGTCGCCCGCCGCAACGCGGGCGGCGACCACCTCGCTCAGCAACTGGCGCATGCGGGTCAGCGGCAGACCGCCGCCTGAGGCTTCGTCCTCGCGCCCCGGCGAGTAGATCGGCGAGACGACCAGGATCGGCGTCGTCGCATGCTTCTCTCGGATGATCGAGATCATCGCGTGGGCGGAATCGAGGAAGGTGCGCTCCTTGAGCTGGCCGTCGGTGTGGACGTTGATCCCGAGCTTAAGGACGATGGCGTCGGCGCGGGCGTCGCGGATGATCCGTGCAGCCTGGCCCGACAGCAGGCAGGAGCCGGCCCAGCCGAGGTTCTGGTGGTCGACATTCGCCAGACCCGCGGCCACGGCGGGCCAGCCGGCGCTGGCCCCTTCAGCCTCCAGGCAGTGGGTGATCGAGCTGCCGTGGAAAAGCACGCGCGGGCGACCGTCGGCGACGGGAGCGGCGTCCGCGCCGTCGTCCAGCTCAAGGCCGGTGATCGAGACGGTGGCGGCCTGGGGCAGCCAGAGTTCTAGGACTTTTTCGCCGGGCGGCAGGCCGTCGAACGTCAGGTTAAAGGCCTCGTCGCCCACAAAGGCGCCGTTCTGCAGATCGATGGCCGCGCCGCCCTGCGCCCAGACGCGGGCGTTGAAGACGCCGTCGACATAGAGATCGTAGGCGCCGCGCCGCTCCCCGCCGACCGACTGGTCCAGCAGCCGCTGGGCGCCCGAGAGGCCGATGCGGGTCGAGGCGGTCCGCAGGCGGATGCGGCAGGCCGTGGCGCAGGAGCCGACCCAGCGGTTGAACGCGTCGTAGAAGCCGAGTTCGGCGACCGGCAGGCGCAGCGGCTGCAGCGAGTCCTTGCGGCGGCGCAGATCCACGTGGCCGTCCAGCAGCGGCGCGATCTCGCCTAGTCCCAGCGTCTTCATGCGCGTTCCCCCTGTTGCCTCCTGCTTAGGCTGGATGGCGCCGGGGCGAAAGCACCGTCAATTGCGGTTCAGCGTCAGCGGCGCGTCGGGATCGGTCGGGATCGGCGTCCCCGGCCGCGGGGTGATCGGCGGCTCGGCCGGGGCGGGCGAGAGCGGGGTCAGCACCAGCGGCGCCGGCGCGGGGGCTGGAGCCGGCACGTTGAGCACCGGGGCGGGCGCTTCGGCGGCCGGCTTCGGGGCGGCGGTCTTCGGCGCAGGCGCCTTCGGGGCCGGGGCTTTGGGCGCAGCAGTCGGCGCGGCGGCCTTCGGGGCCGGGGCCGGGGCAGCGGCGGCCGGCGGTTGGGCCCCGACCGGCGCGGGCGCGGCGGCTTCTACGGTGGACGGCGTCGGGGCGGCTTCCGGAACGGGCGGCGTCGCCGCTTCCACCGGCGGCGCAGGCGCGGGGGCCGGCGGCTCGTCCTGACGCATCAGCAGGAAGGCGACGGCGCTGGCGGCGGCGACCGCCACGACGCCACCGACGATCAGCGGCAGCGGCGAGCGCTTGGGCACCGATGTCCGCGGCGGCGCGGCGAGGGTGAGATCGGGTTCCGCCTGCGGGGCGGGAGCGGGGGCGGGACGCGGCGCCGCGGCCGTTGCAGCGGGGGCCGGTGTCGGACGCGGGGGCGACTGCGGCGGACGGGCGGTGCTGGAGCCGCTGGCGAGCGGGCCTGCGGCGACCGGCCCGCGAACGGGCGGCGCCTGGGGAACCGGTGCGCGGACCGGCGGCTGGCCGATCGGCGTCACGAAGGCGGGACGCGGGCCCTGGACCGGCTGCTGTCCGGCGGCGGGTTGGCTCGGGGCGCGCTGAACCAGCGAGCCGCCGGCCAGAATGCCGCCCTGTGGGGCGACGCTGGGCCGGGCGGTCGGCGCCTGCACCGCCGGACGCGGGGCCGGGCGGGGCTCGGGCGCCGGCGCTGGCTGCGGAGCGGCCGGCTCTCCGGCCGATTGGCCTGGCGTCAGCGCATAGCCGAACGGCGCCGCTCCCTTCGCCCGGCCCCAGGGGCTGGATCGGATGAACGGGTTGTCGTTCTGGTCGCGCTCGGACATCTGGCTCTCCCGCGCCGCTGCGGCGCGCGCGGTAATTTAGCTCGGACTTCGACAGATGTGGGGCGGGAAATCGCTCAACGCTGCGCCGTGCGGATCGGCCGCACGGAGTCCGTCGCACACCCGGCCGGCTCCAGCATGGCGTGCTGGGCCAGGCAGTAGATGTCCTCGTAATACGGGCCGGCAGCGGCCAGGCACTGATAAAGGTTGAGCTTGGCCACCCGCACGCACATGCCGCTGCGAGGTTCGCTCATCAGCGCTCCGGCGCGACCACTCTCGCCCAACACGGTCAGGGCTGCGACGGCGAGCCCGCGCGAGACCATCGGACTGGGCGGTCCGCCGCGTTTCCCGCCCTGCGACAGCGTGGAATAGAGCTGGGCCTGGTCGCCGCCGGCCGGCCGGTAGCCGGCGCTGGAGATCTGCTTGACCCGGGTCAGCCGCGCCTTGGCGTCGGGGACGAAGACCTTAGCCCAGGCCTGGCGCTGGACGTCGTAGGAGGCCTTCTTCACGCGCTTGCCGCTGGCCTCGAGGGCCTCGCCCTGGCGATAGAGCGCGGCGCTGGCGCGCGCCGCGCCGGCGTCGGCGCCGGGCAGGCTGGCCGCGAGATCGGGGCGAGCGGCGAGGCGAGCGGCCAGTCCCTTGCCCGACTTGTCCTGGGCGGCTTTGCGCACCCCGGCCACGAACTTCGGCTCCTGCAGGGCGGCGAGCGCGGCGTAGGCGACCATGCCGGCCTCCAGCTGCCTTGGCTCGTAGCCCGAGCCGATGCGCAGGCCCTCGGCCACCGCCGCCGGATTGGCGAATGACGCGTCGATGCCGCGGGCGTTGCGCATGAAGCTCTCGAAGGCCGCGGCCTGGCTCTCCAGCCGACGGTCGGCCTGGGCGCCGGGCGCCGGTCCCTTGCCGCCGCCCTTGGGCGCAGGCGTGCTCGCGCACGCGGCCAGCACCAGCAACGCCCCGGCGGCCGTCAGGCCGCGCTTCAATCCCTTGTCCATATCGGACCCCTCCAAACCAAAGAGGCCCCCCCGTGTCCGGAACTCCACGCCGTTAGGGTTGAGGAAGGGTTGCTGAGCTTGACCGTCAGCCTGCGTCCGGAGGCCGCAGCGCGCCTGGACTCCGCCGGACGTCCAGAGCAGGCTGGCGAAAACACTAAGGGAGCGCCGCCATGTCCGAGACCCTCGCCGAAGATCTGTCGGAGGCCTCGGCCGGCGCGCTCGCTGCAGCCGTGGCGGCCGGCCGGGCCAGCGCGCTGGAACTGTGCGAGGCGGCGATCGCCCGCATCGAGGCGCGCGACGGGCCGATCAACGCCGTGGTGGTCCGCGACTTCGACCGCGCTCGCGCCGCCGCCCGCGCCGCCGACGCGGCGCTGGCTCGCGGCGAACGCGGCTCGCTGCTGGGCGTGCCGATGACGGTCAAGGAATCCCACAACGTCGCCGGCCTGCCGACCACCTGGGGGTTCGAGGCGGCCAAGGGCTGGATCGCGCCTGCGGACTCGGTCGGCGTGGCGCGGCTGAAGGCCGCCGGCGCGATCATCCTCGGCAAGACCAACATTCCGGTCAGCCTGGCCGACTGGCAGAGCGTCAATCCGATCTATGGGCGCACGCGCAATCCCTGGGACCTGGAGCGCACGGCCGGCGGATCGTCCGGCGGCGCCGCCGCGGCGGTGGCCGCCGGGATGGTCCCGCTGGAGATGGGCACGGACATCGGCGGTTCGATCCGCGTGCCGGCCGCCTTCTGCGGAATCTTCGGTCACAAGCCGAGCTACGGGATCATTCCGCAGCGCGGCCACGCCCCGCCCGGCCTGGACGGCCTCGACGTGCCGCTGGCCGTGGTCGGCCCGCTGGCGCGCACGGCCGCGGACCTGGAGCTTGCACTCGACGTGCTGGCCGGGCCGCTGGACGAGGAAGCGTTCGGCTATCGTCTCGACCTGCCGCCGGCGCGACATGCACGGTTGGGCGACTATCGCGTGCTGGTGCTGGACGCCCATCCCGCCGCCGTCACCGACGCGGCGATCGTCGCGGCGCTGGGCGAGCTGGCCGGCAAGCTGGAACGGGCCGGCGCGAGCATCGCGCGCAGCAGCGAGCTGCTGCCGGACCTCGCCCAGGGCCACGAGGTCTATCGCGGCCTGCTGACTACGGCGATGTCGCGGGGAGGCCCTCCGCAGGCTCAGCCGATGAGCGCGCACGACTGGATGAACCTGCAGGACGCGCAGCTGGCCGTCCGCCGGGCCTGGGCGCGGTTGTTCGAGGCCTTCGACGTGGTGCTGGCGCCGGCGCACGGGTCGCTGGCCTATCCGCATGACGACAGCGACCCGGGATCCCGGACGCTGCTGTTGAACGGCGCGGCGACGCCCTATTTCGACCAGCTGGCCTGGCCGGGCATCGCCACGCTGGCGCACCTGCCGGCCACCGCCGCGCCGGTGGGAATCAGCGCGGGCGGCTTGCCGATCGGCGTGCAGATCATCGGGCCGTACCTCGAAGATCGCACGCCGATCGCGTTCGCCGGCCTGCTCGAGCAGGCCTTCGGGGGCTTTCGCGCCCCGCCAGGCTAGGACGAGAGCATATCGCCCAGGCTGGGGGCCTCCGGATCGACCTGCGGCGTGAACAGCAGCTTGTCGATACGGCGGTCGTCCATGTCGATGACTTCGACCCGGAAGCCAGCGATCTCGAAGACGTCGCCTTCGCTCGGCAGGCGGCCGATCTCGTGCAGCACCAGGCCGGCGGCGGTGTGGAACTGGCTGGTCTCGGTGAAGTCGGCGCCCAGCGCCTTGGCGAGGTCGTCGACCTCGGCGCGGCCGTCGACCAGATAGCTGCCGTCCTCGCGCTTGATGATCGCTTCGGACGTGTCCGAGTCGTGCTCCTCGTCGAAGTCGCCCGCGATCATCTCCAGCAGGTCGGTCGGGGTGACCACGCCTTCCAGGGCGCCGAACTCGTCGACCACCAGGGCCATGTGCAGCGGCGTCTGCTTGAGCAGTTCCAGCGCCCGCAGCAGAGAGGTGGTCTCGACCAGGTAGATCGGGGTGGCCATCAGCGCCGCGACGTCCGGCTTCTTGCCGTCCAGCATGGCGTCGAGGACATCCTTCTTGTGGATCACGCCGACCGGCTCTTCCACATCGGCGCCTTGGGTGACCACGATGCGCGAATAGGGGCAGGCGCGGATGTCCGCCATCTGCTGCTCGTGCGGATCGGACAGCGAGATCCAGTAGATGTCCCGGCGCGGGGTCATGGCCACCCGCACCTGGCGGTCGCCGAGGCGCAGCACTTCGCCGATCATCGCCTGTTCCTCAGGCTCGATCAGGCCGGCGCTGGCGCCTTCGGCCAGAACGGTCTCGACTTCTTCGTGGGTGATCTGTTCGCCCTTCTCGTCCTTTATGCCCAGCAGGCGCAGCACGCCGACGGTGGACGCGGTCAGCAGCGAGACGAACGGGCCCATGAGCTTGGCCATCAGCGACAGCGGCCGGGCGACCAGCGAGGCGATGGTCTCGGGGAACACCATGGCGAAGCGCTTGGGCACCAGTTCGCCGACGATCAGCGACAGATAGGTGATGACCACGACCACCACGGCGGTCGAGATCAGCTCTGAATACTCATGCAGCGCCGGAATGGTCTCCAGCATGTGGTCGAGCTCGCCGGCGATGGTGGCCTGGCCGTAGGCGCCCGACAGAATGCCGATCAGGGTGATGCCGACCTGAACGGCGGCGAGGAAGCGCGTGGGGTTCTCCGAGAGCCGGAGGGCCGCAGCGGCCCCCTTGTCGCCGCGCTCGGCGCGGGCCTGCAGTTTAGCTCGGCGGGAGGAAACGACCGCCAATTCGGACATGGCGAAAAGGCCGTTGAGCACCAGCAATAGGAGCACGACGGCCGAGGCGAAAAGGATCATTTAAAGGTTGGTCCAGGCGAGGCCCTCTGGGAGCCCCGCCGCACCCTATCTTGAATGGGCCGTCCGCGCGATATTCCCGCCACGGGATGACACGTCCGTGTCCTGCCGTGGCGGCTTTGGCGTCAGTCCGGGTTGAGGCCGCGGCGGCGGCCAGGCGGCGGGCCGACCAGCGAAGGCCAACACCTCGCTTACGGAAAAGGGCCGCCCTCGCGGACGGCCCTTCCCGATAGTCGGTTGTCTTCGACGTCTGGAAGATCTCGAAGAAGCCGCCGCGCCCACCGAAATCGCCGAAGCGATTTCGGCGACTCCTTATGATGGGCGCGGCCTTCGGTCCTCTTAGAAGATCTCGAAGAGGCCCGCGGCTCCCATACCGCCGCCGACGCACATGGTGACGACGCCCCACTTGGCGCCGCGACGCTTGCCTTCGTGCAGGACGTGGCCGGTGCAGCGGGCGCCGGTCATGCCGTAGGGGTGGCCGATCGAGATCGAGCCGCCCGAGACGTTGAGCTTCTCGTTCGGGATGCCCAGCTTGTCACGGCAGTACAGGACCTGGCTGGCGAAGGCTTCGTTCAACTCCCACAGGTCAATGTCGTCGATGGTCAGGCCGTTGCGCTCCAGCAGCTTCGGGATCGCGAAGACCGGGCCGATGCCCATTTCTTCCGGACCGCAGCCGGCCACGGCCATGCCGCGGTAGGCGCCGAGCGGGGTCAGGCCGCGCTTCTCGGCTTCCTTGCGCTCCATCATCAGCACGGCGGCCGAGCCGTCCGACAGCTGGCTGGCGTTGCCGGCGGTGATGAACTTGCCTTCCGGCGCGTAGCGGCCGCCCTTGAACACCGGCTGCAGCTTCTGCAGGTCGGCCAGGGTGGTCTGCGGGCGATTGCCCTCGTCCATGGAGATGGTGATCTCCTTGTCCGCGGTCTCGCCGGTTTCCTTGTTCACCAGCACCTTCATGACCGTGGTCATCGGGGCGATTTCAGCGGTGAACCGGCCTTCCGACTGGGCCTGGGCGGTGCGCTGCTGCGATTGCAGGGCGTACTCGTCCTGGGCCTCGCGGCTGACGCCGTAACGCTCGGCGACGACTTCGGCGGTCTCGATCATCGAGGTGGCCAGGGCCGGGACGTTCTGGGCCAGCCAGGGGTCGCCGGTCATGAAGCGGTTCATCTTGTCGTTCTGGACGAGCGAGATCGACTCCACGCCGCCGCCGATGGCGATCGGGGCGCCGTCGTTGATGATGTACTTGGCGGCGGTGGCGATCGCCATCAGGCCCGACGAGCACTGGCGGTCGAGGGTCATGCCCGACACGGTCACCGGCAGGCCGGCGCGCAGGGCGGCCTGGCGAGCGATGTTGTTGCCGGTGGTGCCTTGCTCCAGCGCGCAGCCGAACACCACGTCGTCGATCTCGGCCGGGTCGACGCCCGCGCGTTCGACGACGGCGGCGATCGAGTGGCCGGCGAGGGTCGCGCCGTAGGTGTTGTTGAAGGCGCCGCGATAGGCCTTGCCGATCGGGGTGCGGGCGGTGGAGACGATTACGGCTTCACGCATTGAAGAGCATCCTAACGAGTTGGGAGGGTAGTCCTGCTCACCCCCGGCGCGGACGCCGGGGGCGGTCTTGGTCGGCGTCGCCTTACAGGTCGGCGAACTTCTTGTTTTCCGCGACAAGCTTTTCCAGGAGCGCGGCCGGCTTGAACTGGTCGCCCATGGTGGCTTGGAATTCCTTCATCTTGGCGAGCACCTTGGCCGGACCGACCTGGTCGCCGTAGTGCATCGGGCCGCCGCGATAGACCGGCCAGCCGTAGCCGTTCTGCCAGACCACATCGATGTCGCTGGCGCGGATGGCCTTGCCTTCTTCGAGGATCTTCACGCCCTCGTTGATCATCGGGAAGATGCAGCGCTCAAGGATCTCCTCGTCGCTGATCTTGCGCGGGTTGGCGCCGGATTTGACGATGAAGTCGTTGATCACCTTCTCGGTGAACGGGCTCGGCTTGGCGACGCGGTTCTCGTCGTAGTCGTAGTAGCCGGCGCCGGTCTTCTGGCCGCGGCGGTCGGCTTCGCAGAGCACGTCGCGGATGCTTTCGCCCTTCGACTTCTCCTTCACCCAGCCGATGTCCAGGCCGGCCAGGTCGCTCATCGCAAACGGGCCCATCGGGAAGCCGAAGTCGTAGAGCACACGGTCGATATCCCAGGGCATCGCCCCTTCCATGACCAGCTTCTGGGCCTCGCGCTGGCGCGCGCCGAGGATGCGGTTGCCGACGAAGCCGGGGCAGACGCCCACCAGCACGGCGACCTTGCCGATCTGCTTGGCCAGCTTCATCGAGGTGGCGATCACCTCGTTGGAGGTGTGGTCGGCGCGGACGATCTCCAGCAGCTTCATCACGTTGGCCGGCGAGAAGAAGTGCAGGCCGATGACGCTTTCCGGACGCTTGGTGACCGAAGCGATCTCGTCGATGTCCAGGCCCGAGGTGTTGGTCGCCAGGATCGCGCCGGGCTTACAGATGGCGTCGAGCTTGGCGAAGATGTCCTTCTTGATGTCCATCCGCTCGAAGACGGCTTCGATCACCAGATCGACGTCGGCGAACGAGTCTTCCATCGACAGCGAGCCGGTGATCAGCGCGCAGCGCTCTTCGACCTGGGCCGCGGTGATGCCGCCGCGCGAGGCGGTGCGCTCGTAGTTCTTGCGGATGGTGGCCAGGCCGCGGTCCAGCGGCTCCTGCTTCTGCTCGACGATCACCACCGGGATGCCGGCGTTGGCGAAGTTCATGGCGATGCCGCCGCCCATGGTGCCGGCGCCGATGACGCCGACCTTCTTGATCGGGATCAGCGGGGTATCGTCCGGCACGTCCGGGATCTTCTGGGCGGTGCGCTCGGCGAAGAACGAATAGCGCTGGGCGGCCGACTGCGGGCCGCTCATCAGTTCCAGGAACAGCTTGCGTTCGACGGCCAGCCCCTCGTCGAAGGGGAGGTTCACCGCCGCTTCGATGGTCTGGATGTTGTATTCCGGGGCCAGGAAGCCGCGGAACTTGCGGGCGTTGGCCTTGCGGAAGTCGGCGAAGATCTCGGGCTTGCCGCGCGCGGCCTCGACCTTCTCGTTCTGGTCGCGGATCTTGCGCAGCGGGCGGCCTTCGGCGACCACCTTCCTGGCGAAGGCGACGGCGCCTTCCTTCAGCTTGCCTTCCTCGACCAGTTCGTCGACGAGGCCGCCGGCCAGGGCTTCCTTGGCGGGCACGTGGCGGCCGCTGGTCATCATTTCCAGGGCGCGTTCGGGACCGACCACCCGGGGCAGGCGCTGGGTGCCGCCGGCGCCCGGCAGCAGGCCGAGGGCGACTTCCGGCAGGCCGAGCTTGGCAGACGGGACGGCGACGCGGTAGTGCGCGCAAAGAGCCACTTCCAGCCCGCCGCCGAGGCAGGTGCCGTGGATCGCGGCGACCACCGGCTTGGGCGAGTCTTCGATCTGGGCCTGGACCTCGGGCAGACCCGGGCCAGCCATGGCGCCGCCGAACTCGGTGATGTCGGCGCCGGCGATGAAGGTGCGGCCTTCGCAGATCAGCACGATCGACTTGGCGGCGTCGTTGGCGTTGGCCGCCTTGAAGGCCTCGAACAGGCCTTCGCGGACCTTGGCCGACAGGGCGTTGACCGGCGGAGAGTTGAGCGTGATCACCGCGACGTCGCCGTCGAGCGTAAGGTCGGTCACCGAATTGATCTCGGCCATGTGGCGCATCCTCGATTGTTGGAGAGGGACGGCTCGTGGCGTGGCCGCCCTTGGATTCAAACGGTTGTTTACAGGCCTCGCCGGACGCGCGCGAGTCAAAAATCCTTAGGGTTTGCGAGCGTCCGACGGCGGGTCATAACGCCTACCAATCATCACCCTAGGGGAAGCAAGGCATGGCTCAGGGACTGTTTTCGCTGGAGGGCCGCGTCGCCCTCGTCACCGGCGGTTCGCGCGGCATCGGCAAGATGATCGCCAAGGGTTTCCTCGATGCGGGCGCGGCCCGCGTCTACATCTCCTCGCGCAAGCCGGCCGCCTGCGACGAGACCGCCGCCGAGCTGGGCGAGCGCTGCATCTCGCTGCCGCAGGACGTCTCGACGGTCGAGGGCTGCCAGACCCTGGCCAAGCGCCTGACCGACGCCGAGCCGAAGCTCGACATCCTGGTCAACAACGCCGGCGCCGCCTGGGGCGCGCCCTTCGACGAGTTCCCGGAAAGCGGCTGGGACAAGGTCGTCGACCTGAACCTGAAGTCGCCGTTCTTCCTGACCCAGGCGCTGCACGGTGCGCTCAAGGCCGCCGCCAGCCATGAACAGCCGGCCAAGGTCATCAACATCTGCTCGATCGACGGCATCCGCCTGAACCCGCAGGAGACCTATTCCTATCATGCGAGCAAGTCGGGCCTGATCTACCTGACCCGCCGCATCGCCGCCGAGCTGATCAAGGACTCGATCAACGTCACCGGCATCGCGCCGGGCGCCTTCGCCTCGGAGATGAACCGCGTGGCTCGCGACCAGGGCGACGAGATCGCCAAGCGCATCCCCTCGCGCCGCATCGGCCGCGACGAGGATATGGCCGCCGCCGCGATCTACCTGGCCAGCCGCGCCGGCGACTACGTGGTCGGCGAGACCATCGCCGTCGACGGCGGCGTGGCCCTGGCGACCACCGGCGGCCTCTAGGCTTTGGTGTAAACTTCCAACGGACGGCCACGCTTTCGACGGTTTTGCGTTATGACCTGCTGGAGAGCAGCAGGCGTCACGTTTGACCGAGTCAGAAACGAACCCGCCGTCACGGGCGGCCCGGCGTCGATGGCGCCGGGTCCATACCGCCGTGGCCGCCGGGGTGATCGTGGCCGTCGTGGTGGGCGGCACGGTCTATCTTACCCGCAGGGCGATCGCCCGCGAGTTGCTGGTCGGCTGGCTGGAATCGCGCGGCGTGCCGGCCGACGTCGAGTTCCGCGAATTCGAGTTCGGGGGCTTCACCGCGCGGGTCCGCGCCGGGCCGGAGAAGGACCCCGACGTCTCGGTCGAGCGGGTCGAGGTCCGCTACGGCTTCACCGGCTTCTGGTCGGGCGAGGCGCCGGGCGTGCGGGTGACCTCGGTCAAGCTCTACCGGCCGGTGGTCAAGGGCGCTTTCAAGGGCGGCAAGCTGAAGCTCGGGACGCTCGATCCGCTGATCGAGGAGTTCACCAGCCGCCCGCCGCAGCCGCAGGGCCCGCAGCCGCGGGTCGAAGTTCATCGCGGGGTGCTGCGGCTCGACACCGACTACGGCCTGCTGAAGGCCCGCGCCGACGCCAAGCTGGCCGACGGAAGGCTGATGTTGCTGGATGCGCGGCTCGACCCCGTGGCGCTGAAGGGGCGGAGCGTCGCTGCGAGGCTGGGCGAGGTCAGCCTCAAGATGGCGACCACTCGCGGTCGCGTGGACGTGCTGCTGCTGGCGCCGGTCGAGGATTTGGAGGCGCAGGGCCTGAAAGCGCAGGATGGCCGCGTGCGGCTGTCCGTCCAGGGGCCCTATCCCGACACCGTCCGCAAGCGTGGCGAAGGCCGGCTGATGGCGCGGCTCGAGGCCTCCGCCGCACAGGCGGCGCTCGGCCAGGACAATTTGGATGAGCTGCGGCTGGTCGCCAATTTCGACGGCGCAACGCGAGGCTGGATCGAAACCCTGGTGCTGGAGGGCGACGGCGACCTGCAAGTGGGCGCTCGCGGCGGCAAGGCCGCCGGCTTCACTTTGGTGGGCCTCAAGGGCGAGGCCTCGCTCGGCGACGTGCGCTGGACGCGGTCGGCCGGCGACGTGGTCTCCGGCGAGATCAGCAGCCGCTTCTCGGCCGACCAGGCCCGCGGCGGCGACCTTCGTCTCTTCGACGCCCGCGGCGAGCTCGGCGGACTGGCCGCTTTCGACGGCAAGCGCGTGGATCTGGCCCTGCGCGGGGCGCTCGCTTCGCGCGGCGGCTGGTCGGGCCTGGGGCCGGTGACCGCGGGCGATCAGGCCGAGACCGCGGCGCTCAAGCGGGCCCTGGCCGACTTCCAGCTGACCGCGAGTTCGATCGCGCTCGACGCCTCTCGCGAAGGGGTGTCGGTGGGCCTCGGACAACCGGCTGTGGTGCGTACCGCCAGCGGCGGAGAGCTCAAGCTCCATCGGGCCTCGGGCGGACCGATCTATGTGAACGGCGGCGGCGGCTTCGACGTGTTGGTCCGCGGCGGCGGCTTGCCGGAGGCGACGCTCGCGGTGCCGCGCTATCGCCTGACCGACGACGGCGTCGTCGCCACCGCGGCGCTGCAGGCCAAGGGCGGCTTCGCCCCGGTCAGCGCCGCCAGCATCGACGCGGCCGGCGAGGTGCGCATGGCGGGCGGCGCCGTCGACTTCGTCGCGGCCCGCTGCGTCGCCCTGGTCGCCGGTCACGTGGAACTCGGCGACAGCGACCTCGAACGAGCGAGCGGCGAGCTGTGCCCCCGGGCCGGCGCGCCGCTGGTCAGCCTCAAGGGCGGAACCTGGCGGCTGCGCGGCCAGGCCAAGAGCGTCGCGGCCGAACTGCCGTTCCTTGAGGCGCGCGTCTCACAGGGCGCCGGCGCTATCGACCTCTCCGGCTCTGGCGCCTTGATCAACGGCCAGCTCGAGATCGCGGCCGCCCGCCTGGACGACACCGCCGCCGAGACCCGCTTCCATCCGGTGCGGGCGAGCGGACGGGCCAGCGCCCGCAAAAGCGGTTGGCTGGCCGACTTCGCGCTGACCGATCTGGCCGGCCGGCGGCTGGCGACCGGCGACCTGCGGCACGCCGCCGATGGACGCGGCGCGCTGACCTTCGACACTGGCATGCTGACCTTCGAGGACGGCGGGTTGCAGCCGATCGGGCTCTCGCCGCTGGCCGCGATCGTCGCCTCGCCGGCCAGCGGCCGGGCGCAGTTCGATGGCGAGATCGCCTGGTCGCCGGGCGCCTCGACCAGCCACGGAACGCTGAACGTCGAGCGCATGGACTTCGTCAGCCCGATGGGGCCGGTGCAGGGTCTGGCCGGGCGCGCAGAGTTCAGCAGCCTGATCCCGCTGACCGCTGCGCCGGGCCAGGTGCTCAAGGCGCAGTCGATCAACAGCCTCGTGCCGTTGACCGACGTCGACGTGGTGTTCGGGCTGGAGCCGGACGCCGTCACCGTGGGGGGCGCGCGGCTGGCGATGGGCGGGGGGCTGCTCTCGTTCGAGCCGTTCCGCGTGCCATTCGACCTTAGTCAGCCGTGGAGCGGGGTTCTCGATATCGAGGGCGTCCAGATCAAGGACCTGGTCGAGGCCTCGCCGTTCGGCGACCGCGTCGATCTGGAGGCGAAGCTTACCGGCAAGGTTCCGTTCGAGGTGCGGCCCGAAGGCGTGCGGGTCAAGGCCGGGCGGCTGCGGGCCATCGAGCCGGGCCGGCTGTCCATCCTGCGCGAGGCGCTGGTGCCGGTGGCGGCGCAGGGCGGCGAGGTGATCGGGGCGGCGGTCGAAGGCGCCCCCACGGTGCCGGTCGCGCCGCCCGCTACGGAGACGGGCGAGATCAACGCCTTCAGCGAATTCGCCTACCAGGCCATGGAACATCTGGCGTTCGACACCCTCGATGCCGAGGTCAACAGCCTGGAGAACGGGCGACTGGGCGTGCTCATGCATCTGAAGGGCGAGCACAAGCCGCCGCAGAAGCAGGAGATCCGCTTGACCCTGATGGACCTGATCCGCCGCGACTTCCTGAACCGGTCGTTGCCGCTGCCGTCGGGGACCAAGGTCGACTTGACCCTCGACACCAGCCTGAACCTCGATCAGATCCTCAAGGACTTCGGCGAGTATCAGGCGCTTCGCGGTTCACAAGCCGTTCAGCCGGAATAATCCACCTTGGCCGTGAATTTGGAGACGACCATATGATGAGAACCTTGCCAGCCGTGGCGGTCCTGGCCGGAGCGGCCCTTACCAGCGCCTGCACGCCGACTGTGCGGGTGGAGGTGGCGCCGATCTCGATCTACGCCAAGCTGGACGCCGACGTCCGGCTGCGCCTGGACGACGACGTCAAGGCGCTGATCAAGCAGAACCCGAACCTGTTCTAAGGGGATTGAGCATGACCTATCGCAATCTGATGGCGCCTGTCGCCGCCGTGGTCGCCACCCTCGCCCTGGCCGGCGCGGCCCACGCCGACCCGGCCGCCGCCAAGGCCGCCGTCGATGCAGCCAAGGCCCAAGGCGTTGTGGGCGAGCAGGCCGACGGCTTCCTCGGCTTCGTGAACGCGGGCGCGGCCAGCGCCGAGGTCCGCGCCGCCGTGGCTGAGATCAACGCCGGCCGCCGCCAGCTTTACGCCCAGGCCGCCACCCAGAACGGCGTCAGCCCGGCCGCGGCCGGGGCCTCGGCCTTCCGCACCGTGGTCCAGGCCAAGCTGCGCCCGGGCGACTTCTACCAGGACGCCGGAGGCGCCTGGGTCAAGAAGTAGGCGCTACGCCCACCCCAACGCGAAAGGGCGTCCCGCGAGGGACGCCCTTTTCATTTGCGCGATCGGTCGAATGCGGTGATCGGGGCAGGGAAGCGACCGAATACAAGCTTCCCCGCCCGTCACCCTATCCGCCCCCCTTTCGGAGGTCCCGGATGCTGTATCCGCGGAGCGTCAGCGCCGCGGCAAGAACTCAAAAAAGTGAGCCCGCCCCACCCCGAAAGATCGGGCGGGCTCAAGGAGAGACAACTGGAAGCCCCCTGACCCTTAAGCCGGCAGTACGAGTTGTTCGGACGCGATGGCGAAGCGCATGGTGGCCTGGCTGCGGGTCTCTTCGGACACCTTCGCCCAAGCCTGTTTGGCTTCGTCGCGGCTCTCGTACGGACCCAGCACCTGGGGCGCGCCGTTCTTCAGCTTGGTGAAGGCGAGGCAGCTGTACTCCCCGCCGACAACCCAGAACCGTTCCTTGGTCATGGTCTCTTGCTCCCCCGGCTGGCGCCGGAACTGAGTCTTGTGAAAACCGATTTCGCCGGCCCGTCGCTTTGACAAGCCGTCGATCAAATCTAGCCGTCGGCCGGGCGGGGGCGAAGGGGCAGGCTTGTGCAACAAGGCTCACTTGTCACAGAGACACCTTGTAAAGGCTGTAAATCTGTGACAACCCGACAACATGGCCGTGACCACCACCGACCGGAAGCTGTTCCTGGGCGCGCGCCTCAAGCGCCTGCGCCGCGACCTGGGCCTCACCCAGACCCGCATGGCGGAGGATCTCGGCGTCTCGCCCAGCTACCTGAACCTGCTCGAACGCAACCAGCGGCCGGTCACCGCCCAGGTGCTGCTGCGCCTGGCCGAGGCTTACGACCTCGATCTCAAGAGCCTGGCGACCGATCCCGAGGACGGCGGCGCCACTGGGCTGTCGGAGGTGTTCTCCGACCAGATGTTCCGAGACCTCGGCGTCGCCCGCCATGAGATCGCCGAGGTGGCCGAGAGCGCGCCGGGCGTGTCCGAGGCGATCGTCCGCCTCTACCGCGCCTATCTCGACCAGCGCCGGCTCACCGACCTGGGGGCCATCGGCCGCCCGGAAGAGGGTTCGAGCGGTCCGGCGGTGCTGCCCTCCGACTGGGTGCGCGACTTCTTCCAGGCCCAGAAGAACTACTTCGCCGAGCTGGAGGAGGCGGCCGACGCGCTCACCGCCGATCTTGCCTGCGAACCGCTCGACTTCGCGATCTCCGCACGCGAGCGGCTGGCGGGGCGGCACGGCATCTCTGTGCGGGTGGTGCCGGTCGAGGTGCTGCCGGAGTCGGTCCGCCGCTACGACCATCACCGCAAGCGCCTGTTCCTGTCCGAGGCGCTGACCGCCGAGGGCCGCGCCTTCGCCCAGGCCTACCAACTGGCGATCCTCGAATACGGGCCGTTGCTCGATGCGCTGGTCGAGCGCTCGGGCCCGCCCGACCGCTCGACCCGCGGCCTGCTGAAGGTGTCGCTGACCAACTACCTGGCCGCGGCGGTGATGATGCCCTACGCGGCCTTCCACGAGGCGGCCGAGCGCAGCGCCTACGACATCGAGCTGATCCGCGCCCGCTTCGGGGTCTCGTTCGAGCAGGCCTGCCACCGGCTGACCACCCTGGCGCGGCCAGGCGCCCGGGGCGTGCCGTTCTTCATGCTGCGGGTGGATTCTGCCGGCAACATCTCCAAGCGCTTCGCCGGCTCGACCTTCCCGTTCTCGCGCTTCGGCGGCACGTGTCCGCGCTGGAACATCCACGCCAGCTTCCGCAGCCCCGGCCGCATCGCCACCCAGATCGTCGAGACCCCGGACGGGCAGCGATACTTCACCCTGTCGCGCACGGTCAGCCGCTTCGCCACGCCCTTTGCGGCGGGCGACACGGAACTCGCCATCGGCATGGGCTGCGAGCTGAAGTTCGCCGAGCGGCTGGTCTATTCGCGCGGCATCGACCTGCGCGATCCGGTCGCCACGGCCATCGGGCCCGCGTGCCGGATCTGCGAGCGGCCGGCCTGTCCGCAGCGCGCGGCCGAGCCGATCAACCGTACGCTGATGGTCGACGACTTCACCAAGTCGATCTCGCCTTATCCGTTTGCGTCAGGCTGACGCCTTGCGCGGCAAGGGGCTTGCGATAGAGAAGGGCAGGGCGGTTCAAGGCGTGCCAGGGGCTCGGATGGCGGAACGTAAGGGCGTGCGGGCGACGGACCGCTTCCGAAAGAAGCGCGATGCGATCCTTGACGCCTCCACCGTCCTCTTGAACCAGCGCGGGGTGAAGGGCTTGACCCTGGCCGACGCCGCGGCTGCGGTCGGCCTGTCGACCACCAGCGTCACCTACTATTTCAAGCGCAAGGACGACCTGGCCGCCGCCTGCATGATGCGCGGGATCGCCTGGTTGCAGGAGGCGGCGGAGACCGCGGTGGCCGAGCCGACCCCGGCCGACCGGCTGCACAAGCTGCTGGAGCTCTATTTCGAGCGCGTGCGGCTGATGGCGATCGGCGAGGGGCCCCCCATGCCGACCTTGGCCGATGTCCGGGCGCTGAAGGATCCGCACCGCGCCCAGGTGATCGAGGCGTTCGCCAAGGTGTTCCGCAAGGTCCGCACCCTGTTCGAGGCGCCGGAGCTGGCGTGGCTCAACCGTGGTCGCCGCACCGCCCGCACCCACATGCTGCTCGCCCAGCTGTTCTGGTCGGGAGCCTGGCTGCACAAGTACGATCCCGAGGACTACGGCCGGGTGCGCGAGCGGGTGTTCGACATCCTGGTCGGCGGCCTGGCGGTCGAGGGCGCGAGCTGGGCGCCGGCTCCGGTGCCGCTGGCCGAGCTGGCGGCGAGCGAGGGCGCGGAGATGAGCCGCGAGACCTTCCTGCTGGCGGCGACGCGGCTGATCAATTCGCGCGGTTATCGCGGCGCCTCGGTCAATAAGATCTCCGAGGCGCTGAACGTCACCAAGGGCTCGTTCTATCACCACAACGACGCCAAGGACGACCTGGTGGTCGCCTGTTTCGACCGCACCTTCGAGGTCATGCGCCGGGTCCAGCGGCTGGCCATGGCGCTGGAAGGCGACCAGTGGCTGCGCATTTCCAGCGCCTCGGCGGCGCTGGCCGAATTCCAGCTGTCGCAGTACGGCCCGCTGCTGCGGGTCTCGGCGCTGTCGGCCCTGCCTGAGGAGATCCGAATCGAGCAGGTCGCGCACTCTGACCGGGTGTCGGACCGCTTCGCCTCGATGATCTCGGACGGAATCGTCGAGGGCTCGATCCGGCCCGTTGACGCGGCCATCGCCGCCCAGATGCTGAACGCCACCCTGAACGCCGGATCGGAGCTGACCTTCTGGCTGCCCGACGTCACTCAGAAGGCGGCGCCGGCGGTGTTCGCCCGCCCGCAGCTGATGGGGATCTTCGCCCGCTAGGCGCGCAGTGCGACGACGTTGGAGCCCTGCGCCGCGCGCGCGGCCTTCTCGGCCCAGACCTGCTCGACCACATGCAGCAGCCGTTCGGCCGTGATCGGCTTAGTCACGTGGCCGTCGGCGCCGGCCCGGGTGGAGGCTTCGGCGTGCTCGGGCATCGCATTGGCGGTCAGGGTGTAGATCGGCGTGCGGCGGCCCTCGCGCTCCTCGCGCCGGCGGATCGCCGAGATCGCGGTCAGCCCGTCCATCACCGGCATCTGCATGTCCATCAGGATCAGATCGAACGTCCCGCGCGCGGCCTCGTCGACCGCTTCGGCGCCGTTTTCGACCGAGATCAGCTCGACGCCCGCTGCGCCCAGGATCAGTTCCACCACCCGGCGGTTGGTCGGATGATCCTCGGCCAGCAGCACCCGCATGGCGTCGAGATCGGCCGCATCGGCGATCGCGTCTTCGTGCTCGCCCCACATCTCGACCGCGCCGTGGCGGCGCGGGAGCTCCAGGGTCAGGACGAAGGTCGCGCCCTTGCCGGCCACGGCGCTGGCGCTGAGCTCGCCGCCCATCGCCTCGGCCAGCGAGCGCGAGATGGCCAGGCCCAGGCCGGTTCCGCCGTACTCGCGGGTGATCGAGCCGTCGGCCTGCTGGAAGCGGCCGAACAGGCGCTGGCGGGTGGCCTCGTCGAAGCCGATGCCGGTGTCGGCGACGGTGAAGACCAAATGGGTGGTGGTCTCATCGCGGCGGCCGGCGACGGTCAGCTTGACCTCGCCCTGAGCTGTGAACTTGATGGCGTTGCCCAGGAGGTTGGTCAGGATCTGGCGGATGCGCGGCCCGTCGCCTTCGAATGCGCCCTGGGCGTAGGGCTCGATCTCGACCTTCAGCTCCAGCCCCTTGGCCTGGGCGGTGGCCTGGAACAGCGCCGCGCAGGCGCTCACGGAGGTGGCCATGTCGAACGGCTCGAGCCGGATCTCCATGCGGCCGGCCTCGATCCTGGCCAGGTCGAGGATGTCGGTCAAAAGGGCTTCCAGCGTCTGGGCCGAGGTCTCTATCAGTTCGACCATGTCGGCCTGGTGCTGATTGAGGTCGGTCTTGGCCAGGGCCCCGGCGATGCCCATCACCCCATTCAGCGGGGTGCGGATCTCGTGGCTCATATTGGCGAGGAACTCGCTCTTGGCCTTGTTGGCGGCCTGCGCCTCGCCGGCGTACTTCACGAGATCGCGCTGGGCGTGGTGGCGCGAGCATTCGTTCGAGGCGATGGCCGCCAGATCGATTAGATAGCTGGCCAGGTCGCGGTCGTAGGCGTGCGGCGCGCGGCTGGCGACGCAGACCACGCCGATCGGTTGGCCGTCCGCCAGCCGGATCGGCGCCCCGGCGTAGAAGCGAACCGCCTCCGCTCCGACCACGTGCGGGTGGGTGCAAAACCGCGCGTCGGTCAGGGCGTCGGCGACCCAAAGCAGTTGGTCCTCGCCCACCACGATCTCGGAAAAGGACTGGTCCTGGCAGAGCTGCTCGTCGGTCCATCTGGGACCGACGCTGGCGTGCCAGGTGCGCTCGGCGCCGACCATCACCACGTCGCCCAGGTCCAGCCGGGCGAAGGCGCGCGCCAGGCGGCCGATCCGCTCGAAGGTCGGCTTCAGTTCGTCGAGATCAAGCGTGGCGATGGCGGCCAGCCGCGCGGCCTCGGCCCGTGAGGCCGATACAGGCTTGGACATGATGATCCCCCGGGCCGCGTCCTTGCGCCCACGATGGGGTGGCGCGGTTAAGTTTCCGTCTTTTTCCGAACGCCGTTCGGCAACCTTCGGTCGATCAGTTGTGGAAAACTGTCAAGCTTGGGGATTTTTTGCGGCGATGGCGTCGGGCGTGGCGAAAACCGACCCTCCGGCGCGGCGGGTCGGCTTCCGTCTATAGAAGCTTGATCTCGCGCAAACGTTCCTTGAGGAACTCGTCGGCGGTGATCGGGGCCAGGCCGCGGTCGGGATGCTCAGGGGTGATGCAACCTGGCAGGGTGCGGATCTCGTAGTCCGGATTGAAGTGCAGGAAGAACGGCGTGGAGTAGCGCGCGAAGCCGCGGCGTTCCGGCGCCGGATTGACCACCCGGTGGGTCGTCGAGGGCAGCACGTGGTTGGACAGCCGCTGCAGCATGTCGCCGATGTTGCAGACCACCGAGCCGGGCGGCGGGTTGATCGCCAGCCACTGGCCGTCGCGGTCGAGCACTTCCAGGCCGGCCTCCTCCGCCCCCAGCAGCAGGGTGATGACATTGATGTCCTCATGCGCGCCGGCGCGGATGTTGGGCCCGTCCTTGGGCACCGGCGGATAGTGCAGCAGGCGCAGGATCGAGTTGCCCAAGTTCACGGTCGGATGGAAGAACCCGCGGTCCAGCTTCAGATAGACGGCGATGGCTTCCAGAACCTGGCGCCCCATGCCGTCCAGGGCGTTAAACAGCCAGGCGATCTCGGAGTGGAACGCCGGAACTTCGGCCGGCCAGACATTGTCAGGCATGAAGTCGCGGAACGGGTGGCCGGCCGGCAGATCGCGGCCCATGTGCCAGAATTCCTTGAGGTCGAAGTGCTGGGCGTCCTTCGCGGTCTCGATGCCGAACGGCGTGTAGCCGCGCTGGCCGCCGACTCCGACCACATAGCCGCGCTTGATCTCCTCGGGCAGGGCGAAGAAGGCTTTGGTGGCGGCCAGCGCCGCCTCGATCCGGGCCTGCGGCAGGTCGTGGTCGGAGATCACCGCGAAGCCGAAACGGGCGAACGATCCGCCAAGATCGCGCGAGAAGCCGTCGAAGTCGGCGCCGAAGCGCTTGAACGAAACCGGCTTGATCGTCTCTGTCGTCACGTCTGAACCTTCGTCCCAGCTTGCGGGAACCTTGACCGTAGCGCTCGCGTTCGCACCAGAGTTTCACGATCGAGGAGATCGCTTATGCGCAAACTGACCGCCCTCGGGGCCTGCATCCTCGGGGCAGGGGCTCTGGCCGCCTGCACCACCACCGACCCCTACACCGGACAGGTCGTCCGCAACAACACCGGCACCGGCGCGATCGCCGGGGCGCTGGGCGGCGCCGCGCTCGGCTATCTGACCAACACCAACCGCAGCGAGCAGGGCCGCAAGAACGCGCTGATCGGAGCGGGCATCGGGGCGCTCGCCGGCGCTGGCGTCGGCAACTACATGGACCGCCAGCAGGCCGAGCTGCGCCGCGAACTGGCCGGCAGCGGCGTCGAGGTCCAACGCCAGGGCGACAACATCGTCCTGCAGATGCCCAGCGACGTGACCTTCGGGTTCGACCGGTCGGACATCCAGCCGCAGTTCTACGGCGCGCTCGACGATGTGGCGCGCAGCCTGAACAACTACCCGCAGACGCTGGTCGACGTGATCGGCCACGCCGACTCCACCGGCCGGGCCGACTACAACCAGACGCTCTCGGAACGCCGAGCGCTGTCGGTCGCCGACTACCTGACCGGCCGCGGCGGCGTGCTGCGCGACCGGCTCTATGTCGAGGGGCGCGGTTCGACCCAGCCCATCGCCGACAACTCGACCGACGCCGGCCGGGCCAAGAACCGCCGCGTCGAGATCGTGCTGCGGCCCTACACGGGCTGACGGGCGCCGGCCTGCCCCATCGGCGGGCAGGCCGGCCTCCCTCGCGGCTCAGGCGGCCGCCCCCGTTGCGCCGCGGCGCCTTTTGACACCACATACGCGCGAGAGCCGCCCCGCTCGGAGGGGCGGTGAAGCGTATTGGAACGTCGATGGCGGCAGAGGCTGCGGGGATGAATCTTGGGCACGCCGTCGCCCTGCTGGCCGCCGGCGTCGTGGCCGTGCCCCTGTTCCGCAAGCTGGGATTGGGCTCGGTGCTCGGCTACCTGGCCGCTGGTCTAGTCATCGGCCCGTTCGGGCTCAAGCTGTTCGCCGATCCCGAGGCGATCCTTCACGTCGCCGAACTGGGCGTGGTGCTCTTCCTCTTCATCATCGGCCTTGAGATGCGGCCCAGTAAGCTGTGGAGCCTGCGGGGGGAGATCTTCGGGCTCGGCGCGGCGCAAGTACTGGTCTGCTGCGCCCTGCTTTCGGGGGTGGCTATCCTCGGCGGCCTGCCGCCGGCGGCGGCGGTGATCGGGGCCAGCGGCTTCGTGCTGTCCTCGACGGCCGTCATCATGAAGATGCTCGACGAGCGCGGCGAGACCTCGACCGAGGCGGGTCAGCGCGCGGTCTCGATCCTGCTGCTCGAAGACCTGGCCGTGGTGCCGCTGCTGGCGCTGGTGGTCGTTCTCGGCTCGATGAGCGGCGGGGCGGTCGACGAGGGCCGTCCGGTCTGGCTCGGCCTGCTGATCGGTCTTGGCTGCATCGCCGTGGTGATCGCCGCCGGCCGCTGGCTGCTGAACCCGTTCTTCCAGATCCTGGCCCGCACCGGCGCGCGCGAGATCATGACCGCCGCCGCCTTGCTGGTGGTGCTGGGCACCGCGCTCTTCATGCAGTGGGGCGGACTGTCGATGGCCATGGGTGCGTTCCTGGCCGGGGTGCTGCTGTCGGAATCGACCTTCCGCTTCCAGCTTGAGGCCGACATCGAGCCGTTCCGCGGCATCCTGCTGGGCCTGTTCTTCCTCAGCGTCGGCATGTCGCTCGACCTGTCGGTGGTGGCGGCCGAATGGGGCCTGATCGTGCTCGGCGTGCTGGCCTTCATGATCGTGAAGGCGGCGGGCATCTACGGCGTCGCGCGGCTGTTCAAAGCCGGTAACACCGAGGCGATCCAGCGCGCGGCGCTGTTCGCCCAGGGCGGCGAATTCGCCTTCGTGCTCTATGCCGCGGCCGTTGCGGCAGGGGTCATGGACGGGCGCACCAGCGCGGCGATGACCGCCATCGTCATCATGTCCATGGCGCTGACCCCGCTGGTGGTGATCGTGCTGAACCGGGTGCTGCCGCCGCCGAAGGAGTCGATGGACGGGGTCGAACTAGCCGCCAACCTCGAAGGCCGCGTGCTTATGATCGGCTTCGGTCGGTTCGCCCAGGTGGTCAGCCAGCCGCTGCTGGCCCGCGGCATGGAGGTCTCGCTGATCGAGACCGACGTCGAGATGATCCGCGCCGCCGGGACCTTCGGCTTCAAGGTTTATTACGGCGACGGCACCCGGCTCGACGTTCTGCGCGCCTCGGGCGCGACCAACGCCGAGGCGATCCTGGTCTGCGTCGACAAGCCCGAGGTCGCCGACAAGATCGTCGAACTGATCAAGGCCGAGTTCCCCCTGGCCAAGCTGTTCGTCCGCGCATTCGACCGCGGCCATTCGCTGCGGCTGATCAAGGCCGGCGTCGACTACCAGATCCGCGAGACCTTCGAGTCCGCCCTGGCGTTCGGCAAGAACGTCCTCATCGAAATGGGGGTCGACGAGGTCGAGGCCGCCGAGATCACCCGCGACGTCCGCCGCCGCGACACCGAGCGGCTGGAGCTGCAAGTGGCCGGCGGGATTGAGGAGGGGCGCTGGCTGATGCGCGGCAACATGCAGACCCCGACGCCCGAGCCGTTCTCCGTCCCCAGGAAGGAGGGCGAGGCGGGCAACAAAGAGGCGGCCGACGTCCTGAAGACGTCGCCCAAGGCTCTGGCGGAGTAGTTCTTCGCCATTTGATGAATTTTTTCGCCCGACCCTGTTCTCAACAACGCGTTGGCAGCTTAAAGGGGCCTCATGGCTGGAAAGACCCGCAACGACGCCGTGGACGCCCTCGCCGGGCTGCTGTTCGACGGCATGACGATCATGGCCGGGGGCTTCGGCCTCTGCGGCATCCCCGAGAACCTGATCGGCGCGATCAAGGAATCCGGCGTCAAGAACCTGACGGTGGTGTCCAACAATTGCGGGATTGACGGCTTCGGTCTCGGGATCCTGCTCGAGAGCGGCCAGATCAGGAAGATGATCTCGTCCTATGTCGGCGAGAACAAGCTGTTCGAGCAGTTGTATCTGTCGGGCGCGCTGGAGCTCGAGTTCAATCCGCAGGGCACCCTGGCCGAGCGCATCCGCGCCGGCGGCGCCGGCATCCCGGCCTTCTTCACCAAGACCGGCGTCGGCACCCTGGTGGCTGAGGGCAAGGAGGTCCGCGACTTCGACGGCGAGACCTATGTCATGGAGCGCGGCCTCACCGCTGACCTCGCCATCGTCAAGGCCCACACCGGCGACGCCGAGGGCAACCTCGTCTATCGAAAGACCGCGCGGAACTTCAATCCGATGATGGCCACGGCCGGCAAGGTCACCGTCGCCGAGGTGGAGAACCTCGTGGCGATCGGCTCGATCGACAAGGACCATATCCACACCCCCGGCATCTTCGTCGACCGCATCATCAAGGGCGCGGTCTACGAGAAGCGCATCGAGCGGGTGACCACCCGTCCCAAAGAAACGAAGACGGGCGAAGAGAAGGCGAGCGCGTAAGATGGCCTGGACCCGTGACGAGATGGCTGCCCGCGCCGCCAAGGAACTGCGCGACGGCTTCTATGTGAACCTGGGCATCGGCATCCCGACCCTGGTCGCCAACTATATTCCCGATGGCATGCACGTGACGTTGCAGAGCGAGAACGGCATGCTGGGCATGGGTCCCTTCCCCTATGAGGGCGAAGAGGACGCCGATCTGATCAACGCGGGCAAGCAGACCATCACCGAACTGCCGAGCTCGTCCTACTTCTCCAGCGCCGACTCCTTCGCGATGATCCGCGGCGGCCACATCGCCCTGTCGATCCTGGGGGGCATGCAGGTGGCCCAGAACGGCGACCTGGCCAACTGGATGGTGCCAGGCAAGATGGTCAAGGGCATGGGCGGGGCCATGGACCTGGTGGCGGGGGTCAAGCGCGTCGTCGTGGTCATGGACCACTGCGAGAAGTCGGGCGCGCCTAAGCTGCTCAAGGAATGCAGCCTGCCGCTGACCGGCGCCGGCGTCGTCGATCTGCTGATCACCGAACTGGGCGTCTTTGAGATCAACCGCGGCAAGACCGCGGTGAAGCTCATCGAACTGGCGCCGGGCGTCACGGTCGATGAAGTGAAGGCCAAGACCGAAGCGGCGTTCGAGGTGGCGGTTTAGGGCGCATCCCTCCGCGGGTTCGGCGCGTATCCTTCCTGTCTGCGGCCCTTCGGCCGCGCCAGGATGGAATGCGATGAAGCTGTTTCGCGCCGCCGCCGTGGCGGCGATCGCCACCCTTTCCCTCGCCCAAGCCTCCGAGGCCGCGGCCTTGAAGACAGCCGTCTTCGCCGGCGGCTGCTTCTGGTCGACAGAGAAAGCGATGGAGAGCCTGCCCGGCGTGACCAGCGCCGTCTCCGGCTACGCCGGCGGCGCGCTCCAGAACCCTACCTACCAGAACCATCGAGGCCATCTGGAGGCGGTGAAGGTCACCTACGATCCGGCCAAGATCAGCTACGCCAAGCTGGTCGACGGCTTCTTCCATCACATCGACCCGACCGACGCCGGCGGCCAGATCTGTGACCGAGGCCCGTCCTACACGACCGCGGTGTTCGTGGCCGACAACGCCGAGACTGCAACGGCCCAGGCGGTGAAGGCGCAGGTCTCCAAGGCTCTCGGGAAGCCGGTCGCCACCCGGATCCTGACCGGCGGCAAGTTCTGGCCGGCCGAGGCCTATCACCAGGACTACGCCAAGAAGAACCCGGCCAACTACGAGGCCTATCGCATCGGCTGCGGCCGCGACCGGGCGCTCAAGGCTGTTTGGGGATCGGCTTACCGGTGACGGGGTCGCGGGGGGCCGGCGCAAAGCCTTCGGCGACGAACAGCTCAGCCCGGCGTTTGCGCTTGCGGTCAAGCCAGACGCTGACGATCTCCTCGTCCGAGGCGGCGCGGAAATCGGCCTTCATCTCATCGAGGAACACCTGCTCCAGGCTGACCGCCAGCACACGCTTGCCGTCGGCCGCGGTCAGCGGGGCGACGGTTTCGGCCTGGTTCTGCGGATGGGCCTCCCGCACCCACATCTTCAACGGCGGCTCGCCGTTCTGTCCGAAGAACTCACGGCCGTAATAGGCCGCGGCGTTGAACAGGAATCGGTCATTGACCGCGACGGCGCTCAGCGAACCGGGCGGCTCGCGCATCGCCCGGTTGGCGATGGACTCGGTCATCTGCTCCCAGCCCTTGGCGCGCTTGAAGGCGTTCGACAGGCCGATGCGGTCGGCGAAGCCGGTGTTGAGCACGCAGGCCAGGAACACCGCGGCCACCACCCCTTGCAGGGCCAGGGCGGCGATCAGCCACCAGCGGGCGCGCCAGCGCACCAGCCAGGCCGCGACCAGAATCACGCCGGGGACGTAGCCGGCTCCCGACCAGTTGGCGTTGGCGCGGCTGATGAACGCCTGGCCGGTGACGATCAGGATCGCCGGCAGGGCGAAGCAGATCAGCAGCACGTCGGCCGGCTGTAGGCGTCGGCGGAAAGCCAGCACCGCCGCGCCGCCCAGCAGCACCGCGAAGGGGATCGGCCCGAACACGCCGAATTGCGAGGCCAGGAAGTCGCCGAGCTCGCCGAGATTGAACAGCTGGCGTCCGCTCCAGTTGGCGTTCGCCGCCGTATGCTGGACGGTCGAAAAGCCGTGCGCGGCGTTCCAGATCAGGTTAGGCGCCAGGATCGCCAGCAGGGCGGCCAGCGCAGCTAAAGCCGACTTCAGGTTCCAGACACGGCGGGCGTCGGGCGAGAGCGCCAGGTGCAGGGCCAGGCCGATCAGTCCGTACACCGCCGCGTACTTCGACAGGAACGCCATGCCGAGCGCCACGCCGAAGCCGGCCGCCAGCCAGAGCCGGCGTCGCGCGTCGCCAGCCGGCATCTCGACATAGGTCAGCAGCGCCATGGCCAGGAACATCAGCAGCGGCGCGTCAGTGGCCGCGACCAGCGATGACAGCTGCACCGCCGGCATCAGCAGGTAGAGCGCCGCGGCGGCGAACCCGGTGCTCGAATCGTAGAGCCGCCGCCCGATCGCGAACACGCAGAAGGTGGTCACCGCATGCAGCAACGGCGCCGAGAAGCGGACCCAAGGCTCGGCGTCGCCGCCGATCGAGGTCGTCGCCCAGATCAGCCACGCCACCATCGGTGGTTTGGAATAGTAGCCCCAGTCGAGCGTGCGCGACCAAAGCCAGTACTGGGCTTCGTCGGGATAGAGCTCCAGCGGGGTGGCGAACAACGCGACCATGCGGACGGCGGTGAGCGCCAGGGTGATCATCAGCACCGCGCGCCAATGGCGTTCGATTCCGTGCGCTGACAGTGGTTTGCTGGGCAAGGCCGCCTCGTTGGGTCGCGATTGGCCGGAAAGTTGCGCGGGGCAGCGTGTCTGTAAAGCGACAGGCGCCGGGTTATTTGGCGTCGGTCACGTCAAGTGACTAAGCCGTCACGATTCCGTCACCCACGGACGAATTTTCCAAGCTATAGGGACCACCAGGAGTGGGGGGCCTGGACCCTGCGTTCATCCCATTCCCGACGGATTAGGGGATCTCAATGCGAATGATGAATAGGCTCGCCGGCGGCGCGGCGCTGACCGCGCTCGTGTGCGCCATGTCCAGCGCGGTGTACGCGCAGGAAACCACCGGCTCGGTGCGTGGTCAGGTTACGGACGAAAACGGCGCGGGCGTGGCCGGCGCGACGGTCACGGTGACTCATGTCCCGACCGGCGCGACCTCGACGTCGGTCACCGGCGCGGATGGCTATTTCTCGGCCCGCGGCCTGCGCGTCGGCGGCCCGTACCGCATCGTCGCCACCGCGACGGACTTCGAGCGGACCCAGGCGACCCTGCAGAACGTCGGCGTCGGCGATCCCGCCAACGTCCGCCTCGACATGTTCCGCGCGGGTTCCGCTGCGGTCGAAGAACTGGTGGTCACCGGCGCGCTGGCCGCGCCGAGCCAGGGCGGCCCGTCGACGAACTTCTCGGCCGCCGCGATCGAATCGCTGCCGTCGATCAGCCGCGACATCAAGGACTTCGCGCGTCTCGACCCGTTCGCGACCATCGATGTCTCGAACCAGGACGCGCTGTCGTTCGCCGGCACCAACACCCGCTTCAATCAGCTGACGGTCAACGGCGTCCGCCAGAACGACGACTTCGGCCTGAACAACAACGGCTATCCGACCCAGCGCTCGCCCTTCCCGCTGGACGCGGTCGGCGCGGTCAACGTCTCCATCGCCCCCTACAGCCCCATCAACAACGGCTTCACCGGCGGCCAGATCAACGCCGTCCTGAAGTCGGGCGGCAACGACTTCTCGGGCTCGCTGTTCGGTGAAAAGTCCGGCCGCGATTTCCAAGGCGACACCGTGCGCGGCCAGCCGGCCGGCTCGGCCTTCGAGGAAAAGACCTGGGGCTTCACCCTGGGCGGTCCGATCATCAAGGACACCCTGTTCTTCTTCGCCGCCTACGAGAAGTTCGACGGCGAGCTGGGCTTCGACGAGGGCCCGACCGGCTCGGGCGCCTCGGTGATCATTCCGCGCATCACCACTCAGGCCGTCGACCAGTTCCAGGCCGACACCAAGCGCATCTACGGCTACGATCCGGGCAACTTCCTGTCGGGCGCCTTCCCGGTCGAGGACGAGAAGAAGCTCGTCAAGCTGGACTGGAACATCACCGACAACCACCGCGCCGAATTCACCTGGCAGAACACCGTCGGCAACTCGCTGAACGGTTCGGTCACCTCGACCTTCGCCCAGGGCAACAGCGTCACCCAGCCGCGGATCGGCCTGGAGACCAACGACTACAACAAGATCGAGGAGCTGACGGTCTACACCGCCCAACTGAACTCGCAGTGGACGGACGCCTTCTCAACCGAGCTGCGTTACTCGCGCAAGGAAACCGACACCCAGCAGCTGCCGCTCGGCGGCCTGAGCGTCGGCCAGGTCGACGTCACCGTGAACGACATGCCGGGCGTGCTGCAAGGCGCGGGCAACGCCCAGTTCCGCTATGGCGCCGACATCAACCGTCACGACAACTATCTGAACGTGAAGGTCGACACCTTCGAGGCGATCGCCCGCTACCACTACGGCATCCATGACTTCATGGTCGGTCTGCGGACCGAGCAGGACGACGTGTTCAACGTCTTCGTGTCGAACTCGCTCGGTTCGTACACCTTCTCCAGCTACGCCAACTACCTGAACAAGATCGCCTCTGGCTTCACCCTGACGGGCGGCGTCGATCCGAACGGCGGCACGGTGCCGGCCGCCCTGGGCACCGCGCGCCTCGGCGCGGCTACCTTCGGCTATCGCCTGACCAGCGCCTACGCTGAGGATCGCATCCAGATCCTGCCGAACCTCGACGTGCTGGCCGGCTTCCGCATCGACTCGTACTCGATGGACGACATGCCGACCTACAACTCGGCGTTCGCTTCGCGGAACGGCTTCTCGAACCAGCAGAACCTCGACGGCAAGTACGTCGTGCTGCCGCGGGTGTCGTTCAACTGGGCCCCGACCGACCGCCTGCGGGTGTCGGGCGGTTTCGGCGGCTTCTCGTCGACCGGTCTGAACGTCTGGGTGTCGAACGCCTTCTCGAACAACGGCGTCAACCAGACCAACGCCAACTGCGCTGGCGCGGTGCTGACCAACGTCGACATCACGAAAGCCCCGGCCGGCTGTACGTTCACGCCGCGCGGCGGCAACACCAACGTCGTCAGCCCGTCGTTCCAGATCCCGGTGACCTGGAAGGGCAACCTGTCGGTCGGCTACGAGTTCGATCTCGGCCGCTTCGGCGACGGCTGGCTGGTCCAGGCCGACTACGTGCGGATGTCGAACCAGAACGCCCTGTACTGGACTGACCTGCGCGCTCAGCAGATCGGCGTCGCGCCGGACGGCCGTCCGGTCTACGGCCGTACGACCACGGGCGACCTGACCGGCAACTCGTACGACATGATGCTGGCCAACACCGACAAGGGCGGCTCGGAATCCTACGCGATCACCATCGCCAAGGCGTGGAACGAAGGCTTCCTGGAAGGTCTGGGCGGCAAGTTCATCTACACCCACACCGAAGCCACCGACGCGAACCCGATGACCAGTTCGATCGCCCAGTCGAGCTACACGCGGTTCGCCTCGTCCAATGTCCAGAACCCGCCGGCGGCGACGTCGGACTACGAGATCCGCGAGCGCTTTGCGTTCGATGTCTCCTACGCCCGCAAGTTCTTCGGCGACTATGAGACTTCGTTCCGCATGTTCGCGCAAAGCCGCACCGGGCTGCCGTTCAGCTACACCTTCGCCAACAGCGCCACGAGCGGCTTCGACAACGACTTCGGCAACTCGGTTTCGAGCTTCTCGGGCCGCCAGGCTTCGTCGAACGCTCTGCTCTACGTGCCGGCGGCGGTGGGCGGCAACGTCACTGCGACCTCGGACCCGCGCGTCCGCTATGCGGCCGGCTTCGACGTGGCGGCGTTCAACGCCTTCCTGCAGCAGTCCGGCTTGATCGGCTATGCGGGCAAGATCGTGCCGCGGAACTCGTTCACCAACCCGGACGTGACCACGGTCGACCTGCGCATCAGCCAGGAACTGCCGGCCTTCTTCCCGAACGGCGCCAAGCTCGAGGTCTACATGGACATCGAGAACCTTGGGAACCTGCTCAACGACGAGTGGGGCATCGTCGAGCAGTACGACTTCTACCGCGGCGTGCCGGTGGTGAACGTCCAGTGCGGCACGGGCGCGGTCGGCGCCTGCGCGGCTCCGGGCGCGACCTACACCTACTCGGGCACGGGCGTTAACGGCGCCTTCCAGCAGCCGGTGAAGCCGTTCCTGCGCAGCGAGAACTCGCTGTGGCAGATCAAGATCGGCGCGAAGTACAAGTTCTAAGCCCTCGGGCTCAGAGTCAGATCGGAAGGGGCGGCTCGGCGACGGGCCGCCTTTTTCTATGCGACGCTTGACGGGGGGGCCGCGTCCGCCCATCTGCGCGCGTTCACTAGATGAAGGCAGCCATGACCGCTCTCGTTCCCGCCGAATGGGCTCCGCACCGCGCCATGTGGCTGGGCTTTCCCAGCCATGACGAGGGCCTCTGGGAGGAATACCTCGCCGACGCCCAGCAGGAGGTCGCCGCGCTCGCCCGCGCCCTGGCCGGCCCGGGCGGCGAACGCGTGCGCTTGATGACCGGCAGCGACGAGGGCGAGGCCGCCGCCCGCCGGATGCTCGGCGACGTCGCCGGGATCGAGATCGTGCCCGGCCGCTTCGGCGACGTCTGGCTGCGCGACACCGGGCCGATCTTCGCCAAGAAGGACGGCGCCGACGTCGCCCAGGGTTTCCGCTTCAACGGCTGGGGCGGCAAGTACGACTTCCCGTACGACGACGAGGTCGCCGGCCAGATCGCCGCGGCGGCGGGCGTGATGCTGAACCAGCACGAGTTCATCCTCGAAGGCGGCGCAGTCGATCACGACGGCGCCGGCACGGTGCTGACCACCGGCCAGTGCGTGCTCAATCCCAACCGCAACCCCGGCTGGACGCAGTCTGCGGCCGAGGCGGCGTTCGCCACGGCCTTTGGTGCGACCAAGACCATCTGGCTGGGCGAGGGCCTGGCCAACGACCACACCGACGGCCACGTCGACAATCTCGCGCGCTTCGTCGCCCCCGGCGTCGCGGTCTGCCCGATCGGCTTCGGCCGCGGCGACGTGAACCTTGAGGCCTATGACGACGCCGCCCGCCGCCTGGCGGAGGCTGCCGACGCCCAGGGCCGCAAGCTGAAGGTCGTCCGCGTTCCTTCGCCCGGCTGGATCGAGGGCGTCGATGGCAGGGCCGCGCCGGCCAGCCACATGAACTTCATCATCGCCAACAGCGCGGTGATCATGCCGACCTACGGCGAGGGCCAGGCCGCCGACCTGGCGCTGCAGGCGCTGGAAAGCGTCTTCCCCGACCGAAAGGTCATCGGCCTGCCGTCCACGGCCGTCCTCACGGGCGGCGGTTCCTTCCACTGCATCACCCAACAGGAGCCCGCCTGATGGCCCGCACGATCAACGTCGCCGCGATCCAGACCAGCTACGGCATGGACATGGCGGCCAACATCAAGAAGACCGAGGCCTTCATTCGTGAAGCGGCGGCCAAGGGCGCCCAGGCGATCCTGCCCTCGGAGCTGTTCCAGGGGCCGTACTTCTGCGTCACCCAGGAGGAGCACTGGTTCGCCCAGGCCTATCCGTGGCGCGAGCATCCGGCCGTGCTGGCCCTGGCGCCGCTGGCGGCCGAACTGGGCGTGGTGATCCCGATCTCGATCTTCGAGCGCGAAGGGCCGCACTACTTCAACAGCCTGGTGATGGTCGACGCCGACGGCTCGCTGATGGGGCTCTATCGCAAGAGCCACATCCCCGACGGTCCCGGCTACCAAGAGAAGTACTACTTCCGCCCCGGCGACACCGGCTTCAAGGTCTGGGACACCAAGTTCGGCCGCCTGGGCGTCGGCATCTGCTGGGACCAGTGGTACCCTGAATGTGCCCGCGCCATGGCCCTGCTGGGCGCCGAGATCCTGCTCTATCCGACGGCCATCGGCTCAGAGCCGCATGATCCCACCCTCGACACTGCGCTGCCCTGGCGGCGGGCGATGCAGGGCCATGCCGTTTCCAACGTGATCCCGGTGGTCGGCGCCAACCGCATCGGCTTCGAGCCCTGGGACGGCTATCCGACCGGCGGCCAGGCCTTCTACGGCTCGTCCTTCATCGCCGATCATCGCGGCGACCTGGTCTCGGAGCTGGGCTCGGAGGAAGGGATCGTCCAGGCGACATTCGACCTGGACTTCCTGGCCACCCACCGCGCCGCCTGGGGCTTCTTCCGCGACCGCCGCACCGATCTCTACGGCGCCCTGACCGGCCAGCGCCCCGTCTAGCTAAGCCAAGCCTGGATCATGTAACCTCGTTCGCATGATCCAGACCGACCGCCTGATCCTTCGGGACTACCGCGAAGAGGACCGATCGGATTTCGCCGCCCTGAACGGCGATCCGCAGGTCGGCGCGTGGCTGGGCGGCACGCTCGACCGGGCCGGCAGCGACGTCCTGCTCGACCGGTTCAACGCCCACATCGCCGAGCACGGCTGGGGCCCCTGGGCGGTGGAGCGCAGGTCCGACGGCCGGCTGATCGGCATGACCGGTCTGGCGAGCGTCAACGAGGCGCTGCCGGTCGGCCCGGCCATCGAGGTCGAGTGGCGTTTCATCCCGCAGGCCTGGGGGCAGGGCTACGGCAGCGAGGCGGCGAAGGCGGCTCTGGCCTGGGGGTTCGCCAACCTCGACCGGGACGAGTTTCTGGCCTTCACCGCCGACACCAACCTGGCCTCGCAGGGGGTCATGCGGAAGATCGGCATGGTCGCCGATCCGGCCCGCGACTTCGATCACCCGAACCTGGCGCCCGACCATCCGCTGAACCGTCACGTCGTTTACGTGGCGCGCCGGTGAGGCTGGAGACCGAACGCCTGATCCTGCGCCAGTGGCGCCAGGAGGACCTCGAGCCGTTCGCGGCGATGTCGCGCGACGAGGAGGTTATGCGCTGGCTGGGCGGGGCCCTCACCCGCGAGCGGGCTCGCGCCTACATGGACCGCGCCCACGACGCCTTCGCCCGGCTCGGCATGGGCCGCTACGCCATCGAGCGGCGCTCGGACGGGGCCTTCATCGGATCCTGCGGATTGATGCCCTCGTTGGAGGAACTGCCGGTCCCGCCTTTCATCGACATGGGCTGGCGGCTCAGCCGCCAGGCGTGGGGCCACGGCTACGCGACCGAGGCCGCCCGCGCGGTCCTCGATGACGGCTTCACGCGCCTGGATCTGCCGGAGATCGACGCCATCACCGCGGCCATCAACCTGCGCTCACGCGCGGTGATGGAGCGGCTCGGCATGGCCTACGACGCGCAGCTGAGCGGCTTCCCCGGTCCGGGCCATGCCGAGGACGACCCCATGCGTCCGACCGTCCTCTACCGGGCGGTGCGCCCCTAGGCGGCGCAGCCGCTCGGCGCGGTCTTGGCGCGGGCGATCTCGCTGCGGGCCTTCTTCATGTCGGCCTGGAACTGCGGGTCGCCGTGCAGCCGCGCGACCATGGCGCTGGCCAGGGTGCGGCCGGCCTCGATGTCGCTGGCGTAGTGCACGCCGCAGATGATCCGGCTCTCGCCGATCTGCTTGCCGACGCCCAGCATGTCGTCGGCCTTGGCCGGGGCCAGCTCGGCCAGGATCAGCCCCCAGGCCCAGCCGGTCATCGAGTGGCCCGACGGATAGGAGGCGTTGGTCTTCATCCAGTCCTCGCGCGGGATGCAGATTGGCTTGTCGTCGCCGATCATCGGGCGCGGGCGATCGTAGTGGTCCTTGGCCGGCTTGCCGATGGTGCGCACGTCGAGCTCGACGCGGTGCATGATCTTCAGCGCGGTCGGGGTCTGCTTTTCGTCGATCGACACGCCCAGCTTGCAGGCGTACTGCTTCAGAGCGCCGCCGCCCCACAGGTCGTTCTCGACAACCGCCTGCTTCCAGCGCGGGGAGCCGGCCAGGGCGCGGGTCTCTTCGTAGCGGGCGCGGTCCGCCTGGCCGATCAGGCTCTCCGGCGCCGGCGGCGGGCCGAGCAGGGCCGCGCCATCGAGGTCGCTCTGGGCGAGATAGCCGGTCAGATCGGTGGGCAGCGGATTGAGCGGGGCCGGCGCCAGGCTTTCGCCCGCGGGCGGCGCCTCAAGCGGCGTGGTGGCTGCGCAGGCAGCGAGGCCGGCGGCCATGGCTATGCCGGCGACAATGCTGAAGCTACGGATCATAGGCGCCTCTCTAGAACGGCTCCCAAGCCTTGGGAACCGTTCCGGAGGCGGACGGGCTACCGCAGGACGGTCAGGCCGTTCTTGATGACGGTGGCGTTACGCGCCTTCACACGCGCCTCGAACGAGATGTTCTTGCCGTCCTTCCAGATGTCCACGGTGATGGTGTCGCCGGGGATGACCGGGGCCGAGAAGCGGGCCTGGTGCGAATAGATCTGGTCGGGGTCGAAGTTGACGACCTCCTGCAGGATCGCGCGGCAGGTGATTCCGTAGGTGCACAGGCCATGCAGGATCGGCTTGTCGAAGCCGGCTTTCTTGGCGACTTCCGGATCGGAGTGCAGCGGGTTGCGGTCGCCGTTCAGACGATAGAGCAGGGCCTGGTCGTCGCGGGTGTCGAAGTCGACCGAGATGTCCGGCGCGCGGGTCGGCACCACGTGCGGCTCGGGGGCGCCTTCCGACGGGCCGCCGAAGCCGCCGTCGCCGCGGGCGAAGGTGGAGCTGGTCAGGGTGGCGACCTTCTCGCCCTTTTCGTCGGTCCAGACGGTCTCGTTGATGATCACAGCGCCCTTGCCGGGGCCCTTGTCATAGGCGCCGACGGTGCGGCCCTGGGCCGTGTAGGTGCCCGAAGCGCTGAGCGGCTTGTGCAGTTCGACCTTCTGCTCGCCGTGCACGACCATCAGGAAGTTGATCTGGCTGGGGCGGTGGCCGGCCGGCATCTCGGGAGCCGGGCCCGCCGTGCCGCGCATGCTGGAGGCCAGCACGGTCGCGGCGGTCGGAATCACCTTGAGGTTCTTTTCATAGACGAAGGCCAGCTCCGTCTCGTTCATCTGGTCGCGGCCCATGCCGACGCCCAGGGCGTAGAGCATGACGTCCTTGTCGCCGTAGGAAAAAGTCCGCGGCGCAGTCTTCTGGTCGAGAATGTCGGGATAAAAGATCGGCAAAATATATCCTCCGGTATGTGGCCTTGGCGGCCTTATCGAATGAGGCGAATTGAAGCGGTTCGCCTCGGCGGAGGCAAGCAGGCTGCGTGCACGTTTGCGGGCGCCTGCCCGATCAGGTAGAAGCGGCGACTTCGCTCGAGACGGCGCATCAAGAAACCGTCCGCTCGCGCAGCCCTATCATCGCCCAGGATCATCGAAGGTATTTCATGGCGAACGAAACCCCGACCGGCATGGGTCAGATCACCGGCAACGTGCTTTTCTATTCGAAGCCGGAACCGCTCTCCATCGACCTGCACAGCGGTCTGGGCGTGAAGAGCCTGCCGGGCCCGTTCAACTTCGCCAAGGAAGGCCATGCGGTTCCGCTGACAGTGACCGAGTTCGGCGTCTCGTCGCTGTGCGGTCCGATCATCTTCGTCGGCGACGACAAGATCCCGCTGGCGGTCATGGGCCTGAACCTCGGCCAGAACATGTTCCTGCAGGAAAACGGCCTGTTCGAGCCGGGCGTCTACGTCCCGGCCTACATCCGCCGCTATCCCTTCGTGTTCGCCACCGACAACAACGCCGGCCAGATGGTGCTCTGCATCGACCGCTCGGCCGAGTTCATCGTCGATAAGGCCGAAGCCGACATGCTGTTCTTCGACGCCGACGGCAAGCCCACCGAGTACACGCAGAACTGCATCAACTTCTGCAACGACTACGAGATGGAGCGCCAGCGCACCCAGAGCTTTGTCGAACTGCTCAAGGGCCTGGACCTGTTCGAGACCAAGAAGGCGGTGTTCACCCCGACCAACCCGGACGGCAGCGCCGGCGAGCCCCAGACCATCGCCGAGTACTTCGGCGTTTCGGAAGAGAAGCTGAACGCCCTGCCGCACGACAAGTTCATCGAGCTGCGTGACAACGGCGCCCTGGCCCAGATCTACGCTCACCTGGTCTCGCTGGCCGGTTGGGACCGCCTGATCGCACTGGCCATGGCCCGCGCGCCGCAGGTTCCGGCGCCCGCCAACGCCTAAGGCGCAGGCGAAGGGAAATTTCGGGACGGCGGGTCGCGAGGCCCGCCGTTTTTCGTTTGCCTAGCGGGCGAAGACGCTGCGGGTCAGGCAGGAGAAGACCAGCCGCCCAGCTTCGTCGAGCAGGTCGTGCTGAGCGATGATGATGCCTTTGCCTTCGCCGACCGGGTCCTTGCCCATGACCGTCATGCGACCGCGCAGCACCTCGCCCGCCGGCGGATTGCGCGCCCAACGCAGGGCGTCGACGCCCAGGCGCTTGGTCTGCGGCCACTCCAGGACCGAGGCGGCGTCGAGCCGGCACCACAGCGCATAGACCATGGCGTCCGGCGCGCCGCGTTCAGTCGGCCAGCCCGGCGCGAAGGCGGCGATGAAGGCTTCGAGCGCGGCGGGCTCGACCGGGATCTCTCCCAACGAAACCACCTGACCCATTTCGATGTCATCGAACGACGCAGGCACGGTACGCACTCCAATTCAGGAAAAACGCTGATTCGCCGATCATCGCGCCTGACGATGACAAGTCGAGCTTTTGTGAGCGGGCGCGGGAGCCTATGAGGCGGACATGTCGAACGGGTGGCTGATCGGAGTGATGATCGAACTGGCGGGGGAGGCTGCGCCCGTGCGCCACTTCTTCGCGGTCGGCCACGAGGATCGCAACAAGGCCGAATGGACCGCGATCGACCGCGCCATGCTGATCGGCGGCGTCGCCGCCAGCCCGGTGAAGGGGCTGGAGCCGGTGCATGTCATCGGCCCGCTCGCCCCACGCACGGTCAAGTCGCTTGCGCTGAAACCAGGCGAAGTGCGGCCGCTCGGCTGGAAATGGCCGCGCCGCTGGCTGGCCCTAGCCGAATAGGCCGGTCGCGACGTCAGCGTCGCTTTGCGCGCGCGCCTTGGCGGGCCATATAGCGGAACGTACCTGAGCGGGATGACCGGATGATGCGCCTTCTTGCGAAGCTCCTGGCGGCTTTCACCCTCGTCTGGGCGCTTCCTGCGGTCGCCCAGCCGGTGGACACCGGCCATCTGGTCGCTGAACTGGTGGCCCGCGACCAGTCGATCGCGCCGGGCGCGACGACCTACGTCGCCTTGCGCCAGAAGATCGACAAGGGCTGGCACACATACTGGCGCAATTCCGGCGACAGCGGCGAGGCGACCCGCATCGCCTGGTCCCTGCCCAGCGGCTGGACCGCCGGCGAGATCGTCTGGCCGGCGCCGACGCGCCAGCCGACCGGGCCGCTGATGAACTACGGCTACAAGGACGAGGTGCTGCTGCCGGTGCCGATCACCGCGCCGGCGACCGCCAAGCCGGGCGAGACGGTCACCCTCAAGGCCCAGGCCACGTTCCTCGTCTGCGAAGAGATCTGCGTTCCTGAGGACGCCGAGCTGACCCTGTCGCTGCCCGTCGCCGAAGGCCTGGCCGAGCCGAACCCGGAGTGGAGCGGACTGATCGCCAAGACGCTCGCTAATGCGCCGGCCCCCGCCGGCCTCAACGCCGTCTTCGCCAAGCAGGGGCCGATGCTGGCCCTGGCGATCACCGGTGAAGCGTTGAAGGGCGCGGATCTTTCGGACGCCTACTTCTTCCCGTTCGACTCCACGGCCATCGACCACGCCAAGCCGCAGGGGATCGAGCGCGGCCCTGACGGACTGACCCTGACCCTGACGCCGGGCTACGCCTTCCAGCAGCCGCAGACCCCGACCGCCATGGCCGGGGTGCTGACCGTGGGCGACAAATCCTACGAGGTCTCGGCCGCCGAGGGCGCGCTGCCGGCCGGCGCCTCGGGTCTCGGCCCGCCGGCCAAGGCGAGCGGCGGCGCATCGGGTTCGCTCGGCCTGCCGCTGGCCGCGGCTTTCGCCTTCCTGGGCGGGCTTATCCTCAACCTGATGCCCTGCGTCTTCCCCATCCTGGCGATGAAGGCCGCCTCGCTGGCCGGCCACGCGCACGAACGCAAAGCCGCCCAGGGCCAGGGCCTGGCTTTCCTGGTCGGCGTGCTGGCGACCTTCCTGGCCCTGGCGCTGGTGCTGATCGCCGTGCGCGCCGGCGGCGCCGCGGTCGGCTGGGGCTTCCAGTTGCAGTCGCCGCCGGTGGTGGCGGGGCTGGCCCTGCTGATGCTGGCCGTGGCCCTGAACCTCTCGGGCGTGTTCGAGGTCGGCTCGTCGCTGCAGGGCGTCGGCACAGGGCTGGCCGGCAAGCGCGGCCTGGCCGGCGCCTTCTTCACCGGAGCCCTCGCCGTCGTCGTCGCCGCCCCGTGTACGGCGCCGTTCATGGCCCCCGCGCTCGGCTGGGCGCTGACCCAGAGCGCGCCGGCCGCCCTGACCGTGTTCCTTGCGCTCGGCCTCGGCTTCGCCGCGCCATTCGCCCTGGCCGCCTTCACGCCTGGCCTGCTGGCCCGACTGCCCAAGCCCGGCCCGTGGATGGACGGCTTCAAGAAGCTGCTGGCCTTCCCGATGTACGGCGCGGCCGCCTGGCTGGTCTGGGTGCTGACCCTGCAGGCCGGCGACACCGCCCTGGCGCGGATCTTCATGGCTGCGATCGTGCTGGCGCTGGGCGCCTGGCTGCTCGGCGTGGCCCAGCGCCGCCATGCCAGCGGCGCCTCGGTGGTGGCGCCCGCGGCCGTCGGCGGGGTGTTGGCGCTGGCTGCGGCGCTGGCGGCCGTCTGGCCGAACTACGGCGAGCCCGGCGCCGCGGTCGCCTCGTCCGGCGGCGGCGGTAAGGCCGACGTTCCCTATGAAGCCTATTCGCCCGAGAAGCTCGCCGCCGCCCAGGCGGCCGGCAAGCCGGTGTTCGTCAACTTCACCGCCGCCTGGTGTGTGACCTGTCAGGTCAACGAGCGCGTCGCCCTGACCAGCCAAGCGGTCGCCGACGCCTTCAAGGACACCGGGGCAGTCTATCTCAAGGCGGACTGGACGCGAAAAGATGCAGCAATCGAGGCTGAACTCGCCAAGCACGGGCGCGCCGGGGTTCCGCTCTACCTCGTGTATGGCGCCAAGGGCGGGGAGGGCGTTATCCTGCCGCAGATCCTCACCGAAGGCCTCGTCGTCCGGGCTCTGAAGGACGCGCAAGGCCGCTGACCTGCAAGGAGGCGCCCATGCTCAGCCGTTCGATCCTCTTGGCCGCCGCTATTGCGCTCGCGGCGCCCGCCGCTCACGCTGCGCCGGTCGTCGGCCAGGCGGCTCCGGCCTTCACCGCCAAGGACGCCGACGGCAAGACCCGCTCGCTCTCCGAGTTCAATGGCAAGACCGTGGTCCTCGAATGGACCAACGACGGCTGTCCCTACGTCCAGAAGCACTACAAGTCGGGCGCCATGCAGGGCCTGCAGAAGTCGGCCGCCAAGGACGGCGTGGTCTGGCTCACCCTGATCTCCTCGGCGCCCGGCAAGCAGGGCTACCTCGAGGGCGCCCAGGCCAGGGGCTGGAAGGCGACCAACGGCGCCGGCTCCACCGCCCTGCTGTTGGACCCAACGGGCCAGGTGGGCCACGCCTACGAGGCCAAGACCACGCCGCACATGTACATCGTCGATAAGACCGGCAAGCTCGTCTACATGGGTGGCATCGACGACAAGCCGACCGCCGATCCGGCCAGCCTCAAGGGAGCGAACAACTACGTTTCGGCGGCGCTGTCGGACATCAAGGCAGGCCGCGCGGTGTCGACCCCGGTCAGCAAGCCCTACGGCTGTACGATCAAGTACTCGGGGTAGGCGCTAAACCGGCGCCTGCGGCGGCGCGGTGATCACCTCGACATTGTCGTTGAGCAGATAGCCCATGTCGGCGATCGCCGTGTCGCGCTCGGTCGTGCTCTTGGCCTCTTCGAGCGCCTTGAGCTTCAGCGGCAGGTCCTCGGAAATGCCGCGCAGGATGCACTTCAGGTCGCCGTCCAGATTGCGCTCGGCCAGGCTGCGGTGCGCCTGCATGTCCAGCGCCGCCAGTTCGCCGACCTTCGTCTTGAACGCCTCGCCGATCGGCGCGTTGCTTCCCTTGAACGCCTCGACTTCGGCCTTCAGGGCGCCGGCCCGCTTCACGATGTCGGCGAACAGCGGCTCGGTCGCGATCACCGGCGGCGGCGTCGCGCCTGCGCCTGCGCCGGCCGGGGCGGCGGCGAGCCAGAGGGCCGAAAGCATGGCGGCGGCGCTGCAGGACATCGGACGGGACCTTCCTCGAAACGGCCAAGACAGGCCGGGCGCCTTTTGCTAACGGCGATACGGTAAACGCCCCGCTACCGTCTAACGAAGGGTACCGCATGACCGATCTCGCCGCCGCCTGGACCACGCTGGAAACCGCCGCCCAGGACGCCCGCGAGCGTCGCATCGCCGACCTGTTCAAAGCCGAGCCCGACCGCCTGGACAAACTCAGCGTCGAGGCGCCGCAACTGCTGCTCGATCTCTCCAAGCAGCCCTGGTCTCGGGCGGAGGCGCAGGCCGCGCTGGCTCTCGCCCGCGCTGGCGGGATCGAGGCGGCCCGCGACCGCCAGTTCGCCGGCCAGGCCGTGAATCCCTCCGAGGACCGCGCGGCCCTGCACATGGCCCTGCGGGCCGCCAAGGGCGCGGACTTCCAGGCCAAGGGCGAGCCGGTCTCGGCCGAGGTCGACGCCACCCGTGAGGCGATGGCCGCGATCGCTCGCGCGGTCCGCTCGGGCGAAAAGCGCGGCGCGACCGGCCAGCCCTTTAGCGCCATCGTCCACATCGGCATCGGCGGCTCGGACTTCGGCCCGCGCCTAGTCTGGGAAGCGCTGCGCCCGCTTTCGCCCCAGATCGAGCTGCGCTTCGCCGCCAACGTCGATCCGGCCGACATGGCCTTGGCGCTCGCCGGCCTCGACCCGGCCCGCACCCTGGTGGTCGTGGTCTCCAAGACCTTCACCACCCAGGAGACCATCGCCAACGCCACGGTCGCCCGCGCCTGGCTGCGCGCCGCGCTCGGTCAGGCCGGCGACGCGCACCTGCTCGCCGTCTCCGCCGCGCCCTCCGCGGCCCAGGCCTTCGGCGTCCCGGCCGACCAGATCTTCGGTTTCCGCGACTGGGTCGGCGGCCGTTACTCGGTGTGGTCGGCGGTCGGGCTGTCCTGCGTGATCGCGCTCGGTCCCGAGGCGTTCGAGGAACTGCTGGCCGGCGCGCGGGCCATGGACGACCACTTCCGCACCGCGCCGCTGGCCGCCAACGCCCCGGTGCTGCTGGCGCTCGCCCACATCTTCAACCGCAATGGCCTTGGCCGTCCGATCCGCGCGGTCGTGCCCTACGCCCAGCGCCTGCGGCTGCTGCCGAACTTCCTCCAGCAGCTGGAGATGGAGTCCAACGGCAAGCAGGCTGGGGTCGACGGCAGGCCGGTCCCCCGCGGCACCGCCGCGGCGGTGTTCGGCGACGCCGGCACCAACGTCCAGCACGCCTTTTTCCAGCTGATGCACCAGGGGACCGACATCATCCCGCTGGACATCATCGCCGTCGCCCAGGCGAGCGAGGGCGAGCCCTCCAACCAGACCAAGCTGCTCGCCAACGCCATCGCGCAGGCCGAAGCCTTGATGGTCGGCAAGCCCGAGAGCGAGGTCCGCGCCGAACTGACCGCCCAGGGCATGGCCCCGGCCGCCATCGATGTGCTGGCCCCGCAGAAGACCTTCCACGGGAACCGGCCGTCCAGCTTCATCTTGCTCGACCGGCTGACGCCCCAGGCGCTCGGCGCGTTGATCGCGCTCTACGAACACAAGACCTTCGTCGAGGGCGTGCTCTGGGAGATCAACAGCTTCGACCAATGGGGGGTGGAGCTGGGCAAGACGCTGGCGACCCGGATCCTCGGCGAACTGGAAGGCGGCGCGCGCGGCGTGCATGATCCGTCCACCGAGCGGCTGGTGAGCCGCCTCAAGGGCTAAAACAACAACACAAGGGGGAGGCCCGAATGCGCGACCTGAGCGGGAAGACGGCGTTCATCACCGGCGGGGCCAGCGGCCTGGGCCTAGCCATGGCGCACGCCTTCGGCGGCGCGGGCATGAACGTCATGCTGGCCGACATCGAGGAGGCGCCGCTGAAGGCGGCCGTCGCCGATCTTGAAGCCCGCCAGGTCCGCACCTCCAGCGTGCTCTGCGACGTCGGCGATCGGGCCGCCGTGGCCGCCGCCGCCCAGGCGACGATCGACGCCTTCGGTAAGGTGCATGTGGTCTGCAACAACGCCGGCGTCGGCGTCGGCGGTCCGATCGGCGAGGTGAAGCCCGCCGACTGGGACTGGATCGTCGCGATCAACCTGATGGGCGTGGTGTACGGCATGGAGGCGTTCCTGCCGCACGTCCGGGCGCACGGCGAAGGCGGCTGCTTCGTCAACACCGCCTCGATGGCCGGGATGATCTCGGTGCCGGGTATGGAGCCCTACACCGCCACCAAGTACGCCGTGGTCGGCATGTCCGAGGGCTGGGCCGGCCAACTGGCGCCCGAGAACATCAATGTCGCCGTGCTCTGCCCCGGCTTTGTGAAGACCAGGATCAACCAGTCGGGCCGCACCCGCCAGACGCAGTACGGCGGGCCTGTCCCGAACAACCCGGTGGTCGGCCAGTCCAACGTCGACAACGGCATCGACCCGGAGTTCGTCGGTCGCCGGGTTCTCGAGGCTGTCCAGAACGACGAGCGCTACATCTTCACCCATCCGGATATGCGCGGCCTGGTGCAGGGGCGTTTCGCGCGGATCATGGCCGGCTTCGACGCCGCCGACGCCAGTCCGGCGCTCGACGGCCTGGAGTACGTCACCCCCACGCTCGGCTAGTCGGATCGAGAGCGCCTTTCAGAGGCCCCCGATTCACCTCTTGCATTTAACCCATCGGTTAATTAACTTGTCGGTTAAATGAAGACAGCATCCGACCCGCTCAGCACCACCTTCCAGGCACTGGCCGACCCGACCCGGCGCGCGATCCTGGCGCGCCTCGCGCTGGGCGAGGCGTCCGTCTCCGATCTCGCCGAGCCGTTCGCAATCAGCCTGCCGGCCGTCTCCCGTCATCTGAAGGTGCTGGAACAGGCCGGCCTCGTCTCACGGACGCGCGAAGCCCAATGGCGGCCCTGCCAGTTGAATGCGGGACCGCTCAAGGACGCCGCCGGCTGGATCGACCATTACCGGCGGTTCTGGGACGCCAGCTTCGAGCGGATGGACGTGTACCTCGCCGAGCTCCAGGCCAAGGAGGCACAGGACAATGACCGCGACTGACGCCACGGTCCTTCAGGACGACGAACTGCTGATCGAGCGCATCTTCGACGCGCCGCCGGACCTGGTCTTCAAGGTCTGGACCACTCCCGAACACCTGATGCGCTGGTGGGGCCCCAAGGACTTCACCACGGTCGCGTTTGACCAGGATTTCCGGGTTGGCGGCGGCTATCGGGCCGGCATCCGCGAGGCGTCGGGGGCCGAGCACTGGATGGCTGGGACCTATAGCGAGATCGTCGACGGGGAGAAGATCGTCATGAGCTTCCGCTGGGAAGACGGCGCCTTCGACGTCGACAACACCATCACGGTCACGTTCGCCCGATTGGCCGGCGGACGTACCCTGTTCCGCTTCCACCAGGCGCCCTTCGCCACGGTCGAAGCCCGCGATTCCCACACCGGCGGCTGGACGTCCCTGGTCGACAAGCTTGTCGCCTATCTCGCTACGGAGGATGCACGATGATCGAAGTTTCCGCCTTCAAGTGGGTTCCGCCCTTCGCCCGCGGCCTGGTCCGCGACCTGCGCGTCCGCTGGGCGCTGGAGGAGGCCGGCGTGCCTTATCGCGTTCGATTGATCGACTTTGACGACCGGGAGACCGCCGCCTATCGCGCGCTGCAACCGTTCGGCCAGGTCCCCGCCTATCACGACGGCGAGTTGTCGATGTTCGAGAGCGGGGCGATCGTGTTGCACATCGCCGCCGGCGCGCCGGCTCTGATGCCCACCGATGCAGGCGGCCAAGCCCGGGCGACCACGTGGCTGTTCGCCGCCCTCAACTCGATCGAGCCGCCGATCCAGAACCTGGCCGAGCTCGACCTTTTCAACGCCGATCAGGAGTGGGCGCGCCTGCGGCGGCCAGGTCTCGTCGCCTTCGTCGAGCAGCGGCTGGGCGAACTGGCATCTAACCTCGGCGATAAGGACTATCTGGAGGCGGACGGCTTCACCGCCGGCGACCTGATGATGGTCACGGTGCTGCGCAACCTGCGCCACACGGACCTGATGGCGAAGTTTCCCAACCTGGCCGCCTACCAGGCCCGGTGCGAGGCGCGGCCGGCCTTCCAGGCGGCGCTGGCCGCCCAGCTGGGCGACTTCGTCGAGCTCGAACCGGCCTGAGTCGTCCGGACTCGCCATCTTCACACTTTGCGTCTAAGACCCGCGTCGCAATGATCCGGGTTTCGCACCATCACGGCCATCACCATCCGACCGCGCACGCGGGATCGGCCTGGGATCGCATGGCCTAAAGCGACCCCCGCCCGAGCCTCCCGCACCAGCGGATGGGGCTTAAGGGCATCCCGGCTCCATCCGTCGAACATCTCCTTCCCAAGGACCCGACGAATGGACATCTCCGCTTCCCAAACCCAGCCGCGCCTTGCCGCGCGCGCTGCGACCCGCTAGGCGAGCGCCATGACCGACGCTCCCCGCCCCGAGGCCCGCGCCCCGCGCGGTTTCAACGACCGCCGCGCCCGTGACCTGGCCGCCGAGCGCCAGATCCTGGCCAAGGTCTCCGCCGTCTATGAACGCTACGGCTTCGAGGCCTTCGACACCGGGGCCTTCGAGTACGCTGATGCCCTGGGCAAGTTCCTGCCTGACGCCGACCGTCCGAACGAGGGCGTCTTCGCCCTGCAGGATGACGACGAGCAGTGGATGGCTTTGCGCTACGACCTGACGGCGCCGCTGGCGCGGTTCGTGGCCGAAACGAAGGAAGGCCTGCCCAAGCCGTTCCGCCGCTATGCCTACGGTCCGGTCTGGCGGAACGAGAAGCCCGGCCCCGGCCGCTTCCGCGAATTCATTCAGTGCGACGCAGACACCGTCGGCTCGGCTCGGCCGGAAGCCGACGCCGAGATCATCGCCATGGCGGTCGAGGGCCTGGAGGCCGCCGGCCTGCCCGCCGGCTCGGCGGTCATCAAGATCAACAACCGCAAGCTCCTCAACGGCCTGCTGACCACGGCCGGCGTCCAGAACGACGTCCAGAAGCTGGCCGTGCTGCGCGCCGTCGACAAGCTCGACCGCCTGGGTCCGGAAGGCGTGCGCCTGCTGTTGGGCGAAGGCCGCAAGGACGAGTCCGGCGACTTCACCAAGGGCGCGGGCCTTAACGCCGCCGGCGCCGAAGCGGTTCTGGCCTTCGTCGGCGCGGGGCTGAGCGGCCGGTCCGATACCCTCGACCAGATCGCGAACATCATCGGTGGCTCGGCCGAGGGCGACGCCGGCCTCGCCGAACTCGCCGCCATCGATAAGGCGCTGACCAGCCTAGGTGTCGGCGTCGAGCGCGCGGCCTTCGATCCGTCGATCGTCCGCGGGCTGGAGTACTACACCGGCGCGGTGTTCGAGGCCGAGCTGCTGCTCAAGACCAAGGACGAGAAAGGCCGCGGCGTGCGCTTCGGCTCGATCGGCGGCGGCGGCCGCTACGACGACCTCGTCGCCCGCTTCACCGGCGAACAGGTGCCGGCCACAGGCTTCTCGTTCGGCGTCTCGCGTCTGGTCTCGGCGTTGCGCGCCGCCGGCCGTGACCTGGGCGACCAAGTCCGCGGCCCGGTGGTGGTGATCGCCTTCACACCCGACGACATGGCCCACTACTTCTCGGTGGTCGGCGAGCTGCGCAGCGCCGGCATCCCGGCCGAGGTCTATCTCGGCTCGGCCGGCATGAAGGCCCAGATGAAGTACGCCGACCGCCGCATGGCGCCGGCGGCGATCATGCTGGGCGGCGACGAGATCGCCGCCGGCAAGGTCACCATCAAGGATCTCGACCTCGGCCGCGCCCTGTCCTCGGGCGTCGCCGACAACGCCGAATGGCGCGAACAACGCCCGGGTCAGCAGACCATCGACCGTTCCGAACTGGTCGCGGCGGTGCGCAAGATCATCGAGGCCGGCCAGTGAGCGCCGAACCCGCCGTTCCCGCCGAACCGCTCGCCGCGATCCGCGCGCCGTTTCTGGACCAGGCCGCCGAGGTCGTCGACGCGCCGATCCTGCAGCCGCTCGGCCTGCTGCTGGAGCTGGCTGGCGAGGCTATGCGTCCGCGGCTGTTCGTCGTGCAGTCGGAAGGCGGGCAGGAGACCTGCCTGCGTCCCGACTTCACCGTTCCGGTGGTGCGCCAGCACCTCGAAAGCGGCCGCTCCTCGGGCCGCTATTTTTATGAAGGCAAGGCCTTCCGCGCCTCGCCCGAGCCCGGCCGCCCCGACGAGTTCCGACAGATCGGCCTGGAAAGCTTCGACGGGGCCGAGGCCTCGGTGGTTCAGGCGGACGCCGAGATCGCCGCCCTGGCCTGGCGCTCGGCCCTGGCCGGCGGACGCAGCGACCTGTCGCTGTGGCTCGGCGACATCGCGCTCTTCGCCGCCTTCGTCGACACCCTGGGCCTCGCCGCCCCGCTGGCGGCGCGCGTGAAGCGCGTCGCCGCCCGCCCGCGGCTGCTGGCCGCCGAACTGGCCCGCGCCGACGGCGCGGCCGCCGCCCCGGCCGACGACGGCAAGCTGGCCGGTCTGCTGTCGGGCCTGTCGGAGGCCGAGGCCGCCACCGTGCTGGAAGAGGTCTGGGCCCTGGCCGGGATCGATCCGGTCGGCGGCCGCGGCCCGGCCGAGATCGCCCAGCGACTGATCCGCCGCGCGCAGGCCGCCCAGGCCCCGGCTCTGACGGGCGACCAGGCCGACCGCATCCGCCGCTTCCTGGCCATCGAGGACGCGCCCTCTGCGGCGTTCGATGCAGTGGCCGACATCGCCGGCAAGGGCGCCCTTGATGCGCAGTTGGCGGCCTGGGCCGAGCGGTTGGCGCTCCTCCATGCAGCGGGCGTGCCGACCGAGGCGATCCGCTTCTCCACCGCGCTCGGTCACGCCTTCGACTACTACGACGGCCTGACCTTCGAGATCCGCTCGGCGTCGTTGGACCCCGAGCGCAGCGTCGCCGTCGGCGGACGCTATGACAGCCTGCCCTCGCGGCTGGGCGGAACGGCCGACGTGCGGGCCGTCGGATGCGTAGTCCGGCCCTGGCGGGCCTGGGCGGGAGGCGAGTCGTGAGCGAACCCCTTATCCTCGCCGTCCCCTCGAAGGGGCGCCTGAAGGAACAGGTCGAGGCCTGGCTCGGCGACTGCGGACTGAAACTGTCCGTGGCCGGCGGATCGCGCGGCTACATGGCCGAACTCAAGGGCGTGCCCGGCATCCAGGTCCGGCTGCTGTCGGCCGGCGACATCGCCGAAGCCCTGGACCTCGGGGAGGTGCATCTGGGCGTCACCGGCGAGGACCTGTTGCGCGAGCGCGGCGGCGACGTCGACGCCCGCGTGCTGCTGCTGCGCGCGCTCGGCTTCGGCCGCGCCGACCTGGTCGTCGCCGTGCCCAAGAGCTGGATCGACGTCGAGACCATGGCCGACCTGGAGGAGGTGGGCCATGACCTGCTCGCCCGCTCCGGGCGGCGCATGCGGGTGGCTACGAAGTATCTGGTCCAGACCCGCGCCTTCTTCGCGCGGCACGGCGTCGCCGACTACCGGATCACCGAATCCGGCGGCGCGACCGAGGGGGCCCCGGCCGCCGGCTCGGCCGAGCTGGTGGTCGACATCACCACCACCGGCGCGACCCTGGTCGCCAACGGCCTCAAGGTGCTGGGCGACGGGGTGATCCTGAAGAGCCAGGCCCAGCTGACCGCATCGCTGCGTGCATCCTGGAGCCAAGATCAACTTGCGGCGGCCGAGCGGCTGTTGCGTGTGATCGAGGCCCGTGCCGCCGCCCACGACAGCGCCACCCTGATCTGGCCGTCCGACCCGCGTGAGACCCCGGTGGTCGAAGCCCTCGTAAAAAGCGGCGCCAGCCGCCGCCCGAACGGCTTGCTGGTTCCGGCCGGCAAGGTGGCGGAGGCTTCGTTGGCGCTGGCGGGCGCCGGAATCGGCCCCGTCACCGCTTCGCGTCCGGACTTTGTCTATGACGTGGGTTGTGTGTCGAGTGAGGAACTACGCAGACGAGTGCATTTTTGACGGTACCGTCAAAAATAATCCCTCAAATCGCCCAAAAAGTCCCGCTCGCGCAAATCTGATCGATAATTCCCCAGGACTTCGATTTCGGCGCATTGACTCGGGTCAGAAATTACCGTTTTCTCAGTCCTGCGAGAGACATGACGGCCACCAAGTCCGACAGTCTCCGGCGTTTCGGGGAGGAAACGCCCGCTCTATAAGAGCGACTGCTCAAAATAAGGCCCGCTGCGATTATCCCCCGCAGCGGGCCAAATTTTTGCCCGACAGAAATTTTGACAATATCGTCAAAAATGTTCGAGGCCAAAGAAAAGGCGACGTCCGACGCGGAGCGCCGCCCTTCCGGGTCGAACTAGCTGGCGACTACCAGATCCGCACCCGGTCGCCCGGCGCCAGGTACATGCCGTCGCCGGCCTTGACGCCGAACGCCTCGTAGAAGGCGTCGATGTTCTTCACCGGCACGTCGACGCGGTACTTCGGCGGCGAATGCGGGTCCGAGACCAGCTGCTGACGCATCATGTCGTCACGGTACTTGCCGCGCCATACCTGCGCCCAACCCAGGAACACCCGCTGGTCGCCGGTCACGCCGTCGAGCACAGGCGAGGGCTGGCCGTTCAGCGACAGGCGATAGGCGTCCAGCGCCACCAGCAGGCCGCCCAGGTCGGCGATGTTCTCGCCCATGGTCAGCTCGCCGTTGATGCGTGCGCCGGGCAGAACCTCGACCGCCGAGTACTGAGCGCCGAACTTCTTGGCCTGGGCGTCGAACTTGGCGGCGTCCTCGGCGGTCCACCAGTCGGTGAGCTTGCCGTCGCCGTCCGACTTGCGGCCCTGGTCGTCGAAGCCGTGGGTGATCTCGTGGCCGATCACGCCGCCGATGGCGCCGTAGTTGACCGCCGGGTCGCCGTCGGGATCGAAGAACGGCGGCTGCAGGATGGCGGCCGGGAAGGCGATCTCGTTCTTGGTCGACAGGTAGTAGGCGTTGATCGTGGCCGGGGTCATCAGCCACTCGTCCTTGTCGACCGGACCGCCCAGGCGCGCGACGCGGTAGTCCCAGTCGAAGGCGCTGGCCCGCTTGACGTTGCCGTAGAGGTCGCCGTCCTTGACCTCCAGCGCCGAATAGTCGCGCCACTTGTCCGGATAGCCGATCTTGGCCCCGAACTTCGAAAGCTTCTCCAGGGCCTTGGCCTTGGTGTCCGGGCCCATCCACTCGAGCTTCTCGATCCGGCCCTTCATGGCGACTTTGACGTTGGCGACCAGCGCTTCCATCTTCGCCTTGCTCTCAGGCGGGAAATAGGCCGCGACATAGAGCTTGCCCAGCGGGTCGCCGACATTGCTGTCGGTGGCCGCCACCGCGCGCTTCCAACGCGGACGCTGCTCGGGCTGGCCCGACAGGGTCTTGTTGCGAAACTCGAAGCTGGCCTGGACGAAGTCCTTGGACAGGTACGGCGCGGCCTGGTCGACCAGGTGGAACGCCGACCACGCCTTCAGGGTGTCCATCGGGGCGTCGGCGAAGATCTTGGCGATCTTCGGGAAGGCGGTGTTCTGGGCGACGATCACCCGGTCGACCTTGTCGAGTTTGGCGCCCTTGAGGTACGCGGCCCAGTCGAAGCCGGGGGCGTACTTTGAAAGCTCGGCGACGGTGTAGGGGTTGTAGGTCTTGTCGTCGTCGCGGCTCTCGGCCCGGGTCCACGACGCCTCGGCGATCTGCGTCTCCAGGGCGACGATCGCGGCGGCGTGCTCGGCGGGCTTGTCCCAGCCGGCCAGGGTCAGCTGCTTGGCGACATAAGCCTGGTAAGCAGCCTTCTGGGTCTTGAAGCGGTCGGCCAGATAGTAGTCGCGGTCGGGCATGCCGAGGCCGCCCTGGTTCACATAGACCGTGTAGCGATCAGGCGCCTTGGCGTCGTCGTGGATATAGGTCCCGAAGAACGCGCCGCCGAACTGGCGCATCGTCGCGCCCATCAGTTCGGAGAGCTCGGACTTTGTCTTGATCTTGCGGATGACGGCCAGGTCGCCGGCCAGCGGCTTGGCGCCCAGGGCCTCCACCGCGGCCTCGTCCATGTAGCTGCGGTAGAAGGCGCCGACCTGGGCTTCCTCGCCGGTCGCGTCCTTGTTGGCGGCGGCTTTCTCGGCTACCGCGCGCATGCGCTGCTGCGACAGGTCCTGCAGGGCGTCGAAGGCGCCGAATCGCGAGCGGTCGGCGGGGATTTCGAGCTTCTTCAGGTATGTGCCGTTGGCGTATTCGAAGAAGTCGTGCGACGGCGCGACCGAGGTGTCGCGTCCCGCCATGTCGAAGCCCCAGGGCCCCATCCGGGGCGCCTTGGAAAGGTCGGGCAGGTTGTCCGCCAGCGCCGGGGCCGACACGCAAAGAAGGGCCGCGGCGGAAGCCGCGCCCAGCCACAGGGTCTTCATCGGTGTTTTCGAGCCTTCTGAGGGTCTTACGAAAGAGGGCGCGACCGTGGACCGGCCGCGCCCTCTGAAGCACGTTACTTTTTTGTTACGTTAGGCGTCCGTCGCCAGGGCGGCGATCGCCTGGGCCTTCAGCGCCTTGTAGTCGAGCTTGCCGTTCGGAGCGCGGGCCACGGGGGCCAGCACCAGCTCGCGCGGGGCCTTGTAGTCGGCAAGCAGGCTCTTCACGTGGGCCGACAGGTCGGCGAGGGTCGGCAGGTTGTCGCCGCCGAAGTCCACGATCGCGCCGATACGCTCGCCGAAGCGCGGGTCGGGCAGGCCGACCACGGCCGCGTCGCGCACGCCCGGGAAGCGCTTCAGGGCTTCCTCGACCTCTTCCGGGAAGACCTTCTCGCCGCCGGTGTTGATCACTTGCGAGCCGCGGCCCAGCAGGGTGATCGAACCGTCAGCCTCGACGGTGGCCCAGTCGCCTGGCACGCTCCAGCGGCGGCCTTCGAAGGTGCGGAAGGTCTTGGCCGACTTTTCTTCGTCCTTGTAGTAGCCGATCGGCGTGTGGCCGCCGACGGCCACCAGACCGCGGACGCCCGAACCGGGCTCGACGCGCACGCCGTCCTCGGTGAACACCGCCGCGTTGGGGCCGGTGACGAACTTGGCGGTGCCGGTGGCCTGGCCCGCACCCGAGGTCGAGGACGCGAGACCGAGCGCTTCGGACGAGCCCAGGCTGTCCATCAGCATCACGTTCGGCAGGTGCTTCAGCAGGCCCTGCTTGTTCTCCAGGCCCCACATCGCGCCCGACGAAGCGATGCGCTTCAGCGACGGCATGGTCCAGCGGCCCGGATTGGCGTCCAGGGTCTCCAGCATCGGCGCGGCGAAGGCCGGTCCGACGATGATCAGGCCGGACGCTTCCAGGCGCTCGACTTCGTCGAACAGCACCGCCGGGTCGAACTTGCGGCCGGTCAGGGTGGCGACAGCGCCGCCGCCGATCAGGGTGCCGAACGAGATGAACTGGCCGGTGGCGTGCATCAGCGGGGCGACCGGGATGGTGATGTTCAGCGGCGCGCCCGAGGCGCCGACCGCCTTGGCCCGCTGGCCGGCTTCGGCGACGGTCTCCAGCGGCGGCAGGCCGAGCAGCAGATTGGCTCCGCCGCCGAGCGCCTTGAACAGGTCCTCCTGGCGCCACATCACGCCCTTGGGCATGCCGGTGGTCCCGCCGGTGTACATGATCAGCAGGTCGTCGGCGGTGCGGCCCCAGGGCGCTTCGAAGCGGTCGGCGCCCTGCGCGACGATGACGTCGTAGTCGGCGGCCCATTCGGGGACGGGATGGCCGGCTTCCGGCACCGCGATCCAGATCTTCACCTTGGGCAAGCGGCCGCGGACCTTGTCGGCCATCTCGGCGAACGAGGCGTGGAACACCACGGCCTCGGCGTCGGCGTTGTCGAACAGGTAGGTCAGTTCGTCGCCGCCGTAGCGATAGTTGGTGTTGAATGGGGCCAGGCCGGCCTTGAAGGCGGCGTAATAGCTCTCAAGATACTCCGGCCCATTATAAAGATAGGCCGCAACCTTCGACTGCTGCGAAAGGCCTGCGTCGACCATGGCCTTGGCCAGGGCGTTGGCGCGGCGGTCGAAGTCACGCCAGCTCAGGCGGCGCTCGCCATGGATAAGGGCGGGGCGGTCAGGGGTCGCGTCGGCGACGGACTCCCAGAGGTTGGCGTAATTCCAAACCAAGGACGATCCTCCATTCTTAAAATATGGAGGGCATAGACGACGCGGGGGGCGGCGCTGTCAACGCCGCCCATGGGTCATCGTTCGGCCTTGCTGCGTAACGCCTCAGTGATGGTGGCGGGCGTCGGCGGCCGGGGCCTTGGCGCCAGCTGCGCCGGGCGCGCCCGCCGCCACCTGGAACTCGACCTTCAGCTTCGCGCCGCTCTTGAACACCAGGGTCGCCGGGACCTTGTCGCCAAGCTTGGTCGCCTTGGTCAGGCCCAGGAACATCACGTGGTAGCCGCCGGGCGCGAAGGCTACCTGCTTGCCGGCCGGGATGGCGACCCCCGCGTCCTGGCGCTCCATCTTCATGACGCCGCCGGCGGTCGAGGTGCGGTGCACCTCGGTCTTGCGCGCTGCGGCGGTTTCAACGGCGACCAGCGTGTCGGCGGCCGCGCCGCGGTTGACGATGGTCAGGAAGCCGCCGCCGTTGCCGTTCGCGGCGGCCGGCCGGCTCCACGGATCGACGACTTCCAGCGTCCCAAGGCGATAGGTCGCCGCCTGGGCGGCGGTGGAAAGACTGAGGGCGGCAGTGGCCGCGGCGATGATCGCAAGGTGTCGCATGAGGCGTCCTCTAGTGCTGATGGGTTTCGGCCGCAGCGGCCTTGGGGGTGACGACGAGCGCGGGCGCCGGATGGCTGGCCCGTTCGCCCGCTGACGGAATCTCCGTCCATTGGCTCTCGTCGGCGCCGCAGGACTGCACGGTCGGGAAATAGAGAGTCGCGGGCTGGTCGGGCAGTTTGAACAGCATCGCGAACTCGTCGAACTGGTCGTCCGGCAGCTCGCCCCGCCAGGTGACGGCGGTGACCTTGCCGTCCTGGCGCTCGATCTCCAGCGTCCAGCCCGGCTTGGGCTGCGGCCGGGCCGAGGCCATTTCGGTCGGAAGCTCGATGCGCAGCGCCGTGGTCGCCGCCTCGCCGCAGCCGTGCCCGACGCGGAACACCACGGCCTGATAGGCGCCGGCCTGCGCGCGGCCCGGATCGGCGGCCACATGCGCGGTCGCCAGGCCGGGCAGGGCGGCGAAGGCGGCAGCCATCAACCAGGGTTTCAGAACGCCCACGTCACGCCTCCGAACACCGAGCGGCCTTCGCCGGGGAAGAACACCGCCTTGGAGACGCTTGGCAGACGCGCGTCGGTGATCGCGCTGAAGTTCGACACATAGCGCTCGTCGGCCAGGTTGCGGGCCTCGACGAAGACGCTGACCCCGTTGGGACCGCGCCAGCCGCCGCCCAGCGACCAGACCGCGTAGGAGGGCGCCTTCAATGTATTGGCGTAGTCGACATAGGTGTCGGTGATCGACCATTCGACCGAGGGGGCGATGAACCAGCCGCTGGGGTGATCGTAGCGCAGTTCAGCCCGGTAGAGATGCTCGGGCACGACCGGCAGCCGGTTCTCGCCATAGACGCTGTCGCCGTCGAAGCGGAAGTCGGACCAGGCGTAGGTCTGGCGCAGCCGCGCCGAACCGATGCGCCAGTCGAGTCCGGCCTCCAGGCCCTGGTGGATCGTCGGCCCGGCGTTGAAGGTTGCGGCCGGAATGCTGGGCGAAACCACGAAGTTCAGCAGCTCGTTCTCCAACTCGGCCCGATAGAGCGCCACGTCCCAGGAAATCGCGCCGCGCCGGCCGCGGGTCCCGACCTCGGCGGTCCAGGCCTCCTGCGCCTTGAGCGGCGCGAAGCCGACGAACGGCCCGGTCTGGACCAGGGCGCTGAAGTTCGGCGGCTCCACCGACTTGGTCAGGTTGGCGAAGGCCTGGGCGCCGTCGTCCGCCTGCCAAAGCAGCCCGACGCGCGGCGCGAACCACTCGTAGGTGATCGAACGATCGGCGCTGCGGTTCAGGTTGTTGCGGAACTGGCGATTGGCCGAGCCCAGCGAACCGCCCCCGATCAGCGCCAGTTGGTCGGTGACGAACAGCCGGCCTTCGGCGAACACGTCCAGGGCGCGGGCGTTTTGGCGGCTGTCGGCCCGCTTCTCGCCCTTCGACGACTTCAGGTTCACCCATTGCAGGGCGTCCAGGTCGCCCAGCCGCGCCGAGGCGCCGACGAACAGATCGGCGCGGCGGCCGGCCAGCTCGCCCTCGACGTCCAGCCGCCCGAAAGCGCCCCAGTTGCGGCTCTCCTGGTCGATGACCTGGAAGATCGGGTGGTCGAGATCCTTCCAGCTGGCATAGACCCCGCCCTCGAACACGGCGTTGTCGGCCACCCGCCAGCGGGTCTGCAGCGTGCCGCGGACGCTGCGCATGTTGCGCTGGTACTCGTTGGCCAGGTTGCCGGCTGCGGCCTTGCGCGGGTTGTTCAGCGCCTGGCTCAGGTCGACGGCGCCCGGGATCTCCTGATCGACGTTGTGTCCCGACAGGATGAAGCGCAGCTCGCGATCCTCGCCGAAGCTGCGGCCGATGTTCAGCGAGACATGCTGGGCGGTCTGGTCGCTTTGCTCGCGCCAGCCGTTGGCCGAGATGGCGGTGGCGGCGGCGAACATGTCCCACTCGCCCCACTGGCGGGCGACCTCGCCGTGGCCGCGGATCGTGCGGTACGAGCCGCCGTCCAGCCGCAGCAGGTTTTGCGCCCCCGCGTCCTTGCCGGTCGGGGTCACCATGTTGATCGCCCCGCCCAGCAGCGCGCCGCCGAAGCGCAGGGCGTTGCCGCCCTTATAGACCTCGGTGAAGCGGGCGATCAGCGGGTCGATCTGCTGGAAGTCCCCATAGCCGTCGGCCTCGTTGAACGGCACCCCGTCCTGGGCCAGCAGCGTGCCGCGGTTGTGGTTGGGGTTGCCGATCCCCGAGCCGCGGATCGACAGCCGGGTGTCGTCGCCCCACTTCTTCTGTGCGTAGACGCCGGGCACGTCGCGCAGCGTCTCGGCCAGCCCCTGAGCGTAGCGGTCGCGATAGGCCTCGGCGGAAATCACCGCCACGGCGCCGGGGGTTTCGGACAGCCGGCGGCGGGCGTCGGCGACGACTGGCGGGTCTTCAGGATCGGGATTGGCGGTGACGATCACCGCGTCCACCAGGGGCCCGGCTTCGTCGGCATGGGCGAAGGCGGGCAGTGAAAGGGCGGTGGCGGCGAGCAGCAGCGCGCGCGGCGAGGCGCGCAGAAAAGCGAACATGGTCGATGGTGTCCCTGGATGTACGAGAAAAGCCGCAGACGCGCGGGCGCTGCGGGCGGTTTCGACTCAGACGTTCAGGGAAGGGGGGCCTTGGCCCGGCGGCCGCGGCGGCGCGCGGGCGCGGGGCTGCAGCGGCCGCGCCGGCGCGGCGTGGCGCACCACGACAGCGGCGTAGGCGACTGGCGCGACCGCCAGTTCGGGGGTGACGACGACCGCCATGCTGGCGGCGAGGCAGTCGTGACAGGGCAGGCCGGCGAAGCCGCTTTTGCGCTCCTGGCCGTCGGCGCCGATGACCACCGTCTTGGCCCCGGTCTCGGTGCAGAGCTCGACGCGGACGGTGGACAGCGATTCGGCCGCCATGGCCGCGCCCGGCAGCAAAGCCTGGGCAAGCAGCGCCACGAGGGCCGCCAGGACCCCCAGGCTCGCCCGCCCTGCGCGCTTTTTTCGGCCGAAGTGCATGGGCCGGCGTCTTAAGGGCAGCCCGACGGGTTACGCAAGAGGCGTCGAAACCCCATAGTGGCGCTCATCACAGAAGGGGAGCGCATGGAAGGTCACGTTTCGCCGGGCGAATACAAGGACGTCGTCCTCTTTCTCGCTACCGCCGGCGTGATCGTGCCCTTGTTCCGCCGCTGGCGGATCAGCCCCATCCTCGGATTCCTTGGCGCGGGAGTCGTCCTTGGTCCTTTCGGGCTGGGCGCCCTCAGCGGCGCGTTTCCCTGGCTTGGCTACTTCACCATCGCCAACCCGGGCGAGATCGCCCAACTCGCCGAATTCGGGGTGGTCTTCCTGCTGTTCATGATCGGGCTGGAGCTGTCGTGGGAGCGCCTGCGGCTGATGCGACGGTGGGTGTTCGGCATGGGCGCGCTGCAGGTGACGCTCTGCCTGGCGGCCATCGCCCTGGCCGGCATGACGTTGGGCCTCGACATCGCGCCGGCCGTCGCCATCGGCGCCGCGCTGGCCCTGTCTTCCACCGCTGTGGTCATGCAGATCCTGACTGAGCACAAGCGCCAGCACTCGCCCGCGGGCCGGGCGACCTTCTCGGTGCTGTTGTTCCAGGATCTGGCGGTGGCCCCGATCCTCGTCACCCTGGCGATCCTCGGCCGCGGCGGAGACGGCGAGGCGTTCTCGCCGCGGCTGCTGCTCGCCTTCGCGCCGGCGGCGCTGGGGGTGATGATCCTCGTGGCGTTCGGCCGGCTGCTGCTGCGCCCGATGCTCAAGTCCGTGGCCCGAGCCAAGAGCGAAGAGCTGTTCATGGCCGCCTGTCTGCTGGTGGTCATCGGCGCGGGGCTGGTCAGCGCGCTCACCGGCCTGTCCATGGCGCTCGGCGCCTTCATCGCCGGCCTGTTGCTGGCCGAGACCGAGTACCGGCACGAGGTCGAGGTCACCATCGAACCGTTCAAGGGCCTGCTGCTCGGGCTGTTCTTCCTCTCGGTGGGCATTGGGCTCGACCTGTCGCTGCTCGCCGCCCAGCCCTGGGCGATACTCGGCATGTCGGTCGGCGTCGTCGTCCTCAACGCGACGGTGGTTTTTGGGCTCGGACGGTTGTTCGGCCTGCCCTGGCGCGGAGCGCTGGAGGCCGGTCTGCTCCTCGCCGGCGGCGGCGAGTTCGCCTACGTCATCCTCTCGGCGGCGATGGGCGACGGCATCGTCCCGCGGCCGCTGGGCCAGATGGTGCTGGTCTCGTCGACCATCTCGATGATGTGCATCCCGTTGCTGGCCGCACTGGGCTTGAAGCTCGGCGGCCGCAGAACCGGCGGCCAGGGGCTGGCGGCCGAGCCGGCCGTTCCGCCGGCCGCCGATCCGGCCGAAGCCGAAGCGCCCAAGGTGCTGGTCGTCGGCTACGGGCGCGTAGGCAAGCTGGTCGGCGACATGCTGCACCGGCACGACATCGCCTGGGTGGCGGCCGAGCGCGATCCAAAGCTGGTCGAGGCCGCGCGCCACGCCGGCGAGGCGATCTATTTCGGCGACGCCTCGCGCCAGGAGTTCCTGCGCCGCTGCGGGCTGGAGACCGCCCCGGCCCTGGTCGTGACCATGGATTCGCCCGAAGGCGTCGAAGCGATCGTCGCCACCGCCCGGGCCATGCGCCCTGACCTGACCATCGTCGCGCGGGCCCGCGATGCGCGCCAGGCTCAGAGACTCTACGAGCTCGGCGCCACCGACGCGGTGCCCGAGACGGTGGAAGCTAGTTTACAATTGTCCGAGGCGGTTCTGGTTGAGATCGGCGTGCCAATGGGACTAATCATCGCATCGATCCATGAGCGGCGGGACGAGTTCCGAAAGGCGCTCAACCGACCCGAGGCCCTGGGGGGAAGAGTCAGACGCTACCGGCGCGCGCAAGAAAATTGACAGCGGCGGTGGAACTAAGCCGTAAGGGGAACGTTGTCCGCTCGAACCAGAGACGGAATTCGCGTCTTAGGCGAAGGGGGAGTGACCAGCTAGACAGTTGAGCTTTTGTCAGCAGTGCGCGGGTGTTCGCGCGCGGCCTGGACTTTACGGTCCCGCTGACTGCGCTCATAGTTCAAGAGAATCAATCGGCTTCGGTCGGACGGCGCATGCGCTTCTGGCGCGGTCGCATTTTCCGCACTGGACCCGAAAACAAGAATTCGGCGTTGCGATGTTGCCCAGGGCGCGTCGTTGGCGACCGAACGAGGGATGTGTCTCTCGCCCCGAAGTTGATCGCCGAGGGGAAGAACGTGTAACGTCCTGGGGTTGGATTTGAGAGGCGCTTCGAATTGGCGAAGGTGTTGCTCTGGCGACACTTTCGTAATGGTTGGGCCTTGATATAACAGCGCTGGGTCATTTGGCCGCAGCAGAGGGCAAGAGAGGGCTCTGAATATGAAATTCAAACTCCTAGCGGGGGCCGCCCTGGCTGCGGTCTTCGCCGCGTCGGGAGCTTCGGCGCAAGAAGTTGGTTGGTACGGCGCTGTCGACCTCGGCTACCACTGGCCGGACGGCATCGACGGTGAATCGTCGAACAACTCGGCTGGCGGCTCGCCCTACAACTGGACCTTCAACCAGGAAGAGGATTGGACCGGCTTCGCCCGTCTCGGCTACCAGCTGAACGAGCATTGGCGCGTCGAACTCGAAGGCGGCTACCGTCCGGGCGACATCGAGTCGATCCGCGGTGGCTCGAACAACGCGATCCTCGGCCTGTGCACCCCGGGCGTGGTCCGCTCGGCCGCCGCTCCTAACTGCGGTTCGGCCTCGGGCGACATCACCTCGTGGACCCTGATGGGTAACGTGATCTATGACATCGCCCCGGGCGCGGTCATTAATCCGTTCGTCGGCGCCGGCATCGGTATCAACCACGTGAAGGTCGATACCGTCGGCCAGTTCTCGTCGGTGACCGGTGCGTTCAGCGCGACCAACCCGTCGATCCAGAACCTGACCATCGACGACGACGACACCGCCCTGGCCTGGCAGCTGATCGCTGGTCTGGCCTGGCGCGCGACCGACCGTCTGAACGTGGACCTGACCTACCGCTACCTGGGCGGCACGGACCTCGACTTCGCGTCGACCGGTTCGCACGCTCTGCAGCCGGGCGTCTTCACGGGCGAATACACGGACCAATCGGTGACCGTCGGCCTGCGCTACTCGTTCGCTGCGCCGCCGCCGCCGCCGCCGCCCCCGCCGCCCCCGCCGCCGCCTCCCCCGCCGCCTCCGCCTCCCCCGCCGCCTCCGCCGGCGTATGAGGCGAAGCAATTCATCGTCTACTTCCCGTTCGATCAGTACGTGCTGACTCCGGAAGCCCAGACGGTGATCCAGGAAGCTGCGACCTACGCGACCAGCGGCAACGCGACCCGCGTGATCGTGGTCGGCCACACCGACACCTCGGGTTCGGCCGCGTACAACGTCCGCCTGTCGGAACGTCGTGCTAAGGCCACCGCCGACGCCCTCGTGGGCCTGGGCGTGAACCAAGGCGCGCTGCAAGTGGATTGGAAGGGCGAAACCCAACTCGCCGTCCCGACCGCCGACGGCGTGAAGGAACCGCTGAACCGCCGCTCGACGATCGACATCAACTTCTAAGTCGATCTCGGCGATCAGCCGAACTAGCGGAGAGCCCGGCCGAAAGGCCGGGCTCTTTTGCTTTTGGGGCGCAGCCTTCGCCGCGGTGCGGCGTTGTGCAAGCTCCACCGCGGCGGGTGGGGCAGGTGGCGACGATGACGCTCGACCAGGGACTGGCCTTCGGGCTCATCGCGCTGACCATCGGCGCCTTCATCTGGGGGCGTTTCCGGTATGACGTCGTGGCCGTCTGCGCCTTGCTGGCCGGCGTTGCGATCGGCGTGGTGCCGGCCAAGAACGCCTTCGACGGCTTCTCCAACGACATCACCGTGATCATCGCCGCGGCCCTGGTGGTCAGCGCCGCCTTCGCCAAGTCCGGGATCGTCGAGGCGGTCTTGCGCCCGCTGATCCCGAAACTGAAGACCGAACGCAGCCAGGTCCCGGTGCTGACCGCGGCGGTGACCGTGCTGTCCACCGCCACCAAGAACGTCGGGGCCCTGGCGATCCTGATGCCGGTTGCGCTGCAGCTCTCACGCCGCACCGGCTCCTCGCCTTCGCGGCTGCTGATGCCTATGGCCTTCGGCGCCATGCTCGGCGGCATCGTCACCCTGGTCGGCACCGCCCCGAACATCATCGTCTCGCAGGTGCGCGAGGAACTGCTCGGCAAGCCGTTCGCCATGTACGACTACACCCCGGTCGGCCTGGCGCTGGCGGCGATCGGCTTCGTGTTCCTGACCTTCGCCTACCGCATCCTGCCCAAGGATCGCGCCCCGGCCGTGAACATCGAGGAGGCGCTGGCCGCCAACGCCTACATCACCGAGGTGGAGGCCCCGGAAGACTGGGCCCTGGCCGGGACCCGCATCGGCGAACTGCACGAACTGGCCGGCGGCGAGGCCCAGGTGATGATGCTGCTCAGCGGCGGGCGCCGCCGCCCGCGACCGCATCCGAACACCAAGGTCCGCCCCGGCGACGTGTTGCTGCTGCAGGGCGAACCCCAGGCCCTCGACGAATTGATCAACCGCGGCAAGTTGCGGCTGACCCGCTCGGACCGTCCCGTCGCCATGGAGGAGCCGACCGACGAGGTGCGGGTGGTCGAGGCGGTGGTCGGCGGCGAATCGGAGCTGATCGGCCGCTCGGCCCAGCAGTCGGATCTCTATGGCCAGTATGGCGTGAACCTGCTGGCGGTCAGCCGTTCGGGCTTCGACCTCAAGCAGAGCCCCAGCCGCATCCGCCTGCGCGCCGGCGACATCGTCGTGTTGCAGGGCGCTGAACGCACCCTGCCCACGGCCCTGGCCGCCCTCGGCCTCTTGCCGCTGGCCGAGCGCGAGGTGCGGCTCGGCGGCATCCGCCACGCGGTCGCCCCGGCGGTGATTCTGGCTGCGGCCATGGTGCTGGTCGCATTGAAGGTCGTGCCGGTCGCCATCGCTTTCTTCGGCGCGGCCGTGGCGATGATCGTCGTGGGGGCGCTGCGCATGCGCGAGGCCTACGCCGCCGTCGATGGGCCGCTGATCGTGCTGATCGCCGCGATGATTCCGGTGTCCGAAGCAATCTCGACCACCGGCGGGGCGGAGCTGATCGGCGGCTGGCTGTCGAGCGTCTTCCGCGGCCAGTCCCCGATGATCGCGCTGGTGTCGATCATGGCCGTGGCCATGGCCGCCACGCCGTTCCTCAACAACGCGGCGACCGTGCTGATCGTCGCGCCGGTGGGGGCGAGCATGGCCCGGCAGCTCGGCCTCAACCCCGACCCGTTCCTGATGGCCGTCGCGGTCGGGGCGGCGTCCGACTTCCTCACCCCCATCGGCCACCAGTGCAATACGCTGGTGATGGGGCCCGGCGGCTACCGATTCGCCGACTATCCGCGGCTGGGCGCGCCCCTGACCCTGCTGGTGCTGGTCCTGGGCGCGCCGCTGATCGCCTGGTTCTGGCCGCTGACCGCGGCCTAGCTTGCGACCAGGATCCAGACGCCGATCGCCGCGAAGCACGCCGCCGCGGCCCAGCGGATGTACTTGAGCGGCAGGCGCGTGGCCGCGGCCTCGCCGATCAGCACCGCCGGGACGTTGGCGATCATCATGCCGAGCGTGGTGCCGGCCGCGACCAGCAGCACCTGATGGAACTTCGCCGCCAGGGCGACGGTCGCAACCTGCGTCTTGTCGCCCATCTCCACGAAGAAGAACGCCACCAGGGTGGTCAGGAACACCCCGGCCCGATCCTTGGGTTTGTCGCTTTCCTCGAACTTGTCGGGAATCAGCGCCCAGACGCCGAAGCCGATGAAGGCCAGGCCCAGGACCCACTTCATCCACGGGCCGTTCAGCAGCGAGGCCGCGGCGACGCCGACCCAGGCGGCCAGGGCGTGGTTGGCGATGGTGGCGACGAGGATGCCGAGAATGATTGGAGCGGGCTTGCGGAACCGCGCCGCCAGCAACAAGGCCAGCAGCTGGGTCTTGTCGCCAATTTCGGCGACGGCCACGAGACCGGTGGAGACGAGGAAGGCTTCCATGGAGAACAGGCGTCCGGGCGGGGTCGAGACATACCAATGGCCTTCCGCGCCGCCGACCCCGCATGGACCGACGCACGAAAGCCAAAGGTCTCGCCAAGCAATTGCCGGATGCGCCATGCCTTGCGGCAAGTTTGTTGACGCGTCCCCCGCTGGAGTTACGGGCGGCTACTCCCCAGTGACGCGGTGTGGATAGGGTGGTGGCTGACGGTGGGCAAGTGCGAACGACTCGCGATTGAATCGCCCCCAGTTTTCACAGTCTCGTGAGCGGAGGCTTTGTCGCGGCCGGGAGCGCCTGTGGAAAACTCAAGCCCGCCAAGCCCTGGCTGCAAAGGTAAATGCGGCGTTAACGAAATTCTCGTGGGGATGACCGCTCCAGACCGTTGACGAGTCATTAGCCTTCATGGCCCCATATGGAGCGTATCGGGGGCGGGGCAGCCACTAGATATAGCGGTGAATACGGCCGGGCGGTGTCCCGGAGGCAAAGCGTCTGATAGTTATGGGTTTTGGGGCATGAGCAGCGGCGAAGCGGTGATGCGAACGGTTTCGGAAGCGACCCAGACGGCGCCGGATCGGGCTGAACGGCCCGCGCTTCAGCTCGTCCGGAAGGTCGAGGTCGATCGCTCGCGCGACGCGCTGTTGACCGAGTTCGGCAAGACGACCCTCGAAGACCGCTACCTGCTGGCGGGCGAGAGCTACCAGGACATGTTCGCCCGCGTCGCGACGGCCTATGCCGACGACGCCGAGCACGCCCAGCGGGTCTACGACTACATCTCGAACCTCTGGTTCATGCCGGCCACCCCGGTGCTCTCGAACGGCGGCGCCGGTCGCGGCCTGCCGATCTCCTGCTTCCTGAACGCGGTCGGCGATTCGCTCGACGGCATTCAGAGCGTCTGGAACGAGAACGTGGCCCTGGCCTCCAACGGCGGCGGCATCGGCACCTACTGGGGCGGCGTCCGTTCGATCGGCGAGAAGGTCAAGGGCGCCGGCCAGACCAGCGGCATCATCCCCTTCATCCGGGTGATGGACTCGCTGACCCTGGCGATTTCGCAGGGCTCGCTGCGCCGCGGTTCGGCCGCGGTCTATCTCGACATCCACCACCCGGAGATCGAGGAGTTCCTCGAGATCCGCAAGCCGTCGGGCGACTTCAACCGCAAGTCCCTGAACCTGCACCACGGCATCAACATCACCGACGAGTTCATGGAGGCTGTCCGCGACGGCGCCATGTTCGGGCTGCGGTCGCCGAAGAACCAGGAAGTCCTGCGTGAGGTCGACGCCCGTTCGCTGTGGCAGAAGATCCTCGAGATCCGCCTGCAGACTGGCGAGCCCTACCTGATCTTCTCCGACACCGTGAACCGCTCGATGCCGCAGCATCAGCGCGACCTCGGCCTCAGCGTCCGCCAGTCGAACCTGTGCTCGGAGATCATGCTCCACACCGGAACGGACCACCTGGGCCACGAGCGCACCGCGGTCTGCTGTCTCTCGTCGGTCAACGCCGAGAAGTTCATGGAATGGCGCGACCACCCGACCTTCGTCGAGGACGTCATGCGGTTCCTCGACAACGTGCTGGAGGACTTCATCCGCAGCGCGCCGCCGGAAATGAAGAACGCGGTCTACGCCGCCCAGCGCGAACGCTCGGTGGGGCTGGGCCTGATGGGCTTCCACTCCTTCCTGCAGATGCAGAACGTGCCGTTCGAGAGCGCCCTGGCCAAGAGCTGGAACATGCGCCTGTTCAAGCACCTGCGCCGTCAGTGCGACGCGGCCTCGCGCAAGCTAGCCGCCGAGCGCGGCGCCTGCCCGGACGCGGCCGAGAAGGGCGTGATGGAGCGCTTCAGCCACAAGCTGGCCATCGCCCCGACCGCCTCGATCTCGATCATCTGCGGCGGCACCAGCGCCGGCATCGAGCCGATCCCGGCCAACATCTACACCCACAAGACCCTGTCGGGTTCGTTCGCGGTGAAGAATCCCTACCTGGAGCGCCTGCTCGACGAGAAGGGCAAGAACACCTCGCAGGTCTGGGACTCGATCCTGGAGAACGAAGGCTCGGTCCAGCATCTCGACTTCCTCAGCCAGGACGAGAAAGACGTCTACAAGACCGCCTTCGAACTCGACCAGCGTTGGGTGATCGAACTGGCCGCCGACCGCACCCCGGACATCTGCCAGTCGCAGTCGGTCAACGTCTTCCTGCCGGGCGACGTCGACAAGTGGGACCTGCACATGCTGCACTGGCAGGCCTGGGAACGCGGCTGCAAGTCGCTCTACTATCTACGCTCCAAGTCGGTGCAGCGCGCCGCTCACGCCGGCGGCGAGGGCGTGGCCATGGTCATCGACGCGCCGTCCGAGCGCACCGACTACGAAGAGTGCTTGGCCTGCCAGTAGGCGCCGTCTTCTAACCGCCGTCCTCCAGCGGCGGCCGACAGGAACGACCTGGATCGAGGGGCTGCGGGCCCCTCGATTGCTGTCTGGACGGCCGGAGGCCGGCCCGGCCCCGGCGCGCACGAATTGCGCGCATATCCCTTGTTCTGTCCCAGTTTGATCCGGTTCCGCGCCCGCGGACACGCCGCCTCAGGTGTAAACCCGATGTGACGCAGGGCTGAGGAACGGATTTCCCGTTGGCGTCATTCCACCATCATGGAAGGGTGCTTGTTGAGCCGCACGCTCAACGATGCGGTACGGGAGAATTGCTGATGAGGCTGTTGGCTGGGCTGGCCATCGCCTTGAGTTTTGGCGCTGCGACGGGGGTCGACGCCCAAATACCGAGGCCTGTAGGCGCCACGGACCTGAAGGACGCGGCTTTCGCGCCGGACAAGGCGCCGAAGATCCGACAGGACGACTTTTCCAACATGGTCGAGCGCGAGCAGTTCGCGCCCGACGGCGCCCCCGTCCGCTGGACCACCAACAACTTCCAGATCGGCAAGACCGAGCGCGGCTCGGTCGACAACCTGCGGCTCAGCGTCGGCGGCGCGGTGCGCTCGCCCAGCGGCCTGCCGGCCAATATCGACCCGCGCGCGGCCCAGTTCGACGCCGACGCCTATGAGGTGGCCGTCACCCGCGACTGGGCGCCGGTGCGTATGCGGGCCGGAGAGCTCGATGTCGCCGTCACCCCGCACACGGGCGTCGGCCTCTCCAACAGCGGCGGCCAGGCCGAGGCCGGCGCCACCCTGACGGTCGCCCAGAAGCGCGACGATGCGGTCGAGGACCGCCTCAACGACCTCGGGGTCCGTGACGGCAAGGCTTATGGCGACCAGGGCCGCTGGTACCTGTTCGCCGCCGCCAGCGGCCGGGCGGTCGGGCTCAACGTCCTGCGCACCGGCAACAGCTGGGACGGCCAGGGCTGGACCACCGATCCGTCCAGCGCCCTGGTGGGCGACGCCCATGTCGGGGTCGCCTACCGCAAGGGGGCCCTGCAGACCTCGTTCGGCTACATCCACCGCGAAGTGAAGGGCGAACACATGGTCTTCGGGCAGGAGACCAAGGAGGATTCGGTCCTGGCCTTCACCTTCTCGATCAAGCCGCAGAAGTGACGCAGCCGATCGGACTTGAGATATATCGGAATGTCGCTATGACGGGCCCTGCAGCGCGTCCCGTGCTTCCGTAAGCGTTTACGTCAGCCAACGCATCCACCTTGCCCGCCGGGCGCCGGATGCATCGCGCGGCGCTTACGGAGTTCCATATGCCTGCACTTCCCCGCCGGCTGCCTGCGCGTTTCGCCGGCGTCGTCATGCCTTTCGTGCTTTCGATCCTGATGACCTTCATCGTCTCGGGGATTTCGACCCTCAAGAGCGTCGGCGCGACGCCGGCCATGCCCGCCGCCTGGATGGGCGCCTGGGCGGTTTCCTGGCTGGTCGCCTTTCCGGCTTTGCTGGTGCTGCTGCCGGTCGTCCGGCGCATCGTCGCCCTGATCGTCGAGCCGGCCTGAGTCGCGGGGAGGGCGCCTAGCCCTCCCATGCCCCTTCGAACGGCATCCGATCAGCCCAAAACGCGGCCAGCCGCGGCTCGGCGTCCACCCGGCGCACGACGGCGCTCATCTTCGGGGCGGCCCGGTAGAAGACCTTGCGGCGTGGCGTCCAGCGCGACATCACCGCCACATAGAGGTCGAGCACGCTGAAGGCGTCGCCCAGGATGTAGTCGCCGGGCTCGATCTGTTCGTCCATCATCCGCCAGCAGTCGGCGATACGCTGGGCGGTGCGCTCGCTGATCACCTTCTCGGCCGCCCGGTCGGCGGCCAGCCGGCTCGGATCGTCGCGCACCCAGAACATCGAATAGACCTGCGCCGGCAGATAGATCATCCAGCGCAGGAACTGCGCGCGCTCCGCCGCATCGATCGCCGGCGCCAGCCTCGCCTCCGGGTGGCGGTCGGCCAGGTGGATCAGGATCGCCGCGCTCTCGGTCAGCAACTCCCCCTCGGGCGTGATCACTGCTGGAACTTGGCGCAGGCGGTTGACCTCGCCGACCGCGTCGGCCGCCGCCTGGCTGGCCCAGGGCGCGTTCTCCACCACCCGATAGGGCAAGCCCAGCAAGGTCAGTGTCGCTTCGACCGGGACCGAACCCGATCCGGCCGCCCCGTGGACGACATATTCAGAGCTCATCATTCATCCCCGTGTTTCACAACATCTTGCGTGTGATGTGATGACCCAACCACAAGATATGCCCTTCCGCTGGCGCCCGAACGGCGCCTAGATACGCTCCAACACCAGCCGTCAGATTCGAAAGCCGCACCCGTGACCGCGACGTCCGCTCAGCCCGGCCTGCTCACTCCGTCCTTCGCCTACAAGCCGTTCCGCTACCCTTGGGCCTATGACTTCTGGAAGAAGCAGCAGCAGGTCCACTGGATGCCGGAAGAGGTGCCGCTGGGCGAAGACCTCAAGGACTGGGCGGCCAAGCTCAACGACAAGGAGCGCAACCTCCTCACCCAGATCTTCCGGTTCTTCACTCAATCGGACGTCGAGGTGAACGACAACTACATGGAACGCTACAGCCGCGTCTTCAAACCCACCGAGGTGAAGATGATGCTGTCGGCCTTCTCCAACATGGAGACGATCCACATCGCCGCCTACGCTCTGCTGCTCGAAACCATCGGCATGCCCGACAGCGAGTTCACGGCGTTCCTCGACTACCAGGCGATGCGCGACAAGCACGACTACATGCAGAAGTTCGGCGTCGACTCGAACGCCGACATCGCCCGCACGCTGGCCATGTTCGGCGGCTTCACCGAGGGCCTGCAGCTGTTCGCCAGCTTCGCGATGCTGATGAACTTCCCGCGCCACAACAAGATGAAGGGCATGGGCCAGATCGTCTCGTGGTCGGTGCGCGACGAGAGCCTGCACTGCGAAGGCATCATCAAGCTCTACCACGCGTTCAACAAGGAGACCGGCGCGGTCACCAAGAGCGTCGGCGACGACATCGTCGACTGCTGCAAGACCGTGGTCGGCCTGGAAGACAAGTTCATCGACCTGGCCTTCGAGGCCGGCGAGATCCAGGGCATGACCCCGGACGACATCAAGGCCTACATCCGCTTCATCGCCGACTGGCGCCTCCGCCAGCTGCATCTGCCGGAAGTCTACGGCGTGAAGGAAAACCCGCTGCCCTGGCTGCAGTCGATGCTCTCGGGCGTCGAGCACGCCAACTTCTTCGAGGCCCGCTCGACCGAGTACTCGAAGGCCGCGACCAAGGGCCAATGGCACGGCGCCGACGGCGTCTGGTCGTCCTTCGACAACATGCTGGCCAAGCGCGCCGAAGCCGCGGAGTAGACGCCTCCAAATCCTCCCCCGCTGGAGGAGGTGGCGCGCGTAGCGACGGAGGGGGACTGCGGCTCAACAAGCCCCCTCAGTCAGCCTGTCGGCTGACCGTTCCCCCAGCGGGGGAGCAACTACTTCACCGCATCCACGAACCACCACTCGCGCATCACCCCGTCGAAGCCGCCGCCCTGGCCGGCGGTGAGCTCCAGCGCCGCCCAGTCGCCGGCCGCGCCATAGGCCTTGCGCAGGCTCTCCTCGGTCGGGAAATTGTAGTAGCGGCCCAGGCTGTCGCGCCCGCCGCCGTCGCCGGCCTTGAACCCGGCGTTGAACCGCCCGCCCGGCTTCAGCGCCCGATGGATGCGGGTCAGCACGTCGGCCAGGCCGTTCTCGGGCACATGCAGCAGGCAGGCGTTGGCCCAGACGCCGTCATAGGCGCCGACCTCGTCCAGTTCCTCGAACCGCATCACCCGCACCGGCCGTCCCAGGCGAGCCTGCGCCTGCGCCGCCAGTCCGGCCGAGCCGTCGGTCGGCGTGACGTCGAACCCGGCGGCGTCCATCAGTTCGGCGTCCTGCCCGCCGCCGCAGCCCAGCTCCAGGATCCGCGCCCGCGGCCGCAGCTGTTCCAGGAAACGGTGCAGCCGCGTCGGCTCGCCCCGCTTGCGCGCCGCATAGGCGGCCGCTTCGCGGTCGTAGAAGGCCAGGGTGTCCTCGTCGTGCATCTGCGCCATGGCCGTCCTCCCCTAAGGTCTGGCCTCCACCTCCCACCGCGTTCATTGTCGCGTCAACGCAAGAACGAGGGGAAACGCCATGTCCAAGCTTGTTGAGACGTCCGACGCCGGCCACGTCCGCTCCATCCGGCTGAACCGCCCGGAGAAGAAGAACGCGCTCTCCCAGCAGTTGGCCTGGGGCGTGATCGAGGCGGTCGACGCGGCCGCCCGCGACGACAACGTCTGGGTCGTGGCGCTGACCGGCTCGGGCAACGCCTTCTGCGCCGGCCTCGATCTGACGGGCTCCGAGCCCTACCATCCGGATTCGGCGATGACCGCCCAGCTCGACGACATCAGCTGGGTCGGCCAGTTCGTGCTCGCCCTGCGCAAGCGCTGCGACAAGCCGGTGGTCGGCGGAATCAACGGCGTGGCGGTCGGTGCGGGCCTCGGCCTGGCGATGGCCACCGACGTGCGGCTGGTCGCCTCGAGCGCGCGGCTGATGGCCGGCTACACCCGCATCGGCGGCTCCCCGGACGCCGGCCTCACCATCACCCTGCCGCAGGTCATGGGCTACGAGCGGGCCATGCGCTTCATGATGGAGAACCGCACCGTCGTCGGCGCCGAGGCGCTGGCCTGGGGCATGGCCGGCGAGGCGGTCGACGATGCGAACTTCCACGCTCGGCTGGCCGAGTACTGCGCCCAGCTTTGCGAGTGGTCGCCGATCACCCTGCGCCTGCTCAAGCGCGGCATCGTCAAGTCCTACGAGTCCATCGATATGGAGCAGCAGCTCCGCTACGAGGTCTCCAATATCGGCCGCGCCTTCCGCAGCGAGGACGGCCAGGAAGCCCGGCGCGCCTTCCTCGAAAAGCGCAAGCCGGTGTTCCAGGGTCGCTGACCAGCTTCCAAGGAAGCGCTAGCTGTTCCAGGGGCCGCCGTTCGGCCTGCGGGGCTCGGTGGTCGGCACCGCGGTCGCCCCGCCGCCCCAGCGGCCGCCGCCGCTGACGATCGGGTCCTGCTGGCGCGGGGGCGCTCCGCGGCCGCCGACCATCTTCATCAGCGCGGCGACGCGGTTGCCGGTGGCCGGGTGCGTCGAGAACAGGTTGTCCGCGCCGCGCCCCGCCAGCGGGTTGATGATGAACATCTGACCGGTGGCCGGATTGCGCTCGGCGGTGACGTTGACGATGCCGTGGGCGTAGGCCTCGATCTTCTGCAGCGCGCTGGCCAGAGCCTGCGGGTCGCCGCTGATCTCGGCGCCGTGTTTGTCGGCCTCGTATTCGCGGCCGCGGCTGATCGCCATCTGCACCAGGGCCGCGGCCATTGGGGCAAGAACCATCAGCGCGATGGTGCCGATGATTCCGCCCGGACGCTCGCGGTCGTTGCCGCCGAAGAACAGCGCGAAATTGGCCAGCGACGAGATCGCCCCGGCCAGGGTCGCGGTGATGGTCATGGTCAGGGTGTCGCGGTTCTTCACGTGCGCCAGTTCGTGCGCCATCACCCCGCGGATCTCGCGGCGGTCCAGCATGCGCAGCAGGCCGACGGTGGCGGCCACGGCGGCATGTTCGGGATCGCGGCCGGTCGCAAAGGCGTTCGGCTGCTCGGTCTCCATCACATAGACCTTCGGGCGCGGCATGTTGGCCCGGTCGGCCAGTTCGTAGACGTCGTTGACGTAGTTGCGCAGCAGCGGCTCGGAAGTGCCCGGATCGACCTCGCGCGCGCCGTACATGCGCAGCACGATCTTGTCGGAGTTCCAGTAGCTGAAGAAGTTCATCGCCACGCCGAGGGCGAGCGCGATGGCCATGCCGGTGGCCCCGCCGATCAGGTAGCCGACGCCGACGAACAGGGCGGTCATGCCCGCCAGCAACATGAAGGTGCGAAGGTGGTTGTGCATGGGCGCGGATATGGGGGTGCAAAGGGCGGCTGCGCAAGGCGCAGCCGCCCTCCCGCCGTCCGATTTCGTCAGGCCTGGATGAACGCCAGCAGGTCCGGATTGACGATCTCCGGATGGGTCGTGCACATGCCGTGCGGCAGGCCGGGATAGACCTTGAGCTCGCCCTTCTTCAGCAGCTTGATCGCCAGCAGGGCGGAGTCGGCGATCGGCACGATCTGGTCGTCGTCGCCGTGCATGACCAGGACCGGAACCTCGATCGCGCGCAGGTCGTCGGTGAAGTCGGTTTCCGAGAACGCCTTGATGCACTCGTAGTGGGCGTTGGCCGCGCCCATCATCCCCTGGCGCCACCAGTTGTCGATGGCGCCCTCGGAGACCTTCGCTCCCGGGCGGTTGAAGCCGTAGAACGGCCCGGCCGGCACGTCGCGGAAGAACTGCGCGCGATTGGCGACCAGGGCGGCGCGGAAGCCGTCGAACACCTCGATCGGCAGGCCCCCCGGGTTCTTGTCCGACTTGACCATGATCGGCGGCACCGCCCCAATCAGCACCGCCTTGCCGACCCGGCCGCCGCCGCCGTGGCGGGCGACATAGCGGGCCACCTCGCCGCCGCCGGTCGAGTGGCCGATGTGCACGGCGTCCTTCAGGTCAAGGTGCGCGGCCAGCGCCGCTACGTCGGCGGCGTAGGTGTCCATCTCGTGCCCGCCGGAGGTCTGGGTCGAGCGCCCGTGGCCGCGGCGGTCGTGGGCGATCACCCGGAAGCCCTTGGAGAGGAAGAACATCATCTGGGCGTCCCAGTCGTCGGCGCTCAGCGGCCAGCCGTGGTGGAACACGATGGGGCGTCCCGAGCCCCAGTCCTTGTAGAAGATTTCGGCGCCGTCGGTGGTGGTGATGGTGGGCATCGTCCTGCTCCTGTTGATGGCCGTCGCGCCGGGCGCGGCGCCTGGCATCTCGCGGGGCGGGGAGAGGATTGTCGAGTCGGGCCGGCGCCCTAGCCGGCGGCGCGCGCCGATCGCCTAAAATGCGGCCGTGCGCAGGGTGGCGGCGGCGGCCATGATGCGGTCGGTGGGCGCCTCGGCGCCGGCGGCCTGCTCGCGCATCAGCGCCTCGCAGGCGTCGCCCGGCATCGGGCGGGCGAACAGGTAGCCCTGCATGCGGTCGGCGCCGGCGGCGCGCAGGAAGATGGCCTGGGCCTCGTCCTCGACCCCCTCGGCGACGATGCGGGCGTCCAACGACTTGGCGGCGCTGAGCATGGCGCGGACCAGCTTGGAGACGCGCGGGTCGCGGCCGACGCCGCCGATCAGCGACTGGTCCAGCTTCACGGTGTGAATGGGCAGCTGCAGCAACGCCCGCAGGTTCGAATAGCCGGTGCCGAAGTCGTCTAACGCGATGCGCACGCCGCGTGAGGCCAACCGCTCGATGTGGCGGCGCGCCAGGCTCAGGTCGTGCACCAGGAAGGTTTCGGTGATCTCGACGGTCAGCGCCGTGGCCGGCAGGTCGGTGTCGGCCAGCCGGGCGATCAGCTTGCGCGAGAAGGCCGGGTCCAGCAGCTCGCGCTGCGAGACGTTGCACGAAATCGTGTCGATCATGCCCTCGGAAACCCAAGGGGCGGCGCGCTGGCAGGCGGACTGGAAGATCGCCCCGTCCAGCTCGCCGATCAGGCCCAACTCCTCGGCCAGCGGCACGAACACGCCTGGCGGGATCATGCCGCGCTCGGCGTGGTTCCAGCGGGCCAGCACCTCGGCGGCGATGATGCGGCCGTCGGCGGCGTTCACCACCGGCTGGAACCAGGGAACGATATCGCCCGCCGGGATCGCGCGGCGCAGCTCGGTCTCCAGACTGTTGCGCGCCTCGGTGGCCTTGCGGAGGTCCTCGTCGAAGGCCGCCCAGCGGCTGCCCCCGGCGGTCTTGGCGCGGTAGAGCGCAATGTCGGCGAACCGCTGCAGGTCGGCGGCGTCGGCGGCGTCGGTCGGGTAGACCGCCAGTCCGACCGAGGCGCCTGGCGCGATCGCCCGGCCATAGATGGTGTGGGTCTGGGTCAGGGCCGAGGTCAGCTCGGCGGCCCGCGCCGGGGCGTCGGCGCCGGCGGCGATGACCGCGAACTCGTCGCCGCCCAGGCGCGAGACGACGTCGCCCTCGCGCGCGTCGGCCTTCAGCCGGCGGCCGATCTCGACCAGCAGCTGGTCGCCGGCGTCATGGCCGAGGCTGTCGTTGAGGTTTTTGAAGCGGTCGAGGTCGATGACGAACAGCGCCACGCGCGCGCCGCTGCGCTGGGCGTCCTCAAGCCGTCCGATCAGGGCGGCGGTGAAGGCCCCGCGGTTCAACAGCCCCGTCAGGCTGTCGGTCCGCGCCAGGTGCATGGTCAGGGCGCGCTCGGTCTCCAGCTCCTCGATGCGCGCGGCCAGGCTCGCCGAGACCTGGCGCAGCTCCTGCCGCGCCTCGATCAGCAGCGCCTCGGCGTCGCGCGCCGCGGGTGCGGTGGGTTGACCAAAGAGGCTCACGGCCGATCAGGCCCCCGGACGCCGTCCGGCCGGGCCCGTGGAATCCGTCTTGGATCCCAGGAACTCCGTCAAGACGATGCCCTTCATGCCGCCCCCTTCCGCGTCCTCTGAAAAATCAGGGTTACGCGTAATATGCGGCAATCCCGGAATCGTCCGTTAACGGGCGCCCGAAACGAGCGCCCGTCGGGGGACTTCAGGCGCGGGCGGTCTCGCTCCCGCCGGGCTCCTCGATCTGGTTCTCCCACTTGGCGACCACCGCCGCGGCCACCGAATTGCCGACCACGTTGGTGGCGCTGCGGCCCATGTCGAGCAGGTGATCGACGCCGAGGATCAGCAGCAGGCCGGCTTCCGGCAGGTCGAAGTAGGTGAGGGTGGCGGCGATCACCACCAGCGAGGCGCGCGGCACGCCGGCCATGCCCTTCGACGTCACCATCAGCAGCAGCAGCATGGTGATCTGCTGGCCGATCGTCAGTTCGATGCCGTAGGCCTGGGCGATGAACAGCACCGCGAAGGTGCAGTACATCATCGAGCCGTCGAGGTTGAACGAGTAGCCGAGCGGCAGCACGAAGCTGGAGATCCGGCGCGACAGGCCGAACTTCTGCAGCTCCTCCAGCGTCCGCGGATAGGCCGCTTCCGACGAGGCGGTGGCGAAGGCCAGCAGCGCCGGCTGCCGGATCGCGCCCAGCAGCTGCAGCGCGCGCTTGCCGACGATCAGGATGGCCGCCAGACTCAACAGGCCCCACAGCACGCCGAGCGAGGCGTAGAAGCCCAGCACGAACTTGGCGTAGTCGACCAGCACGCCCAGGCCTTGGGTCGAGATGGTCGCCGCGAGCGCCGCGAAGATCGCCAGCGGCGCGGTCTTCATGACGTAGCCGGTGACCTTCAGCATGATGTTGGCGATCTGGTCGACCAGGGCGGTGACGGCCGGGGCCTTGTCGTCCAGGGCCGCAACGGCGGTGCCGACGAACACCGAGAACACCACGATCTGCAGGATCTCGTTGTTGGCCATCGCCTCGACGATCGACTTCGGCACCAGGTGGGTGACGAATTCCTTGAGGGTCAGCTTGCTGGCGTCCACCGCGCCGGCGGCGTGACCGGCGCTGTCGACCAGGCCCATGCCGACGCCCGGCTGGATCAGGTGCACCATCAAAAGGCCGATGGTCAGCGAGACGATCGAGGCGGTGATGAACCAGGCCATGGTCTTGACGCCGACCCGGCCGATGGAGGCGGCGTCTTCCATGTGGGCGATGCCGGCGACCAGGGTCGAGAAGACCAGCGGGGCGATAATCATCTTGATCAGCCGCAGGAAGACGTCGGTGATGATGGTCAGGTTGTCGGCGACGGACTTGGCCTGTTCGGGGCTCAGCCCCTGGTTCACGCCCCAGCCGACGAGGACCCCGAGCACCATCGCCCCAACAATGAAGGCGGTGAAAAGTCTGTTCATGGCGGGTCCCCCAACGTCACTAGAGCAGGCCTTGTGGCCGACAATGGGGGCTTTCGTCCATAGCTTTGCAGAAGCGTGAAAGAGACGTCTCGCAACCTGCACAAGAGCAGGCTAAACTGACCCATGTTCAACGACGAGAAAGCAGCCGCCATCGTCGAGCGGCTCAATACCGAATATCAGACGACCGTCGAAGCTCTGCGGAGCGCCTTGAAGACCTTCCTGGCCGGCGGTTCTCCGCCCAGCGCAGCCGCCCGCGCCGAAGGAATTTTCGCCTATCCGGAACTGCGGCTGACCTGGCCTCCGGGTCACAGCTACCCGCGTCTGTCCCGCGCCTACGCCCGTCTCTCCCAGCCGGGTGAGTACTCGGTCACAGTTACGCGACCGGACCTGTTCCGCGACTATTTGACCGAGCAGATCAGCCTGCTGATGGCCGACTTCGACGTCGTCATCGAGGTCGGGCGCTCGCGCCAGGAGATGCCGTTCCCCTACGTGCTGGACGGCGCCGTCGATCTGGCCATGGCCGACATCGGCTCGGCCCAGATCGCCCGCCATTTTCCGACCACGGAGCTCGCCCACATCGGCGACGAGATCGCCGACGGCTTCTGGGACGCCAGCCTGGAGCCGACCCGGCCGCTGGCGCTGTTCGACGGCCTGCGCACCGACTTCTCGCTGGCCCGGCTGGCGCACTACACCGGCACCCCGGCCGAACACGTGCAGCCCTACATCCTGTTCACCAACTACCATCGCTACGTCGATGAGTTCGTGCGCTGGGGCTGCCAGCAGATCCGCGAGGGCCATTACGACGCGCTCAGCGCCGCCGGCCGCGTGCTGGTCACCGCCGAGACGCAGAACCCCGAGCAGGTGGTCGCCGACGGGGCCTGGCGCCGCCACCAGATGCCGGCCTATCACCTGATGGCCAAGGGCAAGCGCGGCCTGACCCTGGTCAACATCGGCGTCGGCCCGTCCAACGCCAAGACCATCACCGATCACCTGGCGGTGCTGCGGCCCCAGGCCTGGCTGATGATCGGCCACTGCGGCGGGCTGCGCGGCTCGCAGACCATCGGCGACTACGTCCTGGCCCACGCCTACCTGCGCGACGATCATGTGCTCGACGACGTGCTGCCGCCGGAGATACCGATCCCGCCGATCGCCGAGATCCAGGTGGCCATGAACCGCGCCGCCGAGAACGTCACCGGCGAGAGCGGCGAGATGCTCAAGCGCCGCCTGCGCACGGGCACGGTGGTGACCACCGACGACCGCAACTGGGAGCTCCGCTTCTCGTCCTCGTCGCTGCGGTTCAATCAATCGCGGGCGGTGGCCATCGACATGGAAAGCGCCACCATCGCGGCCCAGGGCTATCGCTTCCGGGTGCCTTACGGGACGCTGCTCTGCGTGTCGGACAAGCCGCTGCACGGCGAGATCAAGCTGCCGGGCCAGGCCAACGCCTTCTACGAACGCGCCATCGGCCAGCATCTGCAGATCGGCATCGCCACCATGGACCTGCTGCGCGACGAGGGCTCGCGCGTCCACTCGCGCAAGCTGCGCAGCTTCGACGAGCCGCCGTTTAGGTAAGGACGCACCACCACCAGCATCGTCATCCCCGGCCGCGCATGCGTGCCGGGGATCCATACGCCCATGCGCGTCCTGGTCAGGCTCTTTGTCTATGAATGGCCAGGGCCTATCGGCCCGGCCATGACGACCTGAGTGGGACCAACTCCTAGAACCTCGTCCGCAGGCCGACCGCGAAGCTGCGGCCGCGCAGCGGCGCGACGTCGGTGATGAACGAGGCGTGGTTCAGCGCGTGCTCGTCCAGCAGGTTGGTGCCGCGCACGAACGCCTGGCTGGCGAAGCCGCCGGCCGCGAAGTCGTAGGCCACCGTGCCGTTGACCATGTCGTAGCCGGGGGTCTTGGTCTCGAACTGCGCGATGCGGTCCTGCTCGAAGACCCGCACGTATTCCAGGTTCCCCGACCAGTCGCCCCGGGCGAAGTCGCCCCGCACGCCCAGCCGCCCGGCCGGAATGCGCGGCAGGTCGCCGCCGTCGTCGTCGAACTCGGCGCGCACATAGTCGCCGAACACCGCCGCCGACAGCCCCGGCGCCAAGGCGTGGCGGACCTCGCCCTCAACACCGGTGAAGGTCGCGTCGGCCTGGCTGTAGCGGATCAGCCGGAAGTCCTCGAACTGGTCGAGGGTGCGGGCGAAGATGTAGCCGTCATAGGCGTAGCGATAGGCGCTGGCCGAGAAGGTCGTCGCCCCGCCGGTCTTCTTCAGGCCCAGTTCCACCGAGCTGGCGGTCTCGACGTCCAGCGTCGCGGTCCCGATCTCGTAGGTGTTGGTCGCCAGGTGGACGCCGCGGGCATAGAGCTCCTGGGCGCTCGGCGCGCGCTGCGAGCGGGCCACCGACAGGCTGAGCGCATAGTCGGACGCAAACCGCCAGGTCGCCGCCGCCGAGGCCGAGAACGGGCTGTGGTCGGTGTCGACGCGACCCTGGGCGCGGGCGTCCTGCCACTCCTGGCGCAGCGCGCCTTCGAACCGCCAGGCGCCGAGCTCCAGCTCCTCAAGCAGGAAGATCGCCGAGTTGATGGTGCGGCTCTTGGGGATGAACGACTCGGCCCCGACCGCGGCGAAGTCGCTGCGGGCGGTCTGCACACCGATCACCCCGCGCAGGGCGCCTATCTGCGCGTGCTGCGCTTCGATCCGCGCGTCATAGCCCTTGTTGGTGAAGGTGGTCGCCACCACGCCGTCGTCGATCTCGTCGTGAGCGTAGTCGGTGTAGCCGCCGCGCAGGCGGATGCGCTCGACGCCGGCGATCGGGTCGCGCAGCTCGCCGCGCACGTCGACCCGCTTGCTCTTCAGCTCGACGATCGGCGCGCCGTGCTCGTCGCCCTCGCCATGTTCGTGCTCGTGGTCATGGTCGTGGCCGCCGCAGTGCAGGCTCGAGCCATGCGGGTGGCAATCCTCGTACTCGTGGCTGTGTCCGGGCAGGCCGTAGGTGCTGCGCTGGTCGGTATAGGCCGCGCCCAGATAGCCCCGGCTGCCGACCCACGAGAGGCCCAGCGTCGCCGTGCGGCTGCGGTTGAACGAACCGTCCAGGGTGTCCTCCGGCCACTCCGGAACCTCGTAGTCGTCGGCCCGGCGGCCCGCCGCCTCCAGGCGGATCGCGACGTTTCCGGTCCCGCCGGTCACCCCGACCACGCCCGCGCGCTCGTTGTCGGCCGAGCCGAGCCGCACCTCGGCGACGCCCTCGAACCCTTTGTCAGGGATCGCGGTGGGAATCTTCTTGTCGATCAGGTTGACCGCTCCGCCGATCGCCCCGCCGCCATAGAGCAGGGCGCTCGGGCCGCGCAGGATCTCGATGCCGTCCAGCAGCAGCGGCTCGCCCGACACGGCGTGGTCCGGCGACACCTCCGAAGCGTCCATCAGCGCCGAGCCGTCGGTCAGCACCTTCACCCGCGGCGCGGTCTGGCCGCGGATCACCGGCCGGCTGGCTCCGCCGCCGAAGGTGTCGGAGTTCACGCCCGGCAGGCCGGTCAGGGTCTCGCCCAGCGTCGACTGGCGGCGATGGGCCAGGTCCTGGCCGCGCACCACCGCCACGCTGGAGATCACGTCCTTGTCGGAGCGGCCTAACGGGTCGCCGGTGACGACGATCTCTCCGATCTCGGTTCCGGGGCCGGACTGGTCGGCCCAGGCCGCTGTGGCGCTCACCGCCGACAGGCTTGCGGCGGCGAGGAGGACGGTTCGAAGTTGCATTTTACGGGACCCCGGCTCATGACTGAAGGGTCGCTCATTATGTTATAACGTAACACTCATCAAGATGCTCTCAGGCCCGCCCCTCAAGACCTCCGCGCTTTTCCGCCATATCGAGCAGCTGCAGGGCGAGGCTCCCTGGGGCGCGTTCCTCGACGCGGGGACCGGTGTGAACTCCGCGCTGTGGTCGACCGCATTGCCGACCGAGCGCTGGTGCGCGGTCACCGGCTCGCCCGGCCATGCCGCCCAGGTCCAGGACCGGGCCGGCGGCCGTTTCCGCTCGCAGGACCGGCTGATCGTCGGCAACTGGACCGACCCGGACATGCTGGCGGGAGAGGGGTTCGACACCGTGCTGGCCGACTACCTGGTCGGCGCGATCGAGGGCTTCTCGCCCTACTTCCAGTCGCAGCTGTTCGCGCGGCTGCGGCCGCTGGTGAAGCGGCGGATCTATGTCGTCGGGCTCGATCCCTACGTCGTCGGCGAAGCCGAAACCCCGGCCGCCCGCGCCGTCCGCGACATCGGCCGGCTGCGCGACGCCGTACTGCTCCTCTCTGGGGAAACGCCTTACCGCGAGTATCCGGCCGAGTGGGTGGTCAACGCCCTCCAGGCGTCCGGCTACCGTGTGCTGTCGGCGCGCCGGTTCGCCAATCGCTACCGGGAAACCTGGGTGAACGGGCAGCTCGACATGGCGAAGCGTCGCCTCGTCAAGCTGCCCGACTCCGCCCTAGCCGCAGCCATGGGGCTGATGATCGAGACAATGCGGGGGAGCAGCCTCGATCTATGCCTGCGGCACGGCGGGCTCGCCCACGGCCATGATTATGTGATTGCGGCCGAGGCGTCCGCCTGAGGGCGGGAGTTTCTCCGAACGGGTTCTCCCGTCGCGACATGCATCTGTCAGCGAAATCAGCGTTTCACGAAAATCTATCGGACTATAGCTTTTTGTCTGACGTGCGGCAGGCATTCACCCCATTTTGAGGCGCGCCGCTTCTGGGGGAGAATGGACGATGACTTCGGCCAGACCAGACCCGCGACCCGCCGGCTACCGCAAGGGCGACGAGACCCGCGCCCGCATGCTCGACGTCGCCGCCAAGCTGTTCGGCCAGCACGGCTTCGCGGCGGTCACCACCCGCCAGATCGTCGAGGACGCCGAGGCCAGCCTGCCGACTTTGAACTACTATTTCGGCGACAAGAACGGGCTCTACATGGCCTGCGCCGAGGAGATCGCCCTGCGCTATGAGGCCGCCCTCGGCGAGGTCGGCCGCCAGGCCCTGGCGGCGATGCAGGCGCCGATGACGCCGCAGGACGCTCGCGCCGCGCTGAACGGATTCTACCGCAGACTGATCGACTTCATGCTGGCCGACGAGGACAGCAGCAGCTGGGCCCTGTTCATCCACCGCGAGATCGCGGTGCCGGGACCGGCGCACGAACTGCTCTACTCGCGCCTCTGGGCGCCGGGGATGGAGCTCTCGGCCGCGCTGATCGCGCGCGCCCTCGGCCAGCCGCGGACCAACACCGAATCCAAGGTCCGCGCCATCCTGCTGTCGTCCAGCCTCACCGCCTTCCAGGCCGGCCGCGGCGTCTATGCCCGCATGCTCGGCGAGGGGCTTTCCCTGCGGCAGCAGTCCGACGTCGTCGCCCGGGTGATCGAGGAAGAGATCGAGCGCCTCGGCGCTTAAAGCGTCTGCAACAGCGCCGCGGCCGCGCGGCTCGGCCTGCGGTCGGGGTGACGGACCAGATCGAACGGTCGCGGCGGCAGCTCCGGCCCAATGGCGGCCAGCGCGCCGCTGACGATCAGCGGCTGCGCCGCCAGCTCCGACACCGCCGCCAGCAGGCCCCCCTGCGCCACCGCCGCCACGATCGCCTCGTTCGAGGCCAGCACCAGGGCGCAGGGCAGGGCGTCCGGATCGACCCCCAGCCCGCGCAGCGCCTGCTCGAACTCCGAGCGCGTTCCAGATCCGGCTTCGCGTCGCGCCCAGCGATGTTCGGTCAGCTGCGCGACGTCGAAGGTCTTGGCGTGCGCCAGCGGGTGATCGGGCGTCGCCACCATCGCCAGCCGGTCGGCCCCGACCTGCCGCCGCTCCAGCAGCGGCGCCTCGACGGCGCCCTCGACGAAGCCCAGCTCGACCGCTCCGCTCAGCACCGCCTCGGTGACCTGGGCGGTGTTGCCGATCGCCAGGTGCAGCTCGATGCCGGGGTGGTCGCGCCCGAACGCCGCCAACCGCGGCGGCAGCCAGTACGCCCCGACCGTCTGGCTGGCGAAGATGTCGATGCGCCCGCGCCTCAGGCCGGCCAGGTCGTCCAGCAGCCGCCCGGCGTCGGCGGCGCGGGCCAGCACCGCCCGGGCCTCGGGCAGGAAGGCGCGGCCCGCCTCGCTGAGCGCCAGCCCGCGTCCGACCCGGTCGAACAGCCGGGTGTCGTGCCGCGCCTCCATCGCCGCGATCGCAGCAGAGGCTGCCGACTGGGTGATGTTCAGCGCCTGCGCCGCTCGCGTCATGTGCTGGCGCTCGGCTACCGCCACGAAGATCCGAAGCTGCTCCAATGTCATGCCGAATGATCGGATTTGGCGATTGAAATGGCAATAACAATGCGTTGGATCGATTGAATGGTTGGGCGGACAAGACGGCATGTCGATCGCCGCCATCCTCCGCGCCCGTCTCCCAGGCGTCCTCCTCTGCGCGCTGCTCGGCCTCGCCGCCGTCGGCCTGCAGGGCCTTGAGGTGCAGTTGACCGGCCGCGCCTGGCTCGAGGCGCTGGTCCTCGCCATCCTGCTCGGCGCCGCGGTTCGCACCGTCTGGGCCCCGGGGCCGCTGTGGACCGGCGGCGTCGAGTTCAGCGCCCGAACCCTGCTCGAACTCGCCGTCGCCCTGCTCGGCCTCGGCGTCAGCGCCGCCAGCCTCGCCGCCGTCGGTCCCGCAATGTTGGCCGGTATCGCCCTGGTCGTGGCGCTTTCCGTGGCCGGCGGCTACGCCATCGCCCGGACCTTCGGCCTGCCGCGCCGCATGGCGGTGCTGATCTCCGCCGGGAACTCGATTTGCGGCAACTCGGCCATCGCCGCCGTCGCCCCGGTGATCGGCGCCGAGCCGGACGACGTCGCCTCCGCCATCGCCTTCACCGCCGTGCTCGGGGTCGGGGTGGTCCTGGCTGCGCCGGCGCTGGCGGCGCTGCTCGGGCTCTCGCCGCTGGCGGCCGGCGCCTTCGCCGGCCTCACCGTCTACGCCGTACCCCAGGTGCTGGCCGCCGCAGCGCCGGCCGGGGCCGCGGCCGTGCAGGTCGGGGCGCTGGTCAAGCTGACCCGGGTGGTGACCCTCGGCCCGGTGTGCCTGGCGCTCGGCCTATTGTCGCGCGGCGGCGAGCGCGCCGACCTGCGCCGCCTGGTCCCCTGGTTCGTGGTCGCCTTCCTGGGGCTCGCCGCGCTGCGAGCCGCCGGTCTCGCTCCGCCGGCCGCGATCCACGCCGCCGGCCAGGTCTCCATCTGGCTGACCGTCGCCGCCATGGCCGCGCTCGGCCTCGGGACCGACGTCCGCGCGCTGCTGCGGGCCGGGCCGCGGGTCATCGCCGCGGCCAGTCTGTCGCTGCTGCTGCTCGGCGTCCTGGCGCTCGGCCTGCTGGCGCTGCTCGGCTGGGCCTGAGGCGCCGCGCCCTCTCGAAATCGTCACCTGGAAGCGCTAAATCCGCGGCCATGACGACGATCAAGTTCGAAGCCATCGACAACTTCCGCGACTTCGGCGGCTACGGCACGGCCTGCGGCCGCGGCCTGAAGGCGGGGCGCCTGTTCCGCTCGGCCAACCACGCCTACGCCACCGACGGCGACCTCGCCGCCCTGCGCGACCTCGGGGTCGGGGTGATCGTCGACCTGCGCCGCCGTCGCGAGCGCGAGCGTGAGCCGTCCCGCCGCTGGGAAGGCTTCGCCGGCGCAGTGATCGAGAACGACATCGACGGACCCGAGCACGACTGGGCCGACGCCCTGAAGGCCGCCTCCAGCGTCAACGCCGACTGGTTCTTCCAGGACAGCCTCGACTTCTATCGCGCCGCGCCGCACGCCGAGCGGATGGTGGACCTGTTCAGCCGCTACTTCCGGACCCTGGCCGAGACCGAGGGCGCGGTCGTCGTGCACTGCGCGGCGGGCAAGGACCGCACCGGCATGATCTGCGCCCTGACCCACCACATCGCCGGGGTGCATCGCGACGACACCATGGCCGACTATCTGGCCACCAACGACGCGGCCGCCATCGACAAGCGTGTCGAGTTCCTCGGTCCCTGGATCCGCGACCTGACCGGCGTCACCGTCGACGACGCCGGCCTGCGTCAGGCGGTCAGCGTCCACGAGGCGTTCCTCGCCGAAGCCTTCGCGGTGATGACCGAGCGTCACGGCTCGGTCGACAACTACCTGGCCGAAGTCCTCGGCGTCGACGCGGCCCTGCGCGACGCCATCGCCGCCCGCATCCTGCGCTAGTCCAGACGCATGGTGTCATCCCCGGGCTGACATCGGCCGTCCGATCCCCTAAGCGTCCCCGCAACCAACAAAGACGGGGACCAGTCATGCAGAGCTTCCAGCCGCCGCGGCGCATCCTGATGGGGCCCGGCCCCTCCGACGTCAGCCCCCGCGTACTGTCGGCCCTGGCCCGTCCAACCATCGGTCACCTGGACCCGCAGTTCCAGGAACTGATGGAAGAGATCAAGGGCGCGCTGGCCCGGCTGTTCAACGCCCCCGACCACGCCTGCGTCCCGCTGCCCGCGCCCGGCACCGCCGGCATGGAAGCGGCGATCATGAACCTGCTGGAGCCGGGCGACCGCGCCGTCATCGCCATCAACGGCGCCTTCGGCGGCCGCATGGCCGACATGGCCGACCGCGCCGGCGCCGAGGTCGTGAAGGTCGAGTTCGAGTGGGGCAAGCCGGTCGATCCGGCCGCGGTCGAGGAAGCCCTCAAGGCCGCCCCGACCAAGGTCTTCGCCTTTGTTCACGCCGAAACCTCGACCGGCGCGCGTTCGGACGCCGCCACGCTCTGCGGCCTGGCCCGCAAGTACGGCGCGCTCTCCATCGTCGACTGCGTGACCTCGCTCGGCGGGATCACCGTCGACGTCGCCGCCTGGGACGCCGACGCGGTCTATTCGGGCACCCAGAAGTGCCTATCGGCCCCTCCGGGCCTCTCGCCCATCGCGCTCTCCAAGCGCGCGCAGGAAGCCATCGCCGGCCGCAAGACCAAGGTCCGCAACTGGCTCTGCGACTTCAATCTGCTGATGAGCTACTGGGGCGGCGACGGCGGGCGCACCTATCACCACACCGCGCCGATCAACGCGCTCTACGGCCTGCACGAAAGCCTCGTCGCGCTGTTCGAGGAAGGCCAGCAGGCCGTTCTCGTCCGCCACGCCCGCACCCACGAAGCGCTCGCCGCCGGTATCGAAGCGATGGGCCTGAAGTTCCTGGTTGCAGAAAAGGACCGCCTGCCGCAGCTCAACGCGGTGATCGTCCCGGACGGCGTCGACGAGGCCGCCGTGCGCGCCTACGTGCTCGACAAGTGGGACCTGGAAATCGGCGCCGGCCTCGGCCCGCTGAAGGGCAAGGTCTGGCGCATCGGCCTGATGGGCGCTTCGGCGACCCCGTGGCACGTCCGCCTGTGCCTGAACGCGCTCTCCGAAGCCCTCGCCGCCCAGGGTTTCAAGGCCGACGGCCCGGCCGGCCTCGCCGCCGCGGAAGCCAAGCTGGCCTGATCCAACCCGCTCGTCATGGCCGGGCCGTCAGGTCCCGGCCATCCATAGCCGCGCGCCTCTCAGGACGGACTTGCGACTGTGGATCCCCGGTACGCTCGCGCGACCGGGGATGACGATTTGAGCCCTAGATGCTCGCCTGCATCCGGTAGAGCCCCTCATAGGCGCCTCCGGCGGCGATCAGCTGGTCGTGGCTGCCCTGCTCAGCCACCCCCTGGTCGGTCAGCACCAGGATGCGGTCGGCGTTCCGCACCGTCGACAGCCGGTGGGCGATGACCAGGGTCGTGCGGTTCCTGGCCAGCTCGCCCAGCGCCTGCTGCACGGCCCTTTCGCTTTCATTGTCGAGCGCGCTGGTCGCCTCGTCGAAGATCAGGATCGGGGCGTCCTTCAGAAACGCGCGGGCGATGGTCAGCCGCTGCTTCTGCCCGCCTGACAGCTTCACCCCGCGCTGGCCGATGTAGGTGTCGTAACCGTTCGGCAGCGCGCTGATGAAGTCGTGGGCGTTGGCCCGCCGGGCGGCTTCGACAATCTCCTCGTCGCTGGCGTCCGGCCGCCCGTATCGCAGGTTCTCGGCCACGCTGCCGGCGAACAAGTTGACGTCCTGCTGCACCACGGCGACGTTGCGGCGGAGCGAGCTCAGCGTCAGGTCGCGCACGTCGATCCCGTCCACCTCGACCGCCCCGGCGCTGGGCTCGTAGAACCGCGGGATCAACGAGCACAGCGTCGTCTTGCCGACCCCCGAGGTCCCGACCAGCGCGACGAACTCCCCCGGCCGCACATCGAGCGTGACGTTGCGCAGCACGTGCTGGCCGTCCTCCTCGTAGCGGAAGCTGACATCCCGGAACGCGATGGCCCCGCGCGGCCTATCCAGCACGATCGCGCCGGGCCGGTCGGCGACCTCCGGCGTGGTCTCCAGGATCTCCATCATCCGGGTGAAGCCCGTGTAGCCCTGCTGCCAGAGCCGCACGAAGTTCGCCAGCCGCTGCACCGGGTCGATCAGCACCGCCACGCAGAGCAGGAAGGTCAGCATATCGGCGATGCTGAGCTGGGCCTGCTGCACCCGGATCGCCCCCACCACGATGACCACCACCGTGATCAGCTGGGCGAAGGTGGTGGTCCCGACAGAGAAGTAGGCCTCGCTCTTGTAGCCGGCCCGCCGGGTGTCGAGGAACTTCTGGTTCTCCGCCTCGAAGCGCCGGTTCTCCACCGCCTCGCCCACGAACGACTTCACCACCCGGATGCCGGCCAGCGCGTCCTCGACCCGTTCGTTGATCGCCCCGACTTGCCGTTTTGACTGGGTCAGGGCGACGTTCATCCGCCCGCTGAAGTGCAGGGCGTACATCACCGCGAACGGGATGATCGCCACGATCATCAAGGTCAGCGGCAGGTCGAGATAGGCCAGGATCGCGATCGCCCCGGCGAACTTCAGCACCGCGATCGCCAGGTCTTCGGGACCGTGATGATAGAGCTCGCCCAGCATGAACAGGTCGTTGGTGATCCGGCTCATCAGCTGCCCGACCCGCGTCTGGTCGTAGAAGCGGAAGGGCAGGGTCTGGCAGTGTTCGAACAGCTCCTTGCGGAGCGCGCTCTCCATCTTCGCGCCCATCACATGGCCCTGGTAGTCGACGAACAGCGTCGCCAGCACCTGCACCGCCAGCAGGCCCAGCATGAGCCCGCCGACCGCGTAGATCTGGTTCAGCGCCAGCGGCGCGTCGCCGGCCGCGCCAAGCTGGCGGGCGACGTAGTTGGCGCACAGCGGCAGGAACAGCGCCGTCGCCGAGACGATCACTGCGCAGGCAAGATCCGCCACAAGCAGCGGAATGTGCGGCCGATAGTAGGAAACGAATTTCAGCGCCCGGGCGCGGGCCTGGGCCGAAAGTCCGGCGCTCGGCCGGAAGGCGAGGGGGTTATGCCGCGCGTCTGCGTGCGCCCTCGGGGTTCGTGATTGCATGAACCGTCATGTCCTGTTGCGAGGAATTTCCTTTCTGGCTGGACACGAACGTTCTCATTTCACTCTCCCTGCGCCGGCCCGTTGCGTGGGCCGTTGTCGACGTCGCGGACTATGCCGCCGCCGCGCTGATCGGGCAACGGCGTTATCTGTGCGCCATGCCGCTTTTTCGATTCCCAAGCCCCCGGCGAGGCGTAACGTGCCGGCCAAGTCCGCCGCCATGAGCGGGCGACCGGGAGACGGCCTTGAGCACAGTTGAAGCCAGCGGGTCCGGCGCGGTCGCCGATCTGCCGATCGACGCCGAAGTCATGGGCGACGGCCGCCTGAACCGCGGCGGGGTCGCCTGGTCGCTGTTCGAAGGGGCCCGCAACCCCTACGTCATCCTGATCACCATCTACATCTTCATGCCCTATGTCGCGGGCGTGATGGTCGGCGATCCTGTGCGCGGCCAGGAGGTGATCTCGCAATGGAGCCAGTACGCCGGCTGGGCGGTGATGCTGACCGCGCCGCTGCTCGGCGCCTCGATCGACCAGCTCGGTCCCCGCAAGGGCTGGCTGGCCCTGATCGTCGGCCTCATGGTCCCGATGATGATCGCGCTCTGGTGGGCCAGGCCGGACCAGAGCGGCCTGACCGTCACCATGGTCATGCTGCTGACCACGGCCATCGGCCTGCTCTTCGCGTTCAGCGAGGTGCTGCACAATTCGCTGCTGGTGCGCGCCGCCGGCCTCAACGGCGCCCACAAGGCCTCGGGCCTGGCCCTGGCGCTCGGCAACTTCACCTCGGTGGTGGCGCTGGCCTTCACCGCCTGGGCCTTCGCCCTGCCGGGCAAGGTCGACTGGGCCTGGGTGCCCCAGGCGCCGCTGTTCGGTCTCGACCCCGCCAGCCACGAGCCGGAACGGGTGGTGGCGCTGATGGCCGCCGCCATCTTCGCGTTCGGCGCCCTGCCGCTGTTCCTGTTCACGCCCGACGCGCCGAAGACCGGCGTCCCGATGCTGACCGCCTTCCGGAACGGCGCGGTCCAACTGGTGCGGATGGTCGCCACCGTCCGCCGCTACAAGGACGCGGCGATCTATCTGGTCAGCCGGATGTTCTACGTCGACGGCATGAACGCCATCCTCATCTACGCCGGGCTTTACGCCATCGGGGTGATGAAGTGGGGGGCGCTGGAGATGCTGATGTACGGCATCGTGCTGTCGATCCTGGCGGTGTTCGGCGGCTTCGTCGGCCGCTGGCTCGACGCCGGCCTCGGGCCCAAGGGCGCGGTGCGGGTCGAGATCTTCATGTCGCTGCTGGGCATCATCGCCATGCTCGGCATGGCGCCCGACAAGATCCTCTACTTCTGGGCCTTCGACGCCGCCGCCCATGCCCCGATGTGGGACGGGCCGGTGTTCCGCACCCTGCCGGAGTGGATCTTCATCCTGATCGGCTTCTCCAACGCAGTGTTCATCACCGCCCAGTACGCCTCCAGCCGCACCATGCTGACGCGGATCACCCCGCCCGATCAGACCGGGGCCTTCTTCGGGGTCTACGCCCTGTCGGGAGTCGCCACCGGCTGGCTTGGCCCGATGATGGTCAACTGGGGCACCAAGGCGACCCACAGCCAGCAGGGCGGCTTCGCCATGGTCACCATCCTGCTCGCCATCGGCTTCGTCGGCCTGCTGTTCGTGCGCGGAGGCGGCCGCCGCATCTGACTTTCCCTGCCGCTCGCGCGGCGCTAAGGCCCGCGCCATGACCTGCGTCGCCCAGCTCCCCTCGCCCTGGCGCGAACCGGCCGAGGTGCTGAGCGCCTTCGCCGACGAGGCCTGGGCGCTGGGCCTCGTCACCGGCGGGGCCGGCGCGCGCTGGTCCTACGTCGCGCGCGCCCCGGCCGCGACGCTGGTTCATCGGGGCGCCGGCGATCCCTTCACGGCCCTGCGCGAGTTGCTCGGTCCGCCGGCCCCCGCCGCCGAGGGCCCGCCGTTCCAGGGCGGCGTCGTCGGGCTCGCCGCCTACGAGCTCGGCGACCACGTCGAGCCGCTCGGCCTGCCTCGCCATGACGCCTGGCCCGACCTCGCCGCCGCCCGCTACGAGGCGCTGCTGGCCTTCGACCACCAGTCGCGCGCGGTCTTTGCGGTCGGCCGCGCCGACGACGCCAAGACAGCGCTTTCCCGCGCCGGCGACGCGCTCGCCTGGATGGACGCCGCGCCGCTCGCGCCCCATGCCGGCGCCCTGGCCGGCCCGCTGGAGGCGGGCGACCCAGCCGCCTACGAAGCCGCCGTCGCCCAGGTCGTCGCCCGCATCCGCGCTGGCGAGATTTTCCAGGCCAACATCGCCCGCGCCTGGACCGGGACGCTGACGGCCGGCGCCCGGCCCTTCGACCTGTTCGCCCGCCTGCTCGAAGAGAGCGCCGCGCCGTTCGCCGCCTATCTCCGGCTGCCGGGCCTGGCCCTGGTCTCCAATTCTCCCGAGCGTTTCCTGCAGGTTCGCGACGGCCGAGCTGAAACCAAGCCGATCAAAGGCACCCGCCCACGCGGCGCAGAGCCTTCCGCCGACGCCGCCCTCGCCGCCGAACTGCTGGCCAGCGACAAGGACCGGGCCGAGAACCTGATGATCGTCGACCTGATGCGCAACGACCTGGCCCGCGTCTGCGCGCCCGGCAGCGTCAAGGTCCCCAGCCTCTGGGCGCTGGAGAGTTTCGCCAACGTCCACCACCTCGTCTCCACCGTCACCGGGCGGCTCAGCCCCGGCCGCGACGCCCTCGATCTGCTGTCCGCCGCCTTCCCGCCGGGCTCGATCACCGGCGCGCCCAAGGTCCAGGCGATGAAGGTGATCGCGGAACTGGAAACTCCACGCGGTCCCTATTGCGGCTCTCTGTTCTGGGCGGGCGCCGATGGGGGCTTCGATTCGAGCGTGCTGATCCGCACCGCCGCCTGCGTCGAAACCCCCGATGGCTGGCGGGTCGAGGCGCGCGCCGGCGCCGGCGTCGTCGAGGGCAGCGATCCGCGGGCCGAGCGGCTCGAGACCGAGGCCAAGATCGCCGCCCTGGCCAAAGCCCTCACCGAGGAGGCCTGCCCATGATCCCCCTTGACGACCGCGGCCTGCTGCTCGGCGACGGCTTGTTCGAAACCCTGCTGGCGGTGGGCGGGATCCCGGCCGCGCCGGGTCCACACCTTGACCGCATGGCCGCCGGCTGCGCGAGCCTCGGCCTGCCGCCGCTCGACCGCGCCGCCGCCGGTCGGGCCATGGCCGAAGCGCTGGCCGGGCTGGACGCGCCCCGCGCGGCCGTCCGCCTGACCCTCACCGCCGGCTCCGGCGGGCGCGGCCTCGACCGTCCCGACCCGCCGGCCATCCGCCTCTTCGCCGCCGCCGCGCCGGCCCCGGCCCCGCAGGAGCCGGCCGACCTGATCACCAGCACGGTGCGCCGCAACGACCTCTCGCCGGCCTCGCGGCTGAAGACGCTCTCCTATCTCGACAACGTCCTGGCCAGGGCGCAGGCGCGCGATGCGGGCGCGGACGAGGCGTTGATGCTCAACACCCGCGGCGATGTGGCCTGCGCCAGCGCGGCCAATGTCTTCTGGCTGTGGGGCGGGCGGCTCTACACGCCGCGGCTCGACTGCGGGGTGCTGGCCGGGACTATGCGCGCGCGGGTGATCGCTGCGGCGCAAGGGCAGGGGTTGGCGGTGGTCGAAACCCGTTCGGGCGTCGCCGAACTGGCCCGCGCCGACGCGGCTTTCCTGACCAACGCCCTGATCGGCGTACGTCAGGTCCGTTCGCTGGACGGCTTTTCGTGGGAGCCTTCGTCGGCGGTGGCGGCGCTGGCCGCGTCGGTCAGGGCGTGAAGGTGATCGGCACCCCGGCCCGCGGGCTGAGGTCCATCTTGTGCCGGAAGGTGAAGGTCCCCGGCAGCATCTTCTGGAACGGCGTGCGGTAGGTGTAGACGGTCTCGGCCCGGAGCACCCCGGTGTTCGGCGTTCGCATGGCCGCCGCCACCGTGCTGACGTCGGTGGCCGCGATGGAGCCGCTGGCCCGGGTCCACTTGGCGCTGGGCGTGCCGCTGGCGTTGATCTCGATGCTGGTCACCCGCATGGCCAATCCGTCGACCGGGAACGGCTTCATGATCGAGCGGCTGGCGTTGAAGATGTTGTCGACGTCGGCGGTGCTCACCTGCGCCTGCTGTGTGACCAGGTCGCCGACGGCGGTGGTCAGCGCGCCGGCGCGGCGGTTGGCCAGCAGCGCCTGGGTCGCCTCGACCATGCCGAAGTAGAGCGCCAGCACGATCGGCACGATGAAGGCGAACTCGACGGCGGCCGAGCCGCGGCGATCGCGGAGCACGTTTCGCGTCAGCATGAGGTCTGGTTCCCTTGGCGAGGGAGCGCCGGGTTGAACGGCTCGTTGCGGAACAACCGGGTCGAGCTGATCATCCGGCCGCCGTCGTAGTTCTTGAACAACGGGCGGATCAGCGGCGTGATGATTGGCCATTTGAAGTAGGTCGTGACCACCACGATGTCTTCCGGGTTGCCGGCGCACCAGTTGGTGGCGTCAGGATCGAAGGTGGCCGGGTCGCGCGCCGGCGCGGCGCCGGCGTCGGCGAAGGTGTTGAAGGTGCGGGCCTCGACGAACAGTGGATTGGGGTCCGCTTCGCCGGGCTTTGGCGCGTCGATCGAGCACAGGGGCTGCAGCCAGCTCATGTTGATGCAGACCAGCTGGCGGAAGCCCTGCTGGCTGACCGGAGCCTTGCTCAGCCCGCTCTGGAACTGGCCGGTGCGGATGTTGCGGGCCGCGAAGTCGGTGGCGGTGTCCAGGGTCGCCGAGACCAGCAGGATCATCGCCAGCTCCAGCACCCCGAACAGCAGCATCATCAGCGGCATGCTGATCAGGGCGAACTCCACCGCCGTGGCGCCGCGGCGCGAACGCACGAACCGCCGGATAACGGTACGGAGCTGGGTTGCAGAGCGCGGCATGGCGTCTCCAGGGAGCGTGAGCGCTGGAGACTAGCCAAGTCTGGCTAACTGGAGGTTTAAGGCTTAGCTGAATCGCCGTCGCCGCCGCCGGCCCGTTCGCAGCCGCCGGCGCAGGCGTACTCCGAAACCTTCGGGCCGCGGATCACCGATACCCGGCCTTCGCTCGGGGCGGCGACCACCACCTGGCGCTCCAGCACCGTGCGGCCCAGCTGGTCGATGACCACCAGGTTGGTCACGCCGTAGCCGCGGCCGCTGATCACCGCCTTGCCGGCGTCGATCACCGCCACGTCGGCGATCGCCGGGTTGCCGATGAGAACGTCGCGGGCGCCTCGTGGCAGGGTCAGGGGCGTGCTCTGGTCGATCGGCACCACCAGCGACGGCGCGGCCTGGGCGGCCCCCGCCAGAGCGGTCAGGGCGAGCGTCAGGGACAGGATCGAGCGGCGCATGGGCGTTTCCGGCATGAGGGCGTCGAGCGGAGACTCGATTGGAATGGTCAATAAAGCCTGAACTTTCGGCCCCTCGCGTGCGCGAGAATCATTATGTCGAAACGCCGAAAACACCCGATTCTGGCCTCTTGGTTAATCGATATTTACAGTAAACGCAAGTAAACCATAGGTAAAGTGGCGTTTATACATGACTGTTTACTGCCAATTAAGCCAAATGCGCGAAAGTCATCCTGCGTTTCGGGGCGAGCAGACCAAAAAGGTTTGATGCCTCAACAATCTGCTCGCTAAACAAAAGGAGATCGAGCATGTCGAAGTTCGTTTCGCGCTTCCTGAAGGACGAATCTGGCGCCACCGCCATCGAATACGGCCTGATCGCGGCTCTCATCGCCGTGGCCCTGGTCACCGCCATGGGCTTCCTGGGCTCGGGTCTGAAGAACTCGTTCGAAGGCATCCAGAAGACTCTGGAAGGCAAGTAAGCCTCACCGGCGACCGCGGCGGCGAGAGCCGCCGCGGTTAGGCCGTTCTGAAGGCGTTCCGCGCACGGCTGCCGGGAGGGTTCGAGATGAGAAAATTTCTCAAGCGGTTCAGCGTTCAAAAGTCGGGCGCCACTGCTATCGAGTACGCTCTGATGGCGGCGCTCATCAGCGTCGTTCTGGTCGCCGCCCTCGGGCCGTTGACCACCGCGCTGACGGGAGCTCTGCAGACCGTCGCCAACGCCTTTCCCCAGTCGCTTCCCTAGGGAAGGGACCGGGATCGATAAGAAAAGGGCCGCTCTCGCAGCGGCCCTTTTTCTTTTCAATCATCCATTCACGGCTGCAGGCGCACAGTGCCGGTGAACAAAAGTTCCGGACCGATTGAGAAATGATCACGCTCCTCCAGGCCGCGCTGCTGCTCTTCTTCCCGGTGCTGGTGATCGTCGGCGCGCTGCGCGACCTGACCAGCTTCACCATCCCCAACTGGATCTCCGGCCTGCTGATCGTCGCCTTCTTCCCGGCGGCGCTGCTGGTCGGTCTCGCGCCCGCGGCTATCGGGACGCATTTGCTGGTCGGGTGTGCGGCGCTGGCGGTCGGCATCGTCATGTTCGCCCTGCGCTGGATCGGCGGCGGCGACGCCAAGCTGTTCGCGGCCGCCGCGCTCTGGCTCGGCGCCCCCGCGGCGCTCTCCTACCTAGTGATGACCGGCCTGGCCGGCGGCGCCCTCGCGCTCGCCCTGATCAGCCTGCGCTCGCCGATCCTGCGGCCCTACGTGCTCAGCGGCCCGGCCTGGTTCGGCCGCCTGGCCGATCCCGAGGAGGCGGTGCCATACGGCGTGGCGATCGCGGCCGGAGCCCTGGCGACCTTCGCGGACTCGCCGCTGATGCAGGCCTGGCCTGGTTTCTAAACGTAGCTTTAGGCCGCGTTAACCATGGGCCGCGCAAACAGACCCTGCCGGCAAAACGCCGGTCGACCGAATCGCGTGCGCCCGCGGACCGCGGCGCACTCGCCCGTCATCCGCTTGCGCGGAGCCTTGAGCACCGACCATGGGTTCAGCCCGTATCGCCTTGCTGGTCGTCGCCGCGATCGCCGCCATTGGGTTGGCCTTCATCGTGCGCGGCATGGTCACGCCCAAGCGGCCTGAAGCGGTCGCCGCCGCCGCGCCGGCGCAGCCCGTCGTCCAGGTCCTGGTCGCCAAGCGCGAACTGCCGATCGGCACCCGCCTGACCCCGGCCGATCTTGGCTGGCAGCCCTGGCCCGCCGATGCGCTCAACGCCGCCTTCGTCACCGACGGCGGCGCGCCGGCCCTGCCGGCCAAGATGCCCGACAAAGCGGTCCAGAAGGCGGCTCGCGTCGCCAACGACATGGTCATGCCGCAAGGCCCGATGCAGGCCTTCGAAGGCGCCATCGTCAAGGAAGCCCTGGCCGCGGGCGAGCCGGTGGTGGCCCGCAAGGTGGTTCGCGCCGGTCAGAGCGGCTTCATGGCCGTGGTGCTGCAGCCGGGCATGCGGGCCATGGCGGTGCCGATCAACGCCGAGACCGCCGCCGGCGGCTTCATCCTGCCGGGCGATCGGGTCGACGTGCTGCAGAGCCGCACCGATTCCAACGGCGGTTCCAAGACGATGCTGACCGAAGTGCTGATGCGCAACGTCCGCGTCCTGGCCATCGACCAGAACATCGAGCCGGCCAAGGACGCCCGCACCATCGTCGGCGGCGTCGCCACCCTCGAAATTCCTGCTGGGGACGTCGAGGTCATCGCCCGCGGCAAAGCCCAGGGCGAGATGCAGCTCGCTCTCCGTTCCTACGCCGATATCGGCGGCGCGCCGGGCCGCGGCGTCGCCAGCCGCGCCTCCGCCCAGGGCGTGCGTGTGTTCCGCGCCGGGCAGGTCACCGAGGTCGCCAATCCATGACGCTGCGCCGCACCCTCATCGCGCTCGCCGCCTTCGCCGCCGCCCTGACGCCGGGCGCGGCCTTCGCCCAGGCCTCCGAGGCCGCCGCCCCGGCGATGGCCGCCGGCCTCGCCGCCCAGTCGGCCGTGGTCCGCGTCAACCTCACCGGCGGGACCGCGTCCCAAGCGCTGAACCTGCCGACCGGCAAGTCGGCGATCATCGAACTGCCGGTCGACGTCCGCGACGTGCTGGTGACCAATCCCGGCGTCGCCGACGCTATGCTGCGCTCGCCGCGGCGGATCTTCATCCTCGGCCTGAAGAGCGGCACCACCGACGCGGTGTTCTTCGACTCCGCCGGCCGCCGCATCCTGGCGCTCGACATCCGCGTCGACCAGGACCCGACCGCCGTCGCCCAGACCATCAACCGCATCGTTCCCGGCGCCCGCGTCCAGGTCGATTCGATGAACGAGAGCCTGATCCTCTCGGGCCAGGTGCCGAACCTGGCCGACGCCGACAAGGCCCTGCAGATCGCCCGCGCCGCGGTCGCCAAGCCCGAGCAGGTGATCAACATGCTGGGCGTCGCCGGCAAGGATCAGGTGATGCTCAAAGTGCGCATCGTCGAGATGCAGCGCAACGTCATCAAGCAGCTGGGCTTCAACCTCAACGCCGTGCTCGGCCAGCTTGGCGAGACCCAGTACCAGTTCGGCACCATCGCCGGCTTCGGCGTTAACGGCTCGCTGCTCGGCGGCATCACCGGCGGCTGGCAGACCAACACCACCAAGCAGCCGGTGATGCAGTTCCCCTGTACGTTCGACACGAGCAAGATGTGCGATGTCGTGGTCCGCGATGCGACTCAGGCTTCGAACTGGAACACCGCCACCCTCAAGGACACCGCCGGCAGCCCCGGCCTGAACAAGGGCGAGGCGACGATCAAGGCGTTCGAGCGGGTCGGCCTGGTCCGCACCCTGGCCGAACCGAATCTCAGCGCCGTCTCCGGCGAGTCGGCCAAGTTCCTGGCCGGCGGCGAATTCCCGATTCCGGTCGCTCAGGACAAGGACGGCGGCGTCACCGTCGAGTTCAAGCCCTTCGGCGTCGGTCTCGGCTTCACCCCGGTGGTGCTGTCGTCGGGCCGCATCTCCCTGAAGGTCTCTACCGAGGTCTCCGAACTGACCAGCCAGGGCGCGTTTTCCCTCAGCACGCCCGGAACGAGCGCGGCGCTCACCATTCCGGCCCTGACCGTCCGTCGCGCCGAGACCGCCGTCGAACTGCCGTCCGGCGGCTCGATGATGATCGCCGGTCTGCTGCAGGAGAAGACCAAGCAGAACATCGACAGCCTCCCGGGCATGACCACCCTGCCGGTGCTCGGCACGCTGTTCCGCTCGCGCGATTATCTGGCCGGCGAGACCGAGCTGGTGATCTTGGTGACCCCTTACATCGTCGAGGCTGTGAGCCCTGGCCGTCTGCAGACGCCGGTCGACGGACTGAAGATCGCCGACGACCCGTCCACCGTGCTGATGGGGTCCTTGATCAAGGCCTACAACGCCAATCCCCAGGCGCAATCGGGGCGCAGCTATCAGGGGCCGCACGGCTACGTGATCGAATGAGCGCACTTCGCCTTTCCGTCCTGTTGTTCGCCGGCGCCGCGCTGGGCGCCTGCGCCGCCATCCCGCGCCCTGCGCCCGAGCCGACCCGCGCAGAGGCGGCTCTCACCCCGACTGAGCTCTGGGCCGCGGACGTGAGGCCGCAGGCGCAGGAGATCTATCTCGCGGTCCACGCTCAAGGCCTCTCGCAGACCCAGCAGGACGCCCTGGCCGGGTTCGCCGGCGACTGGCGGCTGGGCTCGCGGGGCCCGATCACCCTGCGTGCGCCGGTCGGCGGACCGGACCCGGCGATGGTCTCGCGCGCGACCGAGGGCGCCCGCGCCATGCTCGCCGGCTACGGCGCCGAAGTTCGCGTCCAGGGTTACGAGGCCAAGGGCGACGTCGCCGCGCCGCTGATCGTCGGCCGCGAAGGCTACACGGTGTCCGTGCCGACCTGCGGCCTGCAGTGGGAGAACATCTCGAAGTCGGCGACCAATCAGGTGCAGTCGCAGTTCGGCTGCTCGGTGACCGCCAACATGGCCGCCCAGATCGCCAACCCGTCCGACCTGCTGGGGCCGGCGGCGATCGATCCGGCTGACGCGCAACGCCGCGCCGTCGTGCTCGACAAGTACCGCAAGGGCGAGATCACGGCCTCGGCGCGCGACAGTCAGGCGACCGGAGCGGTGTCGCAGGTGGTGAAGTAAATGAAGCCGCAGCAGGGTCACGATCCCTTCGACCTAGACTTCGACGCCGACGACGAGTTCGCCACGACTCAGGACGAATCCTGGCGCGATAGCCCGCCGGCCGCCGCGGCCGATCCTTTCGGCGATCCCTTCGCCGACCTGCCGCCCGTACGCGAGAGCGCTCGCGGCGAGGCCCGCCTCGAGGCCGCCGACGACGAGTTCGGCGGCGCGCCGGCCGTGCCGCCGCTGCCGCCGGAGCGGCCGGCCGCCAATCCCGTGCACGACATGATCGCGGGGGCCGAAGCCGCCTTCGGTGAAGCCAGCCTTCCGCGCATCACCGTTCACATCTACTGCGCCAACCCGGAGACCGCCGAGTTCGCGCAGGTCGCCGCCGCCGACCGCCGCATGGAGCGCGGCGTCGTCGCCGTGCGCATGGGCGGCCTGCCCGCCGCCGTCGAGGCCTATCAGAATGAGGCCACGCCCTCGCTGGTCATGGTCGAGAGCGCCGACCCGGCCTCGGTGCTCCTGGCCCAGCTCGACCGCCTGGCGGAGGTCTGCGACCCCGGCACCAAGGTGGTGGTCATCGGCTCGGCCAATGACATCGCCCTCTATCGCGAGCTGATGCGCCGCGGGGTGTCGGAGTATCTGGTCCCGCCGCTCAATCCGCTGCTGATCGTGCGCACCGCCACCGGCCTCTACGCCGATCCTTCCGCGCCGTTCATCGGCCGCCAGATCGCCTTCTGCGGCGCCAAGGGCGGGGCCGGCGTCTCGACGGTCGCCCACAACGTCGCCTACTCGATCAGCGAGCGGTTGCAGACCGGCGCTGTGCTGGTCGATCTCGACCTGCCCTTCGGCACCGCCGGCCTCGACTTCAACCAGGACCCGCTGCAGGGCGTCGCCGACGCGCTGGGCCAGCCCGACCGCCTCGACCCGGTGCTGATGGACCGGATGATGGCCCGCTGCTCGGACCGCCTGTCGCTGTTCGCCGCCCCGGCGACGCTCGACAGCGACTACGACATTTCCGCCGAGGCCTTCGAGGAGGTGACCCAGAAGATCCGCAGCGCCGCGCCCTTCGTGGTGCTCGACCTGCCGCACGTCTGGAACGCCTGGAAGCGCAAGATCCTGCTGTCGTCCGACGATCTGGTCATCGTCGCCACGCCGGACCTCGCCTCGCTGCGCAACGCCAAGAACATCGTCGATCTCGTGCGCCGCGCCCGGCCCAACGACGCCCCGCCGCGCCTGGTGCTGAACCAGGTCGGGGTGCCCGGCCGCCCGGAAATCCCGGTCAAGGACTTCGGGGAGGCGCTGGACCTCACCCCGGCTCTCTGCCTGCCGTTCGATCCCAAGCTGTTCGGCCAGGCGGCCAACAACGGCCAGATGATCAGCGAGGTCGGCCCCAAGTCGAAGTCCGCCGAGGGCCTCGACCAGCTGGCCCAGCAGATCGCCCGGCGCGAGCCGCCGCAGGTCCAGAAGGCCTCGCTGCTCTCCAGCCTGTTCAAGAAGAAGTAGATGTTCGGCAAGCGTCCCACACAAGGCGGGTCGCAGGCGCCGCGCCAGGCGCCGCCCCCCGCCGCCGAAGGCCCGGCGATCGCCACGCGTCCGCAGCGCATCGAGCCGGCCGCTGCGCCCAGCGCCCCCGTGCAGACGCCGCCGCCGGCCGAGCGCGCCGCCAAGCCGGCGGCTGGGCCCAAGCCGACGCTGGGCTTCGAGCAGCTGCGCGCCGCCCAGGGGCCTGCGCCCACGACCCAGGTCGTGCGCGAGCAGAGCGACTACTATCACGCCACCAAGACCACGATCTTCAACGCCCTGATCAACACGATCGACCTGGCCCAGCTGGCCCAGCTCGACACCAAGCAGGCCGCCGAGGAGATCCGCGACATCGTCGCCGAGCTGGTGGCGATCAAGAACGTCTCGATGTCGGTGGCCGAGCAGGACACCCTCGTCCAGGACATCATCAACGACGTTCTCGGCTATGGGCCGCTGGAGCCGCTGCTCGCCCGCGACGACATCGCCGACATCATGGTCAACGGCGCCGGGCGGGTGTTCATCGAAGTCGCCGGCCGCGTGCAGCTGACCAATGTCCGCTTCCGCGACAACGCCCAGCTGATGAACATCTGCCAGCGGATCGTCAGCCAGGTCGGCCGCCGGGTCGACGAAAGCTCGCCGATCTGCGACGCGCGCCTGCCCGACGGCAGCCGCGTCAACGTCATCGCTCCGCCCTTGGCGCTGGATGGTCCGACCCTGACCATCCGGAAGTTCAAGAAGGACAAGCTGACCATGAAGAACCTGGTGGAGTACGCCTCCATCAGCCCGGAAGGGGCGCGGGTTCTGGGGGTCATCGGCGCGTGCCGATGCAACCTGGTCATCTCCGGCGGTACGGGCTCGGGCAAGACCACCCTGCTTAACACCCTGACCGCCTTCATCGACCCCTCCGAGCGGGTCATCACCTGCGAGGACGCAGCCGAACTGCAGCTGCAGCAGCCGCACGTCGTGCGCCTGGAGACCCGCCCGCCGAACCTCGAGGGGCAGGGCCAGATCACCATGCGCGACCTGGTCAAGAACTGCCTGCGGATGCGACCGGAACGGATCATCGTCGGCGAAGTCCGCGGCCCGGAGGCCTTCGACCTCCTCCAGGCCATGAACACCGGCCACGACGGCTCGATGGGCACGCTGCACGCCAACTCCCCGCGTGAGGCGATCAGCCGGATGGAATCGATGATCACCATGGGCGGCTACGGCCTGCCCTCGAAGACCATCCGCGAGATGATCGTCGGCTCGGTCGACGTGATCATCCAGGCCGCACGCCTGCGCGACGGCTCGCGCCGCATCACCCACATCACCGAGGTCGTCGGGCTCGAAGGCGACGTGATCATCACCCAGGACCTGTTCGTCTACGAGATCACCGGCGACGACGCCGACGGCAAGGTCCTCGGCCGCCACCGCTCGACCGGCATCGCCCGGCCGCGCTTCTGGGATCGGGCCCGCTACTACGGCCTCGAGCGTGAACTCGCCGAAGCCCTCGATGCGGCGGAGTAGCCGATGCTGCTGACGCTGCTGATCGCGGTTCTGGGCTTCGTCGCCATCGCCGGCGTCGGCCTGGCTCTGGCCGGCGGCTCGACCGCCGACGCCAAGACCCTGAAGCGCGCCCAGGCCCTGGTCGGCGGCGACGAAGCGCGCGAGGCGGGCCGCCGCCGCCCGGCGGCCACCGCCCAGGAACAGCGTCGCAAGCAGATCCTGAAAACCCTCAAGGACCAGGACCGCGAGCAGAAGAAGGCGCTGCTCAGCATCTCCTCCAAACTGCGCCAGGCGGGCCTGGGCATGAAGGTCAGCTCCTTCTGGATGATCAGCGGCGGTCTCGCCCTCGTGGTGCTGCTGATCGCCTGGGCCGTGACCAAGATGCCCCTGATCGCCTTCGGCCTGGCCTTCGCCGCCGGCCTCGGCCTGCCGCGCTGGGTGGTCGGGGCGATCGCCAAGTCGCGGATCAAGAAGTTCACCGAGGCCTTTCCCGACGCCATGGACATCGTCGTGCGCGGCATCAAATCGGGCCTGCCCGTGCATGACAGTCTGCGGGTCATCGGCAAGGAGGCGCCAGAGCCGCTGGCTGGCCAGTTCAACCGCCTGGTCGAGAGCATCGGCATGGGCATGACCGTCGATCAGGCGCTCGAGAAGATGCACGCCGAGATGCCGACGCCCGAGGTCCGGTTCTTCGCCATCGTGCTGGCGATCCAGGCCAAGACCGGCGGCAACCTGGCCGAAGCGCTGGGCAACCTCTCGACCGTCATCCGCTCTCGCAAGCTCATGCGCGAGAAGGTCAAGGCGCTGTCGGCCGAAGCCGTCGCCTCCGCGGCGATCATCGGCAGTCTGCCGCCCGCCGTGGCCATCCTGATCTTCATCACCGCGCCCGACTACATGGGCCCGCTGTTCACCGATCCGCGCGGCCGCGTGATGCTGATGATCGGCGCCTTCTGGATGTCGCTCGGGGTGCTCTCGATGCGCAAGATGATCAACTTCAGGCTCTGACGGCATGGTCGAGGCGCTCACCAACCCGGCCAACCTGCTGACGATCTTCGTGGCGGTGGTCTGCTTCGCGACCATCGTGACCATCGCCATGCCGATGATGGACCGCCGCAATCTCGAGGCGCGGCTGAAGTCGGTGTCGACCCGCCGCGAGGAGCTGCGCCGCAAGTCTCGCGAAGCCCTGGCCGGCGCCCGCGGCCAGAGCACTCTGCGCCACGTCGACGAAGGCCTCTACAAGAAGGTCGTCGAGCGGCTGCAGCTCTCGCGCCTGCTCGAGGATCCACAGGTGGTCGACAAGCTGGCCCAGGCCGGCTTCCGCGGACCGCGTCCGGTGTCCACCTTCTACTTCTTCCGGTTCATCCTGCCGTTCGTGTTCTTCATCGTGGTCGGGGCCTATCTGTTCCTGGTCAACGATTTCGGCCTGCCGCCAATGACCCGCTTCTTCTTCGCGGTGGTCGGCCTGACCGCCGGCTACTACGCGCCGAACGTGTTCATCAGCAATGTCGCCACCAAGCGCCGCGACTCGATCGTCGGCGCCTGGCCCGACGCCCTCGACCTGCTGCTGATCTGCGTGGAAAGCGGCATGTCGATCGAGGCGGCGATCCAGAAGGTCAGCCAGGAAATCGGCGGCAACTCGATCGAACTGGCCGAGGAACTGACCCTGCTGACGGCCGAGATCTCGTATCTGCCCGAGCGGCGCATGGCCTATGAGGGCCTCGCCCGCCGCACCAACCATCCCGGCATCAAGTCGGTGACCACCGCCATGATCCAGGCCGAGCGCTACGGCACCCCGCTCGGCGCCGCCCTGCGGGTCATGGCCAAGGAAAACCGTGAGATGCGCATCGCTGCGGCCGAGAAGAAGGCCGCCCAGCTGCCGGCCAAGCTGACGATCCCGATGATCGTCTTCTTCCTGCCGGTGCTGTTCATCGTCATCCTCGGCCCGGCCGCGCTCAAGGTCAGCGACCTGATGCGGGCCGGGGCGGCGGGCGGCTAGGCGCCGCCGGGCCTGTTCATCGCCGGGCTGGGCGGCTAGACCTTCGCCGGTGAGCGTCGCCCCGATCCCTCCGCCGCCGACCCGTCCGCACGAGGACGAATGCTGCCGGCGCGGCTGCGATCCCTGCATCTTCGACTACTACGACCGCGCCCTCGACCGCTGGAGCGAGCGGGTCCGCAAGCTGGACGCCGACCCCGACGCGATTCTCAGGACGCTCTCGCCGCCCACGCCTTAGCCGCCCGGGTGCAGCCCCGGCGCTTCCTGGCCGGTGCGCGCGACGTACTCCGTATAGCCGCCGCCGTACTGGTGGACGCCCTCGGGCGTCAGCTCCAGCACGCGGTTCGACAGCGCTCCCAGGAAGTGGCGGTCGTGGCTGACGAACAGCATGGTGCCCTCGAAGTCGGCCAGGGCCGCGACCAGCATCTCCTTGGTCGCCATGTCGAGGTGGTTTGTCGGCTCGTCGAGCACCAGCAGGTTCGGCGGGTCGAACAGCATCTTGGCCATGACCAGTCGCGCCTTCTCGCCGCCGGACAGCACCCGGCAGGGCTTTTCAACGTCGTCGCCCGAGAAGCCGAAGCAGCCCGCCAGGGTGCGCAGCGCGCCCTGGCCCGCCTGCGGGAACGAACTGTCAAGCGACTCGAAGATCGTCTCTTCGCCGTCCAGCAGGTCCATCGAGTGCTGGGCGAAGTAGCCCATCTTCACGCTGGCGCCGATGTTGACCACGCCCTGGTCGGGCTGGGTTGCGCCGGCCACCAGTTTCAGCAGCGTCGACTTGCCGGCGCCGTTGGCGCCCAGCACGCACCAGCGCTCCTTGCGGCGCACCAGGAAGTCTAGGCCTTCGTAGATCGGCTGGTCGCCATAGGCCTTGTGGATGCCCCGCAAGGCGACGACGTCGTCGCCCGACCGCGGCGGGCTCCGGAACTCGAACTGGACGGTCTGGCGGCGGCGCGGCGGCTCGACGCGTTCGATCTTGTCGAGCTTCTTCACCCGGCTCTGCACCTGGGCGGCATGGCTGGCGCGCGCCTTGAACTTCTCGATGAACTTGATTTCCTTGGCCAGCATCGCCTGCTGGCGCTCGTACTGCGCCTGGCGCTGCTGCTCGGTCAGCGCGCGCTGCTGGTCGTAGAAGTCGAGATCGCCCGAATAGGTGATCAGCGAACCGGCGTCGATCTCCACCACCTTGCCGATGATGCGGTTCATGAAGGCGCGGTCGTGCGAGGTCATCAGCAGCGCGCCGTCATAGTTCTTGAGGAAGGCCTCCAGCCAGATCAGGCTTTCCAGGTCCAGGTGGTTGCTGGGTTCGTCCAGCAGCATGCCGTCGGGCCGCATCAGCAGGATGCGGGCCAGCGCCACGCGCATCTTCCAGCCGCCTGACAGCAGGCCGACGTCGCCGTCCATGCGTTCCTGGCTGAAGCTCAGGCCCGCCAGCACCTCGCGCGCCCGCGCCTCCAGCGCATAGCCGTCGAGTTCCTCGAAACGCTCCTGCACCTCGCCGTAGCGTTCGATGATGGCGTCCATCTCGTCGGCCTGGTCGGGATCGACCATCGCCGCCTCCAGCTTGGCCATCTCGGCGGCCAGGGCGCTGACCGGACCGACGCCGTCCATCACCGCGGCGACCGCGCTCTGGCCCGACATCTCGCCGACGTCCTGGCTGAAATAGCCGATGGTCATGCCGGCATCGATCGCGACCTGCCCGTCGTCGGGCAGCTCCTGGCCGGTCATCATCCGGAACAGCGTCGTCTTGCCCGCCCCGTTCGGGCCGACCAGTCCGACCTTCTCGCCCTTCTGGACGCCCATCGACGCCTCGATGAACAGGAGTTGGTGGCCGTTCTGCTTGGTGATGTTGTCGAGGCGGATCATGGGGGCGGCTGCTAGCGCGGGCGGACGCGGAAAGCCAGCCTCAGCGCCGCAGCAGGGCCGGGCGCGACCACGCGTCATCCCCGCGCCTGCGCGCGGCCGTCGAGATTCCCGAACTACAGTCGCGCCAGTCTCAGGCAACGCCGCAGATTTCGCCTGATGCTTAAGGGACTGTTCAGCACGTCGGCGCGACGGTCCGGGGCCTGGCGAACAAAGCGTCGGTCAAAGGGACGAGCCTGTGGCCCGAAATCATAATGTGTTCGGGATCGGCCGCAGCCGGCTGCTGCTCCTGGCCCTGATCGTGCTGGGCGTTCTGCTCGCGGTCATATCCTCGGTGCGCTTTCAGGCCCCTGAGCTGCTCGGCCAGAAAAAGGTGCTGACCGACTTCGACGCCTTCCATCTCGCGGGCCGACTGGCGCTCGAGGGCCGGGTGTCGGAGGCCTATCACGCGCTCTCGATGTTCGCCGCCCAGATGGAGATCGCGGGAACCGCCGCGTTCATGCCCTGGACCTACCCGCCGCCGTTCACGCTGGCGATGCAGGGGCTCGCGGGGCTCCCCATCGGCGCGGCGTTCCTGGCGTTCGCCCTCGGAAGCTTCGCCTTCTACATCTGGGTGCTTCGGCGCATCGCCGGGCCCTGGCTGCCCGGCGTCGTGATGGCCGTCGCTCCGGCGATCCTGCTCAACCTGCGCACGGGTCAGAACGGCTTCCTCATCGCCGGGCTGATCGGCGCCTTCCTGCTGGCGTTTCGCGACAATCGGCGCGTGGCCGGCCTGCCGCTGGGGCTGCTGATCATCAAGCCGCATCTGGCCGTGGCCGTCGGGCTGATCGTGCTGCTGCGTAGCCGATGGGCGGTCGCCGTCATCGCCGGGACGGTCGGACTAGCCCTGCTGGCGATTTCCACGGCGGTCTACGGCCTCGGGATCTGGCTCGACTTCCGCGACGCCGTGGGCGAGGCCAGCCGCTTCCTGGCGGCCGGCTACTACCCGCTCTTCCGCATGAACTCCGTCTACGCCGCCGCCCACAGCCTCGGCGCCGCCCCCGCCGCGGCCATGGCCCTGCAGGCGGCGAGCGCCGTCGTCTCGCTGGGGATCCTGGGCCTGGCCTGCATCAAGGGCCTGGCGTTCAACCGCCTGGCCGCCCTGGCCTGCGCCGCGACCGTCTGCGTCAGCCCGTACGGCTACGACTACGACCTGACGGTGCTCGGGGTGGGGATCGCCTTCATCTTCCCCGAGCTCGTCGCGCGCAGCACGCCCCGGCAGTTCATGTCGTGGTTCGCCCTGACATGGCTGGCCTGCGGCTACGGCCTGGCGTGGTCGACCGCGATGCACGACGACGGCACGGGCGTCGCGCTCGACGCCAGCAACGCCGGCCTTTCCTTCACCGCCCCGGTGCTCTGGCTGCTGTTCGGGCTGACCTGGCGCATCCTCACCCAACCCCCGGCGGTCGAGGCGGCGCAGGGCGAGCAAGCGCAGGCCTCACGCCAGGCGGCCTAGCCTCCGCGCCCGCCGCTCACTGGCCGGCGCAATGCGCCGCCAGCGCGCGCAGCGCCGCCGCGCCGTCGCCGCGGAACGACGATCCATGCATCAGGGCCAGGGTCGTCGGCTCCAGGCCGGCGAGCTGGTGCAGCACCGCGCCGGTGTTGGGCGCCATCGACATCGCGTGGAACACCTCTTCCATCGCGATCGCGGGCCCGGCGACGTCGCTCTCGGTAAGCGCCGGCCCGTCGCCGCCGTGGGTCAGCAGATCGCCGCAGAACAGGGTCGAACCGGTCTCCTCGTAGAACAGGCCCGCCTCCCACCCGTGCGGCACATGCGGCGTGTCCATCCAGCGCATGCGCTTGCCGCCAAGGTCGATCGTCTCTCGGTCGGCCAGCGGCCGGGGCGGGCGATCGGCCAGGTCGTTCAGCGAAACCATGCACGCGGTCTGGCCATGGACCACCTCGGCGTGTGGGGCGGCCGCCAGCCAGGCGTTCAGCGCGCCGCACTCGTCGGCCTCGACATGGCCGAAGCCCAGGTATCGGATGCTGGCCAGCGGCGTCACCCGCTCGACCGCGGCGGCGATCGACGGATGCATCGCCCGATGCCCCAGGTGAAACAGCATCGGCGCGTCGGCCAGGATGAGGAACTGGTTGAACGTGAACGGCTCGGAGCCGATCCCGCTGACCGCCGTCGAAAAGCGGTAGATGCCGTCAGCGATCTCGAATGTCTTGGTGTCGGACATGTCGCGCGCCTCCGCCGCGAGATGTTACAGAACGACGGTTTTCGAACAAGGCGAAAGGTCGGGGGCCCGGGGCCAAGTCCGCTGGGCGCCAGGAGCGGACATTCGCCGCGAGGCCGAAAGCGGGCTCCTTTGAAGCTCCGCTACAAGGAACGTCGCGATGGGCCGGAGCGCGCCCGTGGTAAGGCTATCTTAATCAGGACGTAAAACCTTGCCGAGGCTGGGGCGCCACCAGCCGTTGTGTTTTGGGTCGGTCTGGGGGACGCGTGCTGAGTTTGGAAGTAGCGGCCGGGAACCGGTCTGAAGTCGTGTTCGTCGATACCCGCGTCGAGGGTTATGAGACCATCGTCGCCGGAGTGGCTCGGGGCGCCGAGGTGGTGCTGATCGACGCCAGCGGCGACGGCTTTGCGCAGATGGCGCAGGCGCTTGCGGGCCGGACGGACATCACGGCGATCCACATCGTCGGACACGGCCAGGCCGGCGTCCTGATGCTGGGCTCGGCCACGCTGCGTGCCGCCGACATCGACGCCTATGCCGGCGAGCTCGGCGCCATCGGCGGCGCGCTGGCGCTGGACGGCGACATCCAGCTGTGGGGATGCGAAGTCGGCGCAGGCCCCGAGGGCGCGGCCTTCATTCAGGCCCTGGCCGCCGCCACCGGCGCTGACATCGCCGCCTCGGACGATCTGACCGGCGCGGGCGGCGACTGGGTGCTGGAGACACAGATCGGAACGATCGAGACCTCGGTCGCGATTACTCCGGCGGGACAACATGCCTTCGCCGGTACGCTGGCTATCGGCAGCGAGAACTTCGACGGGCTGGGACTGATCGATGCCGTCAACGCCACGACGCTGACCGCAGGCAACTGGCAGTTCACCAGCGGCAGCGCCGCAGATCACGCCGTAGCGTCCTCAGACGAATTCGCTGTTTGGCTCAACAATGACGAGGGTAGCGCGAGCGACCGTGCGGTAGTCCTCAACTACAACGGCGCTCTCATCACGAACTACACGATGAAGTCGGCCGACGGGACGAACTTTGCGTTGCAGTCGTTCAAGATTGGACAGAATTCCGGTGCTAGCCAGACTCTGACGATCGCAGCCTATTCCAATGGCGTTCAGGTCGTCGCGCCGGAAGCGGTCAACCTGGCTGCGTCCGACTCCACTGGGGGCGTCAGCTACGCGCTTGGGCTGAACGATTTTAACGGTGCTTACGGCACGCTCACCTTCAGCAGCGCCTATGCGAACATCGACGAAATCCGCTTCGTGTTCGACGGCGCTTCGGATCTGCATATCGACAACATCGCCGTCGCTCCGGCGGATGTCACTGCTCCCGCCTTCGTTTCCGCGGCGGTCAACGGCGCCACGCTGGTGATGACCTATAACGAGGCGAACACCCTCGACGCCGTCAATGGGCCCGCCGCCGGCAGTTTCGCGGTTATGGCTGATGGCGCTTCAGTCAACGTCAATTCGGTGGCGGTGAACGCCGGCGCGAAGACGGTGACGCTGACGTTGCAGAGCGCAGTGACCGCAGGTCAGGCGGTGACGGTGGCCTATACCGATCCGAGCGGCGGCGACGACGCCAACGCCATTCAGGACGCCGCCGGCAACGACGCCGCCTCGCTTCCCTCCACGAGCGTGACCAACAACACGGTGGACCCGGCGCCCTCGATCAGCGGCAACATCGCAGTGCCGGCCAATGGCAGCTATGGCGCCGGCCAGACGCTGAGCTTCACCGTCACTTTCGATGAGAACGTCACGGTGGTCGGGACCGACAGCACGCTTGGCCTGACCGTCGGCAGTGCGGCGCGTAGCGCGGCCTACGCCTCCAAGACCGCCAATTCGATCACCTACGCCTACACTGTGCAGGCGGGCGACACCGACGCCAACGGCATCGCGGTCGGCGGAATCTCGCTTGGCGCGACCACCATCCGCGACGGCGCCGGCAACGACGCCAACCTGGCTCTCGGCGGCCACGTGCCGTCGACCGCGGGCGTCCTGGTCGACACGACCGCCCCGGAAGTCGCCAGCGTCGGCGTGCCGGCGAACGCCACCTACGTCGCCGGCCAGGCGCTGAGCTTCACCGTCAACTTCGATGAGAACGTCACCGTCGTCGGGACCGACAGCACGCTCGCCCTGACGATCGGCGCCACGGCGCGCACCGCCGCCTATGCGTCCAAGACGGCCAACTCGATCACCTACACCTACACGGTCCAGGCCGGGGAAGCGGACGCCGACGGCGTCACCGTGGGCGCGCTCTCGAAGGGCTCCTCGACCATCCGCGACGCGGCCGGCAACGACGCCGTCCTGACCCTGAACAGCGTGGGCTCGACTTCCGGCGTGCTGGTCGACGGCACCGTGCCGAGCGTCACCGGCAACGTCTCCGTTCCGACCGACGGCATGTACGTGGCGGGGCAGACGCTGAGTTTCACCGTCACCTTCGACGAGAACGTCACTGTGACCGGGACCGGCAGCACGCTCGACCTGACCATCGGGGCCACGGCGCGCACCGCGGCGTATGCATACAAAACGGCCAACTCGATCACCTACACCTACACGGTGCAGGCGAGTGACAACGACGCCGACGGCATCGCGGTCACCGGCATTTCGCTGAACGGCGGCACGATCCGCGACGGCGCCGGCAACAATGCGAACCTGAACCTCAGCGGCCACGTGCCGTCGCTTGCAGGCGTCCTGGTCGACGGCGGCGCGCCCTCGGTCAGCGGCGCCATCGCCGTGCCGGCCAACGGCAGTTATGGCCCCGGCCAGACGCTGAGCTTCACGGTCGCCTTCGACGAGAACGTGACCGTGACCGGGACCGACAGCGTCCTGGGCTTGACCATCGGCAGCACCGCGCGTGAGGCGGCCTTCGTTTCCAGCACCGCCAACTCGGTCACCTACGCCTACACGGTGCAGTTGGGCGACACCGACGCCAACGGCATTGCGGTCGGCGCTCTCAATCTGAAAACGAGCACGGTCAAGGACCTCGCCGGCAACGACGCCAACCTGGCCCTCGGCGGCCACATCCCGTCGACCGCGGGGGTCCTGGTCGATACGACCGCTCCGGGCGTCGCCAGCGTCAGCGTGCCGGCGAACGCCACCTACGTCGCCGGCCAGAACCTCGATTTCACCGTCACCTTCGATGAGTCCGTGACCGTGACCGGCGGCGACAGCACGCTCGCCCTGACGGTCGGCTCGGCCTCCCGCAGCGCCACCTTCCTGTCGAGCAGCGGCGGCACAGCCACCTACCGCTACACCGTTCAGGCCGGGGAGACTGACGTCGACGGCATCACCGTGGGCGGCCTGTCGCTCGGGAGCTCGACCATCCGCGACGCGGCCGGCAACGACGCCGCCCTGACCCTGAACGGCGTCGGCTCGACTTCCGGCGTGCTGGTCGACGCCATTGTGCCGAGCGTCACCGGCAATATCTCCGTTCCGGCCAACGACACCTACGTCGTGGGCGAGACGCTGAGTTTCACCGTCACCTTCGACGAGAACGTCACCGTCACTGGGACAGACAGCACGCTCGGCCTGACCATCGGGGCCACGGCGCGCTCCGCGGCGTATGCGTCCAAGACCGCCAACTCGATCACCTACAGCTACACGGTGCAGGCGGGCGACAACGACGCCGACGGCGTCGCGATCGGGGCGATCTCACTGGGAACGAGCGCAATCCGCGACAGCTCCGGCAACAACGCCAACCTGTCGCTGACCGGCCACCTTCCATCGACCACCGGCTTGCTGGTCGACGCCGTCGCGCCTGTGTTCGTGAGCGCCAGCGTCAACGGCGCCACGCTCGTCATGACCTATTCCGACGCCGGTCTGCTGGACGCGGCGCATGCGCCTGCGGCAGGCGCCTTCAGCGTCATGGCGGGAGGCGTTCAGGTTTCCGTGACGGCGGTGGCAGTCAATGGCGCGGCGCATACCGTCACCCTGACGCTGGCCTCGCCCGTCACGGCCGGGACGGCGGTCACCGTCGCCTATACCGATCCGACCGGCGGCGACGACGTCAACGCCATCCAGGACCTAGGGGGCGCCGACGCGGCGAGCCTCGCCGTCACAAGCGTGACTAACAACACGCCTACGCCTACGCCGACGCCCGACCCCACGCCGACATCCCCGCCCGTCACAACGACGGTGGACGGCGCACAGGTGCAGACTCAGACCAGCACGGCGCCGGACGGTTCGGTGAACCAGGTCGTGACCATTCCGGTGGTCCAGGCCGGGCGTGTGGAGCAGGTCGGGAACAACGCGGTCGCCGACATCCCGCTGGTGAAGGACGGCGCCGGCCAGGCCCTGCTCGCGCTGCAGGTTCCCGTCGGCTACGGCTTGCAGGCGAGCGGCTCGGCCCAGCCGAAGCCGGCCGGCGATGCGCTGACCGACCTGATTCGCGAGATCAGGGCGCATACCAACAGCGGCTCGCAGGATCAGGGACAACTGGGCGGCGCCGGGACGGACTTTGTGAATGGTCTTGGCGCCAGCACGCCCCTGCTGGTGCAGACCATCGTCACGACGGGCGCCGACGCGGCCCCGGGGGCTCAGCCGCTGACGATCAGCGGCCAGCCGCAGGCGGTTGGCCAACCGCAGACCGCGCTGGTCATCGACGGGCGCTCCAATCCGGGCGTCCATATCGAACTGCAGAACGTCGAATTCGCCGCCATCATCGGCAGCGCCACCGTGACCGGCGGAGCGGGCTCGCAGCATGTCTGGGGGGATGGCGCGAGCCAGACCATTTTCCTGGGGGCTGACGACGACGTCCTGCACGGCGGGGGCGGGAATGACACGGTCGGCTCCGCCGGCGGGAACGACGAAGTCTACGGCGACGACGGCGACGACGTCGTGTTCGGCGGCGAGGGCGCCGACTTCGTCCATGGCAACGCCGGTAACGACACCGCGCGGGGCGATGCGGGCGACGACCGCGTCTATGGCGGGAAGGGCGACGACCAGGTGTTCGGCGGCGCCGACAACGACCTGCTGTTCGGCGACCTGGGCCAAGACACCTTGCAGGGCAACACCGGCCACGACACGCTCGACGGCGGCGGCGGCGACGATCTCATGTTCGGCGGTCAGAACAACGACCAGCTGCTCGGCGGCGAGGGCGATGATCGTCTCAACGGCGATCTGGGGAACGACACCCTGCAGGGCAATGTCGGCCGCGATACTCTGGAGGGCGGCGCTGGAGCCGATCTCCTGTACGGCGGTCAGGACAATGATGTTCTGTCCGGCGGCGAGGGCGCCGACACCCTGTTCGGCGACCGCGGCGACGATACGCTGACGGGCGGCGCCGGCGCGGACCTCTATGTGACAGGCAGCGGCAGGGGCGAGGACCGGGTCCTCGACTTCAACTTCGCCGAGGGTGATCGCGTCGGGCTGCTGGCCGGGACCACCTACAGCACAGCGCAGGTCGGCGGGGACACGGTGATCACCCTGACCGGCGGCGGGCAAATGACCCTGGTCAATGTTCAGTTGTCCGGCCTGGGCGAGGGCTGGATCACGACGATCTAACGCCCCCGGGGCGCCGCCGGGGAAGGAAGCCCTTGCTCCAACCGATCTTGTGAGCCGGAAGCGGTCGTTCCCCGCTTCGGCTTTGAGCCCATTACGGACGCACTGGATTTAGCTTCCAGCGCTGGCCGCCCCGCCGCCCCTAAGCCGCCAGCGGACCGCCGGCGATGGTGATGCGGTGCATCAGCCGGTGGTGGCCCTGATAGTCGTTCATCGCCTGGTGCCAAGTGGCGCGGTTGTCCCAGATCGCCATCGAGCCGGGCTTCCACGAGAAGCGGTGCACGAATTCCGGCTTGACCGCATGCTGGTAGAGATAGGCCAGCAGAGCGCGGCTCTCGTCGCGGTTCCAGCCCTCGAAGCCCAGCGTGAAGGCCGGGTTCACGTACAGCGCCTTGCGCCCGCTCCCGGGGTGGGTGATCACCACCGGATGCACCGCGCTGGGGGTGTCGGTCTTGCCGGCCAGGTGCGCCTGGTCGGTCTTTCCGTAGACGCCGTCCATTCCATAGATGTGCTCCGAGGCGTGGACCGCGCGCAGGCCGGCCAGCGTCGTCTTCAGCCCGTCCGACAGCGCCTCGTAGGCGGCGTACATGTCGGCGAACATCGTGTCGCCGCCGCTCGGCGGGGTGTCGATGGCCAGCAGCACCGAACCCATCGCCGGCTCGACGTCATAGCTGTGGTCGGTGTGCCAGCCGCCGCCGATGTTGGTGGTCTGGGTCTCGGTCTTCTCGACCTTGGCGATCTGCGGGTACTTCTCCGACGGCGGGAAGTAGCGGTTGACCACGATCGGCCCGATCTGCTCGGCGAAGGCGATGTGCTGCTCGGGGGTCAGGTGCTGGCCGTGCAGGAAGGCGACGCCGCGGCGGAAGACCGTCTCGCGGATCAGGTCGATCTCGGCGGCGCTGGCGGTGGGCAGGCTGACATTGGCGATCTCGGCGCCGCAGCCTTCGAGTTCACGGACGATGGCGGTCATGGTCGCCTCCCTGGCGTGGTCTTTCGCCGAGCCTAGGAACGGCGCTCGCGCAAGATTGTCACTGAGGTTACAGTCTTCGCCATGTCCGACGACCGCCGCCTGGCCCTGGACGTCCTCGCCTCCGCCGGCTGGCTGGCGCCCTATGGCGACGAGATGGCCCAAGCCCTGCTCGCCGAGGGTCAGCTCGCCCGGCTCGCCGCCGGGCGCTGGGCCCAGGCCGAGGGCGACGAGGAGACCGGGCTGCTGGCCGTCATCGAGGGAGCGGTCGATCTCTACTGCCAGGCGCCCGGCGATCGCGAGGTGCGCTTCAACCAGGCCGGCCCGGGCGCCGCGCTCGGCCAGAGCGTCGCCTTCGGCGGCGGGCCGCGCATCGTCACCGCCGTCTGCGCCCAGGACAGTCTGCTGCTGCGGGTCTCTGACGCCGGGCTGGAGCGCATCGCCCGCACCCGGCCGGAGATCTGGCGCGCGCTCGCCGGCCTCGTCTATCTGCAGCTGCGCGGCGCGGTGCATCTCGCGGCCGACGCCATCTCGCTGCCGCCCCGCCAGCGCCTGGCCTCGCGGCTGGCGGCGATGGTCCGCAGCCGCCTGGGCCCGCCGCGGCTGCCGCTCAGCCAGCAGGCCCTGGCCGAGATGGTCGGGCTCAGCCGCAAGACCGTGAACGGCCTGCTCGCCGAGTTCGCCCGCGAGCGCCTGATCGCCCTCGACTACGGCGCGGTCGAGGTGCTCGACCTGCGCCGCCTCGAGCGGGTCGCCGAAAGCTAGAGCCCGACCAGCGACAGGTGCGCCCCGAACCCGGCCATCGCCCCGGCCGCCGAGGCCAGCGTGCCGTTGTGCATCTGCATCGCCAGGTCGCCGGCCGCATAGACGCCGGCCACGCTGGTCTGCTGCCTGTCGTCGACCCGCACATAGGGCCCGGTCATGCCGTCCTCGAAGGCGCAGCCCAGCTGTTCGGCCAGCGGGCTGGCCGGGCTCGTGCGCGGCGCGACGAACAGGCCGGCGAGCGCGACCTGGCGCCCGTCCGCCAGCCGCGCCGCCGACAGCCGCGGCGCCTCGCCGACCAGCTCCACGATCGGCGTCGCCTCGATGGCGACCCCGCGCGCGGCCAGCTTCGCCGCCGTCTGCCCGTCCGGCGCCGCGCCCCCCTGCAGGAACAGGGTCGTCGGGCCCCACTCGGCGATCAGCCCGGCCTTGAGGGCATGGGCCGGGTCGCCGCCCAGCACGCCGATCGGCCCGCGGTTCATCTCGTAGCCGTGGCAGTAGGGACAGTGCAGCACGCTCCTGCCCCAGCGTTCGGCCAAGCCCGGCAGGTCGGGCAGGGCGTCGCGCACGCCGGTGGCCAGGATCAGCCGCCGGCCCGCCAGCTCGGTCCCGTCGTCCAGTTCGACGCCGAAGCCGTCGATCTCGCCCCCGGCGCGGGTCGCCAGGCCGTCGGCGAACTCGACGCTCGGATAGGCGCTGAGCTGCGTCAGCCCCGTGCGCATGATCGACGCCGGGGCGACGCCGTCCTGGCCCAGGAACCCGTGCGCGGCGTCAGCGAACCGGTTGCGCGGCGCCCCGGCGTCGATCACCAGCAGCTTGCGCCGGGCCCGCGCCAGCTGCATCGCCGCCGACAGTCCCGCAAAGCTCGCCCCCACCACGATCGCGTCGTACATCGTCCATCTCCGTATTCGATACTTTCGAAGTTACGGATATGGGCGCGGCGATCGTTTCCGCAACTGCCCTTGTTACGATTGTGCGCAGGGGCCATATCTGCGCCATGCGCACCGACAGCCGACTTTCGCGAATGCTGCACGCCCTGATCCACATGGACCGGCTGGGCGGCAAGGCCACCTCAGAGCAGCTGGCGGCGATGCTGGCGACCAATCCGGTGGTCGTGCGCCGCACCATGGCCGGCCTTCGCCGCGACGGGCTGGTGGCGTCCGAGGCCGGGCAGGGCGGCGGCTGGGCGCTGGCCCGCCCGCTCGACGACATCACCCTGCTGGACATCTACCGGGCCCTGGGCGAGCCGACGCTGTTCGCCATCGGCCAGTCGCAGGACCATCCCGAATGCCTGGTCGAGCAGGCGGTCAACGGCGCGCTGGAGGAGACCCTCAGCCAGGCCCGCGAGCTGATCTCCGCGCGGTTCGCGGCCGTCACCCTCGGGGATCTCTCCCGCGATTTCGACGACCGCTTCGCCGCGGGGCGGGGTTCCTAGCGGAACTCCAGACCTTCGAACTGGCCAGACTTCCGCCAGCCGTCGATGTACTGGAAGTAGGCGCTGGCCCCGGCCGGATAGCCGACGTTCAGCTTGGCCGCCGGGCCCGGGTCCTTGCCCTCGTTGTTGTAGTAGCCGGGCGTGCAGTCCGGCGCGCCCATCATCCGGCCCATGCCGCTCAGCATCAGCGCGACCCAGGCGTCCTGCGCCTCCTGGGTGACCTCGACCTCGGCGAAGCCGCCGTCCAGCGCGTGCTTGATGGTCACCGCGATCGTGCGGCCGGAGTCGGTCAGGTTGTGCGGAATGTTCGAGATCAGGTTCGCGCCCTGGGTCGGCTGCACGAAGAAGGCGTTCGGGAAGCCGCGCACGTGGATTCCGTGCTTGGACTTGATCCCCTCGGCCCAGGCCTCCGACAAGGTCAGGCCGTCGCGCCCCGTCACCTCGAAGCCCGAGCGGCGCTTGTAGTCGGTCCCCACCTCGAAGCCCGAGGCGTAGATGATGCAGTCGACCTCGTACTCCTGGCCGGCGACCACGAAGCCGTTCTCGGTGACCCTCTCCACGCCCTGGCCGTCGGTGTCGATCAGGTGCGTGCCCGGCGTGTTGAACGCCTGCAGATAGGCGTCGTGGAAGCACGGGCGCTTGCAGAGCTGGCGATACCAGGCCTTCAGCTTCTCGGCGGTGTCCTTGTCGGCCACCACGGCCTCGGCCCGCGCGCGGATCTCCTCCATCTTCTCGAAGTCGGAGTCCTCGTAGGCGGCCAGCATCTTCACCGGCGTGCGGTCTTCCGGCGCCAGCTGCATGATCTTGGCGCGGATGCGGCGCGACAGGTCCGTCCAGCCGTCCATCACCAGGTCCTCGTCGGCGTTGCCGCCGGCCTGGTTGGCGGTGAAGTTCTCCAGCCAGCGCTGCTGCCAGCCGGGCGTCGCGATGCTCGCGAACCACTCCGGATCGATCGGCGCATTGGCCCGCACGTCCACCGAGGAGGGCGTGCGCTGCACGACGTAGAGCTCCTTGCAGGCGCGGGCCAGGTGCGGCACGGCCTGCACGCTGGTCGCCCCGGTGCCGATGATCGCCACCTTCTTGTCGGCCAGCTTCTCCATCAGCGCCCCGCTCGGATCGCCGCCGGTGTAGTCGTAATCCCAGCGGCTGGTGTGGAAGGCGTGGCCCTTGAAGCCCTCGATGCCGGGAATGCCGGGCAGCTTGGGCACGTGCAGCGGCCCGGTGCCCAGGCCGATGAAGCTGGCGGTGAAGGCGTCGCCGCGGTTGGTCGAGATCACCCAGCGCGAATGGGCCTCGTCCCAGGCGATGCCCGTCACCTCGGTGTGGAAGAGGGCGTTGTCATAGAGGCCGTACTGCTTCCCGATCCGCTGGCACTGGGCCAGGATCTCCGGCGCATGGGCGTACTTCTCGGTCGGCATGTGACCGGTTTCTTCCAGCAGCGGCATGTAGATCATCGAGGCGGTGTCGCACTGCGCGCCCGGATAGCGGTTCCAGTACCAGGTGCCGCCGAAGTCGCCGCCCTTCTCGACGATGCGCACGTCGGTGACGCCCTGCTCGACCAGCCGCGCCCCGGTCACCAGCCCGGCGAAGCCGCCGCCGACGAAGGCGAAGGTGACGTGGTCGGTCTTCGGCTCGCGCGCCACGACCGGGGTGTAGGGATCCTGCGCATAGTGGGCGAAGCGGCCGGTCAGCTGCTGGTACTGATCGTTGCCGTCGGTCCGCAGCCGCTTGTCGCGCTCGGCGATGTACTTCGCCAGCAGCGCCTGCTTGTCGATCCGCCCCTTGGCGGGCGCGTCGGTGACGGCGGTCATGCGAAAATTCCCCAACTTGATCAATCTATTGCCGCGGGGCGGACCGCCCGGACAAGGCCGCGCGGCCGCGGACCGCGGCTCGTTATTTTTCGAACATACAGTATGTTATCGGCGTTCTGCAATCGCCAAGCGCCCGGCGTAATCAATGTCAGAACGCCAGCACCGCCTGGACCATCGGCACCCAGGCCGTCAGGCCGGCGGTGTAGGGGGTGAAGACCCCGCCATAGGGCGTGTCGACGACGCGCATCACCTCGGCGGTCAGCCACATGCGCTCGGTCGGCACGAAGTACCACTTCACCCCGACGCCGGCCTCCCAGGAGTCGCGGAACTCGCCGAACACCATCGAGCCGCGGCCATAGGCCATCACCTTCTTGGGCACGATGAACGCCGCCCCCGACAGCTCGAAGCCGTGGTCGAACATGCTGTCGATCGGCATCGGCCCGTCGGCCTTGAAGTCGTCGACCCAGCGGAAATAGTACTGCCCGTTCAGCGACCAGCCGTACTTCTTGAGGCCGAGGTCGATGGCCCACATCCGGTAGGTGGCGTTGTCCACCGTCACGCCCGGCGCGAAGGCCCCGGTGGCGAAGGTCAGCACCCCGTCCGAATTGTGCATCGAGGTGTTCTCCGGGCTCGACTGGTCGAGGTCCGAGAACCGGTCTTCCCGCGCCCAGGTGAACGAGGTGCCCAGCCGCATGCGCAGGTTCGGCGAGGCGTAGTAGTCGTCGTACATGTTGCGCGACTTGCCGGGCGGGCCGTAGTCGCCCAGCGGCTCCCACCACAGGCTGCCCGACGCCATCAGGTTCTCGTCGATCTTCGCCGCCGAGATGTTCAGCGTGTTCAGCCCGTTGCCGACGAAGGCCAGGTAGTGGAGGTCCTTGGTGATGTCGCCGTTGGCCCAGATCCCCTGCGTGAACCCCGGGCGGAAGAAGTTGTCGGCCATGGTCCGGTCGGTCGACTGGAAGAACGGGAAGGTGTTCACCAGCGAGCGGCTGCCGGGCACGCCGGTATAGCCGCCGGTCAGGGTGAAGGCCTTGTTGAACTGCCAGCCGATGTTGCCGGCGATGACGATCGAGTTCGACCCGGCCGAGGTCCACACCGTCGAGCTGTAGCGCAGCCGCGGATCGAAGATGTAGCCGCCGAGGATGAACATCGTGCGGTTGACGGTGATGTCGTTGCGCAGGTTGACCGCGCGTTCGACGCCCAGATGGTCGGTGAAGCTCTCGTCGCCCGAGGTGGTGTTCAGATACCGGACCTGCGAGTTGATGTTGTATTTCAGCAGGAACGGAACGTCGGCGTCCGGCGGCGTCTGCCAGATGACGATGCCGTCCTGATAGCGCTCGGCCAGCTTCTCGCCCATCGACGCGCTCGAGGCTTTCGGGGCCGGCGTCAGCGCGGCCTGAGCCGGCGGGGCCGCCGTCGGGGACGGAGCGGGCGGCGCGGCCGTCGCTGTCGGCCGGGCGTCCAGCTGCTGCTGCAGCCGGCCGAGCGTCTGCGTCAGCGCCGTCTGCTGCTCCTGCATGACGCGCAGCTGCGCCTGCAGCGCCTCGACCTGCGCTTCCAGCTCGGCGTTGGTGGCCTGCGCCTGGGCGCCCGTCGCGAACGCCGCGGCCAGCGCCCCGAGCGCGACCGCCTGCGCGACTGACGCCCCCGGCCGCACCGGCGCCTCAGCAGAGCACGAGCGAGACCGCCAGCCCGCCTTCGGAGGTCTCCTTGTACTTGGAGTTCATCTCCTTAGCGGTCAGGGCCAGCGCGTCGACCGTGGAGTCGAAGTCCACCCGGCGGTTGGCGGGGACCTCGTTCTTGGCGATCAGATAGCCGGTCCAGGCCTTCACCGCCCCGAACGCGCAGCGTTCGATGCAGGGGATCTGCACGAAGCCGGCGACCGGATCGCAGGTCATGCCCAGATGGTGCTCCAGCGCGCCCTCGGCGGCGTTGGCCGCCACCTGCGGGCTGTCGCCATAGGCCTGGGCGATCGCCGCCGCGCCCATGGCCGAGGCCACGCCGATCTCGGCCTGGCAGCCGCCCTCGGCCGCCGACAGGGTGGCGTTGTGCTTGCAGAGATAGCCGACCACCGCGCCGGCCAGCAGCGCCTCGCGCAGCTTCTCCTTCGACATCTTCGCCCCGTTCGGGCCCAGCGAGTAGATCACCGCCGGCAGCACCCCGGCCGAGCCGCCGGTCGGCGCCGTGATCACCAGATGGCCGCGGGCGTTCTCCTCCGAGCCGGCCAGGGCGTAGGCCGAGACCAGGCCGATGGCCCGGCGCGCCTCGCCCTCCTGCTTCTGGGCGCTTTCATAGACGTCGTGCGCCTTGGTCTTCAGCTTGATCGGGCCGGGCAGGGTCGAGGTCGGCGCCGCGAGCCCGGTCTTCACCGTTGCGTCCATGGCTCCGAGGATCTTGTCGAGGAAGGCGTCGATCTCGGCGTCGCTCTTGCCCGAGATCGCCGTCTCGTTGGCGCGCGCCAACTGGGCGATCGAGATCTTGTCGCGGTTGCAGTGCTCGATGACTTGGCTGATCCGCTCGTACGGATACTTCGGCGGGTTCTTCTTCGGCGGCTCGTAGCCCTTCCACTCGATGAAGCCGCCGCCGACCGAATAGTATTCCTGCTCCAGCAGCACCTTGTCGCCGGCCATCAGCTTGGCGGTCATGGTGTTGGGGTGGTGGAAGTCGCCCTTGGTGGCGTCATAGACGATGTTCTTCAGCGAGACCGGGATCTCCTTGTTCCCGAGCTTGACCTTGAAAGTCTGGTCCGGGTTGGTGGCCAGGCTGTCGAGGAAGGCGGGGTCGACCGTCGCCGGCTCCTTGCCGATCAGCCCGGCCAGCGCCGCGCGCTCGGTGCCATGGCCCTTGCCGGTGGCGCTCAGGCTGCCGAACAGGTTCACCTGCAGCGCCGTGGCGGTGTCCAGCTGGGCGGCGGGCAGCTTCGTGCAGCGTTGATAGAAGTCGTAGGTGATCCGCATCGGCCCGATGGTGTGCGACGACGACGGGCCGGGACCGACCTTGTAGAATTCGTCCACCAGGGTCATCACCGGCCCCTTGGACTTCTTCACGACATTGAGGCTGGGATCGAGCTTCACCGAGTCCTGCGGCGAGGTCGCCGGCGTCTGCGCATAGGCCGCGATGGGCCGACCGGTCAGGGTCGCGATGGCCGCGGCCATCGCGCTGCGCACCATGAACGCACGCCGATCCGAGCCGGCGGGCGGCTCGCTCGTATCCAGTTGCGGGACGGGATTGTCTTCTAAGACATCTTCACTGGCCATCACACCCTGCGCCTCTTGAAGAAATCAGCAGGCTGAAGGATGCGTCCGAAAGCGCTGGCTTAGCATAGGGTGAAGTGCGTAGACGCCCTGCGCGTTTTCCCTAAGGACTCGATGCCTGGGGTGTTGCGCGGGTAGGTGGAGGAGCAGGAACTCGGGGCGCGGAACGGGCGGGCAATACTGTGGGTGTCGCGCTCGGCGCTGTGCTTGGAAAGCGCCTGCTTGTCGATCCGCCCCTTGGCGATCGCGTCGTCGTCGGCTTGGCGAGCCTCGACAGCGGGCAAGAACTGGCGAGCTTGGAACTCGGTCTCTAACGCTAGGGACTGATCCACCCCCATTGCCTTCCCCGACGCCACGCCCCCAAACTCCCCGCTCCACAACCAGGAGTTCCCGGCATGAAGGCTGTCCGCTTCATCGCCTCCGGCCGCCCGCCTGAGGTCGTCGACATTCCGAAGCCCGTGCCCGGTCCCGGCCAGGTGCTGGTGCGGATGGGCGGGGCGGGCGTCTGCCACTCCGACCTGCACGTGCTCGACCACGGCTTCAGCGTGCCGGGCCCCTTCACCCTCGGCCATGAGAATGCCGGCTGGATCGAGCAGCTCGGCGAGGGCGTGAGCGGCTGGAAGGAGGGCGATCCCGTCGCCGTCTACGGTCCCTGGGGCTGCGGCCAGTGCAAGACCTGCCAGTCCTCGGCCGAGAACTATTGCGAGCGCCACGCCTCGATCCCCAGCTACGGCGGCGGCCTCGGCTCCGACGGCGGCATGGCCGAATTCATGATCGTGCCCTCGGCGCGGCTGCTGGTGCCGCTCGGCGGCCTCGACCCGCTGGCCGCCGCCCCGCTCAGCGACGCGGCGCTGACGCCCTATCACGCCATCAAGACGGCGCTGCCGCTGCTGACCCCCGACGCCACGGTGCTGGTGCTTGGCGTCGGCGGCCTCGGCCACATGGCCGTGCAGATCCTGCGCGCCCTGACCAGCGCCAAGGTGATCGCCGGCGACATCGACGAGACCAAGCTCGCCCACGCCCGCCAGCTCGGCGTCGCCCACACGGTCAATACGCGGAACGCCGACCTGGCGGCCGAGGAGATCTCCGACCTCGCCGGCCCGCGCGGGATCACCGTGGCGCTGGACTTCGTCGGCGCCCAGCCGACCGTCGATCTCTGCGCGCGCACGGTCGGCCGCGCCAGCCGCCTGACCATCGTCGGCCTGGCCGGCGGCGTGCTCAGCTATTCGGCGAACAACCCGCCCTACGGGACCCAGGTCAGCGTCCCCTACTGGGGCTCGCGCACCGAGCTGATGGAGGTCATCGCCCTGGCCCAATCCGGCGCTATCAAGGCCGACATCGAGACCTTCCCCCTCGACCGGGCCGTCGACGTCTACCAGCGCCTGCGCGAGGGCAAGATCCACGGCCGCGCGGTGCTGAGACCGTAGGGCGGTCCGCTCACGCCAGTGTCATCCCGGTTTCGGCGCAGCCGAAGACCGGGACCCATTCGCGTCTGAGCCTGAAGATTGGCCGCGACCGAGCCGTCGCCTGTCCCATCCGGAGTTCATGGGTCCCGGTCTTGCTTCGCAAACCGGGATGACACCCCGGGATGAGCAGCGCTCACCGCCCGGGCGCCAGCTGCAGCCGCACCGGCTGGCCGTCCAGCGCCTTGGCGGTCCAGGCGACGGTCGGGCGTCAGGGCGATGACGCGCGCCGGCTATTGATGGATCGTGCGGTCGCCGCGCTCCTGATCGTTGTTGAGGCGCTCGACGTATTCGTCAGCCAGGTCGGCCGGCAGCCCGACCAGCGGCACGCGATTGAGGACGACGGTCATCCCGGTCCAGCGATCGAACACCGTCCAGCCGGCGTCGTCACGGCGGGCTTCATACTGGAGCGTCATTGTTCGCGGGGGTTTGAGGTGGCGCGCCCTGGCCGCGGGGCGTACCGTTCCGGGCATGGAAACGCCCGCTGACATTCGGCGACGTTGGTCGTACCTCCGAGGCCTGCTGATCGAGCAGTTGTCGCGCTTCGAAGACGGCTCCTATCAGATCACGTCCGACAGCAAGGACGTCAGCGTCGAGGCGATCTATCAACTTCGAGACGCGATCCGGGACTTCGACGAGCTCATCGCCGGCAGCAAGGCCCCGCCCGAAGGCTGAGGCCGGCCCGCTGCGACGGCCGGGGCCGCAACGCGGTCGCCGCCCGCGGGCGTTCGTCACGGGAGGGCTGCGCGCGACGTCACGCAGAGGTCGCGGATTTGCCGCTTGAGAAGCGGACCCTCGATCTGGATCACGCTGAAGCCTTCGGCTCGGAGACGGTCGAGGACGGCCCCCAATCCTGCGTACTCTCCTGTCCGGGCGAGTTGAAATGCACGTTCAAGTGGCGTTGGGCGAAATTCCATAAAGTACAAACCGCTCTGCATGGAAATTGTTGCCGCGGATGGCGTCTAATTCGGCGCTTGAACTAAATGGCAAATTTCATATCGAGTCGCGAAAATTCGGCGTAGCGTTCGATTATGTGATCTCAAGACTGAAATTTTACTGGAGTTCGGGGGCGCGATTAAAGCCGGAGCTGAAAGTGAAGCTCCACATGATCCATCCGCCAAGGAGGACGGCGTGCTCCCGCATTCGAGGCGATCTTCTCTTTCAGCAACGCAAGCGCCCCACCGCGGGCGTCGAGCGGGCTCACCCGACACGAGGCGGCGAAGGTCCAGACGTGGCGAGGCAGGTCAGCCATGACCTTCTTCGTGACGCAGCTTCCCCTTCACTCGATCGCCCAGTTGCGGAAGTGGCTGAGGGCCGCAGCGCCCTACGAGGTCGAGCAACTGCTCCTGCAAATTGAATTCTGGCCGCCCGACGGGCGAGAGACCCTCATCGCGATCATCGAGGAAGAGCGCCCCACCTCGCACTGACCCTGCGTGCCGCCTCCTACGGCGTCTGGCGCAGACTCTCCCACGAGCGCGCGCTCGGCGCGCCGCCGCTGGCGGCGAGCGGCGCGCGGGCGCTGCGCAGCCAGGCCAGGTTGTTCTCGACCATCTCCGGCGGCAGATCCTGGCGGGCCAGGCGCTCGGCCTCGTCGATGCGGCCGGCCAGCCCGACCACCAGGGCCAGGTTCTGGCGCACGGCGATCGGCGCGTCGGGGCGGGCGGCGGCCTGGCGCAGGGTCGCCTCGGCCTTCGCCGTATCGCCGCGCGAGGCGTAGTACATGCCGAGGTTGCCCAGGGCGACGGGGTTGTCGGGGGCGAGCGCCAGGGCCTGTCGGTGGGCGGCCAGGGCCTCGTCGAAGCGGCTGGCCTGCTCGTAGGCGACGCCCAGCAGCGAGGGGATGCGCCAGTCGCGCGGGGACAGGGCTTGGGCCTGCCGGGCCGGCTCGATGGCGTAGAAGCCCTGGCCGCGGCCGACCTGGCTGCGGGCGACTTCCAGCAGCGCCTCGACGTTGTTCGGGGCGACGATCAGCGTGCGCTCGGCCGCCTGCATGGCGTCGCCGTAATTGCCCATCTGGCGCAGCGCCTGGGAAAGCTTGACGCCGGCGTCGACGTCGTTCGGATCGAGCTCGGCCTCGTGCGCCCAGAAGGCGGCTCTCGCCAGCGGGTCCAGCCGCGCGATCTGGGCGCGCTCCTGCGCGGTCGCCTTGCGCGGCGCCGGCGCGGCGGCGGCCGGCTTCTCCGCGGCGGGAGCCTTGTCGGCGCCCTTGCCGAACGGGAAGGCCAGGGCCGGGCTGGCGCCGACGCTGGTCAGGGCGAGGGCGAGGGCGAGGGCGGTTGCGGCGAGGGCCGACATGCGACACATGGAATGACGGGCTCCGGGTGAACGCCCCAAGCATCCCCCCGCCCGTTTAAAGGAAGCGTTAAGCATAATTTTCCGCCGCCGGGCGGGGCAGGAGAGCGCCATGACCGAAGTCGTCGTCGACCACGCGCAGGGCGCCGTCGTTCCCGTCCACGCCCTACGCGAGCGCGAGCTGGCGAGCTTCCTCGAGGGCCGCCCGGCCTTCGTGAAGGCCTTCGCCGAGCTTTCGGAATTCAAGGCCAAGGCTGGCCAGGTGCTGGTCGTGCCCGACGCCGCCGGCGCCATCGACCAGGTGCTGCTGGGCCTCGGCGCGGCCGGCGACGCCCAGGGCTTCCGGGTGCTGGGCGCCAGGCTGCCGGCCGGCGACTACCGCATCGCCTCGGCTCCGGCCGAGATCGCCCCCGACCAGATCGCGCTGGCCTTCGCGCTCGGGAGCTACCGCTTCGACCGCTACAAGAAGAAGGGCGAGACGCATCCGCGCCTGGTGGCGGCCGAAGGCGTCGATGTCGCGCAGGTGCGCAGCATCGCCCACGCCTGCGCCCTGGCCCGCGACATGGTCAACACCCCGGCCGGCGACATGGGCCCGCTCCAGATCGAGACCATCGCCCGCGAGATCGCCGAGCAGTACGGCGCCGGCATCACCGTGGTCACCGGCGAGGGCCTGCTGGAAGCGAACTATCCGGCCGTCCACGCCGTCGGCCGCGCCGCGACGCCCGAACGCGCGCCGCGGATGATCGAGATCACCTGGGGCCAGGAGGGGCATCCCCTGGTCGCCCTGGTCGGCAAGGGCGTGGTGTTCGACACCGGCGGCCTCGACATCAAGCCTTCGGCCGGCATGCGCAACATGAAGAAGGACATGGGCGGCGCCGCCCACGCCCTGGCGCTGGGCCGGATGATCATGGCCGCGGGCCTGCCGGTGCGGCTGGCGATCCTGCTGCCGGTGGTCGAGAACGCCATCTCCGGCGACGCCATGCGGCCGGGCGACGTGCTGGACAGCCGCAAGGGCCTGACCATCGAGGTCGGCAACACCGACGCCGAGGGCCGGCTGATCCTGGCCGACGCCCTGACCCGCGCCGGCGAACTGGAGCCGGCCCTGACCATCGACCTGGCGACCCTGACCGGCGCCGCGCGCATGGCGCTCGGCCCGCAGCTGCCGCCCTACTACACCGACGACGAGGAGCTGGCCGCCCAGATCGAGGCCGCCGCCGCCGCCGTCGCCGACCCGCTGTGGCGGATGCCGCTGTGGAAGGGCTATGTCGACTCGCTCGATTCCGACGTCGCCGACATGAAGAACGACTCCGACGCCTGGGCCCAGGCCGGTTCGGTCACCGCCGCGCTGTTCCTGCAGAAGTTCGCGCCGAGCGGGCCGTGGGTTCACCTCGACATCTTCGCCTGGAACCCGCGCGGCCGGCCGGGCTGGCCCTCGGGCGGCGAGGCCCAGTCGATCCGCGCCCTCTTTGCGATGATCGCGGGCCGCTTTTCGTGAGCTTCGATCCGCGCGTCACGCTCGCCCGCGGCGACCTCGCCGCCCGCGAGCTGGAGGCTATCGTCGCTGCCGATCGCTATGCCGATAGGCGCCGGCATATATGCGCGAAACCTGCCGCTGGGATCCTGCGCTCGGCCGACGCCGGCGCCGAGCAGGTCGACCAACTCCTTTGCGGAGAAGGGTTTGACGTCCTCGATGAGGCCGGCGGCTTCGCCTGGGGCCAGGCCCGGCGCGACGGTTATGTCGGGTTTGTGGAATTATCGGCGCTGAAACCTGCCGATAGAGCGCCGAATATGAAGCTATCGGCGCTGCGCAGCTATGCGTTCGAGGCGCCCAGCATCAAGTCGCGGGCGCTCGGCCCATACTCTCTCGGCAGCTTGCTGGACATCGAGGAGCGCGAAGGCCGCTTCGCGCGGGCCGCCGGGATCGGCTGGTTCGTGGACGATCACCTGGCTGAAATCGGCGTCTTCGAGACCGATCCGGCCGCCGTGGCCCTGCGCTATGTCGGGACGCCGTACCTGTGGGGCGGGCGCGAGAGCCTTGGCCTCGACTGCTCGGGCCTTACGCTGCAAGCGTTCGGGGCCTGTGGGATCGCCCTGCCGCGCGACACCGACCAGCAGGCGCAGGGCGGCTTGGGCGTGGCCGAGGGCGAGCTGGCGCGCGGCGATCTGGTGTTCTGGAAGGGCCACGTGGCCATGATGCTGGACGGCGAGACCATCGTGCACGCCAACGCGCACCATATGGCTGCAGCAATCGAGCCCTTGTCGGTGACAAGGGCTCGCTACGTCGCGGCGGGGGTGGGCGAACCCACCGCTTTCCGCCGTTATTAGAAAGGCTTAGTTCGCGGCGGCGGGGGCCGCGTCGGTGGCCGCTGCGGTCGGCGCAGCGCCGGCCGAGGCCGGAGCCGCAGCCGCGTCCGCCGCCGGCGTCGCCGGAGCGGCGCCTTCCGCGGCCGGAGCCGCGGCGGCCGGGTTCGGCGCCGGGAACGGCAGGTTCGAGCCCTGGGTGTTCAGATAGGCCAGCAGGTTGATGCGATCCTCGGCCTTCTTCAGGCCGACGAAGGTCATCTTGGTGCCGGGCAGGTGCTTCTGCGGCGCCTTGAGGAATTCCGAAGTCTCTTGGAAGGTCCAGACGCCGTGGGTGCCGTGTTCGATCATGGCCGGCGAGTAGGCGAAGCCGGCGTGCTGGCCCGACTTCTTGCCGAGGATGCCATGAAGATTGGGGCCGGTGCCGTTCGGACCGCCCGCTTCGATGGTGTGGCAGGACTTGCACTTGGCGAAGACCGCCTCGCCCGCCTTGATGTCGGCGGTCGGCAGGACCGTGCCCCAGTCGATCGGCGCTTCGGCCGCGGCGCCGCCGGCGCCCGCTTCCTCGGCGACCTCGATCGCATAGCCCGGCTTCTCGACCGGATGGGGCGCGAACACGCCCGACGAAATTTCACGCAGGCCGACAATGGCCAAGCCGGTCGCAAGCACGGCGCCCGCGACTTTATTGAACGTCAGGTCGCTCATAGTCTCTAAATCGGCCCTCTCAACGGCCAGCCAAAGCGGGCTGGCGTCAGCACGGGAATCCCCGCCCCTTATTGCGCCCGGCTCTCTTACACGCTACCGCCGCCCGCGCAACCAGCCAGTTGGTCGCTTCCGGGTGTCATGAAACCGATCATCCTCATTCCTGCACGCATGGCGGCCACGCGGCTGCCCGGAAAGCCCCTCGCAGATATCGAGGGTCTGCCAATGATCGTCCGTGTTCTGCGCCAGGCCGAGGCGGCCGGCGTCGGGCCGGTGGCGGTGGCGGCCGGCGACATCGAGATCGTGGAGGCGGTGAAGGCCGCGGGCGGGCAGGCGGTGCTGACCGATCCCGACCTGCCGTCGGGCTCGGACCGCATCCTGGCGGCGCTGAACATCCTGGACCCGGCCGGCGCCCACGACGTGGTGATCAATCTGCAGGGCGACATTCCGTTCGTTTCGCCCGCCGTGGTCGAGGCGGCCGCGCGGCTGCTGGCCGAGCAGCCGAGCTGCGATATCTCGACCGTGATGGTCGCCGAGGCCGACGTCGCCGAGCGCAGCAATCCCGACATTCCCAAGGTCGTCGCCGCCATGGCCCCCGACGGCCGCAGCGCCCGGGCGCTCTATTTCACCCGCTCGGTGCTCTACGGCGACGCGCCGGTGTGGTTGCACCACGGGGTCTACGGCTATCGCCGCGAGGCGCTGGAGCGCTTCTGCGCCGCCGCGCCGTCGCCGTTGGAGATCCGCGAGCGCCTGGAGCAGCTGCGCGCCCTGGAGATGGGCATGTCCATTTGGGCGGCGGTGATCGACGAAGCCCCGATCTCGGTCGACAACCCCGCCGACCTCGAGAAAGCCCGCCAGTACGCAAGGGACCACGCATGACCAAGGGACGCATCGCCTTCCAGGGCGAGCTCGGCGCCAACAGCCACGAGGCCTGCGTCGCGGCGTTTCCCGACATGGAGCCGGTGCCTCACGCCTCGTTCGAAGAGGCGTTCGATGCGGTGAAGCTTGGCGACTGCCAGCTGGGCATGATCCCGGTCGAGAACTCGATCGCCGGCCGCGTCGCCGACGTCCACCACCTGCTGCCGTCGTCGGGCCTGAAAATCATCGGCGAGCGGTTCAAGCCGATCCACTTCCAGCTGATGGTGAACCGCGGCGTGAAGCTGGAGGACGTCAAGACCGTCGCCTCCATGCCGATCGCGCTGGGCCAATGCCGCAAGTCCCTGCGCCGCATGGGCCTTAAGACCGAGCCGGTGGGCGACACGGCGCTCGCCGCCAAGCTGCTGTCGGAGCATCCGGACCCCACGCGCGGCGCGGTCTCGCCAGCCCTGGCCGCCGAGCTCTACGGCCTCGACATCGTCGCCCGCGACATCGAGGACGAGCACAACAACACCACGCGCTTCCTGGTGATGACGGCCGACAAAACGCCGCCGCCGCCGCCGTTCACGACCCCCTGCGTGACCAGCTTCATCTTCCGGGTCCGCAACCTTCCGGCCGCGCTCTACAAGGCGCTGGGCGGCTTTGCGACCAACGGCGTCAACATGACCAAGCTCGAGAGCTACATGGAGAACGGCGCCTTCACCGCGACCTTCTTCTACGCCGAGGTCGACGGCCGGCCGGAGGACCGCGGCCTGGCCCTGGCCTTCGACGAGCTGAAATTCTTCTCGGAACGCTTCGAGATCCTCGGCGTCTATCCGGCCGACCCCTTCCGTTCGCGAGCCGGCTGATGAACGTTATCGAAATTGACGCCAGCCGCTGCTGGAACCGCAAGGAATTCGCCAGGCTGCTGCAGGAGACCATCCAGGCGCTGCCCGGCCATGGTTCCAGCGTCGAGGCCTTTGTGGACTCGATGGTGTTCGGCGCCATGAGCGAGCTGTCGCCGCCCTACCGGATCGTCGTGCTCGGCGAGCTGCGCCCGGAGGTCCGCGCCTTCGCGGCCGATCTCTCCAACGCCATCGGCCAGGCGCGGCTTGAGCGCCGCACCCGCCGCGGCGACGACGTCGAGGTCAGCCTGAAGGTCGGGGCCTAGAGCCTCTAGTCGGGGCTCTCCGCCCAGGTCTTCAGCAGTTGGTGGGCGATGGCCATCGGTCCCGGCGCGAAGGTGCCTTCGACCTTGCCGGCCAGCACGTCGCGGGCCTCGGCCTTGGTGAACCAACGCACTTCCGAGAGCTCGGTCTGGTCGGGGGTCGCCTCGTCGCTGGCGACCTGAGCGATCAGGCCGATCATCAGCGACGACGGATAGGGCCAGGGCTGGGTCGAGTGGTACTCGACCGAGAGCGTCTTCAGGCCGGCCTCTTCCTCGAGTTCGCGGGCGCAGGCCTCCTCGATGGACTCGCCGGGCTCCAGGAAGCCGGCGAGGGCCGAGAACATCCCCTTGGGCCAGATCTCCTGACGGCCGAGCATGCAGCGGTCGCCGTGCACGGCCAGCATGATCACCACCGGGTCGGTGCGCGGGAAATGCTCGGCCTTGCAGGCCGGGCATGCGCGCTTCCAGCCGCCGTCGACCACGTCGGTGTGTTCGCCGCAGGACGAGCAATGCCGGTGACGCCGCCGCCATTCGAACATCGACTTGGCGGTGGCCATGATCGCCGCGTCCGTGGCCGGAAGGCGCAGGGCCATGGCCCGCAGGTCCTCGAATCGCCCCATCCCGGCCAGCGGGCCGTCGGCGGGGTCGTGGCCGCCCTCCAGGTCGACGGCGAAGACTGCGGTTTCCTGCCAGAGGCCCATGAACAGCAGGCGTTCGGCCCCGCCCGACAGGTCCTCGGCCATGCGCGAGGGCAGATAGGCGATCTGCACCCCGCCGTCCGGCGAGGCCTCGACGAACGGCTGGCCGTTCCAGAGCGCGATGGCCAGGGAGTCCGGGGCCAGAAGTTTTTCGGTGAGCCAGGAAACGTCGCCGCGCCTTTCGCTGGCGCGGTTCAGCGGGTTGCCGGCGAAGGTGTTTTGATGGGGTGAAAGCGGCATGTGCGGAGTTGTAGCTGCGCTGGCGCTTGCGCGCGAGCGCCAAGGTCGCGATATAGGGGGCGGAGATCGGCGACGGGCGGACGCCTCGCCAACCTGGTCAGGTCCGGAAGGAAGCAGCCACAACGAGTTTCGCTCCGGGTCGTCGTTCGGTCTCCACCCAGCCCCACAAGGCTCAAGCCTCCATCCTCGGGCGCCAATGGCAGAAGACGACGAACCCGAGATCCTAGAGCGCGACCCCAATACGAGCGACATGTTCGGCGCGCCCGCGCCGCCGCCGCCTGCGCCCCCGGCTGAGGAATCGGCCGCCTACACCGTCATCGCCCGGAAGTACCGCCCGAGGACCTTCGACGACCTCTATGGCCAAGAAGCGATGGTGCGCACGCTGCGCAACGCCTTCGCCAGCGGCCGGATCGCCCACGCCTTCATGCTGACCGGGGTTCGCGGGGTCGGGAAGACCACCACTGCGCGCCTGTTGGCCCGCGCCCTCAACTACGACACGGACGCCGTCCACGAGCCCAGCCTCGACCTGCGCGAGGAGGGCCGGCACTGCCGCGCCATCATCGAAGGCCGGCACATGGATGTGCTTGAACTCGACGCCGCCAGCCGCACCGGCGTCAACGACATGCGCGAGCTGCTGGACGGCGTGCGCTACGCGCCTGTCGAGGCCCGCTACAAGGTCTACATCATCGACGAGGTGCACATGCTCTCGACAGGGGCGTTCAACGCGCTCCTGAAGACCCTCGAGGAGCCGCCGCCCCACGCCAAGTTCATCTTCGCGACAACCGAGATCCGCAAGGTGCCGGTGACCATCCTGTCGCGCTGCCAGCGCTTCGACCTGCGCCGCGTCGAGCCGGACGTGATCGTGAAGAACCTCGAGATGATCGCCGAGAAGGAAGGCGCACGGGTCGAGGCCGAAGGCATGCTGCTGATCGCGCGCGCGGCCGAGGGCTCGATGCGCGACGCCCAGTCGATGCTGGACCAGGCGATCGTCCAGGCCGAGGCCGGCCAGACCGTCGCCGCGGCCTCGATCCGCGACATGCTGGGTCTGGCCGACCGCGCCCAGACCATCAGCCTGTTCGAGCAGGTCATGCGCGGCCAGGCTGGGCCGGCGGTCGAGACCTTCCGCGGGCTCTATAACTTCGGCGCCGAGCCGGGCCAGGTGATGCTGGACCTGATGGACCACACCCACGGCGCTTCGGTCGCCAAGGCGATCGGCCCCCAGGCCCTGACCCTGCCCAAGGAGCAGGCCGCGCGGCTGGCGGCGGTCGGCGCCTCGGTTTCGGCCGGCAATCTCTCGCGCATCTGGCAGATGCTGTTGAAGGCTCACGAGGAGGTGCGCCGCGCCCCGGACGCGGCCGCGGCCTGCGACATGGCGCTGATCCGCCTGGCCTATGCGGCCGACCTGCCCGGCCCGGAGGAGGCGCTCAAGCGCTTGGCGGCCGGCGACCAGCTCCCGAGCGGACCAGCGCCCGGCGGCGGAGGAGGCGGTGGTGTCGCGGCCATGGGCGGTGGCGGCGGGGTGACCGCCCAGGCGCGGGTGATGGCCGCGCCGCAGGAGCAGGCCGACGCCGTCCCGACCCTGAATTCGTTCGCCGACGTGCTGAACTTGATCAAGGCGAAGCGCGACATCGTCCTGCAGCTCGACGTCGAGCGCTTCGTGCGCCCGATCAGCTTCCGCCAGGGGGCGATCGAGTACGAACCCGTGCCCGGCGCGCCGAACAACCTCGCCCAGCGCCTGGTGGCCCGGCTGAAGGAATGGACCGGCCAGCCCTGGCTGATCGCCGCGCGCGGCGGCGGCGGAACCGAGAGCGCCTGGGAGCGGCAGAAGCGCGAGGCGTTGGAAGTCCGCGCCGAGATCGAAGCCGATCCCTTCGTGATGTCGGTGATGCAGGCCTTCCCGGGAACTGAAATCGTCGGCGTGCGCAACCTGCCGCAGCCCGATGTCGCGCCGCCGATCGAAGGCGCGGAAGACGACGAAGACGAAGAGTGAGATTGCCATGAAAGACCTCGGCTCCATCATGAAGCAGGCCCAGGCCATGCAGCAGAAGCTGGCCGACGCTCAGGCGCGCATCGCCGAAATCGTCGTCGAAGGCACTTCCGGCGGCGGCATGGTCAAGATGACCCTGAAGGGCACGGGCGAGATGGCCGGCGTCGAACTCGATGAGAGCCTGCTGGCCCCCGGCGAGGGCGAAGTGATCTCGGACCTGATCGTGGCCGCCCACGCCGACGCCAAGCGCAAGCTCGACGCGCAGCAGTCCGAGCTGATGCGCGAGGCCGCCGGCCCGCTGGCGGCCATGGGCCTGCCGGGCATGCCGAAGTTCTAGAGCCGCAGCTCCAGGCGGCTCACCTGGTTGGCGCGGTCTTCCAGCTCCTGCACGCTGGTCCCGACCTCGACGAAGCCCTGACGAATCCAGAAGCGGTGGGCCGCCGGGTTCTGTTCCTGGACGATCAGCCGGATCGTCCAGCCGCCCTTAGCGACAATCCAATCGCGAAGCGCCGCGACGATGGCCGCGCCCAGTCCCTGCGCCCGGGCCTCGGGCGCGACCACCAGCAGCCCCAGATACCAGGCGTGCGGATCGGGGAAGTCCCGCAGCAGATCGATCGCCGCGGTCAGCCCCTGGTCGGTCCAGAACCCGATCACCAGCTTGTCGCGCAGGGCGTGATCGGGCGGGACCTCGACAAGCAGGTCGGCGGCCGCGTGCGCATGCGGCGGCGAACCGGTGACCAAGACCTCGAAGTCGGCGCAGCGTTCCAGCAGCTCCTGCAACTCGGGCACGGCGCTGCCGGAGATCAGCGCTACCTGGGCGCCCTCGACCTGCGGAAGATCAGAAATGACCATGGCGAGCGCTCCCCTCGACATCTAGATGGGTAGTCCCGACAATCTGCATCATTACGCCGCCGCTGAATCGTCGACAGGGTGGCGCACCCCGAACCTCTCGCCTAGCCAGGAGCTGACTTGGCCGCCTCCGCCGGACCTGAAATCGAGCGTTTGATCTCGCTGCTCTCGAAGCTTCCGGGCCTGGGGCCGCGGTCGGCGCGGCGGGCGGCCCTGGCGCTGCTGAAGCGGCGCGAGCAACTGCTGGCGCCGTTGTCGGAGGCGCTGTCGACGGCGGCTGAGCGGGTGAAGACCTGCAGCGTCTGCGGATCGCTCGACACGCAGGATCCCTGCGCGATCTGCACCGATCCCCAGCGCGACGGCGCGCTGATCTGCGTGGTCGAGGAGGTCGGGGCGCTGTGGGCCATGGAGCGGGCCTCCGCCTTCCGCGGCCGTTACCACGTGCTCGGCGGCCTGCTGTCGGCGCTGGACGGGATCGGGCCGGAGGCGCTGCGCATCGGGCCGCTGGTGGCGCGGGCGAGCGATCCGGGCGTGCGCGAGGTCGTCTTGGCGCTGCCTGCGACGGTCGATGGCCAGACTACGGCCCATTATCTGGCCGAGCGGCTGGAAGGCGCGGGGGTCAGCGTCACCATGCTGGCGCGGGGGGTGCCGGTGGGCGGCGAACTCGATTGGCTCGACGACGGCACGATCAACCAGGCCATGCGCGCGCGGCGACCGGCCTAGGCGCTACTTCAGGCCGGACCAGTCCATGGCGCCGAGCGCGGCGATCACCTCACCGAGGTCGGCCTGCAGGCGCCTGAAGCCCTTGGTCGGCTCCAAAGTCCCCTCGTTAAGATAGATGCCGCGGTTGATCTCGATCTGGAGGGCGTGAGTGCGCCGGTTCGGGCGGCCATAGTGCTCGGTGGTGTAGCCGCCGGCATAGGGCGCGTTGCGGGCCACCTTGTAGCCGCGCGCCTCGAGCTCCTGTTCGACTTTCTGCGTCACTAGGCTGGCGCAGGAAGCGCCGAAGCGGTCGCCCAGCACCATGTCGCACGGCCCATCGCGGGATCCGGCCCTTGCGGCGGCGGCCGGCATCGAATGCCAGTCGATCAGGACCGCATAGCCATGCGCGGCGTGCGCCTCGCCCAACAGCCGCGCCAGCGCCTGGTGATAAGGCCCGTGCACGCCTTCGATCCGGCGGCGAGCCTCGTCGAAGGTCAGCTTGCGGGTGTAGATTTCCTGGCCCTCGGACACCACGCGGGCGATCGCGCCGAGGCCGGCGGCGACGCGGGCGGTGCGGGCGCGGGCGAAGTCCGGCAACTCGTCGGCGAACATCGCCTGGTCGAGCTCGAACGCCTCCCGGTTCACGTCGATGTAGGCCCGCGCCAGATTGGCGCAGATCAGCGCCGCGCCCTGGCTCGGACCGGAGCCGATCAGCTCGTCGACGAAGGCGTCCTCCGAGCGACGGATGGCCAGGGCGTCGAGCGCGGCGGCGGCCATCATGTCGTCAGGATAGAGCCGGCCGGAATGGGGCGAGGCGAACACCAGCGGGGTGGGCGCGGGCGCGCCGTCGGGCGCCGCGCGGCGCACCTCGAAGGGCGCGAGCGCCGGCGCGGGACAGTCGGCGGCGAGGGGCTCCCAGGCGTTCATCGCCGCCATATGACGGTGCGTCTTCACGTGGGTCAAACAGATCGCACGTCGCCGCCGGTTCATCGGCGATTTACGTCTCCGCGGCTAATGTGGAGCCTTACGACTACGCACCTGCGAGCTGTCCATGCCCCGAATTCTCCTCGCCGAAGACGACGACTCGCTGCGCGGCTTCCTGTCCCGCGCGCTGGAACGGGCGGGCTATGATGTCACCTCCTGCGCCGATGGCGAGGAAGCGGCCGCCGTGCTCGATCAGGACTGGGATCTGCTGCTCACCGACATCGTGATGCCCGGCATGGACGGGATCGAGGTGGCGCGCCTTGCCGCGGCCCGCCATCCGGGGCTGCGCATCATGTTCATCACCGGTTTCGCCGCGGTCGCCTTGGCCGCGGGCGAGAGCGCGCCTCCCGGCGCGAAGGTGCTCTCCAAGCCTATCCACCTGCGCGAGATCGTCTCCGAGGTCGAGCGGATGATGGCCGCCGCATAAGGCTGTGAAAATGCGGTCGAGAGTGCTTGCGCAAGCCGGTCCTCGCCGCTATACCGCCGCCTCCCGTTCCCGAAAGGGAGCCGACTGGTTCGGACGTGTAGCTCAGCGGGAGAGCACCTCGTTGACATCGAGGGGGTCACAGGTTCAATCCCTGTCACGTCCACCATCCTCCTCACAAGCAGGTTCCACGCCCTTGCAGCCCAGACTCTGCGCGCGAACGGCTGTGGGCCTTCAAAGCCGGTAGACCGCCCGCAGGCCCAGACTGTCAGCCCCGTCGTCGGTGTCGCACGCGGCCTTGGGGCGCAGATCTGCTTGCCCGGATGACGCAGCGTTAGGGGTGTTGTTTTGATCGGCTGGGTCAAAAAGCCTTGCCGAACAACGGTGTTGCGATTTGAACGCAGTTCGAATGCATTATTTCGGTTCTGCAAAATTCACCTAGCGCGGCGGCGTCGAACTCGCATCTCATCCTCCTACCCACGGGCGACCATCGCGTCAGATCGAAACCGGCGTCCGTCGAGGGGGAGGAAAATGATGTTGAAGAGCAGGTATCTCTGCGGCGGCTCAGTCATGGCCGTTGCTCTGGCCCTCGGCGGCCAGGCCTTTGCCCAACAGGCCAGCACCGTCGAGGAGGTGGTGGTCACCGGGTCCTTCATCCGCGGCACGCCCGAGGACGCGGCGTTGCCCGTGGACGTAATCGGCGCCGACGACCTCGCCAGGCAGGGCTCGCCTACCACGGTCGAGCTTCTGAAGGCGCTTCCGGTTTCCAGCGGGGTGCTGGGCGACACCAACCAGTTCGACCCGCGGGCCCAGGGCTCGGAAGGCTCCGGTTCGGTCAACCTGCGCGGCCTCGGGGCGCAGCGCACTCTGGTGCTGATCAATGGTCACCGGATGGCGGCGAACCCGTTCGGCCAGGCTGGGGCAGGCATCGTCGACACCAACATCATCCCGTCGGCCGCGGTCGGCCGAATCGAGGTGCTGAAGGACGGCGCGGCCGCGACCTACGGTTCGGACGCGATCGCCGGCGTCGTGAACTTCATCACCCGCAAGGACTTCAGCGGCCTGGAGCTGAACGGCAGCTATCGCTATGTCGACGGCTCGGATGGCGACTATGACGGCAGCATCGTCTTCGGCCACGCCTGGGAAAACGGCAACATCCTGCTGAGCGCCGGCTATCAGCACCGCTCGGAGCTGCCGACTACGGAACGCGACTGGGCCAGCCAGTCGTACTTCAACAATCCCGAAGGCGGCTGGTCGGCCGGCAACGCGGTCGCACCGTTCCTGCCGGTGACCAATCTGCCGAGCGGGGCGTTCACGCCGGCCGCGGGCTTTGCGCTCGACAACGGCTGCGCCTCGCTGGGCGGGGTGGTGCAGGGCGGCGCGCTGCCGGCCTGTTTCTTCAACTTCATTCCCTACGACAACCTCGTCGAGAAGGAAGACCGCTTCCAGCTCTATGGCGAAGCCAACGCCGACCTGGGCGACAACGCCCAGCTGCATGTCGAAGTCTTCTATTCGGAGACCGACGTGCCGGAGTGGAAGACCTCGCCGTCGTACCTGGCGCTGCAGACCCCGACCGCCAGCACCAACCCGACCGTCGGCCAGCTGCCGGCCTCGGTCCTGGCCGGTTACTTCGTCCCGGCCAGCAACCCCGGCTTCATCGCCTATCGCAACGCCAACCCGACGCAGATCCCGGCTTTCGCGACCGGCGTCCATATCCCCGGCGTGCGCTACCGGCCCCTGTCGTTCGGCGGCAACCCGGCGTTCGACTACGGGCCTTCGGAAGGCCGCCGCCACTACGACGCCTTCCGCGTCAGCGGCGGCATCAAGGGCCAGTTCAACGACGCGATCGGCTACGACTTCGCCCTGACCTACGGCCAGGAAACCGGCGTGCGGACCGGCTACGACACGGTGGTGTCACGCTTCCAGCTGGCCCTGCGCGGCTACGGCTCGCTGAACAACGGCACGGCCGGCGGCTGTACGGCGGCCGAGACCAACAACTTCACCACCAACGCCGGCAACACCGCGCTCGGCTGCTACTATTTCAACCCGTTCTCCAACGCGATCGCCAACAACACGATCACCGGCCAGACCAACCCGAACTTCAACGCCTCGCTGGCCAACAATCCGGAACTTGTGCGCTGGTTCTTCCAGGAGGTCTAGACCAAGCAGACCTCGAAGCTGTTCGTCGCCGATGCGGTGTTCAACGGCGAGCTGGGCTGGGAGCTGGGCGGCGGCGCGGTCGGATGGGCGGCGGGGGCGCAGTTCCGCCGCAGCTTCTTCACCTCGTCGTACAACGACCTCAGCAACATTGACGCCAACCCCTGCATCGACACGCCGTTCAACGGCTCGACCGCATGCTCGGTGCGTAACGGCCCGCTGATGTTCCTGGGCACTGGCGAGGAAGCCGACCTTGAGGGCGACGTCTACGCCCTATTCGCCGAAATGGCGCTGCCGGTCACCGACGACCTGCAGGTCCAGCTGGCGGCCCGCTACGAGGACTACGGCGGTGAAACCGGTTCAACCCTGAACCCGAAGATCGCCGTCCGCTGGCAGGCCACCGACGCCCTGGCGTTCCGCGCCTCGGCCGGCACGACTTTCCGCGGTCCGCCGCTGACCCAGCTGACGACGTCGAGCGTGACGGCCCTGTCGTTCATCGGCGGCGCTTTCCGCGCCATCGACATCTTCGGCAACCCGGACCTGGAGCCGGAAAAGGCCACCACCTACAGCGTCGGGGCGATCCTCAACGTCGGCAACTTCAAGGGCAGCGTCGACTACTGGAACTTCGACTTCGAGAACCCGATCGTCGCCGAGCCTTCGGCGTCGATGGTCAACACCATGTTCCCGAACGGCGCCTCGACCAATTGCGGCCTGCCCGCCTTCGCCGACCTGCAGGCCCGCTTCGTATTCCAGGGCGCCTGCAACATCGCGACGATCTCGCGGGTGCGGACCAACTGGACCAACGGCCCGGGCGTGAAGACCTCGGGCATCGACGTGCTGGCCGACTACGACGCCGGCGACGTCTGGGGCGGCAATCTGCGGATCGGCGGCTCGGTCACCTACACGCTCGAGTACAAGGTCGATGCGTTCAAGATCGGCGACGTGACGGTCGAGAAGGCGTTCGACGCGGCCGGCTACCTCAACTACCAGCTGACAGCGACCTCGCTGCCGCAGCTCAAGGGCTCGGTCTACGCCGAGTACACCCACGGGCCGCACAACCTGCGCTGGACGGTCAACTACATCGACTCCTACGTCGATCAGCGGGCCTCGATCTTCGCAGCGAACCCGGTCAACGGAGCCATCCAGCCGGACGGCGCCAAGATCGACGAGAGCTGGGTGCACGAGCTCGACTATCGCGTCTTCCTGCCCTGGGACGTGACGGTCAACGTGTCGATCGACAACCTGTTCGACACCGAGCCGTCGTTCGCCCGGCTGGACCTCAACTACGACCCGTTCACCGGCAACGCGCTTGGCAGGACCTACAAGCTGGCCGTGAAGAAGAAGTTCTAAGCGGTCCGAAACGCGGCTGCGGAGCGTCGGATTCGGCGCCCGCAGCCGCCCCGATTCGTCTCGAAGGCGCCGTGGGGCTTCCCTCGCGGCGCCTTTTTCTTGGAGCGCGGCGCGGGCGCCACACCTGCCAGGCATGGCAAATCGACCGTCGCCCACGCCGCGGCCGACGGTTTTCGAGCAACCGGTTTCATCCGGTTGTCGTTCGGTTTCGTTCAAAAATCCGGAAAATACGCAAAACCAATGACTTAGTAAGTATTCTACGCGGCACGCGAAAAATTACAGATATCGGTATGCGGTGAACGCCGAAATTCTTCAGTTACGTCAAAAATATGAGCTCAATTGCAGCGCATTTCAAGCCTGTAACGAAAGCGACATCGCTCTGGCGTCCCGGCTCTTCTCCGTGAATGATCGCCATACTCGGACGTAGATAACCGCTGCATTTCAATCGCTGCGGATGTCCGAGGGGGAAAGGAAACACTGATGTTGAAGAGCAGATATTTCTGCGGCGGGTCCATTTTGGCCGTCGCCCTGGCTTTCGGCGTGTCGGGAACGGCCGCCGCTCAGGGCGAAGCGACAGTAGAGGAGGTGGTGGTCACCGGCTCATTCATCGCCGGGACGCCCGAGGACGCAGCGCTGCCGGTCGACGTGATCGGCACCAAGGAGCTCGAGGCCCGTGGTTCGCCGACCATGGTCCAGCTGATCAAGACGATCCCGTCGTCCGGCGCGGTGATCGGTGAAAACAACCGGTTCGGTTCCGGCTCGGGCGCGGCGACCATCAACCTGCGCAACCTGAACTCCCCCTCGACCGGCTCGCGGACCCTCGTGCTCTTCAACGGCCGCCGGATCCCGGTTTCGCCGCAGAGCCTGAACTCCGTCGACGTCAACCTGCTGCCGACGGCCGCGATCGGTCGGGTCGAAGTGCTGAAGGACGGCGCGGCCGCGACCTACGGCTCTGACGCCATCGGCGGCGTCGTCAACTTCATCACCCGCACCGATCTGGACGGCTTCGAGTTCAGCGGACAATACCAGTTCATAGATGGCTCGGACGGCGACTACGAAGCCAACCTGGCCTGGGGCAAGAAGTGGGACAGCGCCGATGCGCTGATCACCGTCGGCTACCGTCACCGTTCGGTGCTGCCGATCCAGGAACGCGACTGGGCGATCCGCACCGGCGTCGGGGGCTTCCTTGAGAACCCGCTCGGCGGCTGGGCCAGCACCGGCAACCCCGGTCAATACAACGTGGTCTCGTCGATCGCGCCTAGCCCTAACGGCGGCTTCGCCTCGGGCGCTATCGGCGCCGGTCTGCCGGACATCGGTTGCGCGGCCAACGGCGGCGCGCCCTACAACATCTCGGCGGTCATCGGCCTGCGGACGCTGAATCCGGACCCCAACTCCTGCCAGTTCCAGTACACGACCTTCGACAACCTGGTTGAGGAAGAAGAGCACTTCCAGGCCTACGGGAAGTTCAACTTCGACATCACCGACACCCTGTCGGCGAACATCGAAGTGCTCTACGCCATGCACGACACGCCCAACCAAAGCTGGGCTGTGACCGGGCCGAACCAGTTCCCGACCCCGCTGGCGGCTGGCGGCACCTCGCCGATCCCGGCCCTGGCCCCTTCGGATCAAGGCCGTTTCTACATCCCGGCCACAAACCCTGGACTGGTGGCTCTGATCAGCCAGGTCAACGGAGCCAACTGTAACGGCACGGTGCTGCCCTACGGCATCGACGCCGCCAGCTGCCAGACGGCGCTGAACGCGGCCCGTGCGGCCGTGGCGACCGCTGCGACCAACGGTGTGGCGGCGAGCCAGACCGCCTGGCGCCCTATCGGCTTCGGCGGCAACCCGTACACCGAAGACAAGCATGCGCACTATTCCTACAAGGTGGACACCTTCCGGGTGTCGGGCGGTTTCAAGGGCGAGCTGCCGTTCGGCATCAACTGGGACGGCGCGCTGACCTACCAGCAGCAGGACTACACCCGAGTGCAGGAAGACCTGTCGGTCAACCGCCTCCAGCAAGGCCTTCGCGGCTTCGCCAGCCGGGCCGGCGCTGCGGACCAGTGCACCGCTGCGGAAACCAACAACTGGACGAGCAACGCCGGCAATGCGGCGATGGGTTGCTACTACTTCAACCCGTTCACCAACGGCTTCGAGCAGAGCCTGTCAAACGTCGGGGCCAACCCGTACTACATCGGCTCCAGCACGATCCCTGGCTTCAACGACGCCGTCGCCGCCCGCAACGAGGTGGTCGACTGGATGGACGAGCGGCTGGTCAACAAGATGTCGACCCGCCTGTTCGTCGCCGACATCGTCCTGAACGGCGAGCTGCCGTGGGAACTCGGTGGCGGTGCGGTGAAGTGGGCCGCCGGCGCCCAGTACCGCTACGACCAGTACCGTCAGAACCCGGAAGTGCTGCACGACGTCAATGCGACGCCCTGCGTGGACTCGCCGCCGTTCGGCGATGGTCAGCCCTACTGCCTGGTGCCCACCGGGCCGTATCTGTTCAACGCCAACCTCGCCCAGTACAACGTTTCGCGTGAGATCAGCTCGGTCTTCGCCGAAACCCTGCTGCCGATCACCGACGATCTCGAGCTGACCCTGGCGGCCCGCTACGAGTACTATGCGGGTCAGGGCGAGACCTTCAATCCGAAGGCTTCGCTGCGCTGGCAGGCTCTGGACTGGCTGGCCCTGCGCGGCTCGGTCGGCACCACCTACCGCGCTCCGTCGGCGATCATCACGACCACCAACTTCACTCGTGGTCTGACCAACGCCAACGGCACCTGGCGCGCCAACGACCAATACGGCAACCCGAACCTGGATCCGGAAACCGCCTTCACCTACAGCGTCGGCGCCATGGCCAAGATCGGGGCGTTCCGCGCTACGGTCGACTACTGGAGCTTCGATTTCGAAGACCAGCTGATCCTAGAAAGCGCTACCGACATGCTGGCCGCTGCGTTCCCGTCCACCGGCCCGAACGTCTGCACCAGCACCGATCCGGCCTATGTCGCGCTGCGCTCGCGCTTCACCTTCACTGACCTGGGTTGCGGCCGCGCCAACGTCCAGTCGTACCGCACGATGTACATCAACGGCGGCAAGGTGAAGACCTCGGGCGTCGACTTCCAGGCCAGCCTGGACGTCGGCGATCTGTGGGGCGGCGCGCTGACCACCGGCTTCGACGGCAGCTACCTGATCCAGTACGACGAAGATCCCTACCTGATCGAAGGCGTCCCGGCTCCGGCCCGCGGCACCCAGGAGCGTGCGGGCACCTACCGCGCGTCGATCTTCACCGGTTACAACCGGGTGCGCGCGAACGCCTACGTCAACTGGGCCAGCGGCATGCATAACCTGCGCTGGCAGACCCGCTTCATCAGCTCGGTCAACCAGACGGAGTCGAACTCGATCGGTCTGGCGCTCGCCACCAAGACCACGACCAAGATCCCGGAATACTGGCAGCACGACCTGACCTATCGGGCCGAACTGCCGTGGGACACCACCCTGACCGCGACCGTGCAGAACATCTTCGACGAAGAGCCGCCGTTCGCGATCGGCACGCAGTACAACTACGACCCTGCCAGCGCCAACCCGCTGGGCCGCGTCTTCGCGGTGGCCGTGAAGAAGCGCTTCTAGGCGTCATCTTCGATTTGCTTGGGCAGGCGCCGTCCCCGAAAGGGGGCGGCGTTTTGTCTTGTATGAGGTACGCGTGGCCGTAAGGCCGCGCGCCGCCCCCTCAAAACGGGGCATTCGTGCAACAGTTACGCCTCAACTTGCCGTGACGTCAGGCGCTCGGCGGCTGCGCCGCTGTTGAAGCGCAGCTGTGACGCGCGCGGCCGCTGCGCGATCTGAAACGTTCTGAAACCGTTTGAATCTAAGGGATCAGCGTTCTTCGAGGCTGGAAGTGCGCGCCTTATCAGCGGTTTATGAACGTTGATCACTACCGCAAGCCGTGCGCTCGGCGGTTCAAGACAACAGTATGTTGCGGGGTTGAAAAATAGTAGCGCGCTCCGCGGGGCCGTTCGATGATCTTTCTGCTCATGAGTCAAAAGCCCCCGCACCAGATGGGGGCGGCTCTCGAGGGGGAAGGAAACCTATGTTGAAGAGCAGTTATTTCTGCGGCGGCTCGCTATTGGCCGTCGTCCTGGCAATTTCAGCCAACAGTTCGGCCTATGCCCAGGCCTCCACCGTAGAAGAGGTCGTGGTCACGGGCTCGTTCATCGCAGGTACGCCGGAGGACGCGGCCCTGCCGGTCGACGTCATCGGCTCCAAGGAACTTGAGGCCCGTGGCTCGCCGACCATGGTCCAGTTCATCAAGACCATCCCGTCGTCCGGCGCGGTCATCGGCGAGAACAACCGGTTCGGTTCGGGGTCCGGCGCGGCGACTGTCAATCTTCGCAGCCTGAACTCGAACGTGACCGGCGCGCGCACGCTGGTGCTGTTCAACGGCCGGCGCGTGCCGGTCTCGCCCCAAGGCCTGAACTCGGTCGACATCAACCTGCTGCCGACGGCCGCGATCGGTCGGGTCGAAGTGCTGAAGGACGGCGCGGCCGCGACCTACGGCTCTGACGCCATCGGCGGCGTCGTCAACTTCATCACTCGCACCGATCTGGACGGCTTCGAGTTCAGCGGCCAGTACCAGTTCATCGACGGATCCGACGGGGACTACGAGGCCTCGTTGGCCTGGGGCAAGAAGTGGGATCGGGCTGACGCCCTAATCACCCTTGGCTACCGCGCCCGTTCCGAGATGCCGATCTTCGAGCGCGACTGGGCGATCCGCACCGGCGTCAACGGCTTCCTGGAAAACCCGCTGGGCGGCTGGGCCGGCACCGGCAACCCGGGCGGCTACAACTATGCGACCACCGCGCCGGTCGGCTCGCCGACCAGCGGGTTCACCTCGGCGAGCTTCACCGGGGCGCTGCCGGACATCGGTTGCGCCGCCAATGGCGGGGCGCCCTATAGCCTCACGACCCTGATCGGGGCGCGGGCCGTGGTGCCCGACTCGAGCGTCTGTAACTTCCAGTATACGAGCTTCGACAACCTGGTTGAGGACGAGCACCACTACCAGGCGTACGGCAAGTTCAACTTTGATGTGACGGACAACATCACCGCCAACATCGAAGTGTTGTACGCGATGCACGAGACGCCGCTGCAGAGCTGGGCCGTGACCGGGCCGAACCAGTTCCCGGCGCCGCAGCTGGCTTCCGGCGCCTCGCCGGGCGGCGGGGTGTCGCCGATCCCGGCGACCGGCACCGGCGAGCAGTCGCGGTTCTACATCCCGAACACCAACCCCGGCCTGCAGGCGCTGATCTCGCAGATCAACGCGGCGAGCTGCGCAGGACCGAATCTGCCCTATGGGGTGGATGCGGCCAGCTGCGCCACGGGCCTGGCGATGGCGCGGGCGGGCGTCGCCAACGCCGCGGCCTACGGGGTGGCGGCAAGCCAGAGCATCTGGCGGCCGATCGGCTTCGCCGGTAACCCGTACACTGACGACGAGCACGCGCACTACACCTACAAGGTCGACACCGCCCGCGTGTCGGGCGGCTTCAAGGGCCAGTTCGAAAACGGCATCGGCTTCGACGTGGCGCTGACCTACCAGAAGCAGGACTACAACTATAACCTGGAAGACCTGTCGGTTAACCGCCTGCAGTTGGCACTGCGCGGCTTCGGCAGCCGTGACGGCAACGCCGACCAGTGCACGGCGGCGGAGACCAACAACTTCACCACCAACGCCGGCAACGCGGCCCTGGGTTGCTTCTACTTCAACCCCTTCACCAACGCCTTCGACGAGAGCCTGGCGCAGGTGGGCCCGAACCCGTTCTACATCGCCAACAGCACCATCCCCGGCTTCAACGATGCGGCCGCCAACCGCGGGGCCGTGGTCGCCTGGATGGACGACAAGCAGCGCAACGAGATCTCCTCGGAGCTGTTCGTCGCTGACCTGGTGATGAACGGCGAACTGCCCTGGGATCTGGGCGGCGGCAATATCGCCTGGGCTGCCGGCGCGCAGTATCGCTACGACCGCACGATCCAGGACCCGGACGTGCGGTACGACGCCAACGCCACGCCCTGCGTGGACTCGACGCCGTACGGCGATGGGTCGCCCTATTGTCCTACGACCTCGAACGGCCCGTTCCTGTTCAACGCCAACCTGCGTCCGTACGACGTGAACCGGAAGATCAGCTCGGTCTTCGCCGAGACCAAAATTCCGTTCACCGACGACATCGAGCTCAGCCTGGCCGGGCGCTATGAGTACTATGAAAGCCAGGGCGAGACCTTCAATCCGAAGGCGTCGATCCGCTGGCAGGTCGTGGACTGGCTGGCCCTGCGGGGATCGGTCGGCACCACCTATCGGGCGCCGGCGGCGACGATCACCACGGACAACTTCACCCGCAACCTAACCAACGCCAACGGCACCTACCGGGCCAACGACCTCTACGGGAATCCGGACCTCGAGCCCGAAACCGCGTTCACCTACAACCTCGGCGCGGCGGTCAACTTCTCGAACTTCCGGGCGACGATCGACTACTGGAACTTCGACTTCGAGGATCCGCTGACCTCGGAAGCCACCGCCGACCTGCTGAACGTGATGTTCCCGGGCGGTTCGGCGACCGGCAACTGCGGCAATGCGGCCTATGCCGCCGTCCAGGCCCGCTTCACCTTCGCCGGCGCGTGCAGCCGCGCGAACATTCTCTCGTACCGCACCCAGTACATCAACGGCGGCGGGGTGAAGACCTCGGGCGTCGACTTCCAGGCCAACTTGGACGTGGGCGAAGTGCTGGGCGGCGCCTTCTCGGCCGGCTTCGACGGGACCTACCTGCTGAAGTTCGACGAAGAGCCCTACACGATCGAGGGCTTCCCCTCGAACGCGGCGGGCGTGCAGGAGCGGGCCGGCACCTATCGGGCCTCGCTGTTCACCGGCTACAACAAGATCCGGGCGAACGGCTATCTGAACTGGGCCAGCGGCATCCATAACCTGCGCTGGCAGACCCGGTTCATCTCCTCGACGACCCAGGTGGAGACCAACTCCATCGCTCTGGCCGCGGCGCTGAAGAAGCCGATCAAGATCTCGGAATACTGGCAGCACGACCTGACCTATCGGGTCGAACTGCCGTGGGACACGACGGCGACCCTGACGGTTCAGAACATCTTCGACGAGGACCCGCCGTTCGCGATCGGCACCCAGTACAACTATGACCCGGGCAGCGGCAACCCGCTTGGCCGCGTCTATGCGGTGGCGCTGAAGAAGCGCTTCTGATGCGAGCCTCCGGCCGGCGCGGCGACGCGTAGGGCCGTACTGCGGGCGTCGCCCCCTCGAAGGCGGCGCCCGCTTTTTCGTTTCAGGGCTTGGATTTGGGCGGCAGGGCCGCGGCCTCTTCCGGAGTGAGCTTGGTCACGGTGCGCACTTCGCAGCGCTGAGGGCCGAACGGGCCCTTGGTGATGATCGTGGCGTCCAGGCCCGAGCAAATCGAATCGCCGCCGCGCGAGACCAGGCCGATGGCCTGATTCCAGTCGATGTCCGGACAGCGGGCGAACAGCTCCAGCCGATAGACGTCGCGAACACCGACCCGCACGTAGACGGTGGTTTCGTCGACGGCGTTGAAGCCGTTGGCGTTATTGGCCCAGAAGCAGCTGCGAGCCGAACTGCTGGCGGCGACCGCCGCGTCCGACGCCGGCGGAGTGGTGCAGGCGGCCAGGACGAACGCGCCCGCCACGCCGACAAAGACCTTGAACATGGTCATGCTCCCTTAGCGATCCCCGGCCGGCACGCTACGGCCTTTGCGGGCGGCGCGCCTGTGGAATCGGTCGGGCGCGACGAGCTCGGCCAGCGGCGCAGGCAGCGGCGAGGGCGCGCCGAGCGCCTGGGCGGCCACGTGTTCGGCCAACAACGGCGCCAGGCAGAACCCGCGTGAGCCAAGCCCGCCAAGCACGTAGACGCCCTCCAGGCCGGGCGCCGGCCCCGCCAGCGGCAGATGATCCGGGGTGGTGGCGCGGACCGAGGCGCGGCCCTGCAGGTCGGCGGAACTCAAGCCGGCGGCGAGACGGGGCAGGGCGGCGGCCAGGGTGGCGAGGTTGCGGCCGTGATCGTCGTCGCGGACGTCGGTCGCGGTCTCGCCGCGGTCGTGGGTGGCGCCGAACAGCAGGCCCGTGCGGGTCGGGACGGCATAACCGCCCCAGGCCGCGGCCTGAGCGGTCGTCGCAGCATCGGTCCAGCTTGCCTGGCCGCGCACCGGCGCTATCGGCAGGCCGTCCAGCAACGCGCCGATTGCGGGACCTATCGTCAGGATTACCGCGTCAGCTTCCACAATCACGCCGTCGGCGGCGTCCCACAGCGTCCAGCCGGACGCGCCGGGGGCGATCCGCGCGACCCGGGCGCGACGTATGGGGCCTGTCCAGGCGGTCAGGACGCCGACTGGCTCGATGACCAGCGCTTTCGTCAGGTCTAGGGCCGTGCCGATAGACGGCTCGCCCAGGCGGACGCCGGCCGCGGCGGCGTCGAGCGGGACCAGAGCGTCGGGTTCGAAGATGTCGGAGGCGGCGATCTTGTCGAAGCGAGCGACGTCGCGGTCTTCCCCGGCGATCTGCAGCACGCCGCGGGCGAGGACAGCGTCCGGCAGGGCCTCATAGAGCCGCTTTGCGCGGCCGAACGCCTGAGCGAACAGCCGGGCCAGCGGGCCGAGGCCGGCGTCGAGCCGCGGCGTCACCAGGGCGGCGGGGTTGCCGGACGCCCCGGCGCCGGGGCCGACGGCGTCGAGCACGATCGGCGCGCATCCGAGCGCACGCAAGGCGCGGGCGGCGCTGGCCCCGGCGATCCCGGCCCCTACGACGGCGACGCGGGGAAGGTCGCGGGGGAGGGGTGCGCCGGGCATCCGAGCCTCCAGCCGCTCCCGCTTGCGGCCAAAGCCGGGGCGCTTGTCGACCGCGAAGCCGGCGGCGGCCAGACCGCGGCGCACGGCCCCGGCGACGGTGAAGGTGGCGGCGCGTGCGCCGGGGGCCGAGCGGGCGGCGACGAGGGCGAGGATCTCGTCTCGCCACATGGCCGGGTTCAGGGCAGGTGAGAAACCGTCGAGGAACCAGGCGTCGGCCTGTCCGGACCACTCGGAGAGCGCGGCTTCGACGTCCATGACCGCCAGGTCGATGGTCGCGGAGACTTCCGGGAGGTCGATTCGATGGAAGCCGCGGGCGCGGCCGGGCCAGCGGGCGACCAGCAGGGCCGCCAGGTCAGCGAGCTCCGGCCAGCGGGCCAGGGCGCGGGCGGCCTCTTCGGCGGTGATCGGATGGGCCTCGACGCTGAAAACGTGGAGATGCGCGCCGGACGGGGCATGTGTCCGCCAGAGGTCCAGCAAGGCCAGGATGTTGAGGCCGGTGCCGAAGCCCAGCTCGCCGACCGTGAAGCGTGTGCGACCAGTCCAGGCGCCCGGCAGGCCGCAGCCTTGCAGGAACACTGCCCGGGTCTCGGCTAGGCCATCCTCGACCGAGAAATACACGTCGCCGTAAAGTCGCGAACGCGGCTGACCGTCGTCGGTCCAGGCGAGGGGAGATTCGTCGCTCATCGCGCCGTTATAACGCGCAAAAGAAAAGGGCCGCCCGTGAGGACGGCCCTTCGCTTAAGAACGCGGATGCGTTCGTAAGACTTACTTCGCGGCCGGAGCGGCGGCGGCGTCGGCAGCCGGAGCAGCCGGAGCAGCAGCGGCGGCAGCGGCGTCGGCCGGAGCAGCAGCGGCGGCGGCGGTCGCGTCGCCAGCGGCCTTCGTGGCGTCGGCAGCGGCGTCGGCGGCGGTGGCGGCGGCGTCGGTCGCGGTGGCGGCGGCGTCGGTCGCGGTTTCGGCGGTGGCTTCGGCGGTGTCAGCGGCCTTTTCAGCCGGCTTGCCGCAGGCGGCGACGGACAGAGCGGCGACGGCGGCGCCGGCGACGAGCAGCTTGCGAAGGATTTCGGTGGTCATGTCCCTGGGTCCCCTGGAAACGGAGGTTAGAAGCGGCCCAGCGAGGCGACCCTTGCGGGAACACTCGCTGCGCTGCTTCGGAATATGCCCGGCTTGGCGCTCAGGGCAAGGCTTTAATTCACGCCCTCGTGATCACTTTTGCAACCCTTGCCCCCATCCCCCCTAAAACCAAAGGCTTCGCGGGTGTTGTCGAACCGCGCGTCAATGTGGTTTCGAGGGGAGGGCCGGCCCAGATCGGCGGTCGGCGGAGGGTTTTGCGATGGAATCGGCTTTGGCGGAGGCGCCGCGCGCGCGCCTGATCGAGTTGAAGGAACGCGGCGGCGCGATGGCGGCGCTGGACTTCGGCGATCCCAGCCGCGCGGTCGACGTCGTCTTCGTGCACGCCAATGGCTTCAATGCGCGCACCTATCGCACAATTCTGGCGCCGCTGGCTCGGGACCTGAGGGTCCTCGCGATCGACCAGCGCGGGCACGGCCGCTCCACCCTGCCAGCCGACACCGTCGGGCGGACCTCGTGGAACGGCCTGCGCGACGACCTGCTCGCGCTGCTGGAGACGCTGAACATCCGCGATGTGGTGCTGGCGGGCCACTCGATGGGCGGCACCGCCTGCGTGTTGGCCCAGGCGCTTGCCGCCGACCGCGTGCGCCGCGTGGTGCTGTTCGATCCGGTGGTGATGCCGGCGGCCGGACCGGTCGATCCGAGCCAGGTGAGCAACTCCCCGCTGGTGCAGGGCGCTTTGCGTCGCCGGTCGGTGTTCCCCGACAAGGCCTCGGTGGTCGCCGCCTACACCGGCCGCGGCGCGTTCCGGACCTGGCAGAGCCAGATGCTGGCCGACTATGTCGCCGACGGCTTCCGTGAGCGTGAAGACGGCCAGGTCGAGCTGTCCTGCGCGCCGGAGTGGGAGGCGTCGAACTTCGCCTCGCACGCCCACGACACCTGGGGCGCCTTCGAGCAGGCCCAGGTCCCGATTCGGATCTTGCGGGCCGAGGAGGGGTCCACCTGCCGTGAGGATCCGAAGCTAGACGCCCTGGTCGCGGCCGGACGCATCCAGGTCGAGACGGTGCCCGGCACGAGCCACTTCCTGCCGATGGAACGGCCGGACCTGATCGCCTCGGCGTTGCGGGCCGCCGTGGCCTAGAGCGCCAGGCCGTCGGGCGAGGCGGCGCGGAACGCCGCCTGCGCCTCTTCCGAGATGTCGACCACCTTGCGCCGGTCCAGGTCGAACGAGACCACGACCGCCTCGGCGCTGGCCCAGGGCCGGCCGCTCTGCGGATCGACCATCCAATGGATGACCCGCCGGGTGCGGGCGTCGCAGCCGGCGAAGCCGGAGCGCAGTTCGACGCCGTCGCCGGCATGCGGCCAGTCGAGGTGCAGAACCCGATATTCGAGCACCGCCCCGCCGATCCGCGCTTCGGGATCACCGTCGGCCGGGCCGGGGCGGACGTCGCCGAACAGCCGCCCGACACCGTCCGAGACACGGCCGATGAAGAGTTCGGGCCGCATGCGGCCGAACACGTCGCACTCGGTCGGGCCGATGACGCCGAGGCCGATCCGCTTCAGGCCCAATTCGTCGGCGCGCGGCAGCGAGGCGGTGGCGACGACGGGGGAGAGGTCGATGCTGCGCGCAGCGGCGAAGGCCGGGACGTCGATCATAAATTCCGCAGCTCGTTCGCGCAGTCGCTGCGGCCAGGGGAAGGGACGCAGTTCGCGAGCCGTGGCGTGGTCGACGACCAGTTGGAAGGTCGCGGCCGGCTGGCCGTCGAGGTGACGGATGACCAGCAGCAGGCGCGCGTCGCACTCGCCGATCGCCACGACGCCGCCGGTCATGTGCAGCGAAGCGCCGGCCTTCGCTTCGCGCAGGAAGCGGATGTGCTGCTCGCGGACGACCAGGGTCGACTCGCCGTCGCGGGCGAAGGCGCGCGGCATGCCCAGTTGAGCGGCGAGTCCGGCCAGCCCCTCCTGGGCCTTGGCGACCCAGAAGCGGACGTTCATGTGCCCCATCTCGTCGCATTCCCAGGTGTTGACGCCGCCGCTCCACACCTCGACGCCTTGTTCGGACACTGGACGCTCCCCCGACTTCGAAAACGGCGCGAACCTTAGGGGGTGAGGCCGGCGTGCGCCAGAAGGCTGGCCCTCGCGGCCGCAAGGCGTTAGGGGCTGGGAACCCTAGGCATTGTGAGGCTCAGATGAGCGGCGACGAGTTCGTCTATGACGAGACCACCGGCGAATGGGTCAGCGCCGCCGAAGCGGCCGCCAACGCCAAGGCGGCCGGTCAGGTTGAGGTCCGCGACTCGGTCGGCAACCTGCTGGCCGACGGCGACAGCGTCACGCTGGTGAAGGACCTGAAGGTCAAGGGCGCCGGCCAGACCCTGAAGCGCGGCACAGTGATCAAGTCGATCCGCCTGACCGGCGACGAGCAGGAAATCGACTGCCGGCACGAGGCGATCAAGGGCTTGGTGCTGCGCGCCGAGTTCGTCCGCAAGGTCTAGTCGCGCTTGCCCTCGGCCGGATCTCCGGCTGAGCCCATGTGGCCGCCCGGCGGGGCGTCGGTGTCGAAGCTGCGAGGTTCCGGATAGCGGTCGGCGCCGGCGTTGTCCTTGGCGGCGTCGAGCGGCTGGGCGTCGTTCCTGCGGCGACCTTCGCTCTGCAGGCGCTTTCCGCTCTCGGGGTCCTGACGGTTTGGCATGGCGGTCTCCTTCCAGGGGGAAATCGCCGCCGTCCGCCGATGTTCCGGCATCCGAGCGCCCATGGCGCCCGTATTCCTCACATGGCAAGGTCACGCTCGACCTGAGGGACGCCCGATGCCCGATGCGGACAACCACACACGGATCGTGCGCCGCCACGGCCTGACGACGCGGCTGACCCACTGGATCAATGCGGCCGCGCTCCTCGTGCTGCTGCTGAGCGGCCTGCAGATCTTCAACGCCCATCCGGCGCTCTACTGGGGCGACGTCTCGACCTTCGCCCGGCCGTGGATCTCGATGTTCGCCGCCGAGCGCGGCGGCGAAGCGATCGGGGTCACCAAGATCGGGTCCGCCTATGTCGAGACCACCGGCGTGTTCGGCTTTTCCGGCAACGAAGTGCGCGGGTTTCCGTCCTGGGCGACGCTGCCCAGCTATCGCAGCCTGGCCGACGGGCGGCGCTGGCATTTCGCCTTCGCCTGGCTCTTCGTACTGAACGGGCTGGTCTATCTGGGCGCGGGCCTGATCGGCGGCCACTTCCGCCGCGACCTGCTGCCGAGCCGCGACCAGCTGTCGCTACGCCATCTGCTAGCCGAGGTCGCCGACCATGCCCGGTTGCGGTTCGCCAAGGGCGAGGCGGCGCGTCGATACAATGCGCTTCAGAAGCTGGCCTATCTGGCGGTCATCTTCGTGCTGCTGCCGATGATGGTGCTGACCGGCCTGTCGATGTCTCCGGGCATGAACGCCGGCTTCCCGTGGCTGCCCGACCTGTTCGGCGGCCGGCAGTCTGCGCGCACGATCCACTTCATCACCGCCGGCTTGATCGTGGCGTTCGTCGTGGTCCACCTGGCCATGGTGCTGCTCTCGGGGCCCCTGAACGGGCTGCGGTCGATGATCACCGGCCGGTTCGCGATTCAGGAGGACGGACGATGATCGACCGCCGCCGCTGGCTGTCGGGGATGGCCGCCGCCGCGGCGGGGGCGCTCCTCGCCGGTTGCGATAAGCTGACGATGAATCCTGTCGTGCAGCAGGGCCTGGCCATGGCCGAGGGGCTGACGCGGCGTGCGCAGCGGCTGGTCGTCGACCGCAAGGCGCTGGCCCAGGAGTTCAGCCCAGCCGAGATCTCGCCGGACTTCCGCGCCAACGGCTCCACGTCGCCCGGCGATCCGGCCTACCGGGCTCTGGTCGAGTCCGGGTTCGCCGACTGGCGGCTGGTCGTCGACGGCCTGGTCGAACGGCCGCTGTCATTGAGCCTGGACGAGTTGCGCGCCCAGCCGGCCCGCACCCAGATCACCCGCCACGACTGCGTCGAGGGCTGGTCGGCGATCGGCCAGTGGAGCGGCGCGCGGCTGGGGCCGCTGCTGGACCGAGCGGGGCTGAAGGAAGGCTCGCGCTACATTGTCTTCCACTGCGCCGACACCTTGGACCCGAACGCGCCGGCCGCCCTTGGCCGCTACTATGAAAGCATCGACCTGATCGACGCCTATCACCCCCAGAGCATCCTAGCCTACGACATGAACGGCGCGCCGCTGGCCGTGAAGCACGGGGCGCCGGTGCGGCTGCGGGTCGAGCGCCAGCTTGGCTACAAGCACGCCAAGTACGTCATGCGCATCGAGGCGGTGGCCGACCTGGCCGGGATCGGCGGCGGCAAGGGCGGGTTCTGGGAAGACCGCGGCTATGAGTGGTACGCCGGGATCTGAGCCGCGGAATTGACATCCGCGCCGGAAAATCCCGAACTGAGCGTGCGGGGGCGGGCCCTGCCAGCAGGACGATGACCATGAACGCCGTGATCGCTGCAGGCGCCGGCTTTCTCGCCGCGGTGCTGTGGATCGACCTGACCTTCGACGTGCAGATCCAGCGCCGAGGGCCGGACCGCGCGCCGGACGAGGTGCTGGCTTCGCTCGCACCCTACTACCGGCGGGTGACGACCGGGGCCTGGCCGATGAACTGGCTGACGCCGTCGGTGCTGGCCCTGACCCTCGCGGGGATTCTGATCCAGATGCTCGAACGGGTGCAGCCGATCTGGGTCAGCGGCGCGTCGCTGGCGCTGGCGGCCGTCTCCATCGGGCTCGGGCTATGGCGCACCTGGCGCAACGCCGTGCGGCTGGGCCAGGCGGTGGACACGCCCGAGGTCCAGACCAAGCTGGCGGTGAACGTCTATCGCGACCACCTGATCAGCCTGGCGGCGATGCTGGCGCTGGTCGGACTGCAGGTGGCGACCAGCTTTCCGTTCTAGGCCCTAGTTGTAGGGCGACTTGCCGATCAGCTCGGCCTCGGCCGCGCAGGCCGCGCCGTCGGGGACCTTGGCCGACTTGCGCAGGGCGGCGATCTCCTTGCGGGCGGCGTCCATGTCGGCGCGGAAGGCGGCCGAGCCGTGCAGGCCGGCGACGACGATCGAGCCGTTGGTGCGGCCGGCCTCGACCGCGCTCATGTTGTGCACCCCGCAGATCAGCCGGCTCTCGCCGAACGAGCGGGCGCGGGCGAGGATTTCGGTCGACCGCTCGGGGACCAGCTCGGCCAGGATCAGGCCGACCGTCCAGCCCCAGGTGGTGTGGCCGGAGGGATAGTCGGGGCTCTTGGCCAGGCCGTCTGTCTTGGCCACGCAGATGTCGCCCTCATCGATCAGGTAGGGGCGCTGGCGATTGTAGATGTCCTTCGGGTGGTTGACCGCGCGGCGCACGTCGTAGCGGGCGGTCATCAGGATCTTGGTCAGCTTGGGCGCGGTCTGCGGGGTCAGCTCCATGCCGATGGCGCAGCTCATGTCCTTGACGATGGCGGCCTCGTCCGCGTCGGCGGTCGCCAGCGACCAGCGCGGGCTGTCCTTCAGCGAGCGCGTGGCCAGGAAGGCCGAGCGGTCGGCCTGGTAGCGGATCGTGCCCGGCGTCGGGGCCGGGGGCAGGATCTTGTAGCTGTCGGGGGCGGCGTCGCCGAGATAGCCGCTGGGTGCGGGCTGCTGCTCGGCGAGCGCGGTTCCGCCGACGGCGAGCGCGGCTGCGGCGGCGAGACTGATGACGATGCGGTTCATGACGACCCTCCCGAACTGCGAGCCGATCATGCGGAGCCGCGGGCGCGGTTCAAGCGGCAGATTCGCCGACGCTTCTATCTGGTGCGCGCTGGAGGATCGCTTCCAGCGCTACATGGGGGTGAACAGCCAAAGAAAAAACGGCGCTCCCGCAAGGAGCGCCGTTCGAAGACTTAGGCCTTCTTTTCGAAGAGCTTGTTCCAGCGCGGCTTGGTGCGGGTCTTCCACGAGCCGCGGTGCCAGGCGTCCGAGGCGATCAGCGGAACCACGGTGGTGGCTTCGGCGAACACCATCTGTTCCCAGGTCACGTCGACCTTGCCCCAGGAGCAGGCTTCCTTGAGAGTCGACGACGAGCAGGCGCCGTCGCGCACGTCGGCCACGGTGATCTGGACCGCATACTTATGCATCTCGGCTTCGTGGCCGAGGATTTCGGCGCACACCACGGTGTCCTGGGCGAAGTTCTTCGGCACGCCGCCGCCGACCATGAACAGGCCGGTGGTGCCGGCCGCCAGCTTGATGTCGGTCAGTTCGCGGAAGTCGGCGACCGCGTCGATGGTCAGGTAGGGCTTGCCCTCCTTCATGCGCTCGACCTGATGCTTGACCAGACCAAAGCCGGCCGAGCTGTCGACGAAGGCCGGGCAGAAGATCGGCACGCCTTCGCGATAGGCGGTCTCGATCAGCGAGTCCGGCTTCTTGGCGTTGCCCTCGGCCAACCACTTGCCCATCTCCCAGATGAACTCGCGCGACGAATAGGGGCGCGGCTCCAGCAGGTTGCAGATCTCGTAGATCGTGCCGTCGCAGTTCTGGAGTTCTTCTTCGTCGATGTAGGTGTCGTAGATGCGGTCGATGTAGAGGTCGCGCAGGTCGCGGTCGTCGACGTTCGACTGGGCTTGATAGTGCTTGAAGCCGAGGGCTTCGAAGAAGTCCATGTCGACGATCGAGGCGCCGGTCGCGACGATCGTGTCGATCATCCCGTACTTCACCATGTCGCGGTAGATGTGCATGCAGCCGCCGGCGCTGGTCGAGCCCGCGAGGGTCAGCCAGGTCGAGCAGTCCTTGTCTTCCAGCGACATCGACCAGATGTCGGCGGCGCGCGCGGTGTCGCGGCTGGTGAAGCTCATTTTGCGCATGGCGTCGACGATCGGGCGGGCGTCGTACTGGTCGATCGCCACGTGCTCGACGGTGTTGGCCAGCAGCTCGGCCTTGCGGTTCGACTTCTGAACGTCAGCGTTCATTCTCTGAGACCTCTAGAGTTTGAGCGCCCGTCCAGAATGGAAAAGGCGCGGCCGGGACGGAGCGACCGGCCGCGCCTATAACTTTCCAGCGCCCGGCTTATTTCCGCCGACGCTTCTTTCCGCGCGCACGCGACAGCTTCACGACATTCTGGTTCTCCTGGCGGGGAACCGGAATGGAGCGGCGGGCCAGGCCGTACATCGAGGCCATGGGGGCGTCGGACGCCTCGACGGTCTCGGCGTCGCCGTAGCCGTTGAAGCGGGTGTTCATCGCCACGCCGTAGGCGCCGAGCATGCCGATCTCGACATAGTCCCCCTCGCGCACATCCTCCGGCAGCCAGAACGGGCCGGGCATGTGGTCGAGCGAGTCGCAGGTCGGACCCCAGAAGCGGTAGGGCTTCAGCGGCCCGTCGACTTCCTTGGCCTCGCCGTTCTCGCTGCGGAGCAGCTTGACCGGAAAGGGCCATTTTGTGTGCGCGGCGTCGAACAGCGAGCCGTACGACCCGTCGTTCAGATAGAGCGCGTCGCCCTTCTTGAGCTCGACCTTGGTGAGGATCGACGAGCCTTCGGCGACCAGCGCCCGGCCAGGTTCGCACCACAGCTCGGTCGTCTCGTGCACCATCATCTCGGCAAAGCCGCGGTCGATGGAGTCCATGTAGTCGGCCAGGTCCGGCGGAACCATGCCGGGATAGACCGACGGGAAGCCGCCGCCCACGTCCACCACGTCGGCGAACACGCCGGCGCGGACCAGGGCGCGCGAGGCTTGAGTCATCGCCGCCTGGTAGGCGGTCGGACGCATGCACTGGCTGCCGACGTGGAACGAGACGCCCATCAGGTCCTGGGTCGCGCGCCGGGCGGCCAGCAGCAGGCCAGGAGCCTGATGCGGGTCGACGCCGAACTTGCCGGCCAGCGAATAGGCCGCGCCCTCGGCGGCGACGCCGAGACGGACGATGAGATTGAGGTCCTTCGCGCCCTGGGTCGCGGCGAGGATCTTCTCGAGCTCCTCGTGCGTGTCGAGGGAGAAGGTCTTCACGCCGTGATCGAAGTAGGCGGCGGCGATCGCCGCGCGGCTCTTGACCGGGTGCATGAAAGCCATGCGGGACCCGGGCGCGTGCTGCGCGACAAGCTCGATCTCGGGGACCGAAGCCACATCGAAGGACGTTACGCCGTTTTCAACGAGGGCCTTGATGACCCACGGAGAAGGATTGGCCTTCACCGCGTAGAAGACGTCGCCTTTGAAATTTTCCTGGAACCAGCGCGCCGCTACCGCCACCGCGTCCGGTCGCGCAATGGCGACAGGGCGTTCCGGTGGCCGCTCACGGACCAGGTCCAGGGGCGTATGGTACGTGCGCAATTCACGTAGCCCCCATTGGCAGTTGAACCCAGACCGGCGTTAGCAGCGCTTTTTCAGGACATCGGGTCCGCCGGAGCCGTGCGAAATAGGGGCGATGACCCCTGATGTAAAGGGGTTTGTCTCTTCGCCCAAAAATTGTCATCAAACCCAAGCCCCGCCAGGACTTGCGAGGGGGCGGGCGCGACATGGTTTAGAGAGATTTTACGGGGGCCGCGATCGCTTGCGTACAGCCGTTTTCGGGGATGCGGAGCGCATCGCCCGGCTTCATGACGAGGTCTGGCGGGCGACCTATCGGGACCTTGCGACACAGGCCGCCTGGGACGGGCTGACCGAGGCGGTGCGTCGGGCCCGGTGGGAGGAGGTGCTCGGCGAGGACCATCCGCGGCGCACGACCCTGGTCGCCGAGCGGGACGGGAGGATCGTCGGGTTCGGCACCGCCTGCGCCCCTACCGAGGCGGCGTTCGGCGACCGCGGCGAGGTCCGCTGGCTGCACGTCGCCCCGGCGGCGCAGGGCGGCGGAATCGGCCGGCGGCTGATGAGCGCGCTGACCCGGCGACTCGCCGACTGGGGCTACGGCGGCTGCGCGCTGGCGGTGGTGGTCGGCAACGAGCCTGCGATAAGGTTCTACGAACGGCTCGGCGGGCGGCGGGCCGGCAGGTTCACCGATCCAGGGCCGCTCTGGCGCTCCGACAACATCGTCTTCGTCTGGGACGAGCTTTCGCCGTTGATCGGGGATGAGCAGTACTAGTCTGCAGTCAGCAGTCGAAGCCGTGTGACAGGCGATGATACTATCGCGTGCTGGACCGAAAGCGGGGCCTCGTGTCATGAAGCCGTCGCAGGGGTCGGCGATCACAGCCAGTCCGTACCAATGCGCGCGCTGATCCGGGGAAGCCTCGCCATCTATGTCTGAAGCCGCCGTACTGTCCGTGCGGAACGCCTCCAAGAGCTTCGGCTCGCGGCGCGCCCTGGATTCCGTTTCCCTCAATGTCAGCAAGGGCGAAATGATCGCCCTCATCGGGCCGTCGGGCTCGGGCAAATCGACGCTGCTGCGCTCGATCAGCGGACTGCAGACCATCGACGGCGGCGCCGGCCGCATCGAAGCGTTCGGCGGCGTCGTGCAGTCGGACGGCAAGATCAGCAGCAAGGTGCGCGAGGCGCGCATCCGCATCGGCTTCATCTTCCAGCAGTTCAACCTGGTCGGCCGCCTGACCCTGTTCTCGAACGTGGCGCTGGGCTCGCTCGGCCGCATCCCGTTCGTGCGCGGCGTGTTCGGGTTGTGGCCGGATGAGACCAAGCAGGCGGTCATGGCCGCCCTCGCCCGCGTCGGCGTGGCCGAGTACGCCGGCCAGCGCGCCAACACCCTGTCGGGCGGCCAGCAGCAGCGCGGCGCGATCGCGCGGGCCCTGGTCCAGAAGGCCAAGATCATCCTGGCCGACGAACCCGTGGCCTCTCTCGACCCGGTGTCGGCGCGGCGGGTCATGGAAATCCTGCGCGACCTGAACCAGCAGGACGGCCTGACGGTCGTCGTCACCCTGCATCAGGTCGATTACGCTCTGCGCTACTGCGACCGGGTGGTCGCTCTGAAGGCCGGCAAGGTCGTCTATGACGGTCCTGCCGCGCAGCTGGAACGCAAACAGCTCATCGACATCTACGGCCCGGAATTCGAAGACGTCTTCTGGGAAGGAGCCCCGCAATGATCGATCGTCGCCTGCTCATCGGCAGCAGCCTGGCCGCCCTCAGCGTCGCGGCCTGCGGCAAGTCCGAGACCACGACCCCGCCCGGCGGTCCGCCCAAGGTGATCAACTTCTCGATCCTGGCGACCGAGAACTCCACCAGCATGGAGACGTTCTGGAAGCCGATCCTGGCCGACATGGAAAAGTCGATCGGCATTCCGGTGAAGCCGTTCTTCGCCTCGAACTACACCGCCCTGATCGAGGCGCTGCGCTTCAAGCAGACCGACGCCGGCTGGTTCTCCAATCAGTCGGGCCTGGAAGCCGTGCGCCGCTCGAACGGCGAGGTGTTCGCGCGCACCTTCGATCCCAGCGGGTCGGACGGCTACAAGTCGCTGCTGATCGTGCCGGCCAGCTCGAAGACGACGCTGGAAGACGTGCTCAAGTGCGACAAGACCCTCACCTTCGGGATCGGCGACGCCAAGTCGACCTCCGGCACGCTAGCGCCGATGACCTATCTGTTCGCGCCGAAGGGCATCCGTCCTGAGGCCTGCTTCAAGCAGGTGCGCGCCGCCAACCACCAGGCCAACCTGTTCTCGGTGGCCAAGGGCGTGCTGGACGTGGCCACCAACAACTCCACCGCCCTGCGCCTGCAGCGCGAGCGCGGCTCGCCGGTCGCCGACCAGGTGCGGGTGATCTGGGAAAGTCCCAAGCTGCCAGAGGACCCGATCATCTGGCGCAGCGACCTGGACCCCGCGGTGAAGGAAAAGCTGCGCCAGTTCTTCCTGACCTACGCCCAGGGCGAGGGGCCCGAGGCCGAGCGCCAGCGCAAGCTGCTGGCGGCGCTGTCGATCGGCGGCTTCCGCCCGGCCGACAACTCGCACCTGCTGCCGGTTCGCGAGATGGAGGCGACCGAACAGCTGCTGGAAGCGCGCAACGCCGGCGACAAGGTCAAGGAAGCCCAGGCCCAGAAGTCGCTGGACACCATCGCCGCCGAGCGCGCGGCGCTGGAAGCCAAGACCGGCCAGCCCGTCGCGGCCCAGTAGGATATTTCCGTGACCGCCAGCGTGACCAACACCGATCTCCTGAAGCCGCCGTCGCGGCCCCTGGGCCAGCAACTGTTCGACCTCGGCCTGTGGGGCGGGATCATCGTGCTGCTGGTGATCAGCTTCGGCCCTGCCGAGATGAGCAAGCTGCCGAAGCTGTTCGAGAACTCGGACAACATGCGGCAGTTCGGCCGCGAGTTCCTGCATCCTGATTTCAGCGACTGGACGTTCCTGGTGAGCCAGATGTGGCTGACCGTCCAGATCGCGCTTTGGGGCACGGCCATCGCCGTGCTGATCGCGGTGCCGCTTGGCTTGCTGGGCGCGCGCAACGTGACGCCGTCTTACGTTCAGCTGCCGATCCGCCGTCTGATGGATGTGCTGCGCTCGGTGCCGGACCTCGTCATCGGCACCATCTTCGTCGTCGCCGTCGGCCTGGGGCCGTTCGCCGGGGTCATGGCCCTGGCGCTCAACACCGGGGGGGTTCTCGGCAAGCTGTTCTCCGAGGCGGTCGAGTCGATCGACAAGGGTCCGGTCGAGGGCGTGCGCGCCACTGGCGCGGCGCCCCTGCAGGAGGTGGTCTGGGGGGTGATCCCGCAGGTCGCGCCGCTGTGGACCTCGTACGCGCTCTACCGGTTCGAATCCAACAGCCGGGCGGCCACGGTGCTCGGACTGATCGGCGCCGGCGGCATCGGCCAGATCCTGTTCGACAGCCTGAACTCGTTCTCGTATTCGCGAGTCGCGGCGATCGCGATCGTCATCGTGGTGGCTGTCACACTGATCGACCTGCTGTCGCAAACCATCCGTGCACGCCTGCTCTAGAGCGTGACCAGAATGTCGCAGGCGGGGCCGATCTTGCGCCCCGCCGCGACGCCGCCGTCGGCGGCCGGAATCTCTCGGATCCTTGATCTGCAAGGGATTGGACGCCTTTTGAAGTCGTCCGCTCCCCCGCCCGGCAGGGGCGTCGCAAATCCGTCTTCAAACTGACGATCAGCTGTCGCCGAAGCTTGGCGGAAGCGTCACGGGACCCCGTTAAGCCGCCTCCCAAGCTCTGAAAGGGCTCACGGGGATAGCTCTACAAGGATCCTGAGAATGAAGATCAACACCTCGCTTTGCGCCGGGGCGGCGCTCGGCGTGATCGCGCTCGCCATCGCCGGCGGCGCCCAGGCGCAAGACACCACCACCGCCTGGAAGGGCGCGCCGCAGTTTCAGAACGACACGCTGACCTTCAAGGTGCGCGGCCGCGTCTACGAAGACTTCGTGCACCAGGAGGTCGATCGCCAGACCGGCGCCGACTTCGACGCCAACGTCACGCGCCTGCGGACCGCGCGTCTCGGCGTCGAGGGCACCTGGAACGCGAACTGGGCGTACAAGGCCGAGTTCACCGTGGCCGGCGGCTCGGCCAACTGGGAGGATCTGATCCTCGAATACAAGCCGACCGACAGCATCTCGATCATGGCCGGTAACTTCAAAACCGTGTCGTTCGAGAACATCTCGTCGTCGCGCTACACCACCTTCATGGAACGCGGGCCGTTCAACGACGTGCTCGACATCGGCCGTGTCATGAACCTGCAGGTCAAGGCGAACGGCGAGAACTGGACCGCCGCCGCCGCGATCTCGGGCGACTCGCTCAACAATGCCGACCCGACCGCGACCGCCACCGGCGGCAGCGAGACCCTGGGCGTCAATGGCCGCGTGACCTGGGTTCCGATCAACAGCGACACCACCAAGCTGCACGTCGGCGCCTGGGCGCGTTACCGAGACCGCCAGGACCAAGCCAACTTCACCTACCAGGCCCGCAACAACACCAACTACGGTGCGCGCTACATCACCACCGGCGCAGTCGGCGTCTCAGACACCATGGTCGGTCTGGAAGGTGTTTTCATCCAGGGTCCGTTCTCTGTGCAGGGCGAGTGGGCGACCGCTGACGTGGATCGTCTGGCCAACGTCTCCAGCAACCTGAAGAGCTACTACGTTTCCGGCTCGTGGTTCGTGACTGGCGAGATGAAGAACCTCGACGTCAAGAAGGGCGAGTGGGGTCGGACCAAGATCCTGAACCCGATGACCAGCGGCGGCCTCGGCGCGCTGGAACTGGCGGTCCGCTATGACAACACCGACCTGACCGACTTCAATATCCCGGCGACGGCCGGCGAGTACTCGGCCTGGACGCTCGGCGCCAACTGGTATCCGCACCCCTACGTGCGGTTCATGGCGAACTACACGAAGTCCGAGAACGACAACCGCGCCGTCGGCGCCGACGTCGATGTCGAGACCCTGCAGTTCCGCGCTCAGTTCGACTTCTAGGACCTCCCCAGCGGGGCGGTCGATCCGGCCGCTCCGCACCCCCATTTTCCCTCGAGGAGCAACCTCCCGTGAAAAAACTACTGGCCTTTACCGCCGCCGCCGCTTCCGCCATGGCGATCTCGGCCCCGGCCTACGCCGCCCGCGACTATGTGTGGGTCGCCGGCTCGTCGACTGTGTTCCCGTTCTCGACCCGCGTGGCTGAGAACTACGCCAAGAAGACCGGCAAGAAGGCCCCCAAGGTCGAGAGCCTGGGCACCGGCGGCGGCATCAAGCTGTTCTGCGGCGGCGTCGGCGACGCCTTCCCGGACATCGCCAACGCCTCGCGGCCGATGAAGAAGTCCGAGTTCGACGCCTGCGCCGCCAAGGGCGTGAAGGACATCGTCCAGATCAAGATCGGCTTCGACGGCATCGTCGTGGCCACCGACAAGGACGGCGCGGACTACAACTTCAAGACCGAGCACCTGTACCTCGGCCTGGCGGCGAACGTGCTGCGCCAGGGCAAGTTCGTGAAGAACCCCTATCAGACCTGGGACGAGATCGGCGCCGGCCTGCCTGGCAACCGCATCAACGTCTATGGCCCGCCGCCGACCTCGGGCACCCGCGACGCCTTCGTCGAGCTGGCCATCGAGGCCGGCGCCCGCAAGTTCCCGACCGCCGAGGAATTGCGCTCGAACAACGAGAAGAAGTTCAAGGAAGTGGTCGACCCGCTCCGCAAGGACGGCTGGGTGGACGCCGGCGAGAACGACAACGCCATCGTCGGCACCCTGACCAAGACCCCCGGCTCGCTGGGCGTCTTCGGCTGGTCCTACCTCGAAGAGAACATGGACAAGATCAAGGGCGCGGCGGTCAATGGCGTGAAGCCGACCTCGAACACGATCGCTGACGGTTCGTATCCGCTGGCCCGCTCGCTCTACATCTATGTGAAGAAGGCCAACATCGGGGTGACCCAGGGCCTCCAGGAATACCTGAACGAGTTCGTCTCCGACGCGGCGACGGGCAAGGGCGGCTACCTGGCGAGCCGCGGCCTGATCTCGCTGCCGGCCAGCCAGCACGAGGGCCAGAAGGCGATCGCCCAGAAGCTGACCCCGATGGCGCGTCCCGCCAGCTAAGGGTCAGTTCCAGGAGAGACGTCGGGCGCCGCGGATCGCAAGATCCGCGGCGTTCTGCGTTTCAGCCGACAGCCTTGGCGCGCAGGGTTTCCATAGGGCTGGCGGCGCCGGCCGCCTTACGCTCGCTGTAGCGGTCGACAAGGTAGTCGGCGCGGTCGCGGGTCAGCAGGGTGAACTTCACCAGCTCTTCCATCACGTCGACCACGCGGTCGTAGTAGGACGAGGGCGCCATGCGGCCGGCCTCGTCGAACTCCTTCCAGGCCATGGCGACTGAAGACTGGTTGGGGATGGTGATCATCCGCATCCAGCGGCCGAGCACGCGCAGGGCGTTCACGGCGTTGAAGGACTGTGATCCGCCGCTCACCTGCATCACGGCCAGAGTACGGCCCTGGGTCGGGCGGACGCTGCCGACTTCGAGCGGGATCCAGTCGATCTGGCTCTTCATCACGCCGGTGATCGTGCCGTGGCGCTCGGGACTGCACCAGACCTGGCCCTCTGACCACAGAGACAACTCGCGCAGTTCTTGGACCTTGGGGTGGCTGGGGTCCGCGCCGTCGGGCAGGGGCAGGCCGCGCGGGTCGAAGGTGCGGGTCTCCGCGCCCAACGCCTGCAGGATTCGGGCGGCCTCCTCCACGAGAAGGCGGCTGTAGGAGCGCTCGCGCAGGGAGCCATACAGCAACAGGATTCGCGGCGGATGCGTTGCGCGGTCGGCCGGCTCGAGGCGGCCCCGGTCGGTCTGGCGGAGAAACTGCGGCGCAAGGGCGGGGAAGTCGGTCAAGTCACGTCTTTCGAAGTACGGAAGGCGTCTTCCGTTTGTCATATAATTCGACTATTCGAGAAATATGGAAATGACAAGCGCCGTCGCCGGCCTCGCCGCCCTCGCTCACGAGGGCCGTCTCGCGGCTTTCCGGCAGTTGGTCCAGGCCGGCGGGGCGGGCCTTGCCGCCGGGGAACTGGCGCGCCGGCTCGACATGCTGCCGAACACGCTCTCGACCAATCTCGGCATCCTGGCTCAGGCCGGGTTGGTGACCTCGCAGCGCGAAGGGCGCTCGATCATCTATCGCGCCCACTACGACGCCATGGGCGAGTTGCTGGCCTATCTGGTCGAGGACTGCTGCGCCGGCTCGCCCGAAATCTGCGCGCCCCTGGCCAAGGTGGCCAGCGGGTGCTGCGCCGCCTGACGCCAACGGAGTCTCACCGTGACCTACAACATCCTGTTCCTCTGCACCGGCAACTCGGCGCGTTCGATCATCGCCGAGGCGGTGGTGAATAAGGAGGCCGCCGGCCGCTTCCGAGCCTACTCCGCCGGCTCGGCGCCGAAAGGCGAGGTCAATCCCCATGCTCTGGCGCTGATCGAATCGCTGGGCTTCACGGCGTCGGACTTCCGTTCCAAGTCTTGGGACGAGTTCGCCCGGCCTGGCGCGCCGCCGCTCGATTTCGTCATCACCGTCTGTGACAACGCCGCTGGCGAGGTCTGCCCGATCTGGCCGGGGCAGCCGATGACCGCCCATTGGGGGATTCCTGACCCCGCGGCCGCCGAGGGGACGCAGGCCGAGATCGCGGCCGCCTTCGCCGAGGCGGCGCGGCAGTTGGGCACGCGTATCCGACTGTTTCTCAGCCTGCCGCTGGAGACCATCGATCAGATGTCGCTGCGGACGCGTCTGCGCGAGATCCACGAACAGGCCGACCGCGCTGAAGGCGTTGAGTGAAAATGTCGGTCTTCGAGCGCTACCTGACCCTTTGGGTCGCGCTGTGCATTGTGGCGGGGGTTGGGCTGGGCCATCTGTTCCCCGGCGTATTCCAGGCCATGGGGTCGGCCGAGGTCGCGCAGGTCAACCTGCCGCTCGCCGGGCTGATTTGGCTGATGATCATTCCGATGCTGGTGAAGGTCGACTTCGCCGCCCTGCGCGGCGTCGGCCGCCATTGGCGCGGCATCGGCGTGACGCTGTTCATCAACTGGGCGGTGAAGCCGTTCTCGATGGCGGCGCTGGGCGCAGTCTTCATCGGCTGGCTTTTCCGCCCCTATCTGCCGGCTGGCCAGATCGACAGCTACATCGCCGGCCTGATCATCCTGGCGGCGGCGCCGTGTACGGCGATGGTGTTCGTCTGGAGCAACCTGACCCGCGGCGAACCGAACTTCACGCTCAGCCAGGTGGCGTTGAACGACGCCATAATGGTCGTCGCCTTCGCGCCCATCGTGGGGCTGCTGCTGGGGCTGTCGGCGCTCAGCGTGCCGTGGGAGACGCTGGCGCTTTCGGTCGGGCTCTACATCGTGGCGCCGGTCATCTTGGCCCAGACCCTGCGGGCGGTGCTGATCCGGCGCGGCGGAGAGGCTTTGGTCGCAACGGCGCTTTCGCGGCTCTCGCCTGTCGCGCTGGTGGCGTTGCTGACGACGCTGGTGCTGCTGTTCGGCTTCCAGGGTGAGCAGATCATCGCCCAGCCGGCGGTCATCGCTATGTTGGCGGTCCCGATCCTGATCCAGGTCTATTTCAATTCGGGTTTGGCCTACCTTCTCAACCGCGCCAGCGGCGAGGCCCATTGCGTGGCCGGGCCCTCGGCGCTGATCGGCGCCAGCAACTTCTTCGAGCTGGCGGTCGCCGCGGCGATCAGCCTGTTCGGCTTCAAGTCGGGAGCGGCGCTGGCGACAGTCGTCGGGGTGCTGGTCGAAGTCCCGGTCATGCTGTCGGTGGTGGCGATCGTCAACGCCAGCAAGGCCTGGTACGAGCGCGGCCCGCGCGTGCGCGCCTAGCCGGCGCGGCGGACTTCGGTGCGCACCGCCGAGCTGTTTTCGAGCGTACGGTGGACCGGGCACTTGTCGGCGATCTCGACGATCTTGGCGGCGAGGTCGTCGTCGAGCTCGCCTTCGATCGAGATCACCCGCGTGAAGCAGTCGATCTTCGGGCGGACGGGCGAATCGCCGCCGCCCACCCCGTCGCGGGCGTGGATCTTCTCGTGGCTGACATCGACCTGTATGCGGCCGAGGGGCAGGCCCTTGCGATCGGCGTAGAGCCGCAGGGTCATCGAGGTGCAGGCGCCCAGCGCCGCGGAGATGAGATCGTAGGGAGAGGGACCGGTGTCGCCGCCGCCGACGCTCTGCGGCTCGTCGGCGAACAGGCGGTGGCGGCCGGCCTGGACGGTGTTCTGGAACTTGCTGTCGCCGGTTTCCATGACCCGGACATGCTCGATGGCCTCCTCGCCCTGCGGCTGATCGGCGGGCAGGTATCGCGGCAGCCAGCCGCCGATCACCTGGGCGGCGAAGGCCGCGTCGTCGGGATCGGTGAGCAGATGGTCGGCCTTGTCCAGCGAGACGAAGCTCTTGGGGTGCTTGGCGGCCAGGAAGATGCGGGTGGCGTTGTCGACGCCGACGGTCTGGTCGATCGGCGAATGCAGGATCAGCAGCGGCTTCTTCATCGCTCCGATCGCCTCGCGGAGGTTGCTGCGGCGCACGTCCTCAACGAACTGCCGCTTGATAGTGAAGCGGCGGCCGCCGAGCTCGACCTCGGCCTGGCCGTCGGCCTCGATCTGTTCGAGGCTCGAACCGAGGTTCTTCAGCGCGTGGGCGGGGTCGGCCGGCGCGGCGATGGTGACGACGGCGCGCACCTCGGGGAGGTCCCTTGCGACGGCGAGCGCCGCGGCGCCGCCCAGCGAGTGGCCGATCAGCACCGAGGGCGCGCGGCGATGTTGGCGCAGATACTCGGCCGCAGCGCGAAGGTCCTCGATGTTGGAAGTGAAGTTGGTCGAGGCGAACTCGCCCTGGCTTGAACCGAGACCGGTGAAGTCGAAGCGCAGCACCGCCACGCCGATCCGGGTCAGATCGGTGGCGATGCGGCGCGCGCCGAGCAGGTCCTTGGAGCAGGTGAAGCAGTGCGCGAACAGGGCATAGGCGCGAATCGGCCCGTTCGGTCGGTCCAGGCGGGCGGCGAGCGTCGCCCCCGAATGGCCGGGGAATTCGACGCGTTCGACGCTGACGGACATTGGACAGTTCCCTATGCGGCCTCCGGCCGGCGTCGGCGCACACGGGCCAGGCGGCGCAGCTTGCGCCAGAAGCGGGTCTTCTCCGGCTCAGGATAGGGCTGGAGGTTCTTCACGAAGTCTTCGGCGCAGGCCTTCCAAGAGAAGCCTTCGGCGAAGGCGCGGACGGTCTTGCGGTCGAGTTTCAGAGCTTCGAGACAGGCTTCGCGCAGGCCCTCGGTGGCGCTGTGGGCGAGCACGCCTGCGCCCGAGCCCGGGATGATGTCGATCGGGCCGGGGGCCGGATAGGCGGCGACCGGTATGCCGGCGGCCATGGCTTCCAGAATGACCAGGCCGAAGGTGTCGGTCAGCGACGGGAAGACGAAGACGTCGGCGCAGGAGAAGTGCGCGGCCAGCTCGTCGCCGAACTTGGCGCCGGTGAACACCGCGTTCGGGTAGCGCTCCATCAGCTCTTCGCGCTGGGGGCCGTCGCCGACCACCACCTTGGTGCCCGGCAGGTCGAGGCCGAGAAAAGCCTCGATGTTCTTCTCGACCGCCACGCGGCCGACGGAGAGGAAGACCGGTCGGGCGAGGCCGGCGAAGATGTCGGGTTCGTCCTCGCGCTTGGGGTGGAACATCACCGTGTCGACGCCGCGCGACCAGACTGAGATGTTGCCGAAGCCGTGGCGTTCCAGCTCGTCCTTCATGGTCGGGGTGGTGACCATCATCCGGCCGGACGGCTTGTGGAACCACTTCATGTAGGCGTAGCCGGCGGCCAGCGGCAAAGGCAGCCGGGCCGAGACGTATTCCGGGAAGCGGGTGTGGTAGCTGGTCGTGAACGGCAGCTTCCATTCCACGCAGATGCGGCGGGCGGCCAGGCCCAGCGGGCCCTCGGTGGCGATGTGGATCGCCTCGGGCTCGAACGCCTTGAAGCGCTCCTGCACCGGCTCGTGGGCCGCCAGCGCGACCTTGATCTCGGGATAGGTCGGCAGCGGGAAGGTCTTGAACTGGTCTGGGCTGATCACCTCGACCGAATGGCCGAGCTCCTTGAGCTCGCCGACCACGCGCGACAGGGTGCGGACCACGCCGTTGACTTGCGGCTCCCAGGCGTCGGTGACCAGCAGGATGCGCATCGGCTTGTGGCCGTTCTCGCGCGGCGCGGTGATGGCGTCGCGGATGCGGGCGGCCGGGCGCGTGGGAGTGAGGGCCTGGGCCTGAAGCCAGGCCCAGAAGGCGCCCAGCAGCGCTTCCTTGGTCGGGAAATGGCGGTAGACGGTGCGTTCGCCGACCTCGGCCTCGGCGGCGATCTCGGCGAAGCTCAAGTCCTCGAGCGGACCGGATTCCAGCTTGCGCGCCACGGCGTGCATGATCTGGTCGCGGGTCGCCTGTTTCTGGCGGTCGCGCAGGCTCGAAGCGTAGCGGGTCGGCGGCAACATGACAGCGGGACTGTCACCAAATCAGCGGGGCTGTCAATCAGTGGTGCTCTGCGGCTCAGGCCGCGGCCGGGGTCGGCAGCGGCTCGACCGGTTCGACCAGACGGATAGTCCGGTCGATCGCCGACCACGAGCGAAGCTTGGCCCAGTGGAGGATTTCCAGCGTGCCGTCGTGATGCTCGACCAGGGCTGAGCAACTCTCCACCCAATCGCCGTCATTGATATAGGCTATTCCGTCGATGTCGCGCATCTCGGCTTTGTGAATGTGTCCACAGATGACACCGTCGACGCCGCGCCGCCGGGCCTCGTCCGCGACGGCGGCCTCGAAGTTCTCGACGAACTGCAGGGCGTTCTTGACCTTGGTTTTCAGGAAGGCCGAGAGACTCCAGTAGCCGAAGCCCATGCGTCGGCGAGCCCGGTTGAAGAGCGTGTTGGTCGCGATCAGCGCCCGGTAGGCGTAGTCGCCGACGAAGGCCAGCCAGCGGGCGTGCTGGACCACGCCGTCGAATTCGTCGCCGTGCAGCACCAGAAAACGGCGGCCGTCGGCGGTCTCGTGGATGGCGTCGCGGACCACGACCACCCCGCCGAAGTGAACCCCGACGAACTCGCGCACGCGATCATCGTGGTTGCCGGGCACATAGACGACGTTCACGCCCTTGCGGGCCATGCGCAGGATCTTCTGCACGACGTCGTTGTGCGCCTGGGGCCAGTGCCAGCCCGAGCGCAGCTTCCAGCCGTCGACGATGTCGCCGACCAGGTAGAGGCTCTCGCACTCGATGTGGCGGATGAAGTCGAGCAACAGCTCGGCCTGACAGCCCTTGGTGCCGAGATGAACGTCGGAGATGAACACCGCGCGGTAGTTGCGGATCGCCAGATCTGCCATTCCGTGCCCCCTTGGCCGGCCAGAACTGCCCATCGGTTAGGCTGCTTGCATGTCATTCTCATGAAACCGCCCGCGCCCCTTTTGTCGCGGCGCCTTTTGAATTAAGGGTTTGGCCGAGGCCGACCCTCCCCCGGTCTTCCGAAACAAGGTCCGATGGACGCCCGAACCTATCCTGCGAAGGAGACGCCGAAGTCTCGGCGCACCCGCGCGCGTATTCTCGACGCGGCCATGAGGCTGTTTGCTGAAACCGGCTATCACGCGGCGACCAACGCCATGATCGCCGACGCGGCGAACCTGACCCGTGGCGCGATGCTCTATCATTTCGCCAGCCGCGAAGAGCTGGTCGAGGCCGCCATCGCCTATATCGAGGTCGAACGGGCGCGGCTATTTGAACAGGCGGCATCGGGCCCGATGGCGCCGGGCGTGGACGCCGCCGAGCATGCGATCGACGCCTATTGGGCGCTGTTGCACGAAATTCCGTTCATCGCCTTCGCCGAACTCGAGGCGGCTGCGCGCACCGACGCGATGCTGCGCGTGCGCCTGGCCGACGCGCAAAGCGCCTTCGACCGCAACCAGGTCGGCGACCGGTTCCTCGCCCTGGCCCAGGCGGGCGTCGATCCGCGCTTCCAGACCAGCCGCGACCTTGGACGGTTCCTGCTGGAAGGCATGGCCCGCGGCGCGATGACTTATGACGAGCCGGCCCGCAAGGAGCGGCTGCTGATGGTGGTCAAGCGCGCGGTGCGGGTCCTGAACCGCAAGGGCGACGTGCAGGAACTCTGGCCGGACTGACCTTTGCCCTCCCCATATGGGGAGGGACGGTCGCCAAGCGACCAGGCTGGCGCTTGCTGAGCCGCAGCCCCACCCATCTCGCCGCTTCGCGGATCCACCCTCCCCACGAGGCGGGGACGATGGCCTCGGCCCGGGCGGCGAAGTCCTGGAGGGCCGCCGCGCGGGCGGCGCCCGCGGCCGGGGAGTTCGTCAGGCAGGTGGGAAAGCGCGGCGCGGTCGCCCTGCGTTGCGCCCGGGGCGAGGACGAGAGCCAGGGGCGAGAGACGCATAATCAGTCCACCTTCACAACGAGTTCAGGAAAGCTGGCGCCTGTGCTGTGCCCCGCCAAGGTATTTTCGGCTAACCACGCTCGCCGGACGGCGAAGAATCATCCCACTTCAAGTCTCGTGCGCGACGCGGCATGTTCGCGCGACAAGAAAAACGCCCTAGGGGGGAAGTTCCATGAGTTTCGTGACGCGTCGCAAGTCGATGGAGCCGCCGGCGGCCCACGACGGGCACAGTCTGATCCCGACGCTCGGCTGGCCGCATCTGGTGGCTCTCGGCGTCGGTGCGATCATCGGCACGGGGATCTACACCCTAACGGGCGTGGCGGCGGGCTTGGCCGGCCCGGCGGTGATCCTGTCCTTTGCGATGGCCGGCGCGGTCTGCGCCTTCGCCGCGCTCTGCTACGCCGAGATGTCGACGATGATGCCCCAGGCGGGGAGCGCCTATACCTACTCCTATGTGGGCATGGGCGAACTGGCGGCGTGGATCGTCGGCTGGAGCCTGATCCTTGAATACACTGTCGTCTGCTCGACGGTGGCCGTCGGCTGGTCAGGCTATGCCGGGGGCCTGATGCAGCAGGCCGGATGGTCCGTGCCCCAAGCGCTGCTCGCAGGCCCCCATGCCGGCGGGATCATCAACGTGCCGGCCATCTTCATCACCCTGGTGGTCAGCGCCCTGCTGCTGGTCGGCACCCGTGAGAGCGCCACGGTCAACTTCATCCTGGTGATCGTGAAGATCGTCGCCCTGGCCGCGTTCGTCGCCCTGACCATCCCGGCGTTCGACGCCGCGCACTTCGAGCCCTTCGCGCCGTTCGGCTTCGGCGCGACCATGGACGCCGACGGCGTCAAGCGCGGGGTGGCGGCGGCGGCCGGCATCATCTTCTTCGCCTTCTACGGCTTCGATGCGATCTCGACTGCGGCCGAGGAGACCAAGAACCCGGGGCGCGACCTGACCATCGGCATCATCGGGTCAATGTTCGCCTGCACGGCCATCTACATGATCGTAGCGGCCGCGGCGCTCGGCGCCTCGCCGTTCGACGTGTTCTCCAAGAGCCCGGAGCCGCTGGCCTACATCCTGCGCGGCCTTGGCCATCCGCAGGTCGCCGCCGTGGTCGCCGGGGCCGCAGTGGTCGCGCTGCCGACCGTGATCATGGTCTTCATGTTCGGCCAGAGCCGGATCTTTTTCGCCATGGCCCGCGACGGCCTGCTGCCGCGTCGGCTGTCGAAGGTCGGCGCGCGCGGCGTTCCCGCGCCGGTGATCATCCTGACCGGCGTCGTAGCCGCGACCATCGCCGGCTTCCTGCCGCTCGACGAGATCGCCGCCCTGGCCAACGCCGGGACCCTGCTGGCCTTCATCGCCACCGCAATCGCGATGATGCTGATGCGCCGCCGCGCGCCGGACCTGCCGCGACCGTTCCGCACGCCGCTGTGGTGGTTCGTCGGTCCGGCGGCCGTGGCCGGCTGTCTCTACCTGTTCACCACCCTGCCGGTGTCGACCTTGGTCAACTTCCTGATCTGGAACGCGATCGGCGTAGTCGCCTACCTGGCCTATGGCCGAGTGAAGAGCCGGCTGGCGACGGCCTAGCGGTTACCGAGACCCGGCGGGCCAAAGACCGCCCGGGTGGATTTCTCCGCCTTCGTTCCAGCCCTGCTTGAGGGGACGCAGAGGCGCGCCTAAAGTCGCTCGGCCTGCCGCCCGGGGCGTAAGCAAATCAGCGCCCTCATTTTCAAGGGCGAGGTCGGGCGGCCGGACGGCGCATATTCTTCAGCGCCCTGGGGAGCGAAGTGGATTCAGCGGTAAAGAAGGGCGCGTCCGCGCCTGCCGGTCGTCCCGGCGGCATGCAGGACCTGACCACCGGTCCGATCGGCAAGACCCTGATCGTGTTCGCCCTGCCGGTGCTGGGCTCCAATATCCTGCAATCGCTGAACGGGTCGGCGAACGCCATCTGGGTCAGCCACGTGCTGGGCGAGGCGGCGCTGACGGCCACCGTCAACGCCAACAACATCTTCTTCCTGATGTTGGGCGCCGTGTTCGGCATGACCATGGCCGCGAACCTTCTGATCTCGCAGTCGGTCGGCGCCAAGGACGTGGCGACGGTCAAGCGAGTGGTCGGATCGGCCTCGACTTTCTTCCTGGTGTTGTCTCTGTCGGTGGGGGTGGCCGGCTATCTGCTGACGCCGACGATCCTCAGGCTCATGCAGACCCCGCCGGACGCGACGCGCGATGCGATCACCTATCTGCGGGTGATCTTCGCGGCGATGCCGTTCATGTACTTCTTCTCGTTCGTGATGATGGCCCAGCGCGGGGCGGGCGACTCCAAGACCCCGTTCTGGTTCTCAGTGGCTGCGGTCGGGATGGACGTGATCCTGAACCCCCTGCTGATCACCGGGTTCGGCCCGTTCCCGCAGCTGGGCATCGCCGGGTCGGCCACGGCCACCCTGATCAGTCAGACGCTCACCCTGGCGGCGATGATCGTCTACCTCTACCGCACCGACAGCGTGCTGATCCTCAAGCGCGGCGACTGGAAGCTGTTCCGTCCCGAGCTCGCGATCATCAAGACCCTGGTGGTCAAGGGCTTCCCGATGGCGCTGCAGATGCTGGTCATCTCGGGCGCGGCGGTGTTGATGATCCGCTTCGTCAACGCCTACGGCTCGGCCACGGCGGCCGGCTACGGCGCGGCGATCCAGCTCTGGACCTACATTCAGATGCCGGCCATGGCGCTGGGCGCGGCGGTCTCGTCGATGGCGGCGCAGAACGTCGGCGCCGGCAAGATGGACCGGGTCAACCAGATCGCCCGCAAGGGGGTGATGATCGCCGCCTTCATGACCGGCCTGCCGGTGGCGCTGATCTATCTGGTCGAGCCGTGGGTGCTGATGGCCTTCCTGCCGTCCGACAGTCCATCGATGGCGATCGCCATGCACATCAACGCCTTCGCGCTTTGGGGCTTCATTCCCTTCGGCATGGCCTTCGTGCTGAACGGCATCATCCGCGCCACCGGCGCGGTCTGGCCGCCGCTGCTTGGGCTGCTGATCTCGATGTGGTTCGTGCGAATCCCGTTCGCGCACTTTCTGGAGCCGGTCCTGGGGCAGGACGCCGTGTGGTGGAGCTTCCCGCTGGGCTCTATCATGTCGTTGGTGCTGGCCGCCGGCTATTATCGCTGGGGCGGCTGGCGGAAGGCCAAGCTCATGGAGGGCATCCCTGTGGGCTCGGCTCCCGACACCGGCATGAGCACGCCTATCGTGGCCGAGGAGACCGAGGTCCTCGACGACACCGCCCGCCACGGCGCGCCGGCCGCGATGCCGGCGAAAGCCCCGGCCGAGTAGGGCGCAGGCTAGAAAACGCACCCGAGCCGTATTGGCGACGTTGCGTCACGCAAACAGGCGCTTGATAATGTCGGCAAGCGCGGGCGGCTAAGCGGCTGTCCACGCGCAACAATTCTCAGCGGCTGCGCGACCGGCCATACCGTTTTTTTGAAAAATCGCGAATTGTAAGCAGAAGATGGGAGACGCCAGATGGCGTGGGATTTCGAAACCGACCCCGAGTTCCAGAAGAAGCTGGACTGGATCGAGGACTTCATGCGCGAGGAGGTCGAGCCGCTGTCGCAGCTGGGCCTGGCCGTGCGCGGCACGCTCGGCCGCGAGAAGTTCATCAAACCGCTGCAGCAGAAGGTGAAGGACCAGGGCCTGTGGGCCTGCCACCTCGGCCCGGAACTGGGCGGCCAGGGCTACGGCCAGCTCAAGCTCGGCCTGATGAACGAGAAGCTCGGCCGCAACAGCCTGGCCCCGACGATCTTCGGCTGCCAGGCGCCTGACACCGGCAACGCCGAGATCATCGCTCACTACGGCACCGACAAGCAGAAGGAACAGTACCTCTGGCCGCTGCTCAACGGCGACATCCGGTCGGCCTTCTCCATGTCGGAGCCCACCGGCGGGTCCGACCCGCTGACCTTCAAGACCCGCGCCGTGCTGGACGGGAACGAGTGGGTGATCAACGGCGAGAAGTGGTTCTCGACAAACGCCCGCTATTCGAAGGTGCTGGTGCTCTATGCGGTGACCGATCCGGACGCCAAGGACCCCTACCGCCGGACCTCGATCTTCCTGGTGCCGACCGACACCCCCGGCGTCGAGATCATCCGTAATGTCGGCGTCGGCAGCGGCGAGATCGGCAACGGCAGCGAGGGGTATGTCCGCTACAACAACGTCCGCGTGCCGTATGACGCGCTGCTGGGCGAGCGGGGCGCGGCCTTCGTGATCGCTCAGGTCCGCCTGGGCGGCGGTCGGGTCCACCATGCCATGCGCACCGTCGGCGCCTGCAAGCACGCGTTGGACCTGATGTGCCGCCGGGCGGTCTCGCGGACCACCCGCGACGGCAAGCTCGCCGACCTGCAGATGGTCCAGGAGCAGATCGCCGACAGCTGGATCGCGGTCGAGCAGTTCCGCCTGCTGGTGCTGCGCACCGCCTGGCTGATCGACAAGCACAAGGACTACAACATGGTCCGCAAGGACATCGCCGCCATCAAGGTCGCGATGCCCAAGGTCTACAACGACGTGGCCACCAAGGCCGCCCACCTGCACGGCGCGCTGGGCGTCTCCAACGAGATGCCGTTCATGCACATGGTGACGTCGTCGCTGGTGATGGGCATCGCCGACGGTCCGACCGAGGTCCATAAGGTGACCCTGGCCAAGCAGGTGCTGAAGGACTACCGGCCCGACAACGACCTGTTCCCGAACTACCACATCCCGCGCCTCAAAGAGGCGGCCGAGGAGAAGTACGCCAAGGAGCTGGGCGAGCTGAAGGAAGCCTACCGCGCCCAGCGGACGGCGGGCGCCGAAAGCGCCTGACCGGTTGTAGCGTTCGGAGAACAACGGACTACTGTGTGGGCGGCCCCTCAGGGGCCGCCCATGTTATTTTGAGCTATTCGATTTCGAGGATTTTCGTGACCGACGTTCAAACCCATTCCGCGGCGCCGGCGGCGCCGGCCTGGCCGGTGATGAGCCTGGCGCAGGCCCATGCGCAGCTCACCGCCCCCGGCCAGCGCTTCGAGATCGAGGAAAAGTCGATCCGCGGGATCGTCACCCGCACCTGGAAGAACGCCCCGCCGACCCTGCGCGACATCTTCCTCAACGGCCGCACCTTCAAGGACCGCGAATTCCTGGTCTACGAGACCGACCGCGCCACCTTCGAGAGTTTCGCGCGCGCGACCATCGCGCTGGCCCATCAACTGCAGGCGGACGGAGTGAAGAAGGGCGACCGCGTCGCGGTCATCATGCGCAACCTGCCCGAATGGCCGGTGGCGTTCTGGGCCGGGATCCTGGCCGGGGCGATCGTCACGCCGCTGAACGCCTGGTGGACCGGGCCGGAGCTGGAATACGGCCTGGCCGACTCCGGTACAAAGATCGCCATCGTCGACGACGAGCGGCTGGAGCGGATCGCCGCCTCGTTCGCGAACCTGCCCGAGCTGGAGAAGGTCTATGTCCCGCGCCTGGCCGGCGAGCCTGCCGATCCGAAGGTGGCGCGGCTGGAGGAGGTGATCGGCAAGGTCAACGACTGGGGGAGGCTGCCTGACCAGCCGCTGCCGGACGTGGCGCTCGACCCCGAGGACGACGCGACCATTCTTTATACGTCGGGCACCACGGGTAGGCCCAAGGGCGCGCTCGGCACCCACCGCAACATGACCTCGAACATCATGGCCAGCGGCATCGCCGCCACGCGCAACTTCCTGCGCGCCGGTCAGCCGCTGCCGGAGAGCGATCCGCACAAGCTGCCGCAGCGCACGACGCTGCTGGTGGTGCCGATGTTCCACGCCACGGGCCTGTCGGCGACTCTGTCGCCGGCGCTGAACTCGGGCGGCAAGCTGGTGCTGATGCGACGCTGGGACACCGAGCCGGCCATGGCGCTGATCGAGCGCGAGAAGGTCAACGCCACCGGGGGCGTGCCGACCATCGCCTGGCAGCTGATCGAGCATCCGGCCCGGGCCAAGTACGACCTCTCCTCGCTGATGACCGTCTCCTATGGCGGCGCGCCCTCGGCGCCCGAACTGGTGCGCAAGATCGTCGAGGTGTTCCCGGCCTCGCAGCCCGGCAACGGCTGGGGCATGACCGAGACCACGGCGACCTTCACCTCGCACCTGGGCAAGGACTACGAGAACCGACCCGACAGCGCCGGGCCGCCGGCGCCGGTCGGCGAAATGCAGATCCGCGACCCGGCCGACGGCGTCACCGTGCTGGCGGCGGGCGCGGTCGGCGAACTGTGGGTCAAGGGCCCGCAGGTCGTGAAGGGCTATTGGAACAAGCCGCAGGCCACCGCCGAGACCTTCGTCGACGGCTGGCTGCGCACCGGCGACCTGGCGCGGATCGACGAGGAAGGGTTCCTCTTCATCATCGACCGAGCCAAGGACATGCTGATCCGCGGCGGCGAAAACATCTACTGCGTCGAGGTGGAGAACGTGCTCTACGACCACCCCGACGTCATGGACGCCGCGCTGGTCGGCCGGCCGCACAAGAACCTCGGCGAAGAGCCCGTGGCGGTGGTGCACCTCAAGCCGGGCGGGACAGCCGGCGAGGACGAGTTGCGCGCCTTCGTCCGCGAGCGTCTGGCGGCCTTCAAGGTCCCGGTGGAGGTGCGGTTCTGGCCTGAGACGCTGCCGCGCAACGCCAACGGCAAGATCGTGAAGACCGAACTGAAGAAGCTGTTCGAGGGGACCTCATGATTTCGCGCAAGCCGCTGATCGTCGGCATCGGCGGCACCACCCGGATCGGTTCGACCACCGAACGGGCGCTGAGCGTCGCCTTGAAGGCGGTCGAGGCCGGGGGCGGGGAGACCCGCCTGCTCGGCGGCGAGTTCCTGGCCCGCCTGCCGATCTACAATCCGGCGCTCGCCGAGCCGACGCCCGAACAGGTCGAGTTGGCGCAGGCCGTGCGCGCGGCGGACGGACTGATCGTCGCTTCGCCGGGCTATCACGGCTCGATCTCCGGGGTGATCAAGAACGCGCTCGACACCCTGGAGATGCTGCGCGGCGATGCTCGGCCCTATCTCACCGACCGGGCGGTGGGCTGCGTCATTACCGCCGACGGCTGGCAGGCGGCCGGAACCACCTTGACCGCGCTGCGGTCGATCGTACATGCGCTGCGGGGCTGGCCGACGCCGTTCGGCGCGGCCCTGAACGCGACTACGAGTCTGTTCGACGCGGAGGGCGGCTGCATCGAGGCGAAGGACGCCTGGCAGCTGGCCACGGTCGGCCAGCAGGTTCTAGACTTCGCCAAGATGAAAGCTCGAGTATGACCACCTCTCATTCCGACGATGCGCCTCACGAGTCGGCGATCTCGCCCATCGAGGACATCATCGAGGACGCCCGCAACGGCCGGCCTTACATCCTGGTCGACGCCGAGGACCGCGAAAACGAGGGCGATGTCATCATCCCGGCGCAGTTCGCGACGCCGGATCAGATCAACTTCATGGCCAAGCACGCGCGCGGCCTGATCTGCCTGTCGATCAGCGCTGAGCGTGCGCGGGCGCTGCGGCTGCCGCCGATGGCGATCGACAACCAGTCGGGACACGGCACCGCCTTCACCGTGTCGATCGAGGCGCGCGAGGGAGTGACGACCGGCATCTCGGCCCATGACCGGGCCCACACCATCGCCGTGGCGGTCGACCCGACCAAGGGGGCCGACGACATCGTCTCGCCCGGCCACGTGTTCCCGCTGGTCGCCAAGGACGGCGGCGTGCTGGTCCGCGCCGGCCACACCGAAGCGGCGGTCGACATCAGCCGTATGGCCGGGCTCAACCCGGCCGGGGTGATTTGCGAAATCATGAAGGACGACGGCTCGATGGCGCGTCTGCCGGACCTGATCTCCTTCGCCCAGCTGCATGGCCTGAAGATCGGTACGATCGCCGACCTTATCGCCTATCGCCGGCGGACTGAGCGTCAGGTGGAGCGGGTGCTGGAGACGCCGTTCGACAGCGCCTTCGGCGGCCGCTTCCGGATGGTCATCTACCGCAATATTCTCGACAAGACCGAGCACGTGGTTCTCACCAAGGGCAAGATCGACCCCGACAAGCCGACCCTGGTGCGGATGCACCGCGTCGACCTGGCCGCCGACATGCTCGGCCAAAACGAATCGCGCCGCGACTACGTCCCGCGGGCGTTGCAGGCGATCTCCAGCTATGACGGCGCCGGGGTGGCGGTCTTCATCCGCGATTCGAACCCCGCCTGGCTCTCGGAGCGCTACGGCGCCGAACCGGGGGCCGATCTCGGCGCGAACGTGCTGCGTGACTATGGCGTCGGGGCGCAGATCCTGCTGGATCTGGGCGTGCGCGACATGGAGCTGCTGTCCAACTCGGCCACCGTTCTGCCCGGTTCGGGGGGCTATGGTCTCCGCATCGTCGGTCGCCGGGAGCTCGTGTAATCGCGCGAAGCCAAGCGCGGCCATGGATTGCGGACAATCTTGCCGCAGATTGTGGAAATCGCTTGCCATGCGAGCAGCTCGTGACTAAGTTCCGGGCCTTCGACTGATCGCCGCGGCGCTCTGGGGAATGCCTACCGGATCCCCCGCGGTGAATTTTGCGCTGAATTTCGGGCTTCCGAAGCTTCCGCGAAAAAGACTGAAAAGTCCGGTTGACGAGGACGGGGCGGCCCTCTAGATAGCCGCCTCCCTGGACGGGGACGCCGCCGGGACGGATTTGAGAAAGCCTTGGTTTTCTTGGGTTT
>NZ_JACIDK010000008.1 GCF_014196295.1 Phenylobacterium haematophilum
GCTTCACCGACATCAATAGGGCTCCGTCCATCGAACCGAGCCCTATGAATCAGACATCTCACATCGTGAGAATCCTGAATGTCGATATCGCCTAGGGCGCGGCGGTCACCCGCGCGGCCAGGTACTGCGTCGGGGCGCCCTCGACGGCGGCCGGCACGCTGGCGCCGACTCTGGCCTCGATCCCGCGCTCTCGCAGGATCGCGGCCACGGCTTCGCCCCTTGCCTGGGCGACGCGCTGGTCTGCGGCGCGAGGGCCGCGGGAGCCAGGCGTCGCCAAGCCTTCGACCTTGGCCGATGTCAGACCCCACCGGTTCAGCGCCCAGGCGATGGTCTCGGCCGTCCGTCGGCCGTCGGCGTCCAGCGCGCTGGACCCGTAGGCGAAGGGCACGACCGGAAGCGCGGCCAGCGGCGGGACGATCCGCACCGGCGTCTGCGGCAGGAAACGCTGGGCGGCCTGCTCGGCGGCCCGGTAATCGGCCAGGGGCGGCGCCCCGTCCAGCACGAGGCTGACCTCCAGCGCTTCGCCATTCCGGCGGAACGACTCCAGCTGTCCCACGCCCGACAGCATGGCGCGCAGCTTCTGCTCAGGACCGCCCGATGCGTTGGTTGGCGTCACGCGGTTGGCCAGGGCGCCGCCGCTGCTGGCCGCGGGCGGAACGCCGGTGGCGGTGACGATCTGCTCGATCTCTACACGCGCGCCTGCCTTGAGTTGGCGGGCCACCTCTTCCTGTGCGCCTGGAACGTACTTGCGGGTGACGACCACCGCCTGGACGTCGCTGGCGCCGCCGCGCTCGGTCTCGACCACCAGTTCGGTGATGTGCGGCGAGGCGCCCGCGAACGCCTCTGTCAGGACGCTGCGCACACGCACCGTCTCACGGGCCTCGACGACAATGCTGCGCAGCGAGACCGCCAGCGGCACGCAAAGCGCCGTCATCACGGCCAGCAGCGCCCAGGTCTCCCAAGCCCGGCCGGCGCGGACCTGGGGGCGGAAACCGTAGCGCCGCGCCACGCCGTAAACGGCGCCGAGGATCGAGACCACGTTGGTCAGAAACAACAGCGTGGCCCCGCTGGCGATCTGCCAGTTGGCCGTGGCCAGGCCGTAGCCCACCACCGCGAGCGGCGGCATCAGGGCCGTCGCGATGGCGACCCCTGCGATCGCGCCGCCCTTCCGGTTGACGGTTAGGTAGGCGCCGACGAAGCCCGAAAGCAGGGCGACGATCAGGTCCAGCAAGGTGGGGCGCGTGCGCGACAGGATCTCGGGCGTCGCGTCCTTCAGCGGCGAGATCCAGACGATCAGGACGGAGGCGGCCACCGACAACGCCGCGCCGATCGCCAGGGTGGAGGCGGCCGAGCGGAAGGCGCGAGTGTCGAGCCGGGCCAGCGCCATGCCCATCGCCATGATCGGCCCCATCAGCGGCGAGATCAGCATCGCCCCAATGATCACCGCCACCGACGACTGCAGCAGCCCGAGCGCGGCGATGCCGCAGGCGCTGAACAGCATGAAGGCGTAGGCCGGCGTCAGTTGGCCGGCTTCGTAGATCTCGGCCGCCGCGACGCTGCGATCGCTGTCGCTGAGCCGGCGGGCAGGCGGCGCCACAGCCTCGCGGATGGCGTCGACCGTCTGGCCGATCAAGGACTTGGACGCCGCCATGCCGATCCTCCCGACTCTCACCGCCACCATAGCGCGCGGCGCGGTCAGAGCCAGGGATCGTCAGATCGAGTAGTCGAGCTCGCCTTCCAGCCAGGCCACGATCTTCTCGGCGGCGTCGGCGGCGGACATCGCGGTGGTGTCGATGACGATCTCGGCGTTCTCCGGCGCCTCGTACGGGCTGTCGATGCCGGTGAAGTTCTTGAGCTCGCCCGCACGGGCTTTCTTGTAGAGGCCCTTCACGTCGCGCTGCTCGGCGACCGCGAGCGGCGTATCGACGAACACCTCGACGAAATCGCCCTCGGCCTGCAGTTCGCGCGCGAGCCGGCGCTCGGCCCGGAACGGCGAGATGAACGAGACCAGCACGATCAGACCGGCGTCGACCATCAGCTTGGCGACCTCCGCCACGCGGCGGATGTTCTCGACCCGGTCCTCGTCGGTGAAGCCGAGGTCCTTGTTCAGCCCGTGGCGCACATTGTCGCCGTCGAGCAGGTAGGTGTGGCGTCCGTCGGCGTGCAGCCGCTTCTCGACGAGGTTGGCGATGGTCGACTTGCCGGAGCCCGAGAGCCCGGTCAGCCAGACCACCCGTCCGCGCTGGCCCTTGAGCGCGGCGCGCGAGGCCTTGTCGACGTCCAGCGCCTGCCAGTGGATGTTCTGGCTGCGGCGCAGGGCGAAGTGCAGCATGCCGGCCCCGACGGTCCGGTTGCTGATCCGGTCGATCAGGATGAAGCCGCCGAGGTCGTGGTTCTCAGCGTAGGCGTCGAATGCGATCGGCGCGTCGAGCGAGAGGTTGCAGACCCCGATCTCATTGAGCTCCAGCCGCTTGGCGGCCAGATGCTCGAGGGTGTTCACATTGACCTTGTACTTCGGCTCGGTGACCTGGGCCGACACCATGCGGGTCCCGACCTTGAGCAGGTAAGGGCGGCCCGGCAGCATCGCCTCGTCGTCCATCCAGACGATGGTCGCCTCGAACTGGTCGGCGGTCGGCGGCGGCGATCCGGCCTCGGAGATGACGTCCCCGCGCGAGATGTCGATCTCGTCCTTCAGGGTCAGGGTGACCGATTGTCCGGCCACCGCTTCGGCAAGGTCGCCGCGAAACGTGACGATACGGTCGATAGTGCTTTCGCGGCCCGACGGCAGGGCCTTGATCTTGTCGCCCGGACGCACCGTTCCCGACGAGATCAGCCCTGAAAAACCGCGGAAATCCAGGTTCGGGCGGTTGACCCACTGCACCGGCATCCGGAACGGCTGCTCGCGCAGATCGTCCTCGACCGGCAGGGTCTCCAGCAGCGGCATCAGGGCCGGTCCCTCGTACCACGGAGCGGCCTGGCTGCGGCTCGTGATGTTGTCGCCTTTCAAGGCGGACATGGGGATTGCGGTGTAGTCCTTGATGCCGATCTGGGCCGCGAACTCGGCATATTCCTGCAGGATCGCGTCGTAAACCTGCCGATCCCAGCCCACCAGATCCATCTTGTTGACGGCCAGGACGACGTGCCGGATGCCCAGCAGCGAGACCAGGTACGAGTGTCGGCGGGTCTGGGTCAGCACGCCCTTGCGCGCGTCGATCAGGATGACGGCGGCGTCGGCGGTCGAGGCGCCGGTGACCATGTTGCGCGTGTACTGCTCGTGGCCTGGCGTGTCGGCGACGATGAACTTGCGCTTGTCGGTCGAGAAGAAGCGATAGGCGACGTCAATGGTGATGCCTTGCTCGCGCTCGGCGGCCAGGCCGTCCACCAGCAGAGCGAAGTCGATGTCGCCGCCCTGGGTGCCGACCTTCTTGGAGTCTGCTTCGAGCGCGGCCAGCTGGTCCTCGAAGATCATCTTCGAGTCATAGAGCAGGCGGCCGATCAAGGTCGACTTGCCGTCGTCCACCGAGCCGCAGGTCAGGAACCGCAGCAGACTCTTGCGCTCGTGCGCGGACAGGTACGCCTCGATGTCCTCGGCGATGAGTGCGGACTGGTGGGCCATCAGAAGTAGCCCTCTTGCTTCTTCTTCTCCATCGAGGCGGCCTGGTCGTGGTCGATCATCCGGCCCTGGCGCTCCGAGGTCGTGGTGAGCAGCATTTCCTGAATGATTTCAGGCAGCGTGGCGGCCGTGGACTCCACGGCTCCGGTCAGCGGATAGCAGCCGAGGGTGCGGAACCGCACCGACTTCTGCATCGGAACCTCTCCGGGCCGCAGCGGCATCCGGTCGTCGTCGACCATGATCAGCGTGCCGTCGCGCTCCACCACCGGCCGCACCTGCGAGAAGTACAGCGGCACGATCGGGATGTTCTCAAGGTGGATGTATTGCCAGATGTCCAACTCAGTCCAGTTGGAGATCGGGAACACCCGGATGCTCTCGCCGGGGTTCTTGCGGGTGTTGTACAGCCGCCAGAGTTCGGGGCGCTGGTTCTTCGGGTCCCAGCGGTGCTGGGCCGAGCGGAACGAGAAGATGCGCTCCTTGGCGCGACTCTTCTCTTCGTCGCGGCGGGCGCCGCCGAAGGCCGCGTCGAAGCCGTACTTGTCGAGCGCCTGCTTCAGGCCCTCGGTCTTCCAGATGTCGGTGTGCAACGCGCTGCCGTGGTCGAACGGATTGATGTTCCGCGCCACCGCCTCGGGGTTCTTGTGGACCAGGAGCTCGAAGCCGAGCTCCTTGGCCATCCGCTCGCGCATTTCGTACATCGCCTGGAACTTCCAGGTCGTGTCGACGTGCAGCAGCGGGAAGGGCGGCTTGGACGGATAGAACGCCTTGGCCGCCAGATGCAGCATCACCGCGGAGTCCTTGCCGATCGAATAGAGCATGACCGGGCGTTCGGCCTCGGCCGCCACCTCGCGCATGATGTGGATGCTCTCGGCTTCCAGGCGCTGAAGATGGGTCAGCGTTTCGGGAGCGATCGCCGGCGCCTTGGCCTGCATCAGGGCTGTACCTTGCACGTGAACCTCGGGCCTCACCCTGAATTCTAACAACGAAAAAGTCCGCCCGTCGCTGCTGACGCGCCGCGCGGATTGGCCCTGAGCGACGGCTTACGGGACACAGGCCCCGATGACGATAGAGATTTCCTGACAGGCTTCCGAGGAAAATGGAGCCGTCCGAAAACCGCCAAAGCTGGGCCGGTCATGTCCGAAAACCGCGAGACATGCGCCGCTCATAGGCCGATCATCGCGCCATGGATATGGATGACGACGCCTGCTACCGCGCCTTCCAGATGCGCGACGCCCGCTTCGACGGACGCATCTTCAGCGGCGTGACCAGCACCGGGATCTACTGCCGGCCGATCTGTCCGGCCCGCACGCCCAAGCGCGAGAACATGCGCTTCTATCGCTCGGCGGCGGCCGCGCAGGAGGCCGGCTTCCGGCCTTGTCTGCGCTGCCGCCCGGAGACCTCGCCGGACCTCGGATCCTGGCGCGGCACCTCCAATACTGTTTCGCGCGCGCTGAGCCTGATCGAGGCCGGCGCGCTCGACAACGGCGACGTCGACACCCTGGCAGAGCGGCTCGGGGTCGGCGAACGTCAGCTGCGGCGGTTGTTCCAGCAGCATGTCGGCGCCTCGCCGGTCGCCGTCGCCCAAACGCGCCGGGTGTTGTTGGCCAAGCAATTGCTGCACGAGACGCGGATGCCGATGGCCGAGGTGGCGTTGGCCGCCGGCTTTGGCAGCGTGCGGCGTTTCAACGAGACGTTCCAGCAGCTGTTCGACCGCCCGCCGGCCAAGCTGCGCCGGCTCGGCGGCGCCGAGGTGGCGGCCGGCGAGGGCGGGGCTGCGACGATCCGGCTGCCTTATCGCGCCCCCTACGACTGGCAGGCGATGCAGGCCTTCCTGACCGCTCGGGCCATTCCCGGCGTCGAGGCCGTCCGCGACGGGCGCTATGCGCGGACCCTGAGCGTCGGCGAGGCGCGCGGGGTGGTGATGATCGAGCCCGGCGACGGCGATTATCTGAAAGTCACCCTGCGCTTTCCGAAGGTCGAGGCGTGGCCTTCGGTGATCGCGCGGGTGCGCCGGGTGTTCGACCTGGCCGCCGATCCCGCCGTCATCGAGGCGCACCTGTCCGAGGATCCGGATCTGGCGCCGCTGGTGGCGGCCAGGCCCGGTCTGCGTGCGCCGGGGGCCTGGGACGGCTTCGAACTGGCGGTGCGCGCGGTGCTGGGTCAGCAGATCACCGTACAGGCCGCCCGGGTGCTGGCCGGCAAGATCACCTGCGAGCACGGCGCGCGGCTTGAGGACGAGGCGGCCAATGCGCTCGACCTGACCCACTTCTTCCCGGAGCCGGCGGCGCTGGCGCTCGCCGATGTCGAGACGCTGGCCATGCCCAGGGCCCGCGGCCGGGCGCTGGTGGGGCTGGCGGCCGCGGCCGCGGCCGATCCGGAACTGTTCGGCATGCGCCGCAGCCTGGACGAAGCGGTCGCGGCGCTGCGAGCCCTGCCGGGGATTGGGGAGTGGACTGCGCAGTACATCGCCATGCGGGCGCTGCGCGAGCCAGACGCCTTCCCCAGCGCCGACATCGGCCTCATGCGGGCGCTGGAAAGCCCGGACGGCGTGCGGCCGACCGCAGTCGAGCTGTTGGCGCGGGCCGAGCGCTGGCGGCCCTGGCGCGCCTACGCGGCCTCGCACCTCTGGGCGGCCGACCCGAAGAACCCCTCGGAGAGCAAGCATGCCAAGGCCGCCTGAAGTCCTGACCCTCGACCGTATGGCGACGCCCCTCGGCGAGGGGCTGCTGGTGACCGACGCCGAGGGCTTTCTGCGCGCCTTTGACTGGGCCACGCACGAGGCGCGGCTGACCACCCTGCTGCGGCGGCAGAACCCGCCGACGGATCTCGTCGAGGGCTCGGCGCCGGCCGCGACGCGCACGGCGCTGGACGCCTACTTCGCCGGGGACCTGACGGCCCTGGGCGCCATCGCTTGGCGCACCGGCGGGACGGAGTTTCAGCGCTCGGTCTGGAGCGCGCTGTGCACGATCCGGGTAGGCGAAACCTTGACCTATATGGAATTGGCCGCGCGAATCGGGCGGCCGAAGGCGATCCGCGCCGTGGGCTTGGCCAACGGCTCAAACCCCGTTTCGATCGTCGTGCCCTGTCATCGAGTGATCGGCGCGGACGGGACCTTGACCGGGTACGGCGGCGGGCTTGATCGCAAGCATTGGCTGCTCAGCCACGAGGGAGCGGCTTTCGTCGACGAATGATCGACGCTTCATGACTGAAATTTCATGTTGCGACACATCGCCCGAAGACAGCGACCATCGTATAACGTCGCTCGCTGGAATCGTGTCGGACGACGGGAGAGTTCCGATGCAGACCTTTACCGAGATCGTGGCTGCCGTGGTGGTGTCGTCATCGGCCGCCGCCTATTCGCATTTCGGCGTGACGCTGGACGCCCAACAGGTCGAGAAACCTGTTCCGGCGGAGCGAACGATCGCGCGCACGACCAGCCGCAAGGTCGCCTCGACCCCGGCGCCTCGGGTGATCGCCAAGTCCGGCAAGGGACCGACCATGGTCCGCGAAATCTGTCCCGAGACTCGCGCCAAGCTGTTGCGGACCTAAGGGCCGCAGGCCGCGCCGCCGATCAGTGCTTTGCCTCGCGGGCGTTCGCCGGTAATCCTTCAATCCTGGGTGCAATGACGTGGCGCGCGTGTGTTTGCGCGCTCGCCGGCAGGGGTGGAAGGCCGCTTACGACGGGCCATGAAGATCAAGAAGCGGCAACAACCGGTCGATCTGCAATCGCTTGATGGAGAAGGCGCGCCGACGCCTGAGCCTGTCGATACGGTCGAGGCCGCTGCGGCCGACCAGGCCTTTTCCTTCGCTCCGCCGCCGTCCGGTGACTTGGCCGTCGAGGCCAAGACGACCACGGCCGCCGGCCGATCGTCGTCGGACATCGCCCCACGCATCCCCGTTACGCGGACCACGACAGTCGCGCCCTCGTCGGGCTGGACCATCTACATGGCCGCCCTGGTGGTGTCGGTGCTGTGGGCCTGCGCGCCCATCGCCTTCGCCTGGGGCTACCGCCGGTCGGTTGCTCCGTTCGATTTCGAGCCGTTCGCCGTCGCGGTGTTCGCAGCGCTCGCCATTGGTCCGGCGGCCCTGGTCTGGGCGCTGGCCTACATGGTGCGCCAGGGGCAGTTGCTGGGCGTCGAGGCCCGCCGCACGAAGGCGCTGGCCGACGAGATGGTGACCCCGGCGATGGCCGCGGGCGCGCAGACCGTCGACCTCGTCCACGCCATGCGCGAGGAGATCGCCCGCGCCGGGGCCGCCGCTCAGGAGGCCCGCGACACGATCATCGTCCTGCGCCAGGCGCTGGCCGGCGAAAGTGAGGAACTCGCCGCCGCAGCCGCCAACGCCGCACGCACCGCCCAGGGGCTGTCCGAAACTCTCGGCCGCGAGCGCAGCGAGTTGGGCGGCTTGGCCCAGACGTTGGACGCCCAGGCGGCCGCCGTCGCCGACGCCATCACCCGCCAGGCCAAGATGGTCGGCGAGGCGTCTGACCTGGCCGAGGCGCAGCTACGTGAAGCCGAGGCCTCGCTCGCGGCCCGCGCCGCCGACCTGGCCGCGGCCGCCGGCGAGACCAGCGACGCCGCCCGCGTCGCCGCCGAGGACCTGACCCGCCATATCGCCCGTCTGGAGACCGCTGGCCTCGGCGTCACCGAGCAGATCGGCGCGGTCGAGAAGGGCTTGACCGAACAACGCGCCGGCTTGGTCACCGCCGCCCATGCGCTGCGCGCCGACCAGGAGAGCTTCGCGGCCCAGTCCGAGACCCACACCGCGCAGCTGGCCGAGTTCATCGGCCAGGCGCGACTGTCAGCCGCCGAGATGGGCGACCGGGCCGTAAAGGGCGGCGAGGCCCTGCGCCAACTGATGGCCGAGGCGACCGCGCAGTTCCGCGAACTGGCTGAGACGGCCAAGGCCGAACGCGACGAGTTCGGACAATCGACTCTGCATTCGGTCGAGGCCGTGGCGCGGGCCGCCGCCGCCGAGCGGGCGCGCCTGGAAGAGCAGACCCGCGCCGCCATCACCGCTATGACCCAGGCGGCCGAGGACACCCGTCAGGTCGCCGCGCGCCATGCCGAAACGGCGCGCAATCAGGTCGACCAGTTGTCCGAAGCGGCCTTCACCGCCGGCCAGCAGGCCAACAAGGTGTTCGAGGCGCGGCTGGACGAGGCGCGCGCATTGATCGAGCAGTCGGCGAAGATGGTCGAGCAGGCCGGCGCCGCCACGATCAGCAAGCTCGACGAAGGCGCCCGCGCTGCGCGCGCGACGCTGGATGAGCTGGCCAGCATGCTCGCCGACATCGAAGAGCGCGCGACCAAGCTGCCGGCCGCGGCCCGCGACCGGGCCGAAGAAGTCCGCATGGCTGTGGCCGAGAGCATCGACGAGCTGATGGATCACGCGCGGCGCACCGCCGACGAGACCCAGGCCATTGATGAGGCGTTCCAAGATCGCGTCCGGCGCAACTACGACATGCTGAGCGAGGCCGTGCGGCTGATGGGCTCCGTGGCGACCGCCAGCGCGCCGCCGCCTGCGCCTCCGGCTGCACGGGAGCGTCCCGAACGGGTGTCGCTGCGCGCCAGTTTGACCAAGGCTCCGCCAACCGCCGCGGTCCCCGAACCCCAGCAGGCGGCGGAACGGGCCGACGAGAGCGCTGAGCTCGAGCTCAACGATCCGCTGCCGGCCGATGACGCTGGCGAGCGCGGCCGGCCGCGCCTGCGGCTGACACCGACGGCGACCGACGCCGAGTTCTCACACGTCTTCGAGCAGGCCGGCGGCCGTCACGAAGAGCCCGCCGCCGACGGCTGGACCTGGAAGGACCTGCTGTCCTCGCTTGAGGAACACGACGACGGCGCGGAGACGGAAGCCGAGGCGGCGTCTCGGCCGCTGGAGGAGATCCTCGCGGGCGAAATCGCGGCCATGGGCATCGACCCGACGGCGCTGCTGCCGCGCAGCCGGATCCATGAACTGGCCGTGGCGATGCAGGTCCGCGACGTCGACGGCGCGCGGGCCGTGGTGCGAAAGTTGGCGCCGGCCGCGACGCGGCGACTGACCCGTAAGCTGTTCACCGACGAGCCGCTGAAACGCCAGGTGATGACCTATCTCGCCCGCTACAACGAACTGCTGGAGGACGCGGCGGAGCGCGACGCCGAGGGCTTCGTCGTCGAGAGCCTGCTGAGCTCTGAGCCAGGCCGTACCTACCTGCTTTTCGACGCGGCGGCCGGCGACCTCGCTTGAGGCGGCGCCTGACGGTCCGGGACGAGCGCTGGCCGCTGGCCAGCGCTTTCGTGATCGCGCGGGGAGCCAAGACCGAGGCGCACGTCATCGTCGCCGAGGTCAGCGAAGGCGGCGCAACTGGGCGCGGCGAGGCGACGCCATATGCTCGCTACGGCGAGACCGTTGAGGGTGAGATCGCGCGGATCGAGGCAGTGCGGGCGGCCTTGGAGGCGGGGTTGACCCGTCAGGCGCTGCAGCACGCGCTCCCGCCTGGGGCGGCTCGCAACGCTCTCGACTGTGCGCTCTGGGACCTGGAGGCCAAGGTGAGCGGCGTACCCGCCTGGCAGGCGGCGGGGCGACCGCGCCTAGACCCGGTGAAGACCTGCTACACAATCAGCCTCGACACGCCCGAGGCTATGGCCGACGCCGCGCGGCCGATGGCGCGCCGGCCATTCCTGAAGCTGAAGATCGGCGGGCCGGACGACCTGGACCGCGTGGCCGCCGTACGCGCCGCCGCGCCGAAGACCCGGCTGATCGTCGACGGCAACGAGGGGCTGACCTTCGAAGACCTTGTGCGGCTGGCGCCGGAGTTCGCACGGTTGGACGTCAAGATGATCGAGCAGCCGTTGCATGCCGACGCCGACGAGGCGCTTGAGGGGTGGACCAGCCCCGTCATGCTCTGCGCCGACGAAAGCCTGCACACACGCCGCGAGTTGGCGACCTGCGCGCGACGCTATGGCGCAATCAACGTCAAGCTGGACAAGGCGGGCGGGCTCACCGAGGCGCTGGCGGTCGTGGCCGAGGCGCGGGCGCTGGGGCTGGACCTGATGGCAGGCTGCATGGTGGCGACTTCGCTCGCCATGGCGCCGGCGATGATCATCGCTCAGGGGGCCGAGGTGGCCGACCTCGACGGGCCGTTGCTCTTGGCAAAAGATCGAGAGCCGGGGCTGGCTTTTGACGGTTCGCTGATTTTTCCGCCCACGCCGGAGCTTTGGGGCTAGGCTGTAGTTCCTATATTCTGGCGATGACGTGGGAACGTGATGGCTGACGATAAGGAACGCGCGCACGGGGCCTGGCGGGCCGCCGAGCGCATAAAGCGCCTCTCAGACCGGTTGGTCGGGATCGGTCCGGTCGGCATCGGCCTGGACGGCGTGCTGGCCTGGGTGCCGGTCGCCGGGACGGCCTACAGCCTGGGCGCGGGCGGGTTGCTGCTTTATCAGGGCGTGGTGGCGGGGGCATCGCTGCCGACGTTGGCGCGGATGGCAGCATACCTGCTGCTCGACTCGGCTGCTTCGGTGCCTCCAGTGATCGGCTGGGCGGTGGATACCCTGTTTCCAGGCCACCTGATGGCGGCCCGGGCGTTGCAAAAGGACATCGAGGCGCGGCACGGCCCCGCGGACCTGCCGGCGACCTGGTACGGCAAGCCAGGGCGGCGCGCGAAGGCGGTGAGGATCACGCCTGACACGATCTAGGACGGCGGAGGCACGGCGATGTTCAAGCACGTGAAGTTCGCGGGACTGCCGGTAAGCGACCAGGATCGGGCGGTCGCGTTCTATCGCGACGTGTTGGGGTTGGTGCTGGCGGCCGATCAGCGCTACGGCAGCGGATGGCGCTGGATCGAATTCGAAGTGCCGGGCTCGCCGACCAGGATTCTCTTCGAGAGACGTGCGAACGAGGCGCCTGGCGAACAGCCGAGCCTGATCCTCGTGGTCGAGGACGTCGACGCGGCGTTCGGCGAGCTCAGCGGCCGCGGGGTGACGTTCGATCAGGACCCGATGGATGCACCCTGGTCGCCCAAGGAGCGCTACGCCCTGCTGCGTGACAGCGAGGGCAACCTGGTGATGATCGGTTCGGGCTAGATCGCTGCCGGGGCGACGGTCTCTAGGACCTCGAAGCCCTCGAACTGGGGGTGGACAATGAGCGCCATTCTGCTCCCGATGGGCGCGGCGTTCCAGCGTCGGCGGCTCAGACCTTCTCGAGCTGGGCGTAGCCCATCTGCTCGTTGAGCCGGTCGAGCACCTCGATGGCCGCCTCCGGCACCACCGTGCCTGGGGTGAAGATCGCCGCCACGCCGGCGTCGCGCAAGGCCTGGAAGTCCTCGGGCGGGATCACCCCGCCGACTACGACCAGGATGTCTGGGCGCCCGAGCTTGGCCAGTTCGTCCTTCAGTTCCGGCACCAAGGTCAGGTGGCCGGCGGCCAACGAGCTCGCCCCAACCACATGGACGTTTTCGGCGACCGCCTGTGCGGCGGCCTCGGCCGGGGTCTGGAACAGGTTGCCGATGTCGACGTCGAAGCCGAGGTCGGCGAAGCCCGAGGCGATCACCTTCTGGCCGCGGTCGTGGCCGTCCTGGCCCATCTTGGCGATCATCACCCGCGGCTTGCGGCCGTCGGCCTGGCGGAAGGCTTCGGTCATGGCCTTGGCGCGCTGAGCCTGCGGCGTGACGCCCGACTCGCGCAGATACACGCCGGTGACGGCGGACGCCTCGGCGGCGTGGCGGCCGAACACCTTTTCGAGCGCCAGGCTGATCTCGCCGACCGTCGCCTTGGCGCGGGCCGCGTTGACCGACAGTTCGAGCAGGTTGCCGTTGCCCGCTGCGCCGCTGGTAAGGGCGTCGAGGGCGGCTTCGACGGCGAGCGGATCGCGTTCGGCGCGCAGCCGCTGCAGCTTTTCGAGCTGGCGCGCGCGCACGGCGGTGTTGTCGACCTTGAGCACAGGGATCTCGTCGGCGACTTCGGGCTTGTAGCGGTTGACGCCGACGACGCTCTGGCGACCCGCGTCAATGCGGGCCTGGGTGCGGGCGCTGGCTTCCTCGATGCGGCGCTTGGGCAGGCCGTCCTCGATGGCCTTGGCCATTCCGCCCAGGGCTTCGACCTCGGCGATGTGCTCAAGGGCGCGGGCGGCGAGGTCGGCGGTCAGGCGCTCGACGTAGTAGGAGCCGCCCCAGGGGTCGACGACGCGGGTCTGGCCGCTCTCAAGTTGCAGGAAAAGCTGGGTGTTGCGGGCGATCCGGGCCGAGAAGTCGGTCGGCAGGGCCAGGGCTTCGTCGAGCGAGTTGGTGTGCAGGCTCTGGGTCTGGCCGCCGGTGGCGGCGATCGCCTCCACCAGGGTGCGGGGGACGTTGTTGTAGACGTCGTGGGCCGCGAGGCTCCAGCCGCTGGTCTGGGTGTGGGCGCGCAGGGACAACGAACGAGAGTCCTTGGGGTCGAACTCGTCCTTCATCAGCTTGGCCCACAGAAGGCGGCCAGCACGCTGCTTGGCGATCTCCATGAAGGCGTTCATGCCGGCGTTCCAGAAGAACGACAGGCGCGGCGCAAACTGGTCGACGGTCATCCCGGCGGCGACGCCGGCGCGAACGTATTCGATACCGTCGGCCAGGGTGTAAGCCAGCTCCAGGTCCAGCGTCGCGCCGGCTTCCTGGATGTGATAGCCGCTGATCGAAATCGAGTTGAACTTCGGCATTTCGCGCGAAGTATATGAAAAGATGTCCGAAATGATCCGCATCGAGGGCGATGGCGGATAGATGTAGGTGTTCCGAACCAGGAACTCCTTGAGGATGTCGTTCTGGATCGTGCCCGATAGCTTCGCGTGGGGCACGCCCTGTTCCTCGGCGGCCACGATATAGAGCGCCAGGATCGGCAGCACCGCGCCGTTCATGGTCATCGAGACGCTCATCTTGTCGAGCGGGATCCCGTCGAACAGCGTCCGCATGTCGAGGATCGAGTCGATGGCGACGCCCGCCATGCCGACGTCGCCCTTCACCCGTGGGTGGTCGCTGTCGTAGCCGCGGTGGGTGGCGAGGTCGAAGGCGACCGACAGGCCCATCTGCCCGGCAGCCAGGTTTCGCTGGTAGAAGGCGTTGGAGTCCTCGGCCGTGGAGAAGCCCGCATACTGACGGATCGTCCACGGGTTGGTCAGGTACATAGTCGGATAGGGACCGCGCACGAACGGCGCGAGGCCGGGATAGCCGGTGGTCAGACCCGCGATGTCGGCTGGCCCGTAGGCCGGGCGCACGGCGATGCCTTCCGGCGTCTCCCAAGCGTCGCCGACGGCGAGCGCCGCTGCGGCGCCCTCGGCGTCGAAGGGCAAGGCGGCGAAATCGGGGAACTGGCTCATCTGGCGGCCTCATGCGGCGCGGCGATACGGATGGGGGCGAGCGGCGGGCAGCGGCCGTCGGGGCCGGGCAGCCTCGGCGAGGGGGCTTCGACCGCGACCGGCTGGTGGCGTTCGACCTCGACCGGCGCGTCCTGGGTCGGCGGGAACGCGGTGACGCCGACGATCTTCGGCGCGCCTGCGGCGTCGCGGGCCTCGCGCACGGCGGCGACCTGAGCGGCGACGTGGCCCGACGCCAGGGCGGCGATCAGTCCGCCTTGGGCCTCGATCGCCTGGAACTGGGCCCAGGCGGCGCGGGACATCTCGTCTGTCAGCGCTTCGACGTAGCCGGAGCCGGCGGCCGGATCGGCCACGCGGCCGAGGTGGGCTTCTTCCATCAGCACCAGCTGGGCGTTGCGGCTCTGGCGGCGGGCGAACGCCGTCGGCAGGCCGATGGCGTCGGTGAACGCGCCGAGCACGACGGCGTCGGCGCCGCCGACCGCCGCGCCGAACCCGGCCGAGGTCAGCCGCAGCATGTTGGTCCAGGGATCCTGCACCGCGAGCATGCGCTGCGAAGAGCGGGCTTCGATGCGGGCGGGGGCGGAGACGCCGCAGGCTTTGGTCAGCTGGCCCCAGATCACGCGGGCGGCGCGGAGCTTGGCGATCGTGGCGAAGTAGTCGGCGTCGGCGGAGAGGCCGAGATGGATGCCGACGAACGCCTGATCCATGCCTGCGCCGGCGCGCACCAGCGCCTTGGCGTAGGCGAGCGCCGAGGCCAGCATGAAGGCCAGTTCGCCGGCCTCGCCGCCGCCGGCCTCGTGGACGGCGCGGCCGGAGGCCAGGAATAGGCCGGCCTTGGGGTAGGATTCGGCCAGCCGCGCGCCGACCGTGGCCGCTGAGACCAGGTGGCTTTCGATCGGTCCGGGGCTTTCGCCCGCCTGCGCGAAGGCGTTGAGCGGATCCATGTGGAAGAGCAGCAGCGCCGTGGGCGAGCCCTTGGCGGCGGAAGCCAACCAGTCGGCCGCCTTCGGTCCGAGGAACCCGGCGTCCAGCGCCACTGGCGCCAGTTCCAGCAGCACGCCGTCCAGTACGCGGGCCAAGTCGGCGGCCGAACCGACGGCGACGCCGTGATCCCCTGTCGGGTCTATGCGTAGCAGCCCCGACGCCGCGCCGCCCTCAAGGTCGGCCAACAGGTCGGTGCGAGCCCGCGCCGGATCGGGATGCGCCACGGCCGCGCGCAGGTCCCAGGGCCGATCGGCGTCGTGCGGCCGCGGCATGAATCTGGCTCCGCCAGCTGCCGCCTCATAGAGCGGAGCGATGGGCAGACCCTCAAGCGTGGTGCGCTGAAGGCTCTCGAAGGGAGCATCCTTCAGGGTCTTTTCCACCAGGGCGCGCCAGTCGGCGGCGGTGGCGGGCGGGAAGGCGCCGGAAGCGATGGAAGTGTCGGTCATCAGCCTGTCATTGCGACCTGTCGAACCGACGCGTCAAGTTCACGCGAGGTCATGCGGCGGCGGTGCTTGCGTGTCGCGATTTTTTGTGTGTACGCTGTAAAAATTAGATCGACCCATCTCATAAGGACGACTCCATGGCCTTGCCCCCCATTCTCGCAGAGCGGCTGCGCATTCCGGTGATCGGTTCGCCGCTGTTCATCATTTCCGGCCCGGAGCTGGTGATCGCGCAGTGCAAGGCAGGGATCGTCGGTTCGTTCCCGGCGCTGAACGCGCGTCCAGCGAGCCAACTCGACGAATGGCTGGCGCAGATCACCGAGGAGTTGGCTGACTGGGATCGCAAGAACCCGGACCGCCCGTCAGCGCCGTTCGCGATGAACCAGATCGTCCACAAGACCAACGACCGCCTTGAGCACGATGTCGAGATGGCCGTGAAGTATAAGGTTCCGGTGACCATCACCTCGCTCGGCGCGCGCGAAGACGTGAACCAGGCGATCCACTCCTACGGGGGCGTCGTGCTGCACGACGTCATCAACGACCGCTTCGCCCGCAAGGCGGTCGAGAAGGGCGCCGATGGCCTGATCCCCGTGGCGGCCGGCGCCGGCGGTCACGCAGGGCACCTGTCGCCGTTCGCGCTGGTGCAGGAACTGCGCGAGTGGTTCGACGGACCGATCGCGCTGTCGGGTTCGATCGCCAATGGCGCGGCGATCCTTGGGGCGCAGGCCATGGGCGCGGACCTGGCCTACATCGGCTCGGCCTTCATCGCGACCAAGGAAGCCAACGCCCAGCAGGGCTACAAGGACATGATCGTGGCCAGCAGCGGGGACGACATCGTTTACTCGAACCTGTTCACCGGCGTGCACGGCAACTATCTGCGCCCGTCGATCGAGGCGGCCGGCCTGGATCCGGACAACCTGCCGCAATCGGATCCGTCGAAGATGAGCTTCGGCTCGGGCGGCAACCAGAAGGCCAAGGCCTGGAAGGACATCTGGGGCTGCGGTCAGGGCATTGGCGCGATCAAGGACATCCCCAGCGCCGGCGACATGATCGACCGCCTGGCGGCCGAGTACGAAGCGGCCAAGGCCGCGCTGGCGGCGAAGACCTCGCTGACCCGCGGCAGCGCCCTGGCCATGGCGGCCGAGTAGCTCCCAAACGAAAGCGGCGGGAAGGTTTCCCTTCCCGCCGCCGTCGTTGAACGCAGAGCGTTCGTCAGACCTATCGGAACAGTCCGAGCAGGGTGCTCGACGACTGGTTGGCGATGCTGAGGGCCTGCACGCCAAGCTGTTGCTTGGTCTGCAGCGCCTGCAGTTTCGCACTTTCCTTCGCCAGGTCGGCGTCGACCAGGTTGCCGACACCGGCGTCCAGGGTGTCCTGGAGCTTCATGACGTTGGTCATGTGGGTGTCGAGCGCCTTGGCGCCGGTGCCGAGCTTCGAGAGGGCCGAGGAGATGTCCTGAATGGCATCTTCCACTTCCTTCACGTCCGCCGAGTTAACCGTGCCGGTCAGCGAGGTCAGCGTCGCGGCGATCTTGGCGTTCGACTTCGACAGGTCGACGTGGTCGATGTCGATGGTCGCGGTGGCGTCGGCGTTGGCGATCGCCTTGATGCTCGAGCTGTTGACCGAGGGGCGCGAGATCAGGTTGACGCCGTCGAAGGTGGCGTTGTTTGCGATCGTGTCGATCTGATCGCGCAGCGAGGTGTACTCATCGCTGAGCGCCTGCTTGGAGGCGGTCGACAGGCCCGCTTCAGTCGCCGCCAGGACCTTTTCCTTCATCTGGACGAGAATGTCCGAGATGGCGGTGCCGGCCGACATAGCGACGTCAGCCACCGACTGGCCGCGTTGCAGCGACGAGATGACCGAATTGAGCGAGGCGGATTCGGCGCGCTGGTTCTGGGCGATGGCCCAGATGGCGCCGTTGTCCTTGGCGGTGGCGATCTTCTGACCGGTGTTGATCCGGTTTTGAACGGTGCCAAGGTCCTTGTTGGTGGCGTTCAGATTTTGGAGCGCGATCATCGCGCCCTTGTTCGTGTTGACCGAATTCAGCGACATACACGTGTTTCCTTTTCTCGGAGACCGACGTCATTTTGACTGCCGGAGGCGTTTTGCCTGCGAGACTCCTGAGCAAGGGGCGGGCCAATTCAGGCCGTTAACCTCTTTTCGTTGATGCGCTTGAGCTTTTTCGGCGACCGCCGTTCGTTGCGGATGTTTCGAGCGGGGTGCGACCTGTCGAATACGGTAAATTTTGCCGTCCGCGCGCGGCAAAAACTGCTCGCCAGGGTGGGCAGGATCTGCCGATCGGCGCCAGGGGTGCAGTCGATCTGACCGTCGTCAGCTTTTCTAACGACACAAAAAGCTCAAACCGCTGGCGTGGGGACAGAGCCCCGACCATGCTCCGCGCGACTTTCAGTAGGAGCTTTCCATGGCGCAGGCGCGCAAACGCGGCGGCATCTTCGCTTCATTCGGGTTCCAGGTCCTGGCCGGCATGGCGCTCGGCTTGGGGCTGGGCCTGTTGGCGCGTGAACTGGGCTCCGAGGTCGGGCAGGCGGGGCATGGATTATCCGAGGCCCTGCGCCTGGCCGGGTCCACCTTCGTCCAGCTGCTGCGCGTGCTGGTGCCGCCGTTGGTGTTCACGGCTATCGTCGCCAGCATCGCCAACCTGCGCCAGCTACAGAACGCCGCCGCCCTGGTCTGGCGCACCCTGCTGTGGTTCGCCGCGACGGCGCTGATCGCGGTCAGCATCGGCATCGTCCTGGGCCTGGTGCTGAAGCCGGGACTGAACACCAGCGTGGCGGCGGCCGCAGCCGAGATTCCGCACACCAGCGGCTCGTGGCTCGACTTCCTGACCGGCCTCGTGCCGTCGAACATGCTGGGCCTGGCGGCCGCCACGACCCTGACGGACGACGGCGCCAAGACGTCGCTGTCGTTCAACGTGCTGCAGATCGTGGTCATCTCGCTGGTCACGGGAATCGCGGCGCTGAGGTCGGGCGCGGCGGCCGAGCCGTTTCTGGCGTTCAACGCCTCCGCGCTGGCCATCGTGCGCAAGATCCTCTGGTGGGTGATCCGGCTGACCCCGATCGGCACCATCGGGCTATTCGGCAACGCGGTGGCCCACTACGGTTGGGACGCGCTGGCCCAGCTCGGAGCCTTCGCTCTGGCGGTATATGCCGGGCTCGGCCTAGTGCTGTTCGTGGTCTATCCGATCCTGCTCGCGGCCAATGGCTTGAACCCGCTCAAGTTCTTCGCCGGCGCGTGGCCGGCGATCCAGCTCGGCTTCGTCTCGCGCTCGTCGATCGGAACCCTGCCGGTCACCCAGACCGTGACTGAGAGCGCGCTGGGCGTGCCGCGGCCGTATGCGGCGTTTGCGGTCCCTCTCGGGGCGACGACCAAGATGGATGGCTGCGCAGCGATCTATCCGGCCGTGGCGGCCATCTTCGTCGCTCAGTTCTACAACGTGCCACTGGCGGTCAGCGATTACTTCCTGATCGTGTTCGTCTCGGTGATCGGGTCGGCGGCGACGGCCGGCCTGACCGGAGCGGTTGTGATGCTGACCCTGACGCTCTCGACCCTGGGACTGCCGCTTGAAGGCGTGGGGCTGCTGCTGGCCATCGATCCGATCCTCGACATGGGCCGGACTGCGACGAACGTGGCGGGACAGGCGCTGGTCCCGACCCTGGTTGCCAAGCAGCAGGGGATGCTCGACATGGACGTTTACAACGCCGCGTCGGGCGACCTGCCGACCGAGCCGGACGAAACGACGCAGCGCGCGGCCTGAGGTCGATCGCCGGCTGTCCAGCCGCGGATTCCGGTCCTAGGATCGGACGCGTCACGGGCGGAGGGCTTATGGGCGACGAGCAGCGGAAGGGCGACTGGCCGAACGCCAGCGCCGGCAGCGAAGCGCTGCTTCAGGCGATGCTCGACGCCTCGTCGATGCTGGCGGGCGTGGTTGAGCCGCTGGATGACGACTACCGCTTCCTCATGGCCAACCGAGGGGCTTGCGAATTCTATGGCTGCGCGCCGGGGACATTGAGCGGCCGCACGGGACGCGACCTGGGCGTAACCACCGACCAAATCCAGGGCCGCCTGGACGTTTTGCGCCGGGTGCTGGCCAACGGCGCGCCAGAGACCATTGAGTACTCTTTCCGCTTTCCGAACGGTCACCAAGGCTGGTTCCTAGGCACCTTCACGCCGTTTGCGGGCGCGGCCGGCCAAGTGGTCTTCATCATCATAGACATCACCAAGCAGCACGCCGCTCAACTGGAGGCCGAACGTCAGGGGGCGCGGCTTGCACTGGCGCTCAACGCGACCGAATTGGGCCTTTGGGAGTACGACGTCGCGGCCGACCGAGTCGATTGGGACCCTCGGACACGTCGGATGTTTGGCATGCCGCCCGAGGGCGAGCTGAACTACGCCACCTACGCTGCGGCCGTTCACTTCGAGGACTTTCCGGCCACGCGGGCCGCCTATGATGCGGCGATGGCAGGGGAGAACGGCGGCCACTACGTGGTGGAGCATCGCACCACAGCCGCCGGCGACGGCGGTTCCGCGGTTTGGGTGCGGGGGGCGGCCCGAGTGTCGTTCGACGCTCAGCGGCGACCGGTGCACGTTATTGGCACCTCGCAAGACATCTCTGCGCAGGTGGCTGCGCGCGAGCGCCAGAACCTGCTGCTCGGGGAACTGAACCACAGGGTGAAGAACAACATGGCTGCGGTGCAGGCGATCGCCTCGCAGACCATGCGCGGCGCTCCGGACGACCCGGCGGCGTTCCGCGCGGCGTTCGAGAGCCGCCTGCAGTCGCTGGCGCGGGGCCACGACCTGCTCACTCGCAATGTCTGGGAAGCGGCCGATCTGCGCGACGTGATCGAGGCGGCCTTGGCTCCATTTGCAGCGGAAGGGTTCCAGATCGACGGCCCGCTTGCGCCCGCGCCCCTGGATCCGGAAATGGCGGTCAATCTGGTCATGGTGCTCAACGAACTGGCCACCAACGCAGCCAAGTACGGCGCGCTCTCGGGCGCGGGGCGAGTTTCGATCGTCTGGGGCGTCGACGGCGAGCGCCTGCAGTTGCACTGGCGGGAACGGGGCGGCCCGCCCGTGACGCCGCCGAAGCGCACAGGCTTCGGCACCCGCCTGACCCTTAGCGCCCTGCAGGCGTATGGCGGCACGGTCAAGCTGGACTTCCCGCCCGAGGGGGCTGAGTGCCGGATGACTGCGCTGCTGGCGCGGCGCTAGGAGATCAGCGTCGCCTGCAGCGTGATCTCGGCGTTGAGCAGCCGCGACACCGGGCAGTTCTTCTCGGCCATGCGGGCGAGCTCGTCGAACTTCACCTGATTGATGCCGGGCACCTTGGCCTGCAGCGTCAGCGCCGAGCGGTCGATCTTGAAGCCCTCACCGTCGGGGACCAGCGAGACGGCGGCCTCGGTGGTCAGCTCCTCGGCCGCCAGGCCGGCGCGCTGGATAAGGAAGGCGAGCTGCATCGTGAAGCAGCCGGCGTGGGCGGCGGCGATCAACTCTTCAGGGTTGGTTCCGGGCGTGTCTTCGAAGCGGGTCTTGAAGCTGTAGGGCGTCGACGAAAGGACCCCGGAATCGGTGGTGAGGTCGCCGTCGCCGTCACGGCCCGTTCCACGCCAAACTGCGCGCGCCTTGCGGATCATTCTCGCCTCCTGAACCGGGATCGCCCCTGGCGAGCGGATAACGCCCGATGTGGCGATTGGATCACCGGCGGCCGTTCATCTCATCGCCGGCGTCGCGGGGCAGGGGGATGAAGAAGGCCAGCGAGATCAGCGTGATCAGCCCGGTGACCACGAAGGCCGGCGAGATCGCCGCGGCGGTGAGCTGGTCGTCGCCGCGGGCCACCATGAAGAAGTGCATAAGAGCGGCCGCGAGCCCGATGCCGATCGACTGCACCAGTTGCTGGACCATCGAGGAGGTGGTCGACGCGCGGCTCATGCGGTCCTGGCCGATGTCGGCGAAGGCTAGGCCGTTGAGGCTGGTGAAGTGCAGCGAGCGGAAGAAGCCCCCGACGCCGAGGATCAGCAGGATCAGCCAATGGGGCGTAGTCGGCTTGAACAGGCCGTAGGCCACGAAGCTGACGGCGACGATCAGGGCGTTGACGATCAGCACCGTGCGGAACCCGAAACGGCGCAGGATCGGCGGGGCCGTAGTCTTCATGACCAGGGCCCCAGCCGCGGAAATGAAGGTCATCAGACCGGCTTGGATCGCCGAGAGGCCGAAGCCCACCTGGAGCAGCATGGCCAGCATGAACGGGGTGGCGCCCATGGCGATGCGCATGAACGCTCCGCCGATGACCGAGGCACGAAAGGTCTGCAGCTGGAACACCGAGAGATCGAGGATGGCGTGCGGGTTGCCGCGCGCGTGACGCCAGTAGACGACCAGCGCCGCCAGGCCGCCGAAGAACATAGATGCGACCAGGACGTCCGGCAGCAGCCCGCGACCGATGTTCTCGAAGCCGAAGATCAGGCCGGCCAGGCCGAGACCGGTGAGCAAGGTGCCCTTCCAGTCGATCGGCGAGACCTGCTGCTCCTTGACGTTGGGCACATAGCGCATGACCAGCAGGACGCCGACGACGGCCACCGGGATGCTCAGGAAGAAGATCCAGCGCCAGTCGGCGAAGGTCACGATCGCGCCGCCGACGATCGGGCCGATGACCGGGCCTAGCAGGGCCGGCATAGTCATTACCGACATGGCCCCGACGAGTTCCTCCTTGGGGGTGGTCCGCAGAAGAACGAGTCGGCCGACGGGCATCATCATCGCCCCGCCCATGCCCTGGAAGATCCGCGCGATGACCAGTTGCGTGAGGTCCTGGGCGAAGCCGCAGGCGGCCGAGGCCAGCGCGAAGAGCACCATCGAGACCATGAACACCCGCTTGGCGCCGAACTTGTCGGCGACCCAGCCGCTGATCGGCAGGAAAACGGCCGAAGCCAGCAGGAACATGGTGATGGCGAGGTTGAGACGCAGGGGCGGCTCCCCCAGTGCGACGGCCATGGTCGGCAGCGCGTTGGCGATCACCGTCGCGTTCATCGTCTGCATGAGCATGGCCGACCCGATGATCGCCGGGATCAGCCAGCCGCGGGTGGTTCGAGTGGAGCCTTCGTCCTGCAGCGGTTGATCGACGGGGCTCAAGGTTCGCACTCCAGGAGTTTCAGCAGCGGCGCGCCAGCGTCGGCCAGGGCCGCGCGATCGTCCGGCGAGAGGCGCGCGAGACGGTCGGCGAGCCAGTCGTTGCGGCGCTGGCGGATTGCGTCCACCTGAGCCTCGCCCTGCGGAGTGATGCGCAGGCCCGAGCGGCGTCCATCATTGGCGTCATCGATGCGCGACACCCAGCCGGCCGCCTCGAGGCGTTTGACGTGGCCGCTCATGCTGGGGCGCGAGATCTGTTCAGCCTGCGCAAGCTCGCTGACGCCGACACCGGGGTGGCGGCGGATGTGGCCGAGGATCAGGGCGTCGAGCGCCGAACTGCCGGCCCGCTGGGCCTCCTGGCGCAGGCGACGCGCCACCCGCAGCAGCGGCGCGCGCAAGTTGTCGGCAAGGGCCAGTGTCTCGGCGGAGTTCGGCATGGCGAGTTAGTTAGGTTGGCGAACTATCTATGTCAAATGCACGATTAACGGGAACAAGTCTGCGTGCTCGCGAATTGGAGGAGTGGGCTGTACGGGCTAGCGTGAGGCAAGACGATGAGCGCCAATCAAGGCTTACCGTCCGACCTGATGTCACGCCTCGCCGCCGAAGTGCGCGGCGCGACGCGGCGTATGTCGCGTGAGCAGGTGTTGGATCTGGCGGACATGCTGCACGACGAAATCCGGGCGCGCCGGGAGGTGCGGTCTTGGCGGCCGGCGCGGGAGCGCGCCGTCGGCCGCTGCTAGGGCGTAAGCGCGCGGCGGGCCTGGCGTACGCCGGCCGCAAGCGCGCGGGCTTGCGCGGACAACTCGTCCAGCACCTGCAATCGCCATTCGGCCGGCTCTTCGCGGGAGGCGCCGGCGCGAGCGCGTTCGGCGGTGGTGAAGGCCTGCCGCGCAGCCGCCTGGCAGCGGCCGACGGCGGTGACGAACGCGCCGTCGGCACCAGCGCGCCAGGCCTGTCGCGCGGCGAGCCGGGCCTGGGCGCGCTTGCGCAGCGTCTCGGGCGGGCAAGGCACCTGATGCTCCGGCGTCATTCCGGACCAGGCGACGCCGCGGCTGCGGGAGAGTTCACGCTCGGCGAGGGTCACCCGCGCTGCGTCGGCCGAGGCCTCTAAATCGATCAGCCGTTCGAGTTCGGACATCCGAGCAATGTATATTATATACATTAACTCACAACCGAAAGCTCAGCCTTCGCTGATGATGATCCGGCGGGCCTGATAGGGCGGGATGATCGCGGTGATGTGCGCGGCCCAGCGCAGTCGCGCGTCGCGGCGGGTGGGGCCGGCGACGCTCTCCAGGTCATAGAGCCCAGGGGCGGAGCCGCGCAGCAGGCGCTTGACCAACACTTCGTCGGTGTCGGTCTCTACGACGACCACCTGACCCAGCATGTCGGAGCTTGGCGAACTGCGCTGATCCTCGAAGTAGATCAGGGCGCCGTCATCGGCCAAGCCGCGCATGGAGTGGTCGAGCACCGATAGATATCTGAATACGCCGCTGGCTGATGGCCTTACTCGCGCCGATCACCTCCAAAAAATCAGCGAGACGCTCGCCGAGCCCGGTTGGACGGGCGCGGTGCATGAGACCGGTGACTTTTTGCCTCCCGCGGCGGCGTTGCCGTCATCGCGGGGCGGTGGCGTGGGTGGCGTCGGCGGGGGCCAGAGAAGGTGGTGGCGATCGTGACGTCGGCCGACGATGCGGGCAGTTTCGCTGAGGCGCTTCACCAAGCGCAGATCCTTACGCTTCGGCAAATCGGCGACAATGTCGCAGCGCAGACGAAGCGACTTGAAGGGCTTACCAACAAGGTGGACGACGTCCGAGAGCGCCTGGCGCGGCTCGAGGCGCAGGAAGCCGGCAAGCTGGTGGAAGCGCTGCGCGGAGAGCTTCGCACCGCCCTTGGTCGGATCGACCTGCTTGAAGCGCAGCGTGATCGCGTCGAAGGCGTCGCCGCGTTCTGGACGTGGCTTGCTCGTTGCGGACCATGGCTCGCTGCCGGCTTAGCGGCGTTTGCTGCAGGCGTCGGGTTGCGGGCGAGCGGGCTCAAGTGAGCAGAGTTCCGTGGGATTCACGTCGATGACGTTGCGCGCATGGTTCGGCCTCGCCAGCGTCGCCGCGATCGCGATGGTGCTCGTTTCCATCTACTGGAAGGGGCGTAGTCACGGCGTCGAGGACGAGCGTCACAAGGCCGAGGTCGCCCAGACGCAGGCTGCGACTGCAATGGTCGAAGTTGATCTTGCGCGCCGGGCCGCGGCGCGCACGGACATGTTTGTTCGCCGTCAAACGGGCGGCGCGGAGCTCGCCCGTCAACACTCCATCGAGGCCATGAATGCAAAGGACGCTGATAAGCCGCTTGCTGACGAGCGGGCTGCTCGCCTGCGCACTGCTGACCGCCAGTTGTGCGAGCTTTCACCCGGCCTCGTCGGTTGCGCTTCCACGCGTTGAGATTCCTGACGCGGCTATGCGCACCTGTCGGCTGCATCAGCTGCCGTCGGATCCGACGATCGGTGATCTCGAGGCAGGCTATGTGATCCGCGGATCCGACCTCGCCGCTTGCGATCTTGCGCGTCAACTCGCGGTCGACATGCTTCTCGATCTGCGGAAGGCTTGGGCGCGGCAGTGAAGGTCAGGCGATGGCGCGGGCGGTGATCTCACGCACATAGTCGCGGACATCCATCGGCCAACCGTCGGTGAGCGCAAGGAAGCGGTCCTGATCTCCCGCATAAAACGCCCGCGTCGCCTCTTCGAAATCTGGGAGATCGCCGGCCAGGGCGAACATGACCCGATGGGCGGCTTCCTGCGCTTGCCGTTTGTCGTCGCCGCCCGACCTCCGAGCCTGGTCGACCAATCGGCGCAGCGCCGCCGATGCGCCGCCCGGTTGGCTCGAAAGCCATTCCCAATGTGAGGGCAGGAGAGTGACTTCTCTCGCGGTGACGCCGAGCTTCGGTCGTCCACGTCCCGGCGATCGGGGCAACGGTTCCGCCATCAGGCGCTCTAGCACCTCGCCTAGGCTGCCCCGCAGATCGAAATCGACTTGCCGGCCGGACATGTCGTTAAAGACTAGCACGTGGGATTCGCCGGCATCGACCGCAGCCTTTACCGCCGGCGCGATGGCGGAAAGCGGCCCGGAGGCAAGCTTGCGGGCGCCGGCGAATGCGGTGTGCGTGTCGGACATCGTAGAGTCATTGTCACAAAATCACCCGGGCATAAATAGGGCCAGACCCGGGATTGGCTTAGCTGATGCATGATCGGCCGTCATAAAGACAAGAATTGCCCCAATCAGCGGCTAGGATGACGACGACTCGGGCCGCTGTGCGGGCCAGTACTTTTCCTGGGGGCGTTTTCAGCATGCGCACTTTCCTGCGGGCCATTCTTCTCGCGTCCGCCCTCTCCGCCGCCGGCATCGCGACGAACACCCTGGCGGCTTCGCCCGTCGCCCCCGTGCTCACGACCCCGGACGCAAGGGATGTGCGTTCGTACGCGCGGCCGCTCGTCGCGCGGGTAACGCACGTCGATCTCGATCTGACGGCCGACTTCGATACCAAGACCATGAGCGGGCAGGCCGCCATGGACGTGCTCGCGGCCCCCGGGGCCAAGGAGATCGTGCTCGATACGCTGGGGCTGACGGTCAGCAAGGTAACGGACGGAGCCGGACGTGACCTGGCCTGGAAGCTCGGCGCATCGGATGCGGAGCTCGGGGCGCCGCTCACCGTGCAACTGAACGGCGCCAGGCGGATCGTGGTCCACTATGCATCCAGCCCTGGCGCGCGCGCGCTTCAGTGGCTGCCGCCGTCACTGACTGCAGGGAAGGCCAAGCCGTACCTCTTCAGCCAGGGCCAAGACATCAATAACCGCAGCTGGATCCCGACGCAGGATAGCCCTGGGATTCGGCAAACCTGGACGGCGCGGGTCGTTGTTCCCAGCGACCTCGTGGCGGTGATGAGCGGCGCGCGCCTGACGCCGGATGGGGAGCCGGCGGGCGAGGGCAAGCACGCCTATCGCTTCCGGATGGACAACTCGGTGCCTCCGTATCTGATCGCCCTGGCGGTGGGGGATCTGACCTTCCGCGAGCTTGGGCCGCGCACTGGCGTCTATACCGAACCGTCGATGATGGACCGGGCGGCCGCGGAACTGGTCGACACCGAGAAGATGGTGACCACCGCCGAGGCGCTCTATGGGCCCTACCGTTGGGGTCGTTATGACGTGCTCGTTCTGCCGCCCTCGTTTCCCTTCGGAGGCATGGAGAACCCGACCCTCACCTTCCTGACCCCGACCTTCATCACCGGCGACCGGGCCAATGTCGGCCTCGTCGCGCACGAGTTGGCCCACAGCTGGTCCGGCAATCTGGTTACCAACGCGACTTGGCCGGACGGCTGGCTGAACGAGGGTTTCACCACCTACTTCGAGAACCGCATCATGGAGGCGCAATACGGCGCGCCGCGGGCTGAGATGGAAGCCGATCTCGATTGGGACGGGATGCAGGCGGACATCGCCGAGGTCGGCGGTCCGACCGGCGAGGCCACCAAGCTCTATGGGGACGTCGGCGGGCAACTGGCCTACTTCAAGGGCGCGACCTTCTTGCGAACGATCGAGAAGACGGTCGGGCGCGAGCGCTGGGACGCCTATCTCACCTCGTATTTCGATCGCCACGCGTTTCAGCCGCAAACCACGGCCGGATTCCTAAAGGATTTGCGCGCCAATCTCATCAAGGGCGACAAAGGCCTGGAGGACAAACTCCAGCTTGATCGCTGGGCGTACGCAGCGGGTCTTCCCGACAATGCAGTGCACGTTAAGTCCGAGGCGCTTGCACGCGTCGACGCCCAGGTCGCCGCATTCAAGCAGGGCGCGCCGGCGTCGCAACTGACGACGTCGGCCTGGACGACCCAGGAGTGGTTGCGGTTCCTGAACAGCCTACCGCGGCAGCTGTCGAAGGCTCAGCTCGACGACCTGGACGGAACCCTCAAGCTCTCGACCTCGACGAACAGCTACATCCGGTCGGCCTGGCTGGAGCTCGCGATCGCCAATCGCTACGAACCGGCTGTTCCGGCCCTCGAGGAGTTTCTTACCTCGGTCGGTCGCGGGCTCTTCCTGCGTCCGCTCTACGCCGGCCTGATGAAGCAGGGCGACTGGGGCCGTCCCATCGCAACTCGCATCTTCCAGAAAGCGAAACCGACGTATCATCCGACCGTAGCGTCGAGTCTCGAACGTCTTGTGTCTGGCGGCTGACCGGAGCAGCGAATGCAAAAGCTTATCGGCGCTCTTTTAGCTTTCGCTCTGACCGCCCCGGCGATGGCGCAGGATGCGAACGTGGAGTTCTTCACGCGGAACGGGCAGGTCCCGGGCGTCAAGACGATCCCGGGCATTCAGTACAAAATCCTCAAGTCCGGGCCCGAAAAGGGCGTGCACCCGACACGCTCGTCCACGATCAAGGTGCGGTACGAAGGCAAGTTCCTTGACGGACGCGTGTTCGACTCCTCCAAGAATGATCCGGATGGAGCCGTGACCTTTCCGCTCGGCAAGCTGATCCCGGGCTGGGTCACCGTACTGCCGCTGATGCGGCCAGGTGACGAGTGGGTGATCTACATTCCGCCCGAGTACGCCTACGGCGTGGCGGGCAAGGATATGATCCCGCCAAACACGCCGCTCGAGTTTCGCATCGAGCTTGTCGAGGTCGTCGACTAGACGCGCGTCAGTTCAGCCACGACCCACGCGCCGTGGACGAGGTCCACCTCGTGCTCGCCTTCGATAAGCACAGCGTCCTCCGGCCCGAGGCAATTGACGTCCAATGAAGCCGAGGTGCGGGCAAGAACGATGGTGACTTCCGCCTGCATGTGCAGCGTCGTCGGCGCATCGACTCTCCGAACGTGAGCGGCCCAGCGGCCTCGCCGAACCATCACGTTGAAGTCGCGCACCGCCCCGCCGACGAGGGCGGCGCTGCAGGGCACATCGCCCGGGAAAGCGAGCGGAACGGCAGAGGTGTCGACTCTGACCGCCTTATGTCCCTCGAACCGCAGTTCAAGGCCTGCCCCTTCAAGCACCGTGATCACACGGTCGACGCCCTCAAAATCTGAGAACGGCCCGTCCGACGTCACCTCGGCGATGCTAGCGCGCCACTCGAAGTGGGGGAGCGATGCGCCTGGCGGCCAGGCTGCGACCTCGCAGGTGAGGCCTCCTCCGTTCTTCCATGGGGTCGGTATGCGGTCCGCGGCGCGAAGGATGCGCATCAGCCAAGGATACCCGGCAGGTCGAGGGACTTCTCGCGGGCGACGTCGAGCGCGATGTCGTAGCCGGCATCCGCATGCCGCATTACCCCCGTCGCCGGGTCGTTCCACAGCACGCGTTCGATGCGCTTGGCTGCGGCGTCCGTGCCGTCGCAGACGATGACCATGCCCGAGTGCTGGGAGAAGCCCATCCCCACTCCACCGCCATGGTGGAGCGAGACCCAGGTGGCGCCAGATGCGGTGTTCAGCAGCGCATTGAGCAGTGGCCAGTCAGAGACCGCGTCGGAGCCGTCGCGCATCGCTTCGGTTTCACGGTTGGGGGAGGCGACGGAGCCAGAGTCCAGGTGATCGCGGCCGATGACGACCGGCGCCTTCAGATCGCCTTTCGCGACCATCTCATTAAAGGCGAGGCCGAGGCGGTGGCGATCGCCGAGCCCGACCCAGCAAATCCGGGCGGGGAGGCCTTGGAATTTGATCCTCCGGGCCGCCATGTCGAGCCAGTTGTGCAGGTGTGCGTTATCCGGGATCAGCTCCTTCACCTTGGCGTCAGTCTTGTAGATGTCCTCCGGATCGCCGGAGAGCGCGGCCCAACGGAACGGACCGATGCCCCGGCAGAACAGCGGGCGAATGTAGGCGGGCACGAAGCCAGGGAAGTCAAAGGCGTTGGCCACGCCTTCCTCCTTGGCCATCTGACGGATGTTGTTTCCGTAGTCGACGGTGGGCACACCCGCGGACTGAAAGTCGAGCATCGCCTTGACGTGCCCGGCCATGGACGCGCGAGCGGCTTCTTCGACCTGCTTGGGATCTTGGTCGCGCATGGCGTACCAACGCTCAAGGCTCCAGCCCTTGGGCAGATAGCCGTTCACGGGGTCGTGGGCCGAGGTCTGATCCGTCAGCAGGTCAGGGCGCACGCCGCGGGCCAGCAGTTGGGGTAGCAACTCAGCGGCGTTGCCCAGCAGTCCCACCGAGATCGGAGCCTTGTCGGCGCACGACCGCTCGATCCAGGCCAGAGCCTCGTCGACGTTGTCAGTCGAGCGATCGAGGTAGCCTGTGCGAAGGCGCATTTCGATGCTGGACGGTTGGCACTCGATGGCGAGGCACGACGCGCCGGCCATGACGGCGGCGAGCGGCTGAGCGCCGCCCATACCGCCGAGGCCCGCGGTTAGCAGCCAGCGACCCGAGAGATCGCCGTTGTAGTGCTGGCGCCCCATCTCCACGAACGTCTCATAGGTGCCCTGCACGATGCCCTGCGCGCCGATGTAGATCCACGAGCCGGCGGTCATCTGGCCATACATGGCCAGACCTTTGCGATCGAGTTCGTTGAAGTGATCCCAGGTCGCCCAGCGCGGCACCAGGTTCGAGTTGGCGATCAGCACGCGCGGCGCATCTGCATGGGTGCGAAACACCCCCACCGGCTTGCCGCTCTGGACCAGCAGCGTCTGATCGTCCTCGAGGCGGCGAAGGGTCTCGACGATCTTGTCGAAGCTCTCCCAGTCGCGCGCGGCGCGTCCGATGCCGCCGTAGACCACCAACTCCTCAGGACGTTCGGCGACGTCAGGATGCAGGTTGTTCATCAACATGCGCAGCGGCGCTTCGGTCAGCCAGCTCTTGGCGGACAGCTCCGTTCCGGTCGCGGGGTTGATCACGCGGGTCTTGTCGAGGCGGGTCATTTCAGATCTCGGGATTGGGCGAAGGCGATGCAGGCCTTCAGGACGTCGGTCAGCACGGCGCGCATAGGTTCGGCCTGGACCGGCGAATAGGGCGCAGGCCAGTTGGCGTGCGTGGCCGGTTCGGCCGGATCGTCCATGTAGCCGCGGCAGGCGAGCTCCATCTGGATCGCATGTACGCCGGCTCCGGGGCGGCCATAGTGCCGGGTGGTCCAGCCGCCCTTGAAGCGGGCGTTGGTCACCTGTGTGAACCTGGAATTTTTGCAAGCCGCCTCGACCGCTGCCGCCAGGACCGGAGAGCAACTCGCGTCAGAATTTGTGCCGAGATTGAAGTTAGGCAACTCGCCTTCGAACAGTCGCGGGATACGCGAGCGTATGGAGTGGGCTTCGTAAAGCACCACGGTTCCGTGCAACTGGCTCAGCCGCTCGATTTCTTGGGCAAGCGCCGCATGGTAGGGCTCGAAGTAGGTGGCGCGACGGCGGGCGATCTCGGTCTCATCTGGCGGACCGTCCCGATAGAGGGGTTCACCATCGAAGGTCGTCGTCGGACACAGTTCGGTGGTGGCCTGGCCAGGATACAACGAGGCGCCGCTCGGGTCGCGATTGACGTCGATGACGCTGCGGCTGACCGTGGTTCGGACAGTTGTCGCGCCGAGGTCGCTGGCGAAGTCGTAGAGACGATGAATCCACCAGTCCGCGTCCTTCCTAGCCAGCCAGGAGGATGTCAGCTGTGCTTCGATGTCGGCTGGAATGTCCGTGCCGGTGTGCGGAAAGCTCACAATCAACGGCGCCTCGCCGCGCCGAACCTCCAGCCAGTCCATCAGCCGACACCTGGCAGGTCGACGGAACTGGCGGCCGCAATGACGGTGCCCGAGCGCACGATATCGTTCGCCGCCTGCATATCAGGGTAGAAGTGGCGATCGTCGCCAAGGTGCGGCACGCGTGCGCGCACGGTCGAACGGACTGCCTCCAGCGGCTCGCTTGACGCCAAGGGCGCATGAAAGTCGCAGCCCTGCGCGCTGGCCAGCAGTTCGATCCCCAGTACGCCGACGACGTTTTCGGCCATTCCCAGCAGCCGCCGTGCTCCATGTGCGGCCATCGAGACGTGGTCCTCCTGATTGGCGGAGGTGGGAATGGAATCGACGCTGGCCGGGTAGGCTTTCTGCTTGTTCTCAGACACGAGCGCCGCGGCGGTCACTTGCGGGATCATGAAGCCCGAGTTCAGCCCGGGCTTGGGACTCAGGAACGCTGGAAGGCCGGAGAGCGCAGGGTCGACGAGCATCGCCACTCTGCGCTCGGACAGCGAGCCGATCTCGCAGATCGCCAAGGCGATCATGTCAGCGGCGAAGGCGACAGGCTCTGCATGGAAGTTGCCGCCCGACAGGGCTTCGTCGGTGTCCGGAAAGATCAACGGATTGTCGGACACGCCGTTCGCCTCGGTCGCGAGCGTCGCCGCGGCCTGGCGAAGGATGTCCAGCGCGGCGCCCATGACTTGAGGCTGGCAACGCAGGCAGTAGGGATCCTGCACCCGCTCGTCGTCCTTCAGGTGCGAGGCGCGGATTGCAGAGCCGGCCATTAGCGAGCGAAGGGCGTCGGCCGTCTCGATCTGGCCGGCGTGCCGGCGCAAAGCATGGATACGGTGATCGAATGGGGTGTCGGATCCCTTCGCCGCCTCCGTCGACAGTGCGCCGGTGACGAGCGCGGTCTGGAACAGCAATTCGGCTTCAAACAGACCGGCGAGCGCGTTGGCCGTTGAAAACTGTGTTCCGTTCAGCAACGCCAGTCCCTCCTTCGGGCCGAGGGTGAGGGGGGCGAGACCGGCTTCGGCCAAGGCTTCCCGCGCGGGACGACGCGCGCCGGCCACGAAGATTTCCCCGACGCCGATCATGGTTGCGGCCATGTGCGCCAGCGGCGCCAGGTCGCCGGATGCGCCTACGGACCCTTGCGCCGGAACGACAGGGGTCAGCCCCTTTGTCAGCATCGCTTCGAGCAGGGCGATGGTGGCGGAGCGGACGCCGGAGGCTCCCTGCGCGAGGCTGGCGAGCTTGAGGGCGAGCATCAGGCGTGCGACCGCGACGGGGGACGGCTCACCGATGCCAGCGGCGTGCGAGAGCACGATATTCCGCTGCAAGGTCTCGAGGTCGGCAGCGTCGATACGAACGCTGGCCAGCTTTCCGAAGCCGGTGTTGATGCCGTAGACTGGGGCGCCTTTGGCGAGGATGCGCTCGACGGCCGCGGCGCTTTGCGCGATCGCCGCGTCCGACGCGGAGTCCAGCCGCACCTCGGCGCCGCGATAGATTGCGCGCCAATCGGCCAGGCTCACATCGGCCGAGTGTAGCACCACACAATTCATTTTCCGCTCCACACGCGCGCATGGAGCGGATTGAAGCCCATGCGGTAGACAAGTTCGGCTGGGCGCTCGACGTCCCAGATCGCTAAGTCGCAGGCCTTGCCGGCCTCCAAAGTTCCGGTCTCGCTGAGCAATCCAAGGGCGCGGGCGGCCTCGCGGGTCACGCCGGCCAGGCACTCGTCGACGGTCAAGCGAAACAGCGTCGCGGCCATGTTCATCGCCAGCAGCAGCGAGGTAAGTGGGGAGGTGCCAGGATTGCAGTCGCTTGCCAAAGCGATGGGCACGCCGGCTCCACGCAAGTTGTCGATGGGCGGCAGGCGGGTCTCGCGGACGAAGTAGAAGGCGCCGGGCAGCAGAGTCGCGACGACGCCCGCGCGCGCCATGGCTGCCACGCCCTCCGCGTCGAGGTGTTCCAGGTGATCGGCCGACAAGGCTCCGAATTCGGCGGCCAGGGCGGCTCCATGCTGGTTCGAGAGCTGCTCGGCGTGCAGTTTCACGGCCAGGCCGTGAGCGCGGCCTGCCTCGAAGACCCGTCGGGTCTGGGCGGTCGTGAAACCGACGCCTTCGCAGAACGCATCAACCGCCGTGGCCAGATTCTCGACCGCGACGGCGGGGATCATGCGGTCGCAGATCTCGTTGATGTATCCATCGGCGTCGGCTGACCATTCGGGGGGCAGGGCGTGTGCACCGAGAAAGGTGGTGACGATCCGGACCGGCCGTTCGGACGCTAGTCGGCGAGCGGCGCGCAGGCATTTGATCTCATGTTCAAGCGACAGTCCGTAGCCCGACTTCACCTCAATGGTGGTGGCGCCTTCCGCAATCAGGGCATCGAGCCTAGGCAGCGCCGCCGCCACCAGATCGTCTTCGCTCGCGGCCCGTGTCGCGCGCATTGTTGAGACGATGCCGCCTCCCGCGCGGGCGATCTCCTCGTAGGAGGCCCCCGCCAGGCGCATCTCGAATTCCTGCGCACGATCACCACCGAAGATCAGATGCGTGTGCGGATCTATCAAGCCTGGCGTGATCCAACGACCTTCGCAGTCGATCGTTTCATCAGCGACCAAGGCAGGGGCGAGCGTGGCGGGGCCGGCGTAGAGGATGCGGCCGTCGCAGGAGGCGATGACGCCGCCTTCGACCTCGCCGATTCCCGGCTGATCCGCCGCAAGCGTCGCCAGGCGCGCGTTGGTCCAGAGCCGGTCGCACCGCATATTCGCCTCCTTCCTCGCCGCTGCAATTATGTATAGACATATGTCCGAGCGAGGAGGCTTGTCCAGTGGCTGATCACCCTCAGACGATCTGGTTTGAAAGCGCGTTGCTTGAGGCGGGCTGGGCTCGGAATGTCCGCGTCTCAGTGCAGGATGGAGTTATCGCGCGGGTCGCGGCCGACGTTGAGCGCGATGCCGGCGAGCAGGCCCATGGCCCGGCCTTCCCAGGTCTGCCGAACCTTCATAGCCATGCTTTTCAGCGGGGAATGGCCGGCTTCGCGGAAGTGCGCGGGCCGTTGGCCGACAGCTTCTGGACTTGGCGCGACGTCATGTACCGGTTCACCGAGCGCCTACGTCCTGACGAACTGCAAGCGATCGCCGCGCAGGCCTATGTCGAGATGTTGGAGGGCGGTTTCACGAGGGTCGGAGAGTTCCACTATCTCCATCACGGCGTAGGGGGCGTCCCGTTCGACAATCCGGCCGAGATGGCGGCCGCGATCGTTGCGGCGGCGGAGGAGGCGGGCCTGGGATTGACGCTGCTACCGGTGTTCTACGCCCACGCGGGATTTGGAGGCGCGCCGCCGACGGCCGCGCAGGCGCGCTTCATCAATGACCTCGACGGCTTCGCGCGGTTGCTTGAGGCGAGCCGTGCCGCGGTCGCACCGCTATCTCACGGAGTGGTCGGCGTAGCGCCGCACAGCCTGCGCGCGGTGACGCCCGATGAGCTTTCGGCGTTGACGAGCCTAGCGGGCGGGGCGCCGATTCACATGCACATCGCCGAGCAGACGAAGGAGGTCGATGACTGTCTCGCATGGTCAAGCGCGCGGCCCGTCGAGTGGCTGCTGGAGCGTGCCCCCGTCGGCGCCAACTGGTGCTTGGTGCACGCCACGCACGTGACGCCTGCGGAGACGCAGGCGATGGCTCGTAGCGGCGCGGTGGCGGGTCTGTGCCCAATTACAGAGGCCAATCTCGGCGACGGGATATTTCCCGCGTCCGAGTTTGTGGCGGCCGGCGGCCGGTTTGGCGTCGGTTCGGATTCCAACGTGCTGATCGATGCAGCCGAAGAACTGCGGCTCCTGGAGTACGGCCAGCGCCTCACCCTCCGGACCCGCAACGTGCTGGCCCGCGATGCGGGAGGCGCCACTGGGGCCGATGTATATCGCGCAGCCGCCAGTGGCGGAGCGCAGGCGCTCGGCTGCGGACCGGCGGTGCTCGCGGAGGGTGCGCCGGCGGACATAGTAACTCTCGATCCTTCACATCCTTCGCTCGCGGGGCGCAGCGGCGACGCCGTCCTCGACAGCTACGTCTTCGCCGGTCGCAGGGACATGATTGACAGTGTCTGGCGAGCGGGCGCGAAGCTGGTCACTAATGGACGCCATCATCGGCGGGCCGAGATCGCGGCCCGTTACCGCAAGGCCCTGGAGTACGTGCTCGCGTGAACAAGCCCGCTCCCGGGGGGGAGGCCGACGCTCCGGCCGCCCTCCACCAGCGCATCCGCACTGACATCGAGGCCAAGATCCTCTCGGGCGACCTCGGGCCCGGGGATCGGATTCCCTTTGAGCATGAACTGACCGCGCAGTACGGCTGTTCGCGGATGACGGTCAGCAAGGCGATCTCCGCCCTGGCCGAGGCGGGACTGATCGAGCGCCGGCGTCGCGCGGGGTCGTTTGTAGCGCGCCCCCGGTTGCATTCGGCCGTCCTCGACATTCCCGATCTGCGCGCCGAAATCGAAGGTCGCAGGCAGGCCTATCGTTTTGAATTGATTGCCAGCGTTCAGCGGGCCGCCCAGGGTGCGGACGAAGCGGAGTTAGCCGGTGGGCGAACGCTGCTGGCGCTGAGGGGCGTGCATTTCGCCGACACGCAGCCGTTCTCGCTGGAAGATCGCCTGATCAGCTTGCGCGCGGCTCCCGAGGCGGCCCGGATTGACTTTGCTGCAATATCCCCGGGCGCCTGGCTGCTGGAACACATTCCCTGGACCGAGGCGGAAAACCGCATCTCGGCCTTGGCGGCGGACGCGGAGGCGGCGCGCCTGCTGGCGGTCCCGCCAAGGACCGCTTGCTTGGCCGTCGATCGCCGAACCTGGCGTGCGGGGGTAGGTGTTACGCGCGTACGTCAGCTCTTTCCCGGCGAATCCTATGATCTCGTCGCCCGCTTCGGGCCTTCGCGCGGCTGAGCTTGCCAAGGGGTGCTGGACGAGCGAAATCAGGGCCGTGACGACGCTTCTCTGGTTTCGCAGCGACCTGCGCCTGGCCGACAACCCCGCGCTCGCTGCGGCGCTGGCGAACGATGGGCCGGTCGCGCCGGTATTCATCCTCGATGACGAAGACGCAGGCCGTTGGCGGCTCGGTGGAGCGTCGCGGTGGTGGCTGCATCACTCGCTCGCCGCACTCGCCGCCGACCTCGCGGCGCGAGGCTCGCGGTTGATTTTGCGACGTGGGCCGGCGGAGCGCGAGATTGAGCGACTCGTGGCGGAGACTGGAGCGGCTTCGGTCGTTTGGAACCGTCGTTACGAGCCCTGGGCCGTGGCGCGTGACGAGCGCCTCAAGGCGACGCTCAAGGGGCGGGGCGTCGCCGCGCGCAGCTTTAACGCCGGTTTGCTGCGTGAGCCGTGGGAGGTGATGAACGGCAAGGGCGAGCCCTACCGGGTGTTCACGCCGTTCTGGCGGGCGCTGCGCGCCGGATTGGAGCTTCCGGCCGTGATCGAGCCGCCTGCGCGGCTAGCCGGGCCGCAAGCATGGCCGCACAGCGACGTGATCGAGAATTGGGGCCTGACGCCGAAGCAACCGGATTGGGCTGGCGGCCTGCGCGACACCTGGGGCCCAGGGGAAGCTGGCGCGTGGGAGCGTCTGGACGCCTTCGCCGGCCGCACCAGCCTGGAGTATGGGGAAGCTCGCAATCTGCCGGGACGGGAAGGGACATCGCGGCTGTCGCCGCATCTGCATTTCGGCGAAATCGGCCCGCGTCAGGTCTGGCGGGCGCTGACCGGTAGGGCGCTGGCGGAGAGCGGCGATCTGATGCCGGCGGGTGTCGAGATTTTCCTGTCGGAGATCGCTTGGCGAGAGTTCTCTCACCACCTGCTCTTTCATGCGCAGAAATTGCCCGAACAGCCGCTTCGGCCGGAGTTCTCGGCCTTTCCTTGGGCGAGCGATCCCACAGGACTGGCGCGATGGCGCGAGGGCGCGACGGGCTATCCGATCGTCGACGCGGGCATGCGCCAGCTCTGGGCGACCGGTTGGATGCACAATCGTGTGCGCATGATCGTCGCTTCCTTCTTGATCAAGCATCTGCTGATCGATTGGCGCGAGGGGCAGGCGTGGTTCTGGGACACGCTGGTCGATGCGGACCTGGCTAACAACGCCGCCAACTGGCAGTGGGTGGCGGGTTCAGGCGCCGACGCTTCGCCCTACTTCCGCATCTTCAACCCAGTTACCCAGGGGCAGAAATTCGACCCCGACGGCGCCTATGTCCGTCGTTGGGTTCCTGAGCTCGCGAAACTTCCCGACAAGTTTTTGCACGCGCCGTGGACGGCGCGGTCGATCGACCTGGCTGACGCCGGCGTTCGCCTGGGCGTCGACTATCCGGCCCCGATCGTCGATCACGCGATGGCTCGCGCGCGGGCTCTCAAAGCCTATGCCTCCACGCGGGCTTAGCAGATCAGAAATCCAGTCCGCTCTTGCGCCTCATCAGCGGGTTGCTCATAGGCTCGGCGACCCTCTTCAGGGTGTTGCGGTCGCTGTGCTGGAACAGCCCCTCCTGACCGCGCACCGTCAGCATGGTGTCGGAGACGTAGCTCCAGCTGTCGTGGGCGCGGAGGGTGATTTCCAGCTGATAACTGTCGGTTCGGACGCGTGCTCCAGAAAGGCTGTCGAGCTAATGCCGTGCTATGTGCCGCCGCGAGTTGCTTTCACCAGGATTCCGGTCTCTGTCGCCGCGCCGCCGGCCAACGCCGTCTGGCCGCGAGGGATCGTCAGAGACTGCAGGATCAGCCCGGTCGCTGGTTCATAGAGCCAATAACCGACTTGGTCGTGGAAAGTGGTCTCCTCGTCGACCGCGATGACCCGCACATGATAGCGCAGGCCGTAGAACAGTTGTGGTCCGTTGGCTTACGGATCGATCGGCCGCATCACGATGCGCTCGACGTACTGTCGTTGCTCTGGCCCATCAGCCTTGGGGTTTACGTCGACGCCTTTGCGCCCTTCCCAGACGCCAGCCAGCCGTCGCAGTGGCCCCAGGTTAGCTAGGCCGTCCGGATCCACGTCCTCCGGCTCGGTGAAGATGTCGTTGGGGAACGGGTTCACGGGCGCTTGCTCGCATCAGTTTTGCAGCCCAGCCAATGCCAATCGGCCCACAATACGGTCAAGCTCGGCCGCATTGGTGTTGGTTCCAACTGCTGGCATAAAGCGAAGTCGAAAAGCGGGAGCGGTTCATGGGCGAGTTTGCACGGGATGGCGGGTGTCGCTGCGGCCAGGTGCGGTTCCGGATCTGCGCGCCGCCGCTGATCACCATGGCTTGCCACTGCACCGGCTGTCAGAAGATGACGGGCAGCGCCTTTTCGCTCAGCGTGCTGACGCCGTCCGCCGGTTTCGTCGTGACCGAGGGGGAGCCGGTGCTCGGCGGCTTGCACGGCCCGACCCGGCATTTCTTCTGTCCGCACTGCAAGAGCTGGATCTTCACGCGTCCCGACGGCGCTGAGCATCTGGTCAACGTTCGCACGACCTTGCTGGACGATCCGAGGGATCTGGATCCCTACATGGAGACCATGACCGCCGAAAAGCTGCGCTGGGCGGTGACGCCGGCGGTCGAAAGCTTCGACGGCTTCCCACCAGTCGAGGCCTATGGCCCGATGATGGCGGCGTTCGCCGCGCGGCGCGCCGCTGGCTGAGGCAAGGCTACTTCGTCCCAATCACCATAGAATCCGGCCCGGCCAGCGGCTGTACCCTAGTCTCCCGAAAGCCAGCCTCCTTCATCCAGCCGATGCAGTCGGCGCCGGTGTAGTCGAACCCTCCGTTGGTCTCGATCAGCATGTTGAGGCTCATAAGCAAGCCAAAGGCGTTCTGCCGCCGCTCGTCGTCGATGATGGCGTCATAGACGATCAGCCGTCCCCCTTCGGGAAGCGCGGCGTAGGCCTTAGCCAACAGCATACGCTTCTGCTCAAGGTCCCAATCGTGAAGGATGTGGCCCATGATGATTACGTCGGCCGACGGGAGAGGGCCGGCAAAGAAGTCGCCAGCCGCAAAACGCACCCGGTCAGAGAGCGCCTTCTCCTTTACGTAGGCCTCGAACACCGGCTGCACGACAGCCAGATCGAAGCCAACCGCCTCCAGGTGTGGATGCGCCTGGGCGATGGCGACCGTCGCCCCGCCCTGCGCGCAGCCGACGTCCACGAACGACGTGACTTCATTCCAGGGAAACAGCGCCGCCATGGCCTGGGCGGCCGGCAGGCTGACGCCTGTCATGCCGCGCAGGAAGCTCTCCAGGATCACCGGATCGGCGTAGATGACGCCGAACAGGTCTTCGCCTCCATCTTTGGCTTCGTTCTGCGGCAGTCCCGTACGCAACGCCTCCGTCAGTCCGTCCCAGAACCGGTAGAGCCGCTTGTTGGCCATCTCCAGGATGCCGCCGATATAGGTCGGCTTGGCCTTATCGAGGAATAGCGTGCTCTCGGGCGTGTTGGCATAGACGCGGCCGTCTCGGGCCAGCATGCCCAGCGCCACCAGGGCGTCGAAGAAGTCGCGAGCGGATCGCGGATGCAGGGCTAGCCGGGAGGTCAGCGCTTCCAGGTCTAGCGGGCCCTTGCTCAACTCGGTGAACACCCCGAGTTCGACGGCGCTGAGCAGGGTCTTTGAGCCCCAGAAACCCCAGCCCAACTGCATGATCGTCTCAGGGGTAATCGGGCGCGCGTCGTTCATGCCTAGCCTCCCTGGCCAGCCCCGCCCAGAGCGGACGGTCCGCCCGGCGACGCGAGCTCGTCAAGAGCCGATCGACGAGTGTGTTCGGCGGACCGTTGCAGAATGGTCACGTGACCGAGCGTCGTCCAGACGGAGGGGGCGCACGGACCGCCTTCACCGATCCGCGCTCTTGGGGAACCTCCGACGGTCATGGCCGAGGGATCACTCCGCCCGACAGCATGATCCGCAACTCCCCGACCCTGCGACGGGAAGCGTGTGGCCGGGTCACCGATCCTTGGGAGCAACCCAAAGCGCCTGCGCAGACTGAAGGTGGCTGGCGAGCCCCGCAGCTTCCCGTGCCCTAGGCAGCGACTAGGGGGTCCAACCGGGCAGGGCGGCGGCCTGCCGAAGCCAATCGCTCATCTGCGTCTCGTCCAGTTGATCGCCCTCATATATGTCGATCCATCGCGACTGGCCGCTCTTCGGCGTTCCGCCGGGCGGGATCGGCGCCAGCGACAGCCCCTCGAAGAAAGTCACCTTTACGTACTTCGTCAGCACGTGGAACGACATGAACCAGCCGCCGTCGCGGGATCCATAGAATGGAGAGTTCCAGCGTACGGCCTTTCGCGCCGTTGGTACGTTCCGCATGACGAGATCGTCGAGCCGACGGCCAAGATCGCTCTTCCAGCCCGGCATGGCGGCAATGTAGGCCTGTACCGGGGCGTCGCCGTCGCCCTTCGGGATTTGAGGGTTTCCGCCAGACAGCAGCTTCGGAGCCTCAGACTGGGTCACAGCGCCCTCCTGGTGTCCCGCATCGCACGCCGCTTAGCCGCGTAGGGCGCAACGAAGAGATAGAGCCCAGTGGGCAGCAGCAGGGCGAGCGGCGCCAGCGCGAGAAGGCCGATCCAGGTCGCAGAAGACTGCTGCAGCATGGCGACCACATTGAGGATGACGGCCGCCGTGAAGGCGAGCGACACCCACCGGTGCGTCGTACGGATCCACTTGTTCCAGTTCATACGCGCCTCCTTGAGTTTCAATCGGCTCGCGCGAGCACGTCTTCCAGGGCTGCGAAGAACCGCGGCCAGCCGGAGGTCGCGCCACGGAACGCCATTTCCTGATCGGGGCCGAAGCCCGACTGCTCCATGCGCAGCCGTGTTCCGGCGTCGGTCGGCGTCAGCGTCCAGGTGACGACGCTTTCCAGGCCCATCCCGGCCCAGGTGTAGGAGAGCGAGGTCGGTGGTTCGATCTCCAGCACCTTGCAATTCACTGCGCCCCACTCGGCGTTCAGGCTGAAGGCGTGACCGACCAACGGCTTGAAGTCGTTCTTCATCAGCCACTCGGCGATCAGGTGGGGCTGGGTCAGGGCGCGCCAGATCTTCTCGGGCGCAAACGGCATCTCGCGTTCGACGACGACGGTGCGGGCTTGGGGCGCGGTGGCGCTCACTGGTCCATCCTCCTGAGCAGGTCTTCGAGTTGATCGAACCGACGTTCCCAGAACTCGTTCATCTGCCGGGTCCAATCGATCAGCGGCGCGAGAGCCTCAGTCTGCGCGCGATAATGCGTCTGGCGGCCTTCCGGGCGGTCGCGCACAAGCCCGGCCAGCTTCAAGGCCGCCAGATGCTTGGAGACCGCGGGCTGCGAGACGCCGGCCTGGGCGGTCAGCGCTCCCACCGTCTGTTCGCCGTCACGGCAAAGCCGCTCGAAGATCGCGCGGCGGGTCGGATCGGCCAAAGTTCTAAAGATCAGGTCCGGGGCGTTGGGCATTCTCAATTCATAACCGTTTGGATATGAATTAATACATAACTGTTCGGTTATATGTTCGTCAAGCCCGGCTACGGGAAGGTCGCTTCGGCCAGCTCACCACCGCCGCCTGCAATGCGATGATCATTGTAGCTGTGGTCGGTGGTGAAGCGGACGCGCGTCGGTTTCGGACCGCCAGCCGCCTCTATGGCGTCGACTTTTTCGCTGTGGGAAAGATGGCGCAGCCAAGTCACGGCGGCGCGCGCATCCTCGATCATATTGCTGAAGCTGAACTGGCCGGGGGCACCCAGGTGCCCCGATAGTGGTGGCCAGGACGTTCCAGCCGGCGTGCTGGATCGATTGCTCCAGGTCGAGATTTAGTTCGGTTCCCGGAGATCCCCTGCAGCAACAGGTGCGGGAGGTCCTTGTCGGACACCGAGTCGGGTCAAGACTGCGGGCGTCGATGCTCGGGTGTCACCGGCTCACACCGGCATGGCGGTGGTGTACTTCACCTGGCTGAGCGCAAAGTGCGAAGCGGCGGTGGCGACGTTCGGATGGTTTAGGACCACGCCCATCAGGAATCTCTCGTAGCCGGCGACGTCCGCGACGACCACGCGCATCAGATAGTCCCACTCGCCGGACATCGAGTGGCATTCCATGATCTCCGGACGGGCGCGCAGGAAGGCCTCGAACTCCTGGCGCTGGGCCGTCGCGTGCGACTTCATCCGCAGCTGACACATGACGTTGACCCCGCGGCCGACGCGCTCGGCGTCGACGAGGCGCACGTTCTCTCGCAGGACGCCGGCGGTCTCCAGCGCCTTGATCCGCCGCCAGCAGGAGGCCGGCGAGGCGCCGACCTGCTCAGCGAGCGCGGCATGACTCTGGGAGGCGTCGGCCTGCAGCGCACGAAGCAGCTTCCGGTCGATCTCGTCAAGTTGATGTATTTCTTTCATGCTGACGCCGTGCAGTGAAATGTACCACCACAAGATCGTCAAAACGCCGCGAGATTGAAAGCCATTCATCGCGGCGCGCGCGTAACTTTCTTCTCAGATCGAGGAGGAAGCTGCATGACCGACGTGATCGCCCCGCCGCGCTCGCTGTTCGCCGGCCTTGAGGCCCAGGCGCCCGATCCGCTGCTGTCTCTCATCGCGCTCTACAAGAACGACCCGCGGGCCCATAAGCTCGACCTGGGCGTCGGCGTCTATCGCGACGCGGCGGGAGACACCCCGGTGTTCGGCGCCGTGAAGGCCGCCGAGCAGATCCTGCTGCAAACCCAACCGACCAAGGCCTATCTCGGTCCGGAAGGCGACTTCGGCTTCCTCGAAGCTATTGCCCCGGTGGCGTTCGGAAACGGGGCGGCCGGCGAGGGGCTGTTCGCGGTCCAGACCCCAGGCGGCACCGGCGCCCTGCGCCTGGCGGCCGAGCTCGCCAACGCCGGGACGCCCGGCGCACGCATCTGGATGGGCACGCCGTCGTGGCCGATCCACGCGCCAATCTTCCGGCAGGCGGGCATGGTCGTGGAGACCTTCCGCTACTTCGACGCCGTGACCCAGCGGATCTGCTTCGACGAGATGATGGCCGCCCTGGCCAAGGTCGAGGCTGGCGATCTCGTGCTGCTGCACGGCGCTTGCCACAATCCGACCGGCGCTGACCTTTCGCTCGACCAGTGGGCGCAGGTCGCTGCGCTGATGAACGCCCGCGGCGCTGTTCCGCTGATCGATCTGGCCTATCAGGGCCTGGGCGCGGGCCTCGACGAGGACGCCGCCGGCATGCGTCTGGTCATGGAGACGAGCGAGACCGCAATCGTCGCCTTTTCCTGCGACAAGAACTTCGGCCTCTATCGTGAGCGCACCGGCGCCCTGTTCATCCGCGCCCGCGGCCATGAAGAGCTGGTCCGGTCGAACATCCTGCAACTGGCCCGCTGCGCCTGGTCGATGCCGCCGGATCACGGCGCGGCCGCGGTGCGGGTGATCCTCGAGGATCCTTCGCTCACCGGCCAGTGGCGGGCCGAACTGGACGACATGCGTAGGCGTTTGAACGAAGTGCGCGCGGCGCTGGCCGACGCCGACCCGCGCCTGGAGCCGCTGCGCGATCAGCACGGCCTGTTCGCCCTGCTGCCGCTGAGCCCCGCCCAGGTCGAGGCGATGCGCCGCGACCACGCCGTCTACATGGCCGGTTCCGGCCGCATCAACATCGCCGGTCTCAGGGCCGACACTATCCAGCCATTCGTGCAGGCCTTGACCGCCTGCCTCAAGGGAGACGCCTGACATGACCGTGACCCCGGAAAACCCGATCGGCCTCGACGGCTTCGAATTCGTCGAGTTCACGAGCCCTGACCCGGCTAAGATGGCCGCGCTGATCGAACAGCTCGGCTTCACCGCTTATTCCAAGCATCCGACAAAGGCGATTGTCCGCTACAAGCAGGGCCGCACCAACCTGCTGGTCAACCAGGAGCCGACCGGTCAGGCTGCCGACTTCCGCGCCGCGCACGGTCCGTCGGCCAATGGGATGGCTTTCCGCGTAGCCGACGCCAAGGCGGCCTACGAACTGGCGGTCTCGCGCGGCGCCAGGCCGGCTGACGCTGCAGCCTCGGCCCTGAGCGACGCCTACGTTCTGGAAGGCATCGGCGGCTCGCTGCTCTATCTGGTCGACCGCTTCGGCGACAAAGGTACGATCTACGATGCCTGGGAGCAGATCCCCGGCGCCGCCGAGGCTGAGGCCAAGAACGCCGTCGGCCTCGACCTGCTCGACCACCTGACCCACAACGTCAAGCGTGGCCAGATGCGCACCTGGTCGACCTTCTACAACCAGATCTTCGGCTTCGAAGAGCAGAAGTATTTCGACATCAAGGGCCAGGCGACCGGTCTGTTCAGCCAAGCGATGATCGCGCCCGACAAGGCGATCCGCATTCCACTGAACGAGAGCCAGGACGACAAGTCCCAGATCGAAGAATTCATCCGCGAGTACAATGGCGAGGGCATTCAGCACCTGGCCTTCACGACGGACAACATCTTCGAGACGGTCGAGGCGTTGCGCGCCCGCGGCGTGAAGCTGCAGGACACCATCGAGACCTACTACGAGCTGGTCGACAAGCGCGTCCCCGGTCACGGCGAGGACCTTGAGCGGCTGCGCAAGAACCGCATCCTCATCGACGGCGCTGTCGGCGACGAGGGCATCCTGCTGCAGATATTCACCGAGAATCTGTTCGGCCCGATCTTCTTCGAGATCATCCAGCGCAAGGGCAACGAAGGCTTCGGCAACGGCAACTTCCAGGCCCTGTTCGAGTCCATCGAGCTCGACCAGATCCGCCGCGGCGTCATCAAGGTCGACGCGGCCTGAGTTGCACTTGGCCCCTTCTCCCCTTGGGAGAAGGCGGCCCCGCGCAGCGGGGTCGGATGCGGGGATTGCCCGCCCGTCCGCCCCTCATCCGTCGGGCCTCGCCCGCCACCTTCTCCCTTGAGGGGAGAAGGGTACAGTCTGCGGTTAGGATAGGGATGGGACTATGCCGCTGAACTACATGTCCGGCTTCGGAAACAGCTTCGCGACCGAGGCGGTGGCCGGCGCGCTGCCGGTCGGCCAGAACTCGCCGCAGCAGACGCCGTTCCGCCTGTTCGCCGAACAGCTCTCGGGCAGCGCCTTCACAGCGCCGCGGCACGAGAACAAGCGCTCCTGGCTCTACCGCCTGCGCCCCACCGCCAGCCATGCGCCGTTCAACCCCTACGACGGCGGCAAGCTGCTGCGCTCGGGCCCGTTCGACGAAGTCCCGCCCAGCCCCAACCGCCTGCGCTGGGATCCGCTGCCTATCCCGGCCGAGCCGACCGACTTCGTCGACGGCTTGGTCACCTACGCTGGCAACGGCGACGTCGGGACCTTCGCCGGCATCGCCATCCACCTCTACGCCGCCAACCGATCGATGCAGGGGCGGGTGTTCTACGACGCCGACGGCGAGCTGCTGATCGTGCCGCAGGACGGCGAGCTGCTGATCGCCACCGAACTCGGCCGCCTGGAGCTGAAGCCGGGCGAGATCGCGGTGGTGCCGCGCGGCCTGCGCTTCCGCGTCGAGCTGACCGGTCCGCAGGCCCGCGGCTATGTCTGCGAGAACTACGGCGCGCCGTTCCGTCTGCCGGAGCTCGGCCCCATCGGCGCCAACGGCCTGGCCAACGCCCGCGATTTTCTCCACCCCACCGCATGGTTTGAGGATCGCGACGAACCCACGGAAGTCATTCAGAAATTCCAGGGCGCGCTGTGGACGACAACGCTCGACCACAGCCCCCTCGACGTCGTCGCCTGGCACGGCACGCTCGCGCCCTGCAAGTACGACCTGGACCGCTTCAACACCATCAACACGGTCAGCTACGACCACCCCGATCCGTCGATCTTCACGGTCCTGACCTCGCCGTCCGAGATCCCCGGAGTCGCCAACTGCGACTTCGTGATCTTCCCGCCGCGCTGGATGGTGGCCGAGCACACGTTCCGCCCGCCCTGGTTCCACCGCAACGTGATGAGCGAATTCATGGGCCTCATCCACGGCGCCTATGACGCCAAGGCTGGCGGCTTCGCGCCCGGCGGCGCCAGCTTGCACAACTGCATGAGCGGCCATGGGCCGGACCGCGAGAGCTACGAGAAGGCGGTCGCCTCTAACCTCGCGCCGCACAAGATCGAGAACACCATGGCCTTCATGTTCGAGAGCCGATGGGTGATCCGCCCGACCAAGTTCGCAACCGAGACCCCGCTGCACCAGCTCGACTACGACGACTGCTGGACCGGCTTTTCCAAGGCGCAAGTTCCCAGCAAATGATCGACGAGACCCATGACCCGGCGCGTACCAGCTGGGTTTCGAGCGCCAACGGCCATGCCGACTTTCCAATCCAGAACCTGCCCCTCGGCGTTTTCTCGCCGGGCGGCGGCGCGCCGCGCGGCGGCGTGGCGATCGGCGATCTGATCCTCGACCTGTCGCTGGCCGCGCGCTCGGCGCTGCTGAGCGGCGAGGCCAAGGCCGCCGCCGAAGCCGGCGCCGGCGCCACGCTCAACCCGCTGCTGGGCCTTGCGCCCTCGGCTCGCCGCGCGTTGCGTCGGCGGCTGTCGGAACTGCTGGCCCTGGGCGCGCCCGATCGCGCCGAGGTCGAGACCTGGCTCTATCCGGTCTCAGGCTGCACGTTGCACCTGCCGGCGGCCATCGGCGACTACACCGACTTCTACGCCGGCATCCATCACGCCCTGAATGTCGGCCGCCAGTTCCGGCCCGACAATCCGCTGCTGCCGAACTACAAGCACGTGCCGATCGGCTATCACGGCCGCGCCTCCTCGATCCGGGTCTCGGGCGCTGCGGTCCGCCGGCCGAGCGGCCAGAAGAAGGCCCCCGACGCCGAGGCGCCGACCTTCGGGCCGTCCGCGCGGCTCGACCTGGAGCTGGAGCTCGGCGTCTGGATCGGTCAGGGCAACGCGCTGGGCGAGCCGATCCCGATCGGCGAAGCGTCGTCCCATATCGCCGGCCTCTGCCTGCTCAACGACTGGTCGGCCCGCGACCTCCAGGCCTGGGAATACCAGCCGCTTGGGCCGTTCCTGGCCAAGAACTTCATGACCACGATTTCGCCCTGGGTCGTGACCAGTGAGGCCCTGGCGCCGTTCCGCATCGCCCAGCCAGCGCGGCCCGAAGGCGATCCGGCCCCGATGGACTATCTCTTCGGCGACGCCGACCAGGCCTCGGGCGCCTACGCCCTGGACCTCGAAGTCTTCCTGTCGACGGCACAGATGCGCGAGCAGCGGATCGCTGCCGTCCGCATCTCGGCCAGCGCCGCCCGTCACCTCTATTGGACGGCGGCTCAGATGGTGACCCATCACACCGTCGGCGGCTGCGACCTCAATCCCGGCGACCTGCTCGGCACCGGCACCATCTCGACTCCCGACGACACGGGGCTGGGGAGCCTGCTGGAGCTGACGCGGGGCGGCGCACAGCCGATCACCCTGCCGAGCGGCGAAACCCGCGCCTTCCTGCAGGACGGCGACGAGCTTTCCATCGCCGGTCACGCCCGGGCCGACGGCTATGTCGCCATCGGCTTCGGTCCCTGCACAGGAATGGTCGTCGGGTGAGCGGCCAGGAGCCCCAGCCGCCAGCGCGCCTGTTCTCCACGCCGGCCGGCGTGAAGCTCGGCCCGCTGGAGCTGATCGCCGACGGTGCGGCGCGCAACTTCGTGCTGCAGATCGGCGAGGGCTTCTTCCACGGCTTCGTAGTTCGCCAGGGCGAGGCGGTGAGGGGCTATGTCGACCGCTGCCCCCACGCCGGCCTGCCGCTGGCCCAGAAGCTCGACGACTACCTGACCCCGGCCGGTGACCTGATCACCTGCTCCTGGCACGGCGCGCTGTTCGACATCGACACCGGCGCCTGTGTCGGCGGACCGTGCGCTGGCGCGGCGCTGCGGCCCTGGCCGGTCGCGCTGATCGATGGCTGGATTCGCACGACCTAGGCCTCCGCGCAGCAATTCTGAGGACGCTCCGTAGTCTCGGAGGCTGGACCGCGCCGCACCCGGCGGGCTAGGTCGCAGCAACGAGACGTAGAGGACGCCCCATGACCCAGAACTTCGAGACCCGCGCCATCCACGCTGGCGCAGCGCCCGATCCCACGACCAAGGCCCGGATCACCCCGATCTACCAAACCACGGCCTTCGTCTTCGACGACGCCGACCATGCGGCCAACCTCTTCAACCTCGAAGCACCGGGCAACATCTACACCCGCCTGGGCAACCCTACGACCGGTGTGCTGGAAGCGCGCCTGGCCGATCTCGAAGGCGGCGTCGCGGCCCTGGCCGTGGGCAGCGGTCACGCCGCCCAGTTCCTGGCCTTCCACTCGCTTATGGAGCCCGGCTGCAACATCGTCGCCTCGCGCAAGCTGTACGGCGGCTCGATCAACCAACTCGGCCAGTCGTTCAAGCGGATGGGCTGGGAAACCACCTTCATCGACAGCGACAACCCGGCCGACTACGCCGCGGCCATCAACGACAAGACCCGCGCGGTCTTCATCGAATCGATCGCCAATCCGGGCGGCGTGATCACCGACATCGAAGCGATCGCGAAGGTCGCGCATGACGCCGGCGTGCCGCTGGTCGTCGACAACACCCTGGCCACGCCCTACCTGTGCCGCCCGTTCGAGCACGGCGCCGACATCATCGTCCACTCGCTGACCAAGTTCCTCGGCGGCCACGGCAACTCGATGGGCGGAGCGATCATCGATTCCGGCCGCTTCGATTGGGCCGCCAGCGACAAGTTCGGCTACCTATCGCAGCCCAACCCCAGCTACCACGGCAAGGTGTTCACCGAAGCCTTCGGCCCGGCCGCCTTCATCGTCGCCTGCCGCGCGCTCGGGCTGCGCGATCTCGGCCCGTCGATCTCGCCGTTCAACGCCTTCATGATCCTGACCGGCATCGAAACCCTGCCGCTGCGCATGCAGCGCCACGTCGACAACGCCCTGGCCGTCGCCAAGTGGCTGGAAGCCAGCGACAAGGTCGCGTGGGTCTCCTACGCCGGCCTCGACGGCAATCCGTACAATGCGCTGGCCAAGCGCTACACGCCGAACGGCGCCGGCTCGGTGTTCTCGTTCGGGCTCAAGGGCGGGTATCAAGCCGGCGTGAAACTGGTCGGCGGGGTGAAGCTGTTCTCGCACCTGGCCAACCTGGGCGACACGCGCAGCCTGATCATTCACCCGGCCTCGACCACCCACCGTCAGCTGGACGAGAAGAACCAGATCGCCGCCGGCGCCGGCCCCGACGTCATCCGCCTGTCGGTCGGCATCGAGAACGCCGCCGACCTGATCGCCGACCTCGAGCAGGCTTTCGCGGCCCTCTGATCCGGCCCAGGCGCGCGCGACGCAGGGTTGCGCGCGCCTGGCGCTCCGAGCCAAGATGGGGTGGGGGCTGCAGTCAGTAGGATGCTCATGACCCGCACGCTCGCCGTCGCCCTCGTTCTCACCCTCGCCGCCGCGCCGCTAGCCGCCTGCGGCAGCACCTCGACCACCCAGGTCGACACCGCGACCACCGGCCAGCAGCTCATCGACCTGAAAGCCGCCTACGATCAGGGCGTGATCAGCAAGTCCGAGTACGAGCGCAAGCGGAAGGAGATCCTCCGCAACTAGCGGTGACCGCAGGAGGCGAGGGGCGCCGCCCCCTTGCTCCGCACCGCGATCCCCGCTACGCAGCCCGCAATAGCATCAAGAGTTTGAGCCGACGCTCAAACGCCAACCTGCTCCCCGAGCAAGGTGGCGCCTCCGCCAGGAGGGATGTGGCCGGTCCGGCAACCAAACGGGACGAAGCCTCAGCGTCATTCATCTTCGCGATGCGCCAACCGCATTCTCGAGGGACGCATGTCCAACATCCAGCAGTTCGCCAGCGACAACTACGCCGGCATTTGCCCGCAGGCCTGGGCGGCCATGGACGCCGCCAACCGCGGCCACGCGCCGGCCTACGGCGAGGATCCGTGGACCCAGGCCGCTGCCGACACTTTCCGCGCCCTGTTCGTGACCGATTGCGAGGTGTTCTTCGCCTTCAATGGCACGGCCGCCAACTCGATGGCTCTCGCCGCACTTTGCCAGTCCTATCACAGCGTGATCTGCGCGGAGTCGGCCCACGTCGAGACCGACGAATGCGGCGCGCCGGAGTTCTTTTCCAACGGCTCGAAGCTGCTGGTCGCGCCCAGTCCGGACGGCAAGCTGACCCCGGCCGCGATCCGCGAGATCGCCGGCAAGCGCAGCGACATCCACTATCCCAAGCCCCGGGTGGTCACGATCACCCAACCGACTGAGACCGGGCAGGTCTATTCGCCGGCCGAGGTGGCGGCGATCTCGGCGGTCTGCCGCGAGCTTGGTCTGCGCCTGCACATGGACGGCGCGCGCTTCGCCAACGCCTGCGCGCACCTGGGCTGCGATCCGGCCGACATCACCTGGAAGGTCGGTGTGGACGTGCTGTGTTTCGGCGGCACCAAGAACGGGATGGCGGTGGGCGAGGCGATCCTGTTCTTCGACCGCGCCCTGGCCGAAGACTTCGACTATCGCTGCAAGCAGGCCGGGCAACTGGCCTCCAAGATGCGTTTCCTGGCCGCGCCCTGGACCGGCATGCTGGAAGGCGGCGCCTGGCTGGCCAACGCAGCCCACGCCAACGCCTGCGCGCGACGCCTCGCCGATCGGATCGCCGGCGTGCCGGGGGCGTCGCTGATGTTCCCGGTGCAGGCCAATGCGGTCTTTGTCGCCGCGCCCGAGGACCGGCTAGAGGCCCTGCGCGCCAGGGGCTGGCGCTTCTACACCTTCATCGGCGGCGGAGCCCGGTTCATGTTCTCCTGGGACGCCGACATGGGCCGCGTCGACGCCCTCGCCGCCGACATGGAGACGGTGTTCGGCGCATAGGTTCGAGGCTAGGGTCGAGAGGCCCATGGCTGCCTCGGGAGAGCCCTTGCTTCGCGTCCGTGAATTCTCCGCCGCCGGCTATCGGTCGCTGCGCAAGATCAGCTGCCCGGTCTCGGACCTCGACGTCTTCGTAGGCGGCAACGGCGTGGGCAAGACCAACCTCTATCGGGCCTTGGAGCTGGTTGCGGCGGCGGCCGACAACAGCCTCGGCCGGCAGCTGGCGCAGGAAGGGATGGCCGCCGCCTTCTGGGCCGGAACGCGGCGATCAGGCGCGCAGAGGATCGAACTGGAGGTCAGTCTCGCCGATCCCGGCCGGCGGGGGCGTTACCGCTACCGGGTCGAGATCGGCTTTCCCCAACGCGGCGTGGCCGCGGCTTTCGACCTTGAGCCGCAGATCAAGGAGGAGCAGCTATCGTACGACGGCGGCGGGCGCCAAGTGCGGCTGCTCGACCGGCGTGGACCGTCGGTCATGGCGCGCGACGAGGACGGTCGCCCGGCGGAGATCGACATCGACCTGCTGGCCTCGGAGACCGTGCTCGGCCGGCTGCAGGATCCCAGCCGCTATCCGATGCTCGACCTGGTTCGACGGACCTTGCTGGAATGGCGCTTTTATCACGACCTGCGCACCGACGCCGGCTCGCCGCTGCGCCGGCCGTGCCCGGCGGTGGCGACCCCGACCCTGGCGTCCGACGGGGCGAACTTGGCGGCGACGTTCGCGACCCTCGCCCACATCCGCCAGGACACCCGCGACCTGGACGATGCGGTAGCCGAGGCGTTTCCCGGTGCGCGGCTCGTCATCCCTGCGCCCGAACGGACAGCCCGCTTTGGCATGATCTTCGCCGAGTTTCCTGACCGGGTGTTTGAGCCGGAAGAGTTGTCTGACGGGACGTTGCGCTTTCTAGGCCTGGCGGGGGCGCTGCTAGCCTACCGGCTGCCGCCGCTGGTGGCGCTGAACGAGCCGGAGGCCAGCCTGCATCCGCAGCTCATGGCTCCGCTGGCGCGGATGGTCGCGCGTGCTTCGGACCGCTCTCAGGTGTGGCTGGTCACGCACTCGGAGGCGTTGGCGGAGGCGGTCGAGCAATCCGGCGCCGGCCAGGTGCGCACGGTGATCAAGCGGGACGGCGCGACCTGGATCGAGGGGCTGAAGTTGACAGGAGAGTTCGCGGGGTAGGCGCTCGAGCACGCGGCGAAGCGCAGATTCTGCTGCGCCCGGCCTTGGCTATCGGCAGGTATCGCGGCCGGACCTCGCAGGAACGCTCACGATAGGGCCGGAGGGGCGGGCTCTGGGCCCGGAAAGGGCGTGTCTATCGTCTCAATCGGCAGGTTCGGGCGCTGCAACCTGCCGATGCCGATCAGAGCAGGTGGCGCAGCCAGGGTTCGGCGCTCCAGGCGGGGGTTGTCGACAGCGACAGGCGACGGCCCTCGATGTGGATTTCGACGGGATAGCCGTCCGACTCGAAGCTCCGGCCATGGGCGAGGGCGGCCGCATCGTCGGCGCAGGCCGCGGTGCGCGTGCCGAAACGCTCGCCGAGATGATTGACCAGGGAAAAGGAGTAGATGCGCATGCGCCCTCGATCGCCGCAGTCGCGGCGGATGACCGGGGGAGGCCGCAACGATACGGCCTGCCCTGAGCCACGGCAAGATGCCGACACAACGCGTGCCTATTTCAATCGGCCGGCGAGGGCGGCGGGGCGGCGGTGTCGCGCGGCGGCGGGTCGTGGCCGCGGGCCTCGTGCCGGGCGACCGCACCCGGATCGCGCTTGTCGACCGGCTGGCCGCAGCGGGCGCAGATGTGGAAGTGGCGGGCGTCGTCGATCGGTTCGTGATCCTGGCGATCGATGTAGTGGAGTTCCCTTGGCATGGGATCGTCCTGAGGCGCCGCCCTGGGGCGGCTGGGGGAGCGGTTCGCCATCATAGCAGACGGCGACGACGGCGGAGCGCCGAGCCGCGCGCATCAGGTCTTGTCCTGCGGCGAGGCATCAGGGCTGGCGCGCCGCCCTCAAGCGCGCCAAGAGAGCCGTTCAGCACCAGTCCCCGAGGTCCGCCTTGCACTCGCCCGCCCAACGCCCGCGCGTCACCCTCTTCTCGCTCGGCGGCACGATCTCAATGGAGGGCGCCGCCGGCTCGGGCGTGGTCCCCAAGCTGGACGCCAACGATCTGCTGGTGGGGATCCCGCACTTGGCGGCGGTGGCGCAGGTCGCCGGGGAGACCGTCTCCAAGGCCCCCAGCGTCGAGCTGGGCTTCGCCGACATCGCCGCCCTGGCCGATCGGATCCGCGCCGCGGTCGCCGGCGGCGCGGCGGGGGTGGTCGTGACCCAGGGCACCGACACCCTCGAGGAGACGGCCTATCTGCTCGACCTGCTGTTGGACCTGGCCGAGCCGGTGGTGGTGACCGGCGCGATGCGCGATCCGACCAAGCCCGGGGCTGAAGGGCCTGCCAACCTCGCCGCGGCGATCCGCGTCGCCGCCAGCCCGGCGGCCCGCGACCTGGGGGTCGTGGCGGTGATGAACGACGAGGTGCACGCCGCCCGCTACGTGGCCAAGCGCCATACGCACAAGACCTCGGCGTTCGGTTCGGAGAGCGCCGGCCCGCTGGGCTGGGTGGTCGAGGACCGGGTGCGGATCGCATTCCGTCCGGCCGAGCGCTCGCCGACGATCGCCTGGAAGGGAGCTCCGCCGCGGGTGGTGCTGCTGCCGATCGTGTTCGGCGGCGACCTTCAGAGCCTGCACGACCTGACCCGAGGGCCGCTGGGCGGGATGGTGGTCGAGGCGGTCGGCGGCGGTCACGCGCCGTCGGCGATGGCCGGGGCGCTGGGCGACCTGGCCGCGAAGATCCCGGTGGTGCTGGCCACGCGCGTCGGGGCGGGCGAGACGCTGACGAAGACCTACGGCTACGGCGGCGGCGAGATCGACCTGCTGGGCCGCGGGCTGATCGGGGCCGGCGTGCTGGACGCGCGCAAGGCCCGGCTGCTGCTCAGCCTGCTGCTGGGCGCCGGCGCGAGCCGTGAGGAGATCGCCGAAACCTTCGCCCGCGCCAGCGCCTAGCGCCGCCTTCAGCCGAGGTGGCGTTTCCAGAACGCCAGCCAGGACTCGCGCTAGCGGGCCGGGATGCCCACATGGCCGCCGGGATTGACGTGCATGGTCTTGTCGGCGGACCCGAAGGCGTCGAACAGGTCCATGCCCTGTTGGCGGGTCATCAGCTCGTCGTCCCACTGGAACACGAACATCAGCGGGACCTGGATCTGCGCGGCGGCGGCGCGGTGGTCCTCAAGACCCGGAAACACCCCGAACAGGCCGAAGATGGCGCAGGCGACCTTCGGCTCCTGGGCCACGAACGGCACGCCGAAGCGGGTCCCCATCGAGACGCCCCAATAGCCGACCCGGTCGTGGTCGCCGACAACGTCGAGCTGCTGGACGGCGGCGAGGGCGGCGCGCCATTCGGCGACCGCCTTGGGGGCGTTGCCGGGTATGCGCGAGACCCGGGCCGGCGGCGGGCCGCCCTCCTGCGCGCGGCGGCCGGCTTCGAGCGCGGCGGCGCGGGCGGCCTGCGCCTGCTCGCGGCTGATGCGGTCGCCGTGGCCGGGGGCGTCGATGGCCAGTGTGGCGAAGCCGAGCTCGCGGGCGTGGCTGATCGCGGCCTCTGTGATGTTGGCTGTCTTCTTGTGCTGCGAGCCGCCGTGACCCAGCAGGATCAGCGGACGCGGCCTGGCGGCGTCGGCGGGATGCCACAGGCAGCCGGGCACGGCGTCGCCCTCGACCTCCAGGCGGAACTCGCGGCGGGTGACGCCGTCGGCGGTCTTCTCGGCGATGAACTGCATGGCGGTCAGGCCGACCGGGCGGCCGAACGGGTCGCCCAGTATTCTCGGAAGTAGCGGCGCGGGTCCTGCACGGCCGCGGTGGTCGCGCCGAACACCAGGGTGGTTCGGTCGGTCATGTCGTAGGGCGCCCAGGCCGGGGTCTTGGGGTTGTTGGGATCGCCGGAAGCGGCGAGCGCCACCCAGGCCGAGGCGATCTCGTCGGCCAGCCGCAGGTTGTCGGCGGTGGGGCCGGCGAGCGGGAAGCGGATGTCGTGCATCGAGTAGGCGACGTCGATCCCGTGGACGGCGCCATAGCGGCCGCCGAAGGCCGGGCTGGGGCTGGTCCAGAGATAGGACCAGGTCTTGGCGCCGCCGGCCGCGGCCCGCCGCTCCAGCATGATGTCGGCGCCGAGCCGGAACGAGCCGTCGCTGACGATGCGGGCGTTGATGATGAAGGGCGTGGCCTTGGGATCCTCGTCGCGATAGGCGGCGAGCAGGGCCGGGGCGTCCTTGCCGACCCGCTTCTCCAGCCGTTGCTGGACCTCTTCCCAGGTCATGTCGAACTTCACCTCGCGATAGGCGCGCTCGTCGAGGGCGGTGGAGACGACCAGCGGCACGTCACGGCTCTCGACCGGCGCGCCCGGCGTGAACGGGTGGTGCGGAATGGCCGCGCCGAGCACCGGGGCGAAGGAGCGCGGAGCCTCGCCGCGGGCGCGGTCGCCCGCCTCGACCTGGGCCTGGGCGGCGAGCAGGGTGGTGTAGGGGACCTGCTGCAGCTCGCGGATCTGGTCGCGGCGCAGGCCGAGCTGGGTGAGCAGCTGGTCGGAGGCCTGGGCGGCTTCCTCGCGGGTCATGGCGGTCAGGCGCGAGCCGCTCATGACGCCGGCGCTGGAGAACAGGCCCTTGGCGCCCGGCATGCCCATCAGGTGGCTGACCTTGGCGCCGCCGCCCGACTGGCCGACGATCAGCACGCGCTTCGGATCGCCGCCGAAGGCCTCGATGTTGCGCGACACCCATTGCAGGGCGGCGACCAGATCCTGGATGCCGGCCGCGCCGGAGTCGGCGAAGTCGCCGTCGTCGCCGAGATAGAGGTAGCCCAGCGCGCTCAGGCGATGGTTGACCGTGACCACCACGCAGTCGCCGAACCGCGCCAGCATTTCGCCGTCGCCGCCGGGGTTGTTGCTGGAGCCGCCGTAGAAGCCGCCGCCGTGGAAGCGGACGATGACCGGGCGCTTGGTCCGGCGCGACGGGTCCGGGGTCCACAGGTTCAGGACCAGGCAGTCCTCGCCCATGCCGCCGGGCTGGAGGTCGTTGAGGATCAGGTCGGCATAGGCGTGGCGGCGGCTGCCCGGGATCTGGGGCGAGATGTTGCCGTAGTCGAGGGCGTCGCGCACGCCGCTCCAGGGCGCCACCGGCTGCGGCGGGCGGAAGCGGTTGGCGCCCGCGGAGTCGGCGCCGTAGCGGACGCCCTTGAAGACGCTGATCCCGCCGCTGGCCAGGCCGCGCAGCTTGCCCTCGGCGGTCTCGACGATTGGGAACAGGTCGGCCTCGGCGGACCGGACCGGGCTGGCCGCGGCCAGGCCGAGGGCCGCGCCGCCCGCGGCGAGGAACTGTCGGCGGTCTGAGGTCATGGCGTTTCCTCCGGCTTTGTTATTGGCGGTGCAGGGTCTTGCCCATCTGCTGGGTCGGGAAGCGGCTCATGAAGGCCCGCTCGCTGGCGAACGGGTCGTCGGCCAGACGCGGCGGGACGTCGAACAGCATCATCGGGCGGGCCGTGAGGTCATAGGGCCGCCAGGCAGGGATGGCGGCGTTGTTCGGATCGCCGGCCCGCGCGAAGGCGATCCAGGTCTCCGACATCGCCTGGGCCAGGGCGCGGGTGTCGTCGCTCTGCGGCCCGGTCAGGTGCGGGGCGGCGGCGACGTTGTCGAACATGAACGGCAGGTCGAGGGTGTGCTGGCTGATGCGGCGGCCGTCTTCGGCCGGCGAGCGCCAGGTGAGCTGGTAGACGTAGGTCGGGGCCGCGCCGGCCTTGACCCGTTGTTCGGCCATCAGGGTCTGGTCGAGGATGTAGCCGCGGGCCGAGGTGATCAGGAAGTAGAGCTCAGACGGCGAGGCGGCCGGGTTGCTGGTCAAGAACTCGGCGATCGCGGCCTCGACGTCGGCCTCGCCGACGTGGCGGACAAGCCGCTTGCGCAGCTCGGCCATGTCCAGCTCGAAGGCGCCGGGCTCGTAGCCAAGCTGGTTGGAGAGCTCGGTGCGGGTGGTCCCGACCATCATCGGCAGATGGTTCGAGATCGCGGGGGCCTGCGGCAGGAACGGATGGTCCTTGAACGCCAGGCCGTCGAGCACCGGCGAGAACCGCGAGCGGGTCTCGCGCATGACCTTGAGCTGGGCGACGCTGAGGGCGTCCGTCGGAACCTCCAGCAGCCGGGCGGCGTCGCCGGGGCTAAGGTCAAGGGCGGCGAGCAGGGCGTCCGTGAGCCGGGTCGCCTCCTCGGGCGCCTGGACGCGCAGGTGCGAGCCGCTCTGGACGATCCCGCGTTGGAAGAGGCCGCGGGCGTCCTCGCCGGCGTAGCAGAGGCTGACCTTCCGGCCGCCGCCGGACTGGCCGAAGATGGTGACGTTGGCCGGGTCGCCGCCGAACGCGGCGATGTTGTCGCGCACCCAGCGCAGCGCCGCGATCAGGTCGAGATAGCCGACATTGCCGGCCTGGGCGTAGGACTCGCCCAGGCGTTCCCCGAGATAGCAGTGGCCGAAGACGTTGAGCCGGTGGTTGAGGCTGACCACCACGACGTCGCCGCGCAGAGCGAGCCGGGTTCCGTCATAGACCCTCTGCGAGCCGGAACCGGCCTCGAAGCCGCCGCCGTGGAACCAGACCATGACCGGGCGGGCGGCGGCGTCGGCGGCGGGAGTGAAGATGTTGAGCCGCAGGCAGTCCTCGCTCATCGGTCCTTTGTCGGCCAGCGGGCTGCGCATCTGCGGGGACTGCGGCCCGAAGTCGAAGGCGTCCTGCACGCCGCTCCACGGCGAGACCGGCTGCGGCGGACGGAAGCGGCCCGCGCCGCCGGTGTCGGCGCCGTAGCGCAGGCCCTTGAAGACGCTGACGCCAGCCTTGCGCAGGCCGCGGACCTGGCCGTGGACGGTGGCGACGGGGACGGTGGGTTCGAGGTCGCTCATCGCGGTCTCCTCAGCGGGCGATCAGACGGACGAGCGCGCCGGCGTCTGGCAGGGTTTCGAGGTTGCGGACGGCCGCGATCACCGCGCTCGCGCGGGCCTGGCCGAGGGCCGGAGCCATCAGCTCGGCGGCCTTGGCCTCGACGTCGGCGGCGCTCATCGGGTGGGACGGGAAGCCGAGCACGTGCGGGACGTAGCGTTCCAGCCGGCGGCCGTCGGCCAGAAGGACGGCGACGCGGGCGGACTCGGTGCGCGGCTGGCCGGGCGCGGCCTCCTGGGCCGGGTCGTGGCGGATCTCGACCTTGTCCATCAGGGTGCGGGCGGCGGCGTCCCCGCCCATCCGCTGCAGGCTCTGGGCGCCGACGAAGTCGAGCCGGCCGTCGAGCAGGATGATGGCGGCGAGGTAGCGCAGGTTCAGCGCCGGCATGGCGGCGTCGCGGAACGCCTGCCAGCGGCCGGGCATCTCGATCTGCACCGAGGCGACCTCGGCGCCGGCGACCTCTTTTGTCAGGTCGAGCAGGGCCTCGACCGCCGGCTGGGTCGGGCCGCCGACCGGATAGCGCTTGAAGGCGGTGTGCGGCAGTTCGGAGCGCACGCCGAGGTCCTTGATCAGATAGGCGCGGTCGGCGTCGCCGCCGGCGAACAGGGGGCCGCGCATCCAGCCGCCGGGATGATCCAGCGCCTCGCGCACGCCGCGGAAGCCGGCGGCGGCCATCAGGGCGGCGTGCAACCCGTCGCGCGCGCCCATCCCAGCGAAAACGAAGGCCTTCTCAATATGCTCGACGTCGAGCAGCCACTGCCAGGAGCCGGAGGCCTGCTGGGCGCAGAAGGTGAAGACGTCGGCGATCATCGCCCTCGGCAGGCGCATCAGGACGGCGGCGGCGGTCGCCGCGCCGAACTGCGGGCCGATCCCGTGGTTGGCGATCCCGGCGCGCCGAAGGTTGTCGACGCCGAGCGCCTTGGGCATCCGTCCGGCGATCTCGTAGCCGGCGATGACCGCGGCCAGCAGCTCGGCCCCGGTGGCGCCGCGGGTCTCGGCCACGGCGAGGGCGACGCTGAGCACGGCCGGGCCGGGCTGGACGAAGGCCGAGGGGATGAAGTCGTTGATCTCGGCGCCATGGCCGGTCATCGCGCTGGCGAAGGCGGCGTCGACGATCCCGGCGCGCAGTTCTGTCCCGAGGATGGTGGCGGCGTTGCGCTCGGCTCCGCCGCTCAGCGACAGGGCGTAGTCGCGGGCCAGCACCGCCGGCTCCAGGTCGCGGCAGGCGACGATCGAAGCCAGGGTGTCGAGGATATGCAGACGGCCGAGTTCGCGGTCGGCGGCGCTGGCCGGGGTGGTCAGGGCGCCGGCGACATAGGCGGCGAGGGCGTCGCCGACCGGGATGAAGTCCTGGGTGCTCATGTCTGGTCGAGGGCCTCGGTCATGCGGGCGCGGGTCTCGAGCAGGGCCTCGACGAACGCCTCGCGCTTGCGGGCGGTCAGACGGTCGGTGGGCGCGGAAATCGACAGGGCCGCGGAAGGGGGTGCGCCTCCGGCTGCAACCGCGGCGCCGATGCTCGTGACGCCGGGGCTGTAGCCGGAGAGCGCGTAGCCCCGCTGACGGACCTGCGAGAGTTCCGTCATCAGTGCGGGGACATCGAGATCGCGGACCGCGGCGAGGCGGTCCGCGATGGAACGGGCGTCGGGCCGGAAGGCGAGCATGGCCTTGCCGCTGGCGGTCAGCGGCGCCGGCGCACGCGACCCGACGCGGGTGTGAAAACGCACCGGCCGGGCGGCGACGATCTTCTCGAGATAGAGCACGTCGTCGCCCGACAGGATGGTCAGGCTGACGGTCTCGGACGTGGCCCGGTGCAGGGCCTGCAGATAACCGGAGGCGACCTGATAGATCGGCATGGCTGACACCACGCCGGCGCCGAGCTCCCAGGCGCGCAGGGTGGGGCCGTAGCGGCCGCTGTCGTCCTGACGCGCGTGGCCGAGCGCGCAGAGGGTGCCGAGGATGCGGTGGACGGTGCTCTTCTGCAGGCCGGTGGCGGCCGCGACGTCGGACAGGCGGATCGGCTGGCGGGCGCGGGCCAGGCACTCCAGGATTTCGAAACTGCGCGTAACCGCCCGGTCCATCGTCGCCGCCGCCCTCGTGGTGCGCCAGCTATGCCACAGATATTCGCGTTGTTCCAATATATGAAATGATGTTCCGTTGCGCGGAACTTTTCGCGCAAAAGGAAGGCCGCCCCGGGGTCGGGGCGGCCATAGGAGGGTGGGAAGGAAACGTCTCCGTCAGAAGCGTTTGGTCACGCCCAGCTTGAAGGTGCGGCCGAGCGGATTGGCGGTCGCCGGATCGTAGCTGAGGTCGCGGCGGGCGAACGGCGGATCGGCGTCCAGCAGGTTGCCGACCGTCAGGGTGGCGGTGGTGTCCCAGGGCAGCAGCACCCGGTAGGCGGCGTCCAGCGTGACGAAGGCGTCGAGCTTGGCGCCCTGGGGCAGGATGTAGCCGAACACCGCGCCGTTCAGGCCGAAGATGTTGGTGCCTCCGAACCGCCCGTCGCGCACGTCGGCCATGCTGTCGATGTAGCGCAGGGTGAGGCGCAGGTTGTGCACGTCGCGGGCGTACTCGGCGTAGAGGTTGGCGCGGAGCTTGGGGAACGAGGTCCCGCCCGCGGTGCCGCCGTGGGTGCCGGCCAGCTCCTGGCCCGCCTCGACCTGGATGCCTTCGATGAAGGCCGGGCCGGTGTCGTACTTCAGCAGGTACGAGCCATCGAGGCCGAAGTTCATCGCCCCGCCCCAGACGCCGTCGGCGCGGAAGGTCGCCGAGAAGTCGACGCCGGAGGTCTTGGTCCCCGTGCCGTTGATGGTGTTGAGCCGCACCCGCTGGATGGTCCCGGGCGCGCAGACGCCGCCCTGGAACACGAAGCGGGCGACGAGCGGCGCCAGGGCCGGGTTGGCGCAGCCGTTCGGCAGGGTGGTCGAGGATCCGTTCGGGAACACGGTCGAGAGCAGGCCCGCGCCGGACTCCGCCTCGATGGTGTCCTGGAAGTCGAACGACCAGTAGTCGACCGTCGCCTTGAAGGCCCCGAAGTCGACGATGGCGCCGATGTTCAGGGTGTCGGCGGTCTCGGGCTTCAGGTTCGGGTTGCCGGTGGTGTCGAAGGCGCGGTAGCCGCTGGTCTGGGTGATGAAGGCCTGGGTGGTGTTGGCGTCCGGCACCAGGTTGAGGTCGGTCGGGGCGCGGAAGGTGGTCCCGGCCGAAGCGCGGAACGCCAGCCAGTCGGTCGCCTGCCAGCGGACCGCCAGCTTGGGATTGGTGGTGGCGCCGACAGCTCCGCCGTAGTCCTCGTGGCGAACGGCGAGCTGGAACGAGAGCGCGTCGGTGAGCGGGACCTGGGCTTCGGCGAACACCGCCCAGACGTCGCTGCCGAGATCCTGCTGCGACAGCGGGCCGAGGAAGCCGAACACGCCGTTGCCGCGGCCGGTCGTGCAGGTGGTGACGTTCTCCTCGGGGCAGGGGTTCAGGGCGATGTTGTTGATGTCGTTCACGTCGCGGCTGAAGGTGTTGTCGCGGTACTGGGCGCCGGCCGCCCAGCCGATCGGGCCGCCGCCGAAGTCGAGGTTCGACTGGCCGTTGATCACCGCGTCGACGACGGTGAGCGTGGTCTCGGACTGATAGCCGTAGGGCTGGAACAGCCATTGGCCGATGGCGCGGCTGTTGGCGTTGGCGGCGGCCGAGCCGGCGACGTAGTTCGGATTGGTCTCGCCCGAGCCGGCGTTGGCCGCGATCCCCGTCGAGAACGGGTTGTAGTAAAGGCAGGCGCCGACGCCCGCGACGCCGCCCTGGACGCCCGGCGTCACTGGATCGGTGTCGCAGCCGGGGCCGCCGAGGCCGTTGAGCGCGTAGTAGAGCCGCGCGACGGGGATGTCGTAGGTGACGATGTCGCTGCGGTTGATCATGTGGGTGACGGCGACGTCCCAGCCGATCCCGTTGTCGAACTCGCCATTGAGCCCGGCCGAGACGCGGAAGCCTTCGAAGAACCGCTGGTCGGGCTTGGAGCCGCCGGTCAGGGGGTTGCCGCCGACGCCGTAGGGACGCCAGAGCAGGATGTTGGCGGCGGTGAAGCCGGCGGCGTTGACGGCGGCCTGCTGGGCGGCGGTCAGCTGCGGCAGCAGGCTGCCCGGCAGGCAGAGGGCCGTCCCGGCCGTGCCGCAAAGGCCCGGATTGGTCCGCGGGATGATGAACGAGCCGCTGGCCGCGCCGGGGCCGAACGCCTGGGTCGGGCCGTAGGAGGGCGAGGTGCCTTCATGCGGCACGTCGTGAGCGGCGTAGAGCGCCTCGGCGTGGAAGCTGGTCTTGTCGGTCAGGTCCCAGTTGAACTGGCCGTAGATCTGATAGTGCTCTTCTTCCTCGACCAGGTTGTTGAAGCGGCCGAACTGGAAGTAGCAGCTCTGGGCGCCGGCGGAGGAGGTGACGATGGTGTTGCCCAGCGCCGTGCAGCCCGGGTCGATGAATCGGGTCGTGCCGGAGACATAGGTCCCGGGATTGCCGAAGCCCGACCAGCTGCCGTTCGGGTTCTCCAGGTAGCTGTTGACCGCCCAGTCCCGCTCCAGCGTGTCGAGTTCGGAGCGGTGGCGGTAGCCGACCGAGATCAGCGCGTCGCCGCGGTCGCCGACCCAGCCGTAGTTGGCGCTGAGCGTGTAGTCGCCGTCCGAGCCGTCGATGAAGGTGTAGCCGGCGTTGACCTCCAGCCCGTTCAGGTCGCTGCGGGTGATGAAGTTGACCACCCCGCCGATGGCGTCCGAGCCGTAGGTGGCGGCCGCGCCGTCCTTGAGCACCTCGATGCGGCCGATGGCGGCGGTGGGCAGCAGGTTGGTGTCGACCCCCGAACCGCCCGGCGAGCTGGTCAGGCGGCGGCCGTTGAGCAGCACCAGGGTGCGGACCGCGCCGAGGCCCCTCAGGTTCACGTTGCCCGAGCCGGTGGTGGCCTGGCTGGCGAATTGGTTGGTCTCGCCAAGCACGCTCTGCACGCCGGGAATCGCCTTGATCACGTCGACCATCGCCGGCGCGCCCTGCTTCTGGAGGTCCTGGGCCGACAGCACGTCGACGGGCAGGGCGGCGTCTTCCGGAGTGCCGCGGATGAAGGAGCCGGTGACGATGACCTCGGCGACTTCGCCGGGCTTGTCCTGCGCGTGGGTTGTGGTCGCGAGCCCGAGCATGATCGCCAGGGCCGAGACGCCGCAAAGGCGTTCGGTCTTCAACATGGTGCCCCCTAATGCATTGGCCGACCGTCATTCGGTGACGGAAGTTATGCCGCAGGATAGGCAGCGATCAGATCGAGCGTCTACATAATAGATCAATGTTCCATTATATGGAACAAAAGGGCGTTTCATTATTTGGAACGGATCAGCTAGGCTGCGCCGTCGGAGGGGCTCGATGGACACCACGGTCGCGAAGGGCTTTGCGGTCCTGGAAGTCTTGGCGCGCGCCAAAAGGCCCATGCGGCTGAGCGCGCTGACCGAGGCGCTGGGGCTGCAGAAATCGAATGTCCATCGGCTGCTGAGCACGCTGATCGAGCTCGGCTATGTCGAGAAGGACGCCGAGACTTCGCGCTATTTCGCGTCGCTGAAGGCGTGGGAGCTGGGCGTGGCGATCATCTCGACCAACAGCCTGCGCCGCACGGTCTCGCCCTATCTCCAGAAGCTGCACCAGCAGACGCAGGACACCGTTCTGCTGGCCGCGCCGGTCGGGCATGAAGTGCTGTTCCTCGACCGCGTCGCGCCGGCGAGGGCGCTGCGCTACACGCCGATGAACGGCACGCGCGCGCCGATGACGCTGACCGCCGCCGGCCGCGTGTTCCTCAGCGCGATGAGCGATCCGGCGCCGGCGATCGCCAAGGGGCTGGCCGAGCATCCGGCGGACCGCGACTTCAGTCCCGAAAGCGTGCTCGCGGAGCTGGCTGAAGTGCGCGCCAGCGGCCTGGCGGTGCTGGACGGCGGACTATTGCCAGGCTCGCGGTCGGTCTCGGCGCCGATCGAAGGGCCGGATGGGGCGCCGGTGGGGGCGATCTCGGTCTCGGCCATGGAGGGGCGCATGAGCGGCGCGCACTTGCGCGAAGTCTCCGAGGCCCTGCTGGCGATCTCGAACGAGATCGGAGTGCTGGGCGACCGCTGAGACCGGGCGCTCGCGGCGATCATCAGCGCAGCAGGAAGGTCGGTCGCATCGCGTCGCCGCGATGCGACCAGACAGGCCTTAGCCGGCGACCGCGTCCTTGAGGGCCTTGGCGGCCGAGAACGCGACCTTCTTGGAGGCGGCGATCTCGATCGCCGCGCCGGTGGCCGGGTTGCGGCCGGTGCGCGCGGGCTTGTCCTGGACCTTGAACTTGCCGAAGCCCGGCAGGTTGACCTCGTGGCCGAGCACGAGAGCTTCGCGCACCGCGCCAAGCAGGGTGTCGACGGCTTCGCGGGCCTGGGCCTTGGTGAGCTTGCCGTCGGCGGCGAGCCGCTCGGCCAGATCGGTGGTGTTCATTCAGTCGCTCCTACGGAATCGGAGAGGGGAGGTTTCACCGCCCAGTCGCCGCTGTCCATCGGGGCTTGGAGCAATGTGTCGTCGGGCCACGGCCGAGCCGCGACGCCGCCCGCGAAGATTCCAGTAAAGATCACCCTCGCGGAAATCTCCACGCGGCATGGATCGGCGTCAGGGAAACAATGAATTTTAGCGTCATGAGCCTTCGAAAAAGACATCAAGTAAGGCGATCCGACGTCTTGTTGAGAATTTTGCGCGCAGCGACGAGCGTTCCTGTCGCGATGTGGAGCAATTTTTCCTGAGTTTTGACTTATTGGGGAGTTCTGGCATGCTGCTCGCATGTCCAATCTGCAGGATTTCTGTCGCGCGGGTCGCGCGCGCCTTCGCGTCGAAGGCCATAGTCCCCGGGTCTAGGCGCGCTCGCCACGGCCCGGGGTGATCGGCGCCGGCGAGATTTTCGCCCGCGCCTGCGGTTCGGCCGCCCGGCCGATTCCCAATTCCGCCTGCAAAACAGCTTGAGTCGGCCGCGCAGCGGGTTTCTGCGCGAGCGGCTTCGCGCGCGCCGGCGGGTCAACCTTCTGCATCGGGAGCCTCGCATGGCGATGACCCTTTATGACCACCAGCAGCGCCTGGACGACCTTGAGGTCGTCGTCACAGCGCTGGTCGAGACTGTTTCCACCCACCCCAACGGGCGCGCGCAGCTTGGCGAAGTCGTTCGTCGGCTTCGCGCCCGCGGCGCCCGCGGCGCGGCCGAACTGCTGGCCGGCGAGCGCGCCGGCGCCGCCTATCGCCGCTAGCGCGGCGACCCCATCCCTTTCCCTTATTTCCAGCGATCCCTGGAGGCTTGCTCATGACCACCGATCTTCCGCCGATCTACGCCACGTCCGAGGACTACGAGCGTCTGACCGCCCTTCGCGACAAGCTGCGCCCCGGGCCCGGCGCACGCCTGCTGTTCGACGAACTGGCGCGGCTGCAGGTGGCCGCGCCCGACGTGGAGCCGTTCGCGCGGCTTGGCGCGCGGGTGCGCTACCTCAATGCGCAGAACCAGCGCATTAAGACCGCCCGCCTGGTCATGCCCAAGGAGGAGACCCTGCACGAGAGCTCGGTCACCGTGACCTCGCCGATGGGCGCGGCCCTGCTCGGGCTGCAGGCCGGCCGCGAGTTCGCGTGGCGCGATCACGGCGGGTCGCACCGCCGGGTCACGGTGCTGGAGATCCTCGACTAGGCGCGCCCTGGCGCGGCCGGCGCGCGCCGGCCGCGTTGCGCCATCGTGTAAGCAGTCGCTGGCGGCGGCCTAGCGGGTGACGCGGGTGTTCTCGCCGTTGCCGACCACGCGCACGCGGTCGCCCACCCGGAAGTCGTTCGGCCCCCCAGGCTGGACGATGGCGATCATGCGGCCGGAGTCGAGCTTGACGGTGAGTTCCAGGCCGGCGGTGTTCTGGGAGCCCTGAAGCGCGCTGCCGAGCGCGCCGCCCGCGACCGCACCGGCGACGCCGCCAGCCACGTTGGCCGCGGTCCCGCCGCCGATCTGGCTGCCGGCGATGCCGCCCAGCACCGCGCCGGTGGCCATGCCCAGCCGGGTCTCGCCGGGGCGGATGTTGACGGGGCGGATGCTCTGCAGCGTGCCGAGTTCGACGGTCTGCGGCCGCATGGTTTCCGCGCGGCTGTAGCTGTTGGGCGAGGGTTGCGGCGTGCAGGCCCCAAGCAGGGCGGCGGACGCGAAGAGAGGCAGTGCAAGATATTGAATTCTATTCATTTCGGCGCGTCTCCAGGACGGGCCTAGGCCGGATCGGCGGCGCTGGTCATCCGCGCCTGATTGGACCGCAGGTCGCCGTGCCACGCCATCCGGTCGAATCCGGAACCGGTCCGGGGGCCGCACCCCCGGTGGGCCGAGCCGCGAAGGTCATATGGTTCTGCCTTCGAGGAGGACGGACCATGACACGAGCCAGCGTCACGAGGTCTGACATCGGATGGCGAATGGCGCTTGGCGTCAGCGGCTTGGCGCCGGGCGATGCGACGTCCCAGTCCGACGCCGCAAGCGGCCCGCGACCGCCACGGGACGAGCTACAGGCTTATCCGCAGGCGGGCCCCGGCCAGGCGCGCGGGGCATCCGCCGTCCGGCCGAGCGCGTCGTCTTCGTGCCGACCGACGCATCGACACCAGGCAGGGAGCGGGCCGGCCGCGCCAAGGCCGGCCATTCAGCCTATTCGGCGTAGAGGTTGTCGAAGCGCCCGACCTTGCAGCTGTAGCCCTCCGGCGGAGCGGTCAGCTTGAACTTGGCCGGGTCGGACCCCTTGGGGTGCGAGGCCATGGTCCTCAGGGCCCAGAGGTTGAAGGCCTGGGTGTTCACCTGCGGCCACATATGGCCGTGGTCGGCGGTGCACGCGATGTGAACCAGGTTGGACTTGGAGCTGAAGTAGTTCGAACCCGCCTGAGTGCTGGGGCGGTAGTCGGCGCAGAGCACCGAGCCGCAGTGCCAGATGTCCTTTTCACCGCCCCAGACGGTGATGACGATCAGCGGCGAGAGCTCGTCTTTCAGGGGAAACGGACCGATGCGCCCTTGGTGGATCTTGGTCGGCGCGTCGATCACCGCCTGGCGGGCGGCGTCGAAGGAGAGCGGCGAGCCGTCGTCGTTGCTGACGTACCACTCGCCAGAGATCGGCATGCCGCCGGCCCAGAAGTCCGAGCGGAAGGTGAGGGCGCGGTTGGTCATGGTGCCGCCCGACGAAATCCCGCCGATGTAAAAGCGGCTGGCGTCGAGCGGGAACTTGGTCCCGACGCACTTGATCGCCGCCTCGAAGAAGCTGGAGTCCGGGCCCTCGTCGTTCTTCCAGACGTCGCCGGCGGCGGTGGGGGCGCGGCCCTCGCGCCAGGGCATCCAGTTCCAGCCATTCTTGCCAGGGCCGTTGCAGGCGCCGCCGCCGACGTTCGGATCCTGGTTCGCGCACTCGCGGACCGCGCCGATGACGGTGAAGCCCTGGTCGGCCATCAGCGCGTTAGCGCCGCTGCGGGCGACGTTGAGGTTGGCGTAGGTCGACTCCACCGTGCCGGTCAGCGGCACCCAGACCGGGGCCGGGCCGCTGACGTTCTTGGCCGGGTGGACGTAGAAGGCGCGCTTCTCGCCCTTGTGCGGGAAGTCGACGTTTAGGCCTTCCTGGACCTGATAGCCGTCGGGGCATTCCCAGGTGATTTTCGGCCCCTTGGCCACCGCCTGCTGCTCGGGCGGCTTGGGGGCGCCCGCGCAACTCGTGAGAGTGATGGTGAGGGCGGCGGCGCCCAACAGCTTGAGTTGGAAGTTCATCGGCGTTCCCCCGTCACTTTCCATCGATCGAAAAAGCCATCAGCACGTTGCCGTCGGCCCCGGTCAGGTCGCGTCCGGCGCTGGCGCCCGAGCGGCCCGCATAGCCGGAGTGCACGTAGACCATGCCCCCCGCGATGGTCGGCCCGCCGCCGTCCATGACGCCGCCGTAGGCCTGGCGTCCGCCCAGCACCGCGATGGGCTGCGAACCGGTGTCGTACGACCAGACCACCTTGCCGCTCCTGGCGTCATAGGCGCGGAAGATCCCGTCATAGGCGCCGGCGAAGACCAGCCCCGGCATGGCGCTGACGGCCTGGGAGACGGCGCCATGGCACCAGCGGCCCTCCCAGCGGCACTTCGGGTCGGCGGGCGAGGGCGCGCTCCACAGCAGTTCGCCGTCGGTGACGCGCAGGGCGTAGACGCCGGGCTTGCCTTCGGGGCCCGCCAGCACGTCGGAGACGCCGACGTAGAGGCGCTGGCCGTCGCTGGCCATGCCGAACTCGATACCGCCAAGCGCGCTGCCCGGACCGATGCGGCGTTTCCAGACGATCTTGCCTTCGGCGGCGGGATCGAGGGCGTAGACGTGGCCGGATTTCTGGCCGACGAGCAGCAGCTGCTTGGCGCCGGGCAGGTCCTGCAGGATCGGCGAGTTGCCGATCGAGAAGTCGGGGCCGAGATTCTTGGGGCAGTTGGCGGCCGGCTCCCTGCGACCGGGGCCTACCCAGCAACCGTTGATGTAGTTGTCGTTGGCCAGCAGCTGGTGCTTCCAGCGGACCTCGCCGGTGGCCATGTCCAGCGCCATCACCGCGTCTGTGCCGTCGTGGGGCACGTCGGTGTAGGAGTTGGAGGTGCCCACGTAGACGAGGCCGCGCTTGGCGTCGATGGTCGGCGCCGACCAGATGGCGCCGCCGGACGGACCCCACATGGGGCGGCCCAAGCGGTTGGTGTCGAACACCTTGGGTTCGACGGCGGTGGTGTAGGTCTTCCAGAGCACCTTGCCGCTGACGACGTCGAGCGCGACCAGCGAGCCGCGGAACTTGCAGCACTCCCAGCCGTCGTATTCGGCGAAGGCTTCGACGCCCGAGGAGATCGGCACGAACAGCTTGCCGTCGTGGACGGTCGGGGCGCCGGTCATCTGCAGGCCGGCGGAGTCGTCGACCTTGGTCTTCCAGAGCTGCTTGCCGGTCCGCGCGTCGAGCGCGACGGCCGCCTTGGTCCAGTCGGAGAAGAACAGCGCGTGGCTGGCCGGCGATCCGGCCGGTAGGGGGATGACGGTGACGCTGGAACGGGTGGCGGCTTCGGCCTCGTGGCGCCAGCGCACGCAGCCGGTCTTGGCGTCGAGCGCGTAGACCGCGCCCGACATGCTGGTGGTGAACAGCCAGTCGCCGACGATGGTCGCCTGGCCGTTCTTCGCGCCGGGATAATTGAAGGCCCACTTCAGCTTCAGGCGCGAGACATCGGCGGCCTTCAGGCCGGGTTTTTCCTGATAGCGGGCGTTGCGGCTGGTCGGGCTCCAGCCGTTCCACGCGGCGGCGTTGAGCTTGATCGGCGGGGCGGGCGTTTCGCATTTCGGCGCGTCGAGCGGCATGTTTGCGGCGGACGGGCCCCAGATGCTGTTGGGGTCGATGTCGCCGGCGACCGGCGGCAGCTTGGTCCCGGTGATGTAGGCGGCGATGGCGGCCTTCTCGGCGCCGGACAGGTCGTCGGCCATCGGGGCCATGGCGCCGTTGGTCAGCGAGGCGATGATGAAGGAGGGCGGGTTCTTGGCGAGCACGTCGCGGGCCGGGGTGCGGTCGACGGCGTTGTCGTGGCAGGCGGCGCAGCGCTCGTTGTAGAGCGCTTCCCCATCGGGCGGCGGGGCGATGTTGTCGGAGGCCTGGGCGGCGAGCGAGGCGCCGAGGACCAGGGCGAGCGCGGTCAGGGTCGCCGGAGCGATCGCCGCGCGAGCGCGCGACGGCAGACGCTGGATCATACGGAACTCATCAGCTTGAACGGCGAAGCGCCCGGACCAAGCGGCCCGGGCGCCGGCAGGGCGATCAGAAGCGGTAGCGGAGTTGCAGGTTGTAGAAGCGGCCGCCGCCCAGGTTGTGGGTGATGGCGTAGTTCACGTTCGCTCCGCCGACGGCGATCGAGGTGTCGTAGATCTCGTCGGTCAGGTTGGTGACCCCCAGGACGACGTCATACTGGTTGTCGGCTGCGCGCCAGGTCAGGTTGGTGTTGACCAGGGTGTAGCCCTTCACCTCGAACAGCGGATTGTCGAAGACGCTCTGGTTGTACGAGCTCTGATAGGCGACCGATCCGCCCCAGATCAGCGAGCCGGGCTCGAACTCCCAGGTGTAGGTCCCCGACACGCTGGCCTTGTGGGTCGGCGAGCGCGGCATGGTGTTGCCGGCCAGGTCCTGCGGGGTGTTCAGCGGCAACGAGGTGTTGGTGTTGTCGATCGCGCAGCAGAACTTCTTGATCTCGCCGTGCAGGTAGCTGTAGCCGCCCTGCAGCCACAGGGAGGGCATCGGACGCCAGTCGCCCTCGATCTCCACGCCGTAGAGCTCGGACTTGTCGATGTTGGTGTACTGGGCGAACGAGCCGCCGGTCAGCGGGTTGAAAGCGGTGATCGGCGCCTGGAAGTCACGGTAATCATAGTAGAAAATCGCGCCTGACAGCCGCAGGTCCGGCGTCACGTCATGCTTCACGCCCAGTTCGTAGCTGTAGAGCTTCTCCGGGTCGGTGGCGTTGTTGGCGGTGGCGTCGCCGAGGGTGAAGCCGCCGGCCTTGTAACCCTGCGCGAAGTTCGCATAGACGAGCAGATCGTCGCTCGGCTCGTACTCGGCGCCGAGGCGGATCGTGTAGCCGTCCTGCTTCAGCTTCAGCAGCTTGCCCGCATATTCAGGGGCGGCCCAGATGTCGCCGGCGACCGTCTGAGGCGTTGACTCGAATGCCGCGCCGAAGGCCGGATTCCAGTAGACGTATCGGAACTGTGTCGTCGCGCGCTTGGAGTCGACCGTGTAGCGCAGGCCGCCGGTCAGTCGCCAACTGTCGTCCAGATGCCAGGTGGCCTGGCCGAAAGCCGCCGCCGACTGCTGACGCAGGATGTTGTGCTGCCGATAGTAGGCGCGGTCGGGGTTGGCCAGGGCGGCCGGGTAGGGCGCGGTCCCGAACACCGGCGTCGCCAGCTGCGGGACGTCCGGCATCGCCTCCCAGTAGCGCTCATTATAGTCGGACTTGAGGAAGTAAGCGCCGACCGTCCATTCGAGCTTTTCGTGGTCGTTTCCGACCAGGCGCAGCTCGTGAGTGAAATACTGGTTACGGTTCAGGTAGTTGGCGGTCATGTTGGTGCTGACCACCGTGCCGTCGGCCAGACCGGTGCCGGTCACCTGGCCGGGCTGCGAGCCGGCTACGTACGAGCCGCGCGAGGTGTTGTCGAAGTCGCTGTAACCCTTGGCTTTGTATTGGGCGATGCCCCCGACGTAGTAGAGCGTCGCCGGGCCGAGGTTCCAGTCGGCGTTGAGGATGTGGACCTGGTTGCCGGTCAGCTTGTCGACGCCGCGCTGATCGATGTTGATGCGGCGGGGCTCGTTCGACGGCGAGGCGATTTGGTACTGGTACGTCGGGTTGGGAGCCAGGGCTCCCATGAAACCGACGGTATTGTAGCGGCCAGGCGCGGTCTCGGCCGGGGTGTTGTTGTAGCTGAAGGTCGTCGAGCGCAGCAGGAAGTGCAGGTCCTCGGTGACGTCGCCCTCGAGCTGGAACTCGGCGTAGAAGTTGTCGACGTCGTAGCCGGCCTTGTAGGGCGCGATGTTCTTCGAGGCGGAGTCGCCCTGGTTGATCGCCTGCACCCCGATCCGGGCGCGGTACTTGTCGTTGATCGGGCCCGCCACGGTCACGCCGAGCGTGCTCCAGTTGTAGCGGCCGTAGCCGACCAGGGCCTCGCCCATGAAGGTTTCGGTGGGGCGGCGGCTCAGCAGGTTGGCGGCGCCGCCGATGGAGTCACGCCCCCAGGCGGTGCCCTGCGGCCCACGCAGGAACTGCACGTTGCCGCCGAACAGGGTGCTCTCGCCGACGGTGTTGAAGTCGACGTTGTAGAAGCCGTTCACGTAGTAGGCGATGGCGTTCTCTGAGCCGAGCGCCGTGGTGGCGTTCTGGCGGCCGATGCCGCGCATGTTGACGCCGGTGTCGGAAATGTAGACGCCGGGGGTCAGGTTCACCATGTCGCGCACGGAGTTAGCGCCGATCAGGTTGCGCTCTTCGGCGCCGAAGGTGGTGACGGAGACCGGCGCGCTCTCGATCTCGGCCTCATGGCGCTGGGCGGTGACGACGAGCTCTTCGATCACATAGCCGCCGTCGCGGGCATCCGACTGCGCGCTCGCCGCGTGCGGAACAAACGCCACGCCCATGGCGGTGGTGGCGAGCAAAAGCCGTTGCAGGTTCATGTTTCCCCCCGTCGCGGGCCGCGCGCGGCGGTCCCTTGGTCAATAGTGCTACGGCGACTCGATGAACGCCGGTCGCCTTGAAAGTATGCATACTACAGACTCAAAAAAACGGTAGTGACAAGCCATGAAAGGCGAAAGGATCCTACTTGCTGCTGAGTTTGTGTGTTCGTGATGCGTCCGCGCCGCACCCGCAGGGGCGCGGCGCGGGGCTGGTCACTCGTAGTTGGTGCGGCCGCCGGCGGTCATGCCGCCGTCCACGACCAGGTCGTGGCAGTTGATGTAGGCGCCCTCGTCGCTGGCCAGGAACAGCGCGGCCGTGGCGATGTCGTGCGGCAGGCCGGCGCGGCGCAGCGGGGTGGCCTTGGAGAGGTTGCGGGTCAGCTTGGCGAGCTTGGCGTCGCCGGCGCCGGCCTCCATCTGCGAGGCGACGGCCGAGCCGCCGAAGAAGATCGGGGTGGCGATCGCGCCCGGCGCGATGGAATTGACGCTGATCCCGTACTGGCCGAGTTCCATGCCGGCCAGCTTGGTGGCCTGGACAACCGCGGCCTTGGCCATTGAGTAGAGGTAGCCGCCCATGTGGGTGCGGGCTGCGGCGACGCTGGAGTTGTTGATGATCGCGCCGCGCCCCTGGGCCCGCATGATCGGCGCGGCGTGCTTGATGCCGAACACCACGCTGCCGACCAGCAAGTCCATCGCGTAGCTGAAATGCTTGGGCGTCACGGTTTCGACGTCGCCCTCGGTCGGGCCGCCGGCGTTGTTGAACAGGCAGTCGAGCCGCCCGTAGGTGTCGACTGCGGCCTGGATGGCGCTGGCGATGTCCGCCTCGCGGCGGACGTCGGCCTGGACGAAGGTCGCGCCGAGGCGGGCGGCCATCTCCGCGCCCTTGTCGGCGTTGCGTGCAGCGATGACGACCTTGGCGCCCTCGGCCACGAACAGCTCGACGCTGGCCTCGCCGATGCCGCTGGTGCCCCCGGTGATCACCGCGACCTTGCCTTGAAGTCTTCCTGTCATGCCGTTTCTCCTTGAGTGTGACGAGCGGCTTTTGTCGCCGCGCCTTGTCCAATCCAAGAATTTTTGACGAATTGCCACTTTTCATGTGGCATATATCGTGCCTATCAATCGGCAAATTTGAACGCACGGTAGGATTTTCATGTCAGTCGCTGAGATTTTGGATCGTGATTTCGCAACACTCGCCGACGTGATCCGCGCGCAGGCGGCGGAGCAGGGCGGCAAGGCGGCGCTGGTGGATGCGAAGCGGACGATCTCCTACGTCGAGACGGACGAGCTGATGGACCGGATCGCCGTGGCGCTGCAGCGCGACGGGGTGGGGAAGGCGGACGTGGCGGCGATCTGCGCGACGACCAGCGCCGAGTACGGCGCGACCTTCTTCGGGATCCTGCGGGCCGGGGCGATCGTGGCGCCGCTGGCGCCGTCGTCGACGCCTGAGAGCCTGGTGATGATGTTGGGCGACTCCGGCGCGAAGGTGTTCTTCCTCGACGCCGGGGTTTCCAAGCAGCTGGAAGGCGTCGCCGGTCAGATCACCGCCAAGCGGGTGGCGCTGGACGGTTC
>NZ_JACIDK010000009.1 GCF_014196295.1 Phenylobacterium haematophilum
CTTCACCGACATCAATAGGGCTCCGTCCATCGAACCGAGCCCTATGAATCAGACATCTCACATCGTGAGAATCCTGAATGTCGATATCGCCTAGGCCTCGCCTGACGAACCCGCATGAACATAGCGGCTGCGTCGGGCCGGCGGCCTGGGTAGCCGCAAGGCGCTGGGCGCGATGCCGAACATCGCCCGCAGGGTTCGGGAAAAATGCGCTGCGTCGGCGAAGCCCGCACCGTGCGCGGCCGTGGTCGCGTCGTCGCCCGCCTTGAGGGCCTGGGCAGCCCAGCCGATCCGCCGCCAAAGCACATATCGCCGAAACGGCAGGCCCATGGCGTCCACGAAGAGGTGTCGGAAGCGCTCCGCCGACAGCCCCGTCTTCGCTGCAGCCGCCTCAAGCGGGACTGCGCCTAGGGGCAGCAGGCGGTCGATTTCCGCCAGGGCCGGCTGAAGTCGCGTCAGGGTCGGCCGCGGTGGGAGCGGGGTGTCTAGAACGCGCGCCCAGGTCCATGCGTCATGCCCAGCGAAGGCTCGTGCGACGATAACCGGAGGGGGGGAGGCGGCGGCCGACCACGACCGGGCGAACTGCAGCGGCAGCGAGGCGAGGGTCGGTTCGATAAACACGATCTCGGCTTCGGCCGCCGGCTCCAGCCGATGCGGAACCAGCGGATCGATGAGGATGACACGCCCGATCGCTCGCTGCCCGGCCGCGTCGATCACCGTCACGGGCGCCGGGGCGACCACTGCCTGCGCCGCCAGGTGCCGGTGGAGGCGGCTGTCGCCGACCGCTCCGCGCCAGATCGCCCAGTGATCGCCCGCCTCGAACGCGCCGGACCAGAGGCCGCCCATCTAGAGGTCTGACGAGCGGCTGCGTTCGAAGCGCAGCAGGCGCAGGGCGTTGGCAGTCACGAGGGCGGTTGCGCCCGTGTCGGCAAGGATCGCCATCCAGAGCGGCGTGGTTCCCATCAGGGTCGTTGCGAGGAAGACCGCCTTAAGACCGAGCGCGATGGCGACATTCTGCCAAATGTTACGCAGCGTGCCGCGCGACAGGCGCACCAGATCTGCGACGCCAGTCACCTTGTCGTTGAGGAGGGCCGCGTCGGCGGTCTCCAAGGCGACGTCGGTTCCGCCCCCCATGGAAACGCCGACCGAGGCCGCGGCGAGCGCCGGCGCGTCATTGATGCCGTCGCCGATCATGGCGATGGGACCGTGCGCACGCAGGTCCTGGATACGCGATAGCTTGACGTCGGGCAGCAGCTCCGCTTCGGCCTCGATCTGCAGCGCCTCGCCGATCGCTCGAGCGGCGCGGGCATTGTCGCCGGTCAGCATCACCGTGCGCAGGCCCATCGCGCGCAGTTGCGCCAGTCCTTGGACGGCGTCGGGGCGGGGTTCGTCGCGCAGAGCCAGGGCGCCGAGCGCGCGTTTGGATTCCAGCACCACAACCACGGTCTTGCCTTCGCTCTCAAGCGCCTGCAGGCGTGCGACCTGCTCGGCGCTCAACTGCGCCTGCTCGGCGGCGAAGCGTGGCGAGCCGACCGAAACAAAACCGCTCTTCAGGCGGCCGGTGACCGCTTTGCCCGGTGTGGCGGTCACGCCATAGGCGATAGGCAGCGTCAGACCATCGGCTTCGGCGCGGGCGATGATCGCTAAGCCAAGGGGATGGCTCGACCCCTTCTCGACGGCTGCGGCTTTAGCTAGCAAATCGCTTGGCTCGCCCTCGAAAGCGACAATGTCGCTGACCTGGGGGCGGCCGAGGGTCAACGTGCCGGTCTTGTCGAAGGCCACCGTGGCGACCTTGCCGAGCGTTTCCAGGGCCGCGCCGCCTTTCACGAGCAGACCCTTGCGCGCACCCGCGGCGAGGCCGGACGCAATCGCCGCTGGGGTCGAGATAACCAGTGCACAAGGACAGGCGATGAGCAGAACCGCCAGGCCACGGTAGATCCACGTATGCCATTCCGCGCCCAAGAGGAGGGGGGGCAGCACGATGATCAGGGCGGCGACCGCCATCGCGGCGGGCGTGTACCAGGCGCTGAAGCGGTCGATGAAACGGGCCATCGGCGCGCGGGCGCCTTGGGCCTCCTCGACCAGATGGATGATCCGCGCGATCGTGTTGTCGGCGGCGGCCTTGGTGATGGCGACCCGCAGTTGGCCGTTGCCGTTGATGCTCCCGGCATAGATTTCTGCTCCCGGTTCCTTCGTCACCGGGACGGACTCCCCCGTAACGGGGGCTTGGTTGACCTCCGAGGTCCCGCTGATCACTTCGCCGTCAGACGGCGCGCGATCGCCGGGGCGGATCACCACGATATCCCCGACCGCCAACTCGGCGGCGGCGACCTGTTCAATGACGCCGTCGCGCTCGCGCAAGGCCGAGCGGGGGACGAGATCGACAAGAGCGCGAATACCCGCTCGGGCCTTCGACGCAGCCACTCCCTCCAACAGTTCGCCGACCGTGAAGAGAAAGACGACGACCGCCGCTTCCTCAGCCTCGCCGATGGCGATCGCGCCGGCGGCGGCCACCGACATCAGGGTTTCAATGCTGAACGGCGTGCCGGACACCGCGCCGGCGATCGCGCGTCGGGCGATGGGCACTAGGCCCACCAGGGTCGCGATCGCGTAGACCCATGTGGTCCATTCCGGCGCCAAGCGCGCGATCACGAAGGCAACAGCCAACGCCAGGCCCGAGGCCAGCGCCAATTGCGCCTTGCGCGATCGCCACCAGATTTCGTCGCTGGGCGCGCCAACTTCGGAGATGGGTCCGCCATCGTCGCTCGGCGTGTAGCCCAGTCCGCGAATGCGTTCCCGAATGACGATCGGCGACGTGCGATCGGCGTCATAGGCGAGCGTCAGCCGCTGCAGGCTGTAGTTCACGTCGATATCGCTGACGCCCGGGACTCGCTTGAGCGCGTTCTCGATTTTCGTCGCGCAGGCGCCACAGTCCATCCCGTCGACGCGCAGGGTCAGAGCTGTGCTCACGATGCGCCTCCCGATCTGGTGGAGGCTACCTCTCGCCGAACCGTGATCATTGACCTCTCCTCCGATACACGATCGCGCGACGGTACATCCTCAAGTCGCTAGAGGATCAAGCGGCCGTCGTCACTGGCAGGCTTGAGGTCGTGGCTCGCCAAGCGGCGCAATGCCCTGATAAGGAGAATTGATAGCATCAGGTTCTCCATGCGCATCCTGTCCAACTTCGTCGCCGCTGTCGTTGCGGCCCTGTCATTCCTCGTGTTGCCGGCCATGGCGCAGGAGAGCAGTTCGGCGCAGACCGCGTGGCGACTGCTGGACTATGTCGCGGTCGACTACGCCGGCGCCGTCGACAACGGGCAGGTCATTAGCCCAGCCGAGTATGCGGAGATGGTGGAGTTCGCCGGGGCGGTCCGCGCGCGCCTTGCCACCTTGCCGGCGACTCCGGCTCGCCCGCAGCTCGTACGTGACGCCGCTGCGCTGGAGGCGGCGGTTCTGGCCAAGGCTCCACCGGCCCAAGTGAGCCGTGACGCCCACAACTTGGCGAGCGCGCTGCTGGCCGCCTATCCAACGCCTCTGGCTCCGCGCATGGTTCCGGACCTGAACCGCGCCGCGCGTCTCTACGCCGAGCAGTGCGCGGCCTGCCACGGCGCCAACGGCGCCGGCGACGGGCCGAACGCCGAAGGACTCGACCCGCCCCCGATCGCGTTCACCGACTTGGCGCGAGCGCAGCAGCGGAGCCTCTTCGGTCTCTATCAGGTCATCGGGCAGGGCTTGGACGGCACGGCCATGGCCAGCTACGCACATCTCTCAGAATCGGACCGCTGGGCGCTCGCGTTCTACGTCGGAGGCCTCGCCTATGAAGACGCTCAGACCAAGGCTGGCGAGCGGCTCTGGCGCCAAGATGCGGAAGTCCGCGCTCGGTTCAGCACCCTTGCGGCGCTGACCCAGACGACGCCGCAGGCCCTGGCCGCCGACTTCGGCCCCGAAAAGGCGCAGGCGCTCACCGCCTACCTTCGTAAGACGCCGAAGGCGCTCTCGGGACAGGGCCCCAATCTTGATCTGGCGAGGGCGCGGCTTGCAGAGAGCGCCACGGCCTATGCGGGGGGCGACCCGCGACGGGCGACTGACTTGGCGCTGTCGGCCTATCTCGACGGCTTCGAGCCGGTCGAGCCGCTTCTCAAGGCGCGCGATCCGGCGCTGATGAGCCGGATAGAGAGCGGTATGGGCGCCTATCGATCAGCGATAGCAGCCGGTCAGCCCGTGGCTGCGGTGCAAGGCCAGGCCGAACAGCTCGCCGCCTACATGGACGCCGCCGAGCGCGCCCTTGCGCCCGAGAAGGCCAGTCAGGCCTCTGCATTCCTGGGCGCCTTCACGATCTTGCTGCGCGAGGGCCTAGAAGCGCTGCTGGTGGTAGTGGCGATGGTCGCCTTTTTGCGCAAGGCTGGGCGGGCCGATGTCCTGCCCTATGTGCATGGCGGCTGGAGCGCGGCCCTGGGCGCCGGGGTACTGACCTGGGCGGCCGCTACCTATCTGATCTCGATCAGCGGCGCGAGCCGCGAGCTGATGGAGGGCTTCGGCTCGATCATCGCCGCTGTAGTGCTGGTTTCGGTCGGAATCTGGATGCACGGCAAGAGCCGCGCTGATGTCTGGCAACGCTACATCCGCGATAAGCTCTCCAAGGCCCTGTCGCGAAAGTCGGCCTGGTTCCTTTTCGCCTTGGCCTTCCTGGTCGTTTACCGGGAGGTCTTCGAAACCATCCTCTTCTACGCCGCGCTCTGGAGCCAGGGTGGACATATGGCGATGCTGGCTGGCGCCGCCTCCGGCGCGGTCGTGCTGGCGGTGGTCGGTTGGGCGCTCTTGCGCTACAGCCGCAAGCTCCCCATCACCCAGTTCTTCGCCTTCAGCTCAATTCTCATCGCCATCCTCGCGGTGATCCTCGCGGGCAAGGGCGTGGCCGGGCTTCAGGAGGCCGGGCTTTTGGGAATTCGGCCTATCGCAGGACTGCCGCGGATCGAGATCCTCGGCCTCTATCCGACCTGGCAAGGTGTCGCCGCCCAATTTGCAACACTTCTGGTGATGGTGTTCGGTTTCATTCGAAACAGCCGAACCGCGTCCGTACGTGCCTCGTCGTAAGGGAGGCCGGACACGGGCGATTGCTCCATTTCGCTTCGGTCGCGTTGTAGGGCGGCCGTGCGTCCAGAATGGTCGCCGGGCGTTGCGCGAACGCTGGTGCTCACAGCGCGGCTGAGTGGTGGGCGACTTTCGTCGCCCACGCTGAGCTTACTGCTTCTGGATCGCGGTGATCTCGCCGGCTCCATCCTTGACGGTCAGGTCGAAGGCGACCTTGTCTCCGACCTTCACGGACTGAGCCAGTTCTGGCGTGGCCTTGAAGCCCATGGTCATTGCCGGCCAGCTCACCTCAGGGATCTCCTCGTGGTCGAGCGTGATCGTGCCGGCCGCAACGTCGACGGCTGTGACGACGCCCTTCGCCTTCACAGATTTGGCGGCTGCTGCATCGGACGCCATGCTGGCCATATTGTCTCCAGCCGGCATTGCCGGAGCGGGGGCAGCAGGAGCTTCCGCGGCCTTCTGTTCGGCCGGTTGGCCGCAGGCCGCCAGCGCGAGGGTCAGGCCGAGGCCCATGACAGTCAGGGTGGTGCGCTTCATCGGATATCTCCTTGTCTGGAAGCGGGTGGGAAGGGCGTGTGCGAGGATCTGCGGCGGAGCAGCAGATAGCCGGCCGGGATGACCAGCATGGAGAGCAAAGGGGCGGTGAGCATGCCACCGATCATCGGGGCGGCGATCCGGCTCATGACCTCTGAGCCGGCGCCATGCCCGATCAAGATCGGGGCGAGGCCGGCGAGGATCACCGCCACGGTCATGGCCTTGGGGCGTACCCGCAGCAGGGCCCCTTCGCGGACGGCGGCTTTGACCTGGTCAGGGGAGGGATGCTCGCCCCGGTCTTTCAGCGCATCCTTCAGATAGATCAGCATCACGACGCCGAACTCGGCGGCGACGCCGGCGAGCGCGATGAGGCCCACGCCTGTAGCCACCGACTGGTGATAGCCGAGCAGATAGAGCGCCCAAATGCCGCCTGTGAGCGCGAAGGGCAGGGTCGCCATGATCAGGGCCGCCTCGTCGAAGCGCCGGAAGATCACATAGAGCAGGACGAAGATGATCAGGAGCGTCGCCGGCACGACAAGCTTCAGCCGTTCGACCGCCCGCTGCAGATATTCGAACTGGCCCGAATAGGCGATTGAGACGCCGGGCGAGAGCTTCACGTCCTTGGCGACGGCGTCCCGCAGGTCGGCGACGACGGAGGTCAGGTCGCGGTCTCGCACATCGATATAGACCCAGGTCGAGAGCCGGCCGTTCTCGGTCTTGAGCATCGGCGGTCCGTCGGCGATTTCGATCCTTGCCACCGTCCCGAGCGTGATCTGCTGCCCGGCCGGAGTGAGGACCGGTAGGTTGCGCAGCCCCTCCAGGCTGTCGCGGCTCTCGCGCGGATAGCGGACATTGATCGGATAGCGGGCTAGGCCCTCGACGGTCTGGCCGACAGTCTCGCCGCCGATGGCGCCGGCGACGATCTCCTGTACGTCGGCGATGTTGAGCCCGAAGCGGGCCGCGGCGGCGCGGTCGATGTCGACATCGACATAGCGCCCGCCGGTCAGCCGTTCGGCCAGGGCCGAGCTGACGCCGGGAACACTCTTGGCGGTCGTCTCCACCTCGCGGGCGATGCGGTCGAGCTCGGCGAGGTTAGCGCCCGAGACCTTCACCCCGATCGGGCTCTTGATGCCGGTCGCCAGCATGTCGATGCGGTTGCGGATCGGCGGAACCCAGACATTGGCCAGGCCCGGGACCTTCACCGCACGGTCCAGCTCTTCGACCAGCTTGTCGGGCGTCATGCCGGGCCGCCACTCGCTGCGCGGCTTGAACTGGATGGTGGTCTCGAACATCTCCAGCGGCGCGGGGTCGGTGGCGCTCTCGGCGCGGCCGGCCTTGCCGAATACGGTCTTCACCTCCGGCACGGTCTTGATCAGCCGGTCGGTCTGCTGCAGCAGCTCGCCGGCCTTTTGCGCCGAGAGCCCGGGCAGGGCCGAGGGCATGTAGAGCAGGTCGCCCTCGTCCATGGCCGGAATGAACTCGCCGCCAAGCCGGCTGAGCGGCCAGGCCGTGGTGGCGAAGACCAATGCAGCGATGATCAGGGTGGTCCGCGGACGGTCCATCACCCAGTCCAGGGCCGGCTTGTAGGCGGCGGTCAGCCACCGGTTCAGGGCGTTGTCGCTTTCGCGCGGGATGCGGCCGCGGATCAGGTAGCCCATCAGCACCGGGACCACGGTCACCGACAGGATCGCTGCTCCAGCCATGGCGTAGGTCTTCGTGAAGGCCAGCGGCGAGAAGAGGCGGCCTTCCTGCCCCTGGAGCGTGAAGACCGGCACGAACGAGAGGGTGATGATCACTAGGCTGAAGAACAGGGCCGGGCCGACCTCGGCCGCGGCGTCGGTGATGACCCGCCAACGGGTTTCGCCCTCGAGCGGCTGGCCGGGGTGTTCCTCCTCCCAGCGCTCGATCTTCTTGTGGGCGTTCTCGATCATCACCACGGCGGCGTCGACCATAGCCCCGATGGCGATGGCGATGCCGCCCAGCGACATGATGTTGGCGTTGACGCCCTGGGCGCGCATGACGATCAGCGCGAACAGCACGCCCAGCGGCAGGGTCAGGATCGCCACCAGCGCCGATCGCGCGTGCCAAAGGAAGATTGCGCAGACCAAGGCGACGACCACGAACTCCTCGACCAGCTTCTCGCGCAGATTGGCGATCGCCCGGTCGATGAGCTGGGATCGGTCATAGGTGGTCACAACCTCGACGCCGGGCGGCAGACTCTTCTTCAGGTCCGCGAACTTGGCCTTCACGGCGGCGATGGTCTCCCGCGCGTTCTTGCCCGAACGCAGGATCACCACGCCGCCGGCGACCTCGCCCTGGCCGTTCAGTTCGGCCAGGCCGCGGCGCATCTCCGGACCGAGCTGGACGATGGCCACGTCGCCCAGCCGCACCGGCACGCCCCCGGCGGCGGTCTTCAGCGGAATGGCCCGGAAGTCGTCGAGGCTGGTGAGATAGCCGGAGGCGCGGACCATGTACTCGGCCTCGGCCAGCTCCAGCACCGAGCCGCCGGTCTCGCTGTTGGCCCGCTGTATCGCCTCTACGGCCTGGCGGTGGGTGATGCCGTAGGCGGCGAGCTTCACCGGGTCGAGCACGACCTGGTACTGCTTGACCATGCCGCCGATGCTGGCGACCTCCGCCACGCCCGGCAGGCTCTTCAGCTCATAGCGCAGGAACCAGTCCTGCAGGGACCGCAACTCCGACAGGTCATGGCGGCCGGTGCGGTCGACCAGGGCGTATTCGTAGACCCAGCCGACCCCGGTGGCGTCCGGCCCCAGCGCCGGCTTGGCCGCTTCCGGCAAGCGGGCCTGGACCTGGTTCAGGTACTCCAGCACCCGCGAGCGGGCCCAGTAGAGGTCGGTCCCGTCCTCGAAGATCACATAGACGAAGCTGTCGCCGAAGAACGAGTAGCCGCGGACGGTCCTGGCGCCCGGTACCGAGAGCATCGTAGTGGTCAGCGGATAGGTGACTTGGTTCTCGACGATCTGCGGCGCCTGGCCGGGATAGGGGGTGCGGATGATCACCTGCACGTCGGATAGGTCGGGCAGGGCGTCGACTGGTGTCGTGCGCGCCGCGAGCGCGCCGGCCGCGATAAGCGCCACGGCGGCGAGCAGAACGAAGAAACGATTGCGGACCGACCAGCGGATCAGGGCGGCGATCATCGCGCCGCCCCCATCCGGGCGATACGACGCACGACGGCTCCATCCGGCCGCTGCTCGAAGCCGAACGCCACCTGGTCGCCGACCTTCAGGCCCTTGGCCAGGGCGGCCGGCTCCAGCTTGAAGGTCATGGTCATGGCGGGCCAGCCAACCGCGGGCACGGGCTCATGACTGAGGGTGATGGATTCGGCCGACAGAGCCTCGATCCGACCCCGCGTCTCATGGAGCGCGCCCGGCGCCGTGGTCGGCGTACCCGCACCGGTCGCGAGCGGCCGCGCCTGCAGCCCGGCGAGGCTCGCTTCGGAATCGATCAGGAATTGGCCGGAAGCAACGACCTGCTGGCCTTCGCTGAGGCCGGCCAGGATTTCGGTGCGCTCGCCGCTCTCGCGGCCGACCCGAACCTCCACCGGCGCGTACCGGCCTTGCTCGCCGGCCACCATGACGAGGCTGCGCTTGCCAGTGCGGATCACCGCCTCGGACGGCACGGACAAGGCCGTCTGCGCCTCGCCGCCGAGATGGACCGTGGCGAACATCCCAGGCCGCAGTCGTCCGCTAGGATTAGGCAGCTCCGCCCGAACGGTGAGCGTCCGGCTCTCCGCCTGGGCGGCCGGCAGGATGGCTGCGATCCGGCCGCTAAAGGTCTCGCCGGGGAATGCAGCGAGAGTTGCCGTGACGGCCTGGCCGATCTTGATCTGATTGGTCTGGGCCTCCGGGACCGCCGCGTTGAGCCAGACGCTTGAGAGGCCCGACACCTGCGCAAGGGTCTGCCCCGCGCTGACGGTCATGCCTTGGCGCACGTCCAGGGTCTGGAGTGCGCCGCCGATCGGGGCGCTGACCGTGATGACGTTGCGGGGGCGACCGGTGCGAGCGACCTGGTCGATCAGCGGATCCGGCATACCCAGCAGCGCCAGTCGCTGGCGGGCGGCAGCCTCCAGCCTCGCGTCGCCAGACTTTCGCACCGCGAGGTACTCGGCCTGGGCGCCGCTCCAGGACGGCACGAGCAGGTCGGCGATCGGCGCTCCGGCGGCGATGACATCGCCAGGCGCGCGGGCATGGACCCGTTGCACAAAACCGTCGGCCCTGGCCTGGACGATGGCGACGCTGCGCTGGTTGAAGTCGAGGACGCCTGTCGCCTCGACGCTCTGGGCGAACGCGCTGCGCTCGACCCGGGCCAACCTCACGCCGAGGTTCTGCGCCGCCGCTGGGTCGATCCGCACGCCGCCGCCCGCTTCGGTCTCGTCGGCGTACTTGGGGATCAGGTCCATATTCATGGACGACTTGCCGGGCCCCGGATAGCGCTCCATTGGGACCATCGGATCGTACCAGTAGAGGATCTTGCGCCCCTCCGATCCGGGCGTGCCGGCCGATGGGGCTGGGAGCCTCTGCAAGTGAGCCAAGCCATAACCGAGCCCGCCGGCGGCGAGGGCGACCACGGCCGCGGCGGCGGCGAGCTGAGTGCGGGAGAGGGCGATCATTGGGCGTCGCTTCCGTAGGTCTGGACGATGCGGACCGCGTCGCGCTGGACGGCGGCCTCGCGGTCGAGAATGTCGATCTTGGCTTCGGCGAGGGCGACCAGCGCGCCCAGTACGTCCGACAGCCCCGCCGTGCCGGCGGCATAGCTCGCCGTCTCCAGGTCGGCGCGGCGGGCGGCCAGCGGCTCCAGGGTCGTGCGGCCGCGCATGAGACGGTCGTGATGCATGGCGTGGTCGGCGAGGTCGGCCTCCAGCGCTGCGGCCAGCGCCCGGCGCGCCGCCTCCCGTTCGTAGCGGACGCGGGTGGCGCTGGAGGCGCGAGCGGCGACCATCGGGTCCTGTCGTTTGGCGGCGAACAGCGGCAGGCTGACCGACGCACCAAGCGAGACCATGTCGCCATACATCGGGTCGCGGTGCTGGTAGGTGAGATCCCAGCTCCAATCCGGCCGCTTCTCCGCCTTTGCGGCCGAGACATCGGCGTCGGCTTGGCGGCCGGCGGCGTCATAGGCCCGGAGCGCGGGCAGCCTCTCGAGGCCGGCGCGCAAATTGGCCGGATCGACTTGGAAGTTCGGCGGGGGGCCAGCCACATCAGCATCGGCCTCGCCAGTCCAACGAACGAGTTCAGCCCGGGCCCTGCCAACCGCGGCGACCAGTTCGGCGCGCCGATCGTCGAGGGCGGCGCTGAGTTGGTCTGGCTCGAGGGCTTGGGCGAGCCGCGTCGATCCGGACGCCAGTTGCGACGGCGCGCTGGCGCGCAGGGGCGTGAGGGCGCGCTCCACCTCATCCAACGCCGCGAGCCGCTTCCTGGCGTAGAAGAGGTCGATCCAGGCCAGGGAGGCCGCAAGACGGACCGCCCGCGCCTCGACCCGTGCGCCGGCCTCGGCTGCCTCTATGTCTGCGGTGGCGCGTTCACGGTCCGCGCGGCGTTTGGCGGAGCTGGGCATGTCCTGGCTCACACCGACCGTGGCCATGGTCATGCTGTCGCGGTCGAAGGTCCCCGCTGGAGGTCCTGAGATCGGGAAGTTGCCGAGACCCACGGCGAGCTTCGGGTCGGGTAGGCGGCCAGCGGATACGGCTGCGGAGCGCGCCGCGGCGACATCGGCGTCCTTGCTCAAGAGGCTTGGCGCTGAGGTGTCGGCGAGCCTGAGCGCGGCATCGAAGGTTAGTGGCGCAGCCTGGGCCGCGCCGCCTAACGCCGCGCAGGCCAGGGTCAAGACAAGACGCATCGGAGTTCCGGTCGTGATCATGATGAAACGAGGGCCGGTAGCGCCGACGGTTGATCACCGCCGGCGCCCCTGCATCCCCGCGCCAGGGGATAGACGGCGCGGGGATTGGCAGTCGGCTAGCCCTTCGGCTGCGGGCTGTGGCGGCCCATGCTCATGCACATGTCGCGCATGGCCGCGTCGCTCTTCATCATCGGGCAGTCGCAATCCGCCGCCCGTGCCTGGTCACCCGCAGCGGGCGAGCCTGGGACCTTTTCGACTGTGCGGAAGTAGTCGTGCGGGTTCGAGGACGGCGGGGCGACCCGCAGGCGGTAGTCGCCCTGCGGCTCAGCGGCGGCCGCATGGGCCGCGGCTGACAGGCCGAGCGTCAGCGCCGCAGCGCTGATCGCAGTGAGTGTTCGGAAGGTCATGATCCTTCTCCATGCCGATGGCGCCCGTCCGACGGACGGGCTGATCTGATTGAGCGGCGTCATGCGCGCGTCCGCGGTCGCTCGTTGAGAGCTCCTGCAGACGCTGACGCCAGCGCGTCAGGCCAGCGGTCTAGGAGGATGGAAGAGCAAGGGGGCGAGCACGCCCTCGCGCGTTAGGTCGGAGAGCGCGAAGTGCACGCCCTCGTAGGTGAACGTATGCGGGATGCTCGCAATCGCCGGAACTGGCGGCGGCACCGTGGCGCAGCCCATCTTACCAATGCAATCGAGCGTGACGCCCTTACATGGTGTCGGCTTGGAGACCGGCCTGGGCGCATCGGCCATTTGCGACATGCCAGGCATATCGGCGCAGTCCATCCCAGCCATTGCAACGTGGTCAGCCGGTGCAGCCGCCTCGACCATCGCCATCATTGGCATAGCACGCGCCGTCGTCTGGCCGACGAAGCCGACCAGGGCGAGCGCTGCGACGACGATGCGGATCAGGTTCCACATGAGGCGATAGGGGTATGCCCGAGCTTCGGTTTGCGCAAGGTCACAGTTCGGCGGCGACGGCCTGGACGATCAACCGGGCCGTCATTGAGCAATACGCGGCGCCTGCGCCGATCCCTCGGAATCGACGCAGACTAGGTGCGTCAGCGAGGCCGCTCGACCGCGACGGCGTCGGCCTTTTCGCCTTCGGCCGCGAGCGGTTCACGGGTCACCGTGCGGAAGTAGTCGTGTGGGTTCGAGGATGGCGGCGCGGTGCGATAGGCGTACTGTCCGGACACGGCGCAGGCCCCGGTCGCCAGCGGCAGGCTGAGCGCCAAGGCGGTGATGGTGAAGCGAATGGTCATGGGTCTTCCCCAAGATTGATGGATCCGCCGGGCGGTGAGCCGTCCCGGCGAGACGGCGCCTGGGCTGGGGCCGGATCTCGCTCGCGAGCGGCCGGCGCAGGCGCGGTGGAACCGACGATTTCGTCGTCGGCCTCAGGCCAACAGTTTCGGGGGCCGATCTGGGCCGGGAGGCCTATGGGGATGCACGGCGGGACCGTTTCCAGGCTCAGGCGCCACTTGAGCGGCTAGGGCCGCCCCACTCGGCGTCGCCGACAGCACTGCGACCGCGCCGGCACAGATGCTTGCGCACGTTGCGGCGCAGTTCTTCAGCGCCTTGTCGCAGCAGGGAGTGATCGGGGCGCTCGGCTGTTCGCCGGGAGGCTCATCCATGGACGCCATGGCGTTTGGCCTTGATGCCTCCACGCCGCACTCAATGGTCGCCGCCGAGGCGGTGATCGGGCTGGCCACCAGGGCCAGAATGGCGAGGATGGCGATTAGAAGTCGCGCCATACGGACATTATCCGCCCGATTGGCTGAAGTGTCACTGGCGGGCGGAGCTTCCGCGCGACTTAGAGGCGGACGACCTCGCCGTCTTCTTTCGTGAAAGTCTCCGGTGCGCGGTCGAGCAGGTCGAGAACCGCTTCCGAAGGCCGGCACAACCTGACGCCCTTCGGCGTCACGACGATCGGCCGGTTCACCAGGATCGGGTGTTCGACCATTGCCGCGAGCAGCGCATCGTCGCTGACATCGGGATCTAGGAGGCCAAGTTCGGCGGCCGGCGTGCCTTTCTCGCGCAGGATGTCGCGCGGTGCGGCGTGCATCTCGCTCAGAAGATGGACAAGCTGTTCGCGGGTCCAGCCGGCCTCGAGGTACTCGACGACGGCCGGCTCGTAGCCGGCCGCCTGGATCATCGCCAGGGCGTTGCGGGAGGTGCCGCAGGCCGGATTGTGGAAGATGGCGATCGGAAATTCGGATGAGCTCATGACTTCACCGGCGAGGCTTTCGGAGTTGGGGTCTGTTCGCGGGCGGCCACCCGGCGCACGGCGCCGCCACGCTCGTACCAACCCTTGCTGGCGTTCACGATCGCGACGACCGAGAGCATGACCGGGACTTCGATCAGAACGCCGACGACGGTCGCCAAAGCCGCGCCCGACGTGAAGCCGAACAGGCTGATGGCGGCGGCGACCGCCAGCTCGAAGAAGTTGCTGGCCCCGATCAGGGCCGACGGCCCGGCGACGCAGTGGGCTTCACCGCTAGCGCGGTTAAGCAGATAGGCCAGCCCGGAGTTGAAGTAGACCTGGATCAGGATCGGAACGGCCAGCATGGCGATGATCGCCGGCTGGGCGATGATCTGCTGGCCCTGGAAGCCGAACAGCAGGACCAGCGTCGCCAGGAGCGCGATGATCGAGACCGGGCCGAGCGTGGCGAGCGCGCCTTGCAGCGCAGCTTCGCCGCGGGTCATCAGGGCCTTGCGGGCGACCTGGGCGATGATCACCGGAATGACGATGTAGAGCCCGACGGAGAGCATCAGGGTCTCCCAGGGCACGGTGATCGCGGAAATGCCCAGCAGCAGACCGACGATCGGAGCAAAAGCCACGATCATGATGGCGTCGTTCACCGCGACCTGGCTGAGCGTGAAGTTCGGCTCGCCGCGCGTCAGGTTGCTCCAGACGAACACCATCGCGGTGCAAGGCGCAGCCGCGAGTAGGATCAGCCCGGCGATGTAACTGTTGATCTCGCCGGCCGGCAGGTAGGGGCGGAACAGATAGCCGATGAAGAAGGCGCCCAGGGCTGCCATCGAAAACGGCTTCACCGCCCAGTTGATGAACAGGGTCACCCCGATCCCGCGCCAATGGCGGCCGACCTGGCGCATCGCGCCGAAGTCGACCTTCATCAGCATCGGAATGATCATCAGCCAGATCAGGACGGCGACCGGCAGATTGACCTTGGCGACCTCGGCCGAGCCAATCAGCTGGAAGGCAGGCTGAAAGAAGTGGCCCAAACCAATGCCGAGCACGATGCAGAGCGCTACCCAGAGGGTCAGGTAGCGCTCAAAAAGCGACATGGCTTTCGGCGCTTCGGGCGCCGTCTGTTCACGCGACACAGTCATCCTCTCAAAGTCATTCGGTCCCGGCGGGCTCGCCCTGGGTCTTGCCGATGTCGTCCAGGCGCTTCTGCAGCGAGAGGCTGTCGAGCGAGGTGATCGGCAGGTTCACGAAGATGCTGATGCGATTGTTCAGCATCCGGTAGGCGTCGGCGAAGGCGAGGGTCTTCTCGGCCTCGCTACCCTCGACCGCTGCGGGGTCAGGCAGACCCCAATGGGCGCTCATCGGCTGACCCGGCCAGATCGGGCAGACCTCGCCAGCGGCGTTGTCGCAGACGGTGAATACGAAATCGAGTTCGGGGGCCTCGGGGTTGTTGAGCGCGGCGAACTCGTCCCAGGGCTTCGAGCGCAACTGGTCGGTCGGGTAGTTGAGCTTCTGCAGCAGCGTGATGGCGTAGGGATTGACCTTGCCGGCCGGCATGGAGCCGGCGGAGTAGGCTTTGAACTTGCCCGCCCCGACCCGGTTCATGATCGATTCCGCGAGGATCGATCGCGCCGAATTGCCGGTGCAGAGGAAGAGGACGTTGAAGGGCAGCTTCTTCTCGGGGTGGAGCATGGCGCGTTCCCTAGGCTTTGACGAGGTCGTCCGCGCAGCAGGCGCTGCGGCTGAGCATGTCGGCCAAGGGCGCGCAGATCTCCGGCGATCCGGCGCAGCAGTCTTCCATCAGGAAGGCCAGCAGCGCGCTCATGGCGTCGTAGTGGGCGGTGTAGATGATCGAGCGGCCTTCGCGGCGCGAGCCGACCAAGCCGGCATGGCTCAGGACGGTGAGGCTCGCCGAAAGCGTGTTCGGCAAAATCTCAAGCCTGCGAGCCAGCTCTCCGGCCGCCAAACCAGACGGGCCGGCTTGAACCAACAGGCGGAAGGCGGCGAGGCGGTTTTCGTGGGCGAGCGCGGCGAGGCTGGTGACGGCGGCTTTCATTTCCATATTTCCAACATACATGAAATATGCGACCGTTCAATGACGCTCGCGCTAGCTGCTTCGCAAAATTGAGTACCCGATGACCGATTTTCCGGCCCTTGAGCCGCAGTTCCTTGACGCCCCGACGCTCGCCAAGCTGGAGCCGCCGAAGGTCTCCTCGCACCCGCCGCGCATCCTGCTGCTCTACGGCTCGCTGCGCGAACGGTCCTACAGCCGCTTCCTGACCGAGGAGGCCGCTCGCATCCTTGAGCGCCTTGGCGCAGAGACGAAGATCTTCGATCCCACCGGCTTGCCTCTGCCGGACGCGGAGTCGCCCGATCACCCCAAGGTGCAGGAACTGCGCGCACTGTCCCTCTGGTCGGAAGGCCAGGTGTGGTGCAGTCCCGAACGCCACGGCGCGGTCACCGGGATCATGAAGGCCCAGATCGACTGGATTCCTCTGGAGGTCGGCAGCGTTCGCCCGACGCAAGGACGCACGCTGGCGGTCATGCAAGTCAGCGGCGGCTCACAGTCGTTCAACGCCGTGAACACGCTGCGCCTGCTGGGACGCTGGATGCGAATGATCACCATTCCGAACCAGTCCTCGGTGGCCAAAGCCTATCAGGAGTTCGACGAGGCCGGCCGCATGAAGCCGTCGGCCTACTACGATCGGGTGGTCGACGTGATGGAGGAACTGGTGAAGTTCACTCTGCTGACCCGAGGCCGCTCCGACTATCTGGTCGACCGCTATAGCGAGCGGAAGGCCGAGGGGCGGGTGACGGTCGGCGACGAACTGGGCGCCATCGCCATGGCTCATGAGCGGAAGGCCAGCTAGTGCGGCCGCTCACTCAGGAAGAGCAGCTCAACCGAGATTGCTTCTGTATCGACGTGGATCCGGACCACGTCTGGTCGATTGTCGACCGGGCAGGGGGCGGCGTCGTCCCGCTCGACGTGCTGAAGGCCGCACGTCCGCACCTCTTCTCCGAGGCCCCGGTGTTCCTGTCGGCCGCCGACCTGGCGGCGATGCAAGCCGTCGTGGCGGCCATCGAGGCGGTCGCAGAGTTGCCTGCCTTCCAGGACCTCGTGCTGGGCTGGGCGCCAGAGATCGCGAAGGCTGACCCTGGGCCGCGCGGCGCCTTCATGGGCTACGACTTCCACCTGACCCCTGAGGGGCCCAAGCTCATCGAGGTCAACACAAACGCCGGAGGCGCCTTCCTGAACGCCTTGCTGGCGCAGGCCCAGGTCGCCTGCTGCCCTCAGGTGCGGGCGCTCGTGCCGGCGGCGACGCCGTTGGAGGATTTCGAGGCCGCCGCCTGGCGCATGTTCGAGGCCGAGTGGCGACTGCAGGGAAGGGCAGGGCATTCGCGCGTTGTCGCCATCATCGATGAGCGGCCGGAGGAGCAGTATCTCTATCCCGAGTTCCTGCTGGCCCAGGCCTTCTTTGAGCGCCACGGCGTGGAGGCGCTGATCGCGGATCCCCGAGACCTGCGCTTAGAAGGCGGGCGCCTGCGCCTGGGCGGCGTGGCCATCGACATGGTCTACAATCGCCTGGTCGACTTCTCGTTTTGCCGGCCCGAACACGCCGTCCTTCGGCAGGCCTATTCGACCGGCGACGTGGTCGTGACTCCCAACCCGCGCAATCACGCCCTGCTGGCTGACAAGCGCAACCTGACGATACTGTCGGACCCACAGCGGTTGGAAGAGCTGGGTGTTCCAACGGGCCTCCGCCGCGCGTTGGCTCGCCTACCTGATGCGCGCCTGGTGACGCCCGAGAACGCCGACGCGCTTTGGCGGGGGCGAAAATCGCTGTTCTTCAAGCCGGCGAACGGCCATGCCGGGAAGGCGGTCTATCGCGGCGACAAGCTGACGCGCGGCGTCTGGGAGACGATCGTCCGGGGCGGCTACATCGCTCAGGACTTTGCGCCGCCCAGCGAGCGCCACGTCCAGGTCGACGGTGACCCGCAGCCCCGAAAGATGGACGTCCGCCTCTACACCTATGCCGGCGAGACGATGCTCGCCGCCGCGCGTCTCTATCAGGGCCAGACGACCAACTTCCGGACGCCGGGAGGCGGATTTGCGCCGGTGATCACGCTCGCATAGTTCGAAGCGCCTGAACGTGCAGGGAGGCGCTTTCATGATTCACGCGTGCGAGTTCGGCGAGACCTAGGTCTCTTCGTGACACGCAAGGGCGACGCGGCAGATCGAGGGCTAAAGAAGCCCGGCAGCGTGTGCGCTTGGCGGTGGGAGGCGAGTGGGTCCGGCGCGCATTTTTCTGGTTGATCCTCTAGCAGCTAGAGCAATTAGGGTCGGCTTGGAAACAAGGTCGCCCACGATGACGAAGACCGACGCTAGCGCCCTAGACGTGGTTCGCTACCGGATCACCGGCATGGACTGTGGCGACTGCGCCGCCAAGATCGAGAAGGCGGTCGGCAAGCTGCCCGGCGTAGAGGAAGCACGCGTCTCCATCGCCACGTCGCTGATGACGCTGAAGCTTGACAACCCGGCGCTCCGCGCGCCGACGGTCGAGCAGGCGGTGGAGTCGCTCGGCTATCGGCTCGACCGGCTGCGAGAAGCGGTTACGGACGACGACGATTTGCCGGACCTCAGTCATGTTACGCCGGCCTACAAGCGGGCGCTCTGGCTCGTCGTTTTGATCAACGCTGGCTATGGCCTGGTCCAGATGGCCGCCGGTTTTGTGGCAGGCTCGCAGGCGCTTAAGGCCGACGCATTGGACTTCATGGGCGACGGGACCATCACCTTCTTGGGCCTCCTGGCCATCGGCTGGTCGCTCGTTTGGCGCGCGCGCTCCGCCCTCATGCAGGGCGTATTCCTAGGGCTGCTGGGCGCCGGCGTCCTGCTCAACACGGCCTATCGGGTGCTGGTGCTCAACCGTCCGGAGGCCGAGATCATGGGGGTCTTCGGCGTGATCGCCCTGGTCGCCAACGTGATCGCCGCGCTCCTGCTCGTGCCGCACCGGAGCGGCGATGCTAACGCGAAGGCGGTCTGGCTGTTCTCGCGCAACGACGCGCTCGGCAACCTCGCCGTAGTCATCGCCGCGGGCCTCGTCGCCTGGACCGGCACGGCCTGGCCCGACCTCGTCGTGGCCGTGATCATCGCGGGCCTCTTCCTTCAATCCTCCTGGTCGATCGTCCGCCATGCGCGGACGGACCTGCGCGAGGCGCGCCTCTTGGCGGCGGCATGAGTGCGGGGATGAGACGCGGTCCAACGCCATTGTCTCCCAGGGCGCCGCTGGGATTGCCGGCGCGGGCGGTCAAAGATCTGCATCAGGCCGTGGCGCACGCCAACGCCGGTCGCTGGACGGACGCCCGGGGCTATGCAGAGAGGGTCCTGGCCGTGCAGCCTCGGGACCCGTCGGCCATGAATGTGCTCGGCACGGTCGCGTTGAACACGGGGCGCGCCGGGGAGGCCATCACGTGGTTCGAGCGGGCGGCGACAGGGCAGCCGAAAAATCCGTTCATTCAGTACAACCTGGGGGAGGCCCACCGGCGCGCGCAAGCTTACGAGGCTGCCGCCGCGGCGTTCGTACGCGCCGGCCGGCTGAAGCCGGATTTCGCCGAGGCCTTCGCCGCCGCCGGGGACACGCTTCGGCGGCTCGGCCGAAGCGGCGAGGCCGAGGCTCACTACAAGAAGGCGCTTCGAATCGCACCGGCCTTGGCCGCGGCGCTGAGCGGGTATGGCCTGTTGCGCCTCGGCGTCAGCGATCCGGCCGGCGCCGCCGACCTCTTCGCTGCGGGCCTGAGTGCAACGTCGCTCGGCCATCCATTGCGAGCCGCCCTGCTCACGAACCTCGGCCTTGCGCTTCTGCAGCTCGGGCAAGGTGTTGGGGGGCTCGACGCGCTCGCGCAGGCCGTGGAGGCAGCCCCCGACGACGACGGGGCTTGGCGGCGGTTGGCCCGGGCGCTGCGGCACACGCGCGTGGCTCCGGCGACGCCCGTCTTTCGCGCGCTCCTTCTCCAGCTGTTCGATCGCACTGACGTCAATCCCCGCAACCTGGCGACCGCGGCCATCGCCGTCCTGCGTCAGGATCCGGAGATCGATCGGCTCCTCGGATCGATCGCCGTTGCCCCGCGGATGTTGGCGAAGACGCTGGAGCGCGAGGCCGCGGCCGCCACTCGGCTGGTGGCGGATCCGCTGTTCCGAGGCCTCCTGGCCTCAGCGCCGATCCCGGACGTCGGGATCGAGTTGCTGCTTGTGCAACTGCGGGCGGATCTTCTGGTGCTTGCAGACCGAGAACCCGAGGCGCTCGAAGGGGAGCTCGGCCTCGCGGTTGCGCTCGCCCGGCAGGCGTTCCTCAACGAGTACGCCCACTTCGCCGAAGCGGAGGAGCAACGGCGGGTGGACGCCCAGATCGCCGCCCTCGACCACGGCGAACTGGACGCTGGAGACGCGGCGCGGGTCGCGATCGTGGCCGCCTATCGGCCGCTGGCGTCGACGCCCTTAGCCGCGCGTCTCCGGGCCAGGCCCCTGCCGGCGCTTGCCGACCTGCTGCGCGAACAGCTAGCCGAGCCGGCCGAGGAGGCGGCGCTGCGCGCCGCCCTTCCGATTCTCAAGTCTCCAACCGACGCCGTCTCGCTCGCGGTCCGGGCGCAGTACGAGCAGAATCCCTATCCCCGCTGGACCCGCGGCAGCCTTGACGAGCCGCTGGCCTTCCGCTCGGCGGTGCAGAGCGCTGTCCCGGACTTGCCGGCCTGCGAGGTTCCTGACCTTGAGCGGCCGCGCGTGCTTGTGGCCGGCTGCGGCACGGGCCTCGAAACCCTGCGCGTGGCGAACATCTACCGCGGCGCCTCGATCCTTGCCGTCGACCTCAGTGCGACGAGCCTCGGCTACGCCATGCGCAAGGCCCGGGAATACGAGCTGACCGAGGTCCAGCACCTGCAGGCCGACATCCTCGACCTGCCAGCGCTCAGCGAGCGCTTCGACCTAATCGACAGCTTCGGAGTGCTGCACCACATGGCCGATCCGGCCAAGGCGCTGCAGGTTGTCGCCGAGTTGCTCAAGCCCGAAGGATTCCTTCTCGTTGGTCTCTACAGCGAGATCGGCAGGCAAGCGGTGGTGGCGGCGCGAGCGCACATCGCGCGGTCCGGCTATCGGGATGACGCCGAAGGCATACGGGCGTTGCGGCGGGACCTGATGCTCGACGGCGAGCCGCCGGAGCTGGAGGGCGTGATGAGCCCGGCCTCCGACTTCTGGACGCTCTCGGACTGTCGGGACCTACTGTTCCACGTGAACGAGCATCGCTTCACCCTGCTGCAGGTCGGCGAATTGCTGGGCGGTGCCGGGCTCGAGTTCCTCGGCGTGCAGTTCGGCCATGCGGCCGATCAGGCGCGTTACCTTGCGGAGAACCAGCGAACGGCCGCCCTGCGCGATTTCGAGCGTCTGCATCGGTACGAGCTGCAGTATCCCGAGACCTTCGGGGACACCTATCGGCTCTGGGCCCGTCCTAGGAGGCCATCGAGGTGAGACAGCCCCTTGTGTCGCCGCACGTCGACCTTCCGAAGGAGCAGCGAGCCGTGCTTCAGCAGTCGCTCCTGGCCTTAGCCGTCTGCGCCCCGATCCTCGTGATCGCTAGCCTGGGCCTGCCCAGGATCTTCACCTTTCCCGAGCCCCTGGTGGAGCGACTGGCCTTCGCACTCAGGGCCGGACTCGTAGTCGTGCTTTGGGTCGTGCTGGGCGTGCGGATGGTCGCCAAGGTGCGGTTTGAGTCCGCGGAGGACAATGCAGGTTCCGCCTACAGCCGGCCAAGTCCTCGCCTAGCGGTGCCAAGAGCCTTCCTCCAGAACACCCTCGAACAGGCGTTCATCACGGTCGTCGCAATCCTCGCACTCGCTACGGTCGGCGGCGAAGCGGCGCTAGCCTACGTTATTGCGACCGTCGTGCTCTTCAGCCTCGGGCGGGTGACTTTCCTGCGCGGCTATCCGCATGGCGCGGGCGGTCGCGCCTTCGGCATCGCCATGACGGTGCTCCCCGGCCTCGGCGCCATTGGCTGGGCGGCGATCGACGTTGCGTCCGAGGTGGCGGCCTTGGGCTGAGCTCGACTCCATCCGCCGCCACAGGTGGTGAAGCCGTGACAGTGCTGCCGCATCGAAGCGGCTGGACCCCGCCGCATATGTCGCCGTACCGCACGAGTTACACAGTCGGTTACACAGCTCGCTTGACGCGGAAATAAAATATATTAGAATCAAAAGATTGGTGGAATCGGAGGGGACTCAAAATCCGGTTCCGAAAGGAGTGTCGGTTCGAGCCCGACCGCCCGCACCAACTCTTCCTCTCCGATGGCCGGCGCCTCGCCGGCGTGATCCGCCGCTCGCCGACGAATCGCCGAACTCAGGATGCGCGTGCAGGGTCTCCAGCATCTCATGGCAGCCGAGGTCGGGCGCGGCGCGGCGCGGGTACTCCTACCTGATCGACAGCAACAGGGCGCTGGCCGCCAGCATCGCGCCGACGAAGGCCGCGCCGGCGCCGGCCTGGGCGACCTGCCGGGGGCGGTAGGGCGCGACCAGGGTCAGGGTGAGGGCGGCCAGCGAGATCGCCCCGACCCACTCGACCGAGCCGAACCTCCAGCCGTCGGCCCAGACCGCGCAGGCATAGGCGGCGGCCAGGCCCGCGGCCCCGCCCCAGCGCACCTGGCGCTGGCGCAGCGGCTCGAGCTTGGCGCCCAGCAGTTCGGGCTGGTGCTTGGCCATCGAGGCGCAGATGCCGACGAAGCCGGCATAGGCGAAGAGCAGCATGGCGAGGTGGATCATGCGGCCTCCGTGGCGACGGCGGGAGCGGGCGTCTTGCGCTTCGGCTTGGCCGCCGGCTTGTAGCGGGCCGCTTTCCAGCCGCAGAAGGCCAGCAGGGCGCCCAGCGCCACCAGGGTCAGGTCGAAGGCGACCATCGCCCAGTCGCCGCGCATGGCGTTGGCGAAGAGGTTGCGCTGCGGCGTGGTGACGGCGCTGACGATCGGCAACGCCGCGACCATGAACGCGGCCAGGCCCAGGGTCTCCATCCAGGCCTTCTTGCTGGGCCGCAGGCAGGCGTAGAGGATCATCCCGCCCCAGAGGATGAACATGCTGTGCACCTCCCAAGGCGAGCGGTTGGCCATGTCGACCGGCAGGAGGCGGTTGGCCCACAGCATCGCGGCCATGCCGGCCGGCACGCCGGCGATGGTGCCGATGTTTAGCTTCTCGACCAGGCGGAAGCCGAAGTGCGGGCGCTCGGGATCGGGCAGCTTCTGGCGGCGGGCGACCGACCACAGGACGAGGCCCGTGGCGACCATGGCGCAGCCGGCCAGGCTGCACAGGAAGTAGACCCAGCGCAGCACCGGCTCGGCGAAGCGGCCCATGTGCAGGCCGTACATCGCCCCGCCGGTCACGTTGGCCGGCCCCGGCTCGGGCGAGCGCGACATCAGCTTGCCGTTGGCGTCGAAGGTCAGCGAGCCGCCGCGATACGAGAGATTGTCGCCCGAGTGGCGGGTCACCTCGATGCGTGCCGCCGCGTCGCCGGGATTGCTGACGTTGATGATCCACGGGCGGCCGCCGCCCCAGGCCTTCGAGGCCTCGTCGAGCACCTTGGGCAGCGGGGCGAGCGGGGCGGCGACGCCGGTGCGCTCGACCTCTTCGGCGCGCGGGAACACGGCTTTGAAGTAGGCGTCATCGGAGGTGTAGTTCGCGAGCACGCCCCAGGGCATGTACAGCGCCATCAGCGTGACGAGGCCGGTGTAGGTGATCATCGCGTGGAACGGCAGCGCCAGGACCGCGGTCATGTTGTGCGCGTCCAGCCACGAGCGCTGGGCCGCCTTGGTCGGCCGGAACGTGAAGAAGTCCTTGAAGATGCGCTTGTGGGTGATCACCCCGGAGACGATCGCCACCAGCATGAACATCGCGCAGAGCCCGGCGAACCACCGGCCCCAGATGACCGGCAGGTAGTGCATCTGGAAATGGAAGCGATAGAAGAACTCGCCGCCGCGGGTCTCGCGCGGCTTGACCACCTCGCCCGTGGCCGCGTCCAGGGTCGCCTGGGTGTCGCGGTTGCGGCCGCCGCGGCGCGGCTTTTCCTCCTCGCCCGGCTTGGGTTGCGGCTGCCAGAACACGCTGGCGGTCGCCTCCCGTTCGTCGGGCAGGGTGATCGACCAGCTCTTGGCGTCCGGGGCGACCTTCGACAGGTACGCCGCCGCGCCGGCTGCGGCGATGTGATAGTCGGCCGGCATACCCGTTTCCGGCTCCATCCAGCGGGTGATCTCGGGGCGGAAGTAGGTGGCGGTTCCGGTGAGGAACATCGCCAGCAGCACCCAGCCGACCAGCAGGCCGCTCCAGGTGTGCAGCCAGGACATCGACTGGCGGAACGACCCGTTCATATCCGCGGCTCCACGATCAGCGAGATCCACAGGACGGCGCACAGCGCGGCGCAACCGACGGCCAGGCCCAGCCACACGCGCCAGGTCTTCGGGTCGGCGAAGCCCCAGATGACCACGGCGGCGTAGACGGCGAAGGACAGCAGGGTGGCGGCGATGGTCGCTTCCTCCGCCCCGCCCGGCAGCAGCCGGGCGAGCACGGCGGTCGAGAGCGCCGCGAAGACGTAGCCGACGATAATGGCCGCCACGGCTCTGGCGGCCACGTCCAGCCGCTGGCGCAGGGTGGGGCCTTTCGGCCCCTTGCGCTTGGCCGCCGGCGGCGGCGCGGTCTGCGCGACGCTCATGGTCAGAACGCCGCCCGCAGGGTCAGCGTCACCTTGCGCGGCTCGCCGTAGTAGCCGCCGTTGTAGAAGCCGACGCGGCGATAGTAGGTCTCGTCGAACAGGTTATCGACGTTGAGCGTCGCGCTGAGCTTCTCGTTGAAGCGGTAGCGGGCCATCAGGTTGGCCAGCACGTACGAGCCTTGCGAGACATTGACCCTCAGGGTCGGCGGGTTGGTTCCCGGCGCGCTGGTGTTGCCCGGAACCGGGATCGTCGCGAGGGTGTAGATCTCGCTCTGCCAGTTCAGCCCGCCGCCGATGGTCAGCCCCTCGAGGCGGCCCGTCAGGTCGTAGCTCGTGTAGATGCGGGCGATGTTGCGCGGGTTCAGGGTGTTGATCCGCACCTTCGCCGCGTTCTCGGTGTAGGCGTAGGTGTAGCCGCCGGCCACGCGCCAGCGCGGGGTCAGCTGGCCGGTGATCTCGGCCTCGAAGCCGCGGGTCTCGGCGCCGGTCACCGCGCGGTAGGCGGTGCCGCCGTCCGGCAGCAGGAAGCCGTCGGGCACGGTCGGATCGACCTCAGCCAGATTGTCCTGCTGGACGTAGAAGCCGACCACGGCGGCGTAGAGCTGGCCGTCGAAGAATTCGCCCTTCAGGCCGCCTTCGTAGTTGGCGCCGATGACCGGCGGCAGCTGGTCGTTGTTCTTGTCCTTGTTGCTCTGCGGCTTGAACAGGTCCGAGTAGCTGACATAGGCCGAGATCTGCGAGGTGATGTCGAAGATCGCCCCGAAGTAAGGGGTGAACTTGTCCTCGGAGTAGGCGTTGGCCGTCCGGTCGTAGACGCCGGACAGCTTGTAGCGGTCGCTCCGGGTCTCGTACTGGCTGCTGCGCGCGCCGAGGATGATCTTCAGCCGGTCGGTGGGGTTGAGGCGGACCGCGCCGTAGACGCCGGTCTCCTTGATGCGGTCGATCTGGGCCGGGGTGCCGTAGCGCAGCAGCACCGGCTCGGGAATGCGGCCGTCCCAGGTGAAGATGTTCGGGATGGTCATCGCGTACGGGCGCTTCGAGGCGTCGATCGAGTCGTTCAGCGTCGTGCCGTCGCGGTCATAACCGTTGGCGCCGATGACCAGCTCATGCTTGCGGCCGAACAGCTCGAGCGGACCGCTGGCGTAGACGTCGAACGCCGTCTCGTCCTGCTGGTAGACGTTGAAGTAGTCGGCGACGATCAGGCCGCTGCCGTTGTTGCGGTCCGGATAGCCGCCGTAGCCGTAGTAGAGCTTGGCCGTGGAGTCGCTGTCGCGCTTGTTGTAGGCGGCGCGGAATTTCCAGTCGCCCGGCAGGTCCTGTTCCAGCACCGCGTAGTAGTTGGTGCTGTTGCGGTCCCAGGTGCTCCAGCGCGCGGCGGCGTTGTACGAGCGGTCGAAGCTGGTCGGCGACCCGTCGCGGTAATAGAGCGGCGAGGTGCCCCAGGTCGTGCCCTTCGGCGTCACCTCGGTGTAGTCGACGCCGACCCGCACCAGGGTGCTCTCGGTCACGTCGGCCTCGATCACCGCCATGCCGATCTTCTTCTTCTCCTCGTAAAAGTCGATGTACGATTCTCGGTCCTCGAAGGCGCCGGAGAGGCGGGCGCGCACGCGGCCGTCGGCGAAGATCGGGCCGGAGACGTCGGCCTCGATACGGCCGCGGTTCCAGTTGCCGGCCAGGGCGGCGACCGAGGCGGCGAACTCGCGGGTCGGCGCCTTGCGCAGCAGGTTGACGGTGGCGGACGGATCGCCCGAGCCGGTCACCAGGCCGGTCGCGCCGCGCACGACCTCGACGCGGTCGTAGAGCACGGTGTCGCCCATGACGCTGTTGCCCGACGAATAGGCCGTCGGCACGCCGTCGAGCTGGAAGTTCGAGATCGAGAAGCCGCGCGAGGTGAAGTTCACGCGGTTGGAGTCGTTTTCCTGCACGGTGATGCCAGTGGTCTGTTCCAGCACGTTGGCCACGGTGACGAGGCCGAAGTCGTCCATGCGTTCGCGGGTGATCACCGTCACCGATTGCGGCGTCTCGCGCAGCGACAGCGGCAGCTTGGCGGCCGACTCCGTGGTCTTGGCGGCGTAGCCCTCCTTGACCCCGGTGACAGTCACGCCCTCGACGGCGCCGTCGGCGGGCGCCGCGTCGGCGAAGGCTGGAGAGGTCAGGGCCGTGCCCGACAGCAGGATCATGGCCAAGGCGGCCGGGCGGAACTTGGAACGCGTACTGGACAACGACTACCCCCGTTACTGGCCGCTCACGGCGGCGGCTGTTTTCGGGGGGCGGGGTAAGCGCCTATCCGGTTAGTTGCAAGCGATTCTTAGTTTCATTCGCAATCGTGGATCGGTGCGTCAGCCATACCGCACCGCGGAAAGCCCATACATGAGGGGAATGCGCGGCATGTGCTCGGGTGGAGCGAGGCGTCCGCCGCCCAGGTCGCGCATGCCCGCGAACCCCGCCCAGCCGTTGGCGTAGGGGTACTCTTCCAGCCGCTCGATCGTCAGTCCGGCCCCCACCAGGGCGCTGACCACCTGGCCGACGCCCCAATAGAATTCGAAGGCCGGGTTCGGATTGCGGAACTCCTCGACGCCGGGGTGATAGGCGTCGAGCGCCAGGGTCTTGCCGGAATCGGCGACATAGTCGCCGACGCCCTCCGGTTCGGGGATCGGTCCCTCGGCGAAGTAGTCGTGTCGCGGCGTCCACTGCGGGTCGAACACCATGGCGAAGGGGTGGAACTCGACCATCGCGAACCGCCCGCCGGGCTCCAGAACGCCCGCGATGCCGCGCGCCCAGGCGCCGATGTCCGACAGCCAGCAGATCGTCCCGTAGGAGGTGAAGGCCCGCTCGAAGCGCCGCCCGCCCGCCCGCGCGGTCTCGAACCAGTCGTACAGGTCGGCGCGCTCGAAACGGGCAGGGACGCCGCTGTCGGCGGAAAGCCGAGTGGCGAACGAGATCGCCTCGTCGGAGATGTCGACGCCGGTGACCTGCGCGCCCAGCCGGGCCAGGCTGACGCTGTCCTGGCCGGAATTGCACTGGAGGTGAACGAGACTGCGCCCGGCGACGTCGCCCAGCAGGGCGAGCTCCTCCGGATAGAGCGTCGAGCCGCCGGCGCGGAAGAACGCCGCCTGGTCGCCCTTGTGACTGTTGTGGGCGCGGGTGGCCTCGTTCCAGGACAGGCGGTTGGCTTGGTGCAGGTCAGGTCGCATGGCCGCTCACTCAGCGCTCTGGGTGCAGGAAAGGTGGAGGTCGTGCTCAGTTCGGCCCGGGAATGCGCGCCCTCCGGGTCTTGGGCTTCGGATCGGATGGTAACGCCCCCTGCGTGAGGTCGGCCAGGATCGGGCAGTCGGGGCGGTCGTCGCCGGCGCAGCAGTGCGACAGGTGGCGCAGGGTGTCGGCCATGGCCTGCATCTCGGCGATGCGGGCGTCGAGGTCGGCCAGGTGCCGGTCGGCGATCGCCTTGACCTCGCGGCTGGGCCGCCCGCGGTCGCGCCACAGCGACAGCAACTGGGTAATCTCCGGCATCGAGAAGCCCAGCGAGCGGGCGCGGCGGATGAAGCGCAACTCGTTGATCTCGCGCTCGTCGTACTCGCGGTAGTTGGCGTCGGTCCGCGCCGAGGGCCTCACCAGCCCGATCTCGTCGTAGTAGCGGATCATCTTGGTGGTGACGCCGGACGCCTTGGAGGCCTGGCCGATGTTCATGCGGGTTCTCCTTGGAACGGCGGCCGGAAGGCCTTCAGCCGCAGGGCGTTGGTCAGGACGCTGACGCTCGACAGCGCCATGGCGCCGGCCGCCACCATCGGCGACAGCAGCAGGCCGAACGTGGGGAAGAGGACGCCGGCGGCGACCGGGATCAGGATGACGTTGTAGCCGAACGCCCAGATCAGGTTCTGGCCGATGTTGTTCATCACAGCCCGGCTGAGGGCTGCGGCGGTCGCAACCGCCCGCAGGTCGCTGCGCATCAGCACGACGTCGGCGCTTTCGATGGCGACGTCCGTCCCTGCGCCCATGGCGATCCCGACGTCGGCGGCGGCCAGGGCCGGAGCGTCGTTGACCCCGTCGCCGACGAAGGCGATGGTGCCGAAGCGGGCGCGCAGGGCCTGCACAGCGGCGACCTTGCCGTCCGGCAGCACCTCGGCCTCGATCTCGTCCAGGCCCAGCTTGGCGGCGACGGCGCGGGCGGTGTGGGCGTTGTCGCCGGTGATCATCGCCACCTTCAGCCCCATGGCGTGCAGGGCGGCCAACGCCTGCGGAGTCGTCGGTTTGATCGGGTCGGCCACGGCCAGCACCGCGGCCAGCTGGCCGTCGATGGCGACGTAGAGCGGGCTCTTGGCCTCCGCCCCCAGCCGCGCGGCCGTGTCGGTGAACACCCCGACGTCGAGGCCGAGCTTGGTCATGAAGCGGTCGGCGCCGACCTGCACCAGCCTGCCGCCGGCGCGCGCCTGGGCCCCGAAGCCGGGCACGGCCTCGAAGTCCTGCGGTTCGGCGACGGCCAGGCCCTTGGTCCTGGCGGCCTCGACGATGGCCTCGGCGATCGGGTGCTCCGAGCGGCTCTCGACAGCTGCTGTCAGCGCCAGCACCTCGTCCTCGTCGGAGCCGCTCGCGGTCTGCAGGTCGGTCAGGGCCGGGCGGCCCTCGGTCAGGGTGCCGGTCTTGTCGAAGGCCACGACCTTGACGTCGCGCAGCGCCTGCAGCGCCTCGCCGCGCCGGAACAGCACGCCCAGTTCGGCGGCCTTGCCTGTCCCGACCATGATCGAGGTGGGGGTGGCCAGGCCCATGGCGCACGGGCAGGCGATGATCAACACCGCCACGGCGTTGACTAGCGCGAAGGCGAGCGCCGGGCTCGGCCCGAACAGCATCCAGGCGGCGAAGGTCAGCAGCGCCGCGGCGATCACCGCCGGCACGAACCAGGCGGTCACCTTGTCGACCGTGGCCTGGATCGGCAGCTTCGAGCCTTGGGCGGCTTCGACCATGCGCACGATCTGCGCCAACATGGTCTGGGCGCCGACCTTGGTGGCGCGGAACTGGAAGGCGCCGGTCTTGTTGACGGTGCCGCCGACGACGGCGTCGCCGGGCTTCTTCTCGACGGGGATCGGCTCGCCGGTGATCATCGACTCATCGACGAAAGAGCCGCCGTCTATGACCTCGCCGTCGACCGCGATGCGTTCGCCCGGACGGACCACGACCACGTCGCCGCCCAGGACCTCGGTGATCGGGACCTCGGCCGCCTCGCCGCCGCGCAGCACGCGGGCGGTCTTGGCCTGCAGGGTCATCAGCCGCTTGATCGCCTCGCTGGTGCGGCCCTTGGCCTGAGCCTCGAACAGCCGGCCCAGCAGGATCAGGGTCACGATGACCGCGGCGGCCTCGTAATAGACGTGGTCGGCGCCGGCCGGCAGCAGCGACGGGACGAAGGTCGCCACGACCGAGTAGGCGAAGGCCGCGCTGGTTCCCAGCACCACCAGCGAGTTCATGTCCGGCGTGCGGCGGACCAGGTTCGGCACGCCCTTCCGGAAGAAGCGCAGGCCCGGACCGAACAGCACGATCGCCGCCAGCACGAAGCTGATCAGCCGCCAGGGCTGCTCGCCGATGGTCGCGGCCAGCCAGTGGTGGACGCCAGGTATGAAATGGCGGCCCATCTCGATCACGAACAGCGGCAGCGTGCCGGCCGCGGCGACCGCGACGGCGCGCTTCAGCCCTGTGATCTCGGCCTCGCGGGCCTGGCGCTCGCGGTCGGCCAGGTCGGGGGCGGCGGCCGGGTCGATCTCCTGCGCGCCATAGCCGATGGCCTCGACAGCGGCGACCAGCTGGGCGCTCGCCGCGCCGCCGGCCAAGGCGCGGACCTGCGCGCGCTCGGTGGCCAGGTTGACCTGCGCGTCCAGCACGCCGGGCACGGCCTTCAGCGCGTTCTCGACCTTGGCGACGCACGACGCGCAGGTCATGCCCTCGATCTTGAGATCGACCGTGCGGTCCAGCGGCTCGTAGCCGGCCTTGCGGATGGCTTCGACGACGGCGGCCGTGTCGCCCTCGGCGGTCAGCTCCACATGCGCCCGCTCGGCCGCCAGGTTGACGCTGGCGGCGGCGACGCCGGGCACCGCGGAGATCGCTTTCTCCACGCGTCCCACGCACGAGGCGCAGGTCATCCCCAGAACGGGGATCTCCAGCGGCTTCAGGATGGTCTGCGACATGACGGGCTCCTCGAACTCTCGATGCCCGCCATCTTTCAACTCTCCCATTATGGGAGGGTCAAGCGACGATTTTCGCGTTGACCTTCCCGTCGTGGGAAGGTGCAGAACCGCCCCGACAGAGTTCCCAGGAGCAGATCCGATGATGACTTTTCAGGTTGAAGGCATGTCCTGCGGACATTGCGTGCAGTCGGTGACCAAGGCCGTTCAGGCGGTCGAGCCCAAGGCCACGGTCGCCATCGACCTCGCGGCCGGTCGCGTCACCGTCGAGGGCGGCGAGCGCCGCGAGGCCGTGGCTCAGGCGATCGAGGACGCCGGCTACAGCGTCGCGGCGGCCTGACGGTCAGTTGCGACGGCTGCCGTCTTCCCAATAGTACCGGCGCGCGCCCGGATCGTAGTAGTAATAGCGACCCGCGCGCTCGTCGTAGTATTGTCGGCGGTTGATGTTGTCGTTGTGCTTGGGCGTGGTGGCTGCGCCCAGCGCCGCGCCGGCCGCGCCGCCGACCAAAGCCCCGGTCAAGGAGCTGTCGACCGCACCGCCGATCGCCGCGCCGGCCAGGCCGCCCGTCGCCGCGCGTTCCGTCATGGTGGTGCCGCAGGCGGCCAGAAGCAGGACCGAGCCGACCGCGGCGGTCTTCAGGCTGAGTGTCATAGCGAACCTCTCTGGTTACGCCCGTCCCGCTGGAACGAACGGGTTCGCTCTGGGGTGGTTCCCTAGTGCGGTCGGGCCCAGGCCTTGCCGGCGATCGCGTTGTCCTCGCCCAGCTTGAACAACTTGCGCATGTTTTCCGGCTGGAAGTTCAGGCTCCCGCTCTCGGCGTCCCGCGGCACCTCGGCGATTTCGAACTCCATGTTGTTGCGCTCGGCGAAGGCTCGGTTGGCGGCGATGTGAGCGCGCAGGGTGGTTTTCATCATGGTGTCGAAGGCCCGGCCCAGGATGGTCGGGGCGCGGCCGCGCACGACCGCGAAGCTGGGGTCCAGCTTGCCGTTGACCAGCACGAAGATGCGCGCCGGCGTCGTCGCCTGGCCCTCGGGAGCGTCCCAGAAATAGAGTCCTTCGGGGATTGAGACGAACGGCGCGGTCACCCCGCCGTCGACGTGCATCTCGTCGATCATGCGCCCGTCGGCGTCGCCGATCGGAATGATTACCGGCGGAAACACGCCGGGAATGGCCGCCGAGGCGACCAGCACCTCGCGGAACAGCTTCAGCGCGTCGGGCCCGCCGCGAGAGGCGATCGCCCCCATATCCCAGACGACGGTTTTCTGGCTGTCGAGATTTGTCGTGGCGATCAGCAGCCGCCGACCCTTGGCGTGTTCCTGGGCGACCTCGTGCAGCATGACCGAAGTGCAGTAGGTCTCGACCAGGTTGCGCAGGTGCTCGGGGCTGTAGAGGCTCGACGAGAACAGCACCCCCAGGCCCTGGCCCTTCAGCACCTGGCTGGCCTTGCCGCCGGCATAGGCCTCGCGAAGCGTCTTGTCCCAGTGCGGTCCGAGGAACGCGAACGGCGCGATCAGCGCGCCGGTGCTGACCCCGGTGACCACCTCGAAGCTCGGCCGCGTGCCGGCCAGGGTCCAGCCGACCATCACCCCGGCGCCGTAGGCGCCGTCGGCTCCGCCGCCCGAGATCGCCAGCACGTCGACCCGCCGGTCTCCGGCCGCCTCCAGCTGGCGCTGGGCGCGCTCGGTGAAGGCCAGAGCCGAGGCCTGGTCCGAGGCGTCGAAGCGGATGTCGGCGGCCGTGGGCGGCAGGGCGCGATGGGCTTCGTCGGCGGTGAAGTTCTCGCGCGAGAACGAGGCGCAGCCGGCCAGCGGCGCTGCGAACAGCGCCAAGACAAGGGCCGCCAGTACTGAACTACGAATCATCGCGCCCTTGCCGCACGCCGGTCCTACGCCGTCAACCGATCGACGACCTTAGTGACGTCCTTAAGGCAGCAGGATCGCCTGGGCGATCATGCCGAGGCCGACGATGCTGACCAGCCACACCAGCGAGCGGATCTGGCGCACGCCCCAGGCGTAGAGCGGCACATAGGCGACCCGGGCCCAGAAGTAGATCTGCGCGCCGAGCGCGGTGATCTCGCTTTCCTTGTTGGCGACGTGGGCGATCAGCACCGCGCCGAGGAACAGCGGCAGGGTCTCGAACAGGTTGTCCTGGGCGCGCTTGAGCCGCTGGGCCTTGTCGCTGAGCGGCGGCATCTCGCCGTCGCGCGGGCCGGTGTTCCACTTCAGCCCGTACTGGCTGGTCCTGGCGATGTCGAACAGCAGGATCTGCGCGAAGGCCAGAACCAGCGTCCACGCCGCCATCATCAAACCGATGGTCATGCCGAATCTCCCCGAGTTTGCCCCCCACTGTGGGGCCAGAGGCCCGTGGCGGCGAGTCGCAAGCGCCGGTCAGGCGGCCGGCGGCTATGGCGCTGGCCGGGCAGGGCCTCTATGCACGGCCCTTCCAAGGAGAGACCCGTGCCCGCCGACGCCCCGTCCCACGCCGTCCAGCAGAGCAACGGCGCCGGGATCGCCCTGCGCGTCGCGGCTATGGCCTGCATGGCGGTGCTCGCCGCGCTGGTGAAGGCCTGCGCCGAGCGCGGCGCCCCGGTGCTGGAGATCGTCTTCTTCCGCAACGCCTTCGCCTTCGTGCCGGTGCTGCTCTACGTCTCGCGCACGACCGGCTTCTCGGTGCTGAAGACCAAACGCCTCGGCGGCCACGCCACCCGCGCCGCGGTCGGACTGATCGGGATGGTCTGCGGCTTCACCGCCGTCTCGATGCTGCCGCTGACCGAGTCGACGGCGCTGTCCTTCGCCTCGCCGTTGTTCATGACCGCGCTGTCGGCGCTGATCCTCAAGGAAGTGGTCGGCGTCCATCGCTGGGCCGCGGTCGCCATCGGCTTCGTCGGCGTGCTGATCATGGTGCGCCCCGATCCAGGCCACATGGCCACCCTGGGGGCCGGCTTCGCGCTGCTGGGCGCTCTGGGCGCGGCCGGGGCGATGATCGCCATCCGCGAAATCGGGCGCACCGAGCCGGGCCCCACCATCGTCTTCTACTTCACCCTGGCCGGGATGCTTCTGGGTCTGTCGAGCCTGCCGTTCGGCGGCTGGACGATCCCGGACACGACCACGCTGGTGATGCTGGTCAGCGCCGGACTGATCGGCGGCACGGGCCAGCTGCTGCTGACAGAGGCTCTGCGCCGTGCGCCCGTCGCGGTGGTCGCGCCGTTCGACTACAGCCAGCTGATCTGGGCCGGGATCATCGGCTATCTGGTCTGGGACGAGATCCCGCGTGCCGCCACCATCGCCGGCGCGCTCGTGGTCGCTGGCAGCGGCGTCTACATCCTGTTCCGCGAGACCCGCCGCCTGCGCCGCAGCGTCTGAACAAGGCGATCACATTGACAGACCGGCGTTACGGGAGGACGCTTTCCCGCTCCGGACGAACGCGTCTCGGGCCTTTCCGCGCCTGACCCGGTCGTAGCGGACGCAGAGAGGCCGAACATGTTCAAGGGCGTCATTCTGGCGGTGATAGCGCTGGCGATGCTGGCGGTGGCGACCACGGCGGAAGGGGCGGTGACCGTGCTCGGCGGCGGGCTGGCCCAGGAGTGCGCCGACGCCGCCATCCGCGGGGAGGACGACCCGCAGTATCAGGACAGCTGCACCCTGGCGCTGGAGACCGAGCTGCTCGATCCGCGCGACCGCGCCGGCACCTTCGTCAACCGCGGCGTGCTCAAGCTGCGCCGTGCGGACTATGCCGATGCGGCCCGCGACTTCGACAGCGCGGTCCGGCTGCAGCCGGAGATGGGCGAGGCCTATGTCAACCGCGGCGCGGCCTGGATCGGCCGCAAGCGCTATGCCGAGGGGCTCAGCGACCTCAACCGCAGCCTCGAGCTGGGCGTCAGCGAGCCGGAGAAGGCCTATTACAACCGCGCCTTGGCCCATGAGGGCCTCGACGACCCGAAGTCGGCCTATTTCGACTACCAGAAGGCGCTGGAGCTGGCCCCCGAATGGACAGCGCCTCGCGAGCAACTGACCCGCTTCACGGTTTCGCGCCGCTGATACGGAGCCACGCGGTGCGTTGGCGCGTTTGATGGCCATGCGACCGACCCTTCTCGCCCTGGCGGTCTTCGCCGCGTCGGCTTCGCCGGCGCCGGCCCAGGCGCCGCGTGACCCGGTCGCCCGCGACCTGACCATCCGCAACCAGGAGGCCCAGGCCCAGCAGATGATCGACCGGCAGCGATCCGTTGCGCTGGAGAACGACCTCAACGCCCTGGATGCACGGGTCCAGAGCCAGGAGCGGATGCAGGTTCTGCAGGTCCAGCGCGGTCCGACGCTCGCGCCGCTCGATCCGGACGTGAAGCCGCCGGCCCTCAACATGGGCAGCTACGCCTCGATCCCCGACGCGGCCCTGGCCGCCTCCAACGCGCGCGTCCGCGAGGCCTCGCGAAACAAGCGCTGACAGCTGCGCCGATAGGCCGCATCCTTAGCTGGGCTGGGGCGTTGAGGCGTCACTGGAAGGGATCAGGACATGCGTTGGCAGGGCGGCCGTAGAGGCGGCAACATCGAGGATCGGCGCGGAATGGGCGCGGCCGGGGTCGGCGGCATCGGGCTGGGCGGCCTGGCGCTGGCGCTGATCGGCTATTTCGTGTTCGGCATCGATCCGTCGACGACCATGTCTGTGGTGCAGGGGGGCGGCCAGGCCGAGCAGCAGGAAGGCGTGCGCGGTACGACCCAGGACGCTGGCGGGCAGTTCGTCGACGTCATCGAACAATCGACCACCGATGTCTGGAGCCCGATCTTCGAGGCTGAGGGCCAGCGCTATCGTCGCCCGGCCGCGGTGGTGATCTACGATCAGGCGACCGGCACGGGGTGCGGCATGGGCCAGTCGGCGATGGGGCCGTTCTATTGCCCGGCTGACCAGAAGATCTATCTCGACCTGGCGTTCTGGAACGAGCTTGAGAGCCGCTTCGGCGCCAAGGGCGAGGCGGCGCGCGCCTACGTCATCGCCCATGAGGTCGGCCACCACGTTCAGAACCTGACGGGCGCCACCAACAATGTGGAGCGCGGCTCGCGCGGCGCCGATTCCTCGGCCGTGCGGCTGGAACTGCAGGCCGACTGCTACGCCGGCGTCTGGGTCGCCCATGCCCCCGCCGCATCCGGGGGCCAGGTGGCGCTTGACCCCGCCGACATCGAAGACGGCATCCGCGCCGCCGCGGCGGTCGGCGACGACGCCATCCAGAAGCAGTCCCAGGGCCGCGTCATGCCCGACGCCTTCACCCACGGCTCCAGCGAGCAGCGCATGCGCTGGTTCCGCATCGGCGTGGAGAAAGGCGATCCGGCCGCCTGCGACACCTTCCGCGCCGCACGGCTCTGAACGCCTAATCGGGCGCCTTCAGAAATTCCACATAGAACCGTACCGGTCCGGTCAGCGCGACATGGTGCTTGATCTCGGGCTCAACGACGCCCGGCGGTTCGTCGGGCGTCAGCAGGCGCTCGGTCGCCTCGCGTCGGGGATCGGTGACGCGATAGAGCAGGGCGCCCTCCATCACATGGATGCGCCCCCAGACGCCGGCCTTGGTGTTGTGCTCGCCGAGCAGGCCGGGCGGCGTCGTGGCGGCGTCGAACTCCGGCGTGCGCCGATACGCGACGACATCGTCGGGAAACCTGTCGGCCGGCTTGTCGCGGGGCATGCTTGTTCCCTCTGCTTGCTCGGCGGAGAGTGGCGCGACTTCCGCGAGGGCGCAGTGATCGTCGTCAAAGGCGCGGGCGGCGAAGGGGACAAGCCATGAGCACGTCGCGACTACAGCCGTTCGGGCCCGAGATCTGGCTGGCGGACGGCGGCCAGGCCCAGGTCGCCGGGTTCCGCTATCCGACGCGGATGGCGCTGATCCGCCTGACCGGCGGCGAGCTGCTGGCCTGGTCGCCAGTGGCGCTGGACGGCGACCTTGCCGCCGAGCTCGCAGACCTGGGCGAGGTTCACTCCCTGGTCGCGCCGAACGCGCTGCATGACCTGCACCTGACACAGTGGCGCTCGGCGTTTCCGACCGCCCGGCTGTACGCGGCGCCTGGCCTGGCCGCCAGGCGGCCGGACCTGCGCATCGACGTCGAGCTGGGCGATGCGCCGCCGGGCGACTGGCCCGCCGATCTCGACTACGTGCTGATGGCTGGCAACGCGATCACCACCGAGGCCGTGTTCTTCCACCGCCCCAGCCGCACGGTGCTGTTCACCGACCTGCTGCAGCAGTTTCCGCCTGGCTGGTTCACCGGCTGGCGCGCCCTCATCGCGCGGCTGGACCTGATGACGCAGCCGCAGCCTGCCGTCCCCCGCAAGTTTCGGGTCGCGTTCACCGACCGCAGAGCGGGCCGGGCGGCCCTGTCGCGCATTCTCGACTGGCCGAGCGACAAGGTGGTGATGGCCCACGGAACCCCGGTGCAGCGGGATGGCCGCGCCTTCATCGCCGACGCGTTCGGCTGGCTGCGGCGCTAGCCCCGCCGGCCATGCTATCTGCGCACGGCGCCTTGCTGCGCGCCCCGGTCGGATGGGTGATTTGGCGGGCGCCGACACCTCGGAGACCTGGGCCGGCTCCGTCGAAGGCGCGATCCGCGCCGGCGAACGCGCGGCCGCCGAAGCGACCGCTGCCTAGAGCGCGGGGACCGGTTCGAGGCCGAGGCACACGGCCACGCAGCGGCGCGCCAGGACCTCGCCGGCGTCGATGAACGGCAGGCGGATATCGTCGGCCCCGAGCACCAGCGGGACCTCGGTGCAGCCGGCGATGATCGCCTCGGCCCCGCCGGCGGTGAGGTCGGCGGCCAGGGCGGCCATGGCCTCGCGCACCTGCGGCCCGCGTTCGCCGCGCTTGATCTGGTAGATCAACGCCATGAATGCCTCCTGGCGGTCCGGCTCCAGGGTGACCATGCCCATGCCCTGGGCTGCCAGGTACTCGCGATAGAGCTTCAGCGCGTCGCGGGTGCCGAGCACCCCGGCCCGCCGCGCGCCGCTGTCGCGAGCTGCGGCCGAGGCGCCGCCGATCATGTCGATCAGCGGCAAGCCGCTCGAGCGGGTGATGATGTCGGCATAGGCGTGGGCTGTGTTGCAGGCGATGGCCAGCACGTCGGCGCCCGCCCCGCGCAGGGCGCCGGCCATTTCGGCCAGCACGGGACCGGGCTTGTTCAGCGGATCGTTGCGATCGGGCACCTGCGGGTTGATGTCGACCAGGGTGCGGATGTGATCCTGGTCTCGCTCCGCCGGGGTCAGCGCCTGCAGCTTGGCGAGGAAGTCCAGCGTCGCCGCCGGCCCCATCCCGCCCAGCACGCCCAGCACCAGGCTCACGTCAGCGATCCTTCGAGTTCGCCGTGATAGCCGAATAGGCCCTGCGCGCCGCCGGTGTGCAGCAGCACGACCGTCTCGTCCTTGAAGGTCCCCTTGCGTGCCAGGTCGATCAGGCCCTTGACCGCCTTGCCGGTGTAGACCGGGTCGAACAGCAGCCCCTCGGTCCGCGCCGCGAGCTTGAGGGCATCAATCACGCCCTCGTCAATCAGGCCGTAGCCGGCGCCGACATAGTCGCAATTGGCGACCGTCATCTCGCGGGTGACGCGTTCGCCGTGGCCGAGCAGGGTGGCCGTCTCGACCGCCAGTTTGTGAACGTTGGCTTCCTGGACATCTTTCGGCGCGCGCACGCCGATGCCCAGCACCGGGATGTCGGCCCCAAGCAGGGCAAGGCCTGCGACAAGTCCGGCGTGCGTACCGGCGCTGCCGGTCGCAGTGACGATACGGTCGATGGTCAGGTTTTCGGCGTCGGCCTGGCGCGCCAGCTCCAGGGCGCAATCGACATAGCCGAGCGCCCCGATCGTGTTCGAACCCCCGCCCGGAATAACGTACGGCTAGCCGCCGCGCTCACGCACGGCCTGGGCCGACTTTTCGAGCTCGGCGTTCATGTCGGTCCCACCCGGCACGTTCCTGATGGACGCGCCTAACAACCTGTCGAGAAGCACGTTGCCGGAGCCGTTGTAGTCGACCGCGTTCGACCCGGTCCGCTCCTCCAGGATGACCTCGCAGGCCAGGCCGAACCGGGCTGCGGCGGCCGCCGTCTGGCGCACGTGGTTGGACTGAACGGCGCCTTGCGTGATCAGCGTATCGGCGCCTTTCGCCAGCGCGTCTCCGACAAGGAATTCCAGCTTGCGGGTCTTGTTGCCGCCGCCGGCGAGGCCGGTGCAGTCGTCGCGCTTAACGTAAAGCGACTTGATTCCCAGTTCTGCCGCGAGCCGCGGGGCGGGCTCGAGCGGGGTGGGGAGGTGCGCGAACCGCGCGCGCGGGAACTTGGCAAGCTGCATGGGGTACTCCTTGGCCGCCTGCCTAGCACGCGGCCAAGGTCGCTCGCGAGCCCGGATTTTAAGGCTTCACCCTGGGCGGCAGCGCCGCGGCCTGCTCCGGCGTCAGCTTCGTTATGTCTTTGATGATGCAGGGAGAAAGCATGCCGGGGCTGGTGCGGACCTTGAGGTCCAGGTCCAGCGGCCGGCAGATCAGATCGACGCCGGCGGTCGGCTGCATGACGAGCGCGTCGTTGGAGCTCGCGCCGGCCAGGCAATTGCCGGACATGCTCAGGCGATAGACGTCGCGGTGGCGCACCGAGAGGTACAGGGTCTGGTCGTCGCCCTTGGTGTGGTTGTCGATCTGGCTCATCCGGAAGCACTGGCTGGACGCGGCGGCGGGTTTGGCCGGCTCCTGGGTCAGCGCCGGCCCGGCGAGCGCGGCGGTCAGGGCTGCGGCGAGGACAAGGCGTTGCATGGCGATCCTCCTGAGACGACCAGTCTTGGCGCCAGATTGCGGCTGGACGGCGGCGCTTTCAATCGGCGGCGTTCGCGCCTATGACTGAGGCTTGTCCTCGGGGGGCCGCGCTTAGGCGGCTGAGAGGCGGGCGAGCCCGCGACCCGTAGAACCTGATCCGGGTCATGCCGGCGAAGGGAAGGCGTTCCGAGCATGCGCATGCCCGGATTCCCGGTCGCCGGCAGGCCTTCTGGCCGCATAGGAGCTTGCCGGTGAACATCCAGACGCCCGTCAAAGACGCCATTCCCACCGGCGAGCGCCCCGGCTCGCGCAAGGTTTATCAGCCCGGCGTGCTGTGGCCCGACATCCGCGTGCCGTTCCGCGAGGTGGCGGTGCATCCGTCCGCGGGCGAGCCGCCGGTGACCATCTACGACCCCTCCGGCCCCTATACCGACCCGCAGGCGAAGATCGACATCGACCATGGCCTGACGCGCGTGCGCGAGCCGTGGGTCGTCTCCCGCGGCGACATCGAAGTGGTTGAAAATCCTCGTGAAGTGAAGCCCGAGGACAACGGCTTCGCCAAGGGCGAGCACCTAGCCCCGCAGTTCTCCGCGCCGCGCCGCGTCTACCGCGCCAAGGGCGGGGCGGCCGTCACCCAGCTCGAATACGCCCGCCGCGGGATCATCACCCCGGAGATGGAATACGTCGCCATCCGCGAGAACCTGCGCCGGCAGGAGAACGACGGCGCGATCCGCGACGGCGAGGACTTCGGCGCGTCGATCCCCGATTTCGTGACCCCAGAGTTCGTCCGCGACGAGGTCGCTCGCGGCCGCGCGATCATCCCGGCCAACATCAACCACACCGAACTCGAGCCGATGGCGATCGGCCGGAACTTCCTGGTGAAGATCAACGCCAACATCGGCAACTCGGCGGTGCTGTCGACCGTCGCCGACGAGGTCGACAAGATGGTCTGGGCGATCCGCTGGGGCGCCGACACGGTCATGGACCTGTCTACCGGCAGGAATATCCACAACATCCGCGATTGGATCATCCGCAACAGCCCGGTCCCGATCGGCACGGTTCCGATCTATCAAGCGCTGGAAAAGGTCGGCGGCGTCGCCGAGGACCTGAACTGGGAGGTCTTCCGCGACACCCTGATCGAGCAGGCCGAGCAGGGCGTCGATTATTTCACGATCCACGCAGGGGTGCGGCTGCCGTTCATCCCGCTGACGGCCAAGCGCGTCACCGGCATCGTCAGCCGCGGCGGCTCGATCATGGCCAAGTGGTGCCTGGCGCACCACAAGGAGAACTTTCTCTACGAGCACTTCGAAGAGATCTGCGAGATCATGCGGGCCTACGACGTCTCGTTCTCGCTGGGCGACGGCCTGCGTCCCGGCTCGATCGCCGACGCCAACGACGCCGCGCAGTTCGCCGAGTTGGAGACCCTGGGCGAGCTGACGCCGATCGCCTGGAAGCACGGTGTCCAGGTGATGATCGAAGGGCCGGGCCACGTGGCCATGCACAAGATCAAGGCCAACATGGACAAGCAGCTCAAGGCCTGCGGCGAGGCGCCGTTCTACACGCTCGGCCCACTGACCACCGACATCGCGCCGGGCTACGACCACATCACCAGCGCCATCGGCGCGGCGATGATCGGCTGGTTCGGCACCGCCATGCTTTGCTACGTCACGCCCAAGGAGCACCTGGGCCTGCCGGACCGCGAGGACGTCAAGGAAGGCGTGATCACCTACAAGATCGCCGCCCACGCCGCCGACCTCGCGAAGGGCCATCCGTCAGCGCGGATGTGGGACGACGCGCTCAGCCGCGCGCGCTTCGAGTTCCGCTGGGAGGACCAGTTCAACCTCGGCCTCGATCCGGAAACCGCCCGCCAGTATCACGACGAAACCCTGCCCAAGGAGGCGATGAAGACCGCGCACTTCTGCTCGATGTGCGGCCCGAAGTTCTGCTCGATGAAGATCAGCCAGGACATCCGCGAGGCCGCCGCCAAGCAGAACGACGTCGCCGCCGGCATGGAGCAGATGAGCGAGAAGTTCCGCGCCGAAGGCGGGGAGATCTACGTGAAGGCCGGCGCGGCCGAGTAGGACCGCCGGCCACGACCGCTTGCGACGTGGGCCCGGGCTATTGCGTCCGGGTCCCCGATCGGCGGGACGAGCCGAGGAGGGCGCGATGGCGATCGAGCTGAAGGTGGGAGGTCGGGTGGTCGATCAGGACCTCTCCGACCTGGACTTCACCGACCGCGATCTCAACGGTGCGGTGTTCGAGCGCTGCGTGCTGCGAGACGTCCTGATTTCGGGCGCTGGGCTGCAGGGCGCGCGGTTCGCCGAGTGCCGCCTGATCCGCAGCCGTTTCACCCACGCCGACCTGCGCGAAGCCGTGTTCGAGGGCTGCAGCCTGGCCGACGACGAGGGCCATGTCGGCGCTGTCTTCGCCTTCTGCCGGCTGGAAGAGGCTCGGCTGCGCAAGTGCGACCTGTCGTTCGCCCGTTTCGAGCGGTCGAGCCTATGGGGCGTCGAGATGCAGGCCTGCAATCTGCGGGGCTCGGCGTTTCCGCGGGCGGACTTCAGCCGCTCGTTCGGACGCAACGTCGTTCAGTGGGCCGGCGCGTTGAAGGGCTGCAATCTGGAACTCGCGGATTTGACCCAACTGCGGCTGCCCAAGGGCGATCTCAACCGCTGCAACCTGCGCGAGGCTGTTCTCGTCGACGCGGACCTGGAAGGGGCGGACCTGCGCGAGTGCGACCTTTTCCAGGCCCTGACCGTCGGCGCAAGGCTGGCCGGCGCCGATCTGCGCGGCGCGGATGTGAGCGGCCTGAACCTGACGGAACTGGCCACCCTGCAAGGCATGAAGATCACGCTGGATCAGCAGTACCGGCTGCTGAACGCGATGGGCGTGGACGTCCACGCCGAGTGATCAGTCGCGGTCGGCGCGAGCCTTGACCGGCTCGTCCTTCCAGACGCGGACGGCGACGGCGGCGGTGATCGAGGCCAGCACGGCGGTGATCGCGCCGCACCACTGCAGGGTGTTCATGCCCTCGGCGGCGAAGCGGCCGACGGCGGCGCTGACGAAGAACACCAGAGCCGCGGTGCCCCACTCGGCGCCCCAGCTCGAAAACAACAGCTTCAGCATAAACAAGACCTCAGGATCGCAACTGCGGACCGCAAAAGCCACAGCGAACGGCGTTCCGGAATGCGGCAAGGGGTCGCTTGGCCGTCAGGCGGCGACGGCCACCGCCTGGTGGTCGGCCACCGCCTGCAGCACGCCGAACAGCTTGGCGGCCTCGATCGGTTTGGCCATGTGGAGGTCCGCGCCGGCCGCCAGGCTGGCGGCCTGATGCGCAGGCAGGGCGTTGGCGGTCAGCATCACGATCGGGGTGTGGGACATGCCGCGCAGGCGTTCGCGTTCACGGATGGCGCGCACGGCGGTCAAGCCGTCCATCACCGGCATCTGCATGTCCATCAGCACCAGGTCGAAGCGCTGGAAGGCGAAGGCCTCGCACGCCTGTTCCCCGTTCTCGACGCAGACCAAGTCGACCGGCAGGTCGGCGAACAGCACCTGCACGACGCGACGGTTGGTCGGGTGGTCGTCGGCCAACAGCACGCGCAACGGGCGGTCCGGCGCGGCGACCGCCTCGATCTCGGGCTCGTCGTGGGCGGGCGCGGCGACCGGCGCCATCGGCAGTCGGACGGTGAAGGTCGCGCCTTCGCCTGGCGCGCCGGTCGCGTCGATCTCGCCGCCCATCAGGCCGACCAGGTGCTTGGCGATGGTCAGGCCGAGGCCCGCGCCGCCGTGCCGACGGGTCCGCGATCGGTCGCCCTGCTCGAAGCGCCCGAACAGACGGTCCTTGTGGGCGGGGTCGAAGCCGACGCCGGTGTCCTGTACGTCGATCCGCCAACGATTGGAGCCCTCGGATCGCACAGCGATTGCGACATAGCCCTCGTGGGTGAACTTCACCGCGTTGGAGACGAGGTTGATCAGCACCTGCTTCACGCGCACGGCGTCGCCGACCACGACGGTCTCGGCGGCGGGGTCGAGGTCGAGGATGACGTCGAGCGCCTTTTCCTGCGCGCGCACTTCGGCGATCGCGGCGACGGCGCGGATCGCTTCGCCGAGGTGGAACGGCCGGTGCACGACCTCCACGCCGCCGGTCTCGATCCGCGACAGATCGAGCACGTCGGAAAGCAGCCGTTCCAATGACTCGCCTGAGCCCTGGATGATTCCGACCATCTCCGCCTGGGACGCACTCAGGGGCGTCTTGCCCAGCGCGGCGGCGATCGCGTTGACGCCGTTAAGCGGCGTGCGGATCTCGTGGCTCATATTGGCGAGGAACTCGCTCTGAGAACGGTGGCTCGCCAGGAACTGCAGGGCGGCTTTGCGAATTCGCGCGATCATCACCGCGCCCACGACGCCGAAGGCCAGCAGCACTAGCGCGACCGGCAAGGCCGCAGCCCGCGTCAGCGCCGCGCCCGGCTTCTGCGGCGTCCAACTGAGATAAAGCGGGGTTTCGCCCTGGCTGGTCGGCAACATCAGCTCGGCGTCGCCGGGACCAGCCAGCGACGCGCCGACCCCGGAGCGCAGGTTTTTCAGCTGCAGGCGCTCCTGCAGTTCGCCAAGCGACGCCGGATCGATCTTCAAAGCCGTGACGACGATGGGCGCATATGCGCGGCGCGGCACAGCGGTGGCGAAGCCCGGCTGCACCAAGGTGGCCGAGACCAGATAGACGGCGCCGTCATGGGCGATGAAGTCGCTGGCCTGAATGGCGCGCGACACCAATTGGCGCGCGTTTTCGGTGTTGCGCCGGGCGATAGGCCCGCGCTTGGCCTCCGCCTCGCGGACGCGGGCGATCAGCGGCTCGGCGCCATGGAACTTGCGATAGCTGGCCGGGTCGACGGTCTGGCGATGGAGGCGCGCATAGAGCGGGCGGTTGTCGCCGTCGAGCACGAACAGATGTTCGAAATCAATGTTCTGAGCGAGGTAGTCGTTGAGGTTGGCGTCGGCCCAGGCGGCGCTGAAGTGGTTGTCCAGATTGACCACCGCCTCGTCCCAATTGGTTTCGGGGAGGATCGACCGTTCTATCTCGGCGATATTGGTTCGCACGCCACGCTCGACCAGGGCGATCTCGCGCTCGCGGACCTCGCCGTCCACCTGCCGGGCCCAGATCAATAGGCTGGCCGCGAATACGGCCATTGCGCCCAGGGCCAGCGCGACGAGCGGCGCCAGCAACCTAAACTCGGACTCCCGGCGCATCTGTCCCCGGCCCCTTAACTCGGCACTGTCAGCCGAGACCCTGGCGGCAAGGTGGTTAAGGGAGGGTGTGGCTCCGCTTGTTGCACGAAAAAGGCGACTCCCGGCAGGGAGCCGCCTTCCTCCGTCGCGCCCGACGTCCTTAAGGCGTCGGCTCCCCAGGGCTCTCTGGAGCCGCCGCCGTCGGGGCCGAGGACGCGGCCGGATCAGGCATGGCCGGAGCAGGCGGCGTTTCCGCCTCAGGCGCGGTGTTTAGCGCCGGCGGCGCGACCGCGGGAGCGGAGGCCGGAGTCTGGCCGATCGCGGAGTAGGGAATCGGCGCCGCGGGCAAGGTGGCGCTGGCGTCGGTCGCCCAGGCCTCCGGGCTGTCGGCGGCGGGCGCCGGCGCCGGTCGGGCGCGGGCGGTGCGAACCGGAGCAGGCGCCGTCGGCGCTGCCTCGCGGGCCACCGGCGCCGGCGCGGCCGGCGGGGTCAGCGCCGCAACGCTGGTGGTCGGCGGCGCGACCTCCGGCATGGTCGCGATCTCGGTCACCGGGGCGGCCCCTGCCGGCGTGGTAGCGTCCTGCTCGGCCAGTAGGCCGTCGCGCGGCTGCATCATCAGGAAGGCGGCCGCGGCGAGGACGCCTGCGGTCACCACGCCCCCGACGATCATCGGGACCGGCGGCCCCTGACGCTTCTTGGCGCGGCGGGCGTAGATCGGGGTGTAGGTCTCGCGTTCGGCCTCGGCGCGCTCCACCGCTTCACGCGAGCGGACGGCCTCGAAATTTTGTCGGGCGATAGGATCGTAGGTGGTGGTCATTTTTTGCTCTCCCAATCAGGGGTCGAAAGAGCAACGACCGGTCAGGCTTTGGTGTTCCGAATTTTAAGGGTGGTGATCGTACGAAATATGCTTCAAATGTCGGAAAATCGTTGAAATATAATGAGGCGAACAGCTCAAAATTTCGCGCGATGATCCGCATCACCTTATCCGATAAGCGTCAAATTCCTGGCAAATATTAGCCGCTTAGGCCAATTTGCAGTCTGGATCCGGCCTTAATCTCGTGCGCGAGGGTTGAGTTCGGCGATTGACTGCACGATACGGTCCGGCCGGACGCTGCTGCCCGGCGGCAGGCCCTCGCCGAGATGGTCGTGCCAGATGGCGTAAATTCCCAGACGCTGCGGCGCAGCGACCTCCCATTCCAGATTGTCGCCGACCATCCAGGTCTCGTGCGGTTGCACCCCCAGGATCTGCATGGCGTGGACGTAAGCCTGCTCCTGCGGCTTGCCGAAGCCGGCCTCGCCTTCGATCTGAACGTGGTCGAACAGCGGCGCCAGGTTGAAGCGCTCGACCTTGGCCCGCTGCGGCTCGGCCGCGCCGTTGGTGACCAGGGCGAGCTTCACGCCGAGTTCGCGGAACGCCTGAATAGTCTCCAGCGCGCCGGGGAAGAACTTGGCCTGCTGCTCGCGATAGACATGAAAGCGCTCGCCGAAAATCCGGGCGAAGTCGGCGCTCAGGCCGGGCGACTGCGGGCGGAGTTCGGCAAAGCCCTCCTCGACCGCCAGAATGCGGCCGGCGCCGAGATCCTGGCGCCAGATGGCCGCGCGGGCCTCGTCGGACCAGAAGCGGCGGAACCCGGTCTCCATCACGACGCCGGCGTCCTCGGGCGTCACAGGTGCGAAGAGGTCGGCGAACTCCTCGATCACCGCCTGCAGGATCAGACGGCGCGAGCCGAATGAGATGATGGTCTCGTCCAGGTCGAACAGAATCGCTTTCGGCAGGGTGTTCATGGCCCGCTGGGATGCCAGCGAAAGGCCAGTGATTCCAGTCCTCGGTCGCGCCGGGTGAGTCCTTTCCGCCACGCGCGGGCTCGCCTGACGCGTGTGTGACCGGATGCGGTCATGGCCCAGCTTGACCCCTCTGACCGGGCGCCTCCAAGGTGGCGTTCAGTGGGAGGGAATGAATGCGACTCAAGGCGCGTCTGGAACGTGATTGGCGGTTCTTTCGCAGTCTGAGACGCACCCTGAAGCGGGTGAAGTCGATTGCGCCGACTTCGGACAACCTGATCTGCGACGATATTCAGGCGGCGGTCGATCAGTGGCGCGAGCGCCCGGCCCTGACTTTCGAACACAAGACGATCACCTATGGCGATATGGACGCCATCGCCAACCGGTTCGCCCACTGGGCTAAGGGGATCGGCGTGCGCCGCGGCCAGACCGTCGCGCTCTTCCTGCCCAATCGGATCGAGTACTTTCCGATCTGGTACGGCCTGACCAAGATCGGCGCCGTCACCGCCCTGATCAACAATCAGCTGGCCGGCGCGCCGCTGGCCCATTGCCTGAACATTTCGGGCGCGGCGCACGTGATCGTCGACGGCGAGACCTCGCCGGCCTTCGAACAGGCCCGCGGCCTGCTGGAACGGCCAATGCAGCAATGGGTGCTGGGCGGCCAGGCGCATGGCGATCAGCGCGACCTGACCCAGGCGCTCAAGAGCTGCAGCCAACTGCCGCCGGACCGGTCGGTGCGCGAGGGCATGACCGCCAAGGACACGGCGCTCTACATCTACACCAGCGGCACGACCGGACTGCCCAAGGCCGCGCGCATCACCCACGTCCGCGCGCAGCTCTATATGCGCGGTTTCGCCGGCTCCACCGGGGCGACCGAGAAGGATCGGGTCTACGTGACCCTGCCGCTCTATCACGCCACCGGCGGGCTCTGCGCCCTGGGGGCCGCGCTGCTGAACGGTGGTTCGGTGGTTCTGCGCAAAAGGTTCTCAGCCAGCCACTTCTGGGACGACGTGGTCGAAGAGGGCTGCACAATGTTCGTCTACATCGGCGAGCTGTGCCGCTATCTCGTGAACCACGAGGAGGTCGAGGCTGAGCGCGTGCACAAGATCCGGCTGGCCTTCGGCAATGGCCTGCGCGCCGACGTCTGGGCGCAGATGAAGAGCCGCTTCCGCATTCCGGAAATCCTGGAGTTCTACGGGGCGACCGAAGGCAACGTCTCGATGTTCAACTTCGACGGCAAGGTCGGTGCGATCGGGCGCGTGCCGAAGTGGCTGAAGGAGCGCTTCAACTTCCGGCTCGTCCAGTTCGACGTCGAGAGGGAAGAGGAGGTCCGCAGCGTGAACGGCCTCTGCATCGAGGCCGGCCCCGGTCAGATCGGCGAGTGCATCGGCAAGATCGGCCATGACGCGCGCAGCGAGTTCACGGGCTATGTGGACAAGGCGGCCTCGGACAAGAAGATCCTGCGCGACGTGTTCGCCAAGGGCGACGCCTGGTTCCGCACCGGCGACCTGATGAAGACCGACGTCGACGGCTACTTCTATTTCGTCGATCGGATCGGCGACACCTTCCGCTGGAAGGGCGAGAACGTCTCCACCGGCGAAGTGGCCGGCCAACTACAGGCGATCCCTGGCGTAGCCGAGGCGAACGTCTACGGAGTCGCTGTCGAAGGCGCGGACGGCCGCGCCGGCATGGCGGGGCTGGTGGTTGAACCTGAGTTCGACATCAAGGTCTTCGAAGAGGTGGTGAACCGCGAGCTGCCGTCATACGCCCAGCCGGTGTTCGTGCGCATCCTGCCGGCGATCGAGACGACCGGCACCTTCAAGTACCGCAAGATCGATCTCGTGGACGAAGGCTTCGACCCGGCGCGCTTCAAGGGACCCGTTTACTACAAGGACCCGGCCAAGGGTTATGTGAAGCTCACCAAGGCGGGCCACGCCAAGATATTGGCCGGCGGGGTGAAGCTCTAGCGCGGCACGCCCTGCGCCGGCCCGCGGACTCGCCTATATTGCCGCCATGCCGACCGAGACGACCGCAGAAGCGCCCCTTCAGGGCGCAGCCCTGATCAAGGACGAAGTGCGCCGCCTGCCGGACGCGCCGGGCGTCTATCGCATGATGGGCGAGGGCGGCGAGGTGCTTTACGTCGGCAAGGCGCGCTCGCTGAAGAAGCGCGTGCTGCAGTACGCCCAGGGCCGCTTCCACACTCAGCGGATCGCGCTGATGGTCGACCTGACCCGGTCGATGGAATTCGTTACGGTCCGCACCGAGACCGATGCGCTGCTGCTGGAAATCAATCTGATCAAGCAGCTGAAGCCGCGGTTCAACGTGCTGCTGCGCGACGACAAGAGCTTTCCCGAGATCGTCATCCGGCGCGAGCATCCGGCCGCGCAGTTGCGCAAGCACCGCGGCGCGCACACCATCAAGGGCGACTATTTCGGGCCGTTCGCCAGCGCCTATTCGGTCAACAAGACCCTGAATACACTGCAGAAGGCCTTCCTGCTGCGCTCGTGCTCGGACAGCGTCTACGAGAGCCGCACGCGGCCCTGCATGTTGCACCAGATCAAGCGCTGCTCGGCGCCCTGCACCGGACTGATCAGCCTCGAGGATTACGGCGGGCTGGTCGAACAGGCCGAGGACTTCCTGCGCGGCAAGAGCCGGGCGGTGATCAGCAAGCTGTCAGGCGAGATGCAGGCCGCCTCTGACGATATGGAGTTCGAGCGCGCCGCCCGCATCCGCGACCGCATCCGGGCGCTGGCCTCGGTGGCGCAGGAACAGCAGATCAATCCGGAGACCCTGGAAGAGGCTGACGTCTTCGCCCTCCACGCCGAGGGCGGTCAGGCCTGCGTGCAGGTGTTTTTCTTCCGGGCCGGCCAGAACTGGGGCAACCGGGCCTATTTTCCGCGGGTCGACAAGAGCGACGAGGATCCGGACGTGATGTCGGCCTTCCTCGGCCAGTTCTACGACGACAAACCGATCCCCCGGCTCATCCTGGCCAACATCGAACCGTCCGAATGCGAGCTGCTGGCCGAGGCCCTCGCGGTCAAGGCCGGGCGTAAGGTGGAGATCAACCGTCCCAAGCGCGGCGAGAAGGCGCAGCTGGTCGAGCACGCCCTGACCAACGCCCGGGAGGCTCTGGGCCGCAAGATGGCCGAGAGCTCGGCCCAGTCGAAGCTGCTTGCCGGGGTCTGCGAGGCGTTCGGCCTGGAGGCCACTCCCGAGCGGATCGAAGTCTACGATAACGCCCACATCATGGGGACCAACGCCGTCGGCGGCATGATCGTCGCCGGCCCCGACGGCTTTCAGAAGGGCCAGTACCGCAAGTTCAACATCAAGGGGACCGACCTCACTCCCGGCGACGACTACGGCATGATGAAGGAGGTGATGCGTCGCCGCTTCTCTCGCCTGGTCAAGGAGGAGGAGGCCGGCGAGAACCCGGTGCGCCCGGACCTGGTGCTGGTCGACGGCGGCGCTGGTCAGCTGGCCGCGGTGCTGGAGGTGATGGCCGACATCGGCGTGGACGACATCAACGTCGTCGGCGTCGCCAAGGGACCGGACCGTGACGCCGGCCTCGAGCGCTTCTTCATCGAGGGCAAGCCGCCCTTCATGCTCGAGCCGAAATCGCCGGTGCTCTACTATCTGCAGCGGCTGCGCGACGAGGCGCACCGTTTCGCCAATGGCAGCCACCAGACCCGCCGGGCCATGGACATCAAGAAGAACCCGCTGGACGAGATCGACGGGGTCGGGCCGGGGCGTAAGCGCGCGCTGCTGCACGCCTTCGGATCGGCCCGCGGGGTCAGCCGCGCCTCGGTCGACGACCTGGCGAAGGTCGACGGGGTGAGCGAGGCGCTGGCCCAGCGCATCTTCGACTTCTTCCGCAAGAGCTGAGCCCCGGGCTAGGGTGCCCGCTCGTCCCCGAGGAGAGGCCACATGTTCCGCATCGCCGCCATCGCCGCGTTCGCCGCCCTGGTTCCCGCCGCCAGCGAGGCGAGCTCGCCGGAAGCCTGGGAGGAGTTCCGGACCGATGTCGCCGCCAAGTGCCTGGCCGCGGCCAAAAGCACCGGAATGAAGAGCCCGGAAGTGCTGGTCCATCCGCTGGGTACGGAGACCTACGGAATTGCCGTGCTACGGGAGGGCGCGGACAAGCGAATCTGCGTCTATGTCAAGCAAACCCAGAAGGTCGAGCTGACGCCGGCCACCTAAAGGACCGCACTGCGTTAAAGCCGCCATGAAAGCTCTGCCGAACATCCTGACCTCGCTGCGGCTGGTCCTGACCCTTTTCGTGTTTCTCGCCCTGGCGACGGCGGCAGGGGCGGTGCCCTATGTCAGCGAGCAACTGACGCCCGAAACCCAGTTCGCACTGCAGCGCTGGGCGTTCTGGTCGTTCGTGATCGCCGCCGTGACCGATTTCTTCGACGGCTGGCTGGCGCGCAAGCTGGATGCGGTCACCGTCTGGGGCGCGATCCTCGACCCGATCGGCGACAAGGTGCTGGTTTGCGGCGCGATCCTCGGCCTGTTGGCCATGGGCGGTCAGCCGGCGGTAGTGCTGCCAGCGGGCCTGATGCTGTTCCGGGAGTTCACGGTCAGCGCCCTGCGCGAGGTCGGCGCCGGCAAGGGAATCAAGCTGCCGGTCACCATGCTGGCCAAATGGAAGACGACGCTGCAGCTCACGGCCCTGGCCGCCGAACTGCTGGTGGCCTCGTGGGGCGCGTTCGGTCTTCCGCCGGAACCGGCGATCGAGCGACCGGTCACCCTTTTCGCCCACGGCCTTATGTGGCTGGCGACCATCGTCACCCTGATCACCGGCGCCCAGTATTGGGAACAGACCCGCAAGGCGCTGGTCGGAAAGTAGGGGCCCGCCTGTAGGCGAGCCCCGCAGGCGTCAGGCCGACGCCTTCTCGGCGACGCGGGCCTTCACGCGCTCGAGCCAAGCGACGATGTTCGTGTTGTCCGGGTTGATCGGCTGGCCGACCGAGGCGCCGAACTGCAGGAAGCAGAACAGCAGGATGTCGGCCAGGGTGAAGCGCTCGCCCGCCACCCAGGTCTTGCCGGTCATCAGGCCGTCGAGCCAGGTGATCTTTTCCTGCGCCAGTTCCTTCAGGTCGCCGGCCGCGTGCGGGATGGTGCGCAGGCGGCTCTGGAACAGCGGCAGGCCCTCGGCGAACCGGAAGCCGTTGGCCATCGGCTCGCAGATGTTGAGGTCGATGCGGCGCACCCACATGCGGGTGGCGGCGCGCTCCTCAGGGGTCGCGCCGATCAGCGACGGGCCTGGCAGCTTCTCGTCGAGGTACTCGCAGATGGCGGTGATCTCGGCCAGGTGCGACCCGTCGTCGAGTTCCAGGCAGGGCAACTGGCCGGCCGGGTTCTTGGCCACATAGGGCGGCTGGCGGTTTTCGCCGGCCATCAGGTCGACCTTTTCGGTCGGGATCTCCGCGCCCTTCTCGGCCAGGAACATGGCCACGACGGCCGGATTCGGCCCCATCGACGTATAGAGTTTCATGCCGTCCTCCCTGGACTCTTTTGCGGACGGCATTTGGCGCGCTTTACGTTGGGGCTATCAAGCCCGGAGCGCCGTCATGACATGGGATTGGCGGCTGGCGGCGGCTCGGGCAGGGGGATGAATTCCTGGTCGTCGGCGTCGGGCAGTTTCATGCGTCCGGCGCGCCAGTCGGCCTTGGCCTGCTCCAGCCGGTCCTTCGACGAGGAGACGAAGTTCCATTCGATCAGGCGCGGGCCGATCGGCTCGCCGCCCAGCAGCATGACGATGGCGTCGGTCACCGCCTTGAACCGGATGGTCTGGCCGGGCTCGAAGACCATCATCTGGCCCTCGTGGAACTGGCGGCCGTCCACCTCGACAACCCCTTGCGCGACATAGGCCGCGCGCTCGGGATACTCTGCCGGCAGGTCGGCTTCCGCGCCCGGCTTCAGCTGCCAGTGGACGTAGAACATCGGCGAGCGGGTGCGGACGGGCGAACTCGCGCCGTAGGCCTGGCCGGCGATCAGCCGCGCCCACAGGCCATTGTTGTCGTAGGTCGGCAGGGTGTCGGCGCCGTAGTGGTCGAAGGCCGGATCGGTCTCCTCGTCCTCGACCGGCAGCGCGATCCAGGCCTGGATGCCGTTCATCCGTCCCCCGTGCTCGCGCAGGGCCTCGAAGCGCTCCGAATGGGTGATGCCGCGGCCGGCGGTCATCCAGTTGACCTCGCCCGGGCGGATCGGCTGCACGGCGCCGACCGAGTCACGGTGGGTCATCTCGCCCTCAAACAGATAGGATAGGGTCGACAGGCCGATGTGCGGGTGCGGGCGGACGTCGACCTCGCGGCCGAAGCCCGGCTCGAAGGCTGCCGGGCCCATGTGATCGAAAAAGATGAACGGGCCGATCATCCGCCGCTTGGCGAACGGCAGGACGCGACCGACCTCGAAACCTCCGAGGTCCTTTCGTCGTTGGTCGATGACGAGTTCGATCATGGCCCGGCTCCCTACGCAGGTTCCTGCGAGGGAGCGCAGGAACGGAGGCTAGCCTTGCGCGCTCACGTAAGGACTGACAAGTCCGAGGGGCGCGGCTGTCGTGTTCTTGACCGAGCGGATTACGATCCGGCTCTCGATGTTCGACACCAAGCCCAGCGACAGGATCTTGTCGCGAAGGAAATCATCGAAGGCATGCATGTCGCGCGTGACGACCCGCAGTTCGTAGTCGGCCGAGCCGGTGACGGTGGCGCACTGCACAACTTCCGGCAGCTTGGTGATCGCGGTCTCGAAGGCGTCCAGGTTGTCCTTGGTCGGCAGGCTGAGCTTGACGGTGCAATAGACTTCGAAGCCCAGGCCCAGCAGGTCGCGGTCCAGGATGGTCACCCGGCGCTGAATGACGCCGGTGTCTTCCAGTCGCTTGATCCGCCGCCAGCAAGGGCTGGAGGACAAACCAACCCGTTCAGCGATCTCGGCGACCGACAATCCGGCGTCGTGCTGGATCAGATCCAGAATCTTGGCATCGACCGCGTCGAGGGCCTCGGACAATTTTTCCTCCATCAAACCGCATAAACTGGCGTCAATCTTGCCCCAAACCGACCTTGCGGGGGCACGCCTTTGGCAAGCAATTCCATCGAACTTATATGATCTTCTATTGGCATTAGGGAGCCGAAAAGGAAAGATATTGCTATGCGGCACGCTGACGTGACGCTCGACGACAAATTCCTGCTCACGGAAGGTCGAGTTTTCATCACGGGCGTCCAGGCGCTGCTCCGGGTGATGATGGATCAGCACCGTCTGGACAAGGCTGCGGGGCTCCACACCGCGGGATTCGTTTCCGGTTATCGCGGCTCGCCGCTCGGAGGGCTGGACCAGCAGGCGCACCGCGCGGCCAAGTTCCTCAAGGAAGCCGAGGTCGTCTTCAAGGAAGGCCTCAACGAGGACCTCGCCGCGACCGCCGTCTGGGGCAGCCAGCAGGCCAACCTGTTCCCCGGCGCCAAATTCGATGGCGTGACCGGCATGTGGTACGGCAAGGCGCCTGGCGTCGACCGCACCGGCGACGCTTTCAAGCACGCCAACTTCGCTGGAACCTGGGCCAAGGGCGGCGTCCTGGCCGTGGCCGGCGACGACCACAACTGCAAATCCTCCACGCTCCCATCTCAGTCCGAATACGCGTTCCAGGACTTCGAAATGCCGGTGCTGTCGCCGGCCGACGTGCAGGAGGTGCTCGACTTCGGCCTGATCGGCATCGCCATGTCGCGGTTTTCAGGCCTCTGGGTCGGGCTGATCGCGCTGGCCGACACCATGGACTCCGGCGTCACCATCGACGTCTCGGTCAATCGCCACCAGATCGCCACCCCGACGAACTTCACGATGCCGGCCGGCGGGCTCGGCATCCGGCTGAAGGACCAGCCGCTGGAGAAGGAGCGCCGGCTCCGCAGCTTCAAGATCCCCGCCGCCCTGGCCTTCGCCCGCGCCAACCGCATCGACCGGGTGATGCTCGGCTCCTCGCGCCCGCGGCTCGGCATCGTCTGCCAGGGCCAGGCCTACAAGGACGTCATCGAGGCACTGGCGGCCATGGGCATCTCGTCCAAGGAAGCCTCCGATCTCGGGGTCGCGATCTACAAGGTCGGCATGCCCTGGCCGCTGGAGCCGACCGGCCTGCGCGCCTTCGCCGCCGGCCTCGAGACTCTGATGGTCGTCGAGCACAAGCGCCCGCTGATCGAGACCCAGGCCCGCGCCGCCCTCTACGACCTGCCGGCCCACGCCCGGCCGAAGATCATCGGCAAGGTCGACGAGCAGGGCCATACGCTGCTCTCCGAGCTGGGCTCGCTCTCGGTCGCCGAGGTCGCCCTGGCGATCGCCGACCGACTTCCGCCCGGCCCGCACATGGAGCGGGTCCACGACTACCTCTCCCGCGTCTCGGCCGCCTCGGTCGCGGCGGTGACCCTGGCCGCCGAGCAGCAGCGCAAGCCGTTCTTCTGCTCGGGCTGCCCGCACAACACCTCGACCCGCCTGCCTGAAGGGACCCGCGCCCTCGCCGGGATCGGCTGCCACTACATGGCCAGCTTCTCCGACCCGCAGACCGACCTGAACAGTCACATGGGCGGCGAAGGCCTCACCTGGGTGGGCTCGGCGCCCTTCACGACCGAACCGCATGTGTTCGTGAACCTCGGCGACGGCACCTACAACCACTCGGGCTCGCTGGCGATCCGCGCCTCGGTGGCCGCCAATTCGCACGTCACGTACAAGCTGCTGTTCAACGACGCGGTCGCCATGACCGGCGGCCAGGCGGCAGAGAGCGGCTTCACCCCCGCCCAGATCACCCGCCAGCTGGCCTCGGAGGGCGTGACCAAGACGGTCATCGTCGCTGACGATCCCAGCCGCTACGAGGGCGTCACCGACCTGGCGCCTGGCGTCGAGGTCAAGCCGCGTTCCGAGTTGATGGACGTGCAGAAGATGCTGCGCGAGACGCCGGGAACCACGGTCCTGCTCTACGATCAGGTCTGCGCCACCGAAAAGCGCCGCCGCCGCAAGCGCGGCTCGATGGAGGTCGCCACCAAGCGCGTCTTCATCAACCCGCTGGTCTGCGAAGGCTGCGGCGACTGCTCGAAGAAGTCCAATTGCGTGTCGGTCGAGCCGCTGAACACCGAGTTCGGCCGTAAGCGCAAGATCAACCAGTCGAGCTGCAACACCGACTATTCCTGCCTGAACGGCTTCTGCCCGTCGTTCATCACCATCGAGGGCGGCGAGAACGCCCAGGCTAAGACCCTGCCGGCCCTGACCGCCGACTCCACCCCGCTGCCGACGTTCGAGCCGCTGGAAGGCGTGCGCAACATCGTCTTCACCGGCATCGGCGGCACCGGGGTCACCACGGTCGCCTCCATCCTCGCCATGGCCGCCCACGTCGACGGCCGCGCCTCGTCGGTGGTGGATATGACGGGACTGGCCCAGAAGGGCGGGGCCGTGTTCAGCCACGTGCGTATCGGTGAGACCGAAGAGACCGTCGTCGGCGGTCGCGTGCCGGCCGCCTCGGCCCACGTGCTGATCGCCTGCGATATCCTCTCGGCGGCCGGCGCCGACGCCCTGGCGCTCTACGCCAAGGACCGCACCGCCGCGGTGGCCAATGAGGACTTCGCCCCGACCGCCGATTTCGTCACCGACCGGGACGTCCGCTTCGACAGCAGCTCGATGTCCCGGCGGATCAAGGCCGCGGCCAAGACCTTTGCGGAGTGCCCGGCCCATCACCTGGCCGAAATCAACTTCGGCGACGCCATCTACGCCAACATGATCATGGTCGGCTTCGCCTGGCAGAAGGGCTTGATCCCGCTCTCCAGCCGCGCCGTCTACCGCGCCATCCGCCTCAACGGCGTGCAGGCCGACGCCAACCTCCAGGCGTTCGAGCTGGGTCGCCGCGTGGCCCACGACCCGAGTTTGGCCGCGGCGGCCGAAGACCATACGCCGACGCCCGAGACCATGCCGCTGGACGAGTTGATCGCCCATCGCACCCGGGAACTGACCGCCTACCAGAACGCCGCCTACGCCCAGCGCTACGCCGACCAGGTCGCCAAGGTCGCAGCGGCCGAGGCGCCGATGGGCGGCGAGGCGCTGACCCGCGCCGTGGCCGTGAACCTCTACAAGTTGATGGCCTACAAGGACGAGTACGAGGTCGCGCGCCTCTACACCGACGGCCGGTTCGCGCAGGAGCGCGCCCAGACCTTCAAGGGCGGCAAGACCAAGATCCTGCTCTCGCCGCCGCTGATCGCGCCCAAGGGCCCCGACGGCAAGCCGAAGAAGATCGAGTTCGGCGGCTGGATGCTGGAAACCGTGTTCCCGATCATGGCGAAGATGAAGGGCCTTCGCGGCGGACCGCTCGACATTTTCGGGCGCACCGAGGAGCGGCGGATGGAGCGTGGCCTGATCGCCGAGTACGAAGCGGGTCTCGCCAAGCTGCTGACCGGTCTCGACGCCGAGCGGCTGCCGCTGGCCACCAAGATCGCGGCCGTACCGCAGGCCATTCGCGGCTTCGGTCATGTGAAGGAAGCCTCGGTGAAGGTGGCCAAGGCCGATGAGGCCAAGCTCTGGGCGCAGTGGGACGCGAAGGCCGCGGCGCGAGCTGCGGCCGGCGCTTAGCGGGCCGCCCTCCGCACGGCCTGGGCGAAGGCCATCTGCGCCTGCCAGAGCTCGTCCTTCGACGCCGCCGGCCAGGCCGAGTTGATTGCGATCACCAGCTTCTCGGCCGGATAGACGAAGATCTGCTGGCCGAAGATGCCCTCGGCCGCGTAGCCGCCCGGGATGATCCACCAGAAATAGCCGTAGCCGGTCTCGACGCCGCCGGGCGGGAAGCTCTGGTGGGCCTTGGTGGCGTCGGCCACCCAGCCCTCCGGTAGAATGTCCTGGCCGTTCACCTTGCCGCCTTCGAGCATGAACTGACCGAGACGCGCATAGTCGCGGGCGGTCATCGACATGCAGCAGCCGCCGCGTTCGTGGCCGGCGACGTCGTTCACCCAGATGGCGTCCTGCTCCATGCCGTAGGGAGCCCAGATTTTCTCCGAGAGATAGGTCGACAGCGGCTTGCCGACGGCGTTGGAAACGAGAATGCCGGCCAGGTCAGTCTCGCCGGTCTTGTAGACGAACTTGGCGCCGGGTTCGGCCTCGCGCGGCAGCTTGCGCATGTAGCTGACGATCGGGTTCATGCCCGGCTCGCCCGGCGTCACGCCGGCCTTGGCGACGTCGGAATTGAGGTCGGTATAATCCTCGTTCCACTTCACGCCCGAGGTCATGGTCAGCAACTGGCGGACCGTTACGCCCTCGTAGGCGCCGCCCTTCAGCTGGGGGATGTAGTTGGTGACGACGTCGTCCAGGCTCTTGATCTTGCCGTCCTTGATCGCCGCCCCGACCAGGGTGGCGGTGACCGACTTGGCGACCGAGAACGAGGTCCAGCGTTCGTCCGGCTTGCGGTCCAGCCCATAGCGCTCGAGCACGATCTGGCCGTCCTTCAGCACCACGACGCCGGAGGTGTTCATCGCCGTCATGTAGCTGTCGACCGTTTGGGCCTGGCCGTTCCAGGTCCACTTAGGATCGATCTGGCTGGCGGCGAGCGGCAGCTCCCGCACCTTCGCGCCGCGCGCGACGACCTCCACCGGCGTGACCTTCTCCATGTTGCGATAGCCGTAACGTTGCTGCTCCGGCGTCCAGGCCAGGATCGAGCCGCCGGCGGGCGGAGGCGGCGGGTCGGCCGCGAGTGCAGCGCCGTGCAGGCCGAAGGCGGCCGCCAGGGCCGTCAGTGTGAGTCTGCTCGCGTGCATGGCCGTCCTCCCGGTCTATTTGTGATTGACGGTCAAGCTAGAGAGGCCTGGGCGGTTTGCATACCGCCGTGCTTCGGCTAGGCCTTGGCGCATGGCGGATTTCGATTTCGACGCGGTGGTGGTCGGGGCAGGGGCCGTGGGCCTGGCCTGCGGCTATGCGCTCAGCAAGCGTGGTCTGGTGGTCGCGGTGCTGGAGGCCGGACCGATCATCGGCGAGGGCGTGTCCGCCCGCAATTCCGAGGTCATCCACGGCGGCCTCTACTATCCGACCGGCTCGCTGAAGGCGCGGCTCTGCGTGCAGGGGCGCCGCGCGCTCTACGCCTTCCTCGACGCGCACAAAGTCGCCTACGAACGTTGCGGCAAGCTGGTGGTCGCCACCAACGCCGAGGAGGTCGAGCGTCTCGACGGCATCCTGCAGCAGGCGCAGACCAATGATGTCGAGGGCATGGCGCGGCTGACCAAGGCCCAGGCCCTCGCGCTCGAACCGCAGCTGAACTGCGAGGCGGCGCTGATCTCGCCGGAAAGCGGCGTCTTCGACAGCCACGGCTACATGCTGGCCCTGCAAGGCGAGATTGAAGCGGCGGGCGGCGCTGTGGTCACGTCGACGCCGTTCGAGGGTGCGACCCCGCTGGACGGCGGCGGCTATTCGATCCGGGCGGGCGGCGCCGAGCCGACCACCCTGACCGCGCGGCTGCTGGTCACCGCGCCGGGCCTTTCGGCCCAGGCCGTGGCCGGCCAGATCGAGGGATTTCCGAAAGCGAGCATCCCGCCGCTGCACTATGGCAAGGGCGTTTACTTCCGGCTCAGCGGCAAGGCGCCGTTCGCGCGGCTGATCTATCCGCCGCCGATCCCCGGCGCGCTCGGCACCCACTATCGCCGCGATCTTGGCGGCCAGGCGGTGTTCGGCCCCGACCTGCACTATGTGGATGAGCTGGACTACAGCGTCGATCCGGCGCTGGGCGACGAGTTCTACGCCTATATCCGCAAGTTCTGGCCAAGCCTGCCGGACGGCGCCTTGGCTCCCGACTACGCCGGCATTCGGCCCAAGCTGCATGGCCCGGGCGAGCGGCAGCCCGACTTCCGCATCGACGGGCCGGAGGCGCACGGCCTGGCCGGGCTCGTCACCCTGTTCGGCATCGAGAGCCCGGGCCTGACCTCCTCGCTGGCGATCGGCGAAGAGGTCGCCGGGCGGCTGGGTCTCTAGCCCTTCGGGGTGACCTTTAGGACCCGACCGTTCTTGCTGTCGGTCGCCAGGTAGAGCGCGCCGTCCGGGCCGACGATGACGTCGCGGATGCGCTCGTTGAGGTCGGTCAGCAGGCGCTCCTCGCCGACCACCTTGCCGTCCTGCATGACCAGCCGCACCACAGCCTTGCTGGCCAAGCCGCCGATCAGGATGTTTCCCTTCCAGGCCGGGAACAGGTCGGCCTCATAGAAGGCCATGCCGGCCGGCGCGATCACCGGGTCCCAGTAGTAGACCGGCTGCTCCATGCCTTCCTTGGCGGTGAGGCCGGCGCCGATCGGCTTGCCGGAATACTCCATGCCGTAGGTGATGGTCGGCCAGCCGTAATCCTTGCCGGCCTGCGGCTGATTCAGCTCGTCGCCGCCGCGCGCGCCATGCTCGACTTCCCACAGCTTGCCCGTCTTCGGGTCGATCGCCGCCGACAGGATGTTGCGGTGGCCGTAGGACCAGATTTCCGGCTTCACGCCGGCCTTGCCGACGAAGGGATTGTCCTTCGGGATCGAGCCGTCGGAGTTGATGCGGACCACCTTGCCCAGCGTGCCGTCCAGGCGCTGGGCCTGGGCGCGGCCCTCCAGGATCGAGCGCTCGCCGGTGGTGACGAACAGAGTGCCGTCCGGCGCGAACACCAGCCGGCCGCCATAGTGCTTGGTCGAGTTCAGCGACGGGGTCTGACGGAAGATGACCTGCACATTCTCGACGCGGTCGCCGGTCAGCTTGCCGCGCGCCACGGCGGTGTGGTTGGTGCCATTTTCGGCCGGTTCGGCATAGGCCCAGTAGATCAGGCCGTTCTCCGAGAACTTCGGATCGACCGCCAGGCCCAGCAGCCCGCCCTGATCGGCGCCCACGACGGCCGGCAGGCCCTGCACCGGTCCCGACAGCTTGCCGTCGGTCCCCAGGATGCGCAGCTGGCCAAGGTGCTTTTCGCTGATCAGCAGCCGCCCGTCGGGCAGGAAGGCCAGCCCCCAGGGCATATTCAGCCCCTCGGCCACGGTGGTCACTTGCACTGCGACATTCGACTTCACCTCCGGCGCGCGGGTCTGGCCGGCGAAGGCCGGCCTCTGGTCCGGCGCGTTGGCGGGCTTGGAGGCGACGGGCGCGCCGGGGTTGGACCGCGCTTGGCCCTCGGTTCCACCGCAGGCGGCGACCAGACCGGCGATGGCGGTGGTGAGCAGAAGACGGCGCATGAGGAACTCCTGGGGTTATGGGCGTCCGGCGACGGCGGCGAGAGCATCGGCCGGCGCGGCCCCCTCGAGGTGAATCAACGACCAGACTGCAAAGAACAGCAGAGGCCAGCGTCCGGTTGCCTGCGCCTTATAGGCCGCCCCGGCGTCCGGACCCAGAACGCGGCGCACGGCTTCGACCGCGCCGATCCGGGCGGCGATCTCGTCGGCGCGGGGTGCGATCCAGGCGTCGACCGGCACGGTGAAGCCCTTCTTGCGGCCCCACGGATCGGCGGCCGGGCAGGCTTGCTCCAGCCATTTGCGCAGCAGCCATTTGCCGTAGCGGCCGCGCACCTTCATGCGGTCGGGCAGAGGGAACGCGAACTGCGCGACCTGCGGGTCCAGGAACGGCGTGCGCCCTTCCAGTCCGTGCGCCATCAGGCAGCGGTCGAGCTTCAACAGCAGATCGTTGGGCAGCCAGGTGGCGATGTCGGCCCACTGAGCCCGCTGCAGTCCCGTCAGCCCCTTGGGCGCCTGCGCCGCCGCGCGCCAGCGTTCGACCACGGCCTTGTCGTCGTGGCGCGGCTCGGCCGGGCGCCCGCCCATCCAGCCGGGCCGCAGGGCGCGGCGATAGCGGCCATAGCCGCCGAACAGCTCATCGCCCCCTTCGCCCGTCAGCACCACGGTCAGCGTGCCTTTGGCGGCCTCGGCCAGCTTGTAGGTCGGCAGCGTGGCGTAGTCGGCGGTGGGATCGTCCATCGCCCAGGCGACCTGCGGCAGGATCCGCCAGAAGTCCTCTTCGCCGAAGCTGGTTTCGCGCCAGTCGAGCTTGAGCGCCGAGGCCACCCGTTCGGCCTGGCCCCGCTCGTCCCGGGCGCCGGGCGCGTCGAACCCGCAGGTGAAGGCCGTGACCGGCCGCGCGTTCAGCCGCGCCATCAGGGTGGCGATGGTCGCAGAGTCGATCCCGCCGGACAGGAATAGGCCATAGGGCACGTCTGAGCGCTGGTGGACTCGGACGCTATCCTCCAGCACCGCGCCCAACTGGGCGATCAGGGCCGCCTCGTCGCCGCCGCGCGCCGGCGGTCGGGCGGCGATCGCCGGGCGGACCTGGCGCGGAACAATCCTACCGTCCACGACCTCGACGACCTCGCCCGGCGCGAGCCGGCGCAGGCCCTTGAAGATCGTCTCCTCCGCCAGGGTGTAGTTGAAGGCCAGCAGCTCGCGGACCCGGTCCTCCGAGAGCTCCACGCCGATCAGGCCGGCCGCAAGGAACGCCCGCGGTTCGGATGCGAAGGCCACCAGGCCCTCGTGTTCCAGAAGGTAGAGCGGCTTGATGCCGAACGGGTCGCGCACCAGCCACGTCCGGCCGTCCGCGCCGACCAGGCAGAAGGCGTACATGCCGCGCAGGCGATTGAACGCCGCCGCGCCCTCCTGGGCGTAGATGTGCAGCAGCGGCTCGAAGTCCGAGCCGGTGCCCATCTGGCCCTCAAGTCCGAACTCCTGGGCCAGCTCGACGTAGTTGTAGATCTCGCCGTTGCCGATGACCGTCGATCCGGCGCCGTGCAGCGGCTGCCATCCGCCCTCCAGATCGATGATCGACAGCCGGGCATGAGCCAGTGAACGGCCGTCCGCCTCCTCGACGAACACTCCGTTGGGGCCGCGATGGGTCAGGGCTTCGATCATCGGCCGGGCCGAGCCGCCCGCTCCGAGGATACCGGCGATGCCGCACATCACCCGGCCCCGTAGTCGGCGAACAAGCGCCGCCACTGGGCGACCACCGCCGCAGGCGAGAACTCAGCCTCTACCCGCTCCGACCCGTGCTGCACCATGCGGATGCACAGCATGGGGTCGGCGATCATCCGGTTGACCGCCTCGGCCAGCGCGACGGCGTCGTCGATCGGGACCAGCAGGCCGTCCTCTTCGTTGCGGATCAGCGCCGACGGGCCCCGGCTGGCGGCGGCGACCACCGGCAGGCCGTGCGCCCAGGACTGGATCACCACATTGCCCAGCGGCTCGTAGCGCGAGGGGAAGACGCAGATGTCGGCGGCCCGGTAGAGCGCCGACGGATCGTTGCGCCAGCCCAGGAACCGCACGCGGGGCCCGACGCCGAGCGCCTCGGCCATCGCCTTCAGCTTAGTCTCCAATGCTCCCGCGCCGGCGATCCACAGGTAGGCCTCGGGAATCTTGACCAGGGCCTCAAGGGCCACATCGTGGGCCTTCGCGTCGTGCAACCGACCCATGGCCAGCAGCAATGGGACATCTTCCGGGGTGTTCAGCGCGGCGCGATCGGCCGGCGCCTTGTCGGGCGGGGCCAGCGCGAAGTTGGGGATGTAGCGGACCTTGCCGGCCGGCCAGCCCTGGCTCACCACCCAGTCGGCGATGTCCTCGGTGTTGGCTACCAGTTCTTCGAAGCCCTTGTAGTACTTCAGGCTGTAGTAGCCGCCGAGCCGGCCGATCCGCGCCCACGGCCCGGCCGGCGTATGACGCGCCGCCCGATTCATCCAGGCCAGGGCCAGCTTCACGTCGTTGCGGCCGGCGAACGCCTTGATCTTCGGTTTGGTCAGCAGGTCGATGGGACCGCCGAAACGGAAGACACCCGTCGGCACGTCCAGCCGCCGCAGCGCCGATTCGCGATTCGGATTGGCGCGGATGGCGGCGGCCTGCTTGATCCCGTCGTCGGCCAGGGCCGCGATCAGATCGAGGAAATAGGTCTCCGCGCCGCCTTCGCCGGCCGTTCCCAAAAGATGCAGGACGCTCATGCCGGGGCGACCCTAGTGTGGGCCGCGGCAAAACGGAATCCGCTTTTGGGCGACAGGTCGCATCCTACCCGCTTGAAGATGCGAAAAACCCAATCTATAACCCGCGCCTCGCCGAATGGCCCGGCGGCTGGGTAGCTCAGATGGTTAGAGCGGTGGATTCATAACCCACAGGTCGGCGGTTCGATCCCGCCCCCCGCCACCACTTCAAAACGCTCCGGTCAGACGCCGGAATGTTCTAAATTCATCGGTGTTCGAACGGCCGCGTCAGCCGGCTGCCGCTGCCGTTTCGGCTGCGATCGTGCGGATGGCGCGCTCGAACGCGGCGGCCGGTTGCCCGCCCGAGATCAGGTAACGGTCGTTCACGATCACCGCCGGGACCGAGCTGATGCCCGCCTGATACCAGCGGCGCTCGGCGGCGCGGACCTCTTCGGCGTAGCGGCCGCTCTCGAGCACATCGCGCGCCCCGGCGGGGTCCAGGCCGGCGGCCTGGGCGGCGGCGACCAGCACCTCGTGGTCGGACGGGCTCTGGTTATTCGTGAAGTAGGCCGTAAACAACGCCCGCTTCAGCGCATGCTGGCCGCCGATGATCCCGGCCCAGTGCAGCAGCCGGTGTGCGTCGAAGGTGTTGTAGATTCGGCTCTGCTCGTTGGTCTTCATCGTGAACCCGACCTCGGCCGCGCGGGCGTGGATCGCCGCCCGGTTGGAGGCCGACTGCTCGGGCGTTGCGCCGTACTTCTGGCCGACGTGCTCGACGATGTTCTGGCCCTCGGGCGGCATGTCCGGATTGAGCTCGAACGGGTGGAAGGCGATCTGCGCCTGCACCAGATCGCCGACATTGCGCAGGGCTTCCTCCAGGCCGCCCAACCCGACGATGCACCAGGGGCATGAGACGTCGGAGACGAAGTCGATCTTCATGGATTGAGTCATGGCGCTTCCCTGGGCCTGAACGAACAACGCCCGCGCCGGGGGGGAGAGGCGCGGGCGTTTCTCTGTGGACGCGAGACCCGGCGGGGGAACCGGGGAGGGGTGCCTCGCTGTCGAGTAGGAGATTGGTGTCGAGCGGGAGATTTTCAATGGGCGCGCGACGTCTATTGCGCCAATTCGGCGGCCCACCGGCCGAGGGCCGCCATCTCCTTGCGCGATCGGTCGATGTCTTGGCGGATCACCACGCAGGTGGCGGGTTCGAAGACGCCCTTCTCCATATGGATTTCCAGGGCGGTGATCAGAGCCTCCTGGGCGGCTTTCACGCGCGAGACTGGATAGGTGTTGGACATCGCAGCACTCCCCAGTTCAACAACCGTCGCCTTGGGGGGCGGGAGCGTCAATTATGGGCCCCTTATCCGTAGGCAACGCTCGCATTGCCCACGCGGCGCCAGTGAGCGATGATCGCCGGCATGAAAAGCGGGGCGCTTGTGTTGAAGTCGTGGATCCTGTTGGCCGCGGTGGGGGCTGCGACGGCCGGTTGTTCACCCCGGGAATTCAAGGATCGCGCCGGGGAAATCCAGCTCTGGGCTCAGCGGGGATTTGCTGAATCCCAAGCCGACTACGGCGACAGCTTCCCGACAAGCGGCGGCGGCGGCGTCTATCCGCGACCGCAGACCGATCCGGCCGCAGAAAAGGCGGCCGCCGAAAAAGCGGCGGCGGACGCAGCGCCGCCCGCGCCGAAGCAGCAGTACGTGGTCATCATCCCCTGATCAGAAGCGGCGCTGGTCTTCCAGTTCGCGCAGGCGCTTGAGGCCGCGCGCGTCGGTGGCGTGCCAGAAAGCGGGCAGAAAGCGGCGCAGGCCGGTGCGCCAACGCTTGCGGTAGCGCCAGCCCTCGCCGTCGGGAGCGATGTCGAGTTCGTAGGCCGGAGGCGCCTTGTCCATCTTTGATCCTCACCGCGGTCTATTGCGACACGGCGAGCAGGAACGGCGCCAGCCGGCTGCGAGGGCCTAGCGGTCGTCGCGAAGATAGACGACGTTCGAGCGGCTGCCGCTGATGAGGTGGCCGATCAGAAAGCCGGCCAGCGCGGCGGCGGCCAGAGCCATGTACGGCTTCTCGTGAACGAACACGTCGGCCTCTTCGGCGCGTTGTTTCGCCTGGACCTTCAGCTTGCCGTACTGCACTTCGGCCTCGCGACGGGCCTTGCCGACCTTGTCCTCCATGACCGTGCGCGCGTCACGGGCGAGGGTGGTGGCTGCCTCGGCCAATGCGCCCGACGCCGCCACGGCGCTCTTCTGGGCGCGCTTGGCCGCCCGCTTGGCTTCGGCTCGCACGTCGCCGGCGGTGTCGTTGAAGGTGTCGGCGGCGTCGCGGACGGCGTCGCGGGCCTCGTCGCTAGTTCCATAGGCGTTGGTCATGGGTGCTCTCCGCTCGGTGGACGCGCCGCGCCCGGGTCTCCTGGGTGAGCCCTTGAAACGAGAGCGGAAAGCGAGGGTTCCGGTCAGCCCGCGAAAAGGCGCCGCAACGGCGCAGGCGCCACGCGCCGCGAAAATACTGGGCGCCTACATCAATCTGACATTGCGCTGCAGCAGAATAGGGGTACCTCGACTTTGCAAGTGCACAGTTGCGTAGGCCCCCAGCGGGTCAAATTGAGGCAATTCCGATGATCATGACGTCCCTTCGCGTTTTCCCGAGCCTGTTCATCGGCCGGCGTGAAGTCCTCCAGGCGGTTGAAAGCCCGGTGGTTTCCCACACTGAGTCGGGCCCGGTGTTCCTCTGCGGAGCCTGCGAAGAAGTCGTGATGACCGGCCGCGACGACGCGCAGATGCGCGACGTGGTCGTGAAGTGCCGCTGCGGCGAGTACAACCAGCTCTAGATCGCGACGATCCAACCGCTGGTCAGGCTGGCCGCCGTCACCCCGGCCAGGATCATCTGGGCCCCGCCGCTCAGCGAGATGACGACGTCAGCACCGACCTGGGCCACGGTCCAGGTCGCGCTTTCGCTGACCAGCACGCGGTCGCCTTCGGCGCGGTTGAAGTCCATGACGCGGTCGATTCCGGCCTCGCCCCAGGTGTGGAAGCTGTCGGCGCCTGCGCCGCCCCACATCGTGTCGTCGCCACGGTCGCCGGACATCCAGTCGTCGCCGGCCTCGCCGTACATGATGTCGTTGTGCTGGCCGCCGCGCATGACGTCGGCGCCGACGCCGCCGTACATCGTGTCGTCGCCCATATTGCCATAGACGAGGTCGGCGCCGTCCTCGCCGAACAGCAGGTCGTTGTGCTGGCCGCCGACCACCCAGTCGTCGCCGTCGCCGCCATAGGCGGTGTCCTGGCCCTGGTTGCCGTGAATGTCGTCGAAGCCGGCGCCGCCGACGATGGAGTCGTCGCCGGTCTCGCCGCGCAGGAAGTCCTGGCCGTCGCCGCCGCTGAGGCTGTCGTTTCCGGCCCCGCCATAGAGGTCGTCGTCGCCCGCCCCGCCGGTCAGGGCGTTGGCTGCGGCGTTGCCGTTGATGGTGTCGGCGGCGCCGCCGCCGATGGCGTTCTCGATCGTCACGCCCATCGCCACGGCGACGTTGCCGACTAGGCCGCCGACGTTCGAGAAGGCGCCCTCGCGCAGGTCGATGAGCTGGCGGACCGCAAAGCCCGAGAAGTCGAAGGTGTCGACGCCGCCGGCGTCCCAGACCGCGAAGATCAGCTTCTGCCCGGAGGCGACCGCATCGAACCACGGCCGGTCGGCGGTGGCGTTGAAGCCGTAGATCGTATCGCCGGTCCGGGTGGACATGTTCGCCCCGTACTCGAGCTGGACCGCGGCGATGTCGTCGAGCAGCGGCGCGGCCGAGTAGCGGCCGCCGAAATTGGCGCCGGTGTTCTGCTCGCTGAAGTAGCTCATTACCGTGAACTGGCGGGAGTCTTCATAGTAGAGCGCGTCGGCCCCGTAGGTCGGCGAGCCGTCGGCGTCGTAGTCGGCCGGGTGGCCCAGGCCGACGGCGTGGCCGATCTCGTGCACCAGCACCATGCCGCCGTAGTTGCCGACCGCCGGATTGGCGTTGGTGCCCTTGGTGACGTTCACCCACACGTCGCCGGAGCGCGATGAGGAAGCTGTCGAGCCGGGATAGTAGGCAAACGCGGTCGCGTCTTCGGCGCCGCTCGAATAGTTGCCAAACAGGATGGTGGCGGAGTCCGAGAAGGCCGCCTCGCTGGTCGTCCCCACGCCCACACGCACGAAGCGGATGTTAGCCACGTCGCTCCAGCCGTCGAGCGCGAGCTCCGTCTGGGCGATCTGGGCGGGGTTGAAGCGCGAGAAGCCGGCCGTGTCGTCCGGCATTGAGGTCGGGGCGGTCGAGCGGAACGCATAGGTTACGGTCGCCGGCATGCCCAGCACCCCGGACCAGCCCGCCTCGCCCCGGATGATCTGGTTGGCCGCCTGGGCCACGGTGTAGCTCTGCTTGCCGTCGATGAGGCCGCCACGGGCGTCAGCGTTCACAAAGTACTGCGGGGCGGAATCAAGCGACATGGGTAAGCTCCGTGCGCCTCTGGCGGGCGCGTGCGGCAGGTCTGGCTACAGGGCGCCGGTGTGCCGATTCACTCCTAGCGCTCGGGACTTGCGAAACACTTTACGCCGGCGCAGCGGCCCCCCACTCGTTCCATCCGGCGATACGCGGAGTTCCGGGCAGGTACATCGTCTCCGATCGTTCGATATGGAAGCCGGCCGCCGCGATCGCGCTGGTCACCGGCCGGGTCAGGTGGCAGCCGCCGGCCAGGCGCTTCCACAGCGGTTCGATCCGGCGTTGCCACTTCGCGACATCGGGATCGGGGGCCAGCCCGTGCTCGCAGTAGAGCAGCCGCCCGCCAGGTCTCAACACCCGGCGGGCCTGGGCCAGGGCGGCGGCCGGCGTGTGAACCGAGCAGAGCGTGAAGGTGCAGACCACGGTGTCGAAGGCGCGATCCTCGAACGGCAGGTCCTCGGCGGTCCCGGCGGCGATCGACACGTTCAGCCGCGGGTCGCGCGGCGCGGCCATCGCCTGGGCGCGCAGTTCGGCGGCCGGATCGACGCCCAAGACGCTGGCGACCTTGGCCGCGTCATAGAGCGCCAGGTTCAGCCCCATGCCGACTCCGAGCTCCAGCACTCGGCCTTGCGCCAGGGGGACGACCTTGGCGCGCTGCTTCATCATCGGCGGCGAGGCGCACGCGCAGGTCAGCAGCTTGGGCAGAATCCGGCGTTCGTAAAAGCTGGCCATACGCCGACGATGACCCCAGTCATCCGGCGCGGCTAGTCCTTACGCAGCGGCAGCGTCGTCGTTCGAGCCGCCGAGGTTTTCCTGCAGCGTGCGCAGCAGGTGTTCCGGCTTCATCGGCTTCTCGACCACGCCGTTCATGCCGGCCTTCAGATAGCCGGCGGCGTCCTCGGGATCAGCGTTGGCGGTCAGGGCGATGATCGGCACCCGGCCAGGTGCGCCGGGCAGGGCGCGAATCTCGCGCGTGGCCGTGACGCCGTCCATGCGCGGCATCTTGATGTCCATCAGGATCAGGTCGAAGCGGCCGGTGCGGGCGGCTTCGGCGGCCTCGACGCCGTCCGTTGCCGATTCCGAGGTGCAATCGAACATTTCGCAGAGGGTCTCAGCGACCATCCGGTTGGTGGCGTTGTCGTCGACGACCAGGATGTGGGCCGCGCGTTCGGTCTGGCCAAGGGTCTCCTCGGCGTGAACTTCTTCGTGGGCGGTCGGCACCTCGACTTCGAAGACGAGGGTCTCGCCGGTCCCGACATTGGCTTCGGCTCGCACATGGCCGTTCATCGCATCGACGATCTTGCGGCTGAGCGCCACGCCGAGCGCGGTCTCAAGTCCGAACAGGGCCTCGATCTCGCGCAGGTCCAGGGCTCGATCGCCCATCACTCGATCGGCGGCGCCGCGGATGCGGCCTTCCAGCCGGGTGGAGTCGCCGTCGGCCACGGCTTTCAGCGTGGCCTCTACTGCGCCGCGACGGACGCCCGCCAGCGCCTGGGCGATGAAGGCGTCGAAGATTTGATTGATCCGGCCGCTGTCGACCATGACCAGCGCGTCCGGGTCACCGTCGTACGACACCAGCAAGGTGACGCCGCTGTCGGTGGCGCGTTCTTCCCAGCGTGCCTGAACGTCGTCGGCGAGCTCGGCCGCGCGGCGCGGCTGCAGGTCGAACGACAGGCCGTCTGAGGCCGCGGCCTTCAGGTCGGACGAAGACATGAGGATCTGGCGAACCGCTCGGGCGGCCTCGGTGACGCCGGCGACGCAAGCCTGCGCGTCCGCGCCCATCGGTTGGCGCGCAAGGCGTTCGGCGAGAGCTAGAACGCCCTCCATCTGCTGATGGATTTCGCTTGTAACGCGCTCGTAGAAGAACTCAGGCAGAGACATGAACGCCAGGGTCCAAAGGGAACTTATGCTCAGCATGGGCCTAAGCGCTTGCGGAGACGTTAAATTCCACCCAGGGTTAGCGTAAATTGACGCTATGTCGAAAATAGGGGTCGGGTTCCCGACAGCAGAAAGGGCGACGGGATTTCTCCCGCCGCCCTTCGACGTTCCCTGCAGGAACCCGGTTAGAAGCGGTACTGCAGCTCCACGCCGTAGGTGCGCGGCTGGATCAGGCCGCGGGTGATCGCGGTGCTGGTCTGGCGCAGATAGTTCGCGCCACCGACGCTCAGGCCCGGGTTCGGGTTGGCGAACACCGCCGTCGGGTTGGTCGACGAAGTCGAGGTGAAGCCCTCTTCGTCGGTCACGTTCTTCACGTAGCCGATCAGCGAGTAGCGGTCCTGGGCGTCCTTCCACAGCACCCGCAGGTCGGCGGTGCCGTAGGCCGGCACGGCGAAGTCGGGATTGTCGAAGGGCTGATAGGTGGTCTCGTCGGTCCAAGTATAGCTGCCCGAGAGGATCAGCGAGCCGGGCTCGAAGTCGAAGGTGTAGTTGGCGTTCAGCGCGAACTTGTTTTCCGGCGACTGGTAGATCTTCGATCCGGCCAGGTCCTGGAACACCAGCAGCACGCCGTTGGTGGTCGCCGTGCCGCCCGACGGACGGGCGGTCGACTTCAGAGCGCTCGGGTCCGCCGGGTCGTAGAAGCAGCAGCCCTTGGTGATCTCGGTGTGCAGGTAGCCGTACGAGGCCGAGATTTGCAGCGGCTGGATGGGCTGCCACATGGCTTCCAGTTCGAGGCCATAGGCTTCGGCGTCGACGTTGACGAAGTTGTTCGAGGCCGAGGTGCCGGCCGCGTTCAGCTGCGACAGGTTCAGTTGCAGGCCTTCGAAGTCGTTGTAGAAGGCCGAGGCGTTGAGGATCAGGCGCCCGCCGATGGTCTGCTTCAGGCCGATCTCGTAGGCGTTGACGGTTTCTTCGTCCGCCGTCGGCTTCGGCGCCAGGGTGCCGAGCAGGAAGCCGCCCGACTTATAGCCGCGGCTGTACTTGGCGTAGACCAGGGTGTCGTCGTTCGGCGTCCAGTCGAGGTTCAGGGTGCCTGTGACGGCCGACCAGCTGTCTGACAGGTTGCGGAAGTTCTGCACGCCAGGACGAGTCGGGTCCATGTCGCTGGACACGTCCACGGCCGCGCCGCCGAAAGCGCTGGTCGGGTTGAACAGCACGAGGCGCTGGGACTCGTAGCCGTCCTTTTCATCCTTGGTGTAGCGCAGGCCGCCGGTCAGCGCCCATTGGTCGTTGAACTCGTAGGTCGCCTGGCCGAACGCCGCCCACGCCTTCGATTCCAGTTGCGCTTGGTTGTCGGCGAAGTTGCGCGTCGGGTTGGTCGACGGCAGACCAGCCGCGGCCAGGCTGGCGACGCCCGGCGCCGCGCCGTTGATCGAGCCGTAGTAGAAGGACGGGGTCGCCAGCTGCGCCTGCAACGGGCTGCCGAGCTGGATGCGCTGCTTGTACTCTTCCTTGTACTGGTAGAGGCCGAGAATCCAGTTCAGCGGTCCGTCGCTGTTCGACGACAGGTTGATTTCGTTCGAGAAGTACCGCTTGTGCTCGTCGAAATCGGTGGTCAGGTCGCTGAAGACCGGCACGCCGTTCATCAGATACGACGTCGTGCGGTTGGTGCCGTCGTAGTCGCCGCCGGTCTGGTAGTTGTACTGCTGCAGACCGCCGATGTACTTCAGGCTCGCCCAGCCCAGATCATAGGTGATCGAGGTCGTGAACAGGTGGTTGCCACGCAGCTGGCCATAGCCGTCGCGGTTGGTCGATTGCTTGTAGGGATCCGCGACGCCCGGATTGGCGGTGGTCATCCCATACTGACCGTTCGGCACCAGGCCGCCGATGGGCTGGAAGAAGCGGGTGGTGTCGTAGGGCGTGATCAGGTTGGCGAGACGATCGCCGACGCCGGTCGAGTCATCCCAGTTCGAACGCGAGTAGCGGGCCCAGACGTCCAGGTTGTCGCCCAGCTCGGCCTCGGCCTGGATTTCGAAATAGGTGCGCTTGATGGTGGCGCCGTCATTGGCCCCGCCGACGTTCTCGATGAAGCCGTCGCGCTGCCAATCCTGGCTGCCGCCGATCTTGAAGCGCAGGTTGTCGGCCACCGGGATCGAGACGACGCCTTCGATCTTGGTGCGGTCGAAGTTGCCGTAGCCGGCGCGGATCTCGCCGCCGAACTCATGCGACGGGCGCTTGGAGATGGTGTTCAGCGCCCCGCCCATGGCGTTGCGGCCGTACAGCGTGCCCTGCGGGCCGCGCAGGATTTCGGTGCGCTCGACGAACAGCGAACTCTTGAACAGTTCAGAAGACGAGGCCGAGTAGAAGCCGTCGGTGTAGGCGGCCACGCCCGGATCGTTGCCGATGTAGAAGGTGTTGCGGCCGGCGCCGCGCAGCGACACGCGGTCGGTGCCCGAATAGTTCATGCCCGGCGTGAAATTCACGAAGTCCTGAATGCCGGTCATGCCGCGCACGTCGCGCTGCTCGGAGGTGTAGGCCGAGACCGCCACCGGCACGTCTTGCAGCGCCTGCTCGCGCTTCTCGGCCGTGACGACCAGTTCCTCGATCTGGAAGGGTTCCTGGGCGAAGGCCGGCGCGGAAATCGCCGAGAGCGTCAGAACCGAAGCGCTCAGGGCCAGCATGGTCCGCAGACGCGGGGCGTTGGTAGCCATCAGTATCCTCCCAGGGCGGAGGGGCGTGGGGCGCCCTCTTCGTGTCCGCCCGCATGATGTGCGGTGATCCGGCGCGGGGAGGCGCCGAGGCGGGGAACCTCGGCCGGCTCGGCGCCGGCGTCAATGTGACCCGCGATAACTGAACGCAGTTCAGTTGTGCTTTTGAAAGTCTGTGGCCGAAATACCGCGCTTTCAAATCACGCGTACAAAAATGAACGGTGGTTTTTGACGAGTTATGAATCAAAGAAAAACAAGGGTGTTGGGTCTCTTGGCATATCGGGGCGCCGTACCAGGATCGCAAAATTGCGTTCGCATTCGACAGTGACGCCAAAGAAAAGGCCGCCGTCCCGAGGGGCGGCGGCCAAGGCCTTACGGCTGGGTAGATCAGGTCGTCAGAAGCGCTTCTGCAGCGACACGCCGTAGGTGCGCGGCTCAGTGTAGAAGGCGTTGCGGAACAAGCCTGACGAGTCGTCAGTCAGGTAGAAGTCGGTGATCGCCTCCTCGTCGGTGGCGTTCTTAACGTAGGCGCCGATCTCCCAGCCGTTGACCGGATTGGTCAGGGTCAGGGTGAGGTTGACGTTCTGCCAGTCGTCGATCCGGTCCGGCTCGCTGTTGTAGATGCGGGCGAAGGTCTCGGTCTGCTTGTAGTAGTCGCCGCGCGCGGTCAGCGACCAGTCGTTGCCGAAGTCCCACGTGTACTGGGCGCCCAGCGAGATGGTCCAGTGCGGAGCGTTCGGCAGCTCCTTGCCTTCGAGCGAGAGCGGCACGCCGTCGCTGACCAGGCCGCCGAAGGCGTTGGTGCCCACCGCTAGGCGATATCGACATTCAGGATTCTCACGATGTGAGATGTCTGATTCATAGGGCTCGGTTCGATGGACGGAGCCCTATTGATGTCGGTGAAG
>NZ_JACIDK010000010.1 GCF_014196295.1 Phenylobacterium haematophilum
GCCAAGCTCGGCAAGACCCAGCGGCTGGCCGACCTGGTGTTCCTCGACAACCTGCCGCGCAGCCACATCGGCAAGGTGCTCAAGCGCGAACTGCGCGACGACTACAAGGGAAAGGCGCTTGGTTGAGCCGGCGTCCGACTGCATCTAGTACGGAGCACGGCCCTACCGAGACCCCGACCCGAATGACCCGACGCACCAGCGAGCGTTTCGAGCGCCGTAAGAAAGACATCGTGGCCTCCGCGGTGCAGGCGCTGAACCGAAAGGGCGTGCGCGGGATGACGCTGGCCGACGTGGCCGCCCAGCTCGGCATCGTTCCGACTGGAGTCATCTATTATTTCAAGAACAAGGAAGAGCTGGCCGAGGCCTGCTTCCTGCTGGCGGTCGCGCGCTACGAAGGGTTCGTCGAGCAGGCCCTGGGCGCAGAAACGGCGCGCGAGCGGATTGCAGCGTTCAATCGCGCCTATTTCGACTTCCGCCACGCGGTGGCGCTGGGCGAGGCCGAGCACGTCGCCGTGTTCAACGACGTGCGCGCGCTCAATCGTGAGGCGGTCAATGTCGCCTATGTCGCCATGTTTCGGCGCATCCGTTCGCTGTTTGATGGGGCTGGCGCCGAGGCGCTGACCCGGCTGGAGCGCAATGCGCGTACGCATCTCTTGCTGTCGGAGGCGTTCTGGGAAGTCGTCTGGCTGAGCAAGCTGGAGCCTGAGGACTACGAGCGCGCAGCCGACCGCACGCAGTCGCTGCTGCTGGATGGTCTGATGGCGGGCGGCGCGCGCTGGGACCCGCTGCCTCTGCCCGACCTGATATCCGAAGACGAGGCGGATGCCGGCGAGCTGTTCCTGCGCGCGGCGACCCAGTTGATCAACGAGGAGGGCTATCTGGGCGCCTCGGTCGACAAGATCTCGGCGCGGCTGAACCTGACCAAGGGCGCGTTCTACTATCACCACGAAACCAAGGACGAGCTGGTGGTGGCCTGCTTCGAGCGCACCTTCCAGATCATGCGCCGAGCGATCCGTCAGGCCGAGCGGGTCTCGGCCAATGGCCTGCAGGCGCTGATGACAGCTGCGGCGGCCCTGGTCGAGTGCCAGCTGTCGGGGACTTCGCCGCTGCTGCGCACCTCGGCGCTGACGACCGCGCCGGTGTCGATCCAGCCGCAGCTGCACGCCAAGTTCGACGGGGTGTCGGATCGCTTCGCCGCCCTGCTGTCGGACGGCATCGCCGACGGCTCGGTGCGTCCGGTGGACGTGAACATCACCGCCCAGATGTTGACGGCGATGATCAACGCTGCGGCCGAGCTGCACTTCTGGACGCCGGGCCTGGAGCGCGGCCAGGAAGTGGATCTCTATGTGCGTCCGTTCTTCGAGGGGCTGCTGACCCCCGGCGCAGTCTAGGCAAGAAAAGGGGCCGCGCGCGGCGGCCCCTCAAGGTGCGGACGGCCGGTGGGGCGGGCAGGATGCGATCCGCCGCCGACCGCCCGGCGAGGTGCCTTAGAAGATTTCGAAGAGACCCGCGGCTCCCATCCCGCCGCCGACACACATGGTGACGACGCCGTACTTGGCGCCCCGACGCTTGCCTTCGATCAGGACGTGGCCCGTCGAGCGGGCGCCGGTCATGCCGTAAGGGTGGCCGATCGAGATCGCGCCGCCCGAGACGTTCAGTCGATCGTTCGGAATGCCCAGGGTGTCGCGGCAGTAGAGGACCTGGCTGGCGAAGGCCTCGTTCAGTTCCCAGATGCCGATGTCTTCAACCGTGAGGCCGGCCTGCCTGAGCAGCTTGGGCACCGCGAACACCGGGCCGATCCCCATCTCCTCGGGCGCGCAGCCGGCGACCGCCATGCCGCGATAGGCGCCCAGGGCCTTCATGCCGCGGCGTTCGGCTTCTTTAGCTTCCATCAGCACCACGGCGGCGGCGCCGTCCGAGAGCTGGCTGGCGTTGCCGGCGGTCACGTACTTGCCTTCCTTGACGAAGGGGCCGCCTTTGAAGACAGGCTGCAGTTTCTGCAGGTCCTCCAGCGTGGTCTGCGGACGGTTGCCTTCGTCGGCCGCGATGGTGATTTCGCGCTTCGACTGCTCGCCCGTGGCCTTGTCGACCACGATCATGGTGGTGGTGATGGCGGCGATCTCGGCGTCCATGCGGCCTTCGGCCTGGGCCTGGGCGGTGCGCTGCTGCGATTGCAGGCCGTATTCATCCTGGGCCTGGCGGCTGACGCCGTAGCGCTCGGCCACCAGTTCTGCGGTTTCCAGCATGGGGACGTAGAGGCCTGGGGCCGAGCGGACCAGCTCCGGGTCGCCCGAGCGATAGTTGTTCATGTGCTGGTTCTGAACCAGCGAGATCGATTCGACGCCGCCGCCGACGGTGACCGTCATGCCGTCGACGATGATCTGCTTGGCCGCCGTGGCGATGGCCATCAGGCCCGAAGAGCACTGGCGGTCGATGGTCTGTCCGGCGACCGACTGCGGCAGGCCGGCGCGCAGAGCGGCCTGGCGTGCGGTGTTGAACCCGGTCGAGCCCTGGGGCAGGGCGCAGCCCATCACGACATCGTCGATCTCGGCCGGATCGACGCCGGCGCGCTGCACGGCGTGGGCGATGGCGTGGCCGCCGAGCGCCTGGGCCTGAGTGTCATTGAAGGCGCCACGGAAGGCGCGGCCGATGGGCGTGCGGGCGGTGGAGACGATGACGGCTTCGCGCAAGATCTGCTTCTCCGTGGGGCGGTAGCGCCCATGGTTGAGGTGGTAGTATTCTGTCCGGTGCGACGGATGGCTTATGAAATAGCGATCAACGTCGAGAGTCGCAAATTATTTGAGTGGACAGTTTGCAAATCGTCGGGGCTTGGATAACGTGCGGCCTAGTCGAGGAGGAGGTGGCGTGGCGTACGAGGTCGAGCGCAAATCCGTGATCGTTTGGAGCGAGGGTTCGCGCCTGGCGGCCGAGGTCCTGCGGCCGCGCGGCGTGGGCGGCCTACTGCCCGCCATTCTGCTGGCGCACGGCTGGGGCGGGCTGAAGGAGCACCTGATCGAGCTCTATGCCGAGAGCTTCGCCGCGGCCGGCTTCATCACGCTGAGCTTCGACTATCGCGGCTGGGGGCAGTCCGACGGCCGCATCATCGCGACTCCGAGTTCACCGATGCTCACGGAGAGCGGCGTCCAGACCCTGGCCGTCCGGGTTCTGCGCGAGGTGGTCGATCCGGTCGATCAGATCGCTGACGTGCGCAACGCCTTCGCCTGGCTGATCGCCGAGGAGGGGGTCGATCCGGCGCGGGTCGGCCTGTGGGGGTCGAGCTATGGCGGCGGCCACGTGGTCAGCGTCGCCGGCATGGATGCCCGGGTGAAGGCGGTCGTCGCCCAGATCGGCGGCTATGGCCATCCGCGCGAGGACTGGTATCGCGACTTGGCGCAGCGGCGGATGTCGGACAAGGCCCGCGGAGTGCTTGATCCGCCTGTGCCGCAGGGCGTCGACGGCTCGCCCGGGCTGGCGGGTACGCCGGACGTTGCGCGCCAGTTCGGGCATGCGCCGCTAGACCATGCGCGGCGGGTGACCGCCCCGACGTTGTTCATCGACGCCGAGTTCGAAGAGTACAACGACCCGTCCCTGCAGGGGGGAGCTGCGCACGAGATCCTGCGCGCCAACGGCGTGACGACCGAGCGGGCGACGTTCCCGTGCACCCATTACCGCGTCTACGACGACCACCTGATCGAGGCCCGCGCCATGGCCCTCGACTGGTTTCAGCGACATCTCTGAGGGGCTTGGATCGTGAAGGATCTGAAGGGAAAGGTCGCCGTCATCACCGGCGGCGCGAGCGGCATCGGGTTGGCCATGGCCCACGCGTTTGGCGGCCGGGGCATGAGGCTGGTGATCGCCGACATTCAGCGGGACGCCTTGGATCGCGCGGTCGGTGAGCTGAGCGCGGCCGGCCATGAGGTGGCGGGCGTGCGCGCCGACGTGACGGACTTCGCCTCGGTCGAGGCGATGCGCGAGGCGGCGCTGGCGGCGTTCGGCAAGGTGCACGTGCTGGTCAACAACGCCGGGGTGTCGATCACCGGGCCAATCTGGCGGCTCACCCTGGACGACTGGCGCTGGGTGCACGACGTCAACGTCTGGGGCGTGATCCACGGGGTCAAGGCGTTCGTCCCGCTGCTGATCGAGCAGGGCGAGCCGGCGCACGTGATCAACACCGCCTCGCTGGCCTCGTTCAACGGCGGCGGCGAGCACTCGCCCTATTGCTCCTCGAAGGCGGCGGTGCTGTCGATCAGCCAATCCCTCCACTCGGAACTGGCCGCCTGGAACACACAGGTCGGAGTTTCGGTGGTCTGCCCCGGGATGGTCGACACCCAGATCCACAAGTCGAACCGCAACCGCCCGGCCGGCGATCAGCCCTGGAGCGACCGCGAATGGAACGACCCGGCCCACGTGAAGGGCTCGGAGGCCTTTCAGGGCCGCGGCGTTCAGCCTGGCGACATCGCCCAGGCGACCCTGGAAGCCCTGATCGAGGACCGCTTCTACGTCTTCAACGGCGACAACTGGCGCGATTACGTGCGCGGCCAGACCGACGTCGCCCTGGCCGGCGAAAATCCGCCGGTCGTCACTTGGGGCCCGGACCTGCGTCCGAAGCCCTCCGCCCAGTGATCTATCGCGTGAGACCAAAGTCATGACTGCAACCAAGGCCCTGGACGCCGAAGCCTACCTCGCCAATGCCGAGCAGGACTGCTGGATGATCCCGGACATTCCGGCCGACACGCCGACGCGGCCGGTGGCCAAGGTCGGGATCATCGGCGCCGGCACCATGGGCGGCGGCATCGCCATGAACTTCGCCAATGTCGGCATGGCGGTGACGATCGTCGAGACCAAGGCCGAGGCGCTGGACCGCGGCCTGGCGGTCGTGCGCCGCAACTACGAGAACTCGGCCAAGCGAGGCCGCTTCTCGATGGAGGAGGCCGAGGCCCGCATCGGGCGGCTGACCGGCGCGCTGTCGCTGGAGGCGCTCGCCGACTGCGACCTGATCATCGAGGCGGTCTACGAGGACATGGGGCTGAAGAAGCAAATCTTCGCGGACCTCGACCGGATCACCAAGCCGGGTGCGATCCTGGCATCCAACACCTCTTACCTGAACGTCGACGAGATCGCCTCGGCGACCAGCCGGCCGCAGGACGTGGTCGGGATGCACTTCTTCTCGCCGGCCAACGTGATGCTGCTGTGCGAGGTGGTGCGCGGCGAGAAGACCGCCAAGGACGTGGTCGCCACGGCCATGGAAGTCGCCCGCAAGATCGGCAAGATCGGCGTGGTGGTGGGCGTCGGGCCTGGGTTCGTCGGCAACCGCATGCTGTTTCCGCGCCAGGACCAGGCCAACCTGCTGATCCTGGAAGGCGCGATGCCGTGGGACGTCGACCGGGTGCTGCGCGAGTTCGGCTTCCGCATGGGGCCGTTCGCGATGAGCGACCTGTCGGGCCTGGACATCGGCTGGAACGCCGCCAAGTCGAAGGGCGAGACCCTGCGTGACGTGCTCTGCGAGATGGACCGCCGCGGCCAGAAGACCGGCGCGGGCTATTACGATTACGACGCCGAGCGCAATCCGCTGCCGTCGCCGACGGTCGAGAAGATCATCGCCGAGTTCGCGGCTCGCAAGGGCCTGCCCCAGCGCAAGATCGACGACGCCGAGATCCTGGCGCGGCTGGTTTATCCGATGATCAACGAGGGCGCGCGGATCCTGGAAGAGGGTAAGGCGATCCGCGCCTCGGACATCGACGTGGTCTGGGTGCACGGCTTCCGCTGGCCGACCGACAAGGGCGGCCCGATGTTCTACGCCGACCAGGTGGGCCTGCCGGCCGTGGTCGAGGCGCTGAAGCGCTTCGAGGCCCAGGTCGGCCCGGCGATGAAGCCGGCGCCGCTGCTCGAGCGGCTGGCCGCGCAGGGCAAGGGCTTCGGCGACCTCTAGCGACTGACAACGAGAACAGGGCGCGCCGCAAGGTTCTGCGGCGCGCCGATCGACCCGGCGCGCCGGGCGGGGAGGGGATCATGGACGGGCCAGCGGCGCGAAAGAGCGTCCTCGACAAGATCGGCTATGGGGCCGGCTCCATCGCCTTCGGGGTGAAGGACAACGGCTTCGGCACGCTGCTGATCCTGTTCTACAATCAGGCGCTGGGGCTGCCGGCCAGCACGGTCGGTCTGGCGGTGATGATCTCGCTGGTGGTCGATGCGGTGATGGACCCGCTGATCGGCCACGTGTCGGACAACTGGCGTTCGCGCTGGGGCCGGCGCCATCCGTTCATGTACGCCTCGATCATCCCGACGGCGCTGGGCTTCTATCTGCTGTGGAACCCGCCGTCGGCGCTGACCCACGGGCAGCTGTTCCTCTACCTGGTGTGCCTGTCGATCGCGGTGCGGTTCTCGATCTCGCTGTTCGAGATCCCCAGCCACTCGCTGGTCGTCGAACTGGCCGAGGACTACGACGAGCGCACCAGCCTGCTGAGCTACCGGCAGTTCTTCGGCTGGATCGCCGGCCTGCTGCTGTCGATCGCCTCGTTCAGCGTCTTCCTGCGTCCGACTGAGGCGTATCCGGTCGGCACCCTCAATCCGCAGGGCTATGCGACCTACGGGCTAGTCGGGGCGCTGATCATGGTCGCAGCGATGCTCGGCTCGTCGCTGGCGACCCACAAGCACATCAAGACCTTCGCGCCGACGCCGGCCTCGCGCGGGCTCAACCTCTTCCAGACACTGCGGGAGATCTTCAACGCCGTCTCGCACAGGCCATACCTGATCATGGTCGGCGCCACGGTGTTCGGGGCCATGGCGGGCGGCGTCGCGAGCTCGATGCTGGTCTATTTCCGCCTGTTCTTCTGGGGTCTGACCAACGACCAGATCTCGATCATCATCGCCGGCAACTTCGCCTCGGTGGCGGTGGGCGTGTTCCTGGCCGGGCGGCTGTCGAAGTGGATCGGCAAGAAGTGGGGCGCAGCGGCGATGCTGGTGCTGTCGATGACGGTCAATCCGTCGCTCTACATGCTGCGCGTGGTCGACGTGCTGCCCGAGAACGGCTCGACTCCCCTGCTGACCATCCTGATCCTGGCCAGCTTCCTGAACACCGTCTTCACGATCGTCGGTTCGATCCTGTCGGCGGCGATGATGGCCGACGTGGTCGAGGACGCCCAGGCCCGGACCGGCCGCAAGACCCCGGGCCTCTACTTCGCGGCCAACAGCTTCGCCCTGCAGTGCGTGTCGGGGGCCGGGGTGATCATCGCCACGACGATCATCGACCTGGCCGGCTTCCCGGTGGGCGCGAAGCCCGGACAGGTGCCGCAGGAGACGCTGAACCGGCTGGCGATCTACGAGGTGCCGATCCTGGTCGGGCTCTACATCTGCGCGCTGGTCTGCGTGCTGCTCTACCCGATCACCCGCCAGAGGCACGCCGACAACCTGCAAGCCATCGCCAGGAGCGCGACATGAAAACGATGCTGGCGCTCGCCGCCGCCGGATTGCTGGCCGCCGCTCCCGCGGCGGCGCAGGCGCCCAGCGGGGAGAGCCTGTTCAAGCAGCGCTGCAGCGCCTGTCACACGATCGAAGCCGGGGGCGCAGCCAAGCTCGGGCCGCCGCTTCGCGGAGTTGTGGGGCGAGCTGCCGGCGCCGTGCCGGGGTTCGCCTATTCTTCAGCCTTGAAGCAATCGGGGGCGAAGTGGGACAAGCCGACGCTAGACGGGTATCTGGCCCGCCCGGCCGCCAAGTTCCCCGGCACCAAAATGCTGGTCGGCGTTCCCGCGGCCGACCAGCGCGCTGCGATCATCCTCTACCTAGCTTCGAAGAAGTAACAGAGGACCGCATGCGCCGGAGGCTTTTGTCGGCGCTGGACCGCCACGCCGCAGCGGGCCGCCCCGGGGCTTGCCCACATCCAAATGTACCGGCTGAAATACGCCTTACGTCGCCTTCGTCCTGAGGCCTCTTGCGAAACCTGCATCGCGCACCAATCTCAAACGCGCGGAACCGGGCCCCTCTGACGATCAACGGCGATCGTGATGTCGGACCGCACAGGTGCGCCCTGGGGTCCGTTGCCATTCCCGCTTGCCTGACGGTTTCCGGGCGCGCCTCCAATTAGGAGGAGCACATGAAAAACATCCAAATCTGGCGCCTGCGCCACCGCTATCGTCGGCTTCTACGCCTGATCCGCAGCATCCGGCAGGAGCCTTCGTATCGAGCCAACGCAAGCGCCTTGCTGCATGACCTCGATGAGCTTCGACGCGCGATGGGCTGCGCCGAACTGGCGCTGGCGCCCATTCCCGTACGCACGCGTCACTAGCCTTGCCGGGCGGCGCCGAGAGCGCCGCCCGCGCCCTCGGGAGCTTACATCATGGACATGCTTACGGCGGCCGTCCTCGGTCAGCCCTTGTGGATGTGGCTGGCGTTCGCCGGCCTTGTCACCGTTCTGCTCGCCCTGGATTTGGGCGTTCTGCACCGCGAACAGCACGAAATCGGGGTGCGAGAGAGCCTGTTGCTATCGGCCGGCTATCTGAGTCTCGGTTTGGCCTTCGGAGGATGGGTCTGGCATCAGCTGGGCCGCGAGTCCGGCATTGAGTACATCACTGGCTTTCTGATCGAGAAGAGCCTGGCGCTAGACAACATATTCGTCATCGCGACCATCTTCGCGGCGTTCGCCGTGCCGCGAGCCTATCAGCACCGGGTGCTGTTCTGGGGCGTCCTGGGCGTGATCGTCCTGCGCGGCGTGATGATCGGCTTCGGCGCGGCCCTGGTCGCCAGCTTTGAGTGGGTGCTGTTCATCTTCGCGGCCTTCCTGGTCGTGATGGGCGCAAAGATGTTCTTTGCCGACAAGGCGCCGGAGGATCCTCATGACAATCCGGTCTACCGCTGGCTGGTGCGCCACATCCGGGTCACGCCCGACCTTCATGGCTCGCGCTTTTTCGTGAAACAGCCCGGCCGGACGGGAAAACGGGTCTGGTTCGCCACGCCGCTCTTCATGGCGCTGGTCATGGTCGAACTGGCCGACGTCGTGTTCGCGGTCGACTCGGTGCCTGCGATCTTCTCAATCACCACCGATCCCTACATCGTCTACACCTCGAACATTTTCGCTATCCTTGGGCTACGCGCTCTCTATTTCGCCCTGGCGGCGGTGGTGGCGCGCTTCGCCTACCTGAAGCATGCGCTGGCCGCGCTTTTGGTGTTCATCGGCGGCAAGGTGTTCTTCGCCGAGATGATGGGCTGGGAAAAGTTTCCTGCGCCGGTCTCGCTGGCCATTACCGCGGCGTTGCTTTTCGCAGGCATCGGCTGGTCCCTGTGGAAGACGCGTGAACAAAGTCGCGGCCTTTGACCCGCCGCCGTCGGGCGCCGGGGCGGTCGCGCGCCCCGGCGCCCAGGCCGACGCGTCCGCTTCTAGCGAGGGGGCGTCGGCCTGGCGGACCTGCGAACTCGCCAGGTCCCAGGCCGATCCTCCGAACGGATGAGCGAGACCGGCCGGGACACCGTATGTGATCCCCCGGGGTTCTGGGCTCGGCGCGGCGCGGCCGACGCCGCCAAGGTCTGGGTTCGCTGCCCGGGTAGCCGTCCGGATCGCCCTTGCCTGCTGGGCAGCCCCCTCCGCTGACCTGGCAGGCAAGCTCGGTTTCTATCGAGGCTTTAGCTCTGCCCAGCCAGGGGGTCGTGGATCGGCTTGGCAAAGCGCGCCGCTAAAGGGCGAGCCAAACGACCAGGAGCGCAGCGATGGCCAGCATCGCGCTGATCGCCAGAACCCAGCGCATATGCCCAGTCTTCTGCCCCGCGCTAGCGTCTTCCGCACGTATGGTCTCGCCGTCGCCGGCAGGGTTGGTGTCAGGATTGTTTGCCATGGAAGGTCTAATGCCTGGGCCCGCCAATGGATGCGGGGTGCGCGCACCTGCTTGAGCCGCCCGGCAAGTTCAGGCGGGGGGGGGCGGGCCGTGCGCCGCCACCTTCGCGCCGGCGGAGCGTTGTGGGGTCATGACAGTTCAGCGGGCCGTGCGGGCGCGACCCAGCCCCTCGCCATCTGACGCCCCCGCATCTTGGGCCGAGCCGAGCGAGGGCCGCAGGTGAAGGTCGCCACGTTCAACATCAACAACATCAACAAGCGGCTGCCCAACCTCCTGGACTGGCTTGGGGCGGCGCAGCCCGATGTGGTCTGCCTGCAGGAACTCAAGGCCGATGATCACGCGTTCCCGGAGGCGGCGCTGGCGCACGCCGGATATTCGGCGGTCTGGCATGGCCAGAGGACGTGGAACGGGGTCGCCATTCTCTCACGCGGAGGTGCTCCGGTCCTCACGCGGCGGGCGCTGCCGGGCGATCCGCAGGATGTGCAGGTCCGCTACATCGAAGCGGCTGTCGACGGCGTTCTTGTCGCCTCGATCTATCTGCCGAACGGCAATCCCAACCCGGGACCGAAGTTCGCCTACAAGTTGGCCTGGCAGCAGAGGCTGGCCGCCCACGCGGCCTCGCTGATGAGCACAGGCGCGCAGGTGATCCTGGCGGGCGACTTCAACGTCGTTCCCACCGAGGCCGACATCTACCAACCGAACAAGTGGGCGGGAGACGCGCTCGTCGACCCACAGGCCCGCGCGCAATTTGCGCAACTGCTCGAGGCGGGCTGGGTCGATGGGCTGCGAGCGGTGCATCCAAGCGGGCCGCTCTGGACGTTCTGGGCCTATATCCGTCACCGGTGGCCCAACGATAAAGGGCTCCGACTTGATCATCTGCTGCTCTCGCCGGGCCTTGCGGGCCGGCTTATCGATGCTGGCGTAGACCGCGCGGTACGAGGCATGGACGGCGCGAGCGACCACGCGCCGGCTTGGGTGGTCCTCGGTCCTGAGCGAACGGTCGCGCGCCGGCCTCGTCCTAGAATGCGCTAAGCCCCGCCGCCATGGTGGCGATCAGGATGACGGAGCCGACAAGCACGAGGACGAAAGTCACCACCCTGCCGAACATGTCCCATGACCTCCTGTCATCTTCCGACATCGCAGCTTTGGGCGCTGTGGGGATCAGGGGCGCGCCAGGTTCATCAAATCGACCGCCCGGGCGGGGGCGGCGGCTCGGACACAGGCGCACCGACCTGTAGAACTCTCACAGCTCGGATGCGGCCGTCATCTTCGGTCCATCGGAATACTGCGCCCTCAGGGAGGCCAAGCAGCGCCGCGCCAAGCGTCTCGCAGACCGGGACCTCGTTCTGCGCAGGCGACGCGGAAGGCTGGAGCACGATCGTTACCGTACGCTGGTGCTTGGTGCGCAGGTCTCGGAAGGTCACTTCCGTGCCCAGCCCGACGAACGGTTCCAGAGCTCCAGCGGCGGGCGACAGCCTCGAAATCTCCTGACGCAACAGAGGCGTCGCAGCCGCCCCGGCCTCGGAGACAAGCGGTTGGTTCAGCTTCTCGTGGTCGGAGCCGGTGGCGTAAATGATCGGGGGTGAAAAGGCGGCTTCCAGGGGGCGCATATCATAACTCCGTTGCGGACCGCGGCGACGTTGCTGCGTCGTGGGCGAGGGGGGGGGGCGTCCGCCGGGCGGCGGAGGCGGAAGATCGGCGAGAGGCGTTCGGCGCAGCGCTTTGGGTGAGCGCGAGACATGAGCCTTCGGCCGACGATGTCGGCGAGGCATCGCGCGGATGCGCAGTAATTCCGAAGTTCAATTTGAGAAAATTGTCGCCCGAGGTCGGTCGGCCAGTCCTATGGCCCCGATCGGGCCCTAGTGCTCTTTGACTTTACAGAGCTCGCCTTGCCCCTGCGGGCGGATCGACTTCACATTACGCATGGTTTTTGACAGTCGCGCAAGGCGGGGACAAAGTCAAATTCCGACAATTTCGGCATCTTGCAGGCCGACCGCTGGCGTCCCGTTGCTGCGGCTTTAGTCCAAGACGAACTATCGGTTCACGCCGTGGCCTTCGCGACAGGCGCCTGACGCTCAAGGCTGCGGACGAGCCCTGCGAAAATTTCAGGCGCGCCAGCGGCGCCAGCCCAGTGGCTCGGGCGTTGAGTTCCGAGCGCTGCGCTGGCAAAGGCAATGATCGGCTGCGCGCGCAGAAGCGGTCAGATCGCGGCAAGTCATCCTAGGGAGCTTCGAATGGCGCAGGGCGTCGTCAAATTTTTCAACGCCGACAAGGGCTTTGGTTTCATCAGCCCGACCGATGGCGGCGAAGACATCTTCGTCCATGTCACGGCCCTGCATGACAGCGGCCTCGACAGCCTCAACGAGGGCGACGAGGTGGCCTATGAGCCCACGCGCGACCGCCGCAGCGGCAAGACGACGGCGACGAGCCTGCAGCTGTTGATCGCCGCGCCGGCTTCTCCGCGCAGGGCCCGGGGGCCAAGCGGCGGCGGCGACCGCGGCGGGGCGCGGACGTCGCTTGGAACGGCCACTGGGGTCGTCAAATGGTTCAACGCCTCAAAAGGCTTCGGCTTCATTCAGCCGGATGTCGGGGGCGCCGACGTATTCGTCCACATCTCCGCCGTCGAACGCGCAGGCCTTGTCACACTGCGCGATGGCCAGTCCATCGGCTTCGAGGTCGAGCAGGATCAACGCAGCGGCAAGCTGACCGCCACCAACCTGCGGGCGGACTGAGCCGGACTGAACTGCCGCACCTGGCCGTCCGCTTGGCGACCGGCCTGGCCAGGATGCCTTTCTCTCAAGGTTCCATAAACCTGCAAAGGGTTAGAGAGGCCCGCTATTTATCAGTGGGGAGAATGCGCGCCATGGCGACCGGATGTCAGGGATGTCGGGACGGCTCAGGCTTCGGCTCCCCATTCTCAATGGCCTTTCAGCCAATCGTCGATATCGCCGGCAAGACGATCTTCGCCCACGAAGCGCTTGTGCGCGGCGTCGGGGGGGAGGGCGCATTTTCGGTTCTAAGCCAGGTCGCCGACGAAAACCGCTACGCCTTCGACCAGGAGTGTCGTGTGAAGGCGATCGAGATGGCGACAGCTCTGGATCTGCCTCGAGACGGCGCGCGTCTGTCGATCAACTTCATGCCGAACGCTGTCTATGAGCCCCGAGCCTGCATTCGGCTCACGCTTGCGACCGCGTTGCGCACGGGTTTCCCCCTCGACCGGATTATCTTCGAGTTCACCGAAGACGAAAAAGTGGACACCAATCACCTCTTGAACATCCTGCGCACCTATCGAGCCATGGGCTTCAAGACGGCTATCGATGACTTTGGCGCCGGCTATGCAGGACTGGGCCTGTTATCGAAATTCCAGCCCGACATAGTCAAACTCGACATGGAACTTGTTCGCGGCATCGACCGCGATGAGGTTAAGCAGAAGATCGTAAAATCCATGCTTGATCTCATGGCTGCCCTTGGCGTCCAGACGATCTGCGAAGGCGTCGAGACGGACGACGAGCTGCAAACGCTGCAAGTCCTCGGTGCAACCTTGATTCAGGGCTACGCCCTGGCTCGGCCTGCGTTCGAGAGCCTGGTCGGCCCCGAGGTGCTCGCCCCTCTGAAGGGTCGGGCCGCAGCCTGACCTTGCAATGAGACGGCTTATCTACACGAGTTTGGTCGCGCCCGGACTGGACGACCAGGACGCCTTGCTGGGCTCCATCCTGAAGACGTCGGTGCGCAACAACGCGCAAGTGGCTGTTACGGGCATGCTTGTCCTCTACCGCAATCAGTTCATCCAGGCTCTGGAGGGGCCATCTGAGAGCGTCGAGATGATCTGCCGCAAGGTGCGCCGAGACCGCCGACACCAGCACTTTAAGCTGGTCGAAGATGTGACGACCCCCTCCAGAAGCTTCGCAGGCTGGGCAATGTGCGGCTGCAACGTCGGTTCGGCCGACAACGCGATTCTGGAGGTCCTGTCTTTGCGGCCCGAGTTCGAGCCGCGGCTGATGAGCGGATCCAGCGCCCTGGCGCTGTTGAAAACGGTCCGCGCCGTGCAGCAACGCGTGGCTTCGAGGACTGAAGGCGCGGTCGTTATCGAAGCCTAGCGACGGCATCGGCTCGTGACCCCACGCGCCAATGACCTGCCGCGTCCATCAGGCCGGTCCGATCACCCCTGAGCGGCGGCGAATGCCCCGACAACTCGCCTGGGCCGAGCCCCTGCCTTGGCCGCAAACTCTCCGCCACAGCAGATCGATATCGGGCTCTGCGCCGGACTGAGCCAATCCTCGCCGTCGCTTCGCGGATCGCGCGGCGAAATTTTGTGCGCAGATCGTGATCCCGAGGGCGTCCTGCCTCGTAGATGCAACCAGCGCCCCGCAAGCGTGACCGCTCCCGCCGCCTTCAGCCAGTTTGAGTTCTCGAAGCTTGAGGTTCGAACGTCCGTCGCGCCTGGATCGCCAAGCCGGAACGCGAATGCTCAGGGACGTGGGGAGCGACTGGCGTTCGCGCGGCCGTTATTGGGCCGCCGGGCCGATGAACAATAAGGAGCGCCTTCTAGGATGAACGGAAATGTCCCGGACGCTATCGACATTGAGGTCGGAAGGCGCTTGCGATTGTTACGACAAAGTAGGTCGATCTCGCAAACTCAGTTGGCCAAAGCCGTCGGCCTCACCTTTCAGCAGATTCAGAAATACGAGCGCGGGCAAAATCGAATAAGCGCCTCCAAACTGTGCCATATCGCCCGAAGCCTCGACGTCAGCCCGTTGTTATTGTTGCCGCCCGAGGAACGAGGTGCGGCCAGCAGCGCTGATCTGCTCATCAGATCTCCTGAAGCCGCGGAGGTTCTTGCGATCGTCGACAGCCTGTCGTCTCAAGACAGGCGATTGGCCGTCAGGATGCTTCATCTTCTTGCGGCGCGGGGCGCCGCTGAACCGGGCGCTCCACCGCTCATGGCGCAACGGCAGAAATGACCAGAGGGATGGCGTTCGACGATCCTGGATGTTCGGGAACGTTCGATTTCAATTGAAGTTATTGAGTGGGGGTGGATTCGAAATCAGAACAAGCGCAGTTAAATCTCAAGGTTGCGTGATTTGATTGCGCGGAAGCTAATATAATGTCGTTGTGAGTCGCGTTGTATTTAGTAATACTGCTTCGTTGCAGGGAGTTTCTCGGTGTCCATTAACTCGCTTGGCGTTGTCCTCGCTGTCGATGATGACGCCCTGGTGCTTGAACTGATGGGCGCGGCGGTCGAGGAGGCGGGGTTCGTCGTCAAGGCCGCGCCGAACCTCTCTGCGGCGCTGGACGTCCTAAGGTCCCACCCAGCTGACCGGATCGTGGCGCTCGTGACGGACGTTAGGCTGGGCGCACAATCGGGATGGGAGCTGGCTCGATGCGCCCGAGCCCTCGATCCTGAGCTCCCGGTGCTTTACGTGACCGGCGACAGTGGGCACGAATGGTCAAGTCAGGGCGTCCCCCGCAGCCACATCCTCGTCAAGCCATTCAGTCTCGAAGCACTCGGCGCGGCTGTTTCGGCTCTTGTGAGGGATGGCTAGGGTCCTGCACCATCCCGGCGGAGGGAGACGAACAGGTCTTATCATGAGCGATGCTGACGCTCGACATCGCTGTGTGCGGGGCGAAAGTGCTGCTGGATCAGGTCCGCAAACTTGCAATCTCGCACGGCCTGCCCCCTGCGCAGGTTCGCCACGAGGTCTTCGCTTTCCGCTGATGCTGCTAAGCGACGAGCTGCTGACGTCGCCGGCCCGTTTACGACGCCTTCCAGTCAAAACAGCCTGCCCGGCAGCGGGGTTGAGCTGCCGGGCGGCCGCCAGGGGATCTTCACCTCCACCTTCGTGCCAGCGTTGCTGCTTTCAATGGCCAGCTTGCCAGAGCATTGCTGCACGAAGCTTTCGATCACTCGGCTTCCCAGCCCGCGACGAAGCTGATCAGCCGCCGGCATGCCGCGCCCCTCGTCGGACACGACGAGCCTAAGCCAGTCCTCCATGACGGCCAGCGCGATGCGCACGACGCCGCGCTCTTCCTGTTCTGGGTACGCGTGCTTGACGGCGTTGGTGACAAGTTCGTTGACAAGAAGTCCGATCTGCACGGCCTGATCGAGCGAGACATGAACCGGCTCGGCTTCCACCTCGAGCCGTACGTGATCATCGCCCACCGACCGGGAGAGCCGCGCCACGAGATCGGCCAGGTAATGATCCATCGCCACATGTTCCTGCTGATGGCGCCGGTAAAGCTCAGCATGAAGATCGGCGACGGCGTAGACGCGGTTGATGGCGGCGTGCAGATGCTCGGCGACCTCGGGCGAGGCGTCGCGGGCCTGCAAGTTCAAAAGGCTCGCCACGATCGTCAGGTTGTTTTTGACCCGATGGTTGAGTTCGTCCAGCAGCGTGGCTTGATGGGCCTCCGCACGTTTGAGCGATGTGATGTCTATGTAGAAGTGCGCGAAGCGTCTGGATGACAAACGGGTGCAGTGAACGTCGTACCAGCGGTGACGCGCCGTATCGTGATACTGAAACCGATGTGGGACGCCGGTCTCGACAGTGCCTTGGAAATTGGCGAACCAATTCGGCGTCGCATCCGGCCTCAGTTCCTTGAAGCGACGGCCGACGATTTCCCCGCTCGCCCGAAATCCACGTTTGAAGGCAGGGTTCGCCTGCAGGAAGCGGTAATCTACAAGCCGTCCGCTGGGGTCGCAGATGGGCTCGCAGAGCACGACGCCTTCGGACATCGTCTCGAAGAGAAGGCGCAAGTCCAACTCCTCGGCGCCGGCCTGGCCGTGCTCATGGAACTCATCGTCCGGACCAGCCACGATCAGCCCTCTAACCGCCTGCAATCTGACGCTATCGTCTTCGTGTTTCCAATCACTTCCGCGCGCGGCGGCCAGTAAGGCGACGGGGCGGGGACGGAGGCGAATGAGGTCCGGATTGATCGGGGTTTCGCCGGATTGACCAACGCAGGCCTGACCTCATGCTGAAACGCCGTCCCAAGACGTCGGGGGCCGTTGGGGGTGAGAAATGCTTTCGAGCGTCATTACGAAACGTCGCTGCGCGGGTGAACCGGCCGAAACCATACGGGCCTTTCCGCAGGATGCAGACGCCCTCAGCGAGATCTGGCGTTTGCTGGTCGCCGATCGCGACCCTCAAAGACTGAGGGAAATCAGCTGGCGACGGGCTGACGGCGTCGTCGTGACCCACGAAGCTCTGATCGAGTGGGCTGAGCTTCGCTGATCGGCTGCGGCGTGGACGTCCGCGGACGCCGGGAGCACGACGCAGTTTTTGACAGGAATGAGCCTCTAGCCTACCGACTCGTCATGAGCCTTTGCGGCGCCTTCAACTTATCCCTCTCAGCGGACGATGATGTCGGCGTCGGTTGACCAGGCCCCTGATCAGACTGACGGTCGCGCCCTTAGACGCGGCGAAACCTGCTGGCGCATCGAACCCTCAGAGCGGGCCGCCTTTCTCATCGACAACAAGAGCTACTTTGCAACGCTCAAGGAGGTCCTGCAGTCGGCGAGGCGGTCGGTTTACATTCTGGGCTGGGCGTTCGATCCGCGCACGCGGTTGGCTCCTGATGGAGCCGAGGGCCCGGACGATCCCGATGAGGTCGGGAGAATTCTCATCGGACTGGTCCGCGCCAGGCCCCTGTTAGATGTGCGCGTGCTGGTCTGGAAATCTCCGTTCGGCGTCATGGGACATCAGGACATCCGCGGCCATCGTGCAAAGCGGGCGTTTGCTCGGACGGGAGTCCAATTCCGCGAAGCTGACGGTCTCCCGTTCGGGGCCTGCCATCATCAGAAGCTGGTGGTCATCGACGATCAGCTGGCCTTTTGCGGCGGAGGGGACATTGTCGCCAACCGGTGGGACAGCCCAGCTCACCGTGACATCGAACCTCGCCGGGTATTGCCCAACCATGCAGGACATCCAGCCCGGCATGAGGTCACGATGATGATCGAAGGCGCTGCGTCCCAAGCGCTTGGAGAGCTCTTTCGCGAACGTTGGTCTGAGGCTGCTGGAACGCAGCTTCCGTCTCCGACACCCGAGCCCTCGCAGTCAATGTGGCCGAGCGGCGTGACGTCTCACCTTTCAAAGGTGCAGGTCGGCATATCGCGCACGCAGCCGCGTCGGGGGAGTCTGCCTGCAATCGACGAAATCCGCCAGCTGACCATGAGATGCATCGAAAGCGCGCGCCAAACAATCTATCTGGAGAACCAGTACTTCACTTGCCGCACCGTCGCCGCCGCCCTGGCGGCGCGCTTGGATGAGCGTGACGGCCCTGAGGTCATTCTGCTTCTCAGCGGACGCGCTCCAAGTCTGCTCGATCACCTGACGATGGACTACGCACGAAATCCGCTGATCAGGAGCCTGCGAGCCGCGGACGCTTTCGGCCGTCTTCGGGCGCTGTCGCCCCGAACGGCGGCGGGTGCGCCGATCGTGGTCCACTCGAAAGTGATGGTGATCGATGATCGTATCGTCCGTGTGGGTTCAGCCAATCTCAACAACCGATCCGGCGGGTTCGACACCGAATGCGATCTTGTAGTGGAGAGCCAGACCCCGAAGACCTCGCGCGCCATCAGCCGTTTTCGCGACCGACTCCTTGCGCATTATCTCGGCGTCAGCCCTGATGCGGTTTCGCGCGCTTGCGGCGAGGGAGGGCTTGTGGCCGCGGTTGACGCGTTGAACGTGCGTGGACGGCTCATGCCTGTGGCGATGCATGCGCCCTTCTGGTGGGAGGACGTCGTGGCCCCACGCAATCTCGGAGATCCTTCCTGCGTCGAGGAGGCCTGGCGCTGGCGGCGGCGAGGCCGCAAGAGTGAGCCGGCGCGCGAGGGCGCAGGGCCATGAAGCTGCTGACGTGGAACATCCAGGCAGGCATCGGGACGAGCCGTTATCGCGACTATCTGCTTCGCGCTCACCTGCAACTCGTGCATGCGCCGTCCAAGACCCGGACCCTGGAGAACATCGCCAGGGAGATCGCCCCTTACGATATCGTCTGCCTGCAGGAGGTCGACCTTGGCGGGCGACGCGCAGGCTATCGCTCGCAAGTGGAGGATATTGCCGAACTCTCCGGCCATGACCACGTCGCCGTCCAGGAAAACAGGAGGATTCCTGGAATCTCGCGTCACGGCAACGCCATCCTCAGCCGTTGGCCGATAGCCAGTGTTCGGGATCTGAAGCTTCCCGGTCGGGTGACGGGCCGCGGATGCCTCGTCGCGGAAATCGCCGGCCGAGATGATCTGACGGTCGCCTGTCTCCATCTTAGTCTCGGTGCGTCCGACCAGCACCTGCAGCTAGACGCCGTGGCGCAGGCGCTGAGCGGCGCACCGTCATGGGCGGTGCTGGGAGATTTCAATTGCGGAGCGCGAAGCGCGCCCTTCGAGGCGTTCCGCGAGGCGACCGGGGGGCTTCTGCACAGGCCGTCGCCCCCGACATTTCCTGCCTGGCGACCGACGCGGGATTTCGATCACATCGTCATTGGGGGAAACGTCCTTTTGACCCACTACCAGTGTGAACACGCGACCTTCTCCGATCATCGAGCGGTGTCCGCTGTCGTGCAGCCCAGAGCGGCCAACTAGTCGCCATCGGGGCGGGCGGGGGGGGCGAACCTCCTACTCAGGCTCTCTGGTCACCTCAAACGCAGCGTGCACCTTGGCCGCGCTGGTCCGGCCGCGCACCCTGGCCTTCAGGACGATCGGTTGGGGCGGTCCCGCGGCGCTGCGGGCGAGGTCCAATGGCCGGCGAACTCTGTCGGGCCTATTGCCTTCGCCGGTCCGTTTCATTCTGATGAAATTCGAAGGGCGGCGGAGGTCTGCGTCCGCTTGCTCATGAAGGGATAAGCCATGGCCTTTGCAGATCTTCTGCTTCCCGTCCTCAGCTACCCCGACTCCACGCCCGACCGAGCCATTCGCGCTGGGGTCGCGCTCGCCAAGCGACTTGGGGGCGAGCTTACGCTGCTCACGATGCGCGTGGACATCCCGAAGTTCGGCAACGTTCTGGCCAATGCGCTGATAGACCTCGATCGCCAGGGCGAACTTGAGGAAGCGCGCAGTGCTGCAACCGCTCGACTTGAAGCTTTATGCGCCCAGGTCGCGGCCGAGACCTTCGGCGAACCGCTGCGGGTGGAGACCCGCTGCGCCTCCCTCTACGAGGAAGGAGACGCGGTGGCCCGAGCGGCGCGCACCTACGATCTGTGCCTTACGCCTCAAGGGGCGGCGGTTGAGGGCGACCGTAGCCTGGCCGAGGCCGTGTTATTCGGCTCCGGTCGGCCGGTGCTGCTCTATCCTGACGACCAGGAATTCGCGCCCGGCTCGGGGGTCGGCAAGGTCGCCATCGCCTGGGACGGCAGCGTCAGGGCCGCAAGGGCGGTGGCGGACGCCTTGCCTCTGCTCGCGCGCGCCTCGGAGGTCCGCGTGTTTGTCGCGCTCGGGGAAAAGCCGCAGGCCGCGTCCGGATCGGCGAGCGATCTGCTGCGTCATCTGGAGGCTCACGGCGTTAGCGCCTCCGCCGATGAACGTCCTTCTCAAGGTCAATCGATCGGCGTTTCGATGGCGAACTACGTAAGGACTGAGGGCGTAGATTTGCTGGTCATGGGCGGCTTTGGACACGCGCGGATCCGGCAATTCGTGCTCGGCGGAGCGACGGACGCGGTTCTGAAGGCGCCTCCATGTCCCGTCCTGATTTCCCACTGAACAGCTGCCGCAATTGACGAAATCGGGCCTCGTGCGCCCCCCGCCGCGAGCTTGGACGCGACCATCTAGGTCCCCGAGGTTGCGGCGCCCGAGTCCGGCGAAGCGCGCACGCGCACGCCGTTCGTCACACGCTGACCAGGATGCAGGATCAGCCGCGCGCCCGGCGCGAGGCCGCGGCGGATTTCTGCGGTCTCGTCATTCATCCGGCCGATTTCGACGCTCGTCAGGCGAGCGCGCCCGCCTGCGTCGACAAGGAACACGTTCCAGCGCCCGCCGCTGCGAAACAACGCGCTCACCGGCGCCTGCAGAACCTGATCGCTCGCCCAGACTACGATCCGCACCGTGACCCGATAACCGTGGCCTAGCCTAGCCCAGGCTTCGCGCGGTCCGACGAAATCGATCACGACGTTGACCCGCTGCTCTTCGACGCCCAGCGCCGACACCTTGGTGAAGCCGGACGGTTCAACGAGACGGACGCGACCGGCGAGCGGCGCCTCTCCGCCCCAAGCGAGGATTTCGACCCTTGCTCCAGGCTGCACCTGCACGGCATCGGTCGAAAGCATCTCGGTCACGATCTCGAGGCGAGCCGGATCTCCCACCTCCACGAGCGGCGTACCGGCGACAACAACGCGCGAGCTTTCCTGTGGAACGCTTAAGACATAGCCAGACACAGGGGAGGTCACGGCGCTCGCGCCCCGCCCCCTGGCTTCTCCGTCTGCAACGATCAGCGCGCCGCGCGCCACCTCGAGCCGCTGTGCGGCGACCTCGACCGCCTGCAGCGACTGTTCATGCGCCGAGCGCGCGCGATCCAACGCCGCCTGCGCCACGAATTCCCGCCGGGCCAACGGCTCGACCCGTGTCAGTTCGCGGCGCGAGAGTGCTTCGAACTCGCGCGCAGCCGCCAGGTCTGCTTGCAGGGCGCCAATATTGGCCTGGGCTTGGCGTAACAGGCGTGCATCCAGCGGTCCGGGCTCGGCCGGTTGAATGCGCGCGAGCACAGTCTGGTTGGCTACGACTTTCGCCCCTGGCTTCAACCCCACCCGCAGGAGCTCGCCGGTGATCGGGGCGGAGACGGTGTAGAGATCGGTGACCCGGGTCTCACCAAGGTCCTCCACGCTCACTGCCATGGGACCTTGGCTGGCGACGCCGACGTCCACTTCGACCGGCGGTGATCGCAGTAGAACGGCGAGGCTCAGGGCCAGAGCCGCCATCACGAGCGCGCCGATGATCCTTGGACCTGTGAGAAAATTCTTCATTCTCACTCGCGGGTCTTCAGGGCCCGGATAAGGTCCAGCCGATCGAGCCGATCACGCAGAAACAAGGCGGTGATCGCCGCAGCTCCGCCGACGACCAGAACGCCCTGCGACAAGGTCTGGGCGCTCACCGTCGCGGGCAGGGAGTAAAGCTCGCCGCTGAACCGCTCGATCAGAAACCGCGAAAGCCCAACCCCCAATAGCAACCCGATTGGGAGCGCGAGCAGCACCAGCAACGCCAGTTCTCCAAGCAGCACGTAAGCGACCTCCCGCCGGCGGAATCCCAGCACGCGCAGCGACGCCAGATCGCGGGCGCGTTCGGCAAGACTAATGCGACCACTGTTGTAGACGACGCCGAACACAATCAGCACCGCGAAGCCCACATTGAAAAGGTTCAGCAGACCGATGCTCTCGGCAATCGTGTCTTCGATGCCCTGCAAGGTCGCCTCACGCACAGTCACGCTGACGAGATTGGGCGTCTTCTTCAGCGCCGCGTAGAGCGCGGACGACTGGGCGCCATCCACCCGAAGATGTGCGCCGGACAGGCTGTCACCCTCCCGCAAAAGCCTGTTCAGCACGGCCCGATCCAGTACTACGGACCCGCCGATGGGGGTGTCGGTGACCGCCACGACCTCGATTGCGAATTTGAGCCGCTCGCCCTCCGTGACTTCTGCGGTGATTGTGTCGCCGGGCTTGATGCTCAACAGGCGTGCAAGCCGGCTTGAGACCAGGGCGCCGCGGGCAGGGGGCTCGAGCACGTGGCCATCGAGGTCCACCAATCGGCTAAGGTCGCCGCCGCTTTCCCCGCCGCTTAGGGCTTCCCGCTCTTCTCGCGGGCCTGCCTTCAGGCGAGCGTCCGCAAACCGAAAAGGCTCGACGCGCGTGACGCCGGGCATGTGCTGCAGTTCGTAAAGCGCCCGCGCATCAAGAGCTTCCGCGAACGTCACCGTAACGTCGCTTCGCTGCGCTTGCCCGAAAGCGATGTCGATCATGGAGTCGACGCTATCGTCCATGCTGGCCGACGCCGTGTAGAGCGCCAGCGCGCAGGCTATTCCCAGCACGGTGAGACCAGAGCGCACCGGGCGCCGCACCAGGCCGCGGAGGATCATTCGCGTAGGCTCGTCCAGCCGCAACAAGGGCGTCCCGGCCACGGCGCTTGAAGAGTAGTCACGTGGAGCCGGAGGGCGCATGGCCTCGGCCGGCGTCAACCGGGCGGCGCGCCACACGGCGCTTAAAGCGCCCGCCAGGACGGCCGTCAGCGTCGCCCCGAACGCCACGAGAAAGGCGTCCGCTCCGGCGCGGAATTCGAGGAAAGGGAATGTGAAATAGGCCTGGTAGAGGCCTGCTGCGGCCCTCCCAAGCCAAACGCCGATCAGTCCGCCAAGCAGCAAGCCGCCCAGGCACAACAAAATAGCCAGCTGAGCATAGTGCAGCATGATCGCGCCGTCGCGATAACCGAAGGCCTTTAGGAGGCCGATCACCTCGCGCTCAGCATCCACGACTCTGGCGAGCACGATATTCAGCAGGAATGCAGCCACGCCGAGGAAAATCGGAGGGAGGACCTCGATGGTCGCCGCAAGCTGATCAATCTCGTTCGAGACAAAGCGATCTGAAGCCTGTTCGTGACGGGTGTAAGCGCCCGGAGCGCCATAGGGTTCGAGCAACGCGTCCAGCCGGCGCAAGACATCTTGCGGCTCGGCGCCGGGCGAAAGCGTTGCGACAATCTCGTTGAAGGCGCCGGTGAGGTCGAGCGCCGCCGCAAGGGGCTCCCGCCCCATCCACAGAACCCCGTAGCGCCTGTTGTCCGGAAAAATCCCCCCCGGGGCGACTGCGTAGACGTACTCAGGGGATATCACCACGCCGACAAGCGTCAGCTTGACCTGGTGGCCGCGTATGAGGGCGGGCACCTGGTCTCCCAGCTCGAGCCGCGCAGCTTTCACAAATGCTTCGCTCGCCACCGCTTCGCCGGCCCGCGACGGGTCAGGCAGACGTCCTGAGCGCAGCAACAACCGGTTCAGCGCAGGCTGGCCGCTTGATGGGAGCGAATGGATGCGTGCTGTGACCGGCTCAGCGACGCTTGGGACGTCCAAAATCGCGGTCGTGCTGATGCGGCTCTCAGCGGCTGCTATGCCCGCAATCCTGGCCACATCCTGCATGACTGACTGAGGCGCGCGGCGGACGGGCGCGAAGACGTCCGCAAAGCGGTAGGCGTCATAATAGGCCGAGCGTGTCGCCTCAAGCGAACGGATCAAGCCAAAGGACATGATGACCATGCCCACGCCGGCGGCGACCACAAGGCTGATGGCCAGCGACTGGCTCCGCAGGCGCCAGACGTCCCGCAGAAGCTTCACGTAGAAGACGGAGGGCGCGCCGGTCACCAAGCAAGCTCTGAGGGCGCTTTTCGACTCTGGTTTCTATGGCGACTTAGTATCTGTCCGTCGCCAAACTTGATCACCTCGTCGGCCATCTCAGCGATCACCGCGTTGTGGGTGATGACGAAGCAGGTGGTGCCCAACTCCCGGTTCACTCGGTCGATGGCCGACAGCACGCGTACGCCGGTCATGCTATCGAGCGCGCCGGTCGGCTCATCGCATAAGAGCACCTGCGGCCGTTTGGCGATCGCCCTGGCGATGGCGACGCGCTGCTGCTCTCCGCCGGAGAGCTGGGCTGGGAAGTGATCGATCCTGGCCTCCAGCCCGACGAGCGCGAGCGCTTCTGCCGGCTGCATCGGATTTTCCGCGATTTCTGTGATGAGAGCGACGTTCTCCCGCGCGGTCAGGGAGGCGATCAAGTTGTAGAACTGAAAGACGAAACCCACGCTGGAGCGGCGATACTCCGTCAGGGCGTCGTCGTCGCTGGCGGTCAGGTCGCAATCGTAGAACCAGGCGTGGCCGGCCGAAGCCCTGTCCAGTCCGCCCAAGATGTTCAGCAAGGTCGATTTGCCCGAGCCCGAAGGCCCAAGGAGGACCAGAAGGTCGCCCTTCATAACGTCAAGATCGACGCCGCGCAGGGCGTCGACCCTGTTCACGCCTTGGCCATAAGTCTTGGTTAGGCCTCGGACCCGATACACCAAGGACCTGGTCTCAAGCACGGGTCTGGCCCCGACCAATCCGCCCGGGCGATCCTAGGGTAGCGCTACGTCCGAGTCTCACCTCGGCGCGCGACGTCGCTGACCGGCGTCGCGTCCTTCGAGGCTTCGCAAATAGTCCGCGAGCGCATTGACCTCGTCTTCCCCCAAGTCCAACGCGGGCATGCGAGGGTGAATTGGCGCCGCGCCCTCTTCAAGGGATCTCGGCCAGTTCTTGATCATCCCCTCTTCGAGCAGCTGAGCCAATCCGCCTGGGCCATATCTGTACTTGAGGCGCGCAAAGGGCGGGGCTTCCTTCAAAGGACTTTCGCCATCGTCGATGGCGTGGCACGCCGCGCAATTGCGTTCGGCTACCTTCCTGCCGGCCGTCACCGACGGACGCTCGGTCGCCATGGCCCATGAGCTGATAGACAGCACGGTCAGCGATACAGCCGCCGAAACCAGGAGTTTGCAGGTTCTGAGCATGTAGGCGTCGCTCGCTTCGAAGAAAGGGCAGCATGACAACAGCCCATCGTGCGAGCAAGGCGCCAGGGAAGAGGAGCCGTCGCAAGCGGTGAGCGCGTCATCGGTGTTGATGATCCTCGGCTACCGCTCAGCGGGTAGGCGCTAGCGGGCGGCTGAATGGCGGCGGACCGCGGTCGATATCCGACCCCTTTTCCGCATCTTAACCCCTAGCGGTCATGGGGGTGGATCGTGGTCAAGGTTTCCCCCAGAAGTCATCTTGCGGCGCGTGTCCGGCAGGCGACGCTTTTCTCGCTGGCGCTGTGCGTCGTGTATGGCCTGGCTTGGCTCTGCATCGAAATTCCGGAGCGATCCGGAAGAGTCGCCCCGATCTGGCTGGCCAATGGATTTTTGCTGGCGCTGGCCCTGAAAGCCGCGCCGCGCGACTGGCCCGCGCTGCTGGTTGCGGGCCTCGCCGGAAACTTTCTAGCCTATCCAGGCTTTGAAAGGTCGCTCGTGGCGGCCACGCACTATGCGGTAAGCGATGTGGCCGAGGTTGTTGTCGCCCTCCTGCTCATCCGATGGGCGGTGGGCGACCGCCTAGATTTTTCACAACGGCGTCACCTCGTCTCGTTCGTCATGGTGTGCGGCCTTGTCGCCCCAGGACTCGGGACCGTGCTGGCCGGGGTGCATCTGGCTGGCGAGCCCTTTGATCGCCCGGCCGGTCAAATGGCCCGGTGGATGGTCGCCAACGCAATGGGGCTGCTGGTGGTCACCCCGCTGCTTCTTGCGTTGAGCGACCTGCGCGAAGACCTTGCGGACCGCCGGCCGGACCCGGGGGCGCTGCTCTCGCTTGTGATCCTCGGGCTTGTCCTGCTCGCGGTTCTAAGCAGCTCTGCGACACCTGCGCTGTTTCTGGTTGCGCCGGCGGTGATGTGGGCGGTTTTCAAGCTTGAGCGCGTCGGCGCTGCTGTCGGCGGAGCCATGGTCGGGTCAGCGACGATCGCCGCGACATTGTGGGGGCGCGGGCCTATCGCCGCCCAGGGCGCCGGAACCGAAGCGATGCTTTTGCTGCATGGATTCCTCGCCTCGCTCATGCTGACCAGCCTCGTTGCAGCGGCTGCGCTTCGGGAGAAGCGTGTCCTTCGCGAGCAGCTTGAGAGCGCAAGCCGAGCCGCGGCGCTGGCGCAGGAAGAAGCGCTCTCCCAGGAAAGCAAGGCCCGTCAGGCTGCGGAGGCGGCGGCCGATCTGAAGGCGAATTTCCTGGCGGACATGACGCATGAATTGCGCACCCCGCTGACCAGCATGATCGGCTTCGCCCGTATCGCGCAAGATGAGGCGCCGCCGAACCTGGCAGGGAAGATGGAAAGGATCGTCACCGCCGGGGAAGCCTTGCTGCAGACCGTCAATGACCTCCTCGATTTTTCAAAGCTGGAAGCTGGGCAGCTCGCCATCCGCCCGCGACCAACCGCCTTGCATGCGCTCGGGCGCGAGGCGCTTGAGCTGCTTGAGCCTCAAGCGCGCGCGAAGAACATTCAACTGGAGTACGAGGCCTCGGAAGACTGCAGGCTGATGATCGACGGACTGCGTATGCGGCAGGTCCTGGTCAACTACCTCAGCAATGCAGTCAAATTCACTGACGTTGGGATGGTGCGACTGAGGACGAACTATGATGCGGACCGCTGCGTCCTGCGGATCGAAGTCGTCGATACAGGGCCAGGGATCCCGCCCGGGCAAGTTCCCCTGGTGTTCGACCGATATGCTCAAACTGAGACTGGCGTCGACAGGAGGGGGACCGGCTTGGGACTGGCGATATGCCGCCAACTCGCCGAAGCAATGGCCGGCGCCGTCGGTGTTGAAAGCGTGCTGGGTGAAGGGAGCGCCTTTTGGCTTGAGATCCCCGCGCAGGCGTCAGCGCCTGAAGATCATGTTTCCGATCATGAGGTCAGCCCGATCCTCGGCGGGAAAGTCCTGGTCGTCGACGACAATCGCGCCAACCGTCAGATCGCCAGGCATTTCCTTGAGGCGTTAGGCCTTGAGGTCGCAGAGGCTGCGGACGGGCGCGAGGCGGTCGAGCAGACCCGCACCTTGGCCTTCGACGCGGTTCTCATGGATCTGCAAATGCCCGGAATGAGCGGCCGAGAGGCTGCAGCGGCCATTCGCGAGGAAGGGGGACGCAATCGAAGCGTTCCAATCATAGCGTTCTCGGCAGGCATCGAGAGCGAAGGCGAGGTCCTGGGCGTCGGCGGCTTTGACGGACTCGTGCGCAAGCCGGTCGAGCCGCGCGATCTGCTTCAGGCGCTCGCCCTGGCCGTTCATCGCGCGCCGCAGCGGGAAGGCGTCGGCGAGGGAGAGGTCCATCGCGAGGCGCACCCTCCCGGGCAGCGCGCGGCGTCATGAAGCGAAGCGTCAGCCAGATCTAAGCCCTATAGCCCCGCATCGGGCGCATGCCCGGGCCCGCGGCTCGTAGCGCGGGCCCGGCAGCGACTACTTCTTCTCAGGCGCGGGTTTCAGGTCTTTGGTCGCCTTTCCTGCGTGCGGGTAATCCTTGGCGATCCGCGCGCAGGTCGCGTCCTTGGCCATCGCCTCGTGCGGCATGGCCTTACACTTGGCCCAGGCGGATTTGTCGGCGTCCGACATCATTTTGTGGGTTTCTCTCATGCCGCTCGTCGCGGGCGTCTGGGCGGCGGCGGGGGCGGTGATCAGCAGGCCGGCAAGGACGCTGACGGCTGCGAGGTTCAAGTGGGACATCGGCGTTTCCCAGTCTAGGCTCGATGCGTGCTCGAGCATCCTCCCAACTCGCTGAGAGGATCTAAAGTTCTCAGGAACGCGAATGCTCATGCCATCGCGTCACCGGACCCAGGGCGTTGTCCGGCGTCCATACGCTACGACCTAGGGCGCGGCAGGGCGGCGCCGAGGGCTTCGGCGATCTTCGCAGCGAGCGCAATCGCGCTCACGGGCTTGCGAATAACCGGCGCGTACGCGAAGCGCGAAGGCAGCATGACGCTGTCCCCATATCCCGTCGCGAAGATGAACGGGGCCTGGCGCGCCTCCAGCCGTTCGGCGACCGCCTCGGATGTTTCGGTCCCCAGATTGAAGTCCAGCACGGCGATGTGCGGCGTAAATTCCGCGAGGCAATGGATCGCCTCGGCGACCGAGGGGAAGGCCCGCACCTCGCGGGCGCCGAGTTGCCGCAGAGTGTCCTCGAGATCCATGGCGATCAACGATTGATCTTCCACCAGTAGGACATCAAGGCCTTCAAGCGAGGTTCGCCGCGCTTCCGAACGGGGCTGAGCGGGGGCTCCGGCGGCAATGAGGGCGAGATGCCGCGCCGGAATCGTCAGCCTCGCTTGCACACCCCCAGGCAGGTACTTGATTTCTGCGCCGCCGCCGAGATCGTAGGCCAGAGTCGACTGGATCAGTCTTGAACCGAAGCCTGTCCGTTGCGGCGGCTCTACCTTGGGTCCACCGACTTCGACCCAGTCAATCTCGCAGCCGCCGTTCTCAGCGATCCCCCATGAGATTTCGACGCAGCCGGTTGGCAGCGACAGCGCGCCGTACTTGGCCGCATTCGTCATGAGTTCGTGGATCACCAAGGCGACCGCGCCGAAGGCGCGGTCATCCAGACGCACCGGCCGCCCCGAAAGAACCACCCGCTCAGGCGCGCCCCGATAGCGATAGAGGCCCGCCTCGGCTTCGATCAGGGTCGCCAGATCGCCGCTGTTCTGACCGGCGAGCGACTGATCGTGCGCGAAAGCGAGAGCCCGCAGACGTCCCTCCAGAGACACGGTGTAGTCGGCGACGCTTTGGGCGTGGGCGCCGGTCTGCTGGGCGATCGATTTCACCAAAGCGATGATGTTCTTAACCCGGTGATTGAGCTCGTCATTCAAGATCCGGCGACGATGTTCAAGGCGGCTATGTTCTTCGGCCGATCGCTCGCTGTGGCGCAGAACCACATCGCGCAGGTAGGTGCGGATCGCTTCGGCGACGGCCTGTTCGGCGCGGGTCCAGGGCCTGGCGAGCCCGCGCACCTCCTCGCGCCAAAGTTCGAAGCTGCCGCGCGGACTAAGCCGCTCGCCCTGAGGCGTGCTGAGCGAAATCTTGATAGGTTCGCCCGCCCATTCCAATTCGTGGGCTTCCTCGGACCTAAAGAACAGTAAGTAGTCGCGGGACGTGGACGACAGCGGGGCGGCGAGAACGCCGGCGACAGAGCGGCCATAGTGCTCAGATCCGAGCAACCCCTGCAGGTTCTGCGTCCACCATATAGCATCTGCCGCACCCTGAGCCCGCAGCTTCTCGATGAGAACTGGCGCAGCCGCGGAGGGCGGCGCCGCCCCCACGGCGGTCCATTCTCCCGCCGACCAGAGAGCCGCCCCGTCGCAGTCAATAAGGGCGGCGAGGTCGGGCAGGTGACTGCGCAAGTTCTCCGCCAAGGGGGCTTCGGAGTTCAAGCGGCTGACGATCTGGTCGAGGCGCTCGCTCGCGAGCTTCGCCGCCGTCACCTCCTCGCGGCGTTCGGCCAGCGCAATCTGCAACGAACAGTATTGGCCGAACAACTCGGCTCCGATCCGCAGAGGCAGGGGCGTCACCTTCGGGACCGCGTGGTGACACGCGATCAGCCCCCAAAGTTCACCATCCACCACGATCGAAATGGACAGGGAGGCGTGAACGCCCATGTTGGCCAGATATTCGCAGTGAATGGGCGAGACGCTGCGCATCTGGGCGAAGGTCATATCGACAGGCGTCTCGCCCGCGCCCAGCGGCGGGACAAGCCGCACCGGGGCGTAGCTGGCGTCGGCGATCATCCGGATCGTGTTGGCGAGGTAGAGGCTGCGCGCCTGAACCGGAATGTCGGAGGCGGGAAAATGCTGCCCCAGAAAGCTGCCAAGGTTGGGGCGCTTGGCCTCTGCGATGACGCGTCCGGCCCCATTGTGCAAGAACTGGTAGACCATGACCCGGTCGTAGCCCAGCATTCCGCGCACCAGCCTGGCCGCGGACCTGACGATGGACTGCACTTCGCTTTCCCGTCCGATCCGGCGGATCAGCTTCTGGGTCGTTTCAAGCGCGTCCTCGGCGCTCTTGCCGGAACGGTCCGAAGGCTCGATCTCGACGAAGGTGCGCCCTCCGTGCTGATGGACGATCAGGTCGAACAGGTCTTCGGTCCGCGGCAGTCTCGCCGCCAACACGATTCCAGCGATCTGAGACCCGCCCGCCTGGGCCGCGGCGTTGCGTACGTCGTGCGCCGCTTCGGGCCCGATGATCGCCGAAAGCTCCGCGCCGAGCGGGTCGCGATCATGGCCGATTGTCCTGGCAAGGTTCTCTGAAGCGAACTGCACCCGATAGCTCGACGGGTCGCAGACCAGCATCGCACCGTGCGGCTGGATGCTGCCGGGGATGTGGATCGGCTCGCGATCGCAGTTTGTGAGGTCGACAGGATCGGTCATGCGAGACGATGGCGGCTCGGGAGCACGGGAGCGGCGTGGGAACGACCCCCAAATCGTTGGCCGTGCAACGCTCGGTGAGATCTGGCGTTGTAGCCCCGCCGGGGCCGTGGGCGCCCTGGCCTGGCCCAACAAGAGGACGCGGGCGGGGGGTGACGCTGGTGGACGATCGACGTCGCATCGCGGCCCCGGCCGCTCCTTAAAATCTGCACGCTGATCAACACCATCTGGAGAAGCTATGTTCACGAGTAACATTGGCTGGCGGGGCTGTCGGTCCACTTGTGGACACTGCGCCAAGGAGGCGTCGGTTCGGCGAAACGGCCAAGCATGACCCAGCCGAAGCCTGCCGACTTTACAGCCAACCTCCTGCTGGCCAGGCTGACCGAGGCCGATCGCGCCAGGCTGATCCCGCACGTGCTGGCGTTCGATCTGAAGCCGCATGATGTTCTGCAGGAGGCTGGCGCGGATGTCGTCGATACGTGGTTTCCGTGCGGCGCGGCTATGGCCGCCTTCTGCGTGGGCGCGGATCGCAATGAGGAGGCGGTCGAAGTTGCGCTGGTTGGACGCGAAGGAGCGATCGGCGGAATCGTCTCCAACGGCTCATTACCGGCCTACGCCACCGCTCAGGTGCGATTTGGCGGGCGCTTCCTGCGGGTGAAAACCTCCGCCCTTGAGCAAGCCAAGCTAGACTCGATCACCTTGCGCCACTGGTTCGCCCGATATTCCGATTGCCTTCTGGCTCAGGTCTTTCAGACCGCAGCCTGCAACGCCACGCACACGATCACCCAGCGCACCGCTAAATGGTTGCTGGCGGCTGTCGCCAGAACCGGCGCGAGCGAATTCGAAATGACCCAGGAGCAGCTGGCCCAGATGCTTGGCGTCGGACGCACTTTCGTGACCCGGATCGTGCGGCGATTTCGCGATGACGGCTTGATCGCGACCCGGCGTGGACGGTTTATCGTCAAGGACGAGCGCGCTCTGGCGGCGCGAGCCTGCCCCTGTACGACCGCCCTGGAAGACCACTTCGATCGCGTGATGCACGGCATCTATCCGACGAACTAGGCGGCCCGGCGCAGAGGGGACCGCTCAAGCTTGGCGCGCATGGCTGATACGGCTGTTTAAGGGGCCGCAGCCTGGCGTGTAACCATTGGACCGGGAACCACGTGCAGTTGGAGCGCCTGTATAGGCATGTCCCGTGCATCCCAAATCATTCTGCTGGTCGAGGACGAGCCGCTCGTCCAATGGGTGGCCCGTGAGATTCTTGAAGAGTCGGGCCACGAGGTTATTCCCGCGAGGACCGCCGACGAAGCGTTGCAGATCCTTCAATCCCGCAAGGATGTGGGTCTCTTGTTCACCGATGTCGACATGCCAGGTTCATTGAACGGCATGGAGCTCGCAGAACTCGTGCACCGCACATGGCCTGCGGTCAGGCTCGTGGTCACTTCCGGCAAGCGGGTCGACCGTCCGGTGCCGGACGATGGCGCCTTCTTGCCCAAGCCCTATACGGCGCAGGATCTAGACCGGGCCATCAACAAAGCCAGCAGGGCGGCGCAGTCCTGACCCCCGCCATCGGCGACTGTGCCGAGGATCCGAGCGAGAACGGCGCCTCCATGGGCCCGTCCGTTAGCCATCTTGCTTGCGTATTATTGCTGGAATGTCAGTCGGTTAGGTTGCGGGTTTGCAACCAGGTCAAACCGCCGCCTCGGGCTGCCGCCTCTGTCCGCGCCAACCAGCGGGCAAAGCCGGGAAGTCGGCATCTGGCGGGCCGGCGCGGGCGGTCACGGCCGAGGAACGTGTGCGCCGCCCGCGGGTTGATGCAGCCGCTGACGGAGGGACCATGGAGCAAAAGTCAAAGGCGCTGAGCCGCATCGACGCGGCTGGGGACATCCCATTGGCGCCCTCCGGCCAGGCGGCGCCTGCGTCTGATGACGGCGGTCCCCCGAGGCAGCCGCCGCCCGCCTGGTGCGCGATGCGCATTGCGGCGACGCCTCGGGACCGCTTGGCTGTTGGGCTGGTCTATGCGGCCTCGAGCGAGCGGCGGGCGGAGGAGGTCGGTCGCGCCCTGCGTTGCTTCGCTCAGGACCTGGAGGTGTTGGTTCTGGAAGCATGGGACTGCTTGCCCTACGACCGGGCCTCGCCCTCACGCGATGTGATGGGACGTCGGATGGCCGTTCTTGCGCGGCTCGCCGAGCCGGGGGATCGCCCCCGGATCCTGGTGGCTCCGGTCCAAGCGCTTCTGCAACGCATCCCCCCGGCGCGAGCCATGAGCGAGGCCTTCTTGGAGTTGGCGTGCGGCGAGCGTCTCGATCGGGGCGGGCTCGAGACCTTCGCGCACCGGACAGGCTACGTCTTCGACGATCGGATCGACGAACCGGGCGAGATCGCCATACGCGGAGGCGTCGTCGACATCTTCCCTGCCGCGGCGGGCGGACCTGTGCGGCTCGGCCTCGATGACGACGACCGAATTATTGAGATCAAACGCTTCGATCCCCTGACCCAACGGACCGGGGAACTCGTCGAGGCTGTGCGGGTCGGTCCCGCCTCTGAGCTGATCCTGAAGTCGCACGACCAATCCAGACGACCGGGCACCGAGCATCGCTCCGTGGAAATCTACGGGCGGATGGGCGGCGTGCTTGAGAGGCTGGCGGGGGCGGCGCTGCTTTTCGATCCGCTGGCGGAGCTGCGAGCCGCCGAGTTCGCAGCGCAGGTGGCGGAGGCTTACGAGGGGCGTCTTGGCCTCGCCGGAGAGATAGAGCCGCCCCTGGCGCCCAAGTCGCTTTACCTGAGCTTCAGGGCATTCAAAACGGCCATCACCAAACGCCCGCGCCTGACGTTGGACGCCTCAGGCGTAGCCCTCGTTCCACGGTTCCCCACGGCCAGAAATCCCGGGCGAGACCTTGCGGCGTTCCTGCGCGACGCGCTCGATGACGGAATTAGGGTGATCTTGACCGGTCTGCCGCACGAGCTCCGCTCGGTCTCGCGCCTTGTGAAACGCCAATTGGACCTCTCGCCTCAGCCGATCACCGACTGGCAGGCGGCTTTGGTTTCGGCGCCGGGCCGCCTCATCAGCCTCGAGGCCGATATCGACAGCGGGTTCCACGACCGGGGAGCCAAGCTGCTGGTCGTCGCGGCCGCAGACGTGCTGGGGGGGCGCATCGCACCGCGCGGCGCGGGCGTTGGGAACTCCGTCCCTCTGCTGGCCGAACCAGATCTGAGGGTCGGAGATGTCGTGATACACGAGGACCACGGACTGGGCGTGCTCAGCGCGCTTGAACGGGTCGAGGCCGGAGGCGTCGAGAGGGACGCACTTCGCATAAGCTATCACGGCGGCGCGGATTACCGAGGAGGCGCTTGCCGAGCAGGGGAGCTCGGTGCTGACCGATTGGTTGGCGGACCAGCCGCCATGGTCGGATTTTCCGTTCATCGTTCTGGTGACCAAACAAGCGGGACGGCGAGCCCAGGCTGACGCCGAGCGGCTCCAGGGCATGGGCAACATTGTGCTGTTGGAGCGGCCCATCAACGCCGAGACCCTGCTTAGTGCGGCGCGTTCGGCCGTTCGTGCGCGCCGGCGCCAGTATCTGGCGCGGGACGATCTCGAAATTCGAACCAAGGCTGAAGAGCAGTTGCGCTTTGCTCTAGAGGCCGGCGACCTGGGCGCTTGGGATTTGGACCTGGAAAGCCAGGCCCTGACCACCTCTCCCATAGCCCGGGCCCATTTTGGACGCGGCTTCGATGAAGAGTTCACCCTAGCCGAGGCCGTGGCGGCCATTCATCCCGACGATGCTGCGCGGCGGCGCGCCAACCTCGATCTCTCGATCACAAAGGGCGGCGACTATCATGTCGAATACCGGGTGATCTGGCCCGATGGGTCTGTTCACTGGCTTCAGGTGCGGGGGCGTCCCACCGATCCGGCGCCTGGCAAGCCTCGCCGGATGTCGGGCGTCACGCTCGACGTCACGGCGCGCAAAGCTGCAGAAGCGGCGCTGATTTCAATGAATGAGACCCTCGAGCGGCGGATCTCTGAGAGCACTCGCGAGCTCAAGCGCAGCAACGCGCGGCTGGTCGCCGAGATCGGCGCCCGCGAGCAGGCCCAAGCTGCGCTGGTCCAGGCTCAGAAAATGGACGCCATAGGCCAGCTGACGGGGGGAATCGCCCACGATTTCAATAACCTGCTGACCGCAATTGTCGGCAATGTCGACATGATCGAGCGGCGCAGCGACGACCCGCGCATTGCGCGCATGGCGGCGAACGCCCGTGAGGGCGTCGAGCGCGCCACAAAGCTAACGGCCCAGTTGCTGGCCTTTTCGCGCAGCCAGCAGCTCGACCTGCAGGCCGTGGAGATCGACGCCCTGATCGCGGGCATGGACGATCTACTGACCCGGACCCTGGGCCATAAGGTTGAGGTGCGAACTGATCTGCGCTCAGGATCGATGCGCGCCAACGCCGATCCTAACCAGCTGGAGCTGGCGATACTTAATCTGGCGATCAACGCACGCGACGCCATGGGGGACGGGGGCGTGGTCACGATAGGCAGCCGGCTGGCGGACGAATGGCATCAAGGCCTGCAGCCAGGTCGGCATCTTGTCATATCGGTAAGCGACACCGGTCACGGAATCCCCGCCGATGTGTTGCACAAGGTCTTCGATCCATTCTTTACGACAAAGAGCGTCGGCAAAGGCACGGGCCTTGGATTGAGCCAGGTCTATGGCATCGCCATTCAGTCGGGCGGTACAGTCCGCGTCGACAGCACGGTCGGGGTCGGAACGGTAATGGAGATCTGGCTACCCGTTAGCGATGCAGCCGAGCGGCTTCGTTCCGGTGAGATCCTGACCAGCGAGACCCCCCTCAGCCAGGGCGAACGGATACTCGTGGTCGACGACGACCCTGGCGTTCGCCGCTTCATCGTCCAGTGCCTGAAGTCGCTCGGATACGTCGTCACCGAAGCGGTCAACGGCAGGGAAGGCCTCGGTCGCCTACACGACGATCGACCCGATCTCTTGGTCGTGGACTTCGCCATGCCAGGGATGAGCGGCGCGCAGGTGGCCGCCAAGGCCCGGCTGGCAGCCCCAGGCTTGGCCGTGCTTCTCGTCACGGGTTATGCGGAGGCTCGCGACATCAAGGATCTCGTCAGTTCCGAGGAGGTCTTGCGTAAACCGTTCAGGGTCAGCGACCTGGCGATCGCAGTGCGGCGCGCACTCGAGGAAGCCAGCGGCGTCGCGGCTTAGCCGCGGGTCCTGGCGGCGACTTTGCGCAAGATCAAGGCGGATGCGCCGACCGTTCGAGAAATTGTCGGCCCGCTGGAGCACGCGGAGTAGCCGCCGACAGGAAAGGCGCCGATCCGCCGCGTCCTGCCAGGAGGCCACGCATGTTCGAAAACCGGACTGATGCTGGACGGCGGATCGCTGAAGTCATCGCGGAACGCGGCTACGGCGAGACGATCGTTTACGCGCTGCCGAGAGGCGGCGTGCCCATTGCACTTGAGATTGGCAGGCGGCTCGGAGCCCCGGTCGATCTTGTGCTCGTGCGCAAGATCGGCGCCCCAGGATATCCGGAGGTGGCGGTCGGCGCCGTGACGGATGGGGACGAGGCGCTTACCGTCGTTAACCCGGAGATCGCGCGCCGCAGCGGCGCGGACACCGCCTATTTGCAGCAAGCGCGCGCGCGCGAACTCGCGGAGATCGAACGTCGGCGCGCGATTTACCTTGGGGATCGTCCGCGCCCGAACCCGAAGGGTCGCACTGCGATCGTCGCCGATGATGGTCTGGCCACCGGCGCAACCGCCCGGGCCGCCGGCGCGGCATTGCGCACGCAGGGGCCGGCGCGGCTGGTGCTTGCGGCGCCAGTTGCGTCTCGAGAAGCTGTCGCCACACTGACCGATATCTTCGACGACGTGATATGCTTGGAACAACCGGAGCCCTTCTATGGGGTGGGCGCCTCGTACCGGGACTTCCATCAGTTGTCAGACGCCGAGGTGGTCGACGCCCTGCGCGAAGTCAATCGTCGCGGCTGACCGGACGTCTGGGGGCGGCTGGCGGGAGACGCCTCAGAACCAAGGCGGCGGCTGCATCAGGCTTCTCCCGCACTTGTCCTGATGCGTAGCCCCTCTGACGATCCATGCTTTGACGCGGCTCAAGCCCCGAGCCGCGCGACACGTTATCGCAAAGGCGCTCTCGACGCCTGAGGAGGATCGTCATGACGCACGCAGATGCAGCGTTGGACCTGTCCGCCAAAGTTCGGGAGGCCGCGCGACCGCTGCCCGACTATGACGATCCGGCCTTCGGCGCCGCCTTCGACAGTTTCGGCGACGCTCGGATCGTCCTGCTCGGCGAATGCACGCACGGCACGTCGGAGTTCTATCGGGCCAGAGCCGCCATCAGCCGGCGCCTTATCGAGCGGCACGGCTTTCGGATTGTGGCGCTGGAAGCCGACTGGCCCGACGTCGCCGACCTCGATCGGTTCGTGCGAAATAGAGGCGTCTGGGGCCAACAGGACAGCTTCTTGAGGTTTCCGCGCTGGATGTGGCGCAACGCCGAGTTTCACGGCTTTCTGCGTGACTTGCGCGCGTGGAACCTGCCCCGCGAGCCCGATGATCGCGCGGAGCTCCGCGGACTCGACGTCTACAGTCTCACGGAATCGGCCGCACACGTGATCGACTATCTAGATCGCGTCGACCCTGCGGCGGCGGCGCAGGCTCGCCACCGATACGGATGTCTCAGTCCCTTCTTTGAGCATCCGAGCCACTACGGCGCGGCCGCCCGCCTTGGGGCCGCCGATTGCGAAGACGCCGTCGTGGGGCAGTTGGCGTCGATGGTGCAGAAGCGTTTCGCCTACAGCGCCATGGATGGGCATGACTACCTGGACGCCGAGCAGAACGCGCGTGTGGTGGCCGCGGCCGAAACCTACTATCGCGCCATGTACCGCAGTTCGGTCGAGAGCTGGAACCGCCGCGACGGGCACATGTTTGCGACCCTGCTGCGGCTCATGGAATCGCGCGGATCTGACAGCAAGGCGATCGTATGGGCGCACAACTCCCACATCGGCGATGCGGCAGCGACCGCCATGGGAGCGTCGGGCGAGTTCAACATCGGGCAACTCTGCAAGGAGGCGTTCGGCACGCGCTGCGTTTCGATCGGCTTTAGTACCGATCGGGGGAGCGTTCTTGCAGCCGATGAATGGGGTCTTGAGCCACGGGCGATGAGCATTGTCCCTGCTCGGCCGGAGAGTTGGGAGCATGTCTTCAACGCCGGGGGACGCCCACGCGCTCTGATCGACTGGCGCGCGAACTCCGATCTTGCGCAATCGCTGTCGAAGCCTCGCTTGGAGCGCGCCATCGGCGTGATCTACCGCCCCGATACTGAGCTCCAGAGCCACTATTTCCACGCAAGCTTGTCAGGGCAATTCGATGCGCTCGTTTGGATTGCGGAGACCTCTGCACTGTCCCCATTGCCAGGCATCGCCGCGGAGGGGGCGCCGGACATCTATCCATTCGGTTTATGACGACCAGAAGTTCCTGCGTGACGAGACTGATTAGCCAATAGGGCCTAACGACAGCATTCGCGCGCGCCGTGCGCGTGGGTCGGTGCAGCGACGAGCCGCCGTATTCCAGGGTTTCAGCGAGGCCCTAGCCTGGCGGCAAGCCCACCGCTCGGCCGCACGCCCTGTCCAGCGCGGAGCGCTTTGGGGGGGGCGACGCCTCCGAGCCTCTACCCTATCGCTGGGCGGCCCCGAAACGACGCTATCGAGACGGCCATTTCAACGGCCTTCTTCAAGTTCGAAGGTGATTTTGGCGTTGATGCGGTAGCTGACGATCTGGTCGTCCGCGACCTGCGCCTCGAAGTTCTTGATATAAATCGAGCGGACATTGCGCAGCGTCCGGCTGGCCTCCTCAACGGCGGAGCGAGCAGCAGCTTCCCAGCTGGTTTCGGACTCTGCGAGGACCTCGATGACTTTCAGCATGGCGATAGCTCCAGCCACAGGATCGTGGCGCTCTCATTCTGAGCCACGCCCCACGGAGGGAGTTGATGCAGGTCAAGCGGGGGTCAGGAGCCGCTCCGGTAGGTATCAATGGCGACAGGCCGGCGTCCGCTGTGCTCTGGCTCACGGTGACAGCCAGTGCGGCCGCGCGTCTGGCGGCTGGCGACATGATGCCAAAGTCTTGGCCGCAGTCGCCGCGGCGCGCAATGATCTCCAGGCTTGCGTGCGATGAGGGGCCACGCCGGAGAACGTGATGATCGCTGAGAAGGATGCCGGAAAGGGCGCTTCCAACCCTGGGAGCCAACTCCAACGACTGATGCGGATGGCCGAAGATCAGCCGCCGCTGTTGACGGCCGTGGTCCATCCCGTCGACGTTCTATCCCTGACGGGCGCGGTAGAGGCGGCGAAACGCGGGCTGATCGCCCCGATACTCATTGGACCCAGGGCGAGGGTCGAGGCCGCGGCCAGAGACGCCGGACGGGATATTTCGGCGTTCGAACTCGTGGATGTCGAGCACAGCCATCAGGCCGCAGCGACAGCTTGTGCGATGGCGGCGAAGGGGCAGGCGGCCGCCATCATGAAGGGCGCGCTGCATACGGACGAACTGCTGGAGGCGGTCGTGGCGCCAACCTCCGGTCTGCGAACAGACCGCAGGATGAGCCACGTATTTGTTCTCGACGTGCCGAGCTACCCGCGGCCGTTACTGATCAGCGATGCGGCGCTGAACATCTCGCCGGATCTCGCCACCAAACGTGACATTGTGCAGAACGCCATTGATCTGGCTCACGCGATGGGCGCGCCGCTGCCCAAAGTGGCCATTCTTTCAGCTGTCGAAACCGTCAATCCCAAAATGATCTCGACCCTCGATGCGGCCGCCTTGTGCAAGATGGCCGATCGCGGGCAGATCGTCGGGGGGCTGCTGGATGGGCCCCTGGCTTTCGACAATGCTGTATCGCCGGAAGCGGCAAGGGCTAAAGGCATCGTCTCACCGGTAGCAGGCGAAGCTGACATCCTGATCGTCCCCGACATTGAATCCGGCAACATGCTGGCCAAGCAGCTCTTCTATTTTTCGAGCGCGCAATCGGCAGGGATCGTTCTCGGCGCCCGCGTCCCAATCATGCTTACAAGCCGCTCCGAACCGGAAGCTTCGCGCCTAGCCTCTTGCGCGCTGGCGATCCTCGTCACCCAACACAAGCCCGCCAAATATGTGAGATGAGAGAGCGGCGTTTCATTCTGGCCCTGAACGTGGGGTCTTCCAGCGTGAAGTTCGCCGTCTATGAGGCCGTGGCGGATCTGCCCTTGAAAATGGAGGGCCAGATCTCCGGGCTGAATGGAACGGCTCGGATGCGCGCCGGCGTCAAGGGCGCAACACGGATTGACGAGCTCTGGGGCGAACAAGCGGGCCTCGATGCGGCGCTTGAGCGGCTGTTCGACTGGCTGGAGGGCGACGGATGGACCGCCGACTTGGCCGCGGTCGGGCACCGGATCGTGCATGGCGGACGGGATTTCCGCCAGCCTTGCATCCTGAGCGGGGAGGTCCGCGCGAAGCTGGAGGAACTGTGCTCGCTTGCGCCGCTTCACCAGCCATTCAATCTGCGCGGAGTGGAGATCGCCGGACGGCGCCTTCCGGGCGTACTGCAGGTCGGAGTGTTCGACACGGCCTTCCATGCGGAACAGCCGGAGGCGGCCCGACTCTATGCCCTGCCGCGAGAGCTGATCGATGATGGCGTCGTGGCCTACGGCTTCCATGGCCTGTCCTACGACTACATCGCCGGCGTGCTGCGCGAGCGGGATGGAGAGAAAGCCGGTGGTCGGGCCATTGTTTTGCATCTTGGCAGCGGGGGCTCTCTCTGCGCTATGGACCGCGGCCGGAGCGTCGCCACGACGATGGGTTTTTCCGCGCTCGACGGGCCGCCCATGAGCACCCGCAGCGGGTCCATAGATCCGGGCGTCATCCTATATCTGCTCGAATCCAGGGGCATGAGTCCGGCGGCCGTGAGCGATCTGCTCTACCGACGGTCGGGTCTCTTGGGCCTCTCGGGGCTGAGCGGGGACATGGTCACGCTGTTGGCCAGCAACGCGCCGCACGCGAAACAAGCGCTTGAGGTCTATGTTTACCGCATCGCCCGTGAGATTGGCTCGCTTGACCGGCCGCGGCCTGGCTCGCCGAAAGAGCGCCTTGCAGCCGCGCGCCCCGGCCCTGGCTCAGCTGCTCGAGCTGTGCGGCGGTGCTGGCCAGGTCGAGGGCGCTGGCTCGGGCCGTCGTCGCCCGCGCGCTCGCCTGAGACAGGGCGGTCCTCGGATCAAGACCCTCCACGGCCGACGGGTAGAGGTCTTCGAACTGGGTTTCCAGGCGAGCGATGTCGGCGGCGATGCCCCTGACGCTGGCGGCGAGGTCGCCGATGTCCTTCAGGGCCTGGGAGGTCTCAAGGAGATGGCTGTAGGGCGAGGCGGCCAGTTCGCGGGCCTGGTTGATCAGCATCTGCGCCTCGTTGGTGAGGCTCTGGAGCTGATGAGCGGTCTGCAGGGCGTTCTCGACGTGGTTGGCCGGGTCGAACACGGTCAGCTGCGCGCGCGCCGGGTCGCTGGTCGCCAGAGACAGCGCAAGGACCTGGACCAGTACGGCGGCAAGCCTAGTCCTCGGCGCAGAGCGCATCGAAGATCTCGTCGACATGGTGATGTCCCTTGGCTTTGAGGAATTGGCGGGCGAAGTCGGCGGGCGCGGCCCGCGCGCAGATTTCGTCGATCAGCGTCTGATCTTCGGGGCTGGAGGCGCCGCAGACGCTCAAGGCCGCGCCCGTCAGTTTGAGGTCGAAGAGGCGGCGCCCGGCCGGCTGGCGCAGGTAGTAGGCGCGTTTGGGAGGGGCGAACGCGATGAGCTCGAGCTGGCGGGCGTTGAGACCGAAGGCCTCGTAGTGACGGGCGCTGGCCGGTTCCAGGGCGCGCGGATTGGGCAGGAAGATCTGCGTCGGGCAGCTCTCGATGAGGCTGGCGGCGATGCTTGAGGCGGCGACGTCCTCCAGGCTCTGGGTCGCGAACACCACGGCGACCCGCTTCTTGCGCAAGGTCTTGAGCCACTCGCGGATCTTGGCGGCGAAGCGCGGCTGATCGAGAAACAGCCAGGCCTCATCAAGGATGAGGAGCACCGGCTGCCCGTCGAAGTCGCGCTCGAGCTGATGGAAGAGGGCGGTGAGCGTTGCGCCAAGCGCCGCGCGCGAGCCCATGAGGGTCTCAAGTTCGAAGGTCTGGAAGGCGCCGGCCCGCGCCGGCTCGGCGGCGCCGTCGAGCAAGGCCCCATGAGGTCCGGCCAGCGTGAAGGGCGCCAGGGCCGCGGCAAGCTCGCGGTCCTGAACCAGCGCGCAGAAGACGCTCAGGGTGCGCTGGGCGACGGGGGCCTGCGCCAGGGCGGCCAGCGCCGTCCAGATCGCTTCGCGCCGATCGGGGCTTTCGGCGAGGCCGGCCGCCAGGCCGAGATCTTCCAGCCATTCGGCCGCCCAGGCCTTCTCGGCCTCATCGTCGATCCTGGCCAGCGGCTGCAGAGGCTCGCTCGCCCCGGCCTCGAGCGCGCGCCAGCAGCCGCCGGCCGCCAAGGTCGCAGCCCGGGCCGAGCGGCCCTTGTCGAAGAAGACCACCCGCCCGCCGCGGTAGCGTCCCCACTGCAACGCCAGGAAGGCCAGCAGCGCGCTCTTTCCGGAGCCGGTCGGTCCGACCACCATCGCGTGGCCGACATCGCCCACGTGTAGGCAAAGCCGAAAGGGCGTGGCGCCGGCCGTGCGGGCGATGGCGAGCGGCGGGCCGGCGAGCGCCTCGTCGCGCTGCGGCCCGGCCCAGACCGCCGAGAGCGGCAAGAGGTCTGCGAGGTTCAAGGTTGAAACGAGCGGGCGGCGAACATCGGCGTAGGGCTCCCCGGGCAGCGAGCCCAACCAGGCCTCGACGGCGTTGAAGTCCTCTTCTTTGGCGACGAACCCGCGGGCGTTCAGCGCGGCCAGCACCTGGCGGGCGCGCTCAGCGGCCAGGTCGGGGTCCCCCTCGAGCAGGCAGATGGTCATGGTCAGATAGCCGAAGGCGCAGGCGTCGGCGCCGAGCGCTTCGAGCGCGGCGTCGCACTGCAGCGTCTTGGCGCTCGCATCGGTGTCGAGGAGCGGGACCTCCTCGCGCGTCAGCGCCTCGCGCAGCAGCGTTCCCACGCCCTTGCGCTTGGAGAACCAGCGCTTGCGGATCCTGGCGATCTCGAGTTCGGCCTCGTCCTTGGACAGCGCGATCCAGCGGGCGCACCAGCGGTGCTCGAACGGCAGCTCGCCCAGCCCGTCGAGCAGACCCGGCTGCGTGGCGGCCGGGAGACCTCGAAGGGAGATCACCTTGAGGAGCTGACCGCCAAGCCGCGGCGAGAGCCCGCCGGTGAGGTCGCAATCGGCCAGCTGCGCATCCAGGAAGACCGGGGTCTGCGGCGGGGCGATCTCAAGCTGTGAGGTGGAAATGCAGGCGTGCAGCCAGCTCAGCAGTTCACCGTCGTCGAGCGGGCGCGCATGCGGCAGGCATTCGGTGAGCAGGGCCAGCAGGCCAGCGGCCTGACGCGAGAACGCTTCGAGGCTGGCGCGCCAGTCGCGGCCGCTCCTGGAGAGCCCGTCGAACAGCCAGCGGTCCAAGGCCGCGGTCTCTTCCCGCGGCGCCAGCCAGGTCAAGCCGTCGCGGCGCAAAGGCCGCGCGCAAGAGGGTTGCGCATGGATGGGGTCCTTGTCAGCGCGCCGCAGATGGATGCGGCGACGACTCAAGGCAAAGCCGGATTTGCTTGGATGTCAACGAATAAAATATAATAAAAACAAAGACTTGCCGGCAAGTTGCCGGTGACTTGGCGGCACATCGCAAGCGCGTCGGCTCAGAGCTGCGCGGCGGGCGAACACGACCTTCGGGTGGTGGCGAATTCGTGCGTCGTTTCAGGGTGATAGCGGCTCGTCGCGTTCCGCTGCGACTTGGCTGCCGGATGCCGACGAAGCGCGGCCAGGTTTTAAGGCGGCGTGAGATCTAGACGCAAAGCGGCGTTGATCCGATCGATGTCGGCGTCGGCGACTCCGGCGGACTGCGCGTAGGTTCGCCATTGGCGCACGCCCTGCGCGATCTCTTTGATGATCGAAAGGCATTTGCGCCGCTTGAGCCCGCAGAAGCCGCCAAAGACGACGAGGTCCTCGAGCTCGAAGTCGTCGCGTTTGCCGCTCAGGCTCATCTGGTGCGCGCTCGTCCAGGGGCCGGACGGGTTGTAGGCGTAGGCGACGTCGAAGGCCGGCGACAGGCCCCAGTCTCCGGCGCGATCCATCAGGAACGCGATGTTCTTGACGTGGTCGTCCTGGTTTCGAATGAGGATGTTGAAGACCGACCTTCGGAACTGCTGGTCGATCGCCTCGCCTCCCAGGCCGAGCAGGCGGATCGTCTCCACCGCCTGCTCGTAGCTGTGGGCGCCGGCGGCGTTGAAATCGTAGTGCCGTAGTGCGGCCAAGGACTGCATGTGCAGCTTGCCGCCAGTGTCCGTGCGGTCGAACCTATGGGTCATGAAGTGGCTGCGCCCGCCCTCTTGGTGCAGGCGGGAGGGCGACATCTCGATGCCGACGCCGAGCGCCATTTCGTAGAAGGCGTACTCGATCAGGCCAAAGCCCTGTGGATCTGCGAGCTCCTTGTCGCGGTTGTTGCTGACGCCGTCGAACTTCATCAGCCAGTAGGAGAAGCCTTGTTCGGCAGGAGCCTGGCCTGACCGGAATTCTCCGGTTCGGGCGTTCCACGCCAGCACCGCCTTGGCCCGGGCGCCTCCGGCCGAGGTGCCGACCCGCAAGATCTCCTCGAGGGTGTCATGGTCGTCCTCGCCGGCCAGCACGCCTTTTAGGTCCGTGCGCTGGCTCAGCACCTGGTTGGCGAGCTCGACCAGGGCGTCGATCTCAAGGCGCCGTGAGCGGTCCCCAGCGCGCAGCAGGGTCGGATGAAACTCCAGCGCGCCCATGCCGCGGGTTCCGATGTAGCAGAGCCGCTCGACCGGGTTGAAGGTGGACGCCTCGCGGCCTTGCCGCACCAGCCAGGCGTCGATCAGGGCGTTGCCGTACTTGTCGGGCAAGGAGTCCGCCAGCAGGCCGGGCAGGCCCTTGAAGGCTGGGCGCGGAAGGGCGGGAAAGTCGTAGGGCGTCGTACGCGGCGGCATGGTCAGCGGCGCCACCAGGATGCCGCTCGCGGCGAACTCCGGCGTGTACTGGAACACCGCATAATCGCGGTCGTCCTGCCAGCTCACTGCTGCGATGTCGCGCCCCCAAAGGCGAACGATGGCGTCGGTCATTCGCCGTCGCCCCAGGTCCACGGTTCAGGCGTCTTCGGTTGCGTGGGGCGTGCGCGCCTGCGCTCGGCCCTGGTGGTCATCCGGACGCGGTCGACCGGCCGCACGTCGAGAGGCGGGGTGAGGACTTCGAGCCGGTCGGCCAGGTCCAGGACTTCGAGCACCCGGATCAGCGTGTCGAGCGAGACGTTTTCGCCAGCCTCGAGGCGGCGCAGGGTGTTGAGCGAAAGGCCTGCATCCTGGGCCAGCTGGCGCTGGGTGAGGTTGCGGCCAAGCCTGACGGCGGCCAGGCGCTCGCCGAGCTCATTGATGCGGGTTTGCAGGGCTGCTTCGGAGATTGACATGTAGAAACCCGAATATGGGTATTTGATGCATATTTGACCATCTAATCCCCCATATAATGGCGATTGTGAGGAGATGGGTTAATGGCGACGTCAAGCGCCAGTCGGAACCAAAATAATGGTGCTTGTGGGGGAATTCCGCACAAAATGACTAATATATTGGTGTTTATTTCACTGTCTCACAGGCGGCCGATGGCCATCGGACAGCGATAGGATTTCTTCCAAACGCCGCCCGGCTTTGGTGCGCGCAATGTGCACAATGACGTCGATCGATTGTGCTGCGAGGGGGATGGCCGGCGAGCTCAACACTTCGCCCAGCAGATCCGTAAGGCGGCGAAGCGCGTCGCGGGCTGAATTAGCGTGCAGGGTCGCCAGGCCTCCCGAGTGCCCGGTGTTCCACGCCTTCAGGGTTTCAAGTGCGGCGGCGCCGTCGCGCAGCTCGCCGACCACGATCCGGTCGGGCCGCAGCCGCAGCGCATCGCGCACGAGGTCCCGCAGGCTGACGGCGTGAGGCGCGCGCCTGGTCAGAAGCGGCAGGACGTCCCAGGCCGAACACTGCAGTTCGGGCGTGTCTTCGATGAGAATGATCCGGTCACTGGCGAAGGCGGGTTCGGCGAGGATGGCGTTGGCCAGCGTGGTCTTGCCCGAACCCGCGCCGCCGCTGATCAGCAGGTTGCCGCGGGTCTGCGCGCAATGGCGCAGCATCTGCGCCTGGTCGGGGCTCATCGATCCGTCTGCGACATAGTCGTCGAGACTGAAGACGACGGCAGGGCGCTTGCGAATGGCGAAGGCGGGCTGGCGGGTCACCGGCGGCAGCATGCCCTGGAAACGCTCTCCGGTCGGCAGCACGCCGGCCAGGCGCGGGGCCTGCGGTCCGACGGTTTCGCCGACATGATCTGCGATGAGCCGCACCGCCCGCTCGCGGGCCTCGGGCGCGATCAGCTTGCCGGTGTCGATGCGTCCAAGGCCGATCTGGTCGACTATGAGCCGCCCGTCCGGATTGACCAGGATCTCGACCACCAGCGGATCGCAGAGCGCCCGCAACACGTCGTCTCCCAGCGCATGGCGCAGCGCTTCGAGCTTGCGCTCGCGCACGATCGGATGGTCGCGCATCAGCGCGCCGACGGATGGACGGGGGCGTCGTCCTGATGGCGAACGGCTCTTCCAGAGGCGATACGCGAGGCCGTCGCATGCAGCAGCAGTTCGATCCGTCGTTCGACCGCGGCCTGGACCGTGGGGTCGTTGTCGATCACCGCATCCGGCAACCGCAGAAAGAACGCCCGGGCCAGCTCCACCACCAGCTCCTGGATGATCTGCACGTCGCGGGCGGTGGAGCGCATGTGGTCGCGCAGCGAGCGATCCAGGTGCAGCAGCCTGTCGTCGGCGTCGGGCTGCGAGGTGCGCAGCAGTCCCCTGGCGATCGCCCGTCCGGCGGCCTGGCTCAGCGGCAGGCGGCATTGGCGCGCCTCTCGGTTGAGGGCCGACACGAGCTTGGGGTCGGTGAGATAGACCTGCACCCGAGCGGTGCGCGGCTCAGCTTTCATCGCGGCTCATCCCTCGCAGGTGGTCGATCGCCGCGTTCTGGGCGGCGTAATCCTGGGCGACCTGGCTGATGGCCTCAGCGACCTTGGCCGCGGTCTGCTTGTCGAGGATGGCGGCCTTGGCTTCCTTGAACGGCGCGAGCGAATGCTCGTCGGCCTGCCCAAGCGCTCGGCGGCCCTGCCATGGGTGTGGGCGGCGCGGCGGCACGTCGGGGCCTGCGCCCTGGTCGGGCGGCGGCAGGGCGGCGCGCGCCCGGAACGGCGCCTTCTTGTCGTAGCGCAGCTTGCGCGCCCGGATCGGCTTTCCTCCAGGGGTGAAGATGATCTGCTCACGCTCGCCAAGCGCCCCGACCGCGCCAGGCGTCAGCAGCGGGCGCTCGATGTGCGAAATGCTGACCGAGTGGCGGCCGGCCTGCGGAAACGGCGGGCCGCTGCGGCTGACCTGCGGCCGCAGCGCCGTGCCGGAGAGGCGGCTGACCTTGTCCTGGGTCAGGGGATCGAGCGCCGAAAAGGCTGTGAAGGTGTGACAGTTGTCGAGGATGGTGTTGTTGGGACCATAGGTCTCGACGATGTCGTTGAGGCTCTGGGCGACGAACATCGCCTTCAGGCCATATCCGCTCATCAGGCGAAGGCTCTTCTCGAAGAACTCCAGGCGGCCGAGCAGTGGGAACTCGTCCATCACCAGCAGCAGCCGGTGCGCCTTGGTCCGCCCGCAACTATCGCGGTTCGGGTGGCTGGTGAGGGCCTGGGTCGCCGCATGGAAGACCAGGCGGACCAGCGGGCGGAGCGCGACGGCGTCGGCCGGGGCCACCTGCACGTAGAGCGACATCGGCCGCGTGGCGCACATCAGATCGCTGATCGCGAAATCGGAGGCGGCCAAGGCGCGTTCGACGTCTTCGCCGGCGAGCCACTTCAGATAGGAGCGCGCCGTCCCTTGGACCGATGTGCGAAATCGGTCGTGCATCGCGCCATAGCCTTTGACCGCGGTGGCTATGAACGGATGGCAGGCCGGCGCGCCGTCCGGCCCGGGGCGATGATGGGTGCGCAGCATGAGGTCGGCGCTGGCGTCCAGGTCGGCCAGCATCTCGCGCGCCGTCAGCAGCGTCTTGGCCTCGTCCGGCGCGCAGTAGAGGACATGGAGTATGACCGCCTCGAGGATCTCACAGGCGGCCTTGTCCCAGATCGCCTCTTCGCTGCGCACGCCGCCAGGATCGGACAGGATCGCCACCAGTCGCTGGATCCTGGCGAGTTCGCCGTCGCCGGGCGTGATCTCAGCCAGCGGGTTCCAGCGTGCGGTCGTCGGCGAGCGCGGGTCGAAATAGAGCGCGTGGGACAGTTTCGCCCGATAGCCGGCGGTCAGAGGCCAGAGTTCGCCCTTGGGGTCGTGCACGAGCACGCTTTGCGGCCAGCTCAGCAGAGTCGGCGTGACATGGCCGCGCCCCTTTCCCGACCGGGTCCCGCCGGTCACCAGGCTGGGGCGCATATCTTCCGTCGCCAGCACCCGGCCGCCGAGTTCACCCAGAATGCAGCCGCAGCGATGCCGCAGCCCGGCGCGCCGGGCCTGCTTCAGGCCGCCCCAGTCACTCGCAGTGTGGGACTGAGGCCTTTCGACGAGCAGCGCAAATCCAAGGCCGCTCAGGGCGCCCAGCATCGTGATCCACGCAGCCGCACGCCAGACGGCGGGGGCTTGCCTGGCGAGCAGGTCCTTCCAGCCCAGCAGCGCCCAGGGCGCGTAGAGGGGGACGCCCAGGTTCAGCGGCAGGGGGCGGCCGAGCGCCGGCGCGGCGGAAAACGTCCAGCCGACGAACTGGCTGGCGCCGGTCAGCCCGACGATCAGGCCGGCCAGCGCGCAACTCAACCGCAGCGGCGCGCCCATGACCACACGTCTCTTGCCCTCGACACCGCGTGTCTCCCTGCATGGTCTCAACCCACGGTAAGACTTTCAAAGGCGATCGCCTGAACCGGCGACCCCTCAAGTCGCAGGGGGCGAAGCGTGAGCATCAGGGCGAGAGAAGGCCAAGTCCGATGGCGCGCGACACCGCCTGGATTCGGGTGCTCACCCCCAGTCGCGCGCAGGCCTCGCGGATGTAGTCGTCAACGGTGTGCTGCGAGATCCCAAGGATCGCTCCGATCGCAAACGAGCTCTTTCCTTCCTGGACCCAACGCAGGCACTCGACCTGCCGCGGCGCCAGGATCGGGATCGCCCCGCCGTCGTCGCCGGGCGCCGCCAGCGCCTCGATGCGCGCCAGCTCGAAGGCGCTGAGCAGGTTGGCGGCGGTCATAGCGCCGACCCCGACCAGATGACCGGCGTCGATGTCCTGAAGCGTGGAAAGGGCGATGGTCGCGGCCTTGTTGTCGGCGCAGGCCAGCGCCAGCCGCGCGCCGCCCAGGTGATGGCAGAGCAGGAGCGCCACGAGGTCGCAGTTCGTCGCATCCGCGAAGGCCGCCAGGCGCGCGTAGGTCATCGGCCCGCGCCCGCTCTCGAAGTTTTCGTAGGTTCGAAGTTTCATGCCCATGGCGCGTGCGACGTCACGCCGTCGCAGTCCGCGACGACGGCGGATCTCTTCCAACGCGGCGGAAAGGCTCTGGCGTTCGCCGAGGCCTGTCGTCATGCGTCGCAACCTCCGGCTGTCGAGCATCCCATCGTTAGCTGAATTTGCGCCAGCGTGCTCCCCGCAATCCTGTGGGGCGCCGCGCCGGCGCCGCATCGCGTGTTTTCGCGGTGGAAACCTTTTGGAAACGGCAGTTGGTTGCGAAAGAAGTTTGCGTATATTCGCCGCAAGCGCGGGGTAGGGTGCGATTTTCTCCGTCTGCGGGATTTTCGGGGCCGCCGTCTCTTCCCACCCTGCCATAGAGACGACAACCAGTGGTCGAGGCGGATCGGGGCGGTTCAGGCAGGTCATGGAGAAGGATCGCGATCCATTCGGGCAGGCGATCTGTGCAGTGCGTCAACGCGTGCGGGCAGGTCGATATGTACTGGGCGAGCGCCTGGCGATCACCGAGCTGGCGAACGATCTCGACCTCAGCGCCACGCCTGTCCGCGAGGCCTTGTCGCGGCTCTCCGGCGAAGGCCTGATCGAGGACCGCCGGGGACAGGGCTACTTCGCCTGGCGCCTCGATGTCGTCGACCTGACGGATCTCTATGAGTTGCAGGGCGCCTATCTGGACATTGCGCTGTCGCGCGCAGGCGCCCGTGGGCCCGGTCTCGAACCGAGCGCGGCCGCAAGCGCAGAGGATCTTTTCGCCCACATCGTCCACCAGAGCCACAGCGCTGCGCTGACCAGGGCCAACCGCCTGCTCGCCGACCGGCTCGCCGCGCCTCGCCGTGTCGAGGAGCGTGTGCTCAGCGACGTGGAAGGCGAGCTGTCGGCGCTGCTAGGGGTCGTTGAGATCGATGACCTGCGTCAGGAACTGGCGGCCTATCACGAGCGCAGGCTGTCGAGCGGCCGCGCCATCGTCGCGGCGCTGCGGAGCCAGGCCGGGCAGGATGAGAATATAGTCCCGCAATAGTCGAAATATGCTTTGAATCAATTTCAAGGCGAATGCTTCCTGGTCCTGTCGCAAGACCGCGACGAACACCAGCAAGGAGGCAGCCATGTCTTCGAAGTTCAAGCTCATCACCTTCGGTGACGCCAAGTCCCTGACCCGCGGCATCGTGGGCGCCGACTACGAGCTGGATTACCAGCCGCACCCGTAAGGCGACTTTGCGAGCGCCGCGCTCCCGGGGCGGCGCTCGCTCCTTCGCAATCTCATCACCGCCATGACCCATCGCCTCTCGCCCCACGTCCACGCCGCCTGCTGCGGCGAGGACCTGGTTCTCCTTAATCTGAGGCAAGGCTCCTATGCCTGCCTTCCGGGCTGCGCGCCCTACATCGCCCTGAGCGCCGGAACGACGGCGCTCAGGGTCGGCGCCCAGGATCTGGCCCAGGCGCTTGTCGAGGCCGGCGCGATCGAGACGGGGCCAGCCCAGCTGCGTTTCGTCGCCCCGCCGGCGGCGCGCGATCTCGCCGCCCGCCGGCCTGGGCGGCGCGCCCGTCCTCTTACGATGGCGCTGGCGTGGAGCGAGCTTGCCCGCAGCTACTGGCGCGTTCCCTTTGGCGAGATGATCGCGCGATCGCAGCGCAAGGCGAACGGCGCATGTGGGGACGAGGCGCTGGTCGGGCGCCTGGCGCACGACTTCGCAAGGATGCTGCCCTGGGTTCCGGCGCAGGGCGTCTGCCTCTACCGCAGCTGCTTTCTGCTCGCCTTTCTGCGACGCCACGGCGTTTCGGCAAGCTGGGTGTTCGGGGTGCAGACCTACACCTTCGAGGCCCACTGCTGGCTTCAGGCCGGGGACTTGGTGCTCGACGACCATCTCGAACATGTCGCCGGCTTTGAGCCGATCCTGGCGCTCGAGCCATGAGTTACCTGGTCATCGCCTGGCCGGGGGAACGGCCTGTATGGCTCTCCGATCTAAAGCGGGCCGCGCCGGAGGACTGGGCGATCGCCCTGCGGGCGGACGGCCTGACGGTGGCGCATGGCGGACCATGTCCGCCGCCGGTCCGCGCGATCGCAGGCGGCGTTCTGATCGGGGACCTGCACGAGCGCGCGGGCGCCGTTACGCCGATCGCTTTGCGGCCTGCGCGGGAGATGGCCGAACTTCTCTGTGCAACCGCCTGGGGCGGCTATGTCGCGGTCCTCGGTAACGGGCCGGGCGGATCCTGGTCGGTGCTCCGCTGTCCTTCCGGCGAACTCGACGCGCTGGCCTGGCGATTTGGCGAGGCCCTGCTGATCGCCGACGACCTGCCGGCCTGGCTGGGCCGCTGGCTGCCGCCCGGCCTGGGCGTCGACTGGGGGCGGCTCGGGGCGATCCTCGCCGACCCGGCCATGGCCTCTGGCGAACTGGCCCTGAGCCGCGTGCAGGCCATCGCGCCGGGCGAGCTCTGGTCGGTGCGCGACGGGGCGAGGCCCATCTGGCGCCCGGCGCATGTCGCCCGTCGGAGGGAAAGCGGCGGGGGGCAGGCAGAGGAGCGGCTGCGGGCGGTGGTCGACGAGGTCGTCGGCGCGCAGGCCGGGACGCGGACCGTGATCGAACTCTCCGGCGGCCTGGACTCGGCGATCGTCGCCAGCGCGCTCAAGGGCCGCGACGTGGTCGCGGTGAACTACTATTCGCGCGAGCTTGGCGCCGACGAGCGTCCGTTTGCGCGTGAGATCGCCCGTCGGCTTGGGCTCGAGCTCATCGAAATCGAAAAGCCCCCGCCGGCGTTCGACCTCGCCGCGCTGGAGGAACGGGCGACGGGGGCGCGGCCGGCGCTCAATGCGCTCGATTTCGAGCATGACCGCGATATGGCCCGTCGCTGCCGGGAGCTGGGCGCCGATGTCCTGATGACCGGCCAGGGCGGCGATCATCTGTTCTTCCAGGCGCCCAGCGCGCTGATCGCCGCCGATGCGCTTCCGGGCGCGATTCGTCCGGCGCTGCTCGCGGTGCTCGCCAGGCGAACCGGCCGCTCGGCCTGGAGCATCCTGCGCGAAGCGCTCGGCGCGCGGGTCGGCGCGCCTGGAATAAAGGCCCGGCCACAGCACCTCTCGCCCGCCGCCTGGGACGGAGCCAGGGCGGCCGGCGTCCATCCCTGGCTCGCCGACGCAGCCGGTCTCCCGCCGGCCAAGGCGCTGCAGGTCGCGTGCCTGGCCGCGGCCTTGTCGCTGAACGGCGCGAGCCGGCGCGGAACGGCGGCCAGGCTGCGCCATCCCTTGCTCAGCCAGCCGGTGATGGAGGCCTGTCTGCCGCTCGCCGTCGTGCAACTGACGGCGGGCGGACACGATCGGGCGCTCGCGCGCGCCGCCTTCGCCGAACGGCTGCCCGCCAGCGTCATCGCGCGTCAGGGCAAGGGCCGGCTCACCAGCCACTATGGGCGCCTGATCGCTTCAGGCCTGGCAGACCTGCGGCCGCTGCTGCTCGAGGGCCGGCTGGCGGCCGAAGGGTTGCTTGATCGCCAGGCGCTCGAGCAGATGCTCACGGTCGAGCAACTGGCCTGGAGGGGCGGTTATGGGGCGATCATGACCAGCGCGGCCCTGGAACTCTGGGTCCGCAGCTGGGAGGCGCGAACGGCGCGCAACACTGGGCCATAGCCGTCACGGCCCATCGCGCCGTGGGCCTGCCCGCGCGCCGAGCCAGAGGAAGGCGCGGCGATAGACCTCGCGGACGTTGCCTGGCGAGGAGACGATGTGGCCCTCGCCAAAGGCCGTGATCAGGGTCACGTCCTTGGCCTGGCGCGCGAGTGCGGTGAACATCTCCTGGGCCTGGCTCAGCCGTACGAAATCGATGTCGCCGTGGATGAGCAGCACCGGCGCCTCGATCTGGCCGGCCTGGAACAAGGGACTGTTGCGGACATAGAGGCCCGGCGCCTCCCAGGGCGAGGCGCGCAGGTTCGCCTGGCCGAGTTCCGACCAGCCGAGCAGGTAGGGACTGAGGCCGTCGGCCGGGAGCACCTCGCCATGCGGATCGAAGACGCCGCGCACGCTGGCGAGGTCGGCCGGGGCGGCCGAGGCGACGACCGCCGCAAAGCGCCGGCTCTGGCTGGCCGCCATCAGAGCGCTATAGCCGCCAAAGCTCTGGCCCCAGAGGATCGGGCGGCTCGCATCGAACCCGCCGGCCTGCGCCGCGGCGAGGTCGATCGCCGCCAGGATCTGATCGGCGAGGCCTTCGCCGGGTTCTGCCTGCCGCGAGCGCGGAAGCGCCGGGATGAGGACGGCGTAGCCGGCGGCGGCCATGAGTTCGGCGTTGACCGGGAAGCGTCCCGTGCCGCCGCCATAAGGGCGAGGCGGCGGATAGGCGCTCAGCCCGGGATAGGGGATGACGATCAGTTGCGGCGGCGAGGTCCGCGGGCGGCGGGGCGTCAGCAAATAGTGGAAAAGCGGCTCGCCGCCCGGACCGGTCGCCCTGATCTCGGTGACCGGCGCGAAGTCGATGGTTGCGAACTCGCTATTGAGCGTCATCACCGTCCGTGGGGCCGGCGCGCTCAGCTGCAGTTCCAGGCCCCCGTGGTCGGTGGCGACCACGCTCGCGCTGGCGCCGGGCATAGCGATCGGCGGCGCGGGGTCGTTTGATGCGGGAGCCGTCTCGCCGCGCGTCGAGATCAGAGCGGGGCGACCATCGCGCTGGATCCGAAACCAGCCGACCACGGGCGCCGAGTTCTGACGCTCCCGGCTGGACAAGGAGAGGCCCGGCGCGGCCAGCGGCGCGGCGCCTTCGGCGATCTGAGCTGCCTGCGAGAGTGTGACGCGCCAGACCTGCCCGGCGCTTGTGACGAAGATCGCCTCGCCATCGTTGGCCAGAAGCCTTGGAGCCGGCGCAGCAGGCAGGGCGCTCGTGAGATTGCGTGGCTGATCGCCCAGCGCATACCAGTCGCGCCGGCCGGCCGCCGGCTCGAGATAGCCGATGGGGGTCGCGCCCAGCCACCCGGCGTAGGGAATGACATGGCCCTCGCTCGTCTGGCCAAGCGCAAGGGCGGCGTCTCCTGTCGCGATCTGGCGGACGCCGGCGACGCCAAGCCGGATCAGCGCGGCCTGGGGCCAGTCTGGGCGGCGGCCATAGGCCAGCACCTCGCGGGCGTCGGGCGACCAGGCCATCAAGTGGGGGGCAAGATCGCAGTCGCCGCAGGGCGTCACGGCCGCGCCGCTGGAGAGATCGACCAGGACCAGATTGCGGCGTCGGTTGGGGCTGGCGACCGCTCGTGGGGCCGCGGTCGGCGCCAGGGCCTCCAGGTTGGCCATCGCGGCGACCTGGCGGCCGTCCGGCGAGATCTGCAGGTCGTAGAAGTCCCCGCTGGCGAGATCGCTGACCTTGCCGCTCGTCACGTCAGCAAGCACGAGCCGTCCGCCGCCCGCACGCTCGCCGGAGAACGCCCCGGCTGAACTGACTTGGGCGAGCGCAGTCTCGCCGCGGGCGGTCGCCTTCCACTTGGCCTGCAGGACATCGCGAGCCTGCCAGCCGGCGCGGAGTCGAAGCGGAATGGTTGCGCGCGCAGCGATCACCAGCTCGCGGTCCGAGCGCCAGGCGATGGTCTGGCCAAGTTGGGCGAGCTCCGGGATCACGCCAAGCCAACGGACCTTGCCGCTGGCCAACTGCACGACGCCGGCCTCCCAGTCGCGCCCCTTCAGGCGCAGGACCACCATCGCCTTACCGTCGGGAGAGAGCGGGCCGGCCGTATGGCCCTCATCGTCTCGCGCTTTCAGCAACAACTGCGGCGGGTCAGACGAGCCGACCCTCGCGACATAGATCCGGCTGCGGCGAAGCGGCGGGTAGGTGTCGTACTCGAACGGCCCGGCCTCTGTGATCGGGCGCTGGCGCTCGAAGATCAGGGTCGGGCCATCGGGCGTGAACGCCATCTGTCCGAACTCTTCGGCCAAGAGCAGGTCGTCGGTGGTGAAGGAACGCGCGCCGGCCGGGGCTGCGATCGCGGCCAGGCACAGGGCCGCGATCTGCGAAGGCAATCGCATGGGATGGTCCTGGTCTTTGGATCGGGGTGGCGCTACCAGCGCTTGGTCAATTGCAGCGAGACAAACCGGCCGAGCGGGTCGGCGTTGGCCGGGTCGTAACCGATGCCGGTCGGCCCATCGTAGAACGGCGGGTCGCTGTCGAAGAGGTTCTGGACGTTGAGCGCGACCGACAGTCCGTCGAGCGCTTCGACCGAGGTCTGCGGCGTCCAGCGCAGCTGCAGATCGGCCGTGGTCCAGGCGTCGATCTTGCGGCCGGCGTCGGTGTGGTAAGCGCTTCGGTGACGAGGGCTATGCGCGCGAGGAACTTGTCGCTGAGCTGGGCGCGGCCTTCCTGTGTGCTGACCTCGGTCTCGAGTTGACGCCGCGCGAGGATCACGCGGCCTACCTCGGCTATTGGCTGGCGGTACTGAAAGCTGAGCCACGGTTCTTGTTCACCGCGGCTGCCCATGCACAGAAGGCTTGTGACTACCTGGTCGCAAAGCAGCCGCACAACGACTAGCGGCGGCGCGGCGGGCGTCTGTCCCGCCGCGCACTTCCACCCGCCGAGCGAAAGGCGCGCCGACCGGTCTGCCCGTGACAACGCTTCGGGCTTTCGGTGGAATAGTGGAGGCGGTTGAGGGCTTGGCGACGAGGAGCCGGGAGAGCATGGGGAGGGCAAGATAAAAGGGAGGTGAGACGGCCTCCGCTTCTAATCAACAATTTCAATGGCGTATGGCGATGGCCTTACACATCCCACGACTTGCTGGGAGTTTCGCTTCAGGCGGTTTCAGATGGCCGCCAGCGATGAGATGCAAGGGCCGGTAGGGGCTCATTGCGGTCGATTGGTGCGTCCGCTTCAGGGCGGTGAACGCTGCCTGTCTGGCGATGAACGGATGGGCTCCTAGCGGACCTTCGGAATGTCGGCTCGTAGGCGGGGAGGGCAGTCTCTGGAAGAGGTCGCGCACCCGCACGAAGGGCTCTCGGCTCTCCGCCGTGCGCCGAACCTTTCGCTCAACTACCTGATCGAAGGGAATGCCCCGGCCAAGCATTTCCCACAGGTCTAGCCCCTCCATACAGATCGTGCGCTTGGCGCGACCGAAAGCGCGTCGGAACCAGCTCGATCTGTTCGATATCGAGTGAGCGCGAAAATCGTCCTCCTGCTTCGCTGGACGGCGCATCGGCTTGGGCTTCGGCCGGCGTGAAATTCAGCGTCGTTCAGTGGTGGCAGCCGAGCGCCATTCGCCGTCAGTTTTGCGGAACTCGCGCCTCGACCGGAATTCGAAACGTACGTCCTCCCCCGACATCGAGAACCCAATCCCATTTCCCGACCCTGGCGACCGGGCGTAGGGATCGGGTGGATTCCACAGTCCAAGAGTCAGTTAGGATCGGCGCGACATAGCCGCGAATGCCATGATCGACTACAGCCGAAACGGCGATCCCATATTTGCCCCAGACAAGTTCGCCGGGGCGGCTATCTCTGCTGTCCTGGCCGACGTCTTCTTGCGGGTTGAATTCGATCTGCCAGTCAAAGGGAGCCCCGAGTAGCCCGTCCGCGAGAGTCTCCGCCTGGCGGCCCGCATTCACGATGATGCTCCCTGGCCCCATTTTGCTTCCTTCGTATGGCAGGGCTATCGCATATGGCCGAGCATGGAGAGCAGGAAGGCGTTGTCCCACCCGGCGCGCTTGATCTTGGTCTTCATCGAGCCCTTGGCGGGG
>NZ_JACIDK010000011.1 GCF_014196295.1 Phenylobacterium haematophilum
GCCACCCGCTACGACCGCAGGGCCATCCACTTCCTAGGCTTCGTACACCTCGCCGCCACCATGATCTGGCTGCGCTGAATGTCGATTCCGCCTAGGGCGTCACCTGATCGCCCTTGACCGCGCTCAGCACGGTCAGGCGCGTGCCGCTGTTGTCGGACCCGACCGGCGAGGCGGTGACAAGCACCGTGGTTCCGACGGTCATCACCCGCGCCACCTCGTCGAGGAACGCCTTCGGCGCGCGGATCTTCTCGAAGGCGGCTGGGTCAACCGGCTGGCCGGCCTCCTCCTCGTGGCCTGGCGCGCCGACCCGCAGCCACACCGCCTTGCCGTCCGCGCCCCTGGCTAGCGTCGCCACATGGGTGGAGACGGCGTCTTCTTCGATCTCGGCGTGCGCGCGGCCGATCTCGACGCCGTTGCGCAGCACCACCGCACGATGGTCGGCCTTGGAAATGATGATCGAGACCGGGCCGCTCGGCGAGGCCTCCGGCGTCCAGCGATAGGCCTCCCCGCCGCTTAGCGGCGCACGATCCTCGGCCGCGCCGCCAACGCCGAACGGCGCCAACACCCCTGCCTCCCGCGCCGTCACCGGCTCGCCGTGGCGCCCGGCGATCACCACCGTCCCGCCAATCTGGGTGATCCCGAACAGCAGCTTGGAGAACTCGTAAGGAAGGTGGATGCAGCCGTGGCTCTCGGGATAGCCCGGCAGACCACCGGCATGCAGCGCCACCCCGTCCCATGTCAGCCGCTCCTGGTAGGGCATCGAGGCGTTGTCGTAAGTGCTGGAACGGTGGTCCTTGTCCTTCTGCAGGATCGTGAACACCCCGGTCGGGGTTTCGTGCCCTGCCTTGCCGGACGAGATGGTGCTGACCCCGATGCGCAGGCCGTTTCGATAGACTGTGGCAAGCTGCCGGTCGAGATCGACATAGACGATGATCGGCCCAGCCGGCGCGACCTGCGGCGCCCATACCCACTGGCCGGGCTTCAGGTTCTGGGCCTGCCGGGCCAGCTCCACCGCCGAACTGACCTTCGAGCCTTGGGCCAAGGCCGGGCCGGCCAGGGCGGCGCAAACCAGCGCCGCGACGATGCAGATACGCATCACTAGGTCCGCGGATAGAGGATGATCTGGGTGCAACGGAAGGCGGCCATGAGCTTGCCGGTGGCCGCGTCCTCGACCTTGGCGTCCCACACCTGGGTGGTGCGCCCGCCATGCAGCAGGCTGGCGGTGCAAATCGCCTCGCCGTCGCGCAGGGTGCCGACGAAGTTGGCCTTCACCTCGGCGGTGGTGAAGCCGTTGGCGCCCTCGGGCCACGCGGTCGAGACCCCGTAGGCGCAGAGGATGTCGGCCACCGACAGCACCGCGCCGGCCAGCAGGTAGCCGGTGTGCGCGACCAGGTCCTGGCGCACCTTCAGGCGCCCGACGACCTTGCCGTCGGCGACCTCGGTGATGACCAGGCCCAGGTGCCCGGGCAGCTTGCCCTCGTTGGCCTGGTTCAGCTTCTCGACGCTGGTGTGATTGGTGGTGGCGGGCATGAGACACTCTCTTTTGGCGAGCGATCATGCATGCGTTTGCGCAAACTGCTAGATCGCCGCGATGAGCACCGCCATCTGGATCCAGACCAGCTATCACGAGGCCTTCAAGTGCGGCGGCTGGGCCTATGTCCGCAGCCACGACAAGGCCGCGTCCGGCCAGGCCGGCGGCGAGCGCTACACCAGCCCCGAGCGCATGGCTCTGGCCGCGCTGATGGCGGCGCTGAAGGACCTGCCCAAGGGCGCTGTTGCCATCCAGATCGACAACGCCGTCGTCGCCCGCACCGCCGCCCTGATCGCCGCGGGGCGGGCGCCGCAGGGCGACGAGGCGCCAGCCGAGAACCTCGACCTCTGGGCCGCGCTCACCGCCGCCCTGGCCGGCCGCCAGCCGGCCTTCGCCATCGCAGCGCCCAGCAAGGCCAGCCCCACAGGCTTCGCCGCCGCCTGGGCGGAGCTGGCCCGCGACAAGGCCAACGCCCAGGGCGCCTTCGTCTCGGCCATTCCCAAGCCCAACCTCGCCAAGGTCGCGGGCCTGCCCCTATAGTCGCGCTCCACTTTCGCGAGCCGCCCGTGAGCCTGTCCCGCATTATCGACCTGCTGGCCCCGCTGCGCCCGGCGAGCGGCCCGTTCATCGTCGGCGTCACCGGCTCGGTGGCGGCGGGCAAGAGCACTTTCGCCCAGGCCCTGGCCGACCAGCTCGCGGCCGGCGGCGGGCGGATCGAGCTGGCCTGCACCGACGGCTTCCTGCACCCCAACGCTGTGCTGGAGGCGCGCGGCGCCCTCGGGCGCAAGGGCGCGCCCGACACCTACGACCACGCGGCCCTGCGCGCGGCGCTGACCGCCGTCCGCAGCGGCCCGGCGCAGTTCCCGGCCTATTCGCACGTCGTCTACGACATTGACCCGGCCCTGACCCGGACCATCGCCGCCCCCGACGCGCTGATCATCGAGGGTCTGACCCTGCGCCATCCCGACACCGGCCCGGCCGGCCTGCTCGACGCCCTGATCTACCTGGACGCCGACGAGGCCGACCTCGAGCGCTGGTACGTCGCCCGCTTCCTGGAGCTTTGGGAGGCGGCCGAACATGACCCGGCATCGTTCTACGCCCGCTTCCGGCACATGACCCGCGAGCAGACCGACGGCCTCGCGCGCATGGTCTGGCGCGACGTGAACCTCAAGAACCTGCACGACCACATCATCCACGCCCGCGCCCGCGCCGACCTCGTGGTCGCCAAGGCGGGCGATCACTCCATTGCTTCCGTGAGCCGTCCTTGACCCAGGACCAGACCATCGAACCGCGCCCCGGCCTCAGCCCCAACGCCCTCATTCTGCTGGCCGCCTGGCTGGCCGCAGGGGGGTTCCTGGTCTACGCCCCGAGCGAACTGGCCGCTCGAGTGGCGACCTTCGCCTTCGTGATCCTGGGCTGGATCCTGGCGGTCATGACCCATGAATTCGGCCACGCCTTCATCGCCTACAAGGCCGGCGACCACACCATCCGCGCCAAGGGCTACCTGACCCTCGACCCGCTCAAGTACGTCGATGTCGGCGTGTCGATCGTCATCCCGATCCTGGCCGTGGTGCTCGGCGGCATCGGCTTTCCCGGCGGAGCGGTCTATCTGCGCGAGGACCTGATGCGCAATCGCTGGTGGCGGGCGCTGGCCTCGCTGGCCGGCCCGCTCGGCACGCTTCTGGTTATGATCGTGCTGGTGGCCGCGATATGGGCGGTGGCGCTCTCGCCCCTGGCGACGCCTGGCGCGCGGATGCTGTGTGATGCGCTGGCTTTCCTGGCTTTCCTGCAGGCGACCGCGTTCATACTCAACCTGCTGCCGGTGCCCGGCCTGGACGGATACGGCGTCATCCGCCCATTCCTGCCGGACTCCATCCGCCAGGGCCTGCGGAAGTTCGAGGGGCTCGCGATGGTCGGGCTGTTCCTGCTGATCTTCCTCGTGCCGGGAGCCTCAGCGATCATCTTTGCACCCGCCCTGATGCTCACCGACGTCGCCGGCCTGCCCCGCGAACTGATCCAGGCCGGTTGGGACGCCTTCCGCTTCTGGCGGTCCTAAGCCGCTCGGTCCCCCGCCGCGGCCGTGATCGGCCCGGCGAAGGTGCTCAGGTGGCGCTTGCCTTGCCAAAGCTCAGCCCCGAAGGCGTGGCGGCTGTGCGCCGCCCTTTCGAGCGCCTCCTCGTCGGAGGCGCAGTCCCATTCCTCGACGTCAGCGAACTTGCCGGCGGAGTTCAGCACAAAGAGTCGATAGTCCATCGCGCATCCTTCCCTGCACGAAAATCGAACCCCTCGAGCGCAGCTGCGGTTCCTTCAACTCTCGGCGCCTCAGGCCTCTCCCTCAACGTTTGCTTAACCCTGGCGACGTCCTGTATCCCTCGTTGGAACAGATGACGAACGCGCCGATTCCCATGCCCCCTCCCTTGCGTATCCTTGGCCTCGATCCCGGCCTGCGCCGCACCGGCTGGGGCGTGATCACGGTTGACGGCGCGCGCTTGGCCCATGTCGCGCACGGGGTGATCGCCCCCAAGGACTCCCTGCCTTTCTCCGAGCGGTTGCTGGTGCTGTTCGAAGCCATCAGCGAGGTTGTCGCCGCCCACGTCCCGCACGAGGCCGCGGTCGAGGAGACGTTCATGAACAACAACGCCGCCTCGGCCCTGAAGCTCGGCCACGCCCGGGCCATGGCGATGATCGTGCCGGCCCGCGCCGGCCTGCCGGTCGCCGAATACGCCGCCACCGTAGTCAAGAAGTCCGTCGTCGGCACCGGCGCGGCCGAGAAGGACCAGGTCGGCTTCATGATCGCCCGCCTGCTGCCGACCGCCGGCAAGACCACCGCCGACGCGGCCGACGCGCTGGCCGTCGCCATCGCCCACGCCCACCACCGCAAGCTCCGCCGCATCGGAGCCGCCGCATGATCGGGCGTCTGCGCGGACTGGTCGCCGAGGTCGGCGAAGAAGAGGCCCTGATCGATGTGGCGGGGGTAGGCTACGTGGTGCGCTGCGGCTCGCGCACCCTAGGCCACCTGCCGGCGCTCGGCGAGGAGACGGTGCTGCACGTCGAGAGCATCTGGTCGGAGGCCCAGGGCATGAAGCTCTACGGCTTCCTCGGCCGCGACGAACGCCGCGCCTTCGTGGTCATGCTGGCTATCCAGGGCGTCGGGCCCAAGGCCGCGCTGGCCGTGCTCGACGTGTTGGCCCCGCCGGACCTCGCCGCGGCCGTCGCCCGTGAGGACAAGGCCGCGCTCGGGCGCGCCAACGGGGTCGGGCCCAAGCTCGCCCTGAGGCTGATCACCGAGCTCAAGGACAAGCAGCTGACCGACGGACCAGTCGCCGCATTCCATGCCCAGATTCACGCGCCGGCCGCACCGCCGCCGCCCAGCGCGGTCGGCGAAGCGGTCGCCGCGCTGCTCGGCCTCGGCGTCGCCGAGGTCAACGCCCGCCGCGTCGTCGAACAGGCCGCCCTGCGCCTGGGCGAAGAGGCCGACATCCCGGCGCTGATCAAGGCCGGCCTGCAGGAGCTGGGTCGGTGACCCGCATTGTCTCGCCCGACGCCCAACCGTTCGAGGGCGGCGTCGTCCATGACAAGGCCCTGCGCCCCCAGACCCTGGCCGAGTTCGTCGGCCAGGAGCAGGCCAAGGGCAACCTCAAGGTCTTCATCGAGGCCGCCAAGGCCCGCGAGGAAGCCCTCGACCATGTGCTGCTGTTCGGCCCGCCAGGCTTGGGGAAGACCACCCTGGCCCAGATCGTAGCCCGCGAGCTCGGCGTGAACTTCCGCGCCACCTCCGGCCCGGTGCTGGCCAAGGCCGGCGACCTCGCTGCGATCCTGACCAATCTCGAACCGCGCGACGTCCTGTTCATCGACGAGATCCATCGCCTCTCCGCCAACGTCGAGGAAATCCTATACCCGGCGATGGAAGACCACGTCCTCGACCTGGTGATCGGCGAGGGCCCGTCAGCGCGCTCGATCCGCATCGATCTGGCGCCGTTCACCCTGGTCGCGGCCACAACGCGCGCCGGCCTGCTGGCCACCCCCCTGCGCGACCGCTTCGGCATTCCGCTGCGGTTGGAGTTCTACACCCACGCCGAGCTCTCCAAGGTGCTGGCCGGGGCGGCCGCCAAGATGGGCCTTGGCCTGGCGCCCGACGGCGCCGGCGAGATCGCAGCCCGCTCCCGCGGCACCCCTCGCGTCGCCGGCCGGCTGCTGCGGCGGGTCCGTGACTTCGCCGCCGCCGACGGTGTGGAAATGATCGACGGCAAGGCCGCCGCCCGCGCCCTGGCGCGGCTCGACGTCGACCAGGCCGGGCTCGATGCGCTGGACCGCCGCTATCTGCAGGCCATGATCGACAACTACGGCGGCGGCCCGGTCGGGGTCGAGACCATCGCCTACGCCATCGCCGAAGCCCGTGACGCGGTCGAGGACGTCATCGAGCCGTTCCTGATGCAGCAGGGCTTCATCCAGCGCACCCCACGCGGCCGCATCGCCTGCGCCAAGGCCTACGCCCATCTCGGCCTGACCCCGCCGCCGCAGCCGCCTCCAGCCGGCCAGGCCTCGCTGTTCGACGAGTAGGCCGCCTCACGCCAGCGGCTGCAGCGCCACGTCCAGGAACCGCCGCAGCGTCGGGGTGGCGTCGTCGGCGCGCCAGACCAGGCCGCTTTCGAGATAGGGCCCATCGCCGGGCAGGCTCATGTAGCGCACGCCGGTCCGCGCCAGGTGGCGCAGCGAGGCCGGCACCAGCGCCACGCCGATCCCGGCCGAGACCAGGGCGATGATGGTCTGCATCTGGATCGCCTCCTGCACGATGCGCGCCCCGCCGGTCAGCGTCTTCAGGGTGTCGACCGCCAGGTCGTAGAAGGCCGGCGCCACCCGCCGCGGGAAGATCACCCCGGCCGCCCCAACGAGGGCGTCGGGCGCCAGCCGCCCGGCCTCGTGCGCCAATCGCCCCTCGTCGACCCAGCTCTGCGGCACGGCGGCCACCAGCGGCTCGACCAGCAGCCGCCGGTAGCTGAGCCGGTCCGGCAGCCCGCCGGGCGGCGGAATGACGATCCCGGCGTGGCCGTGTCCTTCCAGCAGGGCGGCGATCTGCACGTCGCTGGTCGCCTCGCTGAGCGCGATCTCGACCTCGGGATGCAGGGCCGAGTAGCGCCGCACCAGGGTCGGCAGGGTGCTGTAGTCGGCCGTGCTGACGAACGAGAGTTCCAGCCGCCCGGTCTGGCCGTCGCGCAGTTGGCGCGCGATCTCCGGAAGGCCCTCCAGCTCCTCGAGCGCCTTCTTCACGTGAGCCAGCCACTGCTCGCCAAAGGGGGTTAGCGCCACCTGCCGCTTGGTGCGCACGAACAGCGGCGCGCCGAGCTCACGCTCCAGCGCCAAGATCGACTGGCTGAGCGGCGGCTGGGTCATGCCGAGCTGTTCGGCCGCACGGCCGAAATGCAGCGTCTCGGCCACCGCCCGGAAGTGCCGAAGCTGGCGCGTCTCCATTCCTGATATCTCGCACGACTTAATTGTCGTCGCTTAATATATTTCACCAATAGGAGTCGATTGGCTACGGATGAGACGCGCAATCTCCGTCAGGACCGATCCGATGCCGACCTATCGCTCACGCACGACCACCCACGGCCGCAACATGGCCGGCGCCCGCGGCCTCTGGCGCGCCACCGGCATGAAGGACAGCGACTTCGGCAAACCGATCATCGCCGTGGTGAACTCGTTCACTCAGTTCGTGCCGGGCCACGTGCACCTGAAGGACCTCGGCCAGTTGGTCGCCCGCGAGATCGAGCGGGCCGGCGGCGTCGCCAAGGAGTTCAACACCATCGCGGTCGACGACGGCATCGCCATGGGCCACGACGGCATGCTCTACAGCCTGCCCTCCCGCGAACTGATCGCCGACAGCGTCGAGTACATGGTCAACGCCCACTGCGCCGACGCCATGGTCTGCATCTCCAATTGCGACAAGATCACCCCCGGCATGCTGATGGCCTCGCTGCGCATCAACATCCCGACGGTGTTCGTCTCGGGCGGTCCGATGGAAGCCGGCAAGGTGATCCTAAAGGGCAAGGAGGTCGCCCTCGACCTGGTCGACGCAATGGTCGCGGCCGCCGACGACAAGATTTCCGACGAGGAGGTCGCCGCCATCGAGCGCTCGGCCTGTCCGACCTGCGGCTCCTGCTCGGGCATGTTCACCGCCAACTCGATGAACTGCCTGACCGAGGCGCTCGGCCTGTCCCTACCGGGCAATGGCTCGGTCCTGGCCACCCACGCCGACCGCGAGCGGCTGTTCCTGGAAGCCGGCCGCCTGATCGTCGACATCACCCGCCGCTACTATGAGCAGGACGACGCCTCGGTGCTGCCGCGCTCGGTCGCCTCGTTCAAGGCGTTCGAGAACGCGATGAGCCTCGACATCGCCATGGGCGGCTCGACCAATACCGTGCTGCACCTGCTGGCCGCAGCCCACGAGGCCGGCGTCGACTTCACGATGGAGGACATCGACCGACTGTCGCGAAAGGTGCCGTGCCTGTCCAAGGTCGCACCGGCTAAGGCCGACGTGCACATGGAGGACGTCCACCGCGCCGGCGGCATCATGGCCATCCTGGGCCAGCTCGACCGCGCCGGCCTGCTGCATACCGACCTGCCCACGGTCCACTCCAAGTCGATGGGCGAAGCGCTCGACCGCTGGGATATCAGCCGCACCAACAGCGAGGCGGTGCAGACCTTCTTCCGCGCAGCGCCCGGCGGCGTCCCGACACAGACCGCGTTCAGCCAGGATCGCCGCTGGAAGGAGCTCGACCTCGATCGCGAGAACGGCGTCATTCGCGAAGCCAAGTACGCCTTCTCGCAAGACGGCGGCCTGGCCGTGCTGTCCGGCAACCTGGCCGAGGACGGCTGCATCGTGAAGACCGCCGGGGTCGACGAAGAGATCCTGAAGTTCGCCGGAACGGCTCGCGTCTTCGAGAGCCAGGACGCAGCGGTCAGCGCTATCCTGAGCGGGAAGATCGTCGCCGGCGACGTGGTCGTCATCCGCTACGAAGGCCCAAAGGGCGGCCCGGGCATGCAGGAGATGCTCTACCCGACCAGCTATCTGAAATCGAAAGGCCTGGGCAAAGCCTGCGCGCTGATCACCGACGGCCGCTTCTCCGGCGGCACCTCGGGCCTCTCCATCGGCCACGTCTCGCCCGAGGCGGCCGAGGGTGGGGTGATCGGGTTGGTCGAAGACGGCGACCGCATCGTCATCGACATCCCCGAGCGGATCATCCGGCTCGACGTCTCGGACGCCGTGCTGGCCGAACGCCGCGCGGCGATGACCGCCAAGGGCGCGGCCGCCTGGAAGCCGGCCGAGCGTCAGCGCGTGGTCTCCCCGGCCCTGCGCGCCTACGCCGCCATGACCACAAACGCCGCCCGCGGCGCCGTTCGCGACGTCAGCCAGGTCGAGTAGCCGATCAGGCGCGGCGCTGTTCAAGACGGCGCCGCGCCCCTAAACCTAACGCCATGCAGACCCCGCTTCCCTCCGCCGGCGTCCTCGACGGGCGCGAACATGTCCTGCCGGTGCGGGTCTATTACGAGGACACCGACTTCACCGGCGTCGTCTATCACGCGAACTACGTCCGCTATTTCGAGCGCGGCCGATCCGACTTCCTGCGCGTCGCCGGGGTTCATCACGCTGAATTGCTCGACCGCGACGATCCCGCGGCCTTTGCGATCGTGCGCATGGAAATCGACTTCAAGCGCGCCGCGCGCATCGACGACGCCCTGGCCGTTCGCACCACATACGACGCCGCCAGGGGCCCGCGCCTGTTCATCAGCCAGAAGATCACCCGCGGCGAAGAGCTGATCTGCGCCGCCAAGGTCGAGGCCGCCTGCATCGACATGGCCGGCCGGCCGCGCAAGCCGCCCGCTGGCATGCTGGACACCCTGCGCCCGCTTTTTGCGTAAGGTTTTCGTAAAACCGCCTCCACCGTTTCGGCGTTAGAGGTCGGTTAACCAGAAGGCATGGCCTTAAGTTCGCCACCGCAGGCGGCTTGAAGTCGTGCGCCTGCCTTTCTTACGGAGCCCTACGAGCGCATGGACCCCGCTGCGATCACCGCCGACAGCTTCAGCTTCATCAATCTGTTCATTCGCGCCGACTGGGTCGTGAAGGCGGTGATGATCGGATTGATCCTGGCCTCCCTGTGGTCTTGGACCGTAATCATCGACAAGTCGCTCCGCCTGACCAAGCTCAACAAGGAGGCCAGCGCCTTCGAGGACCAGGTCTCCTCAGGCCGCTCGCTGGAGGACATCGCAGCCGAGCATGGCGAGCGGCCAACCCAGGCGCTTCCGCGCATGCTGCAGGGCGCGCTGAAGGAGTGGCGCGACGCCCGCGCGCGGGGCCTGGTCTCCGAGAGCCAGACCGCCTTCCTGATCCAGCGCATCGACCGCGCCCTCGACACCACCATCGCCCGGGAAAGCGCGCGGGTTGAAAACGGCCTCGGCTCGCTGGCCATCGTCGCCACCGCCTCGCCGTTCATCGGCCTGTTCGGCACCGTTTGGGGGATCATGAAGGCCTTCCAGGCGATCGCCGTCGAAAAGTCGACCAACCTGGCGGTCGTCGCCCCCTCGATCGCCGAGGCGCTGTTCGCCACGGCCATCGGCCTGATCGCGGCGATCCCCGCCTACATCGCCTACAACAAGTTCTCGACCGACGCCGGCAAGTACGCGGGCCGGCTCGAAGGCTTCGCCGACGACCTTTCCACCGCCATCCAGCGCCGCCTGGCCGAGCGGGGCTAAGGGTCATGGCGCTTTCCTCCCACGACGCGTTCTCCGCCTCCGGCGGGTCGCGCCGCCGGCGCGGCCGTCGCTCGCGCGGGGCGCTGTCCGAGATCAACGTCACGCCGCTGGTCGACGTGATGCTCGTGCTGTTGATCATCTTCATGGTCTCGGCCCCGCTGCTGACCAGCGGCGTCGAGATCGAGCTGCCCAAGACCGAGGCGGCCGCCATGGAAGATCCCAAAGAGCCGCTGACCGTCTCCATCCGCCAGGACGGCACGGTGTTCATCCAGGAAGACGCGGTGCCTTTCGCGAGCCTGGCGCCGCGCCTCCGGGCCATGTCGGGCGACGATCGGGCCAAGCCGATCTATGTGCGCGCCGACGGTCGTGCGTCCTACGAGATCGTCGCCCAGGTCATGGCGGCGCTGTCGACCTCGGGCTTCACCAGCATCAACCTGATCACCGACACCGGCGGACCGTCTTCGGGCGGCGAGCCGCGCTGAGGCGCTGATGGCCCGGGAAAGGTCTGAATTCTCCGGCGCGATGCTCGCATCAACCCTGCTGCACGCAGGGGTGATCGTCGCCGCCATGATCTCGTGGCCTTGGGCGCGCCAGTTGCCGCTCGGCTCGGCCGTGCCGATCAACATCGTCGCCAACGCGCCGGTGACCGATCTGGCCCCCGCCGAGCAGGGACCAGAAGACCTTCCTGCCCAGACCGAGGAGCCGGTCCCCGAGGCCCCCGCCCCGCCGGCGGCGCCCGCGCCGACGCCGCAACCGGTCCCGCTCCCGCCCAAGCCTGCACCCGCGCCCGCCCCTGCGCCCAAGGCAGCTCCGGTCCCCAAGCCCACGCCGACGCCGACGCCCAAGCCCGCGCCGGCCAAGCCCGCCGAGAAGGCGCCCAAACCGGCGCCCAAGGCGGAGAAGGGCCTCGACCTCGACGCCCTGGCCGCCAGCCTCCCAGGCGCCCAGCGTTCGTCCGCGGCCAAAGGTCCGTCCCGCCAGGCCACCGCGCCCGAGGCGCGGCCCGACCTCGGTTCGGGTCAGGCGGCCGCGGCGATCGCCGGCATGAGCGATGAGATCCAGAAGCGCTGGAACCCCAACTGCAACGTCGAGGGCGGGCGCGACGTGCGGCTGAAGGTGTCCTTCACCCTCGGCGGCGGCGGCCAGGTCGTCGGCCAGGTCGGCGCGCACGGCGCCGAGAATTCCGCCGATCCGGTGGTCAAGGCCGCGGCCGAACGGGCGATCCGTGCGGTCTACGCGGCCGCGCCGTTCACCCGGCTACCCCGCTCGCTCTACGGCCAGCGCTTCGACCTGAACTTCAAGACCAGCGAGGCCTGTTCGTGAACAAGGAGAACCGCCCCATGCGCCTGAAGACCCTGGCCCTGGCCGTTTTCGCCGCGCTTCTTACGTCGGTAGCGGCCACCGCGCCGGCCCGCGCGCAGATCGAGGTCGACATCAATCGCGGCGACGTCAAGCCGCTGCCCATCGCTATTCCCGCCTTCGGCGGCCAGCAGGGCGCCGAGATCGCCCAGGTCATCACCGGCAACCTCGAGCGCTCGGGCCTGTTCGCGCCGATCCCGCCGGCTGCGCACGTCGAGAAGACCCTTGACGTCAACGTCCAGCCGCGCTTCCCCGACTGGAAGGTGATCAACGCCCAGGCGCTGGTGAACGGCCAGGTCACGGTCGAGGGGGGCCGCCTGACCGTCAACTTCCGGCTATGGGACGTCTACTCCGAGCAGCAGCTGCTCGGTCTGCAGTTCACCTCGACCCCCGACAACTGGCGGCGCGTGGCGCACAAGATTTCGGACGCGGTCTATGAGCGGCTGACCGGCGAGAAGGGCTATTTCGACACCCGCGTGGTGTTCGTCTCGGAGAGCGGCGACCGTCTGAACCGCCGCAAGCAGCTGGCCATCATGGACCAGGACGGCGCCAACCCGTCCTACCTGACCGACGGCTCCTACATCGTCATGACCCCGCGGTTCTCCTCGACCAGCCAGGAAATCACCTACATGGCCCTGCGGCCGGAGGGCTCGTCCATCTACCTGTTCAATCTGGAGAGCGGCCGCCGCGAGACCCTCGGCAACTTCCCCGGAATGGTCTTCGCCCCGCGCTTCTCGCCCGACGGCGGCCGCGTCGCCTTCTCCGTCGAACGCGCCGGCAACACCGACATCTACGTGATGGACCTGCGCAGCCGCGCGTCCAACCGCCTGACCTCCGACCCGTCGATCGAAACCTCGCCGTCGTTCTCGCCGGACGGTTCGCAGATCGTCTACAACTCCGACCGCGGCGGCAGCGCCCAGCTCTACGTCATGAGCGCCAACGGTGGAGGCGGACGGCGCATCTCGTTCGGCTCGGGCCGTTACACCACCCCGGTGTGGAGCCCGACGGGCGAATACATCGCCTTCACCAAGCAGACCGGCGGCGAGTTCCACATCGGCATCATGAAGCCGGACGGCTCGGACGAGCGAATTCTCACCAGCAGCTACATGGACGAGGGTCCGACCTGGGCGCCCAACGGGCGGGTGCTGATGTTCAGCCGTGAAACGCCTGGTGGAGCTCCACGTTTGTGGACGGTGGACGTCACCGGCCGGATCGAACGCGCAGCCCCCTATCCAGGCTCCGGGTCCGATCCCGCCTGGTCGCCACTGCTGAATTAGCCAGTGTTTCCAGGTTTAAAATTCCCCCCAACGGACTTTTGAAATGTCCGGTAACGGCAAAGCCGGGTAGAACGAGGAACTGGCTGTGGGGACCGCCGTCGTCGTAACTTATTAATTGGAGAAGCAAACGTGCAAAGCTTCAGTATCAAGCACGCCCTGCGACTGAGCCTGGTTGCAGCCGCCGCCATCTCGGTCACGGCCTGCGCCTCGCGCCCGAAGCCGGCCCCCGCCCCGGAACCGACGCCCGCGCCGGCCCCTGCGCCCGCCCCGGAACCGGCCCCCGCGCCGCCCCCGACCTCGTCGGTGATCCCGGGTTCGATCCAGGACTTCACGGTCAACGTCGGCGACCGCGTCTATTTCGACCTCGACAGCTACAGCGTTCGCGCCGACGCCGCTCCGCTGCTCGACGCGCAGGCCGCCTGGCTGGTGCGCTATCCGAACGTCCAGATCCGCATCGAAGGCAACGCCGACGAACGCGGCACCCGTGAGTACAACCTCGCCCTCGGCTCGCGCCGCGCCAATTCGGTGCGCGAGTACCTCGTGCAGCGCGGCGTGCAGCCGTCGCGCATCTCGACCGTGTCGTACGGCAAGGAAAAGCCGATCGACGCCGGCGCCAACGAGGAAGCCTACCAGCGCAACCGGAACGCCCACACGGCGATCACTTCGGGCGCTCAATAAGCCCGTTGTTTGCAGTCTGCGGGAGGGGGCCTTCGGGTCCCCTCTTTGCATTTGCGCTCTACTTTACCTTCCTCACCGAACAGCCGCATTTTGGCCGTCCGTATTTGCAGATGATGCCGACTATGAAGCTTGCCCGCCTCGCCCTGCCGCTCGCCCTCTCCCTGATCGCCTCCACCGCGGTGGCTCAGGTCCCAATGGATCCGCTGGACGCCCGCGACGCGCGGCGCCTCGACCGCATGGAGCAGGTGATGCGCGAGCTCCGCTCGATCGTGTTCCAGGGCCGCGACAGCGGCAAGCCCGTCGTCGTGCAGCCGGCCGAGACCGACTACCAGCTCCAGGAGGTCAGCCGCCGGCTCGCCGACATGGAGCAGTCCATGACCCGGATGACCGGCGATCTGGAGAACGCCAACCGGCAAGCCGAGCTCGCCAAGCGCGAGGCCGACGCCCTTCGCGCCGAAAACAAGTCGCTGTCCGACCGCATCGCGAACCTCGAGAGCGGGGCGCTGGCCGCGACCGGCTCGGCCCCTGCCGGCGGGCCGGCTCCCGCCCCAGCCGCGGGCCTGTCGGCCAACGAAGCCTTCAGCCAGTCGCGCCAGGCGATGTTGGCCGGCGACTACGCCGTCGCAGAGGCCGGCTTCCGCGACTACGTTTCGGCCTATGGCGACAACGCCAAGGCGCCCGAAGCCCGCTACTGGCTGGGCAAGACCCTGACCGCGCGCGGCGCCCACGCTGACGCCGCCGGCTCCTACATCGCCGCCATCCGCGGCTGGCCGCAGACCAGCTGGGCTCCCGACGCGGTGCTGGAGCTGTCGCGCTCGCTGATCGCGCTGAAGAAGCCCGCTGACGCCTGCCAGACCCTGGCCGAACTCGCCAAGCGCTATCCCAAGGCCTCGACCACCGTGCAGACCCGCGCGGCCCAGGCCCGCGCCCAGGCCAAGTGCTCGGGCTGAGCGACCTAGGGACGGTCGTTCGCACCGTCCTCGACCGGCGGCTCGCCGCCGGCTCGACCGCCCCGATCGCTGTGGCTCTGTCTGGCGGCGGCGATTCCCGCGCCCTGGCGCTGATGGCCGCCGACTGGGCCCAGGTCCACGGCCGCCGGCTGGCGATCCTCACCGTCGATCACGGGCTCAACCCAGACAGCGCCGCCTGGAGCGCGGCCTGCGCCGCGCTCGCGGTGCGGCTGGGCGCCACTTTCCATCCGCTCGCCTGGACCGGCGACAAGCCCGCCCAGGGACTGCCCGCGGCAGCCCGCGCCGCACGCCATCGGCTGCTGGCCGACGCCGCCCGCGCCATCGGCGCGCGTGTCATTCTGATGGGCCACACCGCCAGCGACCTGGCCGAGGCCGCCGCGATGCGCGCCGAGGGCTCGACGACGCCGTCTCCGCGCGAATGGGCCCCCTCGCCCGCGTGGCCGGAAGGGCGCGGAGTGTTCCTGCTGCGCCCGCTGCTGGCCGCCAGCCGCGCGCAGGTCCGCGGCTGGTTGACCGACCTGGGCGAGACCTGGATCGATGATCCGGCCAACGAGGATCAGCGCTTCGCCCGCGCCCGCGCTCGCCTCGCCGAACCGCCCGCCGTCGCGCCGCTCGCGGCGCTGGACCCGGAACTGGCGGCTCTAGCCGCCGGCGCCCAGATCGACGCCGCTGGAGTTGTCTCGCTGCCGCGCGTTCGCCTGCCCGAGCGGCTGGTCGCCGCCGCCGCGCTCTGCGCCGCCGGGACCGCCCGTCCGCCGCGCGCCGACCGGCTGGCGCGGATCATGCAGCACCTGCCTCTGGAGGAGCCGTTCATCACCACCCTCGCCGGTGCGCGAATCCAAGCCAAGGGCGAGCGCGCCCTGTTCATGCGCGAGCAAGGCGAGTTGCTCCGCTCCGGCATCGCCGACCTGGTTCTGGCCCCGGGCGAACAGACGGTCTGGGACGGCCGCTTCGAGATCACCACGCAACGGGTTGCGGTGATCGCCCCGCTGACCGGCCATGCGGCGCAATTGCCGCGGGCCCAGCGGGCTGCCCTGCACGATGTTCCGGTCCGCGCCCGTGCGGCGCTGCCGGTCGTCCTCGACGGCGATCAGGCCGCCTGTCCGCTGCTGGAAGAAACGCCGGGCGTGTCGGTCCGCAATCTGGTGCGCGAGCGGCTGCTCGCCGCCGCCGGCGCGGTGGAACGCGAGCCCTAGCGGGCCGCCGTCGTCAGCACATGCTCTATCCCGGCGACAATCGGATCTGCGAACGCCTTGCCGAGCAGGTTCGCATGGTTGGCGCCCCTGACATGCGCGACATAACCGTGCTCGGACCGCTCGGCGGGCACGACCTGCAGCGCCTTCAGCCGGGCCTGGGTCTTTGCGTCGCCCGCCGTCACCACCGCCACCGGCAGGCCCGGCGCAAAGCCGCCGGCCTCGCGGCCCAGGGCTGAGGTCCGAGGCCAATTCTGAACCTCTTCGGCCGCCCAGCGGGTGTGGCTGGCCGACCCGTAGACCCGACGCTTTTCCTTGCGCGCCTCGCCCTCCAGCCCGATGAGGTCGCCGATCACCAGCGAGACCGGCCGCATGAACCCGGCCCCCGACCACGCGCCGACCAGCTTCATCGCCCCGCGGTAGGCGTGGATCCCCACCGCCGTGCCGCGCACGTCCAGCATCTCGGGCGTCACCGCGTCGACCAGCACGACGCCCAGCACCCGCTCGTGATTGCGCGGTACGAACACCCGCGCCATCAGCCCGGCCATCGAGTGGCCGGTGTAGACGATCGGCCCGGTCTCCCCCAGCCGCGCCAGCAGCGTCTCGAGATCCGCTGCGATGGCTTGACCGTCACGTGGCTCAGGGCTGGGATCGGAGTAGCCGAGTCCGGCCCGGTCATAGGCCAGGCTGCGCAGCCCCTTGGCCGTCAGTCGTTCCTGCACCACCGCCCAGTCGGCGGCGCAACCGAATGCGCCGCATTCCAGGACAACTAGAGGACGGTCGTTCTGCGGTCCGGCCGGCGTGGCGCGGATCCGACGTCCGCCGATATCCACCAACCGGCCTCGTGACGGGTGAAAACGCTGGGCCGTCATCTGCATACCTTGAGCATCCCTCCAATCTAGTCGAGGTTGCCGCTCAAACTAGGAGTCGGTTGGAATGTTGCGGACGATCTTGCGAACGGCCTTGGGCGTCGTGCTGGGCCTGATCGTCGGACTGCTCATCATTCTGGCGGTCGAGGGCGTCGGCCACACGATCTTCCCGCCGCCGCCTGGGGTGAACCTTACCGATCCGGCGCAGTTGTCGACTGCCATGGCCGAGATCCCCACGCCGGCCAAGTTCGCGGTTTTACTGGCCTGGTTCCTCGGCACGCTGGGCGGCGCCTCTGCGGGCAACCTGGTCGCCGGCCGCCGGCCCTGGGCCGGACGCGTCATCACCCTGGTCGTGCTCGCGCTGTCGATCTTCAACATGACCAGCATCCAGCACCCGCTTTGGATGGCGGTCGGCGCCCTGGCGCTAATCCTGTTCGGCGGCTTCGTGGCGGACCGCGCCTTCGGCAAGCCGCGTCCGCGCTAGTCGGCGACCTCCAGGCGGGCCACGACGCGCTCGCCGTCGCCCCCCTTGCGGTGCTTGCGGGAAGGGCTGCCTGAGGCTTGAGCCACCCGCACCTTCTTCGGATAGTAGGCCGCCGTCTTGAGCGGCAATTGCTCGGCGCTCGCGAACTCACGGCCGATGAAGACGGTCGGATTGAGCGGCGTCTCTCCGCGGCGCATCTCGAAGTGGAGGTGTGGGCCAGTCGAAATTCCGCTTGAGCCGATGCGGCCGATCACGGTCCCGCCGCTCACCGTTGCTCCGGCCTTGGCGCCGCGCTCGATGCGTCCGAGATGGGCGTAGAAGCTCGTCAGCCCCCCCTCGTGCTTGACCTCGACGTAGCAGCCATAGGACGGACTCGTGCCGGCCCGCACGATCACGCCATCCTCGACTGCAGCGACCGGCGTTCCCGAGGGGGCGGCGATGTCGACTCCGCGGTGCAGTCGCCCATGGCTCTCCCAGGGCATGCGGCGCAGGCCGAACGGCGAATTGACGGCGTGCCCGGCCACCGGCTCGCCGAATGCGAACTCCGGCGCAGGCTCAGGCGGCGGCGGGGGCGCGGGGGACGCTTCAGCGACCACCTTCGCGTAGGCCGGCTGCGGCTCGGGCGCGCGGGGGGCGATGACCGTGGTCGCATAGGCGGCGGTGACGACGCTCAGCGTCATGACGACCGACAGCAGGCCCTCGACCCAAAAGTGACGCATGCCGTGCTGCGCGGCCAAGCTCATCGAATTCAAGAAGCGACCTCTTCCAGTACAGTCGAGCTATACAAGCGGCCACTAGAGGTGATGCGGCCTAGCTGCGACGACGCCCCGCCCTGCGGGGAAGCTGATTGGCCGCTCTTTTAACCCAAAAGATGTCCTTCATACGAAGTTCATGTGGCGCACATTGTCGCGCCACGGAACCTTGTAGTGACTTCCTTCGCACGCATAAGCGTTGCTTAAAATATACTCAACTGGACTGTTACAGTCCGGGGCTAGCAACGAAAAGGGCGCGCCCATCGCTGGGCGCGCCCCTCCGCAAGGACCTTGATGCTCGACGATCAGAGGCCCTTCAGGATCCCCTCGACCATCTTCTTGGCGTCGCCGAACAGCATCATCGTGTTGTCGCGGAAGAAGAGTTCGTTCTCCACCCCGGCATAGCCCGAAGACATGCCGCGCTTCACGAAGAGGACCGTCCGAGCCTTTTCGACGTCCAGGATCGGCATGCCGTAGATCGCCGAAGTCGGGTCGGTCTTGGCCGCCGGGTTGGTGACGTCATTGGCACCGATCACGAAGGCGACGTCCGCAGTCGAGAACTCGGAGTTGATGTCCTCCAGCTCGAAGACCTCGTCATACGGCACGTTGGCCTCGGCCAGCAGCACGTTCATGTGGCCCGGCATCCGGCCCGCGACCGGGTGGATGGCGTACTTCACGTCGACGCCTTCCTCTTTCAGCTTGTCGGCCATTTCGCGCAGGGCGTGCTGGGCCTGGGAGACGGCCATGCCGTAGCCCGGGACGATGATCACCTTGCTGGCGTTCTTCATGATGAAGGCCGCATCGTCGGCGCTGCCCTGCTTGACGGGGCGGGTCTCGACCTTGCCGCCGCCGGCCGCGGCGCTATCGTCAGCGCCGAAGCCGCCGAGGATCACCGAGACGAAGCTGCGGTTCATCCCCTTGCACATGATGTAGCTGAGGATCGCGCCGGACGAGCCGACCAGCGCGCCGGTGATGATCAGGGTGACGTTCTCGAGCGTGAAGCCCAGCGCCGCCGCCGCCCAGCCGGAGTAGCTGTTCAGCATCGACACCACGACCGGCATGTCGGCGCCGCCGATCGGGATGATCAGGGTGACGCCGATCAGCAGGGCCAGCGCGAAGATCGCCCAGAACGCCCAAAGCGCCGCCCCGCCGCTCATCACCAGCACCACCACAAGGCCGACGATGGCTAGGGCGATGAGGATGTTCAGCAGGTGCCGGGCCGGCAGCAGGATCGGCGCGCCCGACATGTTGCCGTTCAACTTGGCGAACGCGATCACCGAGCCGGTGAAGGTGATGGCGCCGATGGCCAGGCCCAGCGACAGCTCGATCAGCGAGGTCATGTGCACATGACCATCAGGCGTAGCGATCCCATAGGCCTGCGGCGTGTGGATCGCAGCGACGGCCACCAGGCAGGCGGCCATGCCGACCAGGCTGTGGAAGGCGGCGACCAGTTGCGGCATCGAGGTCATCGCGACCTTGCGCGCAATGACCGCCCCGACCGCGCCCCCGACGGCGATGCCGCCGAGGATCAGGCCCAGGGTCAGAGCGTCGAGCTTGCCTTGGGTGGCCAGCGTGGCCAGGGCAGTCCCGACGGCGATGGCCATGCCGATCATCCCGTTTCGGTTGCCAGCCTGGCTGGTGGTCGGCGACGACAGACCCCGCAGGGCGAGGATGAAGAGGACGCCCGAAACGATGTAGGCGATGGCGGCGAGATTAGCGTTCATGTTCCCCCCGCTCCCCTTACTTCTGCTTCTTCTTGTACATGGCGAGCATGCGCTGGGTGACGAGGAAACCGCCGAAGATGTTGACCGCCGCAAAGGCGGCGGCGACCGCGCCGGCCCCCTTGGAAATCAGCACGTTCTTGGTCAGCTCCCCATCCGACCCGCTCGCGGCGGCGGCCAGCAGGGCGCCGACGATGATCACGGACGAAATGGCGTTGGTCACCGCCATCAACGGGGTGTGCAGGGCCGGCGTCACGCTCCAGACGACGTAGTAGCCCACGAAGATCGCCAGGACGAAGATCGCCAGGCGGAAGACGGTTGGATCGACAGCTTCCATCGGTGCGGCTCCGGTCAGGCGGTCAGGTTGGGATGGACGATCGCGCCGCCCTGGGTGACGAGCGCGGCCTTCAGGATCTCGTCCTCGTAGTCGGGGGCGAACTTGCCCTCCTTGTCGAGGAACAGCCCTGCGAAGGCGAACAGGTTACGGGCGTAGAGCGCGCTGGCGTCGGCGGCGATGCGGCCCGGCAGGTTCGACTTGCCGAGGATCTTGGCGCCGTTGGCGGTCGTGACCACCTCGTCCAGCTTGGCGCCCTCGACATTGCCGCCCTGTTCTATGGCCAGGTCGACCAGAACCGAACCCGGCTTCATCGAGGCGACCTGCGCGGCGCTGACCAGCTTGGGCGCCGGACGGCCGGGGATCAGCGCCGTAGTGATGACGATGTCCTGCTTGGCGATATGGCTGGAAACCAGCTCAGCCTGCTTGGCCTGGTACTCGGCGCTCATCTCCTTGGCGTAGCCGCCGGCGGTCTGAGCGTTCTTGAACTCCTCGTCCTCGACGGCCAGGAACTTGGCGCCAAGGCTCTCGACCTGCTCCTTGGTCGCCGGACGCACGTCGGTGGCGGTGACCACCGCGCCCAGGCGCCGCGCCGTGGCGATCGCCTGCAGGCCGGCGACGCCGACCCCCATCACGAACACCTTGGCGGCCGCGACGGTGCCGGCGGCGGTCATCATCATCGGGAGCGCCTTGCCATAGGCCTCGGCGCCTTCGATCACGGCGCGATAGCCGGCCAGGTTGGCCTGCGAGGACAGCACGTCCATCACCTGCGCGCGGGTGATCCGCGGCACAAACTCCATGGCGAAGGCGGTCGCGCCCTTGGCGGCCAGCGCCTTCAGGGCGTCCTTCTCGACGTAGGCGTTGAGGCTGGCGACCACGATCGCGCCGCTTTTGAGCGCGGCGATCTCCTCGTCGACGGGAGCGCGCACCTTGAACAGGATGTCGGCCTTGCCGACGGCCTCCTGGGCGGTCTTGGCGAGGCTCGCGCCGGCGGCTTCATAGTCGGCGTCGGGATAGCTGGCGCTGGTTCCCGCGCCGGCCTCGACCACCACCGAGAAGCCGGCGCCGATGAGTTTCTTGACGGTTTCCGGGGTCGTGGCCACGCGCGTTTCCCCCGCGCGGCGTTCCTTGGTGACGGCGATCGTCGTCATGCGCCCCTTATCCCCCCTAATCGTTCCCTACCTTTGGCGACCATAGAGGTCGCCGGCAGCCGTTGTCCAGCGACCGCAGTGCAACATTCAAACAATTGTTTGGCGACAAACCCCTTTCACTTTCAGGGTTTGTCGACAGCACGTCGCCTCTCGTCGAACCGCAGTCGGCGCCGGTCGAAGGGCGGCTGACGCCGTCCCACACCTGCTTCACCGGTCCAGCGCTCAAACCAAAAACAGTCGGTGACCTGTGAAAAGAACTCCTCTTGTTCTCTCCGCCGCGCTCTCCCTCGCGGCGGCCGTCTCCTCGTCCGCACTGGCGCAAGGCGCCATCCGCCCGGGCGACGACTCACTGTCCTGCGAGGCTCTGTCCGCCGAAGTCGGCAAGCTCGAGGACGCGGAGGCCCGTCGCGCCCAGCGCGCAGAAGCCGGGCGTAAATTGTTGGGGTTCGCCGGCTCGGCGCTCGCCTCGGCCGGTCCCGGCATGATCGCCCGCGCAGACGCCGGCGAGGGGACTCTCCTGGCCCAGCAGATGATGCGGACGGCGGGCTCGCAAGCTGCGGCGTCCGCCGCCGAAGGCTCCGCTCCACCGCCAGCCGGGCCGCAGGCGCGCCGCCTGGAGCGCGTGCGCGCGCTGATGACCGAGAAAGGCTGCTGACATTGCGCCTCGCCCTGATGGCCGCGGCCGCGCTCGCTGCGGCGACGCCCGCCTACGCTCAGCAAAGTCCGGCCTCGGCCGCCGCCAAGGGCCGCGTCGCTCCGCTCAGCGTCCAGGTCATCGGCGCCCTGCCGCAGGCCGAGGTGAAGGCCTTCACCGCCAAGGCCGGAACGATCATCGACAAGGTGCTGGCCACGCCCGCCCTGCACCAGCCGCGCGGCTTTTCGATCACCCGCTCGCTGACTGTCGACAGCCCGCCCAGCGACCAGGTTCAGAGCCAGCCGTTTGTCGCCCGTGCGACCATGATCCCGCAGATGATCAATCTGGAGGCCGGCGCCAAGCCCGACGCCGAAGGGGCCTATATGGGCAGGTTGGAGGGCCCGACCTTCCAGATACGGTTCAATAGTCTCACCGCGCTCTACCCTAACGACAACGGCGACCGGCTCGACCAGCCGCGCGATCTGCCGATGAAGATGACCGCGATCCAGGGTTTCCCGGTCTTCCAGGTCGGCATTCGCCAGGTGATCCTGATCGCCAAGCCGGGCCGGCTGCCCTACCGGCCGATGACCAAGGGCGAGTACCTCGACTGGCTGGCCAAGGAGATCCCGGGCGACACGCGTCTGGCTCCGACCCGGGCGGCCCTGACCGGGCAGCAGCTCGCCGCGCCGGCCTGCGCCAGTTCGCGGCTGAGCCAGCTGTTCGGCGACTGCGCCAAGGGCGCCGCGCCGATCGTCCGCCTGAACCCGGCCTATTTCGACAAGGGCGCTCGCAAGGGCGCGATCCAGCTGGTGGCGATCTCCACCCCCATCCCCGGAGGCCACGGCCACAAGATCCTTGAGCCCAAGCTCAAGGCCGCGGCGTCCGAACTCGACCTCGCTTCGATCCAGGCGCTGCTCGACTAGATGACGAAAAAGGGCGGACGCCGTCGCCGGCGTCCGCCCTTTCGAAATCTTGAAACGCGATCGCGTTTAGTGAGCGTCGTCGCCGCCGTGCTCGCGCAGCACGAAGAAACCGCCGACCGCGATGACCACGCCGACCGCCAGGCTGCCGAGGAAGCTGGTCGGGGTGCAGAACGCCAGCACCAGGAACACCAGCAGCGCGGTCAGAGCCAGCGAGCCCCACTTCGTCAGCATGACGAACAGGTGGTAGGTCGAGGTCTGCTCGTGGATGTCCATGTCGCCGCGGTGGTATTCGGAAGCCATGGCGGAGCCGTCTCTCTCTTCGAAAATTCTGTTGCCGCCGGACCTACACGAACCGCAGGCCGGCCTCAAGGGTTCCTGGCGCCGCTTGTCCTAAGCCGGCCACACCGCCAGCAGCGAGCGCAACGCCGCCACCAGGGCCAGCGGCTGGTCGACCATGACGTGGTGGGCCGAGTCGGGGATGGCGATTTCCAGGATGTCGTCGGGCAGCGGCGTGGTTTGGCCCTCGGTCCGGCGGGTGATGATCACCGAGCGGTCGCCGAAGATGTGCGCCAGCGGCACGTCGACCTTGGGTTTTCCGCCGACCATCATCTCGTTCATAGCCGTACGGTCGAGCTTGTTCCACATGTTGGGGTCGAACCGCCAGGTCCAGCCTTCGCCCGAGCCGTCTTCCATCGGCGCGCGCTTCAGCGAGCGGCGAGCGATGAAGTCGGCGATGAACAGGTTGCCGGCGGCCTGCGGCGGCATGAAGCGGAAGCGCGCCAGCGCCGCCTGGATGCTAGGATAGACCTTCTGGGCGCGGTCCGGGGTCGGGATGTTGGCGACCCGTTTGGCCTGTTCCTCCATCATCCGCTTGCCTTCGGGACTGTCGGGCGGCGGGCCGCCGAAGCCGACGTCGACGAGGATCGCCGCCTTCATCCGCTCCGGGTGCGCGGCCGCGGCGAAGAACACCTGGCTGCCGCCGAAAGAGTGGCCGACATAGACCGGCTTGCCGGCCGTATAGAGCCCGGCGGCCTGGGCGCAGGCCTCGGCGTCCTCGGCGAAGTCCTGAAAGGCATAGGTCTCCCGCCAGTCCGAGGCGCCCATGCCGGCCAGCGACATCGAGGCGACGCGGTAGTCTTTGGCCAGGTAAGGCGCGATGAAGCTCCACCACTCGGCGTGGGCGGAGTTGCCGTGGACCAGCAGCACGCCGGGCTTGCCGACCTCGCCCCAGGTCAGCAGTTCGAGCTTGCTGCCCTTGGAGGTGACGAAGCTGCGCTCCGGCTCCTGGGCGATGGCGTCGAGGAACCAGGCCGGGGCGTCAGGCTCCCGGCCGCGGAACGGCAGAAGAGGGGCCTGGACCTCCGGCGGCAGGCTGCCGGGCTCGCTCGAGACCGGGCGGTCGTCGTCATAGTAGCCGACCGGCGCGCCTTCCTTGATCGCAGGATCCATCGCCATGGCTTAAGCGCCCCTCTTCTCGCGCTCGCCCGGCTTGCGCTGGATCGAGCGGATGCCCTTGTAGACGCCCGTACCGGTCATCAGGGTGCGCTCGGCGCACCAGATCCGGCCGCGGACGGTGAACACGTCGTCCTGCTCGGCGATGATCTCGCTGGAGCCCTCGATCCACTCGCCCATGTGGGCGCCGGAGAGGAAGTCGGTGGTCAGCCGCACCGTCACCCAGCCGATCTCGCGCTGGTTGGAAATCACCCGCCCCCAGGCCATGTCGGCGAAGCTCATAAGCATGCCGCCATGGCAGTTGCCCATACCGTTGGCGTGGTGCTCTTCAACCCGGAACGCCATGATCTCATCGTTCGTGACAAGATCGCGCTTGGAATAGAACGGTCCGACCGTGCGGCCAAAACCGCGCTGCCAGAGGTTGATGACAAAGCCGTCGGGAACGACGGCGGCCTGCACTTCGGTCAGATCGTCGGACATCGTGCGTTGCTGATGAACGGGCGTTTGAAAAATGGCAAGCGCCGAAACACCCGTCTTGGTCGCACATTCCTTGGCGCCATGGCGCCGCTTCGTGCGTTGTGGCTTAGCCGATACGCCCTGGGGGGTGGTCGGAGCCACATCGGAGAAACGCATGCGTATCGCACTTAGCCTGGCCCTGGTCGCCGTCCTGGCCGCCGCCTGCTCCAAAAAGGAAGAAGCCGCCAAGGCGCCCGAGGCCGCGGCTCCGGCGGCGCCTGCCGCGCCCGCCCTCGCCGCCGCCGACCTGGAAGGCCCGAAGCCCGGAAAGTGGAAGATGACCACCAACCTGTCGGCCGCGCCCAAGCCGGTCACGGTCGAAACCTGCGTCGCCCAGACCAGCTTCAAGGACATGGACGCCGCCAAGCAACAGGCCGGCGTCACCTGCAGCGAACAATCCTATCGCCGCGAGGGCGCCGACATTGTCGGCCACAGCGTCTGCACCATCCAGGGCGGAATGAAGGTGATCACCGACAGCCGCATCTCCGGCGACTTCACCAGCCGCTACACGATCGACGCCAAGACCGTCATGGATCCGGCCCCCACCCCGGCGATGAAGGAAACCACCATGAAGGTCACCGCCGAGCGCATCGGCGACTGCTGACCTTCCAGTTCGTCATGGCCGGCCCTGGGCCGGCCCCCCATAAGCACTAGCGTTTGCGGGCTTGCCTGCAACGGACGCGAGTATGGGTCGCCGGGACAAGCCCGGCGATGACGATCAGGTGGCGGAAGACCCGCCCCTCTCCGCCCAGCTTCGTCGCAAACCCCACCGCCCAGCCTTCCCCATGGCGCAGGTTCCGGCCTATCGTTCGGGCCAGTTCGCAGGGGAAGTTTTCCGACGATGAGAGTTCTGACGACGGCGGTCGCGATGTGCGCGGCTGCGGCCCTCAGCGGTTGCGCCACTACGGCGGCGACATCCAGCAAGCCGGCCAGCGGCGACAGCGCCAAGGCCAGGCCGTTGCCCAAGGGGCTCGATTCCGGTCGCGGCGAGGACGCCTACGCATCGACCTACCGTCCCCTGCCCAGCCGCCCGACCGCCCTGGTCGACGCGACCATCTTTACCGGGGCCGGTGAGAAGATCGAACGCGGGACCGTGCTGATCCGCGACGGCAAGATCGAGGCGGTCGGCGCGCAGATCGTGCCCCCGGCCGCCTATGACGTGATCGACGTCGCCGGCAAGTTCGTCACCCCCGGCCTGATCGACGCGCACTCGCACCTCGGCGTCTATCCCTCGCCGGCCGTTCCCGCGCACTCGGATGGCAACGAGCTGACCGACCCCAACACCGCCGGCGTCTGGGCCGAACACTCGGTCTGGCCGCAGGACCCTGGCTTCAACCTCGCCCGCGCGGGCGGGGTGACGACGCTGCTGGTGCTGCCCGGCTCGGGCAACCTGATCGGCGGCCGCTCGGTCACCCTGCGCAACATTCCGGCCCGCACCGTCCAGGACATGAAATTCCCAGGCGCGCCCTACGGCCTGAAGATGGCCTGCGGCGAAAACCCCAAGCGCGTCTACGGCAGCCGCAACCGCGCCCCGTCCACCCGCATGGGCAACGTCGCCGGCTATCGCACCGCCTGGATCAACGCCGCCGACTACGCCCGCAAGTGGGACGACTACCGCGCTAAGGCCGACCGCGGAGAAAAGGCCGAACCGCCCAAGCGGGACCTGCAGTTGGAGACCCTGGCCGGGGTGCTCAAGGGCGAGATCCTCGTCGAGAACCACTGCTATCGGGCCGACGAAATGGTCCAGATGATCGGCATCGCCAACGAGTTCGGCTACAAGATCACCGCCTTCCACCACGCGCTGGAGGCCTACAAGATCGCCGATATCCTGGCCAAGGAGGACATCTGCGTCGCCACCTGGGCGAACTGGTGGGGCTCCAAGCTGGAAGCCTGGGACGCAGTCGAGGCCAACGCCCCGATGATCCACGCAGCCGGCGGCTGCGCGATCATCAAGTCCGACGACCCTGACGTGATCCAGCGGCTGAACCAGGAGGCCGCCGAGGCCCTCTCCGCCGGCCGCGCCGCCGGCTACCAGATCACCGAGGGCGAGGCGATGACGTGGATCACCCTCAACCCGGCCAAGGCCATCGGCGTCGACAATCAGACCGGCAGCCTGGAAGCCGGCAAGCGCGCCGACGTGGTCGTCTGGGACAAGAATCCCTTCTCGATCTACGCCAAGGCCGAGCGCGTCTATCTGGACGGGGCTATCGCCTACGACCGTCACGACCGGCGCTACCAGCCGACCTCCGACTTCGAACTCGGCCAGGGGGCCGGCCGCTGATGCGTAAGCTTGTCGTTAGCCTGGCGGCGCTGGCCGCCGCCCTCGCCACACCTGCGCTTGCACAGTCCGTGGTCATCACCAACGCCCGCGTCCTCACCGCCGGCCCGGCCGGCGAGATCGCGCACGGCCTGGTGATGATCGACAAGGGCAAGATCACCGCCGTCATGGACCAATCAGGCACCAGCTTGGGGGTATTTGCCCCCGGCACGCAGGTGATCGACGCCCAAGGCGGCGTCGTCACGCCCGGCTTCATCGCCCCAAACGCCCTGCTCGGCGCCGTCGAGGTCCGCTCGCTCGGCGACGACGTGGTGGCCAACAATCCCGACATCGGCGCGGCCTTCGACGTGCAGTACGCGCTGAACCCGGCCTCGACCCTGATCCCTGTGGCGCGGATGGCCGGCATCACCCGGGCCGTCGTCACCCCGGTCTCGGCCGGCGGCGGAGGCGGCGGCGCCGACTTCCACGCCGACGACGGCGAGGAACTGATGACCGCGGGCGGCGGCGGCGGCACGAAGTCCGCGGCCCTGTTCGCCGGCCAGGCCGCCCTCATCCACCTGGGCGAGGCGACCGATATCCTGGTCAAGCCCAAGGTCGGCATGGTGGTGCCGTTCGGCGACGGCGGGGCCAATGTCGCCGGCGGCGCGCGCGGCGCCGAGATCGTCGCCCTGCAGACCGCCTTCCGCGACGTGCGCGACTACATGCGCAACAAGGCCGCCTACGACCGCGCCGGCGTCCGCGATCTGGCTCTGTCCAAGGCCGACCTCGAAGCCCTGATCCCGGTGATCGAGGGCCGCATGCCCATCATCGCCGTGGTCCAAAAGGCCTCGGATATACGCGCGGTGCTGAAATTCGCCCGCGAGGAGAAGATCAGGGTGATCCTTTCCGGCGCCGAGGAGGGCTGGATGGCGGCGCGCGAGATCGCCGCAGCCGGCGTCCCGGTTATCCTCGACCCGCTGTCGAGCCGGCCGCAGACCTTCCAGACCCTGGGCGCCAGCCTGGAGAACGCCGCCAAGCTCGACGCCGCCGGGGTCACCGTCGTGCTCCAGGGCAGCGGCGGCGCCCACCGCATCCGCGAGCTTCGCTACAACGCCGGCAACGCCGTCGCTTACGGCATGCCCTACCAGGCGGCGCTGGCGGCGATGACCATCAATCCCGCCAAGGTGTTCGGGGTCGCAGATAAGGTCGGCTCGCTGGAGCCCGGCAAGGACGCCGACGTCGTGATCTGGACCGCCGATCCGTTCGAACCGCTGAGCCAACCAACCGCGATCTTCATTCGCGGAGAGGCCCAGCCCCTGACTTCCCGCCAGATCGAACTGCGCGACCGCTACAAGGACCTCTCAGGGCCGTACCCGCCAGCGTACTCGCGCTGATCCAAAGCGTAGACGCTCCCCCATTGGGGGAGCTGTCAGCCGCATGGTTGACTGAGGGGAACTTTGACTCTCGCGAGGGCGGCGCCCCTCCGCCTCGCCTACGGCGATCCACCTCCCCCATGAGGGGAGGATCTATTTCTACTGCCCGCGCCCGCGATCGGCCTGGATGAAGTTCTAGAGCGCCTTTTCGGGGTTCAGCGTCTCGCGCAACTGGCGCTTCAGGAACTTGCCGCTCGCGTTGCGCGGCAGCGGGTCGTTCATGAACCACAGGTAGCGGGGCACCTTGTGCTTGGCCATCAGGCCGGAAAGGTGCTCGCGCAGCTCCTCGGGCGAGACGTCCGCGCCGGGGCGCAACAGCACCGCGGCGCCGACCTCCTCGCCCAGCCGTTCGTCCGGCACGCCGAAGACGGTGACCTCGGCCACCGCCGGATGGCGGAAGATCCCGGCCTCGACCTCGGCGCAATAGACGTTCTCGCCGCCACGCAGGACCATGTCCTTCTTGCGGTCGACGATGTAGATGAAGCCATCCTCGTCGATCCGCGCCACGTCGCCGGTGTGCAGCCAGCCGTTGGTGATCGACTCCGCCGTGGCCTCGGGGCGATTGATATAGCCCTTGATCACCGGCGCGCCCTTGACCCAGAGCTCGCCGACCTGGCCCGGGGGAACCGTATTGCCGTCATCGTCGACGCACTTGGCCTCGAAGGCCGGCATGGCCGGCCCGCAGCTGTCGGGCTTGTCGACAAAGAAGTCGGCTGAAACCGCCGTGATGATCCCGCAGGTCTCGGTCATGCCATAGCCGGTGTTCGGCCGCGCGGTCTTCACCGCCCCATCGATCTTGGCCACCAGGTCCGGCGGCAACTGCGCGCCGCCGCCGCCGAGCGTCAGCAGGCTGGAGGTGTCGGTGGTCTCGAAGTCGGGATGGTTGATCACCTCGCGCGCCATGGTCGGCACGCCGCTCATGGCGGTAATCTTCTCCTTGGCGATCAGGCGCAGCGCCTCGCCCGCGTCCCAGCGATACATCAGCACCAGCTTGCCGCCGGCGGCCGTGACGGCGTAGGCGCCGCAGTTGTTGGCGGTGACGTGGAACAACGGCGTGGTGATCAGCGCCGCCGGGATCGGCGCGTCCTCCGGGTTCGGCGTCACGCCCGTCGCCTTGGCGACGGCCAGCGCCTGGACCTGGCCGGAGAAGCCAATGTTCATCAGGTTGGCGATACAGCCGCGATGCGTAAGTTGCGCGCCCTTCGGGAAGCCCGTGGTGCCCGAGGTGTAGAAGATGCAGGCGTCGGCGTCCGGATCGACACTGACCTGCGGCATCTCCCCGCCGCCGGCGATCACGTCGGCATAGGGGATGACCCCGCCCGTCGCCGGCGTGCGCACCGCCACCAGCTTTATCCCCTCCGCCATCGCCGGGCGTTCCTGGATGCGGGCCAGTCGCTCGGCGTCGGCGAACACCACCTTGGGCGCGGAGTCCTTGAGCGCGTATTCCAGTTCGTCGGTGACCCACCAGGCGTTGACGCCCACGGCGGCCACGCCGACCGACAGGCAAGCCCAGTAGACCAGCATCCATTCGGGATAGTTGCGCATGGCGATCGCCACGCGGTCGCCGGGCTGGACGCCCTGCGCGAACAGCCACGCGGCGATGGCGTTCACCTGAGCGTGGGCCTGGGCGTAGGTCAAGCGGTCGTCTTCGTAGACGAGGTAGTCGCGGTCGCCGTAGGCGGCGGTCGAGAGCCATAGTTCGCGCACCGATGGCGGCGCGTTCTTGTACATGCGGATCATGTTCCCGCGCACCGGGATCTCGGTGACCTCGAACGGGGCGCCGGGCGCCGTCAGTTCCGACCAGGCCTGCTTCAGCTCTCGATAGTGCATGGACTCCCCAATTGTTTGATCACCGGCCGCGTCGAGGCGGACAGCGGGACTTGCCTTACGACACGACAAGCGCCGACGCTGCGGAACGCAAGGACAAAACAGGGAGATAGGCGCCGTGGCGATTGATTTCGAGATTCCGGAAGACGCGAAGGCCGTCCGCGCGCGGGTGCGCGATTGGGTGGAGACGGAGTGCATCCCCGCCGAGGCGCGGCTGAAGGACAAGGAGTCGTTCAAGACCGTCCTGGCCGAGCTGCGGACCAAGGCCCGCGCCCAGGGCCTGTGGCTGCCCTTCATCCCTAAGGAGTACGGCGGCATGGGCCTCGGCCCGCTGGCCAACGCCCTGGTGCAAATGGAACTGGGCCGCAGCCACCTCGGCGCGCTGTCGATGAACAGCCAGGGCCCCGACGACGCCACCATGCTGACCCTGCTGGCGCACGGCACCGAGCACCAGAAGGAGAAGTTCCTCAAGCCCCTGCTGAACGGCGACAAGCGCGTCTGCTATTCGATGACCGAGAAGGCCTCGGGCGCTGACGCCACTGGCATGCGCACCACCGCGGTCAAGGACGGCAACGAGAACTACGTGCTCAACGGCGAGAAGTGGTTCTCGTCGGCCGCCAGCGCCGCCGACCTGGCCGTGGTCATGGCCCGCACCGACCCGGACGCGCCGCGCCACCAGCAGTTCTCGACGTTCATCGTCGAGCTGCCGAACCCGGGCTATGTCATCAAGCGCGACATCAAGACCATGGCCGTCGAGGGCCCGCTGTCGCACATCATGGGCGGCGGCCACTCCGAGATCGAGATCAAGGATCTGGTGGTTCCCGCCGAGAATCTGCTCGGCGGCGAGGGCCAGGGCTTCAACATGGGCCAGCATCGGCTGGCCTACGGCCGTCTGCGGCACGGCATGCACAACGTCGCCATGGCCCAGCGTGCGCTGGATATGGCCACCGCCCATGTGACCCAGCGCTCGACCTTCGGCAAGCCGCTGGCTGAGCGCCAGGCCGTCCAGTTCATGCTCGCCGAGTGCGCCAGCGAGCTCTACATGGCCCGCCTGATGCTGCTGCACATCGCCTACAAGGCCGAGCGCGGCATGGACCTGCGGCAGGAGAATTCCATCGCCAAGGTCTTCCTCGCCCACATGGTGCACAAGGTGGTCGACACCGCAATCCAGCTGCACGGGGCGCTCGGCTACAGCCAGGATACGCCGCTGGCCAGCTGGTACACCCACATCCGCTCCCAGCGCCTGGTGGACGGGCCGGACGAGGTGCACCGCTGGACCGTCGGCCGCAACGTGATCAAGGCCTACCAGCAGTTCGGCACCACCGCCTCGGCGGCCGGCGGCGACCTGCTCTAAGTCCCGGATCGTCCCGTCAGATGCGGCCGATCAATCGGGCCGCATCTGGCGGCGGTCGGTTGGTCGGCCCCGGTAAATCGGCGATAAGCGAACGGCTCACGCACTCCTTGCAAGGAAGCCTATGACCCAGCCGATACGCATCGTCGGACTGTCCGGAAGTCTTCGTTCCGGCTCGTTCAACGCCCACCTGCTGCGCGCGGCCGCGCGGGTCGCCCCGGCCGGCATGGAGATAGAGGTCGAGACCATCCGCGGCGTGCCGCTCTACGACGGCGACGTCGAAGCGGCCGAGGGCCTGCCCGCGCGGGTCACAGAGCTCAAGGACAAGATCGCCGCGGCCGACGCCCTTTTCCTGGTCACGCCCGAGTACAACAACTCGATCCCCGGCGTGTTCAAGAACGCCATCGATTGGCTGACGCGGCCCGCCAGCGACATTCCCAAGGTGTTCGGCGGCAAGCCGGTCGCCTTCATCGGCGCCTCGCCCGGCGGGTTCGGCACGATCCTCAGCCAGGAAGCGTGGCTGCCGGTGCTGCGTACGCTCGGAACCCAGCCCTGGTTTGGCGGCCGGCTGATGGTCTCGCGCGCCCATAAGGTCTTCGACGAATCCGGCGCGATCCTCGACCCGGCCATCGAAGAAGCTTTGAAGGCCTATGTCGCCGGCTTTGGCGGCTTCGTTCGCGAGGTTAAGGCCGGCCGCAGCTAGCAGAGACGCGGCACGCCCGGCGCGCCGAACGCGCATTCCAACTCGGCTCGCGGCCAGCCGCCGGCGTGCGCCGCCGCCTCGTAGGTCGAGACCAGGAATTCGCCCAAAACTGCGTCGGGATCGGGGGCCGAACGCACTGCATCGTAGGGCAGGACGAACTCGCCCAGGCCTTCGTAGAACGCGGCCTGGGCCGGCCGCACCTTGGCCTGCCGGAACTCCTTCGGTTCCGGATAGACGTAGGCGTAGAAGGCCGGAAACTCGACCAGCCCTCCGCCCGGCCAGAAGCCGGCGCTGGAGACCTCGTGCGAATAGGCCTCGCGCGTGACGACGTCAGGCAGGTGCGGGATCCCGCCCGGATGCGGCGGAGCCGTGCGCCCCGAGAACCGTGTCACGGCCAAGTCGAACGAACCCCAGAACAGGTGCACTGGACTGACCTTGCCGAGGTATCCGGTGCGGAACCTCTGGAACACCCGTTCGATCTGGATCAGCGCCTGCCAGAGCCGCCAGGCTGCATCGGGGTCGTAGACCCGGATCGCCGCGTCCTGAAGGAACGGCACCGGGTCGGGAATTTCGTTGGGGACGCCATTGATGCGCACCGGCGCCCCGGTGCGCGAAAGCATCTCCTCCACCGCCCGATAGACGTGGGCGACGCTCTGGCCGGCCAGCGGGATCTCGCCGAGGAAGCCGTTGCTGGCCCGGCAGCGCAGCAAGTGCTCGACGAAATCGAACTCCAGGTCGAACAACCCGCCGCCATTCGGAACCGGCGAGGTGGTGAGCCCGCGCGGCGAGACATAGAGCGCCACCTGCCAGCCGTGATTGACCCAAGGCGCACAGGCGGTGCGCGCCTTGCCGACGATCTGGCTCATCAGGTGCAGGGTCTCGAAGGTCGCGCGGTCCTTCGTATAGTCGAGGGCAGGCCAAGGGTTCGACGTCGCCTCGGCCATGGCCCGCTCCCTCACACCAGGTCGTCGAACTCGTCGACGAGCCGTTCCAGCTGGCTCATGCCCGCGGCCCAGAAGGCCTTCTCGCGCGGGTTCAGCCCGAACGGCTTTAGCGCCTCGACATAGGTCCGGGTTCCACCCGCCGCGAGCAGGTCCTCATAGAGGGGCGCGAAGGCCTTCGGATCCTCACGGCGCTTCTCCATCAGCCCGCGCACCAGCAGGTCGCCGAACGCGTAGGCATAGACGTAGAACGGCGCGTGCACGAAGTGGCTGACATAGGCCCAGTAGTGCTCGTAGCCCGGGTTCAGCTTCACCGCCGGACCGAGGCTCTCGGCCATGACGTCCAGCCACAGCGCGCTGATATCCTCCGGCGCCAGTTCGCCGTCCTGGCGCATGGCGTGGAAACCGGTCTCGAAGCGGTGGAAGGCGATCTGGCGCACCACCGTGTTGAGGCCGTCCTCGATCTTGCCCGCCAGAAGGCCCAGGCGCTCCTGCTTGGAGGCGCCGGCCAGCAGCCGTTCGAACACGAGCCCCTCGCCGAAGATCGAAGCGGTCTCCGCCAGGGTGAGCGGCGTATCGGCAAGCAGGGTGCCTAGCGGCGCGCAAAGGGTCTGGTGCACCGCGTGGCCCAGCTCGTGCGCCAGGGTCAGCACGTCGCGCCGCTCGCCCATGTAGTTCATGAACACGTAGGGGTGCCGGTTGGCGGTGACCGGGTGCGAATAGGCGCCAGACTGCTTGCCCGGGCGCGGCCGAGCGTCGATCCAGGGGTGGGTGAAGAAGGTCTGGGCGGTGTCGGCGAACTTGGGCGCCAGGTCGGCGAAGCTTTCCAGCACCATGCCGCGGGCCTCGTCCCAGCCGTAGGTGCGCGGCGCGGCGGTATCGAGCGGAGCGTTGCGGTCCCAGTAGTCGAGGGTCTTGCGGCCCATGACCTTGGCCTTCAGCGCGTAGTAGCGGTGGCTGACCGAGGGATAGGCCTCGACCACCGCGTCCTCCAGCGCCTTGACGGCGTCGGCGTCGACCTCGTTGGCCAGGTGCCGCGAGGCGGCCGGATCGGGGTACTTCCGCCAGCGGTCCTCGACCTGCTTTTCGAAGGCCAGGGTGTTCATCGACAGCGCCAGGATCGGCGTGCGCTCCTCCAGCGCCTTGGCGAGCCCCTGGGCGGCCTGCTTGCGACGCGCGCCGTCGGGGTCGGACAGCCGATTCAGCGCCTCGGACAGGGTCAGGTTCTCGCGTCCCACCTTGGCGGTCAGCCGGGCCAGGGTCTCGTCGAACAGACGCGTCCAATTGGCGACCGCCGGGCCGCGATCGATCAGCAGCCGCTCCAGGTCCGCCGTCAGCTCGTGCGGGCGCGACATGCGCACGCGGCGCATCCATGGACGCCAGCGGGCAGCGGGCGGATGGGCCTTGAAGGCCATCTCGATCTCGCTGTCCTCGAGCTGGTTGAGCTCCAGGGTGAAGAACAGGCTGTCGGCGGCGATCTGCGAGGATCGGGCCCGCAGGTCGGCCTCGAACTTCGCCCAGGCCGGATCGTCGCGCGCCACCGAGGCCGACAGCGCCGCATAGGCGCCGACGCCCCACAGGCCGTTGGTGGCGCTCTCGTAAAGCTGGATGCCGTGGTCGAGCACCTCGCCCAGATGCTGCGGATCGGTGCGCAGGGTGGTGAAGCGCCCCTTCAGCTTGACCAGTTCGTCATTGGCCGCCTTGGCCGCAGCAAGGTCGGCCTCGATCATTGGATCCTCGCGCCCCGAATACAGGTCGGCGAGATTCCACTCGGGCAGTGTGTCCAGTTTCACGGGAGCGTTCATGCGCCCAGAGATAGCCCCTTGGCGGCGCAGTCGCTAGCGGGGGACGCGCCCCCGGCGGCGAACCTAGCTTTTCGGCGGAGGCCCGCCCTTGGCTGGAGCGGCGGCGGGCGGAGCCGCGGCCGCCCCCTGCACGGCGCGGGCTTCGGTGAGCACGTAGGCGCGCAGATCCTCGGCGCCCTTGGCGTCGATGAAGCGGCTGAAGCTGGCCATGCCGCGTTCGGCCAGCGCGCCGTCGATCAGCACCGACTTCCAGCTATCGGACGACAGCAGCATCTGCGAACGGCGCAGGTCCGGCAGGTAGGTCCCGGTGGCGTTGGGGCCGTGGCAGACTTGGCAGTTCTGGTGGAACAGGGCGAAGCCGCGCTTGGCGTCGCCGGTCGAGGTCACGCCGGTCAGGTCGATCTCGAACTTCTCGGGACGGACGTAGGCCGGAGCCGTCGCCTTGCCGCCCAGTTTGAAGACCAGCAGCCGGCCCGGCAGGCGCGGACGGTCGGGCAGCACGAACGGCGCGGACAGCGCGCCGGCTCCGCCGTAACCGACCATCTGGGCGACGTACTGCTCGCCGTCGATCTCATAGGTCATCGGCGCGGCGATGACGCCGTTGTCGGTCTGGTAGGACCAGAGCTTCTTGCCATCGCTGGCGCTATAGGCCGCGAACTCGCCCTGGGCCGCGCCCTGGAAGATCAGACCGCCGCCGGTCGACAGCACGCCGGCGTTCCAGAAATACGGGTGCTGGATCGTGAAGCGGGCCTTTTGGGCCACGGGATCCCAGGCGATCAGCTCGCCCTTCACCATCGCCTTGAGGGCGGCGATCTGAGCCTTGTCCGTGGGGAGGGCGTTGGCGAGGAAGTCGGTGCCGACGTTCCAGCCGCCAGCTCGGTAGGTGTAGCCCTTGTCGGGCGTGTAGGCGAAAGGGATCACCTGGGCGGGGATGTAGACCAGGTTTTCCTTGGGGTTGAAGGCCATCGGGTGCCAGTTGTGGGCGCCGAACGGCGCCGGCGCCTGCAGCGAGGGCGCGTTTTCATAGCGCACGCCGGGGTTCTCGATCGGGCGGCCGGTGGCGGGATCCACGCCCTTGGCCCAGGTGATCGGCACGTAGGGCTTGGCTGAGATCAGCTGGCCGTTGGTGCGGTCAAGGACGTAGAAGAAGCCGTTCTTCGGCGCCTGCATCAGCACCTTTCGGGCGGCGCCTCCCACATTCATGTCAGCCAGGATGATGTGCTGGGTGGCGGTGTAGTCCCAGCTCTCCCCAGGCGTGGTCTGATAGTGCCAGACGTACTCGCCGGTGTCGGGCTTCAGCGCCAGGATCGAGGACAGGAAGAGGTTGTCGCCCTTTCCGTCCGAGCGCTTCACATGGTTCCAGGGCGTGCCGTTGCCGACCCCTGCATAGAGGATGTCGAGCTTCGGATCGTAGGCCATGGCGTCCCAGACCGTGCCGCCGCCGCCGGTCTCCTTCCAGCCCTCGCCGAACCAGGTCGCCGCGCCCTTTTCCTTCATGACCTTGTCGGAGGCGGCGTTGTCTGGCTGACCGTTGGGATTGGGCGTCGTGTAGAAGCGCCAGACGAGCTTGCCGTCGTTGGCGTTGTAAGCCGACAGGTAGCCGCGCACGCCATATTCGCCGCCGCCGTTGCCAATCAGCACCTTGTCCTTGATGACCCGCGGCGCGCCGGTGATCGTGTAGGGGCGGCTGGTGTCCGTGGTCTGCACCGACCACAGCTCCTTGCCGGTGGCCGCATCGAGGGCGATCAGCCGGCCGTCGAGCGCCCCGACATAGACCTTGCCCTTCCAGACCGCGACGCCGCGGTTGACCACGTCGCAGCAGGCGTCGAAGCCCTTTTTGCCGTCGACCTTGGGATCGAACGACCACATGAGCGCGCCGGTCTTGGCGTCGAAGGCGAAGACCTTGGACCACGAGGTCGTCGTGTACAGCGTGCCGTCGACCATGATCGGCGTGGCTTCCTGGCCGCGATCGGTGTCGAACTCGTACATCCAGGCCAGGCCGAGCTGGCCGACGTTGCTGGCGTTGATCTTGTCGAGGGGACTATGGCGCTGCTCGTCATAGGTCCGGCCGTAGGACAGCCACTCGCCGTTGCCGGCCGCCGCGGCGATCCGCTCGCCGTCCACATTGCCGGCCTTGGCCGTCGTCTCGGCCTTCTGGCTGCATGCGGCCAGGACCGCCGCTACGGCGAGAACCGCCGCCAGCTTCAAGCTCTTCATAGGTCGCCTCCCATCAGCCGTCATCACGCGGCCGTTAGGCGGGACTATGCGCCGATGAATTCGGGTATCAAGGGCGCCGCTAGGTCAGCTTGCGCGGGCGATCCAGCACGAAGGCGATGAGCCCGACGACCAGGTAGACGGCCAGCGCCGTGGCGCCCAATCCGGCGGCGTCGCCATCGCCCGGCATGACCATGGCGATGATCTGTACGGCCACCAGAATCGTCGTGAAAACCAGCACCGGCCAGAGCGTACGGCCATGGCGCCCGCGCACGAAGGCCCAGGCCGCCGCGCCCAGGCCCAGCAGGCCTATCTCCACCGCCTGTTCGGGCACCGGGTAGTTCCAAAGGCCGAACCCGACCTTGGTCCCGCCGAACCATAGTTCGAGGTCCGGCCTGTGCACCAGCAGGTCGGCGAGCCAGTGGGAGAACACCACCGCCGCGATGGCGATCGCCGCGCCCCACGGCAGCCGCGCGGCCCGCGCCAGCAGCAGGCCCGCCAGCGACCACAGCACCACCGCTGGCAGGCTGTGGGTGAAGGGCATGTGGTAGAGGTCAAGCGCGCTGCCCGGCAGGCTGGGATCGATGCGCACCTTTTCCACGCCGGACATGACCAGCGCGCCCCAACCGATGTCGATGGCCTGGGCGGCGATCACATAGGTCCAGAGCGGAGCACGCGGCTTGATGGCCTTGGCGGCGAGGGAAGCAGCGTAGTGACCGACAAACATGGCGCGTGGCTCCGGTGGACCAGACCGCCAAGGTCCAGCTTGGCGGCCTTCCGCGCAACGCGCAAATCCGCACCTCAGCCATTCGAAAACGGCTAGGCGAGAAGCGCCCCAATGGGGCGTCGAGCTGCGGGGCGGCGACCAGGCCGCCACCGCGAATTGACTGACCTAGGAGCGGCGCGGCGGCGGGCTGACGGGCGGGGCGCTGGACTGCAGGGCCTCGCGCATCTGGCGATTGTCCGCCTCGACCTCGCGGATCATCGCCCGGAATCGCGGGTCGGAGCGGATCGGCGCCATCATCGGATAGGCGTCGAGCCGGGTGAACAGATCTAGGTCGTAGAGGGAGCGATAGCCGCTGTCGATCGCCGCGCGCAGTTCGGCCAAGGCGCGGTCCCGGTCCTCCAGCATCACATAAGCCTTCACCCGCGCGATCCGCCGCCGGTTGGGCTGGCGCAGGCCGGGCTTCGGCTCGGTGGCCGCCAGCACGGCCAGCAGGATGCGCCGCGCCTGGCCCTTGTCGCCGGTGCGGTCGATCACATAGGCCGCATCGACTGCCTCGTTGGCGAGGCGCGTGGAGACCTTGGGTGACGGCGCGAACAGCTCCGGCGACATCACCAGCCACTCGGCCCGCGCCTGGTCGTATTGCCCCAGTTGCGATGACGCGAGCGCCAGTCCGCTGCGCCAGAGCGGATCGGCCTCCGCTTCTGCCAGCTTGCCCCGGGACAGGGTCGCCAGGCCGTTGAAGTCGCCGGCGATGATCAGCCGCACGGCCTGGGCCACAGGACCGACCACCGGGTGATCGGCCCAAGGGGTCAGGGCGCGGTCCGCCTCCGTCGGCAGGCCGAGATTGTAATAGAGGTTGGCGAGTTGGATCGACGAGGCCGGATCGGTCAGCGGCTCGGCCGCCATGCGATACCACACCACCGCCTGGTCCAGGCGACCCTGCTCGATCAGCACGTCGCCGAGCTGTTCCTTTGCGTCGATGAACTCGGGAAACAGCTCGATATTGGAGCGCAGCCGCTGCTCGGCTTCGTCCAGACGGCCCGTGGCCGCCAGCGATCCGGCCAGGGCGTTATTGGCGATGCGGTCGAGGGGATCGACGTCCAGAGCCCGGCGCAGATATGTCACCGCCTCCTGCGGCCGCCGGGGGGCGAGGAAGTCGCCATAGAGGCTGAGCACCTCCGGATCGCGCGGGGCCAGATCGACGGCGCGCTTGTAGGCCGCCTCAGCGTCGGCCTCGGCCTGGGCCGAGCCTTCGCGGATGAACCGGACCGCCGCGACCATGCCTTTGGCGAGGTAGGCGGACGAGGATTGCGGGTCGAGCTTGAGCGCCTGGGCGATCTGCTCCTCAGCGCTGCGCACGGCCGGCATGAAGTCGCCTTCCAGGTGGTTCTGGGCGAGGTAAGCGGTGGTGTAGGCGTAGGCCGCCCGGACGTCGGCGTTGTTCGGTTCCATGTCGATCAGGCGGCGATAGATCGCTTGAGCCGCCATGACGTGGTCCTTGCCGCGTCGACGCAGTTGCCCCTTGGCGACGACCTCCAGGCGGTAGGCCTCCGGGTCGCGCTGCGCCTGGCGCGCGACCGCCGCGTCGCCGCCGGCGCGCAACTCGACCTTGAGCGCGGCGGCCACGCCGTCGGCGATCTCGGTCTGGATCGCGAAGGCGTCGTTCATCGGCCTGTCGTAGGTCTCCGACCACAGGTGGAAGCCGTTCTTGACGCTGACCAGCTGGCAGGTGACCCGTAGCCGGTCGCCCGAGCGCCGCACGCTGCCTTCGACCACGTGGGCGACGTTCAGCTTCTTGCCGATCTCGCGGATGTCCTCGTTCTTGCCCTTGAAATAGAAGGCCGAGGTGCGGCCGGCGACCTTGAGGTCCGGCACCTGGGCCAGGCTGTTGGTGACCTCCTCGGTCAGGCCGTCGGCGAAATACTCGGAATCCTTGGCGGCGCTGAAATTGGCGAACGGCAGCACGGCCACCGACTTGCTGGGGGCGGCCGCCAGGCTCGGCCCCTCGCCGCCGCGCAGCGAGCCGGCCAGGCCGACCGTGCTGGCGATGAAAATCACCACCCCGGCGCCGATCGCGGCCAGCGCGGTCCAGTCCATCCAGTTCATGCGCTTGGGCGCATCGTCGCCCGTGGCCCGCGTCCGGCGGATGGTTCCATCCGGCCCCAGCTCGAACGCCCAGGTGAGCAGCAAGGTCAGCGGCAAGCCCACGGCGAACAGCATGAGGGTGGCGACCGACAGCCACTTGGGCAGCTCGAAGGTTTCGAACACCGTCCTGGCGACCTGGAATATGCCCCACGCGGTGACCGTGTAGACCCCGGCCACGCGTACGACGTTGCGCGTCTTCAGTTCGTTCAGGAAGGTGCGAAGGTTCAACTCAGCCCACTCCTACCCACTCGCGAGTACGCGTCAGACGAGTCCCAGAAGAAGCTGAACACAGAACCGGGTTATCCGGAAGTCGGGAGCTGGAACCTCGCCATCGGGCCGTTAACCCCCGACTCAGGACTCCGAAACCCGGCCTTTACCCCGCCCATGTATCAATCCGGGCCAACAAGAGCCTCGTTCGACCAAGCCATCGGCGAAACGAGCGTCCGATTCCAGGTGTGGGTGTTTCAAATGACCAAGACGGTCCTTGTCGTCGATGACGACCCGACGCAGCGCCGGCTGATCCAAGCCGTGCTGGAACGCGAAGGCTTCGCCGTGGCCCATGCCGAGAACGGCGACGCGGCGATCGCGCGCCTGCAGACGGGCGCCTCGACGGACATCGTTCTGCTCGACCTCGTCATGCCCGGCATGAGCGGCCAGGACACCCTGAAGGAGATGCGTGCGCGCAACTTCTCTCAGCCGGTGATCGTGCTGACCGCCACCGGCGGCATCGACACCGTGGTCCAGGCCATGCAGGCCGGGGCCAGCGACTTCTTCATCAAGCCGGCCAGCCCTGAACGGATCATCGTCTCGATCCGCAATGCGTTGTCGATGGGCGCCCTGAAGGGCGAGGTCGACCGGCTGAAGAAACACGCCACCGGCCGCACCAGCTTCGCCGACATGGTCGGCAACTCGCCGGCCATGACCATGGTCAAGCGTATGGGCGAGCGCGCGGCCAAGTCGTCCATCCCGATCCTGATCACCGGCGAGAGCGGGGTCGGCAAGGAAGTGATCGCGCGCGCGGTGCACGGCTCCTCCGACCGCGCCGGCAAGCCGTTCGTCGCCGTCAACTGCGGCGCCCTGCCCGAGAACCTGGTCGAGAGCATCCTGTTCGGCCACGAGAAGGGCAGCTTCACCGGCGCGACCGACAAGCACCTGGGCAAGTTCCAGGAGGCCAACGGCGGGACCCTGTTCCTCGACGAGGTCGGCGAACTGCCGCTCGACATGCAGGTCAAGTTGCTGCGCGCTCTGCAGGAAAGCGAGATCGACCCGGTCGGCTCCAAGCGCTCGGTGAAGGTCGACGTGCGGATCGTCTCGGCGACCAACCGCGACCCGGCGCAAGCGGTGAAGGAAGGCCTGTTCCGCGAGGACCTCTTCTATCGCCTGAACGTCTTCCCGATCGAGGCCCCGCCCCTGCGCGAGCGGCGCGAAGACATCCCGGCCCTGGTCGACCACTTCATCCGCCGCTTCAACGTCGAAGAGGGCAAGAGCGTCGTCGGCGCCTCGGCCGAGACCCTGGCGTTCCTCACCAGCTATGACTGGCCCGGCAACGTGCGCCAGCTGGAGAACGCAGTTTATCGCGCCATCGTACTAGCCGACGCGCCCTATCTGCAGCCGTTCGACTTCCCGGCCATCTCGGGCGTCGCCGCCCCGCCGCCGGAGGCGGTCGAAGCGGTCGCCAGCCAGCGGCCGGTCAGCCTGCCCACCGCCGAGCAGCTGGTCGCCGAAATGCCGGCAGACGCGCCGGTGCGCATCCTCGACCACCGCGGACATCTGCGGACGCTGGAGGAGATCGAGCGCGACCTGATCGCGCTGGCCATCGAGATCTATGCCGGCCACATGAGCGAGGTGGCCCGCCGCCTCGGCATCGGCCGCTCGACCCTTTATCGCAAGGTTCGCGAACAGGGCCTGGAAGACGCGGTCAAGGGCGCCGGCGGTGAGGACGACGCCAGCGCGGTGGCCTAGAGTACGCCGCTCGTCCCCGCGAAGGCGGGGACCCAAGGCGCCTCGGCCCCGGACACTCCGTATGGATCCCCGCCTTCACGGGGATGAGCGGATTTTGGCTGCTCAGTCTTCCGAATACGGTTTGGGTCGCCGCCGGAAGGGCTTCTTCTCGCCCTTCGCCTTGGCGGCGATCTCCTTCAGCTTCACGGTCTGCATGACCGAGAGCGCCTCGCCCGCGCCGCCCTTTTCAGGGTCGCCGAAGGCGCGGCCGTAGGTCTTCACGCGGTCCTCGACCGAGCCGAGGAACTCCCCCTCCCAGTCGGAGAGCTTCACTTCGGCGCGGTCCGCCTGGCGGCGGACGCGCTTCAGTGCATTCAGCGCGGCCCGCTTGGCCTGCGCCTTCCGGTCTGGCGGAGACCGCTTCAAATCTCTCCGATGGCCGAGAGATAGAGGTCGAGGATCGCCTCTTCCTCCAGCCGCTTGGCGCGGTCCTGCTTGCGGATGCGGACCACCTTGCGCAGCACCTTGACGTCGAAGCCGTTGCCCTTGGCCTCGGCGAAGACCTCTTTGATCTGCTCGGCGATCTCGGTCTTCTCCTGCTCGAGGCGCTCGATGCGCTCGATGATGCTCTTGAGCTGGCCCTGGGCGGCCTGGTTCAGGATGTCGCCGTGGGAATTGTCGTCGGACATAGGCTTAAGCGTCTCACAGCTCGAGGTTTGCGGAAAGGCGGCGGAAACTAGCGGGGCGGCCGGCCCCTGTCATCCGCCCTGCTGAACCTTCGCCTTGGCCGACCGTTGAGACGGATCGACGCGGAGTTTCGCCATGACCCCATCACGCACCCGTCCGAGCCGCAGCGAGGCCGAAGCCGCGGTCCGCACCCTGATCGAGTGGGCCGGCGACGATCCCGACCGTGAGGGCTTGCTCGAAACCCCCGGCCGCGTGGTCCGCGCCTACGAGGAGCTGTTCTCCGGCTACGAGAGCGACCCGCGCGAATATCTGGAGCGCACCTTCGAGGAGGTGGCGGGCTATGACGAGCTGGTGGTGCTGCGCGATATACGTGTGGTCAGCTTCTGCGAGCATCACATGCTGCCGTTCCTGGGCAAGGCGCACGTGGGCTACCTGCCGTCCGACCGGGTGGTCGGGATCTCCAAGCTGGCGCGGGTGGTGCACGGCTTCGCCCGGCGTCTGCAGATTCAGGAGAAGCTGACCTCCGAGATCGCCGGCGCCATCCACGACATCCTGCAGCCGCGGGGCGTCGGCGTGGTCATCGTCTCCGAGCACAGCTGCATGACGATGCGGGGGGTGAACACGCCGGGCTCACGCCTGACGACCAGCAGCCTGACCGGCGTGATCCGCGATGACCCGCGCACCCGGCAGGAATTTCTCGAGTTCGTCAGGAACGGTTGAAGCGCCGCTGGACGCGCGGCGGTGTTGCGCCCCTGAAGCGCCCTAGAGCAGGCCGCGGGCCTCGAGCGCCGGACGAACGCCCGCCGGATCAGTGAAATGATGGACGTCGAAGCCGAACTCGCGGGCGCTGGCGATGTTCGCCGCGGAGTCGTCGAAGAACAGCACGTCGGCCGGCGCCAGCCCGAACTGATCGCAGGCCCGCGCGTAGAACGCCGGATCCGGCTTCAGCAGCCCCACGTGGGCCGAGACCACATAATCGGCCAGCCGCTTGAAGGCCGGGCTCATGGCCACGGTCCCCGGAAAGGTCTCATGCGACATGTTGGTCACGCCGTACTGCGGCACTCCCGCGGCGTGCAGGGCCTCGATCGCCGCCTCGGTCTCGGGGATCGGCCCAGAGAACATGTCCCACCACCGGGTCTCCCAGGCGTGGATGGCGTCGGCGTATTGAGGAAATTGCTCGAGCAGCGGCGCGCGATTGTCTGCGAAGGTCACCCCGAGGTCGTGGGCGACATGCCATGTCATGTTGCAGACATGAGAAAGGAACCGGTCGCATTCGGCCGGTTCCTTGAAAATCTCTTGGTAAAGCGTGCGCGGATTCCAACGCACGATCACATTACCGATGTCCCAGAGGACGGCCTTGGGAGCCATCCTCCTCGCCTCAGCCTTGCTTGGCTTTGAAGCGCGGGTCGGTCTTGTTGATGACGTAGACCACGCCCTTGCGACGCACGAGCTTGCAGTCGCGGTGGCGAGTCTTGAGCGACTTAAGCGAGCTTCTGACCTTCATGGACCTATCTCAAGGCTCCGGACCGGGTCCGGCGGGTTATCTACAGAGCGGGCGCGTATACGGGCAGGGGCTCCAAGAGTCAACGCCGCAGCGGCGTCGAGATGGTCGCGTCCGCCTCGCGGCCTTGTGATTGAGGCCCGCACGGGGCACCGCTAGGCTGCTCCTTATGGACCGTCGCCTGTTTCTTGTCTTGCTCCTCGCCGGCTGCGCCGGTCCCGCCCCGCCGCCGCCGACGCACACCGCGCCGCCAGCCCAGCCTGAGGTTCCGCCCGCGACGCAGCCGATTGCGCCTGCGCCCCCGGCGACCTCGGGCGACGCGGGCTACGACGCTTGGCGCAGCGATTTCCGCGGCCGCGCCATCGCTGCGGGGCTGCCCGGCGCGCTCGTGGACCGCGAAATGGCCGGCCTGACGCCCAATCCGCGGGTGATCAGCCTGGATTCCGCCCAGCCCGAATTCTCCAAGCCGATCGGCGACTACGTGAAGGGCGTGATCAGCGCCGACCGTATCGCCCGCGGCCAGCGCTATCGCAACGACCTGCCGTTCTGGCCAGGGATCGAACAGCGCTTCGGCGTGCCGCGCGACATCCTGATCGCCGTGTGGGCCATGGAGAGCGCCTTCGGGGCCGTGCAGGGCGACTTCGACGTCGTCCGCTCGATGTCCAGCCTGGCCTATCACGGCCGCCGCCGCGGCTGGGCCGAGGGCGAACTGATCGCCACCCTGAAGATCATCCAGTCAGGCGAAGCCAGCCGCGCTCAGCTCAAGGGCTCCTGGGCCGGCGCCATGGGCCAGACCCAGTTCCTGCCCTCCAACTTCATCTCGACCGCGGTGGACGGCGACGGCGACGGCCGGCGCGACATCTGGGGCTCGCCCAACGACGCCCTGGCCTCGGCCGCGAACCTGCTGGCCAAGGGCGGCTGGGTCCGCGACCAAGCCTGGGCGCGGGAAGTCGTCCTGCCCGCCGGCTTCGACTACAGCCTCACCGAAGGCCCCAAGGAGGCTCCGGCCTACTGGGAGGCCCTGGGCGTCAAGCCGGCCGACGGAGGCCCCTGGAAAGCCGCCGAGCAGGCCCCCGCGCAGCTTGTCGCCCCGGCCGGCGCGAGCGGCCCGATCTTCCTGCTGTTCCCGAACCACTTTGCGATCCGCAAGTACAACAACTCCACGGCCTACGCCCTGGGCATCGGCCTGCTGGCCGACGCCTTCGCCGGCGGCGCGCCGCTGGTGAAGCCCTGGCCGGTCGAGACGCCGCTGGCGATCAGCGACCGCATCGGAGCCCAGACCGCCCTGGCCAAGCTCGGCTTCAATCCGGGCTCGCCGGACGGGGTGGTGGGGGTGAACACCCGTACCGCGCTGCGCGCCTGGCAGAAGTCGCGCGGCCTGATCGCCGACGGCTATCTGTCGATGGAGATGGTGCGGCGGCTGAACGTCGAGGCCGGCGCGCTGCCGAACTGAGGGCGGCGGCCTAGACCCCGCCCTCGTCGCTCTTCTCCAGGGTCGCCATGGCGGCGTCGGCGCGGGTGGCCGGCTGCGGGTGGGCGTTGCGCAGTTGCTCGTTGCGGAAGGCGTAGATCAGCATCAGCAGCATCAGGACGCCGCACAGCACGAACGGCGCCGGGGCGACCCGCTCGTAGAGCCAGACGAAGAACGGGGCGAGCACGACGTTGACCCCGTTCACGGCGGCGATGGCGCCGGCGACCCTCGCCTGCTCGTGCATGCCGACCGCGAGCGACGAGCCGGCCGTGAAGCCCGGGCGCGCCAGGCCGAACCCAAGGCTTGAAATCGCATAGCCGGCCACGACCGCGCCATAGGTCGGCTGCAGGGCGACGATGACGTTGCCGATCGCGGCCACGGCCACGCCCCAGCGCAGCAGCTGGCGGGGGGTCATCTCGAACATCCGGATGATGCCCCACTGCGCCAGCAGGCCGGCCATGGCGCCGAACATCATGGCGATGGCGATGAAGCCCTGCGCCTGGAGCGGCGACAGCTGGAGCTTGTCGATGATCAGGAAGCCCAGGGTCTGGCCCTGCGCGGTCTGGCAGACCGCGACGATGAACCCATAGATCAGGAACGGCGTGACGCGCGGATCGCGCCACATCGGCTTTTCCTTGGTCGCGTCGCCGCCGGTGGCGTCCTTGGCGATCGCGGCCTTCAACGGCGCCACCGGCATGTGCTTGCTTTCCGGCAGGAACTTCCAGACCACGAACAGCATGACGCCCGCCAGAAGGGCGAAGCCGAGCATCGGACCCGACAGCCCGACGAACGGCAGCACGAACAGCGGCGCGACGAACGGCCCGATGACGGTGCCGAGGCCGAACGCGCCGGCCAGGCTGGACATCGACTGCGTGCGCTTTTCGGGGGGCGTGTGCTCGGCCACGTAGGCCTGGGTCGCCGGGTTGGAGGCCGCGCCGAAGAGACCGAACAGCGCCCGGGCGAACAGGAAGCAGACGAAGATCACCATCGGCGCCGCCAGCTTGTGCAGCCCGGCCAGCACCACCAGGGCGCAGGCGATCATCGAGAACATGAAGCCCGAAAGCCCGATCAACATCAGCGGCTTGCGCCCGTGACGGTCGGATGCGCGCGCCCACCATGGCGACGAAAAGGCCCAGAGCAGCGCCGACAGCGAGAAGATCGCCGCCACCATCGGATCGGGGATGCCGATAGATCGTCCGATCGCCGGAAGCACCGAGATCATCCCGGTATTCCCCATGGCGGTAACCAACGACACGCCGAAGATGATGGCGAACGTCTTCTTGGGCAGGCCTTCCTGCTCTTCGGCGGACTTGGGCATGGGGGGCTGTTAAGCCGAGCCGACGGGATGCGCAAACCTCAAAGCGCACAAGGGCCGCGCACACCGGGCATTAAGCATTAACAGCCATGCTCCGCGCTGAATTCCGCGGGGACTGCGTCTTCCTATGTTTCAGATTATCGGCATCGTGCTGCTCTTCGCGCTGGTGTTCGGCAGCTACATCATCTCGGGCGGCAACATGGGCGTGATCATGCACGCCCTGCCCCACGAAATGATGGCCATCGGCGGCGCCGGCGTGGCGGCCTTCCTGATCTCGAACTCGGTCCCCGTGATCAAGGGCTCGCTCGGCGGGTTCGGCAAGGTGTTCGCCGGCCCGAAGTGGAAGGCATCCGACTACCGCGACCTGCTGTCTCTGCTGTTCCTGCTGACCAAGACCATGAAGTCCAAGGGCGTCATCGCCCTGGAAAGCCACATCGAAAATCCGAAGGAGAGCACGATCTTCTCGCGCTTCCCGAAGATCATGAAGGACCATTTCGCCATCGACTTCATCTGCGACACCCTGCGGATGATGACCATGAACCTCGAGGACCCGCACCAGGTCGAGGACGCCATGGAAAAGCAGCTGGAGAAGCACCACCACGAAGCGCTGGCCCCGGCCGGCGCGCTGCAGAACCTCGCCGACGCCCTGCCGGCCCTCGGCATCGTCGCGGCCGTGCTCGGTGTCATCAAGACCATGGGCTCGATCACCGAGCCGCCGGAAGTGCTGGGCGGCATGATCGGCGGCGCCCTCGTCGGCACCTTCCTCGGCGTGTTCCTGGCCTACGGCCTGGTCGGCCCGATCGCCGCGCGCCTGAAGGAAATCACCGAGGAGGAAGGCTCCTTCTACAAGATCATCCAGTCGGTGCTGGTCGCGCATCTGCACGGCAACGCCGCGCAGATCTCGGTCGAGATCGGCCGGGGCAGCGTGCCTTCGGGCGCGCAGCCGAGCTTCCTGGAACTGGAAGAGGCGCTGTCGGCGATCCCGGCCGAAGCCTGATGACTCCGCTCATCCCCGCGCAGGCGGGGATCCATCGGGCCTCGCCGAAGTCAGAGATTCAGCTTGGGTCCCCGCCTTCGCGGGGATGAGCGGGACTTAGAGCGGCTTCAGCCGGTTCACGTGGCCCATCTTGCGGCCCGGCTTGGCGTCCCGCTTGCCGTAGAGGTGGACGCGGGTTTCCGGCTCGCCGGCCAACTTGGCCCAGCCGTCGGCTTCCTTGCCCAGCAGGTTCAGCATCTCGACCTTGGCGTGGGCGTGGGTCGGGCCCAGCGGCCAGCCGGCCACGGCGCGGATGTGCTGCTCGAACTGGTCGACCTCGCAGCCGTCCATCGTCCAGTGCCCGGTGTTGTGCACCCTTGGCGCGATCTCATTGACCAGCAGCTTGCCGTCCTTGAGCTCGAACAGCTCGATTCCGATCACCCCGACATAGTCGAGCGCCGTCAGGACCTGGGCGGCGATGCGCTCGGCCTGGCCGGCCATCTCCTTGCTGACCTCGGCCGGGGCGAACGAGCGGCGCAGCACGCCCTTCTCGTGATGGTTCTCGGCCATCGGATAGACGGCGATCTCGCCATCGCGGCCGCGGGCGGCGATCACCGACAGCTCGCGCACGAAATCGGCTGGGGCTTCCAGGATCACGGGCTTGGCGCCGACCTTGTTGAACGCCTCGGGCGCGTCGGCGGCGTGCTCGACCCACATCTGGCCCTTGCCGTCATAGCCCTCGCGGCGCGTCTTCATCAGCGCCGGCGCGCCCAGGGCGGCGACCGCTTCGCGAGCGGACTCGCCATCGTCGGCGGCGATGAAGGCGACGGTCGGCGCGCCCGCGCCGTTGAGGAAGGTCTTCTCCTCCACCCGATCCTGGGCCACGGCCAGCGCCCGCGCGCCAGGTGCGACCGGCGCCCCGAGTTCGGTCAGCTTCTCGACCGCGATGGCCGGGACGTTCTCAAACTCATAGGTGACGACGTCGGCCAGCTTCGCCAGCTCCGCCAGGGCTTCCGGATCGTCATAGGCCCCGACGACGGTGTGGGCGGCGACGCGGCTGGCCGGGCCGTTCGGCTCAGGATCGAGGATGGCGACGTCGAAGCCCAGCCGCCCGGCGGCCAGCGCCAACATTCGGCCGAGCTGACCCCCGCCGAGAATCCCGATCGTCGAGCCGGGGGGCAGAGGAGAGGCGGTCATGCGAATTCTCAGTCTTCGACGGTTTCGGCGACGCCGGCGGTGTTGCGGGCGCGGAAGTCGGCCAGCCGCTGGGCTAGCGCCTCATCGGAGAGCGCCAGGATCTGGGCGGCAAGAAGGCCGGCGTTCTTCGCGCCCGGCTCGCCGATGGCCAGGGTGGCGACCGGGATGCCGCCGGGCATCTGCACGATCGACATCAACGAATCCATGCCCTTCAGCGCCTTGGATTCCACCGGCACGCCCAGCACCGGCAGTTCGGTCAGCGAGGCGGTCATGCCGGGCAGGTGGGCTGCGCCGCCAGCCCCGGCGATGATCACCTTGAAGCCGGCCGCCTTGGCGCCCTTGGCGAAGTCGTACATCCGATCGGGCGTGCGGTGCGCCGAGACCACCTTGGCCTCGTAGGCCACGCCCAGGGCGTCGAGACTGTCGGCGGCCGCCTTCATGGTCGGCCAGTCCGACCGGCTGCCCATGATGATGGCGACTTGCGCCTTGCCTACGCTCATTCCGACGTGCCCCTTCTCTCGGAAAGGCGCGGAGTATAGGCGCCGGCCTTGCGCCCGCAACCAAGGACGTTCAGGATTCTCGACGCTTAAGGTTCCCTGCCGATTCTGGAGGTGGGCGAGAGGCTCAATGAAGATCACCGGCGCGCGCACCGAACCCTTCTCGGCGATCCGCAAGCGGGCGTTGGTTCACGCCGGCGCTCAAGCGACCGCCGCCGCAGCCGCACCGATCGACAAGACCGCATTCCTGGGCCTCGGCGAGGCTGATCTGACCCCGGCCGTCCAGAGCGCGCTGGCGACGCTGCTGACCGAGGTCGACGATCTGCGCGGCGAGGTGTCGCGCCTCAAGGCCAAGCTGCGCGAGGTCGAGGGATTGGCCGATCGCGACCCGTTGACGCCGCTGCTCAACCGCCGCGCCTTCGTGCGCGAGCTGGGCCGCATCCGCACCTTCGCCCAGCGCTACGGCTCGCCCGCCAGCCTGGTCTACTTCGACCTCGACGGCTTCAAGGCGGTGAATGATCGCTACGGCCATGCCGCGGGCGACGCCTGCCTTTGTGCGGTGGCCGAGCGGCTGGCCGCCAATGTCCGCGACAGCGACGTCGTCGGGCGCATGGGGGGCGACGAGTTCGGGGTCATCCTGGCGCAGGCCGACCGCCAGACCGCCGAAGCCAAGGCCCGCTCGCTCGCCGAGGCCATCGAGGCCACGCCCATCCGGTTCGGCGAATGGACCGCGCCCCTGCACATCTCGTTCGGCGTGCGCGAGATCTCGCCCGAACTCACCGCCGAAGCGCTGGTCGCCGAGGCCGACGCAGCCATGTTCATCCGCAAGCGCGAGGCGCGCGGGTTCGCTCGGCGCTGAGCCTCTGTTTTCCTTCGGTGACCCTCGCGTCAGGTTGCTATGAAGCCGTCAGCGAAAACCACCAAAGGGGAAACACCATGATCGGCTACACCACTGTCGGCGCGAACGATTTCGAGAAATCCAAGGCGTTCTTCGACGCCGTTCTGGCGCCGCTCGGCGTCGCGCGGTCCTTCGGCATGGACCGCATCCAGTTCTATGGCGCGCCGGGCGCCGGCGCCCTGGCGGTCTGCAAGCCCTATGACGGCGAGAAGGCCACCAGCGGAAACGGCATGATGGTCGCCCTGGCCTGCCCCTCGCCCGAAGTCGTCGACCAGGTCCACGCCGCGGCGCTGGCCGCTGGCGGCACGTGCGACGGCCAGCCTGGGAAGCGGCTGCCCACCTTCTACGGCGCCTATTTCCGCGACCTGGACGGCAACAAGTTCTGCGCCTTCAAGATGGGGTGACGAGCGCCGGCCCGCGCTTGCGGGCCTAGGCGATGATGTCGGGCGTCTGCTGATCCTTCAGACGCTCGATTTCGTCCTTCAGGGCCAGCTTCTTCCGCTTCAGGCGGGCGATGACCATCATGTCAGGCACCGGCGCCTGGCCGATGGCCTCAACGGCAACGCCCAGATCGGCGTGCTCCTGAGTCAGCAGGTGCAGGCGTGCGGCCAGCCGCGCCTCGGGATCGTTCCTGTCGTCGTCGTTCATACGCTAGCGGCCCCACGTCACGGCGCATTCTATGCCACGGCGGCGGTTAACGACCTAGCCCAGGGCGCGCGCCAGGCGAGCCAGCACCTCGTCCGGCGCGGGCGCTCCCCAGGCGCGCGAAGCAGCTTGCAGCGCCGCCAGGGCCGGCTGTCCGCCGCGCCGGTGTTCGCTCATCGCCTCCAAGGCTTCCATCAGCACACGCTCGGCGCGCAGCTCGGCGGCCTTCACGTCCTCGCGCAGGCCCTCACGTGCACCGTCGGCGACGGCCTCGAACGGCGCCTTGAGCGTGCGGCGCACAGCGCGCACCGGCTTGAGCACCGCCTCGTCCCAGGAGCGGCCAGCCGACGCCGCCGCCTGCAGGGTCGCGGCGTCCGCCCCCTCCGCCCACACCGCCCATAGCAGGTAGGAGGTGTTCTGCCCGTAGGCGTCCTGCAACTCCAGGCAGACCTCCGGCACGCCCGGGCGTGCATAGGCCTCCAGCGTCCAGCCCCACAACGACAACGTCAGCCCTCCCCGGTCAGAGGCTTGAGATCCAGGCCCCAGCGCTTCACCGGCGTCCAGGACAGGCCGAACAGATCGAGCGCGCGCCCGACCGACTGGTCGACCATCTCCTCCAAGCTCGTCGGCTTGGCGTAAAAGGCCGGCAGCGGCGGAGCGATCACTGCCCCCATCTCAGCCAGCCGCACCATGGTGCGCAGGTGCCCCAGATGCAGCGGCGTCTCCCGCACCATCAGCACAAGCGGGCGACGCTCCTTCAGGGTCACGTCGGCGGCGCGGGTCAGCAGCGAAGAGGTCACGCCCGTGGCGATCTCGCTCATCGTGCGCACCGAGCAGGGCGCGATGATCATGCCCAGCGTCGGGAACGATCCCGACGAGATCGCCGCGCCGACGTCGCCGACCTTGTGCGGCACGTCGGCGCGCGCATTCACGTCGGCGACGCTGAGCCCGGTCTCCTGGGCCAACGTCAGGGCCGCGGCCTTCGAGAAGATCAGGTGGCTCTGCACCCCAAGGTCCCGGCACGCATCGAGCGCGCGCAGGCCGTAGACGACGCCGCTGGCGCCCGAGACGCCCACCACCAGGCGCGCAGGTGTGCTCATGCCCTCGTATCTCCGAGCCCGGTTTCAAGGCGTGGGCGCGGTCCAGCCCACTGCAAACATATGTGATCTGACAGGCCAGACCAGCGGGTGTTCACTGGCCGTGACAGTAGTTCGACAAGGAGATGACACGTCATGGCCGTCGAAGCCCGTATCCGTGAACTTGGCTTCCGTCACCAAAATTTGGATCGGATGATCGAGGAAGAAACGAATAGGCCGGCCGCCGACGCCACCAAGTTGAAGGAACTGAAGCTCAAGAAGCTTAAGCTCAAGGAGGAGATCGAAGCCCTCGGCGCGCAAGCGCACTAGGGACGGTTTGCTCCTCGTCCGTGCGGGCGGGGGACGGACGCCAGTCGACCCTGATCGATCGTTTCCACGGGTCCCCGGAGGCGATCGGCGGGGTCGCCTGCGCGCGTCGGCATCCAGCCGGCGCAGGTGAAAGGGGCAGCCGCGCCACCCCTTCCCTTATCCCTAGTCCTCTTCGCCGTCCTCGTCGTCGAAGTGCGGCTGTTCGGCCACGTAGGGCTGATCGTCCCGCTCGGCGACGCCGCCGAACGCGCCGGTCTCCGAGGCCGGTTCCAGGGTCGGGCCGTCGACGATGCCGCGACGGGCGTCGTCCTTGGCCTTCTTGTCCGCGGCCTTCTTGACCACGGCGTCCAGTTCCATCTGGGTCGCCAGGCCAAGCGTCACCGGGTCGACCGGCTTGATGTTGGCCGAGTTCCAGTGGCTGCGGTTGCGGACCTGGTCGATGGTGGCCTTGGTGGTGCCCAGCAGGCGGGCGATCTGGCTGTCAGCCACTTCGGGGTGGTTGCGGATGAACCAGGCGATGGCGTCCGGGCGGTCCTGGCGGCGCGAGACCGGCGTGTAGCGCGGGGCCTTCTTCACCGGCTTCAGCAGCTCGGCGTGGCGGCTCTTCTGCGCCTTCATGCGGTACTTGTCGTTGCTCTGAGCCTTGTCCAGCTCCTCGCGCGACAGCTGGCCGTTGGCGATCGGGTCGGCGCCGCGGATGTCGCGCGCCACTTCGCCATCGGCGATGCCCTTCACTTCCAGGGGATGCAGGCCGCAGAAGTCGGCGATCTGATCGAAGGTCAGCGAGGTGTTGTCGACCAGCCAGACAGCGGTCGCCTTCGGCATCAGAATCTCGGTCATGACGGTCTTTCCAAAATGACGGCGCCCGGCCTTTCGGCCGGGCGGTGCAATCAAGCAAAGCCACATATAGGCCCGTTCCGCGCTCAAGAAAACGACAATCCTGCGCGGTTCCAGCCGGTATCGGCGGCGCCTTGAGTGCGCGTTTCCGTGAAGTCGCTCGCCTGGCGCACGTTCGCTGAAGACATTTGCCGCCGCCGTGCCAAAGTCTTCGAAACAACGACCCTTCAGGGAGGGCTCCAGGAATGAGAGGCGCGGTCCTGCCGATCGCCGCGGCAGCTTTGCTGTCGGCCTGCGCGACAACCGATACTCAGCGGACGGCCGCTACCGTCCCGCGCACCGACTACACTCATCTGTCCTGTCGCGAAATCGCCGCTCAATTGGCGCTCACGGAACGCGCGGTGGTCTCCGGCGCCCGCCGCCAGCCGCTAGCGCGCGGCGGCGAAACAGCCCAGGCCTACCTCTTCCCCGCCTCGCTCGGCGCCGCCGCTCCCGCCGCATCGGCCAAGCTCGAGGCGCGCCTGGACGATTTGCGCCGCGCCTCGCGGGCCAAGCGCTGCGAAAGCGCCTGGCGCAGCTACGAGACCGCCACGGCCTAGCTCGCCGAACGGCGATTGCCGAGCCGACGAAAGCCTCCTAGCAATAGGCGTATGACCGCTGTCCCTCTACCTGAGATCGGCACACCGCGGACCATCGCCCGTGGCCGATCGGCCCACGACGGCTACCAGCGCGGCTGGGGCCTGATGCACGCCGGGGTCGCCGAGCGCGTCGCCCACCATCCGCTCTATCAGGCCGGGCTCGAGGCTTCCGCCCATTGGTCGGTGATGGTGGAGGCCAAGCGGATGAACCTGTTCCTGATCCTGACCTCGTTCTATGCGGGTCTGGACGGCAAGGACGTCATCGAGTTCGGCTCTTATCGCGGCGGCAACGCGCTGTTCATGGCCCGCGTCCTCTGGGACGTGGCGCCTGGCGCAAAGGTCTATGCCTGCGACACCTATGCCGGGATGCCGGCGACCGATGCGGGCCGCGACCTCCACGGCCCAGGCGACTTCGGCGACAGTTCCTACGACGCCCTGGTCGAGCGTCGCGACGCCCTCGGCCTGACCAACCTCGTGGTGGTGAAGGGGTTGTTCCAAGACACCTTCCCGGCGATCGCCCGCGAGCGGCCTATCTTCGGCCTCGCCCATATCGATTGCGACATCTATTCGGGCGTGAAGTACGCCCAGGACGCGGTCTGGCCGCGCATGGCCCGCGGCGGCTATGTCGTCTACGACGACGCCGACACGCCCTCCTGCATTGGCGCCACCGAGGCGGTCGAGGAGTTGGTCATAAGGCGCAAGCTGCATTCCGAGCAGGTGTGGCCGCACTGGGTGTTCCGCGCTGGCCTCTAGGTCCTTGCGCCGCTAGCCTTGCGCAAAACAGGACGGGCGGAAATGACCGGGTACGGACAGGCGGCGCGCGAAGCGCTGAACTTCATCGAATCGCAGCGGACCGGCGCCGTCTGGCGCACCAACGATCATCCGAAATCCCGTCCGGCCCACAGCCTCTATCATGGGGCCGGCGGGGTGATCCTTTTGCTGCTCGAATTGTACGCGCAGTCCGGCGAACCGCAATTGATGGAAAAGGCGATCGACGCCGGCGACGAGATCCTGGCGGCGCTGCCGACCTTCGAGGGCCTCTCGGTTAACTCGTCAACCGGCTGGGGCGGCTACGTGTTCGTTCTCGGCGAGTTGGCGCGGATCACCGGCGAGACCCGCTATCGCGACGGCGCGGCCTTCTGCCTGGGCAAGATCCGCGAACTGGCCCAGCGGCTCGGGGCCGGCGTCGGCTGGATCGAGCCGGCGCCCTTCGGCGACATCACCGGCTTTACCCACGACCGCGAAGTCTTCGACCAGTCGGTCGGCTCGGCCGGCGTGGTCCTGACCTTGCTCTATGCCGATCGCGAGGGTCTCGATCCTGAAGCCCTGCTGCTGGCCCGCGCCGCGGCCGAGCGGCTGTTGGAGGTCGCCGAACCGACCCCGGAAGGCCTGCGCTGGAAGATGATGGCCGACATGCCGTTTCAGTTCACCGCGCCGAACTTCGCCCATGGCGGGGCGGGCGTCGGCTATGCGCTGCTGCAATTGCACCGCGCCACCGGCGAGGCGCGGTATCTCGACGCCGCCGTAGCCGCCGCGCGCTACACGATGAGCCGCAGCCACCCGGTGGGCAGCGGGCGGCTGGTCTGCCACAACGAGGACACGCGCAAGCCGATCTTCTATCTCGGCGCCTGCCATGGCCCGGCGGGCACTGGCCGGTTGCTGCTCGAATTGCACGCCGTCACCGGCGAGCCCGAATGGGCCGAGGCGCTCGCCCAGCTGCTCGCGGGCGTCGAGGGCGCCGGCGCCCCGGAGGCCCGGTCGGCCGGCTTTTGGAACAATCACGGCCAATGCTGCGGCGACGCCGGGGTTGGAGAGTTCGCACTGCTGCTGGCCCGTCGGACCGGCGACGACGCCTATCTTGATCTGGCCCGGCGCTGTGCGGCGGTGATCCTGGGAGCCAGCGAACTCGATGGCGATCGGCGGCTCTGGCGGCAGGCCGAGCACCGCGACAGACCGGACTTCATCCAGGCCCAGACAGGTTACATGCAGGGCGCGGCCGGGATCGCCAGCTTCCTGCAGCACCTTGAAGGCGTCGAGGCCGGCCGCCCGGTGAAGCTCGCCATGCCGGACTGGCCGGCGATGGAGGCGTCCTGACGACGGCGCCCGGACACAAAGAAGCCCCCGAGCTGAGCTAGGGGGCCTATTGAAACCTTGGGTGCGGGGACAGGATTTGAACCTGTGACCTTCAGGTTATGAGCCTGACGAGCTACCGGGCTGCTCCACCCCGCGTCAGGGTGTCGTG
>NZ_JACIDK010000012.1 GCF_014196295.1 Phenylobacterium haematophilum
CTCTCCAATCCGCCGCCTCCTCACACCAAGGAGACGCCTGCAGAGTCCGCTTCGAACTAAAATTTCGACTCCACCGCCATATGCGATTCCCCTGCGACGCGGGGGAGGTGACGGTGGCCATGCCCGAGGGCATCGGCGGCTACGTGACCGGCCTGGAGGTCGCCGATTTCGTCCGCGAGAACCCCAGCATCAAGCTTGGCCTGGACTGCGGATTCTATCCTGAGAACCCTGTCGACAGTCAGGTCGACCTCTCGATTCAGCTTATGGACGCCAGCGGCGTGCCGGAATTGACCGCTTCTCCCCTGGCGACGCTGCATTATGCGCTGTTCGCTTCGCGTGAGTATCTCGACACGTATGGGGCCCCCACGCGGATCGAGGCGGCGGTGGGCCACAGGTTCATCTATCACTCCGCCCAGGTCAGCAAACGTGGGCGCTGGGGGGCGAAAACCTCCGCATTCATGGAGCTCGCCGAGCCGGCGATGGTCGTTAATTCATCGACTGTGATGCTGCACGCCATTCAGCGCGGCGCAGGCATCGGGGCCATTCCGACCGCGATCGTGGCGGTGGCGCCGGACCTGGTGATGCTGGACATCCCTCCGCTGGCCAGTTCCACGGTCTGGCTCTGCCATCACCGCGAGGCGGCCAAGACCGGGCGCGTAGCGCGGGTCGCCGAATGGCTGGGCTCGATCTTCGACGCCCGCGAACGCCCCTGGTTCCGCCCCGAGTTCATCCATCCGCGTGAGTTTCGCGACTGGGCTTGGCCGGCGGCGACCGCGCGCGGTTGAGCACCGCTCTCGCCACAACCTCTTCAATCGAGCCTTAACTTTAGTCGCTCACGCTCATCCCGCTGATATCAAAAATGAAACGGGGGGATCAGCATGGCGGACGGCACGGCCGAGTCGCGTCCGTTTGGCCTGGAGATCTCCCAGGCTGTGTGCGACCGCGCCACGCGGCTCGCCAAAACCATGTTCTGCGCGCTCGAAGCGCAGATCATCTTCCTGAGGGACGGCGAGGTCTGGCGCAGCCGCGACCCTGACTCCAAAATCGTGCGTCAGCGCGACAAGGCCGCCGAACTGGTGCAGGCCAGCGGCGAGCTGCTGTGGATCGAAGACGCGCACCTTGATCCTCGCTTTGCCGACAGCCCGTCCGTCGTCGGTCCGCCTTATCTGAGATCCTATGTCGGCGTTCCGATCCGGTTGGCCGACGGCTCGACGCCCGGCGTGCTGGCGGTGTTCGGCGACTCCCCGCGCACCTTCGACAGCGCCCTGGCCGGGCGGCTCGGTGATCTGGCCGAATTCGTCGCCGACGAATGGGTGCGCGCCCAGGCCAGCCGTGCCCGCGAGCAGAGCCGCCGAGAGCGCGACGCGATGCAATCGACTCTGGCCGCGATCGTCGAGGCGATGCCGGTCGCCCTGGTGCTGACCGACCGCGAGATGCGGGTGATCGGGGCCAGCCCGCGCTGGATCCGCACGCTCGAACTTCACCAGCAGATCGTGTACGGCCGCACCGTCCAGGAACTGGCTCCGCACATTTATGTGCGCTGGCAGGAAGCCTACGACCGCGTGCTTTGCGGCGAGAGCATCAAGGCCGACCGTCTCCAGGTGATAGAGCCTAGCGGCGCGGTTCGCTGGCATCGGGCCGAGCTGGCGCCGTGGTACGCGGCCGACGGCGGAGTCGGGGGGCTTATCATCGCGAGCTACGACATCACCGATATGGTCGAGGCGCTGGAGGCGACCGAGCGCTCCGAGCAACGGCTGATGCTGGCGATGGAGATCGCCGACATCCACGTCTTCGAGATGGATTACCAGCGCCGCGAGCTGATCAAGGCCGGCGCCGAGGACACCTTCTTCACCGAGCCGAAGACCTACGACGAACTACATCGCGACATCTTCGGCACCATCGACCCGCGCGACCGAGTGCGTGTCGAAGAGGCGTGGCGCGAGCACCTGCGCACCGGAGAACCCTACAGCCCCGAGTACCGGCTCGTCCGCCACGACGACCGTGAGGTCTGGGCGATGGGTTCGACACGGCTGATCTCGGACGAGCGCGGCCGGCCGCTGCGGGTGATCGGGGCGCTTCAGAATATCAGCGAACGCAAGGCCGCCGAGCGCGCACTGGTCCAGGCCAAGGAAGACGCGGAGGCCGCGAACCGAGCCAAGTCGACCTTCCTGGCGACCATGAGCCATGAGATTCGCACGCCGCTCAACGGGGTGCTGGGCATGGCCCAGGCGATGGCCGCCGAGAATGGGCTGTCGGAGATACAGCGCGAGCGGCTGGACGTGATCCGCCAGTCGGGCGAGACGCTGCTGGCGATCCTCAACGACGTGCTCGATCTATCGAAGATCGAGGCCGGCAAACTGGAGCTGGAGGAGGCGGACTTCGACGTCGCCGCCCTGGCGCGTGGGGCGCATGCTGCGTTCACGGCCATCGCCAACAAAAAGGGCCTGTCATTCGCCCTGAGCATCGAGCCGGCGGCGCTGGGCGTCTATCGCGGGGATTCCACCCGCGTGCGCCAGATCCTCTACAATCTCGTCTCCAACGCTCTGAAGTTCACCGAGCAGGGGGAGGTGCGGGTCACCGTCGATCGAGACGCCGAGGGCTTGCGGCTCAGTGTATCCGACACTGGGATCGGCATTCCGGCGCATCGCCTGACGGCGTTGTTCCAGAAGTTCGAGCAGGCTGACGCCTCGACCACCCGTCGCTATGGCGGCACGGGCCTGGGCCTAGCCATCTGCCGCGAGCTGGCCGGGCTGATGGGCGGGGCCATCGAGGCGCGCAGCGAGGTCGGGGCGGGAACGACCTTCCTGGTGACGCTGCCGCTGATATGGGTGGGGGCCAGCGCAGCGCTGCCGACGCCGCCGAGCGCAGAGGCCCAGCAGATAGAATCCTGCGCCTGTTCGGCACTGCGGGTGCTGGCTGCCGAGGACAACACTGTAAATCAACTGGTCCTGAAGACTCTGCTGCATCAGATCGGCGTCGATCCCCACATCGTCGAGAACGGCGTGGAAGCGGTGCGGGCCTGGGAAAGCGGCGAGTGGGACGTAATCCTGATGGATGTGCAGATGCCGGTCATGGACGGACCGAGCGCCTGCGCCCTGATCCGCGGCCGCGAGGCCCTGGAGGGGCGCGAGCGAACCCCGATCATCGCCCTGACCGCCAACGCCATGGCCCATCAGGTCGCCGAGTACATGGCCGCCGGCATGGACGGGTTCGTCCCCAAGCCGATCGAGGTGGGCCGGCTGTTCGAGGCCCTGCAGAGGGTGCTGGACGACGCCGCGGCGGTCCGCGCGGCCTGACCAGTTACGCGGCTGGCGGGGCCAAGTCGGCGTTAAGCGCGGCCGACGTCGTCTTCGGCTGACCTATTCGGCCGGCTCGGCGGCGCGGGCGGGTTCGTAGGCGGCCGCGTCGAAACGGCCGACCGCCTCGGCGTAGGCCTGGGCCGAGCCTGGCCAGTTGTTGAGGATCTTGCCTTCTGGGGTCTTGTACCAGCTGGTGCAGCTTCCAGCCCACGGGGTGCGGGCGAGCTCGGCCTGGATCTGCTCGTTGTAGGCGCTCTGCGCCGCGGGGCGGACGGCAAGCGGGCGAGCCTGCGCCAGGGCTTCCAGCACATAGCCGACCTGAGCCTCGATCATGTAGATGATCGAGTTGTGGCCGAGGTTCGTGTTCGGTCCGTAAAGCATGAAAAGAATGGGAAAGCCGGCGACTGTGATGCCGAGATAGGCCTCGGGGCCCGATTTCCACGCCTGGGCCAGGGTGACGCCGCCGAGCCCGCTGATCGCCGTCTCGCCGGCGAACGACTTGGTCTCGAAGCCGGTGGCGTAGATCACCACGTCGGCCTCGTGAAGGCGGCCGGTGGCGTCGACGACGCCCTGCGGCGTCATGCGGGCGATGGCGTCGACGACCAGTTCGACGTTCGGGCGGGTCAGGGCCGGGTAGAAATCATTGGAGATCAGCACCCGCTTGCAGCCGACCTCGTAGTCCGGCGTCAGCTTGGCGCGCAACTCCGGATCGGCGACCTGGGCGTGCAGGTGGGCGAGCGGGATCGGAACCTCTTCGACCGGCGCGGTCCCGTTGCGTCTGGCGATCAAGCGGTCCTCGGCCATGTGGAAGATCTCGTGCCGAACCATTTGCATAAGCTCTGGCCGGGCGCGGAATTGGGCCTTCTCCTCGTGGCTGTAGGGCCGGTTCATTCGCGGCACGATCCAGTTCGGCGAGCGCTGGAAGAGAGTCAGCCGGCCGGCGACCTTGGCCACTTCCGGCACGAACTGGATGGCGCTCGCGCCATTGCCGATCACCGCCACCCGCTTGCCGGCCAGATCGACCGCGGCGTCCCAGCGCGCAGAATGGAAGGCCGGGCCCGCAAAGCTGTCGCGCCCCTCGATCGGCGGCAGCTTCGGGCGATTGAGCTGGCCCCAGGCGGTGACGAAGGCGTCAGCCGTCAGGCTCGAGCCGTCGGCAAGTGCGATCGACCAGAGGCCGGCGGCCTCATTCCACGCCGCGCCCGTCACCTCGGCGCCAAACCGGATGTGCGGGGCCAACCGGTGGCGGTCAACCACGCCCTCGATGTAGCCGAGAATGTCGGGTTGGGCGGAGTAGACTTCGGGCCAATCGGGGTTCGGCGCAAAGGAGTAGGAATAGAGATGGCTGGGGATGTCGCAGCCGGCGCCCGGATAGACGTTTTCCCGCCATGTGCCGCCGACCCGATCCGCCTTTTCGAGGATTAGGAATGACGACTCGCCCTGCGCCTTGAGCCGCAGGCCCATGCAGAGTCCGGCGAAGCCAGCGCCCAGAACCGCGACCTTCACGTCGGCGGACATCGTCTACTCCCCACGAAAATTCTTGTATGCGTGACGCTAGCGGGGGGCGGCTGGGTGATCAACGCTCACTTTGTCGCCCGCACGCCAACCGCGGCCTCGACAAGCCGGGACGGGCTTGAGAACATCGTTTGGATAGGGAGAACGCCATGCCACGCCGCGCCAGCGCGCATTCGACTTCTTACGCCGGTACGGGAGCGGCGTGATGGCCTGGACCGATCAAGGCGTCCGCCGCCGTCCGTACCACGTCGGCAACCTGCGCACGCTGCTGCTGGACGAAGCGCGCGCGCTGCTGGAGGCCGGCGGCCGCTCGGAGCTGAACCTGCGGGCGCTTGCGGGCCGCGCGGGGATCGCTGCGGGCTCCGTCTATCACCACTATGCTTCCAAGGCCGCGCTGCTGGCCGGCTTGGCGGCGATGGGTTTCCGCGAACTGGAAGCGAGCCTGCGCGAAGCCGGGGCCCATGCCGAGACGACGCCGATCCGCACGACGGCGTTGGCCTATTTCGACTTCGCCCGAGCCCAGCCGGCGCTCTACGAGCTGATGTTCGACGCGACGCTGATCGCCGAAGGCGATGTGGCGGAGGCCCGCGACAGCGCCTTCGCCGTACTGGAAGAGGTGATCGCCGGCGCGCCCAGCCAGCAGGGCGTCGATCCGGCCATCATCCACAAGGTCGCGCTGGCGGTCTGGGCTTGCGGCCATGGAGCGGCCTCGCTGACCCAGGCGGACGGGAACGGGGAGTCGCCGCTGATGGAGGACGTGATCCAAGGCCTCGAGGCGCTGTTCCGTCCACGTTAGTTGCGCTGCGCGAAAGCTACCCCGGATCGATCCACCAAGGGCTGGTGAAGGTCGCGGCCTACACGATCCTGCTGGCGGCATGCGGGTGCTGGCGCCGGCGAGATGCTGCGTGGTCGGCTCGGCGCTGGGCTACGGCGCCTTGGCGGCGGGCCTGTTCCACCTCGGTCTGCGGCGCTATCGGCGCGGCGCGTCGCCCGGGACTTGATTTTGGACGCGAAGCCCGCTCGTTAGGCCCATGAGCAATGGCCCCAAGATCACCGTGGCCGGGGCCGGCGCGCTGGGCCTGACCACCGCCCTGGCGCTGGCGGACGCAGGGGCGCGCGTCACCGTGTTCGATCCCACCCAGCCGAGCGACAACGCCTCGGGCGTTGCCGCGGGGATGCTGGCGCCGGCGTTCGAGGCCGTCCTCGACGCTAGCGCCACCGCGCACTTTCCGCTGCTGATGGCGGCCCGCAACCTGTGGCCGGCGCTGGAGGCGCGCATCGGCGTGACCGCCGACCGGGCCGGGGCCGTGGCGGTCGGCGACGAGGATTTTTTGGCGCGCATCGACGCCTCGCTGCGTGGCCTTGGCCTGCATCCGACCGACCTGGAGCGTGGGGGGCTGGCGGACATGGCCCCCGACCTTGACGAGAGCTGGCGGCGCGGGCTGCTGGTCCGCGAGGACTGGCGGATCGAGGCGGGCACGGCGCTGGCGGCGCTGCGGCGGGCGGCGGTCGATGTTGGCGTGGAGTTTCGCCAGCAGGCGGCGAGCGGCTTCGAGGGCGGCGAACGGCTAGTGATCGCCACCGGGGCCGGCCACGACTTGGCGGTTGTGGCGCCCGAGCTGGCGCACCTGTCTCCCATCAAGGGGCATATCCTGCGCACCCGAGAGCGGGCTTATCGCGGCGTGGTGGTGCGCGGGCAGGGGGCCTATGTCACCGGCGCGCCGGGCGGGCTGACGATCGGGGCGACGATGGAGGCGGGCCTGGGCGACAGGGCGGTGGAGCCGGCCAAGGTCGAGCCGCTGAAGGCGGCGGGCGTTCGGCTGTTCCCGCATCTGGCCGGCGCCCGCTTCGAGGCCGAGACCGGGGTGCGCGGGGCGACGCCCGACGGCCTGCCGATGGTCGGGCGCGGCCGGCATCAGGACGTGCTGCTGGCGGTGGGCGCGCGGCGCAACGGATGGCTGCTGGCGCCGCTGGTCGCCCGGCTGATCGTGGCTTGCGTGACGGAAGGGGAAGCTGGTCCCTTTGCCGAAGCCATGAGTCCGGCGAGGTTCGACGCGTCGGCGAAGTAGGGAGAGATCGATGAGCGGCTTCTGGTTGAACGAGGAACAGGAAGCCATCGTCGAAAGCGTAAGCCGGCTGTGCGCTCAGTTCGACGCCGACTACTGGCGCAGGACAGACGAAACCGGCGACTTCCCTGAGGAATTCGTGGCCGCGATGGCCGCGGGCGGCTGGCTGGGGACGGCGATGCCGGCCGAGCTGGGCGGGGCGGGCCTGGGGCTGATCGAGGCGGCGCTGGTTATGCAGGCGGTGACGCAGTCCGGCGCGGGCTTTTCCGGCGCCAGCGCCATGCACCTGAACATATTCGGACCCATGCCTATCGTCAGGTATGGCAGCGAGGATCTCAGGAACCGGGCGATACCGCGGTTGATGTCGGGCGAGGACAAGATCTGCATCGGCATCACCGAGCCGGATTCCGGCCTCGACACCACCAGCCTGACCACGCGGGCGACACGCACCAACGACGGCTATGTCATCTCGGGTCGCAAGGTCTGGACCACCATGGCCCAGCGCGCCAACAAGATGCTGATCATCGCGCGGACCACGCCCAAGGATCAGGTGAACAAGGCGACCGAGGGCCTCAGCCTGTTCTACACCGACTTCGACCGGGCGAAGATCAGCGCCACCGTGATCCCCAAGATGGGCCGCAAGGCGGTCGAGTCGAACAGCGTCTTCATCGACAATCTGGAGGTTCCGGCCGGCGACCTGATCGGCGAGGAGGGACGCGGGTTCTACTACCTGCTCGACGGCCTCAATCCCGAACGGGTCCTGTTCGCGGCCGAGGCCGTGGGGCTGGGCCGCGCGGCGCTGGCGCGGGCGGCGACCTACGCCAAGGAGCGGGTCGTGTTCGGCCGGCCGATCGGCCAGAACCAGGGCGTCGCCCATCCGCTGGCCAAGTCCTGGGCCGAGTTGGAGGCCGCCAACCTGATGGCGTTCAAGGCCGCGGCGCTGTTCGATGCCGGCCGCGAGTGCGGGGCCGAGGCCAACGCCGCCAAGTATTTGGGCGGCGAGGCGGGCTTCCATGCCTGCGAGGCCGCGGTGCTGGTCCATGGCGGCATGGGCTACGCCAAGGAGTTCGACGTCGAGCGCTACTTCCGCGAGGCGATGATCGCCCGCATCGCGCCGATCAGCCGGGAAATGGTGATGAACTACATCGCCGAGCGGGTGCTCGGCCTGCCCAAGAGCTACTGAGCAGGCCGAGGCCTGATCAGCCGAGGTTGAAGCGGATCGGGATCTGCACCGTGCCGCCTTCGACCGGCTGGCCGTCGCGGGTCATCGGACTCATCCGGAAGTAGGGGGCGAGCTTGAGAGCCGCGCGCCCGAAGCCTTCGTCGGCCGGACTTTCGCGGACCACTGAACAGCCACTAAGCGAGCCGGCGGCGCTCACCTGGCAGGAGATCGTCGCCGTTCCGCCCACGCCGCGCCGCTGGGCGGAGTCCGGATAGAAGCGGGCGAATTCGGAAGCCCCGGGTCGCTTGAGCCAGTTTGGAGCCACGATCACGGCGGGGGCGGGCGTCGGCGGCGACGGCGGGGCGAGGGTCGTGACCGGTTCGGTCGGCGGGGGCGCCGGGGTCGGGGGCATCGGGATCGGAGCCGGCGTCGTGAAGGGCAGGTCGAGGGTCACCGGCGGACGCGGCGAGGCGGCGCGCTCGGGTTGTGTCGCCATCGGCTTGGGCGGCGGCGGCGGCGTCCAGGTCTGGACGTTGATGATCGGACCTTCCGGCAGAGCTTCCGGCTCGGGCGGCGTCCAGGTCTTGACGGCGAGATAGGCGGCCAGGCCGCCGTGGACGATGACTGACAGGGCGATGGCCGCCGTAACGGCCGGAGATCGGCCGGAACGAGGCTTCGACGGGCCGAGCACGACCGGCATGAACTGACGGATGACCATTGGCGACCTCCCTTTGTTTTTCGTCGCTGAAACAAAGGGTCGCGCCGCGATCGTGACCGAAGCTTGGCCGTGGAGAAGCGCAACGGTGGCGGGGCGGTGACCAAGTGGCGCCGCCCCGCTGCAGCCCGCGTCAGCCGAACTTCAGAGGGTCCGGACCGATGCGGCCGTCCGGGCTGTCGAGGGTGGCGAAAGCGGCCATGTCCTCGGCGTCGAGGGCGAAGTCGAAGACGTCGAAGTTCTGACGCAGGCGGCCGGGATTGGCCGACTTCGGGATCACCAAGAAGCCGCTGTCGAGGTGCCAGCGAATGATCGTCTGGGCCGGGGTCTTGCCGTGCTTGGCGGCGATCTTGCCGATCACCGGATCCTCCAGGACCTTGCCCTGGCCGAGCGGGCTCCAGCACTCGGTGACGACGCCCAGTTCCTGGTGGGCGGTGCGCAGGGCGGCCTGCTGGAAGCGGGGGTGCAGCTCGATCTGGTTGACGGCCGGCGCGACGCCGGTCTCGCCGACGATGCGGCGCAGATTGTCGGCGGTGAAGTTTGAGACGCCGATCGACTTCGTGCGGCCTTCTTCCTTCAGGCGGACCAGCGCCTTCCAGCTTTCGACATAGAGGTCCTGGGTCGGGCAGGGCCAGTGGATCAGGTAGAGGTCGACGCTGTCGCGGCCGAGGCGCTGGAGCGACTTGTCAAACGCCTTGAGGGCGCGGTCGTAGCCCTGGCTCTCGTTCCATAGCTTGGTGGTCAGCGCCACCTCGCCGCCGGCCGCGGCGCGCTTGAGGCCTTCGCCTACGCCCTTTTCGTTCTGGTAGATGGCGGCGGTGTCGACGTGGCGGTAGCCAGCGTCCACCGCGGCCTGGACGATGACGGCCGCTTCGTCGTCGGGCACCTGCCAAACGCCAAGACCGAGTTGGGGCAGGGCCGCCCCGTCGTTGAAGGTGAGCAGCGGCTGGGTCATCGGCGGTCCTCGCGAAGATGGGAAGCGCAAGATCGGGAGCCGCATGGCCTGACACAAGCGCTCCCGGCCAAAGAACATGGTTAGCGGCGCGTTAACCATGTCGGGGCACATCTGGCCCCATGGCGATCGAGGGAATCAGAGGAGTTGTGGAGGCCGCGATCCAGCGCGCCTCGAACGCCACTGGCGTCGACTTCACGTTCCTTATGAAGACCGCCGCTCGCGAGAGCGGTTACAACCCACGCGCCAAGGCCCCGACGTCGTCGGCGGCCGGCCTGTTCCAGTTCGTCGAGCAGACCTGGCTGGCTACTCTCAAGCAGCACGGGGCCAAATACGGCTACGCCCGCTATTCGGAGCTGATCTCCAAGGGGGCGGACGGCCGCTATCGGGTGGCGGGGGCCGAGGCGCGCAAGGCGGTGATGGACCTACGAATGGATCCGCACGCGGCCTCGCTGATGGCCGGGGAACTGACCTCCGATCACGCCTCCTACCTGAAGGGCAGGGTCGGTCGCGCGCCGACCGCCGGCGAACTCTACGCCGCGCATTTCCTGGGGCCGCAGGGCTCAGCGCGGTTGATCGAGGCGGTGCGCACGCAGCCGGGCGCGAGCGCGGCGGCCATGTTTCCCGATGCGGCCGGCGCCAACCGCTCGATCTTCTATCGCGACGGCCGCCCGGCGACGGTGTCCGAAGTCTATGCGAACCTGACCAAGGGCGCGCACGGCCCGGCCCCGACCAGCCCGCGCCAGGCCGCGCCCGACACCAATTTCGTGCAGTACGCCTCGGCGCGTCAGCAGCAGCTGCAGGCGAGCCAGGACGCGATGGTCGACCTGATCCTGCGCGGGACCAAGTCCGACGACGACGCCAGCGCCGGCCAGCGGATGACCGGGTCGCTGTTCACCAGCGAAATGCTGCGGGTGCTGTCCGAGGCCCGCGACAAGGCCAGCTAGGCTGCAGCGCCGGCGCTGAGCATGGCGTCGATCTGCGCACCGGAATAGCCGAGCTCGGCGAGGACCTCGCGGGTGTGCTGTCCCAAGCCCGGAGCCGGCGGGCGGCGGTCGAGATCTGCTCCCGGGAAGCGGGCCGGCGCGGCGGGCGAGCGATAGGTCCCGCCCTGACCATCCTCCAGATCGATGAAGGCCCCGGCGGCCGCGGCCTGCGGATCGGCGGCGACCTCAGCAGGCGTCTGCACAGGCGCCCAGACCAGGTCGGCTGCGTCGAGGCGGCGGGCGATCTCCTCGAAGTCGAGCTGGCTGAAGGCGGCGTCGAACTGCTCGACCAGCGCGGCGCTGTTCTGGCGGCGCACGCGGCCGGAGGCGAAGCGTTCGTCGGTCGGGAGATCAGGCCGATCGAAGGTCTTGCAGAGCAGCTGCCAGTCGTTGCTGGCCCCGCGGGGGTTGAGCACGAACCAGTGGCCGTCGCGGCTGCGGTAGAAGTTGGCCAGCGGGTCGAACGGCGCGCTGCGCGGACGGTTGGAGGCGAGCTTGCCGAACGCCAGCTGGACGGCGAGGTCCGAGCTGACGGCGTAGATGCCCGTGGCCAGCAGCGAGGTCTGGACGACGCGTCCGACGCCGGTGCGCTGGCGCTCGACGACCGCCGCCAGGATTGCCGAAACGGTGGCCAGCGAGGTCATGTGGTCGCCGACGCCGGTGCGAAGGATGAACGGATCTGTGCCCTTGGGCGCGTGCATGTGGGCGACGCCCGCGCGCGACCAGAAGGCGGTGACGTCGAAGCCCGGCTTGGCCGCGTCGGGGCCTTCCAAGCCGTAGCCGGTGACCATGGTGTAAATCAGCCGCGGATTGCTCTCCCGCAGCGTGGCCTCGTCGAGGCCGGCGCGCTTGAGGGCGGCGGGACGGACATTGGTCAAGAAGACGTCGGCCTGGGCGGCCAGACGTGCGAGCGCGTCCCGCCCCTCGGGCTTGGAGATGTCCAGCACCACGGCGCGCTTGCCGCGGTTGTCGAGGCCGAAGGTCGGATTGCCCGAAATGTCGCTCTTGGCGTCGCCGAACACGTGGCGCATCGGGTCGCCCTCGGGGCGCTCGACCTTGATCACCTCCGCGCCCCAGTCGGCGAGAATGCCGGCGGCGCCGGGGGCGGCGATATAGGAGGCGAACTCGACGACCTTCAGACCCTGCAGCAGCACGCGCGCCTCCCTTGTTGTTGGGGGCATCTTGGCGGGGGGCGGGCTCAGTCTCAAGGGGCGCCCAGGCGTCACCCCGGAGCGCTCGACGCGCTAGGCGACGGACCGTGCGGGTTGTGAGACGCGGTCTATGGAGACGGCGTCGGCCACGGCGCGGGCCACCGCCGCGACGCTGACCGGCTTGCGCAACACGACGTCGGCGCCGGCCTGCGAGCATTCCTGCGCCTCGTCGGCGTCGCCGCCGATGACTGCGACGATCGGCGTCCCGGCATTGTGGCCCTGAAGCTCGCGGATCGCGGAGATCGCTGCGGGCCCGTCGAGGTTGGGCATGCGGCCGTCGATCATCAGCAGGTCGAACTCGCAGACCCGCGCCAGGTCGAGGGCCCGCTGACCGTCGACGGCGTGGACGACCTGGTGGCCGAGTTGCTCGATCACTGCGCGAAGCATGGCGGCATTGAGGGCGTCGTCCTCGGCGATGAGCACGCGCATCCTTTGGCGGGCCTCGGGCAGGACGGCGGCCAGCTCAACCGGCGCTTCCAGCTCGCGCTCAGGCAGGGCGCTGGCGTCGAACGGCAGCTCAAGGCGGAAGCAGGAGCCGACGCCGACGGCGCTGTGGGCCGACAGCTCGCCCCCCATCAGGCGGGCGAGCTGGCGCGAGAGCGAGAGGCCGAGCCCGGCGCCCGAGGTGCCGGCGCTGGTGCGGGCGATGCGATTGAATGGCTCGAAAGCCTGTTCGAGCTCTTCCTTGGCCAAGCCCGGGCCGGTGTCGGCGATCTCGATCGAGAGGCGTCCGGGGCCGGCGAGCTCGACGCGGGCCTCGACGCGGCCACGGACCGTGAATTTCAGGGCGTTGCCGAGCAGGTTGGCGAGGATCTGGCGGGCGCGGTGAGCGTCGGCGACGGTGGCGCCGCTCTCCATTCCCGCGAGGTCGGAGGCGACGTGCAGCGACAGTTCCAGACCGCGGGCTGCGGCGTTGGGACGGTTGAGGATCACCAGATCGCGGATCAGAGCCACCGCGTCGAAGGCGTGGGTGTCGACTTCCAGGCGGCCGGCCTCCGCGGTCTCGGAATCGAGCGTGGTGTTGAGCACCGAGATCAAATCGTTGGCGGCGTCGAGGGCCGCCGACAGCTGCTCGCGCGACGGCGCGCTGCGACCATTTTGGCCAACGGCCGAGGCGAGCACGTGGGCCACGCCGGTCAGGCCGTTGCGGATCTCGTGGCTGAGGGTCGCGACGAGGTCGGATTTCGACTGGGCGAGCTGGCGGGCCTGGTCCATGCGCAGGTCGCGGTCTTCGATCAGGACTTCGCGCTCTGCGGCCAGCGCGAACTGGCGGCGCAGGATGCGGTTGAGGATCAGCGCCAGCGCCAGGGCGAGGGCGATCCCGCCCCAGGCCAGGTTCGCCATCGTGCGGTCGGCCGGATCGCGCAGAAGAAAGTAGAGCGGTCCGGCGGCGGTGGCCGAGCCTACGATCAACAGGCTGGGCAGCCACGGCGCGGTGAAGAAGATCACGATGACGGCGGCGGCCACCGAGATGAGCATCAGTTCGCCGCGAACCGGCCCGGCGCCGTCGCCGAACGCGGCCATCTGGGCCACGGCGGCGGCCCAGATCAGGCCGCAGAAGATATGAATCTGCCCGCGTTTGCGCAGGTCGTTAAGCGCCTGCGGCTCTTTCAGCCAATTCACGGCGGCGTAGAACACGCCCCAGGCGATGGCGAAGATCGCGAAGGTGCCGGTCATCCAGACTGCGTTGCTGGCATAGGAGCCGGCCCACACCAGCAGCGGCAGGCTGACCGCGAACACGGCCAGGGCGTAGGGCAGAAGGGATGTCTGGGTTTCGAGGGCCTGCTGGGTGACCGATGACCCGCCTCGGGTCTTGGTTTTATCGGTCTCGACCAGCATGGATCAGGTTCCTCGGCGACAGGTGGAAACCATATCGCCGCAGGGTTCGCGATCAGTTACGGGGCAGGGTAAATCCACAGCCAGGCGGGCAACAGTTCGTTAAGCTTAACCTTAGATTATCCTTTTGGCGGGGGCCAAGGCCTCCATCGGGGGCAGGGTTATGGCGACGACGCGGGCGGCGCTGACGGACGAAGACATCCGCACGCTGATTAAGGGCGCGACGCCGGACGAGCGCGCTTTTGCAGCCCGCAAAATCTGCCGCCGGCTCGACGTGGCGGTGCTTAGCGACGAAGATCGCGCGCACGCCCAGGAAATCCTGCGGGTGATGGCGCATGACGCCGCCGAGATGGTGCGCGAGGCGTTGTCGGTCACCTTAAAGAGTTCGCCGCTTGTGCCTCATGACGTGGCCGTGCAGCTGGCGCAGGACGTGGAGCGGATCTGCGTGCCGATCCTGGGCGCCTCGCCGGTGTTCACGGACGCCGACCTGGTTGAGATCGTGCGGATCGGCGGGCCGCTGCGACAGGTGGTGGTGGCCAAGCGGCCACAGGTGTCGAAGGCTGTGACCAGGGCGATCGTCGAGCATGGCGAGGAGGAGGCGGTCGAGGCCGCCTGCGCCAACGACAACGCCGAGTTCGCCGACGAGACGCTGGACGCTGCGGTGACCCGCTTCGAGCGCTCTGAACGGGTGTTAGCGGCGATGGTCTATCGCGACGCCCTGCCGTTGGCGGTCACCGAAAAGCTGGTCGGGCTGGTCGGCGAGCAGGTGCGCGATCGCCTGCTGAACCGGCACGAAATCTCGGCCGAACTGGCGCTCGAGATCGCCATGGGCGCTCAGGAGCGCGCGACGGTGGACCTCGTCGACCAGGCGGGCCGCACGAGCGACGTAAAGGCCTTTGTCAGTCATCTGCGCCAGCACGACCGGTTGACGGCATCGCTGTTGCTGCGGGCCCTGGCCCAGGGGCACATGACCTTCCTGGAATGGGGGCTGGCCGAACTGGCCAGCGTGCCGCATCACCGGACTTGGCTGATGATCCATGACGCCGGGCCGCTGGGGCTGAAGGCGATCTACGACAGGGCTGGACTGCCGGCGCGGCTCTACGGCGCGTTCCGGGCTGGCGTCGACACCTATCACTCGATGGAGTTCGACGGCGGCGCGCGCGATCGCGAACGCTTCCAGGAGCGGATGCTGCAGCGCTTCCTGACCCAGGTCGACATCGCCAGCCGCGAGGATTCCGACTACCTGCTCGACAAGATGGACAAGCTCTCGGCGGACGCCCGGGCGGCGTATCGCGCCGACGCGCACGCACGCCAGGCCAGCGCCTGAGGCTGCCCTAGGGTCACACTTGCACGCCGGGGGCGAGCCTCTCAAGCTGGCGTCCATGACATCGCCAGACATCAAGCCGGCCGCGACGATTCTGCTGCTGCGTGACGCGCCGACGTTCGAAGTGCTGATGGTCAAACGCCATCACCAGATCGATTTTGCGTCCGGAGCGCTGGTGTTTCCAGGCGGCAAGAGCCACGCCGGCGACCATGACGACGCCTGGGCCGAGCGGGCGCTGGGCTGGGGGGATTTCGACGCCGAACAGCGCGGGCTGCGCATCGCGGCCATCCGCGAGGTGTTCGAGGAGGCCGGCGTGCTGCTCGGCCGGCGGGCCGATGGCGCGCCGATCGGCGGGGAAGCCGCGCCGCTGGACGTGCGGCTGAAGGTGGATCGCGGGGAGTTGGCGTTTCTTGATGTCGTGCGTGAGCGAGACATCGTCATCGACTTGAACGCGTTAACGATTTTCGCGCGCTGGATCACGCCGCCGCTCACTCCGAAGCGGTTCGACACCTGGTTCTATGTGGTGGATGCGCCGGACGACCAAGTGGCCGCCTGCGACGGGCGCGAGACGGTGGACGCCGAGTGGATCGCGCCGAGCGAGGTGTTGCGGCTGGCTCAGGCCGGCGAGCGCAAGGTGATCTTCCCGACCCGCATGAACGTGCAGCTGCTGGCCGAGGCCTCGAGCGCCGAGGACTGCGTGGCGCGGGCCAAGGGGCGGAGCCTCGTGACGGTCGAGCCGCAGATCCAAGACCGCCCGGGCGGCAAGGTGCTGGTGTTGCCGCCGGACGCCGGCTACGGCGTGGTCGAGGAGCCGCTGGCGAACGTGATGTAGCGCTTAGGCCGCCGCGGCGACCTTGCGTTCCAACTCCTCAATCAGGATGCGGCCGACGGGATGGTCGTCGGTCTTGATGCTGTCGCGGACCGCGGCCTTGATGGCGTCGATGTGAGCGTCGACGAGCGGCAGCGAGACGGTCAGACGCTTGTCCTTGTCGTCGATCAGTCGGCACAGCGAGGCGCCGATGCGGGTGATCAGGGGGAACTCATAGGTGGCGCCCAGGCCTTTGAGGTCATGGGCGCGCAGGTAGAGCGTCTCCATGGTCTCGGCGGTGACGCCGTCGTCGTGGACGAGCTGGCGCGCGGCGTCGAGCTTGATGACCTCTTCCGAAAGCCACTGGGCGAAGTTGCCGGACAGGCTCTTCAGGGCCGCTTCGGCCTTGGCGATGGCGCTCGGATCGATCGCGCCGAACCGACCGCCGACCTTCAGACGAAGGCTGGGGGGTTGGATGACCGGGTTCTGCTGGCTCACTACGCGCCTCCTAGGACAACGTGCGCCACCCTAGAGGACAGGCGTTAACAACGGATGAGCCGGGAACCGGCGGTAATTACACGGAAAACTGTTCGGCGAGGACGCGTTCCTCGAGGCTGCGGCCGGCGTCGAACAGCATGCGCAGGGCGACGTCGCGGTTCTCGGCGATCTGGACGGCCACGACGTCTCGGACCTCGAAATTGTCGGCCACGGCGCTGACCGGGCGTTTGTCGGCCTCGAGGATCTCGAACGTGACCTGGGCGGTGTGCGGCAGCAGTGCGCCGCGCCAGCGCCGCGGGCGGAACGCGCTGATCGGCGTCAGGGCCAGAATCTTGGCGTCGAGCGGAATAATCGGGCCGTGGGCGGAGAGGTTGTAGGCGGTGGAGCCGGCGGGAGTGGCGACCAGGGCGCCGTCGCAGGAGAGCTCGCCCAGCCGCACCTTGCCGTCGATGGAGATGCGCAGCTTGGCGGTCTGGCGGGTCTGGCGCAGCAGCGAAACTTCGTTGATGGCCAGCGCCTCGTGGCGACGGCCGGCGGCGTCGATGGCGACCATGGACAGCGGATGGATGACAGCCCGCTCGGCGGCGTTGATCCGCTCCAGCAGCGCGTCTTCGCTGTACTCGTTCATCAGGAAACCGACTGAGCCGCGGTTCATTCCGTAGATCGGCCGGCCGTTCTTGAGGTTCTCGTGCAGGGTTTCGAGCATGAAGCCGTCGCCGCCCAGAGCGACGATGACCTGGGCGTCGTCGTCGCTCGCCTCGCCGTAGCGGGCGACCAGCGCGTTGCGCGCCTCCTGCGCCTCAGGGCGGTCGCTGGCCGCGAAGGCGAGACGGGTCACGAAGGGCTCAGGCTTGAACATGGCCCGGCAAAAGTCCGTGAAACGGGCGATCCGTCAACCGGGGTTCACCGCGCGGCGGAACGCAGCGCCGGCGATGTGGGCGTCGAACGGTCCGAAGGCGCCGCCTGCGCGGCGCGCGCCCTCCTGCCCGCCGCCGGGGAGGCCGCAGTTGAGGTCGCGGACCATCTCCAGGATGGTCGGAAAAACGCTGCGGTCGATGCCGACGGCGGCGCAGGCGAGGGCCAGCAGCTCGGGGCGGTCGGAGTTCACCGCGCGGCGCACGTGGTTCTGATCGAACCGGCCGAGGGTCGCCAGGCTGGCGAGGAACAGGGTGAGGCGTCGCTCTTTGAGGGCCCGGATCAGATAGCCCGGTCGCAACTGGCCGGCCGCATCGAGCTTGGCGACCAGCCGCCGCTCCATTTCTTCGCGTTCGCCGTCGCGCTCCGGCGGTGCGGGGGCGACGGGCGCTGCGCCGCCGTGGGCCTCGCGCACGGATGCGGCGAGGGCCGCGTCCAGTTCGGTCGCATCAAGGCGGAAGCGGTCGACCAGCGAATGACGCAGGGCCTGGCCGACCCAGACGTAGAGCTGACGGGCCAGGCCTCCGGTCAGGCCAGGGTGACGCGCCAAGGGTGAGCGCATGGCGGCGACGCGCTCGGCCGCCGTAACGAGGATGGCGAGTTCGTGCTCGCCTACGGCGGCGGTCGGATTGTCGGCAAGCGCTGTCAGCACGGCCGGCTCGCTCTGCTGCAGGATGGCGGCGACAACGGGCGGGCCGATGTTCGGGCGGCGAGCGACCTCGATCTGGTGTTCGATGGTCGCCTCGACGAGAAGGCGGACGAGGTCGTGGTCCTTCAGCACAGGGCTGCTGGCGATGACCGGGCGCGCGATCTCGATATCGCCGAGCGCCAGCACGTTGACCAGGGCCGAGGGCGCCCAGTCGGCCTGGGCCAGCTTCTCCGACAGACGGCGGCGGATGTCGCGCTCGGCCTCGACGACGAGGGACATGAAGATCGAATTGAGCAGCGCCTGGATCGGCTTGGAGGTCATCAACCCTGCGGCGCTCTCGCCGGCGTCGCAGAGCTCGACGATGGCCAGCAACAGGCGCTCGCGATCAGCCGGCGCACGGCTGCGGGCCAGATTCAGCAGTTCATCGGTCTTGGCGGCCACACTCACTCTGGCGTCCCCGGCGATCGCTTCGAATCTGCTCGGAGCGGATGAAAACATGGTTACAACCTGTTGACCATGCAGGCGGCGAATCGCCCGCCAGACGAGCAAAGGGCTGGATGATGCCGGAACCTCTGATCCTGGCGCTGGACCAGGGCACCACCTCGACGCGTGCCATCGTCTTCGACGCCAAGGGCGCGCCGCTTGCCGAAGCCGGCCGGCCGCTCGAGCAGTTCTATCCGAACGACGGCTGGGTCGAGCACGACGCCGAGGAGATCTTCGCCGCGTCTGTGGCGGTGCTGCGCGAGGCGCTGGCCAAGTCCGGTCGGGCGATCGAGGACGTCGCCGCCATCGGCATCACCAACCAACGCGAGACAGTGGTGATCTGGGACAAGGCGAGCGGCAAGCCGATCCACCGCGCCATCGTCTGGCAGGACCGTCGCACGGCCCCGACCTGCGAGCGGCTGCGGGCGGCGGGACGCGAAGCGCAGGTCACGGACATCACCGGACTGCTTCTCGATCCATACTTCTCGGGGACCAAGATCGCGTGGATCCTGGGACAGGTGGAGGGCGCGCGGGCGCGGGCCGAGGCCGGCGAACTTCTGGCCGGGACCATGGACAGCTGGGTCATCTGGAACCTGACCGGGGGCAAGGTTCACGCCACCGACGCGACCAACGCCTCGCGCACCATGCTGTTCGACCTCAAGGCCCAGGCCTGGTCGGACGAGATGCTTGAGATGCTGGACGTGCCGCGCGCGCTTTTGCCCACGGTGCTGGACTGCGCCGGCGACTACGGGCGGACCGCGCCTGAGCTGCTGGGCAGGGCGATTCCGATCCGCGGCGTGGCCGGGGATCAGCAGGCGGCGCTGATGGGGCAGGGCTGCATCCGCGCCGGCGAGATGAAGGCCACCTATGGCACCGGCTGCTTCATGCTGGTCAACACCGGCGAGCACTTGGCCCCGTCGCGCTCGCGGCTGCTGACGACTGTCGCGGCCCGGCTGGGCGGGCGGGCCACCTACGCGCTGGAGGGGTCGATCTTCATCGCGGGCGCGGCGCTGCAATGGGTCAACGAAGGCCTGGGCGTGCCCGGCGGTGGCGCGGGCGTGGAGAAGCTCGCACAGACCGCACGCGAAGATCACGGCGTGGTGCTGGTGCCGGCGTTCACCGGGCTCGGCGCGCCATGGTGGGACGCGAACGCCCGGGGCGGCCTGTTCGGCATGACCCGCGACACCGGCCTCGCGGAAATCGCTCACGCGGCGTTCGACGCCTGCGCGCTGCAGACCCGCGACCTCATCGAGGCGATGCGGGCCGATGCGCCGGGCGCCTTCGGCCGCGACGTCGAGCTGCGCATCGACGGGGGCATGTCGCGCAGCGCCTGGTTCAGCCAGCGGCTGGCCGATCTGACCGGCGTCGCGGTCGGGCGGGCGACCTACATGGAAACCACCGCGCTCGGCGCGGCGCTGTTCGCCGGCCTTGGGGCGGGCGTCTACGCCAGCGTCGAGGAGGCGGCGGCCGCGCGACCGTCGACCGAACGGATGGAGCCGGCCTTGTCGAGCCATGGGCGGGAGGCCGCCTACGCCCGATGGCTGGACGCCGTGGCGCGGGTGAAGACCACGGCCTGACCGATCAGGTTTTGAAAACCGAACGTCGCCAGCGGATCGCCGCGCCGGCGATGCCGAAGCCGGAGATCATCAGCGCCCAACTGGCCGGTTCCGGGATTAGCGCGACCTGCCCGCGGATCTCTCCGCCCCGCGCAAACGTCGTGTGGACGTTAAAGTAGGCTTGGCCGCCGTTCGCCGCTACGAACGCGGCGTTGTAGGCGGCGGGCGCATTGAGGTCGAAGCCCTGGTTGTAACTCCCGCTGGCGCCGCCGGTCGGAAAACCCGGGAAGCTGGGCGTCTGTGTGGCGACGCCTGCATTGGCCGGCGCGGCGGCGCAGCAGCGGCCGTGAGCGGCGGCGACATCGCCGATGAGGTTGCTGATCGTCGAGGCCGCGAGCAAATCGCCATCGATGGTGAGGAAGGCGACGCCGCCGCCTGGCGAGGCGACCGGCGGGTTCTCGTCGGCCCCGAGCAGGGTCGCCTTGTAGAACGAAGCAGCCGTCGCCGGGCCGTCGAGCGACGGGCCTGTCAAAGCCAAGCTTGCCGCGATCGCAGCAAGCTTGAACGTGGGGTAAGACACTACGACCTCCGCATCCGAGCTTTGGGACGTCGAATTTTACTAAGGGCCCGCCATCCCCAGCCTAGGAACATACGGGCCGACAAGCGTGGTTCGTGATGCGCGGGCAGATCTTGTCGTTAACAGATTCTTCCGCCCAACCGGTCGAGCTGTCAACGGCAGTTAGCCGAGCAGATTCAACGCCGCAGGCTATGCTTGACGCTTGCGGTCGACAGCGCGACTCTGCCGTTCAACGATCAGACAAAGACATGCACAGGGAGGCCGTTATGGCCGATGGTTCGATCTCGAGCGTGAGCTCGTTGAAGGGCAAGGTCAGCGCCGAGGAATGGCAGGCGCGCGTGGATCTGGCGGCCCTCTACCGGTTGGTCGCGCTCTATGGCTGGGACGATGCGATCTACACCCACATCTCGGCGCGGCTGCCCGGCCCCGATCACCAATTTCTGATCAATCCCTACGGGATGTACTTTGGCGAGATGACCGCGTCGGCGCTGGTCAAGATCGACCTCGACGGCAACATTCTCCAGGAGACCCCGTATTTCATCAATCCGGCGGGGTTCACGATCCACTCGGCCATCCACGCGGCTCGCGAGGATGCCCACTTCGTGATGCACCTTCATACGGACCAGGGGGTGGCGGTCGCTGCGCAGAAGGACGGTCTTCTTCCGCTGTCGCAGCACGCGCTGATCGTGCGCACCATGCTGGCCTATCACGACTATGAGGGGATTGCTCTCAATCTGGACGAGCGAGAGCGTCTTGTCGCCGACATCGGCGACAAGAAAATGATGCTGCTGCGCAATCACGGCACCCTGACGGTCGGGGAGACCGCCGCCGAGTGCTGGATCAACATGTTCTACCTGGAGCGGGCCTGTAAACAGCAGGTCATGGCGTTGTCGGCCGGCCGCGAAAACGTGCTGCTCGCGCCGCAGGCCGCGCAGGACGAAGTGAAAGCGCAGATGTCGCGCGGTCTGGGTGGAGGATTGGCCTGGCCGGGTGCGTTGCGCCTGCTCGATCGGTCGCTTCCGGGCTACGACGTCTAGAGGTCTTCCTCAGGACTGTTCAAGGCGGGCGTCCGATCTCGGGCGCCCGTTTTCTTTGCAGCGATGACCCCAATACGGAATTGTAAGCTTCAACCCGTGTCATGGCCGGGCATATCCATCTTGTATTTCAGAGCCGACACGCAAAGCCATCGTTCTGTCACTGGACGGCGCCCATATCGTCGCCATAAGACGCGCTTCGATTCAGTGTCATCCAATCTCATTTTTCGAGCCGTCCCGGAGATTCCGTAACTTGTTGCGACGCCACTTTTTCCTCGTCGGCGCGATTGTGATCCTCGGCCTTATGGTGGCCGCGGGCGGCTGGAAACTCACCCTGGGTAAGAAGGAGGGGCCGGGAGGCCCCGGTGGCGGCGCCATGGCCGCCCCGAAGGGCGGCGGCGGTCCTGGCGGCGGGGGCGGACGCGGCGGCGGCATGGGCGGCCCGTCGCCGGTCAAGGTGGTCGGGGCGGAGAACAAGACCTTCGTCGACGCCATCGACGTTATCGGCGTCGCCAAGGGCCGCCAGTCTGTGACCTTGACCGCAGCGGCGACCCAGTTGGTCGACAAGGTTCGCTTCAGCGATGGACAATCGGTTCCCAAGGGCGCGGTGCTGGTTGAACTAAAGGCCACCGAGCAGAGCGCCGGCATCGCCCAGGCGCAGGCGCGTATGGTCCAGGCGCAGCGCGATTTCGATCGCTGGAAACAGCTCGCGGCCCAGGGGTTCGCCTCAAAGGCCGCGCTCGACCAGCGGGAGGCCGCCTATCTCGCCGCCAAGGCCGACGTCGACGCCGCGCGGGCCCGCGAGGGCGACAGAATGATCCGAGCGCCGTTCGCCGGCGTCGTCGGGCTGTCGGACATCGCGCCCGGGGCGCTGGTCAATCCAGGCGCGGCGATCGTGACCCTGGACGATATCTCCAGCGTGCGCGTGGATTTCGAAGTGCCGGACCGCTATCTCGCCTCGATCCGCGAAGGCCAGCCGATCACGGCCCGTATTGACGCCTATCCCGGCCAGGTGATCCAGGGGCGGATTCAAAAGCTGGACACCCGCATCGACGAGCGCACCCGCGCCATCACCGCCCGTGCCGAGTTCCCGAACCCGGACCGAAAGCTTAAGCCCGGCATGATGCTGCGCGTGGCGATCGCGCAGGGGCAGCGCCAGGTCGTCGCCGCGCCGGAATCGGCGGTGTCGGTGCAAGGCGACTCGGCCTTCGTCTTCGTGGTCAGCAGGCAGGGCGACCAGGCGCGGACCGAACAGCGGCCGGTGCTGACCGGCATTCGACAGGACGGCTTCGTCGAGATCCGCGACGGGCTGCGCCCGGGCGAACAGATCGTCGCCGACGGCCTCAACAAGATCCAACCGGGCCAGCCGGTCCGCATCCTGGCGTCCCAGACGGGCGCAAAGCCTGGGGCGCGCGCGGCGCGGCCTGACGCATGATGCTGTCGGACATCTCGGTCCGCCGGCCCGTCTTCGCAGCGGTCGCGGCGATCATCCTCTGCGTCGTCGGCGTGGCGGCCTTCGCCTCGCTGACCGTTCGCGAACTGCCCAGCGTCGATCCGCCTGTGGTTTCGATCTCCACGACCTATCGCGGCGCGTCGGCCGAGGTGGTCGAGGAGCGGATCACCGAGGTCATCGAGCGGCAGATTTCCGGCATTCAGGGGATCGACCGCGTCAACTCTTCATCGCGTGACGGCCGTTCGAACATCAACATCTCATTCCGGCTCGACCGGAACCTCGACGATGCGGCCAACGATGTACGCGACGCTGTCAGCCGTGTGGCGTCCAACCTGCCTCTGCAGGCCGATCCGCCGCAGATCGCCAAGGCGACCGCCGACGGTTCGCCGATCATGTTCATCTCGTTCGCTTCGACGACGCTGAACCGACTGCAGCTGTCGGACTACGCCCAGCGGTATCTGGTCGAACGTTTTTCGACGGTGCCGGGCGTGGCCCAGGTGTTCGTCGGAGGCAGCCAGCTCTATTCGATGCGGATCTGGCTCGATCCCAACGCCATGGCGGCGCGCGGGGTGACTGTCGATGACGTCGAGAACGCGCTGAACAGCCAGAACCTCGAACTTCCGGCCGGCTCGCTCGAAGCGCCGGACAAGGATTTCACCATCCGGGTCGGCCGCGGTTACTCCACGCCGGAGCAGTTCGCCCAACTACCGGTGGTGGCGTCCGGCGCCCGGACCGCGGTGGCGACCGCCAACGCGACGCAGGACTACGTCACCCGCCTGGGCGATATCGCGCGCGTGGAGGAGGGGCCGGACGAGCGCCGCCGCAGCTTCCGCTCGAACGGCCGTGATCAGGTCGGCATCGGCATCACTCGTCAGTCCCAGGCCAACGATCTGGAGATCTCGCAGGGCGTCCGCGACCTGCTGCCGGAACTGAACAAGTCGTTGCCCAAGGGCACTGTGCTGGAGGTGGCGGTCGACTACACGGTCTTCACCAAGCATGCGCTTGAGGAAGTCTGGATCACGATGGGGATCTCCATGGCGCTGGTCGCCCTGGTCAACTTCATATTCCTGGGCACCTGGCGCGCGGCGCTGATCCCGTCTGTCGTGGCGCCGATCTGCATCCTTTCGACCTTCATTGTCCTGGCGCCGCTAGGCTTCTCGCTCAACCTGCTGACGCTGCTGGCCTTGGTGCTGGCCATCGGTCTGGTCGTCGACGACGCCATCGTCGTGGTCGAGAATATCCAGCGGCGAATAGACGACGGCGAGCCGGCCATCGTGGCGGCGCAGCGCGGCGCGCGACAGGTGTTCTTCGCGGTCGTCGCAACGACCATCGTGCTGATCTCGGTGTTCGCGCCGCTGATGTTCCTGCCCGGCTATATCGGACGCTTGTTCGTCGAGCTGGCGGTGGCCATCGCCTCGGCCGTGGCCTTCTCTGCGCTGCTGGCGCTCAGCCTGTCGCCGATGCTGGCCTCCAAGCTGCTGCGCCCCGCGCACGGCGAGGGTTTCCTGGCCCGGCGCGTCGATGCGGCCATGGGCAAGCTGAAGTCGTCCTATCACGCCTCGCTGGAGGCGCTTCTGGGCGACCGTCGCGCGACCTTCGCCACCATCGGGCTGGTTGTCGTGCTGGCCGCCGGCGCCGGCGGACTGTTCTCGGTGCTGCCGCGTGAGTTGGTGCCGGAAGAAGACCGTGGTCGGGTCGACCTCAACATCGTCGCGCCGGAAGGCGCCGGCTTCGACTACACGATGAAGGCCGCGGCCCAGGTCGAGGCCCGGCTGCAGGAGTTGCTCAAGGACGGCGAGATCACCCGCTACATCCTGGGCGTCCCGCGCTTCGGCGGCACGCAGTTCAACAGCGGCTTCGGCAACGCCAACGTGACCGAAGGCTCGGGCGTCACGTCCAACGAGCTGGCCGCGAGCCTCAATCGCGAGCTGTCGTCGATCACGTCGGTGCGGGCGATCGCCTCGGTGCGGCCGGCCTTCCAGCGCGGCGGCGGGGGCGGCGGCAGCGGCGTCGACGTGATCGTCGCGGGCGACGACTACAATCAGATCGCGGCCTGGATCAAACCGCTGCTGGCGGCGGCCGAGGCCAATCCCGGCTTGGCGCGGGCGCGTCTCGACTACGAGCCGACCAGCCCGCGCGTGCTGGTCAACATCGACCGTGAGAAGGCGGCGGCGCTGGGGGTTTCGGCCCAGGCGGTCGGCCGCGCGTTGGAAAGCAACTTCGGCACCCGGCGGGTGACGACCTACATCAAGAACGGCCAGGAATACGACGTCCTGCTGCAGACCGACCGCGAGCAGCGCCAGACCGAGCGGGACATCGGCAACCTCTATGTGCGTTCGAGCTCGGGCCAACTGATCCCGCTGTCCACCGTGGTCACCACCGAAGTGCGGGGCGACACGCCCGACCGCTCGCGGGTCGACCGTCTGCGTTCGGTCACCCTGTCGGCGCAGCTGAACCCCGGCTATCCAGTCGGCGACGCGGTGAAGTTCTTCGAAGCCGAGATCGCCAAGCTGCCGCCGGGGCCGCAGATCAAGTGGGGCGGCATGGCCCGCGACTACCTGGAAGCCGGTAGCGCCGTGGGCCTGGCGTTCGGCATGGCCCTGCTGCTGGTGTTCCTGGTGCTGGCCGCGCAGTTCGAGAGCTGGATCCACCCGGGAGTGATCATGCTGACCGTGCCGGTGGCGGCGCTGGGAGGGCTGTTCGGCCTGCTGATCGCCGGCTCGACCATCAACACCTACAGTCAGATCGGCCTGATCATCCTGATCGGCATCGCCGCCAAGAACGGTATCCTGATCGTCGAGTTCGCCAACCAGCTGCGCGACGAGGGGCTGTCGATCCGCGAGGCGGTGATCGAGAGCGCTTCGCTGCGTCTGCGCCCGATCATCATGACTTCGATCGCCGCCGCGGCGGGCGCGATCCCGCTGATCATGTGGGGCGGCGCCGGCGGCGAGAGCCGCAAGACCATCGGTGTGGTGATCTTCTTCGGGGCGATCTTCGCGACCCTGCTCACCCTCTTCATCGTGCCGGTGTTCTACAATCTGCTGGCGCGCTTTACTAAGTCGCCGCAGACCACGGCCCGCCGGATCGAGGCCTTCGAAGAGGCCGAACAGGCGCGTGCGGCCAACGCCGCCGAATAGCCCCGTCAGGGGCGACTGCCATCCATAACGAAAAAGCCTCCCCCAGCGGGGGAGGCGAGTTGTCGGGGTGGCGCCGGCTGTGACAAGGGGGTGTCACAGGCGCCGGCGCAGGATCTCGGCTGACAGATGCAAGCGCAGCCTCGACGGCGTCGTGCTGCGACCGAATGCAATTCTCGTCAAGGTTGCTGTTTGGAAGTGCTACCGTCTCACGGCGCCTTATAGCCGGTTTCGACCTTCAGGAAGGCGATCAGATCGATGCGGTCCTTCTCGTCCTTAAGGCCGGCGAAGGTCATCTTGGTTCCGGGCAGGAAGGTGCGCGGCTCGGCCAGCCACTTGTCCAGATGCTCTGCGTCCCAGACGAAGCCAGCGTTCTTTACCGCCTCAGAATACTTGTAGTTATCAAGCGCGCCGGCCTTGCGCCCGAACACGCCGTGCAGGTTGGGTCCGGTCAGGTTTGCGCCGCCCTCGACGATCGTGTGGCACGAGCGGCACATGGCGAACTTGGCCTTGCCGTTGTCGATGTCGGCGGTGTTGTAGGGAGCGGGCAGGCTGGCCAGGACGGCGGCCTTTTCGGCGTCGGTGGGCTCATGCTCGGCCGCTGGAGCCGGGCCGGGTTCGGCAGACTTCTCGCCGCCGCCCTGGCCGCACCCACTGAGCAGGGCGCAGGAACCCAGGACGGACAGCATTAGCGCATGGCGCATGTTCGAAACCCCTTAGCCAAATCGTGACCGCAAGCTAGTCAAGCGCCGCCGCGTTGCAAGGCGCGTCGACGTCGCTCCTTCTGGATTGTCTCGTCCAGGGATTGCAGGAAGCGCGAGCGGTCGTTGCGGTCGAAGGGGCGTGGGCCGCCGAGCATTTCGCCTGTGGAACGCAATTGCTCCATCAGCGCCCGCTGGGCTATCGCCGAGCCGATCGAGTTTTCGGTGAAGGGGCGGCCGTTGGCGCCGAGCGCATAGCCGCCGGCCTTCAGCACCCGTTCGGCCAGCGGGATGTCGTTGGTGATCGCCACGTCGCCAGGAGAGATGTGTTCTGCGATCCAGTCGTCGGCGACGTCGGGGCCGGCGTCGACGATCATCCGCGCGATCAGCGGCGACGGCGGGATCTGCATGAAGGCGTTGGAGACGACCCAGGTCTTGAGCCCGTAGCGCTGGGCGACCTTGTAGGTTTCGTCCTTCACTGGGCAGGCGTCGGCGTCGATGAATATCTCGATCGGTTTCAGGTTCATGCAAGCCCGCCTGCAGAAAAAGGAACGCCGCCAGTCCCGGAGAATCTACGGGGGCCTTCATAGCGCTTGTTGTGGGACAGGCGAAGGCGACGGCCTGCCTGCGCCCTGCGGCGGCGGGGGCTTGGCAGCCGGGGCGGGGCGTGGCATCGGTCGGCGGCGCACGGACTGCGCCGGCTTAGCTCAGTTGGTAGAGCAGCGGTTTTGTAAACCGAAGGTCACGGGTTCGAATCCTGTAGCCGGCACCATCGCCCTTGCGAGGGCGATCTTGACCCTGGGCGACTGCGAACCTAGCTAGGGGCCGCGAGGAACGACCTCCCCCAAAATCATGGGCATCAATGTCCGGGACGGCCCGGCTCTTCGAAAGGAGGGCCGCCATGGCCTGGATTCTTCTGTTCATCGCCGGACTGCTCGAGGTGGTCTGGGCGTTCTCCATGAAACAGTCGCACGGGTTCACACGCCTCGTGCCGAGCGTCATCACCATCGGGACCATGATCGCCAGCTTTGGCCTGCTGTCAGTGGCGATGCGCACCCTGCCGCTTGGTACGGCCTATACGGTCTGGACGGGCATCGGCGCGGTCGGGGCGTTCCTGGTCGGCATCGCCGTGCTCGGCGAGCAGATCAGCACCATGCGTATCCTCGCGGCGGTGATGATCGTCGGCGGCCTGGTGATGATGAAACTGTCCAGCTCGCAATAGAGCGAGCAAACCGGGCCTAGGAAGAAACACGCGACCGGAAGTAGTCTCCGGACGTGACCGGCCGGCGCCGCAAGAGCGCCGGCCGCTTGTTTCTGATTTCCCCAGGGGGAGGGGCTCTATGGCCGACAGCGCAGCCGCCGACCGCCGTCATCGACTGAAGTCGATCATCGGCGGGTCCACGGGCAACCTGGTCGAGTGGTACGACTGGTACGTCTATTCCGCCTTCACTCTCTACTTCGCTCCGATCTTCTTTCCGGCCGGCGACCGCACCGCCCAGTTGCTGAACGCCGCGGCGGTGTTCGCCGTCGGCTTCCTGATGCGGCCGATCGGGGCCTGGATCATGGGGATCTATTCCGATCGCAAGGGCCGCAAGGCCGGCCTGACGCTGTCGGTCTCGCTGATGTGCGCCGGCTCGCTGCTGATCGCGGTGACGCCGGGCTACAATCAGATCGGCTGGATCGCGCCCGCCTTGCTCGTGCTCGCGCGGTTGATGCAGGGCCTGAGCGTCGGCGGCGAGTATGGGGCCAGCGCCACTTATCTCAGCGAGATGGCCGGCAAGAAGCGGCGCGGCTTCTTCTCGTCCTTCCAGTACGTGACGCTGATCTCGGGTCAGCTGCTGGCCCTGCTGGTGCTGCTGCTGTTGCAGGCGATCCTGCCGGAGCCGGACCTCGAGGCCTGGGGTTGGCGGATTCCGTTCGTGATCGGCGGAGCGCTAGCGGTGGTGGTGTTCTATCTGCGCCGCGGCTTGGCCGAGACGGAGTCGTTCAAGAACGCCCAGTCGAGCGATGCGCCAAAGTCGAGCGGGTTTGCGCTGTTCAAACACTATCCCCGCCAAGCCTTCACGGTCATCGCGCTGACCGCCGGCGGCACGCTCGCCTTCTATGCGTACTCGACCTACATGCAGAAATTCCTTGTCAACACCTCGGGCTTCAGCCGCGAGACAGCGACGGCGATCAGCGCGGCGGCGCTGTTCGTCTACATGCTGATCCAGCCGGCCGCCGGAGCGCTGTCGGACAAGATCGGGCGCAAGCCGCTGATGATCGCATTCGGCGTGCTGGGCGTGGCCTTCACCTATCTGATCTTCACGACGCTCTCGAAGACCAGCGACCCCTATGTCGCCTTCGCCATCGTGCTCGGCGCTCTGGTCATCGTCACCGGCTACACCTCGATCAACGCGGTCGTGAAGGCCGAGCTGTTCCCGGCCCACATCCGGGCGCTGGGGGTGGCGCTGCCCTATGCGCTGGCCAACACCATCTTCGGCGGCACCGCGGAGTACGTGGCCCTGTGGTTCAAGGCCCAAGGGATGGAAAGCGGCTTCTACTGGTACGTCACCGGCATGATTGGCGTCTCGCTCATCACGTACTTGCGGATGCGCGACACCCAGAAGCACAGCGAGATCGCCGAGGACTGACGGAACGGCGGGGGCCGGCGCGAGGTTGATCCTGGAAACAAAGCAAGGAGAGACCTCATGGCCGCCCCCGACGCCATCGCTCTGCTCAAGGCCGACCATCGCGCAGTCGAGGCCTTGTTCGAAGACTTCAAGAAGGCGCGCGGCGCGGCGCGAAAGGCCGCCATCGTCCACCAGATCTGCGTCGATCTGACGGTCCATACGATGATCGAGGAGGAGATCTTCTATCCGGCCTGTCGCGGCAAGATCGAGGACAGCACGCTGGACGAGGCCTATGTCGAGCACGACGGGGCCAAGCTGATGATCGCCGAGCTGTCGGACGCGGCGCCGAACGAGGCGTTCTACGACGCCAAGGTCAAGGTGCTGTCCGAAGAGATCCGCCATCACGTCCACGAGGAGGAGATGCGCTCGGAGGGCATGTTCGCCCAGGCGCGGCAGGCGGGCCTCGACATGGATGAACTCGGTGAGCGGTTGATGGCCCGCAAGACGCAGCTGAAGACGCAATTCGGGACGACGGGATTGCCGATCCAGCAAACCCATTCGATGCGTGGCGCCGTGATCGAGCACGTCGGCATGCGCCACTAGCGACATGCCCCGTCACCTGAGGTTGGAATAGACGCGCGCCTATGGTCACCTGCGGCCAAAGCAGGGAGCGCGCCATGAACTTCGAAGAGTACCGCAAGCAGGATGCCGTGGGGCTGGCCGCAATGGTGTCGAAGGGCGATGTGAGCCCTTCGGAACTGCTGGAGACGGCCGTCGCGCGAATGGTCGCGGTCAATCCGAAGATTAACGCGGTGACCATGGATCTCACCGAATGGGGCCGCCAGGACGTCAAGCGCGACATCTGGGGCGGGCCCATGGCTGGGGTGCCGTTCCTTTTGAAGGACCTGGGCGCGCAACTCGCCGGCTCACCGACGACGGCGGGCTCGGCAGTCTTCCGCGACGCGACCGCAGCCGCCGACAGCGCCATCACCACCGCCTACAAGGACGCCGGCCTGGTGTTGTTCGGCAAGACCAACACCCCTGAGTTCGGTCTTATGCCGGTGACCGAGCCGGCCTTGCTCGGCGTCTGCCGCAATCCTTGGGACACCGGTCGCACGCCCGGAGGGTCTTCCGGCGGGGCCGCCGCCGCAGTGGCGGCAGGGATCGTGCCGGCCGCCCATGCGAGTGATGGCGGCGGATCGATCCGCACCCCGGCCTCAGCTTGCGGCCTGTTCGGCATGAAGCCCTCGCGCGGACGGGTGTCGTTCGCGCCTATGGGCGAGGGATGGGGCGGCGCCTCGATCCAGCACGCGGTGACACGCTCGGTGCGCGACAGCGCCGCGCTGCTCGACGCCGTGTGTCAACCCCAGCCTGGCGATCCCTACTTCCTGGCGCCGCCGGAGCGGCCGTACGCCGAGGAAGTGCGTCGCGACCCCGGCAAGCTGGCGATCGGCTTCACCACCGCCGCGCTGGCCTCCGATAGCCTGGACCCGGAGTGCGCGGCTGCGGTGCTGGACGCCGCCAAGTTGTGCGAGGGGCTCGGCCATATGGTCGAGGAGGTGCGCGTGCCCGGCGATCTTGCGGCCATGCAGCAGGGGGCCGGCGACGTGATCGCCGCCAGCATCGCTGCGACCCTCGACGCCGAGGGCGAGCGCCGCGGCCGCCCGGTGACCGACGGCGACGTCGAGATGCTGACCTGGCTGATGTACCAGCGCGGCAAACAGATCAGCGGCGCGGCCTATGTGCGGGGCCTGGCCGCGATCCACGCCTATGGCAGGGCCATGGCGGGCCTGTTCCAACAGTACGACGTGCTGCTGCTGTCCACGCTGGGCAGCCCGGCGATTCCGGTCGGCCACCTGACCGAGGATCCGCGTGAGTACACGAAGCGGCTGTTCAAATTCATGCCGAACACCCAGGCGTTCAACAACACCGGCCAGCCGGCGATGACCGTGCCCCTGGCCTGGAGCCAGGGCGGGCTGCCGATCGGCATCCAGTTCGTCGGCCGGATGGGCGACGAGGCGCTGCTGTTCCGACTGGCCGGGCAACTGGAGCAGACGCGGCCTTGGTTCGATCGCGTGGCGCCGCTCTAGAGGCGCGGGCGCGTACGCGGCCGGCAGGGACCTGGGGTCGGAGTCGGCGGGGGGCGGCATCGTCTGCTCGGAGCGCCACGGCTCCGACCTGGGCGGCGAGGTCGTCGACGCCGAGGCGTTCCAAGCGCCGATGCGGATGCCGACTAGTCGTCGGCCTTGCGGCGCAACTGCAAGAGGTAGACAGCGATGACGCCGGTGGCGACCAGGCCGATCAGCAGGCTCGAGACGGCGTTGATCTCCGGGCTCACCCCCAGGCGCACCTGACTGTAGATCCGCATCGGAAGGGTGGTGGCGCCTGGCCCGGAGGTGAAGCTTGCGATCACCAGGTCGTCGAGCGAGAGGGTGAAGGCGAGCATCCAAGCCGCCGCCACGGCAGGCCCGATGTTGGGCAGGGTGACCAGGAAGAACGACTTGATCGGCGGGCAGCCGAGGTCCTGCGCGGCTTCTTCGAGCTGCTGGTCGAAGGCGGCTAGACGCGCCTGGATGACCACGCACGCGTAGCACATGGTGATGGTCGCGTGGCTGACGGTGACGGTCCAGAAGCCGCGCGGCAGGCCCAGCGAGACGAACAGCAACAGGAGCGACAGGCCGAGGATCACCTCTGGCATGACCAGCGGCGCAAACACCATGCCCGAGAAGAGCGTGCGTCCGCGGAAATGTCTGGCGCGGACCAGGGCGATGGCCGCCAGCGTACCGAGGATGGTGGCGATGGTCGCGGAGATCAGTCCGACCCTGAAGGTGACCCAGATTGCGTCGAGCAGTTGTTCGTTGCGGAACAGCGAGGCGTACCAGCGGGTGGAGAACCCGCCCCAGACGGTGACCAGCCGGCTGGCGTTGAACGAGTAGACGACGAGCAGGACGATCGGCAGGTAGAGGAACCCGAAGCCGACGACCAGGGCGGCGATGTTGAAGCCGGTGAGGCCGCGCTTCATCGCCCGAGCTCCGTCAGCTTGGCTTGCTGGCGCTGGTAGAGCACGATCGGGATCACCAGGGTGAACAGCAGCACGATCGCTACCGCCGAGGCGGCCGGCCAGTCGCGGTTGGCGAAGAACTCGGTCCAGATGGTCTTGCCGAGCATCAGGGTCGAGGAGCCGCCGAGCAGGTCGGGGATCACGAACTCACCGACCATTGGGATGAAACAGAGCAGGGAGCCGGCGGCGACGCCGGGCAGCGACAGCGGGAAGGTCACCCGCCAGAACGCTTCAAGCGGCGTGCAGCCGAGGTCGGCGGCGGCTTCGAGGAGGTCGTGCTGCTGGCGTTCGAGCACCGCATAGAGAGGCAGGACCATGAACGGCAGATAGGCGTAGACCAGGCCGATGTAGATCGCGGTGTCGGTGTTGAGCAGCGAGACGGGCCCGAGGCCGAAGGCGCGCAGGGCGACGTTCAGCAGGCCCTCGGGCTTGAGGATGCCGATCAACGCGTAGACCCGGATCAGGAAGCTGGTCCAGAACGGCAGGATCATCGCCATCAGCAACGCCTTGCGCACCGACGGTGTGCAGCGTGCCATGGCGTAGGCCAAGGGGTAGCCAAACAGTAGCAGGATGAAGGTGGCGACGCCCGCGAACTTCAGGCTGGAAAGATAGGCGACGACATAGAGCCGGTCGGTCGGCAGCCGGGCGTAGGTTTCGAAGTCGAGGCCGGCAAGGAAGGTCTTCAGCCCGGCCAGACCCTGTGACCAATCCAGGCGCGGGGCGTAGGGCGGCATCGCCAGGGCCGTTTCCGACAGCGACAGCTTGGCCACCAGAAGGAAGGGAAACAGGAAGAACAGGCCCAGCCACAGGAACGGCGCGAGCGCCGCCAGGCTCGTGCGGTCGCCGCGCGCCTTCACTGGGTCAGCACCACGCCCGCGTCGCGGGCGAAGGTCAGCCAGACCTGATCGTCCCAGTCGACCGGGCGGTCCACGAAGCGGGTGGCGTTTGCGCGGGCGGCTCGGATGGTGCGGCCGCTCTCCAGCTCGACCAGATAGGTGGTCCAGTCGCCGAGATAGCCGATGTCGGCGACTTTGCCGGCCATGCGGTTGGGACCGGGCGGCGGCTCGTCCAGATGGACCTGCATTTTCTCCGGCCGCACGGCGAGCCAGGCGGTCGAGCCAACCGGGATGCGGTCGTCCTCGACAACGTCGAAGCCCTTGGGAGAGTCGACGCTGGCCATGCGGACGGTGAGGCCGTCGGCGTGCTCGGCGACGCCCTCGAAGATGTTCACGTCGCCGATGAAATCGGCCACGTAACGGGAGTTGGGCGCCTCATAGACGTCGGCTGGGCGGCCCATCTGAACGATCTGGCCGGCGCGCATGACTGCGATGCGGTCGGCGGTGACCATGGCCTCTTCCTGGTCGTGGGTGACAATCAGGAACGTCATGCCAAGCTGCTGCTGGAGGGCCATCAATTCCCACTGGGTCTCCTCGCGCAGCTTTTTGTCGAGCGCGGCGAGCGGCTCGTCGAGCAGCAGCATCTTTGGCCGCGGAGCGATGGCGCGGGCCAGGGCGACGCGCTGGCGTTGGCCGCCGGACAGTTGGTGCGGCTTGCGCCGGGCCAGGCCCTCAAGGCGCACGAGCGAGAGCATCTCGGCCACGCGGGCGGCGACTTCGTCCTTGGGCATGCCCTGCTGCTTCAGGCCAAAGGCGATGTTCTTCTCCACGCTGAGGTGGGGGAACAGTGCGTAGGACTGGAACATCATGTTGACCGGCCGCTCGTGCGGCCGCTTGCCGGCCAGGTCCTCGCCGGCCAGCAGCACGCGGCCCTCATCGGGCGTCTCGAAGCCGGCCAGCAGGCGCATGAGCGTGGTCTTGCCGCAGCCCGACGGCCCAAGCAGCGCGAAGAACTCGCCAGGATAGATGTCGAGCGAGACGCCGTTGACGGCCGTCTCGCCGTCGAACCGCTTCACCACCTTCTCGAAACGCACCAGCGGCTTGGCCGTGGGGTCGGTCCACGGCGCAAAGGTCGAACGGACCGCGCCGATGTTCAGGCGCGGGCGGCTGCGTTCGGTCATCTAACCGCTTCCTACTGGCCGGTCTGCACGCGGGTCCACATGCGCGTGACCTCGCGCAGCAGGGCCTGGTCCTTGGTGGTGGTCACAAAGAGACGCTTGAACAGGTCCGGCGTCGGATAGACGTTCGGATCGCCGCGCACCGAGGCGTCGACCATGGGCGTCGCCGGCAGATTGGCGTTGGCGTACTGGGTGTAGTTCGACGCCTTCGCGATGACTTCGGGCCGCAGCATGTAGTCGAGGAACTTGTAGGCGGCGTCCGGATTGGGCGCGTCGGCGGGGATGGCGAACACGTCGAACCAGACCTGGCTGCCCTCCTTGGGGATGACGTAGGCGAGTTCCACGCCGTTCTTCGCTTCTTCCGCGCGAGCCTTGGCCTGCAGGATGTCGCCCGAGTAGCCGACCGCCACGCAGATGTCGCCGTTGGCCAGCGCCTCGACGTACTCAGAGGAGTGGAACTTGCGGATGAACGGCCGGGCCTTGACCATCATCTCGGTCGCGGACTGGTAGTCGGCGACGTTCTTGGAATTGGGATCCTTGCCCAGATAGTTGAGGGCGACGGCGTACATGTCCTCGGAGGCGTCGAGATAGTAGACGCCGCAATCCTTGAGCTTGGCGAGGTTGGCCGGATCGAACACCACCGACCAGCTGTCGATGTTCACGCCTGGCAGGCGCTTGGCCACTTGCTTGACGTTGTAGCCGATGCCGATGGTGCCCCACATGTAGGGGACGGTGTATTTCTGACCCGGATCGAAGGGCTCCATGTGGCTCATGATGTCAGGCCACAGGTTCTTGTTGTTCGGCAGCTTAGACTTGTCGAGCTGGGCGATCGCGCCGGCGGTGATGTAGCGCGGCACGTTGTGGTTCGACGGCGCGACGATGTCGTAGCCCGTGTTGCCCTGCAGGACCTTGGTCTCGAGGATTTCGTTGGAGTCGAAGGTGTCGTATTGGACCTTGATCCCCGTTTCCTGGGTGAAATCGGCGAGGATCTGGGGGTCGATATAGTCCGACCAGTTGTAGATCTTCAGAGTCTGGTCCTTGGCAGCGCCGCCTTGGCCGCAGGCGGCCAGGGTCATGCTCATAACCAGGACAGCAGCCGTGCCCAGCGCCTTAGTCCACATGCCCACTCTCCAACTTGCCCGAAGGGCAGCTTATAGGGCCAAGCCGACAGATTTTAAGTGCTAATGCGCAAGGAGCGCTTCCGATGCCCACCTCCATGGCGATGATCGCCCCGGTCCTGCTGCTCGTCGCCTCCAACATCTTCATGACCTTCGCCTGGTACGGGCACTTGAAGGTCGAGCACCGGCCCATCTGGCTCCTGGTGCTGGTCAGCTGGGGGGTCGCCTTCTTCGAATACTGCCTCGCGGTGCCGGCCAATCGGATCGGGCGCGAGTTCTACTCACCGGCCGAGCTCAAGACGATGCAGGAGGTCATCACTCTGGCCGTCTTCGCGGTGTTCTCGATCACCTATCTGGGCGAGCGGTTCACGCTGAACCATATGATCGGCTTCGCACTGATAGCGGCGGGCGCCGTCTTCATCTTCAAGGGGCCGCTCTAGCGCTTTGCCGAACCGACCCTGCGCCCTATAAGCCGCGCTCCCTCCTCATTACGAGAGAAGCCATGTCCCGCATTCTCATCACCTCGGCCTTGCCCTACATCAACGGGATCAAGCACTTGGGGACGCTTGCGGGCTCCATGCTGCCGGCCGACGTCTATGCGCGTTTCCAGCGCGCGCGCGGCCGTGAGACGCTCTACATCTGCGCCACCGACGAGCACGGCACACCGACCGAGCTGGCGGCCGCCGAGGCCGGCCTCGATCCGGCGACCTTCTGTGCCCAGCAGCACGATGTTCAGCACGACCTGGGCCGCAGGTTCGGCCTGTCGTGGGACCACTTCGGCCGCTCGTCCTCGCCGCAGAACCACAGGCTGACCCAGCGCTTCGCCCAGCAGTTGTGGGAGGCGGGTTTCATCGAGGAGCGCGTCACCCAGCAGGTCTACTCGAACGCCGACAAGCGATTTCTGCCGGACCGCTACGTGATCGGCACCTGCCCGCACTGCGGCTACACCGCCGCGCGCGGCGACCAGTGCGAGAACTGCACGCGGGTGCTGGACCCGGCCGACCTGATCAAGCCGCGCTCGGCCGTGTCGGGCTCGGAAGACATCGAGATCCGCGATTCCAAGCATCTGTTCCTGCGCCAGAGCCTGTTCTCGGACAAGCTGCGCAGCTGGATCGACAGCAAGAAGGGCGAGTGGCCGCTGCTGGTCACGTCCATCGCCCTGAAGTGGCTGGACGAAGGGCTGCAGGACCGCGGCATCACCCGCGACTTGGAATGGGGCGTGCCGGTCAACGCCTTCGAGTGGGGCGCCAATCCGCAAGGCCAGACGCCGGATGTCGAGGGCTTGGCGGGCAAAGTTTTCTACGTCTGGTTCGACGCACCGATCGAGTACATCGCCGCGACCTGGGAATGGGCCGACGCCCGCGCGGCGGAGGCCGGCCGCGGTCCGGCCGCCGACGCCGAGTGGGAACGCTGGTGGCGCGGGGCCGAGGCCGCCGACGTGACTTATGTGGAATTCATGGGCAAGGACAATGTGCCGTTCCACACCGTCGGGTTCCCCTGCACGCTGATCGGGATCAACGAGACGCAGGAAGCGGACGGTTCCTGGAAGGTCGTGAACAACGCCCCCTGGAAGCTGGTTGATCAGCTCAAGGGCTTCAATTGGCTGGACTATTACGGCGGCAAGTTCTCGACCTCGCAGAAGCGCGGGGTGTTCATGGACCATGCGCTGGAGCTGCTGCCGGCCGACTACTGGCGCTGGTGGGTGACGGCGAACACGCCGGAGACCTCGGACTCGACCTTCACCTGGGAACAGTTCCAGGCGCAGGTCAACGCCGACCTGGCCGACGTGCTGGGCAATTTCGTCAATCGAATCCTCAAGTTCACCGAGGCGCGCTTCGAGGGCGTAGTCCCGGCCGGCGGCGAGCCCAGCGAGCTGGAGACCAAGCTCTACGCCGACGTGAACGCCAAGCTCGCCGAGTTGGCCGAGTTCATGGAAGCGCGCGAGTTCCGCAAATCGACGACCGCCCTTCGGCAGCTTTGGGTGCTGGGCAACCAGTATCTTACCGAAGCGGCCCCCTGGACGGCGATCAAGACCGACGTCGAGCGCGCGGCGGTGGTGGTGCGCACGGGCCTGAACCTGGTGGCTTTGTTCGCCAAGGTGTCGGAGCCGTTCATCCCGTTCGCCTGCGAGAAGATCGCAATCGCGGTGGGCGAGGACTATCCGGCGCAGTGGCCGAGCGCGCAGGGCGCGGCGGTCCTCGACATCCTGCCGGCCGGACGCAAGGTCGCCGCGCCGGAGGTTCTGTTCAAGAAGGTCGAGAACGAGCAGGTGGCCGAGTGGCTGGAGCGCTTCGGCGGTCCGGAAGCGGCGGCCTGACGACCTAGACGGCTGCGCGGCCGAAGCGGTCGCGCAGCAGTTCGGCCCCGCTGACCAGGCTGATCCCGGCCAGGACCAGCAGCGCGCCGGCGACGAAGGCCGGCTCCAGCGGCTCGTGCAGCACCACGACGCTGAAGACGACGCCGAACAGCGGCGTCAGGAACGACAGGATCGACAGCCGCGAGGCCAGGTACTTCCGCAGCAGCCAGAACCAGATCACGTAGCTGATCAGGGTGATGACGATGGTCTGGAAGCCGAGGTTCAGGGCGACGGTCGGGGTCAGGTTGACCCCGGTCTCGCCGCGCAGGGCAGCGATTCCCAGCAGCATCACGCCGGCGAAGGCGACCTGATAGAACAGGGTCTTAACGGCCGGAGCGTCGGAGAGGCGCGAGCCGCGGATGGCCACGGTGGTCAGGCCCCAGGCGAGGCCCGCCAGCAGCCCCATCGCATCGCCGATCAGCATGTCTCCGCTGACCTGGTCGCCCGCGCCGAGGAACGAGACGGCGATGCCGCCGAAGGCGACGGCGACGCCGCCCCACTGCAGCAGCTTCAGCCGCTCCTCGCGGAAGCGTAGATGCAGGCCGAGCGCCGAGAAGATCGGGGCGCTGTAGAGGAAGACGACCATGTGCGAGGCGCTGGTCAGCACCAGGCCCTGGGCGATGAACAGGAACTCCAGCCCAAACAGCAGCCCGACCAGCAGGCCGGCGGGCAGGGTGCCGTCGGCGAAGGCGCGGGGGCCTTCGTTGCGGAAGGTGACGGCGCCGAGCACGACGGCGGCCATGCCCGATCGCAGCGCCATCTGCATCACCGGCGTGACGTCGGCGGCGATCAGCTTCACGGCGATCTGCTGAAAGCCCCAGCATAGGCAGAGCGCGACCATGACGCTGAAGGCGAACAGGTCGAGGGGCTTGCGCGGAGCCATCAGACGCTGGCTTGGCCGTTCAGCACCGGCACGCAGCCGCCGCCGATTGTGGCGCGCACGCCGTCGGCGGCCCGCCGGGCGGTGGCGCGCAGGCGTGAAGGACGGCCCATCTCGACGCCTTGGACGATGTCCCAGGCGCCTTCGGGCGCGTCGGAGAGCGAGAGCAGCAGGGCGGCCAGGGTGGCGTTGGCGCTGCCGGTGGCGGGGTCTTCAACCGTGCCGGAATTGGGCGCGAACATCCGCGCACGCAGTTTCCCGGGGGCGTCCTCGACGTAGAGGTGCAGCGACAGGCGGTCGCCGAACTCCGGGAAGTCGAGCGCGGCCTGGCGGAACGCCGGGAGGTCGGGAGCCGCGCGGCTGAGGGCCTCGGGCGTGACCTGGGCGATGACGAAGGTGACGCCCACGCTGGCCTCGATCGGCCGATGGGCAGCGACGACGATGTCGTCAGGCGCCAAGCCGGCGCAGGCGGCGATCTTCTCGACCGGCAGTTCCACGCCCAGCGACAAGGCTTGCGGCGCGGCGATGACGCCGCCGCCGTCCTCGATGCTCACCTCGACAATGCCGGCGGGGACCTCGAGGCGCAGGGCCTGACCCCGGCCCATCTGCGAGAGCACCCAGCCAGTTCCGACCGACGGGTGGCCGGCGAAAGGCATTTCGGCGGTGCGGTTGAAGATGCGCACGCGGGCGGTGTTGGCCGGGTCCTGCGGCGGCAGGATGAACGTCGTCTCGGAAAGGTTCATCTCGGCGGCCAGCGACTGCATCTGACCGTCGGTCAGGCCGCGGGCGTCGGTGAATACGGCGAGCGGATTGCCGCCGAACCGGGTGTCGGTGAACACATCTAGGGTGACGAAGGGATAGTCGGCCATGTTGCGCGTCCAGGCGGGGGAGGGGCTATGACTTGACATAAGTTAGTCGATTGGCAAAGTACCGAAATGGAAATCGCAGACCTGCTTCGCGCCCTGGCCAACGAGCGCCGGCTGCAAATCCTTGATTGGCTGAAGGATCCGACAGCGCACTTTCCGCCCCAGGTGCATGGCGACTTGGTGGAGGACGGCGTCTGCGGCGCGTTCATCGCCGACAAGCTTGGCGTCAGCGCCCCGACCTTGAGCGAGCACATGCGCCTGCTGGTTCAGGCCAAGCTGGTGGTCCCCAAGCGCATCAAGCAGTGGACGTTCTATCGCCGGGACGAGGCGGTGATCGCGCAGGCGACGCGCCGCATCGCCAAAACGGTCTAGGCTGAAAACGAAAACGCCGCCGAACCCAGGGCTCGGCGGCGACGTCGTTCGAAAATCCCGAATCTAGTGCGCGGGGGCCGGGGCCTTCGGCTTGATGTCGAGGAAGTCGGGCATGGTCGCGTTGTAGGCGGGCGTGTAGCCAAGGTCGCGGACGATGTCCTGGTGGCCTTGCCACATCATATGAAGGGCGACGTAGAGCACGATGGCCAGGCCGATGTAGCCGATCCAGCGGTACTTGTGCAGCAGACGCGCGATGTAGCTGGCGGCCACGCCCATCAGAGCAATCGAAAGCAGCAGGCCGAACACCAGGATGGCCGGATGCTCGCGGGCCGCGCCGGCGACCGCCAGGACGTTGTCCAGCGACATCGACAGGTCGGCGATCAGAATCTGGATGAAGGCGGCGCGGAAGGTCTTCGGTTGGCGGGCCACCGCCTCGGCCGACGGTTCAGTGCTGGGGTCGTCGTCCATGACTGCGCCGGCGATGGCTTCCTCATGGGTGGCCTGTTCGCGTAGTTCGCGCCACATCTTCCAGCAGACCCAGAGCAGCAGCAGCCCGCCGGCGAACAGCAGGCCGACGATGCCGAGCAACTGAGCGGTGATCAGAGCAAAGCCGATCCGCATTGTAACGGCGGCGGCCAAGCCCCAGAGGATCGCCTTGCGCCGCTGCTCGGGCGGCAGACCGGCGGCGGCCAGCCCCACGGCCACGGCGTTGTCGCCGGCCAGCACCAGGTCGATCATCAAGACGGAAAAGAGGGCGGCGAGGGCGCCTGGGGCGAAGAGACTTTCGATCATCGAGCCTTGAATGCGTCAGCCGCCGCGCGTCCGCAACCGGTTAGCTGCGTGGGCGGCCACTTTCGCGACCAATGCGCGTTTTCTAGGGTCGGGTTCGGCTGGCCTCATAAAGCGCGACGGCTGCGGCGGCGGACACGTTCAGGCTCTCAAATCCGCCAGGCATGGGGATTTTGGCCAGTTCGTCGCAGTGTTCGGCCACCAAGCGGCGCAGGCCCTCACCCTCGGAACCTAGGACCAGCACCGTCGGCCCGCCGTCAAGCGCCTGGTCCAGATAGGTATCGGTATGGCCATCGAGACCCACGGCGCGCCAGCCGAGGTCGGCGAGCGTCTCGAGCGCACGTGAAAGATTAACGACGTGGGCGGTGGGAATCTTATCGACCGCGCCGACCGCGGCCTTGGCCAAGGCGCCCGTGAGCTTGGGTGCGTGGCGGTCCTGCAGAATGACCCCGGCGGCGCCGAACGCCGCGGCGGACCGCAGGATCGCGCCGACGTTCTGGGGATCGGTGACCTGGTCGAGCATCAGCAGCACTGCGCCGCGCTTGGTCTCGAAGTCCTCAAGCGCGACGGACTCGAGCGGCGGGATGCGCAGGGCGATCCCCTGGTGCACGGCGCCCTGGGGCAGAATCTGGCTGATGGCCGCCGACTCGACGACCTCGAGCGCCTTGGGGCGGCCGAATCGAGATTCGAGCTCCTTGGCCCGGTCCGGCGTCGCCAAGAGCCGCTGCGGCGCGCCTCTTTTCCTGTTGGAAAGTGCGGCGAAAACAGCGTGCCAGCCCCACAGCCACTCGTCGAAACCGTTATCTGGCTTGCGGTTGAAGGGTCTCGGGCCCGATTTTCTCGGACCTTTCGAGTGCGCGTTGCGTTCGCGAGGGGAGGACACTATAAGACGCGCTCCAAATCGGGGGCCGGACAGGTTCTTCGCTCAGGCGGGGAGCAGTGTCCAGGCATCCGATCTGGCTCTGAGCGCGCTGGGGGAATGTCCCGAGCGGCAAAGGGGGCGGACTGTAAATCCGCTGGCGTACGCCTTCGCAGGTTCGAGTCCTGCTTCCCCCACCACGCGCTCGGAGCGTGACTTTAAGGAGACTGGCGCGACCCCGCGCATCCTTCAGCGGCGGGTATAGCACAATGGTAGTGCAGCAGCCTTCCAAGCTGAGGATGCGGGTTCGATTCCCGCTACCCGCTCCAACTTCTGAATTTCAACCGCCGGCAGGATCCCGATGGCCAAGGAAAAGTTCGAACGCACTAAGCCGCACTGCAACATCGGCACGATTGGTCACGTTGACCATGGCAAGACGACGCTGACGGCTGCGATCACCCTGAC
>NZ_JACIDK010000013.1 GCF_014196295.1 Phenylobacterium haematophilum
CGCGTCGGGGGTCTCATGATCCAGGCTCAGGCGCTCGATATCTAGCGACGCGCGCTGCATGGTCAACGCCCGGTCGTAAACCATTTCGCCGGCCCGAGTCAGTGAAACCCCGCGCAGACCACGGTCGAACAGCTTCGCGCCGAGGCGAAGCTCCAGGTCCTCGATACGGCGTGTGACCGTGGGTTGAGTGGTCTTCAGGCGGCGAGCCGCGGCGCCGAAACTACCCGTCTGAGCAGCCGCCACGAAGGTTTTGATATCGTCCCAATCGGCGTGACCGCCGTCGCCATTGTCCATCCGGCACCCAAAAGGCCGTGGGGCCCCCATACGAACTTCGAGGCTGCACACTCGAACATTGACGCTCTACCAAATCACATCTTCACACAAGAAGGCGATGTGATGATTATCATTCGCGATTTCGCCGAACGCTGTCATCGAGGACTGGGCGAACTCGGCATGACTCTCGCCACCCGCGACGACATCGTCGAGGGCCGCGCACTCGCCGCCCGGACCGTCAGTCCGAACATCGCCACGGTCGAGACCCTCGCGCAGCTACAGGATCTCACCCAGGCGTCTTCGTTTACCTACCGTAGCGTCAACGGGCAACTCGCCGGGGTCATCGCGGTCATCCCGCTAACCGCCGCCGCCCTGCCCGATCTCGCCGCCGGTGTGTTCGACGGCGTCAATCCACCGCAGCACCAGGCCGCCCGCCCGGGGGAACCGGTCGTCGCCATCTACGGCTGGGGGATGGCGGGGACCACGCTGCGCGGTCGTGCGACGGTGATGGCCGGGGCGGTGAAGCTTCACCGCGACCTCTTCCCGACCATCCCGTTGTACGGCCGCGCAGCGACCCCTGGCGGCGAACGCACTCTCCTGAAGCGCATCGGCGCGCGGCCGGCGCCCGGTCCCGGCGGCCTCGTCGTCGCCGGCGCCTGGGCCAACGTCCGGAGGGCCGCCTGATGAACGCCAACGTCCGCATGCCGATGGACGCCCGTGCGGTCACCGACATCGACGACGCGGAACTCGAGGTGGTGGTCTGCCGCACCCTGCCCGACATCATGCAGGCCATGGCGGTCCGCAGTCTCGTCTACATGGGCGAGCAGGCCTGCCCGTACGACGAAGAGTACGACGGCAACGACTTCGCCGGGACGACGCATCTGGTCCTACGCCGCAACGGCGAACCGATCGGGACGCTGCGCGTGCGCTGGTTCGCGGAGTTCGCCAAGGTCGAGCGCGTCGCCGTACGCAGCGAATTCCGCGGCGGCCGCGCGACCCTGATGCTGATACTGGCCGCCAAACGCCTGGCCGAAAAGAAGAACTACCGGCAGATCCTCGGCTATGGCCAGGTCCGGCTGATCCCGTTCTGGGAGCAATATTTCAACGCCCGCATTCGCCCCGGCCGCGAGGGCTTCGCGTTTTCAGACCACGACTACGTCGAGATGGTCGTCGAGGGTGCGCCGCCGCCGGACGCCCTCACCCTCGAAAGCGATCCCATGGTGCTGTTGCGCCCGGAGGGCGCCTGGGACGAGGCCGGGATACTTGATCGCTCGGCCGCCCGTCCCGCCACCAATCTCGGCGCCCACGCCCGATGAGATCTCCGCCGCCTGCGGCGCTGGTCTGTCTGGACCTGCAACGCGCCCGTCTCTCCGCCGCTCCGGGCGTGGCCGACGTCACCGCGGCCTGTCGACGGGTGCTGGACCAAGCCAGAGCGCGCGGCTGGCCGGTGCTGCACGTCCACCGTCGCGAAGGCGCCCCCGAGGCCGCCCGGCCGATCGCCGGCCTTGAGCCGCTGCCCTCAGAGCCGGTCTATGTTCGCCCTGGTCCGTCGGCCTTCTCGCACCCGGCCTTCGCGCGCCACGTCCAGGGCCTCGGCGGTCCGCTGGCGTTGATCGGCTTTTCGATGTCCGACGCGGTCCTGGCCACCGCCTTCGCCGCCGCCGACCTGCGCCTGCCGGTCGAGGTGTTGAACGACGCCGTCGCCACCGGCGAGCGCGACGACCCGGACCTGCGCCGGGCGCTCAGCACGCCGCTGAGTTCGCTTTTCCCCCTTTGTCGCCTCGTCGAGGCCGACGACCTGCTGCAAGAGGAGGCTGCGGCTTTCGCCGCGGCCAATGCGCCATGAGTGAGATCAAGTTCTCCACCGCAGATCATGAGGCCGGCAGTTTCCTGCGCGTCCTTGAAAGCGAGGCTCGGCTCGACCCCGACGCGCGCCTGCTGTTGCAGATGGCCCTTCAGCTCGGTCCGCGCGACCGGGTCGCCCTTGGCCACATCATCAAGCGCGCCGGCGAGATTTGCGACCAGGAGGGCGAGGACACCGCCCTGGCTGTCCTCGACCAGATCGAAGCCATCCTGAAGGGCCGCAAAGCCCACGCCTGACGCCCGCCAAGCGAGTTGACGTCTTCGAGACTCGCGTCATAAGCGAACATTAACTTTCTGTTGCAGCGCAGCGTCCGTTTCACGATATAGGTGTGGCGGGGCGTCATTCGCCTATGGCAGACAGTCAACGTGCGCTTTGGTACGTGATTAGGGACGTTTTTCAGTGAACGCGAACTCCGAGGACCAAGGACCGGACCCGATCGACGTTGCGGTGGGTCACCGCATTCGTGTGCGTCGCAAGTGGCTCGGCATTTCCCAATCGACCCTGGCCGACCACCTGGGGGTGAGCTTCCAGCAGGTGCAGAAGTATGAGCGGGGGGCCAACCGCGTCTCGGCGTCGATGCTCGTGCGCATCGCCCAGAAGCTCGACACCACCGTCGGCGAACTGGTCGGCGAGACCCCGACCCCGATGAGCGACGAGAGCCTGTTCGAAAAGCTCGCCGTGCCCGGCGCGGTGCAACTGCTCGAAGCCTTCGCCAGCGTCCAGCAGCCGTCGATGCGCACAGCGATCCTGAACCTGACGCGTTCGCTTATCGAGGACTCCGAAGAGACCGTCGGCATCCGCCGCGCTCGCTAGTCGGGCTCGCGCCTCGCCGCAAAGGCGAGGTGGTGCAGCACCACCCCGGCGGTCACCGCCACGTTCAACGAGTCGAAGCCGTCCGCCATCGGGATGCGGACGGTTTTCGTGCGCGCCAGCAGCCCCTTCGACAAGCCAGGTCCCTCGGCGCCCAGCAGCACCGCAGTTCGCGACGCGCGCGCAGTCTGCGCCAGGGTCGTATCTCCAGCCGGGCTAAGCGCCAGCGGCTGGAAGCTCCGTCGCTCCAGGACCTCAAGCAGATCCTCGTCTTCCCTCAGCCGCGCGAAGGGCTTGATCAGCGCCGCTCCGACTGAAACCCTGATCGCCTTGCGGTAAAGCGGATCGCAACAGGCCGGGTCCAGGATCACCGCATCGGCCCCGAACGCCGCAGCGTTGCGGAACAGTCCGCCCATATTGTCGTGGTTGGCGATGCCGCTGAGCACCAGCACCAACGCCTCGTCGGGCAAGGCGGCGAGCAGGTCGTCGGCGCTTGGCTCGGCCGCGCGCGCCCCCAGCGCCAGGATGCCGCGGTGGATCGGAAATCCCACCACCGCGTCCATCACCGCCTGGCCGGCGGCGTAGACCGGGACGTCGTCAGGCAGCGCAGCGATCACGTCGGACAGGGCCGCCACGCGCTTTTGCGCCAGCAGCAGCGATTGCGGACGAACCAGCGGCGAACGCGCCAGCACCCGGACCACGACCTCGCCCTCCGCCACGAACAGGCCCTGGCGGCCCACGAGGTCGCGCTCGCGCACATCGCGATAGGCCGCGATGCGCGCGTCGTGCGGATCCTCGATCGTAACGACCTGCGCTACCAGATCTTCACCCGCTGCTCCGGCGCCAGGTAGAGGTCCTGCCCCGGCTTCACCTCGAAGGCGGGATACCACGGATCGAGGTTGCGCACCGTCAGCGCCCGGTATTCGCCCGGCGAGTGTACGCCGGACAGTATGTTGCGGCGCAGAGAGGCTTCGCGGAACTTGCTGCGATAGTTCTGCGCCCAGCCGAAGTAGAACCGTTGATCAGCCGTGAACCCGTCGATCACCGGCGCAGGCTGGCCCTTCAGCGACAGGTGGTAGGCGTCATATGCCGCGGCCAACCCGGCTAGGTCGGCGATGTTCTCGCCCAGCACCTGGTTGCCGTTCAGGTGCAGACCCGGCAGCGGCTCATAGGCGCTGTATTGCGCGGCCAGCGCCTGACCGCGGGCCTTGAACTGCGCCATGTCGGCCGGCGTCCACCAGTTCTTCAGGTCGCCCTTCACGTCGAACAGCGCGCCGGTGTCGTCGAAACCGTGCACGATCTCGTGGCCGATCACCCCGCCGATGGCGCCGTAGTTCACCGCTGGATCGGCGTGGGGATCGAAGAAGGTCGGCTCGAGGATCGCGGCCGGGAACACGATCATGTTCTGCATCGGCAGGTTCAGAGCGTTGACCGTCTGCGGCGTCATCCACCACTCGTCGTGATCGACCGGCCCCTTCAGCTTGGCGACGTTGCGCTGGTAGTCGAACAACTCGCCGCGCCGCCAGTTGCCGTAGGCGTCGCCACGCACGATCTCCAGCCCCGAGTAGTCACGCCACTTGTCGGGATAGCCGACGCCAACGCGGAACACCGCCAGTTTCTCTTTGGCCTTGACCTTGGTCTCGGCGCTCATCCAGTCCAGCCGGTCGATGCGTGCGTCGAAGGCGGTCAGGATGTTCTTCACCATCTCCTGCATCTGCGCTTTGGCCTGCGCGGTGAAGTGGCGCTCGACATACATCTGGCCCACGGCGTCGCCCAGCGCCGCGTTGGTATTGTCGACCCCGCGCTTCCAACGGTCACGCTGCTGCGGCGTGCCGGCCAGGGCCGTGCCATTGAAGGCGAAGTGCTCGTCGGCGAAAGCCTTGGAGAGATACGGCGCGCCGCGCTCGATGGCATGGAACGTCAGATAGTCCTTCCACGTCTCGATCGGCTGGCTTCCGACGAGCTTGGCGATGCCGGCGATGGCGCTTGGCTGCCACGCACCGAAGGTAGGCTGCTCGACCATCCCTGCGCCCTGCAGCCAGGCGTTCCAGTCGATGCCCGGCGCCTTCTTCTGCAGGTCGGCGCGAGTCCAGACGTTGTTGGCCTTCGCCACGTCACCGGTTTCATCGACCGTCCAGTGCGCCTTGGCGATGGCGGTCTCCAGTGCGAGGATTCTGGCCGCCCGAGCTTCACCGTCCGAGACGCCGGCCAAAGTGAACATCGCGGCGATGTGCGCCTTGTACTTGGCCCGCAGGTCCTGGAACCGCGCGCTGTCGTCCAGGTAATAGGCACGGTCCGGAAGTCCCAGGCCGCCCTGCATGATGTAGGCGCGATACTTGGACGTGTCGTTCATGTCCTCGGCGACCCACAGGCCGAACAGCCGGTCGGTCGTGTAGTCGGTCATGTTCAGAGCATCGACGTCGGCCCGCAGGGTCGCACCCAGCTCGCGCGACAGGTCTGCACGCGTCTTGATCGCCGCAATCGCCGCCAGCTCGGGCTTCAACGGTGCGGCGCCGGCCGCCTCGATCGCCGCCTCGTCCATGAAGCTGGCGTAATAGTCGCCGATCTTGCGGGCGTTCGCGCCGGCCGCCGCGTCGGTACTGGCCGCGTCCTCCAGGATCGCGCGCGTCCGCTCGGCGGCCAGGTCGCGCAGTACGGCGAAGGTGGCGTAGCTGCCGCTGTCGGCGGGAATCTCCGTGGTCTTCATCCATCCGCCGTTGGCGTAGGCGTAGAAGTCGTCGCCCGGCGCGACAGACGTATCCATACCCGCGACGTCGAAGCCGAACGTACCGTACTTCGGCTTGGGCTTAGCCGCTTCAGCGACGGGCGGCGGCGCGGTCTCGGGCGCGGGAACCGGCGCAGCTGTCGCGCAAGCCGCGAGCACGAGCGGTGCGCACGCACCCAACAGCAGGGATTTCCAGGTTTTCATTGAAGACTCCGATGCGCGGCGCCCTCCCCGGCGCCGCTAGCTTTGGAGCCTTCATACACCGGCCGCGCCGCGCGGGAGCGGCCGGTGGATTAAACTTCCGTCACTTTGTGGGCGGCGTCGGCTGAGCCGGCGGGTTGGGCTGCACCGGCGGGGGCGAGCCATCGGCCGGGACCACGCCTGTGTCTCCCGCGTCCGGCGCAGCGATGTCGGCGGGCGCCGGAACCGGTGTCGGCTGGCTCGTGTCCGGCATGGCTGCGCCGGTGGTTTCGCCTTGAGGCTCGGGGCGGTCGCATGCGGCGACTCCGAACATGAGAATCCCGCAAGCGGCTGCGATCAGGGGCTTTTGCATCTGGGTCCCTCCTTTGAAAGGAGGTCAACGAGCGTCCGCGTCGCCCGTTCCGAGCTCAGGCCGCCCGCGCCCGCCGCACGCCGCTCAGGATGGCCTGCGCCGCGCCGGCCGCCTGGCTGCGAATGTCCGGCACGGAGGTGATCTCCCAGAACGCCCCGCGTGTCAGCGGCCCCACCGCGAACAGGCCTGGCTCGGGGCGGCCGCTGGCCCCGATCAGCCGCGAGCCCACGTCCACTTCGGCGCCGAGCCGACAGGGATCGGGCCGGATCAGGCCGCGCGCCAGCAGCTTCTGCAACAGTGGCTCGCTGGCCCGTTCCAGGTCGCCCAGCAGACCGGCGCAGTTGACCACCGCCGACACGCTCAGCCGCCGCATCACATGGCCGCCGCGCGGACGCCACGCCACCTCGACATTGTCCCGCGTCAGGTTCAGCGCCGTCACCTCCCCGGCCCGCACGACCAGTTCGCGCCCCCGCATCAGGAGGCCGATCCGCCGCGCCACGCTCGGCGCCAGCCGGTGGCGGTGCACGTCCCACCAGGGCCGCAGGTGCCTCAGGAAGGCCTGGCGCTCCGCCTGGCTCCAGCTGAGCCAGATGGCCTGGATGTGCGGACGCAAGGTATCGATCGCCTCGCGCCAGCGACCGTCGTCCGACGCCGCCCGGATCGCCGCCAGCAGCTCACGCGGACCGCCGGAGGGGGCGACCTCCACGGCCTGCGCGCTCCCCGGAGCATGCTGGCGCGGGGTCAGGCCCCGGCGCGATATCGCCCAGAACCGTCGCCCCGGCCGCCACAGGCTGACCGCAGCGTCGATCATGGTGAGCCCCGTGCCGAGCAGCAGCACGTCGCCCCACTCCTGTTCGAGTCTTGCCTTCGAGTCCCACGGATCGCCGATGTAGCGCGGCGAAGACAGCAGCGCCTCGCCCGCCGCCGCCGGCGGCGCCGGCCGCAATACGCCCAGGGCCAGCACGACCGCCGAAGCGTCGAGCTCGCGGCCCAGCGCCAGGCGAACCCGCCACCCCTCGCCCACCCGCTGCACGTCCACCGCTTCGTCCTGTTCCAGCAGCAGCCGGCCCGGGGCCGTCGTCTCCAACGCTTCGCGCAGCAGGTCCTGCAGATAGTCGCCATAGACTCCCCGGGTCACGAACCCGCCGTGCGAACTCCATCCCTCATGTCCCGCCAGCCAGCGGGTGAAATGCTCAGGATCATCGGGATAGGCGCTCATGTTCGCCACCCGCACGTTCAGCAGGTGATCGGGGTTGGCCGTGGAGTAGGCCGCACCGCGTCCGAACGCCTTGGCGCGCTCGATCAGCCGCACGGTCGGCCCTTCGGGATCGGCGGCCAGGTGCAACGCCGTCAGCAGTCCCGAGAACCCGGCTCCGATCACCACCACCGTGGGCCGCTGTCTTTTATGGAATTTAAACCGACAGAAAAACTGCATTCGAACGCAGATCGGATGAGACGGCAGTGGAAACTCGCGCTAAAACTTGACGCCCGCGTCATCTTTGGCTGAGACCAAGGGCGCGATCGGACTGGAGGAGGATCACATGAGCGACGGCAATATCGATCTGAGCAAGGACGCCCGCGCGCTGGCCTATTCGACGCCGCTCGACCAGATCAATCCGGCCCAGCCGGCTCTCTTCCAGTCGAACGAGATGTGGTGGAATTTCGAGCGCCTGCGCAAGGAAGACCCGGTCCACTACACCGCCGAGAGCGAGTACGGCCCGTACTGGTCGATCACCAAGTACAACGACATCATGGCGGTGGACACGAACCACCAGGCGTTCTCGTCCGAGCCGGGCATCACCATCGCCGACCAGAACGGCGACGAGGGCCCGCTGCCGATGTTCATCGCCATGGACCCTCCTAAGCACGACATCCAGCGCAAGACCGTGAGCCCGGCGGTCGCCCCGGCCAACCTCGCCATCCTCGGCCCGCTGATCCGCGAACGCGCCGCGGCGATCCTCGACTCCCTGCCGATCGGCGAAGAGTTCGACTGGGTCGACAAGGTGTCGATGGAACTGACGGCCATGACCCTGGCCACCCTGTTCGGCATCGACCAGGCCGACCGCCGTAAGCTGACCTACTGGTCGGACGTGGTGACCGCGGTCCCCGGCCACGGCCTGATCGACACCCTTGAGCAGAAGATGCAGATCTTCCTCGAGTACCACGCCTACTTCACCGAGCGCTGGAACGAGCGGGTCAACGCCGAACCGACCGGCGACCTGATCTCCATGCTGGCTCACGGCAAGGATACGCGGGACATGTCGCCCCGCGAGTACTTCGGCAACGTCGTGCTGCTGACCGTCGGCGGCAACGACACCACCCGCAACACCATCTCCGGCTCGATCCTGGCGCTGAACCAGAACCCGGATCAGTACAAGAAGCTGCGCGAGAACCCGGACCTGATCCCGTCGATGGTCTCCGAGACCATCCGCTGGCAGACGCCGCTGGCCCACATGCGCCGCCGCGCCACCCAGGACATCGAGATCGGCGGCAAACTGATCCGAAAGGAAGACAAGGTCGTCATGTGGTACGTCTCGGGCAACCGCGACGAAGAGGTCATCGAGCGGCCGAACGACTACATCATCGACCGCGCCCGCCCGCGGAACCACATGTCGTTCGGCTTCGGCATCCACCGCTGCGTGGGCAACCGCCTCGCCGAACTGCAGCTCCAAATCATCTGGGAAGAGATCATGAAGCGCTTCCCCGAAATCCAGCTCGTGGAAGAGCCCAAACGCATCTACTCGACCTTCGTGAAGGGCTACGAGTCGATGAAGGTGGTCATTCCGAAGCGCGCCTGACCGCTTTCGTCGCGCCGCGATTGGAGAGCCTAGGCCCCGCGCCTAGGCTCTTTTCGTATGAGAACCCTGCCCTTTGATCCCACCGACATCGGCGCCGTCATCGACGCCATGTACGCCATGATCTCCGGGCCGCAGGGGCCCCGCGACTGGGCCCTGCAGGCCGAGATCTTCCATCCCGACGCGCGGCAGATGCGCACTTGGGTCGGCGAAGACCGACGCCCGAACATCAAGATCATGGACCCGGCCGCCTATCAGGCCGACGTCGAACCGTTCTTCGCCGCCCACGACTTCTACGAGGTCGAGATCGGCCGCCGCATCGACGTTTTCGGCAACATGGCTCAGGTCTGGAGCGCCTACGAGGCCCGCACAGAGCCGGGCGATACCCCGCCCGAGCGACGAGGGATCAACTCGATTCAGCTCTACTGCGAGGCTGACGGCCGCTGGCGCATCGTCTCGATGATCTGGGACAACGAACGTCCGGGACTTGCCCTTCCGTCATTCGAGTAGACACTCGCCCCCAGAGAGAGGGAGGCGGCTATGCCCGAGCCATTCGATGTCGAAGCCCACGTCCGGCGCCTGAGCGACGACGGCTACACGGTCATCGAGAACTTCGCCGACGCAGCGGCCCTGGCCGCCGCGCGCGCGGCCCTGGCCCCGCACCTCGGCTCCCACCACGGCCGGAACGCGTTCGAGGGCTTCGCGACCGAGCGGGTCTACACCTTGGTCGCGCGCGGCAAGGTGTTCGAGGATCTGACCGCCGAGCCCCGGCTACTCGCCTTGCTCGACCGCTTCCTCCAGCCCGGCTACCTGCTGACCGCCAGCCAAGCGATCTGCATATATCCCGGCGAGGCGGCCCAGGCCGTTCATTTCGACGACGGCTTCTATCGTCAGCCGCGGCCGCGCCCGGCCATCAGCCTGTCGCTGATCGGCGCGATCGACGCGTTCACCGCCGCCAACGGCGCCACCGACATCATTCCCGGCAGCCACCGCTGGAGCGACGCCGACATCGCCGCCCTCTCGCCGCAAAAGGCGCTGTCGATGCTGCAGCCGGTGGTCATGCCCGCCGGCGGCGCCATCGTCTTTCAGGGCACCCTGCTCCACCGCGGCGGATCCAACCGCAGCGATGGACCGCGTCTGGCCTTCACCAACCAGTACTGCGAGCCTTGGGGCCGCACGCAGGAGAACTTCTACCTCGGCGTCCCCCGCGAGCGCGTGCAGGCGGCGTCGCCGCGCCTGCAGGACCTGCTCGGCTACAACATCTGGCCGCCGTTCATGGGCCAGGTGACCGGCTCGCACCCGCTCAAGAGCCTCGAAGAGGGCTGGATCGCGCCGGTGGAACGCCAGACGCCCTAGCCGAGGTTGCGCCGGTAGAGCGCGTTCAACCGCTCCCAGTGCCGCTCGGCGCCCTGCTTCTGGTAGAGCGCCCGCTGCGGGAAAGTGAAGCCGTGCTCGGCGCCCGGATAAATCTCGACTTCAGCCCGCGCTCCTTCCGCCGCCAGCGCCGCGCGCAGCGCTTCCACTGTCTCCAGCGGCGCCCAGCGGTCGGTCTCAGCGCAGGCGAAGTAGAGCTCGGCCGAGCTTTTGCGGGCGGCCAGGTGCGGGCTGTCGTCGGCGTCGGTGACCAGATAGGTGCCGTGGATCGAGGCCGCCGCCTTCACCGGCGGCAGGCGCACCGCCGCGTTGATCGCAAACTGCCCGCTCATGCAGTAGCCGACCGTCCCGATCCGCGTTGCGTCCGCCTCCGGCTGGGTCGCAGCGAAGGCGACCATCGCCGCGACGTCGTCCATCACCATCGGAATGGTGAGCCCGTTCATCAGGCCCATCATTCGCTCGCGCAACGCATCGTCCATCGCCCCACCCGGCGGGACCAGTTCCAGCACGCCGGCCCGGTAGTAGAGGTTAGGCAGCATCACGTAGTAGCCCGTGCTCGCCAGCCGCCGGGCCATGTCGCGCAACTCCTCGCGGATGCCCGGCGCGTCCATCAGGAACAGGATCAGCGGGTACGGCCCGTCGCGGTCGGGACGCACGATGAATGTCGTGCTCGTCCCGTCGCTCAGGGGAATTTCAATAGTCTGTTCGATCATTTCGCGCTCTCCCGGGGCATCAGCACGCAGGCCCGCGCCAGCGACACCCGGGTCAGCTCCCGCCGGCGGAGGAACACCGCCATCGCATCGGTGGTCGGATCGCGAGACGTCTGCCACTCGCCAAGGTCCCGATAGCGGGTCATCAGCAGCAGCCGGCGCGCGCCGGCCTCGCGGTCAGCCTCGTCCTCCTCGGCCAGGAACAGGCCGAAGATCTTGGTCTCGAACCGCGCCTCGAAGTCGGGCCAGGCCTCGCCCGACAGCCGCACGAACTCGTCGACCGCGCCGCCGTCGATCGTGAACCAGTTGTGGACGTAGATCCCGCCCGGCTCCGGCGGCGCCTCGTCGACCGGCCGCAGGGTCGGGGTCAACCGCACCCGGTCGCTCGCCACAATCCCCGGCGTGAACGACACGCGCGTCCCGGCCGCCGCAAGCACCAACGCCTGATCCGAGGCGAACCCCAACAACGGCGCGAACACCGCCCGCACGCCGGCCGAGCCGTAGAGGTGGTCGGCCAGCACCCGCTGGGCCGCGCGCTCTCGCCCCAGCGTCAGCTGAAAGTAATCGTATTCCAACGACTTGGCCCTAGTAGTTGACGCGCGTCGAGATCGCGCCGTCGACCAGCATATTGATCCCGGTCGTGAAGGCCGAGCGCGGGCTGGCCAGGAACACCGTCGCGGCCGCCACTTCCTCGGGCGTCGCCATCCGGCCAGTCGGGTTGCGCTTGATCATCTGGTCGAAGAAGCCCGGCATTCCGGCCTTCACGTTGCCCCAGACGCCGCCCTCGAAGTACACGGTGCCAGGCGAGACGACATTGGCGCGGACGTGCTTGGCCGCGTTCTCGCGCGCCAGGCCCTTGGCGTAGTGGATCAGCGCCGCCTTCATCGCCCCATAGGACGAGGCGTTGGACGCCTCGGCCGCTGAGACCGACGAGGTGATCAGGAACGCAGCATCGCCGTGCGTTTCGCCGGCCTTCTCCAGGAACGGCCGCGCCGCCTCGAAGGTGCGCACCGCGCCCAGGATGTCGATCTCAAACATCGCGCGCCACTCATCCTCGCCGGCGCCCTGCACCAGGGCGCTGGCGTTCGAGACCATCACGTCGATGCCGCCAAGCGCTTCGCCGGCCGCAGTGACGAACGCGCGGATCGCCGGGCCGTCGGCGATGTCCACCGCCTGGCCGAAGGCCTTCACGCCCTTGGCCTCCAGCGCCTTGACCGCCTCGGCCACCTGCTCGGCGTTGCGCGCGCAGATCGCGACGTCGGCGCCCTCGTCGGCCAGCAGGTCGGCGATCGCTCGCCCGATGCCGCGCGATCCGCCGGTCACGACCGCCTTCTTGCCCTTCAGTCCCAGATCCATGTCCCGCTCCCTTTGTTCGTTGGACGCTGTTCTAACCCGAAGCTGCGACGCTTGCGCAGACTTGACAGAAGGTCTCGCCCGACAATTTGTGAGCCGATGCTCACGACACCGACCTCGACCAAGGACAAGCTGGTGCGCGCGGCCCTGGAAATCGGCGCGCAGGACGGCCTGGAATCCGCCACCACCGCGGCGATCGCCGCGCGCGCCGGCGTGGCCGAGGGCACGCTCTACCGGCACTTCCCGTCCAAGGACGACCTGCTGATCGAGGTCTATCGCGGCATCAAGCGGCGTATCTTCGAGGCCATCATCGACGGCGAAGACGGCGACGAGACCCCCGACGCCCGCCTCAAGCGGGTGTGGCGGCTGCTCTACGAGGCATACCGCGCCGACACCGAGTCCTTCATGTTCGGCCAGCGCTTCGCCGAGTCCTCGCTATCCAAGCGCGAGGGCGGCGCCGCCCACGAACAAATCTCCTCCGCCGTCGGCCGGCTGCGCCGTGACGGCATAGAACGAGGCGTCTTCAAGGACCTGCCCAGCGACCTGATGGCGAGCCTGTTCTTCGCCCCGGTCGGCTACATGCTGAAGTCGGAGCTCAAGGGCCGCACCTGGACCGACGCCGAGCTCGACGCGGCGGCCGAGGCCGTGCTGGACTCGATACGGGCCTAGGTCCCGCCGGCCCCTGGCGGCATGTTCACCCACAACGGCATGCTGAAATCGAGAAAGATCGACTCGCCCTCCAGGCGGTTCCTGGCCTCGAACTCCTTGATCGCGTGCAGCCGCAAGGTCGCCGGCGCCTTGCCGAACAGCAGGAAGTTATAGGCCCCGGTCACGCCCAGGCCCGCCACCCGGCCCTTGAAGGATCCAAGCCTGGCGCCTGCGCCGGAATCCCCGCTGACCTGCTCGAAATAGTAGCCCTGCACGCCCGCCGACCAGGTCTTGTTGAACTTCTTCTCAACCGACGCTTCGGCGTGGAACTCGGTGCCGGTCTCGTAGCTCGTGTAGTCGTTCTCGCCGTTGAACGTGAAGCCGGCCTTGCCCGAGACGTCCCAACCGGCCTCCTCGTCCAGATAGGTCGCGGCCAGCGACACGTCGGCCGCCCAGCGATGGAAGGCCAGGTTCGCCAGCTTGTCCTTGCGGTACTGGCCGATGGGCACGTTGATCAGCGTGCTGGCGGCGATGTTGGCCTTGCCGCTCTTCCAGCCCCAGATCGCCGTCACCAACGGATCGCCCATCACGAACGCGGAGTCGCTCTTGCTGCGCTCGATCTGACGTCCGCCCGGTCCGGTCAGGGTCGCCGAAACCTCGACGTCGGGACCGCCGATCGGCACCGCCAGTCCCACCGCCAGGGTTCCGCCGGCAAGGTCCGTCGTCGGCACCCACAGCACGGTGGCGAAGTTTGCGTTGACCGTGGCGTCCAGGCCCGCAACGACGTTGCCGCCGATCACGAACTCACGTCCGGCGCTGGCTTCGCCGCTGTAATAGTATTGGGTGTCGAGCAGGAAGACGCCTTCTATAGGCGGCACGACCGCCGCCCCGGGCCCGCCCGATCCCAGCAGATAGACGCTCGCCCCGCCCTCAGAGGCCTCGGCATGGCCAGCCACGAACGCCAGCGCAGCGCCGCACGCGGCGGCGGCGATCCACCGCGCCCTCGCCCTTTTGGAATTGCCCATCGCGACTTCCCCTTGTGGCGGCGATCCTGGGCGGTGATCGTGGCGGCGGGGTCCGACGGCGCCCATGAGGTGAAACCCGCGGTTGCTCCTCGGCAGACCAATGACGCGCCGCTGTCGGAACTGGCCGGCCGACGACGTCCTTGGAGCAATCGAACCTCGGAGATCAGCGATGAAACCGACCAGCGGCCATGCGTCCCGCGCTGGCCTGGACACCTACTACGAGATCCATGGCGGCCCGCTGCGCGCCGACGTGACGCCTTTCGTCCTTCTGCACGGCGGGCTGATGACCATCGAGGTCGGCTTCGCCGGCCGCCTGCTCCCGAAGCTCGCAACGCTGGCGCCGGTGATCGCCGTCGAGCTCCAATGCCACGGCCACACCGGCGACCGCGACGGCCCTATGCGCATGGACGATCTGGCCGACGACGTCGCCGCGGTGCTCGATCATCTGGAGGTCCCGGCGGCCCACCTGGCCGGCTTCAGCCTCGGGGCCATGGCGGCTTTCGGCGTGGCGATCCGCCACCCGGCGAAGGTCGCCAGCCTCTCGGCCCTCGGCGCGTCCTACACCTTCGACGGCATGCAGCACGACCTAATCAGGCTTCAGCGCGAGCCGGGCCACGTCCCCTCCGAGGCGTTGATCCCGCTGCTGCCGACCGAGGAGGACTTCGCCGCTTGGCGCGCCGCCTTCGAGTCCGTCGCCCCAGACCCGACGGCCTTCGACCGAAGCGTCGAGCGCGTCAACGCCATGGTCTCGACCTGGGAAGGCTGGTCTCAGGCGGACGTCGCCGCCATCGCCGTCCCGGTGCTGATGGCCATCGGCGACAACGACTTCGTCAGGATCGACCATGGCGCCGAAACGGTCGCTCTGCTCGCCGACGCGCAGCTGGCGGTCCTGCCCGCAACTACCCACACCGGCCTGCTCGACCGCAGCGACTGGCTGGTTCCGATGATCGCCGAACGGATCAGAGCGCCTTTTCCAGCACGATGAATTCCAGGTCGTCCCGGGCCGGCTGACCGAAGCGTAGGTCGGCATAGGGGAACGGGCGCGTCTCGCCGGTTCGCGCATAGCCGCGCCGCTCGTACCAGGCGATCAGGGTGTCGCGGATCTGGATCACGGTCATCCGCACCCGCTGCGCGCCCTGCCCGCGCGCATGGTCCTCGGCCGCGGCCAGCATGGTGCGGCCCAACTGCCGATCCTGCAGATCCGGCCGCACGGTCAGCATCCCCAGATACCAGGCCCCGCTGTCCGCCGGCTCCAGCCACACGCAGCCCAGCATCGGCCCGCCGGCCGCCTCGCGCAGGGTCATCACCATCGCCTGCGGGTTGGCCGCCAGGTCGCTGGCCAAGGTCTGCGCGTCCGTGCGCTGGCCGCCCAGATAGTCGGCCTCGGTGGTCCAGCCCTGGCGCGAGCTCTCGCCCCGATAGGCGGAGTTCACCAGCGCGGCGACGGCGGACAGTTCAGACGGGTCGGCGGGAACAAAATGCATGTGGTCCGGTAATCCATAAGCTGCGCCCTCCCGCCAGTCCAAAATTCCGCCCCCTTCGGAGCGCCGGCGATCGCTTGACGCTTTCGACATCAGCGTCTAGCTATCCGCATGTGAGTGAGCGCTCACATTTTCTACATCACCTGCGGAGTTCCCCATGATCCGTCGCCAAGTCGGCCGTACCGGCCGGGACGTGAATGCTATCGGCCTGGGCTGCATGGGCATGTCGATCGCCTATGGCGAGCCGATGAACGAAGCCGACGCCGTCAAGCTGCTGCACGAAGCGCTGGACCTCGGCGTCGACCACTTCGACACCGCCGAGCTCTACGGCTTCGGCGCCAACGAAAGCCTGATCGGCGCAGCCTTCCACGACCGCCGCGACAAGGCTTTCATCGCCACCAAGTTCGGCCCGGTCGCCGACCTCGCCACCCGCACGATCACCGGCGTCGACGGCTCGGAAGCGAACATGCGCCGCGCCATCGAACAGTCGCTGCGCGTCCTGAAGACCGACCATGTCGACCTCTACTACCTGCACCGTAAGGACCAGAGCCGACCGATCGAGGAGACGGTCGAGGCGATGGCCAAGCTGGTCAAGGAGGGAAAGATCAAAGCCATCGGTCTCTCGGAAGTCAGCGCCGAGACCCTGCGCCGCGCCCAGGCGGTGCACCCGATCGCCGCCGTGCAGTCCGAGTACTCGATCTTCACCCGGGATATCGAAGACGACGTGCTGCCGCTCTGCCAGGCGACCGGCGTGACGCTGGTCGCCTACTCGCCGCTCGGCCGCGGCATGCTGACCGGGGCCTTCTCGCGCGATCACCGCCCGACCGGAACGGACTATCGCGCGGCCCAGTCGCCGCGCTTCCAGGGCGAGGCGTTCGAAGCCAACCTGGCCCTGGTCGAGGAGATCGAGAAGCTCGCCGCGGCCCGTGGCGCCGCCGCTTCGCAGGTGGCCTTGGCCTGGGTGCTGGCCGCCAATCCCAACGTGGTCGCCATTCCCGGCACCACTCGGCTGGCGAACCTGAAGTCCAATCTCGGCGCCGCCGACGTAGCCCTGACCGCGGCCGAGACTGCAGGCCTCGACGCCCTGGCCGCCAAGGTCGCCGGGACCCGCTACGACGCGCGCGGCATGACCATGGTCAACGCCTGACGCCCTCGCCTCCGCCCTCGCGGGCGGAAGCGTCCTTGTCAGACCGCTTCCGGCTCAAGCCCAGATGTCTGCAGCGGCATCGGCGCGTGATGACCCCGAAGGCCGTCCCGCACGACCGCTGCTATCCGAAACAACCTGGAGCCCGGCTAGCCGCCGAACGTGCCCGCATAGCGCTCACGCAGCAGGTTCTTCTGCACCTTGCCCATCGCGTTGCGCGGCAGTTCGTCGACGAAGAACACCTTCTTCGGCGTCTTGAACGCGGCCAGCTGCTCGCGCAACGCCGCGATGATCGCGCCCTCATCGCCGGCGCCGATCACCACCGCCGTCACCGCCTCGCCGAAGTCCGGATGCGGCAGGCCGATCACTGCGCTCTCGGTCACCCCGTCCATCTCGTCGAGGATCAGCTCGATCTCCTTAGGATAGACGTTGAAGCCGCCGGAGATGATCAGGTCCTTGGCCCGGCCGCTGATCCACACCCGCCCGTCGGCGTCCTGGCGCCCGACGTCGCCCGTGATGAAGAAGCCGTCGGCCGTGAACTCCTGGGCGGTCTTCTCCGGCATCTGCCAGTAGCCGCCGAACACGCTGGGCCCCTTGATCTCGATAGTCCCGGTCGCTTCGCCGCCGCCGATCCGCAGCTCCACGCCCGGCAGCGGATAGCCGACGCTGCCGGCGATCCGCTCACCGTCCAGCGGGTTGGAGGTGATGATCACCGCCTCGCTCATGCCGTAGCGCTCCAGGATCCGCTGCCCCGTCCGCGCCTCGAACTCGGCGAAGGTCGACTCCAGCAGCGGCGCCGAGCCGCTGATGAACACCCGCATGTGCGCCGCCGCCTCGCGCGTGAAACCCGGATTGGCCAGCAGCCGGGTGTAGAAGGTCGGCACCCCCATCATCACCGTCGATTTCGGCAGACCCGCCAGCACCTGCACGTCGTCGTACTTGGCCAGCCAGACCATCGGCGCGCCCGACAGGAATGCGCAGTGAAGCGCGACGAACAGTCCGTGGACATGGAAGATCGGCAGGGCGTGCAGCAGCACGTCGCTCTCGCTGAAGCCCCAGGCCGCATGCAATGCCAGCGCATTGGCCGCCAGGTTGCCGTGGCTCAGCATCGCGCCCTTCGAGCGCCCCGTGGTGCCCGAGGTGTAGATGATCGAGGCGAGGTCGTCCTCGCTGCGCGCCAGCGTCTGCGTCAGCGGCTCACGGCTTCGCGCGTCGGCGACCAGTTCGACCGCGTCTTCGACGAACAGCACCGGCTGGGCGTCGTCGATGAAGTAGTCGATCTCGGCCTCGGTATAGGCGGTGTTCAGCGGCAGGAAGACCGCTCCGACCTTCAGGGTCGCCAGGTAGACGACCACCGCCTCGACGCTCTTTTCGGACTGCAGCCCCACCCGGTCTCCGGGCTCGACCTCATGCTCGATCAGCAGCGCCGCCGTCCGCGCCACATCGTCCTCCAGCGCCCCGTACGACACCTCCCGCCCGTCCGGCAGGATGAACGCCGGCTTGGACCGATCGGCGGGAAAACGCGAAGCGAGCAGCTCGTAGAGGTTCATGCGCCTTGCCTAGCGGGTCTGCGCCCTCAGTGTCATCCCGGTTTCGGCGCGGCCGAAGACCGGGACCCATGAACACCAGATCTCTACAGCCCCGCACCGGCCTGACCGACACGGCGCGAATGGGTCCCGGTCTTGCTCCGCAAACCGGGATGACACCTGAAGAAGATGCTCTCCCCTAAACCGGCAGCGCCGTCGTGAACTTGATCTGCTCCATTGCGAAGGCCGAACTCACGTCGTTCAGCGGCGCCGCGGCGATCAGGCGCTTGTAGAACCGGTCATAGGCGGCGATGTCCGACACCACGACCTTCAGCAGGTAGTCCGTCTCCCCGGCCAGTCGGTAGATCTCCACCACCTCAGGCAGGGCCGACGCCCCCTTGGCGAACTGGGCCAGCCACTCCTCATCGTGGCGGTTGGTCTTCAGCGACACGAACACCACCAGCCCCAGGTCCAGCTTCTCGCGATTGAGCAGCGCCACCTTGCGGTCGATGACGCCCTCGTCGGTCAGCCGCTTGACCCGCTTCCAGCACGGCGTCTGCGACAGCCCCACCCGCTCGGCCAGCTCGGCCACCGGGATCGTCGCGTCAGCCTGCAGCTCACGCAGGATTCGCCGATCCGTCGCATCCAGGAGAACACTACCCACGACATTCACCCCCATGCAGGAACAGAATTCTCCAATCTGACCAAATGGCGACCACTTGAACAACGCCTTTCTCGCCGCCTGCGGCCATCCTTCGGCCGATAGCGTGGGAGAGTTTCATGTTGGACGCGTTCAACCGCCATCCGAGTTCCGTCGGCGAGAGCTATGGCGAGCACCTGGCCCAGGCCTCGGGTTTCGGCGTGACCATGATCACCGCCGGCGCCGCCTGCCTGGTGCACGCGATCTTCCCCTTCTGGTTCGAAAAGACCGCCAGCCTCTGCGTCCAGCGCCTGCACGCCCAGATGGCCGCCCGCGGCCGCCCGGACGCCCACAAGGCCCTGCAGGCGTGACCCACCTCCCGCTCACCGCGGGACATGCGCGCCATCCTCTGGTCGGCGGCCTGGCGCTCGGCCTGATCGCGCTCTGCGCCCTGATGCTCGGCCGCGCCACCGGCTTCCCGGCCCCGGTCATCGCCGCGGTCGCCGGCATGGGCCTGGGCCTCGCCGGCTGGTCGGCCGCCCTGGGGCCGGCGCTCTGCTGGTGGGCCAAGCCGGGCCTGAAGATCGGCGTCGCCCTGCTGGGCGCCCAGATAGCCTTCGCCGAGCTCGCCGCCCTCGGCCTGCCTGTCGCACTGGCCAGCGGCGGCGTGGTCATGGCCAGCCTCGGAGCGGGGACAGGCATCGGCCTGCTCGCCGGCCTGCCGCTGGTCGAGGCGCTGATCGCCGCCAGCGCCGTCTCGATCTGCGGCGCCTCGGCCGCCATGGCCGCCGCCAGCGCCCTGCCCGACAGCGACTCCAGCCGCCGCACCACCGCCCTGGTGGTGGTCGGGGTCAATCTGCTCTCGACCATCGCCATGGTCGCCTACCCGCTGATCGCGCGACATTTCGGCTTCAGCGAGCGCCAGACCGGCGTCTTCCTCGGCCTCTCGATCCACGACGTCGCCCAAGTGGTCGCCGCCGGCCAATCGGTCTCTCCGGGCGCCGAGGCCTCGGCCGCCCTCTCCAAGCTCTCGCGAATCCTCTGGCTGGGCCCGGTGATCGTCGCCGTCGGCCTGTCGATGGGCATGCAGGCCCGCGCCCGCCGCTTCCCGCTGCCGCCGCTGTTCGTCTGGGCCTTCGCCGCGCTGATGGCCGCGCGCAGCTTCGGCCTAATCCCCGCCGCGCTGCTGCCGGCCCTGGCGCTCGCCTCGCAATTGCTGCTGCTCGGCGGCGTCGCCGCCATCAGCGCCCAGGTCGCCCCGCGCGACCTCCTGCGCATCGAGCCGAAGCTCGCCTGGACGCTCGTCGCCGCCACCGGCGTCATCGCCCTGCTCGCCGCCGCAACCAGTCTGACGCTGGTGGGATGACATGTTTGCCTACCCGATCGCCGCCTCCAGCGCCGCATGCGCCTCGCGCGCCTGGGCCCAAAGCTCAGGCTTCGTCAGGTCGTCCGGCGTGATCTTCTCGGGCCAGTGCGAAACGACCACCTTGGCCAGGCTTGTCCAGCGCGCCTCGTCCAGGATGAAGCGGGGGTCGATCCCGGCCAGGCCAGGCCCGTCGACCGGGACCCGCAGGCGCAGGCAGGCCGGCCCGCCGCCGTTGCGCATGCTCTCGCGCACGTCGACCACCACCGCCCGCTCGATCGGATTGTCGCCGGCCAGCACCGCCTCGACCGCCGCCCAGGCCGCCGCGTTCTCCTGCGCGTCCGACGGCAGGATCAGCGCCATGCCGCCGCCGGGCAGGCTGACCAGCTGCGAATTGAATAGATAGGACGACACCGCGTCCTCCAGGCTGACCCCGAAGGTCTCGACCACGTGCAGGTTCGGCAACCGCGCCCTTAGCTCGCGGTACAGCCGGGCTGGATCGGCGAACGCCTGCGGATGGGCCAAGAGCACATTGGCGTTGGCGACCGCCACCACATCGTTGTGAAAGGCGCCGGCCTGCACCGCCCCCTCGTTCTGCAAGACGTAGAAGGTCCGCTCGCCGGCCAACCCGCTCAGCCGCGCCACCGCCTGGCTCGCGCGCTGGCTCTGGCGCTCGGGAAACGCCCCGCCCCGGCTCGCCTCGCCATGGACGAAGACGTTGAGACCCGCCGCGCCGTGGCTGGCGGCCAGCCGCATGTGGTTGGCCGCGCCCTCGTCGCCGAAATGCCGCGCGCTGGGCAACGGCCCGTGCACCGCAAAACTGTCCTCGCTGGCGAACACCCGCTTCAGCAGCGCAAAGGTCTCGTCGGCCTCGAAGCTCCGGTGCAGCATCCCGGCCAGGTTGGCGGTCACCAGGTGCACGCGCCCGTCGGCCGTATCGGGCGCCGCCAGCACGGTCGCCGCATTGGCTCGCCACATGCTCGAGGCCGAGCACGCGGCCCGAAACAGCGCCAGGTCCTGCTCGGCCGCCGCCGCCAGCACCTCGTCGTCCGAGCCGGCGAACCCGAACCTGCGCAACGCCTGCGCCGCCGGCCGCAGCGGCGGCGGCAGGAACCCCTGGGTCAGACCCAGCTCCATCGCCGTGCGCATCTTGGCCAGCCCCTGCAGGGCCGCCGCGCGCGGATAGGAGACCTCGCCGAAATTCGCCTGGCTGGCGACGTTGCCGACCGACAAGCCCGCATAGTTGTGGGTCGGCCCGGGCAGTCCGTCGAAATTGACCTCGATCACGGGGCGAGCCCCGTGACGATGCGGAAGTCCGCCCTGCCCGCCTCCATGCTCGCGACCGGATAGGCGCAGTAGTCGGCTGCATAGTAGGCGCTGGGACGATGATTGCCCGACAGCCCCGGGCCGCCGAACGGCGCGGTCGCCGCCGCCCCCGTCGTCGGCCGATTCCAATTGACGATCCCGGCCCGCGCCCGGCTCCAGAAGTCGCGATACCGCGCCTCGTCGTCGCTCAGCAGTCCGGCCGCGAGTCCGAACCGCGTGGCGTTCGCCGCCGCGATCGCGCTTTCCCAGTCGGCCGCGCGGATGACCTGAAGCAAAGGTCCGAAGTTCTCGACGTCGGGCGCCGCTACGCCGGTCACGTCGACAAGGCCCGGGGTCAGGAACGGCTTGCTGTCCTCGATGCGCCGCAGCTTGCGGATCGCCCTGCCGCCCAGCTGCGCCTGCGCGTCCAGCAGGTGCTGGGCGCTGGCCATGTCGATCACCGGACCCATGAACGGTTGCGGCTCATCGAACGGCGCCCCGACCACGATGCGATCGATCAGGGCGCCCAGCGCCTCGACCACCCGCTCGCCCGCCGCGCCCTGCGGCACGATCAGCCGGCGCGCGCAGGAACAGCGCTGCCCGGCCGAGACATAGGCCGACTGTACGATCAGGTGCGCCGCGCTCTCCGCATCGGCTACGTCCCAGACCACCAGCGGATTGTTGCCGCCCAGCTCCAGCGCGACGATCTTCTGCGGCTGGTCGGCCAGGGCGATGTGGATCGCCCGCCCCGCCGCGACGCCGCCGGTGAACAGCACCCCGTCGATCCCCTCGTGGACGACCAGCGCCTTGGCGGCCTCCGCGGCCCCGATCACCACCTGCAGCACCTCGTCCGGCACGCCGGCCTCGCGCCACAGATGGGCCAGCAGCAGGCCGCTGGCCGGCGTCTTCTCACTCGGCTTGAACACCACCGCATTGCCGGCGATCAGCGCCGGAGCGATGTGGCCGTTGGGCAGATGCATCGGAAAATTGAACGGCCCGATCACCGCCAGCACGCCGTGCGGCCGGTGCGCCAGCCGCGCCTGCCCGCCGGCGACCTCGCTGCTCCGCTCGCCCGCCCGCTCGGCCTGGGCGCGGATGGAGACCTCGACCTTGCCGGCGACGGTGTCAGCCTCGGTCAGGGTTTCCCAGAACGGCTTGCCGGTCTCCTGGCTGAGCAGCCGCGCGATCTCCTCTCGCCGCGCCTTGGCCAGCTCGGCGAACGCCCGCGCCACCGCATGGCGCTCCTCAAGCGGCCGGCGCGACCAGGCTTCGAAACCCGTCCGCGCCCGCGCCATCACGCCGTCCAGCGCCGCCGGATCGGCGGCCGGGCCGCGCCAGACCACCTCGCCGGTGCAGGGGTCGGTGGAGACGATCTCAGAATTCGACATGGCGGATGAGGTCTCCTGCTTGCACGTTCAGAACGGCCGCCAGCTCGGGACTGATCCGCAGTCCTTCAGCCGCCGCCACAACTCGCCCGCGCGATGCCCGGAAGGCCTCTACCGCGCCGGCGCAGGCCAGCACCTCGACCCCGTCCTCGCAGGGCGCGATCTCGCTGATCGCCCCGACCCGGCTGTCGCGGACCGCCTTCAGGGTGTCGATGTCGGCGACCATGGTCGGGCCGGCGTCGAAGATGTCGATGCAGCCTTCGAACTTGAATCCTTCCTCGGTCAGCAGCGCATGCGCCCGCGCGCCATCCGGGTGGAACTGGCCCACCGACAGCGCCGCGTCGGTCGGCAGCAGGTTCAGGTACAGCGGATACTTCGGCCCCAGGTCGGCGATGACCTGCTTGCCGGCGCCGACGCTGATCCGGTCGGCCTCCTTGAACTCCAGGCCGTAGAACTTGCGGCCCACCGCTTCCCAGAACGGCGAGCGGCCGTCGGCGTCCTGATAGCCGCGCAGCTCGGACACCACCCGGTCGCCGAACCAATCGCGATGCTCAGCCATGAACAGGTAGCGCGAGCGCGCCATCAGCCGCCCGCCGGCCAGCCCGCGCAGGCCGGGCCGCACGAACAGTCCGCCGACCTCGGCCGACCCATCATAGTCGTTCACGGGCGTCAGGATGGTGTTTTCCACCACCTTGCCCAGCGCCTGAGAGGTCTGGCGCAGGCGGCCGATGCGGTACGAGTAGAACGGCCAATCGCCGCCCACGCTCGGGAATATGCAGCCCGTGCCCACCACCTCGCCGCCCGCTTCCATGACCAGCAGGATCTGGCTGCCGGCCTTGCGGTTTCCAGCCAGCGCATCGGCGCTGGCGTTGAGCAAGCCCAGCAAACGCTCGCGGCAAGGCGGCAGATTAGTCATGCCGAGCCCGGCGCTCAGCGCCAGGGCGTGCAGGGACTCAAGGTCGGTAAGGGCGGCCGGGCGGATCACGACGCCGGGATTGAACATGGCATCCTCCGCAGAAATCATCGAAGCCTTAGAGGCTTATTGTGCTAGGGATTTCTCGAAATGGGCGGCGGAAGACCAGGTCTTGCCCCGCAGATGCTGCGGCGGGAACAGGCTTTGGACGGATATCCTTCGCTCGACCGGATCGACCTCAAGATCCTGGCGAATCTGCAGGCCGACGGCCGCATCACCAACCAGGCTCTGGCCGACAAGGTCGCCCTCTCGCCCAGCGCCTGCCTGGCCCGCGTACGCCGCCTCGAGGCTGAGAAGCTGATCCTGGGCTACCACGCGCGCCTGGACATCGAGCGCATCCGTCCGACCGTCACCGTCTACGGCGAGGTCACGCTCAAAAGCCACCGCCCCGCCGACCTGCTGCACTTCGAGGCCGTGCTCTCCGAGATTCCAGAAGTGGTCGAGGCCGCCCAGGTCTCCGGCCCCTTCGACTACCTGATCAAGGTCGTTTGCCCCGACGTCCGCGCCTGGGGCGAACTGGCCGACCGCCTGCTGCAGGAAGGCCTAGGCGTCGACAAGATCGCCTCCCACATCCTGATGAAGGACGCCAAGCCGTTCACCGGCGCCCCAGTGAGCGCGGGTAAGCGCTGAACGCAAACCCTATGGCCTTCCCGCCCATGCACTTCGACACCCACGACCTGCCGCTGTCGACCGCCTCCGCCCAGGCCGCGGAACACTATCGGAACGCCGTGCGGCTGATCCTGGCCGCGTGGCCCGGCGGGGACGCCGAGCTCGACCTGGCGATCGCGACCGACCCGGACTTCGCATTGGCCCACGCCGCCCGCGCCCGTGTCCACGCGCTGAGCGCCCAGCCGCGGCAGGCGCACGAACGGGTCGCCGCAGCCCGCAGTCTCGCCGCGCGAAACGGGTCCGAGCGAGAGCAGAGCCACATCGAAGTCCTGCACCTCGCGTTTTCCGGCCGCTCGACCGAAGCGCTGAGCGCGGCCCTCGCCCACGCCGAGCGCTGGCCGCGCGACGTCCTCGTCCTGTCCATGCCGCTCGGCGCATTCGGCCTCTTCGCGTTCTCGGGCATGGCCGATCACGATCAGGCCCGCGTCGACCTCTGCGCGCGCCACGCCGATCACTTCGCCGCCGATGATTGGTGGTTTCTGACCAGCCAGGGCTGGGCGCTGGCGGAGAACGGCGAGGTCGCCCGCGGCCGCGCGATGATCGAACGCGCCTTCGAATTGCACCGCGCCAACGCCAACACCGTCCACGCCCTGGCGCACGCCATGTTCGAGGGCGGCGCCGGCGAGGACGCCGAGGCCCTGATCACCGGCTGGCTGCCCTCCTACGACCGCGCCGGCGTCCTGCACGGGCATCTCGCCTGGCACGCGGCGCTCGTCGCCCTGGAACGCGGCGACGCGGCGACCGCGCTCGGCATCTACGAAACGGAAGTCCGCCCCGGCGTCTCCCGAGGCCTGCCGATCAACATCGTCAGCGACGGCGCCTCGTTCCTCTGGCGCCTGGACCTCTATGGCCACGGCGCCCCCCAGGCCGGCTGGGAGCAGATCGCCAGCTACGCGCGCGAGGCCTATCCCCGGCCCGGGCATGCCTTTGTCGACACCCATCTGGCGCTGATCGAGGCGGCGACCGACAGCCGCAAGGCGCTCGACCGCCGCATCGCCGCCCTGGAGTCTGGCCAGGGCGGCGTCGCCCTCGCTGCAGTGGTCCCGGCCATCGGCCGCGCCGCCCGCGCCTTCGCGGATGCCGACTATGACGCCTGCGTCCGCACGCTCGAACCCGTGGCCGACGCGGTCGTGCGGATCGGCGGCAGCGGCGCCCAGCGCGAGGTGATCGAGGACACCCTGCTCGTGGCGCTGATACGCGCCGGCCAGACCGCCAAGGCCCAAGACCTGCTGGAACGCCGCCTGCACCGCCGCCCCTCCCCACGCGACGCCGCCTGGCTGGCCGCCCTCTAGACCTCAGGCGCCCGCCCTGACAACCTCAGCGGCAACGGAGCTTTCCGCGCGCCGGTGCGTTCCTGGCCTGACTTGACCGGGGAGGTGGAGCTTGAGTGATCGCAGCGTCGCAATGCGGACCTTTCCGGGCGACAGCGCGATGGCGAGGCGCATGCGGGAGACCGATTGGTCGGCCACGCCCCTCGGTCCGCCCGAAGAGTGGCCCCAGGGCCTCACCACCCCGCTGGCCATGATGTTAACCTCTCGCTTCGAGATGTGGCTCGGCTGGGGCGAAGACCTCTGCTTCTTCTACAACGACGCCTACATCCCGACACTCGGGGGCAAGCACCCCGCCTCGCTGGGCCAGCCGTTCCGCGAAGTCTGGCGTGAGGTCTACGCGGACGTGGAGCACCAGGTCCGCTCGGTCATGATCGAGGGCAAGGCCACCTGGAACAAGGCGCTCCGGCTGCTTCTTGAGCGCAACAGTTACCCGGAGGAGACCTACCACACGTTCTCCTACAGCCCCTTGCGCGACGGCGAGACGATCCGCGGGCTGATGTGTATCGTCACCGAGGAGACCGAGCACGTCATCAGCGAGCGTCGTCTGGAGACGCTTCGGCGACTGAGCGAGGGCCTGATTGAGGCGCCGTCCCAGGAGGCGGTGATTCAGGGGGTGTGCGACGCCCTCGCGGCCAACACCGAAGATTTCCCGTTTACGCTCGCCTATGTGCAGGATCCGCTGGGCGGCTGGGTCGGCTGTTCGGCGACTGACCCAGGGCGCAGCCTGCTGAACCTGCCCTGGCCGTTGGACGAGGCCGCCGACGGTTGCCAGGACTTCCCGCTCGATCCGCAGGTCGAATACCCGACAGGCGCCTGGTCCATCCCTCCCACGCGCGCCCTGATCCTGCCGATTCCCGGTCCCCACGGCGCGCCGGCCGCTACGCTGATTTTGGGACTGAACCCGCATCGGCGCGGCGACGTCGGCCTGCTCGACCTGGCCAATCTCATCGCTGACCGCGCCGGCGGCGCTTTCGCCCAGGCGAGCAGCGTGGAGGCCGAGCGCCGGCGATCAGACCGCATCTGGACCAACGCCCGCGACCTCATGGTGGTGGTCGATGGCGAAGGTCGGTTCCGATCGGTCAGTCCAGCTTGGACGCGGATACTCGGCCATCCGGTCGAGGAGGTGGTGGGCCGCCCCATGTCGGCCTTCATCGCAGAGGATGAGATTGAAGCCACCTACGCGGCGCACGTCCGCGTGCTGGGCGGCGAGCAACTGACGGGCTTCGAAAACCGCTGCCGCACCACGGACGGTGAATGGCGCTGGATCTCATGGAACACCGCCGGCGAAGACGGCCTCATCTACGGCTACGGCCGCGACGTCACCGAGGAAAAGCAACAGGCCCAACAGCTCAGCCAGGCCGAAGAAGCTCTTCGCCACGCCCAGAAAATGGAAGCTATCGGCCAGCTCACGGGCGGCGTCGCCCACGACTTCAACAACATGTTGACGGTGATCCGCTCCTCGGCCGACCTGCTGCGCAAGCGCGAGCTGGAGCCCGAGCGTCGGAGGCGCTATCTGGACGCAATCTCGGACACGGCGGACCGCGCGGCCAAGCTGACTGCCCAATTGCTCGCCTTTTCGCGGCGCCAGGCGCTGAAGCCCGAACGTTTCGACGTCGCGGCCAAGGTCGACGTCCTCACCGACATGCTACGCTCGGTGCTGGGCGCGCGCGTGCGCCTGGAGATCATGGTCGATTGCGACGATTGCGTCGTCGAGGCGGACGTCGCCCAATTCGAGACGGCCTTGATCAATCTCTGCGTCAACGCCCGCGACGCCATGGACGGCTCGGGCGCGCTGGCGATCCGCATCGACACCGCCGAAACCATCCCAGCGTTGCGCGGGCACGTCGCCAGTCCCGGCGAGTTTGTGACGATCTCGGTCATCGACCAGGGATCAGGCATCGCCAGCGGCGATCTCGCCAAGATTTTCGAGCCGTTCTTCACGACCAAGGAGGTCGGCCGGGGGACCGGCCTCGGGCTGAGCCAGGTTTATGGTTTCGCCAAGCAGTCGGGAGGCGACGTGGCGGTCCGCAGCCGCCCTGGCGAGGGTTCGACCTTCACGCTCTTCATGCCCCGATCGCGAGAACCACTCACACCACTCACACCGCTCGCGCCGCCGCCTGAACCGACGCAGCCCGACCGAAAGGGCCGCGTCCTGGTAGTCGAGGACAACGCCGCCATCGGCGAGTTCGCTAGCCAATTGCTGTTGGATCTGGGCTACCGCACCGAATGGGCCGCGAACGCCGCGGACGCCCTGGACCGGCTGGAGAAGGACAGCGGCTTCGATATCGTGTTCAGCGACGTTGTGATGCCGGGTCTTGGCGGCGTGGAGCTCGCTCGTGAGATTCAGACCCGATGGCCCGGGACGCCGATCGTGCTCACCAGCGGCTACAGTCATGTGCTGGCCACGGACGCCCACCACGGCTTTCCCCTGCTGCACAAGCCTTACTCGATCGAGGAGCTTGCGCGGATGCTCCGCCAGGTCGTCCTGCCTCCGGCCAAATCGGTTTAGGCTTGGCCCTCGGCCGCGAGCAACCAGACCGGCGCCTCGGCGACCGTCCGGAACCCCAGGCCCTCATAGAGCGCGCGTCCCGCCTCGGTGGCGCCCAGGTGGAAGCGCCGCATACCGCGCCGCCGATAGTCGTCGATCACCTAGCTCAGCAGCGCCTGGCCCAGGCCCTTGCGCTGGTGCTCGGGCGGCGTCGCCATCAGCGAGATCGCACCCGTGTCGCCCGTCGGCGTCATCGAGACCGTACACATGGCGCCGTCCTCGCCATAACCGACATAGGTTTCGACGCCCGAGGTCGGGGTCATGCCCACCTCGATGTATCTGGCGATAACCTCGCGCGTCTCTTCGAAAGCGGCGGCGATCAGATCGCCGGCGACGGCGACCTCTTGCGCATCCAGCACACGGACGATTTTCAATGAGCGCCCCGGTCGAACCGGAACATCCGGGTCGAGCATCATGAGCGGCGAAGACCCGACCTTGGCGAAGCCCAGCCGCGCCGCAACCGGCCCCAGCGCCTCGGCGACGCCAGGGCTCATCGTCGCCACGAGAGGCCGGCCTCTCTCCTTCGCCCGCGCAGTCGCGCGGATGAGAAATTCCTCGGCGCCGGCTTCCGCGCCCAGGATCAACCGGTTGAAGTCGGCCAGAGGCTCGTCGGTCAGGCCCAGCACGCACGTGCGCGTCACGTGCAACTCGACGCCCGGCGCGGCGATCATCTGCGCGACCAGCGCGCGCACGCAAAGTTCGATCAGCTCGTCGGCCTCATTCATGTCCGCCGCCCCCGAGCGCGTCGCTACGCCCTTAGGATCTTCGCCATCGCCTTGCCCTTGGCGAGTTCGTCGATCAGCTTATCGAGGTAGCGGATCTCACGCATGGTCGGCTCTTCGATGTTCTCCACCCGCACGCCGCAGACCACCCCGGTGATCAGCGAGCGCGCCGGGTTCATCGCCGGCGCCTGGGCGAAGAAGTCCTCGAAACTGGCCTTCATCGGCTCGTCCAGCGCGCCGGCGTCATGTCCGGTCAGCCAGGCGATGATCTCGTCGACCTCGGCCTTGCTGCGCCCCTTCCGCTCGGCCTTGGCGACATAGGCCGGATAGACGCTCGCGACACTCATCGCGAAGATCTTGTGCTTGGTCATGCGCGCTCTTGCCGTCTGGGAGAGCCTCCAACCTAGCGGGTCTCGGACACGGTTGTCGCGCCCGGGCAAGACCTCTCGCCTTCTCCCTGCGAATAGGGCACGAAGCGCCGCATGAAGCGCCTCGCCTTTATTGCTCTTTTCGCCGCGGGCGCATTCTGGGGGCTGGGTTTCCCCCTTGGCAAGCTCGCCCTGCGCGAGATCGACGCCGCCCACATGGTGCTGCTGCGCTTCGCGGTCGCCGCCCTGGCCGCCGCGCCGTTCGCCTTCCGAGACGCCCAGACCCGGGCGCTGTTCCGCTCGCCGCCGGTGCTGGGGGCGGGGGCGCTCTACGGCGTGGCCTTCATGGTCCAGTTCGAGGGCCTGGCCCATGTCAGCGTCACCCTCGCCGCCCTGCTGGTCGGCGCCATGCCGGCCCTGATCGCCGTTTCGGCCCGGCTGCTCGGCGAAAAGGTCAGCCGCGCCTCCTGGGCCGGGGTCGCCGCCGCCACCCTCGGCGCGGCGCTGATCGCCGGCAAGCCGGATGCCGGCTCCTCGCCGTTCGGCGTCGCCCTGTCGCTGATCGCGCTTTTGATCTTCCTGGCCTGGCTGCTGGTCCTGCGTCGCGCGCCCCAGACCGCCAGCCCGATGGCGATCCCGGCGGTCACCGTGGTCATAGCGGCCCTGACCATCCTGCCGATCGCGCTCGTCATGCACGGCCCACCCAGGCTCGACCTCAGCATCGCGGCCTGGGCGGGCATCGTCGGCCAGGGCGTGCTCTCGACCCTGGTCGCCACCGCGGCGTGGCAGTTCGGCTCTGCGCGGGTCGGCGCCGCCAGCGCCGGCGTGTTCATCAATATCGAACCGCTGATGGGCGCCGGCATCGGCGTGGCGCTGTTCGGCGACCAACTGTCCCTGGCGCTCGCCGCCGGCGGCCTGCTGATCATCGCCGGCAGCCTGGCTGTCGTGCTCGGCGAGCGCTCCACGCCGGTCATCGACACCCCGGCCCCGACGCCGGCCTAGTACAGCGCCCGGGCGATCATCTCGCGCAGCGGATTGGCGGGATCGGCCAGCAGCTTGGCGGTCATGGCCAGCGAGATCACCACAAGCAGCGGCCGGATCAGCCGCGGCCCCCAGCGCATCGCCGCGCGCGAGCCCAGCCGCCCGCCTACGAACTGGCCGACCGCCATCGCTCCGCCCAGCGCCCACAACACGTGGCCGCCAAGCCCCAACACCACCACCGAAACCAGATTGCTGGTCAGGTTAAGCACCTTGGTGTGCGCCGTCGCCCGCACCAGCCCCATGCCCAGCAGAGTCACCAGGCTGAGGGTGTAGAACGACCCCGCGCCAGGACCGAAGAAGCCGTCGTAGAAGCCGATCCCGCCAGCGACGAGGCCATAGCCCAACGCGCTCAGACGCGCGTGCTGGTCCTGCTCGCCGATCTTCGGCCCGAGCAGGAAGTAGAGCGCGATCGCCACCAGCATGATCGGCAGCAGCAGCATCAGCCAGCGGGTGTCGACCACCATCACCGCCAGGGCGCCTGCGACCGCCCCGACCAGCGCCATGACTAGCGCCAGCTTGATGGCCTGCAAATCGATGCGGCCCGCCCGCCAGAAGGTCCAGGTCGCCGAGGCGGTGCCGACGCTCCCCTGCACCTTGTTGGTGGCGATGGCCGAAACTGGATCCACCCCCGCCGCCAGCAACGCCGGCACGGTGATCAGCCCGCCGCCGCCGGCGATCGCATCGACAAACCCCGCCGCCAGCGCCGCGACGCACAACAGCGCCACGGCCTGCGGCCCCAACTCAGCAAACAATACGGCCCCTCCAGGAGGCCGCTGCTATAGGACCGTCGGTGCGTCAGGACCAGGGCGCCTGGCCGACTGAGGGGGACTTTGACTCTTCATGAGAGCCGGTCCCCCTCCGTCACGATGCTCCGATCCACCTCGCCCGCGGGAAAGGATCTGGAGGCCTACATCCGGTGCAGGGCGCAGAGCTTGTTGCCGTCCGGGTCGCGCAGATAGGCCAGGTACATCTTGCCCGTGCTGCCCGAGCGCACGCCCGGCGGCTCCTCGATGCTCGTGCCGCCGGCGGCGACGCCCGCCGCGTGCCAGGCGTCGGCCTGTTCGGCGCTGGCGCAGTTGAAGCCAATGGTGCTGCCGTTGCCGATGGTGGCCGCCTCGCCGTCGATGGGCAGCGACACCGCGAACACTCCCGTCGGGGTCATGTAGAATACCCGGTGGCCGTCGACGAAGCCGGGCGACACGCCCAGCGTCCCCAGCAGCGAGTCATAGAAGCCCTTGGCGCGGTTGAGGTCGTTGGTGCCGACCATCACGTGCGAAAACATCTGGCGTTCTCCCCTTTTCGATTCCGGCTCGAAGCCGGCGGCGGGACGCTAGAGCATTTTCGGCCGAAGTGGAGGCCGGTTCGGCGTAGAAATTGCTCCGACAAAGGATCGAGCACGATCCATCCAGGATCGTGCTCGGGCGCCACCGCCCGCCGGAGGAAAAGGCCGCCGGCTAGTGCGGCTGCGGCACAATCCGCAGGTAGGGGCGCGGAGCGTCCCAGCCGTCGGGATAGATGGTCTTGGCCTCGTCGTCCGACACCGATCCGGCGATGATCACCTTCTCACCCTGCTTCCAGTTCACGGGAGTCGCGACTCGATGCTTGGCGGTCAGCTGGATCGAATCCAGCACCCGCAGGATCTCGTCGAAGTTGCGGCCCGTGGTCATCGGATAGGCCAACATCAGTTTGATCTTCTTGTCGGGACCGATGATGAACACCGTGCGCACCGTGGCGTTGTCGGCGGCCGTGCGCCCGTCCGATCCCCCGTCCGTCTCCTCGGGCAGCATGTTGTAGAGCTTCGAGACCGTCAGGTCGGTGTCGCCGATCATCGGATAGTTCGGCGCGGCCCCTTGCGTCTCGGCGATGTCCTGCGCCCAGCGGGCGTGGTTGTCGACCGGATCGACCGACAGGCCGATGACCTTGGTGTTGCGCTTGTCGAACTCCGGTTTCAGCTTGGCCATGTAGCCCAGCTCGGTCGTGCAGACCGGCGTGAAGTCCTTGGGGTGCGAGAACAGGATCGCCCAGCTGTCGCCGATCCAGTCGTGGAAGTTGATCTTCCCCTCGGTGGTCTCGGCCGTGAAGTTCGGCGCCTCGCCATTGATACGAAGTGACATCGCCCGTTCCTTTTCGTTGAGCCCGAGGCGGCTCGGGGCTCCTGCGACGCGACATGCCCTGCCAATGCCGGCCGCGCGTCAAGACCGACGGCCGGCGACTATGCAATTCCGGCATGAAACCGGGCGAGGGCTCAGGCCTCGCCCGCTGTGCGCAGCTGTTGAGCGTCTCGCGCCACGATCCGCCCATAGGCCAGTTGCAGCATCCCGGCCCGCTCCAGCCCCTTCAGCTCCTTGTTGATGGTCTGGCGCGAGACGCCGATCATCGCCGCCGCCTACCGCTTGGTGGCCTACTACGGCTGGGACCTGATCTTCCCCCACTGTCGGCGCGGGCGCCAGGGCCCGAACACCACTTCTTGATGCGCTGCCCGCGCGACGCATCGGCCCTAGGCGGCGGCCGGCTGTTCCTCGCCCGCGGCATAGGCCCGCGTCAGCTGGCGGTAGTATCCGGAATTGAACGCGATCAGCGTCACGACCACGCCCGCCACCCCGGCCAGGGTGAAGACCAGCGCGATCCCCCGATCCTCCCCGCGCCCGAACCAGTCGCCGATAGCGTCGGCCCCGGCCCCGGTGGTCATCAGCGGAATGAAGATGAACTGGGTGAGCGGCCCGATCAGGAACGCGGTCAGGGGCGAGGCCGCCTGCTCCACCGACTGGGCGAAGCCGAACACCCGTCCCTGCCGCTCAAACGGCACCACCTTCTGCAGGGTCGTCTGCTCGGCGGCCTCGGCGTAGGGCCCCAGGAACATCCAGACGAAACAGCCGGCGATCAGCAGCGTGATCGAGGGCTGCAGCGTGAAGACGCAGCACACCGCCCAGCTGATCAAATTGACCAGCAGCAGCGTGCGCAGCGGGCTGCGCCCAAGTCCGGTGCGCGCGATCAGCAGGCCGCTGATGATGAACGCCGTCGACAGCAGCCCCCAGAGCAGCCCCCAGGTCTGCACCTTCACCAGCGACAGGCCATAGGCGTCCATCAGCGCCATGAAAATCCCACCGAGGAAGTTGTTGAAGGTGGCGAAGAAGATCAGCGCGAACAGCCCCGGCACCGCTCCGATCACGCGGATGGTCCCGGCCAGGTCGACCTTCCGGTGCTCCTGCGGCGTCGCCGGCGCGGCCGCGTCCTCGTCCAGCCGCACGAACAGCAGGTGCGCGAACGCCCCCGCCGTGAACACCAGCGCGAAGATCAGCGTCGAGACCATGCCGCCCCAGGCCACCAGGAAGCCGCTGATCACCGAGGTGGTCAGGAAGCCGACGCCCGAAACCATGCCGACCAGCCCGTTGGCCTTGTCGCGCCGGTCCTCCGGGATCATCAGCGTCACCAGGGTCGGCAGCGCGATCCCGCGGATGTTGCCGGCGATGACCCCCAGCATGACCAGCGACACCAGGATCCACACCGGCGCGCCATAGGGGTCGGCCAGGCTGCCCTTCGGCGCCAGGCCATAGGCGGCGAACGCCAGCGCGTAGAGCCCGAACGACACTGCGCTCGAGGCCAGCATCACCACGCGCTTGCGATGATGATCGACCAGGCTGCCGAACCAGATGCCGGTGCTGGCCGTCAGCACCAGATAGATCCCCGCCACCATGCCGGTCGCGAAGACCGACTTGGTCTCCAGGTAGATCCAGAAGGTCAGCGCGAACCACACCGTGAAATTGGTGATGTTGGCGACCAGGTTGTTGGCCAGGAGCTGATAGAACCGGATCACCGCACGCTCCCTGCCGACGCCCGCGAACTCCGCCGCGGCGCCTGTGACTTAGGAGCCGGCGGCGGTAAGCTCAATGGCGACGCAGCGCGCTGCGCCCAGGCTCCACCGTCCCCCGACGAAACATCGACCAACGGGCCGCCTGAACCTCCTGGACCGGCCTCAGAACACCTCGAGCCAACGCTCGTTGTCGGCGTCCGGATTCGATTTTCCACGGCAGACCAAGCCGTCCCGCGTCCTGGTCTCCTTGCCGCGCGTCAGTTCCCAGCGCAGCTGCTTGCAGGCGAATGGCCCGACCGGATCGGCGCTGACCGCGGTGATCTTCCCCACCGAGCCGCGGCCGCGCCAGTTCAGCGATTGGCCCACCTCCAGCCCGCCCAGGGCGCTGTCGAAGGCCCACATGTCGCGCAGGTCGAGAAACTTCTTGGCTGCGGTGTCGAAGCTGACCCCGCCTTCACAGTCGTTGCACGAGACCTCGCCGAACTTCTTGAAAGCGTCCTTCTGCGCCTCCAGCGCCGGATCGAACTTCAGCTGGCCGGGGCGCTTCAACTTCGGATCGCCCAGATTGATCGGCTGCGGCGCGGCGGCGACCGCCGCGTGCGCGGTCGAGGCCGCAGCCAGGGCGGCGGCGACCGCCAGGATGTAACGTTTCACGCAAGGCCTCCTTGGAATTGCTCCAGCTGAGGTTGCCCCGACCGCTCGTCCGGCGCCCGCGCGCATCGACGGACGCCGCCGGGCGTCGACGGAGCGACGAAAGCGGTCCTTCGGACGCCGAGCCTATCCCATCGCCGCCTTGATCTGCGCCGCCGGGATCTCGCCGGTGGCTAGCTTGGCGAGAATGACCGCCGACAGCTGCGCGCGTTCGACGAAGCTCTCTGGCCAGGCGTATTCGTCGTGCGAATGGATGTCGCCGCCGCGCACCCCCAGGGTGTCGACATTCGGCAGGCCGGCGGCGAACAGGTTGTTGCCCTCGCACACTCCGCCGGAGGGGGCCCAGGTGATCTCCTGGCCGATCAGCGCGCCGGCGTCCTTCACCGCGCCGAACAGCTGCTGCTGGGCTGGCGTGAACGGCTTGGCCGGACGGGTGAAGCCGCCGTGCAGCTCCGCCGCGATGCCGTCCGCCGCGGTCGCGGCGACTTCGCGCTGCACATGGGCCAGCGCCCAGGCGGCGGCCTCGGCGTCGGGCAGGCGGATGTTGAAGCGCACCACAGCCACGTCCGGCACCATGTTCAGCGGCCCGCCGCCGTCGATGCCCGCGACATTCAGCGTCACGCCCTCGCGCTGGCCGTTGGCCGCGGCCAGCCGCACCGCCAGGTCGGCGGCTGCGGCGATGGCGTTGCGCCCCTTGTCGAAGTCGCGGCCGGCATGGGCCGCCCTGCCCCGCACCACGACGTGGAAGTTGCCCGAGCCCTTGCGCTGCGCCGCGAGCGCTCCGCCGGCCATCGCCGGTTCGTAGGTCAGCCCGACATGACCGCCTGCCGCCAGCCTCGCCAGCACCGGTCCCGAGGCCAGCGAGCCGATCTCCTCGTCTGGCGACAACAACACTCTGTAGCCCAGGTCTTTCGAACTCGGGTGAGCTTCGAACGCCCGCAGCGCCGCCAGCATGACGCTGATCCCGCCCTTCATGTCGGCCAGGCCCGGCCCGTTCAGCGCGCCGTCCGCCCGCTTCGTGACCGTCGTGAACGGCGTCCCGGCCGGATAGACGGTGTCGTAGTGCCCGGTCAGCACCACCTGCACGGGGGCCTGCGGGCGCACGGTGAGCATCAGCGCGTCGGGGTGGCCCTGGAGGGTCAGGCTGCCGTCGGCGGCGACCTCGTGGCCGTCGGCCAGCGGCAAGTTCTCCACCTCGCCGGGCAGCTGGGCCATCACGCTTTCCAGCACGGCGCGCTGCGCCTCCAGTCCCGGCAGGTTGCGACTGCCTGACGATAAGGCGCACCATTCCACGGCGCGGCCCAGAATGTCGTCTTCTTCGCTGGCCAGACGGCCAAGCATGGATGAATCTTGCGCGGTGAGTTTCATACGCGCGAGCCTCTCCCCCAAAACCGGGCTCGCGCAAGGCCCCATCGGGAGGTTACTGGAAGCCCATGGCCGTAACCTTCCTGAATCGCCTCTCCCCCGACGCCCAAAGCCGCTGGCTGGAGGCCCTGCGCGCCGCCTTGCCCGGCGAGACGATAGGTGTCGAGCCCTCGCCGCAGACCGAGATCGCCATCGTCGCCAATCCCGGGCGCGGCGTGCTGGCCAGTCTGCCGAACCTGGCCTTCATTCAGTCGGCCTGGGCCGGCGTCGACAGTCTGCTCGACGATCCAGACCTGCCCCGCGTCCCGATCGCCCGGCTGATCGATCCCGGCCTCTCCGCCCAGATGGCTCAGGCGACCGCCGCCCACGTCCTCTACCTGCACCGTCAGGTCCCGGCCTACGCCGCCCAGCAGCGGCGAGGCCTCTGGCGCCAGTTGCCGCAGCCGTCGGCGGCCGAGCGCCGCATCGGCTTCCTCGGCTATGGCGAACTCGCAGGCGCCGCCGCCAACCTCCTGGAATCCATCGGCTTCCAGACCTACGGCTGGAGCCGCCGGCTCGGCGACCTCGACACCCTGCTGGCCACCAGCGACATCATCGTCAACCTGCTGCCGCTGACCGACCACACCCGCGGCATCCTCAGCGCCCCGGCCTTCGCGCGCATGAAGCGCGGCGCGGCGATCGTCAATCTGGCCCGCGGCGCCCACGTCGTGGAGGAGGACCTGATCGCCGCCCTCGACGCCGGCCAGCTGTCGCACGCCGTGCTCGACGTCTTCGAGGCCGAGCCCCTGGAGCGCAAGCACCCGTTCTGGTCCCACCCGCAGATCACCGTCACCCCGCACGTCGCCGCGATCACCGATCCAGTCAGCGCCAGCGCCGTCATCGCCGCCAACATCGCCCGCTTCCGCGCGGGCCAACAGGTCGAAGGCCTCGTCAACCGCAAGGCGGGGTACTGAGCCATTCAAGATGCTTCCCCTCTGGGGGAGCTGTCGGCCACACGGCCGACTGAGGGGGACTTTGGCTCTTCAGCTTGAGAGCCGTCCCCCTCCGTCTCGGCGCTGCGCGCCTATCCACCTCCCCCAAGA
>NZ_JACIDK010000014.1 GCF_014196295.1 Phenylobacterium haematophilum
GTCGCCCGGTGCTCGACGAACATGTCGAACTCCTCGAACGAGCCTTCGTCCAGCAGCAGGTCCAGCCGCTCGCGCGCCGTCAGCTTGCCCTTGCCATGCTGGCTCGCAATCCGACGCTCGCCCCCGCCAAGACGCGCCTCGCCCCGCCGCTTCTCAAGCTCTTCAAGGATGTGCTTCACGCATCGGCCTCCCACGCCAAGCTTCAAGGCGTAGTCGGACGATCCGGCGCTGGCAACCGCGCAGGGCGCTCTATGCGAGAGCCTTGAACCAGCTCTCGAGCATGCGCGCTTCCTCCAGCAGGCGCGCCGTCCGCTCGGCCGCCTCCTCGTCCACGCCCCATTTTTCTTCCTGGTAGGCCTCGTCGATACGCGACAATGTCCAGGCCTCCTCGCCGGTCAGCCAGCCGCGCTGCAGCGACAGCGCCAGCACCGCCGATCCGAAAAGCGGCGTGCCGAAGGCCACGCCGGTCAGGGCGAAATCGCCGAGTTCGAGGGCGAGCGCCTTGACGCTGGCCAGCGTCTCTTCCGGCTGCTCAGTGTGGACAATGCCGGTCGCGCGGCGGAACACCAGCGCCAGTTCGTGCTCGGCCCGGCGCAGCACCGGCTCCCAGCCGGCGACCTGACGGTCATAGAGGCTGTTGCCGCTTTCGGAAAAATAGCAGAGCAGGTCCGAGGCTGCGTATTGCGCAATCTGGCTGGCCGTGGCGTCGCGGGCCTGCGGGATCGCCTCAGTGGCGGTGAAGGCCAAGCGGGTGATGTGCATCGAGGCAATTTCGATGTGCTTGCCTTGCGCGTCCCACTCTGCGGCGACCATTGCGGCCAGCGCGTGGGTCGGCACAGAGAGCTTTCCGCCCTTGGGCGAGCGGACGTTGCGGCCGTCGAGCTTGACCGAATAGGCGTCGTCCTCGGCGACGACAGCCACGTCCTTGTAGAAGCGCTTGGGTTTTTCGCCCGGCTCAATGAAGCCCTTCTGCACGCGTATCTCCTTAGTTCACGCGTGCAATGACGCCCCGGCAGCGATTGCGCAAGCTGGGGCGGGTCGGCGATCCTCGTGACATGAGCGATACCGTCCTGAGCCCGCGCGACCTCAACCGCATCCTGCTGGACCGGCAGCTCCTGCTGGAACGCCACGCGCTCGACCCGGTGGCGGCGCTGGAGCGGCTGTTCGCCATGCAGGCCCAACTGCCCCGCGCCCCGTTCCTGGGCCTCTGGGCGCGGTTGGCGGGCTTCCAACGGCAGGCCCTGCTGGACGCGATCCACGAGCGCCGCGTCGTCCGCTCGACGCTGATGCGCGGCACCCTGCACCTGGCCAGCGCCAATGACGTCCTGGCTTTCCGCACCACGGTCATGCCGCCGCGAGAGACGACCTTGCCCTGGGGGGTGAAACCCAAGCCCGAACTGCTCGAACAGGTGCTCGCAATCGGCCGGGACCACTTCGCACCAGGGCCAAGGGACTTCGAGAGCGTGCGCCAGGCGTTGGAAGCGCAGGGCTTGGAGCCCGTGCGCCCCCTCGCCTACGCCGCGCGGATGTTCCTGCCGCTGGTGCAGGCTTCTTCCGACGCCCGGTTCGGCCACGAGCCCGGCGGAGACTTCACGCTGGCGAGGACCTGGCTGGGCCGTGACGAATACGCAGAGCCGCAGCCCCAAGCGCTGGCGCGCCGGTATCTGGCCGCCCACGGCCCGTCCCTGCCCGCCGACTTCTCGGCTTGGTCGGGTCTCAGAGCGGCGGCCGCCACCTTCGACGCGCTGGGCGAAGAACTCGTGACCTTCAAGGACGAGCGCGGCCGCAGGCTTTATGACCTACGGGACGCCGCACGCCCGTCAGGCGATACTCCTGCGCCAGTCCGGTTGCTGGCCGATTTCGACGGCGCGGTGCTGTGCCGCGCCGATCGCACCGGGATCATCCGACCCAAGCACGCGCCTCTGCTGGCCAGCAAGAACGGGCTGATCCCGGCCATGGTCCTGGTCGACGGGGTCGTCGCCGGGACCTGGCGGATCGAAGCCAAGAAGAAGTCCGTCGCCGTCAGCGTCCGCCTGTTCCGCCATGTCCCGGCCAAGGACCGCAAGGCGGTCGAGGCAGAAGCCTTGTCCGCCGCCGCCTTCCTGGCCCCGGACGCCAAGCCGGAGGTCGCCTTCGAGACCTAGTGCCGGCGTTTGCGGGCCTTGAAGGGCTCGGGATCAGCCTCGTGCTCGTCGAAGCCGAAGCGGTTGAAGCCTTCCTTCAGCTCCTTGCTGATCGGGGCCTCGAGGATCAGCGTCCCCCGCGAAGGGTGCGGCAGGGTCAGCCTCCGCGCGTGCAACTGCAGCTTCAGATTTCCCGAGAGCTCGGCCGACGCGTCGGTCTTGTACTTGGGATCGCCCAGGATCGGGTGCCCCATGGCCAGCATGTGCGCGCGCAGCTGGTGTGTGCGCCCGGTGTGCGGTCGCAGCGCCATCCAGGCCACGCGGTGCGCCGCGCGGCTAATGGTGACGAACTCGGTCTCAGCCGGGTCGGCGTTAGGGTCCTTCGGGTCCGCTGGCACGACCATCTCGCGGTCGCCGACGCCCTTCTTGACCAGGTGCAGCTCCATCACGCCTTCGGAAGGCTTGGGGTTGCCCAGCACCAGCGCCCAGTAGGTCTTTTCGGCGCGGCGGCGCGCAAAGGCGCCCGATAGCTTGGCCGCTGCGCCCGGCGTCTTGCCGAGCACTAGGACGCCGGAGGTGTCGCGGTCCAGCCGGTGGACCAAGCGCGGGCGATCCAGCCCCTCGCCCCAGGCGCTGAGCAGGCGATCGACGTGCTTGGTGGTCTTGGTGCCGCCCTGGACCGCCAGGCCCGACGGCTTGTTGATCACCAGCACCTCCTCGTCCTCGTAGATCACCAGCGACTTGGCGTAGGCGATGTCGCGCGGGTCGAGGCCGGGTTTGTCCCCGGGCCTGGGCGCGTCGGGCAGCGGCGGGACGCGGATCATCTCGCCGGCGGCCAGCCGTTGCTCCGGCTTGGCGCGGGCGCCGTCGACGCGGATCTGTCCGGAACGGGCAAGTTTCTGGATCTGGATCTGCGAAACATGCGGCCAGCGGCGGCGGAACCAGCGGTCCAGGCGCACGCCATCCTCGCCGGGGTCGACGGCGATGTTGCGGACTTCCCTCATGCGAACACCTTCCGCGCAAGCAACAGTCCCAGGAACAGCGCCGATATCGACAGCAGCACAGAGGCGCTCGTGTAGGCGAAGGCTTGGCCATAGGCGCGCCGCTGGACCATCAGCGCCGTCTCCAGAGAGAACGCCGAGAAGGTCGTGAACCCGCCGAGCACGCCCACGCCTAGCAGCACCCGCAGCCGCTCCTGGTCGGCGCCGCCGCGATGGGCCAGATAGCCGGCCAGCACGCCCATCAGCAGCCCGCCGGACACATTGGCGATGAACGTCCCAAACGGCCAGGCAGAGCCCCATATCCGAAGCGCCTGGACGCCGAGGGCGTATCGCGTCACGGCGCCGGCCGCTCCGCCCGCAGCCACAAGTAACACCTTTTCCATGCGCCCTTATGCGATGCGCCGCCCCTGCCGCGCAAACGGTCGGTTAATCTAGCCCCGTCACGCCGGGTTAAGCTCACGCCGGCATGGTCCCAGCGCGATTGGCTTTCTGGATGACGGGCGTGGCGGGCGAGAGCGGAGTGGCGGCGACGGTGGGACCTTCCGAAGGCCTGCCGCCCTGGACCTTCGCCACCAGCGAGCGCCGGATCCTGGCCCTCGACTATTCGATCGAGGAATTGGTCAGCCTGCGCCATGCGGCCACCGCCGCGCTGCGCATCCGCCCAGTCGTGCGTCATGTGAAGACCGGGGTGATCATTCCGACCTGGGCCTATAGCCGCCTGACCGACAGCGACGTCGAGGCCATCGACGGTGCGACGCTCGACTTCGCCAGCCGACTGCGGCCTTCGGCGACCGAAGCCCAGCTTCCTCTGATCCTTCCCCAATCATTCCGCACGCTGGCGGGGCGCCGCGGACGGGCCAATCTGGTTCAGGCCACCCACGGGTCGACCGACACGCTGAAGGCGCGGATCATCGTCGAGATCACCGAGATCGGGCGCGGCACGCCGCCCGGACGGCTGAACGAAGTCGCCAGCCTGCTCGGCGCGATGTGCAAAGGCGTGTTCGGCCGCCTGCAGCCGGGCCGCGACGCCGCCGCGCCGTTCAAGGACGTGCGGCTTCAGGCTCTCGCGCTCGACGCCGGCGACATCGTCGGGACCGACAGCGACGTCGCCGCGGCGCTGCTGGAGGTCGGCGAACAGGTCCAGGGCCTCTCGCCGCTGCTGATCGCCCAGGGACTGCCGGCGGACGGGTTTTCCGATGTGGCCGAGGTTGCGGGCTTCACCCACGTGGCGATCCGTACTCAGGACGTGCTCGTCGCCCGGGCCTAGATGCGGCTGCGGATGGTGGCTTGCACGTCGGCCGCGTCGTAGACCTGACCGGTCGCCGACGGCGGCTTCTGCCCGCGGCCCATAAGAATTTCAATGGTCTGCGTCAGCGCGGGTCCGCCGCCCAGATTGAAGCTTGTGCCGACGCCGACGCCCACGCCGCTGCTGTATCCGCCACTGCCGCCGCCCGCGCCCACCGACACCCGCGGGCCGCTGTCATAGCCGCTCTGAGCCACGTAGCGGTCGGTCACACGGAACCACTCGTAGCCATCGGCAAGCGTCAACTCGGCGGCCCGAAGCAGCGCATAGTCGGACACCTGGTCGATCGGCGCGCCCGCTCCGCCGCGGAACGTCACGCGATAACGGCCCGGCTCGATCCTGAACTCGGAGAAGCCGACGGCCCCCGTGCTTCTCGCTGGTCCATAGACTGTTGGGGCGGTGGCGCAGGCGCCCAGCGCGGCGCAGAGCGCGAAGATGGTTGTCAGGCGTCGCATGGCGGTGACCTCACCCAAGCCGCCGTTCGCACGGCTTCCTGGCTAACGGTCAAGCCTCGGCGGCGTTCCCGCCCAGGCCCAGAGCGTCGATCAGCGACTGCATGTCGGCTGGCGTGCCCGCCGTGATCGTCTTCGTCCCCCCCGCGGGATGCGGAAAGCTCAGCGACGCGGCGTGCAGCATCAACCGCGGTACAGGGCGCCCCCCAGCCATCAGCGCGCCGCCATAGCGGGCGTCGCCCGCGATCGGCCGTCCGATCGAGGCCAGGTGCACGCGGATCTGGTGCATCCGGCCGGTCTGCGGGTTCGCCTCGACCAGCGCCGCGCCGGCGCCCTTCGCCAAGGTCCGGTAGCGGGTCATCGCAGTCTCGGCGTCAGGATGGTCTGGCGGGCAGACCCGCATATAAGCCTCGCGGCCAGCTTCCTCGCGGCGCAGGGCGGCCTCGATCACGCCGCCCGAGGGTTCAGGAGCGCCCGGTGTGACGATGGCCCGATAGGTCTTGGCGAAGCGCCGGCCCATCATGTGCTTGCCGAGAAAGCTCGCCGCGGGCTTGGTCTTGGCCGTCAGGATCACCCCGGAGGTGTCGCGGTCGAGCCGATGGATCAGCCGCGGCCGCGCCTTGCCCGGCTTGGCGAAGGCCCAGAGCAGTTCGTCAAGCGTGTTGACCTGCCCGCGCCCGCCCTGGCTGGACAGGCCGGACGGTTTGTTCAGCGCCATGATGTCGGCGTCCTCGTAGATCACCAGGCTGCGGACGAGGGCGATCTCTTCGGGGGTCAGGGCGACGGGCTTGGGCTGGGCCTTGAGCTTCGGCGGCGTGCGCGGCTTCACGAACGGCGGTTCCGCTGCTCGGCCCAGCGCTCCAGGCGTTCCTTGATCCGCGCCTCGACGCCGACATCCTTGGGTTCATAGAAGCGCTGCCGCTCCATTGCCTCAGGGAAGTAGTTCTGGCCTGAGAATCCGCCCTCGACATCGTGGTCGTAGGCGTAGCCATTGCCATAGCCGAGATCCTTCATCAGCTTGGTCGGAGCGTTGCGGATGTGCGCCGGCGGCATCAAAGAGCCGGTCTCCCGCGCCGCCCGCTGCGCGGCCTTGAAAGCCACGTACACCGCGTTGGACTTGGGCGCGGCCGCTAGGTGCACGACCACCTGCGCCAGCGCCAGTTCGCCTTCCGGGCTGCCGAGGAAGTCGTAGGTGTCCTTGGCGGCGTTAGCCAGGACCAGGGCCATGGGATCGGCCTCGCCGATGTCCTCGACGGCCATGCGGATCAGGCGCCTGGCGATGAACAGGGGATCTTCGCCGCCGCCCAGCATTCGCGCCAGCCAATAGAGCGCGGCGTCCGGATCGGAACCGCGCACCGACTTATGCAGGGCCGAGATCAGGTTGTAGTGCTCTTCGCGATCCTTGTCGTAGGCCGGGCTGCGCTTCTGAAGGATTTGACCCAAGTCCTTGATCGACAAGGGCTTCGCCGATCCGATGTTGAATAGGGTCTCAGCCAGGGTCAGCAGGTAGCGGCCGTCGCCGTCGGCCATGGCGACAAGGGCCTGGCGCGCCTCGGGTTCGAGCGGCAACGGCTTCTTCTCATGCGCCTCGGCCTTGTTCAGCAGCGACTCCAGCGCCTCGTCGTCCAGCCGCTTTAGGACGTAGACCTGCGAGCGTGAAAGGAGCGCGCCGTTGAGCTCGAACGAAGGGTTTTCGGTCGTGGCTCCCACCAAGGTGACGATGCCCTCCTCGACGAAGGGCAGGAAGCCATCCTGCTGGGCGCGGTTGAAGCGATGGATCTCGTCGACGAACAACAGGGTCGATTGGCCAGCAGCCCGCCGCATCCGGGCCTGCTCGAACGCCTTCTTCAGATCGGCGACTCCCGAGAACACCGCCGAGATCTGCTGGAACTCGTAGCCAGCCTCCTTGGCCAGCAGCCTGGCGATGGTCGTCTTGCCGGTGCCGGGCGGCCCCCAGAGGATCATGGAAGATAGGCGCTTGGCCTCCGCCATCCGGCCGATCGGTCCCTCCGGGCCCAGCAGATGGTCCTGCCCCACCACCTCGCCCAGCCGCTGCGGACGCAGGCGGTCGGCGAGCGGCGACGGCGCGTGCGGCGTCAGCTCGGCTGCTTCGAAGAGATCGGCCATAACCGCCTTCTACCGCCCTTCGCGGATCGGAGCGAGAGCGGCGCGTTAGGCGCCGCCCTCTCGGTCGTCAGGTCCGGAAGTTGGCCGTGATTTCCTGGCCGTTGCGCTCGATGGTCACCTGCCACTGGCCGCCCCCGCCGCCGAGTACGCCGGTGAGCTCGCGGACGCTGCCGATGTCGCGGCCGTTGACCTTGCGGACCAGATCGCCCGGCCGAAGTCCGGCGTTCATCGCAAAGCCGCGGCTGATGTTCGTCACCAGGACGCCCCTGCCGGCGAACGGATCGATCCCCAGTTGGTCGGCCACCGCCGGCGACAGATTCACGACCGTCGCCCCATCGAACGGATTGCGTCCAGAAATCACCTGCTCGTCCTTGGCCGGGGTCGCGGGCGGCGCCTCGGCGCGGAGGGTCAGGGTCTGCTCTCCGCCGCCACGGCGCACGCCCAGGCGGACGCTGTCGCCCGGCCGCCGCGAAGAGATCGCATAGGACACCGCCGCCGCGTCGACCGCCGGGCGGCCGTCGACGGAAACGATGACGTCGCCCTGACGCAAGCCTGCGCGCGACGCGGGGCCGTTGGGCCAGATATCGGCCACCAGCGCGCCCTGTGGGACGCTCATGCCCATGCTGCGGGCCAGCTCGGCGGTGACGGTCTGGGTGCGCGCGCCAAGCCAGGGGCGCACGACGGCCTGGCCGCCGCCGGCGGCGGTTTCGACCACCCGCTTGACGATGGCCGCTGGCACCGCGAACCCGACGCCCGACGACGTCCCCGAGCGTGAGAGGATGAAGCTGTTAACCCCGATCAGGTCGCCGTCCATGTCCACCAAGGCGCCGCCGGAATTGCCCGGATTGATCGCTGCGTCGGTCTGAATATAGGCGTTGGAGGCGTCGCCATTCGGATCGGCGGTGCGATTCAGGGCCGAGATGATGCCGTTGGTCACGGTCTGGCCGACACCGAAGGGGTCGCCGATGGCCAGCACCAGGTCGCCGACCTGGGCCTCGCCGGAATCGTCGATCGCCAGAGTCGGCAGGCGCTCGTTCCCGACATCGATCTTCAGCACCGCCAGATCGGTTCGCGGATCGGCCAACAGCACGCGGGCGGTGTACTCGCGGCGGTCGGCCAGAGCGACGGTGATCTCCTGCCCGCCCTCCACGACGTGGTTGTTCGTCACCACGATACCGTCGGAGCGGACGATGACGCCCGAACCGAGCGAGCCCTGGATCCGCTCCCGGGGCGCGCCCATGCCGAACATCTCCCAGAACGGGTCGGCCCGCTGGCGCACCAGGCGCTTGGACGAGATGTTGACCACGGCCGGCGCCGCCCGCTTTACGACGGGTGCGAAGGACGACTTCATGGTCAGCGCATCGCCCGGCGCGGCCCGCGTCGGCTGGGTCAACGGCGGGATCTGTGCGTTAGATTTGGCTGCAGGGTCGGAACAGGCGGCCAGCAGGGCCAGGGCGGGAATCAGGACGCGATAGGCGCGCATAGAGTCTCCAGGCATCGTCTCGGGCCCGCACTCTCCGGAGTTTTCGGGCGCAATGATGGCGAATATCTAGGCTGCGCCGTCGCGATGCGAAACAGGTCTCAGGCGCCTGCAGCCGCGGCCTTGGGGACTCGCCCCACCCGGAGCGACAACAGCAACGCCCCGATCAGCAGCGCCGAGGCCAGATAGATCGCCAGACCGGGTTGGTGCATCACACCGTCATGGCGGATCGACCAGGCGAACGTCATGCCGAAAATCACCGGCCCGATCACCGAAGCGATGCCCTGCAGCGCCTGGTTCGCCCCCTGCAGCTGTCCCTGCGCCGAGGGCTCCACGCGCCGGGTCATGAGCCCCTGCAGGCCGGGCATCAGGAAGTTCATCAACGCGAAGACCGGCACGCCGAGCATGTAGGCCCAGCCGGTCTGGGCCATGCCGTAGATGCCGAACCCCGCCGCGCCGGCGGCCGCGCCCAGCAGCAACGCGCCACGCTCGCCGATCTTCGCGACGACCGGTCCGACCAGCAGCGTCTGCACAATCACCCCGGCCAAGCCTGTCGCCATCATGGTCAAGCCCATGAACCCAGGCGTCCAGCCATAGCGATAGCCTGTGTAGAGGACGAAGATCGCCGGCAGCACGGTGTGGGCCAGTTGGAACAGGAAGCCGATGGAGGCCAGCCCCAGCAGTTCGTTGTGGGAGCGCAGGAAGCTGAGCGAGCCCACGGGGTTGGCGCGCTTCCAGTCCAACTTGGCGACCCTTTTCTCAGGCGGCAGGGATTCGGGCAGGATGAAGAAGCCGTAGAGCCAGTTCACGGTGGTCAGGGCCGCCGCCACGAAGAACGGCAGGCGCAGGTCGATGTCACCGAGGAAGCCGCCGAGCGCCGGACCGACCAGGAACCCGAAGGAGAAGGCCGAGCCCATCCAGCCATAGGCCTTGGCGCGCTTGTCCGGCGGGGTGACGTCGGCGACGTAGGCGTTGGCGGTCGAGAAGCTGGCCGCGGTCAGGCCGTTAATCACCCGCCCGACGAACAGCCACATCAGGCTGGGGGCCAGGGCCATGAACAGGAAGTCGATCGCCAGGCCGCCGAGCGACACCAACAGGATGGGACGGCGGCCATAACGGTCGGACATCATTCCGAGGATCGGACCGCAGAACAGCTGCATGACGCCCCAGACCGCGCCGAACACCACGTTCCACTCGGAGGCCGCGGCCGTGTCGCCGCCGGTGAACTCCTTGATCAGGTTCGGCAGCACCGGGATCATGATCCCGAACGAGACCGCATTGATGACGGCCGCGGCGAAGATGAAGCGGAAGGCGCCCGCCCAGCGCTTGTCGTCGCCGCTGGGGGCGCTCGGAGCACGCTCGGTCATCATTTCCTCCGCTCGGCCGCTGCGGGCCGTTTCCGTCTTTGAACTACCACGTCCGCCGTCTTAGGCCGACGTCTCGCGATAGGATGTCAGCAGCGTTCGCCACCAGTCGGCCAGGCGCATCAGCAGCACCTTGTCGGGGAAGCCGTGACGAGCAGCGCCCTCCGGCACCTGGTCGAAGCCGCGATGCTCGACACTGACCCGAGTCTCCTCTCCCACTGCTTCGAAGCGCACCTCGACCTCCGTCGAGAGCTCGGGCGGAAAGTTCGCCTGTCGCCAGGAGAAGACCAGGCGATGCGGCGGATCCCAGACTCGTATGCGCCCGATCTCGAACACCTTGCCGCTCGCGAGCGTCTCGGTCAGACGGCCGCCCTCCCCTGGCTCGAAGGCCAGGACGCCGGGCGCCCGCGGCGTGGTCTGGAAGAGGCCGTTCGGCCGCCACCAGGCGCCGATCTCGCCGACGAACGCTGCGAAAGCGCGTGAGGGCGCGGCCTTCACCCGCAGAGCGACGTAGACCTTCGAGGTCACGGCGTCTTCTCGACATGAGCCTTGAAAGCGGTCAGTTGCTCGCTCCACAGCCGCTCGCTCTCCTCCAGCCAGCGCAGCAGATGCACCATCGGTTCGGGCCTCAAGGCATAGATGCGGACACGCGCGTCGAACTCCGGATGGCTCTCCTCCACCAGACCGCTCTCACGCAGCGTACGCAGATGACGGCTCATGGTTGGGGCCGACAGGCCGAGCTCGCGCGCGAGTTCCCCGGAGGGGCGCGGCCCACGGGCCAGCAGATCCACGACCCGGCGGCGGGCCGGATCGGCCAGCGCCGCCAAGGTGGTGTCGAGGGCCCCCGCCGCCGTCATCGCCAGCCGGTGATCTTCAGACCGCTGGCCGCCTCGGCTTCCTCACGGCTGACGCTCGCCACGGTCTGGGAAACGGTCCAGATGTGTCCTTCGAGGTCGCGGCAGCGATAGGTGCGGTCGCCATAGAATTGCGTCGTCGGCTCGGCGTCGATCACCGCACCGGCCGCCTTCGCGCGCTCGAAGTGGGCGTCGATGTCTGTGTCGAGCTGGATATGAACCGTCTGGGTGTTCTTGCCACCGACCGACTTGGGGCTTCTGTGATCGGCGCTCCATTCCTGGCCGATCATGACGTAGCTGTCGCCGAACTCCATCTGCGAGTGGGCGACGGCGCCGTCGGCGTCTTCCAGCAGCATGACAAGTTCGAAGCCGAAGGCCTTCTCGAGCCAGGCCAAGGCCGCCTTAGGATCCTGGTAGAACAACGCGGAACGGAAACCTGCGGACATGGCGTCCTCCTCTGGCTGCGTCAGGCTTTGATCTTGTGGCCAGTGGCCTGTTCCATCTGCGCGACCGACAGCTCGTGAACTGTCTGGCCGAACGACCAGGGATGGTCTTCCAGGTCCCGACAGGTGAAGACCCGGTCGCCATAGGGCTGGTCGGCCGGCTCGCGCTCGATCACGGCGCCCGCTCCGCGGGCGCGCCCACAGAGGTCGTCCAGGCCGGCGTCCAGTTGCACGTGAACCGACTGGGTCGATCGCCCGCCCAACGCCGCCGGACTGACGGCGCGCCCGCTCGGCGGCCCCACGACCATGATGTAGCCGTCGTGCAGCAAGAGTTCAGAGTGGATCACCCCGCCCTGCCCGTCCTCGACCACCATGCGGGTCTCGAAGCCGAACGCCTTCTCCAGCCAAGCGATGGCCGCAATCGGGTCGCGATACCAAAGCAGCGGGCCGATCGTCGGCAGCTTCCTGCGCTCGCTCATCGCTTGCCTCCCTCGTTGGCGCGGGGAATTCACTTTCGGAAAGATACAATATTTTCTATTTTCCGCAAATATCTTCACGCGCCGATAGCAAAAAAGCCCCGGGCGTTTCCGCCCGAGGCTCTCGAGATCTGCTGACTGCAGGCTGGTCTTATTCGTCGGCGAAGCCGGCGTCTTGGACCGGACCCGAGTCCTTGCCCTTTTCGGACGGATCGCGATCGACGAACTCGATCACGGCCAGAGGGGCGTTGTCGCCGTAGCGGAAGCCGGCTTTCAGGACGCGGATGTAGCCGCCTTGGCGTTCCTTGTAGCGCGGGCCGAGGACGGCGAAGAGCTTGCCGACCTGCTCGACGTCGCGGACCTGGCTGATCGCCTGGCGACGAGCATGCAGGTCGCCGCGCTTAGCCAGCGTGACCAGCTTTTCGACGACCGGACGCAGTTCCTTGGCCTTCGGCAGGGTCGTGACGATCTGCTCGTGCTTGATCAGGCTCGCCGCCATGTTGGCGAACATCGCGGTGCGGTGGGCGGTCGTACGACCGAGTTTGCGGTGGGCTTTGCCGTGGCGCATTTTATATCTCCTGGGTCGCTTGACCCGCTGGACGCCCCTAGCGGGTCACGTCCTTGCCTAACCAAGTCCCCGCGTGCTCCCAGCGGGGTCAAAACGAAGCGCCGGAGCCCTCTACCGCGATGCGGCTTCCACGGGCCCATGCCGCATAAGCGGCGCGGAGTCAGCGCACAGTCCAAAGAACCGAGGCCCGCTAGGCGGGCCTCGGAGGGTCTTACATCTGATCGTCGAACTTCTTGGCGAGTTCTTCGATGTTTTCCGGCGGCCAGTTCGGCACGTCCATCCCGAGATGCAGGTTCATGCCCGCGAGCACTTCCTTGATCTCGTTCAGCGACTTGCGGCCGAAGTTCGGGGTGCGGAGCATTTCCGCCTCGGTCTTCTGGATCAGGTCGCCGATGTAGACGATGTTGTCGTTCTTCAGGCAGTTGGCCGAACGGACCGAGAGTTCGAGCTCGTCGACCTTCTTCAGCAGCGCCGGGTTGAACGGCAGTTCCGGCTTGCTCTCGCCTTCGACCTTCTTCTTCGGCTCTTCGAAGGTGATGAAGATCTGCAGCTGGTCTTGGAGGATACGGGCGGCGAAGGCCACCGCGTCCACCGGCGAGATCGCGCCGTTGGTTTCCACTTCCATGATCAGCTTGTCGTAGTCGAGGCTCTGGCCCTGGCGGGTCGGCTCGACGCGATAGGCGACGCGCTTGACCGGCGAGAACAGGCTGTCGACGGCGATCAGGCCGATCGGAGCGTCTTCCGGACGATTGCGTTCGGCGGCGACGTAGCCCTTGCCGTTGTTGACCGTGAACTCCATGCGCACGGTGGCGCCGTCGTCCAGCGTGCAGAGCACGTGGTCAGGGTTCAGCACTTCGATGTCCGACGGGACTTCGATCTGGCCAGCGGTCACGACGCCCGGACCGGTGGCCTTCAGCGTCATGCGCTTCGGGCCCTCGGCGTGCATGCGCAGCGCCAGTTGCTTGATGTTCAGGACGATGTCGACAACGTCCTCGCGAACGCCTTCCAGCGACGAGAACTCATGCACGACGCCGTCGATCTGGACGGCGGTCACGGCCGCGCCCTGCAGCGACGACAGAAGCACCCGGCGGAGGCTGTTGCCGAGCGTCACCCCGAAACCGCGCTCGAGCGGCTCGGCCACCAGACGCGCCTTGCGGTTGGCGTCGGTTCCGGCCTCGATCAGCGGCTTCTCGGGACGGATGAGCTCGTTCCAGTTTCTTTCGATCACGTAGAGATGTCCCTCGAAACGCAGGATCGCCGGACACGAAGAACTCGGTCCGGCGCGTGGGGATTGCGGTACTGCGGTACTTAGACCCGCCGGCGCTTGGGCGGCCGGCAGCCGTTGTGCGGAATGGGGGTCACGTCGCGGATGGTGGTGATCGTCATGCCGACCGACTGAAGCGCCCGCAGCGCCGACTCACGCCCGGAACCCGGACCCGAGACGTTCACTTCGAGAGTCTTCACGCCATGCTCGGCAGCCTTCCGGCCGGCGTCCTCGGCAGCCATCTGGGCGGCGTACGGGGTCGACTTCCGGGAGCCCTTGAAGCCCATCATGCCGGCCGACGACCAGGAGATGGTGTTCCCCTGCGCGTCCGTGATGGTGATCATGGTGTTGTTGAACGAGGCGTTCACATGCGCCACGCCCGAGGTGATGTTCTTGCGTTCGCGGCGTTTGACGCGCGCCGGTTCCTTGGCCATCGCTAAGCTCTCTTACTTCTTCTTGCCGGCGATCGGCTTGGCCGGACCCTTGCGGGTGCGGGCGTTGGTGTGGGTGCGCTGACCGCGGACCGGCAGGCCCTTGCGGTGACGCAGGCCGCGATAGCAGGCCAGGTCCATCAGACGCTTGATGTTGACCGCCGTCTCGCGACGCAGGTCGCCCTCAACGAGGTAATCGCGATCGATCGCTTCGCGGATCTGCAGCACCTCGGCGTCGGACAGCTGATTGACGCGGCGAGCGTCCTCAATGCCAACCTTCTGGACGATCTCCTTGGCTTTCGCCTGGCCGATCCCATGGATGTACTGCAGCGCGATGACGACGCGCTTGTTAGTCGGAATGTTGACGCCAGCGATACGGGCCACGCGTTGAATCTCCTAGTCACGCAGAGAAGCGCGAACGGCGCCCCGGCCCAGAATCCCATACAGGAAGGCCGGCACGTCCTTCGCGCCCTTTCGCGGAAGCGCACCGTTATAGGGAACGTTGCGTTTCCGTCAATGGAGCAATCGCAGGAATCTGAGCTTTTCAGACTTCCGCAATCGCTGGGCGGGTTAGTCGCCGAAAGTCAGGCCTTGAGGGCCTGGTCGATTCCGGCGGCGACGTCCTCGATCGAACCCATGCCGTCCAACTCGACCAGCTTTTCCTGGTCTTGGTAGTACGGCAGCAAGGGCGCGGTCTGGTCGTTGTAAGCCGAGAGCCGCACCTTGAAGCTCTCGGGGTTGTCGTCAGGACGGCCCGACTCGGCGAAGCGGCCGGCAACCCGGTTGAGGAGTTGCTCGTCGTCCACCTTCAGGCGCAGCACTAGATCGATTCGCGAGCCGCGCTTGGCCAGCATCTCGTCCAGCGCCTTGGCCTGAGCCAGAGTCCGCGGAAAGCCGTCGAAAATCGCCCCGCCGGCCGCCTCGGCCTCCGGCAGACGCTCCTCGATCAGCGCGATCACGATCTCATCGGTGACCAGCTCGCCGCGCTGCATGACGCCTTCGACCCGCTTCCCGAGCTCGGAGCCCGAAGCGATCGCAGCGCGCAGCATGTCCCCCGTGGAGAGCTGGACCATCTTGCGGGATTCAACCAGGCGCTTGGCCTGCGTTCCCTTGCCCGCCGCTGGCGGACCGAACAGGATCAAATTCATCTTTTAAATGTCCCCTCCCCGGCCGCCCCTTTCGGCCGGACCAATCCCTAGCGCCCGCCGCGTCCGCCGCGGAGCTTGGATTTCTTGATCAAGCCTTCGTACTGGTGGGCCAGCAGGTGCGACTGGATCTGCGTCACCGTATCCATGGTCACGCTCACCACGATCAGGATCGAGGTTCCGCCCAGATAGAACGGCGCCTTGAAATATCCGATCAGCGCTTCCGGCATCAGACAGACCAGCGTGATGTACGCCGCGCCGATAACAGTCAGGCGGGTCAGCACGTAGTCGAGATACTCGGCCGTCCGCTTGCCCGGACGGATGCCCGGCAGGAAGCCGCCGTACTTGCGCAGGTTCTCGGCCGTGTCGTCGGGATTGAAGACGACCGACGTGTAGAAGAAGCAGAAGAAGATGATCAGCAGCGCGTAGAGCACCATGAACGCCGGGCGCCCGTGCTGCAGTTGGCCCACCATGCCGGGCAGCCATTGCGCCCATGCGGGCAGGTCCGCGGTGGCCAGGAAGCCCATCGCGGTCGTCGGCAGCAGCAGCAGCGACGAGGCGAAGATAGGCGGGATGACGCCGGCGGTGTTGATCTTCAGCGGCAGGAAAGACGTGTCGCCGCCGAACATACGATTGCCTTGCTGGCGCTTGGGATACTGCACCAGCAGACGGCGCTGCGAGCGCTCCATGAAGACGATGGCGAACACGACGGCGATGGCCAGCGCGATGATCGCGAACATTGCGAACGGCGACAGCGATCCGGTCCGCGTCATCGTGAACATCTGCCAGATGCCCTGCGGCAGCACCGCGACGATGCCGGCGAAGATGATCAGCGACACGCCGTTGCCGACGCCGCGGCTGGTGATCTGTTCGCCCAGCCACATCAGGAACAGGGTCCCGCCGGTCAGGGTGACGACCGTCGAGGCCAGGAAGAACAGGCCGGGGTTCAGAACCAGGCCAGGACTGTTCTGCAGCCCAGTGGCGATGGCGAAGGATTGGAACAGCGCCAGCACGACCGTCAGGTAGCGAGTGTACTGGTTGAGCGTCTTGCGCCCCGCCTCCCCGCCTTCCTTCCGCAGCTTCTCCCACGGCGGATAAACCGTGCCGAGCAGCTGAACGATGATCGAGGCCGAGATGTAAGGCATCACGTTCAGCGAGAAGATCGCCATCCGCTGGACGGCGCCCCCCGAGAACATGTTGAACATGCCCAAGATGCCCTGCGCTTGGCCCTGGAAGGCCTGGGCGAACGCGGCCGGGTCGATCCCCGGAATCGGGATGTAGGTCCCGAGGCGATAGACGATCAGCGCACCCAGCGTGAACAGGATGCGTTTGTGCAGCTCCGTCGCCTTTTGGAAGGCGCCGAAGTTCATGTTTGCTGCGAGCTGTTCGGCGGCCGAAGCCATTTAGAACCCCAGACTAAAGGACCGGACGTACATAGGGCGTCCATCCTGCGCTGTCATCCGGCCGCCTTGCCTCACCCTCCCCCGAACATGCGGAAGCGGGCCAGGGGCGCCGGATGGTCAGCGTGGGTCCCCGCGCTAAACGCGCGGAGAGCGGCTTACTCGGCGGCTTCGGCGACGACGGGGGCGGTCGTGGTGACCTTGCCGCCAGCCTTCTCGACAGCGGCCTTGGCCGAGGCCGAGGCCGAATAGACGGTGATTTCGATCTTCGACTTCAGCTCGCCCTTGCCGAGCAGTTTCACGCCGTCCTTTTCACGGCGCAGCACGCCGGCGGCGACGAGGGCGGCGCCGTCGATGGCCTTCTCGGCGTCGAGCTTGCCGGCGGCGATCGCCTGCTCCAGGCGCCACAGGTTCACTTCGGCGAATTCCTTGGCGAACGGGTTGTTGAAGCCGCGCTTCGGCATCCGCATGTGCAGCGGCATCTGGCCGCCTTCGAAGCCGTTGATCGACACGCCGGTGCGGGACTTCTGGCCCTTCACGCCACGGCCGCCGGTCTTGCCCTTGCCCGAACCCGGGCCGCGACCGACGCGCATGCGGTTCTTGGTGGAGCCTTCGGCCGGCGAAAGTTCGTTGAGCTTGGTCATGTGACGCCTCTCCTTGGAGATCTGTCGCCCGGGATCTGTCCCGGACTCGGCTGAAAAAAGAACGTGGCCGCCGAAACGGCCGAAGAGGCGACGCTTTTGGCGCCGCCTCTCCTAAACGTCCAGTCGAAAGGCGCTTAGCCTTCGATCACTTCCACCATGTGATGGACCTTGGCGATCATCCCGCGCACGGACGGGGTGTCTTCCAGGACCGACACGCGGCCGATGCGGTTCAGGCCCAGACCGATGAGGGTCGCGCGCTGATCGCTCTTGCGGCGGATGGGGCTCGCCGTCTGACGAACGGTCACCTTAGCCATGGATTACTCTCCGTCAGCGGCGGCGACCGCAGCGCTGTCGGCCTTGCGGCCCAGCACGTCGGCGACCTTCTTGCCGCGCTTGGCGGCGACCTGGCGGGGCGAAGACTGAGCCTTCAGCGCCTCGAAGGTCGCGCGCACCATGTTGTAGGGGTTCGACGAGCCGACCGACTTGCCGACGACGTCCTGGACGCCGAGGGTTTCAAGCACCGCACGCATAGGACCGCCGGCGATGACGCCGGTGCCCGGAGGCGCCGAGCGGACCATGACCTTGCCGGCGCCCCAACGGCCAGCGCCGTCGTGGTGCAGGGTGCGGCTCTCGCGGAGCGGCACGCGGATCATCGACTTCTTGGCTTCCTCGGTGGCCTTGCGGATGGCTTCCGGCACTTCACGCGCCTTGCCATGACCGTAGCCGACGCGGCCCTTCTGATCGCCGACCACCATCAGGGCGGCGAACGAGAAGCGACGGCCGCCCTTCACGGTGGCGGCGACGCGGTTGATGTGCACCAGCTTCTCGACGATGTCGGACTCAGCGCGCTCTTCCGCTTGATTGCCGCGGTTGCGGTCACGACGGCCTTGGCCGTCACCACCACGTTGTTCGTTTCCACGAGCCATCAGCGTACCCCTAGAAGTTCAGGCCGGCTTCGCGCGCGGCGTCGGCCAGGGCTTTCACCCGGCCGTGGTAGATGTAACCGCCACGATCGAAGACGACGTCCTTGACGCCCTTTTCCATGGCGCGCTGCGCCACGAGCGCGCCCACACGGGCGGCGGCGTCCTTGTCGGAACCCTTCTGCTTGTCGCCCTCGAGGGTCGAGGCGGCAGCCAGGGTCACGCCGCGCTCATCATCGATGACCTGGGCGTAGATGTTCTTGGACGAGCGGAAGACCGACAGACGCGGCCGACCATTCGCCACCGACCGCAGGCGGATGCGCGTGCGCTCGGCACGACGCTTGGCGGTGTCACGGGGTTTAAGAGCCATGGCCTACTTCTTCTTGCCTTCCTTGCGGCGAACCTTCTCGCCGGCATAACGGACGCCCTTGCCCTTGTAGGGCTCCGGCGGACGCAGGCGACGGATCTTCGAAGCGATCTCGCCGACGGCTTGCTTGTCGATGCCCGAGATCTTGATCTCGGTCTGCTTCGGCGTCGCGAACGTGATCCCGGCGGGCGGGGGCACGTCGACGTCGTGGCTGAAGCCGAGCTGCATGGAGAGCGCCTGGCCCTTCATCGCAGCGCGGTAGCCGACGCCGACCAGCTCGAGAGTCTGCTCGAAGCCTTCGGTCACGCCGGTGACCATGTTGCTCACCAGGGTGCGCGAGAGGCCCCACATGGCTTGCGCCCGGGTCGAGTCGACGCGCTTGGAGAGCTGGAGCTCAGCCCCTTCCTGCTTGACTTCGATTTCTTCGGCGACGGTCCACGACAGTTGGCCCTTCGGGCCCTTAATCGTGACGGTCTGGCCGTCGATGGTCACCGTGACGCCCGAAGGGACGGCGACCGCCTTCTTTCCAATCCGCGACATCTTAGTAGACCCGCAACAGGACTTCGCCGCCCACGTTCGCGTCACGCGCGGCCGTGTCCGACATGACGCCCTTCGGCGTCGACAGGATCGAGATACCCAGGCCGTTCTTGATCGGCTTCAGGTCCTTGATCGACGAGTAAACGCGGCGACCAGGCTTCGACACGCGGCGGATCTCAGCGATCACCGGCTGGCCGTCGAAGTACTTCAGCTCGATCTCGAACTCCGGGAAAGCGCCCGGCTTCTGAACGAGTTGGTAGCCGCGGATGTAGCCTTCCTCCGCCAGAACGTCGAGGACGCGCGCGCGCATCTTCGAAGCCGGGGTGGAAACCTTCGAACGGCCGCGGGTGGCGGCGTTCTTGATGCGGGCGATCATATCGCCAACGGGGTCGTTCACCATGAGACCCTCCTCACCAGCTCGACTTGACGAGGCCAGGAATCTGGCCGTTCGAACCTAGTTCGCGAAGCGCGATCCGGCTCATCTTAAGCTTGCGGTAGTAGGCGCGCGGACGGCCCGTGACTTCGCAACGGTTACGGATGCGGGTCTTGGACGAGTTACGCGGCAGTTCGGCGAGCTTCAGGCGCGCTTCGAAGCGTTCTTCGAGCGGCAGGCTCTCGTCATTGGCGATCGCCTTGAGCTCTTCGCGCTTAGCGGCGAATTGCTTCACCAGCTTGCGGACCATCTCGTTGCGATTGACGGCGCTTTTTTTGGCCATTTGTTCTTTCCTTCCCGCCGCTTACGCTTGAACGAACGGGAACTGGAATTCCCGAAGAAGCTGACGGGCTTCTTCGTCGGTCTTCGCAGTCGTACCGACGATGATATCCATGCCCCACATCTGATCGATCTGGTCGTAGTTGATCTCCGGGAACACGATGTGCTCCTTCAGACCCATGGCGTAGTTGCCACGACCGTCGAACGAAGTGGGCTTCAGGCCCCGGAAGTCCTTCACCCGCGGCAGCGCGATGGTGATCAGACGGTCCATGAACTCGTACATGCGATCCTTACGAAGGGTCACCTTCGCGCCGACCACCATGCCTTCGCGCAGCTTGAAGCCGGCGATGGAGTTGCGGGCGCGGGTCGCCACCGGCTTCTGGCCGGCGATCTTCGTCAGGTCGGCGATCGCAGCCTGGACCTTCTTGGAGTCGGTCACGGCCTCGCCGATCCCCATGTTCAGGACGATCTTGTCCAGCTTGGGGATTTGCATTTCGTTGGTGTAGCCGAACTGTTCCTTCATCGCCGCGCGGATGCGCTGGCGATATTCGGTCTTAAGCCGCGGCTCGTAAGCTTGCTCAGCCATTGATCACCTCACCGGTCGTCTTGGCGACACGAACCTTCTTGTCGCCTTCGACGCGGAAACCGACGCGGGTCGGCTTACCCTTGGAATCGACGATCGCCACGTTCGAGATGTGGAGAGCCGCTTCCTTGTTCTTGATGCCGCCCTGCGGGTCGGACTGCGTCGGACGGGTGTGGCGCTGAACCATGTTCAGGCCTTCGACCACGACGCGGTCTTCCTTGGGCAGCACGCGCAGGACGGCGCCTTGACGGCCCTTGTCCTTGCCCGTGAGGACGACGACGCGGTCGCCCTTCTTGATCTTCGCGGCCATTACAGCACCTCGGGAGCGAGCGAGATGATCTTCATGTGGTTCTTGGCGCGCAGTTCGCGGGGAACCGGGCCAAAGATCCGCGTGCCGATCGGCTCGGATTGCTTGTTGACGATCACGGCGGCGTTCTTGTCGAAACGGATCACCGAACCGTCCTTGCGCTTGATCGCGGAGGACGTGCGCACGACGATCGCCTGCAGCACGTCACCCTTCTTCACGCGACCGCGCGGGATCGCTTCCTTCACGGAGACGACAATCTTGTCGCCAACGCCGGCGTAGCGGCGACCAGCGCCACCAAGCACCTTGATGCACATCACACGACGGGCGCCGGAATTGTCGGCGACCTCGAGGTTAGTCTGCATCTGAATCATGGGATGAGACTTTCTTTAGGAGGCTTGCTGGTCAGCGCCCTTCGGCAGCGCTTCCCAGGTCTTGGTTTTCGACTTCGGGGCGCATTCGATAATGCGCGCGATGTCGCCGGCCTTGTAGACGTTGGCCTCGTCATGGGCGTGGTACTTCTTCGACCGACGGACGGTCTTCTTCAGCACCGGATGCAGGAAGGTACGCTCGACCTTCACCACGATCGTCTTGTCGCCCTTGTCCGAGACGACGACGCCTTCGAGAATTCGCTTCGGCATGTTCGTTGTCTCCTTAGGCCGCGGTCTGCTTGGCGCGCAGGACGGTCTTGATCCGCGCGATGTCCTTGCGGACTTCGTTCACGCGGTGGGTCTTCTCGACCTGGCCGGTCGCCGCCTGGAAGCGCAGATTGAACTGCTCCTTCTTCAGGTTCAGCAGGGCCTCGCCGAGTTGGTCGGGCGTCATGCCCCGGATATCGTCGATCTTCATCACGCGTGCTCCACCGCGGCGTCGATGCGGGTGACGATGCGGGTCTTCACGGGAAGCTTGGCCGCGCCGAGGCGCAGAGCTTCACGAGCGACATCGTCCGGCACGCCGTCGATTTCAAACATGATGCGGCCGGGGTGAACGCGCGCAGCCCAGTACTCGACCGCGCCCTTGCCCTTACCCATCCGCACTTCGGCCGGCTTGTCGGTGACCGGAACGTCCGGGAAGATCCGGATCCACACGCGACCTTGGCGCTTCATCTGACGAGTGATCGCCCGACGAGCCGCTTCGATCTGACGAGCGGTGATGCGTTCCGGTTCGACGGACTTCAGACCGTAGGAGCCGAAGTTCAGCGAAAAGCCGCCCTTCGCAACGCCGTGGATCTTGCCCTTGAACTGCTTACGGTACTTGGTCTTCTTCGGAGACAGCATGGCTCTACCTTAGGCTCCAGCTTGCTCACGACGGTCGCGGCGCGGGCCGCGGTCACCGCGGTCGCCACGTTCACGTCCGCCGCCCTCGCCGGCCGGGCCGGATTCCGAGGCCAGGCGCTTGTCGAGAGCCATCGGGTCGTGGTCCAGGACCTCGCCCTTGAAGACCCACACCTTCACGCCGATGATGCCGTAGGTGGTCGAGGCCTCGGTCACGCCGTAGTCGATGTCGGCGCGGAGGGTGTGACGCGGAACGCGGCCCTCGTGGTACGACTCGGTACGGGCGATTTCGGCGCCGCCCAGACGGCCGGCCACTTCGATGCGCATGCCCTTGGCGCCCAGACGCATCGCGCTTTGCAGCGAACGCTTCATGGCGCGACGGAACGCGACGCGGCGCTCGAGCTGCTGGGCGATATTCTCGGCCACCAGCTGGGCGTCGGTTTCCGGCTTACGGATTTCGACGATGTTCAGGTGAACTTCGCCTTCCGTGACCGCCGCAACGTCCTTGCGCAGCTTGTCGATGTCCGCGCCCTTCTTGCCGATGATCACGCCGGGGCGCGCGGCATAGATGGTGATGCGGCACTTCTTGTGCGGACGCTCGATGATGATCCGCGAAACGCCCGCTTGATACAGGCGCTTCTTCAGCTGCTTGCGGATCTTGATGTCCTCATGCAGGAGCTTGCCGTAGTCCGCCTTCTTGGCGAACCAGCGCGAGTCCCACGTGCGGTTGATGCCGAGGCGAAGCCCGACCGGATTGACTTTCTGACCCATCAGGCGGCCTCACCCAATTCGCGGACCACGATGGTGATCTCGCTGAACGGCTTTTCGATGCGCGAAGCACGACCGCGAGCGCGGGCGGCGAAGCGCTTCATCACCAGGTTCTTGCCCACGAAGGCCTCGGCCACGACCAGGTTGTCGATGTCGAGGTTGTGGTTGTTCTCGGCGTTCGAGATGGCCGAGTAGAGCGCCTTGCGCACATCGCGGGCGATGCGCTTGTGGCTGAACTCCAGCTCGTTGAGGGCGCGCTGCACCTTCAGGCCGCGGATCGACTGAGCCACGAGGTTCAGCTTGCGCGGGCTGGTGCGCAGGGTCGTCACCTTGGCCATCGCCTCAACGCCGGTCAGCCGGCGCGCTTTAGCTTGCTTTGCCATGGTTACTTCCTCTTGGCCTTCTTGTCGGCCGCGTGGCCAGGGAAGTACCGGGTCGGAGCGAACTCGCCGAGCTTCATGCCGACCATGTCTTCGCTGATCAGCACGGGGACGTGCTTCTGGCCGTTGTGCACGCCGAACGTCAGGCCGACGAACTGCGGCATGATGGTCGAGCGGCGCGACCAGGTCTTGATGACGTCCTTGCGGCCCGACGACAGAGCGTTGTCGGCCTTCTTGAGGAGGTATCCGTCGACAAACGGACCTTTCCAAACGGAACGGGTCATGGCTTAGCGAGCCTTCCGAGCGTGACGCGAACGGATGATGTACTTATCCGTCGCCTTGTTGGTGCGGGTCTTCGAGCCCTTGGTCGGCTTGCCCCACGGAGTGACCGGGTGGCGGCCGCCCGAGGTGCGGCCTTCACCTCCGCCGTGCGGGTGGTCGACCGGGTTCATGACGACGCCGCGGACGTGCGGGCGGAAGCCCATGTGGCGGGTGCGGCCGGCCTTGCCCAGAACCTGGTTCATGTGGTCCTGGTTGGACACCGCGCCGACCGTGGCCATGCAGGTGTCTTGAACCATCCGCAGTTCGCCCGAGCCCAGACGGATCTGGGCGTAGCCGGCGTCACGGCCGACCAGCTGGGCGTAGGCGCCAGCCGAACGAGCGAGCTGGCCGCCCTTGAGGGGCTTCAGCTCGATGTTGTGGATGATCGTGCCGATCGGCATGCCGCGCAGCGGCATGGCGTTGCCCGGCTTCACGTCGGCCTTTTCGGCGGCGATGACGACATCGCCGGCCTTCAGGCGTTGCGGGGCCAGGATGTAGGCCAGCTCGCCGTCCTCATACTTGATGAGGGCGATGAACGCGGTGCGGTTCGGGTCGTACTCGAGACGCTGAACCGTGGCCGGCACGTCGAACTTGCGACGTTTGAAGTCGACCTTGCGGTACAGACGCTTGGCGCCGCCGCCGCGGAAGCGGACGGCGATACGACCGTTGCCGCCGCGGCCGCCCGACTTGGTCAGGCCTTCGACAAGCGACTTTTCCGGGCGGCCCTTGTGGAGCTCGGACCGGTCGACCAGCACGAGGCCGCGACGGCCCGGCGAGGTCGGATTGAATTGCTTCAGAGCCATCGAACTAGAGCCCCGTGGTGATGTCGATCGACTGGCCTTCGGCCAGGGTCACGACAGCTTTCTTGACGTCCGAGCGACGGCCCGGACGGCCGCGGAAACGCTTGGTCTTGCCCTTCACCACCAAGGTGTTCACCTTGGTGACGTTGACCTTGAACAGCGCCTCGACAGCGGCGGCGATTTCATCCTTCGTCGCATCGTTGGCGACGCGGAAGACGACCTTGTTCTGCTCCGAGAGCAGAGTGGCCTTTTCCGTGATCACCGGCGACAGGATGGCGTCGTAGTGGCGGGCGACGGGGTCGGCCATTACGCAGCTTCCTTCTCAGCAAAGCGCGCGTTGATCGCTTCGACCGCGTCCTTGGTCAGGACCAGGGTCTTGCGACGCAGCACGTCGTAGACGTTCAGGCCGGCGTTCGGCAGCACATCCACGTTCGGGATGTTGCGAGCGGCCATCGCGAAGTTCGCGTCGACCTCGGCCCCGGCGATGACCAGCGCGTTCTTCAGGCCGATCTTGTCGAAGTTGGCGCGCAGGGCCGAAGTCTTGACCTCGGTCAGGGCCACGCTGTCGACGACGACCAGAGCGCCCGACTTGACCTTCGAGGACAGCGCATGACGCAGGGCCAGAGCGCGGAACTTCTTGGTCAGGTCAAAGGCGTGGCTGCGCACGACAGGCCCGTGAGCCTTGGCACCGCCGACGAACTGGGCCGCACGGCGCGAACCGTGACGAGCGCCGCCGGTGCCCTTCTGCTTGTACATCTTCTTGCCCGTACGAGAGACCTCGTTGCGGACCTGGATCTTGTGGGTGCCGGCGCGGCGCTTGGCGAGCTGCCAAGTGACCATGCGCTGGAGGATGTCCCCGCGGATCTCTTCGATGCCGAAGACGGCGTCGGACAGTTCAACCGAACCGCCCTTCCCGCCGTCGAGTTTGATGACGTCGAGTTTCATTACTGTTCTTCGCCCCCAGCTTCGGCCGGAGCCTCTTCCACCGCAGGAGCCTCAGCAGCCGGAGCCGCAGCCGCCTGGCCAGCCTTACGGAAGCCACCCGGGACCGGGGCTTCAGCCGGACGAGCCGACTTCACCGCGTCGCGGATCTTCACGAAGGTGCCCTCGGTGCCGGGCACCGAGCCCTTCACGAGGATCAGGCCACGCTCGGCGTCGACCTTCCAGACGGTGACGTTGAGGGTGGTGACGGTCTCTTGGCCGAGATGGCCGGCCATCTTCTTGTTCTTGAAGGTCTTGCCGGGATCCTGGCGGTTACCGGTCGAACCATGGGCCCGGTGCGAAACCGAGACGCCGTGGGTCGCGCGCATGCCGCCGAAGTTCCAGCGCTTCATGGCGCCGGCGAAACCCTTACCGACCGTGAGGGCGGTGACGTCGACCTTTTGGCCGGCGACGAAGTGGTCAGCGGTGAACTCCGCGCCAACTTCGATCAGGTTCTCTTCGGTGACGCGGAATTCCGCGATCTCGCGCTTCGGCTCGACTTGAGCCTTGGCGAAATGGCCGCGCATGGCCTTCGAAGTGTTCTTGGCCTTCTTGGCGCCAGCACCGAGCTGGAGGGCCACATAGCCGTCTTTGTCCTGGGTGCGCTGACCCGTAACCTGGCAGCCTTCGAGGCTGAGCACGGTCACCGGAACATGGACGCCGCCTTCATCGAAGAAGCGAGCCATACCCAGTTTCTTGGCGATCACGCCGGTACGCATCGACCGATCCCCTCTTAAAGCTTGATCTCGACGTCCACGCCGGCGGACAGGTCGAGCTTCATGAGCGCGTCCACAGTCTGCGGGGTGGGGTCGACGATATCGAGCACGCGCTTGTGCGTGCGGATTTCGAACTGCTCGCGCGACTTCTTATCGACGTGCGGCGAGCGGTTGACGGTGAATTTTTCGATTTGCGTCGGCAGGGGGATAGGCCCCCGGACGGTCGCGCCGGTGCGCTTAGCCGTATTGACGATCTCGCGTGTGGAATGGTCCAGCACGCGGTGATCGAAGGCTTTGAGCCGGATGCGGATGTTCTGACGATCCATATCGCTCTTTAGTTTCCCCTACAGACGACGAACGTCCGCGTGACATTGACCATTTCAAAGACCAACCCGAGCGCCTCATAGGAGACGCTCGTACGCGTAAGTCCGCAAAAACGACGTGAGCCCGCGCGAACAGTTCGCGAGGGCCCCGCCCGAAGGTGCCGGTTTACACCGGTTTCCGGGCCGTTCTGCGAACCGCGTCTGTGCTTCAAATCACTTCGAAGCACACAGCCGGCCCAACAGGAGGCGCGTCTATACGTGGGTGACTCGCCGACGTCAAGGGTCGCCCGAACGGCGCGCCCCTGCCCTAGCCGATCACGACGTCGCCCGAGCCCAGGACCGCCTTCGACACAGCGCCCTTCACGGCCTTCACCTTGACGTCGCCCGACCCGGCGATGCGGGCCTTAAGCGAGTCCGCCGCGCCATCCACGACCACGCCGCCGGACCCGGCCACCGAAACAGTCATCGCCGCTACCCGGCCGCTGGCGACCTTGACGTCGCCGGAGCCGGCGATCTTCACGTCCAGGGGCCCCTCGAGGGTACCGACCCAGACGTCGCCAGATCCGGCCATGTTGACGTCCATCGGCCCTTTGACCGCTTGGGTCTTGATGTCGCCCGAACCCGCGACGCGCAAGCTGGCTCGCCCCACGCTGCCGACATAGGTGTCGCCCGAGCCCGCCTCGTTCAGCTTGAGCTGGCCGGCGACGTTGGCGATCGTCCAGTCGCCGCAGCCAGCGTTCGAGAGCGCCAGGCTGGCGGACTTGCCGACCGTGCCGAACACCGCGCCGCCGCTGTCGAGATTCACGTCGCGCGGGGTTCGGATCACAACCTGCGGCATATTCGCATAGGCGATCGACCCGACGCCGGCGACGTGGACCGAGGCCCGGACGCCGTCGCCTTCGCAGCTGCGGATTTTCCGATTCAGGCCACCGTCCACCACCACCTTGTCGCCGACCTGACGGACCTGAACCGGCAGCTTGGGGTGCGTCGAGAGGAACTCGACCTTGATGTCGCTGCGCGCCTCCGGGATCACTGTGACGCGGACCACGGCGTCCTTGATCTCGACCGACTGCGCGTGCGCCGCGCCCGCCGCCATCGCGGCTCCGAGCCCGATCATGATCACCGGAAGACGCATGTCTTTCTCCGCCTAGCTGAACAACCTGATCAGGACGGTAGGCCGCACGGCAGCACTGGTCAGCTTAATTCCGGGTCATGACTTCGGCGTCATCCTGCAGCAAAAGCGGAAATCGAAAAGGCCGCCGAGGTTTCCCTCGGCGGCCTGATCTTCAGTCTGTCGACTGTGGCTAGATCGCTTACTCGACGATCTTGGCCACGACGC
>NZ_JACIDK010000015.1 GCF_014196295.1 Phenylobacterium haematophilum
GTCAGGGTGATCGCAGCCGTCAGCGTCGTCTTGCCATGGTCAACGTGACCAATCGTGCCGATGTTGCAGTGCGGCTTAGTGCGTTCGAACTTTTCTTTAGCCATTTCAAGCTCCAGCCCTGTTTGGGCTTGTCCTCTAAACTAGGGTTGGGGTTAGGCGTACTTTTTGATCACTTCGTCGGCGACGTGTTGCGGCACCGGGTCGTAGTGGTCGTACTGCATGGTGAACTGAGCGCGGCCCTGCGACATCCCGCGGAGGGTGTTCACGTAACCGAACATGTTCGCCAGCGGGACGAACGCATTCACGACGATCGCGTTGCCGCGAGTGTCCTGGCCCTGGATCATGCCGCGGCGGCCATTGAGGTCGCCGATGACCGAACCCAGGTACTCTTCCGGAGTCACGACCTCGACGGCCATGATCGGTTCGAGCAGCTTCGGAGCGCCCTTCTCGCGCAGTTCCTTGAACGCCGCGCGGGCGGCGATTTCGAAGGCCAGCACGCTGGAGTCGACGTCGTGGTACTTGCCGTCGGTCAGGGTCGCCTTGAAGTCGATCAGCGGGAAGCCGGCCAGCAGGCCGTTGTCCTTCGCCGATTCCAGGCCCTTCTCGACGCCGGGGATGTATTCCTTCGGCACCGCGCCGCCAACGATCGCGCTTTCGAACACGAAGCCCGAACCCGGCTCACCCGGCTCGAAGGTCAGCATGACGCGGGCGAACTGGCCCGTACCGCCGGTCTGCTTCTTGTGGGTGTAGTCGATCTCGGCCTTCTTACCCAGGCTCTCCCGATAGGCCACCTGCGGCGCGCCGATGTTGGCTTCGACCTTGTAGGTGCGCTTCAGGATGTCGATCTTGATGTCCAGGTGCAGTTCGCCCATGCCCTTCAGGATCGTCTGGCCGGACTCGAAGTCCGTCGAGACGGTGAAGGACGGATCTTCCGACGCCAGCTTGGCCAGGGCGACGCCCAGCTTTTCCTGGTCGGCCTTCGACTTCGGCTCGACGGCGATCTCGATAACCGGGGCCGGGAATTCCATGCGCTCCAGGATCACCGGCGACTTGTTCGGGTCGCAGAGGGTGTCCCCGGTGCGGGTTTCCTTCAGGCCGGCCAGGGCGACGATGTCGCCAGCGTAGGCTTCCTTGATGTCCTCGCGATTGTTGGAGTGCATCAGCAGCATGCGGCCGACGCGTTCCTTCTTGTCGCGGGTCGAGTTCATCAGGCTCATGCCAGTCTCGAGCTTGCCCGAGTAGATGCGGCAGAAGGTCAGCGAACCGACGAAGGGGTCGTCCATGATCTTGAACGCCAGAACCGACAGCGGCTCGTCGTCCGAGGCCTTGCGGACCACCGGCTCTTCGGTGCGGAAGTCGATGCCCGGGGTCGGCGGGATGTCGAGCGGCGACGGCAGGTAGTCGACGACCGCGTCGAGCAGCGGCTGGACGCCCTTGTTCTTGAACGCCGAGCCGCAGAGGATCGGGTAGAAGGCGCCGGTCAGAACCGCCTTGCGGATGCACTTCTTGATGGTCTCTTCCGACGGCTCTTCGCCGCCCAGATAGGCTTCCATCGCGTCGTCGTCGAGTTCGACGGCGTTCTCGATCAGGTACTGGCGGGCCTCGACGGCCTTGTCCATCAGGTCGGCGGGGATCTCTTCGTCACGGAAGGACGCGCCCAGACCGTCGTTGTCCCAAACGACCGCCTTCATGCGGACCAGATCGACCAAGCCCTTAAGCGCCGATTCAGCGCCGATCGGGAATTGAATCGGAACGGCCTTCGCGCCCAGGCGGTCACGGATCGACTCGACCGACTTGTCGAAGTCGGCGCCGAGCTTGTCCATCTTGTTGACGAACACGATCCGCGGAACGTTGTACTTGTCGGCCTGACGCCAGACGGTTTCGGTCTGCGGCTCAACGCCGGCGTTGCCGTCCAACACCGTGACGGCGCCGTCGAGCACGCGCAGGGAGCGTTCGACCTCGATGGTGAAGTCCACGTGGCCGGGGGTGTCGATGATGTTCAGGCGCTTGTCGTTCCAGAACGCCGTGGTCGCAGCCGAGGTGATCGTGATGCCACGCTCCTGCTCCTGCTCCATCCAGTCCATGGTCGCGGCGCCGTCGTGGACTTCGCCGATCTTATGCGACTTGCCGGTGTAGTAGAGAATCCGCTCCGTCGTCGTCGTCTTACCGGCGTCGATGTGCGCCATGATGCCGAAGTTGCGGTAGTCTTCGATTTTGTGCGTGCGGGGCATAGCGGAAGCTCTGCTGGAGTGGGGCGTTCGGGAGTAGCTGAACGAACGGCGCGGGCGGTTTAACTCAAACCGCCCGCGCCGGAAAGCGATGGATGCCGGGTCTTACCAGCGGTAGTGCGAGAAGGCGCGGTTGGCTTCGGCCATCTTGTGCGTGTCTTCACGCTTCTTGACGGCGGTGCCCCGGTTCGAGGAGGCGTCCAGCAGCTCACCGGCCAGCTTCTCGGTCATGGTGTTTTCACCACGCTTGCGGGCGGCCGTCACCAGCCAGCGGATGGCCAGCGCCTTGCGGCGGTCCGGACGCACTTCGACCGGCACCTGATAGGTGGCGCCGCCAACCCGGCGGGAGCGGACTTCGATGCCGGGAGCGACATTTTCCAGGGCCGCGTGGAACGTCTCCAGCGGAGTCTGGTCCTTGCGCTTGGCTTCCAGGATATCGAAAGCGCCGTAGAGGATGTTCTCAGCGACAGCTTTTTTGCCTTCGTACATCACGTAGTTCATGAACTTCGTGACGGTGAGGTCTCCGAACTTGGGATCCGGCAGGACTTCACGTTTATCGGCGCGACGACGACGGGACATTCTTCTTATTCCTTACTTCGGACGCTTGGCGCCGTAGAGCGAACGACGCTGCTTGCGGTCCTTGACCCCTTGGGTGTCGAGCACGCCGCGCAGGATGTGATAGCGAACGCCCGGAAGGTCCTTCACCCGGCCGCCGCGGATGAGCACGACGGAGTGCTCCTGCAGGTTATGGCCTTCGCCGGGGATGTAGCACACCGCTTCGATGCCGGTGGTCAGACGCACCTTGGCCACCTTACGAAGCGCGGAGTTCGGCTTCTTCGGGGTCGTCGTATAGACGCGGGTGCAAACGCCGCGGCGTTGGGGGCAGCCCTTCAGGGCCGGCACCTTGTTGCGCGACGGCTTGTCCTGCCGAGGCTTGCGGATGAGCTGGTTGACTGTAGGCATCTAATCTCGCTCTGGAGGCGTGTGCCGTTTGGCCGTGGCGCCTCGATAGGGGTTCTAGTCGTTTCTGGTTTCGAAACCGCCCAATGAACGCAAAAACTCGCCGGCGCGCGATCTCCTGCGTTCCGGCGGGCCTGGCCGACCGTTTCCGGCCAACCGTTCATCGGGGCTGAGGGAATCCCCGGCCTCGAAAGGAGCGCGGTTCATACTCGTGAAGCCCGCAGTCGTCAACGCTTGTGAACGAAAGGGCTTTTCGCGCTCTTCCACAGGCGTTGCGCCACGAATTCGCCGCTGCGGGCGAGCCGAATGGTGACGGTTGAAGCTGAGGAGAGCCAATGGCCGGCGTGCGCCGATCAAGGCTGTACGCGTTGCTGGGCGTCTCGCTGCTCCTGCACGTGGCTGTCCTGGCCGCGCTCGGTCTGCGCGAGCCCAAGCTTGACCTCGCACCTGCCCCGCCAGTCATGGAAGTGCAGGTCGTCCCCTATTACGTGCTTCCCACGCCGCCGGCGCTGGATGCCACGCGCCTGCCTCCGCTGGTCGAGCGCCCCATCCAGCCGCGCCGGACGCTGCGACCGGACGAAACGTCCACGGTGGCGCCGCTTGTGACGCCCCGCGCCCCAGCGCCGCCGGTCGGACCCTGGACCTTGGGGCGCCCCGCGCCTGGCGCTGGCGATCCGTCCGCCGACCTGCGCCAGGCCCTGCGAAGCGGGGCGGCCGGATGCTCCAGCCCTTCCCTGCTGACCCGCGAGGAGCGCGAGGCCTGCCAGGAGAAGCTGGGCGCCGGGGCGAAGGACGCCCCCTTCTTCCAACCGCCGATGGACCCGCGCAAACGCCAGGCCTTCGATGAGGCCGCCGCGAAGAAGGAAGCCTATCAGCGCTACAAGCGCGGCAACGTGCCGCCGGGGATCACCCACGATCCGCGACCTTCCGAAGCGCCGAACCCCTTCCCGGAGGTCTGGGCGCCTCGGATGTAGCGATCGTCAGTCGAAGATGTCGAAGATGTCGAAGCCCTTCTTTTTCTTCTTGTGACGGTAGTAGTCGTCCTCGTCGTAGCGATAGCGCTTGCGGTCGCTGTCGTACGGATGGGATCGCTTCCACGCATCGGGATCGCGATGAAAATTGTCGAGCTCGCGGTCGAACCGTTCGCGCGCCTGGATATCGCCCTGCTGGGTTTCTCGGCCCGCGCCCAGGATCTTCTCCAGTTCGCCGCGGTCGAGCCAGACGCCCCGGCAGCTTGGGCACATATCGAGTTCGACACCCGAGCGGGCGACGTTCTGCATCGAGACGTTGCAGTTGGGGCAGAGCAGCAGCGGCATATGTGTCCTCCTTGATAGCCACACTTAGGAAGCTGCAGCGCCCCCTGCGATGGGGCGGCGACGAAAAACGGCCCGGGATCGCTCCCGGGCCGTTCTAAGGCTAGCAGACTAATGGCGCCGCTTAGTTTTCGACCTTCTCGGCCTCCGCATCGACGGCGATGACCTCCGGCAGCGGCTCCATCGCCTCTTCGCGGCTGGCCGCCAGGGCCTCGTCGCGCTTGGTGGCGATGCGCTGCAGGTTGCGCAGGTACGAACCGGTGCCGGCCGGGATGAGGCGGCCCACGATCACGTTCTCCTTCAGGCCTTCCAGGGTGTCGTTCTTGCCCTGGACGGACGCTTCGGTGAGCACGCGGGTGGTTTCCTGGAACGACGCCGCCGAGATGAAGCTGCGGGTCTGCAGCGACGCCTTGGTGATGCCGAGCAGGACCGGCTGGGTGATCGCCGGACGTCCGCCGCGGGCTTCGGCCTTGGCGTTCTCCTCGTTGATCTCGGTGAGATCGAGGTGGTCGCCCTTGAGCAGGCCGGTGTCGCCCGGCTCGAGGATCTCGGCCTTCTGCAGCATCTGACGGACGATCGTCTCGATGTGCTTGTCGTTGATCGGCACGCCTTGCAGTCGGTAGACGTCCTGGATCTCGTCCACGAGGAACTCGGCCAGGGCTTCGATGCCCAGGATGCGCAGGATGTCGTGCGGATCCGGGTTGCCGTCGATCAGGTACTCGCCTTTGCGGATGACGTCGCCGTCATGGACCGCAATGTGCTTGCCCTTCGGGATCAGGAACTCGACCGGCTCGCCACCATCCTCGGGGGTGATCTTGATCCGGCGCTTGTTCTTGTAGTCCCGACCGAATTCGACGCGGCCGTCCATCTCGGCGATGACCGCGCAGTCCTTCGGACGACGGGCTTCGAAGAGCTCGGCGACGCGCGGCAGACCGCCGGTGATGTCGCGGGTCTTGGCGCTTTCCGTCGAGACGCGGGCCAGGACTTCCCCTGGCTTGATCTCATCGCCGTCGCCGACCGACAGAATGGCCCCGACCGGAAGCAGGTAACGGGCTTCACCGCCGTTCGAGATGCGCTTGTAGGCGCCGTCGGCGTCGAGCACCGCCATGGCCGGCCGCAGATCGCCGCCTTTGGTCGAAGCGCGCCAGTCGATGACCACGCGGTTCGAAATGCCGGTGGCTTCGTCGGCTTCCTCGCGGACCGAGACGTTCTCCACCAGGTCCTCGAAGCGGACGCGACCGCCCACTTCCGAGATGATCGGGTTCGAGTAGGGGTCCCATTCGGCCAGGCGTTGGCCGCGCTTGACCTTGTCGCCGTCCTTGACCTTCAGGCGCGTACCGTACGGCGGCTTGTAGGATTCGCGGTCCTTGCCATCGACCTGGACGATGATCTGCAGATTGCGGCTCATGACCACGAAGTCGCCGTCCGGAGCCTGGACGGTCATGCCGCCCACGATCCGCACCACGCCCTCGTTGCCGGTCTCGAAGAACGACTGCTCTGCGACCTGGGCGGTGCCGCCGATGTGGAAGGTCCGCATGGTCAGCTGGGTGCCCGGCTCGCCGATCGACTGGGCGGCGATGACGCCGACCGCTTCACCGATGTTGACGGGGGTCCCGCGGGCCAGGTCGCGGCCGTAGCAGGCGCCGCAGACGCCGACCTTGGCTTCGCAGGTCAGGACCGAGCGCACCTTCACCGACTGCACGCCTGCGGCCTCGACGATCTCGCACATATTTTCGTCGAGATAGCTGTCGGCCGGCACGATGACTTCGCCGGTGCCCGGGTCCTTAACGTCCTCGGCCGCGAAGCGGCCCAGGATGCGGGTGCCCAGCGAGACCAGTACGTCGCCGCCTTCGACCACGGCGTGCAGGGTAATGCCCCGGGTCGTGCCGCAGTCTTCCTCATTGATGATGCAGTCCTGCGCCACGTCGACGAGACGACGGGTCAGATAGCCGGAGTTGGCGGTCTTCAGCGCGGTGTCCGCCAGGCCCTTACGGGCCCCGTGGGTCGAGTTGAAGTACTCCTGAACGGACAGGCCTTCCTTGAAGTTCGAGATAATCGGCGTCTCGATGATCTCGCCGGACGGCTTGGCCATCAGGCCGCGCATCCCCCCGAGCTGCTTCATCTGGGCCTGCGAGCCGCGGGCGCCCGAGTTGGCCATCATGAAGATCGAGTTGATCTCCTTTTCACGGCCGCTCTCGTCCTTTTCCGCGGTCGAGATCTCCAACATCATCTCGTCGGCGACGCGGTCGGTGGCCTTGGCCCACGCGTCGACGACCTTGTTGTACTTCTCGCCCTTGGTGATCAGGCCATCGGCGTACTGCTGCTCGTACTCCTCGACCAGCTTGCGGGTCTGCTCGACGATCGGCTTCTTCCGCTCGGGGATGATGATGTCATCCTTACCGAAGGAGATGCCGGCCTTGGCCGCTTCCTTGAAGCCCAGCGCCATGATCTGGTCGGCGAAGATGACCGTCGCCTTCTGACCGCAGTGCCGGTAGACGGCGTCGATCAGGTTGCCGATTTCCTTCTTGGTCAGGTTCTTTTCCAGCAGCCGGTGGCCGATGGCCGGGTTCTGCGGGAACAGGGCGGCGATCTTCATCCGGCCCGGCGTCGTGTCGATCACCTTGCGAACCAGCTCGCCTTCCGAATTCATCTCGGTGTGACGGGCTTTGATCTTGGTGTGCAAGGTCACGACCTTGGCGTCGAGCGCGGCGTCGATTTCGCCCAGATCGGCGAACAGCTTGCCCTCGCCTGGCTCCTTGTCCTTGGCCAGCGACAGATAATAGAGGCCGAGCACGATGTCCTGCGACGGCACGATGATCGGGCGGCCGTTGGCGGGCGACAGGATGTTGTTCGTCGACATCATCAGGACGCGCGCTTCCAGCTGGGCCTCGAGGCTCAGCGGGACGTGCACGGCCATCTGGTCGCCGTCGAAGTCGGCGTTGAACGCGGCGCAGACCAGCGGGTGCAACTGGATGGCCTTGCCCTCGATCAGCTTCGGCTCGAACGCCTGGATGCCCAGACGGTGAAGCGTCGGCGCGCGGTTCAGCAGAACCGGGTGCTCGCGGATGACCTCGTCCAGGATGTCCCAGACCGCCGGCTGCTCGCGCTCGACCATGCGCTTGGACTGCTTCACGGTGCCCGACAGGCCCTTGGCGTCCAGGCGCGCATAGATGAACGGCTTGAACAGCTCGAGGGCCATCTTCTTCGGCAGGCCGCACTCGTGCAGCTTCAGTTCCGGACCGACCACGATGACCGAACGGCCCGAGTAGTCGACGCGCTTGCCGAGCAGGTTCTGACGGAAGCGGCCTTGCTTGCCCTTCAGCATGTCGGCGAGCGACTTCAGCGGGCGCTTGTTGGCGCCGGTGATGACGCGGCCGCGGCGGCCGTTGTCGAACAGGGCGTCCACGGCTTCCTGCAACATCCGCTTTTCGTTGCGGATGATGATGTCCGGGGCGCGCAGCTCGATGAGACGCTTCAGGCGGTTGTTCCGGTTGATGACCCGGCGATAGAGGTCGTTCAGGTCGGAGGTCGCGAAGCGGCCGCCGTCCAGCGGCACCAGCGGGCGCAGTTCCGGCGGGATCACCGGCACGACCGACAGGATCATCCACTCGGCCTTGTTGCCGCTCTCGATGAAGCTCTCGATGAGCTTCAGACGCTTGGACGTCTTCTTGAGCTTCATTTCCGAGGTGATGGTGAGGAGTTCCTCACGCAGGCGGTCGGCTTCCTTCGGCAGGTCGATCGCCTTGAGCAGGCCCTGGACCGCCTCGGCGCCGATCTCGGCGGTGAAGCTATCGTCGCCGTACTCTTCCTGGGCGCGCATGTAGTCGTCTTCCGACAGCAGCTGGTGCTGCTTCAGAGGCGTCAGGCCCGGCTCGGTGACGATGTAGTACTCGAAGTACAGGACGCGCTCGATGTCCTTCAGAGCCATGTCCAGCATCATCGAGATGCGGCTCGGCAGCGACTTCAGGAACCAGATGTGGGCGACCGGCGAGGCCAGCTCAATGTGGCCCATCCGCTCGCGGCGAACGCGCGCGAGGGTGACCTCGACGCCGCACTTCTCACAGATGATGCCCTTGTATTTCATGCGCTTGTACTTGCCGCACAGGCATTCGTAGTCCTTGGTCGGACCAAAGATACGGGCGCAGAACAGGCCATCGCGTTCCGGCTTGAAGGTCCGGTAGTTGATGGTCTCGGGCTTCTTGATCTCGCCGAACGACCACGAGCGGATCTTTTCCGGCGAGGCCAGGGCGATACGGATGCGGTCGAAGGTCGGAGCGGCCTGGACCGGATTGAAGATATTCAGGACTTCCTGGTTCATCGATTTTCCAGTTCGTCAGTATTTCCAGAGGCGATGGGGAGAAGCTGACGGCCCCTCCCCTCGCACATGCGGCGAAGTCGAAGCCCGGCCCTAGCCGTTCTCCAGCTCCACGTTCAGGCCCAGCGAGCGCATTTCCTTCACGAGAACGTTGAAGCTCTCGGGGATGCCGGCTTCGAAGGTGTCGTCGCCGCGGACGATGGACTCGTAGACCTTGGTCCGGCCGGCCACGTCGTCGGACTTCACCGTCAGCATCTCCTGCAGGGTGTAGGCCGCGCCGTAGGCTTCCAGCGCCCACACTTCCATTTCCCCGAAGCGCTGACCGCCGAACTGCGCCTTACCGCCCAACGGCTGCTGGGTGACGAGCGAGTACGGGCCGATCGAACGAGCGTGGATCTTGTCGTCGACCAGGTGGTGCAGCTTCAGCATGTAGATGTAGCCGACCGTGACCGGACGCTTGAACTGCTCGCCGGTCTGGCCGTCGTACAGGATCGACTGCCCCGAACGCGCCAGGCCCGCCGACTCGAGAAGGTTCTCGATGTCGTCGATGTGCGCGCCGTCAAAGACCGGAGTCGCGAACGGCACCCCCTTGCTGAGGTTCTTAGCCAGTTCGATCAGTTCCTCTTCCGTATCCGGAAGCTCCTGATCGGCGCCGTAGGTCTGACGCAGGTGATCGATCAGCGCCTGCTTCTGACCGCCGTTCTGCCAGGCTTCCAGCAGGTCGGCGATCTGCTTGCCGAGGCCCGCAGCCGCCCAACCCAGGTGGGTTTCGAAGATCTGACCGACGTTCATCCGCGACGGCACGCCCAGCGGATTGAGCACGATATCCACGTGCTGGCCGCTTTCCAGGTAGGGCATGTCCTCGATCGGCAGAATCTTGGAGATGACCCCCTTGTTGCCGTGACGGCCGGCCATCTTGTCGCCCGGCTGAAGCTTGCGTTTCACGGCCACGAAGACCTTGACCATCTTCATCACGCCCGGAGGCAGTTCGTCGCCGCGCTGCAGCTTGTCGACCTTGTCCTCGAAGCGACGGTCGAGGCGCTTGCGGGCCTCGTCGAACTGGCGGCGCATGGCTTCCAGCTCGCCCATCGCTTTCTCGTCGTCCATGGCGATCTGCCACCACAGACCCGGCGCGATCTCTTCCAGCTTGTCGGCGGTGATCTCGCCGCGGCCCAGGCCCTTCGGACCCGAAACGGCGGTCTTGCCGATCAGCAGCTCGCGCAGACGAACGGTCATGTTGCGGTTCAGGATCGCGAACTCGTCGTCGCGGTCCTTGCCCAGCCGGTCGATCTCGGCGCGCTCGATGGCCATCGCGCGCTCGTCCTTGTCCACACCGTGACGGTTGAAGACGCGGACTTCCACGATCGTGCCGGCCACGCCCGGCGGCAGACGCAGCGACGTGTCGCGCACGTCGGAGGCCTTTTCACCGAAGATGGCGCGCAGCAGCTTTTCTTCCGGCGTCATCGGGCTTTCGCCCTTCGGCGTGACCTTGCCGACCAGGATGTCGCCCGGCTGGACTTCGGCGCCGATCGCCACGATGCCCGCTTCGTCGAGGTTGCGCAGGGCTTCCTCGCCGACGTTCGGGATGTCGCGGGTGATCTCTTCCGGGCCCAGCTTGGTGTCGCGGGCCATCACCTCGAACTCCTCGAGGTGGATCGAGGTGAAGATGTCGTCGCGCACGATGCGCTCGGAGATCAGGATCGAGTCCTCGAAGTTGTAGCCGTTCCACGGCATGAACGCGACGAGGGTGTTGCGGCCCAGGGCCAGTTCGCCCAGCTCGGTCGACGGGCCGTCGGCGATGACGTCGCCGCTGGCCACCTTGTCGCCCACGCGCACCAGCGGACGCTGGTTGATGCAGGTCGAGGTGTTCGAGCGCTGGAACTTCTGGAGACGGTAGATGTCGACGCCGGCCTTGGTCGGGTCGGTCTCTTCCGTGGCGCGGATGACGATCCGGGTGCCGTCGATCTGCTCGACCACGCCGGTCCGGCGGGCGACCACGACAGCGCCGGAGTCGACGGCCACGACCGCTTCCATGCCGGTGCCGACCAGAGGCGCATCCGACTGGATGAGCGGCACGGCCTGCTTCTGCATGTTCGAGCCCATGAGGGCGCGGTTGGCGTCGTCGTTCTCAAGGAACGGGATGAGCGAGGCGGCGACCGAGACGACCTGCTTGGGCGACACGTCCATCAGGTCGACGGTGTCCTTCGGCAGCAGCGAAGGTTCGCCGTTGATCCGGCCGGGGACCAGGTCCTCGACGATCTCGCCGCCGTCCAGCTTGATGTTGGCCTGAGCGATGACGTGCTTGGCCTCTTCCATCGCCGACATGTAGACGACCTCGTCGGTCGTCTTGCCGTCCTTGATCCGCCGGTACGGGCTTTCGATGAAGCCGTACTTGTTGACCACCGCGTGCGTGGCCAGCGAGTTGATCAGGCCAATGTTCGGGCCTTCCGGCGTTTCGATCGGGCAAATCCGGCCGTAGTGGGTCGGGTGCACGTCGCGGACTTCGAAACCGGCGCGCTCGCGGGTCAGACCGCCCGGACCAAGCGCCGACAAGCGGCGCTTGTGGGTGATTTCCGACAGCGGGTTGGTCTGGTCCATGAACTGCGACAGCTGCGAGGACCCGAAAAACTCGCGGACCGCGGCGGCCGCCGGCTTCGCGTTGATCAGGTCGTGCGGCATGACCGTGTCGATGTCGACCGAGCTCATGCGCTCCTTGATAGCCCGCTCCATGCGCAGCAGACCGACGCGGTACTGGTTTTCCAGCAACTCGCCGACCGAGCGCACCCGGCGGTTGCCCAGGTTGTCGATGTCGTCGATTTCACCCTTGCCGTCACGCAGGCCGACCAGGGTCTGCAGCACCGCCAGGACGTCTTCCTTGCGCAGGATGCGGACGTCGTCGGGGCAGTCCAGCTCAAGACGCATGTTCATCTTCACGCGGCCGACCGAGCTGAGGTCGTAGCGCTCGCCGTCGAAGAACAGCGACTTGAACATAGCTTCGGCCGCTTCCACCGTCGGCGGCTCGCCCGGACGCATGACACGATAGATGTCGAACAGCGCGTCTTCACGGCTGTTGTTCTTGTCAACGCGCAGGGTGTTGCGGATGTAGGCCCCGACCGTGGCCTCGTCGACGTCCAGGATATCGAGCTTGTCGAAGCCTTGTTCTTCAAGCGCGGCCAGAAGCGCCGCGTCCAGTTCGTCGCCGGCTTCGGCGTAGATCTCGCCGGTTTCGAAGTTGACCAGGTCGCCGGCCAGGTAGCGGCCATAGAGCGCCTCGGGAGCCAGCAGCAGGGTCTTCAGGCCCGCGTCGGCGAATTTCTTGGCGTTACGGGCAGAGATTTTCTGGCCGGCCGGAGCCACTTCTTCGCCGGTGTCGGCGTCAATCAGCGCGTAGTCCGGCTTGGCGCCGCGCCAACGCTCGGCCTTGTAAGGCGCGGCCCAGCCGGAGCCACGCTTCTCGTAGGTGACGGTGTCGTAGAACGTCGAGAGGATTTCCTCGCCGTCCATACCCAGGCCCATGAGGAAGGTCGTGGCCGGAAGCTTACGGCGACGGTCGATACGGACGTAGACGATGTCCTTGGCGTCGAACTCGAAGTCGAGCCACGAGCCGCGGTACGGGATCACCCGAGCGGCGAACAGCAGCTTCCCCGACGCGTGGGTCTTGCCCTTGTCGTGGTCGAAGAACACGCCCGGCGAACGGTGCATCTGCGAGACGATAACCCGCTGCGTCCCGTTGACGATAAAGGTGCCCTTCTCGGTCATGAGCGGAATGTCGCCCATGTAGACGTCCTGCTCCTTGATGTCCTTCACGGAGCGGGCGCCGGTCTCTTCGTCGGTTTCGAACACGATCAGGCGCAGCTTGACCTTCAGCGGCGCGGCGAAGGTCATGTCGCGCTGGACGCATTCCTCGACATCGTACTTCGGCTCTTCGAACTCATAGGACACATATTCGAGCACCGCGCGCTCGTTGAAGTCCTTGATCGGGAACACCGACTTGAACACCGCCTCGACGCCCTCGTCGCGGCGGTCGGCCGGGCGCACTTCGCGCTGCAGGAACTGTTCGTAGGAGGAGCGCTGAACCTCGATCAGGTTCGGCATCTGCACGGCTTCGGGGATGCGGCCGAATGACTTACGGATCCGCTTCTTTCCAGTGAAGGATTGCGCCATTTTGTTCCCTTGAGCGACGCCCGGAACGGTTTCCGTGCGCCAGGTCGTGTTGTCCTGCGTCCACCCTCGAACGCCCTTGCGGGCGCCGGACGCTGGAAGCCCCTGTTTCGCCAGGGGCGCTCCCTCGCATGGCCGGAGGGCGGCGGGCCATGCCTCGGAGCGTGCGCGCTTGAAAAGTCGCCTGAGCGACGAATCCTAAATTTCGCGAAGAGAGCCAGATAGGCGTTTTATGCGGCGAAGGGAACCCCCTTTCCACATGAAAATGGAACGGCGTGGGCAATCGACTCCACGCCGCTCCATCTTGGTCGGACCCGGGCGTCTCCCGGGGACATCCTTGGATCTCTCGTTAGCTGCCGGACGTCAACCGGCGAACTGACCGGCAGGTTCCCGATCCACAGAAAACGTCGCCTGCGGAGCGCATTGCGCCAACCGCCGCCGCACGAACTGGCAGCAGCAGTCACAACGAGCGCCAACACTTTGATTTTCTTGCTCATTGGCCGAATCTGCCGAAAGCTTGGCGGCAGCTCTGCGCGGGATGGCGCGTTTAAGACTGCAAGGAGGGCGACAGATGGCCGTGAGCGCCGACTTCGAACGCCAACTCGCCGGATACGGCCTCACCACGGCCGAGATCCTCTACCGATTGCCCGACCACCCCGCCCTGCTCCAGACCTATCTCTGGCAGGAGTATGATCTCTATCCGCAGTTCCCGAACCTCCACCGGTTCCTGGATTTCTGGAGCCACCAACTGGATGGCATGCTGCACACCATCACCGTGGCCCACCGCGAGTTGATCCGCCCCGCGCAGTTCCGCATCGCGCAGGAGGCCTGCAAGCTGCACTAAGGGTCAACGAAAACGGCCCCGGAGATCGCTCCCCGGGGCCGCTCGAAAGACGCAGAAACTGCGCGCCGCCTTTCCCAAGAGAAAGGCGCCAGGAAGAAACTAGCGCGCGACGATCGCCAGAACGGATATTCAGCCCCGGCTGTCGCGCTCCAGCTTACTTCACTTGGACGGTGGCGCCGGCTTCTTCGAGCTTCTTCTTCACTTCTTCAGCGACTTGCTTCGAGACGTTCTCGACGACGTTCTGCGGAGCGCCTTCGACCAGGTCCTTGGCTTCCTTCAGGCCGAGGTCCGGACGGACGCCGCGGACTTCCTTGATCACGTTGATCTTCTTGTCGCCGCCGGCGGTCAGAACAACGGTGAACTCGGTTTGCTCTTCGGCGGCTTCGGCCGGAGCGGCGGCGCCACCGCCAACGGCGGCGACGGCGACCGGAGCAGCGGCCGAAACGCCCCACTTTTCTTCCAGCAGCTTCGAGAGTTCAGCGGCTTCCAGAACGGTCAGGGTCGACAGTTCTTCGACGATCTTTTCAAGCTTCGACATAGTTTAGGTCCTTACGGATGTAGAGGTTGTGTTCGGGAATGACGATCAGGCGGCGTCTTTGGCGGCATAAGCGCCCATGACGCGAGCCAGCTGACCGGCCGGAGCCTGCAGAACGCCGGCGACCTTGGTGGCCGGGGCTTGCAGAAGGCCGATGATCTTGCCGCGGAGCTGGTCCAGCGACGGCAGGGTCGCAAGGGCGGCGACGCCCTTCTGGTCCAGGACCTCGGTTCCCATGAAACCGCCGACGATGGAGAACTTGTCATTCCCCTTGGCGAATTCAGAGGTGACCTTGGCGGCGGTGACGGGGTCCGACGCATAGGCGATGGCGACCGGGCCGGTGAACAGGGCGTCGCCCGCTTCACCGATCGAGCCGTCCAGGGCCTTTTGAGCCAGGGTGTTCTTCACCACCTTCAGCGCCGCGCCTTCCTTGCGGAGGCGAAGGCGAAGATCAGTCATTTCCGCAACGGTCAGACCCAGGTTGTGGGTCACGACCACGGCGCCGGCGTCGGCGAAGACGCCCTTAAGCGTCTCGATCGACTCCTGCTTTTGAGCGCGGTCCATTGCGGTCTCCATACTCAGATAGATCGCCGGACGATTCCGACGACCACAGCAGACGACCCATGCGAAGGCGAACCCGCGCGCGGATCGTTTAGGCCTGTCCTTTTCCGGAGAAGTCGCAGGTCACGCGCCCATCGCTGCCGATGGCCGGCGAAACCTCATCTTCCCGTCTCCCCATGGCCGTGGAAGGGCTCTTCCACACGTTACGGTCCCAGGCGGCCCCTGGTTCCCCACAGTTCTTGGACAGGATGGAAGGGCGAACCCTTCCGTCCACGCCGCCCCTTACGAGACGACGAAACTCTAGAAGGCGCGGCTCTTACACCGATCGTCGCCGGTTGACAACCTTGAGGCCTAGCGGGGCCGTGTGGCGATCACGGCGGTCGTCAGCATCACCGCATAGGCCCACAGCACGAAGGCTCCGAACAGCGGCGCGTGATCGGCCGGGAAGTTCGGCAGCACGTGGTTGAAGAACACCGTCACTCCTGCGTCCAGCACCATCTGCGGCGCGACGAACGAGGCCAGCGCCGCCATCCGATGCCGCTGCTCGATCTTGCGCAGGAACAGCAGGGTCGCGATCACCAGGCCCGAGCCGGAGACCAATCCGGTGATCAGCAGCGTCCAGGCCGGTCGGTCGACCCAGGCGCTGGGCAGCAGCCGCAGGATCAGCGTCGACACCGCCCAGACGAACGTGCCGCGAGCCGCGAACCAGGCGTAGAGATGCAGCGCGCCTTTGCTCTGCGCCTCCGCCACATCTTCGGTCGCCAGTCCCGCCAACTCGCCCCGGTCCATAATAGCCGCCGTCAGTTGTACAGCGGCGAGAAGCTGAAGACCCAAGGGGTGTTCGTGTCCACCCCGACTTTCACCGCCTTGAGCTCCGGCGCGCCGTAAACCTGCAGTCGGGTGATGTTGGCGTAGCGCGGCGGCTTGACCTCGCCCTGGCTGACCATGAACGGCCGGTCGACGATAAAGTCGTGAAAGTCGCCATTTATGACCAGAACAGGCTTTCCGAACCGCTCCGACAGGTCCCGGATCGCCAATGCCACGAAATAGAACGCGCCCTCGTTCCCGCCGCGCAACTGCTTGCCGGAGAACTCGTCACCGTGGCCATCGAGGAACATTGAGGCCTGCAGCGCGATGACCACGGCCTTGGCGTCCTTGGCCTTAGCTTCGGCGAAGGTCGCCTTGAGCCATTCCACATTGGCGCGGTTACGGGCGACGGCCTCAGTAGCCCTCGCCTCGCTCTGGATCATGAAGCCGTTGCCCGACCCCGGCACGCTGATCGTCGCAAACACGACCCCGCCCTTCTCCCAGCGCGTATTCTCCAGCGTGTCCTTGAAGGTTGAGACATCGGGCTGACGCACCAGCGGCATGGTCCTGCCGCCGACGCTCTGCGGCTTGGCGAAGAACACCTTGCGAATCAGGCCCAGGCTGCCGATCGGATCGTCGAAACCGGCCATGTTCATGCCGGCGTCCAGGCCGCGCAGCGGCATCAACAGCCCGAGATCGGCCGGCGTCGCCTTGCCCGAGACGTAGCGGGAATAGGCTTCCAGCACGTCGGCCTTGCGACAGTCGGCCCATTCGTTGTCACCGGGCGTGTAGACCACCGGGTGATCGTATTTGGCGAACCAGTCCAGGATCGAGCGGTGCTGCGCCTCGGTGCAGGGCAGCGCGCCCCAGGTGTCGCCGACGTGGATCGTGAACGCCGGCTTGGCCTTGTTGATACGGCCGATCAGCGCCTCATAGACCGGATAGTCGACGCTGGGGTTGTAGGCGGTGTCCCCCAGCGCCACGAACTCAAAGGTCTCCGCCTGCGCAGCCGGCGCCGCGAGCGCAAAGGCCGCCGCCAGTCCCGCCATCCAACGACGCACAGCCATGCCGCCTTCCCCTTTTCGTGTTTAGGTGGAGCTTAGCCCGACCGTCGGCGAAGGGAAGGCTTCAGCCGGTCCACTGCGCCGGGCGCTTCTCCATCCAGGCCTTGACGCCCTCCTTGTAGTCGGGAGCCTTGATCATCGTCTCCAGCAGCCGCTCGGCCTCGCCCACCGCCGCGGCGGCGTCGCGGTGCAGGTCGCGGTAGATCTGCCGCTTGGTCTCGCGCGCCGAGCCCGGCGCGACGTTCGCCGCCATGGCGCGGGCATAGTCGAGCACCGCTGGCATCAACGCCTCAGCCTCGGTCAGCCGGTTGAGGAAGCCCATGGCCGACGCCTCGTCGGAGGTGAACGTCCGGCTCGAAAGCAGGATGTCGTTGGCGTGGGTCAGGCCGACGATCCGCGGCAGCACCCAGGAGAGGCCGAACTCGGCCGGAAAGTTGAAGCGTCCGTGCGCGGCGGTGAACTTAGCGCCCTTCACGGCGAACCGCAGGTCGGCGAAGGCGGCCAGCACCAGCCCGACGCCGGCCGCCGCGCCGTTGATCGCCGCGATGATCGGCTTGCTGACCCCGAAGTGATAGGCGAACGCCGCATCGAAATTGGGATCGACGCCGAAGCCCGGCCGAGCGATGTCGTCGCTCGTGCCGGGGTCGTAGCGGCCCTTCTCCGAATGACCTTCCAGCGCCCCGAGGTCGGCGCCGGCGCAGAACGCCTGGCCCTCCGGATCGCCGGTGACCACGATCACGCGAACGGCCCTGTCGGCGTCAGCCCGCTCCAGCAGCCAGCGGTACTCGGTGTGCATCCGCCCGGTCCAGGCGTTGCGTCGTTTGGGGCGGCTGAGGGTGACGACGGCCACGCCGCCCTCGACGATCTCGTAGCGCGTCGTCTTCAGCTCCATGGAGGTCCTCCCAAACCTCGCCCCGGCCTGCGGACGTCGCCGCCTAGGCCGCTTCGAACACCGCCGCGATGCCCTGGCCGCCGCCGATGCACATGGTCTCCAGACCATAACGGCCGCCGCGGCGCTTCAACTCGTGCAGCAGGTTGGCGAGGATTCGCCCGCCAGTGGCCCCGATCGGGTGCCCCAGCGAGATGCCCGAGCCGTTGACGTTCAACCGGTCGCGGTCATCCCAGCCCCAGCCCTTGAGCACCGCCAGAACCTGCGGCGCGAACGCCTCGTTCAGTTCGACGAGATCGATGTCATCCCAGCCCATGCCGGTGCGCGCGAACAGCCGCTCGACCGCCGGCACCGGTCCGATCCCCATACGCGAGGGCTCGCAGCCGGCGGCGGCCCAGCCGACGAACCAGCCCATCGGCTCCAGGCCGAGTTCGGCCAGCTTGTCCTCGGCGACGACCAGGCAGGCGGCAGCCGCGTCGTTCTGCTGGCTGGCGTTGCCGGCCGTGACCACCCCGCCCTTCTCAAGCGGCTTCAGCGCGCTCAGGCTCTCGGCCGTCGCATCGCCGCGCACGCCCTCGTCCTTGGCGAACAGCACCGGATCGCCCTTCTTCTGCTTGACCGGCACGGGCACCAGTTCGGCGTCGAACTTGCCGGCGGCCCAAGCCGCGGCGGCGCGCTGATGGCTCATGGCCGCGTACGCATCGCATTCTTCCCGGCTGATCTGATAGTCGCGGGCCAGGTTCTCGGCCGTCTCGATCATGCCGCTGATCACGCCGAAGCGCTCAATCGGCTGGCTCATCACGCGGCCGCGCGCCAGGCGGTCGTGCATGGTCACCGAGCCGGCCCGCGCCCCGCCGCGCATGTCGGTGCTGTAGTACTCGACATTGCTCATGCTCTCGACGCCGCCGGCCACGACCACGTCGGCCGCGCCGGTCTGGACCATCATCGCCGCATCGACCACGGCCTGCAGGCCCGAACCGCAGCGCCGATCGAGCTGATAGCCCGGCACAGTGATCGGCAAGCCGGCGGCCAGGGCCGACCAGCGGGCGATGCAGGGGGCTTCGCCGTTAGCGTAACCCTGGGCGAAGATCACGTCGTCGATCTTCTCGGGATTGATCCCGCTGCGTTCGACCAGCGCCTTGAGGATGACCGCGCCAAGGTCTCCGGCGGTGACGCTGGACAGACTGCCCAGGAACTTGCCGACCGGCGTGCGGACGGGGGAGACGATGGCGGCGCGTTTCATGGGCGTTTCCTCGAACGACGTATGCTTCGTCAGTGGCGAGGGACGCCGCCGCGGTCAAGCACGACCGGGCCACGAAAAAGGGAGCGGCCTTGCGACCGCTCCCCTTCGAAGTTCTGCCGATGCGGCGGTCGCTTAGGCGCCGACCGAACCGGTGTCCACCTTGAAGCCCGGGCCCATCGTCGACGACAAGCTGATCTTCTTGATGTAGGTGCCCTTGGCGCCCGACGGCTTGGCCTTGTTCAGCGCGTCCACCAGAGCACGGACGTTCACCAGCAGGGCTTCGTCCGAGAACGAGGCCTTGCCGATGCCGGCGTGGATGATGCCGGTCTTCTCGGTGCGGAACTCGATGGCGCCGCCCTTGGCGTCCTTCACGGCCTGGCCGACGTTCGGGGTCACGGTGCCGACGCGCGGGTTCGGCATCAGGCCGCGCGGGCCGAGCACCTTACCCAAACGGCCGACGAGGGCCATCATGTCCGGCGTCGCGATGACGCGGTCGAATTCCATGAAGCCGCCTTGGATGCGCTCCACCAGCTCTTCGGCGCCGACGATGTCGGCCCCGGCGGCGGTGGCTTCAGCAGCCTTGGCGTCCTTGGCGATCACGGCGACGCGAACGTCGCGGCCGGTGCCCGAGGGCAGGTTCACCACGCCGCGGACCTGTTGGTCGGCGTGACGCGGGTCGACGCCCAGGTTGACGGCGATTTCGATCGACTCGTCGAACTTGGCCTTGGCGTTGGCCTTGACCAGCGAGACGGCGGCTTCGACAGCGTGGGTGGCGTTACGGTCGCCGGTCCAGGCCTGAATGCGCTTGGGTTGCTTAGCCATGTGCTTAGGCCTCCACGATTTCGAGGCCCATCGAGCGCGCTGAGCCCTCGATGATCTTGGCGGCGGCTTCAACGTCGTTGGCGTTGAGGTCCTTCATCTTCTTCTCGGCGATTTCACGCAGCTGGGTGCGCGAGATCTTGCCGGCGTTCTCACGGCCCGGAGCCTTCGAACCCGACTTCAGGTTCAGCGCCTGCTTGATGAAATGGGTCGCCGGCGGAGTCTTGGTGACGAAGGTGAAGGACTTGTCCTGATAGACCGTGATGACGGTCGGCAGGGGCGTACCCTTCGGTTCCTTCTCGGTGCGGGCGTTGAACTCCTTGCAGAAGCCCATGATGTTGACGCCGCGCTGACCCAGCGCCGGGCCGATCGGGGGCGACGGGGTGGCGGAGCCCGCGGGCACCTGCAGCTTGATATAGCCCAGAATCTTCTTGGCCATTGTTTCTCCTCGTGACCGGAAACCGGTCGGTTGAGCCGTGGTGCGGGGTTAGGTGGCCCTCCCCTCCCACGGATTTGACGCGCTCGCGCGCAGTCCAGACGGTGAGTCACCGACCGGAAGGGCGCGCTCATAGCAGGAGCCGCGGCCCGCCGCAACGGTTTGGCGCGGAATGAAAAAGGGCGGCGCCCACAAGCGCCGCCCTGGATTCTTGACCGCGATCGGCCGGCCGTTATCCGCCGAGCTTCTCGACCTGGCCGTATTCGAGTTCGACCGGCGTGGCGCGTCCGAAGATCGACACGGTGACGCGCAGGCGCGCGCGCTCCTCGTCGACATGCTCGACCGAGCCGTTGAAGCTCGCGAACGGACCGTCGGTGACGCGAACCTGTTCGCCGATCTCGAAGGAGATGGTCGGCTTTGGCCGTTCCACGCCCTCTTCGATCGCGCCGATGATGCGGGCGACTTCCTTTTCCGACACCGGCATGGGCTTCGAGCCCGAGCCGAGGAAGCCGGTCACCTTCGGGGTGTTCTTGATCAGGTGGTAGGCCTCGTCCGTCAGCTCCATCTTCACCAGCACGTAGCCGGGGAAGAACTTGCGTTCGGCGTTGACCTTGCGGCCGCGGCGGATCTCTACGACGTCCTCGGTCGGAACCAGGATGTCGGAGAAGTTTTCTTCCAGACCCTGGCTCTTGGCCTGTTCGCGGATCGACTCGGCCACCTTCTTCTCGAAGTTCGAGTAGGCGTGGACGATGTACCACTTGTGGCGCGGGTTCGGGGCGATCGGAGCTTCGGCGTTCATATCTGTCTTCAAGCCCCGTTCGCGAGTTTGAGCACGAGGTTCATGCTCGCGCCCAGTCCAAGGTCGACCACCGCCAGGAACGCACAGGCCAGCACCACCATGATCCCGACCATCACCGAGGTGATCCAGGTCTCCTTGCGGGTGGTCCAGGTGATCTTGCGGGCCTCGGCTCGCACTTCACGAGCGAACTGAGCCGGGCTGGTGCGCTTCTTCTTGGCCGGGGCGTCCTGCGCCAAGGCCGAGGCAGGGGCGATCGCCGCAGCCGTTTTGCTGGCGCGGTTCTTCATCGCTTGCGGGGACGAGCCCGGTTTCCTGGCCACTTACGACTCTCTTCAGTTGGGCGGCGGACGTTCCGCGCCCGGCATACTCATATAGCGAATGGCAGGAGTGGAGGGACTCGAACCCACGACTTTCGGTTTTGGAGACCGACGCTCTACCAGCTGAGCTACACTCCTACACGGCCTGCCCTGGCCGTTGCAGCCTGCCCTTACTCCGCTTTCGTCTGAGCGCAAACCGTTCAAACGCTGGGTTGGCGAACCGTGATCTGAGCACCGTTCGTCCCGCCCCGGGCGGTGTAAAATGACAAACTCCAACGATGTCGGGTAGGACGGAGGCGTATGACGCAAACCGGTTCCCATTTCAAGCCTCTTCGACGCCTGCCGGTAGCGACGCCAAGTTCCCGCGGCTTGGACCGGGACGGCCCGGGATCGTACGACCGCCTCCGGCGTTCTTCAGCGGACGAAGGAGCCCACATGTCCCCGCAAGGCCAAAATCCCGACGACGCCGCGCGAAACCGCGACGAAGACCTCAAGCCCGGGAGCCCGCCGCGGCCGGCGACCGAGCCCGAGGGCGCCGAAGGCTCGGCGCGCAACGCCAAGACGTTGACCGATCCTGCGACCGGCCAGCCTCTGCCCGGCGCGCCGAAGCCCAACTAGGAAGCCGGCGCCCCGGCGCACTCCAGCCCGAGATACTCGACCTCGACGTCCGACAGCTTGATGCCGCACGCCCCGACCTCGCCGGCGGCGTGACCGGTCACGGATATGCCGACCTTCTTGGACAGATCGACAGCCGGGCTGGCGGCGGCCAGGTCGTAGGATTTTCCGCCGGACTTGATCGTTACGCATCCGGGCGTCGGCCCGGCGACCGCACACCCGACCGCGGTGACCCGCTCGCCCTGCGGCGCAGCCGAGGCTTCAGCCTGACCGCTTCCCTGCCCGCTGCAGGCCCCGCAGAGGACCATCGCCAGGCCTATCGCTGAAAAACTCGCAACGGTTACGCGCATGCTGTTTCCATCCCTCCCGCACACGACACGTCCTTTTCGGACAAGCTTGACTTTGCGCCTGGGATATTCATGCGGCAATTCAAGAATTTGACGGATGCGTCAAATCTGGAATCAGCAGCTAAGTCTTTGATTCAGCGAGCGCCGCCATCCAGTTCAAAGCTGCGCTCGATGCCGCCGATCCGGTCCTCGACCAGATTCATCCGCTTCAGCGCCAGATGCGCCGCCCACAAGCCGGCCCGCCCGACGCGCGGCGTGCGGCGCATGTTCGCCACCGGCAGGTTCCAGCGCCGCATCAGGCCGCTGGCGTAGTGAGCCCCATTGGTGAAGCGCGTGTCCCAGGTCTGGTAATCGACCGAAAGCGAGACATTGAACACGCCTAGGTTCTCGATCCTGTGCGGCGCGTGCAGCGGCCAGGTCACCGCCATGCCGGGATCGAGGTCGAACACCTTGGCGCCCACGTCCCACTCGCGGCGATACGGCAGGTCCTCGGTCGCCTGCTTGAGCATGATGTCCTCCATGCCCTGCTGGGGCATGTGAAACTCGTCGTTTGGATAGATCCAGATGCGCTTGCGGCCGCGGATGTGGAACAGGCAGACGCCCGGCGCATCCGCATGGAACGGCACCTTGGCGTTTGGCGCCGACATGATCAGTTGGCCGGTCAGTTGCACCGGCCGGAACGCCGGCGCTTCTCGCGAGATATCGGCGAACACTGCGCGGATCGCCTCGCCCAGCTCTCGATAATGGGTCTCGACACCGCGCAGCTGCAGCCAAACGCGGCCTTCCTTGACCCCCTCCAGCACTTCGCTCCCCGGCAGCCGTCCGCGTGCGCCCGTCTGCATGCGCATCTGCCCGTCGGCGTCGAACTCGAACAGGTTGATGTCGAACAACTCTGCGGGATAGCGATCGAGCACCTTCGCCAGACGATCGTCGTCGAAAAGGCCGGTCTCGGCCAGCCTGTGCTCGAAGGTCATCGGAATACGGGCGAAGTCGGCCTTCTGCCGGTCGCTCCATGCGCCGACCAGCGGCATGTCGATGCTCATTGCACTGTCCCTCTACTCGGTCAGCAGGCTGACGAGGCTTGCCCCGATACCGAGCCCGACGCCCACGCCGATGGAGGCGCCCGGCCGGCGCGCGGCGATGGCGGTCAGGCTGCGCGAGGCGGCCCCGACCCGCCCGTTCAATTCCGGCTCGCAAGCGGTGATGCGGTCCCAGCGCCGGTCGACGCGCTGTCCGGCCGCGCTCAGCGCCCGGCGCAGCCCCGGCGCTCCGGCCAGCGCGAAGTCGGCGGTCCGCCGCGCAGCCTCGACGACCCCGCCGTGCGTGACGTCGCCCTCGAAGACGTGGGCGGCGGGATCGGCGAAATCCCGCTTGTAAGTCTCTCCAGCCGGGCCGAAGTCGACCAGCGTCACGCCGAGGTCGGCCAGAGCGCGAACCGATTCCAAGGTCGCTAGCGATCCAGGCGAATATTTAGCGAATTCAGGATTATAGACCGGAAACCACAGATGATAGGCATCGCCTGAGAGCAGGCCGGCCTCGGCCGCCACCAGGCGACCGCCGGCGCGCAGCGTCGCAAAGCGCATTCCGAAGTCGGCGTCAGGACACTCCATGAGCCGGCGCAGGAAGCGCTGCACCCACGCGCTCCCGAAGATGTCGTGCTGAGCGGTGCGCTGCATTTGCCGCCGTTTCAGGCCGAGGATGAAGTCTATCGCCTCGCCGGGCTCACGCGAGAATTCGAACACCAGCGGCCCGTGATCCTCCGCCAGACGCCTGGCGCGGCGACGCTTGTCTTTGAGGAAGTCCTTGGTCCGCCGCGCCAGATACCCGTCAAATCCTCGGGACAGGTCGGCGACCATGGCGATCCGCGCATCGGCCTTTTTCAGGCCCTGACCGCCGGCCAGACCGCTGAACCGGAAACGGCGCGCGCCGAGCGCGGCGACGACCGCGCCGAGATCGATCCGGCCGCCGGGACGTGTCAGCACCCCATGATAGTCGGTCAGTGGCGCGGCGAGCGGCTGGATCAGGCGCCCGCGCCGCTGGAATGGCAGAAATCCATCCACCCGCCCGCTGCGCGATATCACCGCGATCTCGGCTCCCGGCGCGACGTCGCCGGCCGCGAGAGCGTAGCGGAAGTCGAAATACGGACTGCGGAAGACGGGATCCGCGGCGCGGAACTGGCTCCACAGGGCGCGGTGACCCGCGTCCAGCTGCGCAGACCTCAGCGTATCGATCGCCAATCGCGCGCTCATCGCCGCCCCACGCCCCTTAGGTTGAAAACCCTAAACCCAGAGCGGTAAACAACGCGTTCCGCCCCAGCCGGGCCGGGGCGCGATGTCTGCGCGGCCTAGCGGACCTGGCCTTCGAGCTCGAAGCTGCGCTCGATCATCTCGACGCGGTCCTGGAGCAGGTGCATCTTGCGCAGCGGCCGAATTCAGACTTCCGCTGGTCGTTCCAGGCCTCGACGAGCGCCTCGGGGTTAGTCATGCACACTATCCTTCTTGGTCGGCCAGACCGTCGGGTGCGCGCTACCCTCTCCCCAGTTCCTAGGTGCGCCCTGCCGCCGCTCGACCACGGCCGAATGACGGTTGGGAGCGGCGCCGGCGTTGTGGTCGGGCCGCGATTGATACAGCGGAACGCTTGCGATCTGGCCGCCGCGCTGGATCGTCGCGATCCCCGTCTGTCGCCCGGTCGCGCCAGAGCCAAATGGCCGGCGACACTGAAACACGGAAACTCGGAACTCCTAGAAGCCGCGCAGGACAGGCGCTCGATGACGCCCAAAGGCCCAGGCTCCCGGACAGCCACATATCCATCGCGAGCTGTGCGCTCATCTTGTCTGCCCCACCGCTTCGCACGCTCGGACTGTCGAAACGTGGCGGCAAGCGGTAAACAACGCATTCTATGCTGACGCTTCACTGTGGCGTCTAATCAAGGACGCTTTCGGTGGCGAAATTCAAGAGTTAAGGAGCGCCGATGACAAAGCTTTGGATGGCGGTCGCGACGGCCGCCGCGCTGCTCGGCGCGCAGGCCCAGGCCCAGCCTCAACCACAGGACCAGCGTTGGGGCGGAGGATGGGGGCCCGGCGGCAGCTGGACGCCGGCCGGCAGCTATCAGCAGACCTGCCGGGACATCCGCGTCAACGGCGACACGCTGACCGCTAGCTGTCCCGACAATCGCAACCGCTGGAACTACAGCACCGTGCGCTATCGCGAATGCCAGGGCGACATCGGCAATAACAACGGGCGTCTGATGTGTTCATGGAGCGGCGGCGGCTGGGGCCAGCTCCCGTCGGGCAGCTACCAGCAGACCTGCCGCGATGCGCGCGTCAGCGGCTCCACCCTGACCGCCAGTTGCCGCGATGACCGTGGCCGGTGGAATTACAGCACCCTCGATTTCCGGAACTGCCGGAGCGACATCGGCAACGCCAACGGGCGCCTTGTGTGCGGCTGGAACGGCGGCGGCGGCGGCCCGCCCTGGGGCGGCGGCGCCCACAGCAGCACGCTGATGCTCTTCTCTGCCCCGGACTTCGGCGGCCAGGCCTACCAGGCGACCCGCGAGGTCACCAACCTGCCCCGCCAGTTCAATGACAAGGCCATGAGCCTGCGCATCGAAGGCCGCGGCTCCTGGCAGATCTGCAGCGACAGCGACTTCCGCGGGCGCTGCCATATTATCGATCGCGACGTGAGCGACCTGCGCCAGTACGGCCTGGGCGAAGCCGTCACCTCTATGCGTCCGGTCAGCGGCGGCCGCCCGTACTGAAGCCAAACGGGATCTGCGAAAGATCAGAGCCGCCAGGAAACATCCTGGCGGCCTTTTTCTGGCCGCTCGCCCTGCAAATCGAAAAGGCCGCCGAGGTTTCCCTCGGCGGCCTGATCTTCAGTCTGTCGACTGTGGCTAGATCGCTTACTCGACGATCTTGGCCACGACGC
>NZ_JACIDK010000016.1 GCF_014196295.1 Phenylobacterium haematophilum
CCACCCGCTACGACCGCAGGGCCATCCACTTCCTAGGCTTCGTACACCTCGCCGCCACCATGATCTGGCTGCGCTGAATGTCGATTCCGCCTAGGCCGTCAGATGACGCCTTGGGCGGCCATGGCGTCGGCGACCTTGACGAAACCGGAGATGTTGGCCCCGTCGACATAACTGACCGAGCCGTCGGCCCGTTCGCCGTAGCGCAGGCAGGAGGCGTGGATGCCGCGCATGATCTCCAGCAGGCGACGATCGACCTCCTCGCGCGGCCAGGAAAGCCGCATGGCGTTCTGGCTCATCTCGAGGCCCGAAGTTGCGACGCCGCCGGCGTTGGCCGCCTTGCCGGGCCCGAACAGCACGCCGGCCTCTTCGAACGCCTTCACCGCCTCGATGGTCGAGGGCATGTTCGCGCCCTCGGCGACGCAGATGACGCCGTTAGCGATCAGGCTGTCGGCATCCTCGCGGGCAAGTTCGTTCTGGGTGGCGCAGGGCAGCGCCACGTCGCATGGCACGCTCCAGGGACGGATCCCCGCCTCGAACCGCAGGCCCAGCTTGGCCGCGTATTCCGACACCCGGCCGAAGTAGTGGTTCTTCACCTCCATCAGCTCGGCGAGCTTTTCGGGGGTGAAGCCGTCCTCGTCGATCACCGTGCCGCTGGAGTCGGAGACGGTGATGACCCGCGCACCCATCTGCATCGCCTTTTCGACGGCGTACTGGGCGACGTTGCCCGATCCGGAGACGCAGACGCGCTGCCCCTCCATCGAGCGTCCGGCGTGGTTCAGCATCTCTTCGGCGAAATAGACCGTGCCGTAGCCGGTCGCCTCCGGACGGATCAGCGAGCCGCCGAAACTCAGGCCCTTGCCGGTGAACACCGCGTCGGCGCGATTGGTGAGCTTCTTCATCATGCCGGCCATGTAGCCGACCTCGCGGCCGCCGACCCCGATGTCGCCGGCCGGCACGTCGGTGTCGGCGCCGATGTGCCGGAAGAGCTCGGAGATGAAGGCCTGGCAGAAGCGCATCATCTCGCCCCGGCTGCGGCCCTTGGGATCGAAGTTCGAGCCGCCCTTGCCGCCGCCCATCGGCAGGGTGGTCAGGGCGTTCTTGAAGGTCTGCTCGAAAGCCAGGAACTTCAGCACAGAGAGGTTCACGGTCGGGTGGAAGCGGATGCCGCCCTTGTACGGCCCGATCGCCGAGCTGTGCTGGATACGGTAGCCGCGGTTGACGTGAACCTCGCCCTTGTCGTCCACCCACGGCACCCGGAAGATGATGATGCGCTCGGGTTCGACCAGCCGGTGGATCAGCCCCTGCTCGGCATAGGCTGGGTTGCGCTCAATGAAGGGCCAGAGGCTGGTCATCACCTCGGTCACGGCCTGAAGGAACTCGGGCTGTCCTTCGTTGTCGGCCGCAACGGTATTGAGGCAGTCCTCCAGGCTCTTGAACTTCATCGGATCCTCGCGACCTATGCTTTAAAGAATGCTGCGGTCTAGGGCCTCCACCGGGTCCGCACAATCACGAGTATGGCCGCCGCCACCCCTGGTGAGTAACGCCTTCGCGAGCTTCCCCATGGGGAACGGACGGCCCCGGCCGGGGTTCAAGCACCTCCACCCACGGAAGGAGAGCCGTCTTGAAAGTCAGCGAAGTCATGACCGCCCAGGTCGTCACCGCCAAACCGAAGACCTCGATCAAGGAGGTCGCGCGCATGATGTCGGAGATCGACAGCGGCGTGATCCCGATCGCCGAGGACGGCAAGGTGCTGGGCGTGGTCACCGACCGCGACATCGTGGTCCGGGTGGTAGCCGACGGCGGCGCGCTGGACGCGCCGGTCTCCGACATCATGACCGACGACGTGCAGTCCTGCCACGCCGACGACAACCTGGCCGAAGCGACCGCCAAGATGGGCGCACACCAAGTCCGCCGCCTGCTGGTCTACAGCGACGGTCGGCTGGCCGGGATCCTGTCGCTGGGCGACGTCGCCCTCGACTACGGCGCCAAGGCGGTCGGCCGGACCCTCGAAGAGATTTCGGCCGAACCGGCCAATCAGCAGTAGGCGGCCGCGAGAGAGATCGAAGGCGGCGCCGCTGAGGCCCTCGGGCGATCGCGACCACCACGATGCGGTGTTCGCGATCGCCCCCCTCGGCGCGCAGGACTGAGGAAGGCCGCCTTCTTCAGAACTGCAGCACGATCTTTCCGAAATGCTCGCCGCCCTGCATGGCGGCGAACGCCTTGGCCACGTCCGTCCAGGGGAAGACCTTGTCCACCACCGGTTCGATTCGATGCAGTTCGATGGCCCGGCACATGGCCTCGAACATCTCGCGCGAGCCGACCGACAGCCCCTGCAGCCGCGCGCTGTTGCCGATGAGGACGCCCGGATTAACGCCCTCGCCGGCGCCAGCGACGACGCCGATGATGGCGATGTGGCCGCCGATGCGGACCGCTCGCAGGCTCTGCTGGATGGTGCCTGCGCCGCCGACCTCCATCACGAAGTCGGCCCCGACGCCGCCGGTCGCGTGGCGCACCGCGGCGGCCCAATCCTCTGTGGTGCGGTAGTTGACCAGGTGGTCGGCGCCGAGCGCCTTGGCGCGGGCCAGCTTCTCGTCCGACGAAGAGGTGATCACCGTGCGATAGCCGGCCGCGTGGGCGAACTGCAGGCCGAAGATCGAGACGCCGCCGGTGCCCTGCAACACCACCGTGTCGCCGGGCTCGAGTCGGGCGTCTTCGAACAGGCCGCGCCAGGCGGTGAGCGCCGCGCACGGCAGGGTGGCCACCTGCTGGTCGGTCAGGAAGTCGGGTACCTTGGAGACGCCCTCCTGGCTGAAGACGCCCAGTTCACGGCCCGCGCCTGGAATCGGGTAGCCGAGCGCCGAGGAGAGCTTTTCCAGGGTCGGGCGGCCGGCTGTCCAATTCTGGAAGAACAACGTGGCGACGCGGTCGCCGACCGCGACGCGGGTGACCCCAGGACCGACGGCCTCGACCACGCCGCAGCCGTCGGAGAACGGAGTGATGGTCCCGCCGGCGGTGGACGAGCCACGGCTGTACATGCCGTTGACCATCAGCATGTCGCGATAGTTCAGCGACACCGCCTTCATACGGACCAGCACCTCGCCATGACCAGGCGTTGGGTCAGGCTCGTCGACCACCTTCAGAGCGTCGAACCCCCACGGCGCTGAAACTTCCAAGGCCCGCATGCATCCTCCCTAGGACTATAGTTTGGCGGCATAGTCGCCCCTTCGGGCCTGCCCGCAAGACTGTCGTCGCGGAAGGGCTTACGGGTCGAGGCGCTTGATCCCATAAAGCCGCAGGGCGCCAGCCAGCCCGAGCGCCGACATCAGGGCCATGGCCAGGTAGCCCTTGGCCCCGACCAGGTCGAACAGCCAGCCCGAGCCGATGGTCGCCGCCCCCATCAGCAGGCCGCCGGAGAGCGCCGAGTTGATGGTCTGAGCGGCCGAGGCGTTGGCTGGCGTGGAGAGCTTTTCGACCAGCTGTAGGGAGGCAAGGAAGGTCGCCGCATAGGTGAAGGTGTGCAGCGCCTGCATCGGCAGCAGCAGCCACAGCGGCGGCGAGAAGGCCAGCACCGTCCAGCGGACGAGCGCGGCGGTCCCACCGATGACGAGCAGGTTGCGCGGGCCGATGCGCCGGCGCCACGGCTCCATGAACCACATGAAGCCGACTTCGACCGCGACGGCCAGACCCCAGAACAGGCCGGTGGCGCTCTCGGGCATGCCCTGCTGTTTCCACGAGAGCGTCGAGAAGGAGTAGTAGAAGGCGTGGGCCGACTGGATCAGGCCGACCGACACCACCGCCAGCATGAAATTGCGGTCGGCCAGCAGTTCGCCCAGCCCGGCGAGGCGCTCGGAGAGCCGGCTGGCCCCGCCGCCCTCGCGAACCGGATCGGGCGGCAGCAGACCGCGCGCGGCGCCGGCCGCCAGCATCGCCGCAGCGGTGATCCAGACCAGGACCAACTCGGGCGAGTAGCGGGCCAGCAACGCGCCGACCACGACATTGGCGATGATGAAGGCGACCGAGCCGATGCCACGCGGCCAACCGTAGTTGAAGCCGTCCCTGCCCGCCCGGCGGAAGACGATGACGTCGGTCAGCGGGATCATCGTCGAGAGGATGGTGTTGGCCAGGAACCAGATCCCGAACCACCAGGCGAAGCCGAACGGGGCGGCCAGCAGGCCGTAGGCCAGCGCCGCCGCCAGCCCCATCAGGATCAGCGGCGTGCGGCGCAGGGCGAAACTGTCGGCCCACATGGCGATGGCCGGCGCGGTGACCGCGCGGGCCAGCATGGGCGCTGAGAGGATCAGGCCGATCTCAGCGCCCGAGAGCCCGCGCGAGGCGAACCAGACCGGGATGTACGGCGAACTCGCCCCCGTTCCGACGAACAGGGCCGCGTAGAACAGACCAAGGCGGAGCGGCTGTGACATCTGGCCCGACCGGCTTATGCGAGTCGTCGCCAACAATCGCGTGAGTTCAGGCGATTTGGCCGCGGCTTTTCCTTCCGCAACGGCGCCTTGCCGTGCTAGCGCGAAGCTTGATGTCCGAAGACCGTAAAGCCGCGAGCGTATCCGAACTCCTCGACCTGATCGCGGAGCGCCCGGACCGCGAGGTTTCGGTCGGCGACCTGCTCGACACCTTCGGCGATCGCGCCTTCGGGGCGCTGATGTTCGTGTTCGCAGCCCCGCTGGTGCTGCCGATGCCGCCGGGGGTCTCGGCGCTGCTCGGCGCGCCGCTGATCTTCATCACCTTCCAGTGGACGATGGGCCGCAAGACCCTCTGGCTGCCCAAGGTGATGCTGTCGCGGACCATGAGCATGGCCGACTTCCGCGCCCTGACGGTGAAGCTGAAGCCGCACCTGGCGCGGCTGGAGCGGCGGCTGCGGCCGCGGCTGACCTTCATGTACAATCCGCTGGGCGACCGGCTGGTCGGCGCGCTATGCTTCGTGCTGTCGCTGATCGTGTTCCTGCCGATCCCGTTCGGGAACATGCTGCCGAGCTTCGCGATCGCCGCCTTCGCGATCGGCGGGGCCGAGCGCGACGGGCTGGCGGCGCTGATCGGCTGGATCGCCGCGATCCTGTCGGTGGTGGTGCTGATCGTGCTGTCGAAGGCGATCGTCGCGGCGATCCTGGCGTTCTTCGCCACCCTGCTCGGGATGTTCTGACTACTTGGCGCGCGTGCGCCAGGTGGTGACCCAGTCGTCCGGCGACACCCCGCGGCATTCACCCATCAGATCCTGGGCGGTCGGCGCGAAGGCCTTGCCGTCCCAGACCCAGGTGTTGACCGCACCGCAGTCGCCCAGGCCCCGGCCCTTCTCGAAGTTCGACAGGGTGCGGGTCGCCGGGTCGTAATCGACGTTCATCAGCTCGGTAGTCGTCTCGGCGGAGCTGGCGTAGCGGATCGGCAGGCGGCGGGCCGCGCCCTTCGCGTCCACCACCGCGAAGCTGTAGATCATGTTGTAGGCCCCGCGCGTGCAGAGCGGCGCCCACAGGGTCAGGTCGGGCGACAGCCTTGCGGCGATCGGCGCGATCTCCAGCGTGGCGATGTCGTCATCGCAGTCGCCCATCAGCGCCATGACCGACTTGGGCGGCTTGGCCGGCAGGCCGGCCTGGGACACGGCCGGCGCGGCCTGGACCAGCGGCGGGGCCGGCGGCGCGGGCACCGCCGAGGCCGGGGCCGGGCCCTTGGCGACCAGAGCGGTGACGCCGCCGGCCCGCTTCTGCTGATCGTCCATCCAGCGCAGGGCCGCCGAGCTGCCGGCCAGGGAGATCGCGCCGATCGGCTTGCCGGCCGCGGCAACCTGCAGCGCCTTGCCGTTGGCGGCCGCGGCGAGCACGGCGGCCGATTGGACCGGGGTCAGGGCCGCGGCGGCGCCGCCGTCGCCGTCTTCGCTGGCCGCCGTGACGGTGGCGAGGGCTTTGCCGTCGACCGAAAGCGCCCAGGGCCCGGGCGGTCCTTCCATCACCAGCTTGGCCTGAGCGGCCTCGGCCGCATGAGCGCCGCGCGCGACCTTCAGGTAGCCGGACATCTCGAACGCTTCGCCGGCGAAGCCGAAGGCGGCGCACTCGCGGGTGTTGTCGCAGGCGACCCACCAGTCCTTGAAGGTCTCGTTGGCGCTGGCCGGCGCAGCGGCCGCCATCGCCAGGCCCACCAGGGCCAGAACCTTCACCGTCATCACCCGCTCCCCGGTTGCCGAACTGCGTTCGCAGCGTAAGGTCTCGATACGGCCTTCGTCGACGGAGAACTCCCCATGACGCGTAGCCACGACAGAGTCCTGCGCGAGCGCGCCGCAGCAGTGATCCCCGGCGGAATGTACGGCCACCAGGCCGTAGGCCTCTTGCCCGACGACTATCCGCAGTTCTTCAGCCGCGCCGAGGGCGCGCACATCTGGGACGCCGACGGCAAGCGCTACCTCGACCTGATGTGCGCCTACGGTCCGAACCTGTTCGGCTATGGCCAGCCCGAGATCGACGCGGCCTATGTGCGCCAGCTGGGGCTCGGCGACACCCTGACCGGGCCGACCGAACTGATGGTGCGGCTGGCCGAGGAGATGACCTTGCTGGTCAGCCACGCCGACTGGGCGATGTTCTGCAAGAACGGCACCGACGCCACGACCATGGCGCTGATGACCGCGCGAGCCCACACCCGCCGCAAGACCATCGTGCGGGCCAAGGGCGCCTATCACGGCGCGGCGCCCTGGTGCACGCCGCGGCCGGCCGGAACCACCGACACCGACCGCGCGCACCAGATCTTCTGCGACTACAACGACGTGGCCAGCCTGGAGGCGGCGGTGGCGCAGGCGGGCGACGACCTGGCCGCGATCTTCGCCGCGCCGTTCAAGCACGACGCCTTCATCGACCAGGCCGCGCCCGACCCGGCCTATGCGCGGCGCTGCCGCGAGCTGGCCGACCAGACCGGAGCGCTGCTGATCGTCGACGACGTGCGCGCCGGCCTGCGGATGGCGCGTGACTGCTCGTGGTCGGTCGTGGGCGTCGAGCCGGACCTCTCGACCTGGGGCAAGTGCATCGCCAACGGCCATCCGATCTCGGCGCTGCTGGGCTCGGAGAAGGCGCGCAAGGGGGCGGCCTCGATCTATGTCACCGGCTCGTTCTGGTATCAGGCCGCGCCGATGGCCGCGGCGCTCGAGACGCTGCGGCTGGTGCGCACCACCGACTATCTGGAACGGCTGAGCGCCATGGGCGAGCGGCTGTCGGCAGGACTGACCGAGCGGGCGGCCGCGGCGGGTTTCGGCCTGCGCTGCACCGGCCCGGGCCAGATGCCGCTCTACCTGTTCGACGACGACCCCGACCTGCGAAAGGGCTTCTTCTTCGTCTCGCAGATGCTTCAGCGCGGGGTCTATCTGCACCCGTGGCACAACATGTTCCTGTGCGCGGCGATGACCGAGGCGGACATCGACGCTGTCCTGAATGCCGCAGAGGACTCGCTGGCGGCGCTCAAGCGCGAGGCCGGCGGGCTGGCCCCGGTCGCGAAGCTGGCCTTCCTGGCCGGCGGACAAAGATAAAAGTTCGAAGGGTAGGAACGATGGACGATTACTCCGAGCACGACGGCCTGGCGCTGGCCGCGCTGGTGGCCAAGGGCGAGGTGACGCCGCTGGAGCTGGTGGACGCGGCCATCGAGCGGATCGAACGTCACAATCCGTCGCTGAACGCCGTGGTCTACAAGGCCTATGACGAGGCGCGAAAGACCGCTCAGGGCCCCCTCCCCGACGGTCCGTTCAAGGGCGTGCCGTTCCTGATCAAGGACCTCGGCGTGCCGGTGGCCGGCTGGCCGCGGACTTACGGCAGCCGCTTCGCCGCGGGCTGGGTGGACCAGGACGATTGCGGCCTGACCCGGCGCTATCGCGAGTCCGGCGTGGTGCTGCTGGGCAAGACCAACACCCCGGAGTACGGCATCACGGGCGTGACCGAGGGCGCCTATCTGGGCGCCTGCCGCAATCCCTGGAACCCGGACCACGTCTCGGGCGGATCGTCGGGCGGGGCGGCCTCGGCGGTGGCGAGCGGCATGGTCCCGCTGGCCCACGCCAGCGACGGTCTGGGCTCGATCCGCATCCCAGCCGCCTGCTGCGGGCTGGTCGGCCTGAAGGTGACGCGCGACCGCACGCCGAATCTGCCGGACGGCGACAACTACGCCATGGGATTCTCGGTCGATCACGTGGTGACGCGCACGGTGCGCGACAGCGCCGCCATGCTCGACGCCACCGGCCGCCCAGAGCCTGGCGCGCCCTTCGAAGCGCCGCACAAGGAGCGGCCCTACATGGAGGAGATCGAGCGCAGCCCCGGCAAGCTGCGCATCGCCTGGTCGTCGGAGACCCCGTCGGGCCGGCCGATCGAGCCGCAGATCCAGGCGGCGCTGGAGCGCACCGCCGCGCTGCTGAAGGGCCTCGGCCACGACGTCTTCGAGAAGGGCCTCGGCATCGACTACCGCGCCCTCTACACCGCCCGCGCGCCGGTCTCGGGCGCCAACTTCGCGGCCAACATCGCCCGGCTGTCGGCCATGCTCGGCCGCGAACCGCAGGAGCACGAACTTGAGCCGCTGACCTGGGCGGCGCTGAAGAGCGGGCGCAAGGTGACCGGCGAACAGGCCTTCCGCGGCTGGCAGGACCTGCGCGACCTGAACCGCAAGACGCTGATGTTCTTCAAGGACGTCGACGTCTACCTGTGCCCGGTGCTGGGCGCCTCGGTGCCGCCGGTCGGGCTGATCGACCCGGTGGCGGTCGATCCGCAGGAGCTGAACAAGCGCCAGAGCAAGGCCTTTCCCTTTACGCCGCCGTTCAACTTCTCGGGCCAGCCGTCGCTGTCGCTGCCGCTGGAGATGGACGACGACGGCCTGCCGATCGGGATGATGTTCACCGCCCGCTTCGCCGACGAGGCGACGCTGCTGCGGCTCGCCGGCCAGTTGGAAAAGGAAGCGCCGTGGAAGGGCCGTCGTCCGGCGCTCTGGGGGTAGAAAGCGCCGGCCCTCCCGCGTTAGCTTGGGATCAGGATTCTAGGAGTATTCCATGAGCGACCGGATCGAACGGCCCTGGGCCCTGATGCGCCACCACGCGGGCTGGGCCGACGTCTTCCACATCGAAAATGAGACGGCCGACTCGATCACCGGCTTTTATCCCGACCGTGAGACGGTCGGCCCGCCGGTGAACTACAGCGTGCGCGCGGTGCTGGCGCGTTTCCCGACCATGGAAGCGGCCCGCGCAGCGCGCGAGGGCGCGGTGCTGGAATGGCGCAAGCATGACGCCGGCGTGCGCGAAGCCGAAGACAAGCTGCGCGCGGCCGAAAAGGCGCGTGAAGACGCGTGGCTGAACTGCCTGCGCGGCGCCGCCGACGGCAAGTAAACCTGAGTGTCATCCCGGCTGAAGCGAAGCGAAAGGCCGGGATCCATTCGCGCCAAGTGACGAGAACTTGGCGACGCCCGGTGCGCCCCTGAGGGATCTGGCGCTCATGGATCCCGGTCTTCGGTCTGCGACCGAAACCGGGATGACAACAGCGCTAGAACCTCAAGCCTTTGGCGATCGCCCAGGCCACTAACACCGCCAGCGCCAGACCGACCAGCAGCCGCCAAAGGGCGGCCGGATGCAAGGCCTCGCCCTGGAAGGGGCGTTTGCCGGTGATCATCGCGCCGACCAGGTTCTGACGCTTCCACGCCCAGTAGAAGACGATTGCAGCGATGTGCAGGGCCACCAGCGCCTGCAGCACGCGGAACACCGTCTCGTGCAACTCGGCGGCGACGCGGCTGGCGTCGAAGCTGACCAGGTGCGACAGCGGTCCGGACTCCAACCCGTCGAGATCGCTGGCGAAGAGGCCAAGCCCGACCTGGACCAGCATCACCGCCAGCATGGCCAGGACGCTCCAGGCGCCGAGCGGGTTATGGCCGGGGCCGTCGCTGGGACGGCGGGCGCCGAGCGTGCGCATGTAGGCCAGCGTCGCGCCCGGCCCCTTCAGGAAGTGCGTGAACCGCGCGGTCGACCCGCCGGCCACGCCCCACCATAGCCGGAAGACCAGCAGGCCGACGATGGCGTAACCCGACCAGCGGTGAATTTGCATGTTCTCGCCGGCCGAAAGCCAGGACACAAGCAACAGCACGACCAGCGACCAGTGCACGATCCGGGTCGGCAGATCCCAGAGCGGGCGGGGCGGCCCCGCCGCGACGTCCGAAGCCATGACTATTTCTCGACGCGGTAGACGTCGTGACAGGCCTTGCAGGTCCCGCCGGTGGCGCGGAACTGCGCCTTGATGGCGTCGACATTCCCCGCCGCGGCGACGGTTTGCAGCTTTCCGGCCTGGGTCTGGAAGTTGGCGGCGGCGGCCCCGAACTTGGCGGAGTCGGTCCAGATGTTCGGCTTGGCCTCGGTCTTGAAGCCGGCTTCAGGACCCGAGCCCTTGGGGAACCACTTGGTGACCTGGGCCGCCTGGGCGTTCACCACCGCGGCGTTGGCGGCGATGAGCTTGGTGTCGGGCGAGCCCTTCTTGAGCTCGTCGCTGATCGCCTTGAAGGAGGCGCCGATCTTCTTGTAGCCGGCCTGGCGCGTGGCGATCGCGGTTTCGGCGGCGGAGGCGGCGATCGCGCCGGTGGCGCCGAGCGCCAGGACGAGCGCGACGGCTAGGGGTTTGGCGGGGCGGATGGGCATCGTCGAGCCTCTGTTTGGTTGATCGGACCAGAGTGGGCGCCCGGCTTGCGGGCGTCAATCGAGGATGACCAGCACTGATTGCGCGATTGTTGCAGGCGTCAGGTGCGGGGCTTGGCGACCGGCGCGCCCTGACGGCCGGCATGGGCGATGAGCGCGCCGCAGGACGCGTCTTCAGCCAGGCCGAGATCGACGAACGGCAGCACCGCGGCCAGCGGCGCAACCAGCGCGCCAAGCGCGGCGGCGACGCCGCCCTGAGCCATGGCTCCCGAGGCCTCAACACCGAGCCTGGGCTTGACGATCGGTCCCTCGATCGTGACCGGCGCAGTGAGACGGATCAGCCGAGCTTCCTTGGCGTGGCCGGTCATGCGCAGGTTCATCGTCTCGTCCCGTAGATCGATACGCCCTTCCCCGGTGCTCAGCACTGGCGTGGTGTCGAGGATGATGCGGTTGGCGGTCAGGACGCCGTCCTTAGCCTGGAAGTGAGCGACGGCGCAGCGCAGGTCGGTCTTGCTCTGATCCTTGGCGAGCAGCAGGCCAAGGCCCTTGGTGACGTTGACTCCCATCAGTTCGGCGAAGGCTGCGCGGATCTCGCCGCCAGGCACGACGAATAGCGCCTGACCATCGGCATGGGCGGCGGCTTCGCGCACCGAGGCGCCAGCGCCCGTCAGCTTCACGCGGCCGAGGAGAGAGCCCGTGATCGGCGCGGTACCGCCGCTGCGGATGGGGATCAGCTGTTCCAGCCGCGCCCGCGACAGCCGCAGATCGATGCTGGTGACGGGCGTGCCGCGCCGCGCATCGAGCGTGGCCTGGCCGGCGAGCGCGCCCTGATTGAGGTCCAGGCGAAGCGGGTCGGCGTCAAGCACGCCGTTCTTCAGCTTGATATGCACCGAGCCCCCGCGCACCGGGAGGCGCGGTGAGGAGATGCTGGCGGCCGCGTACTTCACATCGGCGTCCATCGCGCGGATGCGCGAGACGTCGAGCTTGGCGTCCGGGAGCAACCGGCGCTGGGCGGCCAACTGCCGGCCGACCGCCTGCTGGGTCGGCGACGCGGTCTCGCCGCCGCCACGCGCAGGCGCGCCGCCGAACACCGCGGCGAGATCGTCGAAGTCGAGGCGCTTGGAGCGCAGGTCGGCGGTCAGGAAGGGGCGTTCACCCGCGGTGTTGACCGAGAGGCCGCCGGCCATGTCGCTGTCGCCGACCCGGCCGCCCACTCCGGTCACGCGCCAAAGCCGCTGCTCGCGCGAGAGTTGGCCCGAAAGCCGATAGGGCGGCGAGTTTGGGAACGCGACCCCAGTGAGGTCGTAGAGATCGGCCAGGTCCGGCCCGCTGGCGGTGACCTGCGCCTGGAAGCGGCCGAGGTCGAAAGGCCGCGCGATCTGGCCCTTTGCCAGGATCCGAGTGGCGCCGGCACGCACGTCGGCGTCGAACGGATACGGACGGCCAGCGCGGACGTTGACCAGAGGCCCGCCGGTCAGCGCCAGGGTGAACGGCGCGCCGTTGATCGCGCCCTTGCCCGACATGACGAAGCGAGGATTCGCCGCGCCGCGCCGTTCGGCGGCGTCTATGGCCGCCTGCAGGCTCAGCCGCCGGCCGGCGTCGTTGAACGACATCCGCCCATCCTCGACGCGGAAGTCCTGGATCGGCGGCAAGCGCAGGGGTTTCGGTGGGGCGTCCGGATGCAGCGACCAGTTCGCGCGGCCCTTGGCGTCGCGCAACAAAGCGAGGTTGGGGCGGGTGACTTCGAGGCGGCGGAACACCAGCTGACCGCGCAGCAGCGGCAGCGCTTCGATCTGCAGCTGCAGCCGCTCGATCTCGGCCATCTGTCCCTTGCCGGCCCAGGCCGGCTGGCCGATCTGCAGCCGCCCGACGGTGGCGCTGGGAGTGAAGCTGAACGGCCGCACATCGAGATCGCCGAGAATGGCGACCTCGCGATCCAGGCGGGCTGAGGCGAAACGCGAGATCGGGCCGCGCAACTGGTTCCAGTCGAGGACCGCGAGCAAGACGATGCCGCCGCCGATCACGGCCGCCACGGAGCCGGCCGCGATCACCAGCCCCTTGCGATGGGCGCTGATCCAATGTCGTACCCCGCGCTGGGGCTTGTCGCTCGCATCCTTGGGCAATGGCTCGCTCCGGAAGGTTCCAGAACGCGTCAGTCGCCGAGCGGTGGCGCCGCTAGTGCCGAACGCCGCGGCCAGAGAAGGCCGCGACCAGGGTGATCACGATGATTCTGATATCGAGCAGGAGGCCGCCGCGCGCCAGGTAATCAGCGTCCAACCGGGCCTTGTCGGTATTGGGCAGGTCGTCCCGGCCGTTGATCTGGGCCCAGCCGGTGACGCCGGGACGCAAGGCCTCGACGCCAGCCGCCGTGCGCAGGGCCACGAGATCGTCCTGATTGAACAAGGCCGGACGCGGGCCGACCAGACTCATGTCGCCGACCAGCACGCTCCAGAGCTGGGGCAGTTCATCGAGGCTCGAGCGCCGCAGGAAGCGGCCCAGCGGGGTGATCCACGCGTCGGGGTCAGCGAGCAGATGGGTCGCCACATTGGGAGCTCCGGTCTTCATGGTCCGGAACTTCGGCATCTTGAAAAGACGGTTGTAGCGGCCGACACGGCTCGACCAGTGCAGCGCCGGGCCCGGACTGTCGATGCGCACGGCGAGCGCGATCACCGCCATGACAGGCGCGAGCATGATCAGTCCGGCCAGGGCCGCCAGGATGTCGAAGGCCCGCTTGGCCACGCGTGCTGTCCCCTCGCCGTCTGCAACGGGTCAGGGATAGCCCGCTGCGGGCGCCGCCGCCAAGGGTCAGGCGTCGGACGCGGGATCGCCTGGCGGACGGGCCTTGGCGCGCGGCTTGGCGGTCGTCTCCGAGGCCGCCTCGACGACGGCTTCAGCAAGCGGCTCGACGACGGGTTCGGTCGCGTCCACGGGGGCGACGGCCGCGATGAATGCGGCGGTGGCGTCGGCGCCGGCCTGCAGCGCCCCTTCGACCATCGCGCCTGCGACGGCGGAGACCTCGGCCACCGCGGCGATCGGTTCGGGCGGCACGGCGTCGGCGGCGGGCGCCGGCAGCGCCGCGGCGTGAGCGGGCGCCAATAGCGCTTCGAGGTTGCTGCGGTCCGCCCAGCGGGTCATCCACCAGTAGGCGACGCCGGCCGAGGCCGCGCCGGCGAACAGGAACCAGAGCGGCGAGGCCGCGCCGACAGGGATGTAGAGCGCTTTCTGCGGATCGAGGGACGCCGGCCCCTCTGCGAATACGGTGAGAGCCATGGGTACGCCTCCAAACAGCCGGGGTTTGTGCGATGCAGCAAACCCTAACCCGACTTTTCGCAGGCGCAAAATGAAGCTTTTAGGCGCTCCAGACCTGGGCCTTGCCGCCCTGGCCCAGGTGCGAAACCGTCCAATCGCAGATCGCGGCGAGCGGCGCCTCGAAGCCTTCCGGCGCGTTGGCCAGCACCAGGGCGCAGCCGTTCATCTTCATCGGATCGGTCAGCGGCCGCATACGCGCCTCGGCCACCAGCAGCGAGCCGCCATAGGCGTCCTCGGCCTCGCGCAGGAACGCGTCGAAGGTCTCGAGATCCTTGAGCGGCATCCAGACCATGACCACCGCGGCGGGGTTCCTGGCGGTCAGCGCGCCGATCGCGGCGGCGCAGCGTTCGTAGTCGTCGCTCTTCTCGAACGGCGGATCGATCAGCACCAGGGCCCGGCCCTGCTTGGGCAGCCGAGCCGCGACCTCGGCGTAGCCGTCGGCGCAGACGGTCTTGGCCGCGGGCCAGCTGGCCAGGGTGTCGGAGAGCGCCGAATGCTCGGGCGCTCGCAATTCGCAGCCGAGATAGGTGTCACCCTTACGCAGGGCTGCGGCGACCAGCAGCGGCGAGCCGGGATAGAGATTGGCGACGTCGCCGCCATTGAGCTTCACGACGGCCTGGCGCAGCAGCTGCATGGCCGGCGGCAGGTCGGCGGCCTGCATCAACTGGGCGATCCCCGCCTTCGCCTCGCCCGAGCGCTGCGCCTCCTCGCCGGTGAGGTCGTATAGGCCGCGGCCGGCATGGGTGTCGAACACCGCCAACGGCCCAGGCGCGGCTTGCAGCTGGGCCAGCAGGTCGAGCAGGGCGGCGTGCTTGACGAGGTCGGCGAAGTTCCCCGCGTGGAAGGCGTGACGGTAATTCAAGGCGGCCTCCTTGCGAGGGAACCGGGCCGCGGCGGGCCCTGTTGTGAGCGTCGGCGCTTCCTGCCACGTCCCGCCCGCATTGCCAAAGGCCCGCCATGCCCCGTGATACAGTTCCGCCGCCGGCGGCCGGCCTTAGCTATGTGAACGACCACGAGCCAGGCCTGTCACGAACGGCGGGCGCGAGCGGGTTCAGCTATCGCGACGCGGACGGAAAGCCGGTGCGGGACGAGGCGACGCTCGAGAGGATCCGCGCGCTGGTGCTGCCGCCGGCCTGGACGGACGTTTGGATCTGCGCCTCTCCACGCGGACACATCCAGGCGACCGGCCGTGACGCCCGCGGCCGCAAGCAGTACCGCTATCACCACCTCTGGAACCAGGCGCAGGCCGGTGAGAAGTTCGAACGGCTGATCGCCTTCGGGCGGCTGCTGCCGAAGCTGCGCGCGCAGGTCGAGCGCGACCTGCGTCGGCGGGGACTGCCGCGGGAAAAGGTTCTCGCCGCAGTGGTGGCGCTGATGGAGCTCACCCTGATCCGGATCGGAAACACCGAGTACGCCAAGACCAACAAGAGTTTCGGCCTGACCACCCTGCGCGACCGCCACGCTGAGATCACCGCCAGCGGGGCGGTTTTCGAGTTCCGCGGCAAGAGCGGCAAGGTCCATCGCACCGGCTTTCGCGACCGGCGGCTGGCAAGGATCGTCAAGGCCTGCCAGGACGTGCCCGGTCAGCGACTGTTCCAGTACCTCGACGAGAGCGGCGAGCGCCGCGCGGTCGAGTCCAGCGACATCAACGCCTATATTCGCCAGGCGATGGGCGAGGGTTTCTCCGCCAAGGACATCCGCACCTGGGCCGGCACCCTTTACGCTGCGCGTGGCCTGGTCGAACAGCCGCCAGCCAAGGACGCGGCGGAGGCCAAGCGCCGCGTCGTCGTGACGGTGAAGGCGGCGGCCGCGCTGCTCGGCAACACCGCCGCCGTGTGCCGCAGCTCCTACATCCATCCGCTGGTGCTGGAGGCCTATGAGCGGGGCGCCTTGCCGTTGAAGCCGGGGCGCTCGCCGCGGGCGTTCGAGCTGTCGGTGCTGCGGTTTCTGGAGGCCGCACAGGAGGCCGCGCGCTGACGCGCCGTCACCCTGGCGTTGCTTGCGAATTGGGAGTTAGCCTCCGGTCAAACGGCCAAGGGAGGGCCACCATGCTCGGACACAAGCTGCGCTTCGGGGCCTTCATCGCGCCGTTCCATCCGCTCGACGAGAACCCGACCCTGGCGATCCAGCGCGACCTGGAGCTCGTGCAGTGGATGGACCAGCTGGGCTACGATGAAGCATGGATCGGCGAGCACCACTCCGCCGCCTATGAACTGATCGCCAGCCCCGAGGTGTTCATCGCCGCGGCCGCCGAACGGACCAAGCACATCCGGCTGGGCACCGGCGTCTCCTCCCTGCCCTATCACCATCCGATGATGCTGGCCGACCGCATCAACCAGCTCGACCACATGACCCGCGGGCGGGTGATGTTCGGGGTCGGGCCCGGCGCGCTGGTCTCCGACGCCTTCATGATGGGCATTCCCGTCGCCAAGCAACGCGACCGCATGGACGAGGCGCTGGATGTGCTGGTCCCGCTGCTGCGCGGGGAGGAAGTCACCCACGAGAGCGACTGGTTCAGCCTGGTCAACGCCCGCCTGCAGATGACGCCCTATTCGCGGCCGTCGGTGGAGATCGCGGTCGCCAGCCAGGTCTCGCCGACCGGCGCGCGGGCGGCGGGCAAGCACGGCGCGGGCCTGCTGTCGCTGGGGGCGACGACGAGCGCCGGCTTCAACTCGCTGGCCGCCAACTGGGGCATCGCCGAGGACATCGCCAAGGAGAACGGCCAGACCATGGACCGCAGCCGCTGGCGGCTGGTCGGCCAGATGCACATCGCCGAGACCAAGGACAAGGCGATCGAGCAGGTCCGCTTCGGGCTGGAGAAGTGGATCTACTACTTCAAGGAGATCGCCAATCTCCCGATGGTGCCCGACGACTTCAAGGGCGACCCTGTCGAAGCCTATCTGGCCCTGGGCCAGGCGGTGGTGGGTACGCCCGACGAGGCGATCGAGCGCCTGCAGCAGCTGGTCGACGAAAGCGGCGGCTTCGGATGCTTCCTGCTGATGGCGCACAACTGGGCGCGTTGGGAGGACACCAGGCGCTCCTACGAGATGATCGCGCGCTATGTCGTGCCGCACTTCCAGCAGATGAACGTCAACCGCCAGGCCTCGATGGACTGGGTTCGCAGCAACAAGACCGAATTCACCTCGCAGACGCGCGCCGCGGTGGGCGCCCGCATCGTCTCGCACATGATGGAAAAGGGCGCCGACAAGATTCGACCCGAGATCGTGGCGATGATCCAGGGCGCCGCGCCGCCGGCCAAGGAGTAGAGTTGAAGCTTCAGGCCTATCTCGACCGCATCGGCTTCACGGGCGTGCCGCGCGTCGACGTGGCGACGCTGCAGGCGATGCAGCGTCTGCACCTGCGCGCGATCCCCTATGAGAACTTCGATGTCGCCATGGGCCGGCCAATGACGCTCGACCCGCAGGCGGCGTTCGACAAGCTGGTCACGGGGCGGCGAGGCGGCTGGTGCTACGAGATGAACGGGCTGTTCGCCGCCATGCTGCGCGAAGTAGGTTTCGAGGTCACCGAGATGGCCGGAGCGGTGCTGCGCGGCGAGCGCGGGCCGGCTTCGCACGCCAACCACCTCGTGCTGCGGGTCGATCTCGACCGCCCCTATGTCGCCGACGTCGGCTTCGGCGACGCGCTGCTGGAGGCCGCGCCGCTGGAGTTCGGGCCGCATCAGTGCGCCGGGTTCGACTTCTCGTTCGAGGCGCTGGGCGACGGCTGGCTGCGGTTCCACAACCATCCGATGGGCGGGGCGGCCTATTACGACTTCCGCAACGAGCCAGCCGACCGCGATGAACTGGCGGGCATGTGCCGCTGGTTGAGCACCTCGCCCGACTCGGTGTTCACCCAGACCGTGTTCGCCTTCCGCCACGAAGAGGGCGGCGTCGCCGTGCTGCGCGGCCGGACAATCAACTTCATCCGGCCCGATGAGAAAAGCCTGCGTTTCATTGATTCTGCAGATGAATTCGCCACGATCCTGAAAGACCGCTTCGAGCTCGACATTCCCCGCGCCCGCGAGCTGTGGCCCGCCGTCTGCGCCCGCCACGAGGAGCTGTTCGGGACGGTGACCGCCTGACGGTTCCCTGCCGCGGCAGTCATAAAAGCGTGCCTGGACATCCCTGCGCCGCGCGATCAAATCGGCGGAAGGGGGACTCCAGGAGAGACGCGATGACCGACCTTTCCCTGCCGCCCTCCGTCACCGTCAGCCCCACCATCGTCGGCGTGTCCGTCCTGACCGACGACGGCGTGACCGTCCAGGTCAGCCTGCCGCGGCCGCGCGGCCTGCATGACCTGCCGATCGAGGAGGTCGCCGACCGGGCCCGGCGGATGGCGCAGGACGCCCTGCGGGCGGCGGCGACCAGCCTCGGCTCGACCTAGCCTTCAGTATCGACGGAGGCCTGCATGGCCGGCGCGTAGCGCGGGCCGGTCACGGTCTGCGGGTTCACGAGTTCCTCGACCTTGGCCATCACGTCGGCCGACAGCCGGATCGCGGCGGCGGCCGCGTTCTCGCGCATGTGGTCGGGGTTGGTCGTGCCGGGGATCGGCACGAGCGTCTCATCCTTCTGGAGGAGCCAGGCCAGGCAGAGCTGGGCCGGGGTGCAGCCGGCTTCCCGCGCCAGGGCGGCGAAGCCCTCGAACATCTTCAGATTGGCGGCGAAGGCCTCGCCCTGGAACCTGGGCATCGCCTTGCGGAAGTCGCCATCCTCCAGCGCCGCCGCGTCGGAGACGCCGCCGGCCAGGAAGCCGCGACCGACCGGGCTGAACGCCACGAATGTCACGCCGAGCTCGCGGCAGGCGTCGAGCACGGCGATCTCCGGATTCCGGGTCCAGGGCGAGTACTCGGTCTGCAGGGCGGCGATCGGGTGTACCGCATGGGCCCGGCGTAGGGTCGGAGCCGAGACTTCCGACAGGCCGATGGCGCGGATTTTCCCCTCCTTCACCAGGTCGGCCAAGGCGCCGATGCTGTCTTCGATCGGCACGCGCTTGTCCCACCGGTGAAGGTAGTAGAGGTCGATGACGTCGGTCTGCAGGCGCTTCAGGCTGCCTTCGCAGGTGGCCTTGAGGACGTCCGGATGACCGTTCAACTCGCGCTGGTCGCCGTTGGTCAGGCCGCACTTCGAGGCCAGGACGTAGTCACTGCGGCGGTCCTTGAGCACCTCGCCGACCAGGGTCTCGTTGTGGCCGACGCCGTAGACCGCGGCGGTGTCGAGGAAGGTATAGCCGGCGTCGAGGGCGCCCTTCAGCACCCGCTCGGCCTGGTCGCGCGGCGGCGGGGAGCCATAGGCGTGCGAGAGGCTCATGCAGCCCAGCCCGATGGCCGAAACTTCGAAGTCGCCCAGTTTGCGCTGGTCCATGCCGTTCTCCCGCTCCCTGTTCTCTGGGTCGGGAGAAGGCGTCAGACGCGCCGCGCGGTCAACCGCCTTACGGCGTGACGTTCATCTTGATGACGATGCGGCCGGGATTGGCCAGCGCGAAGGCTTCCGGAACCTCGACCTGGGCGGCCAGCTTCACGGCCTCGGCCGCCGGGGCGCCGTCGGCGTCAAGGGCCTTGCAGTCGGTGAGGTTCGCGCCGCTGATCTGGCAATCGACGAGCACCGCCTGTTCCGCGGGCGGCGCGACCGGAGCCGCAACCGGCGCCGGAGCGGCGTAGGAGGTCGAGATCACGGCGGCGGCGGCGAGTGCAGACAGGAACATGGGACCTCGACGTTAACAAAGGTTACTCAATGGTGAAGCCCCGTCGAAGGCAAGTGTTTCATTCCGGGGCCGTCGGGGTTGTCCACCGCAATCGTCGTGCCCAAACGGCCAGCTTCGCCCCATGCTGGAAACCGAGGCGCCGGCGCCCATCACGGTTGCAGCGCACAACTGCGCTACTGCACCGCAGCAAAAACGCTTGAAACCTTGTCCGGCAAAGGGCAGGAAAAAGGTCAGGCGAAACGGTCACGTGAGAATTTGAACCGTCGCCAAGGGAAACGTCGGGAGGTGGTTGGCTCCAACCCCTTTCCGGGAACTAGTGATTATGATCCGTACTCTTGCTCTGACCGCCGTGGCCGTTTTCGCCATCACCGCTCCCGCTCAAGCCGCTTCGGTCACCGTTCCGCTGGCCGGCAAGAGCCAAGCCCAAGTCGAAGCCGATGTGGCCAAGGCCGCGCGCAACGTCTGCTTCCGCGCCACCCGCAACGAAACCCTGGCGCTCGACGCCTACTCGCGCTGCGTGAAGGCGACCGTGAAGGTCAGCCTCGACACCTACGCCACGGCCCAGGCTCCGACCAACTCGGCCCTGGCGGCGCGCTAAGCGCATCACTCCCAGTACTGTGTAGCAAAGGCCGGCGGAGACGCCGGCCTTTCGCATTTCAGCAGCAGCGGAAACCGCCGCGGCCGCCCGCTCCGTAGCGAGCGTCCTGGCGGTCGCGGAAGAACTCAGTGCGGGTCATCGGGGCCTGGCCCGGATGGGTGCGGGCCATGTGCTCGACATAGGTTTCGTAGTTCGGCACCCCGACCATCAGCCGCGCGCCGTCACAGACGCATTGGGCGAAGCGGGCGAATGGGTTTGGAGAGGCCATCTTCCCTACTCCGCGGGAATCGCGTCGGGATTGATCTCCCGCGCGGTCCAGCCGTCGGCGCGATAGGCCTTCAGGCAGGCGGTGATCCCGAACCAGATCATGCTCAGCACGACGGCGATGAAGACCGCGCAGAGCGCCGCGTCGATGCGGTCGTTCCAGACGATCTTGTTCATGTCGGCCATGCTCTTGGCCGGCGCCAGCACCTGGCCTTGCGCCAGGGCGTCGCCGTACTTGCGCGCATGCGACAGGAAGCCGACGGCCGGATCGGGCGAGAGCAGCTTCTGGAAGCCCGCGGTCAGGGTGCAGATGCACAGCCACACCGCCGGGATGATGGTCACGAACGCGTAGCGGTGCCGCTTCATCTTGAAGATCACGACGGTGGCCATGATCAGCGCGATCGCCGCCAGCATCTGGTTGGAGATGCCGAACAGCGGCCAGAGCGTGTTCACCCCGCCGAGCGGGTCGGTCACCCCCTGATGCAGGAAGAAGCCCCAGGCCGCGACGCAGAGCCCCGTCGCGGTCAGGTTCGCCGTCCAGGACGAGGTGTCCTTGAACTTCGGGATGAAAGTCCCGAGCAGGTCCTGCAGCATGAAGCGCCCGGCCCGGGTGCCGGCGTCGACGGCGGTAAGGATGAACAGCGCCTCGAACAGGATCGCGAAATGGTACCAGAAGGCCATCATCGCCTTGCCGCCCAGCACGTGGGAGAAGATGTGCGCCATGCCGACGGCGAGCGTCGGGGCGCCGCCCGCGCGGGAAATGATGGTGGTTTCGCCCACGTCCTTGGCCGTCTGCTCGATGAGCTCCGCGGTGATCGGATGGCCCATGGCGCCGACCGCGGCTGAGGCGCTTTCAGCTGTGGTTCCGACCACGGCGGCCGGGCTGTTCATCGTGAAGTAGACGCCGGGATCGAGGATCGAGGCGGCGATGATCGCCATGATCGCCACGAAGCTCTCCATCAGCATGCCGCCGTAGCCGATGAAGCGGGCGCTGACCTCGTTGTCGATCAGCTTCGGGGTGGTGCCCGACGAGATCAGGGCGTGGAAGCCGGATACCGCGCCGCAGGCGATGGTGATGAACAGAAAGGGGAACAGCGTGCCCGACCACACCGGCCCGCCGCCGGCGGCGAATTGGGTGATCGCCGGCATCTGCAATTCCGGCCGCATGATCACGATGCCGATGGCGAGCGCCAGGATCGCGCCGATCTTGAGGAAGGTCGACAGGTAGTCGCGCGGGGCCAGCAGCAGCCAGACCGGCAGCACCGCGGCGACCGCGCCATAGCCGATCAGGATCCACGACAGCTGCAGACCGGTCAGGGTGAACATGCCGGCCAGTTGCGGCGAGGCCGCGACCCACTGCCCGCCGACGATGGCCAGGATCAGCATGACAAAGCCGAAGATCGACACCTCGGCGATCCGGCCGGGGCGGATGAAGCGCATGTAGACGCCCATGGCGATGGCGATCGGCACGGTGGCCGCCACCGTGAATGTGCCCCAAGGGCTGGAGGTCAGGGCCTTGACCACGATCAGCGCCAGCACCGCCAGGATGATGACCATGATCATGAAGGCCCCGAAGAGCGCGATCACGCCTGGGATCGGGCCGAGTTCCTCGCGGATCAGCTCCCCCAGCGACTTGCCATCGCGGCGCATGGAGATGACCAGAACGAGGAAGTCCTGGACGGCGCCGGCCAGCACCACGCCGGTCAGGATCCAGAGCACGCCGGGCAAGTAACCCATCTGTGCGGCCAGCACCGGCCCGACCAGCGGCCCCGCGCCGGCGATGGCCGCAAAGTGGTGGCCGAACAGCACGTACTTGTCGGTCGGGACGTAATCGAGCCCGTCATTGCGTGTCACCGCCGGCGTCGCGCGCGCCGGGTCCAGGCGCATCACGCGCTGGGCGATGTAGAGGCTGTAGTACCGATAGGCGACGAGGTAGACGCAGATCGCCGCGGTCAGGATCCAGAGGGCGTTGACGTGCTCGCCGCGGGACGTGGCCAGGACGCCCAGCGAGCCTGAGCCGATGGCGGCCAGCAACGCCCAAGGGCCGTGTTTGCGCACCAGTTCCATTCGGCTGTCTCCTCCCCTGCCGCGCCAGCACTCGGCGCCAGCCTAGCTACAACCGATTGAGCCCCCGCGTGAACCTCTCTAGGACGCGTGCATGACAAAGCCGCAGATCGCCGGGCCGCTGGCGGCCACGCTGGACGTCGTCGCCGAGGGATGCGCCGATCTTGCCGATCCGTGGTGGGTGTTCGGCAGCGCCGGCATGGCGCTGGTGGGCGTGCCGGGCCTCAGCCCGCCCGACGTCGACCTGCTCGTCAGCGCACGCGATGCGCGCACCCTGCTGGACCGCTGGAACACGGCGCCGCTGGAGGCGGCCGCCTCGCCGCTGTTCCGCTCGGCGATCTTCGCCAAGGCGCAGGTCGCGGCCCTTCCCATCGAGATCATGGCCGGGTTCGAAGCATTCTCGGGCGGAGTCTGGGCGCCCGTGATTCCGGCCACGCGCAAGGCCGTGGACTGGAAGGGCCGGCGCCTGTTCACGCCGAGCGCCGCCGAGCAGGCCGCCATCTGTCGCCGCTTCGCGCGGCCCAAGGACCTGGCCCGGGTCGCGCTGTTGGAAGCGCTTGCCTAGTCGCGGACCCGCACGATCAGCGACTGGCTCGCCGTCGCCATCAACTCGCCGTCCTGAGCGAACAGGTACATCGCCCCGTGGCCGAAGCCGCCATGCACGCCGGTGATACGGATATCGCAGAGCACCCACTCGGTGCCCACGATCCGGCGGTAGCGGATGGTGTTGTCGAGGCTGTTGCCGCCGGCGTTGAGCCCCAGCGCGTTGCCGACCGCCCCGGGAATGAAGTCGGCCATGATCGCCAGCATGCCGGCGTCGATCGCCACGCCGTCGCGCGGGCGGATCCACAGCAGCAGGCGGCCGTCCTCGGCGCCGTCGCCGACGTCGGTGCCGCCGTAGCGGCCCTTGGCGACGCGGACCTCGATGCGGCTGTGCAGGTCATCGCCGCCGCCGCGCCAATGGTCGGCCGGAGCGCAGTTCTCCGGCGCGTCCACATCCGGCATGGTCAGCCACTGGCGGGAGATGTCGCTCGGCCGCGAGCCGAGCGCGGCGTTGACGGTGAGGATTTCCTTGTCGCCGACGTGGCTGATCACACGCGCCTGACTGTTGTACTTGCCGGCCGCCGGCACCCAGACGTCGAGGTCCACGACGCTGGGCGGCCGGGCATAGGACAGGTACTGCGCCGTGGCCCAGATCACTGGCCGCTCGCAGGTACGCTCCAGCGCGGTGATCGCAGAAGCCATGCCGACGCCGCCGAACATGAAGAGATTGTCCCGCGACCCGACGCAGACCGCCGGGGTCAGCGGCAGGTACCAGCGATGCGGGTTGTGGGTGGCTCGGAGGTCGAAGAACTGGGGCGCGCTCATGGCGCTCTCCATGAGAGCGCCTGAGCTTCAGCGCAAGTCCCTTCCGATCAGCGCGACGCTTCGGCCGCCTCGGCCTCGTTGCGCAGACGCCGATCGGCCTCTTTCATGAGCGCCTCGGTCGACTGGTTGGCCGCCTCGCGGGCGCGGATCTCGTCGACCAGCCGCTGGTCGGCGTTCTGGCCGTGCAGCGCATAGAGGAACGCCCCGAAGCCGCCGACCGCGGCGACAGTGAGCACTAGGGCCGCGATCGCGGCGATCCCCGTCCAGGCTTTGGATTGCTGGCCGGGAGGCGCCGGCTTCAGATAGGCCGCGCCGATGAAGACGACGCCGGCGAGGAAGGTGGCGCACCCGCCGGTGTGGATCATCGCCCGCTGCCCGACCAGGTCGACGTTGGCGACCACGCTCGGCGCCAGACCGATCAGGCGGTTGCCCTCCGTCAGTTGGGAGACCTCGATCGTACCGGCGAAGACGACCTGGGCGAGGCCCAGGATGGCGAGAATCCATCCGGCGATGATCATGAAAACACTCCCACGCAAACTCTAGACGCGGCGAATCCCGCCGACCGTCAAAGTCTACGCTGTGCGCAACAGATTGCGGCGAGGAAAGGACGCCGCAGGCTCGGGCCGCCAAGCGGGCGACAAAAAAAGCCCTCCGGCGAAAGCGGGAGGGTCGAAAAGAACCTTGGGTGCGGGGACAGGATTTGAACCTGTGACCTTCAGGTTATGAGCCTGACGAGCTACCGGGCTGCTCCACCCCGCGTCAGGGTGTCGTG
>NZ_JACIDK010000017.1 GCF_014196295.1 Phenylobacterium haematophilum
CTCCAATCCGCCGCCTCCTCACACCAAGGAGACGCCTGCAGAGTCCGCTTCGAACTAAAATTTCGACTCCACCGCCATATGCGATTCCCCTGCCCAAGAGGGGAGGACCTAGCCCCACATCGGCGACGTGCGCGCGAGCAAGGCCGCCTACACCGGCAGCTCGGTCACCGACTTCACCTCCTCCAGCACCGCGTAGGTCCGCGTCTCCCGCAACCCGGGCATGGCCACCAGCACCTCGCCCAGGAACCGGCGATAGGCCTCCATGTCGCTGACCCGCGCTTTGATCAGATAGTCGAAGCCCCCCGCCACCATATGGCATTCGAGGATTTCCGGCGTCCGTTGCGCGGCCTGGGCGAACTCGCTGAAGGTGTCGCCCGTTGTACGGTCGAGCTGAACCTCCACGAAGATCAGGAGCGCGCGGTCGATGGCCTTCGGATCGAGGATGGCGGAAAAGCCGGTGATCACCCCACGCTCACGCAACCGCCGCACCCGGTCCGAGCAGGCCGACGGCGACAGGTGGCATTGCTGGGCCAGATCCAGATTGCTGATCCGCCCGTCCCGCTGCAGCACCCGCAGCAGTCGCCGGTCGGTGTCATCCAGCTGCACGGCCTCCGCCACATCACCCTCCGTGGATAATATCATTCGGCCAATACGCCCAACGTCCGTCGGACATCCGGCATCATAAGCGATACGCCGAACGACAGGAAACAACCCCACGAAGGCCCGCCCGCCATGACCTCCTGGACCGCCCTGGACGATCCCGCCGCCAAGTATCGCGACGAAACCGAGGCCGTGACCGCCCTCCTCGCCGCCCGCCCCCTGAGCGCCGACCAGCAGATGGCCGTCCGCGCCCAGGCCGAGCATCTGGTCCGCACCGCGCGCAAGGCCGCCAACCGCCAGGGCGTGGTCGAGAGCTTCCTGCAGGAATTCAGCCTCGGCACCCGCGAGGGCCTTGCGCTGATGTGCCTGGCCGAGGCGCTGCTGCGCACGCCCGACGCCGAGACCCGCGACCGGCTGATCGCCGAAAAGATCGGCGGCGCCGACTGGGCCAGCCACCTGGGTCAATCCGACAGCCTGTTCGTCAACGCCTCGACTTGGGGCCTGATGCTGACCGGCAAGATCGTCGAGGTCGACGACGAGGCCCGGCGCGACCCGCCAGGCTTCCTGCGCCGGCTGGTCGAGCGGATCGGCGAGCCGGTCGTGCGCCGCGCCGTGGCTCAGGCCATCGGCATCATGGGCGAGCAGTTCGTGCTCGGCCGCACGATTGAGGCGGCCCTGAAGCGCGCGGCCAAGGAAGGTCAGGTCTGCTCGTTCGACATGCTGGGCGAAGGCGCCCGCACCGCCGCCGACGCCGCCCGCTACGAGCAGGCCTACGCCGAGGCCCTGGAGGCGGTCGGCCAACACGGCAAGGGCGCCGGCCCCGAGGCCGGCCACGGCGTCTCGGTCAAGCTCTCCGCCCTCTCGCCGCGCTACGAAGCCACGCACGAGGACCGGGTCTGGAGCGAGCTCTACCCGCGCCTCAAGCGCCTAGCGTTGATCGCCGCGCGCCACGACCTCAACTTCACCATCGACGCTGAGGAGGCCGACCGCCTGGTCATCTCGCTGAAGCTGCTCGAGCGGCTGGCCGGCGAAAAGGAGCTCGGCGACTGGCGCGGCCTCGGCCTGGCGGTCCAGGCCTATCAGAAGCGCGGCGTCCTCGCCGTCGCCCGCGTCGCCGAGATCGCCCGCGCCAGCGGCCGGCGGCTGATGGTCCGCCTGGTCAAGGGCGCCTATTGGGACAGTGAGATCAAGCGCGCGCAGGTGGGCGGCCGGCCCGACTATCCGGTCTACACGACTAAGGCCGCCACCGACCTTTCCTACCTCGTCTGCGCCCGCGCGCTGATTGGGGCCAGCCCGCACGTCTTCGCCCAGTTCGCCACCCACAACGCCCACACCCTGGCGGCCGTCCACGCCATGGCCCAGGCGGCCGGCGTGAAGATCGAGTTCCAGCGCCTGCACGGCATGGGCGAGGCGCTCTACCGCGCCGCCGACACCCTGCGCGAAGGCGCCGTGGTGCGCACCTACGCCCCGGTCGGCGGGCATGAGGACCTGCTGCCATACCTGGTCCGCCGGCTGCTGGAGAACGGCGCCAACACCTCCTTCGTCCACGCCTTACTCGACGAGAGCGTCCCGGCCGAAGACGTGGTCGTCGACCCCATCGTCGCGGTCGAGAAGGCCGGCGTCGGCCCGCATCCGAAGATCCCGCGCCCGGCCGACATCTACGGGGCCGAGCGTCGGAACTCCGCCGGCTTCGACCTCTCGATCCCCGAGGAGGCCGCCCGCCTGCACCACGCCGCCCGGGCGCTCGCCCCGCTCAGCGCCGGCCCCGCCGCCGGGGAGGCCCAGGACGTGCTCAGCCCCTCCGAGACCGGGGTCGTCGTCGGCCAGGTGCGCGAGGCCTCGGTCGCGGAGATCGACGCCGCCTTCGCCGCCGCCCGGGACGCCCAAGGCGCCTGGAACGCCCTCGGCGGCTTCCGCCGCGCCGAGGTGCTGCGGGCCATGGCCGACGCCCTTGAGGCCAACGCCGAGCGGCTGATCGCTATCTGCGCGCGAGAAGCCGGCAAGACCCTGGCCGACGGCGTGGCCGAGGTGCGCGAGGCGGTCGACTTCTGCCGCTACTACGCCCACCTGGCCCAGACCAAGTTTACGGGGCCCGAAATCCTCAAGGGCCCGGTCGGCGAGGCCAACAGCCTGGAACTGCACGGCCGCGGCGTCTTCGTCTGCATCAGCCCTTGGAACTTCCCGCTGGCTATCTTCACCGGTCAGGTGGCCGCGGCCCTGGCCGCCGGCAACGCCGTGCTGGCCAAGCCCGCCGAACAGACCCCGCTGGTCGCCGCCCAGGCAGTCGCCCTGTTCCACGAGGCCGGCCTGCCGCCGGCCCTGCTCGCCCTGCTGCCCGGTCGCGGGGACACCGTGGGCGCGGCCCTCACCGCACATCCCCAATGCGACGGCGTCGCCTTCACCGGCGGCACGGACACCGCCCGGCGCATCAACCAGACCCTCGCTGCGCGGCCTGGCCCGATCATCCCGTTCATCGCCGAGACCGGCGGCCTCAACGGCATGTTCGTCGACACCACGGCGCTGAAGGAGCAGGTGGTCGACGACGTGGTGCTCTCGGCCTTCGGGTCTGCCGGCCAGCGCTGTTCGGCCCTGCGGATCCTCTTCCTCCCGAACGACACCGCCGACCTCATCGTCGAGACCATCAAGGGCGCGATGGATGCGCTGGTGATCGGCGACCCCGCCGACCCGGCCGTCGACGTCGGCCCGGTGATCGATGAGGAGGCCCGTGAAGCGCTGAGCGCGCACCTGCAGCGCCTTGAGCGCGAGGCCAAGGTCCTGCACTGCCTCGCCGCCCCCGAGGCCGGGACCTTCTTTGGTCCGGTGCTGGCCGAGATCCCGTCGGCGAAGTTCCTGGAGCGGGAGGTCTTCGGCCCTATTCTCCACGTCGTCCGCTACGAGCCGTCTCAGCTCCCCAAGGTCGCCCGCGAGCTGGCCGGCCAAGGCTACGGCCTGACGCTGGGCGTGCACTCGCGCATCGACGCCTTCGCCCAAAAGGTGCGCGAGTTGGTCCCGGCCGGCAACGTCTACGTCAACCGCTCGATCATCGGGGCGGTGGTCGGCGTGCAGCCGTTCGGCGGCGAGCGGCTGTCGGGCACCGGTCCCAAGGCCGGCGGACCCAATTCGCTGTCGCGCTATGCGATCGAGCGGGCGCTCAGCGTCAACATCACCGCCCAGGGCGGCGACCCGGCCCTGCTGAACCTCAGTCTCTAGCCGCCCGCCGAGGCCTTGAAAATGAAGAAGCCCGAGGCTTGCGCCCCGGGCTTTTTCATATCCGGCGATGGTACCGCCTCCCCGGTTCGAACGGGGGACCTCTAGAGCCACAATCTAGCGCTCTAACCAACTGAGCTAAGGCGGCGCATCGCGGAGCGGCCCTTCTAGTCGCACCGGGCCGTGCGATCAAGTGGCCCGGCCCGCGGCCATGCGTTCTGCCCCCAAAGATTTTCAGGGGCCTGCGTCCAGGCCAAGAAAAAGCCCCGGAGCCGAAGCTCCGGGGCCTGATCTTAGGCGTATCCGAGAGGGCTTAGCCCTTCGGCAGGTTGAAGCGGATCGGGATCCGCACGCTGCCGCCTTCGACGGGCGCGCCGTCTTGGGTCTTCGGACGCATCCGGAAGAGCTTGCTCATCCGGAGGGCCGCTTCACCGAAGCCCATGTCGGCAGGCTCTTCAGCCTGCACTTCACAGGATTCCAGCGTCCCCTTCGCCGTAACCGTGCAGCTGATCGTCGCACGGCCTTCCGTATTCATCCGCATCGCACGATCCGGATAGTACCGCGCGATGTCCTCGCCCGAGGGACGACGAGCCCAGTCCGGGTTCGTAATCACCGACGGACGCGGCGGGGCCGGCGGGGCGGCCTTCGGCGGTTCCGGCGTTTCGATCCGCTTCTCGACCGGCGGAACCGGCAGAGGCGGGATCGTCGGCAGATCAGCCGGCACGTTCACCGGAGGCCGCGGTTGCAGCTTCGGCGGAGGCGGCGGCGGGGTGTTCGGCGGCGGCGGCGGGGGCGGCGGCGGCGGCGGCGGCGCGGGCTTGATGATAGCCACGTCCGTGACGTCGTCGGTGTACTCCCGATACTTCGGCTCGAACTTGTTCTTATACAGGTAGTAGCCGAGGACCGCGTGGACGATGATCGAGCCAACAATGGCCGCGGTCACCGCCGGGTTACGCTTCCTCTTCGGCGCGTCGAAGACACTGCGATGTTCGTGGGTAGTGTCGGTGGTTTCAGCCATTCGTCACCCCCTTCTAGTTCTTATCTTCGCCGATCAGGGCCACGCTGTAGAAACCGTTGTCCTGAAGCATGTTCATCACACCCATGAAGTCCCCGTAGAGGACGTCCTTGTCGGCGCGGATGAAGATGCGTTCTTTCTCCGGATTACGTTGCCCGATCGTGCTGCGCAGATTGTCTCCGATGTCCGCCAGCTCCACGTTGGTGTCGCCGATGTAGATCGAACCACCAGGTTGAATGCTGATGTAGACGGGTTTCGGAGGGTTCGTGGAAGGCTTGGCGACTGCGGGCGGAAGATTAACTTTCACAGTCACGGCGGCCATGGGCGCCGCGACCATGAAGATGATCAGGAGCACCAACATAACGTCCACAAAGGGCGTCACGTTGATTTCGCTGTTCGCCTCGACCGAGTACTTGCCACCCCCAGAACCTGAGAGTTTGGCTCCCATGTGGGTTACGCCCCTTTGTCGAGCTGCCGGGAAATGGCGTTCATCAGTTCAGCAACGAAGCCTTCCGTACGGGCGCCAAAAGCCGAAATGCGGGTCTGGAAGTAGTTGTAGAAGATAACCGCCGGGATAGCGGCGAACAGACCAATACCGGTGGCGAGCAGCGCTTCGGCGATGCCGGGGGCGACGACGGCCAGGTTGGTGGTGTTGGTGTTCGCGATGCCGATGAAGGAGTTCATGATCCCGTAAACGGTACCGAACAGACCGATGAACGGACCCGACGAACCGACCGAGGCCAGGAACTGCATGCCGCCCGAGAGGCGCTTGGCCATCAGGGCTTGCACCGCGCCGACCGCGGCTTCAGCCCGGTGCAGCGTGGTTTCGCGGTGAGCGCCCGACACGGCCAGGCCGGCTTGACGCGACAGTTCGACTTCTTGGGTCGCCGCAGCGGTCATGTCCGCCAGCGGGTTGCCTTCGTACTCGTCCGACATCGCGATGCGGTTCATCTCGGTGACCGACTTGGCGCCGCGGAAGGCTTCGATGAAGCGGTCCGAGGTGCGGTTCAGCGAGCCGAATTCCATCAGCTTGGTGACCAGCAGGGTCCAGGAGAGGATCGAGGACAGCACCAGGCCGATCATCACGACCTTAACGACCGGGTCGGCGTCCATGAACATCTGCATGACGGTCAGCTTGCCGGCATGTTCGATGGTGGCGGGGGCCTCGTCAGCGCCCGGGGCGGCGGCGTCAGCGGCCGGGGCGGCCGCGGCGTCGGCGGCCGGAGCGGCGGCGGCGTCAGCAGCCGGAGCGGCCGCGGCGTCGGCGGCGGCCGGAGCAGCCGGAGCGGCCGCGTCCTGCGCGAACGCCGGCGCGCTCGCCATCAGCGCGACCGCGCCGATGAGAGCGATGAAAGGGGTCTTTCGTTTATTGTCGAGCATCTGTCGCCAGTTCCTGATTGGTCTAGCACGTTTGGACCGAAGGGTCGTCGCGCGAGAGCGTCTCCCACCCTAACTAAATAGCCCGTCGCTCTGTCTGGTCGCCCAGCCAAAACGCGAGAGCCGCTTCGCTGCGCCCGACCCTGGCGCCTATTCCACGTACGTGAAACTGGGCGTTCGGATACGGGAGCGAAATCGAGCTTCCCGAGGGGAACCCGAAATCTTACCGCAATGTTAGACGTGCGGCAGGGGTCCTTTGGCAACCCCTATTCCAAGCGTCAAGAGGCCATGCAGAGGGGTGCGACCCCAAGAAGTCTGGGGCGGGACACGCTTTGCTGCGGCGCACAACGGCCCAGCCAAGCAAAGCGCGGCGATTTTCCATTTTTGGCGGCGATTTTGCGCTGCATCGCAGCAATCGTCGCGGAACACCGATCTCAAAATAACCGCCGCCAGCCCGCCCTTTCGGCGCCGGCCAGCACGAATTTCGGTCACCCAACTGTCGCGCCGGGGAAATGAGAGTCCCCGCCCCCCGAGTCAACCAACGTTCGGCTTCCGCAGGACAATCGCGCGCAAGGCGTGTCCCTGGCGCCATGGCCGCGCCTGCCCCCTCGGTTTCGCCGAAATTCTTCGATTTCGCCCCATAGCCGCTGCGACTGCCCCATTGCGGAAACGGAAACAGCGTTCGCGGGCGCCAAATCGGAAATTTCGTGGGCGAAATCGCTGCCGACGCGACCTTTTGCGCCGCCGGCCAGAATCGAACCCGGACCGGATTGAGGCCGGTGCAGCACTGGCGTGATCTGATCTGGCGGGCCACTATCGGGCCATGACCTCGCCCGCCGACGCCGGCCGCAAGGCCTCGTTCGCCCCCGTGGCTGACGCCCGCACCCGTCTGCTCGTGCTTGGCAGCCTGCCGGGCGAGAAGTCGCTGGCCGCCGCCCAATACTACGCCAATCCGCAGAACCAGTTCTGGCGGCTGATGCAGGCGGTGACCGGCTCGCCGCTGCTCTCCCTGCCCTATGGCGAGCGGCTGGAGCTGCTGTTGGCCGCTGGGGTGGGCCTCTGGGACGTGGTCGGCTCGGCGGTCCGGCCCGGCAGCCTCGACACCGCCATCCGCGACCACCAGCCTAACGCCCTGCCCGAACTCTGCGCCAGCCTGCCGGACCTGCGCGCCGTCGCCTTCAACGGCGGCAAGTCCGCGAAACTCGGCATGAAGATCCTCGCCGACCGCCCCGGCCTCGCCCTCATCCCCCTCCCCTCCAGCAGCCCGGCCCACGCCGTCCGCTTCGAGCGCAAGCTGGCCGCCTGGGAAGTGCTGAGCGCGCACCTGGACTGAGGCGACCGATCGCATCGGGGCCTGTAAGCGCTGCAATAGGGATCTGGGAAAGAATGGTGCCTGGGGGCGGATTCGAACCACCGACACGCGGATTTTCAATCCGCTGCTCTACCAACTGAGCTACCCAGGCGCCGAGCCGTTCCGATCTGACCGGAGGGCGAAGCAAGGTCCCGCCTGCGCGGGAGCCGCGTCTATAGAAGAGGCGTTCGCGCCTGTCCAGCGGCGGATTCAGTCTTCTTCGCTTCCACCGCCTTCCGCCTCGTCGTCCGCCGACGGAATGGCGTAGCGGCCGCTCAGCCAGCGCTGCAGGTCGACGTCGGCGCAACGCTTGGAACAGAAGGGCCGGTACTCCTGCTGGGCCGGCTTGCCGCAGATCGGACAGGGCGCGCTCACGCCGCCCTCACGTCGAAGCGGGCGCGGGCCAGGCCGTCTTGAGGCTTGATCGCGAACCGCGCGCCGATTTTGCCGGCCAGTCGCTCGACATAGGGTGCGGCGGCCTTCGCGATCGCCGGATGGCAGTGCGCTTCCAGGCGCGCGCCCGGCTGGCTCGCGCCCTCGGTCTCGATCGACCGGATCAGGCGCAGGGCCAACGTCAGGTCGCTCAGGGCGCCGCTGGCGTCGCAGAGAATGTCGGTCAGCGCCGCGGTCCGGCGCGGAATGGTCATCTCCATGGTGCCGAAACGCCCGACCGGGCCGATCGCGACACCGGGATTGTCCGGGCCGAACGCGGCCCGCGCCGCGGTCAGCAGCGCGTTGCCGTCATGGCCGCGCCCGACCAGGTCGAACACCACGATGCCGCCCAGGCCTTTCAGTCGCAGCAGCCGTGCGCCCTGCGCCAGCGCCGCATAGTTGGCGGCGCGGGTCACGCGCTTGACGTCATTGCCCTTGCGCTCGCCGATATCGACGTCGATGGCGACCAGCGCGCGGGTCGGCTCGATGGCGATGTCGCCGCCGCCGGGCAACTTGTGAACGACCGCCAGCGCCTCGTCCTGCGCCTCGTCGGCGACCAGCCGCGCGTCGCGGCCCTCGACGATCTCGGCGTCCCGCGCGAAGGCGGCCAGTTGCTCGGCCAGTTCCGGCGCGGCGGCCAGCAGCTTCGGCGCGCCCTGCGCCGGGCCCAGCACCCGCACGGTCGCCAGCTTGCCGTCGCGCGGCTCGCTGCGGATCTCGACCTCCAGCGAGGCCCCCTCGACCGGACGCGCGTCCGGCTTGAACGACAGCATCGCCTCGACGCCGCCCAGGTCGACGAAGGCCGAGGCGAACGCCGGCTCGACCTTGCGCACGCGGGCCACATGTCGCGCGCCCAACCGGGTGCGCGCATCGTCGCCGTCGCGGACGATCAGCAGCCGTTCGGGCGCGCCGTCCAGCAGCACCACCCCGCGACTCTCGCCGATCCCGCGATCCAGAAAGAGAGTGCGCTCGCTCATGCCGAGGCGAATCCCACGCCGCGCAGAAGGTTCAGGGTCTCGTAGAGCGGCAGTCCGACCACCGCCGGATACGATCCCTGGATCGACATGACGAAGGCGCCCGCATGGCCCTGGATGCCATAGCCGCCGGCCTTGCCCACGCCCTCTCCGCCATCGAGATACGCCACGATCTCGGCCTTGGTCAGGCGCTTGAAGCGCAGCCGGGTCTCGACCAGCCGGCTGGCGGTCTTGCCGCCGGGCCCCTGCACGGCCACGCCGGTCAGCACCTTGTGGGCGCGCCCCGACAGCAGTTCCAGGCAACGGCGGCCCTCCTCGCGGGTCTCCACCTTGGGCAGGATGCGGGTTCCCACCGCCACCACCGTGTCGGCGGCCAGCACGAAGTCGTCCGGGCGCGCCTGCGCCACCTTCGCGGCCTTGCCGACCGCGAGGCGCAGCGCCGTGCGGCGCGGGGTCTCGTCTTTGAGCGGGGTCTCGTCGATCTCCGCGGCGATGATCGCGTCGGGCTCGAGCCCGACCTGGCGCAGGAGATCCAGCCGCCTGGGACTTGCTGAAGCCAGCACCAGGCGCTGAAGGGGCGGCGTGGCCAAGCGGCCTAGCGGACGCGGAAGGTGATGCGGCCCTTGGTCAGGTCATAGGGCGTCATCTCGACCAGCACCTTGTCCCCGGCCGAGACGCGGATGCGGTTCTTGCGCATCTTGCCAGCGGTGTGGGCGATGATCTCGTGGTCGTTCTCAAGTTTCACGCGGAAGGTCGCGTTGGGCAGGACTTCGCTGACCACGCCCGGAAACTCCAAAAGCTCTTCTTTAGCCATGCAGGCTCCCAAGTGGTGTTTATCGAATCACCAACGGCCCGCGCAGTGTGTCTCGGCGCGAGCCGTGGCGTGCAATCCAATTATAGCGCGATGCCCTTTACGCCCTCAGCGCCCGGAAGGCTAGCGCGGGAAGCGCTCGGCGATCCGCTTGGCCAGATGGTCGCGCACCTCGCGATAGGCCGCCAGCCGCGCCTCGCGCGATCCTTCGGCCAGGGTCGGGTCGAAGGTCGGCCAGTATTCGATCTCGGCCGCCCGGCCGCGGGTCATCTCCACTGCCCGGTGCTGCGCCTCCGGCGTCAGCGAGATCACCAGGTCGAACGAAGCGTCCTCAAGCTGGTCGAAGGTCTTGGGGGCATGATTGGCCAGGTCGACGGAGATCTCCTCCATCACTGAGCGTACGAACGGGTCGGCCCCCTCGCCCGCCTCGCCGGGCTCCTGCTTCAGGCCGCAGCTGTCGACATAGACCCGGTCGCCCAGCGCCCGCTTCAGCAGCGCCTCGGCCATGGGCGAGCGCACGCGGTTGAAGTTGCAGGCGAACAGGACCGCGCCCGGCAGCGGCGCGCGTTTCGAAACTGACGCCACCCCTAGCCTCGCCAGTGCAGCGCGCAGATCAGCGTGAACAGCCGGCGCGAAGTGTCGAGGTCGGTCTCGATCTTGCCCGCCAGCCGCATGCGCAGCAGTTCCGAGGCTTCGTTGTGCAGGCCCCGCCGCCCCATATCGAGGGCCTCGATCTGCTGGGGCGAGGAGTTGCGGATCGCCTGGTAATAGCTCTCGCAAATCATGAAGTAGTCTTTGATCAGCCCGCGGAACGGCGACAGCGACAGGATGTGGCGCTTCTCGTAGGCCGGGCCGTGGACGTCCAGCACCAGCCGGTTCTCCATCAGCCCCATGCGCAGGTCGTAGGGGCCGCCCTCGGCGCCTTCCGGATAGAAATAGTTGGCCTCCAGCAGGTCGAAGATCGCGATCTGCCGTTCCTGTTCCTGGTCGCGCGAAACCGCGGCGAGGGACTCCTCGTCGATCTCGACAGACTGCAGTCGATGCTTGGTACGGTCTTCGTCGGCCATGGCGCTGCGGGAGAGGCTTGCCCCGAGCTTTATTGCAAACCAACCCCTAACGTCATCCTGCCGCGTGCGATCTTGCATGCTGTACACAAGAAAAGACGCCCGGCGTGGCCGCCGGGCGTCAGTGCTCTCCATTTTATCCGCTTTTAGTAGCGGGCGTATTGGTAGCCGCCGGCCGGGCGGACATAGGCGCCGTGGACATAGCCGACGCCGACGCCGTTCTGGCCGACCAGGATCCAGTCGGTGCCGCGCACCCGGGCCAGGGCCTGGAAGCCCTCGCCGGCCCGCATCGAGCCCACGCGGGCCGAATTGGTGGTCGGGGCGGCCCGCAGGTTCAGCGTCGAGTTGGCGACGAAGGCGCCCCCGTCACGCTGGAAGTTGGCCGGGGCGATGTCGCCGCTCAGGCGATAGCCGTTCTGGCTGTAGGTCGCCGGGCGATACGAACCGCCGCCCTGGTAGGCGTAGCCGGCCCGGGCCGCGTCGTCCCGCTGCATCTTGCAGCCGACGTACGAACCGGTGGCCGCGCCGGCGACGGCGCCGATGGCGGTGCCCGTGCCGCGGTCGTTCTTGGCCAGGTTCGAGCCGGCCGCGGCGCCCAGCAGGGCGCCGATCAGCGCGCCGCCGATCTGCTTGTTGCCTTGGGCGTCGCAGCTGACGATCGAGCCCGGCCCGCCGCCGGTCGGCGTGCGGTACTGCTGGGCGTTGGCGGTTCCAACCGCGCCCGCCGCGATCACGCCGGCCAGGGCGACCACAGCCATCTTGCTGTTCATCAGGTTGCGCATTGCGGGTCTCCGTTCTTCATCTCGTTGGGGCCGCTGCAGCCCCGATGAAGGAGACCCTAGCGGGCGCTACCTGAACGGCCTCCGGGACGGAATTGACAGGAAATGTTCAGCTTTGCTTTCAGCCGTTCCTACTGTCCCAGCCGGATCGCGGCCGAGCGGGCGTGCGCCGGCAGGCCCTCGGATTCGGCCAGCGCCACGGTGTGCGGCCCAAGCACCGCGAACGAGGCGGCGTCGCACTTCACGATCGAGGTGCGCTTGATGAAGTCGTACAGCGACAGCCCCGACGAGAATCGCGCCGCGCGGCTGGTCGGCAGCACGTGGTTGGAGCCGGCGACATAGTCGCCGATCGCCTCGGGCGTGACCCGGCCCAGGAAGATCGCGCCGGCGTGGCGGACGCGGTCCGACAGCCGCTCCGGATTCTCCATCGCGAACTCGACGTGCTCTGGCGCGATCAGGTCGACCAGGCGCGGCGCCTCGTCCATCGGGGCGATCACCACCGCCCCGTGGTCGCGCCATGAGGCCGCGGCGTCCTCGCCGGTCGTCAGCGTCGCCAGCTGCGCCTGCACCTCGGCCTCGACCGCGGCGGCGAAAGCCTCGTCGTCGGTGATCAGGATCGATTGCGCGGCCGGGTCGTGCTCGGCCTGGCTCAGCAAGTCGGCGGCGATCCAGTCGGCGCGGTTGGCGCCGTCGGCCACCACCACGATTTCGGACGGTCCGGCCAGGGCGTCGATGCCGACCGTGCCGTAGACCCGCCGCTTGGCGGCCGTGACATAGGCGTTGCCCGGCCCGACGATCTTGTCGACCGGCTTGATCGGGCCTGCGCCATAGGCCAGCGCCGCCACCGCCTGGGCGCCGCCCACGCGCCAGATCTCGGTGACGCCCGCTTCCTTGGCCGCGGCCAGCACCGCCGGCTGCAGGCGTCCAGGCGGGGTCACCATGGCGATGCGCTCGACGCCCGCCACCTTGGCCGGCACCGCGTTCATCAGCACCGTCGAGGGATAGGCCGCGCGACCGCCGGGGACGTAGATCCCGACCGCCTCCAGCGCCGTCCAGCGCCAGCCCAGTTCGACCCCGGCCTCGTCGGTGAACGCCTGGTCGGCCGGCCGCTGGCGGGCGTGATAGGCGCCGATCCGCGCGGCGGCGAAGGCGATCGCCTCGCGCACCTGAGCCGGGCACTGCGCCGCGCCCTCTTCAATCTCTTCGGCCGAAACCCGGATGTTGCGCTCGTCGATCTCGACCTTGTCGAACTGCCGGGCGAAGCGTAGCAGCGCCCCCATGCCTTCGGCGCGCACCGCGGCCAGCACGTCGCGCACGGCGGCGTCAACCTCTTCCGGCGTCTCGCGACGCTCGTCGATGAAGGCGGCGAAGGCGGCCTCGAAGCCGGTATCGGAGAAGGAGAAGCGGCGCATGCCGCGCTCTTTAAACGCCGAGGCCTTACGACGCTAGGGTCAGCGCCGCCATCGCTCATACCGGCGAAGGGCGTACGCCCTAGTCCTCGTGCTTGGGCGTCCGCGGCGTCGGCCAGGGGGCGCTGACGTCGGCCAGCACCACGTCCAGGCACTCGACCTGGGCGCGCAGGTCGCCGCCACCGGCGAAGGTGAAGATCACCGCCCCGCCCGGGGCCTCGCCTGGCTCGAAGGCCACGTCCAGCAGTTCGACCACCGCGTCCTTGGCCGTGCGCCGCAGCTTGCGGGCCTGGACCTTCTGCACCGACCCCAGCTGCAGCGCCGCGCGCACGCGCTCGCCGCCCTTGCCTTCCCAGCGATAGCGGTTGAAGGCCAAGGTCAGCCGCCGGGCCGCCGGCTCGTAGGAGATGTCGCCGATCTTGCCGACGGCGTCCTGCAAGGCCGCGGCGATGACCTTCAGGTCCTCGGCGTCTTGCGCCAACAGCCTCAACGGAGCAACGCGCGTCATCTCAATCCTCGGGCTCGCCGTCGCCGACGATCCGGCGGACGTTCGCGCCACAGGCGCTGAGCTTCTCTTCCAGCCGCTCGAAGCCTCTGTCCAGATGGTAGACGCGGCTAACCATGGTTTCTCCATGCGCAGCCAGGGCGGCGATCACCAGGCTGACCGAAGCGCGCAGGTCGGTGGCCATCACCGGCGCGCCTTCCAGCGCCGCGACGCCGGACACCCGCGCCTCGCCGCCCTGCACCGCGATCTCGGCCCCCAATCGCGACAGTTCCGGGGCGTGCATGAAGCGGTTCTCGAAGATGGTCTCCTTGATCACGCTCTCGCCGTCGGCCAGCGTCATCAGCGCCATGAACTGCGCCTGCAGGTCGGTGGCGAAGCCCGGATAGGGGTCGGTCTCGACCTCGACCGCCTTCAGCCGCGTCCCATTGCGCCGGATGGTCATGCCGTCGGCGTGGCGCTCCACCTCGACACCGGCCTCCTCCATCTTCACCAGCAGGGCGTCGATAAAGTCGGTGCGGGTCCTGGTCAGCCGCACCTCGCCGCCGGCCATCGCCGCGGCCAGGGCGTAGGTGCCGGTCTCGATGCGGTCGGGGATCACCGAATGGGTCGCCCCGTGCAGCCGCTCGACGCCCTCGATGACGATCGTCGAGGTCCCCGCCCCCGAGACCTTCGCGCCCATGGCGTTCAGGCAATCGGCCAGGTCGATCAGTTCCGGCTCGCAGGCGGCGTTCTTCAGCACCGTCCCGCCCTTGGCCAGCACCGCGGCCAGCATGGCGTGTTCGGTCGCCCCGACCGAGACGAACGGGAAGACGATCTCCGCGCCGGTCAGCCCGCGGGGCGCCTGGGCGTAGACATAGCCCTCGTGCAGGTCGATCGAGGCGCCCAGCGCGCGCAACGCCTCCAGGTGCAGGTCGACCGGCCGCGCCCCGATGGTGCAGCCGCCCGGCAGCGAGACCTTGGCGTGGCCGGTGCGGGCGATCAGCGGGCCCAACACGTTGAACGAGGCCCGCATCTGGCGGACCAGGTCGTAGGGGGCCAGCGCGCTGACGATCTCGCGGGTGTGCAGCACCGTCTCGGGGCCGTCCTCCCCGTCCTGCTCGACCACCTCGGTCCCCAGCCGGCGCAGCAGCCGCGCCAGCAGCCGGGTGTCGGCCAGGCGAGGCATGTTGGTCAGGCGCAGCGGTTCGTCGGTGAGCAGGCTGGCCGCCATCAGCTTGATGGCGGAGTTCTTGGCGCCGCTGATCGGGATTTCGCCCATCAGCCGTGCGCCGCCGGTGATGGCGATGCGATCCAATCGTGTCCCTCGGCGGGCCCGCAGGCGCGATCACCGCGCCGCTCGACCCTTTGAGCGCTATCTATCGCGCTGCTGCGGCGCCGAAAAGCGGTCGGCCCATCACGAGCCCGCCATCTACGCCTTGCCCGAATCCTCCGCCTTCGGCGCCGGCGATTCCGCCGGTTTCGGCCCAGCTTTGCGCCGGCGCAGGTTGGCGCGCAGCGCCGCCGCCAGCTTCGCCTCGCGTTCGTTCACGGGGGTTTTGTCCTGCTTTCCCATCAAAACCGGGGGTGCGGCGAGACGCTCCACAGGTCAAGGACAGTTTCTTCAGATTGGGGCTTTCCACCGGCGCCGGGTTTGGCTATAGCCCGCGCCTCGTCGCCGCCGTAGCTCAGTGGTAGAGCGCATCCTTGGTAAGGCTGAGGTCGGCAGTTCAATCCTGCCCGGCGGCACCATGATCCCCCAATCCTTTCAAAGGGTTGGGGGATCGCCACATCCCCCGACGAAACTCCCAAACACAACTAATAAGCACATAGTAAGCACGAGAAACCGCTCCTTTTCGCGGAATCGTGAAGTGAAAGTCGCGCGCCCAATGAGTTTCGCGGGCTTTTCAGGCGGGTTCGCGCCGACTGCGGCAACTTTCTTTCGTCCGCCCTCAGGGTGATCACCCCTCACAAACGTCAAGCCACAGACCACTGCCACGCTGTGAGCCCGTCGATTCCGACTGTGTCTGCTTCCGTGTGCGTATCTCGGAGGCTGACTTGGAGCTCGATCGTGGCGACTTCGCGCTCGCCATCTCGCGGTATTGCCGCATTCGACTGCCGCGGGCCTTCAGCGGGCACGAGGTTCAGAAGCTTCAGAACTATCTTCTACGTGCATGGGGCCAAGCTGAAGGACCTGCCCGACGAGGCCGCGGCTATGACTGGGTAGACTTGGCGAAAAAGACCGGCATCGCACACGAGCGAATTCTGGCTGGCCGGGATGTCATCGTCCCGATCCTCGCAGCTCAAGAACGAGCCCTGCTCGACCAGGCCAGGTCCGCCCCCTCCCCCCAACATCGTGCCAGAGCCGAAGAGGCGGCTCCCCGTAGTAGATCCGCCCTTCCGAGAGGCGCGGGCGCCTTGCTCCTGAGCGGATCACGCGACCCAGGCACGCTCTTCATTAAGACCGTGAAGACCACGAGCCGAAACGCAAGCTACACTCAGAGCGGCTTCTATGAGGCGTGGCGGCTGGTGATCCAGCGATATGGGATCTTCAATCCCTACACAGGCAAGGGGGCGATCGAGGGGCTCCTGCCGCACGGCCCGCACAACATCCGTGACGTGCTAGCGACCCATGTGCTCATCCGCACCCGCCTAGAGGAGATGGACCAGAACAGCTTCACTTGTTCGATCGTCAACCGGGCGCGCCAGCGCGGTGGTGAAGCCCATATCACCGTGCGGATCAACAAGGGGCGGGGCCACTTTTTCGGCGACATCAACTTCGTCAACGAGGCCCACGCGGCCGACAACACCTCTCATGGCGGGATCAGCGTGGAGGCGGACGAATACCAACTCTACCTGGCTCCCAGTCGCCTCATGGGCGGCCGCGAGGAAGGGATGAAGTTCACCGCACAGCGGGCCGCGGAATGGCTTTGGAACCAGTTCGTCGAGCGCGCGGGGATTGAATATGAGTGAGCGTCGGCGTTTCCGTTGCAACAATTGCGGCCATCGCTTTGAGGCCGAGGTCATGACCCGGGACGAAGAGGAGCGGGCTCGGCGCGATCGCCGGCCCACCTCGGCGCTACACTGCCCGAGCTGCAACCGCACCGATATCCGAGACGGCTACGAATAGGCCACGCCGGCTCACCCCTTTCGACAAAATTGTTAGCCCCGGAGCGAGGCCCCAGGAGAAGGCAATGCGTGAAGACAGATTGCCCATTTCAAAGATGCGCTGGGGAAATTTCGATGAACATCCGGTAGGTTCCCTCCTCGTGTTCACGCACTACTGGCGCGCTCCCGCCAAGCCGTGCCTTGGCGTCAAAATCGACCAAATTCCCACTGGAGGACCTGTCGCCGTGGGGGGCGTCCTAGTCCTGAGCGGCTTGCCATACGAAGCAGGGGAATCGCATATGGCGGTGGAGTCGAAATTTTAGTTCGAAGCGGACTCTGCAGGCGTCTCCTTGGTGTGAGGAGGCGGCGGATTGGAGAG
>NZ_JACIDK010000018.1 GCF_014196295.1 Phenylobacterium haematophilum
TCCAATCCGCCGCCTCCTCACACCAAGGAGACGCCTGCAGAGTCCGCTTCGAACTAAAATTTCGACTCCACCGCCATATGCGATTCCCCTGCCCATGGAGGGGAGGAAGGGGATTTGTGCGACCCGTGTTATGCTGCCCCCGTACAGCTGGGAGCGTGCGATGACGGACGCCGCCTTTGTTGGTTCGATACCGGATCTTTATGAGCGTTATCTGGGGCCGATGCTGTTCGAACCCTATGCGCGCGACATGGCGCGGCGGTTCGAGGGTTTCGAGGGCGACCTGCTGGAGACCGCCGCCGGCACCGGCCGGGTGACGCGGGCGCTGGCCAAGGCGGCGCCGCGGGCGAGGATCCTGGCCACCGATCTCAACCAGCCGATGCTCGACACCGCTGCGGGCCTGACGCCGGCGTCCAACGTCGAGTGGCGGCAGGCGGACGCCCAGGCCCTGCCGTTCGCGGACGCCAGCTTCGATGCGGTGGTCTGTCAGTTCGGGGCGATGTTCTTCCCCGACAAGGACGCCGGCTTTGCGCAGGCGCGGCGCGTGCTGCGCCCGGGCGGGCGGCTGGTGTTCAGCGTCTGGGACGACATCGCCGCCAACGATATTTCGAGGTTGGTCGGCGAGGCGGTGGCCGAGCTGTTCCCGAAGGATCCGCCGCGGTTCCTGGAGCGCACGCCGTTCGGCTATCACGACCACGCGACGATCACCGCGGCGCTGAAGACCGCCGGGTTCGCCGCGCCGCAGTTCGACGTGGTGCGGCTGGAGCTGCACTCGCCTTGCGCAGCGGACGCGGCGACCGGGCTCTGCGCCGGCACGCCGCTGCGCGGTGAGATCGAGGCGCGCGATCCCGAGGGGCTGGACGCGGCGATCGAGGCGGCGACCGCGGCGCTCGCCGAAGCCTTCGGCGGCGGCGAGATCGTCGACTACGGCCAGGCGCTGGTGGTGAGCGCGGGGGTGACCTGAGAGTCATCCCAGTTTGCGCAGCAAGACCGGCGCCCATGAACACACCAGATGTTCAGGCACAGCGTCGCGGGCGACAGGATGACGGACGCCGGCGTCAATGGGTCCCGGACAGCCGCTGCGCGGCTTCCGGGATGACATCTGTGATCTAGCGGCGATGCCGGCCCGCCCATCTAGGGCGGGCGCTCCTCACCCGCGCAGCTTGCGCAGCAGGACGTCGAGGTCGCGGGCGATCATCGGGTCTTCGGCCTTGAGGGCCTCGATGCGGCGCACGGCGTGCAAGACGGTGGTGTGGTCGCGGCCCCCGAAGCGGCGGCCGATGTCGGGCAGCGAGCGAGTGGTGATCTGCTTGGCCAGCCACATGGCGACCTGACGCGGCCGGGCCACGACGCGGGCGCGGCGCTCGGAGATCAGGTCGGCCTGCTTGAGCTGATAGTGCTCGGCCACGGTCTTCTGGATCTGGTCGACGGTGACCCGGCGCTCGTTGCAGGCCAGGTTCGGGCGCAGGATCGCCTGCGCTTCGTCGAGGGTCATGCGCGAGATCTCGCCCCCGACGCGGGCGACCAGGGTGTTGAGCGCGCCTTCCAGCTCCCGGACGCTGTCGGTGAAGCGGTCGGCGAGGAACTGCAGCACCTCCGGGCGGGCCGAGGGGACGAACCGCCCCTGGGCCGCCAGGGTGGCGAGCTTGCGCTCGAGAATGCCAAGGCGGAGGGTGCGGTCGGCGGGCTCGATGCCGCAGACCAGACCGGCCTGCAGATGGCTGCGCAGGCGCGGCTCCATCTCCTGGAGTTCGGCCGGCGAACGGTCGGCGGTCATCACCACGCGGCGGCCGTCCTCGACCAGGGCCAGCAGGGTGTGGAACAGCTCTTCCTGGGTCGAAGACTTGCCGGCGACGAACTGGACGTCGTCGATCAGCAGCAGGTCGGCGTTGCGGAGCTCGTCCTTGAAGGCGGCGGTCGACCGGTCCTGCACGGCCTTGACGAAGGTCGAGGTGAAGCGCTCGGCGGTGATGTAGACGACGCGCTTCTCCGGGGCCGACTGCATGGCCTCCCAGGCGAGCGCGTTCAGCAGGTGGGTTTTTCCGAAGCCATAGGGGCCGTGGAAGATCACCGGGTTGAAGTGGCCGTCGGACCAGGCCGCCACGCGGCGGGCCACGGCGAAGGCGAATTCGTTGGCGGGGCCCGAGACGAAGGTCTCGAACGAGAAGCGGTCCTGCAGGCCCTGCTGGCGGCCGGCGCGGGCGGCGACCGGGGCGGCGGCCAGCGGCACTTCGATCTCGATGACGGCGCCTTGCGCCGGCGCGGCGGCCATCGGCTCGGTCTTGAGCACCACCGGGGCGGCCGGAGCGGTCGGGGCCTCGGCCTCGTACTCCATGCGGGATTTCAGTTCGAGGTTGCGGCCCATCGGATCGTTCTGCGCCCAGAGCTCGCCGATGCGGCGCCAGGCGTGGCGGCGGATCCAGTCGCGGGCGACGCCGGTCGCGGCGACCAGGCACAGCTCCTGGCCACGCTCGCGCAGGGCGGCCTGACCCAGCCACGATCCGAAGGTGGCCTCACCGAGTTCCCGCTTCAGCGCGGCGCAGGTCGTCGACCATACGGCCGCCGCTTGCGTCTCGACAACAGAACTCGCAACGCCCCCAGCGGCCATCATTCCAACCTCTTTCATCGTCATCCGTCAGCGCCCCCGCAGCGGAACAACTTTGTTCAACAAACACAAAGCCTTAACCGGCGAGCGCAATGCCCCCGCCGCCGCCTTTTTTCATCCGAGATCAGATGGAAGGACGTCTTGAGACTTGTCACCCTAGTCAGGACGACTAGGGGGTCAACGCTGATTCTTCGCCCCGTCGACGGATATTTTCGTTGACTCAAATCCACGCCTCGCACGGCAAGGGAATCTGGATTTCGACGTTCCGTTAACTGAGAACTCTCGCCCCTAACGTGCATGGTTGTGGAGCGCGCAAAATAAAACGCCCGCGGGTTAAGCAACCCGCGGGTGTCCCGAAATTCCATACTTTGGAGGGGGTCTTGCGGCCGAGCTTCAAGCTCGGCCTATCAACCTCAGGCCGCAGCCATCTTCTTCAGCTGGGCGGCCAGGCGCGACACTTTCCGCGAGCCGGTGTTCTTGTGAACCACGCCCTTGGTGACGGCGCGCATCAGCTCGGATTGAGCTTCGACGAACGCGGTCTTGGCGGCGCCGGCGTCGCCCGAGGCCACAGCCTCTTCGAACTTGCGCAGGTAGGTGCGCACGCGCGAGCGGCGAGCCTTGTTGACTTCGGTACGGCGGGCGATCTTGCGGACCGCCTTCTTGGCGCCGGGCGTGTTGGCCATGTGTCAGCTCTCGATACGGATCGCGCCCGAGCCAGAAACCCGGGCGGGCAAATTGGAGGCGCGGATATACGGGACAGCGCCGCGCGGGTCAATGCGCTGTGGACGGTTTAATCGATCAGCGTGAAGGCGCGCCAGGCCGGGTGGGCCGCGACCAGGTCGGCCATGCGCTGATAGCCGCCGGCGCCGGGGTGGGCGCCGTCCCAGGCCAGGGCCTCGGCCCGCCACAGGCCGTCGGCCTCCAGCGGCTGGAAGACGTCGATGAACGGCACCTTCAGCCGGGCGGCCAGCACCTTGAGGTTCTCGTTGAGCACCTCAAGCCGGGCCGAGACGCCGGCGTCGGCCATCGGCGGGGGCCCGACCAGCAGCACGGGACAATGGGCGTCGGCCCCCGTCAGCATGGCCTGGGCGTTCTTCAGGGTGTCGGCCTGGGCCACGCGCGGCTTGCCGTCGATCGGATAGCAGTCGTTGGCCCCGAACGAGAAGACGATGCGCATCGGCTCCTCGTCGGTGAACCGCGGGGTCGCCTCGGCCCGCCAGCGGGCGGCGATGTCGGCCGAGGTCTCGCGGCGGACGCCGAGATTGTAGAGCGTGATCGAGCGCCGGCCGAGCAGGGCCCGGCCGATCCAGCCGAGATGGTCGGGGTCGCCGGCGCCGGCGACCAGGGAGTCGCCGAACGCGATCAGCCGCAAGGGTCAGGAGCCCCTAAAGTCGGGTTTGCGCTTCTCGACGAAGGCGGCCATGCCCTCCTTCTGGTCGTCGAAGGCGAACAGCGAGTGGAACAGGCGGCGCTCGACGGCGACGCCGGTCGAGAGGGTCGTCTCGTAGGCGGTCTCGACCAGCTCCTTGTTCATCATCACCGCCAGGGGCGACTGGCTCGCGATCTTGGCCGCCGCGGCCATGGCTTCACCGATCAGCTGGTCGGCGGGCACCACGCGGGAGACCAGGCCCGAGCGCTCGGCCTCCGCGGCGTCCATCATCCGGCCGGTGAGGATCATCTCCATGGCCTTGGACTTGCCGACGAAGCGGGTCAGGCGCTGGGTGCCGCCGATGCCGGGGGCGACGCCGAGATTGATCTCGGGCTGGCCGAACTTCGCGCTCTCGGCGGCGATGATGAAGTCGCAGAGCATGGCCAGCTCGCAGCCGCCGCCCAGGGCGTAGCCGGCGACCGCGGCGATGATCGGCTTGCGGAACTGTTCGATGCGGCGGGCGCTGGCGCCGAAGAAGTCCTGCTTGAACATCTCGGCGTAGGTCTTGGTCGACATCTCCTTGATGTCGGCGCCGGCGGCGAAGGCGCGGTCCGAGCCGGTCAGCACCACGCAGCGGACGGCTTCGTCGGCCTCGGCGGCGTCGAGGGCGGCGCAGAGCTCGCCGAGCAGCTGGCTGTTCAGGGCGTTGAGCGCCTCGGGCCGGTTGAGGCGGATCATCGTCACGCCTTCGGTTTGCTCGACGATCAGGGTCTCGTAGCTCATGGCGCCCTCGCTGCGAATGCCGGTCCGCCGGGCTTAAGGCCCTTCGACGCTGTAGCCAAGGGCGCGCAAGCGGGCGGGCAGGCCGCCTTCGCCGACCAGGTGGCCGACCCCGACCACGACCACCGTGCGGCCCGAACCGTCGAGCCGGGTCTTCAGCGTCTCCAGCCAGCGCTCGTTGCGCTCGGTGACGAGGCGCGCATAGAGCCCCGGCGCGGCGGTCCGCAGCGGCCCGAGGACGTCCTCGTCCAGGGCGCGGAGGTCGCCGGCCATCCAGTGGGCGATCAGCTCGTCGTAGGCCTTGGGGTTCTCGTTCAGCTCGACCAGGCTCTGTTCCAGCGAGGCGATCTGCTGGGCCAGCGGGGCGGCGTCGAAGATGGCGATCTGTTCTTCCGGGCTCTCGAAGGCGCGGCGCTGGGCCGAGGCCGGGGCCGAGGCGGAGAGGGTCTTTTCGACGCCGGACGAGGCGTCGGCGCCGGCCTTCTGGAACTGGGCGCCGGCCAGCACCACCTCGGCGAACCACGGCTCCAGCCGGTCGAGCACGGCCATCGAGACGCCGAGGTCGGCGACAGCGGCGGCGAGGCGGGCGCGGCCCTCCGGCGAGAGCAGGGCCGACAGCGACTGGCCCTGCGGCAGCATGCCGTTGGCGGCGGCGAGCTGGGCGACCTTGGCCTCCGAGGCCGGGTCGATCGGCAGCTCGAACCAGACGTCGTCGGCCTTGGCGAGCGCCGCGTCCAGCGCCGCCGGCCGCCAGTCGAGGCCCGGCGGCAGCACGTGGACCGAGCCGAAGATCACCAGCTCGGAGTCGGCGTCGCGCACGGTCCAGACCGGCGGGCGGGCCTCGGCTTCGGCGACGCTGCAGCCGGCAAGCAGCAGGCCGGCGAGCGCGCCGAGCAGGCGTTGGGTCATCGGGCGGCTCACGGCGGGCCTCACTTCTGGCAGGTCGGGCAATAGAAGGTGGAACGGCCGGCCTGCACCTCGCGCGCGATGGTCCCCTTGCAGCCGGCGTTGGTGCAGGGCTCGCCCTCGCGGTCGTAGGCGCGGAAGCGGTGCTGGAAGTAGCCGAGCGCGCCGTCGGCGGCGGCGTAGTCCTTGAGCGTCGAGCCGCCGGCCTCGATGGCCTCGTTCAGCACGTCGCGGATGATCTCGACCAGCGGGCCGAGCTTGGCCGGCTTGATCGACCCAGCCGGCTTCATGGGCGAGATCCTGGCCCGGTTCAGCGCCTCGCAGACATAGATGTTGCCCAGCCCTGCGACGACGCGCTGGTCGAGCAGCAGGGTCTTGGGCCCCTGCTTGCGGCCGGCGAAGGCGGCGATCAGGCGCTGGGCGTCGAAGGCCTCGGAGAGCGGCTCGGGTCCGAGGCCGGCGAACCAGGGATGCTGGTCCATGGCCGCGGTCTCGATCAGGTCCATGTAGCCGAAGCGGCGCGGGTCGTAATAGGTGACGCGCCCGCCGTCGTCGGCCTCGAACACCACGTGGGCGTGCTTAGGATCGGGGTCCGGGGCGTAGTGGAACTCGCCGGGCCGCTGGTAGCCCTCGGGCTGAGCGATCTCGAAGCGGCCGCTCATGCCGAGGTGCATGACCAGAGTCTCGCCGCGGTCGAGCACCGCCATCAGGTATTTCGCCCGGCGCTCCAGGCGCTGGATGGTGGCGCCGGTCAGGCGCTGGACGAAGCCGTCGGGGAACGGAAAGCGCAGATCGGGACGGCGCGCCTCGACGCGCGACAGGCGGCGGCCTTCGAGCACCGGCTGCAGGCCGCGCCGGACGGTTTCGACCTCGGGTAATTCAGGCATGGCCTTGAAGTGGCATTTCGGGCTGGCCGGGACAACCGTCAGAGGGGTCGTATCCCGGTTTGCGCAGCAAGACCGGGCCCCATGAACACCGGATGGGCCAGGATGCGGCAAGGCGGCGCCCCGTTCTCGGTGATCTGGCGGCAATGGGTCCCGTACAGGCGCTTCGCGCTTTCCGGGATGACATCTTGTGTGGGTCCGCCGACTGGCGCCGCGGGCTTTGCCGAGCTAAGACCCAGGCCATGACCGGACCCTCCTCCACCTTCGGCTTCCGCGATGTCGACGCCTCTGAGAAGGCCGGCCTCGTGCGCGGTGTCTTCGACAGCGTCGCCAGCCGCTACGACCTGATGAACGACCTGATGAGCGCGGGCGTGCACCGGCTCTGGAAGGACGCCACGGCGGCGCGGCTGAACCCGCAGCCGGGCGAGGTGATCATCGACTGCGCCGGCGGCACCGGCGACATGGCCCGGCGGTTCGCCAAGATGGCGCGCGCGGCCCAGCTGCGCCGCGGCGGGCCCGACGCCCAGATCATGATCATGGACTACAACGCCGAGATGATCGCGGCCGGGCGCGCCAAGGGCGGCGAGCCGGAGATCACCTGGAACGTCGGCGACGCCCAGCGCCTGCCGCTGCCCGACGCCTGCGCCGACGCCTATGTGATCTCGTTCGGCATCCGCAACGTCACCGACGTACAGGCCGCGCTGGTCGAGGCGCGCCGGGTGCTGAAGCCGGGCGGGCGCTTCCTGTGCCTGGAGTTCTCGCATCCGGCGACCGAGATGCTGCGGAAGGCGTATGACGCCTATTCGTTCAAGGTGATCCCGCAGATCGGCGAGTGGGTCGCCAAGGACCGCGACAGCTATCAGTACCTGGTCGAGAGCATCCGCCGTTTCCCGGATCAACAGACCTTCGTCTCAATGATCGAGAAGGCCGGGTTCAGCCGCGCGGGCTACACCAACTTCACCGGCGGCGTCGCGGCCCTGCACCACGGCCGGGCGCTTTAGATCCGATGGGAAGTCTGGCGGCGTTCGGACGGCTGACGGCGGCGGGATGGTCGCTGGCGCGCAACGACGCCCTGCTGCCGCGGGAGCTCGAGGACCTCTATCCGCCGAGCGTGCGGGCGCTGTCGGGCGCCCTGCGGGTGTTCGCCAGCCGCCAGGCGCGCGACGGCCGGCCGGGCGAGCGGCTGGCCCGCTCGCTGGAGCGGCTGGGGCCGGTGGCGATCAAGCTGGGGCAGCTGCTGTCGACCCGCGCGGACATCTTCGGCGCCGAGTTCGCCGACGATCTGTCGCGGCTGAAGGACAAGCTGCCGCCATTCCCGACCGAGATCGCCCGCCGCGAGGTCGAGTTGGCCCTGGGCCGGCCGATCGAGAGCCTGTTCGCCAGCTTCGGCGAGCCGGTGGCGGCCGCTTCGCTGGCCCAGGCGCACGAGGCCGTGCTGCTGGACGGCCGCAAAGTGGCGGTGAAGGTGCTGCGGCCGGGCATCGCCCATCGCGTGGCGCAGGACGCCGAGGTGCTGGCCCTGGCCGCGCGGCTGGTCGAGCGGGTGTCCGAGCCGGCGCGCCGGCTGGAGCCGCAGGCGCTCGCCGCGACGGTGATCCGCGCCACCGAGCTGGAGCTCGACCTGCGGCTGGAGGCGGCCGGCGGCGACGAGCTGGGCGAAGTCATGGCCAAGGACGGCTACATGACCGCGCCGAAGGTGATCTGGGACGGCGTCGGCAAGAAGGTGCTGACCCAGGAGTGGGCCAAGGGCGCGCCGCTGTCGGATCCGGCCAGCCTGGAGCTGGAGGGCCTCGACCGCCGGGCCCTGGCCGACAAGCTGCTGCGCGCGTTCCTGTCCCAGGCGCTGGACCACGGCGTGTTCCACGCCGACCTGCACGAGGGCAACCTGTTCGTGGCCGCGCCTGCGGAGATCACCGCCGTCGACTTCGGCATCGTCGGGCGGCTGGCCCCGGCCGAGCGACGCTATCTGGCCGAGATCCTCTGGGGCTTCCTGGAGCGCGACTACGAGAAGATCGCCCAGACCCATTTCGAGGCCGGCTACGTGCCGCGCACCCATTCGGTCCACGCCTTCGCCCAGGCCCTGCGCGCGGTCGGCGAGCCGCTGTTCGGGCGGACCGCCAGCGACGTCTCGATGGGCCGGGTGCTGACCCAGCTGTTCGAGATCACCGCGCTGTTCGACATGCGCCTGCAGCCGCAACTGGTGCTGCTGCAGAAGACCATGATGACGGTCGAGGGCGTGGCCCGCCGGCTCGATCCCGACCACGACATCTGGAAGGCCGCCGATCCGGTGGTTCGTCGCTGGATGCTGCGCGAGCTGGGTCCGCAGGCTCAGGTCAAGCGCTTCGTCAGCGAAGGGATCGAGGCGCTGCGTGCGCTGCACCGGCTGATCGAGAACCCGCCGCAGGCGACCGCGACCGCGGTGGTGGTCGAGGACCGCCCCTCGCGCATGGCCTGGTTCGCAATCGGCGCGGCGGTGGCCGGGGCGGCGTTCCTGCTCGGGGTGTGGGTGCTTTAGCGTTGAGCGTCATCCCGGAAAGCCTGACGGGGCGTGTCCGGGACCCACTCGCGCCGAGCCGACGAAGGTGGCGGCGCCTCCGCATCCTGATTGATCTATCCGGTGCTCATGGGTCCCGGTCTTCGGCTGCGCCGAAACCGGGATGACAGGTCGGACGGAAAGGCCGCAGGGGCGTTCATTTGGCGTAAGGGCGGCGGCGCCCTATATTCCCGGGTCTTCCAGACCGTGAGCATCCCTTGGGCGTCACCCTTGATCTTTCGCGCGGACCCGTCGCGTCCGTCGTCAAACCGAACCTGTCGGGGCTGACCCGCAAGGCGCTGGCGCAGGCGTTGATCGACGCCGAGGTCGTGCGCCCGGACAAGGCCAAGATGCGCGCCAGCCAGCTGTGGCGCTGGATCCACCACTACGGCGCCACCGACTTCTCGGCGATGACCGACGTGGCCAAGGACACCCGCGCGGCGCTGGAGCAGGCCTTCACCCTGGCGCGGCCCGAGGTGGTCGAGCGCCAGGTGTCGAAGGACGGCACCCGCAAGTGGCTGATCCGCATGGCGCCCGGGATCGAGGTCGAGACCGTCTATATTCCCGACGTCGGCCGCTCGGGGGCGCTGTGCGTCTCCAGCCAGGTCGGCTGCACGCTCAACTGCACCTTCTGTCACACCGGCACCCAGGCGCTGGTCCGCAACCTGACCGCGGCCGAGATCGTCGCCCAGGTGCAGGTGGCCCGCGACGACCTGGCCGAATGGCCGAGCCCCAAGGAGGACCGCCGCCTCTCGAACATCGTGTTCATGGGCATGGGCGAGCCGCTCTACAATCTCGACAACGTCGCCGACGCCATCGACATCATCGCCGACGGCGAGGGCATCGCCATTTCGCGCCGCCGGATCACGGTCTCGACCTCGGGCGTCGTGCCGGAGCTGAAGGCGCTGGGCGAGCGCACCCAGGCGATGCTGGCGATCTCGCTGCACGCCACAAACGACGACCTGCGCGACGTGCTGGTGCCGCTGAACAAGAAGTACGACATCGCCACGCTGATGGAGGGAATCCGCGGCTATCCGGGTCTGTCCAACACCCGCCGCGTGACCTTCGAGTACGTGATGCTGAAGGACGTCAACGACAGCCCGGCCGAGGCCAAGGCGCTGGTCAAGCTGCTCAAGGGCATCCCGGCCAAGATCAACCTGATCCCGTTCAACCCGTGGCCGGGGACCAATTACGGCTGCTCGGACTGGGGCGCGATCGAGAGCTTCGCGGCGATCCTCAACCGCGCGGGCTACGCCTCGCCGATCCGCACGCCGCGCGGGCGCGACATCCTGGCCGCCTGCGGTCAGCTGAAGAGCGAGAGCGAGAAGCTGCGGGCCAGCGCCCGGCGCAAGCTGGCGGCCGGCGACGCCGAGGCCATTGCCTAGGTTTCGCAGGTCCGTGCTATCGATGCGGCCGAGTAACTAGAGTCCAGCCGACGGGGTCCCATGCCGCAACTGCAATCGCCTGAGATCCAGGCCTTCGCCAACGGCTTTCCCATCGCCCTGATGCACATCGCGGTGACCGTCGCGATCCTGTTTGTCGGCGTCGTGATCTATGTGCTGATGACCCCGCACCGCGAGATCGCGCTGATCCGCGAGGGCAACTCCGCCGCCGCCCTGTCGCTCGGCGGCGTGCTGGTCGGTCTGGCCATCCCGCTGTCGGCCTCGCTGGCCGGGTCGACCTCGGCGCTGGAGATCGGCATGTGGGGCGCGGCCTGCGTGGCGCTGCAGCTGCTGATCTTCCGGCTGGTGGACCTGGCGCTGCATGGCCTGCCCCAGCGCATCCAGGAAGGCGAGATCGCCGCGGCGGCCCTGCTGGTCGGGGCCAAGCTGGCCACGGCGCTGATCATCGCCTCGGCGATGGCCGGCTGACCCACGACGCGTAGATGCATTTTCCCCGGCTTCCGGATTGGCTGGTCTATCTGGCGGTGGTGCTGGCGCTGCTGATCGCGGCGGTCGGCCGCCAGGAGCGCGCCGACGCCCCGCCGCCGCCGCCGCCGGTGGCCGGCGGCGAGGGCCTGCCGCTGGGGCCGGCCTCGCCGTTCGACCCGCAGGTGGTGGTCGACGTGCCGGGCAAGGCCGAACCAGGGGTCGGCACCGCGTTCTCGGTCTCCGATTCCGGGGTTTGGATCACCGCCCGCCACGTGGTCGACGGCTGCACCCAGACCGCCATCGTCGTCGCCGAGGGCCGCGGGGTCGAGGCGCAGGTTCATATCGACCCGCGCGGCGAGGCCGCGATCCTGACCACCGAGGGCGGCGCCCCGCCGCTGCCGCTGGGCCTGGACCAGCCGCTACGCCGCGGCGACCGGGCGTTCCATCCCGGCTATCCGCAGGGCGAACCAGGAGAGGCGACGTCACGCCTGCTCGGACGAGAGAACCTGGAGGTCCGCGGCCGCGGCGCGCGCACCGAGCCGGTGCTGGTCTGGGCCGAGACCGGCCGCACCGATGGGTTGGAAGGCACGCTGGCCGGGCTGTCGGGGTCGCCCGTGCTGGACCGCGCCGGCCGGGTGATCGGGGTGACGGTGGCCGAGAGCCCGCGCCGCGGCCGGATCTACACCACCTCGCCCGAGACCGTGATCGCGGCCCTGACCGCGAGCCACAGACGGGCCGACAAGTTCGCGGTCGGCGAGCCGATCACCACCGACAACTACGGCCGTGTGGCCGACACCCTGCGCCGCGACCTGCGGGTGGCGCAGGTGATCTGCCTGCGGACGTCGTAGGGGCAGGTGTCATTCCGGCTTGCGAAGCAAGGCCGGGAGCCATGAACACCTGATGGGTCAGGATGCAGCCCGGCCGTTCTCCAGTCGTTGGATTCAGACGCGAATGGGTCCCGGTCTTCGCCTGTGGCGAAACCGGGATGACACGCGTTGGTGAGCGACTGGCCCCATGCTCCCTCTCCCCCCGAGCGGCAGGGCTATCGCATATGGCCGAGCATGGAGAGCAGGAAGGCGTTGTCCCACCCGGCGCGCTTGATCTTGGTCTTCATCGAGCCCTTGGCGGGG
>NZ_JACIDK010000019.1:2500-5692 GCF_014196295.1 Phenylobacterium haematophilum
AAACAAAGCGCATGTGTGGGCGCGTTCCGGCTATTTCGTACGGCTGGAACCAAACCGTCCCCACGCATGAGTTTTGCTGAGAACGATCAAGCGCATAAGGGCTTCTGACGGATGCCTTGGCATTGAGAGGCGATGAAAGACGTGGCACGCTGCGATAAGGTCCGGGGAGGCGCGAGCACCCTTTGATCCGGACATTTCTGAATGGGGAAACCCACCTTTACAATCTGCGAATGTGATCTTCAGCTTCGGCTGGAGCTCAGGTTCGTTGGTTGTTCAAAGGTATAATGACCTGAATACATAGGGTTCATTAAGCAAACCCGGGGAACTGAAACATCTCAGTACCCGGAGGAAAGGACATCAACCGAGACTCCCGTAGTAGTGGCGAGCGAACCGGGACCAGGCCAGTGCTGTCGTGACATAAAGCCGAACGATTTGGAAAGATCGGCCATAGCGGGTGATAGCCCCGTAGGCGTCAATTAGCGACAGACTCGAGTAGGGCGGGACACGTGAAATCCTGTCTGAACATGGGGGGACCACCCTCCAAGCCTAAGTACTCCTCAATGACCGATAGTGAACAAGTACCGTGAGGGAAAGGTGAAAAGCACCCCGACGAGGGGAGTGAAATAGAACCTGAAATCGGAAGCCTACAAGCAGTCGGAGCCACCTCGCGTGGTGACGGCGTACCTTTTGTATAATGGGTCAGCGACTTCATGTGCCGTGCAAGCTTAAGCCGATAGGTGTAGGCGCAGCGAAAGCGAGTCTGAATAGGGCGAATAAGTACGTCGCATGACGACCCGAAACCAGGTGATCTATCCATGAGCAGGTTGAAGGTAAGGTAACACTTACTGGAGGACCGAACCCGTGAATGTTGAAAAATTCTGGGATGACTTGTGGATAGGGGTGAAAGGCCAATCAAACCTGGACATAGCTGGTTCTCCGCGAAATCTATTTAGGTAGAGCGTCAGACGAATTCCTTGGGGGGTAGAGCACTGGATGGATGCGGGGGTCGCGAGATCTACCAATTCTAACCAAACTCCGAATACCCAAGAGAACTATCTGGCAGACACACGGCGGGTGCTAACGTCCGTCGTGAAAAGGGAAACAACCCTAACCATCATCTAAGGCCCCCAAGTACTGGCTAAGTGGGAAACGATGTGGGATTGCTTTGACAACCAGGATGTTGGCTTAGAAGCAGCCATCATTTAAAGAAAGCGTAACAGCTCACTGGTCAAGCGATCCTGCGCGGAAAATGTAACGGGGCTCAAGCCAGTCGCCGAAGGTATGGGTGTGCGTAAGCACGCGGTAGCGGAGCGTTCCGTAAGCCTGTGAAGGTCAGTCGTGAGGCTGGCTGGAGGTATCGGAAGTGAGAATGCTGACATGAGTAGCGACAAAGAGTGTGAGAGACACTCTCGCCGAAAGTCCAAGGGTTCCTGCGTAAAGCTAATCTGCGCAGGGTTAGCCGGCCCCTAAGGCGAGGCCGAAAGGCGTAGTCGATGGGAACCAGGTGAATATTCCTGGGCCAGTTGGAGGTGACGAATTCCGTAAATTGTCAGGGCTTATTGGATTGTCCTGGCAGTGAAGGAGTTCCTGGAAATAACCCCAACGGAGACCGTACCCGAAACCGACACAGGTGGACAGGTAGAGTATACCAAGGCGCTTGAGAGAACTATGCTGAAGGAACTCGGCAAATTGCACGCGTAACTTCGGGATAAGCGTGACTCTCTTTTGGGCAACCAGATGAGAGTGGCACAGGCCAGGGGGTAGCGACTGTTTATCAAAAACACAGGGCTCTGCGAAGCCGCAAGGCGACGTATAGGGTCTGACGCCTGCCCGGTGCCGGAAGGTTAAAAGGAGGGGTGCAAGCTCCGAATTGAAGCCCCGGTAAACGGCGGCCGTAACTATAACGGTCCTAAGGTAGCGAAATTCCTTGTCGGGTAAGTTCCGACCTGCACGAATGGCGTAACGACTTCCCCACTGTCTCCAGCATAGGCTCAGCGAAATTGAATTCCCCGTGAAGATGCGGGGTTCCCGCGGTCAGACGGAAAGACCCTATGAACCTTTACTGCAGCTTCGCCTTGGCGTTAGCGGCAACATGTGTAGGATAGGTGGGAGGCTATGAAACCGGGGCGCCAGTTCCGGCGGAGCCATCCTTGAAATACCACCCTTGTTGTCGCTGACGTCTAACCGCAGCCCGTTATCCGGGTTCGGGACATGGCGTGGCGGGCAGTTTGACTGGGGCGGTCGCCTCCCAAAGTGTAACGGAGGCGCGCGATGGTGGGCTCAGAGCGGTCGGAAATCGCTCGACGAGTGCAATGGCATAAGCCCGCCTGACTGCGAGACTGACAAGTCGAGCAGAGACGAAAGTCGGCCATAGTGATCCGGTGGTTCTGCGTGGAAGGGCCATCGCTCAACGAATAAAAGGTACTCTAGGGATAACAGGCTGATTTTGCCCAAGCGTCCACAGCGACGGCAAAGTTTGGCACCTCGATGTCGGCTCATCACATCCTGGGGCTGGAGCAGGTCCCAAGGGTTCGGCTGTTCGCCGATTAAAGTGGTACGTGAGCTGGGTTCAGAACGTCGTGAGACAGTTTGGTCCCTATCTGCCGTGGGTGTACGAAGCTTGAGAGGATCTGTCCCTAGTACGAGAGGACCGGGATGGACACACCTCTGGTGGACCTGTCGTGGCGCCAGCTGCGCAGCAGGGTAGCTAAGTGTGGAATAGATAACCGCTGAAAGCATCTAAGCGGGAAACTAACCTCAAAACAAGGCTTCGCCGAGAGCCGTGGTAGACCACCACGTTGATAGGCCAGGTGTGGAAGTGCGGCGACGCATGCAGCTTACTGGTACTAATCGCTCGATAGGCTTGATCGTTCTTAGTCAAACTCATGACTAATGCGCTTTGCTTGATGTCTTCTCTCTTCAACGTATCCGTTTCGTTGACCTGGTGGTTATACCGAGAGGTCCCCACCCGATCCCATCCCGAACTCGGTCGTTAAGCCTCTCTGGGCCGATGGTACTTCGTCTTAAGGCGCGGGAGAGTAGGTCGCCGCCAGGTCTACCAAACGGATACGTCAAACAACCCTTCAATACTCAATCACACGACACCCTGACGCGGGGTGGAGCAGCCCGGTAGCTCGTCAGGCTCATAACCTGAAGGTCACAGGTTCAAATCCTGTCCCCGCACCCAAGGTT
>NZ_JACIDK010000020.1 GCF_014196295.1 Phenylobacterium haematophilum
TCGATGGACGCCAAGGTGGCAGGCGGTTCACCGGCGGCGGAACAGGCCGAGGAATCCGCCGCCCTTCTCCAAGCTCCGCTGCGCGACCGCCCGCCACTCGGCGCGGTCCGTCTGAAGCATCTCCACCTGGACCCTCAGCCCCACGGCCTCCGCCTCCAGTCGGTCGCGCTCCGCCGCTCGCGGCCGCAGGGTCGCAAGCTCGGCGGTTGCGCCGGCAAGCTGCTCTCTGAGGGTGACGATGTGGGCTTCAAGGGCTTCGACCTGCCCGCTGTTCGAACCTTCTATCGAAGGGTTCGAAGGTCGCGATTTCGAAGGCGGGGCGGCCGGGTCGAGCCACACCCAAATCCGGCCTTCATTGTCGCGGTCGCCCCTTAGCTTTCCTGCCTTCCAGCGAGAGCGGACGCTGTTGGGGGCGATGCGGAGTATCGCGCCGGCTTCGGCCAAGGACATTCGAACTTCAGGCATTTCGAACTCTTCGATCGAAGGGGTGTTCGAACCCTAGGACGGCGCTCGGCCGCCATTGATCAACGCCAACAGGGGGGCTGAATCGGTCTGGGCTTTGTCGCGGGCGGCGCCGGTCAGATGCGTGCCGACCTTGGGGTTCATGAAATACCGAACCAGGCCCGGTCCACGCATCCCAGCGACCTTCTCGCGCCGGCGGCTGATCGCGCCGATCGTCGCCAGCTCGCCCATGATTTCGCTCACGTGGTTGGGCGTTTCACCAACCAACTCCGCCAGTTCGTCGCGGGTCTGCACGATCTCGCCAGTGTCGGTGCGAAGGTTGCTGAACAGCACCGCCCAGAGCCGCATGGCGACCAGGGGCCGGCCGCTGTTCCTGGACAGCCAGTCCACGACGGCGGCGTTCTGTTCGGGGCTGATCATGACGAAGGTCCATCCACTCCTGGAGGCGGTCTGACGGTCAATGGTGGCGATCAGTTCCCCGACCGCCCGCTGCGGCAGGTCCGGGAAATCTAGCACCAACTGACGTAGTTGTTCGGCCTGATCCGTCTTCAGGCGGTCGGCCTTGGTGCGGAGTTTCACGAGCTGGGCGGGCATGTGGGCGAATCTCCGATTACCTACCGTGTGATGGGACTAGTAAGTCCCGCCCGGCGGGACGTAAAGCCCCTCCCAATGCGCGCGCGCGTAGGAGATCACCCTAGAAGTCGAGAAGTCGTCCGGCAGCGCGAACCAAAACGCTGGCGGACGGACGACTTCTCTCCCCCCCAAACCCCCGTCTGTGGACAACCGGCCGCTCCGAGCCGCCAGGACGGCCGTAGAGGGCTTTTCGGGGTGCTGGGGGTGATCTGACGCCTCGACCCCCTGAAGGGGCTTCCTGGGCCTCCTGTAGCCCGCTGGGAGGTCGGATGCGGGCGACCGCAGGGCGGCCGGGCCGATCTTGCAGCGGGCGAAAGGTGGTAGGATGATTTCGAACGGAGATCGCGGAGGAGCCGTTGTGAAACCCGATAGCAGCCTGCCCGCGATCCTGCGTGATTGGATGCACACCGCCACCGCGGAGGAACTGCACGCCCTGCACGACCGCGTCGAGCATTGGCACGCCTCGCCCGGTCGCACGGTGGCCCTAGGTGTCCTAGAAAGCCTCATTCGGCAGCGCGAAGGCGGGGAGTGACAGCACCATGGCAGACTGGTTGTCGATCAGCACCGAGGACCCGCTCTGGCTCGTTAAGAGCTTCGTCCTCGTCACCGGGGTGGCGGCGATCCCCATCATCCTTTGGTATGGATTTCTCGCCCTGGTCCGCCGCGCGGCGGATCGGAACAACGCCCACAAGTAGGCCCTCCCCCTTGGCGTTAGACCCTTGCTGAAGGGCCAGCCCCCGTCTGGTAACACGGGGGGCATACAGAGGGGGGGAAGACCCTCATCAACACCTTGCTCCGTAAGGGGTTGATCGAAAAATTCAGCCGAAAATTCAATTCTAGCCTAGCGCCCCCTTCCGGGGTCCCTCTCCTGGGTCTGCTGCTGGCCCCGTTCGAGGATCTTGGCGTCGCCGGCCTGACTGACCTCGACCAGATCTCCGATCTTCACGCCGGCCTCGTTCAACCGCTCCGCGACCCGCTCGTTCCGGTGGACCATCTCCACGGTCTTCCCGGTCCCTCGCTCCTGGATGGTGAGGGTGTAGCGGCCGTCCACCTCGGCCCTACCGCCCCGCAGCCAGCCGACCACGACCCGTGCGGCCTCCCGCATCCGCTCGGCCTGGCGCTCCACGGTGGCGAGCAGCTGGGCCACCTGGTCGGGGGCTAGACCGCTCACCAGGCGCTCCCACTTGGCCAGGCTCTTTCGGGCCTCGGCCGCCTGGTGCTTGTGGTGGTTCACGGCGCGGGCCTGTTCCCGCTCCCGCTTGGCGATCAGGTCCGTCTGGGCGGCCTTTTTGAGCGCCGGAGCCATCCGTTCACGGCCACATTGGCGACACGCTGGGCGTAGGCGTCGTCCGCTTCCAGGGTCGAGGTCAGAAGGCCCTTGTGGACCACTTCGCGCTCGGTCGGGATGACGATACTCGCCACCTGCTGCTCGACCTGTCCGAGGTGGGCGTAGAACTCCTTGATCGTCTGGTGGGTCGCCCTGCTGCCCTCGATCCCGCGCTCGAGGCCGTGCTGTCGGCCGACCTCCTGGGCGAACTCGGTCTGCATCTTCGACAGCGCGGTCTTGCCGCCGGTGAACTGTTTCGCGTTCAATCGGCCGTCGACTAGAGGAACCACGTAGGCGACCATGTGCGGCGAAGTTTCGTCGCGGTGAACGTGGGTGCTGATGACGTTTTCAGCCCCATGACGGGCCTCCAACCACTTGCGAGCGTCATCAAAATACTGACGGCCATCATCGTGCTTGAAGTGCTCTGGGCTCGCTCCGATGAAGTATTCTAGGCAGAGAACGGCGTCTGAGCGTCGTTTCTCTGGCAGAGCGTCACGAATGCTCGCCATCACCGCTTCCGGGGTCTGCGGGCCGTGATGTTCGTTCAGCGACGCTAGCGACAGATCCGCGTTGGGGGTCTCCCTGGTGCGGAAGGTGTGAGCGAGCGAACCGGCGATGTTGCCGGGCGTCTTGAGCTTCTCGACGCGAAGGATGGCGTAGGACATGGGCCACCATAGCGGCGGCCTGACAGAAAGGAAGGTGTACTCACTATACTTTGCTGCGCAAAGAAGCTCGCCGGGTGCCCCGGATTGCCGCTACGCGGCCGAGGGGCGCTGCCCCTCAAACCCCGCGGCGTCCGGTCCTTACGGCCGGGTCGCCTTCGATGGACGCCAAGGTGGCAGGCGGTTCACCGGCGGCGGAACAGGCCGAGGAATCCGCCGCCCTTCTCCAAGCTCCGCTGCGCGACCGCCCGCC
>NZ_JACIDK010000021.1 GCF_014196295.1 Phenylobacterium haematophilum
GGCAGGGCTATCGCATATGGCCGAGCATGGAGAGCAGGAAGGCGTTGTCCCACCCGGCGCGCTTGATCTTGGTCTTCATCGAGCCCTTGGCGGGGTGGTGGCGGACGATGTTGAGGGCGAGCTTGCGGATGAGGGCGAGGTTCTGAGGGGCATTGTCCTTGCGGCTGCGGACGCGGTCTTCGTCGAAGGCGACGTCGAGCACCCAGTGGAGTTGGTTCTCGATGGTCCAGTGGGTTCTGGCCACGGCGAGCATCCGCTCGGCTGAGAGTTGGGTCGAGAGCAGATACCATCGCACGATCACCGGCTCGGGCTCGCCGGCGGTCTTGCGATAGGTCTCCACGCGGGCGACGGCGGCGAGGCCGGGAAAGTCTATGCCCCGAGCGGCGACGACGATGGCGGTGCGGCCTTCGATCCGGTCGTGAGCCTTGGCGGGGCCGCTCACCGCTTCGGTGGCCGGATCGGCGGCTGCGATCAGGGCCTCGGCCTGGGCCAGCAGGGTCGGCTGGTTGGCCTTCAGGGCCAGGGCATAGTCGGCGCCGGTGTCGAGGATCGCCTGGGCGGTATCGGCCCGGCAGTGCAGGGCGTCGGCGGTGACGATACAGCCATCGAGCCTGAGCAGCGCCAGGGCCTGCTGGGCGCCCAGGACCTCGTTGCGGCCCGGGGCGAGGCGCTGGCCGATCACCAGCCGAGCCTCAGCCGCCCACACGTTGACCAGATGCAGTGGCGTGGCCTTGCGCCCGCGCTCGTAGGCCCCGCGCAACGCCTTGCCGTCGATCGCCACGACACCCTCCAGCGCTCCAGCAAAGGCGCGCGTGAACTTCGCGAAGGCGGCCTCGAAAGGCTCTGGCTCCAGCAGCCGGAACACCCGGCTGAACGTGTCGTGGCTCGGGGCTCCATGTTCCAGCTGCACGACCTGGCGCAGCAGATCCTGCTTCGCCTCGGCGAACTCGGCCATGTCGGTGCAGTCCTCCGCGCCGCACAGCACCGCCGCCAGCGCCACGAACATCAGCTCCAGCAGGTCATGTCGGGCGTTACTCGCCCGCGGATCGACCACCTGCCCGAAATAATCCGCAAACCTCTCCAATCCGCCGCCTCCTCACACCAAGGAGACGCCTGCAGAGTCCGCTTCGAACTAAAATTTCGACTCCACCGCCATATGCGATTCCCCTGC